>NZ_WTYB01000009.1 GCF_009828055.1 Erythrobacter ramosus | reverse complement strand
TGATTCCTCGCCATCCCATTCCTCCTTCATGACCTATTCTAAAATAGAAATTGGGCCACTCAGAAGGGGGCAGATCACTGGCCACGGCACAAAACGCCGCAATGACCACCAGTAAATTTCTCATCTGAAGATGCCCCCCGACATACTATACACTCTGTGAACGTGTAGCTTGGCATGAAGTCCAAGGCCAGTGGAGTTGCCGCTGATCAATGGCGCTCCCCTGCCGTCAGGGGCAGCTCCCAAACGCGGTCGAGTCCTTTCGCGCGTGCCGCTAGAGATGCCCGATCTTTCCGGAACCAGTCCGAGTGGCGGTTTTGGGGGCGACTACAGAATGGCGGCCCTTGGGAAACGCCCCCTCCATAGCCCCCATTCGCGGGCTGAATAGGACCGTGTCGGCTGCCGACCCAGACCCGGTTGTTCACGATCACCGCATCGAATATCCGCTTCTGCCGGAAGCCTTCATTCCGTTTTCGGGAATGACCCTCGTCCCCGCTTATGACCGAAGGTGGGTGGAGAGCTGAATGGCCGCTTTCTGGTGGTGCGACACTGGCTCTTCCGTTCTTGGGCCAGAACGGAAGAGCCGGATAAGCCGGGGCCACAACCCTAGGCTGATAGCTTAGCGATAAGTGCTTCGGCCACTGGGTCGCGCGGACGCACTTTCAGCGTGGCACGCGCTTCGCGAAGCGCCCCTTCCTTGTCTCCCGTAGCCAGGAGCGCCTGGGCGAGATCGCGGCGGACGGGATACCAGAATGCAGGCGGATCGGTGAAGCGGCTGAAGTCTTCTGTTTCCTCAATCAGCGCAGCTTCGGCAAATGAGGCAGCGGCGTCGTGGTAGCGCCCTTCCATCATCGCCCGCCGGCCGACCAGCACGGCACGTGTGATCGCCAGCATCTGGTCAGCGGCGGCCAAACGATTTTCCTCATCTGCTTCCGAAAGCTCGACGCGTACTGGGATGGCATCGCGCTCCGCCATCATCTTTTCGGTGTCACCCAGAAACGCGTAGGCTTCGCCACGGGCATAGTGCCAGGCAGCCTTCAGATAAGGCAGCTTCGGCTCTTCCAGTTCGAGCACTGCTAAAGGGCTTTCAAACCGGCCCATCGCGAAATACGCAGACGAAAGCAGTAATTGGCCAAAAAAGCCGCCCTCTTCCTGCGCCTGCGCACGGGCAACCAGCGGGCGCGCAAGCATCAAGGCTGTTCGGGAATCATCGGCCATCATCGCACCGCCCAGTCCGAAAATCACATTGTGGGTGTGATAGGGGATGTTCCAGACGCGCATCGGATCATCATCACCCATCATCATGGCCTGATGCTCGCCAATCTGCACCGCGATCCGATTGGCATCAGCGGCATCGGCATAGCGTCCGACCCAATAATAGGTGTGCGCAGGCATATGGACGAGGTGGCTGGCATCAAGCTTCATCGCAGCCAACCGATCAGCCTGACCCTCTGCCAAACCCGGTTCGCCATAAATCTCGGTTGCGTGAATGTAGTAATGAATAGCTCCCGTGTGGTCGGGATTACGCGCTAGCACCGGCTCGAGGAAATCCATGGCGATGCGCATCGATTCCTTGCCGTAGTCGGAAGTCATCTGAGCATCGGCGGCCAGGGCCTGCAAGGTGGCATGGTCGGGATGTGCGGCCGCCAGACGCGCCATCGCGCCGGCATAGGCAGGGTCCCGCTCTGCGGTATCGCCCTTGTTGCGGTAGCGTTCAACCAATGCGGCAGCAAAGCCAGTTTCCAATGCGGATCCGCCCGTTTTTGCCAAAGCAAGGGCCTGCTTCGCCACTGCCAAAGGCACCGCACGCTCTTCCATTTCCTTGCCGTAATTCAGAGTTGGCCCAAGCGCATAAGCATGTCCGGCAAGGCACATCGCGCAATTGGGGTCCAGCCGAACCGATTCCGCCATCGCGTCGATTGCCTCCTGGTGGGCGAAGGCAAAGGCAAGCTCGATACCATTGTCAAAGAAGGCTTGGGCCTCAGGGACGTTGGTCGCAATGGGAAATCCGCCATTGCCGTAGTTCGGCAGCAGTTTGGGGGCTGCTGGCTGGGACATGGCGCCATGATCCGAATGGCTAATGGCGGACGCTGCTTCACCTGAAGCCCTGACGCCTCGTTCGCTATGACCGCCGTCATTGTCCTGCGCGCCCGCGCCCGTCGTTGCGCACAGCAGCGCAATGAATGAGATCGGCTTGAGGATGTATTCACTGCCCATTCCACATTCCTTGATGAAGGCATCTTCGAAACGGGGATAGCGCGTGGGACATAGTAGGCCAAGCGCGCGCTATCGTCAAAAACGCGTCAATTCAAAATGGCTTGCGGTCCCGGACCGGCCTTGTCTCTAATCGCGGGCAAAAGCGTGTTGAAGGCGTGAAGCGTTCGGCGAAGTGACCGCTATGGGTCGGTTTGCGAAATTCCGCTTTTGGTAGGATCAAGTCTAAAGCTGCCATGCCCCTTTTGGAATAGCGCAGCGGCCCCACTCGTGACCGGAACTGGGTGGGAATGCGACAGGCGGCTTCATGTGAGCTGCGCGGATCAGATTTTTGCCCAAACAAATCTGGAAGATCATCTTTTCAGCGGCGTGAAATATCGTTTCGCGGCTACATTGCCGATTTCGATGCCCGCCTTGCGCCCCGCTTCCATAGAGAAGCGGTAATGAACCCCGGCAAGGATACGGGACTCCGAAACATCGTCGATATACTCTTGCGGCGTGTCGTAGCGGCGAAGCAGAGCGTCTTCCATTTCAAGCACGATCGGCGGAGAGCTGCTGCCAAATTCCTGTTCGATGACCGCGCCCACCGCGCCCGCAGACAGGCAATGGCCGCAAGGATATTCAGGGTGCCACGGCGTTGTGACCATGGCTTCCCACTGGGTATCGGGCGCGGTGGCGTCATTCCCGTCAGTTTCGGCATTGCGAATGGCGGTTACGGGACGCCAGAAATTGTAATGGTATTTGCCATCCATCATTGAGACGTATGAATCGGCCCATGCCATTTCAGCTAGAGCAAGAAAGCGCGCATCATCCACCAGACTGCGTCCCGGGCGGCCGATGAATTGGTTGAGCACGATCCGTACACTGCGCCCGGCCCAGAATTCGCCGATGTCGGTCTGTTCGGCGGTGCGATCTTTCGCGTTTTTCGCACCCAGCGTCCTGACCTCGTTGAAATCACGCGCCCAGATTTCGCTATCCAAGGCGACCGGCGGCGCAGGCCGCATTTCATCAGGGCTTGTCATGATCCAGGGCGTTTGCTTGGCCACGACCATGCCGATGTATGGCGTGGTTTGAACATAGGCTCCCGGTGTTTGGGGGCGATTCACCGGGTCCTTGCCTTCGGCGTTGGAGTCGGCTCTGGCGGCGATGACCGCCGCGGCTGCCTCCATCCCGACTTTCTCGCCGTTGGCGCGCGCGGCCTTGTCGGTGACCGCTTCGAGCGATGTTTTCAGTGCAGCCTCGAACATGCCCTTCTGATCGGCACAGACCAGCACGAGCACATCATGCGCCGCGCGCGCGGCTGCTGCCTGCGCCGAACTGCCTTCCGGCGCTTTGATCACCTTGGTGTAGGGCGTGTATTTCGGTGTGACCGCGTTGATGGCTTCGAACATAGCGACATTGACCATCGCCTCCATATCGAGCTGTCGCGGATCCTCGCACTTGTCGGCATGGCCACGCCATTGCGTCAGGACGTTGTTGACGACACCGGCAGACACGCTTGTTGCTGGAAACGCGGCTGCAATGGCCGCGCAAAGAACCCACGAATGGTTCACATTACGCATAGAAAATCCCCCCCCCAGGGCCGATTTGATCGCCCAGATGCGCTATACTATTTTCGGCCCGTCGCAAAGGCGCTCGATGCTGCCACCAGACCCGGTCATACACGACCGTCAGAACGTCTGGTTTCGCTAGAAGCCGCCACGCCGCTTTCAGGGTCGCGCATCGGTTCTGCTCATGATCGATGATGGTTGGAAAGCGGACGTGCAGGCCCAGCTTTGCAAGAGATTTGGGCTCCGTTCGCCGTCGTCACATCGGGTTTCGTTTGGTGGCCCCGTCGATTAGCCGCTTGTCCCGCAGGAAAGCTTTTACCGCCATGCTGTCGAACGCCTAAATCATTGATTGATCATCATTGAGGGGCTGAATTTCCCTTTGGCACCGCCGCGCGCGGTATCGATTGGCACCGGCGTCTAGACCGTTGTTCAAGCGTATGACGCCTACTGACTTAGCTCCCCCAAGAGGGTGTTGCGCTGACTTCAGTCACTCGAAATCATAAGTTTGGGAAATGGCCCTTGGCTTGCAGGCTGTCCAGGAAACCTTGCGTATAGGCCTGATCCGGATGCGCACGGACCGACTGATCGAGCGCCTTAGCGTCCTCCCCGACCAAGATGCGCCATTGTCCGGCCCGGACTCCGTCCAAGATCACCTTGGCCGCCTCCGCCGACGACATCGGCGCGGTATCGCGAAAATCGGCATTGGCGAGTTCGATGATCTGATCCTCGCTCAGGGTTGACGGATCGATACCCTGCGCTTCCAGAATAAAGTTGAGCTCATTTTCGACCCCGCCCTGGATCCGCATCGAATTGCCCGCAATCTCGGTGCCAATGTGGCCCGGCATAACGACCGAGCAGGTGATATGCGGCGCGTTGTTGGCCAGATCGACGATCAACGCCTCGGTAAAGCCCTTCACTGCAAATTTCGCAGCTGAATAGGCGGTATGCGGACGCTGCGGCCCAAGTGTGGCCCAGAAGCCGTTGATGCTGGAGGTGTTGACGATATGGCCCGCCTCCGCGTTTTTCAGTAGGGGCAGAAATGCGCGGACGCCGTGAATGACACCGTAAAAGCAGATATTGAACGTCCGCTCCCAAGCAGCGCGCTCGCCTGCGACAAAGCTGCCTCCGCCGCCGATCCCGGCATTGTTGAACAAGAGATGGATCTTATCGGTATCAAACGCGGTGCGCACCTCGTCGGCCCATGCATTCATCTCCCCTTCGATCGCGACATCGGCGCGGGTGCAATGGACCATCGTCCCCTGCGGCGCGGCGGCGCGGCAAAGCCGCTCCGTCTCAGCCATGTTCACTGCTGACACATCGCACATCGCGACGGAACAGCCTTCAGCAGCCAAGGCTAGCGCCAGTTCGCGCCCCATTCCCGTCCCACCTCCGGTGATGACCGCGATCTTTCCTGCAAAGTCTTTCAGCGCCATAATCCTCGCCCCCGAATTGCCAAGCCTTTTCCGGCTGAGTATTTTCCTGCGTCTACCAATAACCCTCAAAATGCGGTTTCCAAAACGGTTTGGGTAACCAGATCACTTCGACTCTTGTAAGGACTTGTCGCAGTGCCTTGGCAACTCCGGGGGCGACACGAGAATTTCGGTATCTAAGAGACATCCTGCGGTAGCCGCGAGGCAGGTTCCAGAGCTGAGCCGGGCCCCTGCGGTCAACTGAACGTGGGTCGAGAAAGGTCGATACCCTAGCGGACATCCCCGGGCTTTTGTTCAGATGTTTCGACCATATATTCAATACCAAACGGCTTGTTCGTGATGAAGAGCGCGACCATGTCTTGATCCGATGACGCGCCATGTTGCATCGGTTCGCCCTCAGGGAACCAGACAAAAGTTCCCGGACCGAATTCACCACGATGGGTGACCAGCTTGCCCTCAAGGACATACATCCCGTGGCCACAAGGATGCGTGTGGTGAGGGTTAATGAAGCCGGCCGGGTAACGCAGCATCACTACGCCCATGCCGGTTTCCGGTTCGTCGAGCAGGGGCTTGATGTAAAATGGCCGCCCGATGTGCTCGATGAGAGTTTCGGACCATTCAACGTCAGACGGATACACCACCTCGATTTTGCCGGTAATCATTGCTGCCCCTTCATCTTGCGTATCGCGTTAGTTGCCATCGATCAGGCTGTAAGGATGGGAACAAATGAAAAGAGGGCCCTCCAGCATTTCCCTTCAGACCATCAATGTTACCTAAGCTGCGACTAAATGGTCTTCCCTAATCAATTCAGAGGCGCGCTCGCCAATCATGATGCACGGCGCGTTGATGTTGCCGCTGGGTATTTCCGGCATAATGCTCGCATCGGCAATGCGCAGGCCAGTGACCCCTTTCACCCGCAAGCGTTCGTCAACGACATCGCCGATGCGGCACGTGCAGCAGAGATGGTAGACCGTCACGGCAAAATGCAGTGCCATGTTCTCGAGCAAGGCGTCGCTATAGTCATCACCAGGTTTCCAGCCATGCAATTCAGCAAGCCTGGGCGGCACATACCATTCGCCCATTCCAGGCCAGTTTGACGCAATCTCAAGCACCTTGCGCATGATCCGCACCATGACCGCCAAATCGTGAGGATCACTGAAATAGTTCAATCGTATGTCCGGATGGACAGCCGGATCAGGACTTCTCACGAGGATTTCGCCCTGTCCATGTGGGACGCAATTGCTTGCCAGGAAGGTCACATTTTCAGCTTCATGAGCCAGCACTGAATCTGGATCGGATAGCATCTGGTCGACATCAATCAGCAGACGGTCGCCGGTTACATCACGCCCATAACAAGTCGGGATAAGCCCGATCTGGGCATCATGCGTGTAGTCATCGCCAAGGCCGGTCGAGAAGAAGCCAACGCCGTCGTAGATCGAGGATGCAGCGTAACCGGTTCCATGCTCGTGCCATTCGGCAAGTCGGCGTTCGGCCTCCTGCTTGATTTCCTGTTGCTCAGGCGTCAGATTCACGTCGTCGGCCGGGTCTTCTGGCAAGGGTCCGTTTGGTCCCCGCAAGGCATCTGGCCCGAGTGACAAGCCGAGTTCGGCCAAGGGAACCCCGATGCCAGGCGCAGGAAAAACCATTGGCACCTGATAGTGATCCTTGAGGTGCTTGCCGACGTGGGGATTGTCGAGCAGGCACTTGATCCCAGCCGCTTCAAGCTCGCGGCGGCAGCCGATGCCGGACACCATCAACAAATGAGGCGAACCAACCGCGCCAGCGCTAAGGACCGTTTCCCTTGCAGCCCGGATTTCCTGCAGCCGGCCAGCGCTGTCGCGATACCTGATTCCCTTGCAAACGAGGCCAACAGGCAAGGTCTCAAGCAACAACCCCTGGACGAAAGCGCCGGTGATGATTGTAAGGTTGTCACGCCTTTCTGCCTCACCCTCGAGATAGCCGTGATAGGTGCTGGATCGTCGGCCCTTACGCGTGTTGGTCTGCATAAGAGAGACCACCCCATTCGGATTATTCCGCCCGCTTCCGTTATAGTCGCCCTGGACCAGCCCCGTAGCCTCTGCAGCCTTCACAAACTGGCGCGCGGCCGGGATCACTGGCGACCGGATACCCACCCCAATGGGACCTGATTGTCCGCGTCCCTCGCTATCGATGATTGCTTCATTGGAAGGTCGGACTTCCTCCATGCGTTCGAAGCAGCGCTTCACATCCTCGAAGCTCCAGCCTTTAGCGCCCAAATCGGCCCAATGGTTATAATCCCCGGGATGGCCGCGCACGAAAGCCATGTAGTTGATCCCTGACGACCCGCCGAGCATTCGTCCACGCGGGACCGGCATAGTCTTGTTCAGGAAGCCTTGCCCTCCCTTTCCCGCATCGGCGCGATACATCCAGTCGGTTTCGGGATCGAGTTGCAACGATGCACACGCCATTGGCATCAGTTCGCGCTCGGGCGGCTTCTCACCCGCCTCGACCAGCACAACGCTAGTCGCCGGATCCTCGCTCAGTCGCGCTGCAAGCGCGGCCCCAGCCGAACCACCACCAACAATTACAAAATCATATGCAGCTGCCATCGCACACCCCCCCGAGCTTTTGCGACCGTCACGGCAACGACACTGCCGATGGGGGAGTTATACATGGGTCCGAGAGTTGGGCCATGCAATTCTATAATCCGCCCCGGGATTGCCGGAGGCCAGCTTCATCAAAAATTGCGGCCATGGGCGTGTCGTCCAGTATCGAATAGAGGCAATCGGCGAGTATGCGTCGCACATCAGTTCCGCGCGCAGTTCCTGTCTTCGATCATCAGAAGTTGCTCGCATCGACCTTGAGAGTGCGTCGGACTTCGGCTGAGGCCGGTGCGAGCGCTGCTGGTTGGCGGACGCCGGGGAGAATGGCGACGTCATAGAGCTCCGTCACGATCCCTTCAAAATTGATCGTGTGCATGACAGCGCCGGTGGCAAGGTCGATGAAATATATCCCAGCGCGCGGGTTCATCTTGCGCTGTTCCAGCGCATCATCGAGCGCCAGACCGCTGAAGGTCTTGTTATCGCGCGGCAACGACATGCCCACCACTGCGACATTGCCCATGAAGGCAAGCCCGCGAAGGTAGCCCGGGCAAAAGGTAATCGGCACAAAGGCGCCAGTCGCAAAGTCGACATAGCCAAATTCGCCCGTGCCGCTGTTGTGAAGATAGAGCTTACCTTCGTGCCAGCGCGGCGAGTGCGGCATCGAGAGGCCCGAGCAGATGATCTCGTTGCTTGCTATGTCCATGACGAGGCCCTGATCGCGTCGACCATCGCGCCAACCATCGAATGTATCTGACTGGCTCACCATCGTGACATAGGCTGCCTTGCCATCGCGCAGAGCGAGGCCGTTCAGGTGGCAGCGGTCCTCAGGCACGAGCCGCGAGATGAATGATCTGCCCCCTTCTGAGTGGCCCAATTTCTATTTTAGAATAGGTCATGAAGGAGGAATGGGATGGCGAGGAATC
>NZ_WTYB01000008.1 GCF_009828055.1 Erythrobacter ramosus | reverse complement strand
GATTCCTCGCCATCCCATTCCTCCTTCATGACCTATTCTAAAATAGAAATTGGGCCACTCAGAAGGGGGCAGATCATGGCGTCGAAACCCGTTCGCTTTAACGGTCAGAGTGGTCATGTTCGCCAGGGTTGGCGAAAGTCGTGGCGAGGCCGATTACCGGTTGAGAGGCCAAAACGGGGTGACGGTTGGGTCATGCATGTCCGGTCATTTCGGCGCAGGCTCATGGACCTCCATTGAGGCCACGGAATTGTCCCCATCTTTCGTAGGCCGCCCCTCCCTTTTTCGCCGCTCGCCAACAGAGCCGCGGCTCGATGCAAATGGTTGCGATGGGAGACTTGGATCGCGCGCGCATGGCTATGGAGCTTTAGCGTGGAACCGGATTGCCGTACTTAACTCGCCCTACGCCCAGAGCGGTGGCGGAGTTTCTTGATCGGGCCAGCTGCATGGATCAGTTCACTATACCGGCTGTCACACCGATCCATCGACGCTCACGGACCTTTGTTGGCCAGGCACAAGCCCGACGGCATCTCCACGACACTTGCCGAGAGGTGCGATCAGATACCGCATACTGCGTGCGTATGACCCACACTTTGTATCAAAAGGTGTCATTCATCCGAGTTCCGCCTCGGTTATGATCAATCTAGAAGCTATATCATTACGCAGCAGCCGGCATCGCTAGCTTGGATGCCTTAGCTATCACTAGGCAACCATGTTGGTGCGCGAATGAAACCTGAGAGAGCCGAGAGACCGCCATTTTGTCGGCCAGGCGTGAGCCGCATTTTGATGCCGCAATGGAACGATGTGCAAAATGCATAATTCTACGCGCCGAAGCCAAAGATGAGTCTCATTATTATACAATGGCCCCCCAATGTGCTTGATTCAACTAAGTTGGTCATATAGCAGCGAATGCAGTCTCGACGGGGGAACGACTGTGAAGTCACACGCGAAAGTGCGCGAAGCGAGATTTCAATTAATGATATCTTCGCTGGCCGACGGCCTGTCGCTTGAGGATGCTGCGACCGCTCACGGGTTTTCGGTGGAGAACGCACGTAAGCGATTGGTTGAGCTGAGTTCAATGCTTCCTGAACGTTCTGAGAGCTTTGGCCTTGGCATGGACGAAGCAACGGCGTTTGACATGGCACCGCCGTATCCACCAACCAGATCATCCGACCCGCGCCACCCCCTGACCCTTAAAATTGCGTTGCTGGACGAACTCGTCGCAAAGCTCTCACCCGAAGAACTGCGCGGTTTGGGGCGAAGGCTCATGAACATGGCGGATGCGGTTGATCAGGATTGGCGGCCCGAGATTGTCCGCCCGAACTATAGTTTGCCGTCTGCCGCAGCCCGGATTGAACGTAACGCGCTGGAACTCGCAAAGGTTGCCCTCTTACTCCTTCAGTTTCGGCAGCAACGCGCCAAGTTTTTGCCGCCGGATGCTCACGATGGCCCGGCATGGGATATGCTCTTGGAGCTCTTTGTACAGTTTTCCGGGGGGGCGGCCGTTTCGACCAAGAGCCTGATCAAGGTATCTAGAGCGCCGCCAACGACAGCCTTTCGTCAGATCGACCGACTGGAGCGAGAGGGCCTGATCAAGCGAAGAACCAGCGATGTCGACCAGCGCGTTACGCTCATCGACCTGACCCGCAAAGGCGTAGTGGCTGTTGGCTGCGCATTGGAAGAATTTCCATAGCCACACCTGCACAATGATTGGGCCGCCAATCGAATAATGGCCAAGGTTCCGCCGCATGCTTCCGGAGCCCGCAAGCCCCTGTTTTAATTTTTGAAGATGCATTTCCCCTGCCGCACCTCAAAGCTACACATCGCCATTTCCATGACCCTTCAATGCGATCTTGATGGTGCTGTCAGTCTAATCGCAACTCGTCTTCGATTGGCGGAGCTATCCCTTTCCCGCTTACGGTTCAGGCCATGAGATTCTGCCACTCAGCCAGTGCGGCTTGGCGGGCGGTCTTATAGGTCTGGCGGTCGAGATTGAAGTGGTTGTGGACGCTGGCGTGGACCGAGGCGAACTTCTGTAACGACTTCTTCCGCCGGAACCGCGGCATTGCCCGTTCTCGCCTCCGGAATGGCAGGTGGCTGTTCTCGACCCGGTTGTTGGCCCAGCGTCCCACCTCCTGCTTGCCGCTGTTGTCGAGGGTGGTCGTGGCTGCCTTGTAGGAGCGCAACTCGTCAGTCGTGATAGTCTCGGGTGGCCGCCAAAAGGGTTCGCAACGTTCACCCAATCTCAGAAGTTTTTGACTATTGGGTTGGGGGGCGGAACCGATCTTGGACAGGCGATGAATGATCTAACGAACTTTTTGGGGCGAAGGGTAGCCCGTCGAAACCAGATTTTTGTTGGGGCCGAACTCTTGACTCCGTCTCGCCGCCAATTGGTTCTTATCGTGGATATTTCGGTCACCGGAGCGAAGCTGCAGCTCCGGAATAGTGTCGGAATTTCATCGGCACGGCTCTCGCTCCAAGGTAACGGGATTTGGGGAGAAATTGTTTGGTGTGACGGTGCGTTTGCTGGAATGCGTTTCGACCAAAGTTGGACGCCGGATGATCTGTTTACGTATACTGACCTGAACAAGGCACAAGACTTCGTTGGCTCGCCGGAACTGATGCTGAAATCCTACTTCACTCCCCCCCTCAATTTCAGCGATCCAGAGAAATCAGAACTGGGCGATTTTCTGCACGACGACCCTCAGATTGGACCATAGGCACTCAGCTGGTCGCCCTATCCGTTACCTTGTCGTGCCGTATGCCGGTGACGCTACGCCATCGGCAAGCCCGGCGTCCGGGAACGCGCTCACGAATGCCTGAGCGGTTTCGACATTGCGGAAATAGAATGCTGCCGTGCTGCAAACAAAGCCGGGCACACTGTGGCAGGCATAATCCGCCGCAAGGACATTCACCCTCAGCCAATCGGCCATGCAATCGAGCGTCTTGCCTAGCCCGGTATCTGGCACGCGGATTTTCACCCGGACCGGGAACGCCAATTCATCCCGCTTTGCTTGTCGAATTGAATGCCCTGCCATAACCGGAACATAACCTGAACAAACGCCAACCACAACCCCTCGCGCGCGCGGGCGAAAAACTGGTTTGGCGGTTTAGATAGAGATTGTGACCGGTTGCCATCTTGGCGGACTCCAGAGTTTTCCCACCCCCCTAGAATCCCCCTTGGATTTGCACCGCGATGCCAACGCGAGCCCTTTTTGTCTCTCTGAGATTCTGCGTCCGCCCCCAACGCTTGCCGATAATCGCGCCGCCCGGCTTCAGTAACCCTACGCCCGGACATTGCGCCAGGATGGTCAGCCCTTCGTTGAATCAGCTAAATTATTACACGCTATGCTCGTTCTTTGTCATTCATAGCTCAAGCTGATGCGGAGTGTCGCACAGTGAACAGTAGGGGTAGACGACGCGTTTGCTCTGGCAATGCCCGCCCCGTGTATCTTCATCAGCCTGCGGCAAGCCTCGGGCCTGCGGGCGAGCGCCATTTCTTGGCGCAGCGATTTACCAGCAAGTTGGCCGATCTGCGCAACAAAGCTTCGGCCAAGTCAGCCACCAGAGCCACAGGATGTTTTCCGAATTTTTACCCACCGAACAAAAGCTTAAAGGAGATATTAACCATTAAGGGGATAGAGGTGGCGGCGCGATCATTCGAACGCACAGTTATCTAGACCGGAGACCAAATCGTGACCACTAAGCTATATTTGTCGGCAGTTATGATTGCTGCCGCAGCATCTTTTTCGACCGGAGCTCAAGCAGAGTCGCGGTTTGTGACTGGCACTGCTAGCCCGCTGACGGCGAGTGCTAATCTCGACTTTACCGTGACCATCCCGAAGTTCGTCTATGTCCGCATCGGCACTGGCACGGATCGGGCCGACAACACGAACGTCGACAATCTCGTGTTCACGGTGCCGGCGGCCAACGTTGGTGACGGCTCCTCGATTGCTGGCACGGGCGGCGACCTGACCGCTGGCCGAGTCACCGCGCGCGTTACCGGCAACAATGGCACGATCGCGTTTAGCTCGACGACGCTGGGCGCGCTCAACAATGGCGCGGGCGACACGATCTCGTGGTCGCAGATGGCCGTCGCCGTAACCGCCAATACGAGCGCCACCGCGCTGGCTCACCCTACGCTGGTTGATGGTGCGACGACCAGCATCAATCTTTCTCCCACGAGCGGCACGAAGGTGACGAACCTCGATGCGCGCTGGACCTTTTCCTACCTCAACCAGAACATCGTTGCGGCCGGCACCTATGGTGGCGTCAATACGCAGAACGGCCGCGTGACTTACGCCGTGTCGATGCCCTAATCTTGCTCTACCGGAGCTCGGCGCACGCTCGCGCCGAGCTCCGGTAAGTCAAAGCGGGAGACAGTTCGTCTTTGTTGGCAGGGAGGGCACCGCTGCGTCCCATCTCAAGACACGTTTCATTAACTATACCTCACGCCCTTAAACTGAGCTACGCTTGCCCGTCTTCCGTATGCGGAGATAATGAAGGGGCAGAGCGTGAGGCGTTGGGCAGCATCGACGATACGCAGTCTTGGGGCGCTGTATGCGCTCGTTCTTTTCACCGAGGCAGCACAGGCGGGATCACGGTTCGAGACCATCCCGATGCCAGGCACGAAACCTACCGTATCTCTCGACGTTACCATCGTCATCCCACAGGTTGTTTACCTTGGCTCGGCTCCGGCGGAGATAGTTAACGACCCTCCGCAACCGTTGAGCGCAAAAGGGGCCAACGGTGCAATGTCCAGCGAGCCCTATGTGGTGCTAACCAATGCCGGAACCCTCGCTTTCGCGCCGACACGTGCTGCTCGGGCACAAAGCTGGGACGTCGGCACCAGAGGCAGGGAGCCTGGAGCTTCGCCAATAAGTGTATATCTCGTGGCCATACCTTGAATTCAGCATGGCCTCCAATCAAGGCTTCAGTGCCCGCGTGAATTAACCAAGGATTGCCAAAGATGATCGCCGAAGGTGCGAAACAATTCGGACGCATAGTCGACAGGCTTCTCTATCGCAGCACAGCTCGGTGGCGAAGCACTGCGGTGGTGGCCTTGCTCGCGAGCACTTTCGGGGCAGAGGCCGCGCATGCCTACACGATCACGATCACCGCGGGGACGCGATCCATCTACCTTCAGGTAGGGGCCGGAGGATATACTGGCACCAACGCGTCGGGCGGCACACCGGGCAACAACGCGACGATCAACGTTGTCTCGGTCACTGTGCCGAACGGGGTTGTTGGCTCCGGCGCTGCGCAGGCCATGACGTCGAACAGCACCGTATCGCAGAGCCCGATCGATGGCTTTGCCTTCTGCAATCCCCCCTCACAGGTCTATATCGGCGCATGGTCTCGGCCGGGATCGGGTACGGGCGTGGCGACGTTGACTGTTACTTCGCCGGCTAACCTCACCAGCGGTAGCAACACCATCCCCTTCAGCCAGATCAGCTGGGTCATGTCAGGCAATGGCGATACGGTTTTCCAGTTCCCCAACGGAACCTTCACCGGGGGCACGCAGACCCTTGGGACCCTCGCGCGGAATACTTGGAAGGAGCAATGCATGACATTCTCCTACGCCAATACCGTGTTGCCTGCGGCCGGGACCTACACCGGGCGTGCGGTCTATACCCTGAGCTTGCCGTGAAAAGGTTCATCCTTCCTGTTCTGCTTTGCTGCACCCCTGCCGGCGCGTCGATAGCGTTTGCCGCGCAAGAGGACGTGGTGTCATCGGGACGGGTCTTCAAAGTGGATGACAGCGGCACTGTCGTTCTGGATCCTGTTCTCGAAATGGAGTGGCAGCCGCCCGGGCGCAACGGCACGACCTCACTGGTAGCCGCTTCGACGCGCGTCAGCGTTCAACTCAACCTTGCCGCTTGGGTCGGGCGGACCGGGCGGATTTACATGACCTTGCCACGCACTCCTGGACCCACGGTCCGCGCCACTTGGAGAACGGGTGGGACACTGCTGCCGGGCACCGTGATCTCGGGTGACCGAACGCTGGTTTATGCCGGCCCTGTGACCAGCCCCGTGCTGCGCGATCTGATCGACATTGCGCTGGAGGCTGATGGCGCGCGATTGACCCAGCCGGAGGCTCTGGCGTTCGGCTTTGAAATCGAATTGGACCAGTGACTTCAATGACCAATCAACCGCTTCGTTTTCCGCCGGCCCTGTGGGCCGTGGGTCTGGCGCTTGCAGTCGGGGCGCTTCCTGCAAAGGCCAACGAGTTTGCCCTAGCGGTCTCGCCGCCGCGTTTTGAGCTTGCCGCTAAAACAGGCGAAACGGTGCGGGCGGTTGCAGAGCTCAGCAACCGGTCCGACGTCCCGGCCGAGCTGACCTTCACCACGGCGGAATGGGATCTGACGGCGGACGGGGGGGTGGTCCTCACCGAAGCGCTCAAGCCCGGTTCCTGCCGCCCATGGGTGGCGATTGAACGGCGTCAGACATCCTTGCCCGGCAGAACCTCACTGCGCTACCGGTTCGAGGTGACCCCGCCGCCTGAGACACCGCCAACCGAATGCCGGTTCGCGATTGTCATCGCGGGAGGTGACAACAACGTCGCGCCTGCGGAAAACGTCAAATTCCCGGTGAGCGGGCAGATCGCCCTCATCGTCTATGTTGCCGTCGGCGACGTGAAGCCCGTGCTCAAGATCGTGAACGCGGACGTCGTAACGATTGGCGGTGTCCAGACGCCTGTGGTGATGGTGGAGAACACGGGAACTGCGCATGGTCGGCTTTCTGCCTTTCTGAGCGGGACCGACGCTGCCGGTGTGCGGCGGGAGTTTTCTCCGTCCACCCTTCCCATTCTTCCCGGAGAAACGCGTATGATCGCGCTCAATCCCGATGATGGCGAAGAGCTGCTGGAAGCCGGAGATACAGCGCAGAGCAAGGCAAAGGAACCGATCGTCTTTCCGGTAACGATCGCTGGCGAGATGGACGATTCGACCAACTCCTTCAAATTCGAAGGGGTGTTCGAGCCTGATGTTCAAGAGTGACAACCAGGTCTTGCTTCGAATTCGGATTTGCTACAGTTTTGGTTTGCGGGTCGCGATCCTCGCACCCATGCTTGCGGGCACCGCCGCACATGGCCAGACGCAGCCGGCTCCCAACGAAAAGCCCGAACCAGAGATCGCCTATGTCGATCGCCTGATTGGCGACGGTTCGCTCGAGCCGTCGCTTCAATCCGATGATGTCCCCTCCAGCAACACCAGCGGCAACCTCCGGTCGCTGGTCGTCGAGGTGGGCGGAGCGCGGATCACCTCAAAATCGCAGACCGGCAGCTTCGATACCTCGGCGCTTGATCGCCCGCAGCAGGAAGCGGGCATTCTCGTGTCCGGGAAATATCAGACCGACAATTTCGGCATGATCGGATTGGATGCGCAGATACGCCGCGGGTCTCGTCTCGGTCCACTGACCGAGCCCGGCACTGATCGCTGGAACGGCCTGTTCAGGCTTGCAACCGATGATTTGCCGCTCGGGTCCGGCTGGCTTGGCGATGGTGCATTGGGCGCAACCTCCACGCCGCTCATTGGATTGTTTGACCGGCAAACCCGGTTCTTCCTGCCCGTCACCCCGATTATGGGCGCTGCCGTTTCGCTGGAAGCCTATAAGCCAATCAGGCCGAGCGAAATCGATGAGGATCCGGTTCCGTTCGCCAGCCTGAACCTTTCGGTCGGTGAGCCCGGATTGCTCGGCGGTCTGCGATTGAACGACTATTCGGGCCTGTCCGGTCTGCTGGTGTCTGGCGGCGGTCAGCTCGAGATGGCACCGGGCTGGACAGCAGGCGCGCAGGCGATTGCCGTGGACAACACGCGCGATCCCTTTGCCGCATTAATCCAGACGCCGGGTGCGGATGATGCCGTGCCACTGATATCGTCGCAGGCCATCGTTGGATCGCTGGCTTACGCGCGGCCGGGCCTGCGCCTTCAGGCCAATACCATTTGGTCAAACCGTTCGGTCAGTCAGGCAGAGACCCAGGCTTTCGCGCCGGCTGGTCAGGCCGCGGGCGGCTCAATCGACGTAAGATACCGGTCGGGTCGCAAGGTCCATAATGGAGGCATTTATTACTTCGGCCCTGGGCTCTCGTGGGGGGCATCAGCGGTGCTGAGCAACGCTTACGGGGCCTATTACCGCTTCTCGCGTTCGTCGCAGCGGTGGCGATGGACCTTCAATCTTGATGCCATAGATTCTGTCGACAATTCGGGCCTCGGCGGATTTGTCGTGAACGCCGACGCTCGCCGAAACATCGGCTTTTCAACGGCTATCGGCCTGAATTCGAGTTTACGAGTTGCCAACGGACAGAGCGCTGGACAGGCACTCGCCTATGTCGACTTCGAGACTGGCCTCGGGACATCTCGGGCCGAAGCCGGCTGGAGCCGGGATGCCTTGTCAGATTTCTATCGGATCGGTTTCGTCCAGAACTGGACACTTCCAGAGAGCCTGCCAGCGGGCAGCCGCCTGAGCACGCAGGTGTCCTATCAATATCGGAAACAAGCTGACCAAGCATCCTCGGCAGCGGGCCTGGTCCAGAGCGAGCGGGCTGACGGCTTCTCGCTCGCCGTCAGCGCGGGCCTGATGCCCTTTAAGGACGTCAGCCTTGACGCAAACGTTGCTTACACCACCGACGCCAGCACAGCGGCGTCGGAGTTTTTTGGCCCCTTCCAGTCAACCGGCGCATCCTTCGGTAGCTTTGCCTCGCAGCAATCGGATTCGTTCTCGGCAACTATGGTGGCCTCTGCACGGCTGTCGGCCAACTGGAACCTCTCGGGCTCTTACACCGACACAAGATCAAGTCTGGTGTCACGCTTCGGCATACCGCTTTTCAATTCTCCGCTAGGTCCGGATCCTACTCAGCTTGAAGAGCTCAGGCGAAGCTCGTTCCGACTGCGCGCGGCTTATCTGACCGTTCGCTACACAATGTCGGCCGGACGCCCGCGGAGCTTGATGGGCAACCGGCAGTTCCCGGTCGGCGGGGTGGGCAACCTTGCAGGATCGGTCTTTTTCGATGCGAACGAGAACGGGAAACGCGATCCCGCCGAAGCCGGCGTGCCCGGCATCATCGTCATTCTCGACGGGCGCGAAGCCCTCCGCACTGATCAAGCGGGCTTCTACCAGTTCACGGGGGTGGCGGACGGCCAGCACCGCATTACGCTGAACGCCGATAACCTGCCGCTGCCATGGGTCATCGAGCGCGACGGCACGGATGACATTGGGCTGCCTTATGCGGCCACAGTTGAGATTGGGGTTCGCGCAACAACGCAGCTTGATATCGCGGCCAAGAGGCAATGAGCATATTGGCCATCGTTTAGACGGGCGCGCGATCAGGAGTTGTCAGAGCAACTGCACCGCTACACGTAGGAGACCGACAGCGTCGCCCCAATGCCTCTTATCAGGCTCACGCATTCGCGCCGCTAAGCCAAAAAATACTTCCCGATCAGCGCAATAAAGCGCGCCCGGCGCAAATCTGCCTTACCCCGCCTTTACTGATATTCGGCGGTTGCCTTGCCGTTGTTCCAATAGAGAGTGATTTCTGAGACGGTGCACAGATTGAAGCCCTCCCAAGTAGCCTGGTCACCATCCTCCCACACGATGAGAAGATCATACATGCAGGCCTTCTGATTGGGCGCGAAGTTGATCGTGACCCCCTCACCGTCGCCGAGTGTGTCGCGGCCGAGAACATCTTCTTCCCAGTCATTGCTGGAAGAAGGCGCAACGTAAACCTCGGCGATCGTATACCCCGTGGCATTGATAAGATCGAAATCTTGCTTACCCGCCGAGACGGTTGTGGCCCCGAAAAGCAGCATTGCGGCCATCGCTGCCGCCTTCATCCAATTATACATAATCGCCCCCGTTACCCCGGTTTTGGGAACGCGAAGATCGCGGATCTGGACGCTATTGCAAGCGAAATCACTGCGTCTTATTGGCTGGCCTCAGTCCGCGCGGCCTTAAGTCTGATCGGCTGCCTAATGGCGCAAGTAACCAGCCAAGCACCTTGGGCTCGGCGCGCAGCTTTCAAGCATCTGGAAGGGACGAGCGGTCAACGAAGGGCCGGGCCGACTTCTAGAACCATTGCACATTCCATTAGACTTTCCCGCACGGTGGAGCATGTGTTGCTCTGCCAGCGAGGCGCAGTC
>NZ_WTYB01000007.1 GCF_009828055.1 Erythrobacter ramosus | reverse complement strand
CTTTGACCTCGGCTAGCAGGCGCTGGAGCGCAGGGCGCTCCAGCGTACCACCTGACAGACCGCCGTCGTCATAGCGGTCGGGGAGTAGCTTCCACCCCTCTCCGGTCTGGCTCATGATATAGGCACTGCAGGCCTCGCGCTGGGCATCCAGCGAGTTGAATTCCTGCTCCAGACCTTCGTCGCTCGATTTGCGGGTGTAGATTGCGCAACGGACGGTCTTCATGCTGCTGCCTTCTTGGTCTTGACCCTGAAGAAGGCCGGGCCCGACCAGCGGGTACCGGTGATCTCGCGTGCAACCCTGCTTAGGGAAGGCCAGCGTGCACCATTCCAGGTTATCGCTCCATCCTCGCCGATGTTGACCATGTGGAGCGTTCCGTTCCATTCGCGCACCAGGCGCATCGCGGGCTGCGCATCGCGGGTCTCAGTCTTGGCGCCAGCGAGCTGATCCAGTTTCTGCTGCGTTCGCCCCGACAGGCCGCCATAAGCATAGGCCTGCATTTCCCAGCTCAGCGCGCCGCGCAGCAGGGCGGGGCTAACCTTGGGAACGGGGCGACCGGTGAGTGAGGACCACTTGCAGCGTAGCTGCGCTGACGACAATGTCGCCAGCGCAGCCAGGTCTTGCTCGAGCTGCTCGGCAGCCATCATGCGGGTACGACGACGCGGTAGCAGGTGGCATCGCCGCGCTTGCTCTTCTCCAGCACATAGCCCTTTTTGCGCAGGCCGGTGAGGGCAGCACGGGCCGAGTGCGGCAACCAGCCGGTGGCCTCGGCGATCTCGCCCAGACTTGCGCCTTCGGTGCGGCGCATCAGCTCGACCACCGCATCGATCTTGTGGGGGCGGGGAGGGGAAGTGTCGGCGATAGTGAGGGTGCTGATTGTCTTTGCCGTACGGGCCATGAGGTGTCTCCAGTGTAGGAAGCGTCCTAGTGTAGCTCCCACCACCTTAAGCCCCGGTCGCTCGCATGCGTCGGGGTTGCCGCACGCGGACGACTGCGCCTCGCTGGCAGAGCAACACATGCTCCACCGTGCGGGAAAGTCTAATGGAATGTGCAATGGTTCTAGAAGGCGGCCAGGCCCTTCGGCTGAAGCAGGTCCGGCATCGCTGTGTCACGCAGGTCGGCAAGTTTCCACCCACTTGCGGTCATGAGCGCGGCCGATCCTCGACCCCGAAAGCGGCATGTCGGCATTTAATGGAACCAGACGTTCATTGTGGCGGACGTGAATTACTGAATTTGGGTCGGAAGCGGCAGAAAGCTCTTGGGACAAAAATGACGCCTGTCACCGTCTACTCGAACGGCCGGTCCCGCCGAAACCGGCGGTTCGTGAAGCGGAAAAACTGGCACCGGTTAACCCGGCAACCGGTCGCGAACGCCTTGCCATTATCCATCTTCAGTCCGGCGTCCGATTGCATCGGCTTAACCGATCAAACCCTTCAGGTTTGTCGAAGTTTCGATGTTGTCAGGTGCCAGGCCGCCTTCGAAAGCATCGTCAAATCGCCGTGCGCGTAACTAGCCCCACAACTGCGCGGACAGTTCGGGCAAGGCGGCGGCATAGCGTGCAACATCCTCCAGCTTGCCGGTGCTGACCCGCGAATAGCCGGTGAGGCTGCCATAGGCCCCGCGGATCGAAATCCCGCGTGCGGCCATGGCATCGCGCAGGGCATTGGCGTCAGGGACCATGACGAACACGAAATTGGTCTGCGATGGCAACGCCTTCAGGTCGGCCTTGCTGACCGCATCAAGGATCATCTGCCGCCCTTCCAGCACCGCAGCCCGCGATTGCTGGAGGAAGGGCGTGTCGTTGAAGCTGGCAATGGCCGCAGCAAGCCCGCCAAGATTGCCGCCGAAGCTCATCTGGTGCGAACGGATCAGCGCGGCGTTTTCCTCGCTGGCGATGGCATAGCCGACGCGCAGGCCCGCCATGCCGTAGATTTTCGAGAAGGTCCGGCAAACGATAACATTGGCCCCGGCGCGCACCATGTCGATCATCGAATTGTCTTCGGGCCGGTCGGTCAACTCGTTATAGGCCTCGTCCACTAGCACAGTTGCCTTGGGGGAAACCTTGGTGACGAAGGCCTTGAGATCGCCTGACGGGATCAGGATGCCGGTTGGGTTGTTGGGGTTGCAGATCTGCACCATCGACACGCGGTCATCGACCGCCGCCGCCATTGCGGTGAGGTCAACGCCCATGTCCGAGGTCATCGGCACGCGTAACGCCTTCACGCCCTGGCGCTCGCCGTAAAGCACGGTCGTATCCCAGAACAGATCGGGGCACAGGATCGCTCCCTTGCGGCCCCATGCCAGCGCGGCGGCGCACAGCACCTCGGTTGAACCCTCACCGATGACGACCTGTGCCGGGGTGACATTGAACCGCTCGGCAATCATCGCCGTCAGCTTGGCGTGGCCGCGATCATTGTAATAGCAGCCCATCTTGGCCGTTTCGCTGATCGCCCGCAGCGCACTGGGCGCTGGGCCATAGGGGTTTTCGTTGCGGCTGAGCAGTGCTTGCCCGATCTTCGGCCCGAAATCCGGCTCGACCGCGGCGGCGGCGGTTGCCGCGCTCAGACCGGGAAGCGGAAGGACGCTGAGGCCGCCGGCAACCCCGGCTCCTGCGAGAAATGAACGGCGAGTGGTCGACATAGAGCAAGTCCTTGTGTTGTTTGTTGAAACCATCAAAAACGCGTGATCATCACTAGTCCGATAAATGCGAGATAAAGGCCAAAGCACGCGCGCAGGATCGCGGCGGGAAGATGATGCGCGGCGGCAACGCCATGCGGCGCGAACAACATCGATGTTGCGATCAGGGCGGCGGCAGCGGGCAGATTGACATAGCCCAGCGATCCCCAGCCGATGCCTTCGGCGCCAAAGCCGATGACCATGAAGCCGATGGTGGACGGCAGGGCGATGATCGCGCCCATCCCGGCCGCTGTGCCGATGGCCCGGTGGATCGGAGCGCCGCAGACCGTCATCGTCACGGTGGTCACTGTGCCGCCGCCAATGCCCAGCAAGGTCGAAAACGCCCCTAGCGCGCTGGCGATACCGGCGCGCGGAAGCCCTGTGGGCAAGCCAGCAAACAGCGGTTCGCCCTTGCGCGCGGGCAGCAGGAAATAGACCGCAAAGCCCAGCACACCGATCCCGAAGATCAGCGCCAACTGGCGGCTCGAAATCATGCCCGCCACCAGCGTGCCGACGGCTGTGCCCAGCACCACCCACACTGCCCAGCTGCGAAGCAGGTCGAAATCGACCGCGTCGCGTTTGGCATGGCTCTGTGTCGAACGCAGCGATGTGAAGATGATCGAGGCCAGCGACGTGCCGACCGACACATGTGCAATCTCTTGTGGCGCGACCCCGATCAGCGGCAGCAGGAAGATCAGCGCGGGCACGACAACAAAGCCGCCGCCGATGCCGAACAGGCCGCCGGCAAAGCCGGCAGCAGCGCCAGCCGCCAACAAGGCCGGGACGGCGAACAGAAGCGTCGAGAGGTCAATCACAACCCGCATTGATAATTAGACTGCCGGATTCGCCAAGCGGTTTGTTGCGCCGCACAAGCAAGGTGCGATACAAAGGCACGTGGAATCGCCCAATTTTGCAATTTAAGGATATTATTACGCAATAAGATTTTGCGTAATACCTATTATTAGAAATATTCGGTTTCAGCAGAGCATGAATCGTAAATACTACGTCATTTAACCACCTATAAATCATAGATTTATTGCAGCATGAATAATGGCCCGTGTTATTGTTGCGTCGCAACAATAATGAAAAGGGGCCCTCTTCATGCGTTTTCGTTACCTTCTCCTTGCGTCGCTTGTCGTCCCTGCATCGCCCGTCATGGCCCAGCAGGAAGCGTCCGAATCGGATGCGGCGACAAGCCCCTCGGAACAGGCGATTGTCGTTACCGGCACGCGCCGGACGGATCGTACCGTGCTAGAAAGCTCGGCGCCGGTCGATGTCTTCAGCGCAGATGATTTCAAGGCGCAGCCCGCCCCGCAATTGCAGACCATCCTTCAGACCCTCGTCCCCTCCTTCAACCAGCAGCGCAACCTGCTTGGCGATGCTTCCGCTTTCATCCGCCCGCCGACGCTGCGCGGCCTGCCGTCCGACCAGATTCTCGTACTCCTCAACGGCAAGCGCGTTCACCGCTCGGCGCTGGTGCAGCTCCAGGGCGGCGCGCTTAACGCCGGAGCGCAGGGCGCAGACCTTTCGCAGATTTCCAGCGCCGCGGTCGGCCGCGTGGAAGTGCTTCGTGACGGCGCGGCCGCGCAATATGGTTCGGACGCAATTGCGGGTGTGATCAACATCGGCCTGCGCCGCGACACCGGCTACGAGGTGACCGCGCGTTACGGCCAGTCCTATGCCGGCGATGGCGAGGACACCCAGCTCACCGCCTTTTACGGGGCCGAGCTTGGTGAAAACGGCGGGTTCTTCAATACGACCTTTGAATTCATCGACCAGAACGTCTTCGACCGATCGGTGGAGCGTCCCGCGATCGCGCCGCTCGCCGCGCTCGGCATCACCCCCGATCGGCCGACCGGCAACCGCCTCGGCGGGCCTGAAAACCGCGCCTACCGCGCCACCATCAACACTGAGATTCCGGCGGGCGATACGATCTTCTACGCCTTTGCCAACTACGGCTATCAGCGGCAGGGGAACGATTTCAACTACCGTTCACCGCGCACGGTGACCCACCTGCCGATCCCCGGCCGCCCTGGCACGAACTCAACCGGTCGCGCCGTGCCCATCAACTACCTCACGCAGATCGGTTTCGACGCACAGGGACGCCCGCAGTGGGATCTCAACGGAGCGACGTTCGACATCTTCAACGACAGCCGCTTCCCTGACCAAGCCAACGGCTTCATCCCGTTCTTCGAACAGACCAATGAAGACATCGGCATCGTTGGTGGTTTCAAGGGCGACATGTCGGGCGTGAACTACGACTTCTCCTTGATGTACGGCGTCAACCAGGTCCGTTACTTCATGAGCGATACGATCAACGCGTCGCTCGGGCCGAACACGCCAACCGAATTCTACATGGGCAAGTTCGTCCAGCGTGAATTCAACTTCAACGGCGACTTCAACACCGAGGCCGAGATCGGCCTTGCCGAACCGCTGTTCATTGCCTGGGGTGTGGAAGTGCGGCGTGAGGCATTCGAGGTCGGTCTGGGCGACACGCCCTCGTGGCAGATCGGCCCCTATGCCTCGCAGCGCCTGTTCCAGTGCACGCTCAACGCCGCCCCCGTGCCGTGTTCGACCCCGGGTGCCTCCGCCCCGACATTTGTCCGTACGCAGGTTGCGCTGCCGGGCTCCAACGGCTTCCAAGGCTTCGGGCCTGCGTCGGTGATCGAAGGCGGGCGCAACAACTATTCGGGCTACATCGATCTCGATGCCACGCTGATCGAAGGCCTCGATGTCGGGGTTGCGGCACGCTACGACTATTTCGACGACTTCGGCGACACCTTCAACGGCAAGCTCTCTGTGCGTTATGAAATCACCGATGCCATCGCTCTGCGCGGCACGGCCTCGACCGGGTTCCGCGCGCCGACCCCGGGCCAGCAATTCACGCAGAACCTGACCACCGGCTTCCCCTTCGGCTCGACCGTGCCGCTCGGCACGCTTGTGGCGCGGCCGGATAGCGAAATCGGCCAGTTCTACCTTGCTGAATCGCTCACGCCGGAAAAGTCGGTCAGCTTCTCGGGCGGGGTGGTGATCCAGCCTGGCGGTGGGTTCAATGTCACCATCGATTACTACAACATCGAGGTCACCGACCGCATCGGCCTGTCGGGGCAGATCAACCCCAACATCGTCAACGCGAACGGCCAGACCGACGCACAATTCCTGCTCGCGCAGGGCGTGGCCGAAGCGGCGGAACTGGGCGCGGTGCGGTACTTCACCAACGCCTTCGATACCCGCACCCAAGGCTTCGATGTGATCATCTCGCACGAAGCCGACACCGGCATCGGGCGGTTCAACACCAATCTGGCAGTCAACTACAACACGACCGAGGTGACCGACCGTAAGGTCATCAACGGCACCCTGGCGAGCGGGCGGGTGCTGTCGAACTTCCAGCCGGTCGACGATGTTAGGGTCGGCAATATCGAGGAATCAGTTCCGCGCTGGCGGGCGGTGCTCTCGACCAGCTGGCGCGAGGATATCTTCGATGCCACGGCGCGGGTGAGTTACTTCGGCAGCTTCACCAGCTTCTTCGATCCGATCACCAGCGGCATCGGCCCGACGCCAACCGCTGGCGGCATCAACACGCTAGCTGATGCGCAGGCGCTCTACCCGGTGCCGTTCGCCAAGAAGTTCGACGCGCAGGCGAGCTTCGATATCGAGGTGGGCCTGACCTTCTTCGAAAAGTACCGCATCGCGGTGGGGGCGCAGAACCTGTTCGACACCTTGGCCGAGCGTGAAACCCGCAACATCTTTGCCGGTACTGGCGGGGCGGCGAACGGGTCAATCTACAACGACAATTCCCCGATCGGCTGGATGGGCGGGTTCTGGTACGCGCGAGTGACCGCCAGCTTCTGAGCCATGGCATCACGGGCGCGGGGTCGGCCTTGGCTGACCCCGCGCCCTTTGATTCCGCCTCCGCTTACAACTGCTTGCGCATCGGGATCAGCGGCACGTCAGCATAATGGACCCGCTCGCCGATGGCGCGGTAGCCGCAGCGGCGGTAAAGCGGTTCACCCGCTAGTGTGCTCATCAGGTCGATCTCGCGGAAACCCGCGGTGCGCGCAGCATCTTCGGCGGCGGTCAGGATCGCCCTGCCGATTCCGCGCCGCACGTAATCGGGATGGGTGTACATCGCCCTGATCCGCGCAGGCTCACTGGCCGGATCGAGGGGTGAAGGATCGATAAGGTCGCCCGCGCCATCCCCGCCAAACAGCGTCCGCCGCCAGCTCCACCCGCCACATCCGGCGATCCGATCATCGATCACCGCGCAGAAGTAGGTCGCATCGCGCACAAGCTGCGTGTCGACCCCCATGAACCGCCGGCTCGCCTCGATCTCCGATTGCGAGAGAAAGTTGCCCTGCAAGCCGGTAACGGCGCGTTCAATGATGGCCGCAATCGCAGGAAGGTCACCATCGGTGGCAATGTGGACAGTTAAACCCATACCATCGTTTCATACTGCCGAGGTTGCCCTTTGAGGGATCAAGTCATTGTAATCCAGCCTGGGTCAACCGGATAGCCGCAAAAAAGTCGAACCGGAATAAATGACAGCATCCGGCTTTCCATCCCGACCTATCACGTGGCTGTGATTGAGGCGCGTTGCCAGCGAACTAGCTCTTCTTGTGACTGGGGCAGATGCGCGATCCCGAAAGCGGCATGGCGGCTTTGGGCGGAGCCAGACGTTCTATTCAGCGGTCACGAACGACCGGGTCTGAGTGGGCTGCCACCGGTTGCCCTGAACAGTTCAAATTGGGACATTCCCGCCGTTCCCGAATGGCACTTTTGAATAGCAGATCCTGCCATGGGCCGATGTTGGGCATTGGCTCGCCCGACATCCCAGAACAGTCCGTCGGCGGCAGCTTAGCTGTCATCCGCAGTGACCACGTGCGATCGTGACACCTGCTAGGGAGCTATTGCCACGCTAGGCCGGTCCGACAACGCCGCAGGATCATCGTTCCGGCACGGAGTTCGTCGTTGGTTCTGTAGTCTCCCCGCCAAGCGCGCGGTAAAGGGCCACTCGGTTGCTCGCTTCGACCAGCCGGGTCGTCAGCAGCGTTCGCTGCGCTTGATAGGCGGCACGCTGTGCATCGAGGCTGGCGAGGAAACTCTCGACCCCGCCGCGATAGCGCATGTCGGCGAGGCTGTAGGTGTCCTGCGCCGCATCGACGAGGGCGCGGTCGGCGCGCAACTGCTCGGTGATCGTGCCGCGCCGGGCCAGAGCGTCGGCGACGTCGCGGAAGGCGGTCTGGATCGCGCGCTCGTAGCCCGCCACGGCCGCATCGCGCTGTGCCTCGGTCTGGGCCACACCCGCGCGCGCCGCGCCGCCGGCGAAGAGCGAATAGCGCACGTTGGCGCCGACGTTGTAGTTGAACGCCGCGCCGGTGAAGAGGTTGGACAGCACGTTGCTCGAAAGCCCTGCAAGCCCCGTCAGCGTGATCCGCGGGAAAAGCGCCGCACGCGCCGCGCCGATATCGGCATTGGCGGCGCGCAGCTCGTATTCGGCCTGGAGCACGTCGGGACGGCGCAGCAGGATGGCGGAGTCCACCCCGGCAGGCAGGGCGCGCACGGCATCATCCGCATCATCGATCGACTGTGGCAGCAGCACCGCATTGATCGGCGCGCCGACCAGCAGTTGCAGCGCGTTCACATCCTGCGCGAGCGCGGTCCGCTGGCGGGCGACATCGGCCTCGGCGGTAGCGAGGATCTGTTCGGCCTGGCGCAGGTCCGAGCGCGGGGCGATCCCGCCGTCGAGCCGCAGCCGGGTGAGCTTGACCTGCTCGCGCGCGTTGGCGGCGGTGTCCTCGGCCAGCTTAAGCAGCGAGGCGCCGGCGGCATGGGTCAGCCACGCGTCGGCAATGTCGCCGATCAGCGTAAGCCGCGTTGCGCGCGCGGCGGCCTCGGTCCCGAAATAGCGGTTCAGCGTCGCATCCGACAGCGAACGCAGCCGCCCGAACAGGTCGATTTCGAAGGCGGTCGTGCTGAGGTCAGCCGTGTAGCGCCGCCCCGCAGTCGAGGGACTCGACGACGGGTTGTTGCCGATGTCGATGTCCTGATTGCGGTTCTGGTTGGCGGTGCCGTTGTCGAACTGCGTTCGCCCCGCCGTGGCATCGATGCGCGGGAGTTGGGCGGCGCTCTGGATCTGGTATCGCGCGCGCGCGGCCTCGATATTGGCGGCAGCGATGCGCAGGTCGCGGTTGTTGCCAAGCGCCTGTTCGATCAATTGGATCAGCCGGGGATCGGCGAAGACGTCGCGATAACTCATCACCGGCAGCGCCGCCTCGCTCTGCGCGAGATAGGCATCGCCAACCGGCCATGAGGCTGGCACGGGGGCTGCCGGCTGGACATATTTGGGCGCCATCGAGCAGCCCGACACCAGCGCCAGCGCGGCAAGGACACCAAGCCGCGTCATGCCGCGCCCGCGGTGGGCTTGGGGCCGATATGCAGCTTCTTCAGCGTGTCGCGGGTGGTGCGCCGGACGATCACGAAGAACAGCGGGATGAAGAAGATCGCCAGCACCGTCGCGGTCAGCATTCCGCCGATGACCGAAGTGCCGATCGCGATGCGGCTGTTCGCCCCCGCGCCGCTCGACAGCGCCAGCGGCAGCACACCGAAGATAAAGGCGAGGCTGGTCATCAAAATCGGGCGCAGGCGCAGGCGCGCAGCTTCCAGCGCTGCATCGATCACCCGCGCGCCGCGTTTCTCGGCCTGCTCTGCGAATTCGATCACGAGGATCGCGTTCTTGGCGGCAAGGCCCATCGTGGTGAGCAGCCCGATCTGGAGATAGACGTCGTTCTCCAGCCCGCGCAACGTCACCGCGAAGACCGCACCAACCAGCCCGAGCGGGATCACCAGCATCACCGCCACCGGGATCGTCCAGCTTTCGTAGAGCGCGGCTAGGCACAGGAACACTACCAGCAGCGAAAGCCCGTAGAGCAGCGGGGCTTGGCCGGAGGACAGGCGCTCCTGGAACGACAGGCCCGCCCACGCGACGCTGACCCCGGGGATGTCCTTCGCCAACGCCTCGATCCGGTCCATCGCCTCGCCCGAGCTCTGGCCCGGCGCCGCCTGCCCGTCGAACTGGAAGCTGGGATAGCCCTGAAAGCGCGAGAGCGTGGTGGGCGTGGTCGACCAGCGGCTGGCGGCAAAGGCGCTGAAGGGGGCCATCTGGCCATCGCCGCCGCGAACGAACCATTGCCCGATATTCTCGGGCGTCGCGCGATAAGGCGCGTCGGCCTGCACGAAGACGCGTTTCACCCGGCCACGGTCGATGAAGTCGTTGACGTACTGCCCGCCCCACGCTGCGGACAACGTGGTGTTGACGTCCGCCTGATTGAGCCCGATCGCGGCGAGGCGCAGCTGATCAATATCGACCTTCAGGGTCTGTGCGTCGGGAAGCTCGCCCAGCCGCACACCTGCCAGCACCGGATCGCCCGAGGCCGCCTCAAGCAGCTTGTCGCGCGCGGCGATAAATTCCTCGCGACTCATCCCGCTGGTGTTCTGTAGCTGGAGCGTGAAGCCGTTGCTCTGCCCCAGCCCGCGGATCGCTGGGGGGACGAGCACGTTGACCTGTGCATCGCGGAAGCCGCCGAAGGCCTTGGTCGCCCGTTCGGTGATCGCCTCGGCGCTGTTCTCGGCCCCCTCGCGCTCGGACCAGTTGACGAAGTTGACGAAGCCCTGCCCGGTGTTCTGCCCCCCCGAGGAGCCCTGCCCGCCGCCGATCACGCTGAACATCACCGCGATGTTACGGCGCTCGTCATTCAGCATGTATTTCTCGATCGCCAGCTGCACCTCGCGGGTGCGGCCCTGCGTCGCCCCGGCGGGCAGGCGCATCTGGAGCTGGGCGGCCCCCTGATCCTCGGTCGGCAGGAAGCCCGTTGGCAGCCGCACGAACAGCGCTACCAGCAGCGCCACGACGATGGCGTAGATCGAGAGGAACAGCCACTTGCGATCAACCACCAGCGCGACTGCGATCACGTAGCGTTTGGTCCCGCGCGTGAAGGCGCGGTTGAAGGCATCGCGCGCTCGCGCCAGCCGACCCGCGCCCCACGGCCAAAGGCGGTCAAACCCGCTTGTCTCACCCGCCTCGCCATGCCGCTTCTGTTTCAGCAGCGAGGCGGTCAACGCCGGGCTGAGGATCAGCGCTACCAGCGCCGAGAGCACCATCGCCGAGACGATCGTAATCGAGAACTGGCGATAAATCACGCCCGTCGATCCGCCGAAGAAGGCCATCGGCAGGAACACCGCCGAAAGCACCACCGCAATCGCCACCAGCGCGACCTGGATTTCGCCCATCGACTGAATGGTCGCTTCCTTGGGCGTCATCTCGGGGTTTTCTTCGAGCAGGCGCTCAACATTCTCGACCACCACGATCGCGTCATCCACCAGCAGACCGATGGCGAGCACCAGCCCGAACAGGGTCAGCGTGTTGATGGTGAAGCCCGCCATGTAGAAAATCGCGAAGGTGCCCAGCAGCACCACCGGCACCGCGATAGTGGGGATCAGCGTAGCGCGCCAGCTTTGCAGGAACACGAACATTACTATGATCACAAGCAGGATCGCCTCGATCAGGGTCTGCACCACCTCTTCGATGGACAGGCGGATGAAGGCCGTGGTGTCGTTGGCGTAGGCGACGTTGTAGCCCGGCGGGAAACCGGCCTTGGCCTCCGCGACCGCGGCCTTGACCAGATCGGCGGTGGCGAGCGCATCGGCCCCGGGCGCGAGCGAGATCGCGAGGCCTGCGCCGGGGTGGCCGTTGATGCGGCTCGACGCGGCGTAGTTTTCCGCGCCAAGCTCGACCCGCGCGATATCGCCCAGCCGCACCACCGCGCCGCTCTGATCGGCCTTGAGGATGATCGCCTTGAACTCTTCCGCCGTGCGCAGCCGCGACTGTGCGGTAACAACCGCGTTGAGGCGGTTGGTTTCGGGCTGCGGTAGGCCGCCCACTTCGCCCGCGGCGACTTCGGTGTTCTGATTTCGGATCGCGGCGATGATGTCGCCTGGCATCAGGCCGACCGCGGCGAGCTTGTTGGGATCGAGCCAAACGCGCATCGCATATTGCGATCCGAACACGTTGGTCTCTCCCACGCCTTCGATGCGGGACAATTCGTCCTGCAGATTCGAAACGAGGAAGTCGGAAACATCGATGTTGGTGCTGCGGTCGGTCTCGTCGTAGACGCCGACGATCATCAGGAAATCGGGGTTCGACTTGGTGACGCGCAACCCCTGCTGTTGCACCTGCTGCGGCAACCGGGCGAGCGCCTGTTGCACCTGGTTCTGCACCTGCACCTGTGCGATATCGGGATCGGTTCCCTTGGCGAAGGTAGCGCTGATGTTGACCTGACCGCGCGCGGTGGAACTGGAGCTGAAATACAGGAGCCCGTCGACCCCGGTCAGTTGCTGTTCGATGATCTGAGTGACGGAGTTCTCAAGCGTTTCGGCCGACGCGCCGGGGAAGGTCGCGCGGATATTGACCTGCGGCGGGGCAACATCGGGATATTGCGCGACCGGCAGAAGATAGATCGACCCGAGCCCTGCCAGCATGGTGATGATCGCCAGCACCCAGGCAAAGATCGGCCGTTCGATGAAAATGCGAGACATCGCTTGCGCCTCAGGGCTTGCTGGCGGGCGTGGACCCGGGTTTGGGAGCCGCGATTACCTGCGGCTTGCTGGCGAGCACCGGCTTGATCGGCGCGCCGGGCTTGAGCTTGGCGAGGCCCTGTACGATCACCTTTTCGCCGGGCTTCAGCCCATCGGTCACCACCCAGTCGCTGCCGACGGCGCGCGCCGCGGTGACCTTGCGCTCGGCCGCCTTGTTGTCGGCATCGACCACGAAGACGCTCGCCTCGCCCCGCGCGTTGCGAGTGAGGGCCGGCTGGGGGACGAGGATCGCGCCCTTGTCCACCGCCTGCTCGAACCGGGCACGCACGAACATGCCGGGCAGCAGAAGGCCTTGCGGGTTGGGGAAGCGAGCGCGCAGCGTGACCGTGCCGGTCCCGGCATCGACCATCACCTCGGAGAACTGGACCTGGCCGCGCTGCGGGTATTCGCTGCCATCCTCGAGCACGAGGCCGACCGAGGTGCTGCCCGGCACCGCGCCGCCTTGCGCGAGCGCGCGGCGCAGCGCGAGGAGCTCGGCGCTCGATTGCTGGATGTCGACGAACACCGGATCGACGCCCTGGATCACCGCCAGCGGTTCGGCCTGGTTGCCGGTCACGAGCGCGCCGACCGTAAACAGCGACCGGCTGATGCGTCCGCTGATCGGAGCAGGCACGCGGGTGAACTGGAGGTTCACGTCGGCAGTCTGCAACTGCGCGCGCGCCTGTTGCACCGCGGCAGCGGCGGCCCGCGCTGCGGCGGCAGCGTCGGTATAATCCTGCATCGCCACCGCCTGCGCCTCGGCCAGCGGCTTCAATCGTTCGGCCCGGATGCGGGTCGCCTCGGCATTGGCGATCGCACTATTGAGGTTGGCGCGCGCTTCATTGCTTGCGGCACGGTAGAGGCGGGTGTCGATCTCGTAGAGCGTCTGGCCTGCGCGCACCACGGCGCCTTCGGTGAAGAAGCGGCGGCGAATCAGCCCGGTGACCTGCGGGCGCACTTCGGACATCTCGAAAGCCGCGATCCGCCCGGCAAGCTCGACCGCAACGGGAACGTCAGCCGTCTCGACGACGACGTAGCCGACTTCCGGCGTGCCTTTCTTGCGCGGATCTTGCGCCGCTTCGCCTGAGCAACCGGCAAGCAGGAGCGCTCCAAGTCCGGCCAGTGCCAGACGGGAAATGGGCATCATTTTCACCGGGAGAGGAAACAGAATGGTGGGTACTCGCTCGTGATCTTAAGGCCTGCGCATGTAGCTAGTTACGCAAACAACACATTACAGGCCTAGGCGGTATGGGGCAAATTGCCGCATTTTTCGCTCGCACTGCCCCGTGGCTGTCGTACTTACCCATGGGCGAACAAAGCAGCGCGACTAAGGCTGTAGACGCCCTTACGCATTTCCGACCGGTATCGGCGAGATAAAACGCTCATCGACACACGTGGCAATGACCGTAATTGGGTCGTCGGCAGTCGTTGCCGAGTTGTTGATCGGACGGCAGCTTTCCGTCCCTAACGCTCCCGAACGTAGCGTGCCTGATGTCGATCTGGTCCGAGATGCAGCCGATCTGCCGGATTTGGCAGCACCCCGAATTCATCCCCTTTGCCCAGCGCAGCGGCATGGCGGACGCGTGGGACAAGTAAGGCTGGCCGGATTTGCTGCCGCGTCCGACCAACCGCCTCCAAGGGGCCGATTGACGTTTTTTTCACGCTTTATTGACGCAGCACCCAATTGACCATTGACGCTAAGGCACCGCATTCTGCGGGCCAGAACTTAGCATGACAATTCAGTGCCATGGGCCGTCGGAACCGCGCGTTTCGGCCCCTGCTCTGCTGCGTCCAGCCCCGGGGGGAGGCATAATGGTGGCAAGGCGAGTGCCAAGCGGCGAACGGCGCTGCGCCTGGGGGGCGTCGCTGGCCACATCTTTGCCCAAGTCTGCGGTGGCATTGATGGCTGCCATAGACGATGCTGCCCGTGAATTCACCGCGATGCTCCGGCTCGGCCAATTGGAGGTAGCGGGGAAGACATTCTGGTCCCCCGATGTGACCAGTTCCGCGCCTGCGGCATTATCCGACGACATTCCCGCAACCCCCTCCGGTTTGGCCGCAGTGCGCGCAATTGGGAGCGCGCGGGTTGGCACGGTCCGGATCGACGATCTTGGCATCGACGGGCCGTTTGTCACCGGCAACCAGTTCGCATTGTTTCTCGACATGTTGATCACCGACCCGGCCAGCGGCGAGGCCAAGCCCTTCGCCGAAATCGGCATCGTCACCGTCCGCGACGGGTGCATCGTTGAAGAAAGGTTTTTCTATGCCTGACGCCATCATCGCATTCGCCGCGCCGCCCCGTCCACTGGCCCTGAGCGAACATCGCACGTTGCGCATTGCGGTGCTGTTCCTGCTCTATGTCGCGCAGGGGCTTCCCTTTGGGCTGATCGATTATGGGCTGCCTGCCTGGCTGGCCCAGAACGGTGCGTCGGCAGCCGCCATCGGCGGTGTGCTTGCCATGATCATCCTGCCGTGGACCTTCAAGCTGGCGTATGGCTTCATCATGGATCGCTACGCTTTTCTGGCAATGGGGCGCCGGCGGCCATGGATCATCGTGGGCCAATCCGGCCTCGTCGCGGCGTTTGTTGCCATGGCGTTGATGAACCCCGGCGTGGAGCAGATCGGCCTGATCGCGGCCCTTGCCTTTGCGATGGGTCTTGCCTCAGCCTTTCAGGACGTCGCGGTCGATGGGCTCGCGGTCGATATCCTACCGGCCGAGGAAATCGAGCGGGTCAACGGCTATATGTTCGGCGGTCAGGCGATCGGCATGGCAGCGGGTGCTGCTATCAGCGGCTATCTGATTGCCTATCACGGCCTGCCCGCAGCAGCGCTGACGCTGGCCGCGATCATCGCCGCCATCCTCGTTCTTGTGCTGGTCGTGCGCGAACGCCCTGATGAGCGGCTGTTGCCATGGACAAAGGGCACGGCGTCGCAGCGCAACCTTGATCTCCACCTCGGTGCGTTTGGCCCGATCATTCGCAATTTGTTCACTGCAATGTTCACACGGCAGACGCTGATCTTTGTCCCCGCCCTGATCGCGGTCACCGCAGCATGGGGGATATTCCTGGGGCTCGCACCGCTGTTTGCCACCAACATCCTCGGTTGGGAAAAGGCGGGCTACAGTAGCTTGGCGGGTCAGGCCAATCTGTTCGCGGGGGTTGTCTGTGTGGTGTTCATCGGCGCGGCGGCCAGCCGTTGGGGGGCGCGGCGCCTATTCATCGTCGGCTCGTTGCTATCCTTTGTCGGGGCTGCGGCAATGGTGGCGCTGCAGGATCATTGGGCAACCCCGGCTCTCTTCATCGGCGCAGTTTTCCTCTTTACGACCCTCGCCTTTCTCAGAGGCGTCACTGGCGGTTCACTGGCGATGCGGCTGTGCACGCCGGCAGTCGCCGCGACGCAATTCGCGGTGTTCATGGCCATTTTCAATCTCGGGCGAACAGCCGCCTCCGCCTCGCTCGGCTGGCTCGATAGCCTTGGCGGCATTCCCGCCATGTTTGCCGCAATGGCGATATGCAGTCTGATCGCTGCCGGGTTCGCGCTAGCCGCCAAGGTGGGACGCTGAGATGGCAACCTTGATACAACATGATGGCCAGCATCTGATCGATGACCGCACCTTCTTCGGCCATCCACGCGGCCTTGCCTATCTCGCCTTCACCGAGATGTGGGAGCGGTTCTCATACTATGGGATGAGCTCACTCGTCGTCTTGTTCATGGTGCAGGAGTTATTGCTGCCCGGTCATATTGAAAATGTGGTGGGGATGGCCCCCGTTAGGGGCGCGCTTGAAAATTTGTTCGGACCGTTGTCGCCGCAGGCTCTGGCAAGCCAGTTGTTCGGGCTTTACGGCGGGTTGGTCTATCTCACACCCATTTTGGGTGGGCTGATTGCCGACCGCTGGTTGGGTGCGAAAAGGACTGTGGTGATCGGCGTGCTGTTAATGACCGCGGGCCACTTTGCGATGGTTTTTGAACAAAGCTTTCTGCTCGCGTTGCTCTTGCTGATCCTCGGTTCGGGCTGCTTAAAGGGTAATATCGCCGCGCAGGTCCGCCATTTATATGGCTCTACTGATGAATCGCGCGCAACCCACGGCTATGTTGTTTTCAGCACGGGCATCAATATCGGTGCCACTGCTGGGCCGCTAGCGTGCGGGCTCTTGGCACAAATTTTCGGCTGGCATATCGGATTTGGCACAGCTGGAGTACTGATGCTTGTGGCCTGCGCGGTGTATCTGGCAGGCCAGAACTATCTGCCCGATGAAAAGCCGCGCGGAGGCGTGCGGCTTCCGAACGCCCCGCTGACCACTGATGAACGGCGCATCGTCATCCTTCTTGTGATGGTCATGACCCTGACCGTTTTCCCGGCCTTTGGATATTTGCAGAACTCCAATGTCGGAATGGTATGGATCGCGGAAAATGTCGATCTTGCGACATCGCTGGGTGATGTGCCGGTCGCATGGTTCGTTTCAATTGATGCATTCGCAAGCATCTTCATTGCACCGGTGCTTATCGCCTTTTGGCGCGCGCAAGCGAAACGCGGGGCTGAACCGGAAGATCTAAGCAAAATAGGGATCGGAGCAGGGCTCGTGGCGCTCTCACAGGCGATGCTCGCATGCGCAGCCTACATTAGTGGCGATGGCAAAGCCGGAATCGGATTGCCAATCATCGCATATTTTTCGACCGGCATTGCATGGATGTGGTTCTGGCCTGTTATGCTTGCGCTGGTATCGCGCAATGCGCCCAAGCAGATCCATGCGATGATGATGGGTTGCGCCTATCTCGTCGTTTTTGTCTCCAGCTTGTCCGTCGGTTTGCTCGGCTCACTTTACGAGAAAATGACGCCCACCCAGTTCTGGTTGATGTCCGCTGCCGTCCCCGCGACAGGAGCGCTGCTTATTGCTCTGTTTGGCCCGGCGCTGACCCGCGCTCTGGCCGGGCCGGCGCGGTTTAAACCGATAGGAGCGCCGGCATGACCGCCGCTGCTTCGCTCCCCACCCCCGGCCAGCTCCAGCTGCGCCTCGGCCTCGTCTTCGCGCTGGCGGTCAGCGTCGGCAACATAATCGGCTCCGGCATCATGCGCACCCCGGGACTGGTCGCCGATCAGGTGCCGGTGGTGTGGATGGTGATAGCGCTGTGGACGCTGGGCGGGCTGCATGTGATGCTTTCGGCCAATGTCGCATCCGAACTGATAACCAAGCTGCCCAAGGCGGGCGGGACTTACGTGCCGGTGCGTGCGGCATTTGGCGAATCCATGGGGCTGCTGTGCGGGTGGACCGACTGGCTGGCCAACACGGCAGCGATTGCTGCTCTGTCGGCGGCCTGCGCGACCTTTCTGGCGGCAATTTTCCCTGCCCTAGCAGCGTATCAGGCTCCGGTTGCGGCAGGCTTTGCGCTGGCTAGCATCGCAATCAACTGGCCCGGCGTGCGCGAGGGTCAGATCGCGCAGACAGCGGGATCGATCGTCAAGGTCGGCCTGATCGTGGGGGTGATCGCAGTCGCCTTCCTTGCCGAACCAATCCCGGTCAGCGAAGTCGTTTCCCGCGCCGGTGCAGGGATGAACGGCGCAGCGCCGGCGGTGGGGTTTTTCGCGGTGATCGCCGCCTATCAGATGATCTACGGCGCTTATACCGGCTGGCACGCACCGATCTATTTCGTCGAGGAGGATGCCAACGCGGCGCGGAACCTGCCCCGCGCCATGGGGGTTTCAATCCTGCTGGTCACCGCAATCTATGTCGCGTTCAACCTCAGCCTGCTGAGCGCACTCGACATGAACGCGCTGCGGACTTCTGAACTGCCAGTGGCGCTGGTGATCGGGAATGCCTTTGGCCGGTCGGGCGGGATCCTCGTAGCCTTGCTGGCAATCGTGATCGTGGCAGTGGCGATCAACGCGTTGGTCATGGGCACCAGCCGAGTTCTTTACGGCATGGCCCGCGACGGCCTGTTCCTGCCAGTAGCGATGCGGGTCAACAAGGGCGGCACCCCGCACGTAGCGCTTGCGATTACTGCGGCGGTCGCGGTGCCGCTGATCTTCTCCGGCGCCTTTGTCTTCCTGTTTAAGCTGGTGGCAGCGCTGGCGATTTTCGCCTTCTTTCTGTTTGAACTGTCGCTGTTTGCGCTGCGCCGCCAGCAGCCCGACTTGCACCGCCCGTTCCGTGCGATTGGCTATCCGCTGCTGCCCGCTCTGGTCTGCCTACTTGATCTCGGCCTGCTCATCGCTTTCATCGCGGCCGATCCGATGAGCGGAGTGTATATGGCGGGGCTTATTGCAGTGTGCACCCCGGTAGGCGTGGTGCTGCACCGGCGGCGCCAAAGGGCGACGTTTGCAATGACGACCTGATGGCGCTTCCCACCAAACCATTGCCATAGCGTGGCGTTCTGTCCGACCATAGCTAGTTATGACGGCGCAATTTGTGAGTGCTATTTAGGCGCAGTGGCGAATTACAGTATTCCACCCAGTTGCGGGCATCAGCGGGGTCCGGGCTCAATCCCGAAAGCTGCATGGCGGCTTTCAGCGGAAGCGGATAATCTCGTTTATAATCGGAAATGACTTAGCCTAGGTCGACAGCGGACAGGGCTCACGCGGGCCGCGAATGGCAGCGATTGCGAGTTCTGCTCCCAAGAGCTGCCATTCGGAAATCGACCCGACCTCGGACTTAGCGCCAGCCTCAGCAAGCGCCGCAATTGCAGCTGAGAGCGGCTTGACCTAAATTTCAGAGATTACCGGCTTTGGCTGGGCAGCTGCCGGGATGTCTTGGGACTTCGCGAGCAAACTCATGCTGTGCCTCAGTGAACTGGTAGCCCAGCGGGTGATAATCCATTCGAGCAGATGGTCACGGCGTTATCTCGGCAGGCCTAGACTCCAGTCCTTTGATTTTGCCCATTCGAGATGGCGCGTCGGCTCCATGCCGAGCAGATCGCGGGCGGACTGCGGGTTGACCAGCAAGGGCGAGGCGGACTGAGAATTATAGAACGCGTAGAACTTCGCCATGCCATCATAGATGCTCAGCGGTGTCACCTCCCGCGAACCGGTCACCATCGCACTCATGCGGGCCGCGAATTCCTCTGGCGCGAGGCTTTCGAAACGCACTGTGCGACCGATCGCTTCAGTAAGGTTCGCCGCGACATCATCGCCGACCAGCGCTTCTGGGCCACCGAGCGGGACACGGCGGCCGTCAGCAGCATCAGTCTCGAGCGCGCGGCGCATCGCTTGGGCGACATCTTCAAGACAAACCCAGTTGATCAGCAGATCGGGCTTGGCCGGATAGGCGAAAATCCCTTCGCGCATGATCAAGGGCCGGTTCCAGATCCGGTACTGGTTGTCCATGAACACGGTCGGTTCGATGAACACACACGGAATGCCGGTTTCTTCCAGCGCGCGCTCGATATCGCGGCGGCCGTCATGCGCCGACAGGTCAAGATCGTGGTCTGCGACGAAGCAGGCGGTGTTAAAGATGATCTTCTTCAGCCCCGCGCGCTTCGCTCCTGCTGCGATCTGGGCGCCGAAATGAGCAGCCTTCTCGCGGTCGAATTCGAACGGTAGGTGGAAGGCGGCGGCATCTTGCCCGGCAAAGGCCTGCGCCATCGCATCGGCATCAGTGATGTCGGCAAACACCGTAGGAAGCTCGGGAAACGGCGTATCCGCCATGGCATTGCGCCGGCGCACCCCGGCGGTAACGTCGAAGCCGTGCGCGAGCAATTCGGCAACCAGCGGTTGACCTTGATCGGCAGGAGCGCCGAGGACACAGACCTTGCGGATAGTCACGACCAAGCGCTCCCACTCAAGCGCGCAATGCCGCGTGGCCCGACGCTCTGGAGCCATAGCGCTTTGCTTGCCGGGCTAGCCGCGCGGCTGGAGCCCGAAAATCCTGTAACTTCAATCGATACCTGATCTTCAGTCGATTGGAACGGGCGGTTCTCAGGTGCGATTTCGCGGTACCAATTCACAATCTTGAACTCCCGTTCCCATTCACCCTGCCGCTCCGGCGGCCGTATCGGTTTCGGCCGATTAGCTACTGCTGCGGACCGCGGATATTCTTCAAATAGGCTAGACTGCGCGCACTCGACTGCACGCCCGTTCCGAACGAAAGACCAATACGGCAATCCATCTCATTGGGATTTCAATGGCTGCTTTGCTGTGCCTTGCCGGCTGTCAGCTTTGGGAGTTCCATCGGCGGCTATTGTCCGGAGCGGACATTCATTTCCGCCTCCGTGAGTGACTGGATCTGGGTCGACAATTATCGTTGCTGAGTAGCGGATCAGACGTCAGCTTTCCGGCTCTCGCCGCCAGAAAGCCGACATTCAGCAAACAGCCCAGTTGCTGAATGTCTGAAGACAGTTGAGCTGCCACTCGAAAATTTGCCCTCAAGCCATACGTTCAGAGCATGTGAACTGGCTGTGGAAAGCTGCAGCTGTCCTGTGCGAACTTGTGGGCCCTCGCGACGCGTGTAATAGGCGCCGCCTTTCTCGTTCATGCTCAATTTGAAAGGCCCGGCCCCGTGACTGGTATTGCGTCGACTGCGCTCGGCCTAGACTTTGGTACAACGAATACCGTCGTTGCGCTCAGCGGCGGCGAGGACAAGTCGCAACTGATTTCCTTTGACGGCGAGGAGGCGACGGGCGAGATTTTTCGGTCGGCGCTATGCTTCTGGGAAGAAGGCAGCGGGCCGAACGGCATTGCCAGCGAGGCCGGTCCGTGGGCAATCGCCGAGTATCTTCAGTCGCCGCTCGACAGCCGCTTCGTGCAGTCGTTCAAGACAGTTGCCGCAAGTCCGATATTCGAGCGCGCGCAAATCTTCGGACGGTCGTTCCGGTTCGAAGATTTCGGGCAGTTGTTTTTGCGAAAGCTCCGCGATCATGCCGGCGGCCAGCTATCAAGGTTACCGCCGCGCATCGTTGTCGGTCGGCCTGTGGAATATGCCGGCTCGCGTCCTGATTCAGCCTTGGCACGACAGCGCTACGATCTGATGTTTGAGCAATGGGGTTCGGAACTCCATTATGTTTACGAGCCACTGGGTGCCGCTTTCAGCTTTGCCTCAAGGCTTGATCGTCCAACGACTTTGCTCGTCGCTGATTTCGGGGGCGGTACGACCGACTTTTCGGTTGTTCGCGTGGCAGAGCCTGGCAGCCGCCGCCGCTGTCAGCCCTTGGCCTCGTCCGGCGTTGGCATCGCGGGTGATCGCTTCGACAAAAGGATCGTCGACCATCTCGTCCTGCCGCTGCTCGGCAAGCGTGGGATGTATCGGTCCTTCGACAAGATTCTCGAAATACCCGGAGGTTATTTCAACGACTTTGCCGATTGGTCCCGGCTTGCATTGATGCGCAACAAGCGAACGCTGGAGGAGCTTCGCAAGCTGCAACGCAACGCGGTCGATCCCGCCCCGATCGGACGCATGATCGCTCTCATTGAACATGAACAAGGCTTTCCACTCTACGAAGCTGTTGGCCGAACAAAGCGGGCGCTATCGAGCGGTGACGAAGCGCAGTTCGCATTTTCTGGCGGCGGTGTTGAGATCAATGCGGTCGTCAGTCGGCGAGAATTCGAGCGTTGGATCGCTGAAGACCTGCGGCGGATCGAAGCAGCGATGGATGCCGCATTGGTGAAAGCCAAACTGGAGCCAGCCGCTATCGACCGCGTTTTCCTCACCGGCGGCTCGTCACTTATTCCAGCTATCCGTGCCTTATTTGAACGGCGGTTCAGTGCCGAGCAGATTGCGACCGGCGGAGAGCTTACGTCCATTGCTCATGGTCTTGCGCTGATTGGCAACGATGCCAATCCTGCCGAGTGGAGCGTGTGACGATTTTGCTCCCAGAGGTCTTCGCGCTGAGCAATTGGCGGGTTCTTGCAGCAGATGTCGTTCATTGCCCCATCAGTGAACGACGCATTGTGGGGTGATGGCAGTTCGTGCCGAGTTGGTGATCGGACGGCAGCTCTCTTCAAATCAGCTCGATTTCCTGCCTTTCAGCAAGCGACCCCGTATGCGACATCGGGTTTGTGGAGTAAGCCGTCAATGCACCGAGGGGGGAATTCAGATGCTTCGTATCTTGCTAAGTGGCACTCTCGCTTGCACTTCGTTGGGCGCGATCGCCCAAGCTCCGCCGGCTGACAAGCCTGGTCATTACCTCTTCGTTTGGACCGCCGACCAGGTGAAGCAGGGCAACGACTTCCTAGCAGTGATTGATGCCGATCCGGCTTCACCCACCTACGGTGAGCTCGTCGCCAGCACGGACACTGACATAAAGTCTGTGCGCATCCACCATACAGAATATGAAATGCCTGCGGGCGGCATGCTATTTGCCAACGATCACGACGCTAATCAGTCGGTAATCTTCGACCTCCGCGATCCGCTCAAGCCCAAGGTAGCGGTGCGTTTTCAAAGCATGGGCGGTTACGGCATGCCTCACAGCTTCTTGCGCCTACCCAACGGAAACGTGCTCGCCTCTTTCCAATTCGTCGATCATGGCAGTCATGCCGATCATGCGGCGATGATGAATGGTCAGACCGGCGGACTGGTCGAGATCAATGACAGTGGGATGGTTGTCCGGTCGGTCAGCAACGCAGACCTGACGCTGCCCGACGATGGCCTCTTGCCTTACAGTCTTGCAATCCTGCCTGAAATCGACCGCGTCTTGGTCACCAACAGTCCGATGCAGGACCCCTACTTGCTGTCTAGCAACACCTATCAGGTGTTCCGCTTGTCGGACCTCAAGTTGCTCGGCACCCATCGTCTTGATCCAGGCCCAACCGGCAACGGAAATGTCGCACCTGAGGAAGCACGTGTTGCGGCCGACGGCTCGGTCTATGTCCAGACGTTATCGTGCGGCATCCAGCGGATCACCGCTCTCGACACGGAAAACCCCAAGGCCAAACTGGTCCACAAGTTTCCCGGCGATTTCTGCGGCGTTCCAACAATCGTGGGACGTTACCTTGTCCAAAGCGTGCCCAATTTCCATGGCTTTGCAGTGCTGGATATTGGCGACCCGGAGAACGTCCGCGAAGTCTCGCGCCTGAGCATCAGTAACGAGTTCAGCCCGCATTGGACCGGGTGGGACAAGAAGACAAAACGCCTCGTCGTTACCTCGGGCAAGAAAGGGGATCGCCTCTATTTGCTCAAGCTCGACGATAAGACCGGACAGCTTACCATCGACGAGACCTTCCGTGACACCGATGACAAAGTCGGCTTCAGCTTCGCCAGTCGGCAGTGGCCGCATGGATGGTCCGGGGAAGGGACCCCCCATGGCGCAGTCTTCTCGCGCTAATGTTCGGCCGCCGGTAGGCGCAGTGGTGAATGACGGTTTTCCACCCGGGTGCAGTCATCAGCGGGATCGGTGCTCGATCCCGAAAGCTGCATGGCGGCTTTCGGCGGAAGCAGACGTTATCGTTGATGATCAGGAATGACTGAGTCTGGGTCGACAGCCGACAGGGCCCACTCGGGCCGCGAAAGGCAGCGATTGCGGATTCTGCTATCAAGAGCCGCCATTCGGAAATCGACCCGATATTGGACTTAGCGCGAACGACAGCAAGCGCCCCAATTGCAGATGAGAGCGACTTGACCTAAATTTCAGAAATGCCTGCCAAGTCGCTCCGCAATTTCCGCTCCTATGCCGCGATGGAGGCGCTCAATATCGTGTTGGTGCCGGGCGCTGTTCTGTTGTTGGCGCCACCGGGAAACTGGGCAGAGATACTTGCGATGGGGATCGCCATGGCTGCCTGCGCGGGGTTCCTGTTTGTCGGCGCCGCTTATTGGGCCGGTTTGGATCAGCGGCTCACTACGTCAAACCGCTCGGCCATGACGAGAGCTCTGACTTTGGCTCACCGGCTTGAAATACCGTTATTATTGATCACCGCAGCTGCTTTGCCGATGCTGGCCTTTGCAATCTACAATGGCGGCTGGTCCTGGCCTGTAATCGGAGCAGCATTACTGACAGTGCTCGCAGCCTTGGAATACATCAATTACTACCACCGCCAGCTCCAGCATTTCGACCGTCCGAGCGACTTCAAGAGGCTTATGACTGGTAGCGGATTTCGACGGTCGCATATGGCTCGCGACCTCGCTGCTTACCGAAACGGGCGATGAACTGGTTGCCGTCGGCTGACCAGACTGCGCAACCTGCATACAGGCGCCATAGCGACGCGCAGGCGCTACAAGCCGTCCAAGTTTGCAATGACATCATAGCGGGCCGTACTGATCTTGCAGACATGAACCGGAGATCGCTTGCGTGGCGTGGCAAGCTGCAGACCGGCTCGAATAGAAAGCTCTACCCATGACCCGCCAAGCACGGATTGAACTCCGCGATCTTCACATCCCTGCATGTATCGGGACATATGGGCCGGATGATGTCGTTCCTGACTCCCATACTCTCGATCTTGATCTGACCATCTCTTCTCACTTGGTGCAGGTTGCCTCCGACGACATGGCCAATGTGTTCGATTACGATCCCCTTATTGCGCAGATTGCAGGGATCGCCCGGAGCCAGAAGTTCGAGACGCAGGAATACCTCATGACGCTGATCGTGAAGGCCTGCGCGGCTTACAGCCAAATCGACAGCATTCAGATTAGCCTGAGGAAAAGCCCGGTGCTGGCGGGCACAGGCTCGCTGGGAGTTCGTTTGACCATCGAGGCAGAGGATCTCGCCGAAATGCGCTCATCGGCAATCGAATAAAAGCCCGATCAGCCCCGATAGATCGCATCCGGCTCGTCACATCACGCCATGGTTACTTATAGATTTCGCGGCGGTCCGAGAATTGACGGACGCGCTTGCGCCACGCCCGGTAGCTGCCCGGCTTCAATGCCTGCCGCATGACGGCGCGGACCTCGTCCGCGTCAAGGCCATGGCATCATCTGCCTATCGCAGATGTCAGTACGCCTAGCGCTGCGTTTGAGGATGCCTGGCACCAGGCTGGAGCGCAGCTGCGTGATGTCCTGCGCGCGGGCTCCAACGTGTTGGTCCACTGCAAGGGTGGGCTGGGGCGGGCAGGGACCATCGCCAGTCGCCTGCTGATTGAGCTTGGGGCAGATCCCGAGACGGCAGCCGCAATGGTGCGGCAAGCACGGCCTGGGGCTATCGAGACCTCATCCCAGCTTGCTTATGTGCGTGCGCTGTCTGAAGTCTCAGAAGAGCAGCCCGAAACCCGTCGCGAGGCGCAGCGCAATCGGGCGCTGGGCGCGATGCTTGGCCTTGCTGCCGGTGATGCGCTGGGGACCACGCTTGAGTTTACGGCGCGTGACAGCAAGCCCCGGGTCACCGACATCGTCGGTGGCGGACCGTTTGGCCTCAAGGCCGGACAATGGACCGATGATACCTCAATGGCTCTGGCGCTCGCAGATAGTCTCATTACCTGCGGCGGTCTCGACGAGACCGATCTTATGCAGCGGTTTGTGCGCTGGCGTGAGCAGGGAGATTACTCTGCGACGGGCCGCTGCTTTGATATTGGGATCACCGTGAGCGGTGCGCTTCGGCGGTTCAAAGCAAGTGGTGATCCGTTTGCAGGCTCCATTGATCCGATGAGTGCAGGCAATGGCAGCTTGATGCGGCTTGCGCCTGTAACCTTGCGCTATTGGGCCGAGCCTCAAGTACTCCGCGATGTAGCAGCGCGGCAGAGCCGTACGACCCATGCCGCGCCTGAGGCGGTTGATGCCTGCGTTGCCTATGCCGATCTCATTGCTGAGGCCATTGCAGGACAGCCTCGCTCGCACATTTTGCGGCCGCGGCATGACGACTATGCTGGCAAGATCGCCGACATCATGGCTGGCTCGTGGCGCGGCAAGCACCGAAGCCAAATTCGCGGTTCGGGCTATGTCGCGCACTCACTGGAGGCATCGCTGTGGTGTGTTGCGCGGACCAGCAGCTTCGCCGACGCTGTCATCCTCGCGGCAAATCTGGGGGAGGACGCCGATACCACTGCGGCTATCACGGGGCAGCTGGCCGGCGCCCTTTATGGGGCAAGCGGCATACCCGAGGAATGGCTCGGCAAGCTTGCCTGGCGCGAGCGTATCGAGACCATGGCCAGCACGTTGTATGCGACTGGTGAGGGTTCCACGTTTGGATAATGGCGCTGGCCCATATGATAGCTCGGTTGGGCGAACCTAAATCGAGGCAGCCAACGCAGGGGCAGGTCAGTTCCTGGGCCTGAAATGCGCTCTCCACCAGTCCTCGTGATCCAGGTACCAGCGTAGTGTCCGGCGCAAGCCGTCATCGAAGGTTTGTCGCGGTTCATAGCCAAGTTCTGCAAAAGCCTTGGCCCCATCAATCGCATAGCGGCGGTCGTGGCCTGGGCGGTCGGCTACTAAGGCCTTCAGGCTTTCGGTTTTTTGCCCTTTCGCCGCCGCGGCAGCAGGAAACCGATCAGCGAGCCCATCGATTTCCTCGAATGCTCGATCCACCTCGCGGCAGATTGCATCGATCACGGTCATGTTGGGCAGCTCTGCTCCTCCCCCGAGGTTATAGGTCTCGCCTAGCTGGCCTTTGGCAAGGCAAGCCTCAATGCCCCGGCAGTGGTCCTCGACATGCAGCCAGTCGCGCACGTTCATCCCATCACCGTAGATTGGCAGAGTGCAGCCATGAAGCGCATTCAGCAAAAACAGTGGGATGAGCTTCTCGGGGTGCTGGTAGGGCCCATAATTGTTCGAGCAATTGCTGGTAGTCACCTGCAGTCCGTAGGTGTGATGATAAGCGCGCACCAAGTGATCCGAGGCCGCTTTCGAGGCAGAGTAAGGCGAGTTGGGTGCGTATGGTGTGGCCTCGTTGAAGGCCTGGTTTTCAGGCCCCAGCGAGCCGAACACCTCGTCGGTTGAGATATGGTGGAAGCGGTGTTCCTTGCCGTCACCCGCCAGCCAAACCGCGCACGCAGCCTTCAAGAGGCTGTGCGTGCCGAGGATATTGGTGTCGATAAACACGTCGGGCCCGCTGATCGAGCTGTCGACATGGCTTTCGGCGGCAAAGTGAACAATGGTCGCAATGCCGCGCTCGCTAAGCAGCCGTTCGACCAAATTTGTATCACGAATGTCGCCGACAATGAGCTCGGCATTGCTCGCGCCGCTTAGGGTCTTGCGGTTCCCGGCGTAGGCAAGCGCGTCCAGCACGATCACGCTATCCTCTGGGTGATGTGCATTCCAATAGTGGACGAAATTGCCGCCGATAAAGCCGGCGCCGCCCGTGACGAGCAAACTAGCCAAGTGCCTTCTCTGCGTTCAGCACGAGCCGAAGGTTGGAGTGCCAATCTATCGGGCCGTCTCCCAGAAAGGCCCGGGTTTCGCTGTAATCTAGCACGGCGAAACTCGGCCGCCCTGTTGTCGCCTCATCTTCTGATGGAGTTATGGGCTGGATTGTGGGCATCCGCTCGATCAGGCCGCCGCCGAGCTGCCCACTCGCTCCGGTGATGAGAACTTTCATGAAAAACGCTTTCCCCTTGGCAAGGCCGAGATCCTGTCCGGGTTGCTGCGAAAATCAGTGCCTAAGGAAGGTCATAACCTCTTGCCGGTCGGCCGCAAGAGCGCAGGAATGGCCCGCACGGCGGTCTGCAGGGCCAATCGGCCGCCTTAAGGCCCGTCAGGGCCGAGAATGCTGCCAACAATCCCGCCAGTTATGCTTGTCGCGCTACCGCTTCCGCTACTTGAGCGCCAGATCAGGTTATCGGGCGAGGCGGGGTGGGGGTGGGGTCGAAACGAAATTTGAAATTCATCCCCATGCACAGTAGCGATCCTGGGGTCCTCATTCAGATCGAGAGAGTGTATCTTGAAAACCCGACCTCTATTTCTGGTGAGACAAACGCCAATGCCGAGCAGAAAAGGTAAGGCTCCGAACGAGCCCCCCATTAGCACGAAGTCGCCGGACCACGCTGGCAAGGCGGGGGACCAGACCTCCGGGAATGGACTTCTGGAGTTTACCGGTTCGACGTCGCTGGACGTCGGAATCGCACTGGTTGAGCGCACCACCCATGCGATGTGGATGGCAGATCCCTCAGACGAAGAGACCCTCACCAAGACAATGTCGCTGGCCATGGAAGCGCTGCGGGGCCTGAAACCGCGCGACGAGGCTGAGGGCATGCTCGCCGCGCAGATGATCGCCAGCCACAATGCGGCGATGGACTGCATGCATCGCGCGATGACGCCAGGCCAATCGATCCAGGCGCGCGACATGAACCTCAAGCACGCAGCCAAGATGATGAGCCTTTACGAGCGGCAGCTCGCTGCGCTCGACAAACGCCGCGGCGCAGGACAGCAAAAAATTACCGTCGAGCACGTCACAGTCCAAGCCGGTGGTCAGGCTATCGTTGGCAATGTCACGCCTGAGGCGGTTGCAGCGCCCTACCCTCCCGCTCAACAGCTCCCTCCACAAGTGGCCGCCCTGGCCGATGAAACAGCAGCGAGCTGGGACGGCGAAGAGCTGACCCGTGCGCTCGAGGCCAAGACGGCAAAGTCACCCGCGGCGAGGCGAGGCTAGTGGCAAGGAAGCCGGTCGGCGATCATCCGCGCAACACCCGGCCGATGATGGCGAGCGCACGCTGCGGCGCAAAGACACGGTCGGGAACGCCGTGCCGCTCGCCGGCGGTGCGGGAGAAGGAACGGTGCCGGATGCATGGCGGCGCCAAGGGATCGGGGGCTCCCATTGGCAACCAGAATGCGCTCACCAACGAGTTATACACGCGTGAGGCGATTGCTCGGCGCCGGGCGTTCAACCAGATGCTGCGTGAAATGCACGAGCATCTGCGGGATTTCGACGAAAAGACGTGAAGCGCGACGGGAACAGGTCCCTCATTTGTTCCAGACCTGAAAACACTCAGGGCCTGCGCGCGCTGCAGATCATCGACTTGGCGAGCCCGGAACGCGCCCGGCTCTTGCGAAACGAAGATCGACAAAGCCAGCCTGCATAGGAGAACGGAGAGCGTTGCGACCGAAAAGAATTTGATGCGCCCGCCATCCCACAAGGCGGTGAAGTGCCTGTCCAGCTTGCCCGAGGCGGCAAGGATGACGTTCTTCACATAGCCGTGATAGGGCTTGTTTGGTGCTGTTTCAAAGGGCGCTCCTCGCTGCGGATTTGCTGATGCGGAAGGACATGGTTGTGCAAATGACCCAGTGCTACTGCACGTAAGTTGTTTTCCGCGTCGATCGGACTGGGTCAAGTCGGCCAGCCTGCGGTACAAGGGGCACGCCAGACGCTTGCAGGACTAGCCTGCGCAGCCAGGCGACGACGATCAGCGCGCAGTCGATGCCCAGAATGTCGAAGGCAAAGTCACTCCAGTCGGGCTCACGGTGCACACCGGGCAGGAATTGCAGCAGTTCTGTGATGCCGGCCCACACGCCCATCGCAAGGAGTAAGTGGGTTAGCGGGAGATGCGGATAGGCCGACGCCGCGAGAATGGTCATTCCGACGAACGCCGCGAAGTGCAGATGGGCATCATCATAGCCCTCGAGTGGCAGGCTAGAGAGATCGGCCAAGGCAAAGAAGGCGCTGCCGGAAACTATCGCGATCAGCACAAAGCCTCGCCAGATCGTAGCAATCGCGTGACTGCTCACATCAGGGGAATTCCTTCTCAAGGCGCAAGCGCACGCCGGGCGATGTGAGCGGATCGCCGATGAACTCGATGCCAGCTTGCTCAAGCGCGGCCTTGATCCGCTCAAGCGTGCCGGAACGTGAGGGCGGAACTCCTTCCACAGACTCCATCCGCTGAACCGTCTTCCATGTGACAGACGCCATCGCTGCGAGCTCGGCAGCCGAGATCTTCAAAAGCGCGCGGGCGCCACGAATTTGAGCAGACGAGATCGTTGACATGGCGTCCATTGAGTACTAATTTATGACTTATGCAGGAATTTTCTGAAGCTGACCTTCTACGAATTTTCGAACGCTGCCAAGGGGCTTACGCGGAACGCACCATCCGCAGCTACCGCAATGACCTAGGGCACTTTCGCGCCTGGTGCGAGGCTACCGGCACCCGCGCCCTCCCTGCCTCACCGCAGACCATCGCCGCGTTTATCGACGACCAAACCCAGACCAAGGCGCTCTCCACGGTCAAGCGGCGAGTGGAGGCGGTGAAGTTCGCGCACCGCATGCTCGACCTGCCCTCCCCCGTCGCGCACAGCGAGGTCAGGCTGGCGCTGCGCCGGGCCCTGCGCGCCAATCGCGCGCGCCCCAAGCAATCGCAAGGCCTCACGCACGCCATGCTCGACCGCATCGTCGCCGCCTGCCCCGATACTATTGCTGGCAAGCGCGACGCGGCGATTGTCTGCGTGGGATATGACAGCCTCGCGCGCAGCTACGAATTGTCGCAGCTCAAGGTCGAGCACCTCGCAGAAGATTGCGCGACACTGCTGATCTCCCGCGCCAAGAATGACCCCTCGGGCGTGGGCCGGATCGCATACCTGTCAACGCGTACGCGCGAGGTTCTTTGCACCTGGCTTGAGGAGAGCGGGTTCGCCACAGGCCCCCTGTTTCAGGGGCTGCATACACGCAAGCTGTCGGGTAGGCCGCTGTCCACCTCAGCCATCCGGCGACTGGTCAAACGGGCGGCCATGCGCGCCGATCTCAAGGACGGCGATGCGGAGCGCATCTCCGGGCACTCCATGCGCGTCGGCGCCGCCCAAGACATGATGATCGCCGGCCTCGATCACATCGCGATCATGCAGGCCGGCGGGTGGAAGACGGTGGATGTGGTGGCGCGCTATGTCGAGAATGCCGCCGCGCGCAATCTGCACCAGCGCCGCTGGACGCACTTGGCCCAGAGTTGAAACCGCTCAGGCCCGCCCGACGCTCACATAAGTGAATCCGGCGGCGGCCATGTCGTCGGGGTTGTAGATGTTGCGCAGGTCAACCAGCACGGGCGCGTTGGCGAGTTCCTTGACGCGCCTCAGATCGAGCGCGCGGAAGGCGTCCCATTCAGTCACGAT
>NZ_WTYB01000006.1 GCF_009828055.1 Erythrobacter ramosus | reverse complement strand
ATGCCCGCTATCTGGAGCTCGGCAATGTCCGCCTGGTGGCCGAGCAGCTGGTGGCAGAAGGGATTGGTGCACCCTTAAGCTGACATTCGTCCTCTGACGCGTGTGGCCTAGCTTCCGCGCCTGTCGCCGTCACGCGCCATTTCATCTAAAAGGCGCCCAAATGCTCTGGACATATTGCAGTGCAACCTTAATGGCTAAGCCTCTTGCCAATGGCGGAACCTTGGCGTGATGATGAAGGTTTGTCTTAGGGCCAGCAGGTCAAGATGGCTATGCGCGCAGTAGCCCGCCCGCGGGGAGGCCCAACCCCCGAGGCGGGCCGGCTCGGGTTAGCCGCGTGGCGGGCATTCGATGGGCCCGCCGCGCCCTCTCTCTGGCCCCCAACGGCTTGGCGGTCGGACTGCAAGAGGTTAGGATAAGGCATCACATGAGCATGAAAAAGATTGCGTTGATCACCGGTGTGACGGGCCAGGATGGGGCCTATCTGGCGCGCCTGTTGCTAGACAAGGGCTACGAGGTGCACGGGGTCAAGCGGCGCTCTTCGTCGTTCAACACGGGGCGTATCGAGGACATCTACCAGGACCCGCACGAGCAGCATCAGCGCTTCGTGCTGCACTACGGCGACCTCACGGATTCCACCAATCTGATCCGGATCGTCCAAGAGGTGCGTCCTGACGAGATCTACAACCTCGCCGCCCAGAGCCATGTCGCGGTGAGTTTCGAGACCCCCGAATACACTGCCAATGCCGATGCGATTGGAACCCTTCGACTGCTCGAAGCCATACGGATCCTTGGCCTTGAGAAGACCACGCGGTTTTACCAGGCCTCGACCTCCGAGCTCTATGGCCTTGTGCAAGAAGTCCCGCAGCGCGAGACGACCCCCTTCTATCCACGCAGCCCCTACGCGGCGGCCAAGCTCTACGCCTACTGGATCACGGTCAATTACCGCGAGGCCTATGGCATGCATGCCTCAAACGGCATCCTCTTCAATCACGAGAGTCCGCTTCGTGGTGAGACGTTTGTGACCCGCAAGATCACGCGCGCTGCGGCAGCCATATCGCTGGGCCGGCAGGACAAGCTCTACCTTGGCAACCTCGACGCTAAGCGCGACTGGGGACACGCCAAAGAATATGCTCAGGGCATGTGGCTGATGCTGCAACAGGATGAGCCCGATGATTATGTGCTCGCCACGGGCGAGACTACCTCGGTGCGCGACTTTGTTCTCTGGGCGTTCGATGATGCCGGGATCTCGATCGAGTTCCGGGGCGAGGGGATCGAAGAGAAAGGCTATGCGCGGTCTGACGGGCGTTGTCTGGTCGAGGTCGACCCCGCCTACTTCCGGCCAACGGAGGTCGATCTTCTCCTCGGTGATCCGTCCAAGGCCCACCAGAAGCTCGGCTGGCGGCATGAGACCAGCGTGCGTGAACTCGCACGCGAGATGGTAGCGGCCGACCTTGAGGTCATGCGCTCTGCGCCGATTAGCGGAGACCAGTAGGCGATGGCTGCGTCGCCGCTCTACTCACTGGCCGGCAAGCGGGTCTTTGTTGCCGGCCATCGAGGGATGGCCGGCTCGGCCATCGTGCGGCGGCTTGAGCGCGAGGGCTGCGAGCTCCTGACTGCGCCGCGAAGTGAGCTCGACCTTATTGACCAAGCCGCCACGCGTGCCTGGTTCGAGCGCAACCGGCCGCTGGCCGTTTTCATTGCTGCCGCGAAGGTTGGCGGCATTCTGGCCAATGACACGTTTCCTGCGGATTTTCTCTACGACAACCTCATGATCGAGGCGAATGTCATCGAGGCGGCGCATCGTTTCGATGTCGAGAAACTTCTGTTTCTGGGATCCTCCTGCATTTATCCCAAGTTTGCCCCGCAGCCGATGCCCGAGGATGCCCTGCTGACTGGCAGCCTTGAGCCCACCAACGAGTGGTATGCGATCGCCAAGATTGCCGGGATCAAGCTCGCGCAAGCCTATCGTCGCCAGCATGGGCGCGACTTTATCTCTGCAATGCCGACCAATCTCTATGGCCCGGGTGACAATTTCAGCTTGCAGACAAGCCACGTCCTGCCTGCATTGATCCGCAAGGCGCACGAGGCGAAATGTGCGAAGGCCCGCGCTCTCGAGATCTGGGGAAGCGGATCACCCCGCCGCGAATTCCTGCACGTGGATGATCTTGCCGATGCGTGTGTGTTTCTCATGAAGCACTACTCTGGCGATGAGCATGTCAACGTCGGCTGCGGGAGCGATATCTCAATCCTCGAGCTCGCGCGGCTCGTCGCCGCAATCACGGGCTTTGAGGGTGAAATTGTCCACGACCTATCAAAGCCTGACGGTACGCCGCAAAAGCTCCTCGATACTTCCAAGCTTTCAAGGCTCGGCTGGCGAGCCTCGATTGATCTTCGCGAAGGCATCAATAAAACCTACGCATGGTATGAGGCGCAGCGCCTTTGCGGCTGACACATCCGCGGCGGTGCTCTCTCGAAAAGTCTTTATTTGGAAAGGTTTTGATGCTAGGAGGTCATCTTGAAATTAGGAGCTAGGTTCGTGAACAAGATCTCTCATCATCGCATTTGGATGGCCTTGGTCTCGGTCGCGACGCTCGCTGCCGCTTCGACAGGCGGTGTTGCGATTGCGCAAGGGTCTCCGGCGTCGCCTCCGAGACAGTGCCTCGTGACCGTCGACAGAAGCGCCGAGGCTTCGGCTTTCGAGGTTGTGCGACAGGAATTCGGGAATGGTCGCTGCATCTGCGCGGTGACCACGGGCCCAAGGGATCAGGCTGCATCGGTCGAGGATCAGATTGCTGCTTTGCGTCAGAGCAAGATCTGTTCTGATGCGACTTCCGTGGCGATGGCAGGAAAGGCCCCCGGCTTCCCGGCCTTGGGTCTTGGCGCCGGTCTCGTTGGGGCTGCGGCCATCGTGGTGGCTGTCGCCAACGGTCAGAGCCGTCCAGTCAGCCCCTGAGCATAGGCCTCGCTGATTGCCAGCGGCGCCTTTGACGTCAGCCGTTCCGCTATTTGGCGGGGCTGTCTGTTTAGCGTCCGTTCGATCAGCACTGCCCCCACTCTGATGTCCAGCGTCGATTTTTGATCGCCAGCTATCGAGGCCTGTGGCGGCACATTATCGCGCAACACCGAGTTGCTGTTGGACAACCTCAAGCCTGGATAACTGGCGAGAGCCGGTGCATTGCCTCTAGCGTTATCTGAGCTTTGTCTGGCCCAAGCGACTGCCAACTTCGCACGAGCTTTACTAGGCTTGCGTCGACGATTTGGGCTGACCAGCCTTGACCCTTCCGATCAAGCTGCATGGAGGAGCGCTAACAGACGCGCTGCGCCCCGGCGGTAATTTTCGTCCGTGGGCGCACGTGTGCGTTGACGCGAGCAGGTGCTGGATACGCGAAAGCTTGTTAGGCTGGCTCCGTTGGGCGCTCAGAGCGGCCTTTGGCCGTGTCCCGTGACAGCAATAGCCGCGCAGGCGGCAAGACCATCAAGCACAAACTTAAGGCAAAAATGCTGCTGACGGCGGCCGTCCGCAACGGATAATCGACGACGGAATGGATGAGGATCGTGCCACTGGAGATTGCTCCGGCAACGGCAAAGGGACTGGCGGCCTCATTCAACCAGATCCGGACAAAATTGCGCGTCCACCAGGCGAGGAAGGCCACGAAGAGCGGCATCCCTGCAATGCCTAGCTCGAGCAGCAGCTCAAGATAATCATTGTGAGCATGGTTGATATAGGCACTCTGAATCATCGCCGGATCTTCGTAGCGCGGATAGACTTCTGTGAACGTGCCGAGCCCCGAGCCGAGCGGGAGGTGATCACCGACCGCTTGGATTGTTGTCACCCATATCTGCTGGCGGCTGCCATTCGCGGACTGGACTTCCTCAAGCTTCAAGAGCTGGGCCCCCTCGTCGGTCAGCAACATCCAGCTCATTCCGCCGGCGAGAATGAGCGGCAGCAGGATCAGGCTGGCCTTGCGAAGCGACGATCTCGGAACGAGAATCATGGCGCTTGCCGCGAGAACGGGGCCGGCGAGCGACCAACCCGCGAGTGACCCATTGACCACAATGCCCGTGAGCGCGAGTACGATCAGCCCAATCCCCATAGCCAAAAAGGGAAGTTTGAACTCCTCGCTGCCTACCTTGAGCTGATAGGCGATGAGTGCCGAGATAGACGGCAGACTGACCAGCAGCAGCGTCGCCAAGTGATTGCTGTTGGCAAAAAATCCGACCGTCGACCCGACATTGGTGATGGCATAGAAATAGACCGGCGAGCCTTCGCCCTGGCCGAGCTGAATTGCGCCAAGAATGACCGACATCACCATTGCTGCGACGATCGCCCATGCCAGGTGCTGTGGCCGCCAGTCGGGCCGCCGCAGCATAGCCAGCGCCAGCGCCAGCGCCGGCACAAGCCAGACGGCCGACTTGACGGCCTCGTAGGGCAAAAGGCCCCAGAGGAGCGGCGAATAATCGACCCCGATCGCGGCGCCTTCAGCTGCCAGCTCTGTCCGCCCCGCGGGGAGAGCCCAAAGAGCCTCGGGAAGCGGCACGAACTGGAGCAGGATCAAGAGTACAGCCGCAATCAACAGCCAGGCAAGCGCGCGTGCACTCGCATCCCGAGGCGACGCAGACGGTGCCCACAGCGCCCAGCCGATCAGGATCGCGCCAAGAGACTGTAAGACGCCATTGGCAAGGAAGCCGCCATTGCTTGCCCCTCCCAGCACCAGGCAGGCAAAGAGATAGAGCGGGATCCACCAATCGCGAATAGGCACTAGTTGTCACCCTGCCGTGAAATGTCGACCGAGCGGATCACGACCGAACCGGTCTCGGTCGTATCTCCCACCCGGGCTGCAAGCGCCACCCATTGCGCTTCACAGGCATCTGACGGCACAGTGAAGCGGTCCGTGACAGAGATCCCGAGAAAGTTCTCGCGCTTGAAGGGCAGGTCGAGCAAGGTTGTCCCGCTGGTGGCACAATCGACACGCCAGGCGAGGTCCGGCAGGTTGGGTGCCTCGCGTCCAAGTTTGTAACTGAGGCGGTAGGTCCCCGGCTTGAGCATCAGTGCCTGGCGCGCGACGACCCAGCCTTTTCGCCCAAAATGGACAATCTGCAGGCCCTCGTCGCTCTCCTCGGCCAAGCCGCCGTCTGTTCGGGTAAATTGCCAGCCAAAGGGAGGCCCGGGGCTGCCCGAGAATTTCGGATCGGTGACGCGCCCAAGCTCGCCCGGCTGGCGCTTGTAGAAGTATCCCCACAATTGGCCCGCCTCGGACCATTTGCCCGCACGCAGATAGGGGTCGATGAGGCCATTGACCTGCTGCATCGCACTATCGTCGCGCAATTGCTCGGCCGTCATGCTTGCGCGCAAGGACATGATCAGCGCGGGATCGACCTGCAGTTCGGCGAGGGCGCGCATGACGGGATAGTCAAGCGTAGATCCCTCGATCGCCCTGGTCGCGGCGGCGCGGGTCGAAGCGTTCTGGGCGAAACCGACAATCAGCGGAAGCAGCGTTTGGGTCGCACCAGGCGAGAGGCGCTCGAGGACCGCCGTCTCCGTCACCACCTCCCTCGCGCGCGCCTGGCGCAGATAGACCTCCAATAGCATGATCCGCGTGATTTCATTGCGAGGGTCACGCTTGCGCGCGAGCTCGAGCAGGCGCGTGGCTTCGCTGTAGCGCCCCTCGCTGCCAGAGCTGAGGGCCGCCACAAGGAGCGCCTCATCGCCGAGCGGGTCACGCCGAGCGGCGTCGAGGACCTCCTTTCGGTATGCGTCGGAGATACCTGAGGGAGTGGGTGTCAGCTCAGAACGAAACCGACCGAATACGCGGGCGGGGTCATCAGCGAGCGATCCGGCAAGCTGCGGATCGAGTGGCGGCAGCCCAAGGTTCCAAGCCGTCGCCAGGAACGCGAGCGCGCTCAGGGCAATGCCGAGCAAGACGGCCGCCATGCGCTGCGCCCAAATCACACCCTCAACCCCCATCGGCTACTAGTCCTGTTCGGGCCCAGGGCCTCCAAACAATTGCGGTGACAGCTCGTGGCCCCTGGCCTCGTCGTTGAGTTCGAGCTTGCTGTCATAATAGCCATAATCATAGCCGTAGGCCACGGCGCTTTTCGGACACTTGGTCAGCGCGACACCGACAATGCGGCCACCCGCGGCGTGCAATTGCGCAATTGCCTCGAGCACGACCCGCCGCCGCGAGCGCCCGCTTTCCACCGCCAGCAATACCCCATCGCTCAGCGACCCCAGAACGATGCTGTCGGCAAAGCCGAGGGTCGGTGGGCTATCGATGATGATGTGATCAAAGAGGTTCCGCAGCCTTGCGATAAGGGTCCGCATTTCTTTGGAATTGAGCAGGAGGCTCGGATTGGGCGGCACAGGCCCGCTCGGGAGCAAATAGAGTTCACCGGAATTGGTGCGGATCAGATTGTCCTTGAGTGCCCCATGCTTGGTGAGCAATTGCGACAGGCCCGCATTGGTGTCATTGTCAAAAATAAATGAGGGTCGGCGCATGTCGGCATCGATCAGCAAGACACGCTTGCCAATGGCGGTCAGCCGTTTGGCGAGCACCAGGCTGGTTGTGGACTTACCTTCGGAAGCAGTGGCGCTCGTGACAGTGAGTATCGCAGGCATGCCCTGACTGGTGCTGAATTGCAGTGTCGTGAGCAGGGAGCCATAGGCCTCAGACATCGGCGACTTGGGATCCGCCAGCTCATCGGTGAGGCTCTCGCCCCGCTTGAGCTTGGGAATAGTACCCAGCGGCGGCTGAAGCAGCTTCTCGCGCACATCTTCAGCTGTCTTGATGAGGTCGGTCAAGAACTCGTAGAGCATGGCGGCCCCCACGCCGAGTGCGAGGCCGAGAAGCAGGCCGAGGATGAGATTGCGGGGGACATTGGGGGTGTATGGACCGCCAGGAACTTGGGCGCGGTCGACAATCACCCCGGCCGGTGCCCCCACACCGTCGCCGACGCCGATCTGGTTATATTGTTCAAGCAGCGCCTGGTAGAGCGACTGCTGCGTGTCGACTTCGCGTTGCAGCACTCTGTACTCGGACGAGAGGTCCTGCTCTGCCAGCACGCTGCCACTCAACTGCTGGACCCGGGCGCGCAGGGCACTCTCCTCCGCCTGTGCGGCGCGGAATTCAGCCGCCAGCCCCCCCGAAGCCGTCCGGGATTCGCGGCCGATGGCGTCATTGAGGGCCCTGATCTTCTCGCGCAGGCGCACCATGTCGGGGTATTCGTCGCCAAGATACGTCGATTTTTCGCGATACTCCGCCTCAAGAGTGGCCTTCTCTGCGCGCAGCGAGGCCGTCGCCGACTGGTTCTCGGTCAAGGCGCCCGCCTGACGATAGCGCTGTTCGGCCGCGATCCGGCGCTGCTGCGCCTCGGCAAGGGCAGAATTCAGGGTCGTGAGCGACGTTGAGGTCAGACTTGCGGCAGCCGTCCCGTCCTCGCTCTCACCTCCGGGCATGATGATATTGTTCGCCCTGGCATATCCCACGAGCGCCTGCTCGGACTGGTTTAGTTTCTCGCGCGTAGTCTTGAGTTGCTCGCTCAGGAAATCGCGCGTCTTGGCAGTCGATTCATAGCGGCGGTCAATGCTACTCTGGACATAGGCATCGGCAAAGCCATTGGCGATCCTGGCCGCCTCCTGCGGATTGTCGGCAGTGTAGGACAAGGTCACGAGGCGGCTGTCGGGCACCGGCCCCACTTCCAGCCCGCCCGACAATTGCGCCGCCAGGCCCTCGATACGCTTGGCAAGTTCGCCCGCCCGTTCTCCCGAGGCTGGCGTGCTGGCCAGGTTCAAGTCCTCCACCACCCGCTTGGCGAGGTCGCGGCTCTTCATCAGGCCGTATTGCGTGGGCAAGAACTCATAGTCATTGCCCATCAAGCTCGCGGTCTGACCGGCCTCCCCTGCCGCTATGATCGGCACTGTCGGCGGGTTGAGTTCAAGCGTCACCGACGTACGGTAAAGCGGCGTAACGGTAAGCGAATAGGCCAGCGCGGCCAGCAAGCCAAGCAGGCCGGCCGCGAGGATCCAGTACCAGCGAGCCAACAGCACGCGCATGATCGCGCGAAGATCCAGCCCGTCATCCTCGAAATCATCCTCGACCAGCGGCAGGGGGGCTTGCACTGCCAGGGAGCCCTGCCTGGCACGCTGCTCGGCAAGTACGTGCGGGCCTTCATCGGGGTCAAAGCTGATTTCGTTCATGACCTATGCTCAGAGAGGGCTGAAGATTTGAAAGATAGGGAACGCCTGGATCGTGTCACGCCAGGCACGGCGGACATTATTGCCGTCGACCACAATAATGTCGCCGCGGAACACATCCGGGTCGGGCGCCTCTCCAGTGCGGATCGTGGTGATATCGAATGCAGCCGCCATGCGCTGGCCATCGATCTGCCGGAAGATCGCCACGCGCTTGGGGTTGCCATACTCGTCTATACCGCCGGAACGGGCAATCGCCTGCAGGAGCGTCGTTCGGCCAATGACCGGATACACACCGGGTGTCTTTACCGAGCCCTCGACCGTGAGCACGCTGCCGCGGGATTCGGCCACGCCCACGCCTATCTCGGGGTTCTTGAGATAGCCCTGCGCAAAGCGGCTCTCGAGCTCGCTGGCCAGGTCATCCGCGGTGAGATCGACCGCCCGCACGCTGCCGATAAAGGGCATCGTGATCCGGCCCGTGAGATCGACCTCGTAGGTGCCCGAGAGGTCCTTCACCTGAAACACCTCGATCTTGAGCTTGTCGAGCGGGGCGATGGTATAGTCACCCTGCAGCGCCGTCTGCGATATCGGATCGGGCGCGCCAAAATCGGCGACATCATAGGCAATCGTGCCGCCCCGCGATGCGCAGCCAGACACAAGCAGGGCGCCGAGCGCAAGCAGGACCCAAGCGATCAGGCCCGGCGATGGTCCACCCTGAGGCCTAGCCAGTTTGGGCAGCTCAAGCATTTGACGAGACATCGTATTCAAACCCTTCTTCGTCTGACGCGTGTGCGATCATCAGCAAACGGCTGCAAGATTTGATTCGAGGTGCAAGCTTAGTCGTCAATAAGCCCGATGGCTAGCAAGTGGTTACGCGCCCGACACCCTCCTTCCAATGCGGGGCCAGGGCAAGCCATCCGCTGCCAAGAGGCTGGGCGTCTTGGCAGCGCCCACTCGGCCGCGGTTTCATCAATTTCCTCGGTGCTCGTGATAGCCTTGGTTGGCTGCGGCTTGGCACGGAAAAAGCGAGTGATGCAGGAAAGGCGACTAGCTGTGCGCGTTTCGCGGCGGGTTGAGGCGAAGACCAATGCCGACGCCGCTGCGCTTGGCCTCGATAGGCCGCACAAGCGCGAAGTCTGTCCCCGATGCGGCGATGCTTGCAGTGGCCCCGCCAGGCGCGCAATCAGCCCCCTATCCGAGGCCCGGCGGCTGCGAGAGCCCGAGAGCGAGAACGCGAAGCTCAAGCGGCTGCTGGCCGACACGATGCTGGACAACGTGGCGCTGACCCGAAGGGCGGCGTAGCCAACGATCTTCTTTCAAAAAAGTGGTGCCGCCCGCCGCGAGGCGTGAAGCGGTTGCTCATCTCTAGGCATGTCATGGGATGCCCTATATGGGATGTCAGGCCGCCTGCCCGGCCTTCCAGGGCCCGGCCGTCATGGAGGCTTGCAGTCCACTGATAAGAGCACGCCAGTCGCTCAGCCTCTGCTCGCGCGCCAGGGCGCTGCGACTGAAAACATGGGCATTCGCGCCCAGCCGATCGCGCAAGGCGCTGTCGCTTGCCAGTTGCGATAAAAAGGATGCAACGCCAGCGCAGTCGCCCTTGGCAAAGCTTGCCCCGCAAGATGCTATGGCGATGAGACGGGCCACCTCTCCGTCCGGGTCGCCGATGAAGATAATCGGTCTGCCTACAGCAGCGGCGCCATAGAATTTGCTGGGCACAATCAACCCTTCGAGTCCGGGCTCGAGCGACAGCCAATGCACGTCGGGTACATTCAGGCTCTGCGAGAGCTCGATGCGCGGACGATAACCGCGACGTTCGAGCATTGGGCCAAGGTGTGGATCGGACATCGCGGCCTGCAACTGTGCATGCTTGGCACCGCCGCCGATGAAGAGAAAGCGGATGTCTGGCGAAGGGCCCTTGGCCAAGAGCGCAGCTGCGCCAAGCATGGTGTCCACATCATGGGCGCGTCCCAGATTGCCGGAGTAGCCGACGACCAGTGTCGCATCGCTGAACCCCCATTCGCAGCGCAAGGGGTTGGCTTCAGGTGAGATTGGCGCGAGGCCTTCATCGTCGGCCCAGTTTGGAATGACGCGGATTTGCTGGGGTTCTACTCCGCGCGAGCAGAGCATGTCTCGCATGCGATCTCCGATGACCACATTTGCTGCCGCATTCCGCCATGCCCAATCGCGGGCTGCTGCAAGCATCCGTATGCTCGGACTCGAGGAAGAGCCATATCCCAGCCGGGTCGCGGTTTCCGGATAAATGTCCTGCACCCAATGGATCACCTTGGCCTGCCGCAGCTTGGCAATAATTGTGGCAAAAACGCCGACAAACGGCGGATCGGTGAGGCAAATGATCAGATCCCCGCGACGGACGTGCCAGACCCCCGCCACAAGGAGCGCAAGATAGAAGACAAGGAAATTGAGCACGCGCCCGGCAAGGGACTGGTGCGAGAGGGGTAGCGTTGGCAGCCGTGTTACGGTGAGGTCTGGCACTGAAAGTGCCTGTGCGCTGCCTTCTGTTCCGGTGTAGGATGCAGACGCGGTAATTGCATGCATGGCAACGCCAAGCGGCGCGAGCCCCTCGACGAGATCGGTGAGCATCAACGAAGTTGCAGACTCGTCCGGGAAGAAGAAGCGGTTGATGAGAATAATGCGCATGCACCTGCTTCCGGTCTGAGCAACTTTGCGAACGAGAACGCCCCAGCGCCTGCGGTCGCTCCAGGATTACATTAATGATCCAGAGGCCGCTGATGGAATAAGCCATTCATCCAAGCGCCCAAGACCCCGACGTCACGGCTCTTGCGCTGGGCCGTCAAGGATGCGCGTCCAGACACATGATGCGGCACCACTTTGCTACTTGGCACCCAGTCCGGTTGCGATCACACGCAAGGTCTTGAGGGTGATCAGCACGTCAAGCCAGAGCGAGATGTTCTTGATGTAGTAAAAATCGAACCGCAGCTTAGCCAGCACGTCTGAGACACCGGTCACGTGGCCCTGGTTCACTTGGGCCCAGCCGGTTATACCCGGCCGAACGATGTGGCGATAGGAGTAGAAGGGCAGCTCAGCCTCGTACCATTCGGACAAGGAGCAAGCTTCCGGGCGCGGGCCGATGAAGCTCATCTCGCCCAAGAGCACGTTCAGTATCTGGGGCAGCTCGTCCATCCGGGTCTTGCGCAGAAAGTGACCGATGCGGGTGATACGGTCATCATCGCTCGTCGTCATGGCATCTTCGCGTTGCGCCAGGCCATGGTCGGCCACGCGGCGCTCGCGCATCGTCCGAAACTTGAACATTCGGAAAACCTCACCGCGAAAGCCCATACGCTGTTGGATGAAGATGGCATTGCCAGGAGAATCGAGTTTGATCAGGATCGCAAGGACCGCAAAGAACGGCAGGCACAGCGGGATAAGGATCAGGGCTCCGAGAAAATCGATCACACGCTTCGCAGAGGCGTATGATACGTTCGGAATGAGTGATCCAAGATCGTTTTCGCTGAGGTGATTAATCCTGACCTGGCCGGATTGCATCTCGGCAATCTGGCGGAAATGGTAGACCGGGATTCCAGCCAGGGCGGCTTTTGCAAAAATCCGCTCACATCGCTCCGAGTGGGGATAGTGAAGATCCGCGACGATCGCCCATTTGCGCCATTTGCCGGCGATGAGTTCCTCAAGATCGCCGAGCGAGGGCGCTGGCACAAAATGTCCGGTCAGGTTGAGCTCGGCCGCACGGCCACCCGGAACAACAAGGTGGGGCTTTACGAGACGTCGGCCATACACCGCGGTCAGGAAACTCATCAGTAGAGCGCTCGACGCGCCAGCGAGAAAAAACGACCCCGAGAAGGGGAGCCGCAGCAAGGCCATGACGGTTAACACACCAGAAAACGCTACGAAATTGACCGGGATGACGTAGGAGAGATACCGGGCATTGGCGTGGGTCTTGAGGCGCGAAAGGACATACCAGGCGATGACCACTGCAAGGCAAATAGCAGCTGCCGTCGCGGGCACGGCGCCAACCACAGGATTGTGGCCTTTGATCGACGCTAACACCAGGCTCGGAGCGAATGTTCCAATGAGAATCAGCGGCAGCTCGAAGCTGTGAACAAGCGCGGCCCGCCGGTGTGGCACGACCGTTAGGAATTCTTCGCCAGCAAGGCGAGTCGGCTGCTCACTTGTATGAGCAGCATCCCCTGCCCTCGTTGCGCCCTGCTCGCCGGCGTGATTGGCGACCACGCCGCCTGCTCCTTCAGTGGCCATGCTGGGCTCATTCAAGAGGCGCGCTTCTAAGCCTTCACCGACTTTTGGCATACCTTTGGAGTCGGCCAGGGAGCCTGACGGGATGTCATTCACGGTGGTGTCTCGCGACGTCAGAATGCTGGGAAGCGACTTTGAGTTGTGCGACCGGAAGACTGACGCGTGTCTGTTTGCCGAGAAATTCTATCAGAACGAGTGCCCGTTGATCGGGGGTCAGACGCTCGACCTCACCGATGAAGCCTGCGAGCGATCCCGATGCGACTTCAACACTCGCCCCTGCCATTATCCTGGAAGCCAAGGAGATGACGCCCTGGTCGTCACATGCCGCCTGGAGTTCAGCCACCAAGCGGTTCGGCACCGTTGTGGGTCTATCGCCGAATTTCACGAGGCGGGCCACGCCGTAGGTCGAATTGATTACCGACCAGGGGGCCGCTGGCCCGGCATAGCCGGCGAACATGTACCCAGGGAAAAAAGACCGCAGCCGCGACACAAAGCGCCCGCCACGGATCGACGTAACGATCTCAAGCGGCCGAAACACGCTGAACCCCTGCCGCTCGACATTCCTTATTGCAATGGAGTCGGCATTTGGCCTGACTTGGACCAATCTCCACTCGACCATTAGAATTGCCCCCATGTATACACACTTAGGCGCATATGTGGCAGAGAGTAGTAGATTCTTTACAACCCATGCAAGTCTGATTAGGCCTTTCCCGACGAAGCGCGCAAATTGTGCGACGCAGCGAATTCTGCAACTTTTTGCAGTTTCCGCACAGGTCGTTGCCGCCCGCTTGAGGGGCCATCCATCGCAAACGTTCTTGCGTGCAATCCGGCTTTGGCTATCGTTCAAGGTTGAACGCGCTCGATCGAACAGTGAGATCTGGAGCCCGGCTTCAGCGCGTGAAGGCGATGCTCGCGCGGTGCGGTAGCCGTAACCTGAAGCTTTATCCGTGAGTGTGCGGACAAAGCATGCGCGCGATGATGCGAGGCTAAGGGCCTTGGGGCTGATCGATGCAAACCCACAAATTTCGCGGCGAGAGTTGGCGCGCGAGCTCGGGAAAAGCCTTGGAGCGACCCACTATCTGCTGAGGGCCCCCACAGAGGCAGGAATGGTGCGCCTCGGACGGTTCGGAGCGTCTCGCAGGAAAGGGATCACGCCTATGTGCTCACCCCAAAGGGCATATCCCAGCAGGCCGTCATGATGGCTGAATTTCTGGTGCGGAAGCGCGCCGAATACGAGGCCCTCAAAGAGGAGATCGATGCGCTAAGCCTTGAGCTCGTATCGGACCCTGTCTCGGATGGGACCAAGTGAGGCTCGATGCGGCGCGTCTGCCAGCTAATCAGATCATTCCGCAATAGAGCTTATCGCGCTACCGCTTCGCTGCTTGAGCGCCAGTGGGGGTTATCGCGCGTGGGTCTACCGCTACGCTACTTGAACGCCCCCTCAGCTTTGCGCTTAGTGCTTCAGCTTCCGCTACTTGAGCGCGCACAGGGCTTATTGGGCGTGGGACTAGGCTCAGGACGCATTGATCGAGTCAGAAGATGACGGTTGCGTTGATGCAGATGGCGGACATGAACGTTTGGGCGCAGCGGTCGTAGCGGGTATGGATGCGGCGCCAGTCTTTGAGCTTGCCGAACATTTTCTCGACCTTGTGGCGCTGGCGGTAGAGCACGGTATCGTGCGGGATGGGCACTTTGCGGTTCGTTTTTGATGGGATGAATGTGGTGATGCCTCGCTGCTCCAGAGCAGTGCGGAACCAGTCGGCATCATAGCCCCGGTCGGCCAGCAACGCCTTGGCCTTGGGGAAGGCATCGATCATTAGCGCAGCGACTTTGTGATCGCTCATCTGCCCTTCGCTGACCAGCATGATCAGCGGCCGGCCCTGGCCATCGCAGACAGCATGCAGCTTAAAGTTCAACCCGCCTTTGTTTCGCCCTAGACGTCGGGTTAGAGCCCCTTTTTAGCAGGCTTGCCGCCGTCCGGTGCGCCTTGAGATGCGTGGCATCGATCATCAACCGGTCCGGCTTGCCGCACCTTGCCGCCACCTCGCAGAAGGTAGTGTTGAACACGCCCAAGCGGCTCCAGCGGATGACCCGAAGGGCGGCGCAGCCAACCGACTGTAGATCTTCTTGTGCGGACCGTAACCGGCTTGCGCATCACGCCAGCGCAGCCCGTTCCTGATCACGAAGACGATGCCGCTTACGATCCGCCGGTCATCGACCAGCGGGATCCCATGCGACAACGGAAAATAAAGCTCGATACGGCGCATCTGCGCCTCGCTCAACATCCAGAGCTCAGAAATCAACAGCACCTCCTGGGTGCAGCCATTGAATCTAGCCGTCCCCGCCAGCACAAGCGATTTAATGGGTCCCGAGCCTAGGTTTGGTGGACAAAGGGTAGAGGTGGCTTCCGACAGCCGCATATTATACACCTAACCCGGTGCGGGGGCCGTCCACCCCATCACGTCACATCGCCTTGCGGAGACGTGGTCATTAAACTACCCATCTCGCTGCGCTCGACGCAAAAACCGATTCTTCCCTCGCCTATAAGGCTGCTTCACAAACATGACGAAGCTCAGGCTTTCGATAATTGTTCCAACGCGTAATCGGCCTACAGCCATCAGCAAACTACTGCGAGACCTCGCCGACCAGACCTTGCCTGCCAGCCAATTCGAAGTCGTAGTTGTTGACGATGGCTCTGTGCCGGCAGTGGACCTCAAGCTCGAGATGGAAGAACTGCCTTTCGCGATTAGGCTCATCAGGCGAGACAGTAACCCAGGTGCTCACCTCAGCCGCACGAAGGGCGCCAAAGCCGCGCGAGGCGAACGAATGCTTCACCTCGACGACGACATTGAACTCACACCCAATGTGCTAGAGCTACATGCTGGGGTCGACGGTGACTTCGCCGTTGGCCCGATACTATATCATCCAGAGAATAAGCAGACCCCGTATGTCCGCTATCAGAGCAAGATGTACCAGCGCTGCGCCGAGTGGTTTCTAAATGGACCTAACAGGTTGTCTGCCGAACATATTTATATATGCAATTCTTCTGGGCCAACTTCTGAGTTTGCTGATGTTCTGGAAGCAGTATCTGGCAAAATGGCAGGCGTATCCGTTCCCGGTGAAGGATTTGACGAATGCCTGATCGACATAGAGATGAAGGATCGCAATCATTTCCTTCAAGTTCTTGATCAAGCGCTTGTCTATCATATCGACACCAAAACACTTGCAGAGGCCCGGCAAGGGCACTGGCTAAGTGGAATGACCGCCTGCCGTCTGCTCCTGGATACTCCAGAACTGCGGAGCGAACTCAATTTCTACATGCCAATTGTCGAAATTGTAAGCGGGAAAGACAACATTCGAAGGTGGATGAAAGTTCGCTCTGTCTGGGTCGCGCCATTCCTGGTTCGATTGCTCTCAGACAGTTTGACATTCACTGCTGATCATCTGCCCCATCGCTTTGTGCCTGCAAGAATCTGCTATTTCCCAATCGCAGTTGCCTTTTGGCAAGGGGTCTGGTCAGTTGATCCATCGTTCAAAAGGCTTAGGGCAAGGCTTGCGGCTGGAGCAGCATAAGTGCTTATTTTCTCTTCCATAAAGCGAAGAGTGAGGGAATCTCGAATGACCGGTGGCGCCTATATGAAGCTGGGAGCGTGCTGGACAGGTACAAAAATCCTGGCGTCCTTCCTGCTTGGAAAGCGCTATTACTCGAAGCAGCACTTCGATGTTTTCTTCGCCCGGAGCATTGATCCTTGGCGTTACAGGTCGTCTGCGGTAGCTTCCCGACGAAGGGAGATAATTTTGCAAACGCTCCCCCGCCGAAGCTATGCAAGCATGTTGGAAGTGGGTTGTGCAGAAGGTTGGGTAACCACGCACCTCGCACAGAGGGCAGAAAGGTTGCTTGCGATCGACATCTCAAGCGTCGCGATCGAAAGAGCGAGAGTTGAGTGCCGGGACTTTGCTTATATCGAATTCAAGGAAGAGGATGTCGCTGAAGGTATTCCTCGAGGACCCTTTGATGCTATCGTATGTGCCGGCGTCCTTGTCTATGTGCCCACAGTTGACCAGGAGGCATTGAGAGATAGGATTGTCGATGAGCTTGCTGAAAGCGGTGACTTGCTTCTTGAGCATCAGTCGCGCGACTATCCGGGCGAAGTGCCGGGTATTGTCATCCATGAAATCTTCGCACGTCACGCAGAGCTTCAACTCCTCTCGTTTCAGGTCCAGGACGACTATTGTGTAAGCCTTTTCCGGAAGGGGTTCGGATGAACAGAGGAGTACCCATTCTTCTCTACCACCGTGTGGGACCCCGAGATGGGTCTTACATGGACAAGTATACGGTCTCTCCAGCGACCTTCTCGAACCAGATGGACCATATTGCCCGTGATGGCTGGCACCCTGTTGCCCTTGACGACTTCGTTTCTTCTACGATGTTCAACCGTACTGGCAAGGACCTCGTCATCACCTTTGACGATGGCTTCGCGAGCAATCGCGAACATGCCTGGCCAACGCTGCGCAAACATGGTTTCCCATCTTCGACATTCGTGGTGACGGACTTCCTGGGTGGATCGAACCAGTGGGATAGCGAAGACATGGCTATCTGGCCACTTCTCGACAGCGACGACCTGCGTGAAGCTGACAAGGATCTTTTCTCGTTTCATTCACACAGTGCCACGCACCAAAGACTACCGCATATCGCCGGAGATCGAACTGCGATCGAACGTGAGCTGGACAATAGCCTGCGGACAATTGCCGCATTGATTGATCGTCCTGGTAAAGTCTTTGCTTACCCGTTTGGTAACTTCGTCCTTCAAACGATGGCTGATGTCCGCGAGGCTGGCTATCTAGGAGCATGCAGTTGCATGCAGGGCTGCAACAGAATGGGCACCGATCCTTATTTGCTGAGGCGTGTAGAAATTCATGAGAGAGATACCGGCTGGCGATACAAGGTTAAACTGCACACGGGACGAGACTTCTTTGCTCGGCCGTCATTGCGCCCCAAACAATTGCAACTCCTCGCGGAGCGATGGCGCAGGCAATTGTATCGCTCCCCACTCGATAAGACCTTATAATCATGACAATAAATTGTCCCGTTCGCGCCTCGGTGATTATTGGGACGCGCAACCGCCCGGCCGAACTCAAGGCCTGCCTCGCGTCGGTAGTGTCTTGCCTCGGGCCGGCGGATGAACTGATCGTGGTCGACAGCGCGTCTGACAACGCTGAAGCGATCAAAGAGATCGCTGAAGAGGCCGGCGCACTCTACTTGCGCGAAAATATCGCTGGGGCCGCGAGAGCACGCAACGTTGGCATACGAAAAGCAAGTGGTGAGGTCATGGCCTTTACCGACGATGATGCCTTGGTTGCTCCCGATTGGATCGAAAGACTGATTTTCGCTCTGGATAATAACTCGGTGGACGTAGTGGTCGGACCTGTGTTTGAACTCGGTAGCAATCCGAAGCGCTTGCTGATCACATTTCGTTCATTCATCGCGGACGAACAGAAGGTACTATTCAACAAGAGAAGTGGAGACTGGTTCGATCGTCTGGCATTTGGTGCTATTGGAGTGGGCGCAAATATGGCCGTAACACGCCACGCCTTCAAACGTGTCGGCCTCTTCGATGAACGACTGGGTCAGGGTCGGCCTGTGTGCGGTGACGACTCCTTATTTTTGTTCAGTGCCCTCAACTACGGCCTGACCGTGGTCAATGAGCCACTGGCCGAAGTCTACCACCCGCGAAATGAAACACATCACACAGAAGTGGAAGAAAGCCGCGTTGCTTATCTGATCCTGCTCCTGCTGCGATGGCCAAGTGCGATTGTGAAAACATTACAGCTGGTGGCGAAGAGATCACACCGTCAGGCCGCTGCAAATACCGAAGGCAACAATGCGCGGGGTAGCGTCTTGCGCCGTGCGATCTGGAAGGCACCGGGCCTAGTGTTCAAGAGCCTGTTCACAGGTTTCGCTTGCAGATGAGCCGGCGTGCTCAGAATTGGGCTCAGCAGTACGTTTCTCGCAGCAAAGTCGCAGTTTCATAGGCTTCGAGAACTGCATCGCCCATCGAACCATAATCCCATGCCCCATATCGTCCCATGCTGAGCACGTCTGCCTTGCGTAGGTAGTCAAGGATCAATGGCAGGTACTTTTGACGATGCTGATCGAAGATCACATAAGCACAATCAATTGACCCGGCATGCTCCATCTCGAGCTTCCAGTCAGGTTGGACGATTCCCACCTCAGTCAATTCCTCCAGTGCCCGGTTGCGCAGCAAGTGCGGATCCATGCTTGCAGCACTGTCTCCAGGACAACCGATCTCCGCGCAGACAAGAGCCGAGCCTGCTGGAGCGATTGCAGGCGAGTAATTGCTGAGCAACCCAGCCCTGTAGAAGCAGTATTTCTCTTCGGGGACGTATAGCCAATGCAGGTCCGGGATGTCGCCCTGTGTCTGGAAGCCAAAGGCAAAGTAGAAAATGCTGTTGTGTCTAAACTGGCGCGAAGCCGCCAGCAGGTCACTGTCAAAAACTTTGGCGAGGGCAAGCAATCTGGTGACAGGCATGGTGTTGACGAGAAAATCGTATGAAACAGTTCTGCCATTGGCAAACTCGCAGACTTTCTGCTCCAAATCGATCGCAACGAGCTCGGCTTCGAGGTGGATTGGCGACGCAATACGTCGAGCGAGGGCTTCAATGATGGCTCCTGATCCACCATCATGTGGGTAGGAAAAGCGCGCATTATAGCCAAAATCTTGCCGCTCATGCGACGATCTAGCGCCATCGATGATTAGCTTTTCATCGGGCAGGGGAACGAACCTCTGGACCCAATCGCATGTGATTGTGTCCAGATCTGTCTGCCAAAGCTTCCTATTATACGGTTCAAAGAAGAGTTCGTGCAGTCGGTTACCGTAAGAATTTGAGCTCCAATGCTCAAAATCGACGGCTGCATCCACGTCTGCTTCGCCTCTGGCTAGGAAGTCCTCGAGACATCGTCTGCGCTCGGTTTCGGGCAGTGCGTGTAGGTTGTACTGTATTGGATAAGGGATCCTGCGCGACAGGAGTTGCACTTCAGCTTTCCTGTCGAATTCGAGCCACTCGATCCCTAGGTCATCAAACATGAGCTTTTGGACAACTGGATGCCGGAAGTGCAGAAGGTGTCCGGTACGATCGATTAGATAGCCATCCTTCTTGTCGGTTCTTAGGCACCCTCCGAGCGCTTTATCCTTCTCAAAGAGCGCAACGTCTGCGCCGAGGTAATGGGCGCAAGCGAGGCCGGATATTCCGCCACCAATTATGACGACCCTATTGTGCTCCAAAATTGAGTGCTCCCTAGATTGATCAATTCGCCCTTGCCGGCACCTTGCAGCTTAACTGCTCGAAGCGAAACCGTGGTCGGAAGGATGATTCAGCCCGCGATTGGCTGAACTTCGAGGATCCGACCGCTGACAGCCTGAAACACTCGATCCGCCGAGGTCAAGCTTGATGGACGATGACTGATGATAATTACGGTTCTGTTCGCGAAGGCCATGCTGCTTTCCCGCACGAAATCCTCTTCGCCTTCTGGGTCGAACATCGATGTTGCCTCATCGAGAATAACAATAGGGGGATTGCGCAAGAGGGCTCGTGCCAACGCGATACGCTGGCACTGCCCGCCCGAAATCCTTACGCCGCGATCACCGACAATCGTTTCCAATCCAGCCGGTAACTGGCTTTGCAGGTCGCAAGCACGCGATTGGCGGAGCGCTTCTTCGAGTCTTTTCTGATCAGTGCACTCGGCGCCGAAAGTGATGTTCTCCAGAATACTCGCATTATAGAGATAGGGTTGCTGCGAAACGTAGCCTATACGTTTCCTCAACTCCTGAATTTGCAGTTCGCGCGTGGGCACGCCATCGATCAGGATTTGGCCAACAAGCGGTTCGTAGAAACGCAAGAGCAGTTTTGCGATGGTTGACTTGCCCGCTCCATTCTTGCCGATCACCCCGACCGTCTCTCCGGGCTCAATCTTGAAGCTGACGTTTTGCAGGATCTCCGGCTTTCCTGGGTATGCGAATGAGACGCCCACGAATTCTATCGCGCCGCGACACCGGTCGATCTTACCGTTCGAGGCGTAGCCCACTTCGACGGGTTCCTTCAGGACCTCCTGCATGCGCTGCAGAGTCCCACGGGCGCCCTGCAAGCGACCGAAGAGATCCGCGAGCAAGCCGACAGGCCGCGTTAACAACGCGACGTAAAGTAGCACGCTCAGAAGTTCGGAGGCGCTCAGCCCTTGGCGGGAAAGGTCCTGACCGACGATTACTATAATCAGGACGAATGCTAGAGAGGTCAACAGACCAATGAATGGCCCGATCGTTGCCAATATTCTTCCCTCTCGGACATTTACAGCTCTTGAGCGCAGGAGCTGTGCATCAAACAGGGAAAGCCTCAATTCTTCAACTGCGGCTGCCTTGATGCTGTGCGCCATCTCCAGGTCCTGCTCGGCGGCGGTGAAAACCCTTGCCTCTTCCTCCTGCACCTGTTGGGCAAGATTGCGCAGGCGGCGCCCCATGATCTTGAGGATCAGGTAATATCCCGGAATCAGTAGCGGCAGAAAAATCGCGGCGAGCGGGTGAAGGTAGAATAGGATTGCAAGCGCACCGGCAACCGTAACAAGGCTGGAAGGGACCGCTGTGAGCGTGAGAGACAGGAAGGTCGCGAGCTGCGAGGCCTCCCAGGTCATCAGCGCAAGCAGGTCTCCTTGCCGACTGTGATCATGATAGGCGACAGGCAGACGCTGCACGTGGTCGTAAATGTCCTTGCGCACGTCTCTCTGGATTTCGAAGGATAGGTCGCTCGAAGCCCTACCACCGATAACAGTCAGGGCCGTCAGCACGATAAGAGCCGCGGCCAGCAGGAATACTACCAAAGTGGCGGACTGGGATTGCTCCTCGAAGAGCGTGCCCAGCAATGTGGCTGCCAGCCAAGGCAGCCCCAATCCGGCTATCGAGCCAACCAGGAATAGCATCGCGACCCACGCAATTTGCCGTCTATAGGGTGCTGCAAGCTTGAGAAAGGCAGAGAAATCCAATTGATGTCCGCTCTTGATGACGCATCTGGGTGCCGCATTAACTGATGTTCCCATGCCATCTAGCTTCACGCAAACACAACCTAAGAATATAGCCCTTGGCCGCTTCAGCCAATTCCACCCACCGTGCGCTCGCCAGTCTTGGCTTTGGCCAAGCTAATGTTCTTCGGCAGCCGGCCACACCAACGCTTCGCTCGATGAGCGCCAGCGCCGCTTATCGGGCGTGCGCTGCGCGCGATTGACAGCGCTGTGGATGAGTGCCGTGGCCGGTTAGGCGCACAGCGCGTGCGGCGTCAGGCGGTGCAGGGGTGAGGGGAAGAATGTCCTGAGGCCATCCCTCGAGAAGGCCGCGGCACTGGTGCAGCAGTCCGGCAATGCTGTGTAAGTGCAGCCGCCGGTTGATGGCGCCCCTTTCCGCGTGGCCATCTTCAAGCGCGTGCCCCTGGCCCGGCAATACGGCCACTTCGCCGCGCAGGGCTGCGGCACACAAGCGGTCAAGGGCTGGCAATTCTCGCAACACGCCACGGGAGTAGGGGTAAGCGCGACGCCGATCAATCGCTTGCAGTCCCGCGCGCGGCGGCGGCGCCTGCGTTTGGGAGCCAGACCTTGCGGTGCGAGGCAAAAGAAGCCCCACCAAACGGGGCCGGGTGAGACTTACCGCACTGATGACGCTGGGTTTCACGCCCAAATGCAAGCGGCGCGGCGCACGCGCATCGCTTTTCAGTGTAACGCTGCGGGCGGGTCCTGTGTGGCCCAGATGCCAAATTGGTGCCGACTGCGCGCGGCCAAGACGACGCCATCGTGAAACTTTTGACCGGCACGTCCCGTTTTGCGCACAAGGCTGTTGCAATGCGGCTGGCTGGTCGTATTGTTCAAGATTGAACGCAATGCCGTATCCGCCTGCCTTACATGTTTCCGAAATTTTTATCCGGTGGGCCTGCAGGCTAACACCGTGCGGTAGCCTTACCGAATTGGACTGGGTGTGAGCGCGCGCCGTGAGCATCTCCAAGAGGATGCCCAATTTCAGGTGATGCGCCTGCTTGAGCGCGATCCGAGCCTCTCCCAGCGACAGCTGGCTGACGAGTTGGGGCTCAGCCTGGGTGCCACGCACTACGTGCTTCGCGGTTTGATCGACAAGGGCTTCGTCAAGCTCGGCCGGTTTCGCGAGGCGGTCGACAAGCGCCGCTACGCCTATGTGCTCACGCCCGGCGGGCTGGCCGCCAAGGGTGCGATCACGCGGCGCTTCCTGGAGCGCAGGCGCGCCGAATACGAGGCGCTTCGCCGCGAGATCGAGGAGCTGGGCGCGGAATTGCGCGCCTCGGAGCCTCGTGGGCCGGCTCAGGACCGGCGCGCAGAATGAGGCGCGCAGAGTACTCCTTGACGCGGTGCGTGCCTATGCGCTGCGTCAGCACACGGTCCCCACTCGGGCTTATCGGGCGTGGGCCGGCAAGTTTCGAGAATAATTTAAGAAAATCAATGCGTGCAACATTTCTTCTGAACACTGCCAGATGACCGAACTGCCCCGCATCGACCTGATTGATTATCTGCGCGGGCTTGCAGCCTTGAGCGTGGCGTGGTTTCACCTGACCAACGGCAGCGAGGGCTGGCTTGCAGACACTGGCCGCTATGGCTTTCTGGGGGTCGAAGCTTTCTTCGTCATTTCAGGGCTGGTCATTCCCTACTCGATCCTGCGCTCCTTCCCCGAGTACAGCTTGCGAGACTATCCGACCTTCATTTTGCGGCGAATGACGCGCCTTGAGCCGCCCTATCTGGTCAGTCTGCTGCTCGTTCTGGTCCTCACGCTCGTCGCGGCGCAACTCCCGCAATTCCGCGGGACGACCGAGGGGCTGCTCGATCCGTGGCGGATCGCAGCGCACCTCTTCTACCTAATCCCGCTGACCGGTTATGAGTGGCTGCAGCCGGTCTACTGGACGCTGGCCTATGAATTTGCCTTCTACATCTCGATTGGCCTGCTCTTCCCCTGGATCGCAAGGAAGGAGCAGGCGCTCGGCTTCTTGGCGCTGGCTGGGGCCTGCATGGTCCTTGTCGCCTTTCTCGACTGGCCGGCGAGAGTGCTCCTGTTTGTCATGGGTCTGCAGGTGTACCGCCACGTCATTCAGGGAGACCCTGCTTGGCGTAAACCTCTTGGTGCTCGCCTCTTGCCTGGCCTTAATGGCTCAAGCGGGCGCTTTAACTGAGGCATGTGTTGGCTTTGTCGTCGCCATTTTGTTGTCAAATTATGGCCGAGTGCCCGCGGTGCCCTCGGCAGTGGGCCGGGCATTAGGCTGGCTGGGGCTCATCTCCTATTCGCTGTACCTTGTCCACGTCCCGGTGGGCGGACGGGTCGTGAATTTGGGTAAGCGTTTTACCAGTGGCGAGGTCGAGTATCTTGTCCTGTCTTTAATTGCTTTGGCCGTATCTCTGATTGTCTCGATAGTGATCTTTCTGCTCGTTGAGCGGCCGGCGCAAATCATCGCGCGTCGAATTTCCTTTCCGCGATTTCTTGGATCGCGAAAGAAGGTTTACCTGTGATGGAGCATGCATGCGAACTATTTGGGGCCACACTCGCTGCCCCCCCGGGGGGGCAGCGAGTGTGGAAGTGCAGATGAGTGAGTGGGGCGATTTCCATACTGCGAGAAAAATGTCCCCAATGCTTAATATATGTGCGCCGTCGTACGCCTTTGGATAACTGAAGGGCAGCCCGTATGCTTATCTCTAGGATCCGAAATTCTCTGGATTTTCGGCGTCGCTGGGCAGAACTCGGCGTGCGCTATTTGACCTCACGGGACTTTTCACTTGATCGCCTTGTAGTCGGGGAGGCAAGGGTCGATTTGACACTGCCGGCCGAGGAAAAATCAGTGCTGGAGCATGAGCTTGGGCTGATCTTCTTCGACGACTGCTACGGTCTGCGGGATCTGCCAAAAAATTTGAAGACGGTTGTCGACGTGGGGGCCAACGTTGGCCTGTTCTCGCTGGTTGCGAGGCATCACTTTCCTCACGCAAAGGTTTTTGCCTACGAGCCAAACCCTCTCATAAGCAGCTACTTAAGATCAAATCTGTCCGCCTTAGACATTGAAATTCATCAAGAGGCAGTTGGAGCACGGCAGGGAGCCATCAAATTGAACCTTGGTGAGAACTCTCTTCATTCGACGGTCACAGAGGATCCAACGGGTGAAATCCCAATGGTTGACTTTGATACGGTCGTGGACCGAGCAGGAGGAGTGATCGATCTGCTCAAGCTCGATTGCGAGGGCGGGGAGTGGGACATCCTTGAGAGTTCAGCGTCGATTGGAAAGGTAAATAACCTAGCCATGGAGTTTCACTTGTGGGCCCGCCCTGAACGCACCCTCGAGGACATGACGGACCTGATAAAGCAGCGTGGCTTCAAGATTGAGCGAATCGAACGAAAGAATCTACAAGATTTCGGGCTCATCATTGCAACGCGACATGAAAAAGCCTGATGCAGTTGCATGAACACGCAGGAACTCTGACTGTTGGCTTTATAGCCCGAACGCTTGAAGTGATCCTATCGTATTGATATATCTGGAATACCATGATCCTATCTTCTAAGGCAACGGCAGATGAAACTGGCGCTTCAAAAAGTAATCAGCATAAACTCGTGATTGAGGCGGGGCGCGCCAACCGCCAGTACTGGGCGGATCTTTGGCACTACCATGAGCTGTTCGCGGTGCTGGCTTGGCGCGACATTGCGGTGCGCTACAAGCAAACCGTTATCGGTGTTGCCTGGGCGGTGATCCGCCCGCTGCTGACTATGGCGATCTTCACGGTTATCTTCGGCCGCCTTGCAGGCCTGCCGAGTGAAGGTGAGGCGCCTTACATGCTCATGGTTCTCGCAGGCACCTTGCCTTGGTTCCTGTTCTCGACGGCGCTGGGCGAAGGTTCGAATTCGCTCGTCTCGAATGCTAACATGATCCGGAAGATTTATTTTCCGCGCCTAATCTCCCCGGTCGCAACGATGGTGGTCTCGCTCGTCGATGCCATGATTACGCTTGGGCTATTTTTTGTCGTGGCGGCCATCCTCGGCTTCCTGCCTGATTGGCGGATCATCTTCCTTCCGCTTTTCATTATATATGCCTTCGTTGCGGCTCTTGGGCCAACACTGCTACTGGCGGCCCTGACCGCGCAATATCGCGACTTCCGCTTCGTCACACCATTTATCGTCCAGTTTGGTATGTACGTTTCGCCGGTTGGCTTCGCGAGTTCAGTCGTGCCTCAAGAGTATCGCTTGCTCTACAATTTGAACCCGATGGCTAGCGTGATCGATGGTTTTCGGTGGTCGCTTCTGCGGGGAGAAGCAGCGTTGGTTCCGGAATACTTGGCCTTGGGTCTAGGAGTAAGCCTTGGAATGCTCTGGCTTGGGCTTAGCGTCTTCCGGTCCGTCGAAAAATCATTCGCGGACGTCCTTTGAGGTCGCAATGAGCGAACAAAATGCCATCAAGATCGAAGGGCTGGGGAAGAAATACCTTATTGGCCACAATTTGGACGGGGGGCGTCCAAAGACATTTCGCGAGGCCCTCACAAAGGGCTTTAAAAGTGCTCTCACGTCAGTTCGCAACATGGCCCAACTCCGACAGCTCGTGGCGGGTGACGAGATTGAGGAGTTTTGGGCTCTAAAGGACGTTGACCTCGAAATTAAAAGGGGAGACGCTGTCGGGATTATCGGTCGCAACGGTGCGGGCAAGTCTACTCTACTAAAGGTACTTTCGCGCATCACCGAGCCGACGGCAGGTCGGATTGAAATTACTGGTAGGGTTGCCAGCCTGCTTGAGGTTGGGACGGGCTTTCACCCAGAGCTTACGGGGCGAGAAAACATTTTCCTGAATGGCGCGATCCTCGGAATGTCGCGAAAGGAAATCCAGAGAAAGATCGATCGCATTATCGATTTTGCTGGCGTCGAGAAATTCATCGACACGCCCGTCAAGCGTTACTCTTCGGGAATGTATGTACGGCTTGCATTCTCCGTGGCAGCTCACCTCGATCCAGAGATCTTGATTGTCGATGAAGTTCTCGCTGTCGGCGACGCGGCGTTCCAGCGCAAATGCCACGCGCTCATGCGAGAACTCGCCAATTCAGGAAAGACTGTGCTTTTCGTCAGCCACAATTTGCGTTCGCTGCGGGAATTATGCCGAACCGGCGTTCTGCTGGAACAAGGCCAGGTGACCGGGGTGGGACCAATTGAGCAGATTATAGATCGCTACCAGCAAACTGCCGCCGATGTTCAATCGGTGGCCCGGTTGGGCGCCATTGAGGCGTGGGTCAAAGCTGAGGGCCGTGAGGATGGCAGCAACGTCTTCAGGCTTTCGCTTACAGCAAGGCGCAGAGTGAGCCTGTCGGAGTTGTGCTTGATCGTGACGGGTAAGGACGAGGAGCGCCTCTACATTCTCAACCAGCAGAATTCTTTCGAAATGCCCTACGATCTGGGGCCAGTTTCGCTACAGCTGCGCATAGACCAGACCGGTCCGGCGCTTGTCGAAGGCAGCTACATGGTCGGCGTCTACCTTAAGGCCGATGGTAAGCCATATGAGGATTTAGCTATCGCCCGCCTTGAAGTTCCCGCTCGCAAGGGGTTTCAGACTTTCTATCCCCCCGAAGTGCGCGGGGTGGTGGAGCCAGAATTTGCGGTAACAGTCGCCGCGGCGCTAGAGAAGCAATAAGGGTCAAAATGGGGCTGCGCGACATCATTCGGCCGATAATTCCCGACTGGGTGCATGCTCTTAGACGGCCTCGCTCCGCTGACCCTTTTTGGCTTGAACAGGGCGTGTTCCTTTACAAAGGTATGGCGATCGCCGCGCCCGAGCAACACCACTTGGTCAATATCCTTCGGTACGGGGGTGATTTTGAGCCTGAATTCATGGATCTCTTCTGCAAGCTGTACGCACCGGGGACCACGGCGATTGATGTTGGCGCCAATATTGGGCTGTACTCAGCTTCACTTTTGCAACGCCACAGCTCGGCGAGGGTCATCTCAATTGAATGCGCGCCACAAACCGTGCCCTATATCCAGAAGACCGTATCGCTCTCCGAGCATCGTGATCGTTGGCAGTTAGTAGAACAAGCTGTGGGCGATACGCCGGGGGGCAGCGTTGAGTTTTTCGCGGGCACTGCGCAGGATGGCGTGTTTGACGGTCTGCGTAACACCGGACGAGGTGGCCAGAAATCCGGCGTGAAGGTGCCTATTACCACCCTCGACGTGATCTGGGAGGAGGCTGGACGGCCCTCTGTCTCGATCATCAAGATCGATATCGAGGGGGGCGAGACCACGGCGATCGCCGGCGCGCACAATCTCATTGCAGCGCAGCACCCTTATATCTTGATGGAATGGAATGCGGACAATCTTGCAGCGTGGGATATCAAAGTTGAAACATTGCTCAATTTTCGTGAACTAGGTTACCGAGTGGTCGCAGTGCCACAATTTTGGGAAGTTGATCACAGCAATTTATCGATTGCCACCAAAATCACCGAAATGTATCTACTTTATCCGTCTTAGACATGATTTAGTAAAATCTGTGCTTAGCGTTTGTTTTTATCAATTAATTTTTTAAATATATTATATAAAATGGCTCAATTTTCGTATGAATAATTGTTATCCTCTGATAAGCGTTATTACGCCCAGCTTTCGTCAGGCGCAATTCCTGCATAAGACGATGGATTCAGTTTTTGGGCAGGACTATCCGTCAGTCGAGTATATTGTGATCGACGGCGGTTCCAATGACGGCTCACGAGAGATCATTGCTGTGAACGCCGATCGATTGGCGCATTGGGTAAGCGAGCCTGACCGAGGGCAAGTGGACGCCATCAACAAGGGCCTGGAGCGCGCCTCAGGCGAAATCCTGTGCTATCTGAACAGCGATGACCTTTTGCATCCGGGCGCACTAAGAGCCGTTGCCAATGCATATGCAAAATACCCAGATGCCGACGTATTTCATGGTCGATGCTCCACGATCGATGAGAATGGCGCACCGCTTGACCGCGGGTTCTTCGGCGACATTGCTACGCCTTCCAAAATTCTAGACCTTTGGTCGGTTTGGTTTGCTGGCAAGAATGTTGTCCAGCCGGAGGTGTTTTGGACTCGGCGCTTGATGGATCGCATCGGCCTGTTCGACGAGACCTTCAATTACGCGATGGACTACGACTACTGGACGCGCGCCATTGTCGGTGCGGGCGCTAAGGTCTGCCGGATTGATCAAGATCTGGCCGCGTTTCGTCTCTGGGGCGGCCAGAAGTCAAACGCGAGCGACAAGGCGGCGGACGAACTTCGCAGGATCGCCATTCGCTACATTGATGATCCCGCCGCACCGCTCGATCCTGATACACGGAGACGATTGAAGGCCGCCTGGACCTTCGACGAGGTCTTCGCCAAGGGCTGCGCTCAGATTGCGGCTGAGGAAGGCTCGTCTTTGTCTCGCAGAATGAGGGTGGCCGCCATGGCGATGCGAAATCCCATCCTCTTCAGCAATGAGGCCTTCCGCGGCAGGATGGCCGGAGCAATAAGGCGGCTGGTCGGACTTGGTAACCCTAAACCATCGGCCAACGCGTGAGCAAGGAGACGCAAAGTAATGGCTAGCTTGCCCGCACGGGTCATGGGCCGCATCGCGGCCATCAAGCCGCGCACCCGCTATTTTCGGGACGTTGTCCGTCCACGCATTCTCAGTACCGCACCCGTCACCAATACCGATGATGACGCGCTCGAGATCCATGTTCTCACCTCGGACAAGGACTGGCTCAACCTGATGTGGACGCTCAAGAGCTTCTACCGTGTTTCGCCGAGGCGCCTCGCCATGTGCATCCACGGCGATCCGGGCCTGTCGGAGGAGGCGATTGCGGGTTTGCGGGCGCATTTCCCTGAGGCTCGCGTGATAACCCAAGCTATCGCTCGCGAGGAAGTGCTCGACAGCCTCGCCGCCTACCCCCGCTGCCGGCAGCTGCGCGAGACGAACATCCTCTCGATTAAGGTCTTTGACTTCCTACACTACCTTGAAGCCGAGCGTATGGCGCTGTTCGACAGCGACCTCCTCTTCTTCGGCGAGCCCACCGCTTGGCTCGCCTATGCAAATGATCCCGGCCGGCGCGCCAATGTCTTCAATCCAGACATCGCCTCCGCCTACGCGGTTGAGGAAGACGTGATCCGCGAAGCAGGCTTCGCAATCCACCCGGAGGTTAATTCTGGTTTCGGCATCGTCCACCGCGACAGCATGCCGCTCGAGTGGATCGAGGAGTTCCTCTCCATCCCAGGGCTGCCCGTGGGGCACTTCTGGCGGATTGAGCAGACGCTCTACGCACTATGCGCAAGCCGCTTCGGGGTTGAGCTTCTGCCCGAGGACTACCGCGTCTTTCTTGAGGGGGAGCTCGGCGACCGGTCCTTCCGGCACTATGTGGGGGCGGTACGCGACAAGATGTTCACGGAGGGGATGCGCAAATTGGCGCCCTCCTTGCTGATGCAGAAATGACGCTGACGTTTAAGTCTACCGTTCTTAAGCAGGACTAGGGAATGCCATGTCCGCTATCCCTGGTCGGCCCTGATCTTGCGTATCGTCCGTCCCAGCGAGCCACCTCACCGGCTGGCTCAGTTCGCTGCCCCACTGGCAGACATAGACGATTGGTACTTCCGCATATCGCCTCGCAAGTGACAGATGTTGCCGCCAACGCCTTTCGGGGATGAGGCGGGCCAAGCAAGGTACCGATGTCAATTCTTTTTGCACCTGACTACCGCCAAGGGTCGCCCTACCAGAGGCTGCTCGCCGAAGCATTGACTGATCTCGGTTGGGACATTGACTTTCAGTCACATTATCACCGCGCGCTTCCCCTTGCGAGGGGCGTCCACGGCACACCGAGAGCTGCCTTGCTGCATCTTCACTGGCCGGAGGCCTACCACCGCCGCGTGGGAGATATCTGGGACGAATTTCGCCAGCAACGCTTCCCGCTCGATCTGTGGTTGGCGACGAGGCGGGTACCACTGGTACTTACGGCGCATAACCTCCAGGCGCACAATTCGGATGGGATCAGTCGCGCCTTCGCCAATATGCGCGCCGCGGTCCGGCGGGCGCACACTGTCATTGCCCATAGTAGTGCGGCGGCCCGCCTCATTTCCGAACGCATGGATATCCCCCACTCGCAGATCGCCGTAATCCCGCACGGCGACTTTTCGGTCCTCTATCCGCCTCCGATTTCGCGCGACGAAGCCCGCCGCCGTCTTGGCCTCACCGCGCCGCGTATCGCCCTATTCTTTGGCATGGTCGAACCCTACAAGGGCATCGAGGAGATTGTATCGCTATGGCCGACGAGATCTGACGTGGAGCTTGTTGTCGCTGGCCGGCCCTCTTCCCCAAACTACGAGGCTACAATTACAGCGGCCATCGCCGGCCGGTCGGGCATTACCTTCCGGCCCGGCTGGCTGAGCGATGAGGAGCTGTTTTTGTGGCTGTGCGCCGCGGACGTGGCCGTGTTTAACTACCGGACAATCCTGACGTCGGGCGCCGCCTGTCTCGCAAGATCTTGGGGCATTCCTATCCTCATTCCGGAGCGCCTCCAGACTGTCGACCTCGACGAACCTTCAGATCGCGTATTCAGGTTCGACGAGGCCTCTCTCGCAGACCAATTGGATCGTGCGCTCGGCATGGGCTCGGATTTTGCCAGTGCCGCGGATTGGCGATCCACAACGGGGTGGACTTCGATCGCCCAGCATGCGGCGAGGGTCTACGAGCGTGTTCTCGATGCCGCACTGGCAGGACACTGACCATGTGCGGGATCGCCGGCTTCTACTTTCCGCAGCTGAGTAGCGAGGTTAACGCCGCGAGACTGGAAGTCATGTTGGCCGCCATCTCCCACCGCGGGCCGGACGGGGAGGGCGTGCATGTCGAGCCAAACGGTGTTGGGATCGGGATGCGCCGGCTGAGCATTCTCGACTTGGAAGGCGGCTGGCAGCCCATCTGGAACGAGGATCGCAGCGTCGCCGTGGTCTTCAATGGAGAGATCTATAATTACATTGAGCTGAGGGCGGAATTGATTGCCAAGGGGCACAATTTTGCGACGAACAGCGACACCGAGGTGCTGGTCCATCTCTACGAGGACTTCGGGCATGCTATGCTCGAGAAATTAAGAGGCATGTTCACCTTCGCGATCTACGACCGCAGGCGCGCGCAGCTTTTTCTGGCCCGCGATCACTTTGGCCAGAAACCGCTCTACTATTGGAGCGAGGGCGGATCTTTTGCCTTTGCCTCTGAGCTTAAGAGCCTCCTCACCCTGCCCGAGGTTGACCGTGACCTCGCGCCTGACAAGTTTCTCGACTATATTTCATGGTTCTCCCTTCCCACGTCTGCGACACATTTCCGCTCAATCAAGAAGCTAACTGCCGGGTCCTCTATCCTGATCGATCTCGCGCGGCCGGGATGTGCGTCGCCCCAAACTTACTGGCGCTATCAACTCAATGATGAGCCGGATTTACTCGAAATCGACGAGGCGTCGCGCGAAGTCGAGCGCGCCTTCGAGCAGTCGATAGGGCTGCATCTCCGAAGCGATGTCCCGGTCGGCGTCCTTCTCAGCGGCGGTCTCGACAGCCGGATGATCGGCGAATTTGCGCGATCTGCCCAATCATCGCCACTCTCGACGTTCTCAGTTGGCTTCGACTGCGGGGAATCCGAATTGGAGGCGGCAGCAGCGACTGCAAGAGAACTAGGGACCAAGCACTACACGCGCACAGTCTCCGCCGAGGAGTTCGCCGACAATCTCAAGCGTGTCGCATGGCATCTTGACGAGCCCATTGGAGACCCCGCGGCGGCCGCAGTGCTGCTTGTCTGCGAAATGGCGCGAGAGCATGTTACCGTCCTCCTGAGCGGCGAAGGCGCAGACGAGCTGTTCGGAGGGTATGCCTCGCGATACCAAGGCATGCTGGATACGATGCAACGCACCCAGCGACTGCGAGGTTATGCTGGTTTTGTGCCCAGGTTTGATCCTCGCGAAAAGAGCTCCAGGCTCCTCCGACTTAGCGATCGTGTACACATGTCTACTGCCGCCGAGGCTGTATCTCTCAGGATCGAGGGGCTGCCGGGAGACGTGCGTAATCCGCGCGGCCTGACACCTGACCAAAGGAAGAGGCTCAGTCATCGGCAGGCGGAACTGGGCGAACAGCTTTTCCGTAACCAGCGCGATGGCCTCAGCGAGCTCTTGATACATGATATTGAGTGGCAACTCGCCGAGTCGCTCCTGCAGAAGGCCGACAAAATGAGCATGGCCGCCTCAATCGAACTCCGGACACCGTTTCTTGATCGGGGGATGGCCGAGGTTGCGGCGCGTGTCGCGTCGCCCCTCAAGCTTGGCGCTGATGGGGTGGGGAAGGTGGTCCTGCGGCACTGCATGAACCGACGTCTTCCCGACCATGCTTTACGGCCCAAGAAGGGATTTCCCGTGCCACTCACCGAGTGGTTCCGCGGCCCTCTGAGGCGCCGCGTCGAAGAGGAGGCACTAGGACCGAACGCACAGTGGCGGAGTCACCTCGATGGCGCTTTGATTGCACGGGCATGGTGCGCGTTCCAAGAAGGCGAGTGGAATGGCGCCTCAGTATTCTACGCGCTCTGGATCTACGAGAAGTGGCACGGTGCCATCGTTCGGTGGTGAGATTGAGCGACATGGATGTAATCTCACCGTGCCGGTCACCGTCTGAGGATGGTTCGATGGGGCGCCCCCTTTATCGTAGCGATATTCTCGGTGGCTTGATAAGATAGAGTGCCAAAGACGTCCATCCTCATACCGGCCTTCAATGCTGCGCGCTGGATTGCAGTGGCCGTGGAGAGTGCCTTGATCCAGTGTGCCGGCGATGTGGAAGTCATCGTCGTTGATGACGGATCCACCGACGATACTAACTCGGTTTTACGCGCGTATGGAGACAGGATCCATTTCGAGTCCAGGCCGAACCGTGGCGCCACAAAAGCACGCAACCGCCTGCTGGAACTCGCGACCGCCGAATGGATCCAGTATCTCGACGCGGATGACTTCCTATTGCCCCACAAGATCGAGGGGCAGCTTGCCATACTGAATGCGGAGCCGGACGTTGATGTACTGTATGGTCCGGTAATCTTAGAGTGGCAAGGGCAGTCGGGTGTTACGACGGAACTCTTGGAAATTCCAGAGCCGCACGACCCCTGGGCCCAGCTTGCACTCTGGCAATTGCCGCAGACAGGATCCCCATTGTTTCGAAAAGAGGCGCTAATAGACGTCGGCGGTTGGAGAGAGGAGCAACCCTGTTGTCAGGAGCATGAACTTTATTTGCGCCTGCTCATGGCAGGGAAGCGTTTTCGCTATGCGGATGCCGGCGGCGCTGTTTACCGACGTTTCGAGACTGGCACCTTGTCGACAACAAACATTGCTAGGGTGTGGCGAGAGCGTTTGAAAATTGAGGGCAGACTGGAGGTCCATCTTCGGGAAGCAGGGCTGCTGACACTTAGCCGTCAGTGGGCGATCAACCAGGCGCGATTTGAGATCGCACGAAGCGCTTGGCATGAAGCGAGAGGCATTGCTGTTGAAGCGCACGCCGCGATCGGAAACTCGGGCGCGGACTTTATGCCCCAGGGCACTGCTGCTCCAGCAGGGTATCGGGCCCTCTACAGGCTGCTTGGATTTTCCGCAGCGGAACACATTGCGGATGCGACACGATCACTGCGGAGTGTTCTCTCATGATCAGTTTTTCCATCATCATTCCGACCTACAATCGGAAGCATTATCTCCTCGAGTGCCTCGAGACGGTCTTCGCCCAATCCTATGCGCCTCATGAGGTTATCGTAGTTGATGATGGTTCGACAGATGGGACCATAGAGGCGCTCCAGAAATTCGAAGATCGCATCCATGTCATCAGACAGGCGAATGCTGGGCCCGGTGCTGCTCGCAACCGCGGCGCTATGGGCGCCAAGGGAGAATATCTGGCCTTTCTCGATAGCGATGACTTGTGGTTTCCATGGGCCCTTGCGTCGTTCGCGAAGCTTATCGAGCGCCATCAAAATCCAGCGCTTGTGTTTGGGCGTTTCGTCGATTTTCGTGATGCATGCGAATTGACCGAAATCGGCTGCGAGGATCCGTCCGGAGCGTCGTATCCCGACTTCCTCTCCAGTCACGCCGAGGGCCATTTCTGTGGTGCCGGGATGATGATTGTGGAGCGAACTGCCTTTCAACAGGTGTGCGGCTTCGAAGAAGATCGCCTGAATGCCGAGGACCATGATTTTGCTCTGACATTGGGGACGCAAAAGGGTTTTGTTCAAGTCCAGGAGCCAGTCACGGTTGGCCACAGGCTGGTTGTTGGCAGCGAAATGACCGATCTGGGAAAGACCCTAAGGGGCCTTGCGCGCCTGGTGAGTAAGGAAAAGGCAGGACGATATCCGGGGGGGTCTTCACGGAAAGCCGCTCGCAGAAGTATCATTGCTAGGCACGTGCGGTCTGCCGTCATTGGCGCGATGAGATCGGGGATGATTACTGATGCATGGCACCTCTATTGCGAGACGTTCGCATGGAACCTTCGCTTCGGGCGCGGGGCATACCTTGCTGCCGCTCCGTTGCTCGCCGCTAAAAGAAAAATGATGCCGAACTGATGAGCTTTGCTGATCGCCTCGTAAATTTTGCTTTGCGAGCGCCGGCATCGTTTGGCTCACGACTGCGCATTACCGCCATGCGGCTCGCTGGCGCTCAGATTGGCCGAGGTTGCCGCATCGAAAGCATTCAATGGCCCCGAAACCCTTGGGACATCGAGCTTGGTGATGGCGTGGCGCTGGATCGCGACGTCGTTTTGCTCGCTACCGGAAGCCGTACGACCCAGCCCAGAATTTGCATCGGTTCGAGAACATACATCAATCGATGGACAATGATTGATGCCAGCCTTTGTGTCTCGATTGGCGCGGACGTCATGATTGGCCCGAGCTGCTATATCACCGACCACGATCATAGTACCCAACCTGGAGAACCTTTAAGCTTGCTGCCACTTGTAGAAGCGCCGACGAGCATTGGCGACAATGTCTGGGTCGGGGCCAATGTGACAATCCTCAGGGGCGTCCGAATTGGCCGGGACGCAGTAGTTGGAGCGGGAAGCGTTGTCACAAGAGATGTCGGCGAAGGTGAGCGCTTCGCTGGAGTGCCGGCGCGTAGGCTTAGTTCAAGTCAAGTTCGTTGAGTATCTCTGTCGTCATCCCAACATATAAGCGCGTGCCGGAACTGCTTGATACGCTCAAAGCATTGGCAGCTTGCGATACTCCGCCCGCAGAAGTGATTGTTCACGTGGATGGCGGTGACCAGTTATCTGTTGATGCATTGAAATCTCTCTCAAGCGACGTCCGCATTCTCGAGAGCTCCGAGATTTTGGGACCGGGTGGGTCGCGTAACCGCCTTTTGCATGCGGCTCGCAACGAGGTGATCGTCAGCTTGGATGATGACTCCTTCCCGATCGATAGTGACTTTTTTTCTGCCGTCGACGAGGCGGTCAAACGTCATCCCACAGCTGGCGTTATCGCGATGAACATTATCCATGACGGGGAGGCCTTAGCCGAGCGTCGACCCCAAGTGCATCCGGTTGCTGACTTCGTGGGCTGCGGAAGCGTCTACCGCAAGCGCGCCCTATTAAACACAGCAGGATATGTGCCCATTCAGCCGGCGTACGGAGTCGAGGAGGCCGACTTGGCCCTTCAGATCATCGATGCCGGCTGGGATATCATTCATGACCATGACCTTCGCGTTCGCCACGCGACGAGCCGTTCTCACCAGGCGACCCCGACGATTACGTCAGCCCACATCTCCAATCTCGCCCTTCTCGCTTATCTGCGATACCCCGTTATCTATTGGCCCCTGGGTATCCTCCAAGTGGCGAACCGGATTATCTGGTCGATCAGAAACGGCAGGACCTCAGGCGTCCTTGCCGGCTTGGCGGCCATCCCGGGCAAGATCTGGCGGTACCGGGCTTACCGTAAGCCAGTGAGCGCCGCGACCATGAGGAAGGTGCGCCGTCTCAGGCACGAAGCGAACGAGTTGGCCATTGGCGGGGGATAATGTTGCTCCAGGCTCCGGCTGGATTGTCTGTCAGATCGGCGCGCGAGAGAATTACGCCATTGCGCGCGCCCTCCGCCGCCGCGGGAGGCTCAACGGTGTGATCACCGACGCGTGGGCCGCGCCCAACTCTTTAGGCTCAGCCTTATTGCCCCTGCGTATGCGGGAGCGCTGGCATCCGGAGCTAGACGGCGCGCCAATTCATGCACCCTCATTCACCTCGGCCGTGCGGAGCATGAAGGATCGTCTGACAGGGCGGAGCGGCTGGGATCAAGTCATGGCGCGCAATGCCTGGTTTGGGAGGACAGCGGCGTGCAAATTGCGCGCGTTCCACGGCGGCACTTATACGGTCTTCTCTTACAGTTACGCGGCGGGAGATGTGTTCGCAGAGGCTAAGCGTCGCGGCTGGCGGACGGTCTTGGGGCAGATCGATCCGGGCCCATTCGAGGCGCGCCTGGTCGCCGATCTCTACAAGCGTGCCGGCCAGGACCATGCACATGAGCCAATCCCTGAAGAATACTGGAGCCTCTGGCGCCGCGAGATCGAACTGGCCGACAGGATCGTCGTCAATTCGGCTTGGTCTCGTGAGGCGCTGATCGCTGGGGGCGTTGCATGGGAGAAGATCGCGATCATTCCCCTCGCCCACGAAGGGAAGAGCGAGGCGCCGCGCAGGCACTTGCCTGCCGCCTTCACACCCGAGCGGCCGCTGCGTTTGCTCTTTCTGGGCCAGGTGACTTTGCGCAAGGGCATCGGGGTGATCTTCGAGGCCCTGCGCCTGCTTCCGGGCGTGCCCCTTAGTCTCGCCATCGTTGGCCCCCTGCAGGTCGAGTTGCCCGAGGCCATTACTAATGATCCGCGCATCACCTTCCACGGCCCTGTCGCACGGAGCGAGGCCCTTGCCTTCTATGAGAGTGCAGACATCTTTCTCTTTCCGACCCACTCGGATGGCTTCGGCTTGACCCAGCTGGAGGCTCTTGCCGCCGGCCTGCCGGTGATCGCCAGCACATTCTGCGGCGATGTGGTCCGCGAGGGCGTCGACGGGCACACTCTTGCTTCGCTCGAGCCGCGTGAGTTGGCGGCGCTGCTTCGCGAACTGGCGGCGGATCCGGTGCGTGTGCTGCGCCTGCAAAGTGGCGCCGCAGTCGAAGCGCAGCGCTTCGGGCTTGACGCGATCGGCCGGCAGCTAGAGGATCTGTTCCCGTAATGGCGAGTACGGCTGCACCCTATCTATCCAGCAAGGCGCTGGTGCCTGCCCGGCCGGCGCGCCGCCCGGCGACCGGGCCGGCGACCATCGTCCTGCTGCTTGGTATGTTTGCGACCTACGCGCTGGCGAGCGGCGAGAACAGCGTCAATGCGATCTTCTCGACCGCGGCGGTGGGGCTCCTTGGAAGCCTTGCGTTTTCCTTCCTGATCGACTGCAAGGGTAAGCTGGTCCACCTGATCCGGGTCGACTTGTTCATGCTGATCGCACTCTTCGGCCTTACCTTCTTCGAGTTCCTGTTCGAGCAGCCACCCATGACGAGCATTACCGTCGCGAGCGCGCAGACGGCTCTCGTAGCGGCCTTTGCTGGATTTGCGGGCATTGCGGTGGGACGGCACCTCGTGCCGATCCGGCGCAGCCTGCCCAATCCGCGTGATCTCGGCTTCTCGACCAAGATCACCTTCCAACTGCTGTTGCTCTGCACGGCGCTCGGCTATCTCTACATGCTGCTATCGGTTGGCTTCAATCCGATCGAGATGGTCGAGCAGATGCTGAGGCCGCGCTTCACCCAGCCGTGGACACGTGGGCGGCTGGGTGGGCCCAGCGCGCTGCTCGCCGAGCTGAGCCTGCTTAAGGCGGCCATTCCCGCCCTGTGCGGCCTGATGCTCGCCCAGCGTGACCGCTTCAGAGCCGGCCAGGTCGTGATGGCCCTCCTGATCGGCGCCTTCGTGCTGTTTGACGGCTATGCGTCGGGCACACGCAACGTCTTCCTGCTCTACTTTATCACCTTCCTCGCCGGTTACTTCCTCTACGCCAAGCGGATGGGAAGTCTGAAGCTGCTGCTCATCGGGGGGGCTTGCGCGATAACCGCGTTTGGCGCGATGGCGACCATGCTCGGGACACGCACAGGCACCGGGGCGAACCTCATCGACTTTACGACGGGCCAGCCCGTGTTTGTCGATATGAACCTGATCAATGTCGCTGCGCTCACCGAGGTGTTTCCGGGTCGCCAGGCCTACCTCGGCCTCGAAATTCCCTACAACATGATCATCCGGCCGATCCCGCGCGCAATATGGCCAAGCAAGCCGGAGGGATTGTCGGTCGGGATCGAGAAGGCTCTTGGCGTTGGGGACTACATGACACTTTCGGCGACCTTCGTCGGCGAGTTCTGGATGGCGGGGGGGCTTCTCGCCGTGTGTTTGGGTTCACTCTTCCTCGGCAGCGTGGCCGGCGCTTGGAACCGGTATGGGGCCGGCGCCGACAAGCAGCTCAAGATCATGATCTATCTCACTGGGCTGTTTCCTGCCGGCCTGTGTATGCGGAGCTTCCTTTCTGTTGCGCCCGCATTGCTCCCGGTCCTGGCGCTGCTCGTATTGTTGCCCTTACTTTCGAAGCGAAGGCATTCGGTGGCGGCTCGCGATTGAATGTGGGCCTCCAGACAAGGCCATCGGCAGAGTCGCCCAAAAGACAAGATGGTTTCGTTGCGCCAGTTACTCTGGGGCAGCCATGCCGCAATCTTGGATGTATGATATTTCTTCGCGCACGGGCTATTTAGGGTCTTAACGGAAGCTCGTTCTGATGAAGCTGCTTTTCTTGACGGTGATGCCCGCGCCCTACCAGCGGGAGTTGCTTGCGGCTGTCAACAAACACCCTGATATCCGCGCAGAGGTCCGCTACTTCACGGCTATGTCAAAGGATCGGGATTGGCACGATCCGAGCCTGTCCTCATCGGAGGCCGTGATGCCAGGGAGTACCTTGCACCGCTTGGGGGCTTCGGCGCACTGGAACCACTCAGTGATCTCCGAGATCAAGGCATCGCACGCGGATCTTGTCGTGGTCAGCGACTACTCGGCGCTCACGGCACAGCTTGCGATGCGGTATCTCGCGGCCACACGCAGGCCCTTCATGTTCTGGGGCGAGGTTCCGGGCTTCTCCCGTCGGGGTGCGATCGGCTCCTGGCTGCGGAGCCGGCTGCAGGACCCCATCCACTCGGCCGCCGGTATCGCCGCAATCGGTACGGTCGCGGCCGAAGCATACCGAGGGCTGTTTCCGGGCAAGCCCGTTTTCAACATTCCGTATTTCTGCGATCTCAGTCGATTCGAGGGAGCCCGATCAGCGCGCTCGCCCAATCTAAGAGGTGATATCGTCATTCTCTTCAGCGGGCAGCTAATCGATCGCAAGGGCGTTGATGTCTTGCTGGCAGCTTTCAATGCTGTAGCAGATCGCAATCCCAAGCTTCGGCTCCGAATTCTAGGTTCGGGACCCGAGCGGGAGCGTTACCGCGCCCTAGTTTCTCCTCACGTTAAGGATCGCGTGGATTTTGTAGGCCACAAGGAGCCTTGCGAACTGCCCGACGAATTCTCCCAAGCGGATGTATTCTGCCTGCCCAGTCGTCACGATGGCTGGGGCGTGGTCATCAATGAAGCGTTGGGCGCTGGGCTGCCGATCATCGTCAGCGATACTGTCGGCGCCGGGCGTGACCTTGTCCGAGATGGCCATAATGGGATGGTCACGCCTGTCGAAGATATCAGCGCCCTGGCCGATGCACTTTTGCGCATCGGCAGCGATCACGATGTCCGCTTTAAGATGGCGGCGAATTCGCGCGAGCTGGCAAAATCCTGGGGGCTCGAGGAGGGCGCCCGCCGCTGGCTTGAGGCGGCACAGAGCGTGTTGGCTGCCAGCCCCGCGTCATGAGGGTCGCCTTGGTATCGTCGGGTTCGGGATCGCGCGGCGGGGGCGAGATATACCTGTCTCTTTTGGCCAAGGGGCTAAGGGAGCAGGGCTGCGAGGTTCAGGCTCTCATCCCTGACTCCGAAGGGATGGACGAGCTGGCCAAGGCACTCGCCTCAGACGCCAGCGTGGTGCGCTTTCCCTTCGTCTCGACGTACGAGCGCCCCACCCGCTTGCTTGGCGCCATCTCGGATCGCCCTCAGCAGAACCGTGTGACCCGGCTACTGCAAGACCTTCGGCCTGACGTTGTTCATGTCAATCAGCAGGTGGCCGAAGACGGCTGTGATCTTTTGTTGGCGTCGAAACGCAGCGGCCTTCCGTGGGTCTCAACAATTCACGTTGGCCGCTCCGCCGCCGAACTCGGCGCGCGGGGCGGGTCCATGAGAGATCGTGCGTGCGCCCAGGTGATCAGGCTGGCGCGAGGAACTCATATCGCCGTGTCTGACCAATCCCGCGATCAGTTGGCCGACCGTTTCCCGTTCGAGGGCAGCAATTTTCAGGCGGTCCACAATGGTACGAGCGTGTCCCAGAGGGCTGGACTCGAAGAGGTGCGCCAAAGGGTCCGAGAGGAGTGGGGCGTGGGCGAAAGCGAAATCGTGATCGGCTCGGTTGGCCGGATCGAGGCGCAGAAGAACCCCGTCGGATTTGTCGAAGCCGTCGCAGGCCTTTCTTCAGGCGGAAGAGTCAAATGCGTGTGGATCGGTGACGGCACACTGCGAAGTGCAATTACAGACGCGGCGCGAGCGGCGGAGGTTCCCCTTCATATCGACGGCTGGAGGCAGGACGCCGACCAGAGGTTGGCGGGCTTCGACATATTCTTTCTCCCGTCATTGTTCGAGGGTTTGCCGTTTGCCGTATTGGAGGCCATGCATGCGGGGCTCCCTGTCGTTACGTCGGAGGCAGACGGTTTGGGCGAGGCCATAAGGGACGGGGGAAGCGGGTTTTTGTGCAAGACCGCTGGCCAGTTTGCCGAGCGCCTCCAACGCCTCGTGGAAGACCCCGAGCTTCGCAAACGGATGGGCGAGACGGCCCGTGATGACGCTCGTGAGGGCTTCTCCTTGGAGGCAATGGCGAGCAAAACACGCGCAGTGTATCGCAGCGTTGTCGCCAGTGCTGCGGGCAAATGAGCCGCCATGTCCTCCATGTCGTGCCCTACCTTGGAGAGGCTGCGGGCGGCCCTCCCGTTGTCGTTCAAAGGTTGGTCGAGGGTGCGAGAGCGGCGGGCTGGCAAGCAGACATTGTCACCAGTTGCGATCTTCTGTCAGGCGGTGAGAAGCAGGCCCTCCTCGAGAGCGGCGCCACGGTCATGCCGTCGCAGCTCTCGGCTCTTGTCGGCCAAGAGGCGCAGAGACTGAAGGAAGCTGTCCACGACGCGGATCTCTTACACTGCCACACGCTCTGGAGCCCGCTAGTAAGCCGCAGCGCGGCGCTCGCCAGGAATTCTGGCATACCGTACATCTTAGCTCCCCACGGGATGCTCGACCCTTACTCTTTCAGCCAGCGCAGGCTCAAGAAACGCCTGTATTTGGAGAGCGTGGAACGCAGAACGATCAATGCCGCGGCGAGGATCATGTTCACGACCTATGAAGAGAAGCTCTTAGCGGAGAATACGTTTGGATTGATCTCCAATGCCGTCGTTGTCCCTTTGGGTGCCGACCGCTTGCCTAACAACCGGCAAGTTCTGCGCGATCGTTTCTTTGACAAGCATCGGGATTTGAGGGGGCGGCCGCTACTGCTTTTCATGGGACGGCTCCACCCGAAAAAGCGTCCCGAAATCCTCCCAGATGTCATTTCTGCCATCCAGTCGGATTTCCCTGAGGCCACACTCATTTTCGCCGGGACCGGTGAGGAAAGTTTCGTCGAACAGATAAAGCAGCGTGCTCACCGGCTGTCACTTGGTGACAAGGTGCGATTTCTCGGCCACTTGTCGGGCGAGGCCAAGTTCAGTGCGCTTGCGGCTGCGGATCTGTTTCTGCTCCCGTCCCGTCAGGAGAATTTTGGCATTGCTGTCGCCGAGGCGTTGCAGGCCGGCGTTCCGGTTATCCTGACAAAGAGTGTGAATATCTGGCGCGAGATCGAAAATGCGGAGGCGGGCATCGCCGTCACCGACGATGACTTAATCCAGAAATTGGCGGGTGCGATAACAACGCTCCTAACGGACGATGAAAGGCGAACGACAATGTCACACAACGCCCAGAGGCTCGCGAGTGAGGCCTTTTCTTGGGACACATGTTGCCGGCGAACACTTGAGATCTACGAGGACGTGCTTGCACAAGTCTGAGCATCCTCGACCCAAGTCCCTTCGCCCTGTCAGGCGCGCGCCTCCCTCGCTTGCAGACAAGCTTAAGCGAGGCTTGTGGCAAGCGGTATGGCTGATTGCCTTCCTGCCAACTCCGGTTCCGCTGCATGCCTGGCGCCGCTTAATCCTTCGTCTGTTCGGGGCTCAGATCGCACCCTTGGCGGCTGTCTATCCCTCCGTTCGGATCTGGGCCCCCTGGAACTTGCAAATCGGGACGGCCGCTACAGTCGGGCCAGGCGTCAATCTCTATAATGTTGCGCCAATCATGATTGGAGAGGACGCCGTCATCAGTCAGGGAAGCCATCTGTGCACCGCGACGCACGACCATCTGGCCGACGACTTCGCCTTGATGGTTGCCCCCATCAATGTCGGAGCCAATGCCTGGGTCGCCGCCGAGGCGTTTATTGCTCCGGGCATTACCATTGGCGCGTCGGCCGTGATCGGGGCCAGATCGACGGTCACGAAGTGCGTGACAGACTACACGATCGTGGCCGGCAACCCGGCTTCGCCTATTGCAACACGGCCAGAGAATGCTCGTAATAATCTCGGGCGCAGGCCGCCAAGCCCAAGCCACATCCATAAGCCGAAAGGGTAAAATCTTGCCTTACAACAGTGAATTCAGGCGCCAGAGGATCCTTGTCACCGGCGGAGCCGGCTTCCTAGGCTCACACCTGATCGACCGCCTGCTTGATCGCGGTGATGAAGTGCTGTGCGTCGACAATCTGTTCACCGGCGACAAGAGCAATCTCGACCACCTTGCCGGGCATCCGCGCTTCGAGTTCATGCGGCAAGATATCTGCTTCCCGCTCTACGTGGAGGTGGACCAGATCTACAATCTCGCCTGCCCGGCGAGCCCTATCCACTACCAGTTTGATCCTGTTCAGACGACAAAGGTCAGCGTCATCGGGGCGATCAACATGCTCGGCCTCGCTAAGCGCGTGAAGGCGCGGATCATGCAGGCATCAACCTCGGAGATCTATGGCGATCCCTCGGTCCACCCACAGCCGGAGAGCTATTGGGGCAACGTCAACACGATTGGCCCACGCGCCTGCTACGATGAGGGCAAGCGCTGCGCGGAGACCTTGTTCTTTGACTATCATCGCCAGCACAATCTCGACATCAAGGTCGTGCGGATCTTCAACACCTATGGTCCGCGCATGCATCCCAACGACGGACGCGTGGTGTCGAATTTTATCATTCAGGCTCTGCAGGGGCAGCCCATTACGATTTACGGCGACGGTCAGCAGAGCCGTTCCTTCTGCTACGTCGACGACCTCGTCGAGGGTTTCCTGCGCATGATGGACACGGGGAGCGACTTCCCCGGCCCGGTCAATCTCGGCAATCCCAATGAGTTTACGATCAAGGAGCTCGCCGAGGAGGTGCTGGAATTGACCGGCTCGAAGTCGCAACTCGTCAATAAGCCGCTGCCACAGGATGATCCGCGCCAGCGTCAGCCAGATATTTCGCTGGCTCGCGAGAAGCTGGGATGGGAGCCCAAGACGCAGTTGCGGGCGGGGCTCACCAAGACGATCGCGTATTTTGACGAATTGCTGCGCAAGAATGATGCTGACGTGACAGCGCCACAGGCCGCCCGCTAAGCGCTGAACACGAAGGGTTTTCCAAAATGAAAATTGCGATGGTAGGGTCAGGCTATGTCGGGCTCGTATCAGGGGCGTGCTTTGCCGATTTCGGGCACGACGT
>NZ_WTYB01000005.1 GCF_009828055.1 Erythrobacter ramosus | reverse complement strand
TGATTCCTCGCCATCCCATTCCTCCTTCATGACCTATTCTAAAATAGAAATTGGGCCACTCAGAAGGGGGCAGATCATCTCGTTGGCCTCACCCAGGCATCGACATAAGGCCCGGCCAAAGGCACGCTGACCAAACAGCCGCTCCCCCGAGGGCAGCTTTCGGGATCGAGCCGGGTCGTCACTCATGGCTGGAACTGGGTGGAAAATGGACGCCGGATTTGCTCGAAACGCATGGGGAATAGATGCAAAACCGAAACGCCATACGCCTAGGCTTTTAAAACAATTGCCTCATCAAATCGAACTTGGCCGATTATATTTTGGTCGGCATCCACGAACTCCACGCGGTCACTTCCGGTAAAATGACCGAGCAAAACCGTTTCTGAAGCGAGTGAGCGAACCGCTTTTACTGCATGTGCTCGTGCAGCATGATCGTCCGCTAACAACGCCCCTTCGTCATCGAAGGTTATGTCGTCATTGTAGACGTTGAAATAATATCTTTTCATAGGGCATACTGGGACGCTCCCCAAAAAATGCTCTATTTTAAATCAGGTTTCGCAATTAAAGTTTCTAGAGAGCGTGCATGTTTCACGCGACGGCAATGGGGTCGGTTGCGGAACGGCAGCTCTTGGGTAACGAATTCACGATAGCCGCCATTCGTAGCACGCGTGGGGGGGGGCGGCGGTTGCCGACCCAGACCCGGTCGTTTACGATCACCGCATTGAATGTCCCCTTCTGACAGAAGCTGCCGATTTGGATGCCTCGAAGCGGACGGTAAGCAACGCGCGCCCGGTTCGGCACCGTAATCACACCGTAGCCGTGCCCAAATGCGGACGTCTGGGGCGGTCGATTTGTGTCCGGGTTTTGCTCCTATGAGCGGGAACTTCCCGTTCATTTCCTCGGCATTGCTAGAATCGGGAGAATTTGCCGACTTGCCGCGGATCTCGGTGGATTATTTCAGTTTCCCTATCTTCCGCCCCACTCGGGGATGGCTGGTCCCGCGAAATAGCGTCAGTAATTCCCGATGCTTTCCATAGGCGCCGAAAGGTACGATTAAGCCATCCGGGCGCACCAGTATTTCCTGACGTCTATAGAAGCGCACGCAGCATTTGCCCGCTCTAGGAGACGCATCATGGAACGCGCTGAACCGACGATCAAAGACATTGGACCAGCGCCCCAAGCGTTCGATATTGAGCGCGCGACCATTGCCAATCCGGATTATCGCACGGTCGCGTGGAGCGGGCGGTATCTTCAGGTCACCCTGATGGCGATCCCGGTCGGCGGCGATATTGGCCTTGAGGCCCACCCCGAGACTGATCAGTTCCTCCGGATCGAAGCGGGCCAAGGCCGGATGCGGATGGGTCCATCGGCGGATCACTTGACCCTCGATCGCGACGTGTCTGATGGCTGGTGCGTTCTCGTGCCAGCGGGAACCTGGCACAATATTGCCAATACCGGCAGCAGCCCCATGCAGCTCTATACGATCTACGCCCCGGCCCATCACAAGCCCGCAAAGGTGCAGGCGACCCAAGCCATAGCCGCCGGTGATGATGATGATCCGCCGGCCGATTGGTCAGTGCAGCCCCATCCCGCCGCCGACAAGCATGGCTGAACCGACAGGGGATTGCGGGGCAATGGCGCGGGTCAGGCTGGCGTGATCGCCCCGTCGGCCATAGTGATGATCCGGTCGCACTTCTGGGCGAGTTCGAGATTGTGGGTGACGATCAGGAAGCAGGTGCCTTCGTCGCGGTTCAGCTGGCGCATGAAGTCGAACACATTATCGGCCGACTGGCTGTCGAGGTTGCCGGTGGGCTCGTCGGCGAGGATAAGGCTGGCCTGCATCGCCAGCGCCCGCGCGATCGCCACCCGCTGCTGCTCGCCGCCGGACATGTTCGAGGACATATTGTCGCCGACATGCGCGAGGCCCATCTTCGCCAGCAGGCCCAGTGCGCGCGCTCTGATCGCATCACTGCCGCCATTACGATCGACGATCATCGGCATCATGACATTCTCCAGCGCCGTGAAGGCGGAGATCAGGTGGTGCTCCTGAAACACGAAGCCGATGGCATGGCCGCGCAGGCGGGTAATGGCAGAATCATCAAGGCTCGCGGTGTCGATCCCATTGATGAACACGTGCCCCGCCGTCGGCCGGTCGAGCAGGCCGATGATGTTGAGCAAGGTGCTCTTGCCCGACCCCGAAGCCCCCATCAGCGCCAGAAACTCGCCGCGATGCAGATCAAGGTCGATGCCGTGCAGGATCTCGATCTCGGACGGCAGCCCGATATTGTAGGAACGACGGATCCCCTCAAGATGCACGATCGGCGTGTCGGCAGCAGGTCTATCCACGGATGGCGTCGACCGGATCAAGCTTGGCCGCGCGCAGGGCCGGCGCGGTGGCGGACAGCAGACCCGTGATGGTGGCAAGGCCCAGCGTCACGATGAACATCTGACGCTCTAGCAGCAGCGGAAACAGCTCGCTACCATCGGCCTGACGGATCAGACTGTGATACCAGATGAGACCACCCGCCCCGACCAGGCAGCCGATGATCGCGCCCGCCAAGCCAAGCAAGCCGCCTTGAATGAGGAAAATCCGCAGGATCTGCCCGCGCGTCGTCCCCATCGCGCGCAGGATGCCGATGTCCTTCGACCGCTGGATCACCGAGACAACCAGCACTGCCGCAATCCCGAAGGCGACCGACAGACCGACGAACGCTCGGATCAGCGTGTTGGACGATTGCTGCGCCCGGATTGCGGTGAAGAACTGCGCATTGGTGGCGATCCAGCTTTCGGCTTTGACCGGATTGGCGGCGGCAATCTGCTGCGCTAGCCGCTCGGCGGCATAGACATCGGCGATCTTGACCTCGATCGTGGTGACCGCGCCTGCCTGCCCCAGCAGCGATTGCGCTGTGCGTAGCGCGACATAGCTGACGCTTTCGTTCGCAGCCTTGTTACCCAGATCGAACAGCCCGGTGATGCGCAATATGACCGAATTGCCCGAAGCCGCCCGGACATTTACGGTATCGCCCAGACTGGCGCCGAGATTGGTGGCGAGATCGGTGCCGAGAATGATCTCGTCATTGGCAAGGGTCGCTTTACCCTCGGTCAGAAAGTCAGGGATGCGGATGATTGGGAAATAGCTCTCGGGTTCAACCCCGGACACTCTGACCGCGCGGCTCGCATCGCCGCGCGTGACCAGCGCAGAACCCAGCATGGTCGGGGCAGCGTTCAACACACCTGGCATTTGCGCCACCCGGTCTCGCACCTTTTGCCATTGGTTGATCGACACGATCCTTTGCGTGGGACGCTGCACGGTCGCGTCCTCGATCACGTCATCCGATGCAAACAGCGGCCGGGCGACCTGATCGAGCGGCAGCAGCTGGATCTGGGCCGAGGATGTCAGCACCCGGTCAAGGAAGTTGACCTGCAAGCCCGACAGCAGCGCCGACATGAACACGATCACCGCAACGCCGATGGTGATGCCCAGAATGATGAAGGCGGTCTGCAAGCGCCCTTCGCGCAAGAATCGGACCGCTGCGATCCATTCGAACGGCACGGCATTGTTCATCGCGCAGCCGCTCGCACCCGGTCACCTACTGCAATCTCCGATGTTGCCGGGATCACCTGCGCGCCCTTGGCAACGCCGCTCAGGATTTCGATCCGCTGGTCGCCCTGCAACCCCAGCCGCACCGGACGGCGCACGGCGCGTCCGTTCTCGATCACCATCACCCACGGCGCAGGCGTCAGCGCATCGCGCACGGCGCTGCCCGGAAGCGACAGAACATCGGCGCGGCGGGCCGTTTCGATGTCGACCGACACCGTCATATTCTGGCGCAGATAGGCGGGCGGGTCGGTGACGGTCAGCTTCACGGTCGCCGAGGCGCGGGCAATGTCGATGCCCGGATTGATGTAAGCCACTTTCGCGGCGAAGTGCGCTTGCGGATAGGCATCGGCTGAGACACGCGCCGTCTGCCCGATGGCGATCCGGCTAAGATTGCGCTCGTCGATTTGCAGCACGATCTGCATGTCGCCACCGGGCGAGAGCAGCATCAAGGTCGCTCCGGGTACGACCACGGCCCCGCGTTCGACCGAGCGGCTGATGAGCACGCCGTCGCGTGGCGCAGCGATCGTGGCATCGCCGAGCCGTGATTGCGCCGCCGCCGAGCTTGCTCGGGCTTGCTGCAAGTCGGCGGTGGCTGCGGCCAGCCCGCTCCCGCCGGCGCGGGCGCTGCGAATCTGCGTCTGCGCCACCACCACCTGCGTGCGCGCAATATCGCGGTTACGGGTGACCTCGTCGAAATAGGCGCGAGTCACGAAGCCCTTCGGCAAGAGGGCGGATGTGCGGTCGTAGATCTGCTGCGTGCCAAGGAGGCTGGCCTGCGCGGAACGCTCCGCCTCCAGCGCTTGCGGCAAGGACAGCTCGCTCACTTGCCGGACCCGCGCACTGGCTTGCGCCTCGGCAGCTCGGGCCTGAGCAGCGATGTTCTGCAATTCGTCCGACCGCAGCAAGATCAGCGGCTGCCCCCGCCGCACCACTTCGCCTTCGCGCACAGCGACCGAGACCACGGTGCCAGTAATCTGACTGGCAATTTCGACCCGATAGGGGGATTCGATGTGCCCACTGGCGACCACCGTCTTCAGCAGGTCGGCGCGCTGCACCAGCTCGACCGGAACCGCTGTGCCGTTCAAATACCGGTAGCCAAAGTAACCGGCGAGCAGCAGGCCGAGAACGGCCAAGGCGACCAGCCATTTGTGGCCCAGCAGGCTTTTGGCCAGCGGACTGACCTTGGCCTGAGGGATTGCCGCCGCCGAAGTCTGTGGGCCGACAAGGGGCGGAGGGACCGGCTCGGATGATGCCGATGGAACCGAAGCGGGGCCTGCCAGGATTTCAGCCGTCATCGCATCTGGAACAATTCGCGGTGAAAGCGGTGCGCAGGCAGGCCGTCCGTGCGCATGGCCTTATGCAGAGCATCGCCGAATATCGCCGGGCCGCAAAACCAGACGTCGGCCTTGCGCCACTCCGGGACCCAGCCTTCGATCTTTTCTAGATCGACAAATCCGTCCCGGCCCGTGTCGACAAGGTGCAGACGCACACCCGAGGCAGCGGCTGAGTTGCGGACCTCGGCGATGAAACCGTCATCGGGCGCGGCTGTCGAGTAGATCAGGTCAACGTCCGCCAGATGGCCGGACATGGTGAGCGCCTCCATCCGCGCGATGAAGGGAGTGATGCCGACCCCGCCAGCGATCCAGAGCTGCGCCCCTCGGACGGGCTCAAAGTCAAAGCGGCCGTAAGGCCCTTCAATTGTGATCGCTTCGCCGACCGCGATGGTCGTCGGCAGGCGCCGGGTGTAATCGCCGAGCCCCTTGATGCTGAAGGCAAGGCGGCCCGTATTGGCCCAGCCGGATGAAATGGTGAAAGGATGGGCCTGCCCGTCACCTGTGAAGGTCAGGAAGGCGAATTGTCCGGCGGCATGACCTGGCCACGCCGTCGTCAATTTCACACCCACATCCAGAACGCTGTTGCCTGCATGGACATGGAAATCGGTGACTTCGCCCGCAAACCGGTGCGATTTGCCGATCCTCCCGAAGATCGACAGGCCGGCGGCAACCGCTGCGGCAGCGAGCACGGTCATTATCAGCCATCCGATCGGGGCGCTCCAGTAGCTGGCCGGAGTCAGCACGGCGGCGTGGAACGTCAGCACCAGAAACATGGGCGCCATCAGGCGGTGGGTCTTGAAGAAGAGGTGGTAAGGAAACCGCCGCCACAACGCGAGCGCGGCCAGCACCAGCAGCAGGTAGAACGCCCACTCACCGAGGTCTGCGGCCAGATCCCTGTATTCGGCGAAAGGCCGCTCCCCGGCGCCAGCGTCCGCCCCGGCGACGCGCACTCGCGGCGCAAGCCACCCCAGTTCGACGAGCCATTTCGGCGCCTTTTCCACCAGCCAGTGCAGCACCGCCATGCTGACCGCCGCGATGCCCAGCCATTTGTGGAGGCGGTAGAATTTGTCGAGTCCGCCCAGAGCCGCTTCGACCTGCACCGGCCTTGCCGCCAGCAAAACGGCCACAGCCATGAAGGTGATAGCCAGAATGCCGGTCAGGGGCACAAGCAAGCCCCGAACCGCCCAGAAGCCGCCTGCTAGAAGAGGCAGTTCGACGCTGGCGAGCCACAGCACGATGATCAGGGAGGCAACGGCTGCAAAGGCCAATTTCAGGCGTTTCATGGGGTTTGCCTTCCGGCGTCGGCGTAACGGGCTGCGTAAACCTATTGCTGCGCCCGCTAGTGCCAGGTTCGCGGACGCAGCAATAAGCCATCAGTGCCGTGCGCGGGGTGCCGGACAAGCCGCCATCTGGCGCACGGCAGAAACGTCACGTCATCGAATGCTTCAGGTCGCGCATCTCGTCATGGCCCTGCTTGATCGAGACAAAGCATTCGCGGATCGTATGCATCACCTGCGGGGAGATATTAGAGTCCGCGATTGCGTCTTCGAACTTGGCCTTGATGTGGTCTTCGCCCTCTTCAACCTCAGCGATAATCGCCTTTTCATCCCGCCCGGTGACGACGGATTTGAGGTTCATGAACATCCTGTGCGCTCCGCCCAGCACAGTGCCATTGTCATCCGGCTTGCCGCCCAGCCGGATCACTTCGGTGCACAGTGTTCTGGCCGCGGCCTCACGCTCAACCGAACGGGCGGTGAACATGGCGATGAAGCGTTGGTTGTCCGAGTTCTCGGCAGCTTCGGTGTAGCCATTTATGCTGTCATACGTCGTGGCGATCAGATCGTTCAGCGTTGATATGTCGTGCGATGTTTCGGACATGAAGGTCTCCTGTCCCGAAAGGGTGGGTGAAGCGCGCAGCCAATGCCGCGCGCCTTATTGTGCGGCGTGCTTGCTCTTGCGGCTGACTGCCATCATGCCCATCACCGCAACCACTGCGGTCAGCGCTGCTGCCAGCGATGCCAGCGGATGGGCCTCCACCTCGTGCTTGGCATAATGCGCGGCGTCCTTGGCGGCATCGACCGCATGGGCGCGCAGGCTTTCAGCCAGCTTGGTGATCTCGGTGCTCGCCGTGGCAAGCACTGCGCTGGCTTCCTCGGTGAACTCATGGGTGCCGGAGGCAGCGGCTTTCAAGGCATCAGCAGCGGTATCGACGCTGTCCTGGAAGTGGCCGGTCATAGTGTCGGTGAGGGTATTGGACATCAGGTTGTTCCTTGGTTCTGCCGCCGAGTTACGGGCGGGGAAAGGCAGGCAGATCAGATCTTGTCGCCAAGCGCGCCCTTGACCGAGCCGGCGACATTTTGGGCCTTGCCCTTGGCTTGCTGGGCCATGCCCTTGGCGACCAGTTCGGGGTTGTCGGTCGCACGGCCAGCGGCGGCCTTGGTCTTGCCGATCGCTTCGTTGGCGGCGCCCTTGGCCTTGTCCTTGAATTCACCCATGTTACGTCTCCTTGAATGGTCGCAGAAGAGTTCTGCATCAGTATTAGTAAGTTATCACAGAAGTCCGAAGGTTCTCACGAGCCAAAGAATGACTGCAATCACCACGACAATGTTGAGAATGCTTTTAATCTTGCCGTCCATCGGTAGATAATTGTTGATGAGGTAAAGAATGACCCCAACAACGACCAAGGTGATGATTAGGCTAACCAGCGGTGTCATAGTGAATTCCTTGCTTCACGATTGATCTGGAATTCTGATGCGAGCCGCGTCACGCACTCTTTGCGGTCATGAATTCCACGACAAAAATGAAGAGCGCGATGATCAACAGCAGGTGAATCAGGCCGCCCAGCATGATGAAAGTGGCCAGCCCGGCCAGCCACAGCAGGACGAGGATCGCGATGACTTTGTAAAGCACTGATCCCCTCCCTGTTTGCGCTGCTGCCGGTGCTGATCTGCCTAGCGGCAGCGGACATCGCGGCCGCGGTCGATCGCACGGCCAGCCACGCCACCGCCGATCGCACCGAGGATCGTGCCGACCAGTTCCGAACCGCCGGGTGCGATGACATTGCCCAGTGCGCCGCCAGCGACCGCGCCGACGATCAACCCGGTCGTGCCGTCGGAGCGGCGGCAGTAATAGCGTCCGTCCTGTCCGCGATAGACGCGCTCGTTGCGCTTGAGTGCGCGTTCGCGATAGCGGCGGGTATCGTCGCGGTGGTAGCGGTCCGCATAGTAATTTCCGTAAGCGGGATCGGGCCGGTCATAGTCATAGCGCGACCAGTCGGAGCGATAGTCGGGATCTTGAGGCCCGGTGACACAACCCGCCAGCAATCCTGCCGAAACAATTCCTAATGCCAATTTGAACATGACTCACCTTTACCAAAGAGCGAGCGTCCGGACGGGCATCAGGGACTGACCTTCCGTCCAGACGCTCTAGTCGGGGTCGAGATAAACCATTGGACGCATTCTCACGGCTTGCTCAGCCTCGGAATCTACGCAGGCTCGAAAGGGAGACGGCTGCGTGTCAGTTCAAGGCATGCTGCCGCGCGACTGCGGGTGCGTGATCGAGATAGCCGGGATCAAAAGAGGCGCTGGCTTTCAGGAACGGCAGATCGAGGATTTCGATGCTCTGTGACTTCAGCGTGATCAGACGGTCCTGCCGTAACCGTTGAAGTTTCCGGTTTACGTGCACAGGCGTAAGGCCGAGCGCATCGGCAAGATCGCTTTGTGTGAGCGGCAGGGAGAAGGAGTTGGGCTTGTGCTGTTCGACCTGAAGCATCCTGTGTTGCAGTTCACATAACAGATGGGCGAGCCGTGCGATGGCATTGCGCCTGCCAAGGCTGACAAGCCATACGCTCGCAATGGCATATTCGACAGCCGCATAGACCTGCATGGCGTTGGCAATCCCGGGTCGCTCCACCATGAGGTCGTGCAAGTCGCGGCGAGAAATTAGGGCAATCCGGCACGCGGACAGGGCGACGATTTCCTCACTCGCAAAGGGCGTTACGTGCCGGCTCGAGTAAGCAAAATCGCCCGGAAGCAACAGGCCGGTAATCTGGCGTTGCCCGTTCGATAGAAGCTGACATCTCGCTGCCCAACCCTCCAGCACAGCGGGGAAAAACTCCACCGGTTCGCCCGCGCGGCACACGACTCCCCGTGCCTCGACAGTAATGGACTTGCGGATGAGGCGCCTAAACGCGGTTTGATCGGCTGCCTCCAGAGGCGCCAATCTGCACAATCGCATCAGGAATTGGTTTTCCACGGCATAAGCCCCTGTCATTGCGCCGAGTTGCTACCTTAAGCCCTCGGACGAATGCCGGAATGGAACCATTCCTAACTAATGTTCAGACTCGGAAACTACGCAGTCGGGAACATTCCGCCTGCGGCAGCCACGCGCGATCGGGATTAGGCGGGCGTGACCAAAAGCACCGCACGGACAAGGTCGGGGATCGTGCGCACGCCCAGCTTGTGCATGATCTGCGCACGGTGGCTTTCAACGGTGCGCTGCGAAATCCCGAGATCTGCGGCGATATTCTTGCTCGGGTCGCCTGCCATGACCATGTCGAGAACGTCCTTTTGCCGCGCCGTCAGGGTGGTCAGTTTCTGGGCAATGGCATCGCCCGCTGCGTCCCTGTTGCGCCCTGAGGACGCACCAGCGACGGCGCGTTCGATGCTGTCGATCAATTCTCGGCGACTGACGGGCCGCTCGATGAAATCGCTCGCCCCCGAGCGCATGGCCTGCACCGCCATGGCAATGTCCCCGGTGCCGGTGATGAGCACGGCGGGCAAGTCGTCACCTGCCTTGCGCAGCATTTCGATCAGAGCGATCCCGCTCATGCCTGGCAGGTTGGTGTCGACGATCAGACACCGGTCGGTGCCAGCGGTGTCGGCCTCAAGAAACGCTTCGGCGCTCGGATAGGTGGTGACCTGCCAGTTTTCATGTCCGAGCACGCTCAGCATCGTTTTGCGCATGTCCGGGTTGTCTTCAAGAATGCAGATCAACCTTGTCGGGCAGGATGTGACGGGGGTATTATCGGCGCGTCCATCCGGCGTCACCTTGCGGATCGCGGCATGCAGCTTGGCGGCGGTGACCGGCTTGTTCAGCAGCAGACAATCGGCCAGCTCGATCTCGGCCAAGGCATCTTTTGAGATATCGCCGGTCAGCACAATCCCGGGAAGATGCTGCTTGAACATGGCCCGCAAGTTGTTCAGCACGACGACGCCGTTCATGCCGCCGGGCAGGTTGTAGTCGGTCAACACCAGATCAGGCAGGATCGCGCCTTCGCTGGCCAGCGCCAGTGCGGCGGGCCCGTCTCTGGCGGAGATTACGGTATGACCAGCCTCGGTCAGCAGCGTTTCCAGCGTCTCACGCACACCGGCATCGTCCTCCACCAGCGCAATGGTGCATCCGGTTGTCGGGCCGGACTGTGCAAGCTTAGCCACCGGCTGCGCCTTGTGCTCGCCCGTGGCCGCATGCGGAATGGTCACCGCAAACACCGAGCCCTTGTCCGGACGTGATTGCACCGCGACAGCATGGCCGAGCAGCAAACCGAGTTCCCGCACAATCGTCAGACCCAGTCCGAACCCGCGCCCGTTTGCCCATGCAGGGTTATCGACCTGGTAGAACTCATCGAAGATCGGGCCGAGCTGGTCCGCCGTAATCCCGATCCCGGTATCCCACACCTCGATCCGCTTCATCGCGCCGGGATGGCGGCACCCCAGCAAAATGCGCCCGCCGGGCGGCGTGTATTTGATGGCATTTGCCAGCAGATTGCGCAGCATCGCTTCCAGCAGGCGCGCATCGCTCAGCACGGCGGCGGTGCTTGGTATCACGCGCAACTCGAGGGCTTGTGCTGCGGCCAATGGCGCGAACTCTTCGCGCAAGCGTTCGAACAGGTCGGCAAGGGTAAAGGACGCAGTGCTCACTTCGAGCACGCCCGATTCGATCTGGTTGATATCGAGCAGGGAATTCAGCATCCCCGTCATTGCATCCAGCAGCAGGCCAAACCGCGCGATCTGTTCCTGTGCCTTGGGATCATCAACGCTTTGGCGCAGCATGTCCTGAATCAGCGACAGCGATTGCAGCGGCTGGCGAAGGTCATGGCTTGCCACCGCCAGGAACCGCGATTTGCCGCGGTTGGACTGTTCCGCCGCGCGCCGCGCCTCGTCCAGCGCGGCTGCCGTCCGGCGACGTTCGGTGATGTCGATAAAGGTGATAACCACGCCCTCAACCCGGTCATCATGCGTGCGGTAGGGGAAGATGCGGCGCACGAACCATGTTCCGCCCGGCCCGCCGATTTCACGGTCTATCGTTGTGTGCTGGAGCAGGACGATCCGGGCGTCGGCCAACAGATCATCGTCATCGGCCAGCGATTGCAGGTCTGCCAGCGGACGGCCGATATCGCCGGGGATGACGCTGAAGAAGGACTTGGTGGCCGGCGTGAAAAACCGAATGCGCAGTTTCTGATCAAGGAACAGCGTTGCGACATTGGTGCTGTAGAGGATGTTCTGCAAATCGTCCGACGCGATCCGTTGCCGGTCGAGGGTTTCCTGAAGCTGGCTGTTGAGCGCGATCAGCTCCTCGTTCAGCGATTGCAGTTCCTCCTTGGATGTCAGCAGCTCTTCATTGGTGGACTGAAACTCCTCGTTGACCGAGAGGGCTTCGTCATTGATCGCCTTCTGTTCGAGCACCAGCGTATCGCGGCTCTGGATCGCCGACAGCAGGTCAGCATGGGCGACTTCAAGCTGCCGCTCGAGTGCGCGCATCTGCCCTTCATTATCGTGCTGGGGTGGCAGAGCGACGGACGCAGTCTGCGGCGCCTGTTCAATGAAGCTGACCAGATGCAGCGGCTCACCATCGCTTTCGACAAAGCGCACCATGATGGTGAAGAACACCGCCGCGCCGTCGGCGGTGGCTTCGCACAGGCCAGTCGAAATGAGCGGCCGCTCACGATCCGCGCGCGAGATCGCAAAGCGCAAGGTGCCGCGTAGCTCCTCCGGTGCCAGCGCCAGCAGATCGAGCGTCGGCGGGCCGGAGGCAAGGCGCAGATAACGGCTCACGGCGCCAACCGAATAGATGCAGTGGCGCTGGGCATTGATCAGCAGGCTGGCCGGTGCAAAATTGTCCAGCACGGTATCGCGGCAGAGTTTTGCGAGCGCCGCCTGCCGGGTCAGCTGTGCCTTGCTCTCGTGGCCGGTCAGCCGGGGAATGTTTTCGACAAAGCTGAGCGGAAAGCCCGGCTCGCCCGGCTTGCTTCGCGCGATGTGGCGATAGATCCGCTCGGCCTTGTGCAGTACCGCAAACCGTTCCGAGACATTGCCTGGCGTCTCGGCCATGCCTAACATCAGCACGCCATTTTCGCGCAAGGCGAAATGGAACAGGCCAATCACCTTGGCCTGCGCGTCGGGCTTGAAATAAATCAGCAGGTTGCGGCAGGATACCAGATCCATCCGCGAAAACGGCGGGTCGTTCAGCACATCCTGCACAGTAAACACCACCGATCCGCGCAAGGCCTGCGTGACGCGGTAGCCGCCATCCTCCTCGACGAAGTAGCGGGCCAATCGTTCGGCAGGCACTTCATCCTTGATGGAGCGCGAATAGAGCCCCTCGCGCGCGACTGCGATGGCTTGGGCATCAATGTCAGACGCGAACACTTGCAGCTTGATATCGCGCCGCGCGGCAAGGATGGCGTCGCGCATGATGATCGCCAGCGAGTAGGCTTCTTCGCCGGTGCTGCAACCTGCCACCCAAATCCGCAGCGCCTGATTGGCAGCGAGATTGTCGAGCAGATCGGGGATCACCTCGCGTTCCAGCAGCTCGAACACCGTAGGATCGCGAAAGAAGCTGGTGACATTGATCAGCAAATCTTCGGCCAAAGCGAGGCATTCTGCCTGATTGCGGCTCAGCTCGTCATGATACCGCGCCAATGCGCCCGCGGGCAGGCCGCGTAGGCCCATCCGGCGGTGAATGCGCCGCTCCAGCGTGCCGCGCTTGTAGGCACTGAAGTCCTGCCCGACCTTCTCTTGCAGCAGTGCGATGATGGTTTGGATGTCGGTCGCATTATAGTCTTCGGGCCGCATCGTGCGGGATGCAGCCGCAGCCGCTTTCTGCTGACCGATAGCCGCCAGCCGCGCGGGGATCTGCGCGAGCGGAACCACCGCATGGGCGAGCCCGGTCTGCACCGCACTGCGCGGCATCCCGTCGTGCTCAGCCTCGTCCGGGTCTTGCACAATGATATGACCGCCGCTTGCGTGCAGCGAGCCCAGCGCGTTGCTACCGTCAGTGCCGGTGCCTGAAAGGATGACCGCGACCGACCGCGCGCCGCATTCCTCGGCCAGCGACCGGATCAGGAAATCGATCGGCATGCGTGCGTGGTCGCCCGTCAGCGGGCGCGTCAGATGAAGCACGCCGAAGCGGATCGCCAGAAAATGGCCCGGAGGGCAAATGTAGATCGCGTCTGGCTCCATACCCATGCCTTCGGTAGCCTCGACGATGGGCATGTCGGTGTGGGTCGAGAGCAGTTCGGCTAGCTGACTGGGGTGGTGGGGATCGAGATGCTGAACCAGCAGGAACGCCATCCCGGTATCGGCCGGCATCGCATCAAGCAGCCGCGCCATCGCATCCAGCCCGCCCGCTGAAGCTCCTATGGCTACCACCGTAATGGGAGATTGAGCCGATCCTCCGGGTTTTGTCGCTGCCGCGGCCGGGCGTCGATCTGCCTTCCCGGTGTGCAAAACCTCCCCGACGAGCCTGTCGCCACCTGCTTGAGGAGGGCTGCTGTTCGGCATCAGGGTGAACGTCTAGCATCAATGCGGCGAGCCAGCACCATTCAAAGCGACCGGCGCCACGTGCCAATGGCGCCAGCTTGGCGCGACAGCGGATCTGACCAACGGGCCTGAAAGCATCTATTTCAACGGTTCCCTTTTACCGGATGCCGAACTGCCCTCCAACACCAGAACGGCCGATCTTGCATTTGGCCGGAGCATGGCGGCTGAAGCGATCAAGGCTACAGGCAGATCCGTCGGACGTTCAAATGACCGACATGGGGACGGTTTGAGAATTTCCGCTTTCGGCAAAGGAGCTTAGAATAGCCGCTATCCATAGCGCGAGCAGAGTAGTGTCGGCTCCCCGCCGGTAAAGCGAGGAGCCCGTTGTTCAAATTTCGGTGTTCTCGGCGAGGGCAAGCGCATCTTCTACGTCGATCCCGAGGTAGCGCACCGTATTCTCGATCTTGCTGTGGCCGAGAAGAATTTGGACGCCACGGAGGTTGCCGGTCGCCCTGTAGATGATCGACGCCTTGGTTCGCCGAAGTGAGTGGGTGCCATATTCGCTTCGCACCAAGCCAACTCCGGTCACCCATTCATCAACAAGCCGAGCGTATTGGCGAGTGCTAAGGTGACCGTTGTGATCGACCCGGCTTGGAAAGACATAATCATCCACCGTGCCACCTCGGCGATTAAGCCACGCCAACAGACTAGCTCTGGCGTCCGGCAGAAGTTCGAACTGAACAGGACGGGCTGTCTTCTGCTGCATCACGATTGCGCGCGATCGGATCTGCCCGCCGCTGACGATGTCGCCAATCTTCATCCGCACAAGGTCGCAGCCACGCAATTTGCTATCAATTGCGAGGTCGAACAATGCGCGATCACGCAAGCGGCGGCGTTCGTTGAGAAAAAAGCGGATCTCCCATGTCTGCTTCGGTTTGAGCGCGCGCTTGGCGCCAACACTCCTTCCCGCGTTCCAGACCGGGCGCTTGGTGGCAGTCGTTTCGGTTTCGGGCATCTCCATGATCATTCTCCAGTGACCACAATGGTCATCTGAAGAATGTCTGTCGGCCTGAAGATTAGAAAATGCTGCCGCTCTGACCGACCAGTTGCAGGCTTCGCCAGTGCCAGCCTCGCTGCTTCCCGAACCGCTGGTTTCGGCGTAGTCGGTCGTTCCGGTATGCGTCACCGCATGGCAGTTTTGTCCCACTTCGTTCCCTTCCGGGCAACTGGCTGCAGTCGACCCACAGCTGGCCGTTTCCGATCGTCGAAAGGAGTAGCGGCTTTTGGCAAAGCACGACATTCCAAGAATAGAGCCGGAGGTGCAGGCCAGAGATGAACTCGGCGTAACTATTCTTGCACTGTGGCTGGGTTGGGGACCGCTGGTCCCGGCAGCCCGAGGCGCGCCTTTTCGGACGCCACCATTTCGGTCACTTCCGCCAACAGCTTCTTGGCGTCGTAAACGATGCCATCCTTGATCGTGTAGCTGACGCCGCCCACCAGCTCTTGCTTGTTCGTCTCCGGGTTCAACCGCAGATGCCCGGTGCCGTAGAGCGTCCTGAGGTTGGCGAGCGGGTTCTCCTTCACGATCACCAGGTCCGCGAGCATGCCGGGCCGCACCACGCCGAACTGGGCTGCCTTGCCCGAGGGCCTGGCAAGTTCGTCCGCGCTCCACATCGTCGCCGCGCGCAGAATCTCCGGCGGGGTGAAGCCCGCCTCGCGGAACAGCTCGAGCTCCTCGACATAGGCAAAGCCGTAGGTCTTAAAGATGAAGCCGGAATCGGTGCCGACCGTCACTCGCCCGCCCATGTTCTTGTAATCGTTCATCAGCCGGAAGAAGTTGGAATAGAACTTTTTCCAGGCGTATTCATGTTCGGTCGTCCAGTCGTAGAAGTAGGACCCATGGTTATCGCGCGTGGATTGGAAGAAGCTCCACAGCTGCGGGGTCGTGTACCTGTTGTTCCAATCGGCGTTGCGGGCGCGCATCAGATCGCGTGAGGCGGCGTAGATGTTAAACGTTGGATTGAAGACAACGCCGTTGGCCTTCTGATGGCGCAGGTATTCGGTCCATTCAGGTGAACCCGGCGGGTAGGTCTCGTCCCATATCTCGGCAATGTCGCCAAAGCGCTGCTGCTCATCGAAGTAGTTATAGTCAGACGGCAGATCCTGGATCGTCGCATCCTTGAGCAGTGCCTCGTGATGGCCGTAGAAATGCGTAACGGTGTCGAGATGCGCATCGCCAGCGTCGCGCGCGTTGAAGCTGGCTACCCCAGTCTGCGAAAGATGGGCGATCGTGCCCATGCCATTCTTGTGCGCCTCGTCGATCGCGGCGGCGATGATTGCGGGCGTTTCCGAAGGGCGGTTGAAGAACTTGATCCCGTCGATGTTGTGCGCGGCGGCCCAGCGCACCCAAAGCCGCGCCTTTTCCGGCGTGTCGACCGCGCCCCCCGTCCAGCCGGCACCCAGCGTCTGATAATTGAAGATCCGCGGGGCCGCGATCACGTTGGCGGCCGCGCGGTTCTTTTCCGAACTTGCAAAATCGGGCGGAGCGAGCGGTACGCCGCGCACGCTCGTCACGCCGTGCGCCAGCCATAGCTTGTAGGCGTAGCTGACGTCGGGTGCCTTGTCGGCCGCAGGCAGATGGACGTGTGTATCCACGAAGCCGGGCATCACGTACATGCCCGTGGCATCGATCTCATGCTCGGCGTCGCGCGGCTCGCGGTCCGCATTCATCGGCAGCCCGGGCCAGCCCGCCTGGTTGACCGCAACGATCCGGTTGCCCTCGATCACGATGTCGGTCGGCCCGCGCGGCGGCCCTCCTGTGCCGTCGATCAGCATGGCACCGCGGATCACCAGCTTGCGGAATGGGCCAAGGCTCTCGGTGGATGTGCGGGATGGGCCCTGCACAAATGTATCCGCTGACCCTTGCGTGGCACCTGCGGCCCCGCCGGCAAACCATTGGTCATGATCGTCCTGAGCCATCGCCATGCCCGTCAGCGCCGTCGTTGCAAGGATCAGTGCGGCTGCCGCTCGGAATGCCTGTTTCATCGGTGAAGCCTTTGGCTGTTGATCGCGGCAGAAGAGTGAACCCTGATTTGAATAAGCTCATACTCGGCTAGGTGTCTCTCGCTAACGCCTATCCTAGTCAAGCCTCCCATCCGTTCATGCTTCGAGGTTCAAGAGCTGAGGACTTGGACGAGACGAATTCTTCCCGCGTGCGGCTGCCCCCGACGCGTCATTCCGGGCTCACACACCAAGAACGTCCAGCTCTGGATCGATTTGGGGATTTCGGCCGATGGGATGCGGACCCCGAATAGCCGCCATTCGCTGCCCGAGTGCCCTAGAAATGATAACGTGCAATTGCTTTAACAGAGCCCGGGCGCAGGTTGAATTCAGCCTGCGCCCGATTGCTCACTTCCCGATTTCGGTCGGATAGGGAGGCGGCGGTTTGATGGGGGAGGATGCCCCTTCCAGCTGTTGCAAGACGCTCCCGATCGCTGCCTCAAGCTGGGTGTCCTGCCCCCGGTCGAGCGCGAGCGGATCAAGCTCGACCATGATATCAGGGGCGACGCCTTCGTTCTCGATCGTGAAGCGGCCCTGCGTGTCGTAAAACCGAAAATTCGGCACCGCCAGCCGCCCGCCGTCTATCAGGCCGGGATTGGCGCTGATACCGATCAGACCGCCCCACGTGCGGGTGCCTATCAACGTGCCAAGGCCGTTCTCGCGGAAGGCATAAGGCATCCAGTCCCCACCCGATCCTGCGTCCTGATCGATCAGCATCACCTTTGGGCCGTAGATCCCGCCGCCCGGCGTGGAATAGGTCAACCCTTCGCGGTCCTTCCAGCCTGCCAGCCATTTCCGGCCCAAAACGTCGATGATGTAGTTGGCCGCTTGCCCGCCGCCGTTCGAACGTTCGTCCAGGATCAACGCTTCCTTGTCGGTCTGCGCAAAATACATCCGGTTGAACAGAGTGAACCCGGCGTCGGCAGTGTTAGGCATGTAGACATAGGCAACGCGTCCGCCCGTTGCCTGATCGACCCGCCTGCGATTGTCCTCGATCCAGGCCCACAAGCGCAATGTGCCTTCGTTGGCGACAGGCTCAACCGTCGATGTGCGGCGCGGCCCATTGGGCGAGGCGGCAACGGTCAACGCAATCTGGCTGCCACGCGCGCCAGACAGCGCGGCGTAGATATTGTCACGCGAGGTCAGTTCCTTGCCGTCGATGGCGACGATATAGTCGCCCTGGTTCACATCGACGCCGGGTGCGGCTAGCGGGGCGGCAACGAACGGGTTCCACTGTTCGCCGTTGAAAATGCGCTTGATCCGATAGAGCCCGTTTTCCGCGACAATGTCGGCGCCCAGCAGTCCCGGCGCGGCTGCGCTGTTATCATACACCTGACCGCCGCCAACATAGTTGTGGCCGACACCCATCTCGCCCGTCATTTCGATCAGTAGCTCGTTGAGGTCTTCGCGCCGTCCGATATGCGCCAACAGCGGCTCAAACTTGGCGCGCACGCCGGCCCAATCCAGCCCGTGCAGGCCCGGATCGTAGAAATATTCCTTCTCCATCCGCCAGACGTCGCCGAAGATCTGTTTCCACTCGGCCATCGGATCGACATACAGCTTCGCTCCGGCGAGGCTCACCGGCTCAGGCTCCAATTTCTTGCCCGCATCGGCGGTTAGCAGGGTGTCGTCGTGCTTCATCAAAAGCAATTTTTCACCCTTGGCATCGGTGGTGACGGCGATGACGCCGTCGCCGACCTGCTCTGCCTTGCGTTCTTCGAAGTCGAACCGCATCAGCCTCGCACGTTCCTGCCCGCTGCCCGGGCCGGTGGCGACGCCAGGCTGAACACGCTCGATATAGAACAATGCGCCATCCTTGGCGGTGGCGAGGCTGGCATAGGCCGCTTCGGCTACGGGTAACGCAACGATGCGCCGTTCCAACCTGAAGGGATCGACCTTCGGGGCCGGATCCTTGGCCTTGGCGGTGTCGGCCTTGGTGTCCTTCTGGCCCTTGCCTTCCTTGCCTTCGGTGTCCGGCTTCTCCGCCTCTTCATTCGCGAGGATTGGAGCGAGCGGTGATTCTCCGTCAGCTTCAAGCACGGCGGCATAGATTCCCGCTCGGTACGGGCGATCCTGCGTCGTCATATCGAGCCCGGAATAGAACGAGCCAGCATTGGTCGACGCCGTAAAGAACAGCAATTTGCCATCCTTGGAAAATTGCGGCGAGCCGATGTCGGCAAAGCTGCTAGTCACCGGGTGACTACGGCGGGTGGCGAGGTCGTATAGGTTGAGCGCGGCGTTCTCGTTCGCCCCGCGGGTGGTGTAAGCTACCCAGTTGCCAGTGGGAGAAATGGTCGCGCCGAAATTGCCATTGCGACGCGGGCTGCTGGCGACCTGCCAATGGTTGCCTGTCGCCACTTCCAACGCATGCAGGGTCAACTTGTTGCTGGCAAAGATGATATGCTTGCCCGCGTTACCCCAGCCGACAAGTTCGTAAAAATGTTCCCCCAGCGGGATGCGGCGCACTGGTTCGATGCCGCTTTGATCCTCGATCATTAGAACCTGTCCGGCCCCGTCATCGGTGACATAGGCGAGCCTGGTGCCATCGTCCGACCAGATCGCGGAGTAGTCGCGGGTCGCGGCACTCTGCGAAATGTTGCGGACAGCGCCCTTATCGGTTGGGGCGGTGAAAACCTCACCGCGAGCAGTGACCGCGACCCGTGCGCCTGATGGGGAGAGCGCCGCGCTCGTCATTTGATCGCCAACCGGTTGCCAGCCTGCGCGGCGCGCAGGCAGGTCGGCGACGAGCCTGATGGGCAGGCGGCTCGACGTGCCGCTCGCCACGTCGAGCGTATGGAGAACGCCGCCAGCTTCATAGACGATCCGCCCGTTCTTGCCGGTGATATTGCGGATGTCCCAATCGCTTTCGCGGGTGATCTGAACGGTCTCACCGCTGGCCGGATCGTAGCTGAAGATATTGGCGCGGGTGTTCCAGCGGTCGGATAGGAAATAGAGCTTTCCGCCCATCCAGATTGGATCGAATTCGCTGGTGCGATCGCCGGGGATGGTGGCCGACGTGCCAGCACCGAAATCGATCAGCTGGAGCGACGGAGTGCGGCCGCCGCGATAGCCGCGCCAACCATTGACGCCGCCGCCGGTCAGCACGGCATTGCCCGATGTCCAAGGCACATTGGCAAAGACGCGCCCGCTTTCGTCGTAGCTACCCGCCGCTACCGCAGCTTCGGACACCTTCGTCGGCAGGCTGCCATCCAGCCCGACATGGTAGAGCTGGCCCGACCGGCCCGAGCGCCGCTCACGCGCGCTGACCATCGCCACCGTCTTGCCGCCGGGTGCCCAGTCGACTGCAGTATCTTCGCCCGGATGCCAGGTCAGCCGTTGCGGTTCGCCCCCGCGCACATCAATCACAAACACATCGGCATTGCCGTCGTAATTGGCGGTGTAGGCAATTTTGGTACCATCGGGCGAAATGATCGGATCACGTTCATCGGCGAGGTGCGACGTCAGCCGAACAGGGTTGCTGCCATCAGGCGCCGCGATCCAGATATCCCCGGCATAAACAAACGCGAGCGCATTGTCCGACAGCGCCGGATCGCGCAGCAGCTTAGTTTCGGTCTCTTGCGCCTGCGCAATTGGTGCAGCGAGCGCGCTTGTGGCGAGCAAGGCAGCGGCGATCCAGCGGTGTTTCATGTTGTTCCCCCTCCTGCGGATAACAGGCTGCACCCAGCCTAGCGCCAACCTTGCCAAGCAAAATGCCGCTGGTCGAGCCTGAGTACACTTTGGGCGAATGCCAAACCGCCAGGTCCCCGCTCTCCGTCACCTGTTATGCTCGGCACCAAAGCCCCTTCACCCGCTTGGTAATGCCCGCTACGCCAAGCAGCCATTACCTTCGATCAATCATCGGCCAGCGACAGGAACCCAGATGAAGCGCACATTTTCTTGCAGCCTTGCCACTGTTATCGCCGCGCTGATGCTGCCGAGCGCGGCCGCATTGGCGCAGGATGGTGCCGCCACTGTCGCTGCTCCGGACGCAGATTTCGCGCAGGAAGATGCCCGCCTGACCGCGTTTCTCGATGCGGAATTTGCCGAGTGGCTAACGTTGCAGCCGCAGCTTGCCACCCGATTGGGGATTCAGGATGGCGGAGATCGCTGGAATGACAATGGTGATGCGGCGGCCAGTGCCCAGGTCGCTTGGCGCGAAGCCAGCGTGGCCAAGATGCGCAGCGCATTTGACCGCGCCCGGCTGTCGCCCGAAGCGCAGGTCAATTTCGACATCTGGGTGCTTGAGGCCGAGCGCGCGGCTCTCTCGCAGACCGGGCGCATTTATCGCCCACCGTTTTATTCGCGGCTGTATTCTGCGCACAGTCAATTGCCCGACTTTCTGGTCAACACACACACGGTCGCAGAACGAACCGATCTGACAAATTACATCGCCCGGCTGCGCGGCATTCCGGCAGTGCTTGATGTCGCCATCGAACGCACCAAGGCGAGCGAGGCGGCGGGCATTCGTGTACCGCGCTTCCAGATCGAAACCATCATCGCAGGAAGCCGCCAGCTGATTTCCGGCGCGCCTTACGGGGACGGCCCGGACGCAGCGCTTTGGGCGGACGTCAAGGCCAAGGCCGAGGCTTTGGTCGACGCTGGCAAGCTCACGCGCGGCGATGCCGATACGCTGCTGGACGAGGCGCGCAGCGCGATTGTGGCCTTGCAACCAGCTTACCAGCGCGTGATCGCCTGGGCCGAAGCGAGCCTGCCCGATGCACCCAGCGGCCAGGTCGGGGCGATCACGCTACCGGGCGGCGCTGACTATTACGCCGCCGAGCTGAAGCTCAACACCACCACCGACCTGACCGCCGAACAGATCCACGCGATTGGCCGTTCGGAAGTGGCGCGGATTGAGGCGGAGCAGGATGCGCTAGCGCAGAGCGCGGGCTTTGCAGATCGGCACGCCTTTTACAACGAGCGCGCCCGGCTCTTCCCGCCGCGTCCTTATGACGATGCGGCGCGCGCCGAATATCTCGCCACAGCCAATGCCTTCGTCACCAAGACCCGCACCTTGCTCGAACCCTATTTCGGCACCTTGCCCGCCTATGGCATCGAGGTGGTGCGCGAACCGGCCTTTTCGGAAGTGGCAGGCGGTGCAGCCCATGCCTCGGCTCCAAGCCCAGATGGTTTGCGCCCGGCGCGCACCTATGTCCATCTTGTCGGCAACACGCCCGACCCCGCAGCGATGTTCACGCTGATGTGTCACGAGGCAATCCCCGGCCACAACATGCAGGGCGACATTCAGGTGCGCCAGAGCGGCGGGCCCAAGTTCCGCTCGGTCACCGGCTATGTCGCGTTCGGCGAGGGTTGGGGCCTCTATGCCGAGGCCATGTGCAAGGAAATGGGCGCTTTCCCCGACATTGCTGCCGATTTCATGCGGCTGGATGCCGAACTGTTTCGCGCGGCACGGCTGGTGGTCGATACTGGCATCCACGCTCTCGGCTGGACCGAGGATGAAGCGGTGGAATACATGAACATCACGGGCCGCCAGCCGCTTCAAAGGTCGCGGTCGGAGGTGCGCCGCTACATTACGCTGCCCGGACAGGCCACCGGCTACAAGATCGGCATGATCAAGATCATCGAGCAGCGGCGCAAGGCTGAGGCCGCGCTAGGTGCGAAGTTCGATCTAAGGGGCTTCCACGACCTATTGATTGCTTCGGGTTCGCAGCCTTTGTCGATCCTTGAACGCCGCGTGGATGAGTGGATCGCCCGCCTTTCGATGTGATTGCAGGCCGGTGCCTCAGAGCAATTTCTCGCTCCGGGACATTGTCAGATTTTGGCCCATTTGCGGTCAGTGTTCAGAACACGTCGGTGAAAGTTGGATGTCCGGTTTGACTGATCCAGACTTCAGCGCTTCTTACGGGGCGGGGGCGCTTTCGTGACTGCTGCGTGCTTGGGCAGCGCCGAGGCTTAATGCCACTGCTTCGGCAATCTTGATTCCATCCACCGCTGCAGACAGAATTCCTCCGGCATAGCCTGCCCCCTCGCCAGCAGGAAATAGCCCCGCCGTGTTCAGGCTCTGGAAGTCCTTGCCGCGGGTGAACCGGATCGGTGAGGACGTGCGGGTTTCGACGCCGGTCATCAGCACGTCGGGGTGATCGTAACCTGGGATCTGGCGGCCGAAGATGGGCAGGGCCTCACGCATCGCGGTCACCGCGTAGTCGGGCAGGCATTGCGCCAGATCCGTCAGATGCACGCCGGGCTTGTAGGATGGCGTGACCGAACCGAGCGCTTCGGAGGGGCGCCCTGCAAGAAAATCGCCCAGCCTCTGGGCCGGGGCCTTGTAGCTCGACCCGCCAGCCACATAGGCCAACGACTCCCAATGACGTTGCAGCGCGATCCCTGCCAGCGGATCACCGGGGAAGTCGCGCTCCGGATCAATCGCGACGACGAGGCCAGAGTTCGCGTTGCGCTCGTTGCGCGAATATTGGCTCATGCCGTTGGTGGCGACGCGGCCTTCCTCGGAGGTCGCAGCGACCACGGTGCCGCCCGGGCACATGCAGAAGCTGTAGACCGTCCGATCATTCTTGCAGTGGTGCGAGATGTGATACTCGGCCGCGCCGAGGATCTTGTTGCCAGCGTCGATACCGAACCGCGATTTGTCGATCCACGATTGTGGGTGTTCGATCCTGACCCCGATCGAAAACGGCTTGGCCTCGACATAGACCCCGGCGGCATGGAGCATCGCAAACGTGTCGCGCGCACTATGGCCGATGGCGAGCACGACATGATCGGCCTCCAGATACTCCCCTGTGCTCAGATGGACGCCGCGCACTCGGCGGTCCCCTTGGGCATCGGTCGTGATGTCGATGCCATCGACCCGGTTCGAAAAGCGGTATTCACCGCCCAGTGCCTCGATGCTTTTGCGCATGCTCTCGACCATCGTCACCAGCCGGAAGGTGCCGATGTGAGGATGCGCTTCGGTGAGGATCTCGGACGGCGCTCCGGCTTTCACGAATTCGGTCAGAACCTTGCGGTCGCGATTGTTGGGGTCCTTGATCCGGCTGTAGAGCTTGCCATCAGAAAAAGTGCCCGCCCCGCCCTCGCCGAACTGGGCGTTCGACTCCGGGTTGAGAACCCCCTGCCGCCACAGCCCCCAAGTGTCCTTGGTCCGCTCGCGAACCACTTTCCCCCGGTCAAGGATGATCGGGCGGAACCCCATCTGGGCAAGGATCAAGCCGGCAAAAAGCCCGCATGGCCCGGCGCCGATGACGACGGGCCGCTTGGACGTGCCGCCTTCGGGTGCTGTGGCCACCAGATGGTAACGCGGGTCCGGGGTGAGCAGGACCTTGCGATCCTTGCGAAAGCGCTGGAGCACCGCCGCCTCGTTCTTCACATTCACGTCGACCGAATAGACCAACTGGATGTTGTTCTTGTCGCGCGCATCATGGCCGCGGCGCGCGACGACAAAGCGGACCAGATCGCGCGGGGTAATCCTCAGCCGCTTGCAGATGGCCGCAGGTAAGGCCTCGTCCGGATGATGGAGCGGCAGGGTCAGTTCGGTAATGCGCAGCATAGCGCAGCATTAGAGAGGGATAGCGCGGAATGCCAATCGCTGATGCGCAGGGTCGTTAAATCCGCTTGGCATCTCCATCTATCCACTGCGCCTGAAACACAGGTGTTCGGCCAAGCATTTTGGCCATAAGCAAGCGGCCTTCTTCACCAAGAGAGACCAATTCATTGTCGAAAATTGTCAATGGCGCCAGCCTCAAGCCACGATCCGGAGCGCGGCCCAGGAAGATCGTTCTGCTGCTTCACGGCTTCGGTTCGAGCGGAACCGACATGATTGCGCTCGCACCGCAATGGCAGGACGCGCTTCCCGATACACTGTTCCTCGCACCCCACGCGCCTCAGCGGTGCGGGATGATGGGGACTGGCTATCAGTGGTGGGGGCTGTCCGGATTTGCGCCATCGGCTCTGGCAGCGGGCGCAGCATCAGCGGCTCCGGCGATCGACGCCTTCATCGACCGCAAGCTGGCAGAATATGAACTAACCGAGGCGGACCTGGCGCTGGTCGGCTTTAGCCAAGGCACGATGATGGCGCTCCATATCGGGCTGCGCCGACCGCGGCCGGTCGCTGCTGTGGTCGGCTATTCGGGGATGCTCACCGCAACGACAGGGCTTGCGCACTCTGAATTCTCGAAGCCCCCGGTGCTGCTGATCCACGGAACGGCTGATCCGGTCGTACCGATCGCGGCGCTGCATATGGCGGAAAGTGAGCTCAAACGGCTGGGTGTCGAGGTCACGACGCACATTTCCTATGGGATACCTCACAGCGTTGATCCTGTTGGTTTGCGCCTTGGGAGGGATTTTGTGGCTAACGCTTTTGAACGCTTGTCTTGACGGCTTTCGCGGGCTGACATCACCCCCCACCTCGCCCATACTGTCAGGCGCGCACCGCAGAAAATGCTGCCAAGCTGCGCGCAAATCACTGTTACGGAGAACGGCCATGGATCTGCAACTCGACGGCAAGACCGCCCTGGTGCTCGGCGCGAGCAAGGGGTTGGGGCGCGCCATTGCCGTGTCGCTGGCCGATGAAGGCGCGGATGTCATCACCGTCGCGCGCTCGGCGGATGGGCCGCACGGGCTTGCTCACATTGTCGCCGATCTCGATGATCCCGCTGCCCCCGCCCAGATCATCGCCCGCGTGCGCGATACGGGCAAGCCGGTCGATATCCTCGTGCTCAACGCAGGCGGCCCGCCCACCGGGGCGGCGGCGACCACTACCCCGGGCGACTTTGCCGCCGTATTGGACCGGATGTTCAATGCCCAGCTGAAGCTCGCTCAGGCGTTTCTGCCTGAGATGCGGGCGCGCGGGTTCGGACGGATTCTCGCGGTCGCCTCGACCAGCCTGATCACCCCGATCCCCGGCTTGGTGCTGTCCAACGCGGTTAGGGCGATGCTGGCATCGTGGTGCAAAACGCTCGCGGCCGAAGTCGCGGCGGAGGGTGTGACGGTCAACCTGCTGCTTCCCGGCCAGATTGCGACAGACCGGCTCACCAGCCTCCACGGCGCGATGGCGGCGGGGAGCGGGATGAGCCACGAACAGATCACCGCCCGCTCGATCGCGGCAATCCCGGCCGGGCGGCTAGGTCGGCCCGAGGAGTTTGGCGACATGGCCGCCTTCCTCGCCTCCCCGCGCGCCAGCTTCATCACCGGCTGCGCGATCAAGGTCGATGGCGGGCAAACCGCAACACTCTAGCCGCATCGCTTGCGCCGCCCGCCGCAGGCCGGTAGCGCGGGGCCATGTCCTCTGCCTTCTTCGCGCTCCAGCATATCCTGCCGCAACACGCGCTGTCCCGCTTCGCCGGGAGCCTTGCCGCGAGCGAGACGCCGTGGCTGCGTGACCGGCTGATCCGCCGCTTTGTTGCGGCCTACGGCGTCGACCTCAGCGAAGCGGCGCGCGGGATCGGGGAGTTTGCGAGCTTCAATGACTTCTTCACGCGGGAGTTGAAGCCCGGCGCACGGCCGCTGGCGGATAGCGCGACATTTATCCTCTCACCTGCCGATGGCGCTGTCAGCCAGCTTGGCCCGATCAGCGACGGGCGGATCATTCAGGCGAAGGGGCGCGATTACTCGGTCGCGGAAATCCTCGGCTGCTCCGCCGCAGAGGCCGCGCGGTTCGAGGGCGGGCGGTTCATGACCATTTACCTCAGCCCCAAGGATTACCACCGCGTCCACATGCCGGCCGCAGGGACCTTGCAGGCGACCAGCTATATTCCGGGCGACCTCTACTCGGTCAATGTCGCCACCGCCGCCGGGGTGGACCGCCTGTTCGCGCGGAATGAGCGGCTTTCGTGCCGGTTTGACGGGCCGGACGGGCATTTCGCCAGCGTCATGGTCGGCGCGATGATCGTCGCCGGGATCGACACGGTGTGGCCGAACACCTTTCACACCCATGCCTCAGCCCCCGTGCACGAGGACTTCACCAGCAAAGCCCACAGCTTCGCCGCCGGGGACGAGATGGGGCGCTTCTACTTGGGCTCAACCGTGGTGCTGTTGTTCGAGCCCGGACGGGTGGAATGGCTCGACGGCCTAAAGCCCGGCGATCCCCTGCGCATGGGTCAAGCCATAGCGCAGCGGTTGAGCGCCTGACCTACTTCGCGGCTAAGCTCTCGCGAATCAGCGCCGCCGCCTCGGGGCTGTCCCACTCGTAACCGCCCGCCACCCGCAGCACTTCCTTGCCGCTGGCGTCGAACAGGATCGTCAGCGGCAGCGCGCCTTCGGGGGTGAACTGCGCCGACAGCGCGGTTTCGGGATCGAGCCACGGTTCGAGCCGCGTCAGCCCCGTCCGCGCAAAGAACGGCGTCACCACCTCGGCCCCGCGCAGGTCTTGGCTGACGGTGATCACGCGCACTTCGCCATCCAGCTCTGCGGCCAGCGCGTCGAGCTGCGGCATTTCCTTGACGCAGGGCGCGCACCAGGTCGCCCACAGGTTGAGCAGCACTGGCCCGTCCTGCGCGCCCAGATCAAGGCTCTTGCCCGCCGGATCGACGACCGCAATCGCCGGAATGGGCGTTCCGGCAAACTGGCGCGTCATCAGACCTGTCGGAGACTTGGCCGCTTCGCCCTGCGCAACCGGTTGCGCCGGGGCCTCGGCAGCCCTATCGCATCCCGCCAGCAGCAGGAGCGGTAGTGCCAGAATGAGCGACGAGCGGGACATGACAGGCTCCGATACGGGTGCGACCAACGCCATGTGGGGAGGACGCTTCGCGGACGGCCCTAGCGCGATCATGCGTGAAATCAATGCCTCGATCCCGTTCGACAAGGCGCTGTGGCGGCAGGATATCGCTGCCAGCAAAGCGCATGTGGCGATGCTGGGCGCAGCGGGCATTATCGCTGCCGACGATGCGCTGGTGATCGCCAATGGCCTCGATGCGGTCGCCGCCGAGTATGAAGCCAATGGCGTGCCCGAGGATTGGGACCGCGAAGACATCCATATGACCACCGAAGCGCGGCTGGCCGAGTTGATCGGGCCGGTTGCCGGACGGCTCCACACCGCGCGCAGCCGCAATGATCAGGTGGCGACCGACTTCCGCCTGTGGGTGCGCGATGCCGCTGCGCAGATGGACAAGGGGCTGGCGGCGCTCCAGCGCGCGCTCGTCACCCGCGCGGGGGAGCACGCGGGCAGCATCATGCCCGGCTTCACCCATTTGCAGACCGCGCAGCCGGTGACGCTGGGCCACCACCTGATGGCCTATTACGAGATGTTCCGGCGTGACCGGGCGCGGCTGGCCGACGCGCGGGTGCGGATGAACGAATGCCCGCTCGGCAGCGCAGCGCTGGCAGGAACCGGCTTTCCGATCGACCGAGAGGCAACGGCAAACGCGCTCGGCTTCGACCGGCCAACGGCAAACTCTCTCGACGCCGTGTCCGACCGCGATTTCGCGCTCGATTTCCTGTGGTGCTGCTCGTCCACTGCCCTGCACCTTTCGCGGCTGGCCGAAGAACTGATCCTGTGGGCGAGCCAGCCCTTCGGCTTCATCCGCCTGCCCGACAGCCTCTCAACCGGCTCGTCGATCATGCCGCAGAAGAAGAACCCCGATGCCGCCGAACTGGTGCGCGGGCATTCGGGCCGGGTGATCGGCAGCCTGACCAGCCTGATGATCACCATGAAGGGCCTGCCGCTGGCCTATTCCAAGGACATGCAGGACGACAAGCCGCCGGTGTTCGAGGCTGCCAGCCTTATGGCACTGAGCATCGCGGCGATGACCGGGATGATCGCGGGCGCCACCTTCAACACCGCCCGGATGCGCGCCGCGGCCGAACTCGGCTATGCCACCGCGACCGATCTGGCCGACTGGCTAGTGCGGGCGCGCGGCATTCCGTTCCGGGAGGCGCATCACATCACCGGGGCGGCGGTGAAACTGGCCGAACAGCGCGGCATTGCGCTCGACGCCCTGCCGCTCGATGACCTCAAGGCGATTGATGCGCGGATCGACGAAAGCGTCTATGCTGCGCTTTCGGTCGATGCCTCGGTCGCGGCGCGCGCGTCTTATGGCGGAACTGCGCCCGATCAGGTCCGTTTGCAGGTCGCCCGTGCGCGCGCTGCGCTGGGTATGGAGGAATGATGCGCAAGTTTGCCATATGGGGCCTTGCGGGCTTGCTGTCGGCCTGTGGCACCGTCTCGCCGCTGACCCCGCCCGAAGGCGCGACCCTGCCCGATGCGCCCTATGGCGCGCCCGACAAGCCGACCGCGCAGGAACTGCTCCGCCGCGATGCCCTCGCCGCGCCCGAACGCTCGGTCGAATTGCGCCGCCGCTCGGAGGAGCGCGAGGACGATCCCTTCGATCTGCCGCCTGAATAGAAGCGAAGACCATGGACCATTTTGCCTATCGTGACGGCGTGATGCACGCCGAAGATGTGCCGCTGCCGCTGATCGCCGAGACGGTCGGCACGCCGGTCTATGTCTATTCGCGCGCCACGCTGGAACGCCATGCGCGGGTGTTCCGTGAGGCGCTGGCGGATGTGCCGGACAAGCTGATCGCCTTTGCGGTGAAATCGAACCCGAACCTTGCCGTGCTCAAGGTGCTGGGCAAGCAGGGCATGGGCGCGGATGTGGTCTCCGTCGGTGAAATGCGCCGCGCGCTGGCGGCGGGGATCGCGCCGGAAATGATCGTGTTCTCGGGCGTCGGCAAGACCGCCGCCGAGATGGTCGCGGCGCTCGACGCCGGGATCGGCCAGTTCAATATCGAGAGCGAGGAAGAGGGCATCGAACTCGCCGCGATTGCCGCTGCCAAGGGCATGACCGCACAGTGCACGCTGCGGATCAATCCCGATGTCGATGCAGGCACGCATGACAAGATTTCGACCGGCAAGGCTGACAACAAGTTCGGCGTGCCGATCAGCGAGGCGGGTCAGATTTTCGGCGCGCTGGCAGGCTTGCCGGGCGTGAAACTGCGGGGCGTGGCGGTGCATATCGGCAGCCAGCTCGCTGATCTCGCACCGCTGGAGACCGCGTTCGAAAAGCTCGGCGCGCTGGTGCAGGCGCTGCGCGGGGCGGGCCATGTCATCACCCATGTCGATCTGGGCGGCGGGCTCGGCGTGCCGTACCGGGTGGGCGAAGTGCTCCCTCCGCCATCCGAATATGGCGCGATGGTGGCGCGGGTGACGCAGGGTTGGGGCGTGAAGCTGATCTTTGAACCCGGCCGCGTGATCGCAGGCAATGCTGGCGTGCTGCTGACCCGCGTGGTGCGGGTGAAGCGCGGGATCAATGATCCCTTCGTGATCGTCGATGCGGCGATGAACGATCTGGCGCGCCCGGCGCTCTACGGCGCCTATCACCACTTCGAAGCGGTCGAGCCCACGGGCGCGCAGATGACCGCCAATATCGTCGGCCCGATCTGCGAGACGGGGGACACCTTCGCGATGGGCCGGGACTGCGACAGGTTGGAAGCAGGCGACCTCGCCGTGTTCCGCACTGCGGGGGCTTACGGCGCGACCATGGCCTCGTCTTACAATTCGCGCGGGTTTGTGGCCGAAGTGCTGGTCGATGGCGACAAGTTCGCTGTGGTCGCCGACCGGATCGAAGCAGGCGCGATCATGGATGCTGAACGCGTGCCCGAATGGTTGGTGTGAGGCTCTGATGAGCCAGATCGCCAGCCTGCCGCTGTTTCACCAGATCGCTGGACAGAGCGTGCTGGTGCTGGGCGATGGCCCGGCGGCGGAACCCAAGCGGCGGCTGGTCGAACGGGCGGGCGGCGTGATTGTCGATGATCTCGCCCGCGCGGTGGATGAGGGGGTGCGGCTCGCCTTCATCGCCTATGATGACCCGCGGGCTTGCGAGGTCGCGGCGATCAATGCGCGGTGTGCCGGAATGCTGGTCAATGTCGTCGACCGGCCGGAATTGTGCGATTTTACCACGCCCTCGATCCTCGACCGTGATCCGCTGCTGGTGGCGATTGGCACCGGCGGAGCGTCTGCGGGGCTGGCGAAGCATGTGCGGCTGCGGCTGGAGCGGGTGCTGCCTGAGACCCTGGGCCTACTCGCCAAGGCTCTGGAGGCAGCACGGCCTGCCCTGCGGGTGAAGTTTCCCGAGGGCCCCGACCGGCGGCGGGCGGTGGATGCGGCGCTGCGCGAGGGCGGTGCGCTTGATCCGTTTGATCCGGCGTCTTTTCGGAAGGTTGATGATTGGGTGGAGGACATGGCACTTCCCGCGTCCGGTGCGATCTTCGACGTTACCCTCACCAGCGCAGACCCGGAGGACCTGACCCTGAGGCAAGCGCGCCTGCTGGGTGAAGCGGATGTCCTGCTGATCGACGGCGCGGTTCCGTCCGCCATTCTGGCCCGCGCCCGGGCCGATGCGGCGCGCGAGCCTATGCGCGAAGGCAGCGCCAACGGGCCGGGCCTTACCCTGATCCTGCGGTGGCGGCCTGCCGCGCCTGAAACGGGCTCCTAGGCGGCCTGCAACACCGGCGCACGCAGGCTGGCGAAATAGGCGGACATCGCCGCGATTGCCTTGTCACTCAGCGCGATGAAAGCGCGGCGGCGGTCCGCCGGATCGGGCACGCGCTGGAATATCCCGCTTTCGACCATCTGGGTCAGCCAGCGCAGCGCCGTCGTCGCCGGGACGCCTGCCGCGATGCACAGCGACGTGACCGAGACCTGCGCGCCTTCGCCATGGGCAGCGGTCAGGTCGAGCAGCATGTCCCATGCCGGATCACCGAAAAGCGCAGGATCGAAGAACCGCGCGCGTGCCTGACGGTTGGCGATCATTTGTCGCACCATCTGCGGATCGGGCAACGGCGGCTGCGCAACACCAAAACCGCTGACCAAACCAGCCTCGGGCGCGTGATAATCCCGTTTGTGCTCGCCCAGCTTCGGCGCGAACACTGCGGCACCGTGGCTCAGCCGGTCGAGCGAATGGGCAATCGCTTCGACCTGCTGCGACAGGCGCAGCAAGGCCACGCGGTCTTCCTCACCCATTTCACGCAAGCGAGCCGCGCCCGCTTCCCCCATCACCCGCCCCACCGCGATCAACCGTTCGGCGCGGCTGGGCGCGATCAGAATGTGCGGATTGGACTGATCGAGCACCGCAAAGACATCATCGAGCCCAGCGAGAGTGGTCGCGACGATCAGCTTTGCCCCGGACCGCGCCACCCGCATATCGAGCCGCGCAAGGCCCGCCAGCATCATCCCGTCGATCCCGCGCGCGCCAACCACTGCGCAATCGACCACCACAACGTCACCTAGCAGGGCAATCGGCCCATCGAGCAGCGACCGCAGCGACCCGCCATCAATGCTGCGAAACCCTGCCCCGCCAAGGTCCGCGCCGATCTGGCGGCGCAAGCCTTCATCCTCGGCAAAGATCGCCACGCGGGCAGGCAGGCCCGATCCGTCGTCAGCGATGTCATAGGAAAAATCGGCCAGATCGGCAGCATCGTTCAACATCAGTGCGACTCCAACAATGTTGGAACGTGTGTAGAACAAAAACGGATCAGGTCAAGTAAATCTGCGTATTATGGGCGAATTTCGATCACCGTGCCATCCGGAACGATCCGCCACAGTTCCTCGATTTCGTCGTTGGAAAAGGCGATGCAGCCGTCGGTCCAGTCGCCCGGCATTCGCCCCATCGGCAAGGCATTGGGCTGGCCGTGGAGGAAGATGTCACCTCCGGGCGAGCGGCCATATTCCCTCGCGAAGGCGCGATCTGCGGGGTTGGGGTAGGAGACCTTCAGGCTCAGATGATAGGCGCTGCCGGGATTGCGGCCTTCGATCACATAGCGGCCTTCGGGCGTGCGTTCGTCGCCTTCAAACTGCTTGTGCCCGGACGGCGCGTCGCCGAATTGCAGGCCGCGCCATGCCTTGACCGGCTGACCGCCCGCATAGGCGATCATCAGCCGCTCGGATTTGTCGACGATGAGGTAATCGACGGTGGAAAAGCGACGCTCCGGCACGATCCGCGCCGCCTCGCGCGCCAGCGACGGCTGGGAGGATGGTGCCTCGGCCTGCTTCACGGGCGGGTTGGCGCAGGCGGCGAGCGCGAGGAGGGGCAGGAGCGCGAGGCGGTTCATCCCCGGAAGGATAACCCTGCCCCGCCCCTGCTATCAATCCACAAACGGCCTAGTCGACGAAGGGATCGCGCATCAGGATCGTGTCGTCGCGTTCCGGCGAGGTCGAGACCAGCGCCACCGGGCATTCGATCAGTTCCTGGATACGCTGGATATACTTGATCGCGTTGGCGGGGAGATCGGCATAGGAACGCGCGCCCGCGGTGCTCTCGTGCCAGCCGGGCATGTCTTCATAGATCGGCTCGCACGCGGCCTGATCAGCGGCGTGGCTGGGGAGGTAATCGTAGACCTTCCCGTGTAGGCGATAGCCGGTGCAGATGCTGACCCGGTCGAGCCCGTCGAGCACGTCGATCTTGGTGAGCGCGATGCCGGTGACGCCAGAGATCGCGCAAGACTGGCGCACCAGTACGGCATCGAACCAGCCGACGCGGCGCTTGCGGCCGGTAACGGTGCCGAATTCATGTCCGCGCTCACCCAGCCTTTGGCCGATGTCGTCTTCCAGTTCCGTGGGGAAGGGGCCGGAGCCGACGCGGGTGGTGTAGGCCTTGACGATGCCGAGCACATAGCCGGTCGAATTGGGGCCAAGACCGCTACCCGAAGCCGCCGTACCGCTCACCGTGTTCGACGAGGTGACAAAGGGATAGGTGCCGTGATCGACATCGAGCAGCACGCCCTGCGCGCCTTCGAACAGGATCTTGGCCCCCGCGCGGCGCACCTTCTTGAGGCGCTTCCACACCGGCTGGGCGAATTTCAGCACGAACGGCGCGATTGCGCGCAGTTCTTCGAGCAGCGCGGCACGGTCCACCGGGGGCTGACCGAAGCCCGCCCGCAGCGCATCATGATGGGCGCAGAGGCGATCGAGCTGCGGTTCGAGCGTATCGAGATGCGCCAAGTCGCACACGCGGATCGCGCGGCGGCCGACCTTGTCTTCGTAAGCCGGGCCGATGCCGCGTCCGGTGGTGCCGATCTTGCCCTTGCCCGCCGCAGTTTCGCGCAGGCCATCAAGGTCGCGGTGGAGCGGCAGGATCAGCGGGCAGTTATCCGCGATCGCGAGGTTCTCGTCCGTGATCGAAACGCCCTGCCCTTCGACCTTGGCGACCTCTTCACGCAAGGCCCAGGGATCCAGAACCACGCCATTGCCGATCACCGACAGCGTGCCCGACACGATGCCCGACGGGAGCAGCGAAAGCTTGTAGGTCTTGCCGTCAATCACCAGCGTGTGGCCGGCATTGTGCCCGCCCTGGAAGCGCACGACCACATCGGCGCGGCTGGCGAGCCAGTCGACGATCTTGCCCTTGCCCTCATCGCCCCACTGGGCGCCGATCACGGTGACGTTGGCCATGTGTATCCTTGTAAATTGGTGGCGAGAAAAGCCGCGCGGGGCCTAGGCGTTTGGGGCGGGAGTGGCAAGGGTCGGGGCCGGGCGCGAAGGGTTTTGCGGGCGGCGTCGTTGAGCGGAAGACAATTCACAAGGATATTGCCCATGAACACCCCCGCCAAAGCCCTGATCGCCGCCGGAGCGCTCGCCGTGCTGGCCAGCCCGATCCTCGCCCAGCAGCGGCGCGGGGGCGAGCGGATCGCAGGGGAATGCCGCGCCGAGATCGTTGCCCTATGCGGGAGCGATCGGAGCCAGATGCGCAGCTGTCTACGCGAAAAATATGCCGAGCTGTCGGATGGCTGCCAGTCCGAACTGCGCACGCGGATGGAAGCGCGCGGCGGAGAGCGCGGTGGCGGCGCGGCGGCTCAGGCGTTCGCACCGCAGACATTGGCCTATGGCAGCGATGCGCTTCAGGGGCTCGACCTATGGGTGCCAGAAGGCGCCAAGGGGGCGCCGCTGGTGCTGTTCGTCCATGGCGGCGGGTGGAAGCGCGGTTCGAAAAGCAACGCCGTGGGTCGCGCGCTGCCGGGACATATGCTGGCGCAGGGCTATGCCTTTGCCTCGATCGATTACCGCCTCGTTCCGGCTGCTACGGTCGAACAGCAGGCGGCGGATGTCGCCGCCGCGCTCGCCTATCTGCTGAAGCGAGCGGACGCGCTCGGCATTGATCGCAGCCGCGTGGTGCTGACCGGCCATAGCGCGGGCGCGCATCTGGTGGCGCTGGTGGGGACGGACGAGCGCTATCTGCGCGCCGTTGGCCTCAGCTTCGCCGATATCGACGGGGTGATGCCCAATGACGGCGCGGCCTATGACGTGGCGAAACAGGTCGCACAGGCCGGACGGTTTATGGCTGGCACGTACAAGGAGGCGTTCGGCACCGATCCCGCACGCCAGCGGGCACTCTCCCCCACCGCCCACGCATCCGCGCCCAATGCGCCCGCCTTCCTGCTGACCCATGTCCAGCGCGAGGATGGCGTGGCGCAGAACACGGCGCTGGCCGAAGCCCTGCGGCGCGCTGGCACGGCGGTCGAGGTGGGCAGCTTTCCCGGTGAAGGCCTGCGCGGGCACATGGAGATCAACCGCAAGCTGGGCGAGCCGGACTATCCGGCCACCCCAGTGATGGATGCGTGGCTGAAGAAAGTGTTGGGATAAAGACCTATCCCCGTCCCGGACCTGATCCGGGACCCCGCTTTCCTGCCCCGCTTGATGAGGCAGCTGGGTCCCGGGTCAGGCCCGGGACGGGGTAGTCGTCATAAGCTCGCGATGACGTCGATCTCGACCATGAGTTCGGGCAGCGCCAGCCCCTTCACCTCCACCGTCGTGTCTGCCGGATAGGGCGGCGTGAACCAGCGTTGGCGCGCTTCCACGATCTTGGGGAAGTTCGCCATGTCGGTGAGGTAGATCGTGACCTTGACCACCTTGGACAGGTCACTGCCGCCAGCCGCCAACACGCGCTCGATATTGGCGAAGGTCTGCGCCAGCTGCGCGTCGAAATCGCCCTCGCCCACGATGCTGCCATCCGCGCCGATACTCGCCTGCCCGGACAGGAACAGCAGACCGCCAACCTGCCACGCGGGCGAGAAGCAATAGGCCGCGAGGGGATCGTTTTCGAGCGTGATGGCCTTGGGTGCATCGGTCATCAGGGCTGCTCCAGTTCGACGGGGCCAGTGGCTGTGAGGATGTAGCCGCAGCGCAGTGCCGGTGCGTCTTCGCCCTCGGCCAGCTGCGCCCGCGTGCGCCAGCCTTCTGCCCGAAGCTTTGCCGCCGCCGCGCGGTCATGGCCGAGCGGGAGGTAGCAGGTGCGCGCCGCCTCGGGCTGAGGGGCTGCGTCGGCCAAGCGGTCGAGATAGAGCGTGAAGCCGGTCGCGGCCTCATCGCTGCCTGCGATGCGGTAGGTGCCGCCGCGCCCGGCCGCGCGGCGCAGACCCTCGGCATAAAGTGTGAAGCCGAACCATGACTGGTATTCGAACCCGTGACGCTCGGTCGGGTCGAGCGTGATGCGGGCCGCATCGCCGATGTGCGCGGCAATCGCCTCCAGCCCGTCGAGCCGCGACTTGAGCGCGCCGCCCGCGTCAACGTCGCGAAGGGCTGCGAGCGCCGTTTCGAAGGGCCCGGTCGCGTAGAGCAGCGGCAGATAGGCCGCGCCGCCCGCTGCCTTCAACCCACCTGCATCCTTGGTATCCAGCTCGCGCCGCACCGCTTCGATCTGGCCGTCGGACAGGGGGAAGGCCTTGGCCGACAGCGTATCGACGAGGTCGGGCAGCGTGAAATCAACCGAGATGCCAGTGAGTCCTGCCGCGGTGAGCGCATCGACCGCAAGCATCACCGCTTCACTGGCCGCCGCGACCGAATCCGACCCAATCAGCTCGGCGCCCAGTTGCAGGCGCTCGCGCGCGGGATCGAGCTGGCTCGCCTTGATCACCACGGTGTCGCCGCAATAGGCGAGGCGCAGCGGGCGGGCGGCGGTCTTGAGGCTGGTGGCGGCGATCCGTCCGACCTGCGGGGTCATGTCCGAGCGCAGCGCAAGGGTGCGCAGGCTCGCTGGATCGACAAAGCGGAACATCGCCCGCGCCTCGCCTGCAACGGCCCCGGCCATCCGGCCTGCAAGCGACGCTTCGAATTCGAGCAGCGGCGGGCGCACCCGGTCATAGCCATGCGCATCCAGCACATCGAGGCAAGCGCGCATCATCGCCGTGATCCGCGCGGCTTCGAGCGGCAGGCGGTCTTCGAGGCCTTCGGGGAGGAGGTCGTTGGGTTGGGTCATGGGCAAATTCTCGTCATCCCGGCGAAGGCCGGGATCCAGTCCCAACCCTCGCCTCTGGGCCCCGGCCTTCGCCGGGGTGACGATGAATTGCAAGCCTTGCTTGGCCAATCGGTTCGCACAGCGAACCGCAAGGGCGACTGCCCGCCGGCCGGTCGGCCGCCCCTCGGAGGGAAGGTGGCGTAGCCAGCCTCCCGCGAGAGACTAAAACGCCAAAGCCTTGACCAGCTTCACGCCTTCAACCTTCTCGGCTTCAGCGATCACTTCAGGCGTCAGGGCTTCGTCGAGGCTCAAGAGCAACACCGCTTCCCCGCCCGCTTCGCGGCGGCCGAGGTTGAAGGTGCCGATATTGATCCCGCGCGCGCCCAGCAGCGTGCCGATGCGGCCGATGAAGCCCGGCTTGTCGTCATTGACGATGTAGAGCATGTGGCCCGACAGTTCCGCCTCGATCCCGATGCCGAAGATTTCGACGAGACGCGGCGATTCTGTCCCGAACAAAGTGCCCGCGACCGAACGCGGGCCCTGCGCGGTTTCCACCGTCACGCGGACCAGCGTGTTGAACGCGCCGTCGCGGTCGTGGCGGATCTCGCTAACATCAAGCCCGCGCTCCTTGGCGAGGAACGGCGCGTTGACCATGTTCACCGTGTCCGAATAGCGGCGCATGAAGCCCGACAGCACGGCGGCGGTGATCGGCTTGCCGTTGAGGTCAGCTGCCGCGCCTTCACGCTCGATGCTGATGTGGGTCAGGTTGCCGTGCGCCAGTTGGCCAACAAGGCTGCCGAGCTTTTCCGCCAGAGACATATAGGGGCGCAGCTTGGGCGCTTCCTCGGCCGAGAGCGAGGGCACGTTGAGCGCATTGGTGACGCCGCCATTGACGAGGTAATCGGCGAGTTGCTCGGCCACTTGCAGCGCGACATTGACCTGCGCTTCGGTGGTCGACGCGCCAAGGTGCGGGGTGCAGATGAAGTTCGGCGCACCGAACAGCGGGTGATCGGCTGCGGGCGGTTCGGTTTCAAACACGTCCAATGCTGCGCCGGCGACCTGACCGCTTTCGAGGCAGTCCTTCAATGCCGCTTCATCGATCAACCCGCCGCGGGCGCAGTTGATGATGCGGATGCCCTTCTTGGCATTCTCCAGCCGTTCGCGGCTGAGGATGTTGCGGGTTTCCTCGGTCAGCGGCGTGTGCAGCGTGACGAAATCGGCGCGGCTCAGGAGCGTGTCGAGATCGACCTTCTCGACACCCATTTCCACGGCGCGTTCCTCGGTCAGGAAGGGATCATAGGCGATCACCTTCATCTTGAGGCCGAGCGCGCGGGTGGCGACGATCGAGCCGATGTTACCGGCACCGATCAGGCCGAGGGTCTTGGCGGTTAGTTCCACGCCCATGAACCCGCTCTTGGGCCACTTGCCCGCCTGCGTCTGCGCATTGGCTTCCGGGATCTGGCGGGCGAGCGCGAACATCAGCGCGATGGCGTGTTCGGCGGTAGTAATCGAGTTGCCGAACGGGGTGTTCATCACCACCACGCCCTTGGACGAGGCGTAGGGGATATCGACGTTATCGACGCCGATGCCCGCGCGGCCAATGACCTTGAGATTGGTCGCGGCATCAAGGATCGCCTTGGTCACCTTGGTCGAGGAACGGATCGCGAGGCCATCATACTCGCCGATGCGGGCGATCAATTGCTCGGGCGTTTCGCCGGTAATGACATCGACATCGCAGCCGCGCTCTTCGAAAATGCGGGCGGCGTTGGGGTCCATTTTGTCGGAAATGAGAACTTTGGGACGGGTCATGGGGAATTCCTTGGCATCCGCGGGTCCCCGCGCAGGCGGGGACCTCAGGCAGTGATTTAAGTGCGTGGAGGCATGAGGCCCCCGCCTTCGCGGGGGCGCACAGGCATGGCTGGATCAGCCGTTCTTGACCTTCTCGTAGGCCCATTCGATCCACGGCAGCAGGCGCTTCAGGTCCTCCTGCTCGACGGTCGAACCGCACCAGATGCGCAAGGACGGCGGCGCGTCGCGGTAGCCGTTGAAATCGAAGCCGACGTTGCGTTCTTCGAGCAGCTTGACGATCTTCTTGGGCACGGCGGCCTTTTCGTCATCCGAGAGGCTGTCGTACCATTCGCCCTGGAACACCATGCAGACGCCGGTGTTGGTCTGCTTCGCCGGATCGGACGCCATGTTGCGCAGCCACGGGGTGGCCTCGATCCAGTCCTTGACGATCTTCGCGTTGGCATTGGCCCGCTCGACCAGCGCCTTGCGCCCACCGATGCTCTTGGCCCATTCCAGCGCCGCGATGTAATCTTCGGTCGCCAGCATCGAAGGCGTGTTGATCGTTTCCCCGGCGAAGATGCCGAGATTGATCTTGTTGCCCTTCTTCATGCGGAACAGCTTGGGCATCGGCCACGGCGGATCGTAGCTTTCAATGCGCGCAACCGCCTTGGGGCTGAGGATCAGCATCCCGTGCTGCGCTTCCGAACCCATCACCTTCTGCCACGAATAGGTCGTCGCATCGAGCTTCGACCAGTCCATTTCCTGCGCGAAGATGGCGCTGGTGGCGTCGTTGATGGTGATGCCCTCGCGGCCTGGCTCCAACCAGTCGGTGTTCGGGATCATCGCGCCAGAGGTCGTGCCGTTCCAGGTGAACACCACGTCATTGCGCTGCGGGATGGTGGTGAGATCGGGGATCTCGCCATAATCGGCGGTGAGGACTTGCAGGTTGGGCAACTTGAGCTGCTTCACCGCGTCCTGGATCCAGATATTGCCAAAGCTCTCCCACGCGGCGACCGTGACCGGGCGCGCAGGATCGAGCATCGCCCACATCGCGGCTTCAATCGCGCCAGTGTCGGACGCGGGCATGATGCCGATCAGATAATCATCGGGGATGCCGAGCAGTTCGCGGCTCAGGTCAATCGCGTACTTCAGACGCGCCTTGCCCAGCGCCGAACGGTGCGACCGGCCGAGAACTTCGGTTTTGAGGGTGTCCAGCGACCAGCCGGGGAATTTCGCCGTGGGGCCCGAAGAAAAGAAGGGGCGTTCAGGCTTAAGCGTCGGCTCGTGTGCGAGCCCGCGTGCATACTCAGTCATGTATTCTCTCCTTGCAGAGAGCTCGCGCGGCGTTGGGACCGCGTGGCCCGTGGGCGGCTTTAGAGGCGGGCTGTGACAAGTCAATGAATGAATCATCCAATGCGGATACAGGCACGGGGATAGCCCCTCGCCAAGCGCTGCAAATGTTACTAATCAGGCCTTTCCATGGACATTTCCGATCTTCGCATTGCCCTGTTCAGTGGCAACTACAACTACACCCGCGACGGGGCGAATCAGGCGCTGAACCGTCTGGTCGGCTCGCTGCTGGCCAAGGGCGCGAAGGTGCGCGTCTATTCGCCCAAAGTCGCCAATCCCGATTTCCCGGCGACGGGTGATCTGGTCGGCCTGCCCAATGTGCCGATGCCGGTGAAGGGGCGCGGCGAATACCGGATGCCGACCCATCTGGGCGCTGAGGTGAAGCGTGACCTTGCCGAGTTCGGGCCGAACATTGTCCACCTGTCCTCACCCGATCCTGCCGCGCATAATGCGCTCCGCTGGGCGCGCGCGCATGGCATTCCGGTGCTGGCCAGCGTCCACACCCGGTTCGAGACCTATCCGCGCTACTACAACATGGCTTTCCTCGAACCGCTGATCGTCAAGGGTCTGCGGCGGTTCTACCATCGCTGCGATGCGCTGGTGGCGCCGTCGCAGTCGATGATCGACGAATTGCTGGCGATGGGAATGCACACCCGCATCGGGCTGTGGAGCCGAGGCGTGGACCGCACGATCTTCTCCTCCGCCCGCCGCGATCCCGAATGGCGCCGCAGTCTTGGTCTTGCCGACGATGACGTCGCCATCGTCTTCCTCGGGCGGCTGGTGATGGAGAAAGGCCTCGACGTTTTCGCCGAAACCATCGTCCGCCTGCGCGCCGCTGGCGCACCGCACAAGGTGCTGGTGATCGGCGACGGCCCGGCACGCGGCTGGTTCGAGGCGAACTTGCCCGGCGGGATCTTTGCCGGGTTCAAGACCGGTGAGGCTTTGGGTCAGGCGCTCGCCAGCGGGGACGTGTTCTTTAACCCCAGCGTCACCGAGACTTTCGGCAACGTCACGCTGGAAGCAATGGCAAGCGGGCTGCCCGTGGTTGCCGCTGGGGCTACCGGCAGTGCCAGTCTGGTTGCCGATGGCGTCACCGGCCGCCTTGTCGCGCCGTCCGGTGCCAAGGACAGCGATGCCGCCGCCTTTGCCGCCGCCCTCGCCCCCTATTGCACCGATCCGGCACTGCGGATCGCGCACGGCGCGGCGGGTGAGACGCGGGCCTGCGAATATAGCTGGGAGGCGATCAATCAGGTCGTCGCCGAAACTTACGTCCGGCTGGTTGAGGAACGCCGCGCGGCGCAGACAGCGCGGGCCGCCTGATCAGCGCGCGGGTTACTTGAGCACTCCGGCAGCCGCCATCCGCCGGACGTAAAGCAGCAGCGAAAGCGTCACCGCCCAGATCGCGATGTCGAGCGCAGGCGCTTCCATCGCAGCGGGCACTTCAATCAGGCCATAATTGTAAACCGTCGTCCCGACGAGGCCAATCGTCGCCACCACCATCGCCGGGACCGCGAAGCGCGACCGCAGCAGTAACAGCACCGATCCGGCAAACGCCCCCCACACGCCAAGCGCCCAGAACGCGCTGGCCCAGGCGGGATAGGCGTCCATGAAAGCGATCTGATCCGCCGTCATGCCGGCTTCGGCGAGCATGTCGAGCTTGGTCATGGTGTAGCTCATCACACCCATCGCATTGAACAGCAGCGACAGCCCGCCAATGAACCACAGGTGCCACGGCGCCTTGGCCGCGCCGAGTGTCGTATCGTTCATGGGTGCCCCTCCCCCGTCCGGCGCGACCCGGTCGGGGGAGAGTGTATTCCTAACTTACATTAATCGCAATCGCGGCTGCGCAAGCTCACAGGCGTTCGATGCGCTTGGCCATCTCGTCGATCATGTCGACGATTTCGTTGATGGTGGCCTCGTCAAGCTTGCCCGCCTTGGCGCGGTTCTTGAGCACCGAGCCGAGGTTGCCCATCGCCCGGAACACATCGTGCGAGCGGACCGTGCTGGTGCGCTCCCCGTGACGACCGAGGCGGCGCAGCAGTTCGGCGACTTCGACCTTGCGTTCCTCCAGCTCGGCCTCGCCCTGCGCAGTGACCGCGTAAGGCTTTTTCGAGCCTTCGGCGTCGGCCTCGGCAATGGCGCCTTCATCCTCGAGCAGTTGCAGCGTCGGATAGACCGCGCCCGGGCTCGGGGCATAGGCGCCGCCGGTCATCTCTTCGATGCCCTTGATCAGTTCATAACCGTGCGAGGGGTTTTCGGCGATCAGTGCCAGCAGCGCGAGCCGCAATTCGCCGGTGCCGAACATCCGCCCGCGGCGCTGACGGCGGCCGCGCTCTTCGCCTTCGCCGTCACGGTCGCCTTCGCTCTCGCTGTCCCAGCGCCACCGCGCCTTGAAAGCCGGGCCGCCCATGTTGGCATTGCCGTTCATCGCCATCATCGCGATTGCTTCACCGAGCTTGTCCCAGCCATTGCCGCGACCATATTTGTTCCACGTCATGTCACGCTCCTTTGTGCGTTTCGATGTATCCAAGATATATCTTAGACCTATCTTTGCAAGGCGTGCGCCTGAGGAGATTTCACTTTTCCGCCGACAGGCCTATCACGCCCGATGAATGACTGATCTGTTCGGACAAGATGCATCCCCGCCCCCGTCTGCCGCGCCCGCAGGTGACGCGCCGCTGCCTGACCGGCTGCGTCCATCCTCGCTGGGCGACGTGGTCGGGCAGGAGCACCTGACTGGCCCCGAAGGCGCGATCGGGCGGATGGTGGCGGCGGGCAAGCTCGCCAGCATGATCCTGTGGGGGCCGCCCGGCACTGGCAAGACCAGCATTGCCCGCCTGCTCGCCGATGCCGTGGGGATGCGCTATGTCGCGATCAGCGCGGTGTTCTCGGGCGTGGCAGATTTGAAGAAAGCCTTTGCCGAGGCCGAGAAGATGGCGGGTGCGGGGCGCAAGACGCTGTTGTTCGTGGACGAGATCCACCGCTTCAACCGCGCGCAGCAGGATGGTTTCCTCCCCTATGTCGAGCGCGGGGTGGTGACGCTGGTCGGCGCGACGACCGAGAACCCGAGCTTCGCCCTCAACGCCGCGCTGCTGAGCCGCGCGCAGGTGCTGGTGCTGAACCGGCTGGACGAAGCCGCGCTGGCGGCGCTGCTCGAAAAGGCGGAGGACTTGGAAGGCTCCCTCCCCGTCACCCCCGAAGCGCGCACCGCGCTCATTGCGCAGGCCGATGGCGACGGGCGGTTCCTGCTGGGTCAGGCCGAGACTTTGTATGCGGCGTGCCTTCCTGAACCGCTTGATCCCGCAGCGCTCGGCAGCTTCCTGCAACGCCGCGTGGCGGTGTATGACAAGGACCGCGACGGGCATTTTAACCTCATCAGCGCCTTGCACAAAGCCGTGCGCGGGTCTGATCCGCAGGCGGCGCTGTACTACCTCGCGCGGATGCTGACCGCTGGCGAAGAGCCGCTGTTCCTCGCCCGCAGGCTGGTGCGGATGGCGGTGGAGGACATCGGCCTCGCCGATCCCCACGCCCTGACACAATGCATGGCCGCGATGGAAGCCTACCGCTTCCTCGGCTCACCCGAGGGTGAATTGGCGCTGGCGCAGGCGTGCCTCTATCTGGCAACCGCGCCCAAATCCAACGCCGTCTATCTCGCGCAAAAGGCGGCGTGGAAAAGCGCGAAAGAGACCGGCAGCCTCATGCCGCCGATGAACATCGTCAACCCGGCGACAGGGCTAATGGAAAGCCTCGGCTACGGCAAAGGCTACACCTATGACCACGACACGCCCGAGGGCTTTTCGGGCGACAATTACTGGCCGGAGGAGATGGCGCCGGAGCAGTTCTACACCCCCGTGGCACGCGGGTTCGAGCGCGAGGTGAAGAAACGGCTCGACTACTGGGACAAGCTCAGAGCCGAGCGGGGATGACTCGCTTCAGCCACTTCCTTGCCGTCGACTGGTCGGGTGCCAAGGGGCCGCGCCAGAAAGGCATCGCGGTGGCGGTGGCGCTGGCAGAGGGCGGCGCGCCAGTGCTGCTCCCCCCGCCCGATCCCAAAGGCTGGGCGCGGAGCGAGGTGCTGGCACTGCTACACGATCTGCCGGGCGCAACGCTGGTCGGTCTCGACCTCGGCATTTCGCTGCCCTTTGCCGATGCTGGCGCGTTCTTCCCCGATTGGGACGCTTCGCCTGCCGATGCGCGCGGGTTATGGGCGCTTATCGATGGGTTATGTGCAGGTTATCAGCACCTTGAAGCGGGCGGATTTGTGACCCATCCCGAGGCCTCGCGCTATTTCCGCCACGGCGCGGGATCGACAGGCGACCGCTTCCTCCTCCCCGGCGCAGCCACCCGCGAAGGCCGCTTCCGCGTAGCCGAGGCCGCGCAGCGCCAGCAGGGCGTGCGACCGGTGAGCAATTTCAACCTCGTCGGCGCAGCCCAAGTCGGCAAATCGAGCCTAACGGGGATGCGGATGCTCCATCGACTGGTCGGGAAAGTACCAGTCTGGCCGGTCGATCCACTGCCGCAGGAAGGCTCAGTCGTGACCGAGATCTACACCTCGATGGCCGCGCGGCTGGGCGGCATAACGGGATCGGCGACCAAGATCAGAAGCTATGAGGCCCTCAACAACGCACTGGACGCGCTCGGCTCGCCGCCGGTGCAAGGGACAGGCGCAATCGACGACCACTCCTCCGACGCACTGCTGACCGCCGCCTGGCTGCGGCGCGTACATGGAGAGCGCGATCTATGGCACCCACCCACCCTCACCCCCGACATCGCGCGCACCGAAGGCTGGACTTTCGGTGCGTTGTGAGATTAAGGCGCGCTCACGGTCAGCCGGCTTAGCTCAGTTGGTAGAGCACCTGATTTGTAATCAGGGGGTCACGAGTTCGAATCTTGTAGCCGGCACCATTTTCCAATGACTTATACTAAACCCATGCCACTCTATCTCACGTTGGGGTCCCAACGGGGCATCAGAGAATCGGCTGAGTCCCAGATTAAGAAAATCGGACGGGGTTTGTAATCAGGGGGCCACGGGTTCGAATCCTGTAGCCGGCACCATATTTTCAGTTACTTAACGCAACGAGTACCTCTGATATCTTCCGCTTGGGTCCCATAGGGGCACCAGATTCCGTCTTTGGGTGCTATCGGTTTGAAAAGGGCCTTCTTCATCATTCCCTTCTCTCAATCAGTAGACCCCAGCTTCCAGCCCTAAGACATCAGACATTTTCAATGATTGACAGATTTCACGGTGGCACGACCGTTCGCGTGAATCGTAATCTGACCTACATTATCATTGATCACCCTGCTTCGTGCGTTCGCGAGTTCATGCATACCGCCAGAGTGCCATGACAACACCGCTTACCTTGGGTCTCAATGGTGTCGCGAGGCTTCAAGCAATCTCTTACAGACCCTTATTTGCATCAGTAGGTTGCTGGTTCGAAGCCAGGAGGGATCGCCGTGCCATCAACTGTTTAGGTGCGATCACGCTGCTCAAGGAATTTTTTTACGTCGCTCGTGCGTCAGCTGACCACCTGGTTCAACAACGACGCACCTTAATGACATTGGAAGTGGTCGATCATTTCCACAGGCCGAAAAAAATCTTGAGCGGCTTAGGGTAACCAAGACCGCGCTTCATCCGAAAAATAACTCTTCATCCACCAAAACCTCGGGCCGAAAACGTCGGATCTGGTGCGATCACGAATGGACGCCACGCATCGGCAGGTGGTTTGAATTGAGCTGCCTCGGTCCATTTAAAGCCAGCAGAATCTGCCGGTGCGAGATCAACTATGACCTCATTGCTGATTTCATACACTGCCAGCACATGATCATTAGTAATTATCTCGTCGATAAATGCAGAGTTCGAAAATACTACCTGTATGACTCGCCATTCCTCTCGAAAAAGCTTGCATTTTTCAAATTCATTGCGCGTCAATCTGAAACTTCCGCGTGTTGCCGCACTAGCAGCCTTCACTTCTATTCTATCGATAGGGGGCCCCGGAAGCTTGATGTCATATCCTGCCGCATCCGACCAAAGCGCTATATGAAGCGGCCGAAGCCCTGCATGCTTAAACGCTCGCATTAAATAGGTCTCGGCAGCGTCTCCAATCCGTTTGAGGCGAGCATCGTCTCGGACGCAGCGAACTGATCTGCCCCCTTCTGAGTGGCCCAATTTCTATTTTAGAATAGGTCATGAAGGAGGAATGGGATGGCGAGGAATC
>NZ_WTYB01000004.1 GCF_009828055.1 Erythrobacter ramosus | reverse complement strand
CCACCTGCGGCCAGCCATGGCGCAGGAGGCAATCTTGCACTAACAATCAACACGGACCACTCAGTGGGGGCCGGTCAGCGTTGGTCGCTGCCGAACAGCAGGATCACGCCGCCTGGGCTGATCGGGATGCTGACCCGGGTATCGCCGCCTTCGATGAACACATTGCTGCCGACCCGGACCGCCGTGTAGGCACTGGCCGGCTCATCGAACCCGATCGTGTCATTGCCGCCGGTAAAGCCGCCGCGAATCGCCACATCGCCGCCGACGATGGTAAAGGTCTCGGCATCAAAGCTGGTGCCGAACACATCGACGTTGCCATCAACGATGACCGGTGAGCCTTCGGCCACGATAAGCCGCCCGCGAGCATCAGGATCAGCCAGATCGGGCAGTGGTCCCGGTTCCGCCGGCGCTGTGATCACCGCGGCAGTGTTGGTCGCCACCTGACTGCCGATCTGCAGATTGCTGCCCACAATCGCCAGCGTGCGCACGCCATCGGCGAACACCACGTTGATGCCGGTGGGGCTCACCGGGATGCTGACCCGCGTATCGCCGTCTGCAATCTCGACCCGTGAGCCTACCCGGGTGATGGTGTAGGCGCTCGCAGCGCCAGCAAAGCGGATAATGTCGTCCCCGCCCGGTGCGCCGCTCAGTGCGATCCTGCCAGGCGCATCGATAATGCGGATGTCCTGAAAGCCCGAGGTCAGGAACACTGCGGTGGTCCCGCCGATCCCCCCGGCAAAGCCATCAGGCGCAATCAGCCTGGCCGCAACGCTACGGTCGCCTACGCTGACGTTCAGGGTCTGGGTATCGGTAAAGCTGCCATCGCTGGCACTGACGATCACCTCGTAGAGATTATCACCATCGCTGTCGGCAGGCGCCTCGAAGTCCGGCGCCGCAACAAAGCTCAGCTGACCGGTCACCGGGTTGATCGTGAACCGGCCCGCATCAACCCCGCCCGCAATCGTATAGGTGATGGTGACCCCAGGCGCGCCGCTCGCCGCGACCTGCGTGACCACAGTCTGGCCTTCGGCAATGCTCACCGCGCCAAGAGCGCCGCCGCCATTCGATGTGATCATATTTCCCCCCAAAACTCTATCGTAGCCGCTGCCTTCGCCAAGGAAACCGCACCGCTTGTCAGACAATGCATCGGCCAGATGCATGCCTACCCACGTTTCCGGGAAAATCTAAGGATATATTCCTCAATGGGACCGAGCGAAGCCGTGAGGTACGATCGCCACAAGCGAAAGCAAACGAATTAGCTTTCAGCATTCCACAGGGCGTAGAATCTGCAAGGGTCATGTGGTGATTCGATGAACTTCAGTGGTGGACGCCTAATGACATGACCGGCCCCCACTAAGTGGTCCGTGTTGATTGTTAGTGCAAGATTACCTCCGGCTCCATGGCTGGCCGCAGGTGGAGCGACGCGGAACTGGAGTGCAGCCATGGCCGTGTCGCCGCTTCCGGGGCTGGCGGGCGATAGCGGAGCGAGCTGTGCGGCCGGACGGTGTTGTAGTGTCTGCGCCAGGCTTCGATCAGGATCTGAGGTTCGGCCAGGGTGTAGAAGATCTCCCCGTTCAAGAGCTTGTCGCGCATCAAGCCTTTGAAGCTTTCGCAGAAGCCGTTCTCCCATGGGCTACCTGGCGTGATTGTAGAGCGTCTTCCGGCTTGTGCTTCCTCGCCATTCCGTTCCTCCTTCGTAGCCAATTCTAGAATAGAAATTGGGCCACTCAGAAGGGGCAGACCACCCTTTCAGCATTTGACACTCTGCCAATCGTCATTGCGCATCCTCCCACGGGTTAATGATGCTCACGCCCGACCGGATGAAGTCCCTGGTATTGCGAGTGACGAGGATCAGGTTGTGGACGAGCGCGGTAGCCGCAATCCAATCATCGCGCTCACTGAAGGGGTCGGGGACGTGAAGCGTGGCGCACCGCGACGCAATCGAGCCTGTCATCGGGAGGACCCGGTCTCCGAAGCGCGGGAGAACAATCTCGTCTAACCATTGCCTTAGAATTTCGGCCTGCCTCTTGTCGTGGCTAACCTGCAGGATGCCTAGCTCCAGCTCAAAAACAGTCATGGCTGAGATGAACGCAGCGTCCTCCGCAACGGTTTCCAGCCAAGCGCCGACGAGCACATGGCCACGCCCTGCCGTGATTTTCCGGATTTCGGAGACGACATTAGTGTCGAGCAGATACATCAGACCTCGAAGTCCGCTGGCCGAGACCTGATCGTCGCCTTGGGCGGCTCCCAATCGAAATCATGGTCGGCAGAATTGGGTAAAGCCAGCGCTGCCAATATTGATCGAGGTTTTCCTGCAAGCCGCTCGTACTCCTTGATCGTAAGGACCACGAGCGATGGCTTGCGACGATCGGTGATGAACACCGGCCCGCTCATTGCAGCCTTCTTGATGCGACCAGGTTCGCGGTTGAAGTCCTGACTGCTGAAGGTGGTGCTTGTCATAGCGGCGGCCTTTATGTAGTTAGGTAACTACAAATATCAGTGCCACTGCAAACTGTCAACGAAATGCCAAAAGCGGGCATCAAGGCGTTACCCGTCAGGAGAAGCCGAGCGAAATGGCGCTGGCGGCTAGTTGGCTAGGCTTGCGCAGGCACGGTCGCGGTCGAGTTTCATCGCTGTGCGGATCAACCGGTCGAGCCTTCCGCGAAAGCGGCGTTCGTAGCGCGAGAGCCGCACAACTTCCTCTACCCGCTGGCCAAGGACCCTCAGATCAGACAGCTTGTCTGCCAGAATCAGGTCGATATCCTTGTTGGCATTCTCGATGAGGACGCTCACCCTGCGCAGACGAACAAGCGCCTGGTGCACCTCCCGAATAAGCAGATTCGCATTCCAAACTCCGCCTCCCAGATCGCGGAGGTGATCGAGCAATTCGATATCAGCCTTGCTCAATACCCGTGCGTCAAATTCAACGGGCGAGAAGAGACCATGCTTGCGCGCATTGCGCGCCGATTTGGCCTTTCCTGACAGGCTGATTGGGCCCCTGCTGCGCGCGCCGTTGGCCTGGCTCGCGCGAACAGCTGCCTCGGTGCGGCGGCGTGCCATCTAACTTACACCTCCCCGTCAAAGGGGGAGTCCGATCCGCCCTCTTCGTCTATGACCACCACTGCCTCAAGGTCTTGAGAATCGCAGGCGACCGGCAGCACACCCCGCTGCTTGGCGTCGATCAGCATGATAAGGTGCTGGGCGTGGAGCCGGCGCCGCCGCTCGAACTGATTGATTACGCATCACGCTCACGCACCTCGGCATGTTCCAGCCCCTGGAGCCCCTCAAGGAGTTGGATTTCAGACGATGAGACCCGCCCCAACAACCAGGCAAACTCGGGGTTGTCGAGAATGTCGTCGGTCTCGAACCGCTTGCCCATTGCGTTGCAGGTCTCGAGAACCTGCCGTTCCTCTCGCGTGAGAGGGGGTGGGAAAGGGAACTCTTCATCGTCGGGAACATGTTTCGCCTTGTCGAGCACCGAAAGCACGTCTTTCACGAGCCTGTTCTGCAACCCCGCAACCTGTGCACGGATGCCGTCGATCCGCGCCCAACGGTAAGCGATGTCTTCGACCCACCGCTTTTCGATGAGGCCCTGCGGCGCAAGTTCCAGGGTGAGTTCGTCACGCAGCCATGCCTCACGGTCAATATGCTGACCCGGCAGCGACAGACGCGAACCAGCCGCGGTGGGCGAAACAATGGTGGTCTTAGTCTTGGTAGGCATTGAAGCTCCTTCCGTATGAGGAGCGCCAATCATGTTGTCACGACCTGGATAGGGCCAAGATTGATTCGCAAACGACGTTGACCGATTGCGAGCTATGCCTGGACGCCCCGGCTAACCGCTGCGCGCACACCTTCATGTCAGCCATCTGCGTCGCCGCAACCGTCATTTTCTGGCTGTCGCAAGGGGTCCTGAGCCCAAGGCGCAGGATACGAGGCTCCGATGGAACCTGTAAGAATAAAGAGTGAACATAACTTCCACTCCGCGGTTCAAAAAACTGCAAAACAAACCTGAGCGCAAGTCCGCATGTCTCGCGCTCGCCCGCTCGAAGCTCGCCCCGGCAAAGGTCGTGACAGCATGGTCAGGATGACGCGAGAGGGCCGACAGGGCCAATGCTCAAGGGAGGCGCAAGGATGTAATAGCGAGCAATCTCGGCAGCGGCTGACGACCACCTTGCTTCCCCGCCCACGCGGCACGTGACGTCAACCATAGTCAAACTCGGTGGCGCCGCGCAGCCAATGCGGCGGTCGCAAAACGGAGGAGTAAGAACGGAAGAGTAAATCTCAGAGCAGCTTTTTCAGCTCACGCCCTATCTAGCCCTTGAGCGATAACACCGCTTGACGAGCTTGCTCGATACGCTGAGCTGGCACCCACGCCCGATAACCTGACATGGCGCTCAAGTAGCGTAAGCGGTAGCGCAATAAACATAACAGGCGGGATTGTTGTCCGAATTCTCGGCCCTGACGAGCCTGCAGCCGACCGCTTGCCCTGCAGCCCGTCATACCAGCCGCTCCTGCGCTCTTGCGGCCGACCTGCAAGAGGCCATGACCTTCTTTAGGCACTTATTTTCGCAGCACCCCGGGCAGGATCTCAGCCTTGCCAAGGGGAAAGCGTTTTTCATGAAAGTTCTCATGACTGGCGCGAGCGGACAGCTTGGCGGTGGCCTGCTTGAGCGGATGCCCACAATCCCGCCCATAACTCCATTGGAAGATGAGGCGACAACAGGGTGGCCGAGTTTCGCAGCGCTAGATTGCAGCGAAACCCGGGCCTTTCTGGGAGACGGCCCGATGGATTGGCGCGCCAACCTTCGGCTCATGCTGAACGCAGGGAAGGCGCTTGGCTAATCTGCTCGTCACGGGCGGCGCCGGCTTTATCGGCGGTAATTTCGTCCACTATTGGAATGCGCATCACCCTGAGGATCGCGTGATCGTGCTGGACGCGCTTAGGGGTGGACAGTCACTCCAGCCAACCTAAATGGCTCATCGCCAAGTAATGCGTCCAGCCAGGGCAATACCTGCAAGATTTTGCCGTCGAGGTGTCCATATAAGCCGTCTAGGTCGCCCTAAAGCCGCGCATTCCTCGTATTTGGCGAGGTGATCCGCGGCTGCAATCGAACTACAACGGGATGATCCACTCGCCTGCCCGATGACTTCCAACGAGTCGCCAACCAAATCAAAATCAGGCTCACTCAGGGATTGCGCGAGTTTCAGACCCAGCCGGAGGGCGAGCCATTCGGCGTCGCAGCTCGTGCCGTATCCCAAGTCGTCGAAGAAGTAGGTGGTACCGCGCGCTACCACGGCCGCCTCCAAGGCACCGGGGTTGGGCCGGCAGCCGCCGTCGAAGTAGACTTTAAGCCGTCGCCGGTGAGACACCTGACCGCACCTCTTCGCAATCCTCCGGCAAACTGGCCGGTGCCGAACCACGTCTAAAAGCTAGGATCGAGGGAGCATAGTTGTTTGGCCCAGTTTTGGTAGCTTTCGACCCACAATACGTCGTTTGTGACGGCTACAAAAAATTTCCGGTCCTGACAGAAGCCGCCGATGGCATGCCCCTAAGTGGACGATCGACAGTGCTCCCTAATCCCGGCCATTCATGCCACCCAGCGTGGCCCTTCAACGCGGTCATCCCGAAAAACCACAACCAGAGACCTTACAGGTTAGGGAATTTACCCCACCCGCTGTCGGATTCGAGCGGCTAAGCGCTATTCAGCTAGCGAGCACCTTTGTCACCAATGGCCTTGCCTCATTCCATCTGAGCGCGAGGCGTCCAAATAGTCTGCCTGTAATCCCGGCCACCGACCACACGTTCCTTGCTGTTCACCGGACCGCAAAGCTTCGCTCCAGCGCGGCGCAGACGTCGGGAGCGTGCGATGCATGCAAAAACCGGCCGGCCCCGGCAACTTCTTCAAACAGGCAGCCCGCGATCTGTGATCGCCAATAGTGCTGACCATCTGCCGCGCAAAACAGGGGGTCTTGCGCCCCGAACAGCACAGACCAGCGGCTGCCATTCCCGATCTCGGGCAGCGGGCGCCGCGATCCGAGCGCAGCGTGTTCAGCGACAAAGCCGTACATGCCAAACGCAGACTGCCGCCCGCCACGCACCAGCGCATCCATTTCCGCGGGATCGTCACAGATCGCCTCATCAATAGCGCTGCCCCGCACGCTGGCACGCATAAGGCGCGCGATCTGTTCAGTACTCGTCCGGCGTGAAAGTATGGCGGCAAGCGGAGCCAACATGGCAGGTGTATCGTACACCCAACCCTTTGCCCGGCCCATCATGCCCGAGCGGGCACTATCCAATTCCACCGGAGGATCGGGACCAAGCAGAACGCCCCCTGCTATGCGCTGGCCCAATGCAGCGGCCGTGAATACTGCAGACTGCGCGCCCCCGCGTGCAAGTATGGCAGCGCGATCGATCTTGAGGCTGTTCAGGATATGCTCGACATCGCGCGCTGCGGCATGCCAAATATCGCCGTCGACAAAGTCTGTGAGGCCATAACCTGGCCGCTCGATGACAATGGCCCGGAACCCGGATTGACGCAGTGCCGCCAACATTTTTGGCGATTGCGCACGGCCACCTGTCGTCGTGTGGAATATCAACACTGGCCTTCCGCCCGATGGACCATGATCCGAAACGGCAATTCTGCCGTCGCCGGTTGCGCGTGGAATCAGTCGCAATGGATCGCAGGACACTTTTCCGGGTACCTCGAAGGTAACGTCGCAGGCCTCAGCGAGCGCAGACAAGGCATCGACCTCCGCCATGATTCTCGAAAGATCGACCACGCTCGTGACGCCGCATGCAGCAAAACACGCCTTCAGATCGGCCTTGGCGCGTGCTCCGGATACTCCAACTCGGTCGGCGGCAGCCTTGCGCATCGACCCAGTCGCTATGGCTCTTGCCAGTTTAGCCTGCCGCAATCGCAAGCCGAAAAGCTCCGCAAAGGTCGCATCCGCAAAACGCGGCGGCGTGATTGCGCCCGCTGCGACTGTCAGTGCGAAGCGGATCAGATCGGCCTGGCGCGCAGAGCCCGTCTTGCGCAACAGCGAGGCTACCAGCTTGCGCCCGGTTTCATACGCGATGCCGATCGCCGCGCAGGCCGTACGCAGATCGCCCTCGACCGACAACCGCTGCAGCAACCTAAGCTCGGATGCGGACAAGCCGCAGGCGCGCGCTGCTGCTTGCCAGCAGTCGCTTCCAGGGCTCAATGCCAGCACGACATGCGTGGCGCGACCGCGATCAATGGCCTGCTGGATCACAGTGGAGATTGGCCAGAGCTGGCCCTTCAGCGCCGTTGCCGCAGCCACCGCCACGGGCCGTCCGCAGTTGTCATAGGTGATCGTGGTGACCTGCGGACTAGTAGCCAGCTTGCCGATGATCGGTCCCAAATTGTCCGGATTGCGAAGCCAGTCGGCAAAACGCTGATCGGCGACCACTACGGTACCGTCGGGCAACGCGCCCGCGCAGGCGAAGGCGTCTGTGTAAAAGTCTGCCACTGTCGCCATCGCGGTTTGCCCGCCGCGCGCGATGATGTCTGCCAACACGCTGGGATGTTCATCGATAGCCGCGCCGAAGCCCTCGGGATCGTCGACAAACGGCATCAGCATCGCAGATGAACGCTCGGCCCGCTTGAGGGACGACAGAAAATCGAGAGACCATGACATCGATGCAAAGGTTAACTGCAATTTCATCAACCGCATACACCCAAATGGGGCTGTGTTCCGACCCTTTGCGCGCTTAGCCAACAACCATCAACTTGGCCCTCAGCGCATTCCCGCCGGTAACCAGAGCGATTTGGAGCAGTACAACCCCATGCATAACTCGCTTAAAATCATGGTCGCATTGCTAGTGGCTGTAGGCGTTGCAATTAGCCCGATCAGCGAGATCGGCGCCAAGGACAGCAAACCTGTCAAGGTCGTCTCTGCCAAAACGTTCAAAGGTACGCAGGACATCGTCATCGGCAGCTTCAACGTTGCCTTTGTGATTGAGAAAAAGGACAAGGCTTTCGCAGGGATGGGCCGCCAATATGGCGGAAGTTCAGAAGCCAAGGCACTGCTGGCCGGAGTGAGCGCCGCTGAATATCAGGCCATCACCGATGCCGCCTATGCCGACTTCCTCGCCAAAATGACCGCCGCAGGGTATCGCATTGCCGACCGTTCGGCGCTGATGGCCGATCCGGGCGTGGCAAAGCAGAAATATGTTCCCTCCGGTGCGGAGGCCACGGTGATTTTCGGCAAGGATTCGAAGGCCAAGGCCGTCTATTACGCCCCTACCGCATTCGGGCCGATGGCCATTTCATCGGGCGAGATTGCCGGTGGAACCTTTGCCGGCTTCGGCAATATGGGGCCGTTGATGGCGCGCGGTGCCTATGTGCAGAAAGCCAAGCAGCCGGTTATGAACGTGCGCTATGTCGTCGATTTCGCCGGTACCAAGCATTACGGTGGCGCGTTCGCCATGTCCTCGTCGATCAAGCTCAAGGCACAGCTTGCCATTGTTAGCACGCTGTCCAGCGTCACGCTTCAGGGACTGACCGGCCAAGGCACGATGACACTGGCCCAGCCGATCGCGGTCGAGGGCGATTTCGGCGAACTGGCCGACAGCACCACGCGCGGTCAGAAGATTGACCAAGCGCTGGGTAATGTCATCGGCATCCTAGGCGGCGTAGGCACCAGCAGCCGCAAGCAGTTCACCTTCACCGCCGATGCTGCAGGTTATCGCGATGGCGCGATTTCTGCTAGCACCCGTGCCAATGACCTGTTTGCCGCGCAGCTCGCCGCGCTCAAGTGATGACGCGGATGGGCTAGGCCGCATGAGAAGATACGGACATTGATGGCATTGTACTCTTGATGTTCCCCGTCAGCACCTATGGCCCAGAATTGAGGGTCTGATTTAAGGTGAGATTAGGTCTCGTCGGTCTATCGCCCGACCATCAGAGTGTCAGCTTCTGGTAAAACCGGCCGTTCAGCAACCGGCCTAGTTGCTGTCGCTATATCGGCCTTTTCGTATGGTCGGACGTTGTCCGTTCTTGGCGAAATCTGCCGCTAAATGCGTTGCAGGCGAACGACCGCAAAGTCCCAACAGCAGACGGCCGCTGTCGACCCGGACCCGGTCATTTGCGGTCGCCGCATTGAATGGCTGGTTCCGCCAAATGCAGCCACGCTGCTATTGGTATCGCCGATCAGCCCCGCCTATGGCCGAAGCTAGGTGTTGGGCTGACGCTGTAGCTGTGAGACCTAAGCTATGCTGGATTGAGGTTGGCGTACTTCGGGCAATCAGAACGACAGACGCCGTCATGCGACCATTCCGGCGGGTGCCACAGGTAGGCTAGCTTATCCTCCCATCGGTCCGCTGTGTCTATCCGGTCCTTAAGCTGCCTAAAACCCACAAACTGTGCAGTCAGCGGGTTGTAGTCATAGGTCGGCTTCACAAGGCCGGGGTTTGGTTCCTCGTCGATATGTGCGGTGGTGCCGAACAGGTAATCGAACAGCAAGGTGACCTGGCTGTAATTCCTGTCGATATATTGTAGTTGGTTGGCGTGATGAACTTTGTGCATCTTTGGAGTCATCAGCACCCGATCGAGCCAGCCCAGACGCGGCACCCAGCTGGCATGGTTCCAGATCCCGTATGCATTGGTCAGCACGGTCACCCCGACAAACACCACGGGATCGATACCGATCAACGCTGCCGGCAGCAAGAACAGCGTCTTCACGTGTGGGTCGATGAGAAACCCTCGCGCCGCCGTCGTATGGTTGAATTCGTTCGAGGAGTGATGGATCGAATGGATCGCCCATAGCAGCCCGACGCGATGGGCGAGGCGATGATCCCAATAATAGGCCAACTCATGGATAAGGAACGCAAGCGGAATTGCGAGCCATAGTGCCAGCGTGTCGAATAGTCGAAACTGCTCGAAAACCACGACATAGAGCGTTAGCGGGATAAGGAAACCGATTAACAAGCCGAACACGCTGTTGATCAGGTTGAGCCCAATCGAACAGAGAGCGTCCTTGTTGTTGTATTCGGGATTGCCCCGCAGCGCCCAGAGGCGCTCAAGGATCACGCTACTGAAGTAGGCAGCAGCGAGAACCCAGATGGCAGCGGGGCCGCCGAGGAAGGTGATCGCTTCTTCAATGCTTTCCATAAGTCAAAACTATCATCAAGATCGAGCAACGCAATGTCCGCGATGGGGTTGATTTGAGAATGCTGGCTTAAGGCAATCAAGAGGCAAAAGCTGCAGGGCAGCTTTCGGAATCGCGCACCGGCCCAGCGCATGGCCGCTCGTGGGTGGGTAGCTTCCGGTTTGGATCTGCACGCTGGTGCCTCCGCAAAAGGAGTCGGGCCTTTATAGATCGGCAATATTGCAACCGCGCGCTTCTAGGATCGGCCGCATTTCCCAATAGGCGGCCGGCGTGCGGGTGAGGGGGATATAGGGGTGGAGATGGTGGACGATGTGATATTGCATCCCCATCGAACCGATGTTGCCCAATGGTGAGCGGAAACTGCGCGTGTCGCGATACCGCCCCTGCCCGCCGGAGTGATGCGGGGCCCATGACAGGAAGAACAGCAAATAGGTCGACCCGATCTGCACTGGCAGCCACCACAGGAAGAACGCTTCGAGTGCATGTCCCGTCCACGCCAGCGCGAAAAGAATCGCGAAGTAGGCCAGCCGATAAATCAAGGACAAGGCGATCAGGTCCTTGCGGCCAGCACGTTCGAGCGATGCGAGATAATCCTGCTGCCGCCTACCATTGGGTTGGCGTTCGCGGATCGACGTCCAGACGGCGCTCCACGGCCCCTTGGCGCTGATCTGATGATCGGGATCGAGCAGCGGATCATTGGCGTGGCGATGATGATCCAGATGCGTCACCCGCAGCATTGCAAAGGGGTAGACAATCATCCAGCTGGTGCCATGGCCGACCAGTTCGTTGAGCCATCGCAACCGCGTGCCCGGCCGTGCGATGATATCGTGCTGCGCTTCATGCGTGGGCAGATAGACCAGCGACAGGTTGATCAGGGCAATCGGAAACACGGCCCACAGCGGCAAGGTGCCTGTGAACACCAGCGGCCAAAGCGCCAGCCAGCATGCCATGTTACCAAAGGCCCAGACAAGGATCAGCCATGGGAACATCCCGCTGTGCCGACGCGCAATCTGCCGCTCCATCTTCAAAAGCTGAGCTGCAGGAAGCGCCGCCAAATCCGCCGTGTCAGCCGTCGCCTGTCCTGTCATATCCATCTTCCCTTGAACTGCGCGATCAAGCCCCAGCCGATCGCAACGGCCAGACCGAACGACAGGTTGCCGAATGGCACACTCCAGCCGATGGCGGTCAGCGATTGTGAAATCAGCGGCGCAAGAAAGCCCACCGCAAAGATCAGCGGCAGAAGTTTCGCGACCGCAGCCATGAGCGAGGCGATGCTCATGCTGGCTCATCCAGACCTGCCTGGAACGGCGGTTCAAGTGCGATGACCTTCGCGCGCAAGATTTCCCGGAATTGCGGGGCCGCGTCGACCGCCATTGCCATATAGAGCCCGCGCAGCGCCCTTCGGCGAAATTCGCCGACGCTGATCAACTGATTGGCCCAGTCGCGGAACGGACCTCTAAAACCGATGAATATCTGCAGGCCCAGCGTTTCGGCTGCAACATGGCCTTCTAGCAGTTGGGCGCCGATGGCAGCACGGCACGCCGCGGTCATCATGTCGATGGATATCTGCGCGGCATTGGCAACGGAGGCAGGACCGTCGCCAGCGGCAGCAAAGGCGCCCGGCACACGGTCAGATGCAATCACAACGGCGCGAAAATAGACCTGATCCTCGGCCACAACCGAAAGAGCCGTCTCGATAATGCCCTCGGCCATGGCGAGCGGTGGAAGATCAGCGCCCAATGTGGCCCGGCTACCCACGCGCACCACCCCGTCGGAAACCAACTGACGGATGATTTCGTTCTTGTCCCCGATCAGGTTGTAAAGCGTCGGAGCTGTGATGCCTGCTTCATCAGCCAGTCGGCGCGTGGTCAGCGCATCAAACCCATCGCGCACGATCAGCGTGCGTGCGGCACGCAGGATGTTTTCCCGCCGTTGCCCCATCTTGGGGGACAGTTTTGTCGCCACAAATCACCTCCATGTGACGCGACTCAGGCGCCCGTAGGAACGATATTTATCATCGATACAAGTTTTATCAATGGTAAATTATTGGGCGCAGGTAATCCGGCGTCTGGCTACTACCGTCGGATACAAGGGTGTAATGGGTGCTCTTCAGCTGAGGGGTCGTTTGCGGAATTTCCGCTTTCGGGAAAAATCTCACCAAAGCTGCCGGTCCGGTATCAGGTGCGTTCCTCATCACCGGGAATGACTGATTATGGGTGGTTTCAGGACTAGGGTGAATGGAGCGAAGAGGGCTGCTCGATAGCCTGATGGTCCTGAAGCCATTTGGCGGCGAGCGAACATAGGGCCGCCCATGCAGCCCCGATTACCCAGCCGGCAAGAACATCGCTGGGCCAATGCACGCCGAGGAACACGCGCGTCGTTCCAACCAATAGCGTCAAAAAGATCGCCGCCCCAATGAGGTAAAACTGGATTTGGCGATTAGCCTCACTTCGGGCGAGTAACACCGCCAGCGTCAGATAGACTATCGCGGAATTCATGGCGTGCCCGCTGGGAAAACTGGTCGATGTCGCTTCAACGAGATGCGGGACGATCTCGGGCCGAGGCCGAACAAAAATGCCCTTGATGATAAAACTTAAGACAGCTCCGCAAGATACTGACAGCACGACAAACCCCGCCGTGCTATACCTACGCATTGCGACTAACGATCCCGTGGCCAAAACCGTGACGAGAGTTAGAACGGGCGCACCACCCAGTGCGGTCAAATCGATCAGTGCTAGCTTGATCCAAGAGGGCCCAACTAACTCTGAAGCATCTCCGGCGGTTCTGACAGCACGCATTATCGCCATATCGATTGCAAAAGTGTCGCCTTCAAAAACCTCTGAGGCGAGCTTGGCCATTCCGAATAATGCCGCCGCGCAGATCAGAAACGCGATCAAAAGGCGGCTGTCGCGCCGGTGCGACTTTACTAACCTGCCAATGAAGTTAGCCATATTTGCTCCACGCAAGAACCATCAGCTGAGCCGTAGCACCCTCCCGCATATGGACCAGCAGGTTTAGAGACCGGCATTCTCGAATGTCCGCTTCTGATGTCGTGGACGGCTCTCCACCCCGCGGGGTAATTTCCGCGGATGAGTCGGAGAGGAGAGTGACGATGGAGCAAGTATCGGTTGTTGGGCTGGATCTGGCCAAGTCTGTTTTCCAGGTTCACGGTGTTAACGCGCAGGGCGAGGCTGTTCTGCGACGCAAGCTTTCCCGTGGTCAGCTGCTGAAGCTGTTCGAGAAGCTGCCGCCTTGCCTTGTCGGCATGGAAGCATGTGCCTCGGCCCACCACTGGGCGCGTGAGCTGGCGGCGCTGGGCCACGAGGTGAAGCTGATGCCGCCGCAATACGTGAAGCCCTATGTGAAGCGCGGCAAGAACGATGCTGCCGATGCCGAGGCGATCTGCGAAGCGGTCACGCGGCCAACGATGCGGTTCGTCGGCGCGAAGTCGCCGGACCAGCAGGCAACCATGATGCTGCACCGGGTGCGCAAGATCCTGACCCGCCAGCGCACGCAGATCAGCAATGCCCTGCGCGCGCACATGGCCGAGTTCGGCATCACCGCAGCCATCGGACGCAGAGGCCTGGATCGGCTGATTGCGGCCATCGCCGATCAGGATGATGCGCGACTGCCTGATGAGGCACGGGCCTGCCTTGCCGTGCTGTGCACCCAGCTTGGGATGGTCAAGGAGCAGATCCTCGATAATGACCGGCGCATCCTGGCCGATGCCCGCAAGACCGAGGCAGGCCGCAGGCTGATGAAGATACCCGGCATCGGTCCGCTCCTGGCCAGCGCGATCGTGGCCTGTGTTCCTGACCCTGCTATCTTTGCTGCCGGGCGTAGACTGTCGGCGTGGATCGGCCTGACCCCGCGCCAGAACTCCAGCGGCGGAAAGGAGCGGCTTGGCAGTATCACCAAGGCGGGCAACACCTACCTGCGCGAGCTGCTTGTGGTCGGTGCCATGGCAGTGGTGCGGCAAGCGAAGCAGGGCAGCGCAAAGTGGCCGTGGGTAACGCAGCTTCTGGAGCGCAAGAAGCCCAAGGTTGCTGCGGTTGCGCTGGCTAACAAGAACGCCCGGATCATCTGGGCGATGATGGCAACCGGCGAGGCTTACCGCGAAGCGGAGTTGGCCGCAGCCTGAGAGATCGCGCCCCAGGGCGGTACACCAGTTGGAAAGGGCAGACTGAACTGACGCAACAAGCCGGTTGAAACCGCCGGAGCAGGAAAACCCGTTCGACCCCGGCACTTCGAGTGCGTGTTTTTGGGAGGGACCTGACCCGCGCGAATGGCATCAGGGCCAGCGGCCATGCATAGCCGCGCTTACAGGCCGGACACATGGGCGCCACGACCAGCCAGCGCAGTAAAGAATAACCCTTGCCAACGGAGGGCCGTCCACACAGGGTCGCTTCCTGAACGGCAAGAATCTTCCAGAAGAAAGGCAAACCCGCCATTTGCGGCCCGATCTGATCGGTGACGGCTGTCGACCCAGAGCCGGTCATACACGACCGTCAGATCGAACGTCTGGTCTCGCCAGAAGCCGGCACGCCGCTTTCGGGATCGCGTATCGACCGTGCTTATGACCGATGATGGGTGGAAACCCGAACGGCGGATTTCGGACTGAAGCGGGAGGGCAAAGAGCAGTCTGCCCCTCCCCGCTTCAAGAAATACTGACTAGTGGCGACAGACTGCATCCACTCGCAGGTGGGTGGCCCGGTTTTTCGGCTGCGCCTGCCGAAGCCGGGATCAATCAGGGACGATCAGGATTAGGCGATCGTCTTCTTCATCACAGGCGTCACACCTAACTCGTGTTTTGCGCGGTGGTGCGCAGGGCCTATTGCCCTTGTGCGGGCAGCAGCGCGGCTAGTTCCTCTCGGGTCAGAACTGCGCCGCCGGCCGGATAGGAATAACCGGCCTGCATCGGACTCACCGCGATCGCTTTGCGATAGATTACGCTTTCATCGTCCATTTGCTCGGGCGCGGGCGCGCTGGTGTTGAAGTCGAAGCTGACGCCCGGAAGCGCGGGGATCTCCATGCCACGCGACTGCGCCATCATCTGCATCATCGGCGAAGCGCTGGCCGCCATGTCGGTGGTGAAGCCGACCTTGTAGGCGTTGTAAGTGCCAATCTCGCTCAACTGCCAGCGCGCTCCTGCCGGCTGGTCGGGAAAGTTGACGTTCAGCGCCAGCCCGATGGGCAACAGCGGCCCAGTGCCTGCCGCACGGGCGTCGAGATGAGCGAGAAGTTCGACCGTGCGACCGGCGACAGCGTCCGAAAGCGGATTGTCGAGATTGGCGCCTTCAGTTCCCGCCCCGGCACTCAATGCGATGGCGGGGATGCCGCTTACGGCGGCATATTGCGCCGCGCTGACCGTGCCCGAAGACAGGATGATCGCGCCGACGTTCTGCCCTTCATTGGGGCCGGACAACACCAGATCGGGCGCCTTGCCCCAGCGCGACTTCCCGACCACGTCCAGCCCGTGCAGCAGCGCGGCCACAGGGGTGCCGTCGACATAATAGAAGTCGCCTGCAGGCAGACCTGTGCGGGTCATCGGCCCCGCCCCCGGATCGCCAGCCTGTGCAGCATCGTTAAGGCAGGGCATCTTGAGCGGCGCGACCGGCCGGGCGATGCCTAGCGCAGCGCCCTGCCCGCTCTGGTTCACGCACGGGACCGATACCACCACATCATGCCCGGCTGCCTTCAGCGCCTCGTAAAGCGCCACGACATTGCTGGTCAGGCCATCGTCATTGGTCAGGACAATGTTGCGCGCCGACCCCGTCGCCGGGACAAGGCCGAGCGCACTCACGGCTAGAAGAGCGGTGAGGTATAGACGCATGATAAATCCCCTTGGGCTGGTCAGAAGTTGAAACGCACACCGAACAGATAGCGCTCGCCAATGCGCTCCACTTCGGACGGGGTTGTCGGCGTGCCTTCATAGGCGACATAGGTCTCGTTAGTGAGGTTGGCGAGATCCGCGAACAGGGTGATGTTGGGTGTCAGCGCATAGCGGGCGATGACATCGAGGTTTTCGAACCCTTGCCGGAACTCACCCGCGCCGAGGCCCCCGATGGTATCGAGGAAATCAGTGCGCTTCTGATAGGCAACCCGCAGGCTCAGCCCGGCATATTCATAGAACACCGAGGCGTTCATCACCGTGTCCGACAGGCCCTGGAAGGCGAAGGTTTCCAGCTGCCCGGCAGCATTGCGCGCCTCGAAATCGCCACCCAGCAGCGTCAGGTTGCCCTGAACCCCGAGGCCGGCCAGCGCACCGGGCAGGAAATCGAACTGGGTTTCAATGTTGAATTCGACCCCGTAGAGCGTGCCCTTGTCGCCGTTGAAGGTCGATCCCAGAAGGTAGTCCGACCGGTCGATCCCGCCGCTGTTGTAGAGATCCGATCCGACCCGTTGCTGGCTCTGGTAGAGCACATCCTCGACCCAGCGGTGGAAGCCGCTAATCGACGCTATGCCATTGCTGGCAAAGTAGTATTCGACGGCCGCATCCACGCCCCAGGTGTATTCGGGGGTGAGGAAGGGATTGCCGCCGCCGATGGTGGCGCCTGTGTCGCTGATTGAGGCGCCCACGCGGATCGCGGCATAGGCCGGGCGCGAAACCCCGCGTTGCCCGCCGAAGCGCAGGACGACATTGTCGCTGGCCTCGTAACGAATGTTGAGGCTAGGGAAGAGGTCGAAGATGTCCTGCGACACGGCCAGAGGCGTCTGCACCGCGCCGACCAGCACGGTGCCGGCATTGTCGATTTCGTATTGCTCGGCGCGCACGCCCGCGACCAGTTGCAAAGGCCCGGCATCCCACTGGGCCATCGCGTAACCGGCGATGATGCGTTCCTGCTGATCGTAGAACGATGTCGGCAGCACGAAATTTGCCGGATTAATCCCGGCGCGGCCGAGCGCGGCCTGCAATTCGCGGTTCATTGCACGGGTATCAACATAATTGATCCCCACGCCGAGCGGGAACTGGGTGTCCCACGGCCGGTCGGTGGCAAAGCCGTTGGGGTTGAACCCGGTCGCCGCCAGCGGCACCACGCCGCCGATGCCGATGTTGTTGCCGACAATGTCGCGGGTGGTGGTATAAAGCCCGGCGCTGATCTTGAGCTCGTCCAGCTGCTTCCACGCATCGAGCCGGCCCGACCACGCCTCGGAGGTCACCCCCTGCACAATCGGAATCAACACGGTGCGCGGCAGGTTCTGTTCGGTGATCGGGATTGAGGTGAGCTCAGCCCCGCGCGACAGCACGCCGGCGGTGTTGACGGTGCGGAACAGCCGGACAGTGGGGAAGCGCGCATCGGCGGTGCGGTCATAATCGACACTGATTGACCGGATCGAGGATTGGATCAGCGGCAGATCGGTGGTGTTTTCGGTGCGGGTGTAACCGACAATGCCCTTCACCCCGCCTTCTGCCGTATCATAGTCGAATCCGGCCGATCCGATGTAGTTCTGGTTGAGATACAGCCCGTCGTTGTAATTGGTGGTGATCGAGACATTGTTCAGGCTGCCGGTCAACAGCCCGCGGGTGCCGCGCGCGGCGGCTTCGCCGATTTCGATTTCATAAGCGTGGCGTTCCTCACGGTCGCGGAATTCGGTGAAGATGCCGTTGACGAACAGCTTCAGATCATCACTGGCGCGCACCTCGAAGGCCCCGAACAGCCCGTTGTTTTCGCGGGTCAGTTCGTAATTGCGGATGTCGATGTCAATCGGAATGCCGTTCGCATCGTAGCCGGCCTCGCGGTTGTCGGTCACCTGGTTGCGGCGGTAGTGGGAACCGCCGATAGCGAAGCCGATGCGGTCATTGGTCCATGACAGGCGCAGCGAGCCCTGACGCTGCGGCCCTTCGCCAAGGGCCATCAGGCCGTAGCCCGCATCGCCGGTCATGCTGAAGCCGGCCTTGCCATCATCGATCGGCGAGAAGGTCTGCAAATCGACCAGCGCGGTGATCGCCTCGGCGGTGATGTCGGGGGTGAGCGACTTGTTGACCACCAGCTGCTGCAGCAGCACGGCAGGCACCGCGTCGAAACGGAATGCCCGCTCGCCGCCGCCTTCGTCGGTGCCGGTTTGCGGCAGGCCATCGATGCTGACCGAGGTCCAGCGGTTGGGCGCACCGCGCACCTGAATATAGCGCGCCTGGCCTTGGTCGAGCTGCACCGCAACCCCCGGCAGGCGAGCGAGCGCGGCGGCGATGTTCTCATCCGGAAAGCGGCCGACAGAATCAGCGGTGGCGACATCGGTGACATTGAGCGCGGTACGCTTGGCTTCAGTCGCATTTTCAAGCGAGCCGCGGATCGAGCCGGTGACAACGATGACGTTGCCAGCCTCGTCTTCGCCAGCAGCGCCGGACTCGGTCGAAACCTTGCCTTGTGCGGCGACCGGCATCGCCAAGAACAACACCCCTAGCGCACCGCCGCTCAGCATGGCGGCACGGAAAGACTTGGTGACATGCGACATCGACGATACCCTTATTGCCATGATTCGCAGCCGAGTTAGAACGCTTGTAAGTAATCTGGGTGACAGTGACACTACCGGTTCGCAGAACCGAAGAACGCGAGGGCTTCCAGTGCTGAACAACATCGAAGATGTCATAAAAAGATCGCAGTTGGCACGGAAAAACGTCTTAAATGCGACACAAACTCGACTCGTAGACGCATTGCTGGACGTTTGGCGCACCGTGCCCGCCGATGCGATTTCGGTGCGGACTGTGGTCCAGAAGGCCGCCGCAGCGCAGTCGTCTATCCATTATCACTTTGGTGATATGGAACGTTTGTATCTGGTCGCGACGCGTGCTGCGCTGAGTGAGGGCCATGCATGGATGGAAGCGCAGCTGACGCAGCTTGGCGCCTTTGCCGGGGAACCGCTTCCGGCCGCGTTGCAGGCATCGCTGATTGCCTCGATTATTGCGGAATGGACAGCCGGGCAGCGGCGATTGGCAATGGCATGGCGCCATGCCCCAGATGCTGAATGGCAGGCTGCATGGGACGGGTTCTGGAGCCGCCTTGCAACAATCATCGGCCTCGGTGAACACGCAGATTGCCTGGCCTGCTTCGCTGCGGGAGAGGCCGCGCGACACCTACTGGTGTGGAATCCACCTCTCGACCGCGCATTGCTGGAAGAAACGGCGAGCACCTTGACGTTATGGTTGAGCGAGCAGCGCTTTGTAGCGGAAAGTGTTCGCCCCACTTATCGTGCACTCGCCAAGCGCGGCTATGACATGCCTGTGCTGCATCTCGATTTGCCGGGAACAGAAATCGCAAATGCGGCGGCCGAGCTGTTGGCAGAACAAGGCCATGCCGGCGTTACATTCCGCGCCGTTGCGACACGGGCCGGGGTCACGCTCGGTAAGGTCATTCATGTCTTCGGCACCAAGAGCGCTCTGCTCCACGCAGCCCTGCACAATCTCTATGAGCGCGAGGCACTGGGCGGAGACCCTGACCAGCTTCTGGCGCGCAAGCTCGTTCCCGAAGCGATGCTCGACCGGCTGCTTGAGGCGGTCATTGAGAGGCATCAGCCGGTCCTCACAGCCTATGACGAGATCGAGCGCGCGATCTACAATGGCGACGATCATGCTTCGTTGCGCGGCCTCGTGCGCGCAATGGATGATCCCAGCGGGACATGGGCGTTGCGACAGATGCTGGGCGGTATTCCCCCCTCGGCATCGCTCGTTGCCGCATTTTCCGCCATTATCCGGGGAATTGGCTATCGCGCGGTCCATGGCGGGCTTGACGAGGGTGACCTTCAATTCGGCGCGCGGACGGCACTACGGCCTTTTCTACTTTGACAAGAAGCGACCGCTCCTGCGTCGCTTGCAGAACTGCAGCTTTTGATGTTGAGACCGCGCTGAGCTGACGCTTTGCACTGCGAGGCATTCGCCCTCCCCGGATGACGATCGCAAAAGCTTCGGCGAAGTGTCCGTTATCGCAACGGAGACCGTCAGCTTTCAGGTGCTACCATCGCCTACCGCAATGGTAGGAAGTGGGTGGATTCCGCACAGGCAGCTTCTTGATGAAAATATGGAAAGCCGCCGTTCACTGCGCTTTTTTTGATAAAGTCAGGATGCGGCAAGAGCTCTGTCCATCCGTTTCGTTCGCCAACTCCGTCATGGCCACTTCCGGAGTCTCAGCGCCGCCTTCGTCGAAAAGGCGGAGACCGATACGAAGGGTGACCCCCAATACATACGAAAGGCCCCAACGCTATCAGCGGCACACCATCCTGATGGCTGCAGGTACATGATCGCCACTGGCGCAAGTGCATACCCGGCGTTAGCAACGGTCCGGGACGATTTTTTTGGGAGGGACTGCCTGTGCGCCGCTTTACAACCTTCTGCGCCGTCTCGTTGCTTCTAAGCACTGCAGCGCATGCCGCCCCCTATCGCGCCGAAATTGTTCGCGACGACTGGGGCATAGCGCACATCACCGGCCGTTCCGACGCCGACGCTGTGTTCGGCATGATCTACGCTCAGGCCGAGGATGACTTCAACCGGATCGAAATGAACTACCTCACCAGCCTTGGTCGCCTGGCTGAGGCCGAAGGTGAGAAGGCGCTGTGGCAGGACCTGCGACAGCGACTGTGGATTGATCCAAATGAACTGAAGGCCGACTATGCCAAGAGCCCGCCTTGGCTGCGCAATCTGATGCAGGCTTGGGCCGCAGGCCTCAATAAATACCTCGCCGACCATCCGGAGGTGAAGCCCAAGGTGCTTACCCGGTTCGAACCGTGGATGGCGCTTAGTTTTTCCGAGGGCTCGATTGGTGGCGACATCAGCCGCGTTTCGCTCGCCCAACTTCAAGCCTTTTATGAACGCCGCACAATCGCGATGACCCCCGAGGAACGCGGCCTAGTGCAGCGCGAGCCAACCGGATCAAATGGCTTCGTGATCGCGCCTTCACATAGCGCCAGCGGTCATCCGTTGCTGCTGATCAACCCGCATACGAGCTTCTTCTTCCGCGCCGAGCAGCAGGTGACCAGCAGACAAGGTCTCAACACCTATGGCGCGGCGACCTGGGGGCAATTTTTCATTTACCAAGGCTTCAACCAAAACGCGGGCTGGATGCACACCACCAGCACAGCCGACACGATCGACGAGTTTGTGGTGACAGTGGAGACAGCAACTGGTGGCGATGGATGGACGTATCGCTACGGCAAGGAGCAACGCCGGGTTACCGTAAAGACCGTTGCGCTCGCTTACCGCAAACCCGATGGCACGACCGGCAGCCGGACGTTCAACACCTATGCCACGCATCACGGCCCGGTGGTTCGCGAAGCGGACGGCAAGTGGATTTCGGCGGCATTGATGCATAGGCCGGTGGCAGCGCTAAAACAGAGTTTTTTGCGCACCAAGGTTAAGGACCTTGCAGGTTTCCTGCGGGTCGCAGAGCTGCAGGCAAACTCGAGCAACAACACGTTGTTCGCCAGCAAAACGGGTGAGACAGCGTTGCTTCTCCCGCAATTCATGCCGCGGCGCGATCCGCGTTTCGATTACACAAAGCCCGTCGATGGCAGCGACCCGGCAACCGACTGGCAGGGGCTGCACCCGTTAAGTGAGCTGCCGCAAGTGGTTAACCCGGCCAACGGCTGGACGATGAACGTCAATGACGGGCCGTGGTGGGCGGCAGGATCCGACAGCCCCAAGCAGGCGGCTTACGCGCGCTATTTCGACAAACTTGGCACCACGCCGCGCACGCCGCACGCGATAAAAGTGCTGAGCGCTACGCCGAAGTTCACACTCGATAGCCTGATCGCGGCTGCTTACGATCCCTGGATACCGCTATTCGCCGAGCAGCTCCCTGAACTGGTTGCGGCGCAGGCGCGCAATCCCAGTGCGTCGCGCGAGGAGGCTGTCGCGCTCCTTGCCGCATGGGACCACCGCTGGAGCCTGACCTCGACCGAGACCAGCCTCGCCGTTTTTTGGGCCGATGCGCTGTGGGAGCGGGCTGCCGCCGCTGCCGGAGTGCCGCTGGCCCCGGTGCAGCAAGCGCTGATGGCGCAAGCCAGCGATGCCGAAAAGCTTGCTTCGCTAGACGCGGCGATCACCCGGCTCAAAGAGGACTTTGGTTCGTGGCGGGTGCCGTGGGGCGAGATCAATCGCTTCCAGCGCCTCGACGGGGCGATCGTCCGAACATTCGACGATGCCAAACCGAGCATCCCAGTGCCGTTCGTTTCGGCTAACTGGGGCTCGCTCGCCTCTTTCGGCGCACAGCGCTATCCGGGGACCCAGCGTTACTACGGCGACTACGGCAACAGCTTCGTCGCGGTGGTTGAGTTCGGTCCCCGCATCCGTGCTCGCGCGGTGACCGCAGGAGGCCTGAGTGGCGACCCCGCCTCCCCGCACTTCAACGATCAAGCGCCGCGCTATGCGGAAGGGAATCTGCGGGAAGTTCAATTTTATCCAGAAGACCTCATCGGGAAATCAAGTTCACGCAAGGTCGTTCGAGGCGAATGAACCGGTGAACCAACGGCAGCTTCCGACGCTGTCGGAAGACCGTAGCAACTTCCAAAATGGGGTCGCTTGCTGAATTTATGCTTTTGTTGAAAATTCCGCCTTAGCTGCCTGCCCTCTATCGGCAATGCGCCCCATCACCAGGAACGGCGGCAGCTGGGTGGAAAGCTCCCAAATGCCCAGCTTAAAGGGGGGCGTGCCGACGCTCGCTGCGGTAATAGTTGAAGGAAAGCCAAAGCGAGGCCGCACCGAGCAGGTGCCACACGGCGTGGCCCTGCAGGAGGCTGTGAGGCGCGCAGACCACACCATCCTGGTCCAGAACCCAGATGCCGAACGCGGTGGCTGTCGCAGCAAGACCCCAGAGATAGAATGCAGTCTTTACGCCTGGTCGCCACCTGCGCGCAAAGACCAGTTCCATGGTGATCGCAAGGATCAGCAGAACGGCAAACAACCATCTGCGAACTTCAGGGGCAACGATGAGGATGGTGACCAGCGACAAGCACAGCAAAGCATAGATTACGACTGCAGCGCCATCGGGGATCCGGCGCCACCGCGCTATCGCCGAGACTAGGAGAAACGAACCCACAAGATACATGCCCAGCACATCGAAGAACTGGCCCCATAAGGTCAGGGTGGCGTGCAGCAAGCCAGATCCCACGCCTACCACGATCGCGGTAACGCCCAGTGTGCGCCCGGAGATGGCGGACAACGCCGATCCCGGATCGCGATCATAGGGCAGTGCAAGCATCAGGCTGCCGATTAGGACGTAGCCGAAAGATGACCAGGTGTTTGCCGGCTGCTGCAGCAGCATGCCGGTTCGCGGCGCCTCGCAAAAACAGCGAGTGGCAGTGCAGCTTGCCGGGACGTATGCAGCCCAGTCCGGGCCGAGAGCAGCAAGCAAAGCCAGAAACCCGAGACCACACAGTCCGGTCAGCATCAGCGCGATGAATACCGAGCGTCGTGAGATAGTCTGCAAGGCGCATTCCCCCCTACTGCATGGGCTAGCAGGGTCGCCACCTCCCACCAAGAGTTGCGCGACACGAACACGAGTAAGCGTGCATCACAAGGACTGTCTGTCGAATGGCAAGTCTATACGGTCTGGCCGCTCTTGGCGAAACCCGCCATTGGTTCCATCGCAGTGGAACGGCTGCAAAGTCCCAGTTGCGGACCCTCACAGGTGCGTGGCGACGATGCTGAACGAACGGCGGGTACCTCAATTGTTTGGGATAGCCTGTTCGACAGCGATGACGAGGCCTACGCCGCCTTCGAGCTGGTCGTCGACGAAGAGGGCGTGCAGGCCTTCCTAGACGAGGACAACGTCATTCCATTCCCGAGTGGACGGCGGTAGTCGAAACCGCTGTCCACAAACGTGCGCTGATCCCTGTGGCTGATTTCGACTCGAGGCCGGTCGGAAAGGTTGAAGCAGCCAGTTTATTAGGGAGCCATTGTGGGAACGAGACCCCAATAATCAAATTTTCTCTTTTAAATCAAAGATATTTGGCGGAGAGGGTGGGATTCGAACCCACGTTACCGTCGCCGGTAAACCGCATTTCGAGTGCGGCGCATTCGACCACTCTGCCACCTCTCCGCGAGGCCTGCCGCGATGCTTGAGGCCATCTGGTCGGGACGGCTGGCGACAGGGAGCGCGCCCGTTAGCCCAAGGCGCGGGGCTTGCCAATACCCGAGGGTGCACAAAATACGGGCATATCTCGCATCTGCACAAAACCGGCGCTTGTTTTGCGAGCGCAAAGGTCCATATTATCGGGCATGGAACGTGCAGAGTTCTTCTCGAGCCAGGCCGGGCGTACCATCATCGCACCGCGCCAGACCCGTGCCCGCTTCGGCATCGGCGATGTGGTCCGCCACCGCCTGTTCGCCTTTCGCGGTGTGGTGTTCGATATCGATCCGGTCTTCGCCAATTCGGAAGAATGGTACCAGTCGATCCCCGAGGATATCCGCCCCCGGCGCGACCAGCCGTTCTATCACCTGCTCGCCGAAAACGATGATTCGTCGTATGTCGCATATGTCAGCCAAGGCAATCTGATTGCGGACTCCGATGGCGGGCCGGTCGATCATCCGACGGTGCGCCAGCTGTTCGAGAGCTTCAAGGACGGCCGGTACCGGATGCGAGCCTCGCTAACTCATTGATAATCCCTTTGGGATAAGTTGAGGCCATGTCGGAAAAGACGGGCCTGAGCCAAGATAACCCCATCATGTCGCGCCTGCGGCTGTCGCTTGAGCGTGAGCTACGCTCTAACGAGACGGTGGTATGGCATGGCTGGCAGTTAGGCCGGCTGGAACCGCTCAGCTTCGGGATCTACATCTTCGCAATCCCATGGACGGCGTTTTCGGTGATGTGGACCGTGCTTGCCACCGGCGCGATTGCTTTTTCGGGCGATGGTGGGCCGGGCTGGATTGGCTGGGCCTTTCCGCTGTTCGGCGTGCCCTTCATCGCCATCGGCCTTGCTATGATGGCTCGTCCCTTTGTGCCGCTGTTCCAGAAAGGGCGCGTGCTCTACGTGGTGACGAATGAGCGCGCGCTGAAGCTCAGCATGGGTCGCGAGTTGGCGGTGGAGACCGTGCCGGCCGACCGCGTCGGCTTGATCCAGCGGTTCGAAAAGCGCGACGGAAGCGGCCGGCTGCAGCTGGCGGTGAAGATCGGCAAGGACAGCGACGGCGATCGCCAGACCGACTACTTCGAGATTGGTAATGTGGCCGATGTGATGGGCGCGCAGGAAGCGCTGAACCGCATTTCTGCCAGCGCCACCAACGCCTCAGCGCTGGCCAAGGGTCAGGCCAGCTCGCTCAGCTCTTGAGCTTCCATCCTGACCGCAGCAGCGCATAGACGCCTGCCGCCAGCACCGCGTTCAGCACCAGCAGCCCCGCCGCTGCCGCCATCAGGACAGTGCCAGGCCCCATGTCGCTCGCCCCGAGGAAGCCATAGCGGAAGCCGGAGATCACGTAGAAGAACGGGTTCAACCGGCTCACCCACTGGAACACGGGATCGAGGTTCTCGATCACGTAGAACGTGCCCGACAGCAGCGAGAGGGGCGCGATGATGAAGTTGGTGACGGCGGCGTTGTGATCGAACTTCTCGGCCCAGATCGAAGTCGCAAGGCCGAGCGTCGCCAGCAAGAGCGATCCCATCAGGCCGAACCACACGACCGCCCAAGGGTGCGTCATCGCCAGCGAAACGCCGGGCCACAGTGCAATCGCCAGAGCCACAGCCAGCCCCACCGCAATCGCGCGGGTGACGGCCGCCGCGAGAATGCCTGCCATCAATTCGCCGGGCGACAAGGGGGGCATCAGCAGGTCGATGATTGTCCCCTGCATCTTGCCCGACAGCAGCGAGAAGCTGGAATTGGCAAATGCGTTCTGCATCATTGCCATCACGATCAGACCGGGCGCAACGAAGCTGGCAAAGGGTACGCCCAGCACTTCGCGCCCCTGACGGCCCAATGCGACCGTGAAAATCACCAGAAACAGCAGGGTTGTGAAGGCCGGAGCCCAGATCGTCTGCGTCTGGACCTTGAGAAACCGGCGCACCTCCTTCATATAGAGGGCGAAGAGCCCCACGCGATTGACCCCGATGATAACGGGCACGCCGCGCGGGGAAAACCGGATGCTCCCGCCGGTCTTGTCATCAGGCGTCATTTCAGTCACGGGAGCAGCGTCGTGCAAAGGGTTTGCTGAAGGAGCGCGTTCGGCCATGGCGCAGGTGCCTAGGCTGCATGGGACGCTCTGACAAGCAGCAGCGATTTACGGCACGCGCCGGACACAGGAACAGGTAGTACATATGGGCTGGACGGACGAGCGCATCGCAACGCTCAAGAAGATGTGGGAAGGCGGCTCCACCGCGAGCGAGATCGCGGCCGAACTCGGCGGGGTCAGTCGCAATGCGGTGATCGGCAAGGCGCATCGCCTTGGCCTGAAAGCGCGCCCCTCTCCGGTGAAGGCCAATGACAAGAAGAAGCCGGCCGCTCCTGCCAAGAAGCCCGCTGTCGCGCCCGCGCCGCGCGTGGCTGAACCGCGGACCGAACCCGCTGAGCGCAGCGTGACCGGCGAAGCGGCTGAGCGGCCTGCGCCGCGCGCCGCTGCCCCCTCCCCCCGCGCCGAAGCGGTGGCGGATGATGGTCTGAACGCGGTGCCCTCGCAGCCCGTTCCCGGCCCGCCGGCCGATCTGCCCAAGATCGTCTCGGTCGGGCCTGGCGGCTTCCTGCGCCAAGGTCCAGGTGATCAGCAGGCCCCGATTCCCCCTGCCCCGCCGCGCCGTCTCGTGCCCGCCAAGCCGAGCCCAGAGATTGCGGGCAAGACCACGCTGCTCGATCTGTCGGAAAAGGTGTGTCGCTGGCCGATGGGCCATCCGGGCGAGGCCGATTTCCACTTCTGCGGCGTGGCGGTGAACCCGGGCTTTCCCTATTGCGTCGAGCATTGCGGCCGCGCCTATCAGGCACAGCTGCCGCGCGGTGTGCGTCGTCCCCCGCCGCCGCTGCCGTTCGGCGGACCGCGCGTTCGTTAAGGCATCTGCCGAGGCTGCCTGCTCGCCTCCTGATTCGGCCTCCGTTCCAGCACCACCGCGTTCAGGTTGGTGGGGCCGTGGCCGGTGTTGGAGACACATGAGACACAGTCCAGGATTCAGAAAACCCACGGGGTGCGCAGGGCCGTGCGCTCGCGCGGCGGGCTGGCTGGTCCATTCTGTCCGATAAGGGGCGTTCATGCGCGCGATCGTGACGGGCATCAACCGAGTAGGAAAGCCCCTTCGCGCAAGCAGGACTTGCCCCGCGCCTGCCCAGCCCTGTATCGCGGAAGCGGTCCAAAGGGAGCGCTAACATGAGTTGCAAGGCTGGTGTACGAGACGTGACCATGGCGACCATCATGGTCGGGCTGGCGGCATCCGTTCCGGCCCATGCCGAATTGCCCGAACCCGTGCGCGCCATGATCGATGCCGCTATCGCCACTGGCGATGAAACCAAGGTGCGCACCGTCACCGAAATCGCGCGCGCGACCAATCCGGGCGATCAGGAAGAAATCGACGCGATTGTCGCCAATTTCGAAGCCCGCGTTGCTGCACGCAAGGCGGCCGAGGCCGAGGCGAAGGTGGCACAGATCCGCTCTGCCGGAATGTTCGACAACTGGTCCGGCAAGGGCGAGTTTGGCGCTTTCCGGGCCACCGGGAACTCAGACAATACCGGCGTGACCGCAGGTCTGACCTTGGACCGCCAAGGCATCGACTGGCGCCACAAGTTGACAGGCCGCGTCGATTACCAGCGCGCCAATGGCCTCACGACCCGCGAACAATACCTCGCCCGCTATGAGCCCAACTTCAACGTCTCCGACAATTTCTATGTCTATGCGCTCGCCCAATACGAGCGCGACCGGTTTCAGGGCATCGCGGCACGCTATGCCGTGTCAGGCGGCATGGGCTATCAGGCGCTCAAGGAGGATGACATCCAATTGTCGGTCAAGGCTGGCCCCGCTTACCGCGTCACCGAATTTGCCGATGGCCGCAACGAAAGCCGGATCGCCGGGCTGATCGGCCTCGATTTCGACTGGAACATCACCGAAAAGCTCAAGCTGACGCAGGACACCAATGCCGTGGCTGAAACGGGCGGATCGGCGGTCGCCATCATCGATTCGCGCAACACCACGCTCGATCTGATCACCGGGCTTGATGCCCGGATCAACCGCAGCCTTACCGCGCGGTTTTCCTATGCGGTCGAGTATGACAGCAACCCACCGCCGGGTGCAGTGCAGACCGATACGCTGAGCCGCGTAACGCTGATCTACGACTTTTAGTCACGGTTCACTGCCGTGAACGCAGACCTCCCGCCCCGCCTCCCCACCCGGCCACCATATCCTGATGGTATCATTGGTGGCCGGGTGGGGAGGCGGGGCGGGAGGTCTGACCCAAGCTCTTTGAGCTTGGCTTTCAGCTCTTGCGCGCGAACCAGATGATGTGATGCGCGCCCTTTTTGTTGGGGCGCGAGCGGACGTTCCATTCCACGATTTCGAGCCCGGTATCGCGCAGGCGCTTGACAAAGGCGGGGTCGGGCCCCGCTGACCATACCGCCAGAATGCCGCCCGGCTTCAGGGCATCACGCGCCTTGGCGAGGCCCGTGCGCGAATAGATCCGGTTGTTGGCATCGCGCACGATCCCGTCAGGGCCATTGTCGACATCAAGCAGGATCGCATCGAACTTGGCGCAGGTGCCATCGTTCGCATCATCGATCAGAGCGGCGACGTCGCAGATTTTCAGATCGAGGCGCGGGTCCGACAGGCCCTCCCCCGTCAGTTCCGCCATCGGCCCTTTGGCCCAATCAATGATCGCGTCAGAAATTTCGGCGACCACAATCTGCGCCTTCTCGCCGAGCCGTGCCGCGGCGGCGCGGTAGGTGAAGCCCATGCCGTAGCCGCCGATCAACATGCGCGCATGCTCTTTGCCCAGCCGATCGATGGTGAGCTGCGCGAGCTGTTCTTCCGAGAAGCGCATCCGCGTGCTCATCAGCTCGTTGCGTCCCAGCACGATCATGAAATCGGTGCCGTGACGATAGAGTTCGAGGCAGACGCCGTCCTCGATCTGGGTGCTGTCGATCAGTTCGCGCTGGAGCATTCGTAGTTTCCCAATCAGAAGGCCGCCCGGAATGATCCGGGCGGCCCTTGTAATTTAGCTCGTCACCCCAGCGAAAGCTGGGGCCTAGAGCGGCAAAGTCTGTCCTTGAGGCCCTAGGTCCCAGCTTTCGCTGGGATGACGGGCGAGGCAAGGTCAGTCCTTGAGGAAGTCAGGCAGGCCCGCAGGTGCGCTGTCGCGCGGACCACGATCACCGCCGCGATCGCCGCCACGGCCACCACGGTCGCCGCCGCGACCACCGCCGCTGCCCTTGGGCCCGCGACGATCGCCACCGCGATCACCACCACGGCCGCCTTCGCGCGGCTCGCGCGCTTCGCGGGGCGGACGGGTGTCTTCCAGCTCGGCGCCGGTTTCCTGATCGACGACGCGCATCGACAGGCGAACCTTGCCGCGCTGGTCGATCTCGAGCACCTTGACCTTCACTTCCATGCCTTCGGAGACGACATCGGTGGGCTTCTCAACCCGCTCGTTGCGCATTTCCGAGACGTGGACGAGACCGTCCTTGCCGCCCATGAAGTTCACGAACGCGCCGAAATCGACGATGTTCACGACCTTGCCGTCGTAGATCTTGCCGACTTCAGCTTCTTGCGTGATGCCGAGGATCCACTTGCGGGCTGCTTCGATCTCGTCGACGTTGCTCGACGAGATCTTGATCACACCTTCATCGTCAATGTCGATCTTGGCGCCGGTTTCGGCGACGATCTCACGGATCACCTTGCCGCCGGTGCCGATGACGTCACGGATCTTCGACTTGTCGATCTGGATCGTCTCGATGCGCGGCGCGTGCTTGCTGACTTCAGTGCGGGCACCGGTCAGGGCCTTGGCCATTTCACCGAGGATGTGCATCCGGCCAGCCTTGGCCTGTTCCAGCGCCTTGGCCATGATTTCCTGCGTGATGCCGGCAATCTTGATGTCCATCTGCATCGTGGTGATGCCGTTCTCGGTGCCGGCAACCTTGAAGTCCATGTCGCCGAGGTGATCTTCATCACCCAGGATGTCCGACAAAACGGCAAAGTCATCGCCTTCGAGGATCAGGCCCATCGCGATGCCCGAGACGGGTGACTTCACCGGCACACCGGCGTCCATCATCGACAGACAGCCGCCGCACACGGTCGCCATCGAGGACGAGCCGTTGGACTCGGTGATGTCGGACAGAACGCGGATGGTATAGGGGAAGTCTTCCTTGCTCGGCAGCACGGGGTTCAGCGCGCGCCAGGCGAGCTTGCCGTGACCGACTTCGCGGCGACCCGGGGCGCCGAAGCGGCCCACTTCACCAACCGAATAGGGCGGGAAGTTATAGTGCAGCATGAAGCTGGTGTAGCTCAGGCCTTCCAGCCCATCGATCATCTGCTCGGAATCCTTGGTGCCGAGCGTGGTCGTGCAGATCGCCTGGGTTTCACCGCGGGTGAACAGCGACGAACCATGGGTGCGCGGCAGGAAGCCGACGATCGCTTCGATCGGGCGGACCTGATCAAGCTTGCGGCCATCGATGCGTTGGCCATCCTTGAGGATCGCCCCGCGCACGATTTCGGCTTCGAGCTTCTTCATCAGCTTGCCAGCGACCATCTGGGTCTGGCCGCCTTCGTCCGCAAACGCCGCCTTGGCCTTGGCCCGGGCTTCGTTGAGCATGTTCGAACGCGCCGACTTGTCGGTGACCTTGTAAGCGGCTGCGATGTCGCCGCCGATGAGGTCCTTGAGCTTAGCCTTCATGTCAGCGGTGTTGTCGCTGACGTCGACATTCCACGGATCCTTAGCGGCCTTCTCGGCCAGATCGATGATCGCGCCGATGACGTTGCGGATTTCGTCATGCGCGAACATGACGGCGCCGAGCATCACTTCTTCGGTCAGTTCCTTGGCTTCGGATTCGACCATCATCACCGCGCCTTGCGTGGCGGCAACGACGAGGTCGAGCTGGCCTTCGGCAAGCGCCTTGTCCTGCTTCGGGTTGAGGACATATTCGCCATCAATGTAGCCGACGCGTGCAGCGCCGATCGGGCCCATGAAGGGCACGCCCGAGATGGTCAGCGCAGCCGAGGCCGCGATCATCGCAACGATATCGGCCTCGGTTTCGCCGTCGAACGACAGAACCTGACAGATCACGTTGATTTCGTTGTAGAAGCCTTCGGGGAACAGCGGGCGGATCGGACGGTCGATCAGGCGGCTGGTCAGCGTTTCCTTTTCGGTCGCGCCACGTTCACGCTTGAAGAAGCCGCCCGGGATGCGTCCTGCGGCGGAGAACTTTTCCTGATAGTGGACGGTGAGCGGGAAGAAATCCTGCCCTTCCTTGACCGACTTGGCAGCGGTCACGGCGCACAGCACCACGGTTTCGCCATAGGTGGCCAGAACGGCGCCATCGGCCTGACGGGCAATACGCCCGGTTTCCAGAGTGAGGGTCTTGCCGCCCCACTCCAGCGATACGGTTTTCGTGTCGAACATTGATTTTCCTTCTGACCCGCGCAGCCATATTGCTGTCGCGGGGCCTCATGTGCCGGGGAAACAACCGTCCCGGTCCGGTTGAGGGCGCTTCGGCCCCAAGGCTCAGCAGACCGGATGTCTGCGTGGCCCATATGCAAAAAAGGCGGCCCCTTGGAGCCGCCCTTTCGCAAAACTCTTACTTACGCAGGCCCAGCTTCTGGATCAGAGCGTTGTACCGCTCCACATCCTTCTTCTTGAGATAGGCGAGCAGCGTGCGACGCTTGTTGACCATCATGAGAAGGCCGCGACGCGAATGGTTGTCCTTGTGGTGATCCTTGAAGTGCTCGGTCAGGTTGCGGATGCGCTGCGTGAGGATCGCAACCTGCACTTCGGGGCTGCCGGTGTCCTTGGGATCACGGGCATTGTCAGCAATGATTGTCTGCTTAACTTCGGCGGTCACCGACATAGTACGTCTCTTTCTTACTCAGCGACATCGGGAAGGTTGAACCCCCGGACGACCGTGGCCGTCCCATCCGTGATTTCCATCAGCGCGACCGGGACAGAGCCCAGTTTCGCGAGATAAAGCCCGGATGATTGGGGCATGTCAGACAGCACCCGGCCCTGTCGGACCGCCTGCGCGCTTGTCTGATCGAGGTGAAGGGCCGGGATGTCGTCCAGCCCCGCCTCTAGCGGCAGGAGGAGGTGTTCAAGGCCCCGGCCCTTAGCGGTTTCCTCCAGCAAGTCCAGCGAAATCGCCTGTTCCTGTAGGAACGGCCCGGCCTTGGTACGGCGGAGATAGGTGACATGGCCGCAGGTGCCAAGCGCATAGGCAATGTCGCGCGCAAGGGAGCGGATATAGGTGCCTTTGGAGACGTGGGCGGTGAGGGTGATTTCCTCGCAAAGCTCGTCACCCCGGCGAAGGCCGGGGCCCATGGGATCTGGGCAAGGCGCTTGCGGCTCTGGGTCCCGGCCTGCGCCGGGATGACGGATGGAGAGTTGGTGAATGGTGACCGCTCTCGCCTTAAGCTCCACCACCTCCCCCGCCCGCGCCAAGTCATAGGCGCGCTGACCGCCAATCTTGAGCGCGGAATATGCAGGCGGCACCTGTTCGATGGGGCCAGTGAAGCGCGGGAGCACGGCTTCCACCTCGGCCAGCGTGGGCCGCACATCGCTCGTCGCAACCACTTCCCCTTCGGTATCGAGGGTCGAAGTCTCCTCCCCGAACTTCACCGTGAACTCGTAAATCTTGCTGGCATCTAGCATCCGCCCCGCCAGTTTGGTCGCCTCGCCCAAGGCAATCGGCAGCACGCCTTCCGCCAACGGATCAAGCGTCCCGCCGTGACCGACCTTGGTCTTGGCATAGCCGTTCTGGCGCAGCACGCGCTTGACCGCGCTAACCCCCTGGGTGCTCCCCATGCCGCGCGGCTTGTCGAGGATCAGCCAGCCAGACAGTGGGAGGTTCACCGGCGCGTTCATCCGCTCAGGGCCTCGGAGAAATGCTTGCGGCATAGCGCCACATAGCGGTCATTCCCGCCGATCTCGGTCTGCTGGCCCTGCCGCACCGCCGCGCCGCTATCATCGACGCGCAGGTTCATCGTCGCCTTGCGGCCGCAGTGGCACACCGCCTTCAGCTCCACCAGAGCATCGGCGATCCCGAGCAGCACCGCCGAGCCAGGGAACAACTCCCCCTGAAAGTCAGTCCTCAGGCCATAGCAAAGCACCGGAATGCCGCCCTCGTCCGCCAAGCGTGCCAACTGCCACACCTGATCGGAGGTGAGGAACTGCGCCTCATCCACCATCACGCAATCGAGCGGTTGCACCTTATGCGCCGCACTGATCGCCGCCCATAGATCGGTATCGGGCGCGAACTTGTGTGCTTCGCTCTCCAGCCCGATGCGGCTCTTCACCTGCCCGTCCGAACGGCTGTCGAGCGCGGCGGTCCACAGCATCGTCGCCATGCCGCGCTCGCGATAATTGAAATCCGCCTGCAACAGGTGCGAGCTTTTGCCTGCGTTCATGCTGGCATAGTAGAAGTAGAGCTTGGCCATCGTGTCAGACTACCCATTCGCCGGACGCTGGGCGAGGTGGGGATGAACCTTTTGCCCGGTTGAAGCGTATAGATAAACTCATGATCAAGTCCGCCGCCCACCCACGGATGTTCCTGTTGCCGCTGCTTGCCGTGTTCGCGCCTGCCAGTGTCGGGGCCAATAGCGCGAGCGTGCCGCAGCGCTATACTCTTGATGCGTCGGCCAGCAATGTCTCGGCCAAGGTGCCGTTCTTCGGCCTCTCGAGCAAGACCGCGCGCTTCCCCCGGATGGAGGGTGCGGTGACGATCGTGCCGGGTGCACCGGATAAGGCGCTGATTGACGTCACCTTCGATGCCACCGCCATTGAAGCGCCCGACAGCGCCACGCTCGCCCGCTTGCGGGGCGACGAGTTCTTCTGGGTGGACAAATATCCCTCGATCCGATTCCTCGGCCGCTCGCTCAAACTGTCGAGCACGACGCGCGGGACTGTAAGCGGCGAGTTGACGGCACGCGGCGTCACCCGTCCGGCGACACTGGCGGTGACCTTCAATGCCGATCCGATTGCGCAGGCAGGCAAACCGGTCAGTTTTACCGGTACCACCACCATCGACCGGCGGCAGTTCGGGATGAAGTCCTATCAGCTGATCGTCGGCAACAAGGTAAACATCACGCTGAAAGCGCGAATGATCCCGCGCTAGGCGCTACTCTTCCTCATCATCCAGATCGCGGGCAACCTTGGGATCGCGCAGGAGGGCCTCGATCCGGTCCGCCTCGGCAAAGCTTTCGTCCTTACGGAACTTGAGCTTAGGCGCGAATTTCAGCCCAAGCCGCTGGGCGACCTCGCGCTGGAGGAAGGCCGTGTTCTGGCGCAAAGCAACGACCACCTCGTCCTCGCCCGCCCCCATCAGCGGCTTCACATAGGCGGTGGCATTGCGCAGATCGGGGGTCATGCGCACTTCGGTGACCGAGATATGCGCCGCGCGCACGACATCGTCATGCACCTCGCCGCGCGCGAGCAGTTCCGACAGGATATGTCGCACCCGCTCGCCTACCTTAAGGACGCGGACCGATTGCTGTTCGGTGGTAAAAGGAGCCTTGGCCATTACGCCATCGCCTCGGCAATCCGCCGGATCGAGCGGATGTTGCGCGCCGTGCCGCGGCACCCAAGGCGTCGCAGCAAAAAGGGGCCTGTCAGCTTGCTGTTGGCTGCGCTGTCCACAAAGTCGATATGCAAGGCCGCAGTGCCCGGCGCAAGTCGCTCCGACCCGCGTCCTTCGTGGTCGCTGGCAAGCTGTAAGAACGCTTCCGCGCCGGGTTTGCTTTCGAGGAAATGGACATGGACAAGGTTGTCGGCGCCGTCATCCGCGAAAGGGTTTTCGGCGACCGCGCCAAGGAGGCCTTCGCGCGTCGTCACGACTGCGAATGTCGCGATACCGAACGTTTCCTTGATGACCTCGGCAATGCGCGCGGCGTAATCGGGCTGGTGGACCGGATCGCCGTCGAACAGCACATTCCCGCTGGCGGTGACGGTGGCGACATTGGCAAAGCCTGCCGCTTCCAACGCAGCGCGTAGATCGGCCATCTTCAGCCGGTTGCCGCCGACATTGATGCTGCCCAGCAGTGCGGCGAGACGAACAGTGGCCATTATGCCATCCCCGTGCTGGTCGGCGTCGGGCGCGGGGTCGGCAGCGCGGTTGAGGTCGAACGGGCATATATCGTTCCGTCCTCGGCCAGTAATTCGCCTTCGAGGAATACGACGCGCCGCCCGCCCTTCACCACTCGGCCCTTGCCGATGATCGTTGCGCCTTCGGGGATCAGGCGGATCAGGCTCATCGAAATGTCGAGATTGAGCGGCGCCATCTCGCCACCCGTGGCCGCGACATAGGCATAGCCCATCACATCATCGAGATAGCCCGCAACCAAGCCCCCCTGCACGCCGCCGCGCCAGGTGGTCATCTCACGCTTCACAGTGAAACGCATGGTGACGGTCTGGGCGGCCTCATCCCAGCCGACAAATTCCGAGCCGAGCAGCGCCGTGTGCGGCGACTGCCCGGCATCGTCTGGGTAGTGCGTATCCGTCAGGCTCACAGTGTCCGCTCACGCTCCTCGACCGAGAACACTTCAAGCTGGTCGCCCGGCTTGATGTCGTTGGTGTCTTCGAGCACCACACCGCATTCCAGACCGGTGCGCACTTCGTCGACATCGTCCTTGAAGCGCCGCAGCGAAGCGATCTTGGTGGCCGAAACGATGACATCGGCGCGGGTGAGACGGGCGAACAGACCCTTGCGGATGACCCCTTCTTCGACCAGCAGACCGGCGGCCTTGTCGCGCTTGCCCGACTTGAACACCTCTTTGACCAGCGCCCGGCCGACCACGTGTTCGATCCGTTCTGGGCCAAGCTCGCCGATCATCTCCTTGGCGATGGCATCGGTGAGGTGGTAGATGACGTCGTAATACATCATCCGCACGTTATCGCGCTTCAGCAGCTCGCGGGCCTTGGCGTTGGGGCGCACGTTGAAGCCGATGATCGGCGCCTTCGATCCGCCTGCCAACATCACGTCGCTTTCGGTGATCGCACCGACGCCGCCATTCAGCACGCGCACCTTGATGTCGTCGTTCGACAGGTTGTGGAGCGCATTGACGATCGCCTCGACCGACCCTTGCACGTCGGCCTTCACCACCACCGGGAATTCGATGACGTTGGAGGACAGCGTGTTGAACATCGTGTCGAAATTGGTCGGGGCCAACGCAGTGCGCTTTTCCGTCGCCATTTCCTGACGATACTTGGCAACTTCGCGGGCGCGCTGTTCGTTTTCGACCACGGTGAGGTTGTCACCAGCAGACGGAACGCCGCCAAGGCCGAGCACTTCGACCGGCATCGACGGGCCAGCTTCTTTGAGCTGATTGCCCTTGTCATCGACAATCGCGCGCACCTTGCCGCTTTGCGTGCCGACCACGAAGGTATCGCCGCGCTTCAGCGTTCCGCGCGTCACCAGCACCGTCGCGACCGGGCCACGACCCTTGTCGAGCTGGGCTTCGATCACGGTTGCCTCGGCATCTCGGTCAGGCCGCGCCTTGAGTTCGAGCAGTTCGGCCTGAAGCCCGATCGCTTCGATCAGCTGATCGAGCCCTGCGCCAGTCTTGGCCGAAACCTCGACATCCTGCACATCGCCCGACATCGCCTCAACCACGATTTCGTGTTCGAGCAGACGTTCGCGGATCTTCTTCGGGTTGAACTCGGGCTTGTCCGACTTGGTGATCGCCACGATCATCGGCACGCCGGCCGCCTTGGTGTGGTTGATCGCCTCGATCGTCTGCGGCATCAAACCGTCGTCACCTGCGACCACCAGAATGACGATGTCGGTGACGTTCGCACCGCGCATCCGCATTTCAGTAAAGGCCGCGTGACCCGGGGTGTCGAGGAAGGTGATCTTCTTCTTGTCCTTGGTGGTGATCTGGTACGCGCCGATGTGCTGGGTGATGCCGCCAGCCTCGCCCTTGACCACATCGGTACCGCGCAGGGCGTCGAGCAGGCTGGTCTTGCCGTGATCGACGTGGCCCATAATCGTGACCACCGGCGGACGGGTGACCAGAGTCTCTTCCGGATCGGTATCCTCGCTGCTGTCGATATCGACATCGCTCGCCGAAACACGCTGGATGTTGTGGCCGAACTCCTCGACCAGCAATTCTGCGGTGTCCTGATCGATCGTCTGGTTGACGGTGACCATCATGCCCAGATTGAACAGCGCCTTCACCAGATCCGCGCCCTTTTCGGCCATGCGGTTGGCGAGTTCGCTCACGGTGATCGCTTCAGGCACCACGACATCGCGGACCTGCTTTTCGCGCGGCTTGGACGGGCCGCCCTGACCACGACGTTCCTTTTCACGCGCACGCTTCAATGCGGCGAGGCTGCGGGCACGGCGGCCTTCGTCCTCGTTCAGCGCACGGGTGACGGTCAGCTTGCCCGAACGGCGGTTGTCCTTGCCTTCGTCGATCGGGGCGGCGCGCTTGTCGTCCTTCTTCTTGCCCTTGACCTCGGCGGGCCGCTTGGGCTCGGGGCGCTCGACCGGAGTGAAGCGGCGTGCGGCGGGCACAGCTTCGGCCTTGGCGGCAGTCGCTTCGGTCGCAGGCTCTTCAGCCGCGTCGGGTGCTTCTGCTGCCGGAGCAGGTACAGCTTCGCTCGCAGCCACTTCCGGCGCCGAGGCGACCTCGGTGCGCTGACGCTCGGCCTCTTCTTCGGCGCGGCGGTTGTCTTCCGCGCGGCGACGCTCGTCCTCTTCGGCACGCTGACGTTCTTCGTCCTCGCGCTTGCGCGCTTCCTCGCCCATCCGCAGCCGTTCTTCCTCGGCTTCGAGCTGGAGGCGCTTCACGCGCTCTTGCGGGGTCTCGCCTGCGGGAGCGGGGCGCGCGGGGCGCGGGGCTGGGGTCGGCGCGGGTGTTGGCGCAGGCGCGGCCACAACCGGTTCGGGAGCGGGTGGCGGCGGCGGTGCTGCCGCTTCGCTGCCAGGCTTGCCGAGCACGCGGCGCCGCTTCACCTCGACCACCACCTTGTTGGTGCGGCCGTGGCTGAAGGTCTGCTTGACCTCGCCCGCATCCACAGAGCGCTTGAGGCCCAGAGGTTTGCGGATGCGTTGGTTGTCGTTGTCGTCGCTCATTATCGCTCGTTAGTCCTTCACGTATTCATCAATGTTCGCCGTCCCGCCCTGAGGCTGGTCAGCGTGGCCGGAAGTGTCCCGGCCCGTTTCGTTCGTCGCGTTCGCCCGATCATCACCGACGTATTGCACCAGCCGGGAAACCGCCTGGAGCACGCGGGTTGCGGCGCGCATGTCGCCAGGATGGCCGGCGACGCCCAGGTGGACTACGTTGTCGCGGCCCAATGCCACAGACAGCGCGGTGCGGTCCAGAGGCAAGGTCTGCCCGCGCAGGCCGGAGCCTTCGGCATCGGTGCCAACGCGCCACGCCTGATCGAGCTTTCGCCGCCCGTCCTCGCTGCTGTCGGCGGCGTGAAGCAGAACGGCGATCCGTCCGCTGCGCGCCTGTTCCTCGATCCGGGCCGAACCCATCACGATATTGCCGCTGCGAAGTTCCAGCCCCAGCCGATCGCACAACTGGCGCACCAGCGCGGCTTCGACCTTTGCGGGCAAATCGTCAGGAATGATGAGCGGCGCGCCCTTGAACGCGCGCATCAGTGCCTTTTTGAGATGGCCCTCGGCCGACGCGGTTTCAAGCGCGGCGCGAGTCACCCCGATCCACGCGCCACGCCCCGGCGCCTTGGCCCCGGCATCGGGGAGAACATGCCCGCCGGGCGAAATCGCCAGACGCAGCAGGTCATCCCGCGCCGAGGTGTCCCCGGTGAGGATACAGCGCCGCTCGCTCCCCGTCGTATCGGGAAGCGCCGGCTCAGCGATGTCGGACGTCAGGCGCTCATTGGGTGGAGTCCGCATGGGCGGCCTCCTCGGTCGGCTCGTCTTCGAACCAGTGCGCACGCGCGGCCATGATGATTTCGTTGCCCTGCTCTTCCGAGAGGCCATATTCGCCCAGCACACCGCCCTTGTCGGTTTCGCGCTGCGGACGCCTGGTCGGCGGGCCATCGGTGTTGTTCCGGCGGCGCGGCGCTTCCCGCTTCTTGGCGATCAACTCGTCAGTGGCGAGATCGGCGAGATCGTCGAGCGTCTTGATCCCGGCCTTGCCGAGCGTGACCAGCATCGCTTCCGACAGGTGCGGGATTTCAGCTAGCGCATCTTCCACGCCCAGCCCGCGGCGGACTTCGCGATGCCCGGCTTCCTGCCGCTCGAGCGCTTCCAGAGCACGGCTCTGAAGTTCCTCGGCGAGTTCATCGTCGAAGCCTTCGATGCTCGCCAGTTCGGCGATCTCGACATAGGCGACTTCTTCGAGCTCGGCGAAGCCTTCGGCGACCAGCAGCTGAGACAGGGTTTCGTCGACGTCGAGTTCTTCCTCGAACATCTTCGAACGCTCGGCGAATTCCTTCGACCGCTTTTCCGAGGCTTCTTCCTCGGTCATGATGTCGATCTGGTGGCCGGTCAGCTGGCTCGCCAAGCGAACGTTCTGACCACGGCGACCGATCGCCAGCGAAAGCTGATCGTCCGGCACCACCACTTCGATGCGGCCATCATCTTCATCCAACACCACGCGGCTGACGGTGGCGGGCTGAAGCGCGTTCACCACGAAGGTCGCGGTGTCTTCCGACCAAGGGATGATGTCGATCTTTTCGCCCTGCAATTCCTGCACGACAGCCTGCACGCGGCTGCCCTTCATGCCGACGCAGGCGCCGACCGGGTCGATGCTGGAATCGCGGCTGATCACGCCGATCTTGGCACGGCTGCCCGGGTCACGGGCGGCGGCCTTGATCTCGATGATGTTGTCGTAGATTTCGGGCACTTCCTGCGCGAACAGCTTCTTCATGAAGTCGGGGTGCGCGCGGCTGAGGAAGATCTGCGGGCCGCGATTGTTGCGTTCCACCTTGGTGATGAGCGCACGCACGCGCTCGCCTGTACGGGCGGCTTCGCGCGGGATCTGCTGATCGCGGCGGATCACACCTTCGGCGCGGCCGAGGTTGACGATCACATGGCCGAATTCGACCGACTTGATAACGCCGGTGATGACTTCGCCCTGGCGATCCTTGAACTCTTCGAACTGACGCTCACGCTCGGCATCGCGGACCTTCTGGAAGATTACCTGCTTGGCCGACTGCGCGTCGATGCGGCCCAGATCAACCGGGGGCAGCGGATCGACGATAAAGTCGCCGACCTTGGCACCGGGCTGAAGCTTGTCGCCCTGCTTCAGGTCGACCTGCTTGAAGTAATCTTCGACCTCTTCAACGACCTCGACCACGCGCCACAGCGTCAGATCGCCGGTCAGCGGATCGAGCTTGGCACGAATATCGTTCTCCGCACCATAGCGGTTGCGCGCGGATTTCTGGATCGCTTCTTCCATCGCCTCAATGACGATGGACTTGTCGATCATCTTTTCCGAAGCGACCGCGTTGGCAATCGCAAGCAGTTCAGCCTTGTTGGCGGAAATGGCACTCATCAGTCGTCTGCCTTCTCTGTATCTTCGATGAGTTCGTCAGCCCCACTGGTATCCAGCGGGCGAGTGGCGGCGATAAGCGCGTCGGTGAGGACGAGCTTGGCCGTGTGAACCTGATCAAGCGGCAGGCGCACATCGCCCGCCTTCACTTCCGCAACGAGGATCATACCATCCTCAAGCCCGCCGAGCACGCCTTTGTTGACACGCTGGCCGTCATAGCTCTTGTCCATGACGATCCGCACTTCGTGGCTAGCCCAATTCGCGTAGTCCTTTTCGCGGGTGAGCGGACGGTCGATCCCGGGCGAACTGACCTCGAGGTGATAGGCCCCTTCGATCAGCACTTCGCCCGCTTCTTCAGCCGCATCGATCACGTCCGAGACCCGGCGCGACAGCGCGGCGCACTGGTCGATCACAAGCTGCCCGGTGGCAGGGTCTTCGGCCATGATCTGCAACGCCATCCCGCCATCGCCAGCTTCGGATGGCAGCATCGCGACGCGCACCAGTTCGAAACCCAGGGCAGTCGCCTCGGGTTCGATCAACTGGGTCAGGCGCGCGATATCGGCCATTCATGCTCCCAAAGGAATTGCGTACGAGTCGGCATTACGGAAATGGAGTTTGGGGCCGGCCCCCGGAGGCGCCAACATCCAAACCTTGTCTCGACAATGCCGGGATTGGCGGTGCAACTAATCGCTGACACCGGATTTGGCAAGAGCGAACCGCGCAGGCGCGGCGCTTGCCCGGTTGGGTTAAAGTTCAGATCGTCCGATCGTCGTCGGTGTCCCCCGTGACCCACTTGCGCGCCATCTCGACCAGCGCACGCCGCTCGCGATCCTCGAAGTTTTCGTGATAGCGCCGAGTCTCCAGCACGATCTTGTCGGTCAGCGGTTCATCGAAGGCGATCGCGTTGATGCCGAATTCGCTGCGGCTGATGATCCCGAAATGGTCGATCACGCCGCAACGCAGGATGGCGCCCTCGCCCTCGCGCATGGCGTCAAGGATCGCGACTTGTGCGCCAGTGCGCGACAGGTTGAGAAGAATGCAGGCGTGAGATCGTTCAACCGCGATCAATTGCGCGGGCAGGCTTAGCCGCAGCCGTGGGGCCAAACGCCGACCCACCACCGGGATGGCCGGTTCGTCCCTAGGCTCAGGCGCCGGATCCACCATCCCCTCACCCCGCAAATGTGCGGCTACCAATGGCCCGATTGGCTTCCCGACCGGCGACTCGGCAGCAATGTTATGCGTCCCCGGCTGCGGTTTACGCGAGGTTGGTGTCGCAGGCAAAGGGTGACTGGGGATGGCGGAAAGATCGGGTCGCATGTCAGTGCAAACCCGCGCGGCGCGCGATAACCGTCTGACCTGCCAGAGGTTGCCGTTGAGCCCTATCGGCCAAGAAATGTTCGGAAAGCAATTGCATCGTGATCTGCCGCCTTGAACAAGATCACCGCAATAATCGAAAAGCCTTTCGAATCCGTTATGAACGTTCTCAGTCCTGCCCCTCCATCAGGGCGTGCTTGCGAATACAGTGACGCAGCTGATCATAGGTTAGCCCGAGCGCGCGGGCGGTCTGGCGCTGGTTCCAACGGTGTTTTCCCAAGGCATGGGCTAGGATCGCCCGCTCATGCGCGTCGACCGCGGCGCGCAGATCCTCGATGCTATCGAAACTCGGCGCGGCGCCTGCCACAGCCGCAGCGCCGGACGCAGCGCTGGCCGTCCCCGCCGCCGCCGCTTGCGCATGGCTGCGCCGGTGTTCGGGCGGACGCGGGCGCCAAGGGCTGTCGAAGGGATCGAACTGGACATGGGCGATTGCCATGTCCGGCGCGTCCCAGCGATAGACCGCCCGCTCGATCACATTACGCAGTTCGCGGACATTGCCGGGCCAAGGATGATCCTCGAGCGCGTCCATTACGTGCGGTGCGAACCCCGGCCAACGTTCCCAGTCGAGTTCCGCTGCCATGCGCCGCCCGAAATATTCGGCCAAGACGCCGATATCGCCCTCACGCACCCTGAGGGGCGGCAAGGTGATGACTTCGAAGCTCAGCCGGTCGAGCAGATCAGCGCGGAACTCCCCGCTCGCCGCCAGTGCGGGCAGATCGTCATTGGTAGCCGCCACGATCCGCACGTCGACCCGGATCGGGCGCGAGGCACCGATGCGCGTAATCTCGCCGTATTCGACCGCGCGCAGCAACCGCTCCTGCGCGCCCATCGACAGAGTGCCAAGTTCATCAAGGAACAGCGTCCCGCGATCCGCCTCCTCGAACCGCCCGACGCGGGTCTTGGTCGCACCGGTAAAGGCGCCTGCTTCATGGCCGAACAGCTCGGCCTCGATCAGCGTTTCGGGAAGCGCGGCGCAGTTCATCGTCACCAGTGGTTCGTCCCAGCGGCTCGACAGGCGGTGAAGGCGTTCGGCGATCAGTTCTTTACCCGTACCGCGCTCACCGATCACCAACACCGGACGGTTCATCGCAGCCGCGCGGCTGGCGCGTTCGACCGCGTCGAGAAAGGCCCCTGACTGACCGATGAACTGGCTTTCGAGCTTCACATCCAAACTATAGTGAAAAACACCAATGCTTGGCAATACAGACCAACGCTTCCAGATTGCGCCATATCAAAAACCTCGCAATTCCGCCGTTTTCGCGGTTTGGCACGGCGGTTGCAAAATACCGAGCAACACCACGCATACCACTTGGGAGGCTCACTATGATCGACCGCAACGCCGCAAACGCCCGTTCCTCGGACAGCTTCTGGAACACGAAGCTCGGGCAGGCAGCAATGGCCAGCATCGCCGCGATGGTAATGATGATCGCGCTGTCGTCGCAGATTCAGCCCAGCGCCGCCCATGCCGCCCCGATCGCTCACCCCGCTGCCGAATCCGGCGCGATGATCGAGATCGCATAAGGTGGGCGACCCCTTTGACCCCCTCGGGCCGGAACGCCCCATGCAGGATGTCCCCCCTGCCGATGCTGACCGCACCGCGACGCCCACTCGCGCTGCCTTCGACAGCGATGTTCCGGCCCAACCCTCCCGCCTGCTTTCGGCCACGCGTCTGTCGCGGCTCGATGAGGAAATCGAAGCCTTGCGCCGCAGCCCCACCCCGACGCAATCTCGCCGGGCAACTGCCGACCAGGAGCACGACCGAGTCGCCCCCCTGGACCGGGTCAATTCGTTTCTCGATGGAGTAGCCTTCATGGGCATTTTCAGCCGCACCCGCGACATTATTGCCGCCAATTTCAACGATATGCTTGACAAGGCGGATGATCCGTCGAAGATGATCCGGATGATCATCCTCGAAATGGAGGAAACCTTGGTCGAAGTCCGCGCCAGCGCGGCGCGCACCATTGCCGATCAGAAGGAAATGCATCGCCACTGCATGAAGCTCGACCGGCTCCAGGCTGACTGGGGCGAGAAAGCGCAGCTGGCGCTCAGCAAGGATCGTGAAGACCTCGCCCGTGCGGCGCTGGTCGAAAAGAAGAAGGCCGGCGACATGGCCGACCAGCTCAAGAGCGAAATCGCCGTGCTCGACGACGCCCTGCGCGCCTACGAGGAAGACATCGCCAAGTTGCAGCACCGCCTACGCGAAGCCCGCAGCCGCCAGACCGCGATCGCCGCGCGCCTCGAAAGCGCCGAGAACCGCGTCAAGCTGCGCACGCTGATGAGCACCGAACGCACCGATGAAGCGCTCGCCCGCTTCGACCAGCTCGAACGCCGGGTCGATTACGCCGAGGGCCGCGCCGACGCGCTGCGGATCGCCGAAGACGGCCCGCCGAGCCTCGCCGATGAAATCGCCGCCCTCGCCGGGTCGGACGCGATCGATGATGAACTCGCCGCAATGAAGAAAGCGCTCGGCAAAGCCGACGACAAGCAGGGGGAATAGACCATGGAAGACGGACTGATTGCGGTGATGATCGTCGCCACGCTCTTCATCGGGCTGCCCTGGGTCATTCTGCACTACATGACGAAGTGGAAGACCGCCGCGACGATCACCGTCGATGACGAAGTGCTGCTTGAGGAACTCTACAATCTCGCCAAGCGGCTTGATGAGCGGATGGACACAGTCGAACGGCTGGTTGCCAGCGACGACCCCAGCTTCACCCCCGCCCGCCGCCTGATCGCCGATCATGAACAAGACAACCAGCAGCTGCGCGAATTGGAAGCGCTGATGGCCGAGAAGAAGGGAACCCGCGCATGAACAGCCCCCGCACCACGCTCTACCGTGACAAGCACAATGCCAAACTGATGGGCGTGTGCTCCGGCATCGCCGACTACACCGGGGTGAACGTCTTCTGGGTCCGCATGGCCGCGTTCTTCTCGATGTTCATCACCGGCGGCTGGTCGATCCTGGCCTATTTCGTGGCCGGCTTCATCCTCAACAAGAAGCCGCCGCATCTCTACCGCGACGAAAGCGAGCAGAAGTACTGGCAGTCCGTCCGCCAGAGCCCGAAGCGCACCGCCCGCGAAATCCGCGCTGCGTTCCGCGACGTCGACCGGCGGTTGGCCGCGGTGGAAACCCACTATGTCAGCAGCAACCCGCGTCTGACCGCCGAGATCGAGCGGCTGCGCTAAGCCCGAACACACGCAAGGGGGACCGAAGAATATGGAAGGTTATCTTGCCTTGATGATCCCGATTATCGCGATGATGATCCCGATCGTCGCCATCTGGACCAAGCATCAACAGAAGCTGGCGGAGATGCAGATCGGCTCCACCGCCGAACAGACCGCCGAGAAGGCCGCGCAATATGCGACCCATATCCAGCGGCTGGAAGACCGGGTGCAGGTGCTCGAACGCATCGTCACCGATCGCGGCTATGACATCGCCACCCAGATCGAGGCGCTGCGCGACCAGCGCCGGGTGGATGAGGGCATGGGCGTGCCGCTCGGCCTCGAGAAGAAGGAGCGCGTGTGATGCCGCATGACCCGAGCTTCATCGTCGCCATCGTAATGATCTGCACCGGCGGCTGGCTGATCAACAACTGGATCCGCGCCAAGCACGGCTATGCCCTTGAAGACGAATGGGGCGGCAAGACCGAACGCAAAGACACCGCACAATCGCGGGCCGAGAGTGAACGGCTGAAGGCCGAAAACCGCGAACTGCACGGCAAGGTCGAAGCGATGCAGGACCGGCTGGTCGTGCTGGAAAAGATTGTCACCGACCGTGGCTACACGCTCGCCCAGGAAATCGAAGCGCTGCGCGATGAGCGGACTGCGGACCATGGCACGGGCGTTCCGCTCGGTATTGAGAAAAAGGAGCGCGTGTAATGGAACCTGCTGACTTTCTGCCCTACCTCGGCTGGATCATCGCCGGAGCCTTCACGCTCGGCGCGGCCGGTATCCTGACTTCGTTCCAGACGACCCGGATGAAGATTAAGAACGGCTACCCGCTTGAAGGCATGTGGGGCCAGTCGCTCAAGCCCGGCTCGGACAAGGAGACAGCACACCGCGTCACCCTGCTGACCCAGGAAAACGCCGAACTGCGCGCCGAACTTGGCGCGATCAAGGACCGGCTGATCAATGTCGAGCGGATCGTCACCGACGGCGGCTACCACCTCGGCGCGGAAATCGACGCGCTGCGGGATCGGGCTCTGGCCGGTCTCAAGGACAAGGGGGAAGCGTGATGGGCGAACAGATCATCATTGCGATGACCATCATTGCGATGGCGGTGATCATTGGCATGACGCTGAACGGCCTTGCCGAGAAGGTGATGGAGGCCAAGCGCCTGCGTTACACTGCGAAGGCCGATCCGCAGTCGCCCGACATCCGCGCGGTCGCCGACCGCCAGCAGCTGATCGAGGATCGCCTGCGCGTGCTGGAACACATCGCCACGGATCGCGGAAGCCTGCTCGCCGACGAGATCGAGGCCCTGCGCCGCGAAACTCTTTCGCTGGCCCAGGCAAAGCGCCAGACCGAGGATGCCGTATCATGAGCAGTTGGGCGATCGTCGCGCTGGTCGCGATCGTGATCTGGGGGATCGTCGAATCGATCCGGGCCCGGGCCGGGATCATCACCGACGAGGACGGCAACCAGAAGGTTGTGTCCCGCGAAGATGGGCGCAGCCAGGCCGAAATCGAAGCCGCACGGCGCGAGGTGAGCGAGCTCAAGGAACGGGTGAAGGTGCTCGAACGCATCGTCACCGACAGCAACACCGGCGATGCGCGCGTGACGGCGCAGATCGCTGCCGAAATCGAAGCGCTGCGGGCACTTCCGCAGGCGAAGGAGGAACAGCGCAAATGATCACTCCGCTTCTCGACCCTTCTGTGATCAGCGCCACGTCCGGCCTGATCGCGATCATCGTCATCGCCGCCGCGCTGCTGCGTGGCTGGCAGGGCTGGCTTGACCTCAAGCGGCAGGAGCTGGACCGCAGCGCCCACCACCCTGCGGCTGCCGACGGTTCCAGCATCGGCACCGCCCGGATCGAACTTGCCGACCTCAAGGAACGCATCCGCAAGCTGGAAGCCATCGCCAGCGGGGTCGAACTGTGAGCACAGCCCGCAACACCGCGACGCAAGCGGGTATCGGGCTCGGCACAGCGATTGCGGTGGCGATCAGCTGGAGCGTCAACAAGTCCATCATCTGGGCCATCGTCCACGGCTTCTTCAGCTGGTTCTATGTGATCTACTATGCCCTCACCCGGCCCGGCGGCCTGAGCGGCTGACATTAGGGGTAATTCACCCCTTCCGTTTCGCAGCCACCCTGCGTAACGCAGCGCCCATGCGCACCCTTTCCGACATTCTCGAAGAGTATGAATTCCTCGAAGGCGACGAGCGTTACGGCCTGCTGATCGAGCTTGGCCGCGCGCTCGAACCCATGCCTGATGCGCTCAAGACTGATGCGACTCTGGTGCGCGGGTGTTCGGCTGCAGTGTGGGTCTACCCCGCCTCGCAGGAGGAGCAGAAGCTGCATTTCCTCGCCGACAGCAATGCCGCGATCACCAAGGGGATTGTCGCACTGGTGATCGCCGCCGTGCAGGACAGGCCCGCCGCCGAGGTCGCGCAGATGGACGTGATGGGCGCGCTCGCCCCGTTCGATCTCAAGAGCCAGCTATCGAGCAACCGCACCCAGGGCGTGCCGAACATGATCGCGCTGGTGAAGGAACATGCTGCGAGGCTGGCGGCTGGCTGAACGGTTGGCGGCACCAGGCTGAGGGCGTAAGTTTCGCGGGGGTGCGGCTCCATCGCACGAGTCGCCCTTAACAGGGAGGACCAGCATGCTGACCGATGCGAAACCCGTTTGCTTTGTGCTTGCCGCCGATCTGCCCAAAGCGCGGGCCTTCTACACCGAAATTCTCGGCCTCACCGAAACGGGAGAGGATCCCTTTGCGATCAATTATGATTTGGCTGGCACCCTGCTCCGGCTCACCAAGGTCGAGGGCCACGAGCCCAACCCCCACACCGTGCTCGGCTGGCAGGTCGACGACATCGGCGCCGAAATCGCAGCGCTGACGGAAAAAGGCGTGGCGTTTGCCATCTACGAAGGCTTTGGACAGGACACGGACGGGGTCTGGACCCACCCCGGATCAGGCACCAAAATCGCGTGGTTTCACGATCCCGAAGGTAATAACCTTAGCCTGACGCAGCTTGGCGGCTGACGCATGCCCAAAATGATGGTGCAGGCGGAGCACGAGTGAGCCAAAAGGTCGCCCTTTGGTGCACGGTCTTCATGGGGGCGGCCATTTTCGCCGCCTATCCGCTGAGCCTGATTGGCTGGGAAGACGCTGCCGGAGTCGTCTTCATCATCGCCATGCTGGTGGCATGGTTCGCAGCGGCCGCCGGATTTCTAAGGAAGCTTTGGGACTAAGTCGCCCTAGAGGTTGCGGCCCACTGTCTCGAAGCCGTCACCGCCCGCGCCGACGCTGTCACGCACCACCGCAAGCCCTGCTTCCTTCTGCGCCTTGAGTTCAGCCTTCAGCTTGGCGGGATCACGCGCGAAGACGAAGCCAAAGCTCACCCCGCCCTCTTTCCCGATCGTCGCATGGTGGAGCTTGTGCGCCTGCACCAGCCGCTTGGCGTAACCCTTGCGCGGCACCCACTTCCAGTAGCGCTGATGGACCAGGCCATCGTGGACCAACGTGTAGATCACCCCATAAAGCGTGATGCCGACCGCGAACCACCACAGCCAGTCCCAGTAGAGCGAGCCGTAGATATACATCGCAGCGTTGATGGTGCCGAACACCACCGCGAACAGGTCATTCTTTTCCAGCACGTTGTCATGCGGCTCGTGATGGTCGCGGTGCCAGCCCCAGCCCCAGCCGTGCATGATGTACTTGTGCGCAAACCACGCAAACAGTTCCATCCCGATCAGCGAGGACATGACGGTCAGGAACACTTCGAGCCAGCTCATGCGGGCACCTTTTCAGTCGGTTCTACGCGGCCCACCCCCGCCCGTCGCGCGCCCGGCAGCGCCCACCACGGCACATCGGGGCGGCGGTGGTGTTCGAGATGATAGCCGAAATGGAAGCACGAAGCGAGGCTCGCCAGCGTGCCGAAATCCTCGCTGCGAGTGTTGTGGCGGTCTGCGAAGTCCGCCGCATCCTCGCCCTGCGCATGGCGGTGCGGGCGGAAGGTGCCGAAGTAGAACAGTTGCAGCGACGATCCGAGTGCCGGGAGGCCGTAAAGCATCACGATCTGCACCATCGGAATATCCAGCACCAGCCAGTAGATGCCGACCACGGTGTGCACAAACAGGATCGAGCGCCAACCGAAATAGCGCCGGAAGAACGTGCCGTACCAGCGCAGGAAATTGCCCGGATTGTGCTCATCGAAATCGGGATCGCCCGGGCGGCCGGCCAGCTTGTGATGATCGAAATGCGCATCGCGCAGCTGCTTCCATGCGAACCCCGCATAAAGCGCCAGCAGCACCGCGCCGATTGCTCCGTTGATGCGCGGCTGACCGGGCACCAGTGTCCCGTGCATCGCATCATGGCAGACAATGAACACGCCCACGGAAAGCCAGCACTGCACCGCTGCCAGCGCTAGCGCGAACGGCCAGTTCGACCACGTCAGTTCGAAAACGAACATGCCGTAAGCGTGGATGCCCAGCCAACTCCCGGCTATCGCCAGTCCCAGCGCGAGGCCGATGGCGCTCTGCAAGGTCCGCTTGGGCAGCGTGAAGCCTGAGGCAAATTGCGGGTTCATCGAACGAAGGATACGCACGGGAAAGCCATCCAGATGCGTATAGACCGCGCGGCCTCTAAGGCAATTGCGTTTGCGCGAACGTGCATCGCGCACAACAAAACGCCGGCGCCCGTTGGGACACCGGCGCCTTGGTCGCAAAGCTTTGCTGCTCAGTCCTACCGTCGGCGGAGCAGATTGAGGACCGCCAGCAGAATGATCGAGCCCAGCAGCGAAACGGCTATCGCGCTCAGGCTGAGATCGCCGCTCAGGATGTTACCGCCGCCGATCAGGGGATTGAGAAGAAATCCGGCGAGCAGCGCGCCAACAATTCCAACGACAACATTCATCAGAATGCCGCCGCCGCCGCCGACCAACATGCTGGCGACCCAGCCGATCAGGCCACCGACGATCAAAAGGATTATCAAGTTCATTTCAGTTTTTCCAATCTGTATCGTCACGGACGAAGGGCGGTGCCATTCAAAGGTCTCGCGCTGCGCTCAATTTGTGACCTTATCAACGGCCTCTTCGGCCGCTGCGCCGACTTGCTCGGCAGCATCGCCTACCTGTTGAGCAGCTTCGCCAACCGCAGCATCTTTGGAGGCTTCGGAATCGCTCATCTGCGAAAACACAAACAGCGCCGCAGCGGCAATCAGAACCAAGAGGATCAACCCGACCCACTTCGTGCCGCCGCCAGAGCTCGGACGGTCGGAGACGGTTGTGGTGGTTGTGTGAGTGTTGCCCTCAGGCGTGCGCGTTTCAGTGATGCGTTCTTCGGTCATATCGTTTTCCTAGCTGGTAACATGCAATTACCCACACGCATCGCGGCATGGATTGCAACATCACTTGTTAGGAAACGAATGTAATTGACGCGGCCAAAGGGCAGCCATCAAACGGCATTATGCTTCTGGCTGCGGAATGGCGGCTTCGCAGCCGATGCCCTAGAAAACTAGGCTAGCCGCGCCCTCACTCCCCCTTGGGGAAGAAGAACTCGCGCAGATGTTCGCCGATGCGCGCGGGGCGCAGGGTTTCAGCGTCGATGCAGCACCAGCTCGATTGCACTTCGGCCAACACGTCTTCGCCGCGCTTGATCAGCGTGGAGTAGAACGCACGGGCGCCGTTGAAGCGTTCGAGCACGGTCTGGGCGATCACGTCATCTTCGAGGAAGGCGGGCTTGCGATAGGTAATCTCATGCTTGAGCGCGACCCACGCCTTTGTTGCCACATCCTCAGCCGGAGCAATCCCGCGCCAATGCGCCAGCACCGCATCCTGCACCCAGTTGAGATATCGCGCGTTGTTCACGTGACCCATGAAGTCGATGTCGCCCGGCTGGACGATGATCGGGTGAAGAAAGGCCACGGCGGGGGATTCGTTTGCTGACATGGCTGTAAGCTAGCGCAAGATTATGACAATTTCCACCAAGGCGTGTCGATGAATTGCCGCAATCTTGCCACGGCTCGGCAATCGTGACTATTGGGCCGCACTCTCACCCCCGAATAATGGACCCGATCATGGCTAGCCGCCCTCGCACCCTCTACGAAAAGATCTGGGACGCGCATGTCGTGGAGACGCGCGATGATGGGACGGCGCTGATCTACATCGACCGGCATCTGGTGCACGAGGTGACGAGCCCGCAGGCGTTCGAGGCGCTGAAAGTGGCTGGGCGGCCGGTGCGGCGGCCTGAATTGACTCTCGCCGTACCCGATCACAACCTGCCGACAACCGCGCGACAAGACGCCAACGGCAGGCCAATGCCCATCGATGATCCTGAAAGCGCAGCGCAGCTCGCCGCGCTCGAGGTCAACGCGCCAGCGTTCGGCATCCGCTACATCCCCGCGACCGCCAAAGAACAAGGCATCGTCCATGTGGTCGGGCCGGAACAGGGCTTCTCGCTGCCCGGCACCACTATCGTCTGCGGCGATTCGCATACGGCTTGCCACGGCGGGCTCGGCGCATTGGCGTTCGGGATCGGGACGAGCGAAGTCGAACATGTGCTGGCGACGCAGACGCTGCTGCTCCAGCAATCAAAGCCGATGGAAGTCCGGGTCGAAGGCGATCTTGGCCCCGGCATCAGTGCGAAGGATCTGATCCTCCACATCATCGGTCGGATCGGGGCGGCGGGCGGTTCTGGCTACGTGATCGAATATCGCGGCGCCGTGTTCGAGCGGATGACGGTCGAGGAACGCCTCACGGTCTGCAACATGAGCATCGAGGCTGGCGCGCGCGCCGGGCTGATCGCGCCGGATGACACCACCTTCGCCTACCTCAAGGGCCGTCCGATGGCCCCGCAGGGCGCGGAATGGGACGCGGCGGTTGCGTACTGGCGCACGCTTCACAGCGATGACGGCGCGGCTTTTGCCAAGTCGGTCACGATCAACGCCGCCGATGTCGAGCCGAGCGTTACCTGGGGCACCAGCCCCGAAGACGTGGTGGCAATTGGCGGCCGCGTGCCCTCCCCCGAAGATTTCGCCGACGAGAGCAAGCGGGTTGCTGCTCAAAAGAGCCTCGATTACATGGGTCTTGTCCCCGGCACCCCGATGACCGAAGTGCCGATCGAGAACGTGTTCATCGGCTCGTGCACCAACAGCCGGATCGAAGACCTGCGCGCCGCCGCAGCAATCCTCAAGGGCCGCCACAAGGCCGACAATGTCCGCTGGGCTATCGTCGTGCCGGGGTCGGGTCTGGTCAAGGCGCAGGCCGAGGACGAGGGCCTCGACAAGGTGTTCATCGACGCAGGGTTCGAATGGCGCGAGCCGGGTTGTTCGGCGTGCCTCGGCATGAACCCTGACAAGGTGCCGCCGGGCGAACGCTGCGCTTCGACCAGCAACCGCAACTTCGTTGGTCGCCAAGGGCCGGGCGCGCGCACGCATCTTGTCTCGCCTGCGATGGCTGCCGCTGCCGCTGTGACCGGGCGGCTCACCGACGTGCGCGAACTGGTGTGACGCCAGCCCCTTGAAACACCGCCGCGTGAGGCGCAAGGTAACATCATGACCGACAAGCCCAAATCGAACACCACCCGCAACGCCGCCATCGCTGCGGCCGGTGCCATCGGATCGGCAGCCATTGCTGCCGCGCTGCTCTACACGAACAAGCGCAAGAAAAAGCCGAACGAGCCGACGCAGCCTGGCCCGATTCCGTCGGGCGAGCCGCCGCAGACTGATTGAGGACAACCGCCCGATGCAACCGCTGACCCGCGTCGAAGGCCGCGCCATTCCGCTCGGCCTTAAGAACGTCGATACCGACATCATCATCCCAGCCAAATGGCTCAAGACCATCAGCCGCGAAGGCCTAGGCGCAGGCGCATTTGAATCGCTTCGCGCGGAACCCGGCAATGTCTTCGACGATCCCGCCTACAAGGGCGCGCCAATCCTGATCGCGGGCGACAATTACGGCTGCGGTTCCAGCCGCGAGCACGCGGCGTGGGCGATGCTCGATCTTGGCATCCGCGTGGTCATCGCGCCGAGCTTTTCAGATATCCATTCGGGGAACGCTGTGAAGAACGGCATCCTCCCCGTGGTGCTGCCGCAGGACGCGGTGGACCGGCTGCTGGAAGTGGCGCGCGAGGGGCTCGAAATCGCCGTCGATCTTGAAGCGCAGACCGTCACCACGCCCTATCAGGACCGCTTCACCTTCCAGATCGATCCGTTCCGGCGCGATTGCCTGCTCGGCGGGCTTGACGAGGTGGGGCTGACCATGGCGCGGGGCGAGGCGATCGGCGGATTCGAAGCGGCACGCACCGCTGCTCAGCCGTGGCTGATGCGCGGCACTGCCGCTTAAAGATACCAGACAGGGAGAGACACCATGAAAGCCATTCGCACCCACGCCATCGGTGGGCCTGAAACGCTGACCCTCGACGAGGTCGAGACCCCCACCCCCGGCAAGGGCGAAGTGCTGGTCGCGGTTAAGGCCTGCGCGATCAACTATCCCGACGGGCTGATCATCCGCGACATGTACCAGTTCAAGCCGCAGCGCCCCTTTTCGCCAGGCGGCGAGATTTCGGGCGTGATCGAAGCGCTCGGCGAAGGCGTCGAAGGCTTCAAGGTCGGTGACCGGGTGCTGGCCGGGATCGGCAATGGCGGTCTCGCCGAAAAGATCGTGGTGCCAGCTGGACGGATGTTCGCGGTGCCGGACGGCGTGCCGTTCGAAAAGGCGGCAAGCCTGCTGATGACCTACGGCACCACCATCCACGGGCTGAAGGATCGCGGCCATATCAAGGCGGGCGACACCGTCTTGATCCTTGGTGCTGCGGGCGGCGTGGGCCTTGCCGCGGTGGAGCTTGCCAAGGCGTACGGCGCGCGCGTGGTTGCCGCGGTCTCGTCTGAAGCCAAGGGAGAAGTCGCCAAGCAGGCCGGTGCCGACGCAGTGGTGATCTACCCGCGCGAAGCGATGGACAAGGACGCGTCCAAGGAACTCGCCAATGCCTTCAAGGCCGCCTGCGGCCCGGACGGCGCGAACATCGTCTATGACATCGTCGGCGGGCAATATTCCGAGCCTGCCCTGCGCGCCATCGCCTGGGAAGGCCGCTTCCTCGTGGTCGGCTTCCCGGCGGGGATCGCCAAGATGCCCTTGAACCTGACGCTACTAAAGTCCTGCGATATCTGCGGCGTGTTCTGGGGTGCCTTCACCGCGCGTGAGCCTGAGGCCTTCCATGCGCAGGTGAACGAGCTGTTCGATCTGATGAAAGCCGGCAAGATTGATCCGCTGGTCAGCGAAACCTTCCCCCTCGCCCGCGCAGGTGATGCAATCGCCAAGCTTGAAGCGCGCGAGGCCGTGGGCAAGCTTGTCGTGACGATGGATTAGTGGCTTGCGGGCACGGCTTCCCGCTTGAAGCTGCGCCCGCCCGCCTCTATCGCTTGGCGCGGATCGTATCGGAAGGGACACGCAAGCACATGACCGACTTCAAGGATCGCGAACGCGCCGAGGAAGCCAAGTTCGCGCTCGACAATGACACTGCCTTCCGCATCGCCGCGCGCCGCAACCGCCTGCTGGGCGAATGGGCGGCCGGCTTGATGAAGCTCACCCCGGAAGAAACCGACGCCTATCGCAAGGCGGTGGTGCAGGCCGACTTCGAAGAATCAGGTGACGAGGACGTGGTGCGCAAGCTGCTCGGCGATCTCACGGCGGCGCAGTCCGATGTCAGCGAAGCCGACATTCGTGCCAAGCTGGAAGAAATGACTGTCGAAGCCCGGCGCCAACTGTTCGGCGAGGTCTAAGCCATGCCGATGTCCGCTGCGGCGATCGAAGATGCCATCCTTGCCGCGCTGCCCGGCGCGACGGTCGAACTGACCGACCTTGCCGGGGATGATGACCACTGGGCGGCTACTGTCACCGCCCCGCAATTCGCCGGTCTCAGCCGCGTGGCTCAGCACAAACTGGTCTATGCCGCTTTCGGCGGGCGCATGGGCGGAGAACTGCACGCCTTGCAAGTCACCACCGTGGTCCCCACGTAATTACGCAACACCCACCCAAAGCACCAGGGGCGCAACGCACCATGTCCGACGCCAATTCCCGTATCTCCGATCTCGTCACCAGCAATGACGTCGTATTGTTCATGAAAGGCACGCCGCTGTTCCCGCAATGCGGCTTTTCCAGCAAGGCAATTGCCATCCTCGACCATTGCGGCGTCGCCTATGAAAGCGTCGACGTGTTGCAGGACATGGAAATCCGTCAGGGCATCAAGGCCTTCTCCGACTGGCCGACCATCCCGCAACTCTACGTGAAGGGCGAATTCATCGGCGGTAGCGACATCATGATGGAGATGTTTGAGGCGGGCGAATTGCAGCAGCTGATGGATCAAAGCGGCGTCGCTAAGGTTTGATTTTCCGCACGCCCTCCGGCGTGCGAAATCCTCGCTCACGGGGCCTGAAGGCCCCGTCGCTGCGGGCGGGCAGTCGCCCTTGCGGTCGCAGAGCGACCGAAGCCAGCGCTTATTCTAAAACGTAAGTTCGGCCCAAAGGGCCGCAAGCGCGACTGCGCGCCGGCCGGTCAGGCCGACAGCCAAATAGCCCTCAAGCGCTGCGCCCAGCGCTTGAGGGCTAGAAAACGAAAAAGCGCCCCGCAGGACCAGTGCGGAGCGCTTTTCTTTTTGGGGAGGCGCAACCCGGAGACCAGGAAGGGTCGCACCTCGTTTCGAAGACCATTAGGACCGCCATGTATTATGCACAGTGCGTGCCAAACTTGATAAGATACCGAAATCCGCCATTTTTCGCGATTGCATAATGGGGCTGCAGTGCCGGATTGTAAAGCAGCCCGACACCCTTGGTTCCGGCCTCAGGCGGGCAAGCGATAAGGTGGAGGAAACCCGGCAGGACTGCGCCTTCGCTCTTGGCAAGCGCCTGCCGCAAGGCCATCCTTTGCCGCGATGACCACCACCGACACGATCCGCGATTCTGGCCCTCAGGGCATTCCTGCCGCCACCATTATCATCTTCCGCAATGCCCCTAACGGGGCGCCGCCGGAGGTGCTGATGACTGTGCGCTCGCGCAACATGACGTTTGCGGGCGGGATGGCGGTGTTCCCGGGTGGCAGGGTCGATCCGGCGGACTATGCGCTGGGCGAAGAGGTGGCGGAGGCGAGTGATCTCACTGCCGATGAAGCCGCGCACCAGATCGCCGCTGTGCGCGAGACGCTGGAGGAAACCGGCCTCGCACTCGGCCTTGCCGGCGACATCGACGCCGCCCGCGCGGCCGATGCGCGCGCGATGCTGGCGGAAACCGGCGCGCTGGCCCCGGTGCTGGAAGCGTTCGGCTGGACGCTCAACCTTGCCCAGATCACCCCGTTTGCGCGCTGGTTCCCGAAGAACGAGGCGATTGCCCGCGTCTATGACACGCGCTTCTATCTCGCCAATCTCGGCACCGGAGCGGTCGATGTGTCGATCGACCATGCGGAAAACACCCACCTGTTCTGGACGAGCGCACAAGGCGCACTCGACGCAGCGGAGCGCGGGGATATCCAGTTGATCTTCCCCACCCGCCGCAATCTCGAACGCCTCGCGCTGTTCGCCAGCTACGAGGAAGCCCGCGCGCAAGCCGAGGCGATTCCGGTGCGCACGATCATGCCACAGGTGGTGGAGCAAGACGGCAAGCCGTGGCTGACAATCCTGGCGGATGCCGGCTATCCGGTGACCGGCGAATTACTGGAGAACGTCGCGCGCGGCTGAGCGCCGGGGTGCAGCCGCTCCGAATCCCGCTTTTTGCTCTCGGGGCGCCCGCAATGATATCGCTATCATTATGGCCAAGCAGCTATGCATTCGTATTTGCACGAATTTTTCAATATGTAATTCAGGTATCTACACAACATCTCCTCCGACCCTTTGCCAATGCCTGACCGACGGGCGTCGAGGTGACCCACTCCATGGTTCACGGCGGCCCCTTCCCGGCCACCTCAGATGGACGCAGCACCTCCGTCGGCACGCTGGCGATCCGCGCTTTAGGAAAATCTACGCCCATGTTGCTGCCCAGTGGCAATTCCCCCCGGGCGCGGCGGCGCAGATTGTGACCTCCTACGATTCGGCCGGTCTCAACATGGTGGAGGTGCGCGGAACCGCAGGAGCGCTGGTGATGCGCCCGGCGACCAACTATGATGGCCTGACGCTCGCACTGGAGACGGGCCGCGACCGGCGCGACTTGATGCCGGGGGATTCGGAAGTCCAGTTCGCCAGCTAGCTCGACCATCTCGCCAGCGCGATAAGAGAGGGCACCGCGATCATCACGCCGGGCGAAATGGGTCTGCGCGACCTGCGCCTGATCGAAGCGATTTACGCCGCAGCGCAGAGAGGGCGCACAGTCATGCTCAACTCGGATGCGACGATCGCCGGATGATTTGGCGCGATCAGTGCTTGCTCTATTCGCTCAACCAAGCGGCTGTGATCTCGCCGCGATGCCCCTCGGGCGCTAGCGCCGCGCGCAGGGCTTCCAGCAGAGGTGGCAGTCCTTGGGTGAAGGCATAGGGCGGGTTGACGATGAACAGCCCCGCGCCGTTGTAGATGCCGGGCTGGTCGGCATCATACAGCCAATGCTCCACCGTCAGAAGCTTCGGGATACCGAGCTGGCGCAGCTTGTCCTTCCACAGAGCATGCGTGCTCCGTTCCTTCAGGGGATACCAGATCACAGTCACGCCGTGCGACCACTTGCGGTGCGCGGCGGCGAGGGTGGCGGTGATGCGGCTCCGTTCGTCGGTCTGCTCGTAGGGCGGGTCGACCACCACCACGCCGCGCGGTGTCCGGGTCGGCAGCATCGCCAGCCATAGCTCGTAGGCGTCGCGCTCGTGCACAGCCGCGGGTGTGCCGCGCATCGCGCCGCGCAAGGCATAGGCGTCCTCGGGATGCTTTTCGTTGAGGATCAGGACATCCTGCGGGCGCAGAAGCTCCGCCATAATGCGCGGGGAGCCGGGATAGAGGCGTGGCATATCGAGCGCATCAGCCTCGACATTCACGGCTTGTACGGCGGCGCGGTAGTCATCCAGCAGGGGGTTCCGATCGGCAAAGGCCCGCAAAACGCCCTGCGTGGCTTCGCCAGTACGCCCGGCCTCCTCGCCTTCAAGATCGTAGAGCCCGCAGCCGGCATGGGTGTCGATCAGGGTGAGAGCGCTGTCTTTTAGCTGCAAGGCCCGGATGAGGGCGATCAGCAGGCTGTGCTTCACGACATCGGCGCTGTTGCCGGCATGGAAGGAATGACGGTAATTCATCGTGAAGACCAAAAGTTGGCGCGCCCGGCAGGACTCGAACCTGCTGCCTCAAGATTAGAAGTCTCGCGCTCTATCCAGATGAGCTACGGGCGCGCACCCGAAACATGGGAGACGGCTGCCCAATAGCGCGCTTTGCCGCACAGGCAAATCACGCTAATCGGTGAAGCGATGGAAAACACCTCTCCCGCTGATCCAGCCGCCGCCTATGACCGCGATCCGACCGACGGCATTGTCGCCACCAGCCGTCCGCCGATCACGTTCCGGTACTATGATCTGGTGATGGCGGCCTTCGTCGCGATCCTGCTGCTGTCGAACATCATCGGCGCGGCTAAGCTCACCTTTGTCGATGTGCCGTTTTGGCCGCAGGGTTGGTGGCCTGCGCCCGATGGCATCTTCATCTATGGCGCGGGGATTCTGTTTTTCCCGCTGGGCTATGTGATCGGCGACGTGCTGACCGAGATCTACGGCTTTGCCAAAGCGCGCCGGGTGATCTGGGTGGGGACGGCGGCGATGCTGTTCCTCGCCTTCATGTCCTATGTCGTCGTCAGCCTGCCGGCGTTTGATGGCTGGTCATGCAGCGCCAGCGGCTTTGGCGGCCCGCGCCCCGTAACAACCTCCGCCGACGCAGGCATCCCCGACGGCGCGATCTGTCAGGAAACCTATGTCAGCGTGTTCGGCAGCACGTGGCGGATCGTCGTGGCCTCGATCATCGCCTTCTGGGCAGGCGAGTTCGTCAATTCCTTCGTCATGGCCAAGATGAAGGTGCTCACCAAGGGTCGCGCCCTGTGGACGCGCACCATCGGCTCGACCTTCGTCGGACAAGGCGTCGACAGCTTGATCTTCTACCCCATCGCCTTTTACGGCATCTGGACGACCGAAGCCGTGCTGACCGTGATGGTCACCAATTGGGCGCTGAAGGTGGTGTGGGAAGCGGTGCTGACGCCGGTCACCTATGTGGTAGTGAACCGCTTGAAGGCCGCCGAGGGCGTCGATCTGTTCGATATCGACACCGACTTCTCGCCCTTCGCCAAAACCGAGCAGCCCGCCACCTAAAGCGCGCTTTCCGGCACGATATCGACCCGCCAGCCGATCCCCAGCCGCCCGGCGAGCAACTTCATGTCCTTCTCGGTCGGCGAGCCGAACAGCGCCGCGTGGCTTTCCGCAAGGCGCAGCACCAGCGTGCCTTCATCAACCACCAACCGGCTCACCTCAAGCGAACGGGCCGATTGACCGCCGAGCCGGCGCGCCAGCCGCAGGGCGAGGCCCCAGCGCACGGCTTCCTCGATCGCTTCGGGACAGGCCAGTGCACGCACTTCGGCGGGCAGGCTGAGCTGGTTGCCATTGGCCGCAATCGCCGCAGCCAACATCGCGCGGCCCTTGCCGTCGACCCCGACCCAGCGCTTGTGCAGCGCCCAATTGATCGCTTGCGGCAGGCGGATATTGGGCTCGATCTGCATCGCCGCGAGCGCCAGCATGGTCGCCGCCAGCCGCAGCCGCTCACTGCCATGTTCGCGCGCGGGTGCAGCATCCAGCGTCCAGGCCGCCATGCGCGTCGCCAGTGTCGGAGCAGAGCCGCGCTGGCTGGAGAACACCGCCACGCCCGCCAGAAGTGGGTCCTGCGCCTTGGTGTGCGCAGGCAGGCGATCATAGAGCAGCCCTTCGCGCAGGCCCCATGAGGAGAACACCACCTGCTCCGGTGCCAACCGCGTCAGCAGCGCTTGGAGCAGCACGGCGGCATCGGGGAGCTTCTCGGCCCGCATCGCCGAAATTCGCTCGCGGCCTTTCAGGACATCGCTTTCGCTCAGTGCAAGGCCGGTGGCGAGCTCCAAGGCTGCGGCGCCTTCGATCGCAAAGCCGTGCGGATCGCTTAGCGGATAGCCGCGCGCGGCCATCGCATAGACCGCCATCGCCCGCCATGTGCCGCCCACCAGATAGAGCGTGCCATTCTCCGCCGCAAGCGCCGTCGACAAGTCCCACCCAGCCTTTCGGATCACCTTGTCGAGGCTCTTGCGCATCTCACCCCGCCCGCCCTTGCGGTGTTCGGGCAAGCGCAAAGTGCCAAGCGGGAGCGTGCTGGCGCTGTCGGTCTGGCCGCCCGCCACCCGCACCAATTCCAGGCTGCCCCCGCCAAGGTCGGCAACGATCCCGCGCGCATCGGGGAAGGCGCCGATCACGCCGTGAGCGCTCAGCAGCGCTTCTTCCTCACCCGATATCACCCGCGGGTTGAGGCCGATGGCGCGCAGGGTCTCGACAAACTCGGGGCCGTTGGCCGCCTCGCGGACCGCAGCGGTCGCCACGGTCTCGATATCCTTGATCCCGAGATCGGCGAGCAGAAGCGCAAACCGCTTCAGCCCTCGCAGCGCCAGCGCCATCGCCTCGTCCGCCAGCCTGCCGGTCGCCGCGATCTCGCGCCCGAGCTTCGCGGTCACCTTCTCATTGAGCAGCACCGTCGGCGCGCGCATCGTGCCGCCATAGACGACGAGGCGCACCGTGTTCGAACCGATGTCGATGATCGCGCGTTCGGCCGTGCTGCCGCCCAGCGCGCTGTCGCGGCTTTCGCGCCGCCAGCGCCAGATCATGCCGCTGCCCCGCGGCGCAGCGAAAGCTTGGGAACGGCCCCGGCCTCCAGCGCTCCGCCGCGCCCGGATAGCGACGGGTTGGTCATGAAATAACGGTGGCAGTTGAACGGCTTGCGCCCCTCTTCAACGGTAAAGCGCGAATAGCTGCCGTCAGGATGCAGCCACCAGCTTTGTTCGGTATCGAGCATATTGGCGAGCAGCACCTGCTGAAGCACCTGATCGTGCACCGTGCGGTTGAGGATGGGGATGAGCGCTTCGACCCGTCGGTCGAGATTGCGGCTCATCATGTCCGCCGATGCGATGAACACCGCCGCATGGGCGCTCGGCATCGAGTGGCCATTGGCGAAGGCATAGATACGGCTGTGTTCGAGGAAGCGGCCGATGACCGATTTCACGCGAATATTCTCGGACAGGCCGGCAATCCCCGGCCGCAGGCAGCAGATGCCGCGCACCACCAACTCGATCTGCACCCCGGCATTGCTGGCGGCATAGAGCCGGTCGATCACGCCCTCATCGGTCAGCTGGTTGCACTTGAACCAGACCGCGGCAGGCTTTCCGGCTTGCGCATTGGCGATTTCGGTATCGATGCGGCTGTAGATTTCCTCACGCAGATCAATCGGGGCGATGTGGATGCGTTCGAGCGCGTGCGGTTCGACATAGCCGGTGACGAAGTTGAACATCTTGGCCGCATCGCGCGCCAGCTTAGGATCGGCGGTGAAGAAGCTGAGGTCAGTGTAAACCTTGGCGGTGACCGGGTGATAATTCCCGGTGCCGAAGTGGCAGTACGACCGGAACCCGTCGCCTTCGCGCCGCACTACCATGGCGACCTTGGCGTGGGTCTTCCAGTCGGTGAAGCCATAGATAACTTGCACGCCCGCACGTTCGAGCTTGCTCGCCCATTTGAGGTTCTGCTCTTCGTCGAACCGGGCCTTCAGCTCCACCACGGCGGTGACGGATTTACCCGCTTCGGCCGCCTCGATCAGCGCGCCGACAACGGCCGACTGCGAGCCTGCACGGTACAGCGTCTGCTTGATCGCCACCACATCCGGATCGGCTGCGGCCTGCCGGATGAAATCGACCACCACTTCGAAGCTTTCGTAAGGGTGATGGATGATGATGTCCTTCTCGCGGATCGCCGAGAAGGCATCGCCGTCATGCTCGCGAATCCGCTCGGGAAAACGCGGGGAATAGGCATCGAACTTCAGGTCGGGCCGGTCTTCGCGAACGATTTCGGCCAAGCCATCAATCCCGATCATGCCATCAGTCTTGATCACCGCGGCTTCGTTGATGCCGAGCTGTTCGAGCAGCAGCTGTTCGGCGGCAGGATCGAAATCCTCCTCGATCTCCAGCTGAATCACCTGGCCGCGCCGCCGCCGCTGGATCGCGCTGCGGAAAGTGCGCACCAGGTCTTCGGCCTCCTCCTCAATCTCGATATCGCTGTCGCGCAGCACCCGGAACAACCCGTCGCCCTGAATGGTGAAGCCGGGAAACAGCGCTTCGGCATAGCGCTGGATCAGCCGGGCAATCGAGATGTAGAGCACGCTGCCGTCACCCGACACCGCGTCCGGCACCCGAACGAAGCGCGGGAGCGCGCTGGGGATTAGCACCATCTCGATCAGCTGTTCGCCGGTCGCATTGCGGGTCAACGTGAATAGCAGGCCCATGCCTTCATTCTGGACGAAGGGGAACGGGTGCGCCGGATCAAGCGCTTGGGGCGTGATGATCGGCAGGATTTCATTGAGGAAGTAGGTCTTCAGCCACTTGTGCGCGGCCGGGCTGACGCGCTGTTCGTCGGCGATGTGGATATCCGCGCCTGCCAGCCCTTCTTGCACCGAGCGCCAGATCGTCTGCTGCATGGCGCTGAGTTCGGCCAGCTTCTCACGGATTGCGGCCAATTGCTGCGAGGGGCTGCGCCCGTCGATTGAGGGGATCGCCATGCCGCGCTGCACCTGACCCACCAGCCCGGCGACGCGGATCATCATGAATTCATCGAGATTGCTGCCCGAAATTGACAGGAACCGCAGCCGTTCGAGCAGCGGGTAGGCTGGATTGCAAGCCTCGGCCAGCACGCGCTGGTTAAATTGAAGCCATGACAGCTCGCGGTTGAAATAGGGGGATTCGTCATGAGCCAGCTCAGCCATCTGCATGGGGGCCGCGCCTGCGGAAACATCCGCGTTGCCTATCGGTGACGTGCTCATCGCTATCCTGTTCTGCCCTGCGCCGGTTCATGGGACGCGGCGCTTGCCCAGCGCATGTGTTCGCTCGGCCCAGCGGTGTAAATCAGGAAGATGGGCTTGTCACACCAATGTCATTGGCATTGGCGCTTCACACCAGTTCGCGGCTCTCGGCGATTTGGGTGATGCCGCGCTTACCATTCGCGTCGCGGCCCAGCTGGACGATCACGTCGATCACGCTGGCGGCATAGGCAATGGTGTCGCTGCGGGTAAGGCCGATACCGGTCTGCATCACCATCAACGAAAGCTGTTCGAGCGCGCCGCGCAGGGAGTTGGCGTGGATGGTCGAGAAGCTGCCCGGATGGCCGGTGTTGATTGCGCGCAGGAAGCTGACGCTCTCCGCGCCGCGCAATTCGCCCAGCACGATACGGTCGGGCCTTAGGCGCAGGGCGGCTTGCAGCAACTCGTTGGCGGTAACCTTGGCCTCCCCCAGCTCGCCCTTGACTGCGACGAGGCCGACCGCGTTGTCGCCGGGGAACTTCAATTCGGGCGTATCCTCGACCAGCACCACACGCTCTTGCGCCGGGATTTCGCCGAGCATGGCGTTGAGGAAGGTGGTCTTGCCGGTGCTGGTGCCGCCTGAAATCAGGATCGTGCGCCGCGCACGGATGGCAGCGCGCAGGAAGGCGATAGGCTGGCTTTGCGGATCGGGCAGATCGAACTGCATTTCGCCTGCGAGCGGCCCGGTGTCATAGGCGTCGAGCGGCAGATCGAGTCGGCGGTGGCGGCGGATCGCCATGACCCAATGCTTGCGACTGGCGGGTGGCCCGCAGAACTGCACACGTGCACCATCAGGCAGGGTCGCGCCCAGCAAGGGATGTTCGCGGTTGATCCCTTGGTGCGAAACCCGCGCGACCTGTTCAGCGAGGCGCTGGACCAGCCGGTCGTCAATCTCCGGGGTGTCGATCCGCTGCATTCCCGGGCTGGCGGCATCCTCGATCCACACCTCGCCCGGGCGGTTGACCATGATTTCGGTCACGGTGTCACGGTCAAGCCAGCGGCGGAACGGCGCGAGATAGGCGTCAAGATAGACGCTGCGTTCGGCCGATAGCGGCACCGCCCCCTCGGCTTGGGCATCGCCCTCCCCCATGCCGAGCCGGTGGATATCCGCGCTCATGCTGTCAGTTACCGACCATGCTGAAATCAAGATCGCGCGCGGTGTAGACCTTGATCGGCTCCCCGGCGCGCACCCTGATCGTCGGGCTGATCTGCCCCTGCGACTGTACGGCCGAATTGGCCGCACTTTGCGCGCCGCCCGCGACGATCACGCCGCCCACGCCGCCAGTTGCCAGCGCGCCCAAACCGCCGACCACCGACAGGAGCAGACCCGAGCCGAAGCGCTTGAGGAAGTGGCTGTTGACGTCACCCTCAAGCCCGGTCGTCCCGTCAAACCCGATCGCGGGGGATGCGATATTGACCGAGACGCCGTCAGGCCGGATCAGCCGTGTCCAGATCACATAGGCGCGCCGCTGGCCCTGTTCGACGCCCGCCTGATACTGCCCGATCAGGCGCGACGAACGCGGGACAAGCACGCGCTTGCCATCGAAGCTGCGGATATCCTGACTCACCACCGCACGAACATAGCCCGGCACGTCGGTGTTGATCGCAGTTTCGAGCACGGCTGGGATCAGCGTGCCCTCGGTCACGGTTGTCGATGGATTGGTCATCGCCCGCGCCTGTGCGGGCCCGCCGCCAACGCCGCCGATCTGGCCTGCGAAAGCTGCGGCACCGCCGGTTCCGGCCACGTTGCCTGCCGTACCGGCTGCCGGAACGCCCAGCGGCGCTTCGGCAAGGCGCCCGCTTCCTGCGGCACGGCTCGCATCGAACACCAGCTGCGGGGTGGCATAGGGATTGACCGCCATGCCGGGCATGATCGAGGGATTATTGGCGAGCACCGGCATCGGCGCAGGATCGCCTTGCGGTGCCACTGGCACGGCACCGGGCTGCTGCGCGGGATTACCCATCGGCGGCACTGCGGCAGGCGCGGGAGCCTGCGGCGGAGCAACGGCGGGGTTGCCGATCCCCTGCGGGTCAGGCGTGCGCGCCGAATTCATTGCCCAGAAGGTGACAGCGCCCAGCAGGCCGACGACCGCGACTCCGGCAGCCATCTGGAAGCCGTCGCCCTTGGCCTTGCGGTCGGTGACAGCAGGAAAGGCGGCGCGGCTGGCGAGATCGATGATCTCCGCCGATTCCCGCTCGCGCGGATCACCGCTCTCGCCGGTTGAGCCATCGCCCTTCTTGGGCGGCAAACGCATGGCCAGACGCATCAGATGCTCTCCTTGGCGAATTCAATGGCAATGAACATGATCACGACCCCTTGTTGCGCGGCGCAGTCAGCCCCGCTTGGCGGGCCGAGAGCGACGTGGGGTCGGTATTGGTGAGCGTCGCGGTGTCGCGGCCGGAGCGCAAGGTGATCTGCGGCGGTACCCCATCCACTACCAGCGTATCGCCGCGCACGGTGTAATTGACCGGCCCTTCGTCACCCGCCGCATTGGTCACGAGGATCGCCGGAATCGCAACGCCCTGCGGCCAGGTCAGAAACACCGCATTGCCATTGTCATAGGCGCGTGACGGCAACAGTTCGCGCGCACCGGCACTGGCCCAGGCGAAGTTGAGATTGGCCGGATCGCTCACCGAATAGGGGTCTGCCGCAGCCGCCACCTCCGCCGGAGCCTCAAGCGCACGCATGGCCTGCGCCTCGGCTTCGGCGATGGCGGCAAGACGTGCTTCCTCGGCCGCCTTTTCCAGTTCAGGATAGCGGAATTGCAGCACGTAAAGCGCTGAATTTCGTGGGGACGCAATCAGATCGAACAGGTAGGTGCGCTTGTCCGTCACCACCGTCATATTGGTGCGCGCGTCGGTTTCGAGCGGCTTGACGAACAGGATCGACTGCGCCTTGTTCGGCTGCACCTGCCACGCGGCGGAATCGCCGATCGCGACATTCTCGATCACCTCGTCGGGCGCGAACTTGATGGTGGTCTGGACCTTCACCTTGCCATCGATCCGCACCACGACATTCTCGTCATAGACGCGTGTTTGCAAACGGTTGTCCTGCGCTGCAACAGGCTCAGAAGGGCTCAGGGCAAGGCAGAGAGCGAGGCTCGCGAGGAGCACGGCGCGGGTCATTGATAGGTCTCCGGAGGGGGGGCTTTCGGCGCGGGCACAGGCTTGGCGGACGAGGCCGAACGGAAACGGTTGCCGATGCCGCGGGTGCGCGAGGTGGCGGGGTTCAAGGGCACCACCTGCCCGCCTCCGCCGCCCGTCGCATAGACACGGGTCTCGCGGGCCACAGTGCCCGCAGGCCCGGAATCGTTGGCAGCTGCCACTGTCTGGAGAGGGCCAAGGTCTACTCTGCGCTGGGCTAAACCGGGGCTAGGCGGAGCGACGTTGGTGTTGCGCGGCACCGAGCCGACCGGCTGCGGTACCGGCACGGAGCGCGGGCCGTCATTGCTGCGGCTGTGCTCTTTATCCGGCACCAGGCCAAACACCTGCCAGCCTGCCACCATGCTCGAGGCGACCTTGAGCGATAGCAGCATCAGCGCCATGTGCACCGCGCCGACCACGAAGAACGCCATCGCCGCCTGCTGGTCGATCTGCCCCGGCACCGCCACCAATGCAGCGAGCACCGGCACGGCCAGCTCTAACATGATCGACCCGCCCAGCACCGCAAACAGCGGGGCGAGCGCCATCATCGTCAGCCCCTTGAGCCAGCCGGTGAACAATTCGCGCGTGCCTTCGAACAGGGCCAGCACCACGAAGATCGGCCCCACCGCGAGCAACAGCGCCAGCGCGATCCGCGCCGTCACCAGCAAGCCCACCGTCCCGAGCAGCAGCAGCATCGCGCCCATCCACATCATGCCCGGCGGCGAAAAAGCGGCAATATCCTTGGTATCCCCGCTCGCCTGCTGGATCGCCATGAACACCACGTCGAGCTTCTGCGCGAACACGGCGGTCGCGCTTTCGCCCTGCGTGCCGGTGAGGATGCCCGCGATCTGGTCCGGCCCGCCGATGAAGATGTTGTAGAAGATCGTCGAGAAGGCAACGAAACTGGTCGCGAATGTCAGCACCAGCCCCAACGTCATCATCCGTGGCAGCAGCGCACGCACCGACAGGTTCGACCGACCAAGCATCAACGAGATGCCGAAGAAGGCAACATACAGCCCCAGCAACAGCGTCAAGGCGAAGGCCAATTGCCCCTCGGTCCCGAATAGGCGGTTGAAGGCCTGTTCCGAGACTGTGGCAGCAATGCAATCGACCGCGCTGAGCGCGGCGGAGACGCCGGTGCCCATCGACTGGGCGGCAAGATCGCAGGTGGTTGTCATTCGGCTGCCTGCCACATGGGCTGGCCGTCCTGATCGACTTCACCATCAGGCCACGCCCGTCCGGTGAGCGCCGGGAACCACGCCGACGGCGCATCGCCCACAGCTTCGCGCAGCAGATCGAGCCGCCGCACTGCGCTTTCGCGGCCCGAAAGGATCGTCAGCACTTCCGGCGAGCCGGAGAGGTCGAGCCGCACCACCACGCTCGCATCGGGCTGGCGCACAAGGAAGCACCGGCTGTGCGCGGGCAGCGAGCGGATCAGGGCGAATTCGTGATCGGTCAGGCCGAAGCCGTCACAGTAATCCTCAGGGCGAGCGCGCGAGTTCGGCATGAACACCATCGTCGCAGTCTGCTCGACCAGCGCGGTGGAAATCCGGCTGTCGAGCGCATCGCGCGCCGACTGCGTCGCAAACCCGACCAGCGCGTTGCGTTTGCGCAAGGTCTTGAGCCAATCACGGATGCGCGCGGCGAAGACCTCGTCGTCCAGCGCCTTCCAGCCTTCATCGATCAGGATCATGGTCGGCTGCCCGTCCAGCCGCTCATCGATGCGGTGGAACAGATACATCATCGTCGGCGTGCGCAGGCGCGGGTTTTCGAGCAGCGCGGTCATGTCGAAGCCGAGCACACGCTCGCTCAGGTCGAGCCGGTCCCGTTCATTATCGAACAGCCAAGCGTGCTCGCCGCCATCCCCGCTCGGCGAGCCGATCCAGGCCGCCAGCCGGTCGGCCAGATCGCCCGGCGTCGGGCGGCGGGCGCCAGCCAGCAATTCCTTGAAGTGGCGCAGTCGGCGCAGGCTCGGGTCATTGCCATAGGTCGCATCGACTGCGGCGCTGATGGTGGAGTCTTCCTCCGGCCCCTCGGCATTGAGCAGCACGGCGAGCCAATCCCGCAGGAAGGCGCGGTTGGCGGGGCTATCAGGGAGCGACAGCGGGTTGAACCCGGTGGGATCGCCCGGCGCAATGCGGCTGTACCGCCCGCCGATCCCGCGAATGAACAGCTCCGCCCCGCGATCCTTGTCGAACAGGATGGTGCGGGGGCGGAACTTCTGCGCCTGCGCGGCGAGGAAATTCATCACCACGGTCTTCCCCGAACCCGACGGGCCGATGACGCTGAAATTTCCCAGATCGCCGTGGTGGAAGTTGAAGAAGAACGGCGTGGCGCTGGTGGTTTCCAGCAGCGTCACCGCATCGCCCCAGTGGTTGCCGCTCGCCTGCCCCAGCGCAAAACCGTGGAAGCTGCCGAAGCCCGCCATATTGGCTGAGGAGATCAACGCGCGGCGGACGATGTATTCCTCGTTGCCGGGGAACTGCGCCCAGAAGGCGGGCTCGAGATTGGTGTCCTCGCGTACTGCGATCGCGCCGGTGTCGGCCAGCGCAGCGGCGCAGGACGCCATGGCGTCATCGAGGCGGGGGAGCGTCGTCTCGCGCACCAGCACAGTCAAGTGATGATCGCCAAAGCCCACCGCCCCATTGCCCAGCGCGTCACGCGCGGCCAGCATGTCGGCCCGTTCGGCAGCGGCCTCTTCGTCCACAGAGCGCGAGCGGCGCAAGGCAAGGTCGATGCGTTCCTTGGCAGTGGTGCGCTCGTTGGGGGCGTAGCTTTCGGTCACCACCATCTCGAACGGCAGGCGCAGGAGGTTGTCGAGCAGGCCGGGCGAGGTCGCCTCGGGGTAGTCCTTCAGCCCGAGGATCGCGGCGAAATCGGGGGCGGCGCTCCCGCGCAACTCCATCGCATCAAGCCCGAAGCTGGCGCGGCGATAGGGGAGCATGTGGCCGATGTCGGTTTCCGGCGAAGGCCGGCGCACCGGGCGCATCTCGCCATTGTAGAGCGCCGAGAGCAGCTCCAGCATTTCGGAGTTGGTGCCATCGCTGCTGCTCGGCGACTGGTAATCGCCCAGCACCGCCGCGCCGTAATTCTGGAGCGAGGCGACGAGGCCGGTGATCGCGGCCTTGAGGCTGCGGACGTCCTTGGGATCGGCCTCAGGCTCGTCCTGGCCCTGCCGGGAGAAGAACTTGGAGACGCGCTCCGGGAGACCGGTCTTGCCGCGCGCGGGGCGGCGGATCAGGGTGACGAACTGGTCATTGATGAACAGCGATCCGCCCGCCAGCCGCTGCTTCCAGCGCGCATCGATATGGCGCGACAGGGCGTCGGGAAATTCAGCCTCCAGCTCCACTTCCACCCGGCGGCGAATGACATGGTGATACATTACGAACCGCGCATCGAGCGTGCTCCGCAGCATCACCTCACGCGTGGCGGCGTGAGCGTTCAGGGCGTCAGAATCCTCGGTTTCGAATAGCAGGCCGGGCACCTGAATCGCGCTCATCACCGCGCCATCGCGCAGCAGCACGGTGTTCTCGTCGACGAGGCGCGCATAGGGCAGGCGGTCGCCGACGCGGGCTTCCTTCGCGCTCCACGCGGCGGCTCCGATCCATTTCACCATGAGATGGCGTCCTTAAGGCGCATAGGAATTGCATCCCCAGCGCTTGAAATTGGGCACGCGCGGGCACTTCGAAACCTTGGTGATCCACAGGTCGAAAACGCGCGGTTCGCGCAGCGAAGCGAAATAGCCGATGACGTGCATCACCATCGGCACCGGCAGAATCCACCAGCTTTTAAGGATCAGGAAGGCGATCGTCGTCACCATCAGGTTGATGATGAAAAAGTTCATCGTCACACCCGCAAACATCTGCGGCCGGGTGAGCGCGCGGTGCACCGGGTTGCGGATGAGCTCGCTCACGGACGCTTACCCCGCGGCCGACTGGATGCCGGCGACGATGGTGGTCGCGCCGAACAAGATGAACACGCCGATGATCACCGTCGCGCCGAAGCGCCAGTTCATCCGGCCGGTTAGCATCATGAAGCCGATTGCGGCCACCGCCATCACCGCAATTGTGGTCGCCACAGTGCCGAGCAACGTGCCTTGCAACCACAGCAGCGCATTGTTGATCGGGCCGGAGCCGGCCGGATCGGCAGTTTGCGCAAAGGCGACGCTCGGCGTGAGCACCAGTGCGAGGGCAGCAGCAAAACGGGCAGGAAGGCGGAACAGCGACATCATTTCTCGGTCATTCTTTCATATGGTTTGAACGCCGCCGGTCACTGGCCGGCGATGCGCGAATGGTTGGCGAGCCGCCCCATGATGGCGGCAACATATTGCTTTGTCTCACGGATATTGGGGATACCCCCGGCGCGTTCGACCCGGCCCGGCCCGGCGTTATAGGCCGCGAGCGCCTTTTCCAGATCGCCGTCAAACCGGTCGAGCTGTTCGCGCAGATACCGTGCCCCGCCTTCAAGATTGGCGAAGGGATCGCGCGGGTTCACTCCGAGATAGCGCGCGGTGCCCGGCATCAGCTGGGCGAGCCCCTGTGCGCCGACGGGCGAGACCGCGTTCTCGTTCCAGCGGCTCTCCTGCCAAACCAGCGCTTCAAGCAGGCTCGGCGACAGGTCGAACCGGGCGGCGAGTTCGAGGATCTTGGCGTGATAGCGGAGCGGAATCCCGGCGGCATGGCGCATAGGATCGGCGATGGCGTGTTCGGGGATCGACGGAGCCTCGGCAAAGTCGACGTCTGCTGCGCTGAGCGGCACGGAAGGCGCGGCCTCGGGATCGACCGCAGCAGGCGTGGCGAAAGATTGGCCCGCAAGCGGCCCTGCCACCCAGCGCGCGCCGTCAGCACCCAGTTCGAGCACGTCTGCCTGCGCCTGGGTGGCAAGCCCGAGTGCAGCAGTACCAATCATGACGCGGCAAGCCGCGGCGAGAATCATGTCTCGGCCCTCCAGAATGTCTCCCTTTGTCTATCCTAAATGACACGCAGGTGACAGTCTTGCGAAAGCCCCGCTGCCAGCCTCCGGTGCGGACAGCAAACCGGGCGAGCTGCTCCCCCGCAGCCCGCCCGTTTGCGGCCTCAGTGCGACCCGAGGGCCGCGTCGCAATCAGTCGCGAAGGGTCAACTGTTCGCCGCGCATCGCGGGCGCACGGAACTCGCCGCGCTCGAGCATCTTGATCGCCTTGCGGGCCAGGCGGCGCGAATCGGTGGCGGTGCCATCGGCGGTGTCGAGTTCGACCACCTCGTGACAGGCCAGCGCCGCTTCAAACGCGCCCCGTGCCTTCACATCGTCCCCCGCCAGCGCATAGGCGATACCAAGATTGATCAGCACAGCGGCGTCATGCGGATCGGCCGCGCTCGCTTTCTGGAGCGTCGCCAGCGCGTGTTCCGCACGGCCGGCGGCGAGCGGCTGCACCGCCAGTTCGGGATCCTTGAGATGAGCGGCAGGGGCCCCTGCCAGCGGGGTCGCAGCAAACAGCGCGAGTGCGAAAGCGGTAAAGGACATCGGCATGGCTCCTGTGTGGACGACGCAGAAGATGACTCACTTGCAGTGCCGATGCAACAAAACTGAAACATTGTAATTTATTTGTAATTTAAGCCACCATATCTCTGATTTTGCGTGTTTTTAATGTTACGATCTTGCGCGCCGTATCCAGCCGCCCTTCGCGCGGCTTTGTCATCTTTGTCTTTCTTCGGTCATAATCGCTCAACTGACACACGTCTGTCATGATGCAAGAATTCTGTCATGCCCGCCCCCTAGCGAGCCCCCAGCGCAACAAACTTCGCGCCTAACTCGATTCTCGGCTCAAGAGGGGACCGCTCGCTGTGAAAAACTTTCAACGCACTCTGATCATGGGTTGCAGCCTGGTCGCTCTGGCTGGTTGCGGCGCTGATGAAATCGTCTCGCCGGGCACCAGCGGCGACATCATCATCAACAACCCCGCCCCGACGCCCACCCCGACTCCGACGCCGACCCCGACTCAGGCGCTCGTCACACCGGCGGCTGGCTGCCCGACCATCACCACGGCTGGCGGCCTGACCGATGCTGGCACGCTGTCCGGCCCGACCGGCACCTACCGCGTCTGCCAGCTGCCTGCCCGCTTCACCAGTTCGGACACGCTCCGCTTCATCCGCGGCCTTGTCTATCAGATCCCCGGCCGCGTCGAAGTCGGCGCTGACCGCGGCTTTGCTAGCACCGGCACCACGGTCACGCTGACGGTTGAACCGGGCGTGGTCTTGTTCGGCCAGCAAGATTCCTACCTTGTCGTGAACCGCGGAAACGCAATCCAGTCGAACGGCACCGCTGATCGCCCGATTATCTGGACCAGCCGCGATAACATTCAGGGCCTCGCCAGCGACAATGATCAGCAGCAGTGGGGCGGCGTCGTGCTGCTCGGCCGCGCGCCGATTTCGGATTGCTCGACCGGCGTGTTCAACACCGCCGCCAACCCGACGGCCAACGCGACCTGCGAAGGCCGATTGGAAGGCGCAGCGGTTGCCACCCCGTTCGGCGGCGCTAACGCAGCCGACAGTTCGGGCTCATTCCGGTTCAACCAGATCCGCTTCTCGGGCTTCGAACTCGCGCCGAACAACGAGCTTCAGTCGCTCACCACCGGCGGCGCAGGCTCGGGCACGGTGATCGAGAACCTCGTCTCGTTCAACAGTTCGGATGACGGGGTCGAATTCTTCGGCGGCGGCTTCAACGCCCGCAACTTTGCGATCATCGGCGCGTCGGACGACTCGCTCGATGTCGACACCGGCGCGATCGTCAACCTCGACACCGTGATCGCGGTGCAGCGTTCGACCACGGGTGACCGCGCGATCGAACTCGACTCGCCCAACGTCGCTGACCGTACGCCGTCGAATGCGATCCCGCAGACCCGCTTCCAGGTGAACAACTTCACCTTCGTGATGCGTGACGGCGCGCCGCAGGTTGTCCAAGCGCGCGGCGGTGCGGCGCTCGGCCTCACCAACGGCGTTATCAATGCTGGCACCAACCACTGCTTCCAGATCGACGAGCCCACCACGCTCGCTGCGATCATCGGCGTGGATTCGGTGGTGGGCGATTGCCCGGCGACTGATCCGATCCGCGGCGGCGGCGGCAACACCAATGCCGATGTGGCGGCCCGCATCAATGCTGGCACGAACAACAACCTCGCCTTCGCGATCACGCTCACCAACGGCGTGGTCAACGGCACCGGCGAAACCGGGCGGACGGCCTTCAACGCCAACAGCCGTTTGACCTTCTTCCCGACCCGCACCTTCGTGGGCGCGATCCAGAACGGCGCGGCGCTGACCACCATCTTCGGCAACTGGACCTGCAACTCGTCGATCCAGAACTTCGGCAGCGCCACTGGCAACTGCACTTCGCTGCCGGTCTACCCGGCCTAAGCGGCGAAAATGACACGTTCGGGGGAGACGCAGCTTCATCGCCGCGCCTCCCCCATTTTCACATACAGACTGACCATTTCATGAGGGGGTCCTCACCTATGTCGACCGGCACGCGCCTGGCAGGGCTGCTGCTTCTCACCACGTCGCTCACCTTGCCGTCTGTTCTGCACGCGCAGGATGTGCCGCAAGAAGAGGAAGCGGCGCAGGACCCGCTCACCGAAGAGGTGGAGGGCGAGCCTCCGGCTGAGGATTTGCAAGAAACCGATATCTCGGTTCCGGGCGGCGGGATTATTGTCACCGGACGGCGCAACCGCGATCCGGCGCGTAACTCAGGCCAGGTGCTCAGCGTGCTGAGCGAGGCCGATATCGCCCGTACTGGCGAAGGCGACATCGCCGGCGCGCTGGCGCGGGTGAGCGGCCTGTCGCTGGTCGGCAATGGCCGCGTCTTTGTGCGCGGTCTGGGCGATCGTTACTCGCTCGCGCTGCTGAACGGCCTGCCGCTCCCCAGCCCCGAGCCTTTGAGCCGCGTCGTCCCGCTCGACATCTTCCCGACCAGCGTGATCGCGTCGAGCCTCGTGCAGAAGACCTATTCGGCCAACTTCCCGGGCGAGTTCGGCGGCGGTGTGATCAACCTCACCACCAAAGCGATCCCGACCGAGGACTTCCTCACCATCGGCTTTACGGGTAGCGGCGATACCGAGACGACCTTCCAGAACGGCCTGACCTATTTCGGCAGCCGCTGGGACACCTTCGGCTTCGACAACGGCAACCGCGATTTCCCGACCGCACTGCAAGGCCTGATCGCCAGCGGCACCCGCATCAACGATGCGCCAATCGACGTGCAGCGCCAGCTGGCCGGGCAGATCATGCCGCTCAATCTCGTCACGCTGCAAAAGAATGACGAGCTGCCGATCAACTTCAGCGCCAACATCACCGGCGGCGCGTCGTTCGAGGTGGGTGATGGCAACTACCTCGGCCTGATCGCGACCGCCGGGATCACCAACACCTGGCGCAATCGCAATGTTACCAGCCAGCAGTTCGGCGATGCCGAAGCGGGCCAGATCCTGTTCGATTCGCGCAACTTCATCACCGATAACAAGGTGCTGGTGAACGGCCTCATCGGCATCGGGCTTGACATCGGCGAGCACACCATCCGCTGGACCAACCTTTATATCCGCGACACCCTCAAGACCGCGCGGCTGGCGACCGGCACTGACAGCTTCACTGACGTTGCTCGCCCGTTCGACTTCCAGACCCAGCAGACCGGCTGGTTCGAACGCCAGCTGATGGATTCGCAGATCGTTGCCGAATTCAACTTCGACGCCTTCGAGCTCGATTTGCGCGGCGGCTATGCCCGCACGGACCGCGAGGCACCCTACAACGCCATCGTCCCTTACATCCGCACCAACATCCCCGGCGATCCGTTCGGTGACAAATTCGTGGTCGATGTCGGCGCGCAGGTCGGCGGGACCGAGCGAATTCAGGTCGGTTTCGAAGACCTCACCGAAGAACTGTGGTTCGGCGGTGCGGACGTGACCTTCGAAGTCTCCGACACCCTGTCGCTGACCGCGGGCTATGCCTATTCGGACACCACCCGCCGCTCGCTGTCCTTCATCATCCGCCCGCTGCTCGGCTCCTCGGCGGAACTCAACACCGCGCTGCGAGCCTTGGGCCTGCGCCGTCCGGGTGACATCATCAACGGGGCGGTGCTGGCGGAATTCCCCGATGGCACGCCGTTCTTCAACGTCACCGTGTCCGATCCGACGCCCTTCCCGGTGTTCAATGCGGCGCTGACGACCCATGCAGGCTACGGTCTGGCGCGCTTCCGCCCGACCGATCGTGTGAATATCGAGGCGGGCGTGCGTTATGAAGACGGGCTTCAGGTCGCGGCACCCGATCTCACCTTCGGCGGCGGCAATCTTGCCAATCCGACGCGGATCGCCAACGACTATTTCCTGCCGTCTGCCACAATCACCTGGGAAGCGATCGACGATCTCCAGCTGCGGCTCTCAGCCTCGCAGACCATCGCCCGCCCGCAGTTCCGCGAGTTGGTCGAACAGACCTATTTCGATCCCGAGAGCAACCGCCGTTTCCGCGGCAACCCGTTCCTGCAGGACAGCGAGCTGATCAACGTCGAAGCGCGCGCCGAATATTACATGGGCGGCCCGAAGAAGGTAAGCCTCGCCGGGTTCTACAAGAAGATCGACAACCCGATCGAGAACTTCCTGATCACCGCGCCGGGCATCATCGAGACGAGCTATGCCAATGCTCCCTCAGCCGAGCTTTACGGGGCCGAGCTCGATGCCTCATACGGCATTGATCTGGCCGATTGGGGCGGGTTCTTCGAAACCAAGCAGTTCCTGATCATTGCCAACTACACCTACACCCAGTCGACCATTTCGGTGGGCGCGACCGATCTGGCCCCGATCCCCGGCGCAACCGGCCAGCTGGCAAGCCAGCTGTTCGATGATGGCTCGCCGCTGGTCGGCCAGTCCGATCACGTCGCCAACCTGTCGCTCGGCATCGAGGACCTCGACAAGGTCCAGCAGTTCACCGTGTTGTTCAACTATGCGAGCGAACGTGTGACCCTGCGCGGTGGGGCACTGCCCGATGTGGTGGAAGACCCGGGCCTGACGGTCGACGTCGTGGCGCGGTCGGAGATCAAGCTGGGCGGTTTGCCGCTCGAATTGTCGCTGGAGGCACGCAACATCTTCGGGCGCGACAATTTCGAGTTCCAGGAAGTGAACGGCAACCGCGCCGAGCTGAACACCTTCGACGTGGGCACCAGCTTCGCCATCGGGGTGAAGGCGGAGTTCTGATGATCGGGTAGAGGCTTCGGCCTCTACCACACCCGTCACCCCGTGCTTCACACGGGGTGACGAGGCAATTTCCATCCTCACCCCAAATCGAACACATACCCCAGCGACCGCACCGTGCGCAGCGGGTTGCCGCCTCCGGCCGATTTGATCGCGCGCCGCAGCCGGCCGATCCAGACATCCACCGTCCGCTCGTCAATCGGCGGTTCGCGCTTGCCGAGGCCGCTGATCAGGTCCTCACGGGTCAGAACCCGATTTGGGTTTTCGGCGAGGAAGCGCAGCAGGCGAAACTCGTTGGGCCGCAGCACGATGGGCGTCTCGTCCCAGCGCGCCTGAAGCGCCGCCATGTCGATCGTCAGCGCGCCGAGTTCGAACCGCCGGGTGGCATTGCGCTCCGCCCCGCGCGATTGCAGTGCCAGCACCCGGTCTAGCACCGCGGTTCGCGTCAAAGGCCCGATCACATAATCATCCGCTCCGGCTCGCAGTGCGCGGCGGCGATCCTCGGCATCGTCTTCTTCCAGCACCATCGTCACATGCGCATCAGCCGTCCGCGAATCGGCGCGCAGGCGGCGGCACAGCTCCAGCCCGGCCAGTTCGGGCATGACCCAGTCGACAAAGGCCCACATCGGCCCCTCAACCAGCCGCCGCGGGCCTTCCGGGCCGAGCCGGTCGAAAGTGAAACGCCGCTGATCATGGACGAAATCCTCCAGGCTTTCGCCCAGTTCGCCTGTCAGGAAGATATTGACGACATCCATGTTCTGTCAGCCCCGGTTTGATACCGGAGTGGCGCAGGTGTGTGACGCGTTTGTGACTGGATTTCAGTTGTATGTAACAATCGCTCCGCAATCACCCGCCGAGCACAGAAACCTTGTCCATTGCGGGCATCGGCATCCCCATCCCGGTCGGGAACTTGGGCCGATAGGGCGCTTCGAGCGCCGCGATGTCCTCCGCCGACAGCACGATATCGAGCGCGGCTACCGCGTCGGCAATATGCTGCGGCTTGGTCGCGCCGATAATCGGGGCGGCGACTTGCGGCTTGGTGAAATGCCACGCCAATCCAAGGCTCGCCATCGGCAGGCCGCGCCGGGCGGCGAGATCGGCGAGCGCGTCGATCACCGCGCGATCCGCCGCATCCTCCGCCTTGTAGAGCGCCTTGCCGACCACGTCGGTCTCGCTGCGTACCGTGGTTTCACCGAAAGGCCGGGTCAGCCGCCCACGCGCGAGCGGGCTCCACGGGATCACGCCGACACCCTGATCGGCACACAGCGGCAACATCTCGCGCTCCTCCTCGCGGTAGAGCAGGTTGAGCTGGTTCTGCATGGAAATGAACCGCGTCCAGCCATTCGCCCGTGCCACCTCCTGCGCCTTGGCGAACTGCCACGCATACATCGAGGACGCGCCGATATAGCGCGCCTTGCCCGCCTTCACGATGTCGTGCAGCGCCTCCATCGTCTCCGCGATGGGGGTCACATCGTCCCAGCGGTGGATCTGGAACAGATCGACGTAATCCATTCCCAGGCGCGTCAGAGAGTCGTCGATCGCCGCGAAGAGCGCCTTGCGCGACAGCCCGCCGCAATTGGGCGCATTGCGCCACACCCCAAAGGCCTTGGTGGCGACCACGATCTCGTCACGCCGCGCCATTTCCTTGAGGAGCTTGCCGGTGATCTCCTCGGAGGTGCCGCCCGAATAGATATTGGCCGTGTCGAAGAAGTTGATCCCTGCCTCCAGCGCCTCGCGGAAGAACGGGCGTGCGGCATCTTCGCCCAGCAGCCAGTCGCCGTGCCAGCCTTTGGAGGTATCGCCATAGGACATGCAGCCAAGGCACAGGCGCGAGACGGTGAGGCCGGATTTGCCAAGGCGGGTGAATTGCATGGTTTACCTCTGAATGGCGAATTGTGAAATATTGTTGCCGTCAAAGTTGACGAAGTTGACAGGGTGTCAAGCGGCAGATTTTCTTTCAAAACATTGATTATATTGGTATATTAGGCCAGAAATCGAAGTTGACAGATTGGCATAACAGCCCCCCCCCTGCTTCCCGCTGTGACTTTGACCGTAGTGCAATCTCCACGACCCTGCACCCGGCCGCTGCGTGTAGGAAAGAGGCCATACCGAATTGCCCGTGCTGATAACGTCGCGGCCAGCTTTTGCGCATCAGCCCAGCGTCAGCCCCCCGTCCACCACCAGCGTTTGCCCGGTGATGTAGGCGCTCAAGGGCGAGGCGAGGAACAGCGCGGCGCCCGCCATGTCCTCGGGCGTGCCCATGCGGCGCAGCGGGATCGCCTTGAGGCTGGCTTCGAGGCGCTCGGGGTTGTCGGTGGTCACGCTCGTCAGCTTGGTCGGCACCAGCCCCGGCGCGATGCCGTTGACCCGGATGCCATCCCGCGCCCAGGCCTCGCCCAGCGTCTTGGTCAGGCTAGCCGCGCCCGCCTTGGAGGCGGCATAGGCGGGCGTGCCGATGGTCGATTTGAACGCGGCGACGCTGGAGATTATGATAATCGCGCCCTTGGCGGTAGCCAGCGCCGGGTGGAAGGCGCGTGCGGCGTCCATCACCGAGTTGAGATTGATATCGACCACCGCATCCCAGCCCGCGCGGGTGAACTCCTGCCGCCCGTAACGCACGGTGCCTTGGGAGAGGACGAGCACATGGACCGGGCCCAATTCTGCCGCCAGCCGGTCAGCCGCATCGCGATCCGTCAGATCGAGCTGGCGGTAATCGAGCCCCGTGAAATCAGCGTCCTCGGCTTCAAGGTAGTCGCCGAAATCGGGCCGCGTCCCGGTGACCGTGACGCTCGCGCCCCGCCCCCGGAACCCGTGGGCAATGCCGTTCCCGATCCCGCTCGACCCGCCGATGACGAGGACGCGCTTGCCGGTAAAGTCGAGGGGGTCGGTCATGTCAGATACTCCCTCAGATCGAGCGCGAGATCACTTCCTTCATGATCTCATTCGTCCCGCCAAAAATCCGCGTCACGCGCGCGTCGCGCCACAGGCGGGCGATGGCGTATTCGTTCATGTAGCCTGCACCGCCGTGGAGTTGCAGCGACGCGTCGCACAGTTCCCATTGCAGGTCGGTGTGCCACAGCTTGGCCGCGCTCGCCTCGGCCGTGGTGAGCTCGCCTGCGAGATGCTTCTTGATCGCCCAGTCGAGATGCGCCCAGCCCACCTGCAGCTTGGCCTTGAGGTCGGCGAGGGTGAACTTGGTGTTCTGGAATTCGAACACGGTCTTGCCGAAAGCCTTGCGGTCCTTGGTGAATGTCACCGCCTCGTCGAACGCCCGCTGCGCTGCCGCCTGCGCGCCGACCGCGATGCCGAGGCGTTCCTGCGGCAGCTCCTCCATCAAGTGCACAAACCCCATGCCCTCCGCGCCGAGGATATTGGTCATCGGCACGCGGCAATCGTTGAAGAACAGCTCAGAGGTATCGGCAGCGTGCTGGCCGATCTTGTCGAGATTGCGCCCGCGCTCGAAGCCGGGGGTGTCGGCGTCGACCAGCACGAGGCTGATGCCCTTCGATCCCAGCTCGGGATCGGTCTTGGCCACCACGATCACGCAATCGGCGTTCTGGCCATTGGTGATGTAGGTTTTCGAGCCGTTGATGACGAGGTGGTTGCCGTCCTTCTTGGCGGTGGTGCGAATGCCCTGAAGGTCGGAGCCCGCGCCCGGCTCGGTCATGGCGATCGCGGTGATGATGTCGCCGCTGACCATGCCGGGGAGGTACTTGGCGCGCTGTTCGTCGTTGCCGAGACGCTCGAAATAGTTCGCAGTGATGTCGTTCTGGAGCGTGAAGCCGGCGGATGATCCGAGGTAGCTCAGCTCCTCAGTCAGCACGCAGTTGAAGCCGAAATCGAGGCCGAGGCCGCCGTTTTCTTCCTTCACCGTCATGCACAGCATCCCGGCGTCACCCATTTTCTTCCACACATCGCGCGGGACGATGCCGTTGGCCTCGTGCTCCTCCATGTGCGGGGTCAGATGTTCGGCGAAGACCTTGCGCACGGTGTCGCGGAAGGCCTCGTGGTCTTCGTTATAGGCGGTGCGGTATGAGGTTGCGAGCATGGCGGGTTGTCTCTCCGGGCAATGGGTTTTGATTTGCCACGATTGAACAGCCCGCGCAGGCGGGGGTCAAGTGCGAAAGTGGGGAGAGGTCACGGCTTGCGGGATGAGGACAATGCGAACATCATGTTGAGCTGGTGATCTCATGGATCGCAGCACGAAAGGGACGCATGGAAACGCTTACAGCCGAGATGATCGAGGCGATTGCATTAGAGTTCCAATCGATGCCCGGAGACATCTTGAAATCCTATCGAGACCCGCCAGGACGCAAGCCTAATGAGCGCCTTCTTTGTCTGCGGGACTCGATTGCGTGCATCGACGATGAGACTTTGGAGGCGCTGATCAGGGATGTGGTCGATGCTGCCGTCTTCCAAATGGTCTATCTGATGGGGGCGAGCTTCAAGTCCGGCCTCGACCTTGCCGTCAATCGCGGAGATGAACGCGAAAGCCTCAAGGGTGCCGTCCTGCATGAGGACTACCGGGCGCACATCAATCCCGGCGGCCTACCAGTCAAAACAGCGTGAGCGGCTGTAGAACGTCCCTACCGTCATCCCAGCGCAAGCTGGGACCTAGGGCGGCGAGCGCTGCACCTAGAGGCTCTAGGCCCCAGCTTTCGCTGGGGTGACGGGGAGGTTGGTGGGTACGAAACACCACCCCCCCTTCCCGGGCTTGACCCGGGACCCCGCTTCTTCTTCGTAACAGGGCGCAAAACACAGCGGGGCCCCGGGTCAAGCCCGGGGAGGGGAGTAAGCCTTACCCCACAAACGCGCGTTCGATCACGAACTGACCCGGCTTGTTGTTCGCGCCTTCCTCGAACCCGCGGCGTTCCAGATCGGCGGCGTGGTCCTTGATCATCGCCATTGATCCGCACAGCATCACGCGGTCTTCTTCGGGCACGAAGCGCTGCGGCCCTTTGCTCTGTTCGAACAGCCGGCCATCGTCGATCAGCTGCTGGATGCGGCCCTGCGTGCGGAAGCTTTCGCGGGTCACGGTCGGCACATAGATCATCTTGGCGCGATCATCGTCTTCGAGCAGCGGATCGCCTTCGAGCTTCGATTCCAGCAGCTCGCGATAGGCCAGCTCGTTCACGTTGCGCACCGAGTGGACGACAATCACTTCCTCGAACATCTGGTAGACATCGGGATCGCGCACGAGGCTCATGAACGGCGCAAGGCCGGTGCCGGTCGACAGCATGAAGAGGCGCTTGCCCGGAAGCAGCGCGTCGGTCACCAGCGTGCCGGTCGGCTTCTTGCCGAGGTAGATCGGATCGCCGACCTTGATGTGCTGGAGCCGCGAGGTCAGCGGACCGTCCTGCACCTTGATCGAGAGGAACTCCAATTCCTCGTCATAGCTGGGCGAAGCGACCGAATAGGCGCGCAGCAGCGGCTTGCCGTTGTCACCCGGCAGGCCGATCATCACGAACTCGCCCGAGCGGAAGCGGAAGCTCGGCGGGCGGGTCATCTTGAGCGTGAACAGCCCATCGGTCCAGTGATGGACGTAGGTGATAGTCTCAACAGAGAGCGCCGCGCTTTCGGTGAACTGGTCGCGGTCGATGATGGGCTGGTTCAAAACGGGCCTCGGATGTCAGGTCAGCGCCGCCCCCACGGGCAGCCGGAATGCGGGCGCAAATGGACGAGTAGCGCCCGCCCTTCAAGACAGTTTAGTGTTAAGGGGTGAAAGCGGGCCTTGATCTGCCGCAATTCGCGCGCCCTTTGCCCGGCCCGCGTCAGTTCCAGCCAGCGCGGTCGAAGATTTTCACGGCTTCGGCCTGTCCCTTGCCGATATCGGCGACGCTCAGCGTATCTGCCTTGAACGCGCCGAGCGCCTCGACGGCAGAATTGGCCTTCAGCCCGATGCTGGCGGGGTATTCGTTGTTGCCGTCCGCGAAGTACCGCTGGGCACTCTCCGAGGTCAGGTATTCGAGGAACTTCACCGCGTTGTCGCGATTGGGTGCGGTCTTGACGAGGCCCGCGCCGCTGACGTTGACGTGGGTTCCGACCCCGCCCTGATCGGGGAAGATCACGCCGACCTTGTCAAAGATCGCCTTGGCCGCAGCATCGCCCCCGGCATAGCGAGCGAGGTAATAGGTGTTGACCACCGACACCCGGCACTGCCCGGCGGCGACCGCTTCGATCATCGCAGTGTCATTGCCTTGCGGGGCCTGCTTGAAATTGGCCACCACGCCCTTGGTCCACGCCTCAGCCTCAGCCGCGCCCTTGTGGGCGATGATGCTGGAGAGGAGCGAGATGTTGTAGATGTTCGAGGACGACCGCATGCAGATCGCGCCCTTCAGCGCCGGACTGGCGAGATCGGCATAATTGGCGAGGCCCTGCGGCACGCCTTCGGCCTTGTTGTAGATGATGATCCTCGCGCGGGTCGACAGGCCGAACCATAGTCCATCCGGGTGGCGCAGGTTGGCGGGCAGGCGCTCCTTCAGCACTGGCGAATCGACCGGTGCGAGAATCCCTGCTTCTTCCGCCCGCCACAGCCGCCCGGCATCGACCGTGATGAGCAGGTCGGCGGGGCTGAACTCGCCCTCGGCTCCGATCCGTTCGATCAGCGCATCGGCGTCGGCCTCGATCCGGTTGACCTTTATCCCGGTTTCACGGGTGAAATCCTCGTAGAGCGCCAGATCGGTGTCGTAGTGGCGCGAGGAATAGATGTTGACCTCACCCGTGATCGGCACCGCCGCGTCGCCAGCGTCATCAGCGCAGCCGGACAGCGCGCCAAGGCTGACAAATGCGCAGGCGGCAAGGACGAGGTTCTTCATGTGAGAGAGGCTTTCTGTGACTACTTGCGAATGACTTGCAATATAATCGTGGGCCGCGCAAGCCCTAACTGCGCGCAAAAGCCCGCACGCTGTTCGGGTCCGGCAGCACGCTATAGGTCTTGTCCGGATCGACCGGCAGCGCGGTCTCGACAGTGATCGCCGCCCCATCCGCACCCTGGAGCAACACCCGGTCGCGCGGCCCCATCGGATGCACATCACGCACGCTGCACCCGCGACCATCCGCCACCGGCACCAGCCCGTCGGCCTGCACCAGCAGGTCGAATGCGGGGGCATCGGGCAACGCGCCGATCAGGCTCTCCAGCGGCCACAACCCGAACGGCGTATCCAGCCCCTCGGCCCCGCGCGTGCCCGAGATAATCTGCGCGCCGCTGAAAATCGCCCCGACCGAAGCGGTGGCGGGCGCATGGTGAAGCTCCTGCGGGGTGCCAAACTGGATGATCCGTCCGCCCTCCATCACCGCGATCCGATCCGCAATATCGAGCGCTTCGGCCGGATCATGCGTCACCAGCACCACCGTCGCCCCCGCCTCGCGCAGCAGAATGCGGCATTCGCGGCGGAGCTTGCGGCGCAGCACGATGTCGACGCTGGCGAAGGGCTCGTCCATCAGCAGCACCCGCGGCTCGGGCGCCATGGCGCGGGCGAGCGCGGCGCGCTGTTGCTGCCCGCCCGAAAGCTCGTGGGGATAGCGTGCGCCCATCCCGGCAAGCCCGACCTTAGCGAGCCAGCTATCTGCTTCCCCGCGCCGCGCTTTGGGCAGGCCAAAGGCAACATTGGCGGCCAGCGTCATGTGCGGAAACAGCGCGCCGTCCTGAAACACCAGCCCCACGGGCCGCGCTTCGGGCGGCGGGCTGCGCTGCGCGTCGGCCAGCACCTCGTCCCCCAGCGTAACCTCGCCCTGCTGCACTCTCAGCAAGCCAGCCGCGAGGCCAAGCAGTGTTGACTTCCCGCAACCCGACGCGCCAAGCAGGCACGTGATTTCCCCCGCGGGCGCGGTAAAGCTGATATCCTCCAGCGCCCGCACCTCACCGTATGCATGGGCAATATGACGAAATTCGAGGCTCAATGGCTGATCCTGCCCTCACGGCGCGTGGGTTTTGGGGGAAACTCCCGGTGAGCCGCCTTAGGCAAATTGCAGGCCATGGCGCAAGCGGCGGCGGTTGGAGCGTGACCGCGCTGGTCATCGCCGCGCTGGCTGGACTGCCGATTGCCGCGATTGCCTGGGCCTCGCTCGCAGGAGGCGGAGAGGCGATTGCCGATCTCGCTGCGACCGTGCTGCCGACCTATGTCGCCAACACCGCGCTCTTGATGCTGGTCGCGGGCGGCATTGCAGCGGTGGTGGGAACGGGCTGCGCATGGCTGGTCGCCGCGACCCGCTTTCCGGCGCGCCGTGTGCTTAGCTGGGCGCTGGTGCTGCCGCTCGCCCTGCCCGCCTATCTGGCCGCCTATATCTATGCCGATCTGCTCGATTTTGCCGGGCCGCTGCAAAGCGCCCTGCGCGCAAGCATGGGCTGGGTAGCGGACGATTATGCCTTCCCCGACATCCGGTCGCTGGGCGGCGGGGCGTTCGTGCTGGGCTTTGTGCTCTATCCTTACGTCTATCTGCTGGCCCGCACCGCCTTTGCAACCCAGAGCATCACGCAATTCCGCGCCGCCCGCAGCCTTGGCGCTGCGCCTGCGCGGGCGTTCTGGCGCGTGGCGATGCCCGCCGCCCGTCCCGCCATCGCCGGGGGCCTCGCGCTGGTGCTGATGGAGGTGCTCGCCGATTTCGGCGTGGCCGAATATTTCGCGATCCCCACCTTCTCGACCGGGATCTTCCGCAGCTGGCTGGCAATGGGCGACAAGGCCGCCGCCTTGAAGCTCGCTGCGATCATGCTGGTCTTCGTCATCGCGCTGGTGGCGTGGGAGGCGCAGAGCCGGCGCGGACGCAGCGACAGCCGCGATGGCCTCGCCGCGCGGCGTGACGAAGAGCCGTTGGTGGCACTGACGCCGCTGGGCAAGGGACTAGCCTTCCTCGCCTGCGCCGCGCCGGTGCTGCTCGGCTTTGTGCTGCCCGCCGGATATCTCGCCACCCTTGCGCTGACCCCGATCGCGCAAGGTGCTGCGGGCGACCTTCCCACCTATATCCGTGGTAGCCTGTGGCTCGGCCTTGCTGCGGCAAGCCTGTGCCTTGTCGCCGCGCTTATGCTCGCCTTTGCCCGCGCGCGCTCGGCCTCGCGCATCACGGCGAGCGCGATCCGGCTGGCGACGCTGGGCTATGCGCTGCCGGGTGCTTTGCTGGCGGTCGGCCTGCTCGCTCCGCTCGGAGCTTTCGACCAAAGCCTCACCCGCTTCGCCCGCGACAGTTTCGGATGGAGCGGCGGCTTGTTGCTGACCGGCACCAGCGCGCTGCTGATCTATGCGCTGTCGGTGCGGTTCATGACGGTCGCCTATAACAGCGTCAGCGGCGGGCTGGCGCGCATTCCCCCCGGCCTTGATGCCGCTGCGAGGAGCCTTGGCGCTTCCCCGTCGCGCGTGCTTGCCCGGATCTACGCCCCGCTGCTCGCCCCGAGCCTGGCGGGAGCGGCGGCGCTGGTGTTCATCGACACCTTGCGCGAACTGCCCGCGACACTGATCCTGCGCCCATTCAACCTCGAAACGCTGGCGACCCGCACCTACCGCCTCGCGAGTGACGAACGGCTGGTGGAAGCCGCCATCCCGGCGCTGATCCTGCTCGCAGCGGGGCTGCTGCCGGTGCTTGTGTTGAATCGGCTGGGGAAGCGGTAGAAAACTGTCCAGCCAGCCTGTCACACGGCTTGTCCGACGCGCGACAACCGTTCACAAGACGCTCCACATGGCACGCTTCCCCTTCTCCGCAATCGTCGGTCAGGACGAGATGAAACTGGCCCTGCTCATTGCAGCGGTCGACCCCAGCATTGGCGGGGTGATGGTGTTCGGCGATCGCGGCACCGGCAAGAGCACCGCTGCGCGCGCGCTCGCCAGCCTGCTGCCGCCGATCATGGCTGCGGAAGGCTGCCCCTATGGTGCCTCCAAAGAGGATCAGGCGCGTTATCCGGGCGTCTGCGGCACGGGCAAGATGGTCAAGCGCGCGGTTCCCTTCGTCGATATGCCGCTCGGCGCGACCGAGGACCGGGTGATCGGCTCGCTCGACTTGGAACGCGCGCTGCGCTCGGGCGAGAAGGCGTTTGAACCCGGTCTGCTGGCCAAAGCCCATCGCGGGTTCCTGTATATCGACGAGATCAACCTGCTCGAAGACCACCTCGTCGATCTGCTGCTGGACGTCGCCGCTTCGGGCGAGAACGTGGTGGAGCGCGAAGGCCTGTCGGTGCGCCACCCGGCCAAGTTCGTGCTGATCGGCAGCGGCAACCCGGAAGAAGGCGAACTTAGGCCCCAGCTGCTCGACCGCTTCGGCCTTTCGGTGGAAGTGCGCAGCCCGAAGGATATTGAGGTCAGGATCGCGATCATGCGCCTCGTCGCCGAGAACGAGCGTGATCCCGAAAGCTTCGCAGCGCGTTGGGCGGGTGAGGACGAGGCGATCCTCAAGCGCGTCGCCAAGGGCAAGGCACGGCTCCCCAAGCTGGAAGCGGGCGATGATGTGCTGCGCGATGCCGCCAATCTGTGCCTTGCCGTGGGCGCGGATGGCCTGCGCGGCGAGCTCACCCTGATGCGCGCCGCCCGCGCGCTGGCGGCGCTAGAGGGCGCCAAGAGCGTCACTCGCAAGCATATGATCGCCATTGCCCCGCTGGCGCTGCGCCACCGACTGCGGCGCGATGTGCTGGACGAGACCGGCTCCACCGTGCGCATCACCCGGGCGATCGCCGAGCTGTTCGGATGACCCTCAACGACACCGCTGACCCGCTGGATGATGCGGTGCTGGCGGCGCGGCTGTTTGCTCTGGCTCCGGCCACTTTCAAAGGCATGGTCCTGCGCGGCAACAGCCCGGCGCGCGAGGCGCTGGTGGCGGCTTTGGGCGCTCGCGTTACGCTCAGGCGAATGCCGGGGCATATTGATGACGAGCGGCTGCTGGGCGGGATCGATCTCGCCGCGAGCCTCTCCGCCGGTCGCCCGATCCGGCAGACCGGGTTGATCGAGGAAGCACGCGGCGGCGTGCTGCTCGCCGGAATGGCCGAGCGGATGGATGGCAGCATCGCCGGACGGCTCGCGCAGTCTCTGGACGAAGGGCAGGCCGCGCTGGTGCTGCTCGACGATGCGACCGAGCCCGAGGAAGCGCCGCCGGCCAGCCTGACCGAACGGCTGGCCTTTGCTTGCGACCTGTCCACCTCGCGGCGCTGGCAGGGGGTGGCGCTGGCTCCGGCGGCTGGCACTTTGGCGCTGGTGGCTCCGCTTGGCGACGACGCCCTGCGCGCGCTCGCCGCGACTGCTGACGCGCTGGGAGTGGAGAGCGTGCGGGCGCTGATCTTTGCCGGAGAGGCGGCGCGTGGGCTTGCCGCGCTCGACGGGCGCGGCGCTGCGGAAAAGGCCGATCTGACCGGCGCAGTGCGGCTGGTGCTCGCCCCGCGCGCCACGCGCTTGCCACCGCAGGAACAGGACGCCCCGCCCGAAGACAAGCCGCCTCCCCCTGAGGGCGAGCGGGATGACCAGTCCGACGGCGAACAGCAGCAGCAGGAACTCGATCTCTCCGACATCCTGGTCGAAGCGGCCAAGGCAGCGATCCCGGCGGATCTGCTCGCACAACTCGCCCAAGGCAAAGCCCCGCGCCGCTCGTCCAGCAGCGGGACCGGGCAGAAACGCAAGGCCGCCACGCGCGGCAAGCCACTGGGCGCGCGTCCCGGAATGCCGCGCGGCGGGGCCAAGCTGGCGTTGATCGACTCGCTGCGAGCCGCTGTCCCATGGCAGGCCGTCAGGCGTCGGGAAGCGGGCGCCAATGACGCCTCGGCAATCCTGATGCGCAAGGAAGACCTGCGCATCCGCCGCTTCGAGGAACGCGCCGCCCGTGTCACGATCTTCGCGGTCGACGCCAGCGGCTCGGCGGCAGCAGCGCGGCTCGCCGAGGCCAAGGGCGCGGTCGAATTGATGCTGGGCCAAGCCTATGTTACCCGCTCCGAAGTCGCGCTGGTCGCATTCCGGGGAACGAGCGCCGAACTGATTCTGCCCCCCACCCGCTCGCTCACCCGGGCGCGGCGGACGCTGGCGGAATTGCCCGGCGGCGGGGGCACGCCGCTTGCGATGGGCCTTAACGCCGCCCGCGAAGTGGCCGAAGCCGTCATCGCGCGCGGGCGCAGTGCGGCGCTGGTGATCCTGACGGATGGCCGCGCCAATATCGCCGCCGACGGCGCGCCCGGCAGGCCCCAAGCCGCCGCCGATGCCGAGGCCGCCGCCAAGGCCATCTACGCGCGCGGGATCGACGCATTGGTGGTCGACATCTCCGCCCGCCCTGGCCCCGAAGGCGCGGCGCTGGCCGCTGCGCTGGGCGGGCGTTTCCTCGCTCTCCCCCGCGCCGACGCCCGCATGATCACGGCTGCGATCAACGCGGTTCAGCCCATCGGCAAGGCGGCATGAGCACGCTCGATTGGAACCGCGAAGGCCTGATCTGGCCGCACCGCGAGGCAAGTGACTTCGTGAGCCTTGGCGCCAAGCGCTGGCACGTGCAGCGCATGGGGAGCGGCCCGCCGCTGCTGCTGCTCCACGGCACCGGCGCTTCGGTGCATTCATGGCGCGGGCTGATGCCGCTGCTGGCACAGACCCACACCGTCATCGCCCCCGATCTGCCGCGCCATGCCTTCACGACCGGGCATGATGCCTATGCAATGAGCCTGCCGGCGATGGCGGGCGAGATTGCGGGGCTGATGAAGGTGCTCGATGTTGAGCCCACGGCCATCATCGGCCATTCGGCAGGCGCGGCGATTGCGCTGCAAATGGCGCTCGACCACGGCTACACCGGCCCGATCATTGGCCTCAATTCCGCGCTGCGGCCCTTCCCCGGCGCGCTTGCACAGATTTTCCCGGCGGTCGCCAAAGCGCTGTTCATCAACCCGCTGGTGCCGCGGTTGTTTGCCGGGAGCATTGACCTTGTCGGCGGCGCCAAGAAGTTCCTGTGGCGGTCGACCCACTCGCATATCGAGCCGGAGGGCCTCGCCTGTTACCGCACACTCCTGAAGCACCCCGCGCACGCGGGCGGCGCGCTGGCGATGATGGCGAACTGGGACTTGCCCGGCCTGCGTCTGCGGATGGGTGATGTCCGCAACCCGGTGCTGCTGATCCACGGGGCAAATGACCCCGCCATCCCGCTCGACTGGGCCAAGGACGCCCATAGCTGGCTGGCGAACGCGCGGCTGGACGTGCTTCCCAGTCTCGGCCATCTTGCCCATGAGGAAGCGCCCGAGAAAGCCGCTGCGCTGATCGCCGCCTTCCTCGCCGAGCAAAGTCAGGAGGCGCGCCATGGATAGCGGCACATTCGGCTGGATCGAGCTGGTGTTTTTCTACGGCATCGCGATCGGGTTCGGCGTCTGGCAATGGGTGAAGATGGACCGCATGCTGAAAAAGACCCGCGCCGAAAAGGCAGCGAAAGACGCGGCCGAGCGCGAGGGCGGACCGCCTGCCGCCTGACGCAACTTGCGTTCATTCAGGATCGCCGTGGGCGTGACCTTTGCACGCCTGAACGGATCGCGGCCTATCCCATGTGAATTTCCTTTGGCAGGCGGCATCTTTTCAGCCATGGGCGGCGCTCACCACCGCGCCTGCGGGCGCGTCTGAAACCTTGGAACACCGTTCTTCGACATCTTTACTGGAAAACGCTGTTTTTCATGGACGCTCAGACAGGAAGCCTTGCAAACGATCTGATCAACCCGGCGGCTTCGCGGCGCGTGAATCTGCTATCCGTGCCGGGCCTGCCTGAACTCGTTCTCGCGTTCTCGTTCCTGCTGGTCGCCACAGTGCTGGCCTGGCGCTTTGACCTGCCATTCGTGATTCCGGCGAGTGACGCGCTGGAATTCACCGGCATGAGTTACGGCGTGCCGCTGTCGCTGATCGCTGTGCTCGGCCTCTACCTGATCGTGACGAAGCAGGTCAGACGGCTGATCTATTATGGCCTCGCGGCAATCGCTTACGGTGTGATCCTGATTGCGCATTTCAATGTCAAACTGTGGATGAGCTTGATCAACCCCACCTTGTGGGACGACTTCTTCTGGAAGACCGATCAAGCCCTGCGGCCATTGGTTGACGCAGCCTTCGCCGTGCACCGCGGGGCCGACATGATCTTGCCGGTCGGCGAACATCTCTACCTTTTCGCGTTTCTGGCCATGTTCGCGGGCAGCATCATCGTTCATTCGGCGCAGTGCTTCATCGTTTTTCGCAAGGTCATCTTCACCGCCATGCTGGTGCACGTCCTCGGCGCGCTGAGTTATCTGGTGATGCCGGCTGTCGGCCCGTTCCTTTACGAACAAGGCATCAACGCGCTCGAAACCGCACGCCAGGTCCACATGTATGGCGGTTACCAAGCCCTCGTAGCGGGCGGGCGGCCGTGGATTGCAAGCGAGGGAAGCCAGTACATGTTCGCCGCCGTCGCGGCCATGCCCTCGCTTCATGTCGCCTCATCCGCAGTGTTCGTTTACTTCGCGTGGAAGCATGTGCGCTGGCTGGGGGTGGCCTACCTGCCGCTGTTCACCTTCATTATCTTCGAAGCCATAGCGACGCGCTGGCACTATTGGATTGATGTCGCCGCAGGGCTGGCGCTGACGGCATTGGCAATCGCCATCACCACGGCGCTGTTCCGCTCGTTAGAGGCCGAAGAGGCAGCGCGCCTGCGCTGACCAAGCCTTCCGGCTTAACGGGCCCTCCTCGGCATCCGATAGGGCAGCATGAACTGCACCAGCGGCGATGAAAACCGCCGCATGTCGAGGCTCTCCTGCACTGCCACCACCTCCTCACCCGCAAAGCGCGACGCGAGTTCGGAGCGGGCGTAGAAGGGCGTATCCTCCCACGTGCGGCGCACTTCGGCGACGCCGATATCGGAGCGAGTGCGGCGATCCACCCGCCACTTGCTCGGCGGCAATTGGGCGATGGGCGGGAGGTCGACTGGCTCAGGCACGCCATCGGCGCCGAAGCGCAAGGCGCTGGCAAACAGCGAACCGTCACCGCGCTCGCCTTCGTAGCAGACCAGCGCCCCTTCGTTCAGATGCGCGCGCGACCAGTGCCAAGTGTTGAAGCCTGTCTCCAGCGGCTCTGCGCCGCGGTTGTGATCGAGATAGGCCTTGCCGCTCCACGAGATGCCGGGCGAGCTCATCTCCACTTCAATCCGCGCGCGCGGGGCAAGGCAGTGCCAGATGTGGCTCTCGGCCCCGTCGAGCGCGAAGGCGGTGCGGTTGAGCGCCTCGGGGAACACCCGCACGCGTCCACGCACCGGGCGCTGCCACGGGACGAACAACCGGGTGTCACCTTCAACGATGTCGATCGTCAGCGCCTCGCCATCCCAGCGCACCGCGCTCGGCCCGATGACGAGATTGCTGGCGTCACGCTCCACCGCGCCGCGCCCACGCTCGGTCATCACCCAGCGATGCTGCGGGCCATAGAGCGCGACATTGAGCGAGGCGTGATCAAGCGGATCGCCTCGCCCGGAGCGCTTGTAATAGGGTGAAAACACGCTCCCGAGGAACGCGATGATCGTCAGCCCGTGCTGCCCGTCGTCACTGATCGCGTCGACATACCACCAGCTGTAGCCACCGGGCGGGATGTCCTCATCGAAGCGAGGTCCTTCGCGATGACCCGCGCTGCCAGCTGCCCGGACAAGGCTGCCATGGGCACCCCAGCTGCCGGGTGGGTCGCCCCGCCCGTGCAATAGAGACCGGGCAGACGGGTCCTGGGCCCCTGCCGCTGGAAAGAGGCCGCCCAGCCGTGCGACGCTCTGCCATAGAGGGCGCCGCCCGTTGCCGGGAACAGGCCCTCCCAGTCCTGAGGGGTCATGAGCTGATGCGGCATTTGCTCCTCCAGTTGCAGGCCGCAGCGTTTCAGCGTGGCCATCATGGCTTGCGTGCATCGGGCTCTCTCCTCGGGTGTATAGTCGTGGACGTCTCCGTTGGCGGGGGCGTTGACGATGATCTGGATGCGTTCGCGGCCCCGTGGAGGGGCTGCGTGTTCACTGGCGCCGCGGTCGGTGGCGCAGACATAGACGGTCGGCCCTGACGGCGTGCCGCCTTGGCCAATCTCACGGAACTCAGCCGCGTAATCGCGCGAGAAGAAGACATTGTGGTGAGTGAGGTCGAAGCCGCTGGTCTCGGCGTGGGCGTACCACACCAGCGCGGACAGCGAGCGCTTGGCCCCCGGGATCGCCGGCACCGCGCGCGTGGCGTCTTGCCCGAAGCGTCCGGTGGCAAGCGCGCCCGGGTCGCCGTTACAGATCACGATATCGGCGGGAATGACCTCGCCCGATGCGAGCCTGACGCCGCTGGTGCGCCCGTCCGCGGTGAGCACTTCGGCGACCGCCGCATTGGTCCGCACCCGCGCGCCTTGCTGCGTGGCAAGGCTTGCAATCGCCTTGGCCAGCGCATGGATTCCGCCCTCGATCAGCCACACCCCGCGCGCCTCGACATGCGCGATCAGCATCAGCGTGGCGGGCGCGGCGAAGGGGGATGATCCGCAATAAGTGGCGTAGCGCCCGAACAATTGCTGGAGGCGCGGGTCCTTGAAGTGAGCGCCCAGCGCATTCCACATCCCGTCGAACGGCCGCATCGCCAGCATATCGCCCAGCTTCCACGGCCCGATCCGCCACATCATCGGTAGCGGCGTCGAAGCCTTGTCGCCGCGCAGGAATGGGTCTTCAAGCACTGCGAAGATGCGCGCCGCCTCTTCTGTAAAGCTGCGATAGCCGCGCGCTGCCTCCGCTCCGGCGAAAGCACCCACGGCGTCTATGCTGCGGTTGCGGTCGGCATACAGATCGAGGTGGCCGCTATCGTCCCACGCATGGCGCGCGATCACTTCGGCGCGGTTGACGGTGACATGATCCTCGAGGGCTGTGCCGCAAGCGGCAAAGACCTCGTCGAACACTTCGCGATAGGTGAAGACGGTCGGCCCACCGTCAATTGCGGCCCCGTCAACTGCGACGCGGCGCGCCTTGCCGCCGACCCAGGCCTCTTTTTCCAGCACGGTCACATCGGCCCCGCGCGCAGCAAGCAAGGCGGCGCTGGTCAGCCCGCCTATCCCTGCCCCGATCACGACGACTCGCGCGTCCACCCGTCTCAGCTCCCGTCAACCCAGCGATTATCATTGACCTTACGCACGTCTCTGTCCAATTATTTAGACATATGGTCTGTGAAACACCCCGACAGTGAGCAAATGGACCACCTTCAAGGTCGGATATGTGACGCGTCGCAACCGCGTTTTTGCGTCCCCGAAATTCCAGCACTGGGCCGCGCGCCTGCCGATCATCAAGTGGATCGCCCGCTCGCGTGCTGATGCTGCTTTCGATCTGCTCGCTGGTTTCGCTTATTCGCAGGTCTTGCGCGCTTTTGTCGAAAGCGGGCTGTTCGATGTGTTGAAGGACGGCCCGCTCAGCGCTGCCGTGATCGCCGCGCGCATCGACCTGTCGGAAAGCGCGGCGCTGACCCTGCTGCGCGCTGGCCGCCCGTTGATGCTGTCCGAGGAACCTGCGCCCGACCAATGGATGCTCGGCGAACAAGGTGCTGTATTCGCGAGCAATCCCGGCGTTCAGGCGATGGTGCGCCATCACCGTTTGCTCTATACCGACCTTGCCGATCCGCTGGCCCTGCTACGCGCTGATCGGCGGGAGCCAACGGCGCTGTCGCGCTTCTGGACCTATGCCGGTGCGCTCCACGGAGCAAGCGAGCGCGGCACCGATACGGCGGAGTATTCGCAGCTGATGGCCGCATCGCAGCATTTCGTCGCCGACGAAGTGCTGGCCTCGGTCGGCTTCCGCGACGTCGAGCGGCTGCTTGATGTCGGCGGCGGGCACGGCGCGTTCCTGCGCCATATCGGCGCGGCCTGGCCGCATCTCAAGCTCGGCCTGTTCGACCTGCCCGAAGTGGCGGAGGCCGGCGCCAAGCTGCTCGGCGAGGCGCTCGGGGCGAGCCGCGTGACCGGGCATCCGGGGAATTTCTTCAAGGATTCCGTGCCCCAAGGCTACGACATGGTCTCGTTGATCCGCATCCTGCACGATCATGACGACGCGCCAGCGCAAGGCCTGCTGGCCAATATCCACGCCAGTCTTGCCCCCGGCGCGCAACTGCTGATTGCCGAGCCGATGGCGCAGATTCCCGGTGCAGAACCGATGGGGGAGGCGTTCTTCGGCCTCTACCTATGGGCGATGGGTTCAGGTCGGCCCCGCAGCCCTGCCGAAATCATCGCGATGCTGCAGGCAGCCGGGTTCGCATCGGCTCGGGTCGTCGCGACAGCACAACCGGTCAACGCAAGCATCATTATTGCCCGGGCCTGAGCATAAATTGTCCAAGTTGTTTGACAGTCGGATATGTAAGGCGTAGCAAACAGGTGAGAGAACGTGTTTTCGGACTTTCGAGTCGGCGTTCGCGCCGCAGAATCCGAAACGGGAGAGCGAAGCGATGAACACCCTGGCCGTCATTCTTGAAGCTCCGGAGCGCCTTGCGCTTCGGTCGCTCGAGATGAAGCCAGTGGAAGCCGCAGACGTTCTTATCGAAATTGCCTTCAGCGGAATCAGTACCGGCACCGAGAAGCTGCTGTGGAGCGGGCGGATGCCGCCCTTCCCCGGCCTCGGCTATCCGCTGGTGCCCGGATACGAATCGGTCGGCCGCATTGTCGATGCCGGACCCGAAGCCCGCGCGAGGATCGGCGACTGGGTGTTTGTCCCCGGCGCCAATTGCTACACCGATGCCCGCGGATTGTTTGGCGGGACGGCCAAGCGCGTGATTGTGCCTTCGGCGCGTGCGCTTCCCATTCCTGAACATCTTGGCGAATCCGGCGTACTTTGCGCACTGGCCGCTACGGCGCTCCACGCGATCAAGGGCGGCTTTGCCCGGCGCGAGGCGCTGCCTGACCTTATCATCGGCCACGGCGTGCTGGGCCGCCTGCTCGCTCGGCTGACACTGGCCTTGGGCGGTGCGGCGCCGACCGTGTGGGAGACCAACCCCGCCCGGCGCCTTGGCGCGGTCGGCTACAACGCCATCGACCCGACCACGGACGAGCGCCGCGATTATCACGCGATCTACGATGCCAGCGGCGACGCAGGCCTGATCGACGAGCTCGTCATGCGTCTGGCCAAGGGCGGCGAGATCGTGCTGGCGGGTTTCTATTCCGAGCGGGTGAGCTTCGCCTTCCCCGCTGCCTTCATGCGTGAAGCGCATTTCCGCGTCGCTGCCGAATGGCAGCCCGGTGACCTCGCCGAAACGCGGGCTTTGATTGAATGTGGGAGGCTCGATTTGAAGGGCCTCGTCACCAACAGGCGACCGGCAGGCGAGGCGCTCGACGCCTATCCGCAGGCCTTCACCGACCCCGATTGTCTAAAAATGGTTCTCGATTGGAGCGAATGCTGATGTCTGTGCTCGATACCCGAACCCTGGAAGATCAAGTGGCTGCCCTGCGCGAAGAAGCGGGCATTGAACCCGATCCGGTGCATACCTGTGACGTGAAGTCTGAAACCCAGGTCATCGCGATTTACGGCAAGGGCGGCAGCGGCAAGAGCTTTGCGCTCTCCAACCTCAGCTACATGATGGCCCAGCAGGGCAAGCGCGTGCTGCTGATCGGCTGCGATCCCAAATCGGATACCACCAGCCTGCTGTTCGGCGGCAAGTCCTGCCCGACGATCATCGAAACCTCTTCGAAGAAGAAGGCCGCTGGCGAAGAAGTCCGCATCGAAGATGTGTGCTTCCAGCGGGACGGCGTCTTCGCGATGGAGCTCGGTGGGCCTGAAGTGGGTCGCGGTTGCGGTGGTCGCGGGATCATCCACGGTTTCGAACTGCTCGAGAAGCTCGGCTTCCACGACTGGGGCTTCGATTACGTGCTGCTCGATTTTCTCGGCGACGTGGTGTGCGGCGGCTTCGGCCTGCCGATTGCCCGCGACATGTGCCAGAAGGTGATCGTGGTCGGATCGAACGACCTGCAATCGCTCTACGTGGCGAACAATGTCTGCCAGGCGGTGGAATACTTCCGCAAGATGGGCGGCAATGTCGGCGTGGCCGGCATGATCATCAACAAGGATGACGGCACGGGCGAAGCCCACGCCTTCGCCGAAGCGGTCGGCATCCCGGTGCTCACCGCGATCCCCGCGAACGAAGACATCCGCCGCAAGAGCGCCAATTACCAGATCATCGGCATCCCCGGCGGCGAATGGGCAAGCCTGTTCGAAGACCTCGCGATCAATGTCGCCGAAGCACCCCCGGTGCGCCCCACCCCGTTGTCGCAGGACGGCCTGCTTGGCCTGTTCAGCGCCGATGTAACGGGCGCTAACGTGGACCTCATCCCCGCCACCCAAGCCGACATGCGCGGCGGTGTCTACGAAACCCGTCCCACCCTCGAAGTGATCTACGACGAGGCCTGATGCGATGAGCGATGCCTTCCCCCCCAACGCCTCACGCGCCCCTGACCGGATCGAACTCGATGCCGGCGCGGTCGCCAGTGGCGGTGCCTGCTCGTCGAAAGAGACGATGCGCGAAGCGGCACGCTCAGCGGGCAAGAGCGAAGTGCTCGATCGTTACGCGGCCGACTATCCGGTCGACCCGCAAGCTGGTCCGCATGATCAACCGCAATCGATGTGTCCGGCGTTCGGGAGCCTCCGTGTTGGCCTGCGGATGCGCCGCACCGCGACCGTGCTGTCAGGCTCGGCCTGCTGTGTTTACGGCCTGACCTTCACCTCGCACTTCTACGGCGCGCGCCGGACTGTGGGTTATGTGCCGTTCTCCAGCGAAACGCTGGTTACCGGCAAGCTGTTCGAGGACATCAAGGAAGCGGTCGAAGGCCTCGCCGATCCTGAGAATTACGACGCGATTGTTGTCACCAACCTTTGCGTCCCCACCGCCAGCGGCGTGCCGCTGCGGCTGCTGGGCAAGGCGATCAACGGCGTCCGCATCATCGGTATCGACGTTCCCGGCTTCGGCATTCCGACCCACGCTGAGGCGAAGGACGTCCTCGCCGGCGCAATGCTCGCCTACGCCCGCGAAGAAGTGATGGCCGGACCGGTTGCCGCCCCGCGTGAACGAACCGATCTGCCCAGCGTCGCTTTACTGGGCGAGATGTTCCCGGCCGATCCGGTCGTCATCGGCCAAATGCTCGCACCGCTCGGCCTTGCGGCTGGCCCGGTTGTCCCGACCCGCGAATGGCGCGAGCTTTATGCCGCGCTCGATTGCGCAGTGGTCGCCGCAATCCACCCGTTCTACACCGCCAGCATCCGCGAATTCGAAGCTGCCGGACGCCCGATTATCGGTTCGGCCCCGGTCGGAGCAGATGGCACTGCCGCCTGGCTGCAATCCCTCGGCGATACGCTCGGCCTGCCGCAGGACAAGGTCGATGCGGTCAAGAACACCATGATCGCCGCTTGCCGCGGTGCCCTTTCCGCCATGCCGATCAAGGGCCGGATCACGGTTTCGGGCTATGAAGGTTCGGAACTGCTAGTTGCTCGCCTGCTGATCGAAAGCGGCGCCGAAGTGCCTTACGTGGGCACCGCAACACCGCGCACCAAGTGGTCGGATGCTGACCGCGAATGGCTCGAAGCGCGCGGCGCGCATGTGCAATTCCGCGCCAGTCTCGAGCAGGACATCGCAGCGGTCGATGAATATCGCCCCGATCTCGCGATTGGCACCACTCCGGTGGTGCAGCACGCCAAATCGCGCGCCATCCCTTCGCTCTATTTCACCAACCTGATCTCCGCCCGTCCGCTGATGGGTCCGGCAGGGGCAGGCAGCCTTGCCACGGTGATCAACGCCGCGATGGGCAACAAGGCGCGCTTCGATGCGATGCGCGATTTCTTCGAAGGCGTCGGCACCGAACACGCTGCGGGCGTATGGGAAGAGCTCCCGGTCGATCGGCCCAAGTTCCGCAAGAAGTACGCTGCCCTCAATGAAGCAGCACGCAAGGCGTCGGAGGCGATCGGCTCATGACCCTCATCCTCGACCATGACCGCGCTGGCGGATATTGGGGCGCGACCTACGTCTTCACCGCGGTGAAGGGCTTGCAGGTCATCATCGATGGCCCGGTCGGCTGTGAGAACCTGCCCGTCACCAGTGTCCTGCATTACACCGACGCTCTGCCGCCGCATGAGCTCCCCATCGTCGTCACCGGCTTGGGTGAGGAAGAACTGGGCAAGACCGGCACCGAAGGCGCCATGAAGCGGGCGTGGAAAGCGCTCGACACCGAACTGCCCTGCGTGGTCGTTACGGGTTCCATTGCCGAGATGATCGGCGGCGGCGTGACGCCCGAAGGCACCAATATCAAGCGCTTCCTGCCGCGCACCATCGATGAAGATCAGTGGCAATCGGCAGACCGTGCGCTGACTTGGCTGTGGACCGAATTCGGCCCCAAGAAGATGCCCGAAAAGCGCGTGCGCAAGGAAGGCGAAAAGCCCCGCGTCAACATCATCGGCCCCAGCTATGGCATGTTCAACATGCCGAGCGATCTGGCCGAGATTCGCCGCCTCATCGAAGGCATTGGTGCCGAAGTCGGAATGGCGTTCCCGCTGGGCAGCCACCTCGCCGACATCCGCGATCTTGCGACTTCCGACGCGAACGTTTGCATGTACCGCGAGTTCGGCCGCAACCTGTGCGAAACGCTCGAACGGCCCTATTTCCAGGCCCCGATCGGCCTCACTCAGACCACCAAGTTCCTGCGCGCGCTGGGCGCTGAGCTCGGACTTGATCCCGAACCCTTCATCGAGCGCGAGAAGCACACCACGATCAAGCCCTTGTGGGATCTGTGGCGTTCGGTGACGCAGGACTTCTTCGGCACGGCGAGCTTCGGCATCGTCGCCAATGACACCTATGCGCGCGGCATCCGCCAGTTCCTCGAAGGCGACATGGGCCTGCCCTGCACCATCGCGGCCTCACGCTGCGCCGGGGTGAAGACCGACAACCACGCCGTGCGCGAATCCTTGCACAGCAACCCGCCGCTGGTGATGTTCGGCAGCTACAACGAACGCATGTATCTGGCTGAAAAGTCCGGCAGCGGCTACGGACCGAGCACGCAGTTCATTCCCGCCAGCTTCCCCGGCGCTGCGATCCGCCGCCACACCGGCACGCCTTTCATGGGATATTCCGGCGCGACCTATCTGGTGCAGGAAGTGTGCAATGCGCTGTTTGACGCGCTGTTCCACATCCTGCCGCTCGGCACCGAGCTCGACAAGGTCGACCCGACGCCAACGCGCAATGAAGCGCAACTGGCTTGGGACGACGAAGCCAAGGCCAAGCTTGACCAGCTGGTTGAAGCACAGCCCGTCCTGGTTCGGATTTCCGCGGCCAAGCGGCTGCGCGATCTGGCCGAACGGACCGCGCGGCGCCGCGGGCACGCCACAGTTACAGCAGACTGCCTCGCCGAGGCACTGCTTGAAGGAGCGGGAGCATGACGATCATGCGCGCCCAATCCAAGCCTTTGTCGCTGACGCGGAGCCTTTCCGCGACGGCACAATCCCATGCTCCCTTCGAGGGGGCTCTCCAATCCACGTGGGGGATCACGCGGGGACGCCGAAGGGAGCTTTCGGGCTCTCAATCAAACCCAACTGAACGGAGAAAACCCGATGAACGAACGTATCGGAACTCACCTGACGCCTGAAGAGGCTCAGGAAATCCACAAGGGCTTCATGGGCACCTTCACCCTTTACGTGGTGATCGCGCTCGTGGCTCATGCCCTGATGTGGGCCTACAAGCCCTGGCTCTAATTCCATCATGATTGCGCACTGCCTGCAATCGGCAGGCCGTGCAGATATCTGATCGGTACATGAAAGGAATTTTCCCATGTGGAGAGTTTGGTTCTACTTTGACATCCGTCGCGCCCTCGTCGCGCTCCATGTTGGTCTCGCCGTGTTGGCGTTCACCATCCACTTCATCCTGCTCAGCACGGATCGCTATAACTGGCTCGAGCGCGCTCCCGGCGCACCCGCACCGGCTCAGGCAGCTATCGAATCGTCGGAAGCTCCGGCGGCGGGATAGTTCCTGCTTGAAATGTGAGGGGGCAGGTTCGCCTGCCTGCCTCCTAACACTTTTTGGCAAACCTATAGCACCCGCCTCGCTGGCGGGGAGGATGGACCTATGGCGCTCCTTAGTTTCGAGCGGAAATACCGCGTCCGCGGTGGCACATTAATCGGCGGCGACCTTTTCGACTTCTGGGTCGGGCCGTTTTATGTCGGATTCTTTGGAGTGACGACGGCGATCAGCGCCCTTCTGGGCACAATGCTGATCTTCGCCGCCGCTACACAGGGTCCGACCCTCAACCCCTGGCTTATTTCGATCAATCCGCCACCCGTCGAATATGGCCTGAGCCTCGCGCCGATGGCGCAAGGCGGATACTGGCAGATCATCACCTGCTGCGCCGTCGTTGCCTTCGTTTCGTGGGTGCTGCGGCAGGCGGAAATCTCCCGTAAGCTCGGCATGAGTTACCACGTGCCGATCGCCTTCAGTGTGGCTGTGTTCGCCTATGTCTCACTAAACGTCATCCGTCCCCTGTGGATGGGCGCGTGGGGCAACGGCTTCCCTTACGGGATCTGGACGCACCTCGAGTGGGTCTCGAACGTCGGATATGCCTTCGGCAACTTCCACTACAACCCTGTGCACATGCTCGCGATCTCGTTCTTCTTCACGAACGCGCTCGCACTGGCTCTGCATGGCGGTCTGGTGCTGTCGGCGGTCAATCCTTCGGGAGGCACCGACGTCAAGTCGCCTGAATATGAAGATACCTATTTCCGGGACTTCATCGGGTACTCGGTCGGCACGCTCGGCATCCACCGGGTGGGACTCTTCCTGGCGCTGAGCGCCGGGTTCTGGAGCGCCATCTGCATCGTCATCTCCGGCACTCTGTATGTCGGCAGCTGGATCGAATTCTGGGATTTCTGGAAGAAGATTCCGATCTGGTCGTAAGGAGCACCTGAACCATGGCGACTTATCAAAACATATTTACACAGGTCCAGGTGCAAGGACCGCCCGAAATGGGCGTCCCGCACCTCGACGGCAGCGAAGGGCGCATTGCCCTGGTCGGCCACAACTACTGGATGGGCAAGCTGGGCCAGGCCCAGATCGGCCCGGTCTATCTCGGCTTTCTGGGCACGATCGCTCTGGCCTTCGGGACAGCTGCTTTCCTGATCATCGGGCTGAACTTCTGGGCGCAGGCCGGCTGGAGCCCGCAGACCTTCATGCGTGAGCTGTTCTGGCTTTCGCTGAACCCCCCGGGGCCTGAATATGGCTTCAGCCCGTTCGTGCCCCTGAACGAGGGTGGCTGGTTCATTTTGACCGGCGCGTTCCTGACCATTTCGGTCTTGTGCTGGTGGGCCCGCACCTACATGCGGGCCAAGGCGCTGGGCATGGGGATGCACATTCCCTGGGCTTTCGCTTCAGCCATCTGGCTGTTCTTGGTGCTGGGATTCATTCGCCCGATGCTGCTGGGTGATTGGTCGCAGGCGGTGCCTTACGGCATCTTCAGCCACCTTGACTGGACCAACAACTTCTCGCTGGTCTACGGCAACCTGTTCTACAATCCGTTCCACGCGCTCTCGATTGTCTTCCTGTATGGGTCGGCAGTGCTGTTCGCGATGCACGGTGCGACGATCCTGGCACTTGGCCGCTACGGCGGTGAGCGCGAGATCGAACAGATTACCGATCGCGGCACGGCAGCTGAACGCGGTGCATTGTTCTGGCGCTGGGTGATGGGCTTCAATGCCACGTTCGAATCGATCCACCGCTGGGCTTGGTGGTTTGCAGTTCTGGTTACGCTTACGGGCGGGATCGGCATTCTGCTGACCGGCACTGTGGTGGATAACTGGTACCTGTGGGCGCAAGAGCATTACTACGCTCCGGATACGATCAACTACGATCCGTCGGGCGCAGCACAGGCTTCGCAGGGCGGATAACCAGGGAACCGGGCCCTCACCGGCCCGGCCTCCTAACCCCCAAGGGGGCAAAGCACACAACCCGGTCTGGCCCGATGGCCCGGCCGGGTTTTTTGCTGTCTGGGATGCCGGCGAGAGGCGCGGGCGGGAGGAGCCGCGGCGCTCTCCGGCGGAGGCACAACTAGGGCTTTGGAGGCGCAGCGATGCGGCTGCGTAGATCCAGCAGGTGCAGCGGCAAGGATGCGGCCAGCGGCAGCGCGATCCACCACCAGTCCGCGCCTACCAGCGCCGCGCGCAGGCCCAGAACGATCAGCGCCGCAGGGCCGAGCAGTCCGGCAATCGCCCGCCAGCTCCAGCGTTTGCGATCACGCAGCCATACGGCCTCGATCGCCAGCACGCCGAGGATCACGTCAGCCGCATGGCCGTTGTCGAACAGGATTTCGATGAGGCCTCCGCCTGCCATGCTGTCGCCTTCCCCGCCCGCGCCCTCGGCCTCAGCCGAACGGAGCGTTCAGCTGCACCACCGACCAGTTGAGCGCACCCGCGAAGGTGACCCAGCCAAGATACGGCACCAGCAGCAGCGCGGCCGTTTTGGAGAAGCGCCCACAGTAGACGATGATCACAAGGATCGAGAGCCACAGCAACGTGACCTCATAAAACGCCCAGTCGGGCCGCTGGAGGCGGAAGAAGATCAGGCTCCAGCTGATGTTGAGAAAGCCGTTCAGGGCGAAAAGCCCCAACACCCACTCCGCCGCCGCTGATGTCGGCGCGGCGCGCCAGGCGGTGATCCCGGCGACCGTGATCAAGGCGTAGATCACCGTCCAGCCCATCGGGAAGACCAGATCGGGCGGGTTCCAGTCGGGCTTGGCCAGCGCCTGATACCACGGGCCAAGATCGGTAACAGTCGCGCCAAGGGCGGCAACACACAGCGCCGCACCCGTCGCAACGGTCACGGGTATGATCATCATTCGGTTCATTGCACGAGCTTAGAGTCGCACCCGCCAACCTGCAACGGAAAGCGCCGCGATACTGTCAGGTCGCAGGGCGAAGGCCGAGCAGGTGGGCGGTGTCTTTCAGGAAAATCTTGATGTGCGCCATCGGTTTGGCGCGCACCAGCTTCTTGTGCATGTAAGCCTGCCAGGTCAGTTCCTGCACATCCTTGTCATCGCACATGGTCACGAACCGCTCGCGGCGCTTGTCGGACGAATACCAGAAATACTGCATCATCCCGAGCACCCAGAACACCTTGCCGTGCTCCTTCATGAAGGCCTTGCGCGCGGAACGCAGGTGCTTGGCCTCGCCGGTCTTGAGGAAGGCCGCAGCCGCCTCACCCACCAGTCGCCCGCCGACCATCGCGTAATAGATGCCCTCGCCCGAAGCAGGCGCAACGACGCCCGCGGCATCGCCGGCTACGATCACGTCCGCGCCGTTGTCCCAGCGCTTCAGTGGCTTGAGCGGGATCGGCGCGCCTTCGCGGCGCAAAGTCTCGCAGCGGTCCAGCCCCAGATCATCGCGCATCGTGGCAATCGCGCCGCGCAGGCTGAAGCCCTTGTTGGCGCTGCCCACCCCGATGCTGGCGGTGTCGCCATGCGGGAACACCCAGGCGTAGAAATCGGGCGAGAGGCGGCCCTGGTAATAGACATCGCAGCGCGAGGCATCGAACTGGTCGGTATTGCGCGGCGGGGATTTGATGATTTCGTGATAGGCGAAAACGCACGGGATGCGCTCGGCGCCCGGCAGGCATTGCTTGGCCACTGCGGAGCGCGCGCCGTCCGCGCCAATCACCACGCGGGCGCGCACGCTTTCGATCGGAGCACCGCGGCTCCGGCGGAAGGTGACAATGGGATGCGCGTTGTTGTCGCGCTCAATCTTCTCGAAGGTGGCGGTCAGGCGCTCGGCGCCGGAGTGGCGCGCACGTTCACGCAAGGCTTCGTCGAATTCCTCACGGTCGACCATGCCGACATAGCCGATCTCGCCCACCGGCATATCGACAGCACGCCCCGAAGGCGCAATCATCCGGGCGGAGCGCGCTTTGGCGACCAGCAGGCTTTGCGGAATGTCGAAATCAGCCAGCAGCCGCGGCGGGATCGCGCCGCCGCAGGGCTTGATCCGGCCGCCGCGCTCGATCAGCAGCACCGAATGACCGGCAAGCGCGAGATCGGTCGCCGCAGTCGCGCCGGAAGGACCGCCGCCGATGATGACTGCGTCATAGATTGTCTGGTTCATGCGAAGACCTCCCTCTTTTGCTTGATCATGGCGGCGCGCATTGCAGCCCCGCCTGTGGCCTTCACTGCCAGTAGGGCAGCAAGCACGAAGGCTGCCGCTTCCACGGCAAAAACAACTTGAAACGCCGCGCCGTCATTCTCGAGCGTCCGGCGCGCGGCATCGAGGCCCAGCGCGCCAATTAGCCCGCCCAGCCCGAAGGCAATCGCTTGGCTTGCGCCCCACACGCCCATGCGCACGCCTTCGCGGGTGTTCTCGCCCGCGCCGGCCAGGCCCATCATCGATCCGATTGCGGCAACCGCGAAGACGCCATTGCCGAAGCCCAGCACGAAGAGGTTGATCCCCAAAGGCCACGGCGGCCCGTTGACCGCCGCCAGCCCGAGCGCGCCCAGCCCCAGCCCTGAAGCAAGGCAACCACATACCACCCACGGACGCAGACCCTCTGCCCGCTTGCCCGAAAAGGCACTGCCGCCGATCCCGGCGATGATCATGCCGATCAGGATGCCGCCTTGGTGGAACTGGCCCACGGTCTTGGTCGATTCCCCCGGCGACAGGCCGAAAATCAGACCCGCGAAGGGTTCGAGGATCAGGTCCTGCATTGAGAACGCGATCATCGAGACGAAGATGAATATGGTAAAGCGCCGCGCCGCGGCCTCGTGCCAGATCTCGGCAAGGGCAGCGCGGAAATCGGGTGCGGGCGCGTCTTCGGCACTATCGCGGAACTGGCCCGCTTGCCGCTCCAGCCGGAAGGTCGCCAGCACGGTCACGGCAATCGTCACCGCCGCAAGCCCGCCCGCCACTTCGAGCAGTCGCTCGGGCGAATAGGGCTTGAGCAATTCGCCCACTGTGATCGCCGAGGCAACAATGCCGCCCACCATCATGATCCACGTGACAGCAGCGGCTGCCGCGCGCCGTTCCGGCGCGACGCCGGAAGCCAGTAGTGCGAGCGCCGAAGTCCCGCCTGCGCCCACGCCGACGCCAATCAGCGCATAGGCGAACACGGCCAGCGCGAAGGCGGCGGGGAAAGTGCTCGCCATCATCAGGGTCGCTTGCGTCGCCAGTAGCGCGCCAGCAGCCAGCACCACCAGCCCGCCAATGATCCACGGCACGCGGCTGCGTCCCTTGTCGGAACCGTGCCCCCAAAGCGGTCGGCCCAGCTGCACCGCATAGTGCCATGCGACCAGTCCGGCGGGGATTGCCGCTGCCAGTTGGAACTCGACAATCATCAACCGGTTGAGCACCGCCGTGGTCAGCATCACCAGCGCGCCGATCGAGGCCTGCACCAGGCCAATCCGCACGATCCCGAACCAGCCGAACCCGGCCTTGGTTGTCATCGGTGCGGCGAGCGAGGCGTGCATCAAATATAGCCCCCAAGGCCCAGCGCCGCTGCCAGCATCCCCAGCACATAGAGTGTCACGCCCACGCCGTTATACCACGGCGCATGTTTCGCCGGATCGCGGATCAGCTTGGGCATCGCGGCGATCTGCGCGGCAAGCACGCCGGTCACAATCAGAGCGGAAAGGTTGTAGCCCCATACGGCCAGCAGCGCGATCACCGCGACCTGCGCGGCGGCCATAGTGACGCAGGCGAGCCTTGCAGCAGGGCCGACTCCCATCACCACGGGAAGCGAGGTCAGGCCCGTCTGGCGGTCACCCTCAACCGCCTTGAAGTCATTCAGCACCATGATCCCGTGCGCGCCAATCGAATAGAGCACCAGCACGGTGATGACGTGGGCCGAAGGCATCGCGCCGAGCATGACGGCGGCGCCAGTGAACCAGCTCAGACCTTCATAGGTCAGCCCGCACACCAGTGGGCCAAGCCAGCCATTGGCCTTGAAGCGCAGCGGCGGCGCGGAATAGGCCCAAGCAAAAGCAAGGCCCACCAGCCCGGCAATGAACACCAGCGGACCGAGCAGCCAGCCGATGCCGGCCGAAATCAGCGTCGCGATAATCGCAATATACAGGCCCCAGCGCCCCGGAATGCGCCCCGACGGGATCGGGCGGTGCGGTTCGTTGATGGCGTCGACGTGGCGGTCGAACCAGTCGTTGACCGCCTGGCTGGTTCCGCACACCAACGGCCCTGCCAGTAACACGCCGCCAGCCACGAACCACCAGCGGCCCTCTAGCCCGGCACCGGACGACACCGCGCCGCACATGAAGGCCCACATCGGCGGAAACCAGGTGATGGGTTTGAGCAGTTCGAGCACATCGCGCGGCCGCGGCGCCGATCGCGGGCGCAGGCCTGAACCTGGCGCCGAGTTGGGCACTGTGCGAGTCGAGGGTACCGAGTGCTCCATAATCGAAGGCTATGCCTGACAGTCATAGGCGTCAAATTATTTTGACACTTATGTCCCGCGATCGTCCGATTTTTTTGTTCATTTGGGTGAATACGTCCAGCCTATGTCCAATTAGGACGTGTCAGGCGGTGTGTCAGGTTGGATGACATGGGCGATTTTGCCGGCTCGAATGGCCCTCCGCCAGCCCCGGTTTGGGCTGGTCCTGACCCGATCTGGAGTCAGGCCGATACGGCGATTGTGCAGGGCATGGTGGCGAGGCATTAAGCCCAACCGGGCCTGCCGTTACTCGCCGTCGCCAGCCAGATTGCCAAGCCCATAACGGTGCAGCTTGGAGTAGAGGCTCTGGCGCGAAAGGCCGAGAATTTCTGCTGCCGATGCGCGATTATCGGAGGTGTAGGAAAGCGCCGCCTCGATACACAATCTCTCAATGAGATCAGTGCTTTCGCGCACGATGTCCTTCAACGACATCCGCCCGACCAGCTCGGTCAGCTGCTCGACGGAGCGCGGCATATCCTGCGCACCGGGCGGCAAATCGCGCAAGCGGCGTCCAACCGGGCGGATCACGAAGGCATAATAGCCATCCTCGCCCGAGGTGCGAACCGCCGACAATTCAACCGCTTCGCCTTCAATATCATGGCCAACCCGCAGGATCGTCGCGACATTGCGCGCGGCTCCATGCTGGTCGATCTGGCCTTCGATCAGATCGAGGTCAATCCCGGGCCGACCGATCGATTCCGACAGGTGCCGCCCGCGCAATTGATCGACGCTAGCGGCTTGCAAAAGCTCGACAAAAGCAGCGTTGGCGGTGACAATTTCAAGGTTGCTGTCCGCCACCACAAAAGCGTCAGGCATCTGGTCGACCAGCGCCAGAACCGGGGAGGAATCCGGCGCCGGACGATCGCTCGCCGGCACCAGCCGCACCAGCAGAAACTGGCCGCGATCCTGGGTGAACCCATTGACCGTCGCCATCACTTCGCGCGCCCCGCGGGCGATGCGGATGCGGGCCGGACTGACCGTGTCCGAAACCAGCGCCGCGCCAACCAGTGACTGGACCGCATCATACGAGTTTTTATCGATAAAAGTCAGCAGCTTCTTACCGGGCAAACCACCGATGCGCGTGCCGACCAGCGTATGCGCTGCCGGGTTCGCCTCGCGGATCCGCAGCGTACCGGCCTCGACAATCATCACCGGCTCGGTCGAGCGTTCGAACAGCATCCGGTAGCGCGATTCCAGCTGGCGCATCCTGAGGTAATCGCGTTCGAGCGATTGTTGGACCTGAAGCAACCGCTGCTGCAACTTGCCCGCTTCACGCAGATCGCGGCCAAAGGCGATGCGGTGTTCGCCGCCATTGACGCTGAGCACAGCATAGCGGATCGGCACATCACCATCGCGCGACGGGTGATTGACCTGCCGCCAATGCTGCACTTCTCCGCGCCGGGCGGCGGCCAGCATCTCCATGATTTTCGGGCGACTTTCATCCGTCACCGTCTCGATCCAATTGGTCCCCACCCATCCTGAAAAGGCCGGAAACTCGCGCGGATCAAACGCCGCATCAAGGATCGTTCCCGTATCGTCCAGGACCAGCGTCACGTCACCCGCGACCATCGCCAGCTTCATCGCCGCGTCGGCATCAAGGGTGTTGAACAGCTCGGCAGCTTTCCCAAACGGGTGCTTGCCTTCAATGCTGTGTTTGCGGGTGAGCATGACTGATCGAACCTACAACAGGTTCAGATGGCGGGTGGCAGCGGTCTTCAGTAACGAATTCGCCAGTTCGAGCGCGGCCAGCGCGTCCGCTCCTGTACCATCGGCACCAACTTCTATCGCAACTCCGGGGTTTTCGTTGATCATTCGTCCGCCCACAAGCACGATGATGTGAGGATTGGCCGATACGTTGCGCACCGCCTTGATAAGGTTACCGAGCGCGGCGCTAGGACAATCGCGGGCGAGGGTCAATCCGATGAGGTCGAAGGGTTGGCGTGCGAGGCGATCAAGCAATTCGCGCCGCTCAGGCTTGACCAGCGCCTCGCTGCGCCAGCCGCCGCGGGCGAAGACTTCTTCGATCATCAGTGTGCCGAAGTTGTGGTTATCCCCCGGCATCGGCGAGAACAAAGCGGTGTATGGAAGGTTCATCCCACCCATCACGGCGGGCGAGCGTGCTGCGACTTCGCGCATCACTTCCTGAAGTCGCCATAAGCCCATTGTAACATCAAGGAAATCGCATTCATCCGATTCCCACATCTCACCCAGCTTGCGGGCGGCCGGCGCGAGTAGATCGAGGCAGATCGTCTCGACACTGGCGCCTTTGGTGATGAAGGCATCGACCTCTTCGAGGAGGCTCGCCGCTTCCAGCCGCAACGGCAAAACGGCGAAGCGCGAGGCTTCGTCCGCAGAAATGGTTCGGGATCGTTTCGATCGGGCCTGAACGTCAGAGCTGGTGTGGGCCATCAACAGGCGAGGAATGATCTCACCCTCGATGATCGCATTGACGGAATCGGGCTGATCGGGGTTGGCAGCAGAACCGCGTCGTCGCACCGCTTCAAGCGGCGCCGAGATGACCCCCCGCAGGACCGCCGATCCTGCACCAAACATGCTCGAAGCCTTGGACTCTCCCATTCGTCAGACCCTCCCAGGTCTTGCGGACGAACCTTCCGCAGGAGGTGTACCGATCCAACAGTGATCGGCAGCAGCCCTGATCCCCAAGGGCCAGCGACTCTAAATACGCTTTTTCCCGGCATGGCGCAAATGACCTTACTGGGGAATCTGTAATCGTCAACAAAACTAAACGTCCAATCTAGTTGACACTCAAGTTGGAAAGGGTAATCTCCGAGTCTGAGAGAAAAGGCTAACGCATCACATGACTCGGACGGATCAAGCATCCCCGGTCGAACCCGGAACCACGGTGAAGGGGGCGGGCCACGAGAGGGGCAATACCGGCGCACTTTACACCGCCGAAGAACGGCAGCGCCGCGACCAATCCGTCTGGACCATTGTTCAGGGCGTCTTGGCCCCGGTGCAGTTTCTGGTGTTTCTCGTTAGCCTCGGCCTTGTGATCCGCACGCTCACCACTGGTGAGGGCGCATGGGCCGCTGATGTCTCGATCGTGATCAAGACGCTGGTGCTCTACACCATCATGATCACCGGCTCGATCTGGGAGAAGGTGGTGTTCGGCAAATGGCTGTTTGCCCCCGCGTTTTTCTGGGAAGACGTGTTCTCGATGCTCGTGCTGGCGCTGCATACCCTTTATCTGGTGCTGCTGCTGGGCGAGATCGGAACGCTGGAGCAACGCATGCTGGTCGCGCTGGCTGGTTATGCCGCTTACGTGATCAACGCCGGCCAGTTCATCTGGAAGCTGCGGATGGCGCGCATTCAGGGCACACTTTCAAACACGGCGGTGGCAGCATGAGCGCGCTCGACATCCTTGATGGCTGTGCGGCCGAGCTCGCCCGCGACACTGGCCCCGCAATTGCTCCTGCGCGCCCCGTTCTGCGTGAGCGCGGCCAGCGTGAAGTGTTCTGCGGTCTCACCGGCATAATCTGGCTGCACCGCAAGATGCAGGACGCCTTCTTCCTCGTTGTCGGCTCGCGCACCTGCGCCCACCTGCTGCAATCAGCGGCGGGCGTGATGATCTTTGCCGAGCCCCGCTTTGCGACCGCGATCATGGAAGAACGCGATCTGGCCGGCATGGTCGATGCGCAGGACGAGCTTGACCGGGTGGTCAACCGCCTGCTCGAACGCCGCCCCGATATCCGCACGCTGTTCCTGGTCGGCTCTTGCCCGTCAGAAGTGATCAAGCTCGATCTCGCCAAGGCCGCCCAGCGCCTCGGCGCGGTGCATATGCCGCGCGTCCGCATTCTGAATTACTCGGGCAGCGGGATCGAAACGACCTTTACGCAAGGCGAAGATGCCTGCCTGTCAGCGCTGGTGCCGGTGATGCCTGCCCTTGCCGCCGATGCGCCCAAGGAGCTGCTGATCGTCGGCAGCCTCCCCGACATTGTCGAAGATCAGTTCCTGCGGCTGTTTGCCGAAATGGGCATCGCCAAGGTCGGCTGTCTACCCGCCCGCAACGCCCGCGATCTGCCGAGCGTTGGCCCGGGCACCCGCTACCTGCTGGCCCAGCCCTTCCTGGGTGAAACCGCGATGGCGCTCGAAGGACGCGGCGCACAGCGGATCGAAGCGCTGTTCCCGTTCGGTGTCGACGGCACGAGCGATTGGCTCCGCGCTGCTGGCGAGGCGTTCGGCATCGACCGCGACCTGACCGAGCAAGTCATCGCGCCCGGCCGCGCCCGCGCTGCCCGCGCGCTCGCCAATCTGCGCCCGCAGCTTGAAGGTAAGCGCATCACCTTCCTGCCCGACTCGCAGCTTGAAGTACCGCTCGCGCGCTTCTTGCAGGACGAGCTTGGCATGGAGCTGGTCGAAGTCGGCACGCCCTATCTGCACCGCGCGCATCTCGCCCGCGAGCTGGACCGGTTCGGCCCCAACGTGCGCCTCAGCGAAGGCCAGCATCTCGACCGCCAGCTTGATCGTGTGCGCGCCGACCGCCCTGACATCACCGTGTGCGGACTTGGCCTTGCCAACCCGCTCGAAGGCGAAGGGCTCACCACCAAGTGGGCGATCGAACTCGTCTTCTCGCCGATCCATGGCTTTGACCAAGCCGCCGATCTTGCCGAACTCTTTGCCCGGCCGCTGCGGCGCCGGGATATGCTGGAGATCTAGGCGATGCAACTGGCAGTCTGGACATATGAAGGCCCCCCGCACGTCGGCGCAATGCGCGTGGCGACCGCGATGGAGAAACTCCACTACGTGCTGCACGCACCGCAGGGCGATACCTATGCGGACCTGCTGTTCACGATGATCGAGCGGCGCGGCAAGCGCCCGCCGGTCACCTACACCACCTTCGAAGCCCGCGATCTGGGCAAGGATACCGCGCAAATCTTCCAAGATGCCGCGCGCGAAGCGGTGGCCCGGTTCAAGCCGCAAGCGATCATCGTCGGCGCGTCCTGCACCGCAGAGCTGATCCAGGACGATCCGGCCGGCCTGTCCGAGGCGATGGGCTTGCCCTGCCCGGTCATCCCGCTTGAACTGCCGAGCTATCAGCGAAAAGAAAACTGGGGCGCGGCGGAGACCTTCTACCAGATCGTCCGCACCCTCGCCGACAAGTCGGTGGTGCGTGAGCCGCGTGAAGGTCGTCCGGCCCGCGTCAACATCCTCGGCCCCACCGCCTTGGGCTTCCGCCACCGCGACGATCTCGTCGAGATCCGCAAGATTCTTGCCCTGCTGGGTGTCGAGGTCAATCTCGTCGCTCCGCTGGGTGCCACCCCGGAGGACATCACCCGGATCGGCCAAGCCGATTTCAACATCGTCCTCTATCCCGAAATCGCAGATGAGGCCGCCCGCTGGCTCGAAAAGACTTTCGATCAGCCCGCAGTGCGGACCGTCCCTATCGGCGTGGGAGCCACCCGCTCCTTCATTGCCGACGTCGCCGAGCTGGCAGGTGCAGATCCCACGCCTGCCCTCGGCGACACCTCTTCCCGGATGCCCTGGTGGTCACGGTCGGTTGATTCGACCTACCTGACCTCCAAGCGCGTCTTCATCTTCGGCGACGCGACCCACGCGGTCGCCGCCGCCCGCATCGCTCGCGAGGAACTGGGCTTCGAAGTCTGCGGCCTCGGCTGCTACAGCCGTGAATTCGCCCGCGAAGTCCGCGCCGAAGCGGCTCGCTGCGGGATCGAACCACTGATCACCGATGACCACCTCGCGGTCGAAGACGCCATTGCCGCTGCCGCGCCCGAACTGGTGCTGGGCACGCAGATGGAGCGGCACATTGCCAAACGGCTGGGCATCCCCTGCGCCGTTATCAGCGCGCCAGTCCACGTGCAGGATTTCCCCGCACGCCACTCGCCGCAGATGGGCTTTGAAGGCGCCAATGTGATCTTCGACACCTGGGTCCACCCGCTGGTGATGGGGCTGGAAGAGCACCTGCTCACCATGTTCCGCGAGGATTTCGAGTTCTCCGACGAGGCAGGCGCATCGCACCACGCGGCACATAGCCCACGCAAGGCGTCAGTTCAGGCCGTTTCGGAAGCACCGGTGGAAGACATTCCCGCACCGGCAATGGCGGATGATGACGGCACGCTCTGGACCGTAGAGGCCGAGCGCGAGCTGAAAAAAATCCCGTTCTTCGTGCGCGGCAAGGCTCGCCGCAACACCGAGAACTTCGCCGCAGCCGAGGGTCGCAGGCAAATCGACCTCGAAACCCTCTATGACGCAAAGGCGCATTATGCACGGTAATGTCGCCTCCGCTTCCACGCTGGACCCCCGCGCGCCCGTCCGGGTCGTGATCGTCACTCTCGACAATCACCTCAAAGGCGCAGTTGACCGGGCAGAGGAAGCACTGGCGGCAGAGGGTATCGATCTCAGCCTGCTTGCAGCATCCGAATGGGGTAGCGACGCCGGCGAGCTTGAACATTGCAAGGCGGCCATCGCCGAAGCCGACATTGTCATCGCGACGATGCTGTTCCTCGACGATCACATCCGCGCAATCCTGCCGAGCCTCGAAGCGCGGCGCGAAGATTGCGATGCGATGGTCTGCCTGATGTCAGCGGGCGAAGTCGTCCGGCTGACCAAGATGGGCGCTTACCGGATGGATGCGCCGGCCAAGGGCCCGCTCGCGCTGCTGAAGAAGCTGCGCGGCAATGCTGGCAAGCCCGGCGGCAATTCGGGCGCGGGGCAGATGAAGATGCTGCGCCGCCTGCCCAAGCTGCTGCGCTTCATTCCCGGCACCGCGCAAGACGTGCGCGCCTATTTCCTGACGCTGCAATACTGGTTGGCCGGTTCGGACGAGAACGTCGTCGCCATGGTCCGCGCACTGATTGATCGCTATGCAGCAGGTGAGCGGCTCTATCGCCGCGGGATCACCAAGGCCGAAGCCCCGCTCGAATATCCCGAGACCGGAGTCTATCACCCGCGCACCCAGCAGCGCATCTCCGAAAGCCTGCGCCTCCTCCCGCTTGAGGAGGGCCAGCACGGCACGGTCGGCCTGATCCTGCTGCGCTCCTACCTGCTCGGCCGTGACTGCGCGCATTATGACGGGGCGATTGCCGCCTTCGAAGCCGCTGGTCTCAAGGTCGTTCCGGTGTTCGCCAGCGGGCTTGATGCGCGCCCGGCGATTGAAGCTTTCTTCATCGGCCCGGATGGCCAGCCCACGGTGGACGCCGTGGTCAACCTCACCGGATTCAGTCTCGTCGGCGGCCCCGCCTATTCCGACGCGCAAGCCGCGCGCGATGTGCTGGGCAAGCTGGACTTGCCCTACCTCGCCGCCCACGCGATCGAGTTCCAGACGATTGAAGATTGGGCGCACCGGCCGCAAGGCCTGCTGCCGCTCGAATCGACGATGATGGTCGCCATGCCGGAGCTTGACGGTTCGACCGTGCCAAGCGTGTTCGGCGGCCGTGCCGGCAATTCGGACAAGGGCTGCACCGGCTGCGATCGCAATTGCGCCCGTCCCGCTTCGCACAAGGCCCGCCCGATGCAGGCCTGCCCGGAACGCGCCGAGGCGCTGGCCGCGCGCACTGTCAAACTGATCCAGCTGCGCAAGAGCGAGCGTGCAGCCCGCAAGCTCGCCATCGTGGTGTTCAATTTCCCGCCCAATGCCGGAGCCACCGGAACCGCCGCCTTCATGGCGGTACACGAATCGCTCTACGCTACGCTCCAGCGCCTCAGCGCCGATGGCTATGCGGTCGACGTCCCCGAAAGCGTCGATGCGATGCGGGACGCGCTGCTGAAGGGCAATACCGATCGCTATGGCACCGACGCCAACGTCGCCCACCGCATCCCGGCCGATGAACACGTGCGGCGCGAAAAGCACCTCGCCGAAATCGAGGCAGCATGGGGCCCCGCCCCCGGCAAGCAGCTGTCCGATGGCGGCAACATCCTCATTCAGGGCGCGCATTTCGGCAATGTGTTCGTCGGCGTGCAACCGGGCTTCGGCTACGAAGGCGATCCGATGCGGTTGCTGTTCGAAGGCACCTTCAGCCCCACCCACGCCTTCAGCGCCTTCTATCGCTGGATCCGCGAAGATTTCGGCGCCCATGCAATCCTGCATTTCGGCACGCACGGCGCGCTCGAATTCATGCCGGGGAAGCAGGCCGGGATGTCAGGCAAGTGCTGGCCGGACCGCCTGATCGGCGACACGCCCAATTTCTACCTCTACGCCGCCAACAACCCTTCCGAAGGGATGCTGGCCAAGCGCCGCTCTGGCGCGACTCTGGTGAGCTATCTCACCCCGCCGCTCGCGCAGGCCGGATTGTACAAGGGCCTGGTCGAACTCAAGGCCACCGTCGAGCGCTGGCGCACCACGATTGACGATGCCGATCATGCCGCTGAGCGTGCTGACCTTGCACAACTGGTCGCCGATCAGTGCGAAGCGCTCGACATCACTTATGCCGATATCGGCGAGCTGCCTGCGCGGCTTTATGAGATGGAAGCGGCGCTGATCCCCCATGGCCTGCATATCCTCGGCCGCAACCCGCAAGGGATTGAGCGCGAAGATATGCTCGATGCGATGATGGAAGCCGGGAGCCTTGATGGCCCGACACCCGAACGCGCGGTGCTGGCGGCCAAGCTCGATTCCTCGGATGAACTGGGCGCGCTGATCCACGCGCTGGATGGCGGCTATGTCCAGCCCGCCCCCGGCGGCGATGTGGTGGTGAACCCCGACGTGCTGCCCACGGGCCGCAATATCCACGGCTTCGATCCGTTCCTGATGCCGTCGGCCTACGCCTGCCGGTTGGGAAGTGAACAGGCCGAACAGCTGATCGCCCGCCATGTAAACGGCGGCGAGCCCTTCCCGGAAAGCATCGCGATGGTGCTGTGGGGCACCGACAACATGAAGTCCGAAGGCGTCCAGATCGCGCAAGCGATGACGCTGATGGGCGCCCGCCCCCGGCGTGACTCCTATGGTCGTCTGGCCGGCGCGGAATTGATCCCGCTCGCCGATCTGGGCCGTCCGCGGATCGATGTGGTAATGACGCTTTCGGGTATCTTCCGCGATCTGCTGCCGATGCAGACCCGGATGCTCGCCGAAGCCGCGCTGCTCGCCAGCCAGGCCGAGGACGAGACCCTTGAGGCCAACTTCGTCCGCAAGCACACGCTGGCGCAGATGGAAAAGCACGGCTGCGATCTCGAGACCGCCGCCTTGCGCGTCTTCTCCAATGCAGAGGGCGCTTATGGCGCCAACGTCAACCAGATGATCGAAGGCGGTGTCTGGGCCGATCCCGATGAACTCGCCAATGCCTTCGAGATCAACAAGGGCTTTGCCTACGGGGTCTCGGGCAAGCCGGTGCAGCAGCGCGAATTGCTGCAAAGCGCTTTGAGCACGGTCGATTTCACCTACCAGAACCTCGAAAGCGTCGAACTCGGCATCAATGATGTCGATCAATATGTCGACGGGCTTGGCGGCGTGACCCGCTCGGTCGCGCGGGCCAAGGGGGCGGAAACGCCGGTCTATATCCTCGATGCGACGCGCGGCAGCACCAAGGTACGCACGCTGGGCGAGCAGATCGACCTCGAAACCCGCACCCGCACGCTGAACCCCAAGTGGTTCGAAGGCCTGCTGGAACATGGTTACGAAGGCGTTCGCCAGATTGAAGGCCATGTGACCAGCACGCTGGGCTGGTCGGCTACAACCGGTCAGGTCGCCCCGTGGGTGTACCAGAAGATTTCCGAGACCTTCGTGCTGGATGCCGACATGCGGCGGCGGATGTCGGCGCTCAACCCCAAGAGCGCGGGCCGCGTGGCGAACCGGCTGCTGGAAGCCTGTGACCGCAACCTGTGGGCGCCGGATGAAGCCACTCTCGCCGCTTTGCGCGAAGCCAATGACGAGCTGGAGGACCGCCTTGAAGGCGTGTTCCCGGCAGAATGAATTCAAGGGATAGATCATCATGAACCTGCACAGCCCCTCATCCTCCTTCAGCCCGCCCGATGGCGACGGCTCGGTCCAGGTCCAGCTGGACCCAGCTGACAAGATCAAGGGTGCCAAGGTCTTTGCCGTCTATGGCAAGGGCGGGATCGGCAAATCGACCACATCGTCCAACCTCTCGGCAGCCTTCTCGAAACTCGGCCACCGCGTGCTCCAGATCGGCTGCGATCCCAAGCATGACAGCACCTTCACGCTGACCAAGAAGCTGATGCCGACGGTGATCGACGTTCTGGAAACGGTCGAATTCCACGCGGAAGAACTGCGGCCCGAAGACTACATGTTTGAAGGCTATAACGGCGTGATGTGTGTCGAGGCTGGCGGGCCTCCGGCAGGCACGGGCTGCGGCGGTTATGTGGTCGGCCAGACGGTGAAGCTGCTGAAGCAGCACCACCTGCTCGAAGAAACCGACGTCGTGATCTTCGATGTGCTGGGCGATGTGGTTTGCGGCGGCTTTGCGGCCCCCCTGCAACATGCCGAGCGCGCGCTGGTGGTGGCGGCGAATGATTTCGACAGCATCTTCGCAATGAACCGGATCGTGGCGGCGATCGCGGCCAAATCGAAGAACTACGATGTGCGGCTTGCCGGCGTCGTCGCCAACCGCAGCAAGGATACCGACGAGATTGACCGGTTCTGCGAAAAGGTCGGGATGCCCCGCCTCGCGCACTTCCGCGATGTCGACGCAATCCGCCGCTCGCGCCTGAAGAAGTGCACGCTGTTCGAAATGGGCGACGATCCCGAAGTGATCGCGGCGCAGGACGAATATCTGCGCCTCGCCGCAATGCTGTGGGCCGGTGTCGATCCGTCCAAGGCTCAGCCGATGAAGGACCGCGACATCTTCGACTTCCTGGGGTTTGAATAATGGCGACCCGGCACTCATCCGAATATGATCACCGGCGCGAGGCGCTGGCGACCTATTTCGACAGCACCGCGCGTCAGGCGTGGATCGACCTTACCTCCGATGCGAAGGTGAGCGGCATCCGCGCGACTGTGCGCGCCGGACGCGATGCGATGCGTGCCAACCTTTTGGACTGGTTGCCGACCGACCTGCGCCGCACCAAGGTGCTCGATGCGGGATGCGGCACCGGTTCATTGGCGGTTGCGGCGGCGTGCCGCGGCGCCGAAGTCACCGGGATCGATGTCGCCGCTGGCCTCGTCGAAGTCGCCCGCGAACGCACGCCTTCGTTCATCGGCCATGGCCGCATCCACTGGCGCTCGGGCGACATGCTTGATCCGCAACTGGGCACCTTTGCCCATGTGGTCGCGATGGACTCGCTCATCCATTACCAGCCCGAAGATCTGGTCGATGCCCTGACGCAGCTGGCGCAGCGCACCACCGGATCGATCCTGTTCACCTTCGCCCCGCGCACCCGCCTGCTGAGCGCGATGCACGAAGTCGGCAAGTTCTTCCCCAAGTCAGACCGCTCGCCCGCCATCGTCCCGACCGCCGAGGATGATCTGCGCGAGCGGCTTTCCCGCCTGCAAGGCTGGAGCATCGGCCGCACCCAGCGCATCAGCAGCGGGTTCTACACCTCGCAAGCGCTGGAACTGGTGCGCCACGGATGACCCTTCCCGTCCACCCTCCCAAACCGCATTGGACGGCGCTGGTTTTCCAGCTGCTGCCGTTTGCGGATGCGGCGAGTGTGGACCTGCCGCTGCCGCGCCTTCTGCGCCTCGCGCTGTTTCAGGTGAGCGTCGGCATGGCGATGGTGCTGCTCAACGGCACCTTGAACCGGGTCATGGTGGTCGAGCTTGGCACGCCCACTTGGCTGGTTGCGCTGCTCATCGCGGTGCCGTTGTTTGCCGCGCCGTTCCGCGCGCTGATCGGCCATAAGTCCGACACGCACCGTTCGGTGCTCGGCTGGCGGCGGGTGCCCTATATCTGGTTCGGCACACTGATGCAGTTCGGCGGGCTGGCGATCATGCCGTTCGCACTGCTACTGCTGGGGATCCCTGAGCGGTTCGAGATCGGCCTCGCCGCCGCGACCGCCGCCTTCCTGCTGACCGGCACCGGCTTCCACGTCACTCAGACCGCTGGCCTCGCGCTGGCGACTGACCTTGCGCCGGAAGACAAGCGCCCGCGCGCGGTCGCGCTGCTTTACGTGATGCTGCTGGTCGGCATGATGTTTTCCGCCTTCGTGATCGGCGGCGTACTGTCCGATTATTCCGCGACCAAGCTGGTGCAAGTGATCCAGGGCTGTGCGCTGCTGACGGTCATTCTCAACGTGATCGCCTTGTGGAAGCAGGAAGCGCGCAACCCGGCCGTCACCGCGCCCGAGCGCGAGACGGCGACGTTCAAGGAAATCTGGCAGGCCTTCATCACCGATGGCCGCAACGCCCGCTTGCTGACTGCGATTGGCATCGGCGCAGCGGGCTTTGCCATGCAGGACGCGCTGCTTGAGCCCTATGGCGGCGAAATCCTCGGCCTTTCGGTTGGTGCGACTACTGGACTTACGGGCGCCTGGGCGCTTGGCTCGCTGTTCGGGTTCATGCTTTCGGGCCGGGCGCTGGCACGCGGCTGGGATCCGCTCCGGCTCGCCGGGGCCGGGCTGGTGGTCGGGATCAACGCCTTTCTGCTGGTGCTGTTCGCTGGCCCCTTCGGCGCGCCGCTGATGCTGTATGCCGGTGCGCTGACCATCGGGGTCGGCCTCGGGTTGTTCTCGGTCGGCACCCTGATGGAAGCGATGAGCCTGGCCAAACATCAGACTGCCGGCCTTGCGCTGGGCGCATGGGGCGCGGTGCAGGCGACCTGCGCCGGATTGGGCATCGCCATAGGGGGCCTGATGCGCGACGGGATCGCAGCGCTGCTGCAAAGCGGCGATCAGACCGCCAGCATCGCCATGCGCGCCACCGGATATGGCTCTGTCTACATCCTCGAGATCGCTCTTCTGCTTATCGGCCTTGCCGCAATCGGCCCGCTGGTCAGCCACCAACGCCGCCTGCCGGACGACGCCGAAGACCCACTCGCCCAGCCCTTTGGGCTTGTTGAGTTTCCGACATGATTACCTGTGCCCGCCCGTCCCGATCCTTGGCCGGCTCCGCCCCAGCCGGATTGCTCCATGAGAGGAATATGAAATGAACGCTGCCTATATCGTCGGCACCTTCGATGTTGCCGAACTCACCTTCCTGCTGTTTTTCGGATTCTTCATCGCGCTGGTGTTCTACCTGAACCGCGAAAGCCGCCGTGAGGGCTACCCGCTCGAAGATGAGGGCACCGGCAAGATTCACCCCGGCAGCCTGTTCGATGCGGGCAAGAAGACCTTCCAACTGCCGAATGGCCGCGGCACCTATGTGCCGGAAGACGTCGCCCGCGATGACATCAACGTCCCCGGCGTGCCGGCCTTCCGCTCCGCTGGAGCGCCGCTGGTGCCGACTGGCGATCCGATGATCGATGGCATGGGCCCGGCCGCCTTTGCCAACCGCTCCAAGTATCCCGACCTCACCTTCGATGGTCGTCCGCGCATCGTTCCGATCGCTGCCAGCCACGAGATCATCGTCTCGCCGCAGGATCCGCAGCTGGTTGGCTGGCCGGTGGTTGCTGCAGACGGCGTGACCGTGGGCAAGGTCAGCGATATCTGGGTCGATCAGGCCGAACACCTGATCCGTTACCTCGAAGTCGAAACCACCACCGGCAAGAAGGTCCTGGCGCCCATGATGGTTGCCACGGTCCACGGCAACGGCCTGATCGACGCGCTGCTGCCGATCATCGAGGACAAGCCCAAGTTCGTCGAGATCGACGCCATCACCGCCGCGCAGTTCGAGAACGCACCGACGCTCGAAACCGCTGGCATCATCACCCGCTACGAAGAAGACCGCGTCCAGGCCTATTTCGGCGGCGGTTACATGTATGCGACTCCGGAAAGGTCTGAAGCATGGATCTGAACCAAACCGCAGGTGCAGCAGCGACGGAAACGTCGCTGCTCACTGGCCTCGATCACGCTTCGCTCGAGAATGATGGGCCCAAGGCTTTCGGCGACCGGATCGGCACGCCGGCACCTGAGGAAAAGGTTTTGTGGAAGGGCCGTCCCACGGTCGGCCTGCTGGCCCGCTCGGCGTTCCATGCCCACAAGGCCGGGACCTACATGGCCGCGCTTTCGGTGATTGCATTGCTGACCGGCAACTCGACAGCGGCGCTGGTCGCCGCCGGGCTAGGGGTGGTGCTGGTCGGCTTGCTGTATATGCTCGCCTGGGCGAGCGCGCGCACGACGCTCTACATCCTGACCGACGCGCGGATGATCATGCGCATCGGCATGGCGATCGAGACGCGGATCAACCTTCCGCTCAAGCAGATCACGGCCGCCAACTTCCGCGCACGCGGTAAGGGTCACGGCGACATTGCTTTTGAACTGACTGGTGAGCGACTGCTCAGCACGCTGCTGCTGTGGCCACATGTGCGCCCGTTCCACTATGCGATGCCCCAGCCGATGCTGCGCGCTGTGCCTGAAGCGGCCCACGTGGCGCAGATGATCGCCGAGGCCCGCGCACAATATGGCGCGATCGAACGGAATTTGACCGAGATCAAGGAAGCCGCCCCCGCCAGCGTTCAACATACAGGTCAGCACGCAGCTCAGGGCGCAGGTGCGGCTGTGGCCGGACGTCTCGCTCCGGTCATGGGCCGGGCCGGACAGAGTCTTGAGGGAGCGCCAGCATGATCGTTCGCGAATATGAAAAGGACGAAGTCACCGTTCACAAGGCGCCGCTGGTGCTAATGGGCGGGATGGTTGCCATAGCGCTGGCATTGACGTCGGCTGTCACCCTCGGCTTCTTCGAGCGTCAGTCAGTTCCCGCTGAGGCGCGGGCTGCAGCCGGGGTTAAGGCCGCGGACGAGGTCACGCTGCGCTTCTTCGATGAGGAAGACGGCACCGTGCGCGTCGAGGACGGGGCGACGGCTCAGGTGCTCGGCAGCTTCGGCCAGGGCGAAGGCGGCTTCATCCGCGCCACCGTGCGCAGCTTGGTCCATCAGCGCCGCATCCGCGGCGAAGGACCGGCAGTGCCCTTCACCCTCACCAAATGGGACAATGATACGCTCACACTGGCCGATCCGGTCACGGGGTTCAGTGTCGAGGTCAGCTCCTTCGGGCCTGACAACCGCGCGGTTTATGCCAACATGTTCACAGTCAAGGCCGCGGCGCAGTGACGGCATTCTCCTTCCTCACGGCGAGCTCGTTCGAAACGCCCTGCACGATCACGGTAGAGCAGAGCCCCGAGCATTTCCACGCTCATGTCGAACTGGCCGATGAGGTCATTATCCAGCCGGGCGACAAGGTCCGCGTCCACGGCGCGCCGATCCAAATCCCGTTTGGCACGCGCCAGGTGTTCGAACGCCGCGCGACTGTCACCCGCGCCAGCCCGCTGATGCGCGGACTGACCAAAGTCGCCGCCTATTTTGATCTGGCGGAACTCTACGAAGTCAGTTTCAATGCCGGGAGGATCAAATGAACGCCTACAAGCCGATGACCAGCGAAGAAGCGATGGCGATCGCGACGCAGGACACGATGCTGACCCCGCGTTTCTACACCACCGATTATGACGCGCTTGATGCCATCGACATCAGCCGCGTGCGGCGCGAATGGGACCAGTTGATCGCCGACATGGTGGGTGATCCCAACAAGCTGCACTTCAAGCACTCGGACCGCTTCAAGGGCGTGATCGAGGGTCTCGAGCCCGCGCTGCGCAAGGAGTTCACCGATTTCCTCGTCAGTTCGATGACGAGCGAGTTTTCGGGCTGCGTGCTCTATGCCGAGATCGCCAAGCGCACCAAAAACCCGGATGTGAAGCAGCTGTTCCGCCTGCTCGCCCGCGATGAAAGCCGGCATGCCGGTTTCATCAACGAAAGCCTGAAGGATGCCGGCATCGGCGTCGATCTGGGCTATCTGACGAAGACCAAGAAATACACGTATTTCAAGCCGAAGTTCATCTTCTACGCGGTCTATCTGTCGGAGAAGATCGGCTACGCGCGCTACATCACCATCTTCCGCCATCTGGCTCAGAACCCGCAATACAAGTTCCACCCGATCTTCGACTGGTTCGAGGAATGGTGCAACGACGAGTTCCGCCATGGTGAGGCTTTTGCCATGCTGCTGCGCGCCGATCCTAAGCTTCTGGAAGGCGCCAACAAGCTGTGGGTCCGCTTCTTCCTGCTGTCGGTCTACGCCACGATGTATGTGCGCGATCACAACCGTCCGCTGTTCCACGCCGCGCTCGGGGTCGACCCGACCGAGTATGGCTACAAGGTGTTCGAGATCTGCAACCAGATCAGCCGCCAGGTCTTCCCAGTGGAACTGGACATTGATGCGCCTGCCTTCCGCACCCAGATGGAAAAGCTGCGTCTCGCTGCCGGGCGCATCGAAGAAGGCAAGGCGCGCGGTGGGATCGGCGGTCTGCTGCAGCGCGCTTCCGGCATGGCCGGCGCTGGCCTCGCCTTTGCCAAGATGTATCTGCAAAAGCCCAAGTCCAACGCTCTGCCCGCTTCGATCAGGCTCCAGCCCGCGTGGTAAGCTGGAGCGGCCATGTTTTGCCGTTCATCGTGACGGTGGCGATCTGGTTTGTCGCAACCGGGCTGATTGCCTGGGCGGACAACCGTGAGCGCGCGACCTTCTCGACCAGCCTGCTGATCGGCAGCATTGCCGGGATCGCCGGTCTGGTGGTGATCCTCGTCGCATCGCTCTCGGCCGAGGTGTGGGCGGTGTACCTGGCCTTTATCGGCGCGCTGATGGTTTGGGGCTGGCATGAACTCTCGTTCCTGACGGGCGCATCGGCCGGGCCGCGCCGAGGGCTGGCCGATCTATCGCTGACCGGCGTCGCCCGCTTCCGGCAGGCCGCCGCGACCGTGATGCATCACGAGGTCGCTCTGGCGCTCACCGCGTTGCTGCTGATCTCGCTGTCGTGGAGCGTGCCCAACCAGATCGGGGCAACCGTGTTCGTGCTCATGTTCGCGATGCGGCTCATCTCGAAGATCAACCTGTTTGTCGGCGTGCCCAATTCCACTTCAGAAATGCTGCCCGAGCAGCTCGCTTACCTGAAGACCTATTTCGGCCCGAACCGTATGACGGTGCTGCTGGTGCTGTCGGTCGCCGGGATAGGCGGGGTGACCGCATGGTTCGCCAGCCTCGCGCTCGCAGCGCCGGTGGGCAGCGCCGAGATGGTGGGCGCGAGCCTGCTGACCACTCTGAGCTTGCTCGGCGTGCTCGAACACCTTTTCCTCGCCCTGCCATTCCGCGACGGAATGCTGTGGGGCTGGGCTTTGCCGCAGCGGAAGGCTGCGGCGCAGATCCATTCAGATTGAAAGCAAGACAATGACGACAGAGGGAACCCCGATGGACTTCGAAGCCTATTTCGCCGGCGAGCTGGACACTGTGCGCGCCGACGGCCGCTACCGGGTGTTCACCGATATCAAGCGCCACCGCGGCCGCTTCCCGCACGCGACGCGCTTTGTCGAAGGCGAAACCCAGGCGGTGACCGTGTGGTGTTCGAACGACTATCTCGGCATGGGCCAGCATCCCGACGTGCTCGAAGCGATGCATGACTGCCTCGACGAATGCGGCGCAGGTGCGGGCGGCACACGCAACATTTCGGGCACCAATCACCACCACGTGCTGCTTGAGGCTGAGCTGGCTGACCTGCACAACAAGGAAGCGGCCCTGCTGTTCACCAGCGGCTATGTTTCCAACTGGGCGGGCCTTGGCACGCTGGCGTCGAAGATCCCCGGCTGCGTCGTGTTCTCGGACGCGCTCAACCACGCCTCGATGATTGAAGGCATCCGCCACAGCCGCGCGCCTTACAAGGTGTGGCGCCACAATGACGCGGCACACCTCGACGAACTCCTGTCGATGTACGGCCCCGACGTTCCGAAGCTGGTCGCGTTCGAGAGCGTCTATTCGATGGACGGCGACATTGCCCCCATCGCCGACATCCTCGACGTCTGCGAAAAGCATGGCGCGATGAGCTATATCGATGAAGTCCACGCCGTCGGCCTCTATGGCCCGCGCGGTGGCGGGATTGCCGAGCGCGAAGGGCTGATGGACCGCATCACCGTGATCGAAGGGACGCTGGGCAAGGCGTTCGGCGTGATGGGCGGCTACATCGCCGCATCCGCGAATCTCGTCGATTTCGTGCGCAGCTTTGCCAGCGGCTTCATCTTCTCGACCGCCCTGCCCCCTGCCATCGCAGCGGGCGCAGCGGCCAGCATCCGCCACCTCAAGAACAGCAGCGCCGAGCGCGAGCTTCAGCAGAAGCGCGTCGCGCAGGTCCGCCGCGCGCTCGACATCATGGGCATCCCGCACTTGGACAACCCCAGCCACATCATCCCGGTGATGGTGGGCGACGCCAAGAAGTGCAAGATGATCAGCGACTGGCTGATGGACAACCACGGCATCTACGTGCAGCCGATCAACTACCCGACCGTGCCCGTGGGGACCGAACGCCTGCGCGTGACCCCCTCGCCCGTGCACACCGATGGCGACATCGACCGGCTGATCAAGGCCCTGTCCGAGATCTGGTCGCATTGCGAACTCGCCCGGATGGAACAGGCCGCCTGAGGCCGCGCCCCCGGTCATGCACGTAGCTGTTGGAGACACATGAGACACTGTCCAGGGGAGGAAACCCCCCGTCCCGCCGCGCCTGTCTGACGGGCACGGAATGGGACGGCTGCATGGGTCATGCGGCGGGTCTTGTCAGCCCACAGCCGAGTAGGAAAATGATTTAGCTTTCATCAGCTCTCCCTTGGACGGGAGTGGAGGGTGGATGCCTTAGGCGAGGCGTCCGCCCTCCTTTGCGTCTGGAAGCGCGGGGATCAGCCAAGGATGTAAAGTCGCTGCGTCACGGCAGATTGCGGCAGTGATGGGGAAAATCCCCGCATGGCCGTTTCCGGGACTCGGCCAGCGCGGCCGAAATGGCAGATGCTAGGTGGATAGGCGAATGGCGGCTTATCGGATGCCCAAGCCACGCAGCGCCACTTCCATGGCGGTCGCGAAGGCGTCCAACTCGAAGTTCGGGTTAGCCGCGACATTGCGCAGCCAGCGTTCGCCGCCCAGGTTGGTGACCGAACATGATCCCGGCGGCATTGCGGCAAACAGTGGTTCGGTGAGGTCCGTTCTCTTCGGACGCCAGACCACCACTCCGGTCTGCGGCATAGCCAGAAGTTCGAGCTGGTCGTGGGACAGTATAAGGGATGCAAGCTCGCTCGCCGCCGCCATCAGGGCGTCGATACGGGTGGCCGTCCCCTGCCGTCCCCACGCGAGCAGGGTGGCAAGGAGCGGAACGGCGGTCGCGCCGTGGGAGCCCAGAACCCCGACATTTGGCGCGGCAAGGTAGGCACCGCCGAAGGAAATCGCATCGTGCGCTCTGGCTGCATCGCGAAAGAGCACGAAGGCGGACTCCTTGGGCTGAAACAGCCATTTGTGCGCCGACACCGCTACCGAATCCGCCCCCTCGATGCCGGAGAGCACGTGCGCGTGCGCTTGGCTGAGCCGCAAGGGCCCAGCCCATGCCGCATCGACATGGGTCCAAGCGGCGCGTCCGCACAGTGACAAATCGTCGACCGCGCCCGTGCTGGTCGTGCCTGCGGTCAGCACCAGAGCCGTGTGCCGCAGGTCCTCAGGCACCGCCTTCGGCACAAGCGCGCCCGATGGCCCGCAGGGGAGTGGACGCGCGGCGAGGCCGAGAATGTGGGCCGCCTTGCCTACGGACAAATGGGCGGACTCTCCATAGACCACCTCTTTGACCCCCGCACATTCCCGCGCCGCCCACAGCGCAGTGAGATTGGCGATTGTCGATCCGGGCACCATGTGCCCGCCGCTCATTCCGAAGAATGGCGTGAGCCAGTCGATTACCCTGTGTTCGATCTCACGCGCCGTCGGGGCGGTTGCCGGATGAAGCAGGTTCTGGTTGACCGATGCGTTCCATAAGGTCGTCGCCCAGGTGATCCACGGTGTGGGCGGATCCATATGGGCAAATGCGGTCGCATCGCCCAGCGCGCTGGCCTTGCCGAGAACTGCGGGCGCAAGAAAATCCAACGTGGCTTGCCCGCCGAGCCCCAACTCCGGCATTTCGGCAGGCATGGAAGGCGCGCCCTCACCGCCCTCGCTTTTCCCGCCCATGAGTTCAAGCGCCCGGCTAAGGGCTTCGCGATCAAAGGCGAAATCGGGGTCGGCCATGGAGACTTATTAGCGCGGCGGGCACATTCCGCCATTTGAATCCTTGTGGTCAGCAATCCGACCGCCTTGGGATCGATTTGAGAATTTCGCTCCTGGCGAAAACACCGCCAAAGCCGCCATGCCGCTTTCTCCCGAGAAATCCGCCCTAGGGCTTGCGCAACGGCAAGAGGCGACACGCACTATCCTGCCTCTTGATCGCTCGTGTTCAGGCCGAGCAGGCTGTCGATGTAGAGCCGCACGTCTTGGGGCCAGTGCGCAATTGCAGATGCAAAACTGGTGCTATCAGAACGATAAAGCGCGCGCAGCGCTTCCTCGTAGCCCTTCATATCGCCGCACAGGCCCTGCATGAACCGATAGGCCGCGTCTTGGCGATCACGAACAGTGCGCCCCTGCGAGCGTGCAGCATCCACGAGGCGTCGAAGCGCAGCAGAAGCGCCGCCACTTTGTTGAGAGAGCCAATCCCAGTGTCGCGGAAGCAGCGTCACCTCTCGCGCTTGAACGCCCAGTTTCGGGCGCCCAACAGGCTGGGGCGTAATCCCTGCCATTGTTCCCTGATAATCGAGGTCCGTGACCCGCCCGGTCTCGTCATCGAAGACGAGGATGGAATCCTTGTGCTCCGATAGGTCCGACAGGATCTGCCTTTGGACGTCATCGCGCGTGCCAGAGGCGACTCGCTCATGCGCAAGAAAAGCCGTGTAATTTGTCATCGTGGGTTGCCTCCTGAGAGGCGGGATTATACCCGGATGAAAATAGAGTCAATTATACCCGGGTAATAATCGCCTCGTGCCCGTTTGGCGTCCGATTTGGAGTCGTTTGCCGAACGTCCGCTTTGTCCGAAACGAGGCGAAAGCCGCCGATCCGGTTGCGGCGTCCCTCACTTCACCGGAATGAACCGCACCGCGACCCCGCCCGATGCCGCCAGCCGCACAGCGAAGATGTCCCCGCCGGTCACCACCTTTTCCTCGATCACGATGTCATAGGGGTTGTAGTCCCAATGCGCGTGCGGGCCGTCGCGGTAGATCTGCGCGCGGTATTTGCGGCCCTTTTCGAGGAAGGACAGCGCCAGCGACAGGTCGCGCGACTTCTCGTCGGTCACCGCCCCGAGGAACCATTCCTTTGACTTGCGCCCCTGCCGAGCAAAGGCGACATATTGGCCAACCTCACCGGCCAGCGCGATCGACTCCTCCCAATCGGCCTCCACATCCTTGATGAACTGGAAGGCTTCGGGCCGGGCCTCGTAATTCTCGGGCAGGTCAGCGGCCATCTGGAGCGGCGAGTAGATCGTCACATAAGTCGCAAGCTGCTTGGCCAGCGTCGTTTGCGGGCGGTTCTTCGGGTCTCCCCGCGCCATATCCGCACGCACCGGCGCGCGTTCATTGGGGCGCAGGTCGAAGATGCCGGGAGTGTAATCGAACGGCCCCGCCAGCAGCGCGGAAAAGGCCAGCATCGGCTCGTGCGAAGGCGGGTTGGGCGGCGAGCCCCAGGCGTTGAACTCCATGCCGCGCGCGCCTTCGCGGCTCATCCAGTTGGGATAGGTGCGGCGCAGGCCCGTGTCCTTGACCGGCTCGTGCGTGTCCATCGCGATCTCGCGCTCGGCTGCGGCCTTGATCACTGTCATGTGGTGGTCGATCATCCGCTGGCTATCGTAATATTCGTAGTGGCGGATGCCCTTATCATCGACCCACACGGCATCGCCCGCGTCCGAGACATAGCCGGTCTTCACATAGCGCGAGCCGATCTTGCGGACGAGATCGAGGCCAGCTTCGAGCTGCTTTTCGTAGTTGGTAAGATTGGCCGAAGTTTCGTGATGGACGATGATGCTGACGCCCTTGGCGGCGGCATATTTGCTCAGGGCTTCGATGTCGTAATCGGGATAGGCCTCGGTGAAGCTGAACAGATCGCCATTGTTGAACCAGTCGCCGTCCCAGCCCTTGTTCCAACCTTCGACCAGCACGCCGGCAAAGCCATGCTTGGCGGCGAAGTCGATATAGCGCTTCGTCTCGGCGGTGGTGGCGCCGTGGTACTTGTCGCTCGCCCAAGTGCGGTCATTGATGTGCATAGCCCACCAGATGCCGACATATTTGCCGGGCTTGGCATAGGAGACGTCGCCCAGTGTGTTGGGCTCGTTGAGGTTGAGAATGATGTCGGAATTGATCAGCCCCACCGCCTCGCGCGCGATCTGGATGGTGCGCCATGGGGACTTGAACGGCGCCTTGGTCTTCACCTTTGGCCCACCCGACCAGTTCCTCAGGTTCGCCTGGAAATTGCCCGGTCGCAGCTGATCCAGCGACATCGAGGAGTAATCGACCAACGCCGCCTCGTGGATCGCAAAGTGGATGCCGGTGGTGGTGCGGAAGGTGGACGGGGTGTGCGCATCATCAACCTCGCCTGCGGGGGCGACGCGATAGATATATTCGTTGCGGTTGTATTCGTCGGACGGCGTGTACCACATCGTCGTTTTGTCGCCGACGCCGAACTGGGTCAGCTCTTCGACGATGGCGATATCGCCTTCCAGCGCGGCCTGTTCGGGCAATTCATAGCGGAAGCCTATCCCGGTATCGAAGGCGCGGAACCGGACGGTCATCTGACGGTCCGGGCCATCAGCGGGCTTGAAGGTCACCGCGAGTTCGTTGTGCTGGTCGCGCACCAGACGGCGCTCGCCCCACGGCTGTTCCCACGTGGTGTCGCTGCTGGCGCGGGTCGATCCGGCAATGGCGAGACCGCGCTCAAACCCGTGGTGTTCGGCGAACAGCATCCCGAGCTTTGACGGGGCGATGACCTGCTCGCCTTCGAAGCTGACCGCATAGGTCGCCTGCCCGCCATCATCCTTGACCGTAACGGCGATCTTTCCGTCGGGCGAGGTCAGTTCCAGCGTCTCGGCATAGGCAGGCGCGGCGGCCCATGCGACTACCGCCGCCGCGATCAACCGGGTCCAAAGCTTCGTCATGCGTCCTCTCCCGCGCCTATCGGGGCGCTCATTTGGTCTCTGTGAAAATCCGGTAGCCCCACGGAGCAAGCGCGAGCGTCTCGCCGCCCGCGAAGGCCATCGCCTCGCCGCTCAGCGCATCGGCATAGCGGCCATGATGGCGCGCGTGCTGGAAGGTCACCTGCTGCGGCCGGGGGCTGAGGTTGAACACCGCAAACACCCGCTCGCCCTCCGCCCCGCGCGTGAAGGCAAAGACATCCGCCGTCGCATCGGTCGGCACCTCGACAAGCGCCGCGCCGAAGCGGCCGTTGTGGAGCGCGGAGTTAGCCGTCTTGAGCGCGATCAGCTTGGCCAGCAGCGCGGCGTGCTTGCCTTCGCGCCAGACGATCGGATCGCGCTCGAAGAACTTGAGCTGGCGGTCATTATCCGCCTCCTGCCCGTTATAGATCAGCGGCAAGCCGGGGCCGGTGAAGGACAGCGCGATTCCCGCCTCGTAAGCCGGGCCGTAGATTTCGGCCGCCACCCCGTCCCAAGAATTCTGGTCGTGGTTATCGGTATAGACCATGCGCATCGCGGCATGGGGCCATGTTTCGGACTGCCCGGCGTAATAGCCGCGCATCGCCCCAGCCCCGCTGCCGTCCTTCACAAGGCGCTGCATCGCCTCCTTCCAGCCCCAGCCATAGGTGGCGTCAAAGGCGCGAGCGTGGAGATCGCGCTGCTCCCATTCGGCGAGCATGAAGACCGGTTTGACCTTGTCGAGTTCGGCGCGCGCGGTCTCCCAGAAATCGGTCGGGACATATCCGGCTACGTCGGCGCGATACCCGTCGATGCCGAATTCGCGCACCCAGTAGACGAGGCTCTCGGTCATGTATTGTCGCAAACCGGGCTGTCTGTAATCGAAGTCCGCCACGTCAGACCAGTCGGTTCCCGCAGGCGACATCAGCGCGCCTTCGGGCGTGCGGGTGTACCAATCCGGGTGGCTCACAGTCAGCGGATTGTCATAGGCAGAATGGTTGGCGACCCAGTCGAGGATCACCTTCAGCCCCAGCCGGTGCGCCTCGTCCACGAAGGCGCGGAACTCTGCCTCCGTGCCGAACTCGGGATTGACGCCGCGGTAATCGTGCACCGCGTAGGGGCTGCCGAGGCTGCCCTTGCGGTTCGCCTCGCCAATCGGGTGGATCGGCATCAGCCAGATGATGTCGACCCCCATCGCGGCCAGCCGGGGTAGCTGCTTCTGCGCCGCTGCGAAGGTGCCCTCTGGCGTGAACTGCCGGGTGTTGAGTTGATACAGTACCGCGTCGCGCGTCCACTCGGCGTTCTGTACCTCAACCACATCACGCGGGGTGTAATCGGGTTGGGCCAGCGCCGGGGTAGCGACCAGCGCGCCCGCCAGCAAGGCAAAGGCCAGCCGCATCATGCTTCTCCGGCCTGCAAAGCCGGAACGCCCCGCGCCTCGCCATCGATGACGAACAGTGTTGCCGCCGCCGCCAGCACGAAGCTCGCCGCCGCAATCGCCATCGCGTAGATCGGTTCACCCCCGAACAGGTTGGTGAGGAGAAAGCCGAGCAGCGTCGAGGCAAGCAGCTGCGGCACGACGATGAAGATGTTGAACACCCCCATGTAAATGCCCATTTTTTCCGCCGGGACGCAGCCTGCGAGGATCGCATAGGGCAGCGCCACGATCGAGGCCCAGGCGATGCCGATGCCGATCTGCGGCACCCACAGCAGCGCCGGATCGCGCACCAGCAGCACCGCCGCAAAGCCCGCCGCGCCCATCAGCAGGTTGATCGCGTGCAAGCGGCAGCGGTCGATCTTCGCGGCGACCATCACAAACCCGAGCGCCGCGGCAGCGGCCAAGCCGTTGCGCACCGATCCCATCAGGCTCCACCAATCGGCACCGTCCTGATAGGCCGCGCTTGCCGCGTCGGCCGCGCCGAAGTGATATTCGGTCACGCCCGGCGTGCCATAGATCCACAACGCAAACATCCCGAACCAGCTGAAGAACTGCACCACGGCCAGCTGGCGCATGGTCTTGGGCATGGCGAACAGATCGCTCACCACTTCCATGAAGCCGCTGTCATTGCGCCCCTGCCCGCGCAAGGATGCAGCGACGAGCTGGATCACGCCGAAGCCTGCCAGCAGGGCGGCGAGGACATAGATGTCCTTGGCCACTTCAATGTCGCCGAGGAACGCAGGGCGGCTCTCCCCCCGCGCAAAGGCCACCAGTACAGCGAGGCCGAGACCGGCGATGATCCAGACGATCCCGCCATTGGAAAACTGCCGCGCCGTGCGCTCCACATCGGCATGGGTTGCGCCCGCAGCAGGCCCGCGCGCGGCTTCGAACCGGGCGAGTTCTTGCGGGGAATACTCCTTGGTCGAAAACACCGTCCACGCGACCGCCGCCACCAGTGCCGCTCCGCCGATATAGAACGACCAGCGCACCGTTTCCGGGATCTCGCCCACAGGCGCGATGTTGCTGAGGCCGAGCCAGTTGGTCATCACCCACGGCAGCGCGCCCGCCATCACCGCGCCCGTACCGATGAAGAAGCTCTGCATCGCATAGCCCATCGTCCGCTGCCGGTCGGGCAGGTTGTCGCCGACAAACGCGCGGAACGGCTCCATCGTGATGTTGAGCGAGGCGTCCATGACCCACAGCATCCCGGCCGCGATCCACAGCACCGGAGCATTGGGCATGACAAACAGCGCAAGGGTCGCCAGCAGCGCGCCTACGAGGAAATAGGGACGGCGCCGGCCGAAGCGGGGGCTCCAGGTTTTGTCCGACAGATGCCCGATGATCGGCTGCACGATCAGCCCGGTCATCGGCGCGGCAATCCACAGGATCGCCAGTTCGCCAACATCCGCGCCGAGGGTCTGAAAAATGCGGCTGACATTACCGTTCTGAAGCTCGAACCCGATCTGGATTCCGAGGAAGCCGAAGCTCATGTTCCAGATTTGGCCTGCGTTCAGCGCAGGCTTTTGGCCGGCTTGCGTCATGATCGTATCATCCCTCTCCCCCGCGCCACCATCTGCCCGGAGGTGACGCGGCTCCCGGCATCGCGTAGGCTCCCGGATCTGTCGCCGGGTGACGCATTGCACGATGCCGGGCCATAGTCTGGACGCCTTGCAAAAATTTGCAAGAAACTTTCCGAAAATCTCAGGAAAATTTGCCTTTCGTTTAGCGCGAAAGCCTGTTTATCATTGCATTTTCGTTGTTTGTCCCATGATCCGTAACCCGTGCCCACTTTTCACAAAGATTTGCAAAATCTCTTCTGAAGTGTCAGAAACGCCGCCGGAGGGAGTTGGGTCATGACGCGAATCTTCGTGAGCTTAGCGGCTGTGCTGTGCGCGAGCACCGCCCTGGCAGGAGGGCCGGCTGCGGCCGAAACAACGGGCCTCGCCCCCATTTCCGAGCGCCAGCTTGAAGACGAGATCATCTATTTCGTCCTGCCCGACCGGTTCGAAAACGGTGACACATCGAATGATCGCGGCGGGATCAAGGGCGGCGTCTTCGATCACGGATTCGACCCCACTCACAAAGGCTTCTACCACGGCGGCGACCTCAAGGGGCTGACCGCCAAGCTCGATTACATTCAGGGCATGGGCGTCACCGCGATCTGGTTCGCGCCGGTGTTCAAGAACAAGCCGGTGCAGGGCAAGCCGGGCGAGGAAAGCTCGGGCTATCACGGCTACTGGGTGACCAATTTCACAAGCGTCGATCCGCATTTCGGCACCAATGCCGAGTTCAAGGCCTTCGTCGATGAAGCCCATGCGCGCGGGATGAAGGTCTACATGGACATCATCATCAACCACACCGCCGATGTGATCGACTATGCCGAGGGGACGGCCAATGGCTACGCTTATCGCAGCAAAGGCGACTATCCCTACGGCCGCAAAGGCGGCCCGAACGGCGCGCCGATCAACCAAGGCTTTGCGGGTGACGAAAACGCCGATCCCGCCAATTGGGCCAAGCTCACCGACCCCGCCTTCGCCTATACCCCCGTGGTGCCCGAGGCAGAAAAGACCGTGAAAGTGCCCGCGTGGCTCAATGACGTGACGCTTTACCACAACCGCGGCAATTCGCACTGGGTGGGGGAAAGCAGCGTCTATGGCGACTTTTCGGGCCTCGATGATCTGGCGACCGAAAATCCGCGCGTCGTTCAAGGCATGATCGCAATCTTCGGCCAGTGGATCGATGATTACGGGATCGACGGCTACCGCATCGACACCGCCAAGCACGTGAACCCGGAGTTCTGGCAGGCCTTCGTCCCCCCCATTCTGGAGCGGGCCAAGGCCAAGGGGATCGACCACTTCCACATCTTCGGTGAGATCGCTTACGAAGAACCCACCGCCACGCTCGCCGCGCAGGTGATGGCGGAAAGCCAGCTGCCCTACGCACTCGACATGGGCTTCGCGAAGGCCGTGCAATTGGTTGCGAGCGGCAAGGCCGGGCCGCGGCTGATGGCCGAATTCCTCCAGCAGGACGCGATCTATCCGGGCGGCGCGAAAACCGCGCTGGGCCTGCCGACCTTCCTCGGCAATCACGACTTCGGGCGCTTTTCGATGTTCGTGCGCGATATGAGCGGGTCGGATGATGCCGAAACGCTGCTGGCGCGGGTTAAGCTTGGCCATGCGATGATGTTCCTGCTGCGCGGCGTGCCGACGGTCTATTACGGCGACGAGCAGGGTTTCATCTCGGACGGCAATGACCAGCTGGCGCGCGAGGATATGTTCCCCAGCAAGGTCGCGGTCTATAACGACAACAGGCTGATCGGTACCACTGCCACCACGGAACAGAGCAACTTCGACACCGCCCATCCCCTGTACCGCCTGATCGCCGATCTGTCGGCGGCGCGCACCGCCAGCCCGGCGCTGCGGCGCGGCCTTTCCGAGGTGCGCGCTTTCGCGGAAACCGCCCCCGGCCTGCTCGCGGTCGAACGGCATGATCCCGAAACCGGACAGCGGGTGCTTGCGGTGTTCAATACGAGCGCATCGGCGCTTTCGCACAATGTCGAGGTGAGCTACCGGGCGAGCGGTGTCGCGCTCCTGGTCGGTAATTGTCCGACCACCCTCACCGCGCCGGGGACGGTGCGGATCACGCTGCCCGCGTTCGGCTTTGCCGCCTGCATTCTGGAGACTGACGACTAATGGCATCCGCCCAGTCCTGCGCTGGCCCGCAAGCCGCAGCCGAAACCGCCGCCAGCGACACCGATCGCTTGGGGGCCTGGTGGCGCGGCGCTGTCATCTACCAGATCTATCCGCGCAGCTTCCGAGACACCAATGGCGACGGGATCGGCGATCTTGCCGGGATTGCCGAAGGTCTGGACTACATCGCCGACCTCGGCGTTGACGGCATCTGGATCTCGCCGTTCTTCACCTCGCCAATGAAAGATTTCGGCTATGACGTGGCTGATTATTGCGGGATCGACCCCAGCTTCGGCAGCTTCGCCGATTTCGACCGGATCATCGCCAAGGCGCACGCGCTGGGCCTCAAGGTCATCATCGATCAGGTCTATTCGCACACGTCTGACGAGCACGCGTGGTTCCAGAAAAGTCGCGCCGATCGCATCAATCCGAAGGCCGACTGGTATGTCTGGGCCGACCCCAAGCCCGATGGCTCGCCGCCGTCGAACTGGCAGTCGGTGTTCGGCGGTTCGGCGTGGCAGTGGGATGGGCCGAGGAAGCAGTATTACCTGCACAACTTCCTCACCAGCCAACCTGACCTCAACGTCCATAATGTCGAAGTGCAGGATGCGCTGCTGGATGTTGCGCGGTTCTGGCTAGGCCGAGGCGTGGACGGCTTCCGATTGGATGCGCTCAACTTCTCGATGCATGACCCGGACCTGCGCGACAATCCGCCTAGCGGCGTGCCGATGGAGCTGGTGACCCGCCCGTTCGACATGCAAGTCAAGCAGTACAACCAATCGCACCCCGACATCGTCGCCTTCCTTGAACGGATCCGCGCCGCGATTGACGAGTTTCCCGGCCGCTTCACCGTCGCCGAAGTCGGCGGGCCGGAGCCGCTCGCCGAAATGAAGGCCTTCACCGAAGGCGGCAAGCGGCTGGATTCGGCCTATAACTTCGACTTCCTCTACGCCCCGCGCCTGACCGCGCCGCTGGTGCGCGCCAGCCTGTCGCAATGGGGCGGGGAGTCGGGCGAAGGCTGGCCCTCGTGGGCGTTTTCAAACCACGATGCGCCGCGCGCCGTAACCCGTTGGACGCTGGACGGTGACATGGCGCGCGCCGCGCGGCTCAACCTCCTGCTGCTGCTTAGCCTGCGCGGCAATCCGATCATCTATCAGGGCGAGGAACTGGGCCTGCCGCAGGGCGAGGTCGCGTTCGAAGACCTGCAAGACCCCGAGGCCATCGCCAATTGGCCGCACACCTTGGGCCGCGATGGTGCGCGCACCCCGATGCCGTGGGCGGCCAATGCCCCGCAAGCGGGGTTCTCGAACGCCAACCGCACCTGGCTCAAGCTTGACCCGGTCCACACCGGCTTTGCCGTCGACAGTCAGGCGTCAGACCCCGCCTCGACCCTCGGTTACGCGCGCCAGCTACTGCGCCTGCGGCGGACTTCTCCCGCGCTGGTGCATGGCGATATTGCGCTGATCGACAGCCCGGATGACATCCTCGCCTTCCTGCGCCGGGACGAAAGCGGGGCGGTGCTCTGCGTCTTCAACCTCGGCGAAGCGCCTGCCCGGTGGAGCCCTCCGGCGGAACTTAGCGTCCTCAGCGTGATCGCTACCCAAAACACGGTCGACACGGCCGCCGCCTTGCCGCACGATCTTGCTCCCGGCACCGGCTATTGGGCCGTCGTGGCGGGCAGCTGAGGACGAATGACCGATACACTCTCCCCCGCATCCCGGCGCAGCGCGACGCTTGAGGATATCGCGCGCGAGGCAGGGGTCTCGATCTCGACCGTCAGCCGCGCGCTGAACGATAGTCCCTCGGTCAAACGCCGGACCAAGCAACAGATCTGGCAGATAGCCCGCGCGCATGATTACGAATTTCGCGCCTCGATGCCGAGCGGGCCGATAGGTGCGGATGCCACCATCGCCGTCGTCGTCCCTGCCCCGCAGGCGCGCGACAGCCGGGTGTCCGACCCGTTCTTCCTCGAACTGCTGGCCGGGATCGCCGAAGCCGCGCGGGAACGGAACGCGGACCTGATCATCAGCCACCTCAGCCCGCGCGCCGGCCTTGATCTCGATTACGCGATGAGCACCAGCCGTGCGACCGGGGTGATCTTCATCGGACAAAGCTCGCTGCACCACGAATTCAACGCGCTCGCCGCGCGCGACAATCGCTTCGTGGTGTGGGGCGCGGAGTTTCCCGACGCGCAATATTGCGTGATCGGATCGGACAATGTCGCTGGCGGCAGGCGGGCGACCGCGCACCTGGCGCGGCTTGGCCGCCGCCGCATCCTGTTCCTGGGCGATACCGAAGCGCCCGAGGCTGAACAGCGGTTCCGCGGGTACAAGCAGGCGCTCGATCAGGCGGGCATCGCGCTGAATGACGTGCTGATCGTCCCTGCTCATTTCGAAGTCCACTCGGCCGAAGCGGCCGTGCGTAGCGCGATTGCGCGCGGGCTCAAGTTCGATGCGGTGTTCGCCGTTAGTGACCTGATCGCCATCGGCGCGATCCGGGCGCTGACGCGTTCGGGTATGCGGGTGCCGGAGGACGTTTCGGTGGTGGGCTATGACAACATCCCCGCGGCGCGTCTCGTCACCCCGCAGCTCACCACGATCGATCAGGACGCCAACCTAGCGGGCCGGATGCTGGTGTCAAAGCTGATCGACAAGGGTGACGGCCCGGCGATTTCGCAGCGGCTCGAAACCAGCCTGCTGATCCGCGAAAGCTGCGGGGGATGAGCCAGCCCGCCCCGCTCAAGAGCATCGTGATTGTCGGCGGCGGCAGCGCGGGCTGGATGACGGCGGCGGCGCTTTCCCATGCGGTCGGACGATCCTGCGCCATCACGCTGATCGAGAGCGAGGCCATCGGCACCGTCGGCGTGGGCGAGGCGACCATTCCGCCGATCCGCAACTTCAACCAGCGCCTCGGCATCGACGAGGCGACCTTCGTGCGCGAAACGCAGGGGTCATACAAACTCGGGATCGAATTCGTCGACTGGGGGCGCAAAGGGCATTCCTACTTCCACCCCTTCGGCCAGTATGGCGCCGAATTCGACAACGTGCCCTTCTATCACCACTGGATGCGCGAAAGCCTTGAGGGCCGGATCGACGGCCCGATTGACGATTTCTCGATGTGCTGGGCGATGGCGAAGGCGGGCAAGTTCACCCACCCCTCCCCCGACCGGCGAATGATCCAGTCGACCTTTGATTACGCCTATCACTTCGATGCCGGGCTCTACGCCGCCTACCTGCGCCGCTTTGCCGAAAGTCGGGGCGTGGTGCGCAAGGAAGGCAAGGTCGTTGACGTTTCGTTGCGCAGTCATGACGGGTTCGTTGATAGCGTGTTGCTCGATGATGGCACGCGCATCGCGGGCGAATTTTTCATCGATTGCAGCGGCTTTCGGGGTCTGCTGATCGAAGAGGCGCTAGAGGCAGGCTACGACAACTGGCAGCACTGGCTCCCCTGCGACCGTGCTGTGGCCGTGCCCAGTGAACGGGGGGGCGAAAAGGGCGAGTTCACCCCCTACACCCGCTCCACCGCACGTGAGGCCGGGTGGCAGTGGCGCATCCCGCTCCAGCACCGCACCGGCAATGGCTATGTCCATTGCAGCGAGTTCATTTCTGAGGACGAGGCCAGCGCCACGCTGCTGGCGAACCTCGACGGCAAGGCACTGGCCGACCCGCGCCCCTTGCGCTTCGTCACTGGCAAGCGCCGCGAATTCTGGAAGCGCAATTGCGTTGCCATCGGGCTGTCGGCGGGCTTCATGGAGCCGCTGGAATCGACCAGCCTGCATCTCATCCAATACGGCATCCTGCGGCTCATCGCCCTTCTGCCGGATAGCGCCATGTCACCGCTGTTGGCGCACGAGTACAATGCGCAGACGGCCCGCGAATACGAACTGATCCGCGACTTCCTGATCCTCCATTACAAGGCGAGCGAGCGGCAGGATTCCGAGCTGTGGCGCTATTGCGCCGCCATGCCGATCCCCGACAGCCTGCAATACAAGATCGACCATTTCCGCGCCCACGGGATGCTGGTGGCAGAGAGCCACGAGCTGTTTGCCAATCCCAGCTGGATCGCGGTCTATCTGGGTCAGGGGATCGTGCCAAACCGGGCACCCGCCCTCGCCGCGATGCGCGAAGGCGTGCCGGTGGCCGAGCGGCTCGCGCAGATTCGCGCGGCAATGAGCGAGGCAGTGGCGGCCATGCCCTCCCACAGCGAATTCGTCGCCCGGCATTGCGCCGCCGCACCCCTCGCCGCCTGACCTACCCATCGCAAATGTTCCGCGTGGAACAGTGATCGAGCGCCCAACCTAGCGCCGCGCAGGGCCCTGCCCAGTCCCACCGGGCGCTCCTCTAAAGCGAAAGGGCCCGCCGTTTCCGGCGAGCCCCCCCTGCAACCCTGGTAAGGCCCGAGGGCCTTCGCGTCAGAAGCTCTTGCGGATCGTGAACTGGAACGTCCGTCCGTAGATTTCGTGCCGGCTCGGGAAGGAGGTGCCGAGGCTGGCGCCGCCCGCATTGAACAGTTCGTTCTGCGTCCTGAACGGCTGATCTGTCAGGTTGAACACTTCGGCCAGGACCTGCACCCCGTTGAGGACACTGCCTTCCTTCTCGAAGGTATAGCCAAGCTGGGCATCGAGGATCGTTTCGCTGAGAGCTTCGGCCCCTTCGAGACCGCCCGCAAAGTTCGGCACTTCCGACAGGAAGCCACCACGGTAACGCGCGGCGAGCTTGGCACGGAAGCCGTACTTTTCGTAGAAGATGTCGCTCGACCAGGTGAGATCCGAATAGCCGGGGATGCGGATCGGGTTCTGACCCGGCGGATCGATCTTGGCGTCGGAATAGGTGACCGAGTAGAACCCGCCAAAGCCGTCGAGCGCATCAATGAAGTCGCCGAAGTTGACGCGCACCGTCCCTTCGATCCCGGTGATGTTGCCATCGGAGAAGTTAACCGGGCCATCGAACGCGCCGGTGGCAAGTTGGGGCGCATTCGTGAGGATGGAACCGAAACCGGCATTTTCGATCTGCTGGGTGAGATCAAGAATGGTCGGCTGATTGATCACCCAGTCCGACAAGTCCTTGTGGAAGGCCGCGATGATGATCGCAGTTCCCGGCGAGAAGTACTTTTCGAACGAGATGTCGAACGATGTCGAACGATACGGCTGCAAGGTCGGGTTGCCGCCACTGAGGTTGAAGCACACCAGCGCCGGCGGATTGAAGCCGATTACCGTATCAGGGATCTGGTCGGCGTTGGTATCAGAGCAGCTCAGCGGGTTAACGTTGATGTTTTGGTTCGCCGCCAGCTGATCCAACCGCGCGCGGGTGATCGACTTGGCATAGGCGACGCGGATGAAGGTATCCTCCATCACTTCAAAGCTGAGGTTCGCGCTCGGCAGCCAGTTGTCGTAGTTCGCGCTGACTTCGTTGACGCGGCCGCCGCTGATCGTGCCAGTCGAAGACTGCGAGGTATCGACATAGCGCAGGCCGATATTGCCGCGCACCGGCACCGAGCCGACCTCACCGTCAATATTGGCCTGAATGTAGAAATTGTGCACCTGCTCGTCCACCAGCCATTCGGTATCGTCGGTCGCCGCCTGAAGCGTATAGGCGCCGTTGGTCAGCAGGCTCGCCGGATTATAGGCGATGATGTCCTGTCCAATGCCCTTGGTATTGGTCGAGCCAATGATGGTGTCCGAGGGGATCGCCCGTGAGCTGTTCACGAAGCCCGCGCCGGGCCGCAGGAAGATGCCGTTGTTGTCGAAGTCCTTCGAACGGTCGGTGTAGAGCCAGCCCGCGACAATGCGATCAATGAAGCCCCCGTCGAACTCCCAATAGGCCTCGGCGCGCAGTTGGTGCAACTCGTCGTTGGTTTCCGGAACGCGCAGGAAGCCAACCTGGCCCCACCCGCCCGGATCGGTGAGCAGCACGTTGGCCGGGTTGGTGTAATCGATCAGCCCGTCGATGGTGTATTCACCGTTCGGGTTGAAGTTGAACGTCAGCGTGTCAGCCGGGCCCGAGCCGTTCCGACCCGTACCGGCGTAGGATTCATAGTTCACGTCGTCGCGATCAAGCGTAGAGTAACCGTAGTCGAGGACGAAGCCGAGATTGTCAGTCGCCTTCCACTCCATGTTGCCGCCTATGGCAAAGATCGACGAATCTGCGCCCTGGGTGTCGGTGCGCAGGATCGGGAAGACGTTGCGATAGGTCGCCGATTCCGCAAACGGGCCGGACCCGGTCACGGCGCCGACCTGCGCCCCGCCATTGGTGCTCCACGAAGCGATGGGAGTTTCGGTTCCGCGGAAGATGCCCGAATCGTCGGTCGCGGTGTAGAAACTGTCGATGGTCAGCGAGAAGGTGTCGGTCGGCTCAAATTGCAGACTGCCTGCCACCGACGTGCGCTTGAACTCGCGGCTCTGCACACCCTGACGCGGGTTGTCGCGCGGGAAGATGACGCCGGCGGGAGTGCGGGCAATCTGGCCGTTATTGGTCTTCAGCTCGCGCTGGATGATCTGGGTCGGGATCGACTGCACCGTCGCGCCGATCGACCAGCCGATGGTGCCATCAGCGTTTTGATCAATATAGCTGCCGAAGAAGCGGTAACCGTCAGCCCCGAAATCCGGATTCAGCGAGCCGTTGTCGTTGATCGTGTAGGTGCCCGAGAGGGTCATCTGGCGCTTCTTCGAATCGAGCGGCTTGACCGTGCGCAGGTCAACGGCGCCCGCGATCCCGATCGAGGCCAGTTGCGCATCACCGGTTTTGTACACCACGCCCGAACCGATCAGTTCGGAGGGAAACTGGTCAAATTCGATCCCGCGATTGTTGCCAGCCGACACCACTTCGCGGCCGTTGAGCAGCGCGAGGGAGAAATCAGGGCCGAGACCGCGGATCGAGACTTGCTGCGAACGGCCACGGACGCGCTGAGCGGTCACACCCGGCAGGCGGGCAAGCGAGTCGGCGATTGACAGATCGGGCAGCAGGCCAAGATCTTCGGACGAGATCACTTCGACGATCGAGGTCGCGTTGCGCTTGGCATCAAGCGAGGACTGGATCGATCCACGAATGCCGGTGACGACGATGTCTTCGCCTTCATCCTCGACGGCAGCCGGTTCTTCAACCTCCTGCGCCATAACCGGCGTGCCGGTGACGGCCAGTGCCAGGAATGTTGCGGCCCCGCACAGCAGGCGCGCGCTTGCATTGATCCCATTCGCTTTCATCAGAAATCCCCTCCCGCAAGCGCCCCTCAACGTGCGCTTTTGCAGTTTTTTTCATAGCCCAACATGAACCTCAGGTAAATCGACAAAAAGCAGATGCACGGGAGCAACCGAAATTTTGTGCATAAATTCAATATATCAATATTTTAGATCGCTTTTGGTAACGTTCACAAAGGTTTTGGAGCACGGCTGCGGGCCGAAATGTTGCTTGATTGACACAGTTTTGGTCGATGCCGCAGCGCAGCATTGGCACGGACCCGATCACTCAGTGGTTGGATCGCGCTAGACGCCGCGGGTAGCCCACTATTTTCTCGCTATTTCATTGGTCTAGGCTTTCCATATGGACTGTCTGCCGGAGTTTGATAGGCTCGCCCGCATGGCCACACTGCCCACTTCTTCCCAGCAATCACCCCCCCAAGGATGGGGCATTTCCCTCGCTCACACGCAGACAGGGGTGTTTTCGGCGTGCAATCATATGCTTGCTAGCATCAACGGATTCCTCGAAACGCCTGAACAGGTCATTTTGCAGGCATGTTTGCAAAATTTTGCAAAGATCACGCCGCAATATCCCGGAGTGCGGGCGCCGCTTGATCCGGCGATCTGCCGCGTCTGGCTCACCAAGCTGACACCGCTGCTGGATCAGTGGTTTGGCCCATATGGCCGTCCGTGGGAGATGCAGGCGTGGTATTCGCTGGTGACCACCCCGCCCGCCGAGCTCGCGCCGATCCAGTGCCTCCCCCATGTCGACGGCACCGATCCGACGCAGATCGCGATGATGCTCTATCTCCACCGCACGGGTCACGGCGGCACGGCGTTCTTCCGCCATCGGGCAACCGGGCTCGAGTCGCTGACCGCCAATGACTACCCGCGCTATGCTGCCGCGGTGCGGGCCGATGTCGCGCGCACCGGACTGCCGCCGGCCGCCTACCCCACCCATGGCGCCCCGCATTTCGAGCGGGTTCACGCGGTCCCCGGCGCGTTCAACAGTGCGGTATTCTATCGCGGCAACATTCTGCACAGCGGGGTGATCGACAATGCCGCGCCACTGAGCGCTGACCCTGCCGAGGGCCGGCTGACGATCAATGCCTTCTTCCGCCCGGCGGCGGGATAAGGCGCAACAGGGACGGGATAATGCAACCAGAGGTCAGAAAACTCGTGATCGTCGGCGGTGGGACGGCGGGCTGGATCACCGCCGCCGCCTTCAGCCGCCTGCTGGGCCAACGCCTCACCATCGAACTGGTCGAGAGCGAGGCGATCGGCACGGTCGGCGTGGGTGAGGCGACGATCCCGCAGATCATCCGGCTGAACACCATTCTCGGCATCGACGAGCATGAATTCCTGCGGGCGACTTCGGGCACCTTCAAACTCGGGATCGAATTCGTCGACTGGGGCAAGAAGGGTAGCCGCTATCTCCACACCTTCGGCGAAACGGGTATGAGCCTCAGCAATGTTGCCTTCCATCACTATTGGCGGCGCAGCGTGAGCGGCGAGGCGGCGCCCGATCCCAAGGGGCTGTGGGACTATTCGCTGCACCAGCAGGCGGCAGAGCAATCGCGCTTTGGCAAGCTCGACCGAGTCGGCAATACCGCGATGACCGGGCTCGCCTATGCCTATCATTTCGACGCCAGCCGCTATGCCCTGTTCCTGCGCGCTTATAGCGAAAAGCGCGGGGTGACGCGGACCGAGGGGATCGTTGAAGCCGTTGAACGCGATGGCGAATCCGGTGACCTCACCGCCATCACCCTGAAGAATGGAAAGCGCGTCGCAGGCGATTTCTTCATCGATTGCACCGGCTTCCGCTCGCTCCTGCTGGGCGGGACGCTGGGGGTGGGTTACGAGGACTGGTCGCGCTGGTTGCCATGTGACCGTGCGCTAGCAGTCCCGAGCGAGCGGCTGCCGACGCTGGTGCCCTACACCCGCGCCACGGCGAAGGATGCAGGCTGGCAGTGGCGCATCCCCTTGCAGCACCGCACCGGCAACGGGCACGTCTATTCGAGCGGGTTCACCAGTGATGACGCGGCGGCCGATGTGTTGCTCCAGGGGCTGGACACCAAGGCGCTTGGTGATCCTCGTCCGATCCGGTTCACCACCGGGCGGCGCGAGACCTTCTGGGCGCATAATTGCGCGGCAATCGGGCTGTCGAGCGGATTTCTCGAACCGCTCGAATCGACCTCGATCCACCTGATCCAGTCGCATGTGAGCCGCCTGATCCAGCTGTTTCCGCGGGCCGGCAACCCGGCGGCGATGCGGGACGAATACAACCGCCGCTGCACCGCCGAGTTTGCGCAGATCCGCGATTTCCTGATCCTGCACTACCACCGCACGGACCGCGAGGATTCGGAATTCTGGCGCTACTGCAAGCATATGGACGTGCCCGACAGCCTCACCCACAAGATGGAGCTGTTTGCCGCATCGGGCCGTGTCGGGCGTGATCACGATGATCTGTTCCGCGATGCGAGCTGGGTGCAAGTGATGCTGGGTCAGGGCATCATGCCAGCCGATTACGATCCGATGGCCGATCAGATCGCGCCCGCACAATTGACCGAATTCCTAGCCAACCTGCGGACCCTGATCGCCCGCGGCATCGCCAGCCTGCCGACTCACGAGGATTACCTGCGACAGCATTGCCCCGCCGACGCAAGCCTGCTGGCCGCCTGAGGCTTACCCCGCAGCGCGAGAGCCTTGCCCCACCGAACCGCCCACGAAAAAGGGCGGCGCAGTTTCCCGCGCCGCCCCATCATTCTCGCCCGGAGGCGATGAATTACTTCGACTGGGCTTCCAGATAGGCGACCAGGTTAGCGCGCTTCTGCGCATCCTTGACGCCCGGGAAGGCCATCTTGGTGCCCGGCACGTAGGCCTTGGGATCTTCGAGGTATTCGAACAGAACTTCCGGCGTCCAGGTGATGCCGCTGTTCTTGTTGGCGTCCGAGTAGCTGAAGCCAGCGACCGAGCCCGACTTGCGGCCAACGATCTTGTGCAGCGACGGGCCGACGCGGTTCACACCTTCGTCGAACACGTGGCAGGTGCGGCAAGCCGCAAACACCTTTTCGCCGGCAGCGGCGTCAGTGGTGAAGCTGGCATATTCGACCTTGGCACCGTCAGCGGCAGCAGCCGCCGGAGTTTCTGCCGCCGCCGGGGTTTCGACGGCCATGGCTTCTTCGGTAGCCGCCGGGGCCGGAGCATTGGCGTCGCCGCCAGCACCGCCACCGCAAGCCGAAAGGGTAACGAGGCTCGCCAGCGCGGCCGCGCCCATCAGGAAATTACGCTTCATGGTTATCTGTCCTCTGAACAACTTGTTCCTCCCGCATCCCAGCGGGCTTTAAACCAGATTTTCGGGCATGGAAAGCGGGACTTCACGTGTCGCCAAGGCCCTCTCCCCAGATACCGTTACCCAGCAACGCGTATACCCGCAAAGGGTTTCAGGCCTGTGCCACAAAGATTGCCATGCTCGCGCCCGGCGTTATGACTGCGGGCATGACAAATTTGCCCAAGCACACCAAGCTCGTTCTCGCCCTTTTGGCGTTCATCCCGCTCTATTTCGCGATTGCCGCGCTGGGCACCAAATTCGGAATCTGGAGCTGGCAGATCGGGTTGATGACGCTGACATTCTTCGGCGGCATGATCGTGCTGGGGGTAACCGCGCTGGCCGCGCTGGTTTCGCTGATTCTGTCCGCCCGCGCCAAACCGCGCCGCAACGGCCCGCTGGCCGCAGCGATTCTCGGCCTGCTGGCACCGGGCGCTGCGCTGGTGATGTTCATGAGCGCTGGCGGCAAGGCCGAACAGAACCCAATCCACGACATCGCCACCGATACCGGCAACCCGCCCGTCTTCTCGGCCGAGACCATGGCCGCGCGAGCTAAGGCGAAAGCGAACCCGGTTAGCGATTATCAAACCCCGCTGGGTCAGCTTGAGCTCTACAAGGAGCGAGTCTCGCCCGAGCTTGCGGTGAAATCGCACGCGCAGATCATCACTGACCGCAAGGATCGCCCGGCACCGCTGCCACTGGGCGGCGCGGGCAAGGCCGAAGGCGTCGCCGCCGTGGCCGCGGCGATGGGCGCGATGGGCCTTACCGATATTCGCCCCGATCCGGCCGCCGGCATCGTCGAGGGCGTGGCCGAGACCTTCTGGTTCGGCTTCAAGGATGATGTCGTCGCCCGCGTGGGTGACAGCCAGATCGACTTCCGCTCGGTCAGCCGTGTGGGTGTCAGCGATCTCGGCGCCAACGCTGCGCGCATCGCCGAACTGCGGTCGCGCACCGAAGCGCTGTTGGGTGCGGCGAGCCGCTAATCGCGGAAGGCGCTGACCGCCATCGCGCTGCGCTGGACCACGGTGAGAACGCATAGGCAGGCATAGGCATAGGCAAACACGCCGAACCACGCGGGCACTGCGCACATGGCGATGAAGACCGCGATGGTCTCGGCCCCTTCGGCAAGGCCGGTGGAGTAGAAGAAGCTCTTCTTGCCATGCGCCTCGGTGGTCGCCCCGCGCTTGGCGGCGATCACGGCGAAGGCGAGGAAGCTCACCCCGGTCAGCACAAAACTCGCCACCAGCACCAAAGCGGGGAGGGTGTTGGCTGGGCTGAGAAGGCCGAAGCCGACGGGAACGCTGACATAGAAAGCAAAGTCGGCGACAATATCGAAATAACCACCAAGGTCGGTCGGCCCCCGCACCCGCGCCACCGCGCCGTCCAGCCCGTCAGCAATGCGGTTGGCGAGGATCAGCGAGAGGCCCCAGCCGACATGGCCCAGCGCAATGGCCGTCGCGCCTGCCAGCCCGAGTAAAAGGCCGGTGAAGGTCAGCGCGTTGGCCGTCACCCCCACCCCCGCCAGCAGACGGGCCAGCCGGCTCAGCGGCGGGTCGATCAGGGGGCGGAGTTTGGCGTCGAACACTAAAGCTCTCCCCGTCCCGGGCTTGACCCGTGACCCAGCTTCCTGTTGCGACAAGCGTAGGGCGGAAGAACAGCGGGGCCCCGGGTCAAGCCCGGGACGGGTGTGAAGGGATCAGCCCCCCTCACCATGTCACCAGCCCGATCCACGCCCCCGTCATCGCGCTGGCGAGGTTACCGGAAATCCAGCTTTTCATCCCCAGCCCCGCAGCCTCTGCGCGGCGTTCAGGGCAGAGCGTGCCAATGGTCGAAACCAGCAGACCGACGCTGGCGAGGTTTGCCACGCCGCACAGCGCATAGGTGACGATCAGCTGGCTCCTCGGCCCCAGCGTCCCGTCCGGCAGCGCGGCGAGTTCGAGATAGGCGACATATTCGTTGAGCACCGCCTTGGTGCCCATCAATCCGCCCGCTGCCTGCGCCTCGCTCCACGGCACGCCGAGCAACCACATGAAGGGCGCCAGCGCCCAGCCAAGCAGCCGCTTGAGGCTGAGCGGATCGCCATCCACCAGCGGCAGCAGCGCCAGCACCATATCGACCAGCGCCACCAGCGCGAACACCGTGATGATCACCGCGATCACGCTGAGGAACAGCTGCATCCCGTCCATCGTGCCTTTGACGATGGCATCGATGCTCGATTCGTAACGCAGACCCGGGTCTTCCTTTTCCACCTCGGTCGCAACATCGTCAGGCGTCCCCGGCACCATCAGCCGCGCGATCAGCAGCGCGGCGGGAAGCGAAATCAGCGAGGCGGAGATCATGTGGCCGACCGCATCCGGCACGGTTTCGCGCAAAGTGGTGGCATAAAGGATCAGGATCGCACCGCTGATGGTCGCCATCGTCAACGTCATGATCTGGAACAGCTCGGTCCGGCTGATGCGCGCGAAATAAGCGCGGGTGACAAGCGGCGCTTCGACCACGCCGAGAAACACGCTCGCCCCGCCCGACAGGCCGACGACGCCGGAGACGCCCAAGCTGCGGCGCAGCAAGAAGCTGAGGCCGTTCACCATCCAGCGCAGCACGCCCCAGTGCCACAGCAGCGCCGCCAAGGCGGAGAAGACGATCACCAGCGGCAGGATCTGGAAGGCGATCACGAGCGGCGGCTGCGCGCCCTCTTTCAGCGCAAACGGCAGCTCCGCCCCGCCAAGATAGCCGAACATATAGGACGAGCCTTTGAGCGTCGCCGCCTCGACTGCGCTCACCGCATTATTGACGAGGCCTACCGCCTGCCAGACGATCGGCACCCGCACGATCAGCACCGCCAGCACACCCTGAAGCGCCAGCGCGCCTGCGATCCAGCGCCAGCCGGGGTGGGCCTTGCGGTTCTCGCTGATGGCCCATGCGATGCCGATCAGCACCGCAATGCCGATGATCCCGCGCAGCTGGTCGAACAACTCCACGCCGCGTTAGCCCCGCATCCAGGTGTGATAGCGTTCCACCCATTTGAGCAGGCCTTCCGGCTTGTGCGCCTTCTTCCAGTTGCCGGCGGCAAACTTGTTGGCTTCGACCATGGTGGGATAGGCGTGGATCGTGCCGAGGATCTTGTTGAGCCCGATCCCGTGCTTCATCGCCAGCACGTATTCCGCCAGCAATTCGCCCGCATGGGCGCCAACGATGGTCGCGCCCAGCACCGTGTCCTTGCCGCCCGCCGGGGTCAGCACCTTGACGAAACCCTTGGTCTCGCTTTCGGCAATCGCGCGGTCGAGATCGTCGAGGTCGTAGCGGGTGACTTCGACGGCGATGCCCTGCTCGGCCGCCTCGCGTTCGTTGAGGCCCACGCGGGCGAATTCGGGATCGAGGAAGGTGACGGCGGGGATCACGCGGTAATCGGCCTTGAACTTGCGCAGGCTCCCGAACAGCGCGTTGACGCTGGCGTACCAGGCCTGATGGCTGGCGGTATGGGTGAACTGGTAGGGGCCCGCCACGTCGCCTGCCGCGAAGATATTGGGGAATTTGGTGGCGAGGAATTCGTCGGTGACCACGGTCTTGGCCGTATCGACGCCGATATCCTCCAGCCCGAAACCGGTGAGCCGCGCCTTGCGCCCCACTGCCACGAGCAGCACGTCGAACGGCACGCGCACTTCCTGCCCGCCTTGTTCGGCGATCAGCGTGCGGTCTTCGATCCGCACCGCCTTGTGGCCGGTGAGCACGCGCACGCCGTCCGCCTCCAGCACGCTGCGCGCAAGGTCGGATACATCCGCATCCTCACGCCCCAGCAATGCGTCGGCCATTTCGACCTGCGTCACCTTGGAACCCAATCGCGCCAGCGCCTGTGCCAACTCACACCCGATCGGCCCGCCGCCCAGCACCGCAACCCGCGCCGGGGCCGTGTCCATCTGCGCAAAGGCGTCCCACATCGTCTCGCTGGTGAGGTATCCGCTGCCCTCGATGCCGGGGATCGGCGGTACCACCGGCTCCGCACCGCTGGCGATGACGATGCTGCGAGTGGTGAGGCGCTGCGTGCCGCCATCATTGCGGGCGATCTCGACCGTCCAGGGGTCGATGATCTTGGCATAGCCCTTCACCACATCGACGCCGAGACCTTCGTAGCGTTCGACCGAATCATGCGGTTCGATCGCCTTCACCGCGTCCAGCACCCGTGCGATCACAGCGCGGAACGGCACTTGGGGGTCAGTCGGGGTGAGGCCGTACTTGTCCGCCCCGCGCATCATCGCCGCCACCTTGGCGCTCTTGATCAGGGCCTTTGAGGGCACGCAGCCGGTGTTGAGGCAATCGCCGCCCATTTCGTTTGCCTCGACCAGCGTGACCTTGGCCTTGACCGTCGCCGCGATCAGTGCCGACACTAGCCCTGCCGAGCCTGCGCCGATCACCACCAGATTGCGGTCGAACTTGGACGGGCGCTTGAACCCGGCATAGACCTTGCGGCGCTTGATCAGTCCGATCACCAGCTTTGCCAGCCACGGCGCGATGCCCAGCAGCACGAAGCTGCCCAGCACGCCCGGTGAGGCAATGCCCGACAGGCTCTCAATCCGCGCCAGCTGCGTGCCTGCATTCACATAAACCACAGTGCCCAGCAGCATCCCGATCTGGCTCACCCAGATATAGGTTAGCGTGCGGATGCGGGTGAGGCCCATCACCAGATTGACCACGAAGAAGGGGAAGGCCGGGATCATGCGCAAGCTGAAGAGGTAGAACGCCCCGTCGCGCTCCATCCCGGCGTTGATCGCCTTCAGCCGCTCACCGAACCGCGCCTCGATAGTGTCGCGCAGCACATAGCGCGATGAAAGGAAGGCCAGGGTGGCTCCCAGCGTCGAGGCGAAGGAAACAAGGATCGTCCCTGTCACCACCCCGAACAGCGCGCCCGCTGCCAGCGTCATGATCGCCGCACCGGGCAGCGAGGCCGCCGTCACCGCGACATAGGCGGCGAAGAACCCGGCGATGACCATCACCGGGTTATCGGCATAGAAGGCCTCCCACTGGGTGACCAACTGCTTGATCCCCTCAAGCGTCAGAAATTGCCCGAGATCGAAGACAAGATAAGCCGCGATGACGGCGGCCAGCACGGCGAGGATGGCAAGTTTTTTCACATGATCTCCTGCCTGCACATTCGCGCAGGCTGCTGCGAGGGTTACGCCATCTGCGCAATGCGGGCGTATTGCGCAATCCAGCGCTTGTCGATCCAGTGCTTGAGCGTCAGCACCCAGCGGCCCTCGGCGGCGAGTGGGCCATAGCTGGCAATCGCGCTGCCGTCGCCGGTGTTCATCAGGTAGAGATTGTTCCAGCGCGGGCGATAGATGCGGCGTGGAGCCTCGCCCGCCAGCACAGCGCGCAGGTTGGCGGCGAGCACTGGGCCGGCAAACACGGCATGGACGCCGGAATGGACGAGCGGCCGGTCAGTGCGCGCGGCGACATCTCCGGCGGCGAAGATATGGGGGTGCGAGGTGGAGCGCTGGTATGCGTCCACCGCGAGGAAGCCCGCCGCGTCGGCGGCGATGCCGCTTGCCCGCACCCATTGCGGCGCGGCGCTGCCAGTCGCGGCTATGATGCAATCGGCGGGTTCCAGCGATTGCCCGCCTGCCATGATCGCACCGCCTGCAAAGCGCGCATCGGCGGCCAGCACCGTAATCCCCTGCCGCGCCAGCGCTCGGGCGGCGCGGGCTTGCACGGCGGGCGCGAAGCCGGGGAGCAACCCGCCCGGCCCCGCCGCCAGCGTGACGTCTGGGCGCACGGTGGCTCCGGCGCGATTGCGGAGTGCAAAAGCCAGCTCCACGCCCCCTGCCCCGCCGCCCACCACCACGATCCGCGTCAAGGGCCCAAGCGCGGCGAGGCGATCGACGAAAGCGCCGATGGGGCGGACATCGATCAGGCGCGGATCATCGCCCAGCAGCCTGGCCGCCTGCCCTTCCCCGCCGGTATCGAACGAGGCGACGTCAAAGCGGATCGCCTCACCCGCTGCGGTGCGCACCACCCGCGCCTCCGGGTCGAGGCCATTGCAGCGATCCAGCACCAGCTCCACGCCTGCGCGCGCCGCCAGCGCGGCCAGATCGACCAGCCCGTCATCTCGCGCATGCTGCCCCGCGATCCAGCCGGGCACCATGCCCGAATAGCGCAAGTGCCGCTCCGGCGTCAGCAACACCGCCCGCACGCCCGCTGGCACGCCGCGCTTCACCCAGTCCGCCAGCACCGCGACATGCGCATGGCCGCCGCCGAGCAACATCACGGTTTGTGTACCGAACGAGGCAGTCTGCGGTATCATCACCCTCGCCTCATCGGCCTTGGTTCAGCTATCCGCAAGCTTCGGACGCTAACGGGGCTGCTACACGACATTGCTTCGCAATAGCCTTCAATACTTCATATCTTCAAGAAGTTGCAGCACTCTTTTTGTCGCTGGAACCGTCGACGTGTTGAATGATTAATCGCTTGCGGCGCGGTAATGTTGCAATAGATGCACTCACGTTCGGTCGCGTGTTGTCCAAGTCGGACAACCCCGTCCTTGAACGCAGGTTTCGGATTGAAAGGCTGCCATGGCAGGAGAAGGCCAAAGTTACGGCTCGCAGATTTCGCTGGTAAAATTCTTCAGGATTTTCTTCGATATCCTGAAGCCTGAAGCGAATTTCTACTGGCTTGCGGCCGTCTACGGGATCGGCATCAGCTTGCTCAGCCTGGCAACGCCGATTTCGGTGCAGATGCTGATCAACACCATCGCCAACACCGCGCTCACTGCGCCGTTGGTGGTGCTATCGCTCACCCTGTTCGGCCTGCTGTTTATTTCCAGCATGCTTTACGCGCTGCGCGTCCACCTGATGGAGCTGTTTGCGCGGCGTTTTTACGCGCGCATGGTGGCGGAGATGTCGCTGATTTCGGTCTATGCCCAGAACCCGTTTTTCGGCGACCAGAAAAAAAGCGCGCTGTTCAACCGCTATTTTGACGTAATCTATGTCCAGACTGCGATCCCGATCCTGTTCATCGGGGGCTTCACCACGCTGCTCCAGATTGCGGTCGGATTTGTGCTGGTCTCGCTCTACCATCCCTATTTCCTCGGCTTCACGCTGGTGATGATCACGCTGATCTGGGTGGTGTGGCTCAGCTGGGGCAGCCGCGCGCTGCGCACCGGGGTCGATCTCAGCCATGCCAAGCATGCGACCGCCGCCTGGCTTCAGACCATCGGCGGCTCCAACGGCTTCTTCAAGTCGCAGCGCCGGATCGACTACGCGCTCGACAAGACCGACGATCACACCCGCATCTACATCAACGAACGCAAGCGGCATTTCCGCCATCTGTTCTCGCAGACCATCGCCTTCCTGCTGATGTATGCCGCGGCAAGCGCGGCGCTGCTCGGCCTTGGCGGGTGGCTGGTGATCCAGAACCAGCTCACCCTCGGCCAGCTGGTCGCGGCCGAACTGGTGCTGTCAGCGGCGTTCTTCGGCGTGGCGCAGCTGGGCAGCTATCTTGGCTATTTCTACGACCTGTTCGCCGCCGTTGAGGAAATCTCGCAGTTCTACGATGTCGAACAGGAACAGCCCAAGGGTGCCGATCCGCTCGACGGGCCGGATCACACCATCGTGATGAAGGGCGTGCGCGGCCGCGCGCGGGATGAGGACGCGCAGTTCGATCTGGAAATCCCCAGCGGCGCGATGATCATGGCCGCAGCCAGCCAGCACGGGGTGCAGCGATTGTTCACCAACCTGCTCAAGTTGCACATCCTGCCGCAGGGCGGGATCGCGACGCTGGGCGGGATCGACATGAAAGCGATTGAGGCACACCACCTGCGCAAGAACGTGCAGGTGCTCGACCGGCCGAGCATCGTCGAGATGACGATCCGCGAATATCTCGCCCTGTCCTGCCCAGAAACCGCGCCGCAGCGGATGATCTCCGCGCTGGAGACGGTGGGGTTGGCGGACACCATCGCCAAGCTGGAAAAGGGCCTCGACACCCCGCTTGCATCGACCGGCTATCCGCTCTCGGCGGTGGAACTTCAGCAGTTGAAGCTCACCAACGCACTTCTCGAACAGCCGCGCATTCTGGTGCTCAGCCGCCTGTTCGACCTGCTCGATCCCGAACCCATCGAACGCGCAGTGACCGAACTGCGCGCGCAGGCCTATTCGACCGTGATCTATTTCTCGAACCGCCGCATCGATCTCGGCTTCGACCGTTTCCTGTACCTTGAAGCACACCGGCAGCGCAGCTTTGCCAGCTTCGAAGATTTCCACGAGGCGATCCGCCAACCTGCCCCGCCGTCGGGCGCGCCATTCAGCAAGGGAGGGGCTTGACCATGGCGATACCCAAGCAAGACATGGCGCACTTCACCACCCTCGCGTCGATCAAGACGCCGCGCGTGATGCGGGCGGTGTTTTTCATGCTGCTGGCGGCAATCGTCATCGCGGTCGCTTTCCTGATCTACGTGCCCTGGGTGCAGACCACCTCGGGCCGCGGGGTGGTGACGACGCTCAGCCCCAACGAACGCAAGCAGGATATCAACGCGCTGGTGCCGGGCCGGATCGAGGAATGGTACGTGCGCGACGGCAGTTCGGTGAAGAAAGGCGATCCGATCGTCCGCATCGCCGATATCGATCCGCAGCTGATTGACCGTTTGCAGGCCGAACGTGGGCAGATGGAGCTGCAATTGCAGGCCGCCCAATCCGCGCTCGCCACAGCGCAGATTGACGAGCGCCGGTCACGCGAATTGTTTGAAGCCGGGCTTGCCGCTCGCCGCGATTACGAATTGGCGCAGATCAAGGTTGCCGACATGCAGGGCCGCGTGGCCGCAGCGCAGGCTGATCTCAACCGCGCCGACACCAACATCGCGCGCCAGTCCGAACAGATCGTGCGCGCGCCGCGTGACGGCTTCATCCAGAGCCTCAATGCCGGCGACGCCGCCACCTATATCAACGCTGGCGACGTGCTCGCGACCTTCGTGCCCGATGGGGCCGAGCGCGTGATCGAGATTTTCATCGACGGGCGCGATGTCGCGCTGGTGCGGCCGGGCGACAAGACCCGCATCCAGTTCGAAGGCTGGCCCGCGGTACAGTTTTCCGGCTGGCCTTCGGTCGCGGTCGGGACCTTTGGCGGGCGGGTGATTTCGGTCGACCAATCCGCCCAGATCAATGGCCGCTTCCGCGTGCTGATCGCCGAGGACCGGAGCGAGCTTCACCGCTGGCCGGAAGAACGCTACGTCCGCTTCGGGGCTGTGGTGCAGGCCTGGGTGCTGCTCGAAACCGTGCCGGTGGGCTACGAAATCTGGCGTCAGCTCAACAATTTCCCGCCTGAACTGCCGGTGGCGGAAAGCACCGGGTCGGCGAACTGAGGATGAAGCGCAGGACGGCCTTGATGCGGCTGGGCACGGTGCTCGGCCCCGCCGCTATCGGTGCAGCGTTGCTGGCGCTCGCCCCGGTGGGAGCCGCGGCGCAGGACATTGCCCCCGTCGGCGATCCGCTCGACGTAGCGCTGACCACCGGCCCGCTGCTGCCGGACGAGGTGCTCCGCTCCTCGGCGCTCACTTTCCCCTCGATCCTCGAGTCCTTCGAACGGGAAGCGGCGGCGCGTTCCGACCAACTCAGCGCCGATGGTGCTTTCGATCTGATGCTGAAGGGCGAATACTACGACCGCCTCACCGGCTTCTATTCGGGCGGCTTCGGCAAGGTCGAGGCCCGCCAGCCGCTGCGGCCTTACGGGGCGGAGGTGTTCGGTTCGTACCGCGTTTCCAACGGCACCTTCCCGACTTACGAGAACTACGACTACACCAACCAACTTGGCGAGGTGAAGGTCGGCGCGCTGTTCTCGTTGCTGCGCAACCGCGACATCGACAGCCGCCGTTTCGCGATCGAGGACACCCGCCTCGCCGCCAGTCAGGCACGGCTTGATGTCATGCTGGTGCAGTTGAACGTCCAGCACGAAGCCCTGCGCGCCTATTGGCGCTGGGTCGGCGCGGGTGAGGAAATCCGGGTGTTCGAGGAACTGCTCGAAATCGCCGAAGCCCGCCAGATCGGCCTCACCCGCGAAGTCAATGAAGGCGCCCGCGCGCGCATCGCGCTCACCGAAAACGAACAGAACCTGCTGCGCCGCCGCTCACTGCTTGAGGAGGCCAAGCGCAACTTCCTGACCGCCGCCAACAGCCTCGGATTCTATCTGCGTGGCAGCGACGGGCGGATGGTGATCCCCACCCGCGAAATGCTGCCCGACCTGTCCCGCATGAAGGCGATTGCGCCGGTCGAACAGCTGGTGGCGACACCACTGAGCGACGTGATCCAGAGCCGCCCTGAACTCCAGACCTTCAAGCTGGCGCTGGAACGCGCGAACAACCGCGTGGCGCTGCGCCGCAATGATCTTGAGCCCTCGCTCAACGCCAGTGTCGAACTGTCGCGTGATTTCGGCCAGATCGGGCCAGGCGGGCCGGGCTTCGATTCGACCGATACGGTGGTGGGCCTGACTTTCAGCGTCCCCCTGCAACGCCGCACAGCGCGCGGCGCGGTGCAGCGTGCCGAAGCCGAACTGCGCGAGACCGAACTGCGCCAGCGCCGCATTGCCGATCAGATCACCACCGAGGTCGGCAACATCCTCGTCAATCTGAACACCGCACTGAAGCAGGCTGATCTCGCCGATGCCGAGGTCAAGCAGGCCAACCAGATGGTGCAGGCCGAACGCACCCGGTTCCGGCTGGGCGCGGGCGATTTCTTCTTCGTCAATCAGCGCGAGGAAACCGCCGCCAACGCGCAAATCAACGCGATCCGCGCAGAACTCGCCGGGCGATTGGCCGAGGCGAGCTACAACGCGGCGACGATGAACCTTGGCGCGCTGGGGCTGGAGTAGGCGTTTCGGCGTGGATTGCTGCGCTACCGGCGCGCCTAGAGCTTGCCGCGCAGCGCCTGATAGGCCGCGGCTGTCACCGTGTTGGCAAGGTTCAGTGACCGGATCACGTCCGAGCGCATCGGCAGCTTGACTAGGCGGTCGGCGTGGCGGTCGATGATTGCCTTGGGGATGCCTGTGGTCTCCTTGCCGAATACCAGCATCGCATCGTCCGGGTAGTCGGGCTCGAAGAAGCTCTTCGCGCCGAATTCCTCGAACAGGAATAGCTGCTCGGCGCGCGGGGTGCGGGCTTCGAGGAACGCGTCCCAGCTGGCGTATTCGGTGAGGTTGACATGCTTCCAGTAATCCAGCCCCGCACGCTTCACGCGGCTGTCCGAAATGTCGAAGCCCAGCGGGTGGATCAGGATCAGCTCCATCCCCAGCGCCACGCAGGTGCGCCCAACCGAGCCGGTGTTGCCGGGGATTTCGGGCTGGATAAGGACGATGGCGGTCATGGGCACGCCTCTGCTTCGAGATAGGCGCCCAAGGTCGAGAAATGCGAGCAACCGGGCTGCATCAGCAAGGCTGGCGTGCTAGGCAGGTGCGCGGCGAGTGCCTCGGCCATCGCAGGCGGGGTCCAGTCATCCTCGCTCCCCTGCCAGATCGTGACCGGCTGGTGGACTTTGGCAAGCGCGCCCGACCAATTGGCGACATAGGCGCGGATTTCGGCGGAATAGGCGGCGCGTCGAGACAGCAGGCTGGTTTGCAGCGATTGCGCAAGTCCCGCGATGAATCGCGGATCGGCGGCCAGCGCGCGGTCAGCTCCGCGCGCCTTCGCCATCAGCGCTGCGGCCATCTTTGCGGGAGCGATCCGGGCGACCTGCGCCTGCATGAACGTGAGCGCGGCGAACGGCATCCGCCCCGCCAGCGCTGCGCGGAACACCGGCGCGCCTGCCATGTCATCCAGAAAATCCCCCAACTGGAGCGGCGCGGCGGGCGAGACGAGGTCGATCCGTTCGACCCTCGCGCCCAGATGCGGCGCCACCTGCAAGGCCGCCGGCGCGCCCAGCGAGAAACCGACGAGGCGCAGCGGCTCATCGGGATATTGCGCGGCGATCCTTGCGGCAAGTGACGGGAAGTACCCCTCACCCGGCGTTGCGGAGCGGTCGAAGACATGGAAATGCCCGGCCTGCGCGGCGATCTCCGGGCCGAAGCTCGCAAGCTCCGCCGCCGATCCGGGCAACCCGTGGAAATAGAGCGTGGCGGGCCGCAAGGCCTTGGCTCCAGGGTCTAGCCCAGCTTGTCCTTGAGCAGCTGGTTCACCACGCCCGGATTGGCCTTGCCCTGCATCGCCTTCATCGTCTGACCGACGAAGAAGCCGAACAGCGCTACCTTGCCGCCGCGATACTGTTCGACCTTATCGGCGTTCGCAGCAATGATCGCGTCGACCGCGGCTTCGATGGCGCCGCTGTCAGAGACCTGCTTCAGCCCTTCGGCCTCCGCGATTTCAGCGGGATCGCGGCCGGTCTTGAGGACGATTTCAAAGATTTCCTTGGCCTGCCCGCCGCTGATTTCACCCTTGTCGGCCATCGCGAGGATGCTCGCCTGCGCGGCGGCCGTGGCGTTGGCGAGGTCGGCGTCGTCGCCCAACGCCTTGATCACGCCGGGCGCGACCGAGAGCGACCAGTTGGCAACCTGTGTGGCGACCTTGGCTTCATCCTTGGCCGTAACCTTGGCGGTTTCGGCCAGCAGCGTTTCAAAGCGGGCGAAAGTCTCGACTTCGGCGGTCAATTCCCGCGCGTTGTAGGGGGTGAGGCCCAGCACCTCGACATACCGCTTGCGTTTGGCATCCGGCAACTCGGGAAGCGAGGCGCGGCATTCGGCGAGGAAATCTTCCGCCAGCACCAGCGGCAAAAGGTCAGGATCAGGGAAGTAGCGATAGTCGTGCGCGTCTTCCTTCGAACGCATTGTGCGCGTCGTCCCGGTGCCGGGATCGAACAGGCGGGTTTCCTGCACGATCTTTCCGCCGCTTTCGAGCACATCGACCTGACGCATCGCCTCATGCTCGATCGCCTGCATCACGAAGCGCACCGAGTTCACGTTCTTGGTTTCCGTGCGGGTGCCGAGTTCGTCGCCGACCTTGCGGACGCTGACGTTCACGTCGGCGCGCATCGAGCCTTCTTCCATGTTGCCATCGCACGAGCCGACATAGCGCAGGATCGCGCGCAGCTTGCGCAGATAAGCGCCTGCTTCGGCGGGCGAGGCCATATCGGGGCGGCTGACGATTTCCATCAGCGCCACGCCAGAGCGGTTCAAATCGACATAAGACATGGTCGGGTGCTGATCGTGCATCAGCTTGCCCGCGTCCTGCTCGACGTGGATGCGCTCGATCCCGATCACCTTGTCTTCGGGAATGCCGGCCTTCTCGTCCGCCTCGATCAGGAGTGAACCTTCGCCGACAATCGGATGATAAAGCTGGCTGATCTGGTAGCCCTGCGGCAAGTCGGCGTAGAAGTAGTTCTTGCGGTCAAACCGGCTCCACGCGTTGATCTGCGCGTCAATCGCCATGCCGGTGCGGACCGCCTGCCGGATGCACTCGGCGTTGGGCACGGGCAGCATCCCCGGCATCGCGGCATCGACAAGGCTGACCTGCGAATTCGGCTCAGCGCCAAACGCCGTGGCCGAGCCCGAGAACAGCTTCGACTGCGACGTCACCTGCGCGTGGACTTCAAGGCCGATCACGACCTCCCATTCACCCGTGGCACCCTGAATGCGGTAGTTGCTCATTGTTCCAACCTCGTCGTTCCGGCGAAGGCCGGAATCCAGTCCCGGCGGCCGCGGAGTGTTGCTCTGGGTCCCGGCCTGCGCCGGGATGACGATTGGAGGGCCGTCACCCTTACTTCTCTTCGTCCTCGATCACCTTGCCATCTGGCCCGAAGCGCATTTCGCCGTGATCGACGTGTTTTCTCACCCAATTGGCGACCATGAAGGTCACAGGCACCGCAGCGGCGATTGCCAGTCCGGCAATCCACAGCGGCAGATCGGCGGTCACCACCACTTCTCCGGCTTAGCGGTGAATCCGGCCCGTTGCTGGATGGCGAGGCCTGCATTGAGCACGCCCTGCTCGTCGAACGGGCGGCCGATCAACTGGAGGCCCAGCGGCAAGCCGTCGGCGTTGATCGTGGCGGGCACGCTCATCGCGGGGAGGCCAGCCAGCGACGCAGGCACGGCGAACACATCGTTGAGATACATCGTCAGCGGGTCTTCATTCATCGAACCCAGCGGGAAGCTAGCCGTCGGCGTGGTCGGCGCGAAGATCACATCGCACTCCTGGAAGGCGCGTTCGAAGTCGCGGGCGACCAATGCGCGGACCTTCTGCGCCTGCGTGTAATAGGCGTCGTAGAAGCCCGCCGAGAGCACATAGGTGCCGATCAGGATGCGGCGCTTGACCTCGTCCCCGAACCCGGCGGCGCGGGTGGCGGCGTACATGTCCTGTAGGCCCGAGCCATCGGGCAGATCGCGCAAGCCGTAACGCACGCCGTCATAGCGCGCGAGGTTGCTCGACGCTTCGGCAGGCGCGACGATGTAATAGGCGGGCAGCGCGTATTTCGTGTGCGGCAGCGAGACGTCGACGATCTCGGCGCCCGCGTCCTTGAGCCACGCCTTGCCCTGCTCCCACGAATCGAGGATCGCCTGATCGGTGCCCTCCATCCGGTATTCGCGCGGGATGCCGACCTTCTTGCCGCGCAGGTCGGCGTTGAGCGCCGCTTCCCAATCGGGCACATCCATTTGGAGGCTGGTCGAATCCTTCGGATCGAACCCCGCCATCGCGCCGAGCATGATCGCGCAATCCTCGACCGAGCGCGCCATCGGCCCGGCCTGATCGAGCGAGGAGGCGAAAGCGACGATGCCCCAGCGCGAACATCGGCCATAAGTCGGCTTGATCCCGCAAATGCCGGTGAAGGCCGCAGGCTGGCGGATTGAGCCGCCGGTGTCGGTGCCGGTCGCGGCAGGCGCGATGCGCGCGGCGACCGCCGAGGATGAGCCGCCCGAGGAGCCACCCGGGCTCATCGGCTGGTTGCTGCCGGACTTGCGCCACGGCGAGCTGACATTGCCGAAATAAGACGTCTCGTTGGAACTCCCCATCGCGAACTGGTCGAGATTGAGCTTGCCCAGCATCCCCGCGCCCGCGTCCCACAGCTTCTGGCTGACGGTCGATTCGTAGCGGGGGGTGAAGCCTTCAAGAATGTGGCTGGCCGCGGTGGTCTGCACGCCGTTGGTGGCGAACAGGTCCTTCATGCCAATCGGCACGCCCGCCATTGCGCCCAGCTGCCCGCCGGCAGCGCGCGCGGCGTCCACCTTGTCGGCGGCAGCGAGCGCGTGGTCGGGCGTGGTGACGATGAAGGCGTTGAGGCTCGCAGCCGCAGCCACGGCAGCGTTGAAGCTTTCCGCGACTTCGCGCGCGGTGAAATCCCCGGCGCGCACGCCGTCACGGATGTCTTTTACGCCGAGTTGAGTCAGGTCAGTCATACTGCTCGTGAGTCCCCGCGAAGGCGGGGACCTCGTGCCGCCCGCGCATCGCCAAATTGATGGAGGCCCCCGCCTGCGCGGGGGCGCACACTAGTAGACAAAAATTATTCGATCACCTTGGGCACGCCGAAGAACCCGTGCTCGGCGGCGGGCGCATTGGCGAGGATATCGCCCTGCCTGCCTCCGCCGGTCAGCGGATCGGCGTCGATCACGTCAGCGCGCAGGCGCAGCGTGTTGGGGATCACCGCCGCCATCGGCTCGATCCCGGTGACATCGACCTCGCCCAATTGTTCGACCCATTGGAGGATGCCGTTCAACTCCGGCACCATCTGTTCCAGCGCGGCGTCATCCATGCGGATGCGTGCCAGCGAGGCGATCTTGGCAACGGTTGCCTTGTCGACCGACATTGCGCGTCCGCCCCTTACTGGCCCGGAGCCACCGGAGGCGCACCCTCAGGCGCGCCGCCCGGCGCTGCGCCACCGGGAGCACCGCCCGGAGCAGCGCCCATCTGCTGCTGCATCGTCTGCTGGAGGATCTGGAGATTGCGGTCAAAGCTCGCGCGGCTCATGATGTCCATCACTTCGATCTCGAACTCAAGATCGGCGTTGGGCGGGATCGGCGTGCCCGGAGGCGGCGCCGCACCGTATGCGAGATCGGCGGGGATGAAGAGCGTGTACTTGCCGCCCTTCTGCATCTGCTGAAGCCCCTGGAAGAAGCCCGGAATGGTCGCGCCTTCTTCAACCGGGAAGGGATTGCCTTCCGGGAACAGGCCCTGAACCGGCAGCGGAATGTTCTGCGATTCGTCGAACACCGTGCCATCGGCGGCGAGCTTGCCCTTGTACTTCACGAACACGACATCGCCCTTGGCCGCAGTCTTCCCCGTGCCTGCGACTTCGACATCAAGGTCGAGCCCGCGCGGAACCGCTGACCAGGCAAGCCCGCCACCGACCGCGATCGCAAGCGCGACCCCGATCCACAGCTTGGTGAGCGAGCCCTTGGCCACAGGCTTGATCGGAACGCGGGTAATCTCGGTCATGGGTACGGTCCTGATGGGCGGCGCATCTGCGCCACGTTATGACGGCAAAAGGGCGCGGGAATAAGCCGCGCCCTGATGACTGATCGGAAAGGGGGATTCAAGCGCTTCTGCGAGGCAGAGTGCGCTTGGCGACGGGATTATTTGCTCCCGTCACGCTCCATCCGCTTGCGCTCCATCTTGCGGGCGCGGCGCACAGCAGCAGCCTTTTCACGGGCGCGCTTTTCGCTGGGCTTTTCGAAGTGGCGACGCAGTTTCATTTCGCGATAAACGCCTTCGCGCTGCAGCTTCTTCTTGAGCGCGCGCAGGGCCTGATCGACATTGTTATCGCGAACCATGATTTGCATAAACGACGACTACCTCAATTTTCCAAACGCCAGAGCCCGCCCGAATCACGCGGGGATACGCGGTGAATTGCCTGTGAAACACCAATGATACACGGGCGATTCCCTTTCAGGACCGCCCACTAAACCGCGCCCCGATAGTCCAACATCGTCCCAAAGGCAACCCGCCAGCGTGCTCGTCCCGGCGCAATCGTTCTTCAGCTGCGCTAGGCAGATCGCGCGGCGCTCGCTATGGCCGCGCGATGTCCGGTGAAATCTCCCCTCTCATGGCCAGCCTCAACGTCGCTGTCGGCGGCGCTGCGGGCTCTGTGCTGCGCTATCATGCCGGCCGCGCTGTCACGCATCTGGCCGGGCCGGAAAACGCCTTTCCGTGGGGGACACTCGGCGTCAACATTGTCGGCAGCCTGCTGATGGGCGTGCTGGTGGGCTGGCTCGCGCGCGGCAGTGCAGAGGCCCAGACGGCGGAGAACATGCGGCTGCTGATCGGCGTCGGCCTGCTCGGCGGGTTCACCACCTTCAGCGCTTTCAGCGCCGAGCTCGTCACCCTGCTGCATCGCGGGCAGGCGCTGCTGGCGGTGGGCTATGCCGCAGCCTCGCTGATCGCCGGGATGGCAGCGGTCATCATCGGCCTTGTCGCCGCGCAGAGTGCATCATGACCGAAACCCCGACCGATAACGTGCGCCAGTTTACCGTCAGCGAGGATGACCACGGCATCCGGCTCGACCGCTGGTTCAAACGCAACCTGCCGCTGATCGGCTTTGCAACCGTGTCGCGCTGGGCGCGCACCGGGCAGATCCGCGTGGATGGCAAGCGCGCCAAGCCGGAGGATCGGCTGGAGCAGGGCCAAGTTTTGCGCGTGCCGCCCGGCGGCGAAGAGGCGCCCGCCGCCAAGAAGGCCGCGCCGCGCGTGCGCACCCTCAGCCCCGAACAGATCGCCGAGGCCAAGGGCATGGTGATCCGCGAAACGGCGAGCGCGATCGTGCTCAACAAGCCCCCCGGCCTTGCCACCCAAGGCGGCAGCAAGACGACCAAGCATGTCGACGGGCTGCTCGATGCCTTCGTGGAGACCGAAAAGACCCCGCGCCCGCGGCTGGTCCACCGGCTCGACAAGGACACCTCGGGTGTGCTGCTGATCGCCCGTACGCCGGGGGCTGCTGCGAGTTTCTCCAAGCGGTTCGCGAGCCGTTCGGCCCGCAAGGTCTATTGGGCGCTGGTGGTCGGCAAACCGCAATTGTCCGAAGGCGTGATCGACGCTCCGCTCGCCAAGCAGCCGGGGACCGGCGGCGAGAAGATGCATATCGACGAGGAAAACGGCGCGGCGGCCAAGACCCGTTACCGGGTGGTCGACAGCGCCGGGCAGCGCGCGTCATGGGTGGAGCTGGAGCCGCTCACCGGCCGCACCCACCAGCTGCGCGTCCACATGGCCGCGATCGGCCACCCGATTGTGGGCGACGGCAAGTATGGCGGGCCCGATAGCTTCCTCACCGGTGCGGTCAGCCGCAAGATGCACCTGCACGCGCGCCGGTTGATCATTTCCGAGCCCAAGGTGGGCGAGGGAACCGGCGGCAAGCTGGATGTGACCGCCGAACTCCCCCCGCACTTTGCCATGAGCATGGAAGTGCTGGGCTTCGATCAGGGCCTGTCCGACGCGTCGCCCATGGGTGACGAGGCGCCCGAACGGACGGGTGAGGAAAAGAAGCAGGCCGCCCGCCGCCATTTCAAGCAGGCGAGGAAGGAAGCCCGTGCGCCGCGCCGTGCACGCGGCGATGCCGCGGCCAAACCCAAGGCGAAGAAGCCTGCGGCCAAATCCTCTGGCAAGCCCGCCGGAAAGCCCACCGCCAAGTCCGGAACCAGCAAAGCCCCCGCCAACCGGGCGAGACCGACTCCCAAACCCGCTCCCAAAGGCGGCGGCAAGCGGACGGGCCGCTGATGCATCCCAATCCGCTTTACCGCAGCGATGACAGTGCAACTGATGCAGTGCTAGTCGGCCAGATCGGCTTCGGCATGGTCTTCGCCGCAACGCCCGATGGGCCGCGCGTGGCGCATACCCCGCTGCTGATGACGGAAGGGGGAGCGGTGCAGTTCCACCTCGCCCGCAGCAACGCCCTCGCCCGGCATCTTGATGGCACCACCGCGCTGATCGTCGTCAACGGCCCGGACGCCTATGTCTCCCCCCGCTGGTATGATGATCGCAACACCGTGCCGACCTGGGATTACGTCGCGCTGGAACTGGAAGGCCCGGTGCGGCGGATGGACGACGATGGGCTCGAAGCCTTCCTCCATGCCGCTATCACCAAGCACGAAACGCGGCTGGGCGGTGAACCTTGGCGGGCGGACGAATCCTCCGAGAAAATGTGGGCAGGCCTGTTCCGCGGGATCGTCGGCTTCGAGCTGACCGTCGCGGCACGGCGGCCGACATACAAGCTGTCGCAGAACAAGCTGCCCGAAACCCGCGCGCGGATCGCTGACGGGCTGACCGAGGCGGGCTCGCCCGCGCTCGCCGAGTGGGTGCGGAGCGTGGCCAGATGAGCGGCGTGCGGCTCGCCGTGTTCGATTGCGACGGGACGCTGGTCGATGGGCAGGCGGATGTCTGCTGGGCGATGGAGCGCGCCTTTGCCCGCGCTGGGCTGCCAGCCCCCGAGGTGTCCGCCGTGCGCCGCGCCGTCGGGCTAAGCCTGCCGCAGGCCGTGCGCACGCTGTCGCCCGATCTTACCGAAGATCAAAACCGCGCCGTCACCGAATTCTACCGCTCCAGCTTCCGCGCGCGGCGTGAGGAAGGCTTGCTCGACGAGCCGCTGTATGATGGCATCGCCGAGCTGCTGCGAGCGCTGCACAGCGCGGGCTGGAGCCTTGCGGTCGCCACCGGCAAGTCCGACCGTGGGCTCGCCGCCTGCCTGGCCACCCATGGGATCGCCGACCTGTTCGTCTCGCTCCAGACCGCCGACCGCCACCCCTCCAAGCCGCATCCCGCCATGCTGGAAGCCGCGCTGTTCGAAGCCGGCGCAAGCCGCGACCAGGCCGTGATGATCGGCGACACCAGCTTCGACATGCTGATGGCGCGCAGCATCGGGGTCGCAGGGATTGGCGTCGGTTGGGGCTATCACGCCGCGCCCGAATTGCTGGCGAGCGGCGCGGCGCGTGTGGTCGGCACCGCCGAGGCGCTGGCCGCTGCGCTTGAGGAGGCCTTGCCATGAGCCGATCCGACCGCGACCTCGCCGAGGCACGGGCGCGCAATGGCTTCATCATCATCAATCTCGTGCGATTCAGCGGAGTTGCGCTGGTGATGCTCGGCTTTGCCATCGTGCGCGGGGTCATTGACCTGCCTTATGCGGTGGGAGCGATTATCGCGGTGGCGGGCTTTTTCGAGGTGTTCTTCCTGCCGCGCTTCATCGCGCGCCGCTGGAACGCCGGAGACAGGACACCAAAATGATCCGCCGGTTCTACAAGGACGTAACGCTCGGAGCGCAGCCGGGTGGCTATCAGGTGCTGCTTGACGGGCGCGGGGTGAAGACCGTGGGCGGTGCGGCGCAGATCGTCCCGACCGAAGCGCTGGGTGAGGCGCTGGCGGCAGAATGGCGGCGGCAGGGCGACAAAATCGACCCCACCAGCCTGCCGCTGCGCGACATGGCAGACTATGCGATCGACGTCGTCACCCCGGATCCGGCAGCGATTGCGGATGGCCTCATCGCCTACGCCGAGACCGATACGCTCTGCTACCGCGCCGATCCCGACGAGCCGCTCCACGCGCACCAGCAGGCGGTGTGGGAGCCGCTGCTTACCGCGTTTGAAGCCGCGCACGGCATCACGCTGGTGCGGGTCAGCGGTGTGCTCCACCGCCCGCAGCCGGAGGCGACCCTGGCGGTGCTGCGTCAGCGGCTAGCGGCGCTCGATCACTTTGTGCTGGCGGGGGTTGAGACGATGACCACGCTTGCCGCCTCGCTGGTCACGGCACTTTGCGCGCTTGATGCCGGGCATGAGGACGAACCGCGCGCTTTGTGGGAAGCGGTATGTCTTGAGGAAGAATGGCAGGCCGACCTGTGGGGCCGCGATTGGGAGGCCGAAGAACGCCGCGCCCGGCGCGAGGCCGATTTCCTGCGCGCTTATAGCTTTGCGCGCCTCGCGCAGATCTGAGTCAGCCCGCCGCGACCCAATCAGCCACTTCCGCCGCCACCCGATTGGCCGCGACATTCAGCGCGGCGCCGACCGCCTTCGCCTCAGCCACAACCCCGGTCTCGCGCGCTTCAAAGCGGCGGGTCGTCACCTTACCCTCCCGGTCAATCCTCACCGCATCAAACCGCACCACTGCCGATGACGAGACGGCATCATAGCCCATCTCGTTCAAGGTGCCGCGCAGGCTGACCGTGGCGAGCGTTGCGGTGGCATCGCCATCGACCACCATCGCCTGCCCGCGCGCGCGGATCGTCTCGCCCACCAGCCGCCGGAACAGCCGGGCGGGCTTTTCGACCCAGAATGCTTCTTGCAGATAGGCCAGTTCGGTATCTGTGACCGCCACCGGCACGCGCAGCACATCGAGCTTGGCGGGCGTATCAATGCCCAGCACCGCGATCACCGGCCGTTCGGTGCCGCTGACGCCGGGGCCTGCGGGCGCGCGCGTTTCGGGGCTCAGGGTCAGCAGGCTGGCGGGCGGCTCTCCGCCGAGGCTGATGCAGCCACCCAGCGCGAGCAGCAGCGGAGCCAGCAGCAGCGGGCGGGCAAGCGACAAGGTCCGGTCAGTCACGCGCATCGCATCATCCTCATTTCGGCTTATAATCGGGCAGCGACGTGCCGCCCACCAATGCGCCCGCGCCTTCGCTTTCGAGCTTTTCGGTAACCGATCGCAGCGCGCGACTGGTGGCACGCAGGTCTTCCAGCGTCGCTTCAGCGCTCGGCAGTGTCGTGGTGCGCAATTGGCGCGCGGCCGGGCGGGTGTCTTCCAGCGTCGCCGACAAGGATGCCAGCGCAGCATTGGCCGATTTCAGCGTCCCGCGCAGTTCCTCGGCCAGCGGCGATCCTTCCTTGTCGAGCAGCGCACTGGACGACACGGCGACCTTTTCCACCGCATCCAGCGTCTGGTTCAATTCCACCATGGTATTGCGGAATTCCTTGAGGTTGGCGGTCAGTTCCGGGCTCGCATCAGCCAGCCCGTCGGTCAGGCGGTTGGTGTTCTTGAGGATGCCGGCCAGCTCCTGCTGGTTTTCCGGGCCGAGGATCAGGTTCAATTGCTCGGTCAAGGTCGCCAGCCGTTCCAGCAGCAGCGGCGCATTCGCCACGATCTCGCCAAAGCCGCCGCGCCCCGGGGGGATCACCGGGCGGCCTTCAGGGCAGGCGGTGGTCTCACAGGTGATCGGCGGATTGTCCTTGCGCGCCCCGTCCAGCAGGATGGTCGACACACCGGTAAAGCTCGCCTGAATGGTCGCCTGCGTGCCGACGAGGATCGGCACATCCTCCCCCACCTTGATCCGCACGCGCACGAATTCGGGATTGTCCTTGGCCAGCGCGATTTCGGTCACCTGCCCCACCGGCACCCCGGCAAAGCTGACCTGGCTGCCCTTGGCGAGTCCGGAGACCGACTGGCCGTAGAAGATGTCGAATTCGTCTTGCTTGCCTTCGCCCAGCCGCGCGATCCAGACGATGAAGGCGGCCAGGGCCGCCAGCAGCACCAGCGTTACCGCACCGACCCACAGATGATTGGCTCTGGTTTCCATGTGCGTTTCCTATGACGCGCGGGCGGCGCGCTTGTCCATTACTATCCGGCTCATTCCTGGCTCCTGAGGTGCGCGTCATGAGCAGCGCGGCCGCGCGGGCCGCCGAAATATTCCTCGATCCACGGATGCTTCGTCGCGATCAGTTCGGGGATGGTGCCGACGGCGATGATCTTCTTTTCGGCAATCACCGCCACCCGGTCGCATATCTCGTAAAGCGTATCGAGATCATGGGTTATAAGAAACACGGTAAGGCCCAGAGTTTCCTTTAGTTCGCGGGTCAACCGGTCAAACTTGGCCGCCCCGATCGGGTCGAGCCCGGCGGTCGGCTCGTCCAGAAACAGCAATTCAGGATCGAGCGCCAAAGCGCGAGCGAGGCCTGCGCGCTTCTTCATGCCGCCCGAAAGCTCGGACGGGAACTTGGCTACCGCATCTTCGGGCAGGCCGGTGAGGATCACCTTGTAGCGCGCGATCTCGGTCCGCAGCGCTTGATCGAGATCGGGATAGTACTTCCTGAGCGGCACTTCGACATTTTCGCCCACGGTCAGCGTCGAAAACAGCGCCCCGCCCTGGAACAATACGCCCCACCGGCGGCGCACGCCGATGCCCTGTTCCAGATCAAGCTCGGTGATGGTGCGCCCAAGAACATCGATCCGCCCTTCGCTGGGCCGCTGCAAGCCGATGATCGAGCGCATCAGCACCGATTTGCCGGTGCCCGAGCCGCCAACCACGCCAAGGATTTCGCCGCGCCGCACTTTGAGATCGAGCCCTTCGTGGACTGTCACATCACCGAAGCGGTTGACCAGCCCTTCGATCACGATCGGGAAGTTCGCGTCTTCCTGATGAATGTCGCCCGCCATCGCTCAGCCCCACCCGATTTCGGTAAAGAACACCGCGAAAAACGCATCGAGCACGATCACCGCAAAGATCGCCGAGACCACAGCCATAGTCGTGCGGCGGCCCACTTCCTCGGAATCGCCGCGCACCTGCATCCCGTGATAACAGCCCGCCAGCGCCACGATCAGCCCGAACACCGGAGCCTTGATCAGCCCGACCCACAGGTCATGCGTCGGCACCACTTCCTGAATGCGCAGCAGGAAGGTGACGAACGGAATGCCGAGTGTCAGGTCGCCCACTACGGCGCCGCCGATGATCGCCATCAGCGAGGCATAGAAGCCCAACAGCAGCATCATGAAGGTCGCCGCCAGAATGCGCGGGATCACCAGCACCTCGATCGGAGAGACGCCGATGGTGCGCATCGCGTCGATCTCCTCGGTCAGTTTCATCGTCCCGATCTGCGCCGCAAAGGCGCTGCCGGATCGGCCCGCGACCATGATCGCGGTCATCAGCACGCCGAGTTCGCGCAAGGTGATGCGGCCGACAAGGTTCACCGTCAGCGATTCCGCGCCGAATTGTTCAAGCTGGACCGAGCCCTGCTGCGCGATAACAATCCCGATCAGGAAGCTCATAAGCCCGATGATCGGCAGCGCGGTCACGCCGACCAGCTCCATCTGGTGCACCAGCGCCTTGATCGGAAAGCGGGCCGGGTGCCGGATCAGGCTCGCCCCGCCGAGCAGGATCTGGCCAAAAAAGCCGACCACGCCGTAAATGCCGCGGCGCGCGCCATACACCTTTTCGCCCAGCGCCATCGGCACGCGTTCCCACACGGGCAGACGGCGCGCGCGCGTACCACCCCCCGCGTCGATCCCGCGCATGGCGGCGAGCAGCCGCTCGGCCGCCTCACTCGCGCCGGTGATGTCGCAGTTGTGTTCGCGTGCAAGCCGGCACACCACCCAGGCGCCGACCGTATCGATCTCTTCGACGGCAGCCAGATCAATGCTGGAGAGCGGGCCGGTGATGCGCTTGAGTTCGGGCTCGATCGGGCCAATGTTGGCCAGCGTCAACCGCCCTGACAGCACCAGCCGGGCGGTATCCGCGCCTGCTTCCTCCAGCGTATATTGCGCGGCGTCCTGCATCGGATTGAAGCTATGGGGAGATTTTTCGCCCCCGGCAAGGCTCTCGCGGCGAACCGCAAGTGGCTTCCATCATTGCATCGCAACATAGGTGCTGGCATGGCGCGGGGCATCATGAGCGACACTGTGCAACCCACTCTACCCACCACGTTCGACCCCGCCGAAATCGAGGCGCGCTGGTATGCCCATTGGGAAGCGAACGGCCTGTTCCGGCCCGAGCGGCCCGATGCCGAGGCCTTCACCATCGTCAACCCGCCGCCGAACGTGACCGGCTCGCTGCATATCGGCCATGCGCTCGACAACACCTTGCAGGATGTGGTGATCCGCTACGAGCGGCTGCGCGGCAAGGATGCGCTGTGGGTGGTCGGCACCGACCACGCCGGGATCGCGACGCAGATGGTGGTCGAACGCCAGCTGGAAGCGCAGCAGGACAAGCGCACCAATTACAGCCGCGAGGATTTCGTGGCGAAGGTGTGGGAATGGAAGGCCGAAAGCGGCGGCACCATCACCAACCAGCTGCGGCGCCTCGGCTGCTCGATGGACTGGAGCCGCGAGCAGTTCACGATGGACCCGCACTTCACCAAGGCGGTGATCAAGACTTTCGTCGATCTGTATAACGATGGCCTCATCTACCGCGACAAGCGGCTGGTGAACTGGGACCCCAAGCTGAAGACCGCGATTTCCGACCTTGAGGTTGAAACGCAGACGATTGCGGGCAGCTTCTGGCACCTGCGCTATCCGCTCGCGGACGGCGTCACCCTGCCCGATGGGCGCGACTATCTCGAAGTCGCCACCACCCGGCCCGAGACGATGCTCGCCGATATGGCCGTGGCGGTGAACCCGGCGGACGAACGCTACGCCAGCGTCGTCGGCAAGCACGTGATCCTGCCGCTGACCGGCCGCCGCATTCCGGTGATCGCCGACGAACACGCCGATCCGGAGCTGGGGTCAGGCTGCGTGAAGATCACGCCGGGGCATGACTTTAACGACTTCGAAGTTGGCAAGCGCGCCGGGTTTGCGCCTGCCGAGATGCTCAACATGCTCGATGCCGAAGCGAACGTCTGCCAGACGGCGGATGGCTTGGTGCCTGAGGAGTTCCTCGGCCTCCACCGCTTCAAGCGTGACGGTGTTGACGGCGCGCGCGAGTTGGTCGTGGCGCGGATGAAGGAACAGGGCTACCTCATCCCGCACATCACCAAGTCCAAGGACGGCGAAGACGTCGAGCACGACGCCGAACCCCGCCAGATCGCAACGCCCTTTGGCGACCGCGGCGGCGTGGTGATCGAGCCGTGGCTGACTGACCAGTGGTATGTGAACGCGGCGGAGCTCGCCAAGAAGCCCATCGAAGCGGTGCGCTCGGGCGATATCGGCATCGTGCCGAAGTCGTGGGAGAAGACCTTCTTCAACTGGATGGAGAACATCCAGCCATGGTGCGTCTCGCGCCAGCTGTGGTGGGGGCACCGGATTCCGGCGTGGTTTGGCGCCACGGTTGAGAATCTGATAGCCTTTGACTCGGGTGATGAAGCAACAACTGCTGCGACGGCCCGCGACAGCAAGATTTTTGTCGCAGCAACGCGCGAGCAGGCGATTGAGCAAGCTCGCGAGTATTACCCAGAAGATTATGATATCGTTTTCGACCTCCCCGACGGGGAAATTGACGGTGGGTTTGTCGCCCGATCTAACGATGCACGATCGACTGTCTTTATAAGGCAAGATCCTGACGTGCTCGACACATGGTTCTCCTCCGCGCTGTGGCCCTTCGCCACGCTCGGCTGGCCGGACGCCAACGCGCCGCTGCTGAACAAGCACTTCTCCAACAGCCTCCTCATCTCCGGTTTCGATATCCTGTTCTTCTGGGATGCGCGGATGATGATGATGGGCTTTTACAACATGGGCCAGAAGCCCTGGGACACGCTGTATCTCCACGGCCTCGTGCGCGCGGCGGACGGCGCGAAGATGTCAAAGTCCAAGGGAAATGTGGTCGATCCGCTCGGCCTCATCGACCAGTACGGCGCGGATGCGCTGCGCTTCTTCATGGCGGCGATGGAAAGCCAGGGCCGCGACATCAAGATGGATGAGAAGCGGGTCGAGGGATACCGCAACTTCGCCACCAAGCTGTGGAACGCGGCGCGGTTCTGCCAGTCGAACGGCATCGGCGCCTCGGCCAGCGTGAAGGCCCCGGCAGCCCGCCTCGCCGCCAACCAGTGGATCATCGGCGAGGTCGCCGCCTGCGTGACCGAAATTGAGCGCGCTATGGCCGACCTGCGTTTCGATGCTGCCGCCAACGCGATCTACCAGTTCACGTGGAGCAAGTTCTGCGACTGGTATCTGGAGCTGATCAAGCCGGTCTTCGCCGGGGACGCGGACAGTCCGCCTGCCGTGGAAACCCGCGCGGTCGCTGGCTGGGCGCTCGACCAGATCCTCGTGATGCTCCACCCCTTCATGCCCTTCATCACCGAAGAGCTGTGGCACAAGCTGGGTGAGCGGCCCTGCGAGCTGATCCTCGCGCAATGGCCCGCGCCCGAAGCGGAAGTCTCGAAAGAGGCGACCGACGCGATTGACTGGGTGATCGACCTTACGACCAACACCCGCAGCGCGAAGAACGAACTCGGCATCGCGCCCGGCGCGAAGCTGGCGGCGTTCCTTGCCGCGCCCTCGGACGTGGCAACGCGCACCATCGAGCGCAGCAGCGCGGCGATTGAGCGCCTCGCCCGCCTGACCCCGGTGACCATTGGCGAGGCCCCCGCTGGCCCCGCCATGCAGGTGACCGCCGGGAGCGATGTGTTCATCATCCCGCTCGAAGGGATCATCGACATCGCGGCGGAAAAGGCGCGGCTCGAAAAGGCACTGGCGACCTCGCAGAAGGAAGCCAAGAGCCTTGACGGCCGCCTCTCCAACCCCGCCTTCGCCGAAAAGGCCAAGCCCGAAGCGGTCGAGAAGGCCCGCGCCGATCTCGCGCACCATCAAGGCGAGGTCGAGCGGCTGACGGCAGCGCTGGCGCGGCTGGGGTGAGGTGAACCTCACCCTCGCCACGGACGACACCGGCGGGCCGGAGATCTTCGCCAGCCTGCAAGGTGAAGGGCCGAGCATGGGGCTGCCGGTCGCCTTCGTGCGACTCAGCCGCTGCAACCTAGCCTGCACCTGGTGCGACACGGCCTATACGTGGCGGTTCGAGGGCGATAACCGGCCACATCGCGACGGGATCGCGTTCGAACGCAAGGCCAATCAGGTGACGCTCTCGCCGGCGGACACGGCGGAGCGGATCGCCGCGCTGGGGCAGCAGCGCCTCGTCATCACCGGAGGCGAGCCGCTGCTTCAGGCGGGCGCGCTGGCTGAGATGCTGGCGCTGCTGCCCGACATCAGCGTCGAGATCGAAACCAACGGCACCGTCGCCCCGCCCGCGCGGCTGGATGTGCGGGTCGATCAATATAATGTCAGCCCGAAACTGGCGCATAGCGGCAACCCGGCCGACCTTGCGCTGATCCCTGAGCGACTGGAGGCTTGGGCGAGCGACCCGCGCGCTTTCCTAAAGTTCGTGATCGCGGCGCCTGAGGATGTCGAAGAGGTTCTGGCGCTTCAGCAGCGTTATCGCTTCAAGCCCGGTCAAGTGTTCCTGATGGCCGAAGGCACCGACAGCGCGACCTTGCGCGCTCGGCAGGTGTGGTTGTCAGACCTGTGCCTCAAGCACGGCTTCCGCATGAGCGACCGGATGCATATCCACTTGTACGGGGATACCAGAGGCACCTAACCCCTCGTCATTGCGAGGAGCCGAAGGCGACGTGGCAATCCATGGACGAAGGATGCCGCTCTGGGCGAGATCAGTTCATGGATTGCTTCGCTTCGCTCGCAATGACGAAGCGAGACATCAACCCTGGCTTCTCCAGCGCATCACCACGCGCTCGACCAGTTCTTCTTCGCCGCCGTCCTTGCTCCACAGTTCGACGAAGCTGGGGTCTTCAGAAGCCGGGCGCTTGTGTTCCTCGAGATTGTCGAACGTCACGCGGATCGGGATCGCCACGCCTTCGCCGCAGATGATGCATTCGCGGTTACGCAGCGCCGGGATCGAATCGAGGAACCCGCGCGCACCTTCGGGCATAGCGGCGCGCACGAAGGCCTGGTCGCGGTCGTTGTTGAGACGCATCGAGATGATCGTGCCGCACTGCGACAGCACGCCTTCTGCCAGGTCGGACGGGCGCTGGGTGATCAGGCCCAGACTGATGCCGTATTTACGGCCTTCCTTGGCGATCCGGCTGAGGATCTTGCCGACGGATGATCCATCGGCATTCTTCTCATTGGGGACATAGCGGTGCGCTTCTTCGCACACCAGCAGCACGGGACGGGTCTTTTCGTCGCGGCTCCAGATCGCAAAGTCGAACACAAGGCGCGACAGCACCGCCACCACGGTCGAGGTGATGTCGGACGGCACGCCCGACACGTCGATGATTGAGATCGGGCGGCCGTGACCGGGCATACGGAAGATCTTGCCGATGAATTCGACCATCGTGTCGCCCACCAGCATCCCTGAGAACATGAACTGGTAACGCGGATCGGCCTTGATCTCGTCAAGCTTGCCCTTGATCCGCATAAAGGGCGCGGACGAGGTCGCCTTGTCGAGCTTGCCCATCTCGTCCTGCAAGATGTTGCCGAAATCGCTGAGCAGATAGGGGATCGGCGAATCCACCGTGATCTTGCCCATCGTCTGCGCCAGCCGGTTCTTGGACCGCGCAGCCAGCAGGCACTTGGCGAGAATATCGGCATCGACCTGGCGTTCGTTGCCACTGCTCGACAGCAGAACCTCGCAATGCTCTTCGAAGTTCATCAGCCAGTAGGGCATTTGCAGATTCGAAACGTCGAGGATCTGCCCGGTGGTGCGGAACGCAGCGGCATATTCGCCGTGCGGGTCGATCATCACGATGTGACCTTTGGGCGCGGCTTCGCAGATGCGGTGCAGGATCAGCGCGGCGCTGGTCGATTTGCCGGTCCCGGTCGAACCGAGCAGCGCAAAGTGCTTGCCCAGCATCGCGTCGATATAGAGGCCTGCGCGGATATCCTTGGTCGGGAAGACCTTGCCGATGGTGATGCTGGCGCGGCCATCGCTGGCGTAGATCTGTTCGAGATCGCGGGTGGTGGCGGGATAGATCATCGCGCCGGGGATCGGGTAGCGGGTCACACCGCGCTTGAAGCCGTTGATGCGGCCGGTCAGCTTTTCCTCGCTGCCTTCGCCCAGAAAATCGATATGGGCGATGATCCCGCCATCGGTGCGGCGGTCCTTGCGCTGGTCGCGGACGTTGGCGAGCAGCCAGGAATCGCCGACGCGGATCTTGATCTGGCTGCCGACCTGTCCGGCCAGCGCGATCGACGGATCGGCGTCCTTCATGCATTCGTTGAGCCGCTGAAGATCAAGCGCGATCTGCGAGCCCGAGCCCGAAATCTCGAGCACCACGCCGATTGGCAGACGCGCATTGTCCTGGCTGTTGGCGTGGGCCGATGCCACCTCTTCCGTGCCCGCCGGATTGGGGCCGGTGAAGCGCTCGAAATCTTGCCTGCCGTGATCGGTCATCCGCGCCTTCCCTTGTCGCTCCCGTTGGAACAGGCAGGAAATAAAGGGGACGAGGTTAAAATCGCGTCAACATTGCGATGGCCCGGCGCAGCGCAGGCCGCATCAGGCGCGGGCGAACAACCGTCCAGCCAGCCAGCCCATCCCCAGCGAAAGCGCAATCGCGCCAAGGCCATAGAGGAACGACCAGCGTTGGGCCGCTGACACGACCTGACCTTCCAGCCCGGCCTTGACCACTTCGATCCGCGCCGTCGCGCTCGCCAGCACCCGGCCGCGGGCGATGGCGAAAGTTTCGGCGGTATAGCGTCCGGTGGTGACGTTGGAAGGCAGGTCGATGCGCGCCTGATAGAGCACCTTTTCCGCTATGCTGACCCCGCGCGGGTTCTCCTGATACAGCCCCTGCCGCCGCCGCAATTCGACCAGACCTTGCGCAAAGCGGGCCTGTTCTTCCGGGTCGATCTGGCCGGACGGCGATAGCTGGATGAAATCCGTGCCAAGCTCGTAAATCGCCGCTGTGCGTTCATCGACAATCTCGCCTACCGGGCGGGAGGAGGCGACTGCGAAGAAGGCGGGGGCAGAACGGAAGTCGCTCGACCCGGCGTTGGCCCAGATACCAACGATGCGTTCCTTCTCGCGGATGCGGACAGGCTCGGTCGGGCCTTTGAGGACGACGACAATGTCGTAATCGCCTGCCCGCCCTGTGGCCGACGGATCGATCACCGCGCCGTAGAGTAGCAGCCGCGCACCTGTGAAGCCTTGCCGCACTTCGATCCGCGACTGGCTGACGGCAGGCACCAGAATGGGTTCTTGCTGTGCTGACAGCGTCGCCCAGGCGACCGCCAGCAGGATCAACCGCCCTGCCATACTCACGGCGAAGCCCTCACAGCGGAACCACAGTGTAGATTTCGTCAGGCTGCACACCGAGCCCGTAGAGCATCCTGAGTGCAATCAGCAGCACCAGCGCCGCGAGCGCGAGGCGCAGGTATTCGGGCTTGGCCTTGAGTGCGATCTGCGTGCCGAACTGCGCGCCCAGCACCGATCCCAGCAGCAGCAGCGCCGCCAGCACCAGATCGACCGCCTTGGTCGTCAGCGCGTGGGTCATGGTCGTCACCATCGTCACGAACAGAATCTGGAAGAGCGAGGTGCCGACCACGACATTGCCGCTCATGCCGAGAATATAGAGCATCGCCGGCACCAGCAGGAACCCGCCGCCCACGCCCATCAGCATGGTGAGGATGCCGACCAGCATCCCAAGGATCGCCGGGGCCAGCGGCGAGATGTACAGCCCCGAGGCATAGAACCGCCAGCGATAGGGCAGGCTGGCGACCAGCGGGTGGTGGCGGCGCTTCTTCACTTGCACGCCCGCCTTGCCGAGCAGTCCGGGACGCAGCGAACTCACCGCCTCACGCATCATCAGCATCCCGATCGAGCCGAGCATCAACACATAGAGGATCGAGATCACGACATCGATCTGCCCGAGCGATTGCAGCACCCGGAACAGACCCGCCCCGATCAGCGCGCCGACAATCCCGCCGCCGACCATCACCCCGCCCATACGGTAGTCGACGCCCTTGCGGCGCGAATGGGCGAGCACGCCCGACACGCTCGCGCCGGTCACCTGGGTCGCCGCCGAAGCCGCCGCCACCGTCGGCGGTATGCCATAAAAGATCAGCAAAGGCGTCGTCAGAAAGCCGCCGCCGACCCCGAACAGGCCCGACAGGATCCCGGTCAGCCCGCCGAGCAGCACGATATAGAGGCCGTTGACCGAGAGATTCGCAATGGGCAGGTAAACGTCCATGCGCGAGAGGGTAGACCACCGGCGAAGGCGATGAAAGTCAGAGGGAGCGCGTTCCTGTTGGTGAGACGGCTGTTTTGCATGTTTCGGCTGCTTGATCGGCCAGCAGAGGTCAGAACCGGGTCGATAAGGTCGCGGCCAGCCCGGAATCTGGCCCGGCATCGCCCGCCACCCGCTCACGCCAGTCGACCGAAAACCGCGCAGGCACCTCGCCCAGCATCACGTCCAGCCGCACGGTCGGGCCGATGTCGATCCGCTGCGCGTCCTTCTGCGCGCCGCCCCATGTCGCCACGCCAAGGCTGAGGCGCACGGCATTGTCGGTCAGCCCGGCCACCTTGCGCAGTTCGCCGGTCACGCTCGCTTGCCCGTCGGCAAAGCCGGTGGGCTCTGGGCCGCCGACCCAGCCCGCCTGCCCATAGGCCTCCAGCCGCGCGCCATAGGGGAGCGGCACCGGCGCAATTTCGCTGACGAGATAGGCGGCCGGGCGCAACGTGTCGCTGAACGCCCCGTCGGTATAGCGCACCTCGCCCGCCAGCCGCAGCGGGACGCGCACAAACGGGCGGGCCGAAGCGCCCAACGCGAGCTCGCTTTCACCCCTGCGCACCAGCGCGCGATAGGCGCGGGCATAGAGCCGGGGGTCACGCGGCGACGCGGGGGCGAGGCGATATTGCAGCACTGCGCCCGCTTGGCTCGCGCCATAGATCGGCACCCGCCCTTGCGAAATAGGCGCGGCGTTCGAGCCCTGCCGCCAGAAGGCCCAGGCATCGACCGACCAGCGCCCGGCCGGGGCAGGGGCGAGCGCGGCGGGAATTATCGGCAGGGACGGAGCGGCAGCGGGCCATTCGCTATCGCCGGTCTGGAGCCCGGCTTCAATTCCGGCAATCACGGCGCTGTCCCCTGTCAGATCGCGCGGTGCGGCATGCCACGGCAATTGAAGTGCCACCGCAATCTCGGCTTCCGCTCCGCCGCTCCCGGATGCGCCAGCGCGCCAGCCCAATGCGTCTGAGGTGATCGGCAGCGCGCCTGCTCCGGGCCGCTCTGGCGCAAGCGGCGGGAGCGGCGAGGTTTGCGCTGCGACGAACTTCGCGGTCGGCGGCTTTGCTGTGAGCAGCGGCAAATCGAGGCCGGGGACGAGGGGCAGGAACGGATTCTCCCACCACACCGCCCTCGCCGCGCTCCACCCGCTTACCAGCACCACCAACATGACCAGCGGTCCGCCCCTAAAGCGCACTTCGGCGCGCGCCGTGTTGCTCTGCGCCGTCATGATGGCACCGCCGGAGCGGCAACCAGTGAGGCCGGGTGGGCATCATGCTCGGTCTTGTCCCACACCGCCGCGCGCCCGCGAAGCGTGCGGGCATAGGCAAACACCGCGCGCCGTCCGGCGATGATGGCGATGACGTTGGCCAGCGGCAGGCGCAGCACCGCCCGCAGCCCCTCGCCCATGCCATATTCGCGGGCGGTGAAAGCGAACCGCATCGCGATTCGCCACAGGAACGCTGCGGCATTGGCGATCAACACCGCCTTGAGCAGCGGGGTCAGCGGTGCTGGCTCGGCGACGCCGGTCACGACGATCACCCCCATCGCTCCGGTCAGCAGCACCAGCGCATAGCCCACCAGCATCACCAGCGCCGTCAGCGGCCCGCGCCGGTCTCGCGCGCGCATCCAGAATTCGCTCGCCCCGCCCGCCCAGCCGACCCGGTCCCAGCCTTGCAGCGCAATGCCGAGCACCCAGCGGCTCTTCTGCCGCACGACGGTATCGAAGCGGTGCGGGAAAAACGCGCGGGTCGCGATCAGCCGCCCGTCCGCGCCCCGCGCCCGGATGAAGCGGCAGCGGCCGCCCGCCGCAGCAATGGCAAGGCCAAGCTCGTAATCCTCGGTCAGCGAGTCGCTGGCAAAGGGCAGACCCCCACCGCCCCCAGCAGTGTGACGCTCAACCAAGCTGTCGAGTGCGCGGCGCGAGACGGCGCAGCCCACGCCTGCGCCCGGAATGCCCGCGCCCAAGGCATCGCGCACCACCAGCGCCTTGCCATGGGCTTCGGCGAATTCCTCGCAGTAGTGGCTGCCGATATGCCGCGCGAGCCAGCCGCGGTGATGCGGCACCAGCGGCTCGACCGGCAATTGCACGAAGTCCGCGCCCTCTGCGATCGCTTCGTCCAGCAGGCCCAGCGCGCCCGGATCGACCATGTCTTCGGCATCGTGGAACACGACTCCGGCAAAGCGCTGCCCGGCGCGATCTTCATCAATCAGGAGCGCGGCATAAAGGCGGTTGAGGCAATCGGCCTTGGTGGTCGGCCCGTCACGCTCGACGATGACCAGTCGCAGCCGCGGGTCTCCGTGCGCCGTGGCCATTGCGGCCGCCAGCGTTGCCGGATCATTGCGGTAGCACCCGACATAGAGGCGCAAGCTCGGCTGCGGCCAGGTATCAAGCAGGTGGCGGACAGTCTGGCCGATAACAGCGGCTTCCTGCCACGCGGGGATCAGCACGGCGACCGGCCGGGACAGAGGGCGATGCTGGAGCGCAAGCCTGCTGCGTTTCTGGGTCACGCCCCGACCCGTCAGGCGGAGCCATAGCCACACGGCATCAACCGCAAGATCGTCCAGCGCACCGATCAGGAAAAACACCCCGGCGAACAGCAATAATTCTCGCTGTAGCAGTGCCAACCACTGCCACAGACCAGGCTCAGTTATGGACAAGGCGACCCCCTCCCCAATCAGAGGAGTAAACTACCTTGCTCAACCGCGCCGTGCAAGCGGGGCCGAAAAATTTCTTTTGTTTATTGGGGGTTTATCTCCCGACCCTCGCCAAGGTCGGGTGCTTACCAGCTGCCGGTATTCGCCATGCTGACCCAGGGTTCGGCCGGCGCGAGATGGCCGTCCTGAAGCAATTCGACCGAGATGCCATCGGGCGATTTGACGAAGGCCATGTGCCCATCGCGCGGGGGACGATGGATGATGTGGCCTGCTTCGGCGAGGCGCTGGCAAGTCTCGTAGATATTGTCGACGCGGTAGGCGAGGTGGCCGAAGTTGCGGCCGCCACTGTAGTCTTCGCCGCCGCTGCCGTCTTCGGGGGGCCAGTTATAGGTCAGTTCGACCTCGGCAACGCCAGCCTGTCCCGACGCGGCGAGGAAGATCAAGGTGAAGCGCCCGGCCTCAACATCGAAACGGCGCACTTCCTCCAGCCCGATCAGCTTGAAGAAATCGACCGTCGAATCCGGATCAGTGACGCGGATCATGCTGTGAAGATATTTGACCATAAATTACCCTTCAAAATGCCAACCCTCGGTCGCGCTGGCGACCGCAAGGCCGACCGGCCGTCCGCAGCGATGCGGCCGTCAGGCCGTGTAAGCGAGGATTTCGCGCGCCAGATGGCGTGCGAACCATTCAAACTCCATTCATCGACACTGATGCACAATTCGTCGCATCAACTCATCTTGGGGAACATGGTATGGACGATCACGAAGTGCAACCGGCAAACGCGGCCAGCGGTGTCATGCGTGAGCCTGCGACCGCGCGCTGGTTCGGCACGGCGGCGATCCTTGCGGTCGGCATGATCGCAGGCGGATACCTGCTCGGTGATGGACTGTTGCGCGCCAAGGATGCCGAGCGCGCCGTGACCGTGCGCGGGCTGGCGGAACGCAATGTCACCGCCGACCTTGCGACCTGGACGATCTCCTACTCGGCCTCCTCCACCAGCTTGGCCGAAGCGCAGGCCAAGGTGCGCGCCGACACGCAATCGATCGAGGCGTTCTTCAAGGAGCTGGGCTTTCCCGCCGATGCGCTGCAACCGACCGGCGCGAACGTGACCAGCTTCACCAATGAGGGCATTACGACCTTCACCGTGCGCCAGCGGCTTGCCCTGCGCACCGAAGACATCACCCGCGCGCAGAAGGCCGTGGCGCGGCAGTTTGACCTTGTCGGGCGCGGCGTGTTTCTCGAGGAAGGCTCGGGCATGGCCTACACCTTCACCAAGCTGAACGATATCAAGCCCGAAATGGTGGCCGAAGCGACCAAGGACGCGCGCGCTTCTGCCCAGCAATTCGCCGAGGATTCCAACTCAGGCGTCGGCAAGATCAAGGACGCCACGCAAGGCTATTTCGAGATCGAGGCGCGTGACGGCGAGGCCGGCGGCTGGGGTTCAGCCGACAGCCCGTACAAGAAGGTGCGGGTCGTCACGACCGTCAGCTTCACGCTCGACTAGCCAAGCCACCAACGGCCTGCGCGCGCCGCTGGGCGACGAATTCGCACCGTCCGTCGCGCAGGTCGGTGGGTGTGTTGCGCGGTCACGTTGCGGGGCTTATGCGCACGCACCTGCTACGGCGGCGGCCTTGGTGCCGCCCGCCGCATTGCCCTATAGGGCTGGCAAAACCGGAACAATGCATCAGTCATGCTTCAGCGATTGCGCGATTTTTTCAGGCCCCCCTCTCCGCCCAAGCTGCCGGCGGTGCCGCATGGCGCGCGTTATTATGCGATTGGCGACATTCATGGGCGGCTTGATCTCTACGACGCTCTGATTGCCGCCATCGAGGCCGAGATTGTCGCCGCCCCCAGGCTGGACCACCGCATCATCGTGCTCGGCGATCTGATCGACCGCGGGCCGGACAGCGCAGGCGTAGTGGCCCGCACCCACGCTTGGCAGCAGGTTCGCAATGTCCGGGTGCTGGCGGGCAACCACGAAGAGATGTTCCTTACCGCTTTCGAAAAGCCCGAAGCCCTGCGCCACTTCCTCAAGCATGGCGGGCGCGAAACGATTCTGAGCTACGGCCTATCGAGCAAGCAGCTCTCGACGCTGGAGCTGGAGGAGATTTTCGAACGCCTTCCCAAGCTCGTACCGCAGGCAACCCGCGACTACATCGCCGGATTCGAAACAATGGTTCGCGCGGGCGACTATGTCTTCGTTCACGCGGGTATCGATCCAGAGCGGCCGCTGAGCGAACAGAAGCGCAGCGATCTCCTCTGGATCCGTGAGCGTTTTCTCAGCCACGAAGGCCCGCTTGAGAAGGTGGTGGTGCATGGCCACACCATTTTCGACCACGTGATGGATTGCGGCAATCGCATCGGCATTGACACTGGCGCTTTTCGCTCGGGTGTGCTTACAGCGCTCGTGCTTGAGGGCGATCAACGGCGGATTTTGCAGGCCCGTACAACCGATGGGGGCGCCGCAGAGGTCTTCCATGGCGACCGGCCTCGCTAACCTCGCGGATCGAAGCGCGGGCGGTTTTCGGATTTCGCTTAGAGGCTGGTGCTCATGAAAATTGCGATGGTAGGGTCAGGCTATGTCGGGCTCGTATCAGGGGCGTGCTTTGCCGATTTCGGGCACGACGTGGTCTGCATCGACAAGGATCAGAGCAAGATCGACCGGCTCCACGCCGGGATCATGCCGATCTACGAACCGGGCCTTGATGCGCTGGTCGATAGCAATGTGAAGGCCGGACGCCTGAGCTTCACCACCGATCTGGGTGAAGGGATCGCGGGCGCGGCGGCGATCTTCATCGCGGTCGGCACGCCCAGCCGCCGGGGCGATGGCCATGCCGATCTCACCTTCGTTTACGAAGTCGCGCGCGAAGTTGGCGAAAAGCTGGCCAATGATGCGGTGATCGTCACCAAGTCGACCGTGCCGGTGGGCACCGGTGACGAGGTCGAGCGGATCATCCGCGTGACGGGCACCGCTCACAAGGTCTCGGTCGTCTCCAACCCCGAATTCCTGCGCGAAGGCGCAGCGATCGGCGATTTCAAGCGGCCTGACCGGATCGTAATCGGGGCGGAGGACGACTTCGGCCGCGAGGTGATGCGTGAGGT
>NZ_WTYB01000003.1:89641-283861 GCF_009828055.1 Erythrobacter ramosus | reverse complement strand
TGATTCCTCGCCATCCCATTCCTCCTTCATGACCTATTCTAAAATAGAAATTGGGCCACTCAGAAGGGGGCAGATCAGGGCAGGTTGTCGAAGTACGACGGTGAAGATGATCACCTTAACGTCAAAGGTGCAGCTCGGCGCCTCGGGGTCTCACCACACACGATGCGGGCTCTTCTCCGCAAGCTCGCAATCACTCCCGTAGATTGTGATCAACGTCGCGGTCACCGATTGAGCGAAGAACAGCTCGCAATCGTGCAGACCTACATCCAGGAAGCTTTTGACCCCGAAGATGCGGCGAACCGATTGGGTTGCACACCTCAAGATCTGAAGAGCATGGTCGCTCGCAAATTGTTGCAGCCGGCTTTTTGCATGACTGGCAGGAACCACTTCACGAGAGAGGAACTCGATGCATTTGTCGATGAGATATCCTCGGCCTCTCTAAACGACCCCTCGCTCGACGGGACGCTCATTGCGACCTTCTGCGGCGAAGCCGGAATTTCGTTAGCTGAAGCAACTTCGCGCATCATTCGGGATAGGAGCTTGGTGATCGTCGAACACAATTCCGGCTTACCTCTTTTCGACGGCTTGATGGTTGCCTGCGCGCCAGATTCGACGCGACGTGCGAGTGTCCGCCCTAATGCTCAGGTGCGCGATGCCATCACATATGCGGAAGCCGCAGCTCGGCTTGGAACAAAACACGAGGGGATCATGGGGCTTGTCGAAGCCTCTTTCATCAAGACCGCAAAGGACTCGCGGAACAAAGACCGCATTTGCCGGGAGTCCCTTGATTTGTTCGAGTGCCGTTACGTGAAGGCTGCTGCTTACGCACCGATTTTGGGTTGCCCTCCAACTACTGCGCTGAAGATCCTGCGGACGAAGGGGGTGGTGCCGATCAACGATTGGAAATCAGCGGGCCAACGGTTCGTTGATAGAGATGAAGTAATGCGCCTTACGGGGCTGGCGTGTCCCAAAGTGGTCGCTTCCGCGGAATGGCAATCAATCAAAGTTGAGCTCGACGAGCACCTTGTCGCCCAAGCTGTACCGGCCACCACGCGCATTTCGTCAGAGCCGGCGATTGAAGTCAGGGCGACAACGGGGAGATGGAGCTTATTGATCAAGCGCGATCAAACCCGAGGGCAATACAGCTTAATCTCGAACTTTACCCATATCCGGCAACGTGGCCGTTTGAGGAAAGTAGAGGAAGCGTCGATTAAGCCCGGCGAAATCTGGCCTGGAGCGAGAGTGCACGATGCCGATGGTGGTGGCTTTGTGATCGTGGATGATGCGATTGATGCCGACCCACGCGGATTGAGTGCGAATGTCCTAATCGGTCGGGTGATCACGCGAGCCTATCAACTCCACCAGATCCTCTAGGACGGCCTCGAGTGTTTCAATTCAAGGAGTGTGCCGCACTGCGGCAGGTCCGGCACACTCCTTCATTTAGCCCTATCGGGCTTCCCGTGGGCTCAGAGCGGGATCGCCGCCATTCCCACCGCCGCGCTCGATCCGCCCCACAGTGCGGCGTCTCCCGCGGTCCCCGCGCTTATCGGGTCCGGGTCCCCATCATGCCGCCTGCTGCAACTCTGTGATCTTCTGGAATTCTGCCAGTAACTGAGGATGGTGCTGGGCCAGATACCGCACAATCGGCGCGCTTCTTAGCAGGCCGCCAAGGTATCCCGTCGCCAGAACCAGATCGAGATGGTCAGCGCCGTAACTCTGCTCAATCAGCTTGAAATCGCGGTCGAGCTGCGCGCTCTCCCGGCTCATCAACTCGATTTGCGCCTCGGTTAGACCCCGCACAACCTTCCGCTTTTGCTCGACCAGATCTTCTTCAGCTGTGGCTGCGACAATCGATTTGACGTAGCCGGTCGAGTACCTGTTCATCGCAACCATCATCTCGGCGGCGGCAATCTGGCGCATCGGCTTCATCCGGCGCAGCTCAGTGAAGACATTCATCGGCACATGCTTGTCACGCAGCAGGTCCACAGCTTCCGGGCAAATCCCGGTGAGCAGGTTTCGTTTGGCGCGGATATTGCCGATGTTGACGTTGAGCGCCCGGGCAAGCCGTTCTTCCGAAACACCCTTATTGACCGCGTTGAGGATCATCCGGTGCTCCTGGATGATCGCTATCCGGCTGACACGCCGATTGTACGTGAAAGCCTCATCCTCAAGCGCGATGAGGCACACCACCTCGGTCTCGCCCTGTTCGAGCAGGATCGCGAGCCGCACGTGTCCTTCGAGCAGGTGATAGCGCGCTGGGTCATTACGATCCCGAAACACGACAGGGGGCTCAATGATACCAACCTCGGCAATCGATGCCGCGATCTGCTTGTACTTTACAGATTTGCGAACTGCTGACGGCAGCTCGCGCAGCGGCATGATTTCGCTGATCGGGATGCGCAGCGTGGTGTGCTCAAATCCCTCGGGTAGCGTTATGGGTTTCTTGCTGCTCATGCTGGCAGCCCCATTGATGGGCGAAGACGCTCTGCAAGGCGCTCGGGCATGGTCGCAAGGCCCTCGTCTTCGAGCAAGGCAACGAAGCTCTCATCAGCCGAAAGTCGCCGCATGGCTTCGGTGATCAGCATTAGCCGGTTTTGCGTGGTCTCGGCACGAACAATCAGCACACGCTTACGCTCGGTCTCCTCCCGATACGCCTTGACCAGAGTTTCGGCGGAGACCCGCTCGCGAGAGCGAGCTTCCTTCGTCCCCAACCCCTTTCCGCGGCGGCGGCGGGTCTCAATGAGCTTGCGTGCTGCTAGGAGTTTGCGGCCCTTGAGCTGTCCGCTTTCATAGGCCTTGGACAGTGCCGCCTGCACATCGTGATCAGCTGCTTCTGCGATCTCGACCGCGACACTAACAGGTATAGTTCCACTCTCGACCGAGCGCAGCAGGCGTTGTTCTCCGGTCTCTATGAGCCTAGCCACCCCGTTGACATATTCGACGGTGAGCCCGGTTTTGCGTGCAATGTCAGGATTGGCGTACCCGCGCTCCTGCATGCCGCGAATATCCTGGAGAAGATCGATGGCGCGGTGTTGTCGTCGCGCACAGTTTTCGACCAGACTCGCGATGAGGCAATCTTCAGGATCGGCAGAAACGACCAACGCCGGGACTTCAGACTGACCGAGCGCCTTGAAGGCTTCGAGCCGACCTTGGCCGCAGACCAGATCGTAGAACGGTCCCCCGGCCTCGATCCTGCGGGTCACTGTGATCGGCTTCTTGAGACCGATCTTCGCGATGTTGTCGACGATGTCGCGGAACGACTTCTTGTTGCGCACGCGCGGATTGACGATGTTTACCCGATCAATAGGGATCATTTCGATCCGCTGGGCAGGTTTCGCGCCGGTCATGCTGCTGCCCTCAGCGAAGCACGAGCCGTCAGCCGGTAGAAGAATTCGAGCGTGTCGAACCGATAGGCGTCCAGCGACAGGCCATTGAAATCTGCAAGGCGCAAGGCCGCCTCGCGCATGTCGAGGGCCGGGAGAAGATAATAGTCCTTCGCGGTCTCGTTGTCGGTGTCCATTCTGACGGCCAGTGTGATGTCGGGCCGCAGTTTCTCGTCGAGCCGGAGTTTCCAGCGGTTGCTGCCTGCCGCCGTTTGGAAGCAACGCGCAATCGTGATCGAGACGGAGAACTCGCCATTGATCCGTAGTAGTTCCGTCTGCGGATCACGGACGACGGTGCCCCCGGCCTTCTCGATGCCGCCGATGATGCCTGCTAGGATTCCCGGGTGCATCGCCCGCAGCCGGCGGTTGATCTCAAGATAGCGATAGTCGTGGTCTGGAGCGAAGCCGACCAGCGTGTAGGCCCGTAGCAGACTGCCGAAGCGCGACCGAAACACGCTGCTCGACGGGCAGTCTTCCGCTTCATCGATGATCAGGCCGGACAAGAAGCCACGCTGCGCAAAGATTTGTGACAACGCTTCCAGCATCTGGTCGTCTGAGAGCTTTTCCGATCGCTTGACGATGATGGCCTGGGCAGCATCGAACATGGGCGCAGGAATGATGGCGTCGAACACGCCGTTTGCGCGCACCCAGTCCTCGGGCGCATTCTCGACGTGCTCGCCCTTCAGCTTGCATGAGGTGCGCGCCCAGACATTGTTGCCGATGTATTTCTCGTTGATCAGCAGCTGGTGGACTGTTCCGCGCGTCCACTCCCGGCCAAGGTCCGTGCGAACGCCGCGGTCATTGAGATCAAGGGCGATCTCGGTTTCGCTCTCGCCAACTTCGATAAAGCGCCGATATACCTCGCGGACGATGGCGATTTCCTCGTCTGGTCCCCGCACCAGGATAACGCGATCGGTGGCGATGCTTTTGTGCTCGCCGCGACCCAGCAGGCCTTTGGCCACACCCTGCTGATCGACCAACTGACGGCGCAGCCCGTAACCGGCGGGGCCACCCTGCCGGTAGCCGAGCCGGATCAGATTGGCCTGGCCCGCGAACACCTTGACGGACAGCTCCCGGCTGTACTCTCCGGCCATGGCCCGTTTGACGGTCTTGATGATCGATGAGCCTATGCTCCCATCGTTCTCCCATTCCTCGCCGCAGTATAGAACGCGCACGCCCTTGCTCTTGCACCGCAATTCATAGCTGGCGGCTTCGTCAGGATCCTGGAAGCGGCCCCAGCGGCTGACATCATAGACGAGCAGCACCGCGAAATCCGCGCGTCCGCTTTCAACATCATCGAGAAGTGCCTGCAGCGCAGGCCGACCCTTGATGTTCAGACCGCTCTTGCCTTCGTCCGCGTAGGTTTTGACGATTTCGAGCCCGTGCTTTTCAGCATAGATCGCGATGGTCGCTGCCTGGTTGTCGGTAGAATACTGCTGATGCTCGGTCGACATGCGAACATATTGCGCCGCCCGGATGGTCGGGGGCCGCGGGGGTTCATCATGATTGTCGTCCGTCCATCGAATGACCATGCGATACCTCGAGCGCGGATTGCGAAAAGCGCTTCGGTCCTCTGCGCTACACGAGAAAGCAGGGAAAAATGGTTCCTATTAGCGGAAGCAAACTTCGCGGAATGCCCACGGACCTGTCCGATGCGGTTTTGGCGCAAATGATTGGCGCGGCGCTGAAAGCGGATCTCGGCGGAACCCGTCAAGCAACCAAGACAGTGATGCGATGGACGCATGTCAGCGACCATACCGCTCGATCTTGGCTGAACGGACAAACCAGCCCGAGCAGCCTGCATCTGCTTGAGCTTGCAACTCAATCGGGTAATGTGATGGCAGTAATTCTTAAGGTAACGGGGCATGCCGAGTTGGAGATTGCTCGCGATCTTGCCGCCGTAGAGGTTCTGCTCGAGACCAGTTTGGTCAAAATTCGCGCGCTGCGTGGCGCTTAGGGCCTAAAGCAACAGCGTGCTATGTGGTCTGAGCAGGAATGATCGTAGTGCTTCAAGCCTCCGGGGCTACCTCTCAGCGATGATTGACCATCTTGGCGAGGTGTCGCCAAAGGCGGAAGGCCTGCGAAGACTAATTTTGATCTGAGACCGCCGCGGTCTGCTTCACGAAGGGTAGAAGACCGCCAGCAGCATCTCGAAGGATTATCCAAGCTGTTCTGACCCATGGGAAGGATAATCCAGCTTGTTGCGACTTTTGCCCAAGCATCTTGGACGCAGACCATCTGTAACCCATTGAATCGTCGTCGCGCCAGTCCAAGCTTTTGTTGCGTCCCACAGTTACAACCGCCGCGGCCCTCATCCCTCGTCGGCGAAGGTCACCTGCGCGGCTTCGGTGACGTGCACCCAGACCTGATAGTAGCCCACCTCATGCTCGCCGCGCTTGTTCGCGACCGGGCTAGGTGAGCCAATCGGGGAATCGATCCATTGCCTGCGCACATCGCCCTCAACGATGATGCGCCGACCGCTCAGCCGTTGCATCATCGTGAACATATTGAGATCAGGCGGCCCGTCGGTGTAGCAGGCTTTGACGGTAATTTGCCCCTCGACCACGTCGGCAGCGCCGCACACCTGGGCGCGGCGCAGCAGGGCTTGCAGTGCCTCAGGCTCAAACGCGATGGTGAGCGTGCCGAGCGTGGCATAATCCTGCCGGGAATTGACGAACATCATGGTGCCGAGTTCACCCTGAAAGCTCTGTCCGCCGCCACGGATATCGAGCAGGAAGCGGCCGGGCTGGGCCTCGCCCTCGGCCGCAGAGAGCGCCATCGCGGTAGCCTCGCCCGGCGTGATGCAACCGGGTTCGCAATCAGGGAGCGCGGCGCGCGCGGCCTTGAGCGGCAGATCGGCGTCGTCGAGGTCGGTACGAAACGCGGACAGCTGCGCCGCGCTCACAGCGTCCTCGGCCAAGGCAGCAAAGCTTGGAAACGGCACGATAATCCCCAAGATCAATGCCGCGCGCAGCACGCAAGATTTCCCTAACTTCGTGAATTGCGATGCATGATGAGCGGCACTTGTTGCCATGGGCCATGAACATGGAGTGAATCCGCCAGTCCCTCGGCTTCACCGGGGCTTCAGCGCGGTTCGAAATGCCCGGAGCCTATCCCAAGCGCAGGAAAAATTCCTCACGCTCGCACCGCAGTTCGGCGGGCGTCAGCGCCGACAGCGCGTTCAGTTCCGCGCGCAGGGCGAGAGTCAGGCGCTTGACGGTCTCGGCAGCATCCCGGTGCGCGCCGCCGCGCGGTTCGTAAACGATGCGGTGGATCACGCCCAATTTGAGCAGGTCGCCCGCCGTCACCCGCATCGCCTCGGCTGCGGTCGCAGCCTGCGCGGCGCTGCGCCACAGGATTGAGGCGCAGCCTTCGGGCGAGATCACCGAATAGACCGCGTGTTCCATCATCAGCACCCGGTTGGCTGCCGCCAACGCCACCGCCCCGCCCGATCCGCCCTCACCGATGATGACGGCAATCAGCGGCACGCCCAAGGCAAGGCACGCCTCGGTCGAGCGGGCGATGGCTTCGGCCTGCCCACGCGCTTCGGCATCGACACCGGGGAAGGCTCCCGGAGTGTCGACCAGCGTCACCACCGGCAGGCCAAAACGGTCAGCGAGTTCCATCAGCCGGATCGCCTTGCGATAGCCCTCGGGTCGCGCCATGCCGAAATTGTGCTTCAGCCGGCCCGGCGTATCCTCACCCTTCACATGGCCGATCACCACCACCTTGCGGCCTTCGAACCGGGCAAAGCCGCCGATGATCGCCTGATCGTCCCCGAACACACGGTCGCCCGCGATCGGCAGGAAGTCCTCGAACAGCCCCGCCACCAGTTTTTCGAACCGGGGGCGCTGGGGATGGCGGGCGACCAGCGTGCGCTGCCACGGGGTGAGGCGCGCATAGGTGTCCGCGAGCAGCTTGTCCGCCCGCTCGCGCAGCATCCGGGCTTCCTCGGTGCCTTCGGCATGGGCAGAAAGCTCCGCCACATGCTTGTCGAGCGCCTCGATCGGCTTTTCGAACGGCAGATACTGGATCATCGCCCCCCCAATCTTCCAGCGCCCCGCGTCAGACCGTCATCGACATACCGCGATAGATCCGCGCACGGTAGCGCGAGTCTTCCGCATCCGGCAACGGCGCGCCGACCAGCAGCACCGCGCGAGCGAAACGGCGCACCTCTTCCAGATGCTCGTCCAAGTCGCGCGGCTCTTCGGACTGCACCCGGCGGGTCAGGTTGATCTGATTGACCGGCACGTCATGCACCAAGCGCTCATTTTCCACGGCAAGGGTCGCGGTGAAGGCGTGGAGCGTGGTCTTGATGAAGTTCGCCAGCGCAAAGGCCGGGGACTTGTCGCCCATCGGAACGTCGGGGCTGGTCAGCACCAGCTGGCAATCATCATAGAGCGACGCCCGGCGCGAGACGCGGAAGTGGTGGGTGAGGTTGTCAGCCACCACGGTGCGGAATTCCTCGGGCGTGAGCGGATCGTCCTGCCCGAACAGCTTGCCCGGCAACGCGGCAAACGGCGTCGAGAGGATCGTGGTCGGCTTGCCCCACTCGGTCAGCGCCTCGTCCATCGCGGCTTCGATGTCGGTGGTCTTCACCAGCGAGGTGAGCGAGGCGGCGGTGTCTGGATCAAGCTGCGCCTTGATCGCCTCAAAGCCTTCAGCGGTGCGGGTTATCAGCACCACGTTGGCGACATGGCAATCCTCGATGAAGGCACGTGCGGTCTCGGCGAGGTAATCGACGAGATGTTCGCCGATGATCCACACCGTCTTGCCGCGCATCTGGTCAAGCCGCTCCTGCTTGGGCGAGCCGAACAGCTCGCGCTCGGTGGTGGAGCGTTCCACGCTAAGGCCACCTGAGGGCATGAAGGTTTCACCCGAAACCGCGCGGTCGGCGAGGAAGAACACGGTCGCCTGCGCGACGTCATGCTCGGTCGGCATCTTGCCGAGATAGAGCTTGGACAGCACCCCGGTGCCGACTTTCTTGGCCTCCACTGCGATCTTGTCGGCGGGGAGGAAGGGCGCATCTTCGGGCGGTGCGCGCAGCAGCCAGTCGGCATCGCTTTCCGGCGTGGCGGGGCGGTCATTCCACTCGGGCGCATCGAGGAACAGGCCCGCCTGCCGCAGCCGCCCGATCAGCGCGGCGGCGATGGTGGGGGTGAGCAGGTACTGATCCCAGGTGCAGGCCCCGTCGCCTTCGCGCGCGCAAGCCAGTGCCAACTCGCGCAACTCGCGCGGGTTGTTGGTGTCATGGCTCATCTTGGTGGTGTCATTGCGAGCGAGCCGCGCAAGCACCGCCTCGACCCGCACCCCGCGCCGGATCGCCTTGATCGCGGCGGCGTGAACGGCGTTGAGGCGCTTGTTTTCCAGGATCAGCTTGCCGCGCCGCTCGAACAGCCCGGGCTTGCCGCCGGTGCCGGAGAGGCGGTCGCCGTCCACGGGGCCGGGCGCAATCGCGTTGAACTGCACCTCAGGCCCGAGATAGCGCGCCATGCTTTCGACCATTGCGCGTTGCCCGGCCTTGGAGACCGCGTAATCGGCGCGGTTGGGGTAAGCCACCGCGAGATATTTCTCGCCGCCGAAATAGGACGAGACGTTGAGGATGTAGCCCGACCCTTGCGCCTTCATCAGCGGCGCAACGTGGTGCATCAGGAAGTAATTCGACACGAGGTTTGCATCGAGCGTGTAATTCCAGGCGTCGACCCCCATGTCGACGACCATGTCCTCCGCGCCCGCAACCCCTGCGTTGTTGATGAGGTAGTCGATCCGCCCGAAGGCCTTCAGCGTCGCGTCGACCGCGCCCTTGAGGCTCTCGAAATTGCTGACGTCGACATTGGCAAGCGTTTGCACCCGGCGTTCGACGCCGGCGAACCCGATGTCCTCAAGCTCGGACACGATCCGCGCGCGGGCGACGGCCAGCTCGCTTTCGCGCCGCGCGACCATCATCACCTTACCGCCAGCGAGCGCCAGAAGCCGCGCCACCTGCCCGCCGATCCCCGCCGAACCGCCAGTGATCAGCGCGACCTTGCCCAGATGCAGGCCGGTGATGTTCTCGCTGAACCCCGGCATCGCTTTGCGCGCACCGGTCGCCTCGCCGATGTTCGACGGGACATAGAGCGTGATTTCGCCGAGTTTGCTTTCCTTGAGCAAAATGCGCGCAGCATGGCCAGCGGTGAAGCGGATGTTCTCGGCTTCGGTATTGGTGAAGCGGACGATCTGGTTGCCCCACTCCGCTTGGCGACGACGCCCGTGGGCGGTGTCAATTTCGCTCTCGTCGCGCCAGATGCGGATCAGCTGTTCGGTCGCGGCGCGCAGGATGTGGCCATAGATGTCGCCCTTCCCGTCGCTGGCATGGCTGAGGAACACGAAGCGTGGCGGCTGCAGCAGGTTGTCGTGGCGCTTCCAATACCGGCTGAGGGTCCGCGCCAGAGCCATGTTGCCCGCGAGCTCGGCATCCATCAGCGCTTCGACCACGTTGTCATCCGCCTCGGTGATTGCTCCGGCCAACTCGCCTGCGCTCAGGGCGGGCAAGAACAGCGCCCCGCTGACCGGCGTGCCGCCCTTGGTGTAATCCTCCAGCGCCTCTTCCATGCCCGCCGAGTCCTTGCGGCTGAAGCGGATGATGGCGAGCTTGTCCGACAGGCCCAGCGCCTTGCAGCGCTTCTCGGCAATGGCAACATCGGCAGCGCGCGGCAGGCCAAGGACAACCTCGGCCCCGCATGCCAATTGCACCTGCGCGATTTCCAGCGCCTCTTCGAAATTGTCGCCCGCCGCGATCAGCACGGCAAGGCCGGTGCCGTCCATCGAGCGCATGGTGGGGCGTGCCAGATAGGTCGAGCGCTGCTCCTTGCGCACGCTCATCCCGTGGGTGACCTCGAAATCGTGACCGTTATAGGCCGCGCTCTCATCCGAGCCGAGGAACACGCAGGTGGTCGCGATGTCAGTCGGCGTCGGGAAGGTCTTGGCCTTATCGTTGCCGCCGGTGGCCCGCTCCAGGCTCATCATGTCGAAGAATTGCGTGGCGGTGGTACCCGCCGCGTCCCCGCGCGCGGTGTCCATCGCGGCGAAGACGTTGCGGATGCGCTCGCTCTCGATCGGGCCGGGATACACGAGGTTGACGCGGATGCCCTTGGGGCCGAGCTCAAGACTGAGTTCACGGCTCCACGCATTCATCGCCGCCTTGGGCACGACATAGGCGGCACGCGCGTAATAGGGCGTGCGGCTGAAGATAGTCGAGACGTTGATGATCGACCCGCCCTCGGGGATATGCTCCGCCGCAACGCGCGCGACGTTCCAGGCAACACCGAAGATATTGCGCAGCGCATCGCCCACAGTCTCGCTGTCGGTGCTGCCCTGCTTCTGGAGCGCGGCGAGTTCATCGGCGGAGAGCGGCAGGTTCTCGATCGGCTGCTTGGGCCCGGCACTGCCAGCGTTGTTGACCAGGATGTCGATCCGCCCGAACTTCGCCACCACCTCGGCAATCGCCGCGCGTACCGAGGCGATGTCCCCGCCATCGAGCGCAACTGTGGCAAGCCGAGCGGGGTCAGCGCCAGTCGCCTTGATCAGCGCGTCCGCCGACGCCTTGGTGCGGTCGGGCGTGCGGCCCGTCATCACGACGGTTGCGCCTTCTGCAAGGTAGTGCGTGACGATATGCCCGCCCAGATTGCCAGCCGCGCCGGTGACGACGGCTATCTTGCCAGCGAGGCGGCCCGTGGTCGTTTCAGCAGGCGCAGCTTTGGTCTTCGGCTTGGACGCGGCCATAGCACTCTCCTCACAAAATTATAACGCAAGCGACGTTGGCTTGCCGGATCGTTCAATCTCTGGGGAGGAGAGCGAAGAACGTTTCAATTGTCGCAACGCACGCGTTACGGTTCCGGTTCCCCGGTTCCTTGCGCGGCCCATGCTTCCAGGAGCGCGTCGCGGCTGCGCAAGCCCATTTCGGGCAGTGCATGGTTGACCACATAGGTCGAGCCGGTGTGCCGGTTATCCCACATCGCTTGGTGCGCTTCGGGCAAACCATCCCACGGCACCACTTCCGGTTCGGTCACTTCGAGCAGCCCGGCCGCGATCATGTCGTTCATCCGCGCGACTTCATAGGCGTTGCACAAGTGCGTGCCGAAGATGTTGGCGGTGGGCATGAAGATGCGGCGCTGGCGGGTCCAGACCTGCGGGGCGTAGAAGGTGAAGCGGCAACCGGTCAGGTCTTCGGCGAAGATCACCCGCCCGGTGAAGGGCTTCACCAGCGAGGTTGAGATGCCGAGCGTGTCCTGTCCAGCGCGTTCGAACACCAGATCGGGGCTACCGCGCGGATTGTCGGGCGAGCGCAGGATCTTGCCCACGGCCGAGCCGAACGGCTTCATCACCCGGTCTTGATAGTCGCGCACGGCGGCCTTGAAGATCTCGATATCGGCCTTGGCATCGGGCAGACGCGGCATGGTGTCCGGCCAGTAGAAATTGGCCCCCTCACGCCTGCGGATGGCTTCGAGGCTGACGATGCCTTCGATCGCATCCTCAAGCCCGAGCGATTGCAGGAATTCACGCTGGCCGTCGGTGGTAGTGGCGATGACGCTGCGGGCGTTGAAGCGCCGCGCGGCCTCGATCATTTCGAGCCCGGTCTCGTCGAGCAATTCGCTCGATCCCGGCCCGTAGAAGATCAGCACCGCCTCACCTCCCCGCAGCGCAGCACGGCGGAGCATTTCCTCAGGCGTGGCAGTCCCCGGCTTGCCCATGAAGCTGAAATGGTAGCCTGACGACGCGCCGTAGAAGGCGAGCGTACCGCCCTCTGCCAGCAATTGGAACGAGCGCGGGAAGGCGGTCTCGCCTGCGTGGCTGACGACATAATCGGCGAGCTTTCCACCGTTGAGCGCCTTGAACTCCTCAACCAGCGGAGCGCCCGCGGCTTCCCAAGCGATGGCTTCGGCCTTGTCCTCAGGCACCACCGAATAGAGGCCAGCAAAGCGCGCATCCTTGCGGTTGATCGCCCCGACCGCGCCTTGCACCCCAGTGATGAACTGCGCGCGTTCTTCCGAGGAAACGAGGCCCGTCACCTGCAAGCCCGTGCGCACGGAGGAGCGCAGGGCATCAAGCCCGGTCCCCGTGGCCGCGCCCTCGACGAACAGCGTCCGTCCCGGTGCGATTTGCAGGGTTGTGAACAGGCAGCGCGCAATCGTGCCAAGGTTGAGCACATAGCTCCCCGCCTGCTCCAGCGTGAGGTCCGGCGGCACCTTGTGCATCTGTGGCGCCTGCACCGTCAGGAACTGCGCATGGCTGCCGGTCTCGGTCTCGTAGCCCTGGATCGAGAAATCCGCATACATCGGATCATTGCCGACCAGCGGGCTGAGCAGGTCGTTCGTCCCCGAATAGACCGTCACCAAATCACCGACCTTGATCCGCCCCTGCGCCCGCGTCTCGGACCCGAGCGCGGCAACAAGCGCAATCCCGCCCGAGCCAGTGATCTGCACGTCTTCTTCATGGCTATCGAACGGCGAGACCGGAATACCGGTCAGCGCCCAGATGTCGTTGAAGTTGACCTCGCTGGTCAGCATATAGAGCAGCGCCTCGTTGGGCGCGGGCTCGGGTACGCTGACGATCAGCTCCTTTTCGTGGCTCGCCGGGGGGCCGAAGCGGGGCTGGCCGGTATCGGGATCGCGGGCGATGCCGAAGGCATATTGGTGACGCGGGATCGGGGTCACGCCGGGATAAAACGGCGCTCCCACAGGAAGCAGATCGCCTGCTGCTTCCAATGCCTGAGCACGCATCTCGTGCTCGGCATCAATCCACACGCCATCGCGCCGCACCGGTAGCGGGGGCGCAATCTTGTCCATGAACTGGCGGATACCGGTCTTGCCGCCTTCGGGATCGACGATGGCTTCGGCGAACAGCTTCGCCTCGCGCGCCGTGCCTTGAGTGATGCCGTGTTCCAGCCCCGTGCGCACCGCATCCAGTGCCCTCGCCCCCGCCACGTCGCGGCCCGCCCATTCGAGCTGCCGCAGGATGCGCTGGAGGAAGTCGTCCTCCAGCACCGTGTCGAGCGACACATCGGCTGCGCCTTCCCAGCGCACCGTGGCCGCCTGCCTTTCGGCAAAGGCGAAGCCGAGCGCGCTGCCGGGCCCGTGCTTCACGAAATCGCGCACCGCTGCATGGGCGGCCGAGAGCGCATCTTGCGCGCCATCGACCAGTTGGTCGACCACACCGATCTCCGCGGCCTGCTCGGCCGTGATGCTCCGCCCGCCCAGAATGAGGTCAAGGGCATCGCGCAGCCCTTCGCTCCCGCGCCGGTCGGCGAGCAGGCGCGGCAGGCGCTGCGTGCCGCCATAGCCGGGCAGCAGCCGCAGCCGGATTTCGGGCTGGCCGAAGCGCGCCACGGGTTCGGCAATGCGGTAATGGCAGGCGAGCGCGAACTCCATCCCGCCCCCCAGCGCTACCCCCTGCACCGCTGCGACGCAGGGCTTGTTCATGCTCTCGATCGTGCGGAAGGCGAGGTGCGCGTTGTTGGGCAGCACCATCGCCTCGTCGACCGTGTGGATTTCCTCGAGCATCTGGCGGATGTCGGCGCCCGCGACGAAGGACGAGGTGCCCTCACCGGTGAACACCACCGCGACCACAGAATCATCGCGCGCCAGTGTCGAGGTGACCAGCACCAGCTCGTCAATCGCGCGTTCGTTCAGCGCATTGACCGGTGCGTTGGTGACCGTGACAGTCGCCACCTGCTTGCCGGGTGCCACCGTGTTATACTGGACGAGGAAATAGCGGTGACGGTCGAACAGCGCCTGTTCGTCGCTCATCCGCTGCTTGCGCTGCCAGTCATTGATGACGGTGCGCAGCTCGTCCAGCGCCTCGGGGTTCCTGAGCGTCGTGACGTCGCCGACATCCTCGCCCACCACCAGCGCGCGGACCATGCGGCGCATGTACTTGCCGCTGCGGGTCTCGGGGAACTGCGAGACTTCGATGAAGTCCGCCGGCACCGCGACTGCGCCCTTTTCGGTGCGCACGAGATCGAACAGCCGGCGCTTGTCCTCATGGGTGAGCTTGCGCCCCGCGACCGGCACCACGAAGGCGAGCGGGGTCAGCCCCTTTTCGCGGTGCGGCGCGCCCACGACCAGCACATTGCCGACCGGCGAGTCCGGCGCGAGCGCCTTGTCGCGCAGCACCGCGCCTTCGATCTCCTCGGTCCCCATGCGGTGGCCCGAGACGTTGATGACGTCGTCCGAGCGGCCATGGAGCGAGAACGAGCCGTCGTCATGCTGGATCGCGAAATCGCCCTGCGTATAGGCCCAGGCGCCCTTCCAGCGCCGCCAGTAGCCATCCTCCCAGCGCGCGGCATCGCCGCGCCAGGCGGGATCAACGCGGCCATCGGACACCTTGAAGCCTTCGATATCGCCCCAGATCGTGCGGGCGAGGTAGGGATAGGGCGCGGCGATGACGATTTCGCCCTTCTCGCCCATTTCCGCCCGTCGCCACGGCACGCCGCCTGCGTCTGCGCGGGTGAAGGGCGCATCTTCGGGCGATGCCGCATCGGCATCCTCGACCCAGACATCGCCGACGATCCACGGCAGCGGATAGGCGTGGGCATCGGGGCGGAGCGGGAAGTCGTCGTTGCCGAACATATGCGTCCAGGCGATCCCGCCGTGCTCGGTTGCCCAGTAGCTATTGATGTAGCGCGGGGTTACGTGCTCCATCCCGAAGGCCTGAACCGACGGGCTGACGGGTTCGGCGCAGAAGGTCGCGACGCGCAGCCCGCTCATGTCATAGCGTTCGAGCTCGGCGAGGTTCGCCGGATCGGACATGATCGCCTTGAGGAAGGTCACCCCCGCCTTGAAGATCGTCACATTGTGGCGCTCGATCATCGAGGCGAAGCGGCCCGCGTGCGGGAACACCGGCGAGCCTTCGGACACGAGGCTGGTGACCCGCGTCATCAGCGGCGCGCAGATCAGGTAGCTCTGACCCGTGATCCAGCCCGGATCGGCGACCACGAACAGCGTATCGCCGGGGCGCGCGTCGAAGCTGGCCGCCATCGTTTCGGCCACGCCTGCGGCATAGCCGTGCGAGTGGACGATCCCCTTGGGCTTGCCGGTGCTGCCCGAGGTGTAGATGAAGAACATCGGGTAGTCGGCATCGACCGGCAGCGGCTTGGACGAAGCCCAGATCGCGCGGACGAAATCGCTGCCCTCCAGCGCCAGCAGATCGGCGGCGGTCTCCACCGCAAAGCCTGCGCTGCGCGCCTTGTCCAGCACCGTCACCAGCGCAGCATCGGTCAGTTCATGGCTCCAGCGGTCACGCTCCTCGCGCCAGATCACATCGGGCTGGTGCGTGTGGCGGCACACGATCACCGCCTCCACGCGCGGCGGCAGGGTGACGAGGCTGGAGGCAATCGCGATCCGCACGCGGGCAGCGTCAGACGTGCTGATCCGGCTTTCCGCGCCCAGATTGATAAGCGCCCGGCCCACGCCGCGCATCACGTCCGAACGGTCGACGGTAATCTCGCCCGCAAGCGCCTCGCGCACGGTATCAACGATTGTGGCCGCATCGGCGGCGGGCAGACCCATGTCGAGGCCGGAAAGGATCGAAAGCGCCGTTGTCACCGGCACAAAGTTATCTAACGCCGGGTCGGTATAGGCGTTCTTGAACGCCGCGACCTGGGCGTTGCGATAGGAACCATCCGAGGTGACAATCACCCGCGCCCCGGTATCGGCGATGCGGTCCGACAGGGTCTTGTCGGAGAACCCCCCGAACACCGCCGTATAGACCACGCCCATGCGCTTGGCCGCTTCGGTCCAGTAAATCTGCGGCACGATGCTCGGCATATTGAGCGCCATGCGGTCGCCCGGCTTCAGGCCCAGCGCCTCTAGCGCGACGGCGCATTTCGCCACTTCGAGCAGCAATTGCTTGCGGCTGACGCTGAAGCAATCAATCGGCGCGCCCTTGCCTCCGAGCGCCGACATGTCCCAGCGGTCACCTTCGAAGATCAGCGCCGCTTCATCGCCATGCCCGGCGAGCACGTGCCGATCGAGTTCAGAGAAGGCGGCATTGCTGCGCCCGCCGACGAACCAGCGCCAATGCGGGGCGTTCGATCCGTCAAACCCGGCCGCCCACGGAGTGAAGTCAGCGGGCAGATCGGGCCTGACCGGCGCGGCGGAAGCGGCATCCCAGCCGCTCCAACGGCCATCCTCACCCTTGGCGATCCAAGCGCCGGACGGGCCGACATCGCCCACGAACCAATGCATGTTGCGGGCCGCAATCGCCCCATGAAACGCGCCGGGATCAGCCAGCGCCGCAGCACGCATCTCCTCCCAGTCGGCACGCGTGCGGACAGGATTGGTCAGCGCCGCCGGCGCATTCGCAAGCAAGGTATTGACAGAAATGACGCCGTCCCCCGATTTTCGCAAAAACCCGCAGTGCGCGATCCCCCACGCTCGGCGATAATGCAGCAAAATTACACAAGGCAGCCGTCGTGAGCAAGAATATGCCACGATAGCCACTCATCCGCATAACGCGGCGCATCGGAAACAGTTCCGCACCCTTTGGCGCGATATTCTCACGCTTGATCCCTCGGGCCCGGCGATTGGGGTTAGCTGTAACGGTTTATCAATCACGTTTGGTCTAACACCCTCAGCGATCGTGAGTGCTGCGCAATCCAGCCTCCAAACAAGGACGAGCAATGCCACTTGGCTTTCTCAAATCCGCGCGTGAGCCCAAGCGCCCAGCGCCAGACGAGCAGAACCCGGTCGCGGCGCAGCGCCCCGACCGTGCCATTGTGCTGGGCGAAGTCGAAGAACTCGGCATCGGCATGTTCTGGGCAACCGACGCGGAAGGCCATCTGAGCTTCCTGTCGCAGCGCGCGCTGGTCGATCTCGGCACCGATAGTGAGACGATGATCGGCAAGCCGTTGACGCAGCTATTTCATGATGTCGACGACGAAGACGGCGGCCCATCGCAGCGCAGTCTCGCCTTCAAGCTCAAGGCCCGCTCCAAGCTCGACGAGCAGATCGTCGCGGTGCCCAACGGGCGCGGCGCAACGCGCTGGTGGCGGCTCAACGGACGGCCGCTGACCGACGCCGCCGGCACCTTCAAGGGCTATCGCGGCAGCGCTGTCGATATCTCGGCGCAGTATGCCTACGAAACGCAGGTCGCGCGGCAATCGCAAGTGGACGAGCTGACCGGGCTCACCAACCGCCGCAAGCTGAACGAGCGGTTGACTGCCACGCTGGCCGCCTTCCGGGCAAGCCAGCGCAGCTGCGCGCTGATGATGCTCGATCTCGACCGCTTCAAGCAGGTCAACGACACGATGGGCCACCCTGCGGGCGACGAATTGCTCAAGCAGGTGGCCCAGCGCCTGTCCTCGATCGTCAAGGACTACGGCGAAGTCGGGCGGCTCGGCGGCGACGAATTCCAAGTGTTGCTACCCGACATGGATGACCGCGGCACTCTGGGCGAACTGGCCAATCGCATCGTCCAGTCGATATCGCAGCCCTATCAGATCAATGGTCGCCGGGCGATCATCGGCACTTCGATCGGCATCGCGATCGCGCCCTATGACGGGGTCGATACCGACGAGCTGACCCGCGCGGCCGACATGGCGCTGTACTCCGCCAAGGAAACCCGCGGTGGCACCTTCTGCTTCTTCACCAGCGAATTGCGCGACGCCGCCTCCAAGACCGCGATGCTGGGCGAACGGCTGCGCGATGCGGTGGATCGCGGGGAGCTGAAACTTGCCTATCAGCCGCTGGTCGATCCGCTCACCAACGAAGTGAAGTGCTTCGAAGCGCTGCTACGCTGGCATGACGAGGACGAGGGCGACATCAGCCCAGCGCAGTTCATCCCCGTCGCCGAGAACGATGATCTCATCATCCGCATCGGCGAAATGGCGCTGAAGCAGGCGTGCATGGATGCGCTGTCCTGGCCAGATACGATCCGGGTGGCAGTCAACGTCTCAGCCAAGCAGTTCATCCGCCCCGGCTATCGCAAGGCGGTGGCGGCGGCGCTGCAAGCCTCGGGCCTGCCGCCGGGTCGGCTTGAGCTGGAGATCACCGAAAGCGTCTTCGTCGGCGATCTGGAGACGGTCGATGCGATCTTCCGCGATCTGAAGAAGCTGGGCGTACGCTTGTCGCTCGACGATTTCGGCACCGGATATTCATCGCTCGGCTACCTAAAGCACGGCCATTTCAACAAGATCAAGATCGACCAGAGCTTCGTGCGCGGCTGCACCGAGAACGGCGACACTAACCCTGCGATCATCACCGCCATCGTCGCGCTCGCCAAGGCGCTCGGCATGGAGACCGTCGCCGAGGGCGTCGAGGCGATGGACGAGCTTGAATTGGTCAAGGCGCGCGGTGCGGATCTGGTGCAGGGCTACATCTTCTCGCGCCCGATCACGCAGGATCAGGTCCTGGCGCAGTTCGCGGAAGGATCGAATATGTTCCGCCCCAGCGGCCCGCCGCGCCACCGCGCCGAGCGTATCACCATTTTCCGCAAGGTTGGGCTGATCCACGAGGATCACTACTACGATGTGATCCTGCGCAACCTGTCCAAAACCGGCGCGCGCATTACCGGGCTGGCCGGGGTGCCGGTCGGGACCGATGTGGTGCTCGATCTCGGCCACGGGCAGCTGGTGGTGAGCAAGGTGGTCAACGCCACCGAGAACAGCCAGGGCCTGAAGTTCGAAACCTCGATGATCAGCGATGGTAGCGGCGGGTTCATGACGCGGCACCGTATCTCGCCCTATTCACTGGCCGAAGCGGGGATCCCGCTGGCGGCGCTCGGCGCAGGGGCCTTCCCGCTCGCCAAGTGGCGCGAGGCGAACAAGACCGTGCCCAAGTTCGTGCAACTGGAACTCAGCGCGCCGGGAGCCTGATCAGGGCAATGCGGTCTTCAACGTAAAGCACCGATCAGGCGGGGGTATCGACGCCCTGAACGTCACCCGCGCCCGCGATAGGTCGGCACGCCCTGGTCAGGCAACCACAGGCCTTCGGGCGGCGCGGCGCTCTGCCAAAACACGTCGATCGGAATGCCGCCGCGCGGATACCAATAGCCGCCGATCCGCAGCCATTGCGGGCGCATCTCTTCGAACAGGCGCACCCCGATCCCCACGGTCACATCTTCGTGGAAGCCGTTGTGATTGCGGAAGCTCCCGAGGAACAGCTTCAGGCTCTTGCTCTCAACGATGGTTTCGCCCGGCACATAGTCGATCACCAGATGCGCGAAATCGGGCTGGTTGGTGACCGGGCACAGCGAGGTAAACTCGGGCGAGACGAACCGCACCAGAAAGGTCAGGCCGGGGCGCGGATTGGGGACGTAGTCGAGCACCGCTTCTTCGGGCGAGGCCGGTAGCGGGGTATCGCGGCCAAGGAATTGCGGGGCCAGTTTCGGGGTTTCAGGTGTGCTTTCCATGCCGCGCTGTTGCCTTGAAGCGCGGATGGACGCAAGCGGGGAACTGGACGCCGAGGGGCGCAAATCCCTATGGGGACAGCGCACGTTCACCCTGCACCATCCACAATACCCTGCCGACAAGACCCGGCTTTCCAGACTCGATTGAGCTTCATCGCGCCATGAACCGCTTGCCTGACCGCTTCTTACCCGCTTGCCTGACTGCCGCCGCGCTGGCGCTGGCCGCACCGCTTTTGGCCCAGCAGCAGTCCAGCACCTTCACGCTGCCCGAAGCGACACCGACGCCCAGCCCTGCCCCCGCCGGCCCGGCGGACGAACGCGCCGGGGTGGCCATCCCACCGCGCGCCGCGCCGATTGCTGCGCCGTCGCCGGTGATCGAGCCGCTACCCGCTCCGACTGCAGCCCGCTCCCCCAGCCCGAGCCCGCGCGACATCCTCACCCCGAGTCCGTCAGCCACGCCCCGACCCGCCCCGCAAGTCAGCGCGAGCGAGCCTGCGCCCGCCGCTGCGCCTTCGGGAAGCGCAGCGGGCGATCCGCTCACGCTCCCGCCTGCCGGGCCGCAAGTGGTGCCTGCCGCGCCTGCGACCAGCCCGAGCGTGGCCGTGGGCGACCCGCTGTTCGATCTCGCCGATTGGTGGCCGTTTGTCGCAGGCGCGCTCGCGGCGATTGCGGCGCTGGTCGGGTTTGCGGTTTGGCAGCGGCGGCGCAAGCCCAAGGTGGCGCGCCTCGCCCCGCCGGTCGAAGCCGGTGACACAGCGGCGCCAGCCAGCAGCGACGATGCGCCCCGGCTCGACCTTACCCTCGAGATCATCTCGACGACCCGCAGCGTGATGATGTTCACGGTGCAATACCGCCTCAATATCGCGAACCGATCAGACCGCGCAGTGACCGACCTTGCCGCCGCCGTGCAGCTCGCCTGCGCGCGAGCGAGCGGGGGCAACGCGCCCTCCGCCGGAGCCGCACAGTCCGCCGCCGGGATCGCGCGCGTCGGCCCGCAGCAGGCGCGCAGCATCACCGGCACAGTGCAGCTCCCGCTCAGCGCCATTGCGCCATTGCGGCAGGGGCAGACCCCGATGTTCGTGCCGCTGGTCCACGTTACGCTGGAAGTCGAGAGCCTGCCCGCACTGGCCCGCACCTTCGTGATCGGCACGCCCTCCCCAAGCGGACGCGTCCACCCTATCCTGCTTGATGCGCCGCCGGGCGGGATCGCCGGGCTGGTGGCGCAGGCGGTGTCGCTGCCGCCGGCCTCTGCCGCTGCCTGAGTCGCCCGCCATGCGCGGCTGTTGGAGACACATGAGACACTGTCTACGGAAGAAAAACCTGCCCCCACCTTCAGCCCGATCTGAAAGGACGAATAGGCGCGTGGGGCGGTTCATTCCGGCGATCTTGTCAGCGCAGGCACAAGTAGGAAAGCGCCTATGCCTCTGTCACGCCGCCCCCCTTCACGCCCCCTGCCTGCCCCCATGTCCGCCCATTGCCTGACCGCGCCCTTTGCGCCGCCGCCCGCGGCACGCTAGGAACCCGCTCATGACCAAGCTTCCTTCTGCGCTCGTTTCGACCGAATGGCTCGCCGACAACCTTGGTGCACCGGGCCTTGCCGTGCTCGATGCGTCCTACCACCTGCCCGCCGCCGCGCGCGATGCTGGGGCGGAGTTTGCCGCCGGGCACATCCCCGGCGCGCGCTTCCTCGGGCTGGCCAGCCTGTTCGATGCCGGATCGAGCGTGCCCTACGCCTTCCCCACCCCCGATCAACTCGCCGCGCGGCTCGGCCTGCTGGGTGTGCGGGGCGAGGACGCGATCATCCTCTATGACGACAGCGCGATCCGCACCTCGGCGCGGGCTTGGTTCGTGCTGACCGCGATGGGTTGGGACAAAGTCGCGATCCTTGATGGGGGTCTGGGCAAGTGGCGTGCAGAAGGCCGCGCGCTCGGCAGCGGCGCGGAGCATGGCGCAACCATCGCGCCCGTCAACCTCGCCCCGCCCCGGCGGGTGCGCAGCAAGGCCGATATGCTCGCCAACATTGCCAGCGGCCGCGAACAGGTGCTCGACGCGCGCGGGGCTGATCGGGTCTATGGCACCGGTATCGACCCGGTGCATGGCGGCCCCAATGGACGCATTCCGGGCGCGCTGAATCTACCGTTCGGCGGCGTGCTGAATGCTGACGGCACCTACAAATCGCCGGACGACATTCGCGCCGCACTGACCGCCGCCGGGATCGACCTCGACCAACCCGTCACCACCACCTGCGGTAGCGGCGTCACCGCCAGCGTGCTGATGTTCGCGATGCACCTGATCGGCAAGCACGATACCGCGCTGTATGATGGCAGCTGGAGCGAATGGGGTGCCGATCCCGATACGCCCAAGCTTCAGGGCCCGGCCGAATGAGTGGCGGCGATAGCGGCAAGCCGCTGAAGCCCGCCACCCGGCTGGTGCGTGGCGGGCGGCGCAAGGAATGGACCGGGCCGGTGGTAAACCCGCCGGTGTGGCGTGCCTCAACCCACCTCTACGACAAGGACGCCGATCGCCACAGCGCTGGCGGCAACAATGCCGATGGGCAGTTCTTCTATGGCCGCCGCGGCGCGCCGACCCAGTGGGCGCTGGCCGAGGCGCTCACCCAGATTGAGCCGGGTGCTTACGGCACGCAGCTTTACCCGAGCGGCGTGGCGGCGATTGCCGGGTGTATGCTCAGCGTGCTGAAGCCGGGCGACCGGCTGCTGATGGCCGACAACGCCTATGACCCCTCGCGCAGCATGGCGACGGGGCTGCTAACGCGGATGGGGGTGAAGACGACCTTTTTCGACCCGCGCGATCTGGACGCCTATGGCGCGCTGTTCGCCGATCCGGTGAAAGCGGTGTGGCTCGAAAACCCCGGCAGCCTCACCTTCGAGGTCTGCGACGTTCCCGCGCTTGCCGCGATCGCCCGGCAGCATGGCGCGGTCAGTATGGTCGACAACACCTGGGCCAGCCCCTTGGGCTTCGCCGCGCTGGAACATGGCTGCGACATCGTGATGATGAGCCTGTCGAAGCATGTCGGCGGCCACTCCGATCTGATGATGGGCAGCGCGAGTGCGGGCAAGCGCTGGTACACCGCGCTGCGCCGCACCGCGCAGGAACTGGGGCAGGTGGTTGCGCCCGACGATGCCGCGCTTGCCGCACGCGGCTTGCGCACGATGGGCCTCCGGCTGGAGGCGCAGACACGCTCGGCGCTCAGGATTGCCGAATGGCTTGAGGCGCAGCCGCAAGTGGCTGAGGTGCTGTGCCCGATGCTACCCTCCGCCCCCGGCCATGTCTTGTGGGCGCGCGATTTCACCGGCGGCTGCGGGCTATTCGCCTTCGTGCTGGCGAGCGATGATCCGCAAGCCTCGGCCCGCGTGGCCGATGCGCTCGATCTGTTCGGGATCGGCTATAGTTGGGGCGGGTTTGAAAGCTTGGTCCTGCCGATCACGCCCAAGACCTATCGCAGCCTGATGCCCTGCCCGACCGGAGGCAGGCCCGCGCTCCGGCTTTCTATCGGGCTGGAGGATACTGACGATCTGATCGCCGATCTGGCGCAGGCACTGACGCAAGCCGGATGACCGCGCCCGCCCCTACCCCCTCCCCGGTCCCGTCCGAAAACGTCAGCGGCGCGGATAATCTGCGCGAGGATATTGGCGAGCGCAGCGAGACCATTGGCGGAATTCTCAACCGGCTCGATACCTTCGCGGTCGAGGTCGGCGATTGGCGTATCTCGTCGTTCGACGTGCTGTTCACGGTCGCCGCGATCCTGCTGGTGCTCGCCTTTGCGTGGGGCGCAACCCGGCTCACCCGGAGCGCGCTGCGCCGGTTGACCGCGCTCGATGGCACCCAGCGCGTGCTGGCCGAAAAGGTCGCCACCATCGTAATCTGGATCACGACCTTCCTGATCGGGGTCGATCTGCTCGGGATCGATCTGACCGCGCTCACCGTCTTTTCGGGGGCCTTTGGTCTCGCCATCGGGTTCGGTCTCCAAAAGACCTTCGGGAACCTCATCTCCGGCATCATCCTGCTGATGGACAAGTCGATCAAGCCGGGGGACGTGATCGCCGTGACCGATCAGGCCGGGGTGCAGACCTTCGGTCAGATCCGCAAGATCGGCATCCGCGCGATCTCGGTCGTTACCCGGGATGAGCGCGAATATCTGATTCCGAACGAAAACCTGATGATCAATCAGGTCGAGAACTGGTCCTATTCCTCGAAGAACGTGCGCATCCAGGTGCAGGTCGGGGTCAGCTACGATACCGACATGGCGCTGGCCGAAGAGCTGATGCTGAAGGCCGCCAAGAACGCGCAGCGCGTGCTCGACACGCCGCCGCCGACGGTGTGGTGGAGCGGGTTCGGCGACAATTCGGTCGATTTCACCATCCACTGCTGGATCAACGATCCCGAGGAAGGCGTGGGCAATGTCCGCAGCGAGGTGCTCAAGCATCTGTGGGCACTGTTCAAGGAGCATAAGGTCGAGCTCCCCTATCCCCAGCGCGATCTGCGCCTGCGGCAAAGCGGCGAGCTGGAGCGGCTGATTGCAGTGCTGGAACAGCGCGGCGAACCGCCCAAGCCCGAAGCGCAATAGTTCCGCTTCGCCGCGGCCAAACCATTCTCGCTGGAACGGATCGGCGCGCTGGCCCATTTGCCGTGTCATGCAGCAGACTGGCACCATCTATCTCGTCGGCGCGGGGCCGGGTCCGGTGGACCTTTTGACCCTGCGCGCGGTCCGCTTGATCGAGCGGGCGGAAGTGATCGTCCATGACGGGTTGATCGGCCCCGACATCCTCGGGCTGGCGCGGCCCGATGCGCGGCTGATCTCGGTCGCCAAGCAGCGCGCGCGCCATACCTTGCCGCAGGACGACATCAACGCCCTGCTGGTGCGAGAGGCGCAGGGCGGGCGCGATGTGGTGCGGCTGAAAGGCGGCGATCCCTTCATCTTCGGGCGCGGCGGCGAGGAAGCAGAAACCGCGCGTGCAGCGGGCGTCCCGGTCGAAGTCGTCCCCGGCATTTCGGCGGCCAACGGCGCGGCGGCGGCGAGCGGGATTGCGCTCACCCACCGTGACGCCTCCAGCATCGTCAGCTTCGTCGCGGGCCAGTGCAAGGGCCTCTCCGAACAAGACTGGTCAGGCCTCGCCGGCAAAGGCCGCACGCTGGTGATCTACATGGGCGTCTCCACCGCGCCGCAGATTGCCGAGAAACTGATGGCTGATGGTCTGGCACCTTCGATGCCCGTCGCCGTGATCGAGAACGCCGCGCGCCCGGAGATGCGGGTGCTGCGCGGGTTGCTGGCGGGCCTGCCGGACTTGGTGGAGCGGGAAGCGGTGCAGAGCCCGGCGCTGATCGTGATCGGCGAGGTTACGGCGCGCCTCCACCGTCATCCTGACGCAAGTCAGGATCGCTCGGAGGTAAGCGCTTTGCTGGCAGCGGTCCCGGGTCAAGCCCGGGATGACGGGCGCCTTATTGGAGAGATTGCGCCATGAAAATCCTCACCGGCAATGACCTGCGCTCGGGCGCGGTGACCTGGTGGAACGGCAACGGCTGGTCGCTGTTCGTCGACGATGCCGTCGATGTCGGCGATGACGCGGAGGAAATCCTCGCCCGCGAGGAAGCCGCGCGCCGGGTCAACGTGCCTTACGCCATCGAGGCAAGGATCGACGCCGCAGGCAATGTCCGCCCGGCCCATATCAAGGACCGCGTGCGCGCGCTCGGCCCGACGGTGCGGCGCGACCTTGCCGTGCCAACTGCCAACAAGACCGGCTGGGACTGGGTGATCTGATGTATAAGTATGACCAATACGACCAGGCGATGGTCGATGCCCGCGTTGAGGAATTCCGCGATCAGGCCCGCCGCCGTCTCGAAGGCAAGCTGACCGAGGATCAGTTCAAGCCGCTGCGGCTGATGAACGGGCTCTATCTCCAGCTGCACGCCTATATGCTGCGCGTCGCGATCCCCTATGGGACGCTCAATGCGCGGCAGATGGAGGCTCTGGCTGACATCGCGGAGAAGTATGACCGCGGCTATGGCCATTTCACCACCCGCCAGAACATCCAGTACAACTGGATCAAGCTGGAGGACGCCGCCGATATCCTCGCCGACCTGTCGAAGGTCGAGATGCACGCGATCCAGACCAGCGGCAATTGCATCCGCAACATCAGCGCCGATCACTTCGCGGGAGCTGCCGCCGACGAGGTGGTGGACCCCCGCCCCTATGCCGAGCTGATGCGCCAGTGGTCGAGCTTCCACCCGGAGTTCACCTACCTGCCGCGCAAGTTCAAGATTGCGGTGATCGGGTCCGAGACTGACCGGGCGGCGATGCGCTTGCACGATATCGGCATCCGCATTGTGAAGCGTGACGGCGAAGTGGGCGCGCAGTTCTATGCGGGCGGCGGCATGGGCCGCACCCCGATGATCGCCCCGCTGATCCGCGACTTCGTGCCGCTCGATCAGCTGATCACCTATGCCGAGGCGTGCCTGCGGGTCTACAACCGCTACGGGCGGCGCGACAACAAGTACAAGGCGCGGATCAAGATCCTCGTCCATGAACTCGGCGCGGCGGAATACACCCGGCAGGTCGAGGAAGAATTCGCCCATATGCTGAGCGTGGGGGTGGAGCCGCCGCTGGAGGAATTGGCGCGCATTGCGGCGCATTTTGAACTTCCCGAACCCCTCCGCCGTCCCGGCCCCCGAGCCGGGACCCCGCTTACTCCAGAGCGGATCAAGAACATCGGGGTCCCGGGTCAAGCCCGGGATGGGGGTTTCGAGGCTTGGGCACTTAATAACACCCATCCGCACCGTCACCCCGACTACGTCTCTGCCGTCATCAGCCTCAAGCCCGCAGGCGGCATCCCCGGCGATGCCACCTCGGAACAGATGCGCGTCGTCGCCAAGCTGGCGCGCCATTACAGCTTTGACGAGCTGCGCGTGATGCACACGCAGAACCTGCTGCTCCCCCACGTGGCCATCGCCGATCTTCCGGCTCTCTGGCAAGCGCTTGACGCCGCAGGCCTCGGCAGCCCCAACATGGACACGATCGAGGACATCATCGCCTGTCCCGGCCTCGACTACTGCTCGCTCGCGAACGCCCGATCGATCCCGCTCGCCCAGCGCATTTCGGAGCGCTTCGCCGCTTCGGGCCGCACTGAAGTCGTCGGCGAATTGAAGCTGAAAATCTCTGGCTGCATCAACGCCTGCGGGCACCACCATGCGGGCCACATCGGCATCCTCGGCGTCGACAAGAAGGGTAAGGAGAACTTCCAGCTCTCGCTCGGCGGGTCGGAGGCCGAGGACGTCAGCCTCGCCAAAATCACCGGCCCCGGCTTTGACGAGGACGGCGTGATCGCCGCAGTCGAAAAGGTCACCGACGTCTACCTCGCCACCCGCGCGGATGGCGAGCGCTTCCTCGATACCTACCGCCGCATCGGCATGGAGCCGTTCAAGGAGGCGCTTTATGGCTAAAGACATCGGCACTTCGCCCGACGAAGTGCAATTCCGCTTCCGCGACGATGAACCCGTCGATCACGGCACGGTGACGGTTGATGCCTGCTGCGACCAGACCAACGCCACCGCCGTGCGGATCGAGCCGGGCGATGATGCGCGACTGCTGCTGCCCTTCCTTGACCGGCTGGCGCTGGTCGAGGTCAACTTCCCCAGCTTTGGTGACGGGCGTGGCTATTCGGCGGCGCGCATCCTGCGCGAGGCCGGCTACACCGGCGAATTGCGCGCCGTGGGTCAGGTGCTGATCGACCAGCTCAGCCACATGCGCCGCTGCGGGTTCGACAGTTTCGCTCCCGACAAGCGCCTCGATGAAGACGACGCCGCGCGCGCCTTTGCAACGTGGGTCAATGTGTACCAGCGCGCGGCCGATCGCCGGGCCACCATTGCGGACAAGCGCCATGAAGCCTGAACTCGGACTCTCCAGCCAGCCGCCGCGGACCCGAGACCAGCTCGACCTCGCTCCGCGCTTTAGCGAGCATGACGCCGTGCGCCTCAACCGCATGTTCCGCGGCGCCTCGACGCTAGAAATGCTCGAAGCGGTGATCCGTGACGGGCTCGCGGGCGACCTTGCGGTGGTCTCCAGCTTCGGCGCAGAGAGCGCGGTGTTGCTGCACCTGATCGCCAGCGTCGATCCATCGGTGCCGGTGCTGTTCCTCGACACGGGCAAGCACTTCCCCGAGACGCTCGCGTACCGCGATCTTCTGGTGGAGCGGCTCGGCCTCAATCTGGTGGTGCTGACGCCGGATGCGGAGGAACTGGCCAAGAAGGACGAGACCGGCCTCAGGTGGTCCTACGACCCCGATGGCTGCTGCGAGATCCGCAAGGTGCGTCCGCTCGAAAAGGCGATGGCGCAGTATGATGCCAGCTTCACCGGGCGCAAATCGTTCCAGTCCTCGACCCGCGCCAACCTGCCGCGCTTTGAGGTGGACACCTCGGACGCGCAGGGGCGGCTCAAGATCAACCCGCTGATCGATTGGGACGCGGGCCAGATCGAAGGTTACTTCATACAGCACGATCTCCCCCGCCACCCGCTGATCGCGCAGGGCTATCCTTCGATCGGCTGCTCGCCCTGCACCTCGCAGGTCGCTCCGGGCGAAGACCCGCGTTCGGGCCGGTGGAAGGGCTGGGACAAGACCGAATGCGGCATCCACAAGCCGGGCGAGGAGCCGTTTTTGTAAGCCAGACGTCATCCCGGGCTTGTCCCGGGATCGCTCAAATCTTGGCGCCTTGGCGAAAGCGGCCCCGGATCAAGTCCGGGGTGACGGTTGGCTTTAAAGCCACCCCTCGCGCCGGTACCATTCCGCCGTCGCCTTCAGCCCTTCCTCGCCCCCAATCCTCGGCTGCCACAGCCCCGGCGGCGGCTTGCGGTCGAAGCGTGACACCCAGTTGGGATGCGCCATGTAGCCCACCCGGTCGGCGGTGAGTTTCGCCCGGTCGAAGCGCAGCAGGCGGTCGGCGGTGGCGGCGGCCTCAAGCACAGCGCGCGGCAGATGCGGGGCGAAGACAGAACGCTTGCCCACCGCGCGGCCGATCGCGGCGGCAAGCTCTTTGTGACTCCACCCGCCCTCGCGCCCGTCGTCGGGTTCGTAGGTCTGCTTTTTCGTCGCAGCGGCGTTGCCTGCCGCCAGCGCCACCAGCAGCCGCGCGAGATCGTCGGCGTGAATGATCGAACTCGCCCCGCCGGGCGGCAGCGGCACGAAGCCCCACTTGGCGGTGCGAAACATCTCTAGATAGTCGACATCGCGCGGGCCGTAGACGCCGGGCGGACGCACCGTGGTCCAGTCGAGACCGGAGGCTTCGACCAGTGCCTCGGCCTTCGCCTTGGACGCGCCATAGGCCGACAGGCCCGGCATCCGCGCCGAGAGCGAGGAGACGAACACCAGCCGTCGCGCCCCTGCCTGCTTCATTGCAGCGATGACATTCACGGTGCCGGTGACATTGGCCGCCTCGAACGCGGTGGGGTCGGGCGTGTTGGTGAGCCCCGCGACATGGATCACTGCGTCCGCGCCTTCGACCAGCGCAGCAAGCGCCGCCGCATCGCCCAGATCTCCGCGCACCCATTCAACGCCTTCGCGCGCTGTCTGATCGCGGCGGGCAAGTGCGCGCACCTGATGCCCCTCGGCTAGCGCCGCATCCAGCACCGCGCTGCCAACAAAGCCGGTCGCGCCGGTGATGGCGATGAGGCTCACAGCAGGACCATGTGATCGCGATGGATCACGCAGGAGCGCGGCGCATAGCCCAATCGCTCGGCCTGATCCTCGGCGCGCTTGCCGGCGATCAGCTGCATTTCGGCGGCGTCATATTCAGCGAGGCCCTGCGCCAGCCGCTCGCCCTTCATGCTGAGCACGCTGACAAGATCGCCGCGCCGGAACTGCCCAGAAATGCCGACGACGCCCGCCGCCAGCAGGCTCGCGCCGCCCCTCAGCGCCTCGGCACAGCCCTTGTCGACGCGCAATTCGCCCGCAGGCGCGAGCCGCCCGCCGAGCCATGCCTTGCGGGCAGAATCGGCGCGCACCGGGAGGAACAGCGTCCCCGTGCCAGCGCCCAGCGCATGGGCAATCGGCGCATCATGCGTGCCGTTGAGGATCGCCAGCGCGATGCCCGCGCGCGTGGCAATCTGCGCGGCTTGCAGCTTCGACACCATCCCGCCTGACCCCAAACCCGAGGACGAAGCCCCGCTCGCCATCGCCATCACCTCAGGCGTCACGGCGTCCACGGTGGGAATCAAAGTCGCGCCTTCTGCGCGCGGGTCGCGGTCATACAGCCCGTCCACGTCCGAGAGCAGCAGCACCAGATCGGCATTGGCCGCCTGCGCAACCCGCGCGGCGAGCCGGTCATTGTCGCCGAAACGGATCTCCTCAGTCGCAACCGAATCGTTTTCATTGATGACGGGGATCACGCCCGCTTCCAGCAGCCGGTCGAGCGTGGCCGAGGCGTTCAGGTACCGCCGCCGGTCTTCCAGATCGCCCAGCGTCAGCAGCATTTGTGCAGCGGTAATGCTCTCGCTGCCCAAGGCGCGTGACCATAAATCCGCCAGCGCAATCTGGCCCACAGCCGCCGCCGCCTGTGCATCGGCAAGGCTCCCGCGCCCGCCTTTCGCCAGCCCCAGCCGCGCCGCGCCCAGCGCAATCGCCCCTGAGCTCACCACGATCACCTGCGCGCCTACCTGTCGCAGCGCCGCCAGATCGCCCGCCATCCGCGTCAGCCACCCCTCACGCGCCTGCCCGCCGCCGACCAGCAGCGCGCTGCCGATCTTGACCACGATCCGCCGCGCGGTGGTGATGTCTTGCAGGCGGGTCAGCATGAGCCGATCAGAGCGGCGACCAGTCGCTGGCGTCTTCTTCGTGCTCCACCTCGACCGCCTTGGTTTCTGTCGAGGTGCGGTCCGGCAGATAGCCCAGCACCGCGTCGAGCAATTCGGGGATACCCGCGCCGGTCGCGCCGGACACCGCGAACACCTTGTCCGCGCCTGCGGCCAGCAGTTCTTCGCGATAGGCCTCGACCAGTTCGGCATCGGCCAGATCGAGCTTGTTCAGCACCACCAGCCGCGCCTTGTCTTCCAGGCCCGCGCCATAGGCTGCCAGTTCATCCTCGACGATGCGCATGGCTTCGGCGGGGTCTGCATCTTCGGTGCCGGTGATGTCGATCAGGTGGATCAGCACGCGGCAACGCTCGATATGGCCGAGGAACCGGTCACCGATCCCGACGCCTTCCGCTGCGCCTTCGATCAGGCCGGGGATGTCGGCGAGCACGAATTCGCGGCCCTTGTGCCGCACCACGCCCAGCTTGGGAACGAGCGTGGTGAAGGCATAGTCGCCCACCTTAGCGCCCGCATTCGACACAGCATTGATGAAGGTCGACTTGCCCGCATTGGGCAGGCCGACGAGGCCCACGTCCGCCAGCAGCTTCAGCCGCAGCCACACCCAGGCTTCCTGACCCGGAATCCCGTCCTGGTGCTGACGCGGCGCGCGGTTGGTGGAGGTTTTGTAGCTGGCGTTCCCGCGGCCGCCGATCCCCCCTTCGAGGAAGACGACACGCTGGCCGACCTGCGTGAAGTCGGCGAGCACTTCGTCCTTGTCTTCGGAGAGAATCTGCGTGCCGACCGGCACCTTGATGACGAGCGGCTTAGCGCTGGCACCCGTCCGGTCCTTGCCCATACCGTGCCCGCCGCGCGGCGCTTTGAAGTGCTGGGAATAGCGGAAGTCGATCAGCGTGTTGAGGCCGGCGACGGCTTCGAACACGATATCGCCACCCTTCCCGCCATTTCCGCCGTCAGGGCCGCCGTATTCGACGTACATCTCACGCCGGAACGAGACGGCCCCGGGGCCACCTCCGCCGGACTTCACATAGATTTTAGCTTGGTCGAGAAAATGCATCGCGGGCGCATAGGCAATTTTTGCTGCGATTGCGAGGGGAATGGCACAACGTCCCCCTCCCCCGATGAGGGAGGGGGACAAAAGTCAGAACCGCGCCTCCACACCCACGACTGCCGAGCGCCCCGGAGAGACGAAGCTGAACACCTGCTCGTAGCGTTCGTCCAGCAGGTTATCGACGCGGGCGAAGGCGCTGATGCCGTCTGCCAGTTTCACACGGGCATTGAGGTTCACTAGCGTATAATCGTCCAATATCACCCGCACCGGCACGAAGCTCGGATCGGTGAAGGCGACATCGGGTGTCTCGCCATTGTGGCGCACGACCAGCGTCGCCGAAGCAGCATCACCTGGCGCTCTCCATGTCAGCGCCGCGCTGGCGATGTGCTGCGGGCGGCGCACCTCCTCGATACCGTTCTCCTCGGCATCGAGATAGGAATAGGCCGCGTCGAGGCTCCATTGCGCGGCCAGTCGGGCATTGAGCGACACTTCGACCCCGCGTTGCTCGCTCACGGTGGTGCGGTTGGCGGGAGTGGCGATGAAGTTCGGCGGCGGGAAGGTGGTGAAGATCTCACCCTCCAACTCGCTGTCAAAGTAGGCCACCGAGACCCTCGCGGAATCGCCGAGGTCTTGATCGAGGCCCACTTCCCACCCGGTCGACTTTTCTGGGCGCAGGTTTTCATTTCCGATGAAACGGCCATCGACGAAGCCGAACAGTTCGAAGAAGCCGGGGTTCTTGACCCCGCTGCCCCCCGCCGCGCGCAATCGGGTGGTGTCGGTGACGCGGTAGCCCGCACCGACGCGGAAGGTGGTCGCATCGGCAAAGCGGTCGTTGATGTCATGGCGCAGCGCGGCCGAAAGGTCGAACGCCTCACCCGCATAGCGGTATTCGCCCACGAAGCCGACCTGCTCGACGGCCCGCCGCCCGGTGAAACCGCCACTTGCCGCCAGGGCATTGCGGAAGCTTTCACGCTCGAAGTCCGCCGCGAAGGTGAGGTTGTGTGCGTCCGCCAGCTTGAACGCCGTGACATAGGACGCCTTGACCCGGTCGCCTTCGCTGGCCGAGGTGAGACCGAAGGGGCTGTCCGTTTCGCGGTCGACTTCGGCGATCTGCGCGGACAGATCATGCGTCCAGCGCCCGTCCAACATCTCGGCCCGCGCACCAACGAGGGCATAGACGGCCTCGTTGGTGAAGGTCACCCCGGGACTGTCGATGGTGAAGCCGAAGGTCGGGCTGGCGCTGTCGAAGTCGCTATCGTTGGTCTGTCCTTCGGTGCGGATGAAGCGGGCTGCGGCGCGCAGGGCGATGCCTTCGGCGACCTCAACGCTGCCCTTGCCCGAGACAGTGTAGCTGTCGCGCCCGATATCACGGGTGCCGCCCCGCGCATTGGGCTGACCGTCGGTGCTCACGACCACGGCAGAAAGCGCCGCGTCCCAGCTGTCGCCCGCCGCGCCATAACGCAGCGCACCGTTGATGGTGCCTTGGGTGCCGCCCTCGATCCGTGCTGCAAAGCCGGGTTGGCTCCGCCCGCTGGCGCTTTCATAGGCAACCACGCCGCCGATCGCATCCGGGCCATACAGCGCCGATTGCGCCCCACGCAGCACTTCAACCCGCGCGCCGGGCTCAGCCTGCAAGGTGCCAATGTCGAACTCGCCCGCGTAGGGATCCGAGACTTCGATCCCGTCGACCAGCACCAGCACATGATTGGCTTCCGAGCCGCGCAGGCGGATCTGGGTCTGGCCTGCTATGCCTGCGACCGCCACGCCGGGAACATCGCGCAGGACGTCGGCAATGTCGCGGGTCTGGCGCTGTTCAATTTGTTCGGCGGTGATGACCAGCGCAGAGCCAGTGTATTGCTTCAGCAGCAGATCATCAGCGCGGCTTGCGGAGACGAGAATTTCGGCGGGCACCCGCAGATCGGCAAAGACGATCTGTTCTTCGTCCTGCGCTCGCACATCCTGCGCGTGGCCCACGCCATGCACCATCAGCGCCGCCCCAGCGACGCTGCACAACAATTTCAAATTTCTCACGGATTCCTCCCGTCATCAGCAACATGAAGGCCGCGAGGGGATCCCATCCCTCACAGCCCGGTGATGTCGCTCACAACAGAAGTGTTTTTCCGCGCCTGACCAATCCCTGAGCCAAGCAAAGAGCGACACGCCCCGGTCGGTCTCCTGGCTCACGGATCAGCGCATCCGGTACTCACCTTCCCAGAGCATTGCTGCTCCAGTGGCTGCCCCTTTCGGGGCGCGCTACCTGATACTCACCGCTTACAGTTGCAGGGACAGCTGCGGAATCAAACCGCATTCCCGTTACCTTGGCGCGTTGTTTGTTTAGGCGCTCGTCTCCGCGAGCGCAATCCTCGCTCACGCTGGCTGCGCCAGCATCGCTGCGGGCGGCCGGTCGGCCTTGCGGCGCTATGCGCCGTTACAGCGCCAAATCTCAACAGTGGATGGGTGTACCTCCGGCGTGCAGCGCCGCAAGCGCGACCGCGCGTCGCCGCTTATGCGGCGGAGCCAAGGCGGACGGACGTCCGCCGCCCGGCGTTTGAGGGAAAACAAAAAACACCCGCGCCCGGCGTCTGAGGGCGAAAACAAGGAATCCAGTTTTCATGCGAAGCCTGAAAACTGGTGGAGCCGAGGGGGATCGAACCCCTGACCTCGTCATTGCGAACGACGCGCTCTCCCATCTGAGCTACGGCCCCGTTCCAGGTTTTCGCGCCCGCCACCGGCGGTGCCGGGGAGCGGGCGAGCGCGCGCATTAGCGAGAAGCGCAGGCCCTTGCAACGCAAGATTTGCTGCCTGCAACCCTCCCGCCGCGCACTTATTGGCCGGATTTGCCCTTCGGCGGAGTGGCCATCGGTTCAATGATCGGCTGCGATACCACACCCTCATTGACCGGGATCACCGGGACCGGAAGCCCGGTCACAGGGTCGATCACGGTCTGCACCGCGACGCTCGGCACGACGAAGCCGCTGGCGCGGGCCTGCTGCACGGCAACCCAGCCGGGCTGCGAGGCGCCATAAAGCGTGCCCCACTTGTCGTCCCATGTCGCTGAGGCTTGCTGATAGGCCTCGTAATCAGTGAAGAACTGATCGAACGGCATCAGCAGCCCATCAAAATTGGCACGGGCAAAGGCGAGCACATCTGTCGGCGGTGCGGCCAGAGCGCGGTTCGCCACGTCGAGCGTGGCGCGGCAGAAGCCAGCGCGGGCAGCGGGTTCGGCGAAGAAGTTGTAGACCTGCGTGGTGTAGCCATCGCGCGCCACCATCGCATCGCGGCGGACCCGGAAGCGGCTGGTGTAGCTCTTCTCGAGCCGGTCATTCACGGCCTTCAGCGATTTGACGTTCTTGGTCAGGAAGGCGCGATAACCTTCGAGGATCGGCTCATATTCGGCCGTGAGGCAATTGAGCGCCGCGACATTCCAAGCCGAGCGCAGGTTCCAGATCAGCTGGTCATCCGACAGGTTGCTGTTGACGGTGACGCGCCGCCCATCAGGCCCGCGCGGAGGAATATCCATCACATAATGCGCGCCGCCGGGCGGAAGCGGGCGGTAAGGCACGGCCTCGACCACCACCGGGGCGGGCGGCGGCGGGGGCGGCGGAGGCGGCGGCGGTGCCGGGGTAGCACAGGCTGCGAGCAACGCGCCGCCCATGGCCAGAGTGGTGATCGCCAAGCCGAACGGCGTGCGCGCGCTGGTGCGTTCCTGCGCCAATGACGGGGACGGGGACGTGTGCGGGGCCGCGCTCATTGAAATAACCTCTCCTGCTGCGGGCTGTGCTGCCACTGGCGGGATAAGCATGTGCGTCCCCGGCTTGCTCCAACCTTAAGCGTCCGAGATAGCCGCCCCGGCGGACAAAGCAAATGCCCGGAGCCTATGGAAGGCCCCGGGCATCCGACATTTCAACACCTGTGTCAGGCTTCTGCCTGATCCAGATTAGTTATTCCCGGTTGCCGAGGAAGCTCAGCAGGAACTGGAACATGTTGATGAAGTCCAGATAGAGGCTCAGCGCGCCGAGCACGACGGCCTTGCCGGCAAACTCGGTGCCGCGCAGATACTCATACTCGGTCTTCAGTCGCTGCGTGTCATAGGCGGTAAGACCTGCGAAGATCAGCACGCCGATGAAGCTGATGGCGTAATGGAACGCAGGGCTCTGCAGGAACAGGTTGATGACCATCGCCACAATCAGGCCGATCACGCCCATGATCAGGAAGCTGCCCATGCCGGACAGGCTCCGCTTGGTCGTGTAGCCATAGAGCGACAGGCCGGCAAAGGCCGCCGACGTGGCGAAGAAGGTCGTGGCGATCGAGCCGCCGGTGTAAACTAGGAAGATCGACGAGAGCGACAGGCCCATCAGCGTGGCGAAGCCCCAGAACATCAGCTGGAGCGTAGCGGTGCTGAAGCGGTTGGCGCCAAAGCTCATCGCAAAGACGACGGCCATCGGCGACAGCGCGACGATCCAGCGCAGGATACCGCCGGTGAAGATGGTCTCCGCCACACCACTGGTGAAGGCCAGCAGCGCGACAATCCCGGTCAGCAGGATGCCCGACGTCATGTAATTGTAGATCGAGAGCATGTGCTTGCGCAGGCCCTCGTCATAGCTTGCGCGGCCGGCGACGTCGCCTCCGGCGCGGGGCACGGAGCCCATACGCTGCGCATTGCGCGAGGTGTCATTCCAGTCAGCCATTGCGAAACCCTTAGCCTTTCCTATCGGAGCGCGGAAACGCCCGCGCTCTCCAATGGAGGGAATATCGGAGTTTCCTCGGCGCATTTCAAGCGAAACCGGATTGCAAAGCGCGCAATTGGTTCAGCTTAACCGATGTTAATCTTAACTGCCTTTCGACAGCGCCGCACCCTTGTCGCGGGTGGCCCGCAAAGTGTCGGCCAGCAAGCGGCGCAGGGCCGCGTTTTCGTCGAGCACGTTGAGGCCTTCGCGGGTCATCCCGCCGGGGCTGGCGACCCGGTCGGCGAGCGTGGCCGGCCCGACATCCGATGCCGCAGCCAAGGCTGCCGCGCCTTCGACCGTGGCGAGCGCGAGGCTGGCGGCGGTGCTCTCGTCCAGCCCGAGGTCGATGGCCGCACCCGCCAGCGCGTCGATAAAGCGATAGACAAAACCCGGCCCCGATCCGGCGAGCGCTGTGACGAGATCGAATTGCGCCTCGTCCCCCAGCCACACTGCGCTGCCGAGCGTGTCAAACAGAGCGAAGGCGGCGGTGCGTGCCGCCTCGTCAAGTCCGGCCTCGCACAGGATCACCGGTGACTTGTTGATGCGCGCAGCAAGGTTCGGCATCACCCGGACATGGGCGGCGGCGTGCGGGAAGGCGTGTCCGAGCTGGCCGAGCATGATCCCGGCGAGCAACGAATATACCGAAACACCCTCGCCCGTCAGCGCCTGAAGCCCCGGCCCGAGCGCCCCCAATTGCTGCGGCTTGAACCCGAGCAGAACAGCGTCATGCCCCGCGCCTGCGGCCTCTTCCGCGCTGCGATAGAGCGCCACGCCGTCCGGCGCCTCGGGCAAAGCGGGATCGAGCACCGCAAACCGCGCTGGGTTTTCGCCCGCGGCCAGCCACCCGGCCAGCATCGCTCCGCCCATATTGCCGCAGCCGATGATGAGAAGCTTCTGTGTCATGCGAGGCAGGCTCTCAGGCCTCGCCCGCAGCGTCAACCATCGCCGCATCAAGTGCCTCGCGCGGTGTCTTGCCGCCCCACAGCACAAACTGGAACGCCGGGTAGAACCGGTCACATTCGTCGATCGCGCATTCGACCAGCGCCTGCGCCATGTCGATGCTCAACCGCCCGTGATCACCCAGCAGCGCGCCGTGGCGGTAGAGCAGCACGTCGCCGTTCGACCAGATATCGAAATGGCCGAGCCACACCTGTTCGTTGACGAGGCACAGCAGTTCATAGGCCGCCCCGCGCTTGTCCTCCGTCACGCGAATATCGGGGAGGCACAGGAACTGAAGCACACCGTCTTCGGCCCGCCAGATCGCGCGCAGCTGGTAATTGGCCCAGCTGCCCTGCACTTCGCCGGTCATCTCGTCATCCGAGACCAGTTCACACGGCCATCCGCGCGCGGCAAACAGGCTGGCGAGCATTTCGACGGGGGCGGCATCGTCCTCGGCGGAATAGTCCATGTCTTGCACTCTCATGGCCGGGGGAACGCGGGAGGGAGGGTCGTTTGCACCATTGGGGCAACGCATGAACGGGTTGGGGTGTGGTTGGCAATCGCCCACGTCAGGGCGGCTGGGGAGAACCGGATAGAGCTGTGCAAAGCCTGTGCAAAGATCGTGCACAGATGGCGGAAAACTCTATTTAACTGGCTGAATTTCTTCGCCTTCTGGGCTCACATAGAGGAAGCTGTCGATCCCCTTGGCCTTGAGCTCGCGCAGCAGGGCCTGGGCCTTGTCACGATTGTCGATCGGCCCGGCCAGCAAGCGGTTCGCCTCGCCCCAGCGGGTGGTGTACGGCTTGAGCTTGGCGAGCGGCGCGCCGCCCTCCTTCGCGATGCGCCGCCAATCGAACCCGAGCGCCTTGACGTTCTTGCCGGTCGCCACCTGCACCCAGACGCGGCTGGGGTGGACCGGCTTGGGCGGTTCCTTCGGTTTGGCTTTTTCAGGCGGCGGCGGCGGCAGTTCGCGCTTCACCGTGATTCGCGAAATATCGACCGCATCACCGCTGACCCGCGCATCGGGGAGCGGGGCGTTGACGAGGTCGGCAAAGGCATCGGCCACGCGCACAGGGGCGGCGGGCGGCGAAGGGGGCGGCGGAAGCGGCGCAGCAACCGGGGGCGGCGCGGGCAGGACTGCCGCGACCGTTGTGACAGTGACCGGAGCGACGGTCGCGACCCGTGTCGGCTCAGGCGCAGGCAAAGGCACAGGTGCGGGCGTCTGGGCAACTGGGGGAACGGTCCGCGAGTCAAGCAACGGGCCGGACGGGGCCAGCCGACTCCCTGCCCGTTCCTCAGCGGCAAAGCGCGCAAGGCGCGGATCGTCGCGCCCGATATCGGCGGCGCGCGGGAAGATTCCGAGATTGGCGGCGGCGGCTTGCTGCGGCTTGGTCAGGCGCGGCATGTAACCGAGGTAGGGCACCAGCCGGGTCGCCAGATCGCGCGGCATCACCTGCTCGACAATCAGGGTTGCGCGGTCGCTTTCGCCCATGATCGCAAGGCCGAAGGCGCGCGCGCGCTGTGCAGCCATATCGCGCTTGTCGAGCAAGGGCCGCAGTGTCTCTTCAAACCGCGCGCGATTGCCGGAAATCGCGAAACTGACTGCGAGTCTGCGGCGCGCCTCGTCATTGCCGGCATCAAGCGCGAGCGCACGGGCATATGTGGTCTGCGCCGTAGCCTGTTCGCCGATGAGATCGAAACTGAGCGCCTGATCGGTCAGCACGGCACGCTCATCCGCCCCGCCCGCCAATGCACGTTCGAATTGCTGCAACGCCTCGCCCGCACGGCCTGCGCGCAGATAGACCGAGCCCAGCCCCAACGCAGCACCGGGATGCCCTGGATCGACGTCCGCCGCGCGGCCAAAGAACCCGATCGCCGCTTCCAGATCGTCGACGCCGAGGGATGCCTGCCCTGCCTCGATCAAGGCATCGCGGTCACGCGGCGTCTTGGCCAGCGCCACCAGCGCGCGGTTGAGACGCTGGACTTCGGGCGCGGGGAGCGCCTGCACGACGGGTCGGGAAATCGTCTCCTGCGCCGCCACGCTAGCAGGCAGGCCGCCAAACAGGGCAGCACTTAAAGCCAGTATGGAAAGGCGCGACACCATGGTCATGCTCTAGCGTGCCTGTCGCCGCCCGCCAGTGGCCCGGCGGCGGCGCGCGACCAACAGCGCCGCACGCGCGCCGGACGGCGTTACGGCCGTGGGTTACTGGTTGTTCTGCCGTCCAAGGAAGCGCGGAATGCTGAGCGCCGGGCCATCATCCCCGTCATCATCTTCCTCGTCATCGCGCGCGTTGCTGCGCGACAGGTTGGCCATGCGTTCGAACAGCGTGCTGCCGGCGCCCGAACCGCCGCCGCTGCCACCGTCTTCGCTCCCGCCACCCAGCAGCGACCGGCGACGTCCGCCGCCAAGCTTGGCTTCGACCGGACGGTCCTGCGCCGCCAGACGGTCAGCATTGGCGAGCAGATCGTCTTGCACGGGCTCGTCCTCGTAAGCGGAATAGCTTTCGCCGAGATCGAGTGTGCCTTCATTGTCCGCGGCAGGCGCGGGGGCCGTAGCCACCGGCTCACCATAAGGGCCGGCCTCGTCCGCGCCGCGCAACCCAGCGAGCGGATCGACGATGTCATCGACGTCGTCGTCATATTCGTTGCTGTAGTCGTCACCGGCCTGCATCCCGCTCAATTCGAACGGCGCGGCGGGCGGGTAATCGGCGTCTTCCGCTTCGTCCGACAGATCGAGCGTTTCTTCGTCATAGCTGACGGGCGCGGGCGCGGGTGCGGGAGCCGCAGGCGGTTCATAGGCCGCCGGAGCTTCAGGCTCGGGCGCTTCGTCCACTGGCGGCAGTTCGGTGAGGCCTTCGTCTTCCGAAAGCTCCAGCACCGGACGCTTGGGTGCACGCGACGCGCCGAGCGAGACCGAATGCGAACGCTCGACATGGCCGATCGCGCTCTGCTCGATCCCGGTGGCAACCACCGAGACGCGGATCTTGCCCTTGAGGTCGGGGTTGAATGCCGAGCCCCAGATGATGTTGGCGTCTTCGTCCACCAGCTCGCGGATGTGATTGGCGGCTTCATCGACTTCGAGCAGGCGCATGTCTTCGCCGCCAATGATCGAGATGATCACCCCGCGCGCGCCGGCCATGCTGACGCCGTCGAGCAGCGGATTGGCAATCGCCTGTTCGGCCGCGTCGAGCGCGCGGTTCTCACCTTCGCCCTCACCGGTGCCCATCATCGCCTTGCCCATCTCGCTCATGACGGAGCGGACGTCGGCAAAGTCGAGGTTGATCAGGCCCGGCATCACCATCAGATCGGTGATCGAACGCACGCCCTGCTGGAGCACTTCGTCAGCCAGCTGGAAGGCTTCCTTGAAGGTGGTTTCCGCCTTGGCGACCAGAAACAGGTTCTGGTTGGGGATGACAATCAGCGTGTCGACCTGGCTCTGGAGCTCCTCGATCCCGGCTTCGGCCGCGCGCATCCGGCGGGTGCCTTCGAACAGAAACGGCTTGGTCACAACGCCGACGGTCAGCACGCCCATGCGGCGCGCAGCTTCCGCGATCACCGGCGCAGCGCCGGTGCCAGTGCCGCCGCCCATGCCAGCAGCGATGAAGCACATATTGACGCCTTCAAGCGCCCTTTCGATTTCGGCGACGGTTTCTTCCGCCGCAGCCTTGCCCACCTCGGGACGCGCGCCCGCGCCAAGGCCGCCAGTGATGTCCGGACCGAGCTGGATGCGCCGCTCAGCCGGTGAAGTGGCGAGCGCCTGCGCATCGGTGTTGGCGACAATGAATTCGACGCCCTCAATTTCGGCAGCGATCATGTTCGCAATCGCGTTGCCGCCGGCCCCGCCGATCCCGATCACGGTGATGCGGGGACGCAGATCGTCAGTCACCGCGGGTCCGATATTGATGCTCATCAGCTTGTCCTCCAGGCGCAGGTGCAGGAATTTCTCATACTACGGCCCGCGGTTAGTGTCTGTGACATAATCACGATGTATATTTTATACCGACGATGTCCTTATCCACAGTGCAAGGTCTGATCATCAATCGGCAGAAGCTTGTGCGGCGCGGCTAGAAATACTCCTTCACGGCCCGCACCAGCCGCGCCAGCAGAGCCATGATCCCGGTTTCGCGTGCGAACGCTCGGTACACCCCGCCTCGTCCAGCGCCCACCGCGCGGATATCGACCGGGTCTTCGGCGGCATAGAGGCACAGGCCCGCCAGCGTTGCAAAGCCGGGTGCGTGGTGTGCTTCGGGCATCCCGGACAGCTGCGGCGGACGGCCAAGCCGCACGGGTTGCCCCAGCGCGCCCTGCATGAAATCGGCCATTCCGGCGAGCTCTGCCCCGCCGCCGGTCAGCACCACCTGACCCGCGCGGGATCCGGCAAAGCCCATGCTTTTGAGCGCTTTGCCGATCTCACCGGTCAGGACGGAAAGCTGCTGCGTCACCACCGCGACCAGTTCGGCGCGCAGAATGCGGTTCTTGTCGTCCGCGCCGCGCGCCAGTGGGCCGACCGGCGCGCCCTCCCCACCTTCGCCGCCAACCTCTCCGGGGCCATTGACCGGGATCAGTTCGCGGTGATCGGCCGGGCTGGCGATAGCCGAGCCAGCGACGCACTTGAGGCGCTCGGCTTGCGAACGGCGGATGCCGAAGCTGCTGGCGATGGCATCGGTGATGTCCGCCGACCCCATCGGCACCGCGCGCAAGCCCAGCAGCATCCCGCCCGCAAACACCGCGACATTGGTGATGTCCGCGCCGATTTCGACCAGCGCCACGCCGAGTTCGCGTTCTTCCGGCGTGAGGCAGGCATGACCCGCTGCCAGCGGCGCGGCCACGACGCCTTCGACTTCGAGATGCGCGCTCTGCACCGCTTCGGTCAGGTTCCGGACCGGCGCGCCGTCCGCCAGCATCACATGAATATCGACACCCAGCCGCTCGGCATGAAGCCCGCGCGGGTTCGCCACGCCATGCGCCCCGTCCAACGTGTAATGCGCTGGCTGCGCATGAAGTACCTTGCGGCCGTCGGGCTGGATCATGTCCTGCGCCTGGATCAGCAGCTGCTCGACATCCTCGTCTTCGATCCGCCGTCCGCCGATCTCGATATCGACTGCGACCACGTGGCTGGCGAGGCCAGCTCCGGCGCAAGCGATCCAGACGCTTCTGACCGGGGTATTGGCGCTCTTCTCCGCGCGTTCCACCGCATCGCGGATCGCGTGGGCGGCGGCGGTCATGTCGGTGACATAGCCGCGCTTGATCCCGGCGCTGGCGCGGTGGCCGGAGCCGAGCACCTGCAATTCGCCGTTCTCGGTCTCGCCCATGATCATCGCCGAGATGCGGAAGCTCCCAACATTCACGGCGGCGTAGGTGCGCGCGAGGCGGCGCGGAGTGGCGGGGCGTGAAGCCATCAGGTGGTCTCCCTTTCGTCCGTCGCGCCCACGACCTTGGGCTCGGCGACACCTTCGGGCAGGCGCAGATACAAGCGCGGCGGCGTACGCATGTCGAAGGCCAGCACCTTGCCGCCGAGCAGCCGGTTCTGGCCATCGAGCTTCGCAAACTTGACCAGCGCGGTCGCGGATTCGACTTCGCCTTCGGGCAGCGCGAGCAATTGTCCCGTGCGGAAGGTGAGGTTCCAGCGGCGGTTGCCGACCCATTCCGCAGCTTCGACCTTGGGCGCCAAGGCAGGCGCAGCGGCCAGCAGGGTTTCGAGGCTGCGCGCCTGTTTGCCCGCGCCCGGCCCGGCGAGCCGCAGCATCCCCTTGGCTTTCTCCGGCGCGACCGGCTCAAGCTCGACCCCGGTGGCGTCAATCAGCATCAGCCGGTCCGGCCGTTCGAGCACCGCGTGCGGCTCACGCTCGACGATATCGACCACCAGCGTATGCGGCAGCTGGATCGAGACGCGCGCGTCCTTGACCCACGGCAGCGCCCGCAATTCCGCGCGCAGCTTGGCCACGTCGACGTCCGGCATCGCCTGATTGCGGGTGGCGAGCGCGCGGGCATAGACCTGCTGTTCGTCCATCCGCGAGGTGCCGGTGACACGCACATGGCGCACTTCGAACCCGGCATCGGCGGCAATCCGCGCCACCTGTGCCTGCGCCAACGCGGGCACACCAGCCAGACTGGCGATCACGAAAGCGATCCCGACGCCCGTGCCGATAATCATGGAGAGCCAGATGCGGCTCCACTGTTCCTCGGTGAAAGGCAGCACGCCCATCGCCTTGTCGAGAATACCGCTCGCCTGCCCCCGCGCGCGGCGGGCGGTCTGGCTGCGGCTCTGCGACTTGGCTGCACGGCGGACCCCGGTGGTGCCGTTACGCCTGATCTGCTGTGCCATTGCCGCCCCCCTTTGCCTGTTTCGCCGCGTGCACCCGCAGGGCTTCCGCTACCAGCATCTCGACCAGATCGGCATAAGGGATGCCGCTACGGGCCGCTTGTTCGGGCACGAGGCTGAGCGGCGTCATGCCCGGCTGGGTGTTGGTTTCGAGCACGAACAAGCCGTCCTCCCCCGCTTCGTCATCCCAGCGGAAATCGGTGCGGCTGGTGCCGTGGCAACCGAGCACCTGATGCGCCCTAACCGCATAGGCTTCGCACAGCGCGGTGATTTCGGGTGGGAGCTTGGCCGGGAAGATGTGCTCGGTACGCCCAGCGGTGTACTTGTTCTCGTAATCGTAGAAGCCGTTCGCCACGACCAGTTCGGTGACGCCCAGTGCGCGTGGGCCATTGGGGCCGTCCAGCACAGCGGCGGTGAGTTCACGGCCCTTGATGAAGGGCTCGGCGAGTAGTTCGGCGAATTCCTGCCACGGGCCGCGCGCATCCGGGCTGATCGGGTTGCCGACATTGCTCTCGGTGGTGACAATCGCGACGCCGACGGAGGACCCTTCATTGACCGGCTTCAGCACATAGGGGCGCGGCAACGGGTCGCGCTCGTAGAGTTCCTCGCGCGTCACGATTCGCCCGCCGGGCATGGGGATTCCGTGGGGCACCAGCGCCTGCTTGGTCAGCTGCTTGTCAATCGCGATCACCGAGGTGGCGAGGCCCGAATGGGTGTAGGCCAGACCCATCAGGTCGAGCATCCCCTGCACCGTCCCGTCCTCGCCCGGAACGCCGTGGAGCGCGTTGAAGACGACATCGGGCTTCGCTTCGTGGAGCCGCAGCGCAACGTCGCGGCCCATATCGATCCGGGTGACGCGGTGGCCCTTGCTTTCCAGCGCATCGGCCACGCCCGCGCCGCTCGTCAGCGAGACGGGGCGTTCGTTGGCCCAGCCGCCCATCAGGACTGCAACGTGGAGGGGTTTGGGAAGGCTCACGGACGTCCTACTCGCTGGATTTCCCATTCAAGGCTTACGCCGGTTGCAGCGTAAACCTTATCGCGCACCATCTCGCCCAGCCCTTCGATGTCGGCGCTGGTGGCGGTGCCGGTGTTGATGAGGAAATTGGTGTGCTTTTCGCTGACCTGCGCGCCGCCCAGCGTCAGACCACGGCAGCCCGCGCGGTCGACCAACTCCCAGGCCTTGTGGCCTTCGGGGTTCTTGAAGGTCGATCCGCCGGTCTTGGTGCGCAGCGGTTGTGAGGCTTCGCGGGCGGCGGCGATGCGGTCCATCTCTGCGCCGATTTCGGCAGGATCGCCGGGGTGACCGCGGAACCGCGCTGAAACGACAATCGCCCCATCGGGCAGCGCCGAATGGCGGTAGCCGTAATCGAGTTCGGCGGCAGTCAGCGTCACGAAGGATCCTTCGGGCAGGATCACCGCGCAATCGAGCAGCACATCGGCCACCTCGCGCCCGTAGGCCCCGCCGTTCATCCGCACGAAACCGCCGACGGTACCGGGGATGCCGCGCAGGAATTCCACGCCCGCAATGCCATTGTCCCGCGCCGTCGAGGCGACCAGAATCCCGCTCGCCCCGCCGCCGCAGGTGATTTCATTCTCGCCGGTGATGGCAACGCCCGCGAAGGCCTTGCCCAGCCGCACCACCACGCCGGGAACCCCGCCATCGCGCACGATCATGTTCGAGCCGAGGCCCAGCGCCATGACCGGGATTTCCCCGCCGAGCCGTTCAAGGAAGGTCTTGAGGTCGTCCAGATCAGCAGGTTCGAACAGCCAGTCAGCCGGCCCGCCAGTCTTGAACCACGTATAGGGTGCAAGCGGGGCCTTGCAGGTCAGCTTACCGCGAATGCCTTCGAGCGGCACGGGCGCCGACACGCCGCCTTCGACTGCGCAGGTAGGGGCAGCGCCGTTATCATATTCGTAGCTGTCGCCCGGCTGGTTCATGCCGCATCCCGCTTGGCGGTGATGGCAGGCGCGAGGCCCGCCGCCCAGCGCGTGATGTCGCCCGCGCCAAGGCACACGACCATGTCGCCCGGTTGGATTTCACCTGCCAGTGTCTCGGCCAAGGCGTCCGCCCCGGCGATTTCGCGTGCCGCACGATGCCCGCGCGCCTTCATGCCGGCGACCAACGCGGTGTGATCGACCCCCGGCAGCGGCTCCTCGCCCGCCGGATAGACTGGGGCGACATAGGCGATATCGGCATCGTCAAAGCAGGACTGGAAGGCGTCCATCAGATCATTGAGGCGCGAATAGCGATGCGGCTGGGCAACCGCGATGACGCGGCCACTGGTCCCCGCCACAGCCTCGCGCGCGGCGCTGAGTACGGCGCGGATTTCGACCGGGTGGTGGGCGTAATCGTCAATCACCGTCACCGCGCCGCCGTCCACCGCGACGGAGCCGACCTTGGTGAACCGCCGCCGCACGCCCCCGAAGCGCGCAAAGCCGGTGCGGATCACCTCGTCCGAACAGCCCATCTCAATCGCCACGGCAATCGCGGCGAGCGCGTTCTGGACATTGTGGCGGCCCGGCATTGGCAGGTGCACGCCTTCGATCCGGCGATCCTCGCGGCTCTCCTTGGGCCCACGCTGGCGCACGATCACATCGAAGCTGTTGCCGCCGTCGAGGCTGCGGATATTCACGCCGCAGATGTCGGCTTGCAGCGAGAAGCCATAAGTCACGACCTTGCGATCGCGCACCTGGCCGATCACCGCCTGCACTTCGGGGTGATCCACGCACAGCACCGCCGCGCCGTAGAAGGGGACGTTGTGGATGAACTCCACGAACGCCCGCTTCACTCCGTCGAAATCGCCGTAGTGATCAAGGTGTTCGGGGTCGATGTTCGTAACAACTGCGATCGTCCCGTCGAGGCGCAGGAAGCTGCCATCGCTCTCGTCCGCTTCAACCACCATCCAGTCGGAATCGCCGAGCCGGGCGTTCGAGCCATATTGTTCGATGATGCCGCCGTTAATGACGGTCGGATCAACCCCGCCTGCATCGAGCAGCGTGGCGATCATGCTGGTTGTCGTGGTCTTGCCGTGCGTGCCTGCCACCGCGACGGTGGATTTGAGCCGCATCAGCTCGGCTAACATCTCGGCGCGGCGCACCACAGGTATGCGGGCTTCCAAGGCGGCGGCGACTTCGGGGTTGGTACGACGCACGGCGGTGGAGGTGACGACGACCGCCACGCCCTCCACATTCTCCTTGGCGTGGCCGATATGCACCGTGATCCCGCGCGCGCGCAGGCGCTCAACGCTGGGGCCTTCGGAAATGTCGGAACCTTGGACAGTGTAGCCTAGGTTGCGCATCACCTCGGCAATGCCGGACATGCCGATCCCGCCGATGCCGACAAAGTGGATCGTGCCAATATCAGTGCCGACGCCCTTCATGCGTCTGACCCATGATTGACGGCGTCCTTGGCCGCCTTGCGGGTCGCGGCATGCGGGCGGGTAGTGGCTTGCGCTGCGCGGTGCGCACCTTCGCCGATGCGGATCACGTCCATCAGATCGATCCCGCTCATGCTCTCGACAAGGTCAGCGAGGTCATTCGCCGCATCGGGCCGCCCGCAATTGAAGGCGCAATGCGCGGCGTTGGCGAGGCTGGCGGGGTTCATCGCCATCGCCTGAATCTGCTTTGCCAGCTCCTTGGGCTGGAACGCATCCTGCCGGATCATCCGGGCGCCGCCGGCCTTCACCATCTCGCGAGTATTGACCGCCTGGTGATCATCCGTCGCTATCGGCAGCGGGACGAGGATCGCCGGACGGCCCACTGCGGTCAGCTCGGCAATGGTCGAAGCGCCCGCGCGGCCGATGAACAGGTGCGCGTCGGCCAGCCGTTCATGCATATCTTCAAAATAGGTCCCAAGTTCGGCCGGAATATCATGATTGGCATAGCGCGCCCGCACCGTCTCCAGATCCTCGGCACGGCATTGCTGAGTCACCTGCAAGCGCTGGCGCAGTGCAGGCGGCAGCATGGCGAGGCCATCAGGCACCACCTCCGAAAGCACCCGTGCGCCCTGGGATCCGCCGGTCACTAGAATGCGCAGCAGGCTTTCGTCGGTAAAGGCCGGGAAGTCCTTGTCGCGCAGGGCCAGAACCTCGGCGCGTACCGGATTGCCGGTCAGGCGCACCTTGTGGGCGTGCTTGGGCTTCAGGCGGTCGACCTTGTCGTAGGAGGTCGCAATCGCGTCCACCCGGCCTGCCAGCAGGCGGTTCACCCGCCCCAGCACCGCGTTCTGTTCATGGACGATGCTCGGCAGCTTGGCCGCAGTCGCCGCCAGCAGCGCAGGGAGCGCGGGGTAGCCGCCGAAGCCGACGATGGCAGACGGTGCAAAGGCCTCAAACAACCGCAGCGCCATCGCGCGGCCTTCCAGCACCGCGCTGATCCCGGCGGGCCAGCCCAGCGGGTTCTTGCCGAAGCGCCCGGCGGGCAGGACATGGGCGGTGAGGAAATCCGGCTTGCCGGGGATCGCCGCGCCGCGTTCATCGGTGATCAGCGCAACGTGATGACCCCGCGCGTGCAGTTCTGCCGCCAGCGCAAAGGCCGGGATCAGGTGCCCGCCGGTGCCGCCTGCGGCCAGCACATAATGGCGAGAAGCGCCGGTTGGGGTATGGCTGGTCATGAGCTGGGATCCTTGCGTTCGATCAGATCGCGCAAACTGCCGCCCTCACGAGCGAGGAACGGATTGCGCCGGGTGATCGCCAGCAATAGCCCAAGCGTGAAGCACACCGCCAGTGTCGATGAACCGCCATAGGAGATCAGCGGCAAAGTCATGCCCTTCGAGGGAAACAGTTTGAGGTTCACCAGCATGTTGATGAAGGCTTGCCCGCCGAATTGCGTGATGAGGCCGGTGGCGGCCAGCAGCGCAAACAGATTGTCCTCGCCCACCAGCCGCACCAACACTCGCAGCACCAGCGCGCAATAGAGCAGCACGATCAGCCCGCAGGTGATCAGCCCGAACTCCTCGCCAATGACCGAGAAAATGTAATCGGTATGCGCCTCGGGCAGGTTCATCTTCCTTACGCCAAGCCACAGGCCGGTGCCGGTCCAGCCGCCCGCCGTGATGGTGCGTTGGGCGAGGTCGACCTGATCGAAGGCCGTGCCGCCGCCCAGAAACCCGTCAATGCGATGGCGGGCATTGTCATAGAACACATAGGCCAGCCCGAGCGCGCCCACGCCTGCGCCGATCAGCCCGGCAATGCGCTGCCATGCGACACCCGCCAGCAGCACCATCACCAGCCAGATCCCGCCGAACAGGATCGCATCGCCAAGGTTGGGTTGCAGCATCAAGAGGCCCGCAATCAACCCCATCAGCCCGGTGACATACCACACCACCGGGAGGCCCGGATCGCGCAGGCGCCAGCTGAGGATCCAGGCGCAGATGATCGCAAAGCCGGGCTTGAGGAACTCGGACGGCTGAAGGCTCATGCCGACATTGATCCAGCGCTTGGCACCGTTCTTTTCCTCGCCGATGATCGGAACCACGAACAACAGCGCCAGCATGACCGCACCCACCAGAATACCGAGCCGCCGGGCCTGATCGCGGTTGAGGAACGACAGGCCGATCATCAGCGTCAGCCCCATCAGTTGAAACACGATGTGCCGCTTGAAGAACATGAAATCGGCCACGCGCTCTTTCGCGGTGGAGAGCTGGTCGGCGCTGGCAGGCGAGGCCGCAGCGACCGCGACGATGCCGATCGCCATCAACAGGCCGATCAGCAGCAGCAGCACTTTGTCGACTTCGCGCCACCAGATGCGCAGGGCATCACGCCAGCGGCGCTGCACAGGGACGGGGGGGAGAAAATTGCCGGCGCCGCGTGGGGCAGAGGTATAGGCCGGTGCCGTCATGGCAGAATGCTCCGGCTTGCGGCGTCGTCCCCGGCGTCACAACCGGTGATGACCCCGACCATCTGGCGGAAGTGGGTGCCGCGCTTCTCGTAATCGCGGAACTGATCGTAACTGGCGCAAGCGGGTGAGAGCAGCACCACCTCGCCCGGACGCGCTGCTTCGGCCGCGCGGCGCACGGCTTCGCTGATCAGCTCACAGCGGTGGGTCAACACCTGCCCTTCGAGCAGATCGGCAAACATCGGCCCGGCCTCACCCACGGTATAGGCAGCCGCGACATTGCCAAGATGGTCGGCGCAGGCGCCCAGCCCATCTTCCTTGGGCAATCCGCCGACGATCCAGTGGATGCGCGGCGCGCCGTCATTGATGGCCGGGTCAGGCGGGAACGCGGCAAGCGCCGGGGCAGCCGAAGCGGCGTTGGTCGCCTTGCTGTCGTTGATATAGATAACGCCGTCCACCTCGCACACGCGCTCCATCCGGTGCGGAAGGCCGCGATAGGTCGCAAGACCGTGGGCGATCTGCGTATCGGTCAGCCCCAGCTGGCGGCAGATCGCAACCGCAACGGCGGCGTTCTGGGCATTATGCGGCCCGGCCAGCGAGGGCGAGCGGCCCTCTGCCAGTCCCGCTGCCTCCAGATCGGCCGTCTTGATCCGCACCAGCGGCTTGCCCCCAGCGGCCAGCCGGTCAGCGATGGCACGGGTAGGTTCATCCTCGTCGCAGATCAGCGCCGTGCCGGTCTGCTGCATCTCGAACAGGCGTTCCTTGGATGCGGCGTAGGCTTCAAAGCTGGCGTAGCGGTCGAGGTGATCGGGCGTGATGTTCGTCAGCGCGGCAATGTCGCAATCGAGCGTGAAAGTGAGGTCAATCTGGAAGCTCGACAGTTCGAGCACATAGACCCCGCCTTCGGGCAGCGGGTCCTGTCCTAAGATCGGGTCGCCGATATTGCCGCCCATCACAGCTGGCACACCAGCGCTTTCGAGGATGTGGTGGGTCAGCGCGGTGGTGGTCGACTTGCCGTTGGTGCCAGTGATGCCGACCACGCGGTGCGGGGGCAGGTGCGGCCGCGCGGCGGCAAACAGCTCGATATCACCGATAACCGGCAAGCCATATTGCCACACATGCGGAGCGATGGGGTGTGAGTTCAGCGGCACACCGGGCGAGACGACCACGCCCGCAAAGCCGGTGAGGTCCAGCTCCAGCGGGTCGATCAGGCGGCAACGGCCCACGAAGGGTTCACGTGCAACGTCCTGTCGGTCCCAACCGATCACTTCCGCCCCGCTCGCGATCAAAGCCTCAGCCGCCGCGGCGCCCGAGCGCGCGAGGCCGAGCACCGCGTAACGCTTACCGGCAAAGGCGGGGGAGGTGATCATCCGCGCGGCGCCCTACCGCAGCTTCAGCGTCGAAAGGCCGATCAGCGCCAACACGATGGCGATGATCCAGAACCGGATCACGACCTTGCTCTCGCTCCAGCCCAATTGCTCGAAATGGTGGTGGATCGGGGCCATCTTGAACACCCGCCGTCCGGTGCGCTTGAACCAGAACACCTGCACAATCACGCTGACGGCTTCGAGCACGAACAGCCCGCCGACAATCGCCAGCACGACCTCATGGTGCGAAGCGACCGCAATCGCGCCCAGCGCACCGCCCAGTGCCAGTGAACCGGTATCGCCCATGAACACCGCTGCAGGGGGCGCATTGAACCACAGGAAGGCGAGCCCCGCCCCCATGATCGCCGCGCAGAAGATCGCCAGCTCGCCCGCACCCGGCACGTGCGGGATGCCGAGATAGGTGGAGAAATCCGCGCGCCCCACCAGATAGGCGATGATCGCAAAGGTGCCGCTGGCAATGATCACCGGCATGATCGCGAGGCCATCCAGCCCATCAGTCAGGTTCACCGCATTGCCCGCGCCCACGATGACAAAGGCCGCGAACACGTAATAGGCCGGCCCCAGCGGAATGCTCACCCCGGTCAGGAACGGCAGGTAGAGGTTGGTGTTGATCTGGCTGACGATCAGCCAACTCGCCAACCCTGCTACCACAAACTCACCCAGCAGGCGCACCCGCGCCGGAACGCCTGCGTGGCTGTTCTTGGATACCTTGTCGTAATCATCAAGGAAGCCGATGATCCCGAAGCCGATGGTGACCGCCAAGCAGGCCCACACGAACGGGCTCGACAGGTCCATCCACAGCAACAGCGCCGCTGTCAGCGAGGTGAGGATCATCAAGCCCCCCATTGTCGGCGTCCCGCGCTTGGCGAGGTGCGATTGTGGGCCGTCTTCGCGGATCGGTTGGCCTTTGCCCTGCCGCACGCGCAGCAGGTTGATGAAACGCGGCCCGATGATCAGGCCGATCACCAGCGCTGTCATCAGCGTCGCGCCCGCACGAAAGCTCTGGTAACGAACCAGATTGAGGATGCCCTCGAAGCCAAGCCACTCGGCAAGCAGATATAGCATTCAGTCGTCCCTTGGCTCGGCCTCAGCCTCCGGTTGCGCCTGGTGCACGGGCAGTCTCGGTAAGATGCGACACCAGTCTTCCAAGACCAACCGAATTGGACCCCTTGACCAGCACCGCATCGCCTTGCGCAAGACCGAATTGCCCGAGCGCAGCGATAGCCTCGGCAGGCCCTTCGCAATGGGCGAAGGTGACGCTGTTGCCAAGCATTGCGGCGGTGGCTTTCCCCAACTCGTCTGCAAGGGCGCGCATCTCGTCGCCAACCAGGATCACGTGGGAGACGCCAGCCTCGACAATCGGCTCGGCCAGCTGGCGGTGGAAGCGGTCGGCAAAGTCGCCGAGCTCCTTCATGCTGCCGAGCACCGCGATCCGGCGGGTGGCAGGCGTTTGGCTGAGCGCCTTGAGGGTCGCGCGCATGGAAGCGGGGTTGGCGTTGTAGCTTTCGTCGATCAGCAGCGCCGTGCCGCCGCGCGCCGCGATGGTGTGGCGTGCGCCCCGACCCTTCAGACCGCCCATCTCGGCCAGCGCCAGACCCGCGCTCGCGAGATCGCCGCCAGCGGCGCGCACGGCGGCCATGACGCCCAGCGAATTGACGATCCAATGCTCGCCCGGTTCGGCGATTGTGTAGCAAATGCGCCGGTCGCCCAGATCAGCGGTGACGAGCGAGCCGCCACCCGCCGCCGGGATCGCGTCGAGCAGGCGGACATCGGCAGTCTTGGCGCGCCCGAAGGTGACGACAAGGGCACCGCAAGCCTTGGCATGGCCGATCATGCGATCAGCAAATTCGCTATCCGCCGGAATGATCGCCACACCGCCGGGGACGAGGCCCGTGAAGATCTGCGCTTTCTCGTCCGCGATAGCCTCAAGGCTACCGAGGTTTTCGATATGCGCGGGCGCGATGGTGGTGATCAGCGCGACGTGGGGGCGGGCATGGGCGGAGAGCGGGGCGATTTCGCCCTGGTGGTTCATGCCCATCTCAAACACGCCGAACTTGGCCCGCGCGGGCATTCGCGCAAGGCTGAGCGGAACGCCAACATGGTTGTTGTATGAGCGCACCGACCGATGCGCCGCGCCGCGGCTGGCGCGGTCGAGGCATGCGAAGATCGCTTCCTTCACGCCGGTCTTGCCGACCGATCCGGTGATCCCGATCCGCACCGCCTCAATCGCGCGGTCGCGCGCAGCGTGGGCGAGCGCGTGAAGCGCGGCGGTGGTATCCTTGACGATTACGTGAGGAACATCGACCGGACGGTCGACAATCGCAGCAACCGCGCCCTTGGCGAAGGCCGCCTCGATAAAGCGGTGGCCGTCCATGGCATCGCCTTTCAAGGCCACGAACAGATCGCCCGGCTTCACATCGCGGGAGTCCATCTCGACGCCTGCGGCCTGAAAGTCATGGCTGGCAATGCCGCCGGTGGCCGCTTCGATTTCGGCCGCGCTCCACAGGGCAAGCGGCAGCGTGTCGCGGGCCGTAACCGGCCATTGATGCAGCATCGGGTGAGCGATGGGCATGTTCATCAGCACTGCCCTCCAGCACATTCACGCGCAACCTCGACATCGTCGAAAGCTTCGATCCGCATTGTTTCTCCAGACCCGAATATTTGACCCTGCTCGTGGCCTTTGCCGGCGATGAGCACAATGTCGTTTGCCCCGGCTTCCCCAACTGCGACTGCGATGGCGGCGCGGCGGTCACCCACTTCGCGGGTGTTGGGCCCGGCCCCGGCCATGATCGCGGCACGGATGGCGGCCGGGTCTTCGCTGCGGGGGTTGTCGTCAGTGACAATGGCAATGTCAGCGGCGCGCGCGGCGACTTCGCCCATCTGGGGACGCTTGCCCGCATCGCGGTCTCCGCCCGCGCCGTAAACCACGATCAGCTTGCCGCCCTCCGCCACATGCGGGCGCAGCGCCGCGATGGCCGCTTCGAGGGCATCGGGCGTGTGGGCATAGTCGACATAGACAGGAGCACCCGCCTGATTGAGCGCCGCCCGCTCCAACCGCCCGCGCACCGGCTGGAGCCGGGTCAGCGCTTCGAACACGGTCGAAGGCGCAACCCCGGTCGCCATGGCAAGGCCGGCTGAAACCAGTGCATTGGCCGCCTGATAGGCGCCGATCAGCGGTAGGTTGACCTTCCGCGTATCGCCTTCATATTCGATGTGAAGAACCTGCCCCAACTGTCCGGGTTCACGCGAAACAAGCCGCAGGAAGGTGCCGCCCTCGCCCACGCTCAAGACCTTGAGCCCGCGCGCCTCGGCCTCGGCAATCGCCTTGGCGGTCCATTCCGACCCGTCGCCTGCGTCATGGATCACCGCCGGGCTGCCGGGTGCGACAACTTCGGTGAACAGCCGCATCTTGGCCGCGAAATAGGCATCCATCGTGCCATGGTAGTCGAGGTGATCGCGGCTGAAATTGGTGAAGGCGCTCGCGGAGACCATCAGCCCCTCGTTGCGATATTGCGACAGGCCGTGGCTCGACGCCTCGTACGCAACATGGGTCACGCCTTCACGCGCCAAACCGCTCATATTGGAGAGAAAGGTGACGATGTCAGGGGTGGTCAGCCCGGTCGAAACAGAACCGTCAGGCGTGGTCACGCCCAGCGTGCCAATGCTCGCCGCACGCTCGCCCGCCATGCGCCAGATCTGGCGGGTCATCTCGACGCAGGAGGTCTTGCCGTTGGTGCCGGTCACAGCGACAAGCGTGGCAGGCACCGGAGAGAAAAAGCCCGCAGCAAGGCGCGCAAAGGCGCGTCGTGGGTTGACGTCGGCAAGGTGCAACGCACCTTCGACGCGAGCTTCCGGGCGGGCGACGACAGCAATCGCGCCCGCAGCGATGGCAGGGCGGATGAAGTCCTCGCCATTGACACTTGCGCCTTCGAAAGCGCCAAACACGGTTCCGGGGGCAACCTTACGGTGATCGATGGCAAAGCCGGTGACACTCTGGTCGCCGCCGCCTGCCAGACCCGCCTTTGCCAGAAGCTCACCCAGCTTCATTCGCCCTTATCCACCAGATAGCGCAGATCTGAGATATCGACGTCGCGATTCTCATCCGGTTGCACGCCCAGCATCGGGCCGATACGCGGCACCAGCCGCCCGACAATCGGCGCCGAGGTGAAGGCGGCGGTGCGCTGGAAGCTGCTGGCGATGGTGCCCTTTGGCTCGTCGACCACCACCACCACCACGTAACGCGGCGCGTCCATCGGGAAGGCGGCAGCGAAGGACGAGACGAGCTTGGTCTTGTTGTACCCCCCGACCCCGGCCTTTTCAGCCGAACCCGTTTTGCCGCCCACCCGATATCCGGGCGCATCGGCGTTCCGGCCGGTGCCATAGAGCGAGATCATACGCAGCAGCTGGCGCATCCGCGAAGAGGTCGATTCCTTGAACACCCGGCGCCCGCGCGGAACCTTCGTGGGATCGAGCTTCATCAGCGTCGACGGACGCCAGATCCCACCATTGACCATGGCAGCATAGGCGGTGGCGAGGTGCAGCGGCGTGACCGACAACCCATGCCCAAAGCCCACGGTCATGTTGGTGACGCGGCTCCAGTTGCCCTTCGGCCACAGCGGCCTGCCCTTGCCGGGAAGTTCGATGAAAGGGCGGCGGTCCATGCCCAGATCCATCATCGCGCGGCGCAGACGTTCCGGGCCGAGTTCGTCGGCCACGCGCGCGGTGACGGTATTGGAGGAATGCACCAGCGCCTGCGGCACGTTCATGCTCGCCCCCATGGCGTGCGAATCTTTGATCGTGCGGCTGCCCACCGGCACCGGCGCAGCGTTCCACTGGCGGCCGAGATCGCGCACCACGCCCGCATCAATTGCGGCAGCTACGGTCAGCGGTTTGAAAGTCGAACCGAGTTCGTAAACGCCATTGGTGGCGCGGTTGAAGACATTGGTCGCCCCGGCAGCGCCCGCAGTGTTGGGATCGAATTCCGGGAGCGAGGCCATCGCCATCACTTCGCCCGTATCGACATCCAGCACGATGCCCGCCGCGCCAAGCGCGTTGGTCGCCAGCATCCCGCGGCGCAGTTCGTCCTCCAGCGCGCCCTGCGCCCGGACATCGATGGACAGCGCGACGGGTTCCATGCGGCTGTCGGGGTGGCTGAGATGCTTCTGCAGCACCTCTTCCATGCCGATCTTGCCGCCTTCGTCCTCGACCACATAGCCCAGGACGTGCGCTGCCAGCGTGCCTTGCGGATAGTAGCGATCGGTCTCGCGCGGGATTTCCAGCGCGGTTTCGCCGAGGCCGAAGACGCGGTTGGCTTCTTCGGGGAGGATGCGGCGGCGCAGGTAGCCCGCCCTGCCAGAAGCGAGGCGGCGGGCCATGCGAGCTTCGTCGATATCCGGGAAGATCGCCTTCAGTTCACGCGCGATCTCGGCAGGGGAGCGCACCAGGGGGCTTCCGCTATCCTTCATCGCCTCGGGATTGAGCCGCAGCGCATAGGCCGGGAAGGCACGCGCCAACGGGGCACCGTTGCGGTCGGTGATCTCACCGCGCGACGGCAGCAGCGCATCTTCTAGGCTAGTGCGCTGCGGCGCCTGACCAGCCAGCCCGAGTGAGGCGATCCGCAGCAGCGCGATCAGGGCAATCAGGGCAAAGCCGCCTAGCAGCCACAGCACCCGCACCCGCGCGGTCCACAGCAATTGCGCGCGCAGGCCCATGCTGGGCAAGCGGCCGGCGGGAATGACAGGGGTGGCGACGCGTGCGGCCAGCGGAGCCGCCAGCGTGTTCATTCGCCTGCACCTGCAACAGCGACCTTCGTGGAGGACTTCGGCGTTTCAGCACGCGCGGGGCGGATCGGCGAGGCTTCGATCAGGAAGTCACCAAACGCCTCGGCAAACACTGCGCCCGCGTCCTTCTCGCTCGATGCCGACGCCAGCGTCACCTTCGCACCCGAAACCGGCGAGCGCATCGGCGCGTCGCTGGCGGCCTCGGCCACATCGGCGCTGTCCGCGCGGGCTAGCCGGATCTGTGCCGGTTGATCCGGGCCGAGCGTCTCGCCAAGGCTTGCGAGCTGGCGCTCGGCCTCAAGGAACTGCCCGGCGCGCGGTGCAGAATAGCCGAATTCGACCGTGTTCCATTCAGCAAGCTGGCGCTGGCTGGCGCGGGTCTCGAACTCGGTTTCCAGAAGCAGCGTCTCGCGTTCGAGCGCGATCAGCTGGCGTTCGGCGAGCAGCACTTCGCTTTTCACCGCGTGAACCTTGAAACTGAGCACCACCACCAACGCAAAGCAGACCGCCAGCACGGCGACCCAACCAAGCGAACGGGCCTGAGAGCGGTTCATCATGCGGCTTGGCTCCTGGGCGGTGCGCCGGTGCGGGTGGCATGGCGCAAGGTGGATGAACGGGCGCGCGGGTTGCGGGCAATTTCGGCCTCGGACGGACGAATAGCTTTGGACACCGCCACAAAGGTAGGCGGGGGACCGGGGATTTCCCCAGGCAGATGGCGCGAAACCGAGCGGCCCGCGCCACTGGCGGTGCGCAGGAACTGCTTGGTAATCCGGTCTTCGAGGCTGTGGAAGCTCACCACCGCGAGCACACCGCCTTCGGCCAGCAGGGCCTCGGCCGCAGCGAGCCCGGCTTCGAGTTCGCCCAGTTCGTCGTTCACATGGATGCGCACGGCTTGGAATGTGCGGGTCGCCGGGTCTTTCTTGTCGTGGGGCTTGTAGCCCAGCGCGCGGCGCACAACGCGCGCCAGCTCGCCCGTGTTCGCCAGCGGACGCGCGGCGACGATGGCGCGGGCCACCCGGCGCGACTGACGTTCCTCGCCGTAGTGGTAGAGGACGTTGGCGATAGCTTCCTCGTCGGCGTTGTTGAGGAAATCGGCAGCGCTTTCCCCGTCCTGGCTCATGCGCATGTCGAGCGGGCCGTCATGCATGAAGGCAAAGCCGCGATCGCCCTGGTCGAGCTGCATCGAGGATACGCCGATATCCATCACCACCGCGTCAACCTGCGTCACGCCAATCGCGGCGAGTTCGGCGCGCATCGCGGAAAAGCGCGCGGGGTGGAGCGCCAAGCGGCCGTCGAAACGGGCGACGAGCGCTTGGCCCGCGTCAATCGCGTCGGGATCGCGGTCGAAGGCGTGGACGCTGGCGCCAGCTTCCAGCAGCGCGGTGGTGTACCCGCCCGCGCCGAAGGTCGCATCGACAATGGTCATGCCGGGACGCGGGGCCAGCGCGGCGACCACTTCGTCGAGCAGAACGGGGATGTGCGGAGCGGGCTGGGTCATTCCGCAGCCCCCTTCTTGGCGGCGACCATCAGCTTGGCACAGGCGGCCTGCGCACCCTTCCATTCGGGGCCCATGCCCATCAACTGATCCGGCGCCCAGACGAAGAAGAAATCGCCCGCCGCGTGGAAATAGGCCCCATCGACGATCTTGCCGAGATCGCGCAGGTGTTCCGGCATGATGAAGCGGCCGGAATCGTCGAAGGACAGCTGCTCGAACCCGAACAGCTGGGCGGCGCGGACATCGCGGTCAAAGCTGTCGTCGTTGCGGCGGATGGCAGCGTCTTCCTCGCGGTCGAGCTTGGCGTGGAGCTGGTCGATCCGGGAAAGGCCGAAGCCGATCAGGCAATCGAACTTGTCATGGACGGTCAGGCACAGGGTGCGGCTGCCGCCGGAGCTTTCCTTGACCGCTTTGCGGAAGGCTGGCGGAAGGACAAAACGGCCCTTCTCGCCCGAAGGCGAGTAAGCTTGGCCATTATATCCTCCAAATGCAGACACGTGCCTGCCGCCCCCTCTTACCCGTTGCGGCCCACCCCCGAAGGGCGCTCCGCGTCATGACGAGATATGCCCTCCCCATCCCGGCCGCGCGCATGCGCAGCCGGTGCGCCGACCCCACCAGTCGGACGCGATGCAAACAGGCATATCTGATGGACCCCGGTAATATCGGGGAAGATGTGGGTTTGGAAGGGTAATTTCCGGGAAAGAGCGGGAAAAGTTGATATCTACATGATTATATTGATATTTTTGGTTTTCCTTGGGGCCGTTTCCGGGGCCTGATTCACCCCAAAAACCCCGCCGAACGCGCCGAAATCACACAGTTTCCCGCAGAATCCCCCGCCCGGCCCGACTCCGAGTCCCGCTATTCCCGCATTTTCCCGCGCCCTGATCATTGCAGGGCCCCCGCGATCACTGCGCGCATGGTCGCTCCGCCCTCGCCAGCGAGCTCCTGATGCTCGAACAGCGCGGCATCGGCGATCAGCGTGACCTCACCCTTGCCCACCCGGCAACGCGCCGCCGCGCCGTTGGCGAGAAGGGTGCAGTCCGCCGCCTTGGGATCAGTGATGGCGACCGCGCCGGACAGCGCCAGCGGCAGCGCGGTTTCGCCAAGGCGAGCGGTCGTGACGGACCCGGCCTGATCTTCGTCAAAGCTGACCGCCAGCCCCCAACGCGCGACCACGGGCGGGATCAGCGCAGTATCGACCGGACGTCGCGGGTCGCCCAGTGGCAGATCGTATTCGCCCGTCAGCGCCGGATCGAGCACCAGCAGCAAGCGGCCACCAGCGCGCACCCAGCGATCCAGCGCCACATTATCCGACGCCGAAAGACCGCGCGGCTGGATGATCGCAATCCGGCGCAATCCGGAAAGGGGGTCAAGGTCAGGCTGATCCGCGGCGAGCGCGGGAATGGGGGACAGCGTGTCGAGCGGCTCCAAGGCATAACTGCGCGCCAAAGCGGTACGCTGCCATGGCACCTGCCCCTGCCCTTGCGCGATGGCGGCCAGATCGGCGCCAAGCGGCCAATAAAGCGGCAGGCTGCTCATCAGCCCCATGCGTATGGCGGGAGGATCGACCACCTCAGCGCTGGTGCTGGTTCCGGTCTCGGTATCCGTCGCAGCCGGAGAGGCGCTGCACGCGCTCAACCCCAGCAACACCGCGCTCAAAGCGGCGCGGATGCTATTGCTCAGGGGCGACATTGCCCGAAGCGGCAGGCGGCAGCGCGGGCATGGGCGAAGCGCTGGGCTCGGCGGCAATATCGGGCACCACGCCCGCATCGGCGAGCGGATTGGCCTGCGCAGGCACCGGGTTGGGCTCGGTGGTGGGAGCCGCTTCCGGCACGGCGAGGTCCTCGTTTAGCTCCGCCTGCCCGCCGATGATGCTCGCCAGCCCAACCAGCAGCACCATCGCGCCGATCCCGAACATGCCGACCTGCAAGCGCTGCACCGCCTCGGCGCGGGCCTGGCCTGCGGTGGAGATATCCTCCGGCTCGGGCTCGCCTACGGTCCGCGACGAGGTGACCATGCGCCGGACGCCCGGGCCGAACAGGCTGCGCTGGTTCATCCGCCGCAACCGCTCGATCAGCGAGGGGCGGCTCATGCGCTCACCGCCTCGGCCGACGCACTATTGCGGGCGAGCCAGTCGAACACCGGCAGGCCCTTCGCGGCCAGCCATTCGGCATTGTAGAGCGTCGAGAGGTAGCGGAAGCCCGTGTCGCACAGGATCGTGGCGACCTGCGGGTTGGGGCGACCTTCGGCGACCAACTCGCGGCCCAGCGCAACCGCACCTGCGACATTGATGCCGGACGACAGGCCAAGGCACAGGCCTTCTTCCTTCAGCAAGCGTTCGACCCAGACGAGACCTTCTTCGTCGCTGATGCGGTATTGCGTGTCGATCGGTGCGCCTTCGAGGTTGGCGGTGATGCGCCCCTGCCCGATCCCTTCGGCGACCGAGCTGCCTTCGGCACGCAATTCGCCGTGGGCGTAGTAGTTGTAGAGCGCCGCGCCGTGCGGATCGGTGAGCGCGATGCGGATGTTCTCGTCAAACGCCTTGAGGCCGAGGCCCACGCCCGCAATCGTCCCGCCGGTGCCCGCTGCGCAGGTGAAACCATCGACGCGGCCGCCCAGTTGCTCCCAGATTTCAGGCGCGGTGCCTTCAATGTGGGCGCGGCGGTTGGCGATGTTGTCGAACTGGTTGGCCCACACCGCGCCCGGCGTTTCCTCGGCCAAGCGGCGCGAGGTGTGGACGAAGTGGCCTGCGTCCGCGAACTTGGTGGGCGGCACCAGGACTAGCTCCGCACCCAAGGCCCGCAACGTGTCCATCTTCTCCTTAGACTGGTTGTCAGGCATGACGATGATCGTCTTGTAACCCTTGGCATTGGCGACCAGCGCCACACCGATGCCGGTATTGCCCGCCGTGCCTTCGACCACCGTGCCGCCGGGGAGCAGCTCGCCCCGCGCCTCGGCATCACGGATGATCCACAGCGCCGCGCGGTCTTTCACCGAGGAGCCGGGGTTGGCGAATTCGCACTTGCCGTAGATGTCGCAGCCAGCCGCCGCACTGGGGCCGGCGAGGCGGACGATGGGGGTATTGCCGATAAGCGCGAGCGTGTCGCCGAAGGGGCGGGTAATGTTCATGGCACCAAGTTAGGCGCTCGGAGCGCTGGGGGCAATGTCGAAGAGGCAAAGTCCCTCCCCGTTCCGTCGGAATGGGGAGCGACGTTATGATGCGAGCGCCAGCCGCGCTTCGACTTCTGTGCCCTCGACGATCTTCTCGGCCTTGCGCACCGCAGCCTTCAGCGGGAGCAGCCAACCACCCGCCTGTTTGGAGGGAAACAGCGACGTGCGCCACGTGGTGTTGCCGATGGTCGCCTCGACATAGACCGAGCCCCAGGCGGCGGCGTTGGTCGCAGCGGCGCGGATCGCCTGCGCAGTCTCACCATCGATGGTCAGGAAATACCACGAACCTTTGGCAGGCGCGCCGTCGCTGCCCTGCCAAAGCCACACAGGACCGCGCACATCCCACTGGCCCACAGAGCCCGTGGGAGCATGGCCCAACTCGTCGCGCAGGAACCGGGCGAGGTCAGCGTCCACCAGCCCGGCCCTGTGCGCTACGCTATCAGTCTTCCGGAGCGATCGTGACGTGCAGACCATCAAGATCGGCGGTCAGCGGGATCTGGCACGACAGGCGCGAGGTCGGGGCGCGGTGATCGGAGGATTCGAGCAGGTCGTCCTCGTCTTCGCTCATCTTCGGCAGCTTGTCGGCGAAGGCCGGATCGACATGAATGTGGCAGGTCGCGCAGGAACAGCACCCGCCGCAAAGTGCCAGCAGTTCGTCAAAGCCATTGTCGCGGATCGCTTCCATCACGGTCAGCCCGTCATCGACGGAAATCTCGCTGGTGGCGCCTTCGCGGTTGGTGACGACCAGTCTGGGCATGGATCGAAGTTCCTTTTCGGCTATTGGGCGCAAGGATGTGCGCTGTGAGGGTGCTCGCGGGCTGCTATGATAGTCTGGCGCGCAAGGCAAGTTAAGGAAAGTGGCAGTGGGGCTAACGGCGAAAAAATTGCGCGATGATCTGGACGCGCTGGCTTTGCGAGAGCCGCAACTGGCTTCGGCGCTGGCGCGGGTCGGCTATCCCGAAGCGCGTGTCCGCGAGCCTGGATTTGCGACAATGCTGCGCACGATCATCGGCCAGCAGGTCTCGGTCGCGTCGGCTGCATCGGTCTGGAACAAGCTGGAGGCGGAACTGGGCGCGGACTTCACCCCGGCCTGCCTGCTGTCGCGCGATTTCGACGCGTTGCGCGCCTGCGGGCTGTCGCGCCAGAAACAGGGCTATGCCCGGAGCCTGTGCGAATTGGCGCAATCGGGCGAGCTCGATCTGCACAACCTGCCCGTCGATGACGAGGAGGCGATTGCGCTGCTGACCCGGATCAAGGGGATCGGGCGCTGGTCGGCGGAAATCTACCTGCTGTTCGCCGAGGGCCGCCCCGATATCTGGCCCGCAGGCGATCTGGCGGTGCAGGAGGGCGTGAAGCGCCTGCTCGATCTGGAAGAGCGCCCCGGCGAAAACGTCACCCGCAAGCTGGCCGAGCGGTGGTCGCCCCAGCGCGGCAGCATGGCGATCTTCACCTGGCATTTCTACGCCAACCCGGCGCTGTAACGCGGCAAGGCCGCTTGAAGCTGCCCGCATGGTGTCTTAACTGCGCAATACAGGAGAGACCATGACCGACACTGCCACCCTCATCCCGCGCAACGCCCTGTTCGGCAATCCGACCCGCGCCGCCGGACAGATCAGCCCCGATGGCCAATGGCTGAGCTGGCTCGCGCCCAAGGACGGCGTGCTCAACATCTGGCTCGCCCCGGCGAGCGACCCGCAGGCCGCGCGCGCCGTCACTCAGGCCGTCGAACGCCCGATCCGCCAGTATTTCTGGTCGCCCGACGCCAGCGCCGTGATGTATATTCAGGACAAGGGCGGGGACGAGAATTACCTGCTTTACCGCGTCGATGTGACCACCGGCGCCGAGACCACGCTCACCCCGTTCGAAAACACCCGCGTCCAACTGGTCGGCGCGTCGACCACGCGGACGGACAAGCTGCTGCTCGGCCTCAACAACCGCGATCCGCAGTGGCACGATATTCACCTGCTCGACCTCACGACCGGCGAATTGACGTTGGTGCTGGAAAACAACGCCTATGCCGGGTTCGAAGCGGATGACACGCTGACCCTGCGCATGGCGATGCAGCAGAACGAGGCAGGCGGGACGGATTACTTCCGCGTGGTGGACAACGTGGTCGAGCCCGAACCGTTCGAAACCTCGGCGATGGAGGATGCGCTCACCACGTCGCCTGCGGGCTATACCAGCGACGGGGCGACGCTCTACTGGATCGACAGCCGCGGGCGGAACACTGCGGCGCTGTTTGCGCAGGACACCGCGACGGGCGAGCGCCGCCTGATCGCCGAGGACGACCGCGCCGATATCGTCAGCACACTGCGCCATCCGATCACCGGCGTGGTGGAGGCCTATGCCGTCAATTACCTGACCCGCAGCTGGATCGCGATTGATCCTGCCATCGCCGCTGCGCTGGCGTGGCTGAGCGAGCGGATGGAAGGCGAATTCAGCGTGCAGAGCCGCACCGATGATGACAGCGTCTGGATCATCGCCAATGACCCGCTGACCAAGCCGGTGCGCACCTTCATCTTCGACCGCGTAACCCAGACGCTGATCCCGTTCTACGTCTCACGCCCCGAGTTGGAGGGAGCGCCGCTCCAGCCGATGCACCCGGTCGAGATCGCCAGCCGCGATGGGCTGACGCTGCCGTGCTACCTCACCCTGCCGCCGGCGAGCGATCCGAACGGTGACGGCAAGCCCGCCGCGCCGGTGCCGATGGTGCTGCTGGTGCATGGCGGGCCGTGGGCGCGCGATGCCTATGGCTTCAACGGCGTGCACCAGCTGCTCGCCAATCGCGGTTACGGCGTGCTGAGCGTCAACTTCCGCGGCTCGACCGGATTCGGCAAGGCGTTCCTCAACGCGGCCAACAAGCAGTGGGGCCTGACCATGCATGACGACCTGATCGACGCGGTCGATTGGGCTGTCGCGAACGGCATTGCCGCGCGTGAGAAGGTCGCGATCATGGGCGGTTCCTACGGCGGGTATGCCACGCTGGCGGGCCTCACCTTCACGCCGGATGTCTTCACTTGCGGGGTCGATATCGTCGGCCCTTCGAACTTGGAAACCCTGCTCGAAACCATCCCGCCCTATTGGGCGCCGCTGGTGAAGACCTTCCACGAACGCATGGGCGATCCCCGCACCGAAGAGGGCCGCGCGCTGCTGAGGGCAGCAAGCCCGCTCTACAAGGCGGACAAGATCATCAAGCCGCTGCTGATCGCGCAAGGGGCGAATGATCCCCGCGTCAAGCAGTCCGAAAGCGACCAGATTGTGGGCGCGATGAAGGCGGCTGGCATCCCGGTCACCTATGTCCTCTACCCCGACGAAGGCCACGGCTTTGCCCGGCCTGAAAACAACATCGCCTTCTATGCCATTGCCGAGAATTTCCTCGCCGAATGCATGGGCGGGCGGGCCGAGCCGCTGGGCGATGCGCTGGCCCCGGCGAGCGCGCAGATCGTCGATGGGGCGGAGCACGTGAAGGGGCTGGAGGCCGCGCTCGGGGAATAGGGGCGGCAAGCGCCAATCTGCCTGCTGACAAGCGTGTCAGTTCGCTCTAGACGGCCCGCAAAACGCAATCGAGAGAGGATCCCCATGACCGTCCAGCGCAGCATCTTCATAACCGGCGGCGGATCGGGCATTGGCCGTGCGACCGCGCAGCATTTTGCCGCGCGCGGCTGGTATGTGGGCGTGGCCGACATCAACGAGGCCGGGATGGCCGAAACGCTGGCCGGCATCGCGGGCGAGGCCAAGTGGTCGGGCAAGCTCGATGTCCGCGACCGCAAGGGCTGGGACGAGGCGCTATCGTCCTTCGCCGCGGCTTCCGGCGGGCGGATCGATGTGCTGGTTAACAATGCCGGGATCGGCACTGGCGGATCGCTGTCCGAACTCGACCCCGAGGAAATCGACCGCTGCCTCGATATCAACTTGAAGGGCGTGCTCTACGGCGCGCAGGCGGTCTATCCCTACCTCAAGGCGAGCGCGCCGCGATCGGCGCTGATCAACATCGCCAGCGCTGCGGGAATCGCGGGCTCGCCGGGGATGAGCGTCTATTGCGCCACCAAGTTCGGCGTGCGCGCGGTCAGCGAAAGCCTTGATGCCGAATGGTCGCCGGACGGGATCACCGTCGCCTCGGTCTGCCCGGCATTCATCGACACCCCGCTGCTGAACGGCACCGGCAACCGCAAATCGAACGAACAGATTCGCGACCGGGTGACGGCGGCCGGGTTGGAGATCAGCCCCGTGGCGGACGTGGCGCAGGCAATCTGGGACGCGGTCCACGGCGACAAGCTCGACTATTTTGTCGGCGCAACGGCGAAGCGGATGGCCTTCGCCAAGCGCTGGATGCCGGGCCGTGTCCGCAAGGACCTGCGCGCGAGTTCGGGGCCGCTCGGAAGGTAATCAGCGCAAGCTGTCCATCACCGCCCTGCCCTCCGCCGAGAGGAACGGGCGGGCCTCGGCCCACGGCAGGACAACCTCCTCGGTGCAGGCGAAGATCACGTGCGGGAGCTGCGGAACGAACACCGGGCCTTCGCGGGTGAGGCCAATCTGCCAGCTGGAGCCGCCAAACCCATCGGCAATCCCGCAATCATCACCGTCCTCCCGCGCCGGCCAATGCGCCATCACCGCCTTGCCGAGCGCTTCGGACAGGCCCGCAATCGGACGCTTGGCGGCCTTCGGTTCGGTCTCACCTTCCCAGTTATAGAACGCCAGCGCGCCGGGTTTGAACCAAGCCGCCGGATCGACCTCGGCCCCGCTATCGCGGTCATAGACGGCGAGGCCGCTGTAATTATTGGGATGCGCACTCCCGCAATAGCTGCTGCCGCTATCGCGCACGCCCAGCCAGCGGGCCGTCATCAGGATCGGAACTACGGTCTGTTCCCAATAGCCCGCCGCGCCGCTGGCATTGGCAATGCTCCATCCGACGCATTGCCCCGCGACATGCGCCGCGGTGCCATCGGGCAGGGCCGCCCCCAGCGCGCGGTTGATCGCCGCGTCGCCGGGCCGCACCCGATCAAGCGCGAAGCTGGTGACGAGGTAATCATCAAGCCCAGAACGCTTGGGCCCGGCATAGGTTAGTTCGGTGTAGTCGGTACCTTCGAAAATCGTCCGCTTGGCCGTGGTCTCTCCCCCCGCCAGCAGCGGCGCAAGGAACGCTTCGCTTTCGCAGGGCGTGCCGTATTCGGAGAAAGCGGCGGGCATAGCGTTCAGGCGGATTGGCCGGGTCTGGCCAGCGTCGTGCCAGTCACCCGCAAGGCGATCACCGGCTTCCGGCGCGAAGGTCCAGATTGCCCCTGTCGCCTCATCGAAACCGCGCATTTCGCGGGCGACCTGCGGCGCGCTTTCATCGGTCGGCTCCAGCCGGACCGGTTCCAGCACGGCATCGGCGTAATAGAGCCCGGCGCGGGCATCATGCTCGAAGAAGCAGGCTGTGATCGCCGTCTCGCCAAGCGTGCCGCGCCAGACGCGCCCCTCCTTCTGAGGCTCCTGCGCTACGACCGGCCCAGCTGTCAGCGCGAGCGCGACAAGGAACCCAGCGCCCCGCATCACGCCAGCGCGTCGATCGCTTGAGCCAGCGTCACATCGCGCTGGGACAGGCCGCCGGTCTGGCCAGCGTCGTGGGTGGTCAGCGTCACTTCGACCTTAGCATAGACATTGAACCATTCCGGGTGGTGATCCTGCGCCTCGGCCAGCAGGGCGACCCGGCTCATAAAGCCCCAGGCCTGCGAGAAATCCTTGAACTGGAACGTCCGCGTGATTGCCTTGCCCTCGCGCGCCAGCGCCCATGCGGGGTGATCGGCGAGCAGCAGGGTGATTTCTTCGCTCGTAAGCTCGGGGACGGACATGGGACAGGTTCCTTAAAAAGGCGTCGCTTGTTTGCGCCGCCCCTTTTCCCTAACGCTGCGCGCCAATGCAAGCGCCCTCACCCGCCCTGTCCGCGCATGATCTCGCCTGCCGCCGGGGAGACCGGCTGCTGTTCCGGCGGCTGTCGTTCGCGCTGGACACCGGGGCGGCGTGCCATGTCACGGGGGCGAACGGTGCTGGCAAGACGACGCTGATCCGCGCGGTGGCGGGGCTGACGACGCCCTATGCGGGCGAAGTGCGACGGACGGGCGCGCTGGCGCTGCTGGATGAACGCACCGGGCTTGATCCTGACATGCCGCTGGGCCTGGCGCTGGCGTTCTGGGCGAAGATTGACGCAGTGGAGCACCTCGCGCTGGAAAGCTGCTGTGACCGACTTGGCCTCGGCAACCTGCTGGAAGTGCCGGTGCGGTATCTCTCCACCGGCCAGAAAAAGCGCGCAGCGCTGGCGCGGGTGCTGGGGCAGGCCGCGCCGGTGTGGCTGCTGGACGAGCCGCTCTCGGGCCTCGACACCGCTTCGCAGGCGCTGGTCAGCAGGCTGGTGCGCGAGCATTGTGACGGGGGAGGCATCGCGCTGATCGCCTCGCACCAGCCGCTCGATGTGCCGGGGATGACCGCCTTCGCAATCGAGGACTTTGCGCCCACGCCAGCCGAGGCGGACGCTTGATGCTGATGCAGCTCCTGCGGCGTGATCTCGCGCAGTTCTTCCCCTTCACCGGAAGCGGCGCCGCGCTGCCGGTGGTGTTCTTCGTCGCCGTCGCCATGCTATTTCCCTTCGCGGTCGGGCCGGATGCCAACATCCTCGCCAAGACTGGCGGCGGGGTGGTGTGGATTGCGGCGCTGTTGGCCGCGATCCTGCCGCTGGAGAAGCTGGTGGCGCGGGATATCGAGCTAGGCTTCTTCGACCAATTGCGCCTTCGCGGCATGGCGGACGAGGCGATGATGGCGGTGCGCCTGATCGCCCATTGGCTGAGCTTCGGCCCACCGCTGGTGCTGGCGACCTTTCCGGCGGCCGCGCTGCTGAAGATCGAGGGCGAGACGTTCGAGATCCTGCTGCTGGGGCTTATCGCTGGCACGCCGGGGCTGGCCGCTATCGGGCTGATGATCGCCGCCCTCACCGCTTCCCTACGCGCAGGCGCGGCGCTGTCCGGCCTGCTCTTGATCCCCCTCGCCCTCCCCATCCTGATTTTCGGTGCCGGTGCACTCGCCCGTCAGGATCAAGTGAGCCTCGGCTTCGTTGGAGCCATAAGCCTCGCGCTGGTGGCACTCGCTCCGTTTGCCGCCGGAGCCGCGATCCGGGCGGCAAGGGAGAATTAGTGAGAGCGCCAGAAAGCCACGTTCGCGCGAATGAGTTGATGGGCAATATAGCGATGGGGCTGCTGGGCTTCACGCTGTTCGCCTTCGCGCTCAAGGCGGCGGCGCACCCTGAGGTGCAGGCGCGCTACACGCCGATTGTGGTGTTCCACGCGGTGAGCATGGTCGCTTGGCTCGGCCTGCTCGCCACCCAAGCCTTCGCCGCCGCGCGGTTTAAGCTGGCCTCCCACCGCGCCACGGGCCGCGCCTCGATTGCACTGGTGGGCGCGATGCTGGTGAGCGGGTCGGTGATTTCGTGGCGCATCGGGCTGGAGCTTGGCCGCCCCGAGGTGACAGTGGTGAACCTCGCCGCCTTCGCGACCTTCCTGCCGCTCTATTTCGCCGCCCTGCATTTCGCCCGCCGCCGCGACATTGCCGCGCACCGCCAAGCGATGCTGATCGCAACGCTAGCGCTGATGACCCCTGCCTATGCCCGCGTGGTGCAGGTCCTCGGCCTGCCCGATCCGGTCGCGATTGCAGTGCAGCCGCCGATCACGATTGCGATTGCTTGCGCGTATGATTGGGTGCTGCACGGGCGTGTGACCAAGCCGGTGTTGGCGATGCTGGGGTTCTCGGTTGGGCTGGTGGTGGTGATGGTCGGGGTGTTGGCGGTGTTGTTTTTGTAGTTCAAAGCAAGCTGGGTCCCGGCTCAGGTCCGGGACGGGGAATAACATCAAGCACCCCATCCCGGGCTTGACCCGGGACCCCGCTTCTTCATAACCGCCTCAATGCAAAGAGAAACACGAGGCGGCTGGGTCTACATTATGACCAATCGCTATCGCGGAACCTTGTATGTCGGATCAACCACCGATCTCGCACAACGCATGTACGAACACCGTGAAGGACGCGGATCAGAGTTCTGCGACGAGCATGGACTGACGCGGCTGGTGTGGGCTGAGCGAGCAGAGAGCATCGTCGATGCCAAGCATCACGAACGACGTTTGAAACGCTGGCATCGCGAGTGGAAATTCGCGCTGATCGAGAAGGAAAACCCGGATTGGGACGATCTGTTCGGTCAATTAAACTGATGATCAATACCCCACCCCGGACTTGATCCGGGGCCCCGCTATTCTCCGCGAAAAAAGCGGGGTTCCGGGTCAAGCCCGGGACGGGGAACTACGCGTAAGGCGGGCAATCCCGCCCGGTCGGGCTCTTCGTAAAAATCTCGTTGCCCGTTTCGGTGATCGCGATCGAGTGTTCAAACTGCGCCGACAGGCTCTTGTCCCGCGTCACCGCCGTCCACCCATCGCCCAGCACCTTGGCCCAGGGCTTGCCGAGGTTGATCATCGGTTCGATGGTGAAGAACATCCCCGGCTTCAGCTCCGGCCCCGTCCCAGCCTTGGCCGCATGGACCACCTCGGGCGCGTCGTGGAACAGGCGGCCGAGGCCATGCCCGCAGAATTCGCGTACCACGCCGTAGCGGAACTGGTTCGCGTGCGCTTCAATTGCCGCGCCGATATCGCCCAGCCGCGCGCCGGGCTGGGCCGCCGCGATGCCGAGCATCAGGCATTCATAGGTCACTTCGACCAACTTTTTCGCCTTCAGCGAAGGCTCGCCCGCGTAGAACATCCGCGACGTATCGCCATGCCAGCCATCCACAAGCGGGGTGACGTCGATGTTGAGGATGTCGCCATCCTTCAGCATCTTGTCGCCCGGAATACCGTGGCAGATCACATGGTTGATCGAGATGCAGGACGAGTGCGCATAGCCGCGATAGCCCAGCGTAGCTGGCACCGCGCCCGCATCCAGCATCATGCCGCGAACGGCATCATCGATGCTTCCGGTGGTGACGCCGGGGCGCACCAGATCGGCGCAGGCGTCGAGGATTTCGGCGGCGAGCCGCCCGGCCTTGCGCATCGCGTCAAAGCCATCCGGCCCATGCAGTTTGATGGTGCCATCGCGAAGGACGGTCTGGTCGCCGTCGACAAGTTGATATTCGTGCATGGGGCCTACATAGCGAGGGCCGCGCCAAAAAGCTACTTTCCCGGCGCAAAAGCCGCCCTGTAACGTGGCTTGACCACCGCGATTACCGCGGGCGTGACCGGCAGCGTCACCTGGTAAATACCCTCGGCATAGGAGCCTGCGACATAGGGTTCGGCCAGCAGTTCGAGTCCGTCGAAGCTCTTGCCGTCGGACGAGGTGGGCTGCACCTCCAGATCGGAAATCGGCGGGCAGGGAAAGACGGAATCGTCGCCGTATTCCTCACCCAGCCGCTGATTCCGCTCCGCCTTCAGCGCCTTGCACCACGGATCGCCGAGCGCCTCCTGCAAAGCCTTAGATGACCGGAACATTGTCTTGGAATCAAAGGCTTTCCTCGCCTGCCGGTCCCACACCAGCGTTTCGTAGCCCGTGTTGCCATGCGCGCCGCCCGAATAGACGTAGAAGGCCCCGGATAGCACCAGATAGCGCGGGACATCGGTGACCACCGACCAGCTCTTGTCGATCGAGCGGTTGCAGCCGAAGCAGCCCTCGGCATTGGCATAGCTCAGGCCTTCGGCGAAATCGGCCTTCTGGTCGGCGAGCATTTCGGTCCGGTCAGCGGTGAAGCGGCGGACGAGCGCGGGAACTGCGGCGACTTCGGCGGGCCAGGTGTAGGAGAAGTCACGCTCGGCCTCATCCCGCACTTCTTCATCCTTGAACGACACCGTGCCCGGCGGCAGCGGCTCGGGCTCGGCCTCCTGCGCGGCGGCGGGCACAGCCAGCACCGTAGTCGCCAGCAACAGCCGCGCCAGCCGCGCGCCAGTACCCATCCGTTGCCCAGTCGTTGCACGGTTATTGGCGAGTGGCTGATATTTCAGCTGGAACATTTGACGAACACTCATCGGTGCATTCCCTCCCCCGCGCCGAATCTGCTGGTGACATCGGCGTGCTCACGATTATGGAACGGGAATGAGCGAACCCAAAGCACTGATCCGGCCCGACCGCGGCGAGGATGCGATTGCCATTCATCTGGTGAACAAGGACGGCTTCGAAGCCTTTGCCAAAGCCCTCACCGCAGGCCAGCGCGCGAGCCTCGCCGCGCAGAAATTCGAAGGCGGCGGGTATCAATATGCGATCATTCCTGAGGGGGATTCGTGGTTCGTGGTCAGCGGGGTGGCGAACCCTGAAAGCCTGTCGAGCTGGTGCCTCGCCAAGCTCGCCGAGGAACTGCCCGAGGGTGTGTACCGGGTGGCCACCGGAGACCCCGGCCCGGCAATGTTCGGGTGGGTTACGGGGCAATACCGTTTCTCCCGCTACAAGAGCGAGGACAAGGGACCGGGCCCGCGCGTGCTCCTGACCGGGCAGGTGGGGCAGATCGACGGTTATCTCGCTGAAGCACAGGCCGAATGCATGGTGCGCGATCTGGTCAATGCGCCGCCTGAGGACATGGGCCCAGCCGCGCTGGAGGCCGAATGCGAGAAGCTCGCCAAGGGGCACAAGGCGGAGCTGACCGTGGTGCGCGGTGATGCGCTGGAACGGGGCTATCCGATGGTGCACGCGGTCGGCCGGGCGGCATCGCGTCACCATGCGCCGCGGCTGATGCACCTCGTCTGGGGCGATCCCAAGCACCCGGTGCTGGCGGTGGTCGGCAAGGGCGTGTGCTTTGATAGCGGCGGCCTCAACATCAAGCCGGGCGCCGGGATGCGCCTGATGAAGAAGGACATGGGCGGCGCAGCCCACGCGCTGGCGCTGGCCGGGTTGATCATGGGCACGCGGCTGAAGGTGCGGCTGCATCTGCTGATCCCCGCTGTCGAAAACGCCATCTCCGGCGGCGCCTTCCGCCCGGGCGATGTGCTCGCCAGCCGCAAGGGGCTGACGGTCGAGATCGACAACACCGATGCCGAGGGCCGCTTGATCCTCGGCGATGCGCTGACCCGCGCGTCCGAGGAGAACCCTGATCTGATCGTCGATTTCGCCACCCTGACGGGCGCGGCGCGGGTGGCGCTCGGCCCTGATCTGCCCGCGCTGATGGCGCGGCGTGACGAGACGGCGGAGGCCTTCCTTGCGGCCGGCAAGGCCAATGACGACGCCGGTTGGCGCCTGCCGCTGCACGAAGCTTACCGCGAATATCTTGCCTCCGATGTTGCCGACATGGCGAACTCGGCGAGCAACCCCTTTGCGGGCGCCAGCGTCGCCGGACTGTTCCTCGACCGCTTCGTGGGAGAGGGGCTGGACTGGGTGCATTTCGACACCTTTGCCTGGACCCCCGCACCCAAGCCCGGACGCGCACGCGGTGGGCGCGGGTTGGGGCTGCGCGCATCGTGGCACGCGCTCCGCGCCCGGTACGGCACCTGAGCTTGCTCCAGAGGCGACTTGCCGCTAACGGCCCTGCCACGCCGAAGCGGGGCAACGCACGGCTCTACCGGCAAAGGCCAACGGAACGCAGATGAACGGCGCGGCTCGCGACAATTCGGAATACGCAGTGCCGGCCGGCGTGCTGGGTCTGAAGGGCCCGGTTGAAAAGCCTGCGCCCGGCACGCTGCCGCTGCGCGGCGATCTGGCGCATATGGCGCTGGCGGGCACCCACCTCGCTGCGCACTACGTGATCCCGCATGTCCATACTGTGGGCGCAGCCGGGGCCGGTCTCAGGCTGAACCCGCGCGGTGACGCCGAGGTGTTCGCGCAACTCGCCCCCGGCACCCGGTTCGAACTGCTCGACCTAGCGGGCGAATGGGTGTGGGGCTGCCCGGGTCCGCAAGGGCCAAGCGGCTGGTGCCGGGCGAGCGAACTCGCTCCCGAAGAAGCCTGAGGCGGTGGCGATCCGCCTGTTCATCGACGGTGCGGCAGGCACCACCGGGTTGGAAATCCGTGAGCGGTTGCAGGGTCGCGGCGAATTCGAGCTGCTGGCGCTGGACGACGCCCAGCGCAAGGACGAGAGCGCCCGCCGCGACGCGCTCCATGCCGCCGATATCGCGATCCTCTGCCTGCCCGACGATGCAGCAAAGGACGCGGTGACGCTTGCCGAGGGGGCGAACACGCGCATCATCGACGCTTCCAGCGCGCACCGCGTGGCGGACGGCTGGACCTATGGCTTTCCCGAGCTGATCGGGCACGCCAAAATCGCCAATGCCCAATTCGTGAGCAACCCGGGGTGCTACCCCACCGGCTTCCTCGCGCTGGTCGTCCCGCTGGTGCGCGTAGGGCTGCTCCCTGCCGACTGGCCCTACACCGTCAACGCGGTCAGCGGCTACTCGGGCGGCGGCAACGCGCTGATTGCTCGGTTCGAAGAGGACACCGACATCGCGTTTCGCGCCTATGGCCTTCAGATGGGCCACAAGCACCTGGCCGAGATGCAGGCCTATGCGGGCCTTACCCACGCGCCGGTATTCTCACCGAGCGTGATCCCGGCGCACCGGGGCATGGTGGTCGATGTCCCGCTGCCGCTCGCCGCGCTTCCCGGCCGCCCCTCGCCTGCTGCACTTCACGCGGCGCTGGCGGCGTATTATTCGGACAGCCCGTTTGTCGCGGTCGCGCCGCTCGATCCGGTTCCCGGTGAGTTGCTGCTGCTGAAATCCGCCGCGCCGTGGGACGGCCTGACGCTTCACGTCTGCGGTTCGGCCGACGGCGCGCAGGCCCGCTTGATCGCCCGGCTCGACAACCTTGGCAAAGGCGCATCGGGGGCCGCGATCCAGAACCTCAACATTATGTGCGGCCTGCCCGAGACCACCGGCTTGCGCCTCTGACGACGCGCACTCTTGCTTAAAATTTAGGCAACCCCCGGTCAGATGCTGTGCACCATTGCGCAGTGCACCATAATCTTGCTAACCGCAGGTCATCGGCGAAAGACATCCCTACCCTTGAGTCTTCAAGCGGCAAGGATCGTTCGCAGCCACCACCTTAGAGCTTGGCACGGTTCTTGTTAAGAATCTGTCAGCAAATCAGCCAAGCGCGGATGGGGACGACGTGAAAAAGATCGAAGCGATCATCAAACCCTTCAAACTCGACGAAGTGAAGGAGGCGCTGCATGAAATTGGCGTGTCCGGTATCACCGTCACCGAAGCCAAGGGTTTCGGGCGCCAGAAGGGCCATACCGAACTCTATCGCGGCGCCGAATATGTCGTCGACTTCCTGCCCAAGGTGAAGCTCGAAGTGGTCGTCGCCGACGATCAGGCCGAGCGTGTGGTTGAGGCGATTGCCGCCGCCGCGCAGACCGGGCGGATCGGTGACGGCAAGATTTTCGTCACCCCGATCGAAAGCGCGCTGCGCATCCGCACCGGCGAAACCAACGACGACGCGATCTGATTTTCCACCCTCTCCTGCCCAGCCACACCGGCGGGCCGGCCTGAATTTATATCGGAGGCACTACACAAATGTCGAAAGCAAAAGACGTCCTGAAGCTGATCAAGGACGAGGAAATCGAGTGGGTCGATCTGCGCTTCACTGACCCCAAGGGCAAGTGGCAGCACCTCACCATGGTCGCCGGCATCCTGGGCGAAGACGAGCTTGAGGACGGCTTGATGTTCGACGGTTCGTCGATCGCCGGCTGGAAGGTCATCAACGAATCTGACATGATTCTGAAGCCCGATCTCAGCGAAACGTGGATCGATCCCTTCAGCGCCACGCCGATGCTGATCATCAACTGCGACATCGTCGAGCCTTCGACGGGCGAATGGTACAGCCGCGATCCGCGCACCACGGCCAAGCGCGCCGAAGCCTACCTCCAGTCGACCGGCATCGGTGACACCGTCTATGTCGGCCCCGAAGCCGAATTCTTCATGTTCGACGATGTGCGCTTCGAAGACGGCTACGCCGGATCGGGCTTCGCGATCGACGATATCGAACTGCCGGGTAACACCAGCAAGGAATACGAGAACGGCAACATGGGCCACCGCCCGCGTGCCAAGGGCGGTTACTTCCCGGTTGCGCCGGTCGATTCCGCTGTCGACATCCGCGCCGAGATGGTCTCGACCATGCTCGAAATGGGCCTGCCCTGCGACAAGCACCACCACGAAGTCGCCGCCGCTCAGCACGAGCTGGGCCTGACCTTCGGCAAGCTGGTGCAGACCGCTGACCGCATGCAGATCTACAAGTATGTCGTGCATCAGGTCGCCCATGCTTACGGCAAGACCGCGACCTTCATGCCCAAGCCGATCAAGGCCGATAACGGCTCGGGGATGCACACCCACATCTCGATCTGGAAAGATGGCAAGCCGATGTTTGCCGGCAATGAGTATGCCGGTCTGTCGGAAATGTGCCTCTACTTCATCGGCGGCGTGATCAAGCATGCCAAGGCGCTGAACGCCTTCACCAACCCGACCACCAACAGCTACAAGCGTCTGGTGCCGGGCTTCGAAGCGCCGGTGCTGCTGGCCTATTCGGCGCGTAACCGCTCGGCGTCGTGCCGCATTCCTTACGGAACGGGCGACAAGGCCAAGCGCGTGGAATTCCGCTTCCCCGACGCGATGGCCAACCCCTACCTGTGCTATTCGGCGCTGCTGATGGCTGGGCTCGACGGGATCGAGAACAAGATCCACCCGGGCGAGGCAATGGACAAGAACCTCTACGATCTGCCGCCGGCCGAACTCGCCGAAGTGCCGACCGTGTGCGGTTCGCTCCGTGAAGCGCTGGACAGCCTCGCGGCGGATTATGAATTCCTGATCAAGGGTGACGTGTTCACCAAAGACCAGATCGACGCCTATGCCGAGCTGAAATGGGAAGAGGTGATCCGCACCGAAACCACCCCGTGCCCGGTCGAATACGATATGTATTACTCGATGTAAGAAGCACGCAGGCCCGGATGCGTCAGCACCGGGCCTGCCCTTCATCGCAAAGCACAAGGCCCGGGCAATGTCCCGGGCCTTGTTGTTTCGGGGTCAGGGTCGTTTCGGGATCAGGGCGGTGAAGTCATGCCCGATCCGATCCGCAGGTAGCGCTGGATCACTTCGCGATGGTGGCCCGGATCGGCGCCGGAACAGGCAAACAGCAATTGCCCCACGGGCGAAGGCATCATGCTCCATGTGACCCTCAAGCCATCGGCGTTGCGGGAATCCCAGCCGAGCAGCTTGAACGGCGATGCCGTGCGCTGTCCGGCGGCATCCAGCACCAGCGTCTTGCGATCATCGATCGTGAAACCCGCCTCGACAATCAGGGGATCGAACGGCGTGTAGAGGGTCTCCAGCTCTGCCTGGATCTGGCCGAAGGAAAACTCGCCGAAGGACGTGTCAGGCACCCGCACTGCAAAGCAGGTGGTGGGGATTGTCCCGGCCGGAAATTCGAACTTGCGCATGGTGCCATCAAGGCTGGTCGTGCCGCCATCGGCCATGGTGAAGCGATACCACCCCAGGTCATCGGCAAACACGACGCCGCCAGTGTCGGCCAATGCGGGATCGGGGTGCAACTGGCCACGCTCTTTGGACGGGACAATCACGCCGCCCAAAGCATCGGTCGCCGCGGCTGTTTGCGGGGCCTGCGTATCGCCAGCCAGCGGATTGGTTTGCGCGGCCGCCGGCGCGGTCAGCGCCAGCATTGCTGCAACGAGGCTAGGCCGGACGATTGGCATTGATCACCCCCATGTAAAGCCCGTGCGTCGCGCGCGCAGCGTCCATCACGGCTGTTTGCAGCAATCCGGGATCGATCCGGTACTGGTAGCTTGAAAAATCGTAAGCCGAGGTCGGGCGGTCAGGCGCAGCCATGTTCGGCTCGGTCCACCACGCGTTGCTGCGGACATAGGTGTTCCATTGCTCGATCTCGTCGCGGTTGTTGTAGCTGCCGGTCTGCACCAGCTCACCCGCCTGCCCCACCGCGACACGGTCTTCGAGGATCAACCGGCCGCCCTCGCCCGCCAGAGCGATCTTGGCGTGGTAGAAATTGCAATGGGTGAACCCCGGCACCAGAAACAGCCCCGGCTGGATCCCGACAATCGCGCCCGCGCCATAGACCCGGTGCCCGCTGCCGGTGAGCGCGGCAAAGTCCATCACCAGGCTGGGGATCATCACCAGGCATTTGAGTGCGGCGGACATGGCGTTCAATGCACGCGCATTCTTGAGATTGAACGGCGAACGATCAGACAGCGGTGCTTCCGGCCCGATTGTGAGCAGCGGCAGATATTCCGGGCTGACCACCGCTACTGTCCGCGAATCCGCAAAGGGCTTCTTGACGAAGGGATCGGTCGTCGGTTCGAGTTTCTGATAGCCCTCGGTGCCCGAAATCTCGTTCCAGCCGAGCACAGTGCGGCCTGTGGCACGCAGCCGTTCGATGAAGTCGCTGAAGGCCAGATGGGCCAACTGGCGCATCATCTCCACATCGACCCCGACCAGATCCGCTTTCAGATCCACCGAGCTCGCGCCAGAACCGCCGCTCGCGCCCATGCCGTTGCGCATGACGAGGCCAAAGCGAAAAGATGGTACCGCGATCCGGTCGGTCCGGGCCAGCACCTTGGCCATCACCTGATGATAATTCTTGAGGCTCATGGCACCCAGCGGCACCATCGTGTCCGCTGCCCGCGCCGGGGCGGCCAGACCGCCCCCTGCCATCACTCCCAAAGCGCCAAGGCTGCCTTGCAGCACCGTGCGCCGGTCAAGGTCATATCCGTCCATCACGCCCCCCCGACGTGCCAAACGACCCAGGTTGCAGATTTAGCATCACGCCATCAGTCTGACAATTGTCTGCGAAGAGGCCATGCTGCGCCCGTGCCGGGGCTGCCAGACGTCCGTGCAGAACCGGGCCTGTCCTGCTTCACCTGCCCGCCCTAAACGGCTAGGATTGGGGCGATTTCAACCATCCGAGGCCTTTATGACCAACTCGATCCTGCTGGTGGCTGGTGGCCTTGTCCTGCTCGCGCTGGGCGGCGAATTGCTGGTGCGCGGCGCAGTCGGCATGGCGGCGCGGCTCGGCATTTCGCCGTTGCTGGCGGGGCTGACGATCGTCGGCTTCGGCACCTCGACCCCGGAACTGGCGACGAGCGTGCAGGCAGCGCTGGCCGGATCACCGGGCATCGCGATCGGCAATGTCGTGGGATCGAACATCGCGAACATCCTGTTCATCCTCGGCCTTTCGGCGGTAATTCTGCCGCTGAATGTCAATCCGGCGGCATTTCAGCGCGATGCGATTGCGCTGGGCGGATCGGCGCTGCTGTGCACCGGCGCGGTGATGCTTGGCGTCATCGGGCCTTTGGTCGGCCTTGGATTGATCGCCTGCCTCGTCGGCTATGTCTGGTGGGCCTACAAGTCCGAAAGCGCGGCGCCCTGCCCCGAGGGCGCGCGCCACGAGGCCGAGGCCGAAGATCGCCCCGTACCGCCCGACACCGGCCCGGTGATCCTTGGCGGCATGATCGTGGCGGGGCTTGCCGCCGCGATCATTGGCGCAGGCCTGCTGGTCGACGGCGCAACTGTGCTGGCGAGCGCTGCCGGCGTTTCGGAGAGCGTCATCGGCCTCACCGTGGTCGCAGTCGGCACCAGCTTGCCCGAACTGATTGCCTGCGTGATCGCCGTCCTGCGCAAGCACGAGGACGTCGCACTCGGCAATATCGTCGGCTCAAACATCTACAATGTCCTCGGGATCCTCGGGATCACCGCCGTCATCAAGCCGATCGAAGTGCCAGCCGAGATCGCCAGTTTCGATATCTGGGTAATGCTTGGAGTGACGCTGCTGCTCCTCGCACAATTGCGCAGTGGCTGGCGGCTTACGCGGATCGAGGGCGGCGTGCTGGTGGTGCTCTATGTCGCCTATACGCTGTTCCTTGCGACCCGTTGAGGCATTGGCGCAACGCCCTGCCGTCAGACGAAAATGCAATTGTAATAATATCTTATTGCGATAACGAAGGTGCATTCGGCGGTTCGGCCTGCCGCTTTGAGGAAACACCCGCTTGCGCTTTCCGATGCCCCTCAACCGCCGACTGCTGACAGACACGGCCTGTGCCGCCTTCGCGATGATGGCAGCCACCGCCCCCGCGTTGGCCGTTGTGCCGAACGAAGACAAGACCCCCGCCGATATCGTTGACAACGCGGACGATTACCGCGGGGTCGGCATGTTTTTCCGCGCTGACGGCTTCGTGTGCACAGGCTCGCTGATCAACCCGCGCACCGTGCTGTTCGCGGCGCACTGCGTGAATGACATCCCCGATGAGCAGTATAATGTCGACGGTGTCCCGGCCGCATGGTCGTTCAACGTCAACGCGCTGCCGGGCTTCCAGAACTGGTTTGCCAATAACTTCGCCAGCAATCCCGATCTGGCGGTGTTCAACGTCAACCGCATCGTCTGGAATCCGCGTTCGACTCAGGACGCCTTCGGCCTTGGTTTCATCGAGGCCGACATCGCGCTCGCCAGCCTCGACACGCCGGCGGCCGGCATACCGACCTGGGCGCTGCTGTTCAGCACCCTGCCCGCGCCCACGATCAGCGATCCGGCGCGCGGCACCGGCTATCACGTGAACATCGTCGGCTACGGCGCCACCGGTAACGCTGTGCAGGGCGCCGTGCTCGGTATCGACTGGCGCCGCCGCGCGGCCGAGAACATGTTGGGCGGCTTCTTCTCGCTCGATGATCGCGACAACGTCATCATCGGCCCCAATCCGCCGACCTTCCCGCAGAACCTTTACCAGATCGACTTCGATTCGCAGGACCGTGACTTCGAGCGCGACTTCAACGTCTATCGTGACGATGCCCTTCCCAACGAAGGCATCACTGCGGGTGGGGATTCGGGCGGCCCGCTGATCCTTGATGCGGCCAACAACACCCTGTCCAACGAAGATCTGGTGATCGGCGTATTGTCAGGCGGTTCGCGCTTCTTCGGCGCTAGCCAGCCGTTCAGCTCGCTCGGCACCCCGAGCTTCTTCCAGCCGCTGTCGCTCTACTGGCAATATATCACCGCAAATAACCCCTACCGCTATGTCGCCGCCAAGGCGGGCAACGGGAACTGGGAAGACGGCAACCATTGGGTCACGCAGCTCGACCCGATGTACCGCGTGATCAATCCGCAGGGCCAGGTGGTGAATGGCCTCCCCACCTCGCCGCAACTCGGCCCTGACGGAACCGACGGCGATTTCGGCGCGATCTGCCGTGCGTTTGGCAATCCCGACGACTTCTGCACCGATCTTGCGACCGGCGAATCCTTTGCGACCACAGGCACCCTGCCCGCCCCCACGCTGGCCAATGGCCTGCCGGGTGCGAGCGGCTTCGTACCGACCAATATCGACGCCGTGACCACCCCAACCTTGCGTGTTGATCCGCGCTACTACGACGTCACCCTCAGCCAGGAAGGCAACACCACACTCAGCAGCGACGTTACCATCGACCAGCTGACCGTGCGCGGCAATGCCGGGCTGACGGTCACTGCGGCGGGCAATCTCACCTCGCTGATCGACATCAACCAGTTCGGCGGGCGCGTGAACGTCAATGGCGGCATCTCCTCGGTCGGCGATTACACACTGTTTGCGGGGATGGTCGAAGGCACCGCCACGGTCACCGCGCCGTTCCTGACCAGCGTGACGGGTGTGCTCTCGCCCGGTACGATGGGCACCATCGGCACGCTGACGATTGACGGCAATCTGGTGATGTCGTCGGGCGCGCAGTTCAATGTCGACCTCGGCACCAGCGCCGTATCCGACCGGCTCGCTGTCACCGGCATGGCCAATGTGGGCGGGGTCGTGAACACCAGCTCCCCTGTGATCGGACGGGTCAACGGCAATGGCGAGCGCTACACCATCGTCACTGGCACCGGCGGCGTGACCGGCACCTTCACCCCCCGTTCGATCTCGGCGATCATCAGCCAGCGCTTCATCTATCAGCCCAATGCGGTGCTGATGGAGTTCAGCACGGCGAGCTACAATACGGTGATCGACAGCAATGATCCGACACAGGCCGGCTACGCGCAGCTGCTCGACCAGAACCGCTCGAACGCATCGCTGGAGAGCCTTTATGACCTCGACTTCGCCTCGGTCGATACGATCCGCAGCACCTTCACGGGCCTCGCGCCGGTAAACGAGCAAGCGGTGCGCTCGCTCTCGGCCCAGTCGGTCAACCTGCTCCAGAATGTCAACGCCGCGCGTCTGCGGGAAGCAGACAAGTCACGGGCTGGCGGCAAGGTCGCTGTCACCGGGCGTCCGCTTGATCTGGCGCAGATGAGCCTTGCCCCAGTGGGCCAACCGCTCGGCGGCGCGCTGATGGCGATGCAGGACGGCGGCGAAGCCACCGAAATGACCGAGACGAGCCTGCCGGAAAATGTCGGCGTGTTCCTTTCAGGCGGCTACGTCACCGCGAATGCCGACAGCCTGCCCGGCTTCAACCAGCAGGCCGATCTCTCCGGCTACTTCATCGCGGGTGGGATCGAGTTCTACCCCGGCGACAACACGATGGTCGGCCTGTCAGGCTCCTACCACGCGCTCGAAGCCAACGTTCCGCTCGGTCAGCGCTTGGACAGTGAGACCTACGCCGCCTCGCTCTACCTGCGCCATGCCTTCGAAGGCGGGCCGGTGATTGACGGCCAGTTCAGCATGGGCAGCATGGGCTTCGACACCCGGCGCACCGTGCAGTTCCTGGGCGCAACGCAGACGCTCGAGTCCTCCTCGGACGATCTGCTGGTCTCGGGCGCGCTCGGCATCTCCTATGACCTCACGAGCAGCATCGGCACATTGTCGCCGGGCATCGAGGGCCGGATTGCCAGCGTCAGCCTTGGCACCGTGCGAGAGACCGGCGGGACCCTTGGCCTCGCAGTGGCGCGCGAAAAGTTCGAGAGCAAGCAGGCGCGCTTCGGCTTCGATTACGAAAAGCTTGGCAAGGGTGTCGCGATCAACGCCAACGCCCAGCTGGTGTGGGAGTTCGAGGATGGCCCGCAACTGCTGGCGGCCAACTTCGCCTCAGGCATCGGACCGAATGCGGGTTTCGTGCTGGACACGGCTGACCATACCTGGGGAGAAGTCGGGGTCAGCGCGACGGTGGGCAACGGCCCGCTCCAACTGACGGTCGGGGCTGACACCACCATCGGCCGCGACAATGCCGATGCGCAGGTGTACCGCGGCACGGCGACCTACCGCTTCTGATCTGTGGGGCAGAAACAAAAACCGCGCGAGGTCAGCGGATGGTCAGCATCCCGCGCCGGCCGATGGCAATGAAGCTCGCCACCAGCACCAGCACATAGAACAGGCTCAGCAGATCGAGCGGCGCGGGGGCAGCGGTATAGCCGAGGTGCGCCAGCATCGCCCAGCCGCCCACCACCGCGAAGACCAGCCCATAGCTGAGGGCTCCGCCTTCGAGATTGACCGCCAGCATCAGCTCGTCCGAAGCGCGGTAGACCTGGATCGACAGCCCTGTCCCGATCCCCAGCCCGGCCAGCCCAACGGCAAGGGCAACCGCTTGCGGCACCGGCCCATCGGGCGCCGCCAGTGCAAGTGCGACCAGCGCCACGCCCCAAACGAGCATTGCCACCCCGGACAGGCCGAGCACCTTTTTCTGTTCGCGCAGCTCATCGGCATCCTCGACATTGAGAAACTTCGCGCCGACCTGCGGACTGGCGCTGCCGAAGGCGACGCCGAACCCGATCACGACATAGACTATGCCCACCAGCGCCGCGACCGTGGCCGACAGGCCCAACCCGCCGACTGCCGAGCTGTCGATGAATTCCATCATCCCCGCGCTCGCGGCAAAGCCCGCGACGCCGCCGATCAAGGCCGGGATCAGCAGCTTGCGCACCCAGCGGGGGGTGGAGGACGTTTGGTTATCGGTCATCACGCTTCAGGCTCCCAGTGATCGATGAACAGCTCCGGCACCCCCACCGCGAACAGCCGCGCCATGCGCAGCGCCAGTGGCAGTGAGGGATCATATTTGTCGGTCTCAACCGCGTTGATCGTCTGCCGCGAAACGCCGAGCCGGCGGGCAAGCTCGCCCTGGCTCCAGCCTTGCGCTTCGCGGTAATGCTTCAGACGATTTTCCACGTTGGTCCTGACCGGCGAGTTGTTGAGGGGCTTTGGCGGTTTCGTGCGATGGGTTGCGACTCGCCCTGACCCTGACAAGAGCTCTTTACAGACAAGAGTTCTTGTCAGTCAAGAGCTCTTTACAAGCGCTGCGGTCCGTACCCGGTTTTGCCGTTTTCCTACTCAGCCCGATTGTGCTCAATGCCTGTGCCTCGCTTTTTGGTTCAACCGTCGAGGTATCCTGCCATGCTGCACCAAGCCCCCTCCCCGCTGCTCGCCTTCCTTCGCCTTCTGCTGGGCCCGTCCCGCACGGCGGACACCGCGCCGCCCGCCGCTGCCGTGGCAACCCCGCCCGAGGCACCGGATTTTCTGTTTCTGGACAGTGTCTCATGTGTCTCCAACACGCCGCCAACCCGCTTCATCGGGCCTGCGGGGATCGCGCTGATCAAGCGGTTCGAAGGCTGCGCCCGGCGGCGAGCGGATGGCATGATCGAAGCCTATCCCGATCCCGGCACCGGCGGCGCGCCATGGACCATCGGTTGGGGCGCGACCGGGCGGGACGGCTTTGGCGGCGGGTCCATCGGCCCCGGCACGTGCTGGACGCAAAGCCAGTGTGACGCGCGGCTGGAGCACGACCTCAAGCGCTACGCCGCAGAGGTCGCCGCTGCGATTGGCACCGCCCCCACGTCGCAGGTGCAGTTCGATGCGCTGGTCAGCTTCCACTACAACACCGGCGCGATTGCCCGCGCTACGCTGACGCAGAAGCACATCGCTGGCGATCATCAGGGCGCCGCGCGGGAATTCGCTCGCTGGAACCGAGCGGGAGGGAGGGTGCTCAAAGGCTTGGTGCGCCGCCGCGCGGCAGAGGCCGAACTCTACCGTCAGTAGTCCCGGCTGACCTGTACCAGCACCGAATCGCGCCCGATGGTCGAGACCGTGCCCAGCAGCGCGAGCCAGCTGGTGATGCGATACTCGACCTGCGTGGCGCTGTAACCGCGCCCGTCGGTCACCAGCTCGACGTAGATGTCGCGGGTGATGTTCTTGCCAATGGCAATGCCAGTCCCGCGTCCGATCAGTGGATCAGCGCTGATGATCCGCAGCTGGTCGAGCCCAATCGACCGGCGCAAGCTGCCGATCGGATCGAGCCCGCCGCCCCCGCCTTGCAAGGCCGCCAGTGCTGCCGCCAACTGCACCGCGTCCGTCGCTGAAAGAGAGGTCACCGAGCCGCCGAACAGCAGCCGCGAGAGGATCTCCTCCTCCGGCAGCGCGGGATCGCTGGAGAAGGCGATACTGGGCGACTGGGCATTGCCGGTGATCGCGATGTCGACATTGGTGCCGTTCTTCGCGGTCTCAGCCAGCACATCGAGCCGCGGGTTGATCGGCTCACCTACGTCGAACAGGATGCGGCCGCGGGTGAGTTCGAAGCGGGTGCCAGCAAAGGTGTAATCGCCGCGCACCAGCTTGGCAGTGCCGCCGATGCGCGGATCATCGACCGTGCCGCGCAGCGCGATGTCGATGCCCCACTCGCTCTCCAGCCCCAGGCCTTCGACCGCGACCCGGTTGGGCGCACTGGCGTTGACAAGGTAGCGCCACGACGCCTCGCGGCCCGAAACCTGCGTGCGGGCGCGGCCGTCCTCGTCGTTGATCTCGCGCGTGGCGATGCGCGGCAGGGCGACATCCTCGGCCGCGATGCCCAGCGCCCAGCGGGCGCGGTTGATGTTGACGCGCCCGGCAATCGTCCCGCCCAGCCCGTTGGAGACAATCCGCAAGGGTCCGGTGATCGTCGCCTCAAGCCCATTGGCATCAAGCAGGCGCGCATCCTTCACCGCCGCGCGCAGATCGAGGCGCGGCCCGCCGTCGCTCCGGCAAAGCGGACCAGTTCCAGCCGCGATCCGGCAAAGCGTCCGCGTGCGCTGACATTGGTGACCCGCGTGCCGGTGAGCGCGCTCTCGACTGTCAGGTCATCGCTGGCGAGCGTGCCGGTGATACGCGGATCGGCGAGCGTGCCGGTCGCCCGCGCGGCGATGCGCAACGGGCCGGAGAGATCGAACGCCTCGATTGCGGCGAGGCGCCACAAGGTCTCCGCCGCGCCGTCAAACGCCAGCCGCGCGCCGAGCCGTCCGCGCATCAGCCGGTCGGTCACCGCACCATCCTGCGCCAAGCCATCGATCCGCAGCGCGACATCGCCGCGCCGTGCGTCACCCTCGAACAGCCGCGCGGCCGCCGTCATCCGCTCGGCCGACAAGTCGACCACACCGAGCACGTTGATCGGTTTGGAGGACAAAACCAGCCCGGCGCGGCTGAAGCGATCGATCCGCCCGCGCGCAGTGGCGGTCGGCGGGGCGCGGCCCTCTTGACGGTAATCGATCACCCCGGTCAGGCGTCCGCCAAGGCCCAGATCGGCCCCCACCAGATCAAGCAGCCGCAGCGGCATCCGGGCGAGCTTGACTTGCAGTTCGGTCGCACCAGCGCCGAAGGTGCCTTGTGCAATGGCAAAGCCGCCGGCGAAACCGACTTGCGAAGGAGCAAGACTCCACCCGCCGCCATCCAGCGCGGTCAGCACCGCGCGGCGCGGCATGGTGATCTGTGCGTTGCCATATTGCCCGCGCGCAGCCGCCGCGATTTGGTTCGGCGCAACGTCCGCGTCGAAATTGAGCGCAAAGCGGTCCGCCCGGCGTCCGGCAACCGTGCCCGTCACCTTGCCGCGCCCATTGGTGATGGCGGCCTTGGCGGTGAGATTGGCGAGGCTCAACCCGCCATATTCGAGCCCGGAAGCAGAAATATCGGCGTCCACACTGGTGTTACCGTCGTCATAACGCCCGGTCGCGGCAATATCGGCGCGGGTGATGCTGATCGGGGTTTCCCCGCCGAAGCGCGCATTGCGAGCGGCGAGATCGACGGCGAAACCGATTGCATCGCCCAGCTGCGGGCGGAAGGCGACCGTGCCGTTCACGCCGCCGCCCGCAAGGCGCAGATCGCCCGAAGGCCCCGCATCGGCCAGCACCACTTCGCCGGTGACGGTGGTGCGATAGACCTCCAACCGGTCAATCATGACGCGGGTCGGAGCATTGGCGGGCAGGATCAATTGCAGCGCGCCTTCGAACGGGCCAAGCAGCGATCCGCCTGCGACGTCCAGACCGAAGCCCTGCTCGCTTGGGGCAAGCGCGATGCGGACGTCCTTCAGGCCAGCGGCGGGATAGGGATCGGCCAGCACCAGCACCGCGCGTGGGCCGTCCCCGGCGATTTCAGCGTCGAAGGTGAAGGGGCCATACTCCGCCTGCCGCCCGCTACCGGCGAGCACGGTGCGGGTCACGCCGCCGCCGGTCACAACCCTGCTGTCCAGCTTGGCATTGAGGCGGGGTGAGGTGATCACAGTGTTGCGCAGGACGATCGGCTGGCCCGCGCCCATGCCCAGCTCACCCTTGAAGCGCACCTGCTCACCCGCAAGGTTAACGATGGTGGCATTGCCGATCCGGCTCAGCACGCCGGCCAGATTGGCGCGCAGGCTCCACGGGATGGAGGGTCCGAACTTGGCAAGGATCTTGGCATTGGCGGTGACATCGCCCGCGCCTTCGATGGCGAGGCGGCTGGCAGAGGCCGGGCCGGCGATGGCATATGCCCCCGCGCCAATATCGCCGCGCAGGGCGAGAGTCGCCTCAAGCCCTGGGAAGACGATCTGGGTGCGGTCAATCGCGAGCTTCTGGGCGGCGGTGTCATAGGTCAACATGCCATTGGCGCGGCCCTTCACAAGGCGGGGATCGGCAAAGGCATTGCCGGTCGTCACCCGCTCGGCGGTGAGCGCCAGCGGCACGCTGAGCACTGTCCCATCAAACCGCGCAGCGCCGTCCTGCGCCAACCCGGTGGCGATGACGCCGGAGGCGGTGAGTTTTGCCACTGCAATCTCGTGCTTGATCGCAAGGTCATCGAAGGCGCCCACCAGGTTCGCGGCAAACCGTCCGCCCTCGATCCGCACGGTCTCACCCAACAGGTCGGGATCGCGCAAGGCGAGGCGCACCCGCGCGCCGTCGACCACATTGTCGGCGAGGTTGACGACGCCCGCCGCCCGCAGATCGAGCGCCGGGGAGACGGCGGCCGCGCGGCCCTCAATCACGCTGTTTTCGAGCTGGAACCGGGCGGCCAGCGACAGGGTCTCGCCCAGCGCGCGGCCGGTGAAAGTCTCGTCCCCCAGCCCCGCGCGCAATTGCCCGAGCACGCCGTAGGTGCCTGCGTCATTGCTGATGCGGAAAGCGGCGAGCGGCGGTCCACCCTCCGCGCCGCTGCGCCGCACCGCTGCCGCACCGCGCCAGCGTTTCCACGTGCCATCGCCGACGATCCGGCTCACATAGCCCGTCTCCAGCCCGGCCAGCCCGGCCAGCACGCCGCCCGCAGGTGCGCGGGCGTCTCCGGCGAGTTCGAAGCGGTCTCCATCAGGCTCGGCATCGAGCAACAGCGTGATACGATCCTGCGCCCCCAGCCGCGCCTTGGCGTCGATCAGCGCGCGGCCTTGGCGAATGTCGATCTGTGCGGTGAGATTGGCACGCTCGTCCTGCGGCGTGGCGACGCCTTTGGCGATCACCAAATCCTCGACCACCAGCTTGTCCACCCGGATATCGAAATCGGGCAACAGCGGCGCATCGGGATCGCCCGGCAGCAGTTCTGGCAGGCGCGTCAGCCGCCCACGCTGCGCGGTGAGTTCGCGGATATCGAGCCCGGTCCACAGCCAGTTCAAGGGCCGCCAGTTGAGCCGCACCACCGGGATCGTCAGAAACGCGCCCTTGGTATCGCTCACCACCACAGTGCGCAGCACCGCCTGCCCGTAGAGATCGCCCTCGATCCGCCCAACCGTGAAGCGCAGGCCCGAGGCCGGGGCTACAGACGCGATCTGGTCAGCGATGAAGCGCTTTCCGATCGGGGTGGAGAAAAACAGTGCGGTGAGGAGGAACGGCGCGAGGATAATCGCCAGCGCCCAGCCGAGCCGCTTGCCCCAACGCCGTGCGCGGGGCCGCTGCGAGGGAGGAGCGGTGTCTGGCGGGATTGCGGTGTCGGCCATCAGAACGCCTGACCCAGACTGACATAGACCACCACCGGGCTATCGAACTCGGTCGGGTTGATCGGGGTCGCCACGTCGACGCGGATCGGGCCGAAGGTGGTCTTGTAGCGCAGGCCGACGCCCGCACCGTAGCGAATGAAGCGGAAGTCTGGCGTGCTGCCCAGCCCTACAGCTCCCGCATCGAAGAATGGCACCACTTCGACCGCGCCATCTAACAGCGGCGTTTCGATCCGCGCTTCGAGCGAGAATTCGAGCAGCGACGCACCGCCGGTCGATTCGCCGCGATCATTGCGCGGGCCGACGCCCTGGAAGCCGTAACCGCGCACCGACCCGCCGCCGCCCGCATAGAGCCGGCGCGAGGGCGCAATATCATCAAAGGATGCGCCGACAATCGTCGCGGCCCGCACTCGGGTGGCGAGTACCGTTGATCCGATCGACTTGTAGTAACTCGCATCGGCCTGCGAGCGCAGATAGAAGGACTGACTGCCTTCCGAACGTGACGCTTCGGGCGCGAGGAACAGCGTGGCGCGGTAGCCGCTCGACGGGTCGAGCAGATCGTCGCTGCCATCCAGCGTCACGCTGCCGAACAGCCCGCCGATTAGGAAGGCGCGGCGCGGCAGGGGGATGCCGGGCGCATCGCGCACCGTACGGTTACGTTCGTCGGTGTAGAGCAGTTCCCCGCCGATCTGCCAGCTGAGCGGTTTCTGGAACAGGATGTTGGACACCTTCTCGAACGTGGCCCGCGTTCCGAAGCCGCGCGAATCCACCGCCTGCGTGGTGATGTCGCTGCCGAAGACGTCAACGGTCAGCACCTGATCGCGCCCGCGGAAATTGTTGCGGCGGATGCCGACGCTCGCCAGCGCCTCACGCGTGCCGAGGATGCCGCGCAGCCGCAGCGCGCCTTCGGGCGGGAACAGGTTGCGATGTTCCCACCGGCCTTCGAGCTTGAAGCCGTCCTCGGTCCCGTAACCGATCGCACCCGCGATGGTGCGTACGGGTGCGCGTTCGAAGGCGACGTCGAGCGCGACTTCCCCCGGCTGCCCATCCTTCGGCGCGCGGGTTTCGCGCGGGGTGACGGTCACGCTGGAGACGAGGCCGGTGGCGATGATCGCACGGCGCAAATCGGTCTCAAGGCTTTGCTGGAACACGTTGCCTTCATCGAAGCGGGCGATGCGCGACAGGTGTCGGCCCGAAAGGAAGCCGGGATCGCCGCTGACGACTTTGCCGAACACGAATTTGCCGCCCGACTGAACCAGCAGCGACAGATCGCCTTCGGTGCGGGCGTGGTCGATCAGCAATTCAGGCTCGGCCACTTCGGCAAAGGGATAGCCGCTTTCGCCGAGCGCAACGCGCAGTTCGAGTTCCCGCTCGATAATGCGGTCGGCATAGAGCGGGTCGCCCGGCTTGATCCCGAAGGCGGCGGTCAGCCGGGTGACGTCAGGTTCAGGCAAGGCAGGCAGCGCGCCCAGATCGATCCGGCCGAAGCTGTAACGCGCGCCGGGCAGGATATCGAAGCGGACGCTCGGTTCACGCGCGGCGTTTTCGGCGGCCCGTTCGGCTTCGTCGGAGTTGTTGCCCGCGCGCCGACCGCCCGAAAGCTGGCGGACGATTTCACCGTCGTAATAGCCATAGGTGCGCAGGATATCGCCCAGCAGTTCCTCGTCAGCGCGGGCGCGGGCGGCGACTTGCGGGCGCGATTCCTCTCCATCGTCGAATTCGCGAAGGGTAGACAGGTCCTTGAAGCGTTCGATAAACGCGTCTTTCTCGGGGAAGGCATTGGCGGCCATCGGCAAAGCCAGCACAAGCGTGTTGCCGATCTTGGTTTCGGCCAGTTCCGGCAATTCACCCAGCACCGGCGCAGCGATCGACGCCAGCGCCTCAAGCTCGGGATCGGGGGTGAGCGGTTGCGGCTCCTCCAGCGCGAAATCGGCAAAAATGCCATCAACGGCGGGCTGCAACGCCGGGTCTGGCGGAGGCAGAAACTCGGCCAAGACGTCATCTGAAAGGGGGCTGTCGGCTTCTGCGAAGGCGCTATCGGGCATCACCACCGGCGAGGGATCAGCCACCCCGGCGGCGGCCCAGACGTCGGGGTTGGTGACAGCGTCAGCAGGGATCAGATCGTCGAGCGATTGCGGTACAGGTTCGGGTTGAGGCGCAGGATCAAGGATCGAAAGCGGCGCGGTTGCAGGCGTGTCTTCCGCCTCGCCTTCGGGTGGCTGAGCGGGCAGCGGACGCAATTCGTCATCGGGCGCCGCCTGCTGCGCAGCCGCCGGACAGGCGCCTAGCGCCAGTGTTCCCTGACCCAATCCGGCAACAATGGCGAGACCGAGTTTGAGAAGCCGCTGGGCTTCAACTGGCCGAGAACTTGACAGGTTGGCCATCCTTGCCCCGAACGCCCGATGGACTTTCGTCCTGCGCTTGTCGCGGCGCTGTGGCAGCCGTGATCAGCCGGTGCTGCTCCCCCGGCTCCATGAGCAGCCAGCCCTCGCGCGTCAGGCGTTCAAGGGGGCGGTAGCGAACCTTGTATTGCATGCGCGGACTGCCTTCGACCCAATATCCGAGATACACGTAAGGCAATGCCTCAGCCGCGGCCCGGCGAATATGATCGAGGATAATAAAATTGCCCAGGCCTGCGCGCGCCGGGTAATCGGGCTCGTAGAAGGAATAGATCATCGACAGCCCGTCGCCCTGCCGGTCGGTCAGGCAGGCACCCACCAGCCGTCCGGGTTTCCCGTTGGGCAGCGGCTCGCGATATTCAGTCACCACGGTCGAGACCGGAGTGTGTTCGATCATGTCGGCATAATCGAGCTCGTCCATCGCCGACATCCCGCCATCGGGGTGACGGTGGCCGAGATAGCGGGCCAGCAATTCGAATTGCTCGTCGGTCGCCCACGGGCGGCATTCGGTGACGATGAGATCGGAATTGCGCTTCAAATCGCGCTTCTGAGTGGCCGAGGGCTGAAACTTGGTCGCCAGCACGCGCACCGAGACGCAGGCTTGGCAGTCGAGGCAGGACGGGCGATAGGCAACCGTCTGGCTGCGCCGGAACCCAATCCGCCCGAGCGCTTCATTGAGCTGATCGGCGTGCGGCCCCTTCAGCTCGGTGAACACCTTGCGCTCGCTGCGGCCCGGAAGATAGGGACACGGCGCGGGGCTGGTCACGAAGAACCGGGGAAAGCGGATTGGTGCCGTCACGTGTGGGGCCAGTCCTTCTTGCGCTGAATCGCGGGATCGAAATCGTTAAGAAAATCTTATGCCCGCACCCGTGCTCCGGTAAAAGTCCTTTAACCATGAAAATATCGCGAATTATGCAGGCACACCCGAAACCCGCCGCAAAAGCGCGTCCATGTTGGTGCAAAGCGGGACGATCGCGAGGCCCGCCCCTCCCTTTTGGCCCGGATTTCTAGCCCAGTTCGACGAGCTGGACCGTGTAGCCCTTGGCGCGCAGGCCTTCGACCAGCCGTTCGACCTGCTCGGCATCGCGCGCTTCGCATTCGATATCGGTGATCAAGCCCTTGGCCGGCAGCGTCGTGAAGATGCGCTGGTGATAGATTTCGATGATGTTGACGTTGTGCTCGTCAAACAGGCGCATCACCTTGAACAGCGCGCCGGGGCGATCCTGCAAAGTGATCCGCAGCCGTGCCAGACGCCCTTGCCGCGCCAGATCGCGGAGCAAAACATTGGCGAGCAGGCGCGTGTCGATATTGCCGCCGCAGAGTGCCAGACCGATGCTCTTGCCCTTGAACCGCTTCGGGCTGCCGAGAACCGCCGCGAGGCCCGCGGCGCCCGCGCCTTCGACCACGGTCTTTTCGATTTGGAGCAGCAGCGCCACAGCCTTTTCCAGCGCGGGTTCATCGACCAGCAGAATGTCGTCGACCTTTTCGGCGATCACTTTCGCCGTGAAATCGCCCGGCACCTTGACCGCGATACCTTCGGCCAGCGTATCCCCGCCGCACGGCAAGTTCGCGCCCTTGATCCGGTCGAACATGCTGGGGAACAGCGCCGCCTGCACGCCAACGACCTCAATATTGGGGTTCAATGCCTTGGCGACCGTTGCCATCCCCGAAATCAGCCCGCCCCCGCCGATTGGCGTGACGATGCAATCGAGATCGGGCTTCACTGCCAGCATTTCGAGCGCGACCGTGCCAGCACCGGCGGCCACGTCGGGATCGTCGAATGGGTGGACGAAGGTCAGGCCCAGCTCGACCTCCAGATTGCGCGCATGGGCATAGGCTTCGTCGAAGGTCTCGCCTTCGAGCAGCACTTTGCCGCCGACGCTTTCGGTCTGCATCACCTTCACCGTCGGTGTGGGCTTCGGCATGACGATGGTGACGGGCACGCCGAGCCGGGTGCCATGATAGCTGAGGCCCTGCGAGTGGTTCCCTGCCGACGCCGCAATCACGCCGCGCGACCGCTGTTCTTCGGTCAGCAGCAGCAGCGCGTTGAGCGCCCCGCGTTCCTTGTAAGCGGCGGTGAACTGGAGGTTTTCGAACTTCAGCCAGATATCCGCGCCGGTAATCTCCGACAGCGTGATCGAGCGCATCATCGGCGTTTCGACCACCGCGCCGCGAATGCGGGCCGCAGCGGCGCGCACGTGATCGAGGGTCAGGTCGGCCGGCGAAGCGGCGGCACCCTTGGGGCTGGCAGAGGCTGTTTGTGTCGACATAGCGACCGGGCGATTAGAGGCTTGGAGCCGTAAGGGCAATCGGGCCTGCGCCGATTTCGTATGCGCCCCATCTTGGCAAGCCCCGTTGGCAAGCGCGCGGCAAAGCGATAGGCACCGCTGCCTTACGTGTTTTCCTGAAAGTTCAAGGACCGCCATGCTCCGCACCGTTTCCGCCGCTCTTGCCGCCGTATCCGCTCTCGCGCTGGCCGCGCCCGCCTGGGCCGATACGCTGGTCGACAATGTCGATGGGGTGACCATCGACGCAGCGGGCAAGGTCAAGCGCTTCAACGGCCTGGTGTTCGACGAGGATGGCAAGATCACGCAGGTGCTGACCCGCAGCGACAAGCGCCCGCAGGTCGATTACCGCCTTGATGGCGAGGGGCGTGTGATGATCCCCGGCATGATCGACGCCCACGTCCACGTGATGGACATCGGCTTTGCCGCGCTGACGCTCGATCTGTCGAACACAACCTCGCTCGAAGACGCACTCGCCAAGATCAAGGCCTTTGCCGAAGCCAATCCTGGCCGCCCTTGGATCATCGGGCGCGGGTGGAATCAGGAGAAGTGGGGTTTGGGCCGCTTCCCCACGGCGGCGGAACTCGACGCTGTGGTTTCAGACCGCCCGGTGTGGCTCGAACGCGCGGATAATCACGCCAACTGGGGCAACACTCTCGCCATCACCACGGCGGGTGTGACCGCCAAGACGCCGGACCCGGAAGGCGGCAAAATCATCCGCGATGCCAAGGGCGCACCGGCAGGCGTGTTTGTGGACTATGCGGTGCAGCTGGTCGGCAAGGTCGTCCCCCCGCCCCGCCCCGAAGACCGCGATCTTGCCTTTGCCAAGGCGCAGGAAGTGCTGCTCGGCTACGGGGTCACGGCAGTCGCCGACATGGGCACCAAGATGCCCGACTGGACGACCTATCGCCGCGCGGGCGATGCAGGCCGCTTGCAAATCCGCATCATGTCCTATGCCAATTCGTTCGAGACGCTGGAGACCGTTGCCGGGCCGGAGCCGACCGTGTGGCTTTATGACGACAAGCTGCGCATGGGCGGGATCAAGCTCTATCTCGACGGCGCGCTGGGATCGCGCGGGGCGAGCCTGAAGGCGCCCTATCACGACGATCCGGGCGCCAAGGGCCTGCCACTGCTGACGCCTGCACAGCTGCGCAACCTGATGAGCCGCGCGGCAATGGACAATTTCCAGACCGCCGTTCACGCGATCGGCGATGCCGCCAACGCCGAGGTGCTCGCCGCGGTCGAGGAGCTGTCGGAAAGCTACACCGGAGACCGGCGCTGGCGGATTGAACACGCGCAGATCATCGACCCAGTCGATCTTGGGCGACTGGGCAAGCATGGGGTGATCGCCTCGATGCAGCCGCTGCACCAGACTTCGGACCGGCTGATGGCCGAAGCGCGGCTGGGGCCGGACCGGCTGGATGGTGCCTATCCGTGGCGCTCCGTGGTCACAGTTGGCGGCAGGCTCGCCTTCGGGTCGGACGCGCCGGTTGAGCCGGCTGATCCCTTCGCAGGGATGGCCGCCGCGATCAGCCGCGTGGATGCCAGTGGTCAGCCCTTTGGCGGGTGGTTCCCCGAGGAAACCGTGAACCGCGAACAGGCATTGGCCGGGTACACCTCGGACGCCGCCTTTGCCGGGTTTGCGGAAGGCCGGTTCGGGCGCCTCCTCCCCGGAGAGCGGGCGGACTTCCTGCTGGTCGACCGCGACCCGCTATTCGCCTCGCCCGAGGCCTTGCGCGAAACCAAAGTGCTTCAAGTGTGGATCGGCGGCGTGAAAGTGCGCGAGGCGGAGTAACTGTATCTTTGCCGCGCTGACGCGCGATGCAGACCTCCCGCCCCGCCTCCCCGCCCGGCCACCAATAGTACCACTATGTTATGGTGGCCGGGCGGGGAGGCGGGGCGGGCGGTCTGCGCCACCGAGGGTGGCTCACAAACAAGGACGCTACTCCGCCGCTTGCTGCGCTGCCAGTTCCGCCTCACGCGCGGCCTTGTCCGCTGCGACGGCTTTCTCCTGGAAGCGCATCAGCAGCAGCGAGGCTTCGAACAGCAGCCATAGCGGAATCGCCAGGATGATCTGCGAGCCCGGATCGGGCGGCGTCACCACTGCGGCGATGATGAAGATACCGACGATCACATAACGCCGCGCGGCCACCATCTGCGCGCGGGTGATGATCCCGGCGCGGTGGAGCAGCAACAGCAGCACTGGCAGCAGGAAGGTCAGCCCGAAGGCGAGGATGAACTGCATCACGAGGTTGAGATAGTCGCCCGCGCTGGGCAACGCCTGCACGTCTAGCCCGCCAGCCGTCCCCCCGAACCCGAGGAAGAAGGTGAAGGCGGTCGGCATCACCACGAAATAGGCGAGCGAAGCGCCCGCTGCGAACAGCACCGGGGTGGCAAACAGAAACGGCAGAAACGCCTTCTTCTCGCGCGCATACAGGCCCGGCGCAACGAAGGCCCAGAGCTGGTTGGCGATGATCGGGAAGCTGACCATGAAGCCCGCGAACAGCGCGACCTTCAGCTCGACAAAGAACACTTCGGGCAGCTTGGTGAAGATCAACTGACCCTCACCCGCCGGAAAGGCCTGCTTCAGCGGCCAGACCAGAATGCCGAGAATCTCGTCCGCGAAATAGAGGCAGATCGCAAACCCTACCGCCAGCGCCAGAAGCGCGCGGATCACGCGGGTGCGCAGCTCGATCAGGTGGTCGAGCAGCGGCGCGCGGGTTTCGTCGAGATCCTCGACCTTAAACATCGGCGCTGCCCTTCGCGGCGGGTTCGGTCGTGGGCATCTGCGCCAGCGGCTGCGCGGCAGTTTCGGGGGCCGGTTCAGCGGCGGGCATATCGGCCGGTGCTGTCTCGGCTGGCGCCTTTTCGAGCGACGGCGCTTTGACCGGCAGCGTCTCCACCGGCGGCGGGCCGGTCATCACCGGTGCGCCAGCTTCGGCTTCGGTCAACGCGGCGGAACGGCGCATGATTTCCTCATTCTGCGCCTTCCACTTCTTTTCCATGTCCTCCAGCTCGGCCTCGCGCACCATGGTGTCGATGCCGGAGCGGAAATGGGCGGAGATCCGGCGCATCTTGCCGATCCAGCGCCCCGCCGTGCGCATGGCAAGCGGCAGGTCTTTCGGCCCGATCACCACGACCGCGACGATCAGAATGACCAGCAGCTCTCCAACGCCGATATCGAACATGTCAGATGCGGCTGCGCCGCCTCCTCAGAAGGGAGAAATCAGGCGCCAGTGGTGTCGGTCTTGTCAGCCGGGGCGGGAGCCGGGGCTTCGGTCGGGGCAGGCGCTGCGGCAGGCGGTTCGATCCGGACCGCCTTGGCGGCGGTGTCCTCGGTCTCGTTGAGGCCCTTCTTGAAGCTGGAAATGCCCTTGCCGAAATCGCCCATCATTTCGGCGATGCGGCCACGTCCGAACAGGATCAGCACGATCAGCAGGACAATGACCCAGTGCCAAATCGACGAAAAACCCATGGTCTCAACTCCTGAACTGCGGCGGGGGTGCGTGGGTGCCGCATGGCCGGATAGCTGTCCGGCGTTCGCTAGAGGCCCATTTAGGGCAAGCCTTCGGCAATTGCGAGTCAGTCCGCCAGATTCTCGTCGTCTGCCGCATCGCTTTCGTCGGCATCGTCAGGATCGAAGCGCATGGCGGCCTCCATTGCTTCGTCGACCGGATCGAGCAGCCCGGCCGCGCGCAATTCGTCGATCCCCGGCAGATCGCGGCGGCTGGCGAGGCCGAAATGGTCGAGAAAGTCGGGCGTGGTCGCGTAAATCACCGGACGGCCCGGCACTTCGCGGCGACCGGCGAGCTTGATCCACCCCGCCTCCATCAAAACATCAAGCGTGCCAGCGCTGGTCTGTACCCCGCGGATCGATTCGATTTCCGCGCGGCTGACAGGCTCGTGATAGGCGATGATCGCCAGCACCTCGGTCGCCGCGCGGCTGAGGCGGCGCACCTGTTCCTTCTCACGCCGGAGCAGGTGGGCAAGATCGGGCGCGGTTTCAAAATGCCAGCGCTTGCCGCGCTCAACCAGATGCACGCCGCGCAGGCGGTAGCGCGCTTCGAGCGTTGCCAGCGCGTCCTGCACATCGCCGGACGCAATGCCGCCAAGATGGGCGGCGAGCGCATCAACGCTCAACGGTTCCTCCGAAGCGAACAGCGTGGCCTCCACGGCGCGTTCGAGGGTGCCGGGCTCGTCGCTCATGCGGCGGCTGCGCCTTCTTTCAGGCGGCGGATGCGCAAGGGAGTAAATGCGCCCTCCTGCTCGATCTCGGCCCGCCCCCGCTTGGCGAGTTCCAGCGCGGCAACGAAGCTGGAGGCAAGCGCCGAACGCTTCAGTTCCGGCGAAGCGTGAGGTGGCAGGAAGTCGCGGATTTCCATCCATTCCAGCGTCACGCCCAGCATCGCCGAAACGCGCTCCAAGGCGCTGTCGAGCGTCATCACCGGGCGATTGGCGACGTGATAGATGCGCGGTGCAGTGCGGGCCTTCACCTGCCCATAGGCCTGGATCAGCGAGAAGATATCGCTGCGCCACACGGTCTTGCGATCAGTGCGCAGGCCCTCGGGGGCGCCGCGCAAAAACACATCGCGCCCGATCCGGTCCCGCCCCATCAACCGCGCCGCCGCCTCACGCATCGCGCCGAGCCGTTGCAGCCGCCGTTGCAGGCGCAGGGCGAGTTCTTCAGGCGATGGATCTTCCTGCTCGGCCTTGGGCAGCAGCATCGCGGATTTGAGGTAGGCGAGCCATGCCGCCATCACGAGGTAATCGGCAGCCAGCTCCAACTTCATCGCGCCCGCGCGCTCGATATAGGTCAGGTATTGATCGACCAGCGCGAGGATTGAAATCTGGAGCAGGTCGACCTTCTGCCGCCGTGCGAGATCAAGAAGCAGATCGAGCGGGCCTTCCCAGCCATCCAGCTCCAGATAGAGCGCGTCGGCATCGGGCCTGCCAGCGTCGGGCGGGAACATGAAGGGTTCGTCAGCGCTCATGCCGGAGTTCCGGTGAGCGCCAGCAGCGTATCGCGTTTGGCCAGCAAATCAGCAGCTTCAGGCGCGATGCTCGAAGCAATGTGAGTGCCTGCCAGGGCTCGGTCGAGCCGCGCGGCGGTGGCCTCGGACATGGCGGGAAGCACCTCGCAGATGCCCTGCATATCGTCCATTTTCGCCCAACAATTGAGGATGATATCGCACCCCGCCGCGTGGGCGCGGGAAGCGCGCTGCGGAATGCTGCCACCCAATGCTTCCATGTCGATATCGTCGGTCAGCAGCAGTCCGTCGAACCCGATCGATCCCCGGATCACGTCGCGGATCACCGTTTCGGAGAGGGTTGCCGGATTCTCTGCGTCCCAAGCCGTGAAGACGAGATGTCCGGTCATGCCGATAAGCGCATGATTCAGCGTGCGAAACGGGATGAGGTCATCTTCCAGTTCCTCCACCGACGCCGTCACGGTCGGGAGCGCCTTGTGGGTGTCGACATCGGTGCGGCCGTGGCCGGGCATATGCTTGATGCACCCGGTTACGCCGCCTGCCGCGAGCCCTTCAAGCACCGCCCTGCCCAGCGCTGCCACCTGCATCGGATCTGCGCCAAACGCCCGGTCACCGATCACATCGTGGGCGCCGGGCACCCGCAGGTCGAGCGGGGGGTGGTAGTCGACCGTGATGCCCATCGCCGACAGTTCGAGGCCCATGGCAGTGGCATTGGCGCGGGCTGCTTCGATCGCGCTGGCAGGCGCAATTTCGTACAATTTCTCAAAGGCTTGTCCCGCAGGATAGCCCGCCCACAGCGGCGGCCTGAGGCGCGCGACGCGGCCACCTTCCTGATCGATTGAGACCAGCAGGCGGTCTCTCCCGTGAATGCTGCGCAGTTCGTCCGTGAGCGCGCGCAACTGCTCAGGATCAACGCAATTGCGCCCGAACAGGATGTAGCCCGCCGGGTCCGCATCGCGGAAGAAAGCGCGTTCGTCCGCTGTCAGATGCGGGCCGCTGAGGCCGAAGATTGCCGGAATCATAAGGCGTGCAAAATCGCAGGCTAGCGAGGGTCTAGCAAGGGCAAGAGGGGGTCAATAACGGGGAAAAGCCGCGCAACACACCCGCAATGCCTGAGCAATGGCCGTGCAATGAACCCGCAACCGCGCCGCCACCAGCGCGGGCGTTCATTTGACCTGGCAATCGACCCCGTCAGCTTTCAGCGCCGCGCACAGCCGGTCCGCTTCGGCGCGGCTGCCGGCCACGGCCTGCAAGCGGTAGACCGTGCCGATATCGACCTTGCCTTCGACGATCCGGTATTTCACGCCGGTCAGCGCATCGGTGCGGCGAGTGACGTCGCTCCAACCCTGTTCGGCACGGGCGCGGGTGCCGTAGGCGGCGAGCTGCACGCCGACACCGGGGATATCACCTGCTGCCGGAACCGCCATGGGAACGGTCGAGACGCTCGGCTTGGGCACCGCGCTCGGTGTCGGAGCGGGGCCATCGGCCACCACCGCCGGACGCGAGCCGCCTTCGCCCACCACGGGGGCGACATTGCCTGTGCCTGCAAATTCCTTGCCGCCCGGATCATCGGGGCGCTGCTTGACCGGGCCTTCGGGCGCGGGGATCACGCTGCCATCGGCCACCACATCGCCGCCCGCGGCCCGGTTCGAGATGAACCACACCCCGCCGACCACCGCGCCGAGCAGCAGCACCAGCGCGGCGCCGAACAGCATGATCTGCCCCGGATCGAGCCCGCCGGCCTCTGTCTCGTCCTCATCGGATTCGAGCCACGGCAAGCTGTCCGTGTTGGCAAGGTCCAGCTCGCCGCCCTCGTCGTTCAGTTCTTCGTACTCAGCCTCGATCATGGCGATCTTTCGCTTCCCCCCCGAAGAGCCAAAAACTCCCGGTCACATACTCTCGACAGCCTCGACGCCTAACACGGCGAGCCCGCCCTTGATCACTTGCCCGATTGCGCTGCCAAGGAAAAGCCTTGCCGCGGTAAGCTCTGGATCCTGTTCCACGATGAAGCGCTTTTCCGGCCGGTCGTTACCCAGGTTCCAGTAGGAATGGAGATCAGCTGCCAGATCATAGAGATAGAAGGCAATCCGGTGCGGTTCACGGGCGCGGGCAGCGGCCTCGATCTCGCGTGGGAACTGCGCAGCACGGGCGATCAGCGCCATTTCCTCAGCGCCGAGCCGCGCGATATCTGCGTCAGACGGTGATAGCCCGGCGTCAGCTGCCTTGCGTAACGTCGAACGGATCCGGGCATGGGCATATTGCACATAGAACACCGGATTGTCCTTCGAGGCTTCGACCACCTTGTCGAAGTCGAAATCCATCTGCGCATCGGGCTTGCGGGTGAGCATGGTGAAACGCACCACGTCTTTGCCGACCATCTCGACCACATCGGCGAGGGTGACGAAATTGCCCGAGCGCTTCGACATCTTGAACGGCTGGCCGCCCTTGAGCAGCTGCACCATCTGGACGAGCTTGACCTCGAACGGCTTGGGCGGCGCGCCGTCAGCGCTGGTCAGCGCGGCGACGGCGGCCTTGATCCGCTTGACCGTACCGGCATGATCCGCGCCCCAAATGTCGACGAGGGCATCGGCGGTCTGCGCCTTCTGGAAGTGGTAAGCGAGATCAGCGCCAAAATAGGTCCACGCGCCGTTCGACTTCTTGATCGGGCGATCCTGATCGTCGCCGAACTTGGTCGAGCGGAACAGCGGGAGTTGCACCGGCTCCCAGTCTTCCGGCGGGGCCTTGCCCTTGGGGGCTTCGAGCACACCGTCATAGACGAGGTCATGTGCGCGCAGCCACGCTTCGGAGGCATCGACCTTGCCTGAGGCCTGCAATTCGGCCTCGGAGGAGAACAGGTCGTGCTTGATGCCGAGCGTCGCCAAATCTTCGCGGATCATGTCCATCATCGCCGCGACCGCGCGGGTGCGGAACAGGATTAGCCATTCGCCTTCAGGCGCGGCGGCATATTGATCGCCGAACTCGGCTGCGAGTTGCTGGCCGACCGGAACGAGGTAGTCGCCCGGATAGAGCCCCTCGGGGATGGTGATCGTCTGACCGAGCGCCTCACAATACCGCATATGCACCGAGCGGGCGAGCACATCGACCTGCGCGCCAGCATCATTGACGTAGTATTCGCGGATCACTTCATGCCCGGCGAATTCGAGCAGCGACCCCAGCGCATCACCCACCACCGCGCCGCGGCAATGGCCCATGTGCATCGGGCCGGTCGGGTTGGCCGAGACGTATTCGACATTGACCTTGCGGCCCTCGCCCATCGTCGAGCGGCCGTAATCATCGCCGAGTTGCACGATCGCCTGCAATTCATCGAGCCACGCTTGCGGCGCGAGCCTGAGGTTTATGAAGCCTGGCCCGGCGATGTCGGCGCTGGTGATGGTGGGATGCGCGGTGAGCTTGGCCGTGATCGCCTCGGCCAGCGCACGCGGGTTCATGCCCGCTCCCTTGGCCAGCACCATCGCGGCGTTGGTCGCCAGATCGCCATGCGACACATCGCGCGGCGGTTCGAGCGTAACGTTGGCGAAGGAGGTACCCGCAGGCAGCACGCCATCGGCGACCAGATCGGTCAGCACGGTTTCGATCAGCGCCGCATAGGCTGCATAAAGGGTCTTGGGTTGGGTCATGGTTGTCTCGTGCGATGTGCGCGGAATATCGCGCGTGCAAAGAAGGAAGCGGGGTCCCGGGTCAAGCCCGGGAAGACGATAGAATGAAATCCCCGGTCGACGCCACAGGCGTCGCAAGCGCGACCGCGCGCCCGCAGGTGCCCGTAGCGCAGCGAAGGATCAGCACCGAGGACGAAGGCGCGGAGGCGCCTTCGCAACAAAATCAGCGCGTCACGTTATACGCCAGCTGCGCCTCGGTCAGCTGGAAGCCGACCAGCATTTCAAAGCGCGTGCGGGCGATGGCGGCCTTCACTTCTGGGTCAGCCAACGGATCAAGCGCCGCTTCGGTGTCGCCGGCGCGGCGTCGTCGGGTGATCTTTTCGCGGATATCCTCGGGCAGCGCGGCATCGGCGCGGTTGATGTAGCTACCGGCCTTGCCGCTCGCGGTGGCGCGGTCCTGCCCATCGGCGAAGGCAAGGGTCACTGTGCCGATCCGCTTGGTCACAACCGCGCTGCCGCCGCGCAGGACGGTGACAAAATAGGGCAGTTCGACGGTGCGCGCGCCGCGGGTATCGCTGCGACGCGCGTTCACAGTGAAGGTCGCCTCGGAATAGACCTGTTCACCGGTGTCGTTGCAGATGGCGCGCAGATTGGTCATCGCCGCGCTCACATCCAGACTGGCCGTGGTCGTATCCGCCGCGTTGCGGAAGGTGGTGACATCGCCCGTGTAGTCGGGAATGCCGACCGACGGGCAAAGGGTCAGCACGCTGGCGATACCGACGCCCTGATCGACCACCAGCTCGCCCTCGTTCGAACAGGCCGCGAGCGCCGCCACGGCGGAAAGGGCAAAAAAGGCGCGTGCGCGAAGCATCATCAAAGCCGTCCTTGAATTTACGATCCCGTGCGCCCTAGCGAGGACGTGATGAAAGCGCTAGAGGGAGCGATATGAACGCGCCCTTTCAAGCATCCGATGCCGCCACCGCAGACACCACTGCCGAGCGCCCGCCCCTCAACCTGCTGATCGCCGCTCCACGCGGGTTCTGCGCCGGGGTCGACCGAGCGATCGAGATCGTCGAGAAGGCGCTCGAACGCTATGGCTCGCCGGTCTTTGTCCGGCACGAAATCGTCCACAACAAGTATGTCGTGGAGCAATTGAAGGCCAAGGGTGCGATCTTCGTCAAGGAACTGGACGAAGTGCCCGACGATGCGCCGGTTGTGTTCAGCGCCCACGGCGTACCCAAGGCGATCCCGGCCGAGGCCAGGCGCCGCAAGCTGCTCTATGTCGATGCCACCTGCCCGCTGGTCAGCAAGATCCACCGTCAGGCTGAACGCCAGATCGAGAAGGGTCGGCACATCATTTTCATCGGCCATGAAGGCCACCCCGAAGTGATCGGCACGATGGGTCAGGTCGAACCGGGGCAAATGACGCTCGTCGAGACGATCGAAGATGTCGACAAGCTGCCGTTCGATGCCGATGAGGAACTGGCCTACCTCACCCAGACCACCCTCTCGGTGGACGACACGCGCGAAGTGATTCAGGCTCTCGAATGGCGTTACCCCAACATCTCGGGGCCGAGGGCGGAGGATATCTGCTACGCCACCTCGAACCGGCAGGCCGCCGTCAAGGAGTTGGCACAGGATTGCGAGCTGGTGCTGGTGATCGGTTCGCCCAATTCGTCCAACGCACTGCGCTTGGTCGAAGTGGCCGAACGACTGGGCACGCCTGCCAAGCTGATCCAGCGCGCGACCGAGATCGATTTCAGCTGGCTTGAAGGCGTGAAGACGCTGGGCCTCACCGCCGGGGCTTCGGCGCCTGAAATTCTGGTGCGCGAAGTGGTAGATGCGCTGGCGGCCTATCGCCCGATCAGCGAGAAGACCATCACCGCAGCCGAAGAGAAGATGGTGTTCAAGCTGCCGCGCCAGCTGACCGAATAGGCTTCGGGGGCACACTTGGCGGTCTATACCCATCTCGGGGCGGAGGATCTCGCCCAGCTGATCGCGCAATATGACGTGGGCGAGCTGGTCTCGGCCAAGGGAATTGCCGAGGGCGTGTCCAATTCCAACTGGCTGGTGGAGACGACTGGACGCAATGGTGGCGGCACCCGCTTCATACTGACGCTGTACGAACGGCGGATCGATTATGCCGATCTGCCCTACTTCCTCGATCTGCTCGATCATCTGGCGGGCAAGGCCTGCCCGGTGCCGCGCACCATGCATGACCGTGACGGTGCGTCGTTCCGCATGGTCGAGGGTAAGGCTGCCGCGCTGATCGAATTTCTGCCCGGCGTCTCCCCCACACGACCCACGCCTGCGCAGGCGCGCGCCGTGGGCGAGGTGCTGGCGCGGCTGCATCTGGCGGCTGAGGATTTCCCCCGCTCCCGCGCCAATGCGATGGACTTTGCCGCAACCGCCGCGATTCTGGAGGCTTGCGGGACGGAGCGGCTGGCGACCATCAACCCTGCCCTGCCCGCGATGCTCGATCACGCCCGCACCGCCGCCGCGCTCGACTTGACTGCCCTGCCGCAGTCGCAGACCCATACTGACTTGTTCCCCGACAATGTGCTGATGCTGGGCGACCGGGTGACGGGACTGATCGATTTCTACTTCGCCTGCACCGGGCCAATGGTGCTCGATCTCGCGGTCACCCATGCCGCGTGGTGCTTCGATGCGGCCAACGCCTACCGCCCCGATTGCGGCGCGGCGCTGGTGCAAGGCTATCAGAGCGTCCGCCCGCTCGAAGCGGCCGAACGCGCGCTGTTTGCTGACGTCGCCAAGGGGGCGTGCCTCAGGTTCGTCGCCAGCCGCGCCGAAGACTGGCTCGACACCCCGGACGACGCGCTCGTGACCCGCAAGGACCCGATGCAATTCGCGCGCCGCTGGCAGTTCTACGACCAAGCGGGCGACGGCCTGCTTGCGTGATCGCCCTTAGCCGCCATAGGGGACTGGCATGAAACATGTCGAAATCTTCACCGACGGCGCCTGCAAGGGCAATCCCGGCCCCGGCGGCTGGGGCGTTCTGCTGCGGATGGGCGCGCACGAAAAGGAACTCTCTGGCGGAGAGGCGGACACAACCAACAACCGCATGGAACTGATGGCGGCGATCAAAGGGCTGAATGCGCTGATCGAGCCGTGCCGGGTCGATCTCTATTCCGACAGCAAATATGTGCTCGACGGGATGAACAAGTGGATCCACGGCTGGCAGCGCAATGGCTGGGTCAATGCCAGCAAGAAACCGGTGCGCAATGCCGATCTGTGGCACGATCTGATCGAAGCCGCCCGCCCGCACAAGGTGACCTGGCACTGGGTAAAGGGCCACAACGGCCACCCCGAAAATGACCGAGTCGATGCGCTGGCGAGTGCAGAGGCAGCGCGGGTTGCTGCGGGGGGTTAGAGGGCATCCTTCGACAAGCTCAGGATGAGCGGAGGCTGTTCAATTCCCTCGCTCGTGATGAGCCTGTCGAAGCACGCTGTGCAAATCAGCTGTTGTCTTCAACCTCGGCGCCGGGGCCGTTCTTCTTGATCGAGTCGATCGCGTTCTGCGCGCTCGCCTTGCTCGAATAGCCCTGCGTCGAGAACATCACTTCCGAGTTGTACTTGAACCGCACCCGGAACTCGCCTGCGTTATCCTTGTAGATTTCAAATGTGTGCGCCATCGGCTTTCTCTCCCTTTTGGTTAATCGAGATTAGGGAAATGCCAGAAGGTCGGCGGCTTGGCTAGACGGTTAAGGCCTCGGCCCGCGCTTGCAATCGCGCCGGGGCATACATGGCCGGATCGATTGCCGCGGTCATGGCGTCGGCCCCATGACCCAGCAGCAACTGCGCCCCAAGCCGCGCGGCGGCCGGCGCAGTCTGGATGCCGAAACCGCCTTGGCCTGCGAACCAGAAAAAACCCTCGGCATTGGCGTCGAAGCCGTAGACCGGCAGCCGGTCAGGCGCGAAGCTGCGCAGACCCGCCCAGCGCCGCTCGACCGCTTCGATCCGCCAGTCGGTGACCTGCTGGAAGCGGTCGATGGCGATGGCCACGTCGAGTTCCTCAGGCGCGGCGTCGCAGGGTTCGCTTGGGATTTCGTCATGCGGGCTGAGCCACAGGCGCCCGGCGTCCGGCTTGAAATAGAAGCCGCCATTGATGTCGAGCACCAACGGCAGATCGGGGGGCGCTTGCGGCGCAACGCGCAGGACCGCGACGGTGCGGCGGAAAGGAGCGATACCGATAGCTCGCACGCCAGCGAGACGCGCAATAGTGTCCGCCCATGCCCCGGCAGCATTGACGATCGTGGCGGCGCGCCACGTCTCCCCACGCTCAGAGGTGATCGTCCAAACCCCGCCCTCACGCACAAGGCCTCCGACCTGCGCCCGGCAGGCAATCTCCACGCCCAGCCGCCGACACGTGCCGAGATAATGCTGATGCAGCCCCGCCACGTCGATATCGGCGCAGGCCGGCTGGTGCAGTGCTTCGGTCCAGTACGGGCGGATATGCGGCACCTTGTCCGCCAGTTCGGCGGGGCTGAGCCGCTCAATGGTGACGCCGGTTCCAGCGAAGGTCGCGACATGGTCATCCATCTTCGCCCGGTCTTCCCCGCGCCCGACATAAAGCGCTCCGCGCGAGGTCAGGAAACCGTGCTCGCCAAGATAAGTGCCCGAGGCCAGCGTCAGCGGCACCACGCCAGGACCGCCGTAGCATTCCTCCCAGAACGCGGCCGAGCGCCCCGTGGCGTGATACCCCGGCGCATCCTCCGCTTCGAGCACCAGCACGCTGGCGTGTGGCGCAAGTTCCGCAGCAAGGCTCGCGCCTGCCATGCCTGCCCCGATAATGGCGATATCGTAGATCATGCCGGTGGCGCTGTTCGGTCGAGGAAGTCGGCGATTCTCGCCATAATGGGATCCCGCACCGCGTCTTCTTCGCGCAGCACTTCGTGGTGAGCCTCGGCGCCCAAGGCCATCATCTCGCCCTTGGGCAGCCGCTTGCCAGCCTTGAGATTGGCGGAGTGGCTGACAAGCTTGTCGGACGCGGTGGAGATGATAAGCACCGGCACGTCCACCGCTTCCAGCGCACCGGGAGCGTCCAGCACCCGCCAAGAGGCATAGGCCCGCTCGACCCAGCGCCAGCTCGCTGGTCCCATGACCAGCTGCGGGCGGTGGTCACGCCACCATTGCTCATCGGCGTACCGCACCGGATCATGGGTAAGCAGATGCGAGCGGGCGGCGGGAAGCTCGCCCGGCTTTTCGCTCCATTTCCACGCTTGGCGCAGCGGATCGCCGATCCGGCACATGGTCTGCGCCACCCGGTGGAGCATGGGAAGCGGCAGCGGCGGGCCGTTCATGCCGGTCATCGGCGCGCTCAGCACCACGGCATCCGGCTTGACCCTTCCAGCGGCCAGCGCGCGCAGCACGATATGGCCGCCCATCGAATGGGCAGCGAGCACATGCGGCCCCGGCGTTTCGGTGACCCAGCGCTCCCACAGGTGTGCCAGATCGTCGACCCAGACGCCGAAATCCTCGATATGCCCCGTGACCGCATCTTTGCCGAGCCGTCCCGATGCCGCCTGCCCACGCCAATCCGATGCGGTCACCCGCCACCCGGCGCGGTGCCATTCGTCCAGCGTCTCGAGATATTTTTCGTAGAAATCGGCGCGCCCGGGAAGAAACAGGATCGAGCCGCGCGGCACAGATCCGCCCGGCCAGTCGATCCGGCGCACCACATGACCATCTGCCGCTGCCCACGTGCTTTCCTGCGCGTAGGGCGGAATCGCTCGGCGGTCTGTCATGCCAACGCTCCTGCAAGGTAAGGTCGCAGGCCGTTTGTCGTGGTTACTATTTGGTAAGTCATAGCCTGTAGCAGTGTCCCAATGAAGGACGGCCCCCGCATCTCGCGAGGGCTCGCGCCGGGGGCACGAAGTCGATGAATTCCATTTCCTACGGTCTGCTGATCGCCTTGGCAATTGCGCTGGTCTTTGCCGCGTTCACAGACATGAAGCGCCGCCAGATCGACAATTGGCTGAACGCCGCCATCGCGCTCGGCGCTCCGGTGTTCTGGTGGTCGAGCGGCCTGTCGCTGTGGCCCGATGTCGCGATCCAGCTGGGTGTGGCCCTGGCCGCCTTTGCCGTGTTTGCCGGTATGTTCGCGCTGCGGATGATGGGCGGCGGCGATGTGAAGCTGCTCACGGTGCTGGCGCTGTGGGTCAGCCCGCAAGCCTTCCTGCAATTGTTGCTGGTGATGGCACTGGCAGGCGGCGCGCTGACGATCGTGATGGTCGGCTGGCACACCATCCGCCGCGAACGCGACAAGCTCAAGATTCCCTATGGCGTGGCCATCGCTTTTGGCGGGCTGTGGGTGCTGGCGGTCAATTACCTGCCGGGCGGCGCAATCGCAGCCCAGGCCGCGTGAACCCGATTTTAACCAGTCAAGACTTACGTATCGCAACCATACCCGCCCGCTAACCAAACCTAGGGCATTTACGAGGGGGCTATTTGAGCCATGGATAGGAAGAAACTGGTTCTGCTGCTCGGAGCGCTGATCATCGCGATCGGGACGGCGATTGCTGCACGCAGCATGTTCACCGGAGGCGCTGCCCCCAATGCCGAAGCCGCCGTGCCCACCGGGCCGCGCGTGCTGGTTGCCAAGCGGGCGCTGACTGCGGGCACCATCATCACCGCCGACGCTCTGGGCTTCCAGCCCTGGCCCAAGGAATTGGTGCAGGATGCTTACTTCATCGATGGCGAAGCCGACATGAACAAGCTGCTGGGCACCGTGGTCCGCTATCCGATCACCGCCGGTGAGCCGGTCACGCAGGGCTCGCTCGTTGCGCCGGGCGATCGCGGCTTCCTGGCTGCGGCGCTCGGGCCGGGCATGCGCGCTGTCACCGTTCCGGTGTCGGCGACGACCGGGGTGGCAGGCTTCGTCTTTGCCGGCGACCGGGTTGACCTCGTGCTGACCCAGCAGGTCTCGGGCGATTGCACCGAATGTACCCTCAACACCGCGGAAACCGTGCTGCGCAATCTGCGCGTGCTGGCGACCGACCAGACGGTTGAAAAGACCACCGACGAGAACGGCAAGACCGTGGTGAGCGAATTCCGCACCGTCACGCTCGAAGTAACGCCGAAGATCGCGGAAAAGGTTGCGGTCGCCCAGACCATCGGCACGATCAGCCTGGTACTGCGCTCGCTCGCCGATAGCCCGGCCGAACTTGAGCGCGCTGTCGCCTCTGGCGATGTCCAGCTGCCGGCCAATGCGACACCTGAGCAGGAAGAAAAGATGCTCAAGGCCGCAATGGGTCGTCCGCTCGACAAGGGCACGACCTTTGTCACCGGCGGCGATGTCTCGCGCTTCCAGCGTTCGACCGTGCCGCCCAAGAACCAACCGCAAGGCCAGCAGGCAGCGCCCGCCGCTGCTCCGGCTCCGGCCCGTTCGGGTGGCGCGGATGGCAACGCAGCACCGGTCTATCGCGGCCCCAGCGTCCGCGTGACCCGCGGCAAGGAAACCGAAGAAACCACCGTGAGCGCCAAGGCCAACGGCACCGCGATCCTCTCCAGCCAGTCGAGCGGTGTGCGCCGCGCCGGGCAAAGTCTGCCCGCCGCCGGTGCGACCGTGATCAACTGAGAGGCATCAGGACCATGTTGAAGACCATGACCCATCGCTTGCCTGCTTTCCAGGCAACCCGTGGCAAACCCGAAGGGGGGCAACCCATGACACGCAATTTCAAGATCAAGCTGCTGGTGGCTGCGATTGCCGCAGTGCCGATGGCAGCGATGCCGGCGGCCACTGCCACCGCGCAGCAGGTCGTCAGCCCGGCGCAGGAAATCGTCCTGTCGATCGGCAAGGGCGAACTGGTGACGGTACCGGGCAACATGGCCGACGTGTTTGTCGCCAATGATGCGGTCGCCGATGTCCAGGTGAAGTCGCAGCGTCAGCTCTACGTGTTCGGCAAGGCGGGCGGTGAAACCACCATCTACGCCAGCAACGAGCGCGGCGACGTGATCTTTTCGGCCAACATCCGGGTCGGCTCGAACATCGGCAGCATCGACCAGATGCTTGCGATGGCGATGCCCGACGCCAAGGTCAGCGTGTCGACCATGGGTGCCAACACTGTGCTGCTCACCGGCACAGTGGCCGCCCCGGAAGATGCTGCCGAGGCCGAACGCCTCGTCACTGCTTTCCTCGGTAAAGAGGCCAATGTCATCAGCCGCCTGAAGACCGCGACCCCGTTGCAGGTCAATCTGCACGTCAAGTTTGCGGAAGTCAGCCGCAGCCTCGTCCGCGAGATCGGCGGCAACCTGCAAGTGGCCGATGCGACCAGCGGGTTCCGGTTCGGCGTAGGCACCGGCCGGGCGATCGGCGGAGGGGAATTCAACTATGGCGGTCCGCTCGGTGTCGGCAACGGTGCGGCGCAGACCTCGATCAAGCTACCGGATGGCACCGATCTGATCGGACCGTCGATCGACACGCAGGGCGGCACCTCGCTCGCCGGCCTTGGCAAGCTGTTCGGGCTCAACATGCTCGGCGCGCTCGACTTGTCGGAGCGGCTGGGTCTGGTGACCACCATCACCGAGCCCAACCTCACGGCGCTGTCGGGCGAAACCGCGACCTTCCTTGCGGGGGGTGAATTCCCGATCCCGATCGCACAGGGCCTCGGCCAGGTGACGGTGCAGTTCCGCCAGTTTGGTGTGAGTCTCGCCTACACCCCGACCGTGCTGTCGAGCGGCCGCATCTCGATGCGCGTGCGTCCGGAAGTCTCAGAACTCTCGACCCAGGGTGCGATCACGCTCAACGGCTTCCAGGTTCCGGCCATCACCACCCGCCGGACCGAAACCACGGTCGAACTGGGTTCGGGCCAGAGCTTCATGATCGCGGGCCTGATGAGCGCAAACTCGCAGAACCAGCTCGAAAAGGCGCCGGGTCTGGGCGACGTGCCGATCCTCGGCAACCTGTTCCGCAGCCGCCAGTTCCGCAAGGGCGAGACCGAGCTGGTGATCATCGTCACCCCCTATCTGGTCAATCCGGTCAACGCCTCGGACATCAAGCTGCCGACCGATGGTTTTCGTTCCGCCAACGAGCTTGAGCAGTTCCTCGGTTACCAGAACAACGCGGGTGTCTCGGGCGAACAGCGCCCCGGCCCGGTTGCCGCTGGCCAGGATGCACCGCAGCCCAAGGTGAGCGCAGCCGATCCGGCCGCAATCGTCCCGACGCAGCCGGAAAAGCCGCGCCGCGCCGACAAGAAGAACCGCCGCGAGGAACGCGAAGCCAACTCCGCAACCCCGGGCTTCAGCCTCTAACGTGAGAAAGGTGACCACGATGCCGATTGCACGACACACCACGCTCCCCCAGCTTCCTGTGGCCAAGCTCGCTCTCGCGCTGACGCTGGGCCTCGGCCTTGCCGGCTGCGGTGGGATGCCCGCCAACACCGCGCTCTACAGCACCAAGGTGCCGGTGGTGGAACGCACCAACATGACGCTCGACGTCACCACCACCACGGCTGGCCTGCCGATCTCGGAACAGCAGCGCCTCAATGGCTGGTTCGAAACGATGGATCTGCGCTACGGGGATCGCATCGCGATTGAGAACCCGAGCCAGAACCCGGCTGTCACCAATGCGATCCGCGATCTGGCGGCACGCTATGGTCTGATGCTCAGCGAAACCGCGCCCGTCACGGCAGGCTATGTTCAACCGGGTCAGGCCCGTGTGGTCATCACCCGTACCTCGGCGGCTGTGCCGGGTTGCCCGGACTGGTCGGCCAAGTCGGACATGAACTACTCCAACGGTCTCAGCCCCAACTACGGCTGCGCCGTCAACAGCAACCTGGCTGCCATGGTCGCCGATCCGCAGGATCTGCTCGAAGGCAAGAAGGGTGACGTGGAAACCGTGATCGCCACCTCGAACAAGGCGATCTCGACCTATCGTGAAATGGAACCGACCGGCAAGGGGGGCCTGATGGAAGCAGGCACGGCTGCTAGCGGCGGCGGAGGAGGTAACTAAGCCATGAATGCTCCCTGGAAATCGGGCTTGCCCGGCAATCGTGATCCTTTCGCGGCCTATATCTGCGATGATAATGCGCTGGATGTGATCCGTCCCGTTGTGATCGAACTCGGTTGGCAGCCGGAAAAGTGCAACAAGGGCGGCCTGCGCAACGCGGTGCAATCGCTTTCGGTCAGCGCTTCTCCTGCGATCCTGCTGGTTGACCTGTCGGAAAGCGGCGACCCGCTTAACGACATCAACGCGCTCGCCGAAGTGTGCGAGCCGGGCACGGTGGTGATCGCCATCGGCCAGGTCAACGATGTGCGCCTTTATCGTGATCTGCTTTCGAGCGGGATCCACGATTACCTACTCAAGCCATTGTCGGCGCAGCAGGTGCATGATGCGCTCAATCAGGCGCTTGCGGTGTTCATGTCGCCCAAGGCGGGCGATGCCGATGCGGCCAAGCGTCACATCTCGACCGCCGTGGTCGGGACGCGCGGCGGCGTGGGTGCTTCGACGCTGGCGACTTCGCTGGCGTGGCTGTTCGCCGAACAGCACAAGGCGGCGACCGCCCTGCTCGACCTCGACGTCCACTTCGGCACCGGCGCGCTGGCGTTGGATCTAGAGCCGGGCCGGGGCCTGACCGACGCGATCGAAAACCCGAGCCGGATCGACCCGCTGTTCATCGAACGGGCGATGGTGCGCGCCGGTGATAACCTGTCGATCCTGTCGGCCGAAGCGCCGATCAACCAGCCGCTGATGACCGATGGTTCGGCATTCGTGCAACTGGAGGATGAATTCCGCCAAGCGTTCGAAATGACCGTGATCGATCTGCCGCGCAACATGCTCATCAACTTCCCGCAGCTTTTGGCTGATGTGAATCTGGTGGTGCTGACCTGCGAGCTGACGCTGGCCTCGGCGCGCGACACGATCCGCATTCTCTCGTGGCTCAAGGCCAACGCGAGCCATGCGCATCCGATGATCGTCGCCAACAAGGTGCAGCCCGCCCTCGCCGAGATCAGCAAAGCCGATTTCGAGGCTTCGATCGAACGCAAGGTCGACTTCGTGGTGCCTTACGACATCAAGGCGGCCTCGAACGCGGCCAAGCTGGGTCAGGTGTTCGTCGATGCCAACCGTTCAAGCAAGGCGACCGCCGCGATCCGGCAAATCGCCGAGCGCGTGATGGGCGTGAGCACGGAAGACACCCTTGCGACGGGCGGAGAAAAGAAGTCGCTGCTCGGCAACTTCGATTTCAAGGCAATGCTCGCCAAGAAGCCCAAGGTCGACCTCACGAAGGCCGACTGACCGATATCTGCGCACACGGCGCGGGGCGCTCAGACGTCCCGCAGCCGACGCAGTGATACAGGATTTGCGCCGCCGCAGCCCGGCGGAACCAGGCAGGAAGCTTAGACATGGCCATTATCCAAACCCTGCTCATCACGCTGGTGATCTTCTCCGTGCTGGTCTTGGCCTACGCGGTGATCGCCGGTTCGGGCGCGGCCAAGGCGCAGAAGCGTCGGATGCAGGCGCTACGCTACCGCCATTCGGAAAGCGTCGATGCCAAGGTTGATGCGCAGTTCAAGCGCGCTGTCGCTGCCCGCAAGCCCAAGACCTATCGCGTCGCAGGCTCGGGCTCGCGTACCGAAGCGCTGGCCATGCGCTTGAACCGCACGGGCAAGAACTGGACTGTATCGCAATATGGCTACATGTCGCTCGGCCTGGCGGTCGGGATCGCGGTGGTGATATTCGTGCTCAGCCGCGCGCCGCTGCTGTCGCTCGGGGTCGGCTTGGTGGTTGGCGCGGGCCTGCCGCACATGGTGGTCGGCTACCTCATCAACAAGCGCACCAATGCCTTTATCACCAAATTCCCAGACGGAATTGAACTCCTGGTGCGCGGCCTGCGCTCTGGCTTGCCGGTGACCGAGACGCTCGGCATCGTCTCGACCGAAGTGCCCGGCCCGGTTGGTCAAGAGTTCAAGACCGTGATCGACCGCATCAAGGTCGGCAAGACCATGGAGGACGCCCTCCAGGATACCGCCGACAAGCTGGGCATCGCCGAGTTCAACTTCTTCACCATCACTCTGGCGATTCAGCGCGAAACGGGGGGCAACCTTGCCGAAACCCTGTCGAACCTCGCCAACGTGCTGCGCCAGCGCGCGCAGATGAAGCTCAAGATCCGGGCGATGAGCTCGGAATCCAAGGCCTCGGCCTACATCGTCGGTTCGCTGCCGTTCCTCGTGTTCGGTGCGATCACCGCGATCAACCCGGAATACATGGGTAACTTCTTTACCGACGATCGCCTGATCGTCACCGGCCTAGGTGCCGGCGTGTGGATGGGCGTGGGCGTGCTGCTGATGGCCAAGATGGTCAATTTCGAAATCTGATGGCGGGGGGCAAAACATCATGATCAACCAACCCACCGGCCCGACCCTGCTTGGCTTCGACGTCGTCCTCGTCGGCACGCTGCTGGCTGGCCTGGCCGCCTTTGCCGTGATGCTGGCGATCTATGCTGCGGTCACGATCCGTGATCCGATGGCCAAGCGCGTCAAAGCGCTTGAGGCGCGGCGTGAACAGCTGAAGGCCGGGATCGTCACCTCGGCGTCGAAGAAGCGCACAAGTCTGGTACGCCGCACCGACACGACTGACCGCGTCAAGGACAGCCTTGGCCGCCTAAACGTGCTTCAGGAAAGCCAGATCAAGGTAATCCAGCAGAAGATGGCGCACGCTGGCTACCGCAACAAAGAACTCGCGGTGCTGATCATCGGCGCCCGCGCGATCCTTCCGGTGGTGGTGGGCATCATCTTGGGCTTGTTGATCTATTGGATCGACTTCTGGCCCGACTGGGGTCCGATAAAGCGCCTCGCCGTGTTCGGCGGCGCCGTGTTCCTGTCCTACAAAGGACCGGAGATCTACCTCAAGAACAAGGCGAGCAAGCGCACCAAGGAAATCCAGAAGGGCCTGCCGGACGCGCTCGACTTGCTGGTGATCTGCGCCGAAGCCGGTCTGACCGTGGACGCCGCCTTCAACCGCGTCGCCAAGGAACTGGGTCGCGCCTATCCGGAACTGGGCGACGAATTCGCCCTGACCGCGATCGAATTGAGCTTCCTCAACGAACGCAAGATGGCGTTCAACAACTTCGCCTACCGCGTCAATCTGGAAGCGGTGAAAGGCGTGGTGACGACCATGATCCAGACCGAACGCTACGGCACCCCGCTCGCGTCCGCGCTGCGTGTGCTCTCGGCCGAATTCCGCAACGAGCGCATGATGCGCGCCGAGGAAAAGGCCGCGCGTCTGCCTGCGATCATGACCGTGCCGCTGATCGTGTTCATTCTGCCGACGCTGTTCGTGGTTATTCTTGGTCCAGCAGCCTGTTCGATCTCGGACAACCTGATCAAATAGCAACGAGACAACCGAGCCAACCCCCGAAGGGCCGGAGTGGGATTATCCCTACTCCGGCCCTTCATCCGTATAGCGCGCAAGTCGCATGGCGCGGGCCCGCAGGCTCGCAAGCAGACGTCGCAGCGCCTCCTCATCGCCGGGCGCCAGATCGGCCAGCAGCTCACGCTCGGTCGCGCGGGCGAGCGGCATGACTTCGGCATGGATCGCCCGGCCCTCACCCGTCAGCGCCAGGAGGTGCGAACGGCCATCCTCGGGATTGGGGACCCGCGCGATCAGCCCGCGCTCTTCCAGCACCTTGACCGCGCGGTTGACCGCGACCTTGTCCATCACGGTCGCGGCGGTCAGTGCGCGCTGGGTCATCTGGCCCGCATCGCCCAGCACCGCCATCACCCGCCATTCGGGGATCTTCAGCCCGAACCGCTTGCGATACCGCTCGGCAATCAGGCTGCTGACCGCGTTGGAAGCGACCGAAAGCTGGTAAGGCAGGAACCCGGCCAGATCGCCAGCCGCCTCACTCATAAGGGCGCGCGTCCCACCAGGGGTAGAAATCTGGCATGTCGGCGCTGACCTTGCCGGGATAGCTGGGGCTGCGCTTTTCGAGGAAGCTGGCGATCCCCTCCTTCGCGTCGCCGGCGCGGCTGAGGCGATAGATCGCGCGGCTGTCGATCTTGTGCGCTTCCATCGGGTGATCGGCGCTGGACAGTCGCCACATCATCGCCCGCGTCATGGCGACCGAAATCGCCGAGGTGTTGTCCGCAATCTCGCGGGCGAGCGCATGGGCGGCGGGCAGCAGATCGGCGGGTGCATGGATGGAGCGCACCAGCCCACCCGTCTTGGCTTCCTCGGCATCGAAGATGCGGCCAGTGTAGCACCATTCCAGCGCCTGCGCGATGCCGACAAGGCGCGGCAAGAACCAGCTCGACGCGGCCTCGGGCACGATCCCCCGCCGAGCGAACACGAAGCCATAACGCGCGGTGCTGCTGGCAAGGCGGATGTCCATCGCCAGCTGCATCGTCGCGCCCACGCCCACGGCAACGCCGTTGCAGGCGGAGATGAGCGGCTTTTTCGATTCAAACAGCCTGAGCGTCAGCAGCCCCCCACCGTCACGCACGCGGGCATCGGACAGGTCGTCGACCTGCGTGGGATCGGAAAACACCTGCCCACCGCCTTCAGGCGTGAGGTCAGCGCCCGCACAGAATGCCCGTTCGCCGCTGCCGGTGAAGATCACCGCCCGCACCGCATCATCGGCGTCGATATCGTCCATCGCCGCGATGATCTCCTCACCCATGGTGCGGGTGTAGGCATTCATCTTTTCCGGCCGGTTGAGGGTAATGGTGGCGATGCCATCGGCCTTGGTGACGATGATCTGGGTGTACTCGGTCATGCGAAATCCCTCTCCTTATGTGCTTCCTTTGATGCCACGCTGCGGACAAAAGAAAACCCCCGCAAAAGCGAGGGCTTTCCTTGTGTCGTAATGACGGGCTGACGCTTAACGCGGCGCCATGCGGATCGCGCCATCCAGACGCACGTCTTCGCCGTTGAAGTAACCGGTTTCGATCATGGTCATGGCGAGCTTGGCATATTCCACCGGCATCCCCAGGCGCTTGGGGAACGGCACGCTGGCAGCCAGCGCATCGCGCACGTTCTGCGGCGCGGCGGCGAGCAGCGGGGTGTCGAAGATACCCGGCAGAATGGTGTTGACGCGGATGCCTTCGTTCATGAGATCGCGGGCGATGGGCAGGGTCATGCCGATCACACCGGCCTTCGACGCCGAGTACGCCGCCTGACCGATCTGGCCGTCTTCACCCGCAACCGACGCGGTATTGACGATCGCACCGCGCTCACCGAATTCATCCATCGGGTCGAGGCTCATCATCCCGGCCGCCGACTTGGCGATGCAGCGGAAGGTGCCGATCAGGTTGACCTGGATCACGAAATCGAACGCCGAAATCGGGAAGTGCTTGATCGAGCCATCTTCCTTGGAACGGCTGGCAGTCTTGATCGCGTTGCCGATCCCCGCGCAGTTCACCAAGATACGCTCCTGCCCGTGGGCCGCGCGCGCCTTGGTGAAACCGGCATCGACATCTTCATCGCTGGTCACATTGACCTTGCAGAACACGCCGCCGATTTCCGCGGCGAGCGCTTCGCCCTTTTCCTCGTTCATGTCGAAGATCGCGACCTTGGCGCCCTTGGCCGCCAGCGCACGCGCCGTGGCGGCACCGAGGCCCGAGGCACCGCCGGTGACGACGGCGGGGGTGTTGGCTGAAACTTCCATTGTATCGTCCTCTCAATCAAATTTCGTTGTCCCGGCGAAGGCCGGGATCTCGAGCGAATAGGTGGGCGCTTGCGGCCCCGGGCCCCGGCCTGCGCCGGGGTGACAGATAAATTCTAAAGCGCCTCGATGATCGTGACGTTGGCGACACCGCCGCCTTCGCACATGGTCTGAAGGCCGTACTTCTTGCCCTGCGCGCGCAGGGCGTGAACAAGCGTCGCCATTAGCTTGGTGCCGCTCGCACCCAGAGGGTGGCCCAGCGCAATCGCGCCGCCGTTGACGTTGAGCTTGGCCGGATCGGCGCCGGTGTGCTTGAGCCATGCCAGCGGGACAGACGCGAAGGCTTCGTTGACTTCGTAAAGGTCGATGTCGTCGATGGTCAGGCCTGCACGCTGCAACGCACGGTCAGTCGCAAACAGCGGCTCTTCCAGCATGATCACCGGATCACCCGCAGTCACGGTCAGGTTGTGGATGCGAGCGAGCGGGGTCAGGCCGTGGGCCTTGAGCGCCGCTTCGGACACCACCAGCACAGCCGAGGAACCGTCGCAGATCTGGCTTGCCGAGGCCGCCGTCAGCGCGCCATCAGGGCTGATCAGCTTGACCCCCGCAATGCCTTCCAGCGTCGCATCGAAGCGGATACCTTCGTCGATGGCGTGAAACTGGGTGCCTTCGGCAGTCTCGATCTCGATGACGACGATCTCACGCTCGAACGCGCCAGCCTTGGTCGCGGCGATGGCCTTCTGGTGGCTGCTATAGGCAAAACGGTCGAGATCGTCCTTGGTAAAGCCGTGCTTCTTGACGATCATCTCGGCGCCGACGAACTGGCTGAAGTTGATGCCGGGGAACTTTTCCTCAAGCCCGGCGGCCTTGGCAAACAGGCCTTCCTTCATGTGCAGCGTCACGTTGGAGCCCATCGGCACGCGGGTCATGCTTTCGACGCCGCTGGCGATGACAACGTCCTGTGTTCCGCTCATCACCGCCTGCGCGGCGAACTGGATCGCCTGCTGGCTCGAACCGCACTGGCGATCAATCGTCACCGCCGGAGTCGATTGCGGGAGCAGCTTCGAGGCGAGCACGCCCATGCGGCCAACCTGCATCGCCTGCTCACCCGCCTGGGACACGCATCCGGTCACGACGTCATCGATCGCGGCCGGATCAATCCCGCTGCGCTCGACGATCGCGTCCAATGATTTCGCCAGCAGGTCAACCGGGTGCACCCCGGCCAAACGCCCGCCGCGGCGCCCACCGGCGGTGCGGACGGCTTCGACAATATAGGCTGTGGTCATGTCTCTCTCCTTGGGCAGGCCCCCGCGAAGGGGCCGAGCGTGCGGCGCTTAATCAGTTTCGCTTCGCCACTCGCTTGTGGGAATGCGCCTATTGGAGGCCCATGCGCAAATCAAGCGGGCAAAAGTGACAGAATGCCGGGCTCTCCTGTGCGATCGGGTAACTTCCAACTGTTGCAGATGCGTAACACGCGGTGCGCAAGCGGGCAGGTCCGGGCGAATTGCGTTTGCACTGCGCAAAGGCAAGGAGCATTCGGCAGGTCGGAGAGGGCACCGGCTCGGTTTTGTCGCGCGCCCTTGACGTTTGAAGTGTAAATTGACTTGGTCAAACCTAGAGGAGGAAGACCACCATGAAGAAGCACGCGCTTCTCAAGGCTGGTGCGGCAACTGCCGTCATCGCCCTGACTGTCGCCGCTCCTGCCTACGCGCAGGATGCCGACGTTACCACCGATAGCACCGCAGAGGCTGAAGAGCCGGGTCAGGGCATTGTCGTCACCGGCACCCGTCTGCGTTCGCCGAACCTGGAATCGGCCAGCCCCGTAACCGTCGTGACCGCCGAGGAATTCGCCCTCACCGGTACGACCCGCGTGGAAGATCTCATCAACTCGCTGCCGCAGGTTTTCGCGGGCCAGGGCGGTAACGTCTCGAACGGTTCGACCGGCACGGCGACCCTCGATCTGCGCGGCCTCGGTTCCGAGCGTACGCTGGTCCTCGTTAACGGTCGCCGCATGGCGCCGGGCACGCCGTCGACTTCGTCGCCCGACATCAACATGATTCCGGCCGCTCTGATCGAGCGCGTCGACGTGCTGACCGGCGGTGCTTCGTCGGTGTATGGTGCGGACGCGGTCGCGGGCGTTGTGAACTTTGTCCTCGATACCGACTTCGAAGGGTTCAAGGTCAACCTCAACTACGGTACCTTCAACCACAACAACCGCGCCTCGGCCGACGTTCGCGGCGCCAATGACGCGCGTCGCTTCGGCTACCCGACCGGCATGGTCACCGATGGCGGCACCTTTGATGGCACCCTCGCCTTCGGCAGCAGCTTTGACGATGGCCGTGGCCGCGTCACTGCCTATCTCGGCTACCGCAAGATCGATCCGGTGCTGCAGGCTCGCCGCGATTACTCGGCTTGTTCGCTCTCGGCGAACACTGCCGCTGCCACTACGACCCTTGGTCGCCAGTACAACTGCGGCGGCTCGGCCACCTCGGCCACCGGCACCGTGTTCTACAACGAAGGCTTCGGCGCCGACTTCACCTCGACCCTCGCGCAGTTCGGCCCGAACCGTACGCTGCTCGGCGGCACCACGCCGTTCAACTTCGGTCCGCTGAACTACTTCCAGCGCCCGGACGAACGTTACACTGCCGGCCTGTTCGCCGATTACGAAATCTCGAGCGCGATCAAGCCGTACATGGAGTTCATGTTCATGGACGACCGTACGGTTGCCCAGATCGCTCCGTCGGGTAACTTCGGCAACACCCTGTCGATCAACTGCGACAACCCGCTGCTGGGTGCCGGTCAGCGCGCTGCCCTGTGCAACAACGCCAACCTGCTCGTCAGCCCGCTGCCGAGTAACGCCTTCATCGTGACCGGCAACGTTGCCGCTGAAAACGCCGCCCGCGTGGCGCGTGGCCTTGGCGAGCCGCTGCTGCCGACCACTCCGTTCAACTTCGTCAATCAGATCGACGGCACCAGCTACAACCGTGGTTTCGCTCAGATCCTGCGTCGTAACGTTGAAGGTGGCGGCCGTCAGGACGATCTCCAGCATGTCAGCTATCGCGCCGTCATCGGTGTGAAGGGTGATCTGTCGCCGGCTTGGTCGTATGATGCGTTCTACCAGTATGGTCGTAACAACTACGCCCAGACCTACCTGAACGACTTCTCGGTCACCCGTCTTGGCCGCGCCATCGATGTCGTCGCCGGCCCCGGCGGTACACCGGTTTGCCGTTCGACGCTCGACGGTACGGACCCGAACTGCGTGCCGTGGGACATCTTCTCGCCGGGCACTGTGACCCCGTCGGCTGCGGCAACTGCCTACCTCGCAACTCCGGGCTTCTCGCGCGGCGTCGTGAGCCAGCAGGTCGCCAACGCGTTCCTGTCGGGTTCGCTCGGTGAATATGGCCTCAAGACCCCCTGGGCCGACCAAGGCGTCGACGTGGTGTTCGGTGTCGAATACCGCAAGGAAAGCCTTGAGTTCAACTCGGACTCCGCCTTCAGCACCGGCGACCTTGCTGGTCAGGGCGCGGCGACCCTTCCGGTCAGCGGCAGCTTCAACGTGAAGGAATTCTTCACCGAAGTCCGTATCCCGATCGCGCAGGACAGCTGGGTCTATGACTTCACCGTCACCGGCGGCTACCGTTATTCGGACTACAGCACCGGCGTGAACACCGACACCTTCAAGATCGAAGGTGAGTTCGCTCCGATCCGTGACTTCCGCATCCGCGGTGGTTTCAACCGTGCGGTGCGTGCACCGACGGTGCAGGATCTGTTCGCGCCGAACCTCGTCGCGCTTGACGGTTCGTCGGACCCCTGTGCGGGCTTCGTCCTGACTGCTGCCAACACCGGCTGTCTTGCCCAGGGCCTGAGCGTCGGCCAGTTCGTCGCTCCGAACCCGGCTGACCAGTATAACGGTTTTGTCGGCGGCAATGCCAACCTGCAGCCCGAAATCGCCGATACCTACACCGCTGGTGTGGTGATCACCCCGACCTTCCTGCCCGGCTTCACCGCCAGCGTCGATTACTTCAACATCGACATTGCGCAGGCGATTGGCGGGATCGGTTCGGACACCATCCTTGCGGCCTGTACCGCAACGGCGGATCCGTTCTTCTGCGGCCTCATCAACCGTGACCCCACCGGTTCGCTGTGGCGTTCGGCTGGTGGCTTCACCACCAACGTGACGCAGAACATCGGTGGCTTCAAGACCTCGGGTATTGATGGTCAGGTGAACTACAACACCGAAATCGGTGATCTCGGCACCTTGACCTTCAACTTCCTCGGCACCTACCTTGATAAGCTGGTTACCGACACCGGAGTTACCATCCCGGGTCTGGATCAGACCTTCGATTGCGTCGGTTTGTACGGCAACGTTTGCGGTTCGCCGAACCCCGAATGGCGCCACCAGGCTCGCGTGGGCTTCAACTTCCGTAACGGAATTGGGGCTTCGGTGCGCTGGCGTTACTTCGACGGCGTCGGTCTCGACTCCGTGTCGACCAACACTAACCTGAGCAACACCGGTGGTACCGGCCCGTCGCCGGGCGGTGTTGCCCGTCCGGGTGCTGCCGGCTTTGATGCCGTCAACTACTTCGACCTGACCTTCACGTTCGACGCAGGGGACAACTTCAACTTCGTCCTCGGCGCCAACAACGTGCTCGACAAGGCGCCGCCGACGACCGGTTCGCAGGCTTGCCCGGCGGGTCCGTGTAACGGCAACGTCTTCGCGCAGACTTACGATGCGCTTGGTCGCTACCTGTTCGCGGGCGTGACGCTTGATTTCTAAGCGTCCGAACCGTTAGACACGAGATGGCGGGCCGAAAGGCCCGCCATTTTCGTTTCAGGGAACCAGTCACCTTGCAGCACGCCGAAGCCCTCGCCCGGATTGCGCAATTTCCGCTGGCTGACCCTGCTGCCGCGCTGGGTGCGGGCCTTGCCCTCATCAACGCTGATTTTCCCGAATTGCTGCTGCCCCACGCGCGTAGGCTCGCCGCGCGCCACCCGGACAATGCGCAGTCCCAGCAATTGCTCGGCCTCACCGCTCGCGCCTGCGGAGAGAGCCTCACCGCTTACGAAGCCTTCCGCGCCGCCGCTGCCCTCGCCCCCCGCGATGGCTTGATCGCTCATTCCCGCGCGCGCACCGCGCTAGAAGCCGGACTGCCCGCCGATGACCTGTTCGCCGCCGCCGCTCCGCTCGCGCCGCGGGACGGGGGAATCCTGCTGGGCCAGGCCGCCGCACTGCTCGCCGAGGGCCGTGCAGAGGAGGGCATCGCGCTCCTGACCAGCATCCTGTCCGCTAATCCACTTTGGCTCGACGGGCATCGCAGCCTTGCCGGTTTGCGCGGACAGATGGGCGAAGACCCGCTTGCCAGCGTTGGCGCGGCGCTAGCGCACCATCCGCGCGCAGCCGAACTGCACCACCTCGCCATTTCACTCGCCTTGCAAGCCCGCGATCTTCCGCGCGCCAGCGCCGCAGCGTCACAGGCGAAGGCGGTGCTGCGGTCGCAACGCTGGCTCAGCCTGATCACCGGACATATCGCTTCGGAAAGCGGCGAGCTGGACGCGGCCGATCCGCATTTCGCAGCCGCTGGGCCGCCCGCTGACCCGAACGAGGCGTGGATGTATGCCCGCCACCTGATCCGCCGGAACCAACCAGAGCGCGCTGCTGCGTTGCTCGAACCCCGCGTCAGCCAACCCGGAGCCTTGGCGCTGTGGCCCTATCTGTCGCTGGCATGGCGCATGACAGACGATCCCCGTGCGCATTGGCTCGAAGGCGATCCGCGACTGGTCGGGGTCTATGACATCGGCCTTACGCCCGAAGAACTCGCCGCGCTGGCTGCCCATTTGCGCGGGTTGCATCATGCCAAGGCCGCCCCGCTCGACCAATCGGTCCGCGGCGGTACGCAGACCGACGGCAACCTGCTACTGCGTACCGAGCCGCCAATCCGTGATCTCAAGGCGCGGCTACTTGCCATCGTCGCGCAGCATATCGCCCAACTTCCCCCACCTAATGCCGGGCACCCTACCCTGCTCGCCAATCGCGCTCCGGTCCGGGTTGCCGGATCGTGGTCGGTCAGACTGGAGAACGCCGGGTTTCACACCGATCACGTCCACCCGCAGGGATGGTTCAGTTCGGCCCTGTACCTCGCGCTGCCCGAAACGATGGGCGCTGGTCGGCATGGGGGGGCGGATGATCATGCGGGATGGCTCTCGCTCGGCGAGGCACGCGATCTGGTGCCGGGCCTCGCGCAGCTCCAATTGATTGAACCCAAACCGGGGCGTCTGGTGCTGTTCCCATCCACCATGTGGCATGGTACGCGCCCCTTCCCCCAAGGCGAGCGGCTGACGGTCGCCTTCGATATTGCCCGACCCCGACAGGATTGACGCGACATGTATCAGGCCACCCCCACCGCGGCGCTCCCCCCGGCTCTGACCGAGGCGATCCGCCTGCGCCAAGCTGGTGATGCCGCTGGCGCGCTGGCATTGGCAGAGGGCCATGCTGCGGCAACCGAGGCGGGTGCGCCCTTCCTCGCGATTGCTGGCCTCGCCGCGCTTGAATTGGGTGATGCACCGCGCGCGGTGACGCATCTCGAAGCCCTCGCACGGCTGCGTCCCGATGATATCGAGATCCGCGGCGATCTGGCACGCGCACTGCTGGCGGCGGGCCGTGAGGACGAGGCGCTGATGCTGGCGCAGGGTTCAGACCTGCCCGCCCTCGCCCGGATCGAAGCCTGGGTGCATCAGCAGCGCGGTGAGATGGCGCTGGCCGTGCAGGCCTATGGCCGCGTGCTTCAAGGTGAACCTTCGGATGCGGCCAGCTGGAACAATCTCGGCAATATCCACGCTGCTGCCGGCCATTTCGATCAGGCGATCAACGCCTTCGAACACGCGATCACCTATCAGCCGGACGAGGTGGGAATGTATCTCAACCTCGCCGATGTGCTGCGGCAGGCCGATCTGGGCCAACCGCGCCTCAAGGTGGCGCGCGATGCGGTAGAGGTAGCGCCGGACAGTCGTATCGCACAGACCGAGCTTGGCATGGCGCTGGCGCATAACGAACTGCTCGACGATGCCATTACCGTGCTGGAAGCAGCAGTCCAGCGCTGGCCCGACTTTGGCGAAGCACAGCTCGAACTCGGTCGGCTCTACGAAGCGACCAACCGCACAGAAGCGCTGGCAGCGTTCCTCGCTTCCCTCGACACCGCAAGCTGCCCGCCTGAGATCGCGTTCCTGCACGCATGGCTCGCCCAGCGCGAGGGGCGGTTCGAGGATGCGGCAAGGCACGCAGAGGCGATCCCCACAACGATCCACCCGATGCGGCGCGCGGCGTTGATTGGCAATATCGCCGAGCGGCTCGGCGATGGCCCCCGTGCTTTTGCCGCTTTCAAGACTATGAACGCCGCCGCCATTGCCGAAGCGCCGCCGCGCCATGGGCCGACGTACCGGGAAAGTGTCGAGGCTGATCTGGTCCGGTGGACACCGGAGTGGGCCGCGCGCTGGGTTCCGCCGCTTGCGAGTGATCCGGCGCGGCGCGATCCGGTGATCCTGGTCGGCTTCCCCCGTTCGGGCACGACGCTGCTCGACACGATGTTGATGGGCCTGCCTGAACTGCACGTGCTGGAAGAACGCCCGATGATGGCGGAAATCCTGCGGATGCTGGGAGACTTCGATCTCGCCGCGCTCAACCCCCAGCAATGCGGGCAGCTCCGCGAGGCTTATTTCGCCAGTGCTGTGAGCCACGGATGGGATGGCCAGCGCTGGCTGGTCGACAAGCACCCGCTCAATATGGCGCGCGCCGTGCAGGTCCACCGGATTTTCCCGAACGCCCGCTTCATCCTCGCCGAGCGTCACCCGGCTGACGTGGTGCTGAGCTGCTTCATGGCCAATTTCACGCTCAATTTCGCGATGCGCAGCTTCACCGATCTTGAGGAAGCCGCGCGCACATATGACGCGGTGTTCCGCGCCTGGCACCGCGCGAACGACCTGTTCCCGATCAACGCCCACGCGGTGCGTTACGAGCGGCTGGTCGAAGATTCCCGCGGCGAGTTGCAGCCGCTGGTGTCTTGGCTGGGTCTCGACTGGAACGATCGCCTGCTGGCCCATGAGGAAACCGCGAAGGAACGCGGCCGAGTGAAGACCGCCAGCTACGCCCAGATTGGCGAGAAGCTCTACACCCGCGCGAGTGGGCGCTGGCTGCGCTATGCCGATCAACTCGCGCCCGTGATGCCGATCCTCGCTCCGTGGGCGGAACGGATGGGCTACGAGGTTTGACGGTTTGCTTTGGGCCGCTTGCAGGGGTAATCAGGGCCGCGAGTGACAGGGCCTGAATGGCCCTTGCTGGGAGAGACCACCATGACCCGTATCCGTGCTGCCGCCGTTGCCTGCACGGCGCTTGCGATTGCCGCAGGTGCCAGCGCGCCGCTCGCCGCTGAAGACAAGGTCGCCCCGGACGAGAGCAGCTATGTCACCGCGCTGCGCGAGTGCCAGTCCAAGTCCGACCCCGCCCAGCGCCTCGCCTGCTATGACACCGCAGTGTCAGCCATGGTTGCCGCCAGCAGCGACGGCGAAGTCCGGGTCGTGGACCGTGAGGAAGTGCGTGAGGCGCGGCGCAAGCTGTTTGGCTTCACCCTGCCCGATCTCGGCATCTTCGGCGGCAAGAGCGACAAAGAAGACCCGGAGCAGGCCGAAGAATTCGCCACGCTCAACACCACCATTGCAGCGGTTCGCAATGTCAACGGCCGCTTCGTTATCACGACTGCGGAAGGCGCGGAATGGCAGCTCGATGAGATGCCCGCCAGCCTGATGCGGCCCAAAGTCGGCAGGTCGCTTGAGATCAAGAGCGGCGCGTTCAGCGCCTATTTCCTGCGGATCGATGGCCAGAAGGGCGTCAAGGGACGGCGCGTGCGGTAAGCCCGGACGTGACGATTTAGTCAGGAAAACATGAAGACCCTTTTCGAACTCAATCCGGCGCTCGACATACCAGCCTACGCCGCTCGCTTCGCAGCGACGGGACGGGTTCAGCTGCGCGATGTGCTAACGCCCGAAAGCGCCAGCGAACTCCAGATGGTGCTGGCACGGGGTACGGATTGGGGCATCGCGATTGGCGCAGGGACCGAAAAGCCCGCCAGCATGCGCGGCGCCCGCAGCCGCACACCCGAAGGCCAGCAGGCCCTCCGGCACGCCATGGAGAACGCCGAACAGCATTCGGCCCGCGGCGAATATGGCTTCCGCTTCGCGCATTATCCGATCCTTGAGGCGATCCGCGAAGGCTGGGATCCGGGCGGCGCGCACGAGATTTTGCTTGGACACCTCAACACCCCCGACTTCCTCCAACTGGTTCGCAAGGTCACCGGCGTCGAAGGCCTCGTAAAGGCCGACGGTCAGGCAACCCTGTTCGCGCCCGGCCACTATCTTGGCCGCCACAACGACAGTCATGTCGCCGAAGGCTGGGAAGTCGCCTACGTGCTGAACCTTGCGCGCGACGACTGGCATCCGGACTGGGGCGGCTACCTGCTGTTTCTGAATGACGAGGGCGACGTGATCGAGGGTTTCCGTCCCCGCTTCAATGCGCTGAACCTGTTTCGCGTGCCGCAATCGCACCTTGTCAGCTACGTCCCGCCGTTCGCTCCGATCGGGCGGATGGCAGTGACGGGGTGGCTGCGCAGCCTGTGACCTTGAGAGGCGCACGATGACGGGAAGCGCGCAAAGCGTGGCACTGGCAGCGAGCCAGCTCGCCGCGCAGGGCCGCGACGCCGAGGCGGAGACCCTTTACGCACGCGGACTGGCGGACTTTCCTCACGATGCACGGCTCGCCAACAGTGCGGGCAATTTTCATTTCAAAGCGGGGCGGCTGGATCGTGCTTTGGCGCTGTTCGAACGGGCGCTTTCGCTGGAACCCGATCTGGTCGAGGCGGGGATCAATGCGGCGATCACACTCAGCCGAATGGACCAGCCCGCCCGCGCCGCCGCGCTGCTCGCTCCGCTCGAAATGGCAGCGGCGCATAATCCGGGCTATTGGCGGGTGCGTGCCGACAGCGAGCGGCAAGCCATGCGTTACCATGAGGCCGAAGCGAGCATTGCGCGCGCGGTGGCGCTCGACCCGAGCGGAGTTAAGACCGCCCGCAGCCGCGCTCGGCTTGCTCTCGAACGCAGTGACCCCAGTGCGATCACCCTGCTAGAAACGGCTTTGACCCTCAACCGCGGCGATCCCAGCCTGCTGTTTGATTACGCGCAGGCACTCGCAGTTGCCGGCAGGCTGGACGAGGCGTTGGAGTGCACGACGACGCTCATTACGCATGTGCCCGGCTGGACCGCAGCGCTCAAGCTGCATGCCGAGCTGCGTTGGGCGGCGGGAGAGCAAGCGAACTTCGCTGACCACTTCGCGCAAGTCGCGGCGCAGCAAGGCGCGGGGCCAGACGTGTGGCTTGCATGGTCCGAGACGCTCGAAGGGGTCGACCGGCCAGCAGAGAGCGCCGCAATCCTCGCTCGCGCGCGCGCAATCTGGCCCGATAACGCCGTTCTTGCGCTGGCTCAGGCGGTGGCACTGGGCGAAGCCGGGGCCGCGGACGAGGCGCAGGGCGTGCTCGATCTTTTCGCAGGGATGGCGACGCCAGAATGGTCGACCGCGCGTGGGCGCAACTGGCTGCGACTTGGTGAGATCGCGCGGGCGGAGGCTGAACTGGCCACGGTATGCGCCGCCCGGCCCGGCGATGTTGTCGCGTGGGCGCTCATTGACCTGTGCTGGCGGCTCAGCGGCGACGCACGGCACGAATGGCTCCACGGACAGCGCGGGCTGGTACGGCAACTGCCGCTCTCCCTGGACGAAAGCGAGCGCGAAGCGCTGACCGCGCTCCTGACCCAGCTGCACCGCCATTCGGCCATGCCGATCGGGCAGTCGGTCAAGCGAGGCAGCCAGACCAAAGGGGCACTTTTCGCACGCGCCGAACCAGAACTCGCGCGGCTCGAAGCGGCTCTTCACGAAGCGATGGCAGAATATCGCGCCGGTATGCCGCCGCCCGATCCCCGCCACCCTCTGCTTGCACGCAGAGACGATCCGTGGACGATTGTCGGTAGCTGGTCGATCCTGCTCGACGGTCAAGGCCACCACGCGGCCCATATCCACCCGCGCGGGCTATTATCCTCGGCAAGTTACTGGCTGGTGCCGGACGAAGTGGAAGCCGAAGGCCAGCCCGGCTGGCTTGAACTCGGCAATCCGCCGCCAGGCCTCGCCGAAGGTCTGGGCAGCCTGCACACGGTCCGCCCGCAGCCCGGTACGCTCGTGCTGTTTCCGAGCACGCTCTACCACGGCACCCGCCCGATCTCCCAAGGCACGCGCATGACCGTGGCATTCGACGTCAGCGCCACCAGCTGACGACCCCCACGGGAAAAAAGAAAAGGGCGGCGGATCGTTTGATCCGCCGCCCTTTCTTGTTTTTCGGTTCTGACCGGGATCAGAAGCGGAAGTTCACACCCACGAAGAAGTCGCGGCCGAGAACATCAAAGAAGCTCGGCAGGGTGTTGCCCTGTTCGGCCTGCGCACCCAGAACCGGGGGCGCCTTGTCGAGCAGGTTGTTAACGCCTGCGTTGATCGTCATGCGCTCGTCCACGTCGAGCCCGAGAGCGAGATCGAAGTAGTTCCAAGCAGGGATCGAGCGCAGCGGCAGGGCGTTGTTCGGGATACGGTCATTGCCGCTGAAGGTGTTCTGCACACGGAAGTCTTCCGTAGCCCCTTCATAGCGCCAGCGCACCGAAGCCGTCAGCGGGCCTTGCTCGTAAGTCACACGCATGTTGTGACGGTAGTCGGGCAGGCCGTAGGTGCCCTCGACGATGTTCTCGCGCAGCGGCAGCAGGGCCACCGGGGTGTTACGGAACTCGTCAAGCCAGGTGGCGAGGAACATCACCGACAGGTCGCCGTTGAAGAGCGGCAGCGAGTAATCGATCTGAAGATCGATACCCGCGGTCGCGAGACGACCGACGTTGTCCTGCACGAGCGACGGATTAAGCCCGCCTGAGTTCAGGCCAAGAGCACCCGTGCCGGTGTTGCGCTTCCCGACGAAGGCCGAGCACGCCGGATCCTGCAAGTTCCGCACGGTGTTGAAGCACAGCGACAGCGCGCTGCCTAGACCGCCCAGACGGGTGTTGATCGTGTCTTCAACTTTGATGTTGAAGTAGTCGATGGCGATGTTCAGACGGGGGATGAAGCCCGGCTGAATCACCACACCCGCAGTGTAGGTATCCGACGTTTCCTCGCCCACATCCGGGTTGCCGCCGAAGTCGGCCTGGATCTGCGCGTTGGGCTGCACAGCGCGGGTGAACACGGCAGCATCCGGCACACCCGACTGGATGCAGAACGCCCGCAGAGCAGCTGTACGCTCGGCCACCGGACCACGATCCGAACACGGATCGGTCGCACCGGGGAAGCCGGTCGAAGCACCGCCGAACAGATCCTGCACGTTCGGCGCGCGGACGGCACGCGAGTACATGCCGCGGAAGCGGATGCCCTCGACCGGGGAAAATTCGCCGCCGACGTTATAGGTCCAAGTCCCGCCGACGCGCTGGAGCGAGTAGTCCGAGTAACGGAAGGCACCCGTGAACTCGAGGGCATTAACAAAGCCGTCTTCGATCACCGGAACACGAACTTCGCCGAAGACTTCCTTGACGTTGTAGCCGCCCGAGGTCGGTAGACCAGCGTTGAAGCCGAGCACGTCGCCCGAAGAGAGGAAGGTGTCGGGGATGAACTCCGAGCTCACCGCGCGGTATTCGCCGCCGAACGCGAAACCGATGTCATCGGCACCCGTACCGAGGTTGAACAGGGTCCCGCTCACCGAGGCCACCGCATTTTTCATGTCGGAGGTTGTGATGTTGGTCGCCTGGATCGCTAGGTAACGCAGCGCCGCCGGGTCGGCGAGGCCAGTCCCGAAGATGTTCAGCGGAACGCAGCCCGCGGCACGGGCCGCCGCATCTGCGCAGCGCAACTGGGTGGTGCTGCCCGGCACGAACTCGGTTGTCAGCGCGTTGATGAAACGGCTGCGCGCGATGTTGCCCTGCTGGATATTGGTGTTGGTCGTGCGCGAGTACGAATAGTACGCATCGAAGTTGATGTTGTCGGTGATCCCGCCGCGAACACCGCCGAGCACGCGGAAGGCTTCACGGTTGAAGTCCGAGTTACGCGAACCAATGTCCTGGAAGCGGAAGTTCACCTGAGTGTTGCGGTAGAGCGCACCGCGGGTCGCGTCGGCCGGGTTCTGGTTAAGCAGCGCACGGGTCTGGTCGTTGAAGAACGGGCTATTGACGAACAGCGGGGCCGAAACGCCCGCCGGGGTCGGTGCCAGTTCGGTCGCGACGTCGTTGCGCACGAACGAGAGTTCCGAATAGGCTTCGATGCCGTCGGTGAACTCGTAGTGGCCATAGGCGCCGATCAGGTAACGTTCCTGCGGAAGCTGCAGGTAGTTGTCGGGCGCGAAGTTGAAGAGATCGCCCGGATCCTGGAACAGACGCGAACCGCCGCCAGTGGGATTGAAGATGTAGGTCGACTGGGCACCCGTCGGGCCAGCGTTGAAGGTGCCGGTCGGCGTGGTCGCCGAGCCCTGCGGCACGAAGCCAAGTTCACCGCCACGGGCGATACAGGTACCCACAGCGATACCACTTGGGAACGGGGTGCCGATGTCACCGCGTCCGGTACTGCCGGGCACGATGCAGCCGTCGCCAGCCGCACGTTCGGAGAAGACGCGCGCATCTTGGAACACGGGATCACGACGGGTGTAGTTGGCGAACATGGTCACCGCACCGCGGCCATCGTCAAACGCCGAGCCGATCGCGGCGTTGAACTGGTAGCGCGCCGCATCGCCGCGGCCGGTCAGCGAGTAGCTGCCGCCCACTTCAAGCCCTTCGATGTCGCGCAGGTTGAAGTTGACGACACCGGCGATCGCGTCCGACCCGTAAACGGCCGAGCCGCCGCCGGTCGAAAGTTCCACGCCGCCCAGCAGGAACTGCGGGATGGTGTTGAGGTCGACGATCTGGTTGGTATCGTAGAACATCCAGCGGCGGCCGTTGACCAGCACCAGGGTGCGGGTGGCGCCGAGGTTGCGCATGTTGAGCGTAACCGCGCCGTTGCCCGGGTTGTTCGAGAAGCCGGTAACGCCAGGGAGGACCTGCGGCAGGGTGTTGAGCACCTGCTCAACGTTGACCGCGCCCGTCAGCCGGAATTCTTCGGACGAGACAACGGTAACCGGGCTCGTCGAGTTCAGGTCGCTGCGCTGAATGCGCGAACCGGTTACGAGAATGGAGGTTGTTTCAGTCGTTTCTTCAGCCGAACCCGAAACAGTCTCGGTCTGGGCGTAGGCCGGAGTGGCGAACACGGCGCCAGCCATGATCGTCCCGGCGAGCAGCGATGCCTTATGGAAGCGTTGCATTTTGCAGGTCCCCTAGTTGCACGCGAACGAGGTGCCCGCGTTGTAGTGATAGGCGCTTAAGACAATCGCGTTCCTGCCTGCAATTGGCCGATTGTGGGCGAGCCACAGTTGCTTGCAGACTGTGGCAGATCGGCTACAGTCTCGTTACATTACTGTGGATGCTCAGTGTGTCTTATCTGCAATAGTTTGCAGATTGACCATGTCATTGCTGTGTCTTGAACTTCACCTCACCGCCAAGGAGATTCGCGCATGATCGGCAAGTCAGAGAAACGTCCGGGTGCGAAGCGCCGCATGGTGCGCGGCGGCGTAGCACTCGCCCTTGTGTTGGCGGGCGGTGCGGCTGTGGTCGCGCAAGTTCCCGCTGTGCAAGGGGCTGCTGCTATGCTCGACGGCTTACGCGGCTGCCGCAGCATCGCGGGCGTGCCCGAGCGCGCGGCCTGCTATGACGATAAGGTTGGCGCGCTGCTCGGCGCGGTGGAAGCGGGCGAAGTCCGGCTCGTTGATCGTGAGGAAGTGCGCAAGACACGGCGCCAACTTTTTGGTCTCACCTTGCCCGAGATCGACATGTTGAAGGCCGAACCCAAAGACGAGGCCGAGCTTTCGGACCTGTTCGAGACGACGATCGCCAGCGGTCGCCAGACCGGCCCCCGCACTTGGCGCTTCACCACCGCCGAGGGCGCGGTGTGGGAAATCAACAGCCCGCCCCGCAAGATCGCCCCGATCATGCCGGGCGACAAAGTGGTCTTCAAGCAGGCCTCGCTCGGCTATTACTTCATCCGCATAAACGGGCAGATCGGGGTCAAGGGCCGGCGCGTCATTTGATGGCGGACATCCGTCCCGCGCTCTCGCCAAAGCAAAGGGCCCGGACATTGCTGCCCGGGCCCCTGTGTTTTAAATTCCGCGCTTGCCTTACAAGCCGCCAGGACCGCAATCGTTAGCGAGGTAATCGAGCATCTTGGTATAAAACTGCTGCTGGTGGCTATACATCAGCGTATTGTAGAAGTGGTCGGCACCTTCGAGGGTAATAAATTCGCCGGTTTTTCCGGCCGCCTCGAACTTCTTCTTGTAGTCCACCAGGTGATAATAGAGCACGCGGCGGTCATCCTCGCCATGAACCATCAGCACCGGAATATTGACCTTGTCGACTTCGTTGATCGGGTTGATCCCGATCGTGCCGCGCCGCCTTGACCATTCATCCAGCGCCTTGAGATCGGGATCGCGGCGGCCGAAATACTGTTTTTCAGCGTCGGCCACAGCTGCCCCGGCAATCACGCACTGGTAGATCTGCGGATCGCGACTGGCCGCAACGAGCGCAGCATAGCCGCCGTAAGACCAACCGAACATCGCCATCCGGTTTGGATCGACCATGCCCTGTTCGACAAGGTAAAGTGCCCCGTCATCCTTATCGTCCTGCATCTTGCCGCCATGTTCGCCATAGGCAGCATCGAAGTGGTCCTGGCCCCAGCCAACTGACATCCGGTACTGCGGCTGAAGCACCATGTAACCGGCATTGGCCAGCAGCTGACCCCACTCGTCATAGGTGATGATTTCGTTCACCTGCGGTCCGCCGTGCGGCAGAACGATCAACGGGAAAGGCCCGGTCCCCTTGGGTTTGGTGACATAAGCCGGGATCACCCTGCCATCGCGCGCCTTGTAGCGAATATACTCAACATCCGCCAATTGGTCCGGATTTATGAGCGGATTACGGCTCCCCAGCTTGGCTAGCTTGCCATCCTTCACCATCCAGAACGAACCGGGATCATGAGGACCTCGGTTGGTGACAATCATCGATTTGCCGTCAATCGACCGACTTGCAATGTTGATCTGGTACGCGTTGGGGATCTGCTTTTCCAACGCCTCGTAAAGAGCCTTTTCCTCTTCATCAAACCAGTGGCGTTCCAAGGTCCTGCCCGAATAGCGGGCGGCCACCAGCTTGTCGTTACCGGGGATCGAGTGGAGCTGGATATCCATTACGTCGGCATCTTCAGCTTGGAACAGCTTTTTGCCGACCTTGCCGGTGGTGAAGTCGAATTCGTAAAGCGCCGCCTTGTCTTCGCCCTCTTGATTATCGATCAAGTAGCCGATGTTCGGGTTGTCCGGGTCAAAGCCAGCAATCCCCTGGAACCCGCCAAGAATGCGGTAGAGGTTTTTGGGATCGTTGAGATCGAATTCCTGAAATTTCTTCCATTCACTGTCACCCGGCAAGCGATAGTAAGATGCCACCGTTCCGGAATCGCGATCCTGCACCTGCGTGAAGCGAGGGTTGCCGTCGCTGTCCCAGCGATCAACCACCGGGAACTTGCCCCCTCCCCGCAGCACCAACTGGCGCGCGCCAGTCTTTAGGTTGAACTTGTAATAAGAACGTGGGCGGAATGCGGCAAAGGGATCGACCCCGGTGCCGTCACCAACCGTGGTGCCGGTGCTGACCAGAACGTGGTCCGGTTCTTTGGGCAGCAGGCTGACGATGCCGAAGTTGCCATCGACACTGGTGAACTTATTGGATTCAAGACTGTAGGAATAGGTCTTGTAATCCCGGACGTCCTCTTCAGGCCCCTTCACCGTTTTGCGATTGACCTGCCACGCAGTGCCGAAAATCACATCATTACTCACCCACTGTGCCGCGATGATTTCCATCGGATCGGCGTTTAGGCGGCGCAGCGGCTTCGAGAGATCATCTGTACTATAGATTTCGAGGATATAGTCGGTTTCGCGACCCTCCACCTTGTGAACAAGCAGGTGCTTGCCATCGGGCGAAATCTGTACGGCATTGACGACATCGCGCAGCGCCCAGACATCAATCGGTATCGCGCCTTGCGCCTGCGTGGGAGCAGGCATGGCGGTGACAAGACCAAGAGCGGAAACGCCGATAAGGGCGGCGGCAAGCGTGGCTTTAGCGAGTTTCATAATCAGTTCTTTCTCGGGGACAGATTGTTGAACCGAACGGGTTAGGCAAAGTTTCGGACGCCAAGGGGCAGCGCCAGATGAATGCCCGCCATTAAACGAGAAATGCGGCCTCTCGACAAGTGCCGAGAGGCCGCATTTTCGTGGCTAATCAAGTCATTCGTCGATTAGAAGCGATACAGCAGCTGGGCGAAGAATTCGCGGCCGTTGAGGTTGTAGCCGTTGCCGATCGCGGCGTTGGCGATTGCGAACACTTCGGCGCTGTCGACCAGCGGCGGCTCGTTGTTGAAGATGTTGGTAACGCCCGCGATGATACGGAAGTTGCCATTGTCCCAACGCATCGAGGCAGTGTGCTCAAACCACTCTTCGGCGAAACCGACGTTGCGGCAGTAGATCCCGTCACCCGCAACAATGCCATCCGGCACGCCATTGGTACGCGAACCGCCGCCGAGGCAAGTGTTCGCGATGAAGCCGGTGGGCTGGCCATTGGGGCCAAACCCGAAGGCGTCCGAGAACGGATCCCTGCCTGCTTCGCTTTGCTCGACGCGGCCGATGTAACGGGTTTGCCACGTGAAGAGGAAGTCGTCGTAGCCAACGTTGAAGGTGGCACGACCAATCCAGCTCGGGAAGCCGAACAGACCAGCGAAGTTGTCGGTGAAGCGGTTGCCCAAAGCATCACGTGTCGTGGTCGAACGTTCGATCAGGTGGTTGGCGGTGAGATTGAGCTGGAGGTCGAACTCCTCGCCACCCACCGTGACCGGATACCGGAAAGTGGTGTTGATATCGATACCGCGGACCGATTCAGAGTCGAGGTTGATGAAGCCTGACTGGACCTGGGTAACAAGGAACCGCGCCGATGCCTGATCGCTCGCCGAAATACGATCGCAGAACGGGCTGCGGCCGCCTTCAAGGCGCGAGTAGCAGTCATCGACGATGAACTGGCCGCTCGGCTCGATGATCGACTGCTTCAGCTTGATATCGTAGTAGTTGAAGTTGAAGGCGAATTCGAAACCGCTCGCCCAATCTTCCTCGAACGCGAAACCGGTCGTGATCGAACGCGAAGTTTCCGGCTCGATGTCGAGCGAACCGCCGCTGAACACCTGGGTGCTGGTCACCTGCTGGACGTTGAGGCCCAGCGGATCGATACCGACACGGGTCGGATCGCGGCCTTCACGGCGGCAGTTCTCAAGGATCCGCGGGTCACGCAGATCGAGCGCAGCGTTGTATCCGGTCGCGGCGCTGAACGCAGCGGTCGGAATGGCGCAGGGGTCGGCGATGTTGCCGAAGCCCGACTGGCTGAGCAGGAAGTTCTCGCGCAGGTTCGGCGCACGGAACGAGGTGCCGTAGCTGAACTTGAACAGCAGCGGAGCCACCGGACGCCAGCCACCCTTGGCCGAGAAGGTGCCGTTGGTGCCGTAGAACTCTTCGTCCGTGATACGGCCGGAGAGGTTGATGGTCAGCTCTTCCACCAGCGGCTTGGCGGCCATCAGCGGAAGATCGATTTCGCCGTAGGCTTCGCGGATCCACTTAGACCCGAGTGCACCGCCATCAGCGAAGAAGCCCCAGAGCAAACCGTTGTTCGCGACGAAGTTCGGGTTCGACGTGATCGAATCTTCGCGCCACTCGGCACCGAACACCACGCCGACCGGACCAGCGGGCAGCTCGAACAGGTCACCGGTGACATAGCCGGAGATCAGCGTCTGTTCGTAGACGGTGTTGAAGCTCCGGTCCGAGAAGAGGTAATCACGCTCGGCCTGGGTGGCAAAGTCGCCAACCGGGTTCCCGCCGCTCGGATAGAGCGAGTTCGCGAACATGTTTACAGGGACGCAGCCTTGCAGAAGGTCGGGAGCGACGAAGCCCGGGTTGCGCAGGCCAGCCGCGTTACACGGAGTGGCAGCCGCAACGCCCGTGCTGGCCAGCAGCATCGGGCTGACGGTGAGGCTGATGTAATCGTCAGCGATGCCGTCACGGTTGTTGTCGAAGGTGTTCGGCGGGCTGCCGCCGAAGTCGGCAGTCGGGTCGATGCCGAGCGCGAAAGCCAGCTTGTCTTCGCGGATACCGCGACGAACCGACTTGCCGATCGAGCGCGAGTAAACGCCCGAAGCTTCGAAGGTCCAGCTCGAGCCGATGAACGGCAGGTCGCCGCGCACGCCGAGAACGCCACGGTACTGCTCCTGCGTCACATCGAAATTGTTACGGTCGCCGCGGACGAACGGGATCGGGCGCACAGCAACCGAAGTGAGCGAGCCAAGCGGTGCAAGACGACCGACATTGGGCTGACCCGGCAGGATTTGCTGGAAGTTGTTGTCGATTGCACGGCAATCGACGCCGCCAGCTGCCTGGTTGCAGGGGTTGAAGCGGTTTTCCGCCGGAACCCACGGGAAGAACTGCGGCGTACCGCTGTTCGGAACGGCCACGTCCGACCGGCTGTAGCTCGCTTCGAAGAAAGGCGTGAGGTTGGCATCGCCTTCGAAGGTATACTCGCCGTACGCGAAGAGGTTGTACACATCCTGCTGCGGGATGAAGGTACGGCCCGGCTCGACCTGCGCATAGTTGATGAAGTCAACGTCCTGGAGACGATCGCCGTTCCGGTCGATCGGCGTCAGGAACGCGTTGGCGTTGTCCGAGAAGAACGGCACGCCGGTGTTGCCCGCGATCGGCTGACCGCCGCGGGTCAGGCCGTACTGACGACCATCGAAGTACACGTCGCCGAGGCGGGTGTTGTTGAGCTGGATACGGCCACCGATGTTACCGAACTTACACGGCTGGATCTGAGTGCCGATCTGGCCGTTGCTGCGGCTGCGCGCCACAGCGTCGGTCTGAAGGTCGTTCGTGCGGATATTGCCGTTCTGATCGATTTCGTAGTGCTTGTTGCAGCCCGCGAAGAAATCGCGGTCGTCAAACAGGATGGCGTCGGTACGGCGCCATTCAGCACCGATGCCGAACACGGCACGGTCAGTATTGAAGCCCCAGGCTGCGCTCAAGGTGAAGTCTTCACCACCACCTTGCGGGTTGATGTCGCCGTTCGCCTGGACTTCGAGACCATCGAAGTCCTTGCGCAGAATGACGTTGACCACGCCAGCAACCGCGTCCGAGCCGTAAACCGACGAAGCGCCGTCAGTCAGAATGTCGAAGCGATCAACGAGCGTTGCCGGGATCAGGTTGATCGAGGGGTTCGACGGAGCGCCTTCCACGCCCGCGGGCGAAAGACGACGGCCGTTGACGAGGAGCAGTGTGCGGTCAGCACCGAGGCCGCGCAGGTTCAGGGTCTGCGACCCCGGACCGTTGTCGAGCACGAAGCCGTTGAAGGTCGCATCGATCTGCTGACCGGCGGCCGCTTCCGAGCGCTGGAGGATCTGTGAAGGATCGAACGCGCCAACCGCCTGCTGATTTTCGGTGGTGAGTACCTGCAGCGGCGAAATCGAGCTGTACGTGTCGCGAACGATGCGCGAACCGGTGACGGTGATGTTGCCGGTCTTGGCTTCCGGTTCGGCTGCCTCACCTGCGGTCACATCGACTTGCTCTTCTTCTTCTTGGGTCGGCTCTTCAGCGTCCTGCGCATAAGCAGGGTTGGCAATCACAAACGCGATCGCCGATGCGGAAAAGGCCAGAGCCTTGATCGAATTGCTGTGAAATTTCTTCATGGTCACTCCAGTTGCCCGAACCGGAGACGTTACGACAACCCTGCGCCCCCACCACATAATTGCCCCATGTGGTGGGAAAGCGCTTCAAAGGTTGTCCAATTCAGTCCCCGCAGTGACCGTTTTGTGCAATGACGTAAGTATGATGTCAAAGCGCCCGCTCGCCGCCCTGAACTTTTCCGGGCGGTGTTGCGTTAATCCCACATTCAGGGGATTGGCAGGGAGTCCGCCGCAACATTGTTCGATTGTGGCTTTGCGAATATTAAAAGGTAGGCAGGTTTGCACGCAACAAACCGCCCCGCTTATCAAATCGAACGAAGCATGCTTACAATCTTGCGCGCCGCCGGAATTGGCCTGAAATCGCCGAAAGTGGATTTTTCAACGTCAAATCAGCGAATCGTCATGCTGAGTTGTCCATCCCCTTCATCGATCAGCAATGTCGCGCCATCGGGCAATTTTCCTTCGAGCAGCATTTCCGCCAGCGGATCCTGCAAGTAGCGCTGCACAGCACGCTTCAGCGGCCGAGCGCCATAGACCGGATCATACCCCACCCGCCCGAGCCAGCGCAGCGCGGCATCGGTCAGGTCGAGCGTGATCTTGCGGTCGGCGAGCAGCTTCTGCACGCGGCCCACCTGAATCTCGACGATCGGCGCCATGTGTTCCTGCGCGAGGCGGTGGAACAGGATGATCTCATCGAGACGGTTGAGGAACTCGGGCCGGAAGTGCCCGCGCACCACGTCCATCACGTCCTTCTCGACCGTCGCGGGCTCCGCGCCGTCGGGCAGGTTGGCGAGATACTGGCTACCAAGGTTCGAGGTTAGGATGATCAGCGTGTTGGCAAAGTCGACCACCCGGCCCTGCCCGTCGGTCAGGCGGCCATCATCGAGCACCTGCAGCAGCACGTTGAAGACATCGGAGTGCGCCTTCTCGACCTCGTCGAACAGCACCACCTGATAGGGACGGCGGCGAACGGCTTCGGTCAGCACCCCGCCCTCTTCATAGCCGACATAGCCCGGAGGCGCGCCGATCAGGCGGGCGACGGCGTGCTTTTCCATGAATTCGCTCATGTCGATGCGCACCATCGCGCTGTCATCGTCGAACAGGAACCCGGCGAGCGCCTTGGTCAGCTCGGTCTTGCCGACCCCCGTGGGGCCGAGGAACAGGAAGCTGCCGAGCGGTCGGCCCGGATCCTGCAAACCGGCCCGCGCGCGGCGGACGGCCTTGGACACCGCAGCAATGGCCTGCGACTGCCCGATCACCCGCTTGCCGAGGATGCTCTCCATCGCCAACAGCTTTTCGCGCTCGCCCGCCATCATCCGGTCGACCGGAATCCCGGTCCAGCGGCTTACGACGCCGGCGATGTCTTCTTCGGTCACTTCCTCGCGCAGCATGGCGTTGGCGGCCTGCCCTTGGGCTTCGGCGAGCTGCTTTTCGAGCGCAGGGATTGTGCCGTAAGAAAGCTCGCCAGCCTTGGCCAAATCGCCTTCGCGCTGCGCCTGCTCAAGCTCCAGCCGGGCGTGGTCGAGCTTTTCCTTGATCTTGCCCTCGGCCTCGATCTTGTCGCGCTCGTTCTGCCAGCGGGTGGTGAGTTCGGCCGACTGTTGCTCAAGGTTCGCCAGTTCCTCGCGCAGAGCGACGAGGCGGTCCTTGGAATTCTGGTCGGTCTCCTTCTGGAGCGCCGATTCCTCGATCTTGAGCTGGATGATCCGCCGGTCGAGCGCCTCGATCTCCTCGGGCTTGGACTCCACCTCCATACGGATGCGGCTGGCGGCCTCGTCCATCAGGTCGATGGCCTTGTCGGGAAGGAAGCGGTTCTGGATGTAGCGGTCAGACAGCTTCGCCGCCGCGACAATCGCGCCGTCGGTGATGCGCACGCCGTGGTGGAGTTCGTACTTGTCCTTGATCCCGCGCAGGATTGAGATCGTGTCCTCGACGGTCGGCTCGGCGATGAACACCGGCTGGAAGCGCCGCTGGAGCGCGGGGTCTTTCTCGACATATTTCTGATATTCGTCGAGCGTGGTGGCGCCGATGCAGTGCAACTCGCCGCGCGACAGGGCGGGTTTCAGCAGGTTAGAGGCATCCATCGAACCTTCGGACGCGCCAGCGCCGATCAGGGTGTGCATCTCGTCGATGAACAGGATGATTTGGCCGTCGGCGTTCTTGACCTCGTCGAGCACGGACTTCAGCCGCTCCTCAAACTCGCCGCGATACTTCGCGCCCGCGATCAGCGAGCCCATGTCGAGGCTCATAAGCGTGCGGCCCTTCAAGCTGTCGGGTACGTCGCCGTTGGCGATGCGCAGCGCGAGGCCTTCGGCAATCGCGGTCTTGCCGGTGCCCGGTTCGCCGATCAGGGCCGGGTTGTTCTTGGTGCGGCGGGCGAGGATCTGGATGGTGCGGCGGATTTCCTCATCACGGCCGATCACCGGATCGAGCTTCCCGTCACGCGCCGCCTGCGTCAGGTCGCGGGCGAATTTCTGCATCGCGTCATAAGTGTTCTCGGCGCTCGCGCTGTCAGCGCGCTTGCCGCCGCGCAGCTGTTCGATCGCGGTGTTGAGGCTTTGCGGTGTGACCCCTGCGGCCTTCAGGCCCTCCGCTGCGGCACCCGGCGACAGAGCGAGCGCGGTCAGCATCCGCTCGACCGTGACGTAGCTGTCGCCGGCCTTGTCGGCGAGCTGTTCGGCCTGGTCGAGCACCCGCACGGCATCATTATCCAGTCCCGGCGTCGCCTGCGCGCCGCTACCGGTCACGGCCGGAACCTTCGAAAGGCCCACGTCAATCGCGGTCACCGCCAGCGGGGCCTGCCCGCCCGCGCGCTGGATCAGCCCGGCGGCCATGCCCTCGCTATCTTCCAGCAAAGCCTTGGCGATATGCAGCGGGGTGATGCGCTGGTGGTTCATTCGGATGGCGACGGTTTGCGCGGCTTGCAGGAAGCCCTTGGCCCGGTCGGTGAACTTTTCGAGATTCATGTCGTCTAACCCCTCCAAAGGTTACCACCTCGAGATAGTGTTGCACATTGGCCACACAAGACCCCAAGGGCAAATATCGCGCGTCGGTGTGTTACCCGAGTAGGTGGGTTCAATCATGCTCCAAGGCAAGAGGCCGCGCGAGCCTTGACCTCGTTCGAGCGCCAAGCGATGGAGCTTTCACGCGATTTGGGAGAGAAATCGGACATGATCTGGGTCAAGCGCGGCGCATTTGCGCTGGTGGGTGTGCTTTTGCTGGCGGTGATTGTGCTTGCCACGTGGGAGCCGTTTGTCGCCAGCGCAGCCACCCCAGCACCGGGTCGGACCTACACGGCAGAAATCATCCGCGACGAATTCGGCGTGCCCCATATCTATGGCAAGACCGATGCCGACACGGCTTACGGCGTGGCCATCGCCCATGCCGAGGATGATTTCTTCACCCTGCAAGATGTCGTCGCGATGGCGCGCGGACGTTACGGTGCCATCGCAGGCGAGGAAGGCGCGCAGATCGATTATGCCTACCACCTGATCGACGCGCGCGGCACGGCGGAGCGGGAATACCCGAAACTCCCCGCCGATACCCGCGCATTGTTCGAAGCCTATGCCGCGGGCCTCAACCAATATGCCGCCGAGCATTCGGGCGAGGTCAAGCTCGCTAATCTGTTCCCCGTGAACGGCATGGATGTGGCCGCCGGTTTCGCGCTGCGCCAGCCGTTCTTCTTCGGGCTGGACGGCGTGATCGGCCCGCTCGTGGCAGGCGAGGAACTGCGCCGCGAGCATGGCCCCGACATCCCCGGCTTCCCGCGCCCGCCGCTGCCGGGTGCCGGGCCTGCGCAAACCGCGCCCGCAGCCAGTGCAACCGATCAGGCGCGCCGCATGGTTCTGCCGATGGGAGAGGATGCCGAACACCTCGGCTCCAACGCCTTTGCCGTCGCGCCGAAGAAATCGGGCGGGCCGACCACCCTGATCTCCAATTCGCACCAGCCCCTGCGCGGCGGGGTGGCGTGGTACGAACTCGTGGTCGAAAGCGGCGAAGGCTGGCACTTCGCCGGCGCGAATTTCCCCGGATCGCCCTTCCCCTTCCTCGGCCATAACGAGCATTTGGGCTGGACCAACACGGTCAACACGCCCGACATGATCGACGTCTATCAGTTGGAGCTCGACGAGACCGGCACCCGCTACAAACTCGATGGCGAGTGGCGCGATCTGGAGAGCAAGTGGGTGACGCTACCGGTCAAGATTGGCCCGGTGGTGCTGCCGATCCGTAAGGAAGTGCTGCGGTCGGTCCATGGCCCGGTGATCCGCAACGCCAAGGGCGCCTTTGCCATCCGCTATGGCGGGATCGGGCAGCTCGGCCAGCTTGACGCCTATTACCGCATCAACAAGGCGACCAATTTCGCTGAGTGGGAATCGCAGCTTTCGCGCCTCGCGATCCCCTCGACCAACTTCATCTACGCTGACGAGGCGGGCACCATCGCCTATGTCTATAACGCCGCAATCCCCCGCCGGCCCGAAGGCGTGAAGGCCGACTGGCGCAGTGTTCTGCCCGGCAACCGCTCCGACCTGATCTGGCAGGGCGCGGTCGACTACGCGACCCTTCCCAAGATCGTGAACCCGGCGAGCGGGTGGCTCTACAATTCGAACAACACCCCCTACACCGCCGCGGGAGCCGGGAGCGATCTTGACGTCCAAGCGTTTGCGCCGCTGATGGGTATCGAACTCAAGCAGACCAACCGCTCATGGCGCGCCTACAAGCTTCTGTCGGAAGCAAGCGTGCTCGACCGCGCGGCGCTGGAGCGGATCAAGTATGACACCGGCTATGAGCGCCTCGGCTATGTCGACCGATTGTTCAACACGCTGGAGGGACTGAAGGCAGAAGGCCAGCTGGCTGAGGCGCGCGATCTGCTGCTCAGTTGGGATTTCACCGCCGACAACAAGGGCGCTGCCGATGCCATCGCGCTGCTGATCATCCGCGACTTCATGGCGGCCGATTACAACAACAAGCCCTTCCCTGACGTCGCCGAAAAACTGCAAGCCGCCGCCGACCACCTCACCACCCACTTCGGCCGGCTCGATCCGCCGATGGGCGATCTGCTGCGTCTGCGGCAGGGCGAGCTTGACCTGCCGCTCGACGGCGGCTCGGACACCCTTCGTGCTTCGACCACCTGGGACGTGGCCGAAGATGGGCGCCTCAGCCTCAAGCATGGGGACAGCTTCATCATGTGGATCGAATGGCAGCCCGGTCAGCGGGTTACCTCACGTTCGATCCAGCCCTTCGGCGCGGCCACCACTCGGCCTGCCAGCGCGCATTACACCGACCAGATGCAGCTGTTCGTCGATCATAAGCTGAAGCCTGTGCACTTTTGGCGCGATGATTTGCTGGCGAATGCCAGCAATCTGCGCGCCGTGACAACCACTGTCACCAACGCGCGCTGACTGGCGCTTTCCTCTCGCATGATGTTTCACCGGAGCCTTCGTCCATGACCCACCGTTTTGCCGCCGCCAGCCTTTCGGCGCTCGCCCTTGCGCTTGCCGTGCCGTTCGCCCCCGCGCTCGCCCAGACCGCACCCGCCGCCAGCGCCGCCCCGCAGGCGACCGCCGATCTGCCGACCCTCGTGAGCCAGGTGACGATCCCCTATCAGCAGTTTGAGCTGGCAAATGGCCTCACCGTGCTGGTGCACGAAGACCGCAAGGCCCCGATCGTCAACGTGACGGTGTGGTACAATGTCGGCTCCAAGGACGAGCCGGAAGGCAAGACCGGCTTTGCCCACCTGTTCGAACACCTGATGTTCAACGGCTCGGAAAACGCGCCGGATGACTACTTCAAGTATCTCGCGGAAATGGGCGCTACCGATTACAACGGCACGACCTGGTTCGACCGCACCAACTACTTCCAGACCGTTCCCCGCCCCGCTCTAGAACGCGCGCTGTGGCTGGAAAGCGACCGCATGGGCTACCTGCTGGGCGCGGTGACGCAAGGCAAGCTCGATAACCAGCGCGGCGTGGTGCAGAACGAAAAGCGTCAGGGCGATAATGAGCCGGGCGGTCTGGTGTTCTACGACGTGCTCAAGACTCTGTTCCCCGATGGCCACCCCTACCAGCACGAAGCGATCGGTTCGATGGCCGACCTCGATTCCGCCTCGATGGAGGATGTGAAGGCGTGGTTCACCGAGAATTACGGCCCCAACAACGCCACGCTGGTGATCGCGGGCGATATTTCTGCCGAAGAAGCCAAGCCGCTGGTCGAGAAGTATTTCGGCACGATCGCGCGCGGCCCGGTCAATGACCCGGCGCAGGCCCCGGTCCCGACCCTGGCCGAGCCCGTGCGCAAGACCTTCAAGGATCAGGTCGCCGCGACCAACGTGACGCGCTACTGGCCGGTCGAGGGCCTGACCGGCAAGGATCGCATCGCGCTTGACGTGGGTGCCTCGATCCTCGGCGGCCTTGCCTCAAGCCGGCTCGACAACGTGCTGGTGCGCGACGAGCAGCTGGCTGTGAGTGTGTCGTCGAGCAATTCCTCGTTCCAGCGCATCGGTATCCTCAGCGTCGAAGCGACCGCCAAGACAGGCGTCGATCTTGCCGTGCTGGAAAAGCGGATGGACGAAGTGGTCGCCCAGCTGATCGCGGAAGGCCCGACCGAAGACGAAGTGCGCCGCGCAGTGACCAGCAATCTCGCCCGCACGATCCGCGGGTTGGAACAGGTCGGCGGTTTCAGCGGCAAGGCACAGACCCTGGCCGAAGGCGAAGTGTTGGCCGGTGATCCCCAGTTCTACGCGCGCGAGTTCGAAGCTCTCGCCAAGCTCACCCCAGCTGACGTCAAGGCGGCGCTGGGCAGCTGGATGACCCGCCCGGCGATGACCGTGGTTCTGGAGCCCGGCGCACGCGATGCGACCTACGAGGAAGCCGCATCGGTGGCCGCCGAAGGTGCAAACGCGTCCGAGCGGGACCGCGCTGCCGAGACAATCAGCGTCTCGGCCGTCCGTCCGGCCCCGCCGATTGATTCGATTGCGCAGCTCGATTTCCCCGATGTCGAGCGCGCGACCCTGAAGAACGGCATGAAGGTTACCTATGCCCGCCGCACCGCGGTTCCGGCGACCTATGTGTCGATGGCCTTCAACGCTGGCGGCGCGGCCGATCCGGCGGGCAAGACCGGGCTCGACGGCCTCACCTTGTCGCTGTTCGATGAAGGCACGAAGAGCCTGTCGGCGCAGCAGATCGCCGAGGCGGGGGAACGGCTCGGCGCGACCGTTTCGGTTGGCGGGGGCGATGACCGGTCAACCTTCACGCTCTCAGCGCTCACGGCCAACCTTGCGCCCAGCTTGGATCTGATGCGTCAGATCATGCGCGAACCGGCCTTCAATCCTGAAGACCTTGAGCGGGTCCGCAACCAGACCATCACCGGTCTTCGCCAGGCCATGAAGTCGCCGCAGGGCATCGCCCAGCTGACGCTGACCCCGGAACTGTTCGGTGCCAACAGCCCCTATGGCCGCGTGCCGACGGTGGCGAGCGTCAGCAGCATCACCCGCGATGACCTGATCGCCCACAAGGACAGCTGGATTCGCCCGGATAATGGCGAGGTCTTCGTCATCTCCGACAAGCCGCTGGCCGAGATCGTGACCGCGCTCAACGCCGCCTTCGGCGACTGGAGCGCGCCTGCCACGCCCAAGGGCACCAAGCAGTTCGCCGACAACATGGGCGCCAACGGCAACCGCATCATCCTCGTCAACCGCCCCAATTCGCCGCAGAGCTTCATCCTCGGCTCGCAGATCACGCCGGTTGATGCGGGCGATCCGGCATTTGTCGCCTTTGGCAGCGCCAACAAGTCGTTGGGCGGCGATTTCCTCGCACGGCTCAACATGAACCTGCGTGAGACCAAGGGCTGGAGCTACGGCGTGCGCGGCGGCGCGCAGGCGCGCGAGAATGCCGTGGTCTATTCGATCTCGGGCGGGGTCCAGGCGGATCGCACCGGGGATTCGCTGGCTGAAATGCTGCGTGAGACCAAGGAGTTCCTGACCATCAAGGGCGTCACCCCCGAAGAGCTGGAGCGCAATGTCGCCTCGGATGTCGGCTCACTGCCGGGCCGGTTCGAAACCTCGCCCGCCGTGCTCGGCGCGATGCAGAGCAATGCGCTGTTCGGGCGGCCGGACAATTATCAGGAAACCCTCGCCAGCATCTACACCGCGCAGACCCCTGCAACCCTCGATGCCATCGCCCGCGCAAGCATTGACGCTGACAAGTTCGTCTGGGTCGTGGTCGGCGATGCCAACGTGGTCCGCGCACAGCTCGAACCGCTCGGCCTGCCGATCGAGCAGCGCGAGATGGAAGGGGAATAAGTGGGTTAATCTCAGCGCGCTTCAGTCGGAAAGCGGTTGAAGCGCGCTGACATCAGTGTAAATAACGAGACCACAAGTGCCGGGTCGCCAAAGGTCCGCACGCTCACCGGAGGAGTTGAATATGTCTGTTGCAGGTACTTACAAGACCATCGTCAAGAGCCCGATGGGCGACCAGACCGGCACCCTCACCGTGGTTCCCGATGGCGACACCTTCAGCGGCTCGCTGGTCGGCAGCCTCGGCTCGATGGACATTGCTGGCGGCACTGTCAGCGGCAACACCATCTCGTGGAAGATGAACATGGTCGTGCCGATGCCGATGACGCTCGATTGCGAAGCGACCATTGACGGCGACACGCTGACCGGTTCGGTCAATGCGGGCGCTTTCGGCGCGATGCCGCTGTCGGGCACCCGCGAAGCGTAATCGCTTCGGCCTGAGTTACAGAAAGCCGCCGGAGCCCAGCGCTCCGGCGACTTTTTCGTGCCCGCATCCTTTGCCGGATTGGCTGCATTCAGGATCCTGCGCTATGGAAAGGGCGTCACGACTTGGGAGCATCAGGGATGTCTTTTCGCGCCGCCATTATCGCCACTGCCACCACGCTTGCCTTGGGAGGCTGCATGACCATTCCCGATAGCCACCCGCTCGCCGGGACCGAATGGCAGCTGACCGCGATCGACACTTCGGGCAGCACCACTTCGCTCACCCCCACCTTACAGCGCCGCCACACCCTCGCCTTCATCAATGGCGGTGAGGTGCAGCTTCAGCTCGATTGCAACCGCGGTCGGTCGACCTGGACCGCGGGCCAGCCGATGAACGGCGCTGGCAATATCAGCTTCGGTCCGGTGGCGGGCACCCGTATGGCCTGCCCCGCCCCCAGCTTCGGCAATGATCTGGCAGGCGCACTGGAACAGGCCCTGCGTTACACCACTACGCTCGACGGTCGCCAGCTGGTGCTGGAAACGCCCGAGCTGCGCCTCACCTTCGCCGCCGCCGAGTAAGCCCTCCCCCGCTACCCCTCCCCGGCTACGACGATGGTCTAGCTATCGCTGCCGCCCGTAACGCGCGACTTTGCATTCCTCGACAGGACCGGCATGATGCAGGCGCAGGGCCTGCCTGCCGGTCAGGGGATCGAGCGGACAAGCGGGAGACGGACAATGGCGACGACATATGATGACGCCCTGCCCAAGCATCACAAGGTCACGGGGACGGAAAGACGCGTCATCCTCGCCTCGTCGCTGGGCACGGTTTTCGAATGGTATGATTTCTACCTCTATGGCCTGCTGGCCACGATCATTTCGGCGCAGTTCTTCTCCGGCGTAAACGAGACCACCGGCTTTATCTTCGCGCTGGCGGCGTTTGCGGCGGGCTTTGCGGTCCGCCCGTTTGGCGCGCTGGTGTTCGGGCGGCTGGGCGACATGGTCGGGCGCAAATACACCTTCCTGGTGACGATGGGCCTGATGGGCTTTGCGACCTTCACCGTCGGCCTGCTGCCCAATTACGCCAGCATCGGGGTGGCCGCTCCGGTCATGCTGGTGGTGCTGCGGTTGGTGCAGGGCCTTGCGCTGGGCGGTGAATATGGCGGGGCGGCAACGTACGTGGCCGAACACGCCCCCAACAACAAGCGCGGGCTCTACACCAGCTTCATCCAGACCACCGCGACACTCGGCCTGTTTGCCGCGCTGCTGGTAGTGATCGGCACCCGCACCATGATCGGCGAGGAAGCCTTCAAAGAGTGGGGCTGGCGCGTGCCGTTCCTGATTTCTTCGCTGCTGCTCGGCGTGTCGCTGTGGATCCGGCTGCAATTGCAGGAAAGCCCGGTCTTCCAGAAGATGAAGGACGAAGGCACCAATTCCAAAGCGCCTATTTCCGAAGCTTTCGGCAACTGGAAGAACGGCCGCTGGGCGCTGATCGCGCTGCTCGGTGCGGTCGCGGGGCAAGCGGTGGTATGGTACACCGGCCAGTTCTATGCGCTGTTCTTCCTTGAAAAAGTCCTGATGGTGGACGGGGCGACAACGAACATCCTGATCGCGGTGGCGCTTGCCATCGGGACACCGTTCTTCATCTTCTTCGGCTGGCTGTCGGACCGGATCGGGCGCAAGCCGATCATTCTTTCCGGCTGCGCGCTGGCGGCGGTGACGTTCTTCCCGGCCTTCCACGCCCTCACCGAAGCGGCCAATCCGGCGCTCGCCAAGGCGCAGGCGACGGCTCCGGTCAGTGTGATCGTCAATGATGCCGATTGCTCGGTGCAGTTCGACCCCATCGGCAAGAACAAGTTCGACGCCAAGAGCTGCGACATCGCCAAATCCTTCCTCGCGAAGAGCGGCGTCAGCTACTCCAAGGTCGAGGCAGAAGCAGGGGCCATCGCGCAGATCACAATCGGGGCGCAAACCTTCGTCGCGCCCGATCCCGCGCTGGTTACGGGCGATGAGCGGAAAGCCGCCATCACCACCTATCAGGACGAATTGAAGGCGGCGCTGGCCACGGCGGGCTACCCCTCCAAAGCCGATCCGGACGCCATCGACACCCCGGTGGTGATCGCGATCCTCACCTATCTCGTGCTGCTGGTGACGATGGTTTACGGGCCGATTGCGGCGCTGCTGGTGGAACTGTTCCCCACTCGCATCCGCTACACCGCGATGAGTCTGCCCTATCACATCGGCAATGGCTGGTTCGGGGGGTTCCTGCCCACCACCGCCTTTGCGATGGTGGCGGCGACGGGGAATATCTACTTCGGGTTGTGGTATCCGGTAGCGATTTGCGCGGCCACTGTGGTGATCGGGCTGCTGTTCCTGCCCGAAACCTTCCGCCGCAATATCGACGACTAAACCCGCGAGCCAATGAGTCGCAGGAGGGGCGGTGCCACATGGTGCCGCCCCTTTGCTTTGCGCCACGCTTGTCGTAGTTTGCACGCCGGGAAAGAGGGAAGCGGGACATGATGCTGGGCGCGGCGCTGGTCGCCGCCATGATCTACCTTGGCGCCTTGTTCTGGCTCGCGGCATGGCGAGATCGCACGCCAGCGCCCGCGCTGCTGCGCCATTCCGGCAGCGTCTATGGCCTCAGCCTTGCGGTCTATTGCACCAGCTGGACGTTCTTTGGCGGGGTCGGCACGGCGGCGGCATCGGGCCTTGATTACCTGCCGATCTATCTCGGGCCGATCCTCGTCTTCACGCTGGGCTTCGGGCTGGTGCGCCGGATCCTCGCGCAGGCCAAGGCGCAGCATTCGACCTCGATCGCCGACTTCCTCTCGGCCCGCTATGGCAAGAGCGCCAGCCTCGCCGCGCTGGTGACGGTGATCGCGACCTGCGGGACGCTGCCCTACATGGCACTCCAGCTGGATTCCGTCGGCACCACGCTACTGGTGCTCGACCCGGAGCTGCGCACGCAGGTCGCGACGGACGAACTGGTGCTGATCGTCGCGGCTCTGATGGGTCTGTTCGCGATCCTGTTCGGATCACGCCGCGCGGACCGAGCAGGGGAAAATGCCGGGTTGGTGCTGACGATTGCGGTGGAGGCGGTGGTAAAGCTCGCCGCCTTGCTCGCGGTCGGCGCACTGGCGGTGTGGTGGCTCGTGGCGAGCGACGGGCCAACGGTCCCTGCCACCCCGGCCCTGTTCGCCCCTGATCCAATTGATGCGCGCTTTGTGGTGCTGACGCTGATCGCGGCGGCGGCCGCGCTGTGCCTGCCGCGCCAGTTCCACATGAGCTTCATCGAAGCGCCGGGAGAACGCGCCACCCGGTCAATGCGCTGGGTGTTCCCGGCCTATCTTGCGCTCACCGCAGCCGTGATCGTGCCGATCGTGCTGGCAGGACAGGCGGTGCTGCCCGCCGGGACCGATCCCGACACCATCGTGCTCGCCCTCCCCTTGGCGAGCGGGACGCCGATGCTCGCTGTGCTGGTGTTCATCGGCGGGTTTTCGGCAGCGACCGGCATGATCGTGGTGGCGAGCGTCGCGCTGTCGATCATGATCACCAATGACCTCATCGCCCCCTTGCTGCTGCGCCGCGCACTGGCCGGACGGGGCGACCGCAGCCGCGTGCCAGGGCGCCTGCTGCTGATCCGCCGCATGGTGATCGCTGCGCTGCTTGGCGCGGCTTACGTGTTCTATCGCGGCTTTGCCGGGATCACCGATCTGGCGGGCCTCGGCACCCTCGCCTTCGCGGCGGCCGCGCAATTCGCGCCGGGTCTGGTGCTGGGAATGCTGAGCCAGCACGGCAACCGCGCCGGGATGCTGACGGGCCTTGCGAGCGGCTTCGCACTGTGGCTGGCGCTGCTGATCGTTCCGGCGGCAAGCGGCACCGCGCCCTTCGTCAGCATCCACCCCGATCCGCTGGTCTCGGGCGTAATCCTGAGCCTTGGGGTCAATACCGCGCTCTACTGGCTGGTCTCGGCGCTGGTGCGGCCCTCGCTGCTGGATCAGGCGCAGGCCGCAGCTTTTGTCGGCACACCCACGCCCGGAGAATTGCCGCGCCATGCCACCGCCAAGCGCGTGGGCGATGTTCGCGCGCTGCTGACCCAGTTTGTCGGGCGCGAGCGGGCCGATACCGCCCTCGCCCCGCTCCACCTGCGCAATGGCGACCCGGCAGGCGCGGCGGTGCTGGAACTGGCCGAGCGGGTGATTTCGGGCGTGATCGGCACATCGTCCGCGCGGATGCTGGTGGGGTCATGGGCGGGCGGCGATCCCATCCCGCTCCCCGAAGTCGTCGCCATGTTCGACGAGACGCACCGCCGCCTCTCCTTCTCCGCCGACCTCCTCCAGACCGCGATCGAGTCCATCGATCAAGGCATCGCGCTGGTGGATGCCGACATGCGACTGGTGGCGTGGAACACCCGCTATCAGGAAATCTTCGACCTGCCTGACCGGCTAGTCAGCGTCGGCACGCCGATTGCCGATCTGATTCGCTTCAACCTTGCGCGCGGGGCGCTGTCCGAAGCCGCCATCACCGAACAGGTCGAGCGCCGCCTCGCCTATATGCGGGCCGGCACCGAGCACCGGATCGAGCGGGTGCAGCACGATGGCCGCGTGCTCAGGATCGTCGGCGCGCCCACGCCCGGCGGCGGCTACACCACCTCATACACCGACATCACCGCTGACCGGATGGCCGAACAGGCGCTGGAGGACAAGGTCGCCGTCCGCACCCGCCAGCTGAGCACCGCGAACGAGGCCTTGGCGCAGGCGACGAAGTCCAAGACCCGTTTCCTCGCTGCCGCGAGCCACGATTTAATCCAGCCGCTGAACGCCGCGCGCCTGTTTGCTTCGGCATTGGGAGAGGAGGTTGAGGGCAGCCCGGCGCTGGAACGCCTGGTGGCCGATCTGGATGGCTCGATCGTCTCGGCGGACCGGCTGATCCGGGTGCTGCTGGAGATTTCCAAGCTCGACAGCGGCGGGGTGGTGCCAGCGCCGGAGCCCATTGCGCTCGACCAGTTGTTCGAGGATGTGGCGCGCGAATTCATGCTGCAAGCGCAGGCTAAGGGACTGCAGCTCAAGCGGGTGCGTACCGATGCTTGGGTGCTGGCCGACCGCGCGTTGCTGACGGCGGTGCTGCGCAACCTGATGAGCAACGCGGTGCGCTACACCGCCAAGGGCGGCGTGCTGATCGGGGTGCGGCGGCGCGGGGCGGAGGTGCTGATCTGCATCCACGACACCGGGCGCGGGATCGCGCCTGATGACATTGAGCGCATCTTCGGCGAGTTCGAACGCGGCGCTTCGACCGACCGGGATGGACTGGGATTGGGCCTCGCCATCGTTCGGCGGGCAGCGCGACTGCTCGGGGTCGAAGTTGAGACCACCTCGTCGCTGGGGCGCGGGAGCCGCTTTGCGCTGGCCTTCCCCGTGCTGCGACGCGAGGCGGCACCTGCGCCCCGCCCTGCTCCTGTCCGCACCATTGCAGGGCTCGGCGAGGGCCAGGTGCTGGTGGTCGACAATGATCCCGCCGTCCTTGCCGCAACCGCCGCCTTGCTCGGCAAGTGGGGGCTGACCGTGACCTGCGCCGCCAGCGGGGCCAATGCGGCTGCGGCCATGCGCCACGCGCCTGATATCGCGATCATGGACTACCGCCTCGATGGGGACGAACGCGGCGATGCCGCCTATGCTATGCTGTGCGAAGGCTGGGGCCAGCGCCCGCCTGCGATCCTGTTGACGGCGGAAAGCTCCGAGGAAACCGAAGCCGCCGCCGCGCGGATGGGGGCCAACCGCTTGCTCAAACCGGCCCCACCCGCCGCCTTGCGCGCCCTGATCGCAACGGCGCTGGCACAGGGCCGCGAGGCGAAAGTTCAGGCTCTTGCGGAATCCGCCACCGGCTGATCGACGTCGAGCTTGGCGGCGAGCAATACTGCCTGCGTCCGGCTGTTCACGCCGAGCTTGCGCAGGATTGCGGTGATGTGCGCCTTCACCGTCGCCTCGGAAATGGCGAGTTCATAGGCGATCTGCTTGTTGAGCAATCCCTGCCGGATCGCGGCAAGGATACGGCGCTGGGCCGGCGTCAGGCTGGCAATGCGGGCGAGATCGTCGTCCGCCCCTGCGTGTGCCTCGGGAAACCACCCGTCCCCGTCCCGCACCGCGCTCAGCCCTTCGCGCATGGCATCGAGGCTGGAGGATTTGGGAATAAACCCCGCCGCCCCCAATTGCGCCGCCGCCGCCGCCACGCGCGGTTCCTCGCTCGCCGAGACGATCACGATGGGCAGCGCGGGATAGTCCTGCCGCAGGTCCATCAGCACCGACAGGCCGGTGGAGTCCGCCATGTGCAGATCGAGCAACAGGGCTTCCGCCGCACCTTCAGCCAGCGCAGCGCGCGCTTCGGCGGCGGAGCTGGCCTCGATAATCGCCGCCTCGGGCCACACCTTGCCCACCGCATGGGCGAGCGCGCTGCGGAACAGCGGGTGGTCATCGGCAATGATGATCCTTGCGGTCATATCGTCAGGCGTTCTGCCGTCCCTCGATCAGCCGCTCGACCAGCGAGGGGTCGGCCAGGGTCGAAGTATCGCCCAAAGCGCCGAAGTCGTTCTCGGCGATCTTGCGCAGGATGCGGCGCATGATCTTGCCCGAACGGGTCTTGGGCAGGCCATCTGTGAAGTGGATGATATCGGGCGTGGCGATCGGGCCGATTTCCTTGCGGACATGGGCCTTCAATTCCGCCAGCAGCGCGTCACTGCCATCCTCGCCCGCTTTCAGGGTGACGTAGCAATAGATGCCCTGCCCCTTGATATCGTGCGGGTAGCCGACCACTGCGGCCTCGGCGACCTTGGGGTGGAGCACCAGCGCGCTTTCGACTTCCGCCGTGCCCATGCGGTGGCCCGAGACGTTGATGACATCGTCCACGCGGCCTGTGATCCAGTAGTACCCGTCAGCGTCGCGCTTGCAGCCGTCGCCGGTGAAGTATTTCCCGGCATAGGTACTGAAATAGGTCTGCCCGAAGCGTTCATGATCGCCATAGATCGTGCGCGCCTGACCGGGCCATGAGTGCGTGATGCACAGGTTGCCCTCCGCTGCACCGTCGAGCACCCCGCCCTCGCTGTCGACCAGCTCAGGGCGGATGCCGAAGAACGGCAGGCCTGCGCTCCCGGGCTTCATGTCATGCGCGCCGGGGAGCGTGGTGATCATGCAGCCGCCGGTTTCAGTCTGCCACCAGGTGTCGATGATCGGGCAGCGGCCCTCGCCCACGGTGTCGAAATACCAGCGCCATGCTTCGGGATTGATCGGTTCGCCGACCGAGCCGAGCAGACGCAAGGACGCGCGCGAGCGGCACGTCACATGGTGATCGCCCTCGCGCATCAGGGCGCGGATCGCGGTCGGGGCGGTGTAGATGATGTTGACCTGATGCTTGTCCACCACGTCCCAGAACCGGCCGTGATCGGGGTAATTGGGCACGCCTTCGAACACCACGGCGGTCGCCGCGTTGAACAGCGGGCCGTAGACCACGTAGCTATGCCCCGTGACCCAGCCGATATCGGCGGTGCACCAGAACACCTCGCCCGGTTGGTAGTCGAAGATGTAGTGGAAGGTCGTCGCCGTCCACACGCCGTAACCGCCGGTGGTGTGGAGCACGCCCTTGGGCTTGCCGGTCGAGCCCGAGGTGTAGAGGATGAACAGCGGGTCTTCCGCGCCCATCACCTCGCAGGGGCAATCATCGTCGCTGGCGAGGTCTTCCAGCCAATGGTCGCGGCCCTCCTGCATCGCAATCGCGCCGCCGGTGTGGCGGATCACCAGCACGCCGTCGACCGGCGTGGCGTGCGCGGTCAGGGCTAGCGCCGCATCGACATTCGCCTTGAGCGGCACGTGCTTGCCGCCGCGCAGACCTTCATCGGCGGTGATGACAAAGCGGCTGCCGCAATCCTCGATCCGGCCCGCGAGCGCCTCGGGCGAAAAGCCGCCGAACACCACCGAATGCACCGCGCCCAGCCGTGCGCAGGCGAGCATCGCGGTGACGCCTTCAAGGATCATCGGCAGGTAAAGCGTCACCCGGTCGCCGCGCTTCACGCCCAGCTTTTTGAGCGCATTGGCCATCCGCACCACTTCGGTGTGGAGCTGCCCATAAGTGAGGCTGCGGCCGGGCGAGGCCGGATCGTCGGGCTCGAAAATCAGCGCCGTGCGGTCGGCGTGCTGCGGCAGATGCCGGTCCACCGCATTGTGGCAGAGGTTGAGCTGGCCATCAGCAAACCAGCTGATCCCGACCGGATCATAGGACCACTCCCCGCCTTTGGTCGGCGCCTTGACCCAATCCAGCCTCTGCGCCTGTTCCAGCCAGAAGGCGTCCGGCGTTTCCACCGACGCGCGGTACATCTCGGCATATTGCTCAGCAGTGCAATGGGTGGGCGTGTGGGCCTGGGGCCGCTCAACGGCGTGGATCATCTCGACTCTCCCTAATCTGCGCCTGCTTTTACATCAGGCTACACGCCCCGCCCTCTCAGACAAAGGTCTTACGACCATCCGCTAGCTGTCCGTCATCCACCCAAGCGCGCATTCTTGCAGGGATAAGAACGGGAAGGGAGGGTTTCATGGATCACAAGAGGGCGGTCCGCAGCTTGCGGGCGTTGCTGCTGACGGCGAGCGTGCTGACCGCCACGCCGGTGCTGGCGCAGGAGCAGAGCACGGATGCGCGGCTCGACCGCCTGGAGCGGCTGGTTGAAGGCCTGATCGCGCGGCTGGATGCCGAGGCGACAACCCATCAGGTCGAGGAAGCGGAGATCCGCGAACAGAGCGCCGCGCTGCTCGCCGCCACCCGCGATCTGAAGGACCGCCAGGCCGAACTCGCCCAGCAGATCGCCGTGCCCAAGGGGCAGGAGGACAAGGGCTTCCGCGTGGGCAAGACCACGGTGGCCTATGCCGGGTATGTGAAGCTCGATACGCTGGTGCAGCGCACCAGTGGCGGGCAGATGCCGGACAATTCCATCGGGCGGGATTTCCTCATTCCGGCGCTGATCCCGGTCGGCGGCACGGCTTCGGGTTATGACACCGATTACAGCGCCCGGCAGACCCGCTTCATCCTCAAGACCGCGACCGATGTCGGCGCGGCGCATACGCTCAATTCGCATATCGAGCTGGATTTCAACGTCACCGATGGCGGGGACGAACGCACCACCAACTCCTATGTCCCGCGTCTGCGGCAGGCCTTCATCACCTATGACAATTGGCTGTTCGGGCAAGCATGGTCGACCTTCCAGAACATCGCCGCCCTGCCCGACAGCCTCGACTTCATCGGGGTGACACCGGGGACCGTGTTCGATCGCCAGCCGATGATCCGCTGGAGCAAGAACGGCTGGCAAATCGCGCTCGAACAGCCCGAGACAACCGTCACCACGCGCACCGGGGCACGGATCATGGCCGGGGATGACACGATCCCAGATGTGGTTGCCCGGTACAATCTGAACCGCCCGTGGGGTTCACTGACGGCGGCGGGCATCGTGCGCACCCTGCGGATTTCCGACGATGATTTCGGCACCGGCACGGATAGCGCGATGGCTTACGGCCTGAGCGTATCGGGCAAGATCAAGGTGGGGGAGAAGGACGACATTCGCTTCATGGCGACCGCAGGGGATGGTCTGGGGCGCTATATCGGGCTCAATATCGTCAATGATGCGGCTCTGGATGCGGCCGGAAAGCTCGATCCGATCTTCACCTGGTCGGGCTTTGCCGCCTACCAGCACCATTGGGGTGGCCGCCTGCGGTCGAGCGTGGCGGGATCCTATTTCAAGGCGGACAATCCGGTGACGCTGACCACGCGGCAGGTGACCGACGAAAGCTGGAACGGATTCGCCAACCTGATCTGGAACCCGGTCGACCCGCTCGATATCGGGATCGAGTTGCTCTACGCCGAACGTACGCTTGAGGATGGCCGCACAGGCGATCTGCGGCGGCTGATGATTTCCACCCGCTACAATTTCTAGCTCTCTCAATTTACCAATCTGGTAATTTTTCACGTGAACCATTGCCGGATTGGATTGTACGCAATCGATCAACCAAGGCACAGCCCAAACGAAACCCCGCCAGCCGCCAATGGCCAGCGGGGTCTCTCTTGATCGTGAGCGTCTCAGAAGCGGTAGGACAGGCCCGCGCTGATCACCCACGGATCGAGCTTATGCTCGGTCTCGATCGCCAGCGTGTTGCCGACGAACCAGCGCGCGGTGGTGTCAATGAAGTAGCGCTTCACATCGACGCTGATCCCCAGACCCTTGTCATTGACCGGCAAATCGAAGCCCGCTTGCAACGCCAGACCAAGCTCGTTCGACAGGTTGGTCTCCGTCACGCCCAGCGGCAAGGTTGCTGCGCCCGGATCATCGGCAACCCACAGGAAGTAGGCCGGACCGGCGCCCACATAGGGCTTCAACCCGCCCAGATCGAAGTGATACTTCGCAGTCACCGTCGCCGGAATCAGCTTGGCGTTCGACACCAGTTCGGCCCCGGCGGGAAGCCCGGCGGTGGTGTCGACATCGTGCTGGGTCATGCCCGCGATCGTCTCGATCGAGATATTGTTGGTCACGAAATATTCGATCGCGATGGTCGGCGTCACATTGTCATTGGCCTTGGTCTGCAAACTCGCGGGCAGGCCGGGCAGGTTGACGTTGATGTCCGTGATCTTGCCATCGGGCAGAACCGCAGTGGCGAGCAGCTTGACCTGGATGTCGCCAGCGCGGTCATCATCCTGCGCCATTGCAGGCGTTGCGGCCAACATTGCAGCTGCGCCGCCCAAAGCAGTATTGGCAAGCATCAGAAGAGTCTTCATTGTATTGTCCTTCATCGGCAGCAGTGGCCACCCTCCGTGGCCCAGGTTGTTTGCTGCCTGTGAGGGCCGGATAGAACCTGAACGGCCTTGCACTCATTGATCCGGATCAAAGACCTTTGCTTTGTTGTGCGCCATTGCCGCAACATCATGGCGACGATCAGCCCCCCACCGCCCGACCTCGAGCTCACGCATTATCTGGCGGCATTCCGCGCTGCGCTGCCTGCGGGAACGGGCGACGCGGTCACCGCAGACCGGCTCTGCGCACTGGGCGAGGCGGCGCATCTGGCGCGCGGGGCGCAGCTCTGGCCCGATGCGAATAACGACCGGCTGGTGTGGATTGCCGATGGCGCGGTCAAACTGGTCGCGCCCGCTGTGGCAGGAACACCGGGCGGGCAAGTGCTGGCGTTTCACTTCGCGGGCGATCTCGTTTCGGTGCTGCGCCAGAGCGCTCAGGAATCGTGGGGCGATTTGCGGCTGGCGGCGCTGACAGACAGCGATCTGGTGATCTTCCCCGCCGACCAATTTCTCGACGTGGCCCAAGGCGATCCCGCCGTGCTGCGGTCCGTGTTGACACGCTCACTGCAAGCCCTACACCGCAGTCGCACCCGCATGATGCAGATGGGGCACAAATCCGCAGGAGCGCGGATCGCTGACTTCCTAGTCTCAATGGCCGAACGCTTGGCGGACTGCACAGCAGGCGCCTGCGCCTTTTCCTTGCCGATGAGCCGCCGCGATATCGGCGACAGCCTGGGTCTTACCATCGAGACGGTCAGCCGCCAGCTGACCGAACTGCGCGAGGCCGGCCTCGTTGCAACCGAGGGTCGTTCAAAAGTCTGCCTGTCCGATGTGACAGCGCTCGCCCGGCTCGCCGGGCGGCAATCGCGCCATCCCACCGAGGTTTTGGCAAAAACGCATCAAATTTGATTTCGGTCAAACACAAGCACTGCGGGGGTCCGGTATAAGCCGGGCCGACGGAAGGGATAAATTATCATGGAATCAGTCGTTAAGCGGCTGGGGGTATGGGCGCTTGTCCTACTCGCAGCGATTGCTGCTATCGCGCTTACGCCCGATAGCGGTTTTGCCATTCACATGGGGATCGTGGCGCTGGTCGCCGTGATCCTGATCGCGGTCACGGCCACCAGCTATGACCCGATGGCCAAGGCCCAGGGCATCTTCAAAATGCCTCCCGGCCCATCGCGCTATGACGATGACGTGATCCGCTGGGGCGTGATCGCGACGATGTTCTGGGGGCTGGCAGGATTGCTGGCGGGCGTGTTCATCGCCGCCCAGCTCGCCTTCCCGCAGCTGAACTTCGAGCCGTACCTGAACTTCGGCCGGGTGCGCCCGCTGCACACCAGCGCGGTGATCTTCGCGTTTGGCGGCAATGCGCTGCTCGCGACGAGCTTTTATGTCGTGCAGCGCACCTGCCGCACCACGCTGGCCTTCCCCGGCATGGCCCGTTTCGTGTTCTGGGGATACCAGCTGTTCATCGTGCTGGCCGCGACTGGCTACCTGCTCGGCATCAGCCAGGGCAAGGAATATGCCGAGCCCGAATGGTATGTCGATCTGTGGCTGACGGTGGTGTGGCTTTGCTATCTCGCCGTGTTCGTGGGCACGCTGCTGCGCCGCCATGAACCGCATATCTATGTGGCGAACTGGTTCTACCTCGCCTTCATCGTGACCATCGCGATGCTGCACGTGGTCAACAATCTGGCGATGCCGGTGAGCCTGCTGGGCGGCAAGAGCTACTCTGCCTTTGCCGGTGTGCAGGATGCGCTGACGCAGTGGTGGTATGGCCACAACGCCGTGGGCTTCTTCCTCACCGCCGGCTTCCTCGCCATGATGTATTACTTCGTGCCGAAGCAGGCCGGGCGGCCGGTGTACTCCTACCGCCTGTCGATCATCCACTTCTGGTCGCTGATCTTCCTCTATATTTGGGCTGGGCCGCACCACTTGCACTACACCGCCCTGCCTGATTGGGCGCAGACCTTGGGCATGGTGTTCAGCGTGATGCTGTGGATGCCGAGCTGGGGCGGGATGATCAACGGTCTGATGACGCTCAACGGCGCGTGGGACAAGGTCCGCACCGATCCGATCATCCGCATGATGGTCCTCGCGCTCGCCTTCTACGGCATGAGCACCTTCGAAGGCCCGATGCTGTCGATCAAGGCGGTCAACAGCCTGTCGCACTACACCGACTGGACCATCGGCCATGTCCATTCCGGCGCGCTGGGGTGGAACGGGATGATCACCTTCGCCTGCGTCTACTACCTCGTGCCGCGCCTGTGGCAGAAGGAGCGGCTCTACAGCTTGCGCATGATCAACTGGCACTTCTGGCTCGCGACTTTGGGGATCGTTTTCTACGCCTCCTCGATGTGGGTCGCCGGGATCACGCAGGGCCTGATGTGGCGCGAATATGGGTCTGACGGATACCTGGTGAACAGCTTCGTCGACACCGTCGCGGCGCTCCACCCGATGTATATCCTGCGGGCTGTCGGCGGGCTGATGTACCTCAGCGGTGCGATCATCATGGCCTACAACGTCTGGATGACCATCGCTGGCAAGCAGCGGGTCGAGGCTCCAATGGGTGACACCGCCCATGATGAAGCCAATGACCGCCCCATTGTCGCCCAGCCCGCTGAATAAGCGCTCATCGTAGGAACACAGCCATGAGCAAGAATGCACCCCACAGCGACGTTTTCGAGGGCCACAAGAGGCTCGAGAAGAACGTCACCCTCCTTGCCGCCGCCACCCTGTTGGTGGTCGCCATCGGCGGGATCGTCGAAATCGCGCCCCTTTTCTGGATCGACAACACGATTGAGAAGGTGGAGGGGATGCGGCCCTACACCCCGCTGGAACAGGCAGGGCGGGACATCTATGTCCGCGAAGGCTGCTACACCTGTCACAGCCAGATGATCCGGCCCTTCCGGGACGAGGTCGAACGTTATGGCCATTACAGCCTCGCAGCCGAAAGCATGTATGACCACCCCTTCCAATGGGGATCGAAGCGCACCGGGCCTGACCTTGCGCGGGTCGGCGGCAAGTATTCGGATGACTGGCACGTCCAGCACCTGAAAGCGCCGCGCTCTGTCGTGCCGGAAAGCATCATGCCCAATTACAGCTTCCTTGCCGAAGCCGAGTTGCATGTGGCCGATCCGGCAGCAAACCTCACCGCGCTGCGCCGCGTGGGCGTGCCTTACTCTGACACCGACATCGCGCAGGCCAGCACCGATCTGATGGCGCAGGCCGATCCCGATGCCGACGCGGGCGATCTCGCCACCCGTTACCCCAAGGCGCAGGTCCGCGACTTTGACGGTGATCCGAAGCGCGTGACCGAGATGGATGCGCTGGTCGCCTATCTCCAGATGCTCGGCACGCTGGTCGATGTGAACAGCGCAGCCGCACAGGAAGTGCTGACGAAATCCAGTCAGGGTGGGGAGCAGGGCCAATGACCCTCTACACCGCGCTTCGCCACTTTGCCGACAGCTACGGGCTGGCGGTGATTGTCGCGCTCTATCTGACGCTGTGCCTGTGGCACTTCCGCCCGGGGGCAAGTCCCCACGTGGCCGCTGCGAAGCAATCGATTTTCAAGGATGACGAAGATGGCCAATAAGCGGATTGACCAACCCACCGGCACCGAAACCGTCGGCCATGAATGGGACGGGATCGAGGAGCTCAACACCCCGCTGCCGCGCTGGTGGCTGTGGACCTTCTACGCCTGCATCGCGTTCAGCGCGGTCTATGTCGTGCTCTACCCGGCCTGGCCGATGATCGACAAGGCGACCGCCGGAACGCTCGGCTGGTCGAGCCGCGGCGATCTCGCCAAGGAGATGACCGCGGCGGACATGGCTCGTCAGAGCGTGTTCGAAAAGATCGCGGCGACCGATATCGAAAAGCTCCCCGGCTCGCCCGAGCTGATGCAGGCGGCGGTATCCGGCGGGGCAGCGGCGTTCAAGGTCAATTGCGTCCAGTGCCACGGCGCGGGCGCGGCAGGCTATCAGCAGTTCGGCTACCCCAACCTCAATGATGATGACTGGATCTGGGGCGGCACGCTGACGGATATCGAATACACCCTGACCCACGGCATCCGCTGGCAGAACGCTGCCGATACCCGCGTGAATTACATGCCAGCTTTCGAAGGCGTGCTCGATCAGAGCCAGATCGGCGCCGTGGCGAACCACGTGCTCTCGCTTAGCGGCAAGGCCAAAGCCAATTCGATCGGCGCGCAGCTGTTCACCGAAAACTGCGCCGCCTGCCATGGCCCTGTCGGGGCCGGAATGCCCGCGATGGGCGCGCCTGCGCTGAATGACGCGATCTGGCTCTATGGCGGGACTGAGGCGGCGGTGCGTAAGCAGATTCTCGCCCCCCGTCACGGCGTGATGCCCGCATGGAAAGACCGGCTCGATCCGGTGACGATCAAGATGCTGGCGGCCTACGTGCACTCGCGCGGCGGCGGGCAGAAGGCGGCTCCGGCCCAGCCTGACACCACGCCCACCCCTGCGACCACGGGCGCTGTCGCCCAGACCGCCGAGAAGGCCAAAACCGATGGCTGATCCCAAGGACCTCGCGCGCCCCCAACCCCAAGCGGGCCAGCCCCGCGACTGGTCGGGTGCGCTCGGGTCCGTTACTGACGCTGCGCCTGCTGGCCCTGCCTCTGCTGTCACGGCAGAGGACGCAGGCTTTATGGGCAGCGCGCTGTATGAAAAGGGCAAGACGGTCCACAACAAGCGGATCGACGGCCCCTTCCGCCGCTTCAAGTGGCTGGTGATGCTGGTGACGCTGGCGATCTATTACATCACCCCGTGGATCCGCTGGGACCGTGGGCCCTACGCGCCCGACCAAGCCGTGCTGATCGATCTCGCCAATCGCCGGTTCTACATGTTCGATATCGAGATCTGGCCGCACGAATTCTATTTCGTCGCCGGGATGCTGATCATGGCCGGCATCGGGTTGTTCATCGTCACCTCGGCGGTCGGCCGGGCATGGTGCGGCTATGCCTGCCCCCAGACAGTGTGGACCGATGTGTTCCAGCACGTCGACCGCTTCTTCGACGGCGACCGCAACGCCCGCGCGCGGTTGGACAAGGCGCCGTGGACCGTCTCCAAGACTGCGCGGCGGCTCGCAAAATGGGCGGTCTACCTCGCCATCGCCTTCTGGACCGGCGGCGCGTGGATCATGTATTTCGCCGACGCACCCACCCTCACTGTGGATTTCTGGACGGGCAACGCCGCGCCGGTCGCCTATGCGACCGTGGCGATCCTGACCGGCACGACCTTCTGGCTTGGCGGGTTCATGCGCGAACAGGTCTGCATCTACATGTGCCCCTGGCCGCGCATCCAGACCGCAATGCTGGACGAAAAATCGCTGATCGTCACCTACAAGGACTGGCGCGGCGAGCAGCGCGGCAGCCTGAAGAAAGCGGCCAAGAACCCAGACCAATTTGGCGACTGCATCGATTGCAACATGTGCGTCGCGGTCTGCCCGACCGGGGTCGATATCCGCGAAGGCCAGCAGATCGGCTGCATCACCTGCGGGCTGTGCATCGACGCCTGCGACAAGGTCATGGCAGAGGTCGGCCGCCCACGGGGCCTCATCGACTATGCCACGCTTGACCAGTGCAAGGCCGAAGCGGCGGGCGCGCCTGCGACGCCGGCATGGAAAGCCCTGCTGCGCCCGCGCATCTTCATCTATTTCGGCGTCTGGGGCGCCATTGGTGCAGGCCTGCTGTTCGCGCTCGGCACTCGCACGCACACTGACCTCACGGTCTCGCCCGATCGCAATCCGCCCTACATGCTGTTGAAGGACGGATCGGTCCGCAACGCCTACACCCTGCGGCTGCGCAACATGGAGGCTCGCCCGCGCGACATGGAAATCGCCATGCTCGGCCTGCCGCGCGGCGCGGTGATGTGGACCGATGCCGTCAGCGTCGAAAACGCCGCGCCGGTGCAGGTCATCGCCGTGCCCGCCAACGAGACCAAGATCGTTCGCGCTTATGTGATGCTGCCGCCGGGGACAGACGAGGATGACAGCGAACACTTCGCCTTCCGCCTGACCTCGCTCGACGAACAGGGCGAGCAGGACATCGCCGAAACCACCTTTGCCATGCCCGAGGACGACGAATGACCAGCAAACCCGCACCCTTCACCGGCAAGCACATGGCCGCAGTCTTCATTGGCGGGTTCGGCGTGGTGATCGCGGTCAACCTCGTCATGGCGAGCTATGCCGTTGGCAGCTTCCACGGAACCGTGGTCGACAATTCCTATGTTGCCAGCCAGAACTACAATGGCTGGATCCACAAGGCCGAAGCTTCCAAGGCCTTGGGCTGGCAGGCGATCCCTCAGCGCCGCGCGGATGGTCGGGTGGTACTCGAAACCCTCGCTGTGCCCGCCGAAGCGGCGATCACTGCCGAGGCCGAACGCCCGCTAGGTGCGCGCGAGGCTGCGCGCCTGACCTTCGCGCCGCAGGGCCAGGGCCGCTGGCTATCCAACGAGACGCTGGGCGCAGGCCGTTGGCAAATCCACATCGCAATCCGCGCAGGCGTGCAGGAATGGGCCGGGGAAAGCGCTCTGCGATGAACGCCCCCGCTCTCCTCACTCCGGATGACGCCCGCCCGCTGGTCTCGACCCGCTTCACCGTGCCGGGCATGAAATGCGCCGGGTGCATCGGCAAGATTGAGCGCGAATTGCCCAAGCTCGCAGGCATCTCCGCCGCGCGGGCGAACTTCTCCGCCAAGCGGGTGGCGATCAGCCATGATCCGGCGCTGGGCGAAGATGCGCTGACGGCGGCGCTGCTGGCACTGGGCTTTGAAGCGCAGCCAGTTGCCGACAATCCGATGGGCGTCGAGGTTGAGGAGCGCAAACGCCTTAACCGCGCGCTGGGCGTAGCGGGCTTTGGCATGATGAATGTCATGCTGCTCTCGGTCAGCGTCTGGTCGGGCGCGGACGGGGCGACGCGCGAGCTGTTCCACTGGCTCTCGGCACTGATCGCACTGCCAGTGATCGCCTATTCGGGCCGCCCATTCTTCGCCTCGGCATGGATGGCGCTGAGCCACAAGCGCACCAACATGGACGTGCCGATTTCGATTGGCGTGATCCTCGCGACCTGCCTCAGCCTCTACGAGACCATCACCGGCGGCGCGCACGCCTATTTCGACAGCGCGGTGATGCTATTGTTCTTCCTGCTCGCAGGCCGCGCACTCGATGCCGAAATGCGCACCCGGACGCGCGCCGGGATCGGTGCGCTGCTGGGGCGGATGGGCAAGAGCGCCTCGGTGATCGCGCCGGACGGCACCACCCGCCGCGTCGCCGCCAAGGATCTGGAACCCGGAATGCTGGTGCTGGTCGCCGCTGGCGAGGCTCTCGCGGCTGATGGCGAGGTGGTGGACGGAATCAGCGCCATCGACAACGCCATGCTCACCGGCGAAAGCGCGCCCGAGCCCGTCGGGCCGGGGAGCGCGGTCCATGCTGGCGCAATCAACCTCTCCGCACCGATCCGCGTGGCGCTGACCCGCGTGGCCGAAGACACCGCAATTGCCGAAATCGCGCGGCTGATGGACGAGGCGGGGCAATCGCGCAGCCACTATGTCCGCATCGCCGACCGCGCCTCGCGGCTCTATGCGCCGGTGGTACACAGTCTCGCTGCGCTGGCTTTCATCGGCTGGATGATCGCGGGCGCAGGCGTGCACCAGTCGCTGACCATCGCGATTGCGGTGCTGATCATCACCTGCCCCTGCGCCATGGGTCTCGCCGTGCCCGCTGCTCAGGTTGTCGCTAGCGGCGCGCTGCTGCGCCGGGGCTTGCTGGTGAAGGACGGGAGCGCGCTGGAACGCCTTGCTGAAGTGGACATCGCGCTGCTCGACAAGACCGGCACCCTGACGCTGGGCGAACCGCGCGCCGATGTGACCGCGTTGGGCACCGAGGCTCGCGCCGTGGCGCTCGGCCTCGCGCAGGCGAGCCGCCATCCCTTGAGCCGCGGCCTCGCCGCTGCGCTATTGCGCGAAGGGGTGCAGCCCGCCACCATTGATAACATCCGCGAAGAAAGCGGCATCGGCCTCACCGCCACATGGCAGGGCGTGGCGGTCGCGCTGGAGAAGCCCGAAGGTGAGGCACAGGCGCTCGCCACCACCTTGCGCATCGGGGACGCTGCGCAGATCATCATCTTTGCCGACCCCATGCGCAGCGATGCCGCCGCAACCCTCGCCGCCCTTCGCGCGGATGGAATCACCGCCAGCATCCTCTCGGGCGACCGCGCCGCGCCGGTCGAAGCGATGGGCCGAGCGCTGGGTCTGACCGCGCAGGCCGAGGCGAGCCCGCAGGCGAAACTCGCCGCGCTGGAAGCGCTCAAATCGCAAGGCCGCCGCCCGCTGATGGTGGGCGACGGGCTGAACGATGGCCCCGCGCTCGCCGCCGCCCACGCCTCGATCGCGCCCGGCACCGCATCCGATGCGAGCCAGCAGGCCGCCGACGCCGTGTTCATCGGCGAGGGGCTGATGCCAGTCGCGCTCGCAGTGCGGGTCGCCAAGGCGACGATGCGGATCGTGCGGCAGAACTTCGGCTTCTCGATTGCCTATAACCTCCTCGCTGTGCCGCTGGCGGTGTTCGGCCTCGTCACCCCGCTGATCGCGGCGATTGCCATGTCGGTGAGCTCGCTGGTGGTGGTCGCCAATTCGCTGCGCTTGGCAGGGGCTGCCAAATGACCGGCCTCGCCTTCCTTATTCCCATCGCGCTGGGCATGGGATTGCTCGGCCTTGTCGCCTTCCTATGGTCGATGCGGGAGGGGCAGTATGACGACATGGACGGTGCGGCCAACCGCATCCTGATCGACGATGACGAGCCGCTGGAGGAGGACGCATGAGCACCGCCCTCCCCTTGGCGCTCGCCGCGCTGGTGCCGGTGATGCTCGGCCCGGCTCCCGCCGAGCACACGGCGATCACCGCGACCCTGTGCAATGGCGGCACGATCACCATCTCGCTCGGCGATGATGCGCCCGCGGACGATAGCGGCTACTGCCACCCCAAGGGCTGCCACGCAGGAACCTGCCGCGAAAAGAGCGGACAAAAAGGCCCGAAACGGACGATTTGATCTCGCGCAAAGACGGGCGACTGCCGCTGCGCTTTAAGCGCCTTATGTGGACCTATCACCCCAACCTCCTCGCCACGCCGGTGCCGCGTTACACCAGCTACCCCACCGCCGCCGATTTCGGTCCGCTGGAGGGCGGCCAGATCGAGCGCGCCATTGCCGGTGCATCGGGAGACATCTCGCTCTACCTCCACATCCCGTTCTGCGAGAAGATCTGCTACTATTGCGGCTGCAACACCGGCGCTTCGGGCAAGCGCGCGCGGGTGGAAAGTTACCTCGCCGCGCTGCATCAGGAAATCGCCACGGTCGCCAGCCTCTTGCCGCAAGGCACGCGGGTGCGGCGGATCGCCTTTGGCGGCGGCAGCCCGAACGCCATCGAACCGGGTGAATTCCTGAGCCTCGTCGATGCGATCCACGCGCACTTTCCGCTCTACGCGCCGTCTTGGTCGATTGAACTCGATCCGCGCAGCCTCACCCCCGAATGGGCGCCAGTGCTGGGCGACGTCGGCTTCACCCGCGCCAGCATGGGGGTGCAGACCTTCGCCGCGCATTGCCAGAAGGCGATCGGGCGCGAACAATCGCTCACCATGATCTGCCGCAGCGTTGAGCTGCTGCGGGGCGCAGGCGTCACCAGCCTCAATTTCGATCTGATGTACGGGTTGCCGCACCAGAGCGAGGCTGATCTTGAAGACAGCCTGGAATACACCCGCAAGCTCGGTGCGGACCGGGTTGCGGTGTTTGGCTATGCCCATGTCCCGCATCTGGTGCCGCGTCAGGCGATGATCCCCGAGGACGCTCTGCCCGGCGCCGCGGCGCGCTTCACGATGGCAAGTCAAGCCCATGCGATGCTGACCGGGCACGGCTATGACGCCATCGGGTTCGATCACTTCGCGCTGCCGCATGATCCGATGGCCCGCGCGGTGCGCGAAGGGACGCTGCGGCGCAACTTCCAGGGCTTCACCGATGACCCGTCAGACGTGCTGATCGGCATGGGCGCAAGCGCGGTCAGCGGCTTTCCGGGCCTCCTCGCCCAGAATGAAAAGCACACTGGACGCTATCGCCAGCTTTCGGGCGAAGGTCGCCTGTCCGCAAACCACGGAATCTTGCGCAAACCGCAAGATCGTCTGCGTGGCGGCGTGATCGAAGCGCTGCTGTGCCAGGGCGAGGCCGAGCTTTCGCCCTGCCTGCTGGCCGAGGTGCAGGACCGGCTGGGCCCCTTCACCGAAACCGGGCTGGCGCGGCTCGATGGCAACCGGCTCACCATTCTGCCCGGCGGGCTGCCCTATGCCCGCGTTATCGCCGCCATGTTCGACAGCTACCGCGCTGCCAATCAACGCAGTTTCAGCTCGGCCATTTGACCGCCATTCGACTGCAAGCCTCACTCCTTGCATGAATTGCAATTTGCCCTGATAGTTTGCCGCAAAACGACAAGCGGAGTCTCTATCGGGCGCATACACGCAATATCTGGGGGGGAATATCATGGCAGTCACCGATCACGTCGACCTGAATGGCTTCATGGAGGGCGTGAAGAAGCGCAATCCGCACCAGCCGGAATTTGTGCAAGCGGTCCAGGAAGTGGCCGAAGACATCTTCGAATTCATGGAGGACAAGGAGGAGTATCACTCCCAGCAGATCCTCCGCCGCATCGCCGAACCCGACCGCGTGGTGTCCTTCCGGGTGTGCTGGGAAGATGATGCCGGCAACATCCGCGTGCAGCGCGGCTGGCGCGTCCAGAACAACAACGCCATCGGCCCCTACAAGGGCGGCATCCGCTTCCACCCTTCGGTGACCGAAAGCGTGCTGAAGTTCCTCGCCTTTGAACAGACCTTCAAGAACGCGCTCACCGGCCTGCCAATGGGCGGCGGCAAGGGCGGATCCAACTTCAATCCCAAGGGCAAGAGCGTGCGCGAGATCATGCGCTTCTGCCAAAGCTTCATGACTGAACTCTACCGCCACATCGGCGCCGACATCGACGTTCCGGCGGGCGATATCGGCGTGGGCGGGCGCGAGATCGGCTTCATGTTCGGCCAGTACAAGCGCATCACCAACAACTTCACCGGGGTGCTCACCGGCAAGGGGCTGGAATGGGGCGGCAGCCTGATCCGCACCGAGGCGACGGGTTACGGCGCAGTCTATTTCCTTGAGAATATGCTGGCGACTAAGGGCGAGAACCTTGAAGGCAAGACGGCGGTGATCTCGGGCTCGGGCAACGTGGCGACCCACGCGGCAGAGAAGATCGTGCAATTGGGCGGAAAGGTGCTCACCCTGTCCGACAGCGGCGGCTTCATTCACGATCCCGACGGCATCACGCAGGACAAGATCGACTGGGTCAAAACCCACAAGACCCACCGCCGCGGGCGGATCGAAGAATACGTCGAGGCCTTCCCCAAGGCGACCTTCCACGCCGGCAAAACCCCGTGGGGCGTGCCCTGCGACATGGCCCTGCCCTGCGCCACGCAGAACGAATTGCTAGGTGAGGATGCCAAAATGCTGGTGGCGAACGGCTGCCGCGCGGTGTCCGAAGGCGCGAACATGCCGACCGACTTGGACGGCGTGCATATCTTCAAGGCCGCCAAGCTGCTCTACGCGCCGGGCAAGGCGTCGAACGCAGGCGGGGTTGCGGTCTCGGGTCTGGAAATGAGCCAGAATTCCGAACGCCGCTCATGGAAGGAAGACGAGCTTCAGCAGATGCTGAAAGACATCATGGCCGGCATCCACAAATCCTGCATCCGCTACGGCGATCAGGGCGGCGGGTACATCGATTACGTGAAAGGCGCGAACATCGCAGGCTTCAAGAAGGTCGCTGATGCGATGCTGGCGTTCGGGGTGGTTTAAGGCGCACAGGTTCATACCGCCTTCCCGGGCTTGACCCGGGACCCCGCTTGCTTTGGGTTGGCGCGCGATGGAAGGCAGCTGGGCCCCGGATCAAGTCCGGGGAGGGGGGAATGCGGGCTGGGGCGGCGAAGGGCGTCCTAACATCCAGCTTGGCCACTTGAGCCACGATGCCACCGAAAGCAGAAAATTCAGTCGGCGACCCGTTGCGGCCAGGCTTTTCTCTCCCCTTGCGGGAGAGATACGAAGACTTGGCAGCTTGCTGCCTAGTCGCAGTTGAGAGGGGGTCAGGGCCGGAGCTTCGCTCCGGACCCCTCTCCCAACCCTCTCCCGCAAGGGGAGAGGGCTAAGACTGCCGCCCACCCATCACCGGTCATGAGTGCCAGTCTCGCCCCTTCCCGAAAGCTGCCCAGCGCGATTTCCTACACAGGCTTGCGGCGCTACAGAAGGCAGGCTCTTTCCCATCGTTGTCCCGCGCACCCACCGGCGCACGACCCTCCCCCCCCCGCAACTGGCGGAGTGTCAACTTCGATTCTTCAACGTAAAAATCTGATTTAATACGACAAATATTGAAATCCGGCGCTTGACAGGGTGTCAACTTTGTCAACTTCGCCATGCCGCTGTCAGGCCCTTCGACAGGCCCAGGGCGAGCGGGCTGGCTACTTCACCCCCAGCCCCGCTGCCTGCGCGCGCAAATCCGCCGCAGCGCCGGGGTTCGCCTTCACCGCCGCTTCCAGCGCGGCCTTGGCCTTGGCCGGTTCGCCCAGCGTCATGCGGCTGCGCATCAGCATCACCCAGCCGTCGACATTCTTCGGCTCGCTCTGAAGCCGCGCTTCGAGCTGCGCGACCATGCCTTCGGCCATGGTTCGCTGTTCGCTAGGCTTCATCGCGCCTGCCGCCGCGACATCCGCCGCGCTTGGGCCGCGTAAGGCGGGTGACGCCGCTTCACCCGCGACGCTGCCCGATCCCGGCGCCAGCAGCGCGGGCTTGCGCGCCGCTTGCGCCTTGGCGATGCGGGCGGAGACGTCGATGCTGTTCATCTTGCCGACCTGTTCGATGGTCCGCACCAGATCGGTCTCCCACGGCGCACCGGGAGGGCTATCGGCGAGCAGATCGAGCCACGCGGCCAGCGCGCCTTCATGATCCTTGTCGAGATCCTTTTTCGCCGCGAGGAAATACCGCGCGCGCGGATCGGTGGCGTCCAGCGCGACCGCTTTCTGGAACGCGGCCAAAGCCTCGGCCGGCAACGGATCGCGCTCGCTCGCCAGCACCAGCGTCTCGCCCAACGCCGACCACAGCACCGCTTCATTCGGGGCGATCTGCAAGGCGCGGCGATAGGCGGCGGCGGCCTCGGCATATTGGCCCTGCCCGAAATAGGCGAAGGCCAGGTCGCCCCACGGCCCGGCGTCGTCTTTCGATGCCTCAGCCGCAGCGCGCAATTGTTCGATCGTGGCGGTCCCGTCCGCCGGGGCCGCAGGCGCGTTCTCGCCCCCCGATCCCTGGTACACATTGAACCCGATCGAGCCTGCCGCCAGCAGCAATGCCGCTCCCAGCAGAACCCAGCCTGCCTTGGACGCTCCGCCCGCTGCCTGTTGTGTGTCTGACGCCATGGCAAAGCGGCTAGCACCAGTGGCCGAGCGGGGCAATTCGCTCTGGTGTCAGGGACCGTTTTGGGTATGGTGCCTCTCGGGGTGCGCGCTATCCAAGGGGGAGGATAGGTGGGCGATGTTTACACAGTCGCGATCATCGGGTCTGGCCCTGCCGGGCTAAGCGCAGCCGCGCGTGCAGCGGCCCTCGGGCTGAGCCATGTGCTGCTCGAAAAGACCGACCACCTCTCGGACACGATCTACAAATACCAGAAGGGCAAGCACGTCATGGCGACGCCCAGCAATCTGGTGCTGCGCAGCGACATCGATTTCGAAGCGGGCAAGCGCGAGGTGATCCTCGGGTTGTGGGACGAGCAGATCGCGGGCCACAAGGTCAATGTGAAGTACCACGCCGAAGCGAAGGCGATCCGCGGCACTGGCGCAGCGATCCCGGGAAGCGTCCAGCAACTCGTCACCCGCGCGCGGGACGGTACCAAGTCCGTGCGCGAGATTCAGCGCCACGCTCCGCCCTATGCGATTGAGCTGACGAACGGCGAGGTGGTGATGGCGGAAAACATCATCCTCGCCATCGGCACGCAGGGCAATCCCAACCGGATGCGCTGTCCCGGAGCGGACTTGCCGCACGTCCAGTACCAGCTGGATGACCCGGCCGAGTATGTCGACGAGCACATCATCATCGTCGGCACCGGGGATGCCGGGATCGAGAATGCGCGCGGCCTCGCCGAAGACCCGGCGCAGCGCAACACGGTCTCTATCCTCAATCGCGGCACGGAGTTTCCGACCGCCAAGGACGCCAACGTCAAGGCGCTGAACGCCGACCACGAAGCCGGCAAGCTGATGATCCGTACCGAGAGCGAGACCAAGTCGATCGAACCGGGGTTCATCACACTAACCACCCGCGATGGCGAAATCCGCATCCCGTGTGACCGGATCATCGCCCGCATCGGCTCCGCCCCGCCGCGCGCCTTCGTCGAGGAATGCGGCATCGAATTTTCGAGCGATGACCGCAGCGCCTTTCCCAAGCTCTCCCCGGTGTTCGAAAGCACCGCGCCGGGTATCTTCGTGATCGGTGCGCTGGCGGGCTATCCGCTGATCAAACACTGCATGAACCAAGGCCACGATGTCATCGAATTCATCAACGGCAACACCGCGCTGAAGCCTGCGGACGAGCCGATCATCGCCGCCAAGTTTGCAGGGCTTCCCGGCAATCGCAGCACGGACGAATGGCTCGAATTCCTGCGCACCAATGTGTCGATCCTCAACGGCATGAACCCCTTGCAGATGCGCGAATTCATGCTCGACAGCGAGGCGAAGTTCTTCGCTCCCGGCGAGGTGATTTTCGAGCGCAATGCCCCCGGATCATCGCTGTTCGGGATTGCCAGCGGATCGGTCGCGGTCGAGGTCAATCCGGCTGATCCTTCGGTGACAATCCCGATTGAGGCAGGCTCGATCTTCGGGGAAGTCGGCCTGATTTCGGGCCGCCGTCGGGGTGCCACGATCCGCGCGGCGGAAGACACTATCGTGGTCGAAATTTCGCGCCTCGCCGCGCTCAAGCTGCAATCGCAGGTGCCCTCGGCCAAGGCGGAGATTCAGCGTATCTCGATCGAGCGGCAATTGCTCCAGATGTTCGGATCGGGCTTAACCCGCGAGGATGTCGCCCCGCTGGTCGATGCGGCGCAGGTGATCGAAAAGCGCGCAGGCGAGGTGGTGGTCACCGAAGGCGCGGACGACAAGGACGTCTTCATCATCCGCCGCGGCTCGATGATCGTCGAAAAGCAGATCGGCGACCGGCCGGTGTTCCTGTCCTACCTCCCCGCAGGCTCATATTTCGGCGAGATGGCGGTGATCGACGGGAGCGCTCGCACCGCGACGGTCAAGGCCGCGATCAAGTCCGAAGTGATCCGCCTGCCGGGCGAAGGCTTCCTCGAATTGCTGGCGCACAACCCCAAGCTGCGCGAGCGGGCGATGACCGACATGGCCACCCGCCGCGCCACCAACGCCTTTATCGAAGGGCAGAAAGACAGCTTTTCCGGCGCGGTCGATCTCTATTCCAAGACCGCGCAGTTCCTCGTCGACAACGGCATCGGTGAGGCGACCGACGTGCTGCTGATCGACGAGAAGCTGTGCATCGGCTGCGACAATTGCGAGAAGGCCTGCGCCGACAGCCATGACGGCCTGTCGCGCTTGGACCGGGAGGCGGGCAAGACCTACGCCCACCTCCACGTACCGACATCATGCCGCCACTGCGAACACCCACACTGCATGGCCGATTGCCCGCCCAACGCGATCAAGCGCGGCCCGGACGGCGAAGTGTTCATCGATGAAACCTGCATCGGCTGCGGCAATTGCCAAAGGAACTGCCCCTACGGCGTGATCCGCATGGACGCCAAGCCGCCCAAGAAGCCGAGCCTCCTCCAGTGGATGCTGTTCGGCAAAGGCCCTGGCCCGGGAGAGGCGTCCTCTAGCTGGCGCAAGAAGGCGGCCGAGAAGGAAGGCCCGGCCAAGCCCAAGCAGGCGATCAAGTGCGATATGTGTTCCGGCATCGACGGCGGCCCCGCCTGCGTTCGCGCCTGCCCGACGGGCGCCGCGATCCGCGTCAGCCCCGACAAGTTCCTGACCTTCACCAAGCTGACCGAGGACGCCGAGTAATGGCGACGAAGGCGGCCCAAGAGAAAGGTGGCACGGGACGGTTCTCGCAGGACGAGAAGCGGCGCGATTCCGATCATGTCAGCTTCCTCAAGCATCGCGGCTTCCGCTGGCTGTGGATCGCGCTGGCGCTCAGCGCGGCGAGTATCGCAGGCTATGTCTTGATTGATCAGGAGCCGCGCCCCAACGGCGGCACGTGGTACGGCTACACGCTCGGCACCATCGGGGTGGGGCTGATCCTATGGCTGTCGTTGTTGGGTGTGAGGAAGCGGCGGATCAATCCGGGGGCATGGAGCCTCAAGGCATGGACCTCCGCGCACGTCTATCTCGGCCTGTCGTTGGTGGTGGTGGGGACGCTGCACACAGGCTTCCAGGTCGGCTGGAACGTTCACACGCTCGCCTATGTGCTGATGCTGCTGGTGATTGCGACGGGGATTTACGGCGTGGTGGTCTATGCGACCCTGCCCGCCAGCCTCAGCGCCAACCGTAAGGAAATGACCCGCGCGCAGATGCTGGACGCGCTGACCGCGATTGATCGGCAATTGGAGAGCGCCGCCCAGCCCTTGGGCCGGTCCGAGGCCGATCTGGTGATCGCAGCCCTTGGCCAAAATGTGTTCTACGGCGGCCCACTCGCGCGGATGACGGGGAGCTATTCGGGGTGTGCCACCGCGCGCGCCTTGAACGGCATGGGCGGCGGTTCGGATGCCACCACGCGGGTGGCCGCGCTACTGGAACGGCGGCGCGATCAGCTGGCCCAGATCCGCGGGGCGCTCCGCATTCGGGCGATGCTGGAAATCTGGCTGTTCATCCACATCCCGCTCACCATCGCCCTGATCGCCGCGCTGACCGCGCATGTGATCTCCGTGTTCTACTATTGGTGAGGGGGCAGGCGGCATGGCGTTCCTGATCCGCACCATCGATTTCACCGCCGCCGGGCGCGAGATCATCCGCGACCGGGTGGTCGATCAGAACAGCCTCACCATCGGCCGCGCCGCCGAAAACGACATCCACCTGCCCGATCTGGCGGTCGAGCAGAACCATGTGCGGATCGACTTGCAAGGCGATGGGACGCTGGCGGTCGCCGCGCTAGGCACGCTGGGCTTCGCGCTCGATGGCCGGGTGGTCACGGAAGGAACCATCGACCCGCGCACCGGGGGAGAGATTTCACTCGGCGCAGCGCGGTTTGCGGTTGCCAGCGAAGCGGATGGGCGGACGATTATCACCATCCGGCAGGTTGTGGCCGATGAAGGCAAAGGCGACGCCCTGCGCGGCTTTGCGCTCGCCAGCGTGTTGCCGTCCAAGCGCGCGATGAGCTGGGCGTTCGCGAGCGCGATCCTGCTATTGCTCCTGCTGGTGCCGGTCGCCAGCCATCTGCTGCGCTCGCCCGCCAAGCCAGACCCCACGGGCAAGACCCCCGGCACCGTGCTGATGGACAGCGCGTGGACGAGCGGCGAATTGTCGCTGAAGCACCACAGCCTCAAGGATAACTGCGAAAGCTGCCACGTCGATGCCTTCGAGAGCGTACAGGATGAAACCTGCATCTCTTGCCACAAGGACACCGGCGATCACGCCCCGATGCCGCGCCTTGCCAAAGGCAGCCCCGCACTGTCGCCGGGCGACGCGCTCCAATGGCGGATCGCGGAAGGCTTCGGCAAGGAAGGCCCGCTGGGCTGCGTTGCGTGCCATTCCGAACATGAAGGCCCCAAGCGCCAGCCCGCCGGTGGTGAGGCGTTCTGTTCGGACTGCCACAATAAACTCGACACCAGACTGACCGATACGGCGCTGGCGAACGCGCATGACTTCGGCAAGGGCCACCCGCAGTTCCGTCCGGTCTATTTCGCCAGCTTCGGCGCGGCCAAGCCTGTGCGTGCGGCGCCGGGGGCAAAGCCGGTCGAACGCTCCGGCCTCGTCTTCCCGCACGATGTCCACATGAACGCCCGCGGCGGCGCGGCGCGTATGGCGGTAAGCCTTTCACAATATGGTAAGCCCTTGGAATGCAAGGATTGTCATATCCTGACATCCGACCGATTGTCGTTCAAGGAGGTGAAGATGGAGGACTCCTGCGAGGGCTGCCACAGTCTGGTCTCCGGACGCACGGCGGCGGGCGGCTTCAGCAAGCTGCGCCACGGCGATATCAAGGATCTGGCTGAGGATCTCGCCCGGGTTTCGTCCGGCCCGCGCGCGCGCGTCGGCCCGGCCCGCCAGCGGCCCGGCCAGATCGGCAGCGCCTCACCCTATCGCGCGGATTTCGGCCGCCCGGTGCGCGCCTATATCGGGCTGTCAAACGCGTTGTCGGCGGGCGGGGTCTGTACCGAATGTCACCTGCCGACCCGCGGCCCGACCGGGCAGGCCGATCTGTTCCCGGTCAACCTGCCCGACCGCTTCCTCTCCAGCGGCTATTTCAACCACGAAGCGCACAAGCGCGAGAAGTGCACCGATTGCCACGCGGCGGACACCTCCAAGGTGGCGAGCGATCTGCTGATCCCGGACCTGAAGAGCTGCCGAGATTGTCACCTCGGAGCGACCGCAGTGAAGACCAAAAAGATCGTGCCGAGCGATTGCGCGATGTGCCACGCCTATCACCTGCCTGCCGGGCAATGGCAAGGTTTGCGGTCGCCCAAAGGCCCCGCGCCGCATTACAAGCCGCGGCCCCAAGCCGCTCCTTCGCCTGCCAAAACCAAGGTTGCGGCGGTTTTGGCCACCGCGAGACAAAAGCCATGAGCGGGGCGGCCCCTTCCTCCGGGCGTGCTGTGCTGATCGCACAAATGACCGACATTCACGTCGGCTTTGCCCCTGACGAACGGCCTGAGGAGCTGAACCTTATCCGCTTCCGCGCGACTTTGGCGCGGCTGCTCAATGGCCCCAACCGGCCCGATCTGCTGGTGCTATCAGGCGACATTACCGATCATGGCGATCTGGAGAGCTTCGCCAAGACGGCAGAGCTGCTGAAGGACTGCCCCTGCCCGATCATCCCGCTGGTCGGCAATCACGATAGCCGCGCTGGCCTTCTCAGCGCTTTTCCGCAGGTCGCTCCGGCTGAAGGCGGGTTTCTGCATTATGTGGTCGAAGCGCCACTGGGCCTGCGCATCATCTGCCTCGATACGCTGGAGGACGGCCGCCACGGCGGGGCCTTCTGCGAAGCGCGCGCCGAATGGCTGGCCGCGCGGCTTGCCGAAGCTCCCGACACGCCGACGCTGATCTTCATGCACCACCCGCCGGTGGTCGCCGGGATCGACTGGATGGACCCCGCGCCGGACGAGCCGTGGATCATCCGGTTGCGCGAGGTGCTGGAGGGACAGCATCAGGTGCAGGCGATCCATTGCGGGCACCTGCACCGCCAGATCACCACGCAGGTCGCGGGTATCCCGCTCGGCGTGACGCCGTCGGTCGCGCCGCTGGTGGCGATGGATCTGAACCCGATCGACAAGGACGTGCCCGACAACCGGGAGCTCATCACCACCGAGCCGCCGACCTATGCGCTCCACCGCTGGGACGGGGTGCGGTTGGTGTCGCACTATGAGCGCGTGGGCGATTGGGAGGTGCTGGCGCGGTTCCATGCTGGCCTGCAACCGATGATCGAGGGCATGTTTGCGGAGCGGGATTAGTTCTCTCCCCCGCCCCGGGCTTGACCCGGGGCCCCGCTGTTCTTCTCACTCAACATCGCCGAGAAAGAGAGCTGGACCCCGGGTCAGGCCCGGGGCGGGGGGTGGCCCTACTTCCCCACTGCCGCCCGCTGCGGCCCGCGCGGTGCCACCCCAACCCAGCGCTTCATGTCGACATCATCGCTGACCTTCCACGGCACGCCGGAGCGGGTCATGAACAGCCGCTCCATCTCGGGCCGGGTGAAAGGCCGCGAGCCCAAGCGCCCGAACACCGCCATCTGCCCGCCGGTCTCGTCCACCGCACGGTCACGATCGAGGCCCTTGGAGAGCGCAATCGCAGGGCTGGGTGTCTTGGCCCACGCAATCATCTGCGGCACCGGTGCGGGGCTGAAGCCGTAGAAATTGCGCTGGCTGTCCGGGCTGGTGAGTTGCAACACCTTCATCCCGTTCCGCCCGTCCGCCACGTAGGCGAACAGCGAGGCGTTGGTGGTGCCGACGATCACATCCTCGGCATCATTCAAAGTCCCGTCCAGCGTCACCTTCTGGAAAATCCGGGGGCTGCGCGGGTTCTTCACGTCGAGGATCACCAGACCCTCACCTTTCGCGGCGACGTAGGCGTAGGTGCGCGCGATATACATCCGCCGCGCATCGGCGAGCGGCACGGTGCCCTCCGGCACCGCCACCGGCGCGCGCAGCGAGGTGATGTCGAACAGCTTCACCCCGTCCGCGTCCGTGACCCAGAGGTAGCGGAACTGCACTGCCGAAGCGCGCGCATCGCGAAGCTCACGCACGGCTGCAACCTTGGGCGCGTCGGGATTGGCGAGATCGACCACCACCAGCCCCTTGTCCGCCGTGATGAAGGCAACCTCGCCCGCCAGCACGATATGCCGCGCCCCGGTCAGCACGCCGCCGGGGTTCCACGCGTCCGAGCCGTCGGTGAACACCTTGCGGGTCAGCTTGTTGTTGCGGAATTCGCCTTCCGCCAGCGTGTTGACGTTGACGAGGATCAGGCCCTCGACCGCATCGGTGACGACCGCATAGTTATAGATCGGCAGGAAGGCTTGTTCCTGATTGATCACGCGCATTTCGGGCGTGCTGCGGGTCGGGGCGATCGGCTGATTTGTGGGCAGCGCCATACAGGTGGCGTTGGTAGTCTTGACGTTGGTGTCATGCCCCAGCGCCGAGAACGGACCCTTCAGGATGCGTTCCGAGGTGCCCTTGTTGGCGATGCTCGCCACGTCATAGGCGGTGAACCCGCCCTTGCCGCTGGCGACGAACATATATTCGCCGCGCAGTTGCAGGCAGCCGACGCGGTCGCTGGTGCCTTCGTGAACGTTGACGAATTCCTCAAGCGGCTGGGTCTCGCCGCTCATCTTGGCGTCGAAGGTCTTGCCGCGCACCCAGTTCTTCAGCTCGCGCCCGTTCTGGTCGACGTGCAGCCCCCACCAATCAGGATAGGCATAGCGGTGGAGGTAGGACCCGATCACCGCTTGCGGCTCGTCATATTCGGTGACGCGGGTGGCTTGGAAGCCACCTTCAAGGCCGGTCCAGGCATTCAGCCCGACGAAGTTGACGTAGTTGGTGCCCAGCAGGAAAAGCTGCGCCATGATCGCGTTGTTGTCGTCCTTGGCCGACAGGTGGCAATCGGTGCAGGTCTTGGTCTCGGTCTTGCGCACGGTGTGCGGGAAGTGCGGCGCGAAGGCTTGGCTGGAGAAGCCGATGGCCGAAATCGGTGGCTGCTGCACATAGATCCGTTCGCGGTTGATGTTGGTCGACGACAGCACCAGCGCCGAGGATGACCGCACCGGCGCAACCTGATTGCCCTTGGTGGTCTGGTGCTTGCCGAGCTGGAACATCTCGTCGCGCGCGACCTGTGGATTGTAGGTCGCGAAATTGCGCGTCTCGCCGCCTTCATAGCGGTGCGATTTGGTCTTCCAGTTGGCCTCGATGGGAAGGTGACACCCGCCGCACGAGGTCGTCCACGATAGGTGGCAGGTGAAGCACGCCATTTCGGGATCGCGGTGCGCGCGGTCGTCGATCCCAATGCCGGTGCCGAATTCGAAATTGCCGGTCTCCGCGCCATAGCGGCTGACCAGCTTCGCCCGCGCCGCCTTGGCGTTGAACAGCGGGGTCGCGGGATCGACCGAGTCCTTGACGAGGCTCATCTCCCATTCGAGCTTGGGATCGACGATGGACCGCTGGATCAGCTTTCGCCTACCGTCTGCCCCCTCCAGCCATTCGAACCGGCGCTTGCCATCGGGGTTGCGTAGCAAGCTGAGGTCATGACCTTCGGGCGGCGCAGCGGGGCCGCTGGTGCGCAGGGTGGGATAGGCATCGGGCGTGCCGTGGCAGTCCTTGCAGGTGATCTCGATCGCGTTGGCGACCTCGCCATAGATCAGGCCATTGCCGTGGCTGTCCTGTTCGAAATGGCAATCGGCGCATTGCAGGCCGACTTCGGCGTGGATGTCCATCATGTGGACGGCCTTGCCCGGGTTCACACCAGCGGGGACAAACTTGCCTTCGCCTTCCTTGCGCCACTTCTCCGGATCGTCGGGGTCAACGATCTTGCCCTCCGCATCGAGCAGATTGCCTTCGCGGTCGCGCTTGAAGATGGCACGGAAGTTCCAGCCGTGGCCGTGATAATCGGCGAACTGGGTGTCCTTGAGCTTCGGGTTGAGGTCATAGACGTTGCGCACGAATTCAATGTCGCCCCATTTGCCGCGCGCGGCGGCGGCTTCGGGATTGCGGTCATTGATCGCGCGCACTTCCTCGGCGGTGGGGTATTTCTGCTTTTCGGGCCACATCGAGGGCGCGTCGCTTTCGTAATCCCACATGGTGTAGCCGAGGAACGAGTTCAGGAAGATGTTGGGCTGGTGCATGTGGCAGTTCATGCACTGGCTGGTCGGGATTGCGCGGGTGAAGACGTGCTGGAGCGGGTGGCCCTTCTCCTTCAACTGCCCACCGACCGTCAGCCCGTCGTCAGCGCGCTTGCCCGGAGCCGCTTCGTGATCGTGATCGTCATGGCCCGGCTGCTTCAGCGCACCGTGACCGCTAGTCTTCTCGTCATGGCCTGCTGCCGCGTGCTCGATCTTTTCCGCGATGGTCGGATCGGCGGTGATCGTCTGCCCGTCCCGCCCATATTGCGCATAGATCAGCGAGTGCCGCGGTTCGCGGTCATTGGCGTAGACCACATGGCAGCTTGCGCAGCCCGAATGGCGGTAATCGCCGGGCTGGTCATTGGTCCCGAGGAACCAGGTGAAGGGATCATTGAGACGGGTCTTGTGAATGTTGAGCGCCGGGATGGCCACCCGAAGCCCGGTGCCGGGGCCGCGATTGGACTGCTTCAAGTCTGGCCGTCCGGGTTCCTCCAGCCGCTGGATCGCGCCGGATGGATTGGGCAGGCCAATCTCGGGGAACTGCGAATTGATCGTGCGCCCGCCGCGTTCGAACACGCGGAACACATCGCCCGGCGGGATCACCTGCCAGGTGGGGAGCGGATACATCTCGGCCAAGACGCCGCGTGCGACTTGATCTTCCGACAACACGCCCCCTGGACCCGCGCCGGGCGAGGTGATCTTCGCGGGCAACCCATCGCGGGTGTAGGCCTCGCCCAGCAGGTAATTCTTGAACGGCAGAATCCCGTTATTGTAGCTCGCCCCGCCCCACAGCATCGCGCCTGACGCCATGATGGATCGTTCGGCCGCCTCGATCGACTGAATGTGGCACGATCCGCAGGCCTCGCGCGCGACGCGGTAGTCGGAGGGGTTCACGAACTTCACGAACTCCGGCGCTTCCTTGTTGAGCAAGGCGTAGGACCGCTTCGGGTTGGCCGAGGACGGGAAGTGCCAGCTGTCGGGATATGTCGGCAGCACGTGGGCGGTGTCGCGGGCGGCGACGTAATCGGGGTGATCGTGCGGAAGCTCGGAATTGCCGCGCACCTTGGGGTTGCCGCCGTGGCAATCGGTGCAGCCCAGCCGTACCGCGGGCGAGACGTGCATGGTCGGCGCGTCGGTCTTGACGTGGCAGGTGTTGCAGCCTTCGGACTTAGCTTCCATCTCGGCGACCGACTGACGCTGCGGTGCGGGCGGCGCGAAGACGGCGGTGTAGTCGCGCTTGACCGGCTTTTCCTTGTCCGCCGCGATGCCCGTGCCTGCGAACAGCGAGACGGCAAGCACCAGCGCCGCTGCCAGCAGCGCGAAGTGTCGGGTGAGAGATTGGCCAAGCTTCAACATCAGTAGGTCAGCACCACGTTGGCGAGGATCGAAACAAACTCCTGTCCGCCGCCGCCGCGCGCGGTGAACAGGTCCTTGAAGCCGTCGCCTGCGACCAAGGTCGCGGCAGACAGGCGGAAGACGAGGTTCTGATTGGCCTTGGGCCGCCAGATCGCGGCGGCGGAGAGGTCAAAGCCGATCTCGCGCGGGATTGAGCCTTCGTTGCGCAGCACTTGCAGCGTCGCGGTGTTCTCGAACCACAAGTGGTTGGCATTGGCCGACAGGCGAAACTGCGGCGTCAGATCGAAATCCGCGCCGATGCCAGCGAGGATCAGGCCGGGGTTGTTGAAATTGCTCTGCCCCTGCTCCTTCGAGGAGCGCAGCGAATTCAGCAGGCCGTTGCGCCCGTTGATGCTGACCGCCCGGCCACCGCCTGCAAAGGGGATCGTCTGGCGGATCCAGTAAGACGTATCCGCGCCCGCAAACACCGGGTTTTCGAAGATCGCATCGAACCCGCCCTCGGTGTCGTCATAGGGATCAGAATCCCCGCTGGCATAGGCGGCAGACAGGCGGAAGCGCATCCAGTTGCGGTCGTAACTCGCTTCGACAGCGGCGAATTGCGCGTTGATGTTGGCGGGGCGGTCGGTGAAGAAGCTGTTCCGATCCTCGCCCAGCGCCCAATAGAAACTGCCGGTGAGGTTCACCCGGCCCAGCCGCCCATCGACATTGTAGCCGAGATAGACTGCGTCATATTCCCGGCCCCGCAGCGTGCCGAGCAGCGCCGGGCGCACCGGGAAGCCGTTGGTGTCGATCTGGATGTCGTCAGCCTCGCGGTTCATGTTGTAGACCACGGTGATCTGGCTCGTCAGTGCCGGGATCAGGAAGTCCTGCCGGTAGGCATTGGCGACGAACACGAAATCGTCACGCGGGCTGCGCAGGATCGCATTGAGGCCGGAATTGGTGTCCTTCTCCAGCCGCCAGAACGCGCCGAGGTTGAACTGGAAGCGATTATTGTCGCGCGATCCGAACAGGCGCACGCCCAATTGCTGATCATTGAACAGGAAGCCGCGGAAATCCGACTGGAACGGCTGGATGCCTGCCCGGATCGAGATGAAGTCGAACCGGTCATTGTCGAACTGGCTGAAGTGGTAATCGACGAAGGCTTCCTGCACCCCGAGGAAATGGTCGAGCCGGTGCGAGGGTCGCGACGGTTCGACAAACAGCACGCGCCGTTCGGGCACATCGACATAGTTGACGTTGTAAGCCAGCGTGACTCGGTATTCGATGCTCGGCGGCTTGAAGGTGGTCGACCCCTTCAGCAGCGCGAACCCGGCGATGAAGGTCTGGCTGAAGACCTGGCTGAAATCGTTCCCGAACACGTCGTTACGGTCCGGGTCTTCGGTGGTCTGTACGCCGACGGGAATAGGGAAGGTGCGCGGTTCGTAGACGCTATCGCTGATGAGGTTCGCGACGAAGAACCAGTCATCCTCCTTGATCGGCAGCCACGGCACCTTGGCGCGATTGATCGGCCGGTCGCCCTTGTAGGTGTTCTGGTTGTAGGGATCGAGCAGGTTCTCTTTGACCAGCCCAAGGCTCTCGATCAGTCGCCAGCGATCGGGGATGGGCAGTTGGTCGGTCGGAAAGGCGCTGGGCGGCGGCGCGCGGATGGCGCCTTCGTTATTCTGCTCGATCCGCTCGGGCAGCGGGGCGGTATAGCCGGGGCGCTGGCGGCCATCGATAATCGCGGGGTCGACCGGGGGGATGTCCTGTTCCCAGTCCTGTGACGCTTCTTCGCCGGGCGGCGCGGGCTGCGCCTGCACCTCGTCTGGCGGCGGGCTCGCCTGGAGCAGCAGCAGCGCAGGGAGCAGCCAGCTCATCTACAGCCCCTCGCACACGTTCTGCGCGGCCGTATCGAGGAACGGCGCAAAGGGACAATTGACGTAGCGCAGCCGCACTTGCCGAGAGCCCACCGCGACCACGATCCGGTCCGCGCGAATGGCATTCGGCGCGTTGTTGAGGCCGCCACTGGCCCGCAGTGCGCCGTTGTTGAGGCCGAGGAAGCTGATCATGTCGTCCTGATCGATCCCATCGCCCGACACCCCGATCCCGCCGACCAGCACATTGCCGCGATAGACCGGGACTGCACCGGGGAAAATCTGGATGCCATTGTCGAGCCGCGTCGCGCCCGCCGTCACCTGCGGCAGGCTGGTGCAGCTACGCGGCGTATCCTGCGCGCTGGCTCCGGTAACGAAGGCGAGATGCTGCGCCAGATTGCCGACGATCAACGCGCTTTGCAGTCCGGTCGAGAACGGGTTAAACCGCGCAATCGGGCGCGACAACGGGCCGTTGGGCTGGCCCACCTCGCCATCGGGGAAATAGGGCCGCGACAGGTTGCCGCCCGCCCGATCGGAGAAGGCAAAGCCGCCAGTCAGCGCCGTGGGATCGCCGAGGAACGCGCGCGTCCGGGCAACGAACTGTGGCACCTCACCGCCTGCCGCCAGCAATTCATTGGCGGCGAACGCGCCCGAGAAGAAATTGGCGGTGCGGGCCTTCTGCAAGCTCACATCGATCCCGAAGATCGGCGCATCGGGTGACCGGACAAGGCCCAGCACCTGGCCCCGCGTGTCGACCAGACTGATCGTCACCTGCGCGCGGCTATCGAGCGGCTGACGGATCTGCGCCCGCGCGCGGCTCATCACGGTGAAGGCTTCGTCAAGGATCACCCGCGCTTCGGCGGCGGTGAGCGGGCTCGCCACATCGCCCGCATCCGTTCCGCCGCGCACCGGAAAACGGCTCGCCCCCGCGCCGTTGGAGAGCACGAAGGCATCGCGGTTGGCAAACTCCGCCGCAGTCGACGCGCGCACGCCCGAAGCCTCACTGCCATAGGCCGCGCCCGCCAGCAGCGCCGTTCCCATGTAATAGCCGGTCACCGGTACCAGCGCGCCGGCCGTCCCGGTAAAGCTGGCGCCCGCGACATTGCTGATCTGCGAGTATTCGACGTCGGTATAGCGCAGCGATGTGCCATCGGCGGTGATGCGATCGGCGCGGATGCTGATCGGAGCTTCGAACCCCACCGTTCCGGCGAGCGCAATCGCCTCGTCCACATCTGGATCACGATCGAGCACGTTGGGATCGAAGCTGTAGCTGCCGTCCGCAATCACCCCGATGCCGCCGACCACCACGCCGTTCTGGTAGAGCGGGAAGCCCCCGGGGTCGGCCGCGAGGCCCAAGGGTGAACGCTTTGGGCCGATGAACCCGTCGCTCGCCCGCGCGGCGAGGTCGGAACAGGGCAGTTGGCTGAACTGCACCCCGAACAGCGGGCCGCTTTCAAGGCCTGCGGTGGTCGGCGCGGGCGGGAAATGCTCCTGCACGATGAAGCTCGCCGTGCGGCTGGAGAAGGCGTTCCCGCCGCTCGAAAGATAGGCGCCCGTGATCGCCTTGGCGATTGCGGCGCCTGCGCTGGGGATGGTGAGCCCCTGCGCGTCCTGATTGCTGCCATCGGGCGCTGACGGAATGCGCGCGGTGGGTGCGGCTCCCGGCATGGCGAAGACGCCGAGGACATTGCCTACCCGGTCCGTCACCGCAATGGTCGCCGCGACGCCGCGCGCCCGTGCCTCGGCGGCGGCTTGGGCGATGATCGTGCCGACCTCCGCGCTGGTGAGACTTTCGGCGGCAGGGACGGAAAACACCTGTCCGGCAGGCGGCGGCGTGGGTGTCGGTGCTGGCCCGCCGCCGGTTGCACCGCCTCCACCCGAACTGCTGCCCCCGCCCCCGCAGGAGGCGAGCACCAAGGCGCTTGCCGCAACCCAGAATGTCCCCCCCTTGCGCATGGTTATTGCAGCCTGCCAATCGCGCCGCTGGCCGATTTGAGCGCGGCGCGAAAATCGGCGGGGCGATAGGCATTGGGTTCTTCCACCGCCTTGTATGCCCGGGCGATATCGCCGCGGATGCCCGCAGCTGCGCCCTGCGTCAGCCGGCCTTCGCGCACCAGCGCATTCAGCAGCGTATCGACCGCCATCACCGCCTGCACCGATCCGGCATAGTCGGTGAAGCGCGGCGCCGTCGCCTCGCCTGCGATGATCGCGATCACCTTGAATGCGTCCGCATCGGCATAGGCACGACCCGACAATGCATCGGCCAAGACCCCCGCATGCATTGACAATGCCTGCGCAGCGGCAAGCGCCTCGCCCGGCCCCTGCCCCATCGCCGCATGGAAGCCGCGCGCAGCGCTCTGGAACTTCGCCGCCTCACCCGGCACCAGCGCGCCTGCGACCGCCTGTAGCATGATCATGTTTTCATCATTGAACGGCGGGTTGCCGAACGGGATCGGCCGCGCGGGATTGGTCTCGAAGGTGAGCTTGCGCTGCGGACCATCGGTGATCGTCCGGTGGCACGAATGGCAATCGTAGAAATAGAACTGCGGGAAGGCGCCCTCGTATGCGAATTTGGGCTGCGTGAAGAGGCTGGTCGCGCGGCGCACCGCTTCGGCCTGCCCCACCGCCCAGAACCGCACCGAATTGGGCGTAGCCTTTCGTGCGGTGTAGTCGCCGTCGATATTATGGTGCTGCTGCAGGGCGCTGAACAGATCGAGCTCGAATGAGATGCGCGGGTGGCCCGCCGCCATCATCGCATGGGTGACGAACTGACCCGGCTTCGATGATCCGTAATGGCAATCGAGGCAGACATTGGCCCGCGCCTTGGGATTGTCGAGCGGCGTGAGTCCGGCCGCGACGTTCGAGGCGTGGGTGGCGGGCAGCGCATAGTGCTCTGCCAGCCATGTTCCGCCCGAAGGCCCGTGGCAGCTTTCGCACCCGACCCCGTCGGTCACAGTGAACTTCGCACCGCGCTGGCCGGCGGGAACGTTGGTGGAATGGCATCCGAGGCACGCCGGGGCCGATTGCGCGTTACCTAGCCCGAGGCTCGCTGCGATCTGCTGGCCGCGCCGGCCGCCGAGCACGGCATAGGCGCGGGAATGGGCGCCGCTGGGGGATGAAGGTTCCTGCCAAGTCGCGATCTCGTCCTGCCGGACAACCGCGCCATTGCCTTCGGCCCGGCCGTGGCAGGTGGATCCGGCGCAGCTGGCGACGCCTTCGAATGTTCCGTTACCGATAGCGCCAGAGGCTGGGTAGAGCGCGGCCAATGCCACCACCGCCGCGACGCGCAAGGCTCCACGCCGCTGCGCTAGGCCTGTGATCACATCCGCCCAAAATCGCCTCATCCCATCCCCCCCGAGATGCCCGAGAGCCGGATTGCCCTAAACCATAACAGGCTAGCACCCCGCCCCCACGCGATGCTTGTAACCCTGCGTCAGGTTTGATCGTCCGCCTACCGATTCCCCCGTATGGCCGACCCCTGCCCCTTGTCCCAAGCTTGGGGCCGGGATGCAACAGGCAATGCGGTTTCAGCCCCCGTTGGCTTCGGCCGACGCGTCAAGGCTGGAGGCCAGCGCTTCGAGCTGCAACGTGCAGCCCTTGGCGATCAGCGCTTCGGCGAGCGCATCGGGCGCCTCGTAATCTTCGGGCAGCAACACGAAATCGATCTGCGCGCTGGTGGCGTTGTCCGGCCCGGTGATGGTGTAGGGCGCGCCCTCCACGATAGGTAGGCGCGCCGGATCGAGTGCGGCGATCATCACCGTGTCGTCGAAAGTGACATCGACAGCTGCACCGTTCTCGCGGTTGAACATCCGGTAGGTGCTGGTGCCGGGCGTGCCGGGCCGCCACAGGCGCACGGTGGCGAGGTCGTAAAGGCAGATCGTGCCCGAACGGGTGACGTCGACATACCAGAGGCTGGGATTGGTTGGGTTCTCGTCAGTCTCGCCGCGCACGGCCCCGGTTCGCACGCGGGTGGCGGCGCGCTTGCGGGTGAGGGAGGCGAAGCGGTCCGTAGCCACCTGCGGACGGTCGCCCACGCGGAAGGTGCCGGCACCCTTGATAACGCGCGTGCCGTCTGCGGTGAGCACGGTGATCACATCCCCCGCCTTCAGCGTGATCGAGGCATTGTCATCGACCTTGGTGCCAACCGGGTACTTGGTCGAGGAAGGTCCGGTGGACTTCACCACCACCCCGGCCATCGCCGCAACCGGCAGCGCCAGCGCCGCGCCCGCCAAAGCGAGCGCTGTCAGCCGCGATTTGATGTTATCCGAGAACATAGGTTCCTCCCTCGTCCATTGCTTCCATACGCCGGGCAAGATTGCTGAGCGCTGTATCGTTAGGGTGGCGCGCGGCCACCTGCTGCGCCAATCGCAGCGCGGTTGCGCGGTCCGTTGCGACGAGCTTGCAAGCCTCGGCCAGCTCAGCGCGATCTTCGGCCGGGAAATCGGGCGCGGGTTCAAACAGATCCACTGCCCGCGCCCGCCCGCGCAATTGCACCCGCCCCATCGGCCGCCACCAGTCGAGCCCCGAAGCCTCGGCGAATTCGCGGCTGGCCATCACCGCTGAATCGAGCGCCTTGTTGGCCGCTTCGAGCCGCGCAGCCGTGTTCATTGAGTCGCCAAGCGCAGTATACTGGATGCGGGTCGCGCCGCCAAAGTTCCCGATCACCGCCTCGCCGAAATGCAGGCCCACGCGGGTTTTGCCGATGGGAGGCAGGCTGGCGTCCATCGCTGCCACCTCACGCCGAAACGCCTCTCCCGCTTGCCACATCGCATAGCCCGCGCGCGCCGCGCGCGTGCCATCATCCGGACGGCTGATCGGCGCGCCCCAGAAGGCCACCACCGCATCGCCTACGAACTTATCGATCACGCCGCCATGGTCGAGCACCACTTGGCTCAGCAGATCAAGATAGCGGTTGAGCAGCTTTGCCACCATTTCCGGCTCAATCGCGTGGCTCATCTTGGTGAAGCCTTCCAGATCGCTGAACAGCACGAAAATCTCGCGCTTTTCGCCGCCCAATGACAACAATTCGGGCTTGTCGATGATCGCCAAGGCGATGTCGCGCGGGATGTATTTGCCGAGCGCTCCCGTGGCGAAATTGCGCTGCACCGCGCCTGATGCACGCGCGGCGGTGGTAACGGCGGTGAAGACAATGATCCACCCGATCAACCACCCGACGACCGGCAAACCGTATGTATCAACATTGCGAACCTGCAACAGCACCGGCACTCCCTGAAAAATCACGAGCTGCGCGACGCCAAACAGCGCAAGCCGCCGCGCGGGCCATTCGAGCAATGCGGTCAAAACCGCGACTATAATCACCAGAACCGCCATGGCCCAAAGCACCCAAGTCGGGATCGGGGTGAGAACGCGGTCATCGAGCATCTGGGCGATGATCTCGGCATGGACGGAGATCCCTGGGGGCACTTCGCCGTTGATCGAGGTGAAGGTCGTCTCGACCCGGTCGTAGTCGACGATATCGCCGCCGATCAGGATGTATTTGCCGGCATATTGCTCCTTGAGGAAGGGCAGGATCTCCGGGTCGGGATCGACGAAGAGATCGATCTGGGCCGGGGGGAACAGCACCGAATCCTGGAACTTGGGCCGCCGGTAATCGATCGCGCCTTCGTAATCGGCAAAGGCGGTGGCAGGCTCGCCGGCATCGGCCAGCATCACGCGACCGAGCAGCGGCGGCAGACCCTCGCGGATATCGGGCCACAGCCTGGTTGCCCCGAATGTGTTGTCGAGCCGAATGCTCGCCGGGCGCGCCTTGCTCCCCTTCAGCCGCGCCATGAACGCTTCGAGATATTGTTGCTGTTCGAATTCGATATCGTCCGGGTTGGTCGCCTTGGCGGCATAGGCGACCGCGACCGGGGTCTTCATCCCGCGCAGTGTGGCGATCAGCTCCTCGTCCTCGTCCTGCGGCTGATCGAACAGGATGTCGATCCCGATCGCCTTGGGTTCGAAGGTGTCGAGCGTGCGCAGCGTCTTGGCGAGCAGGCCCCGGTCGAGCGGCGAGCGTTTACGTGCGGCGATCAGGGTCTGGTCGGTATAGACGACAAGCACCACCCGCTTGTCTTCCTCGACCAGGTCGGCGGAATAATAGGCCCTGAGATCATAAAACGCGCGCTCAGCTTCGCTGGTGAGCGGGGTGGGCTCGGAACCATCGGGCAGAACCCAGCTATAGCGCGCGATGAACAGCGCCACGCACAGAAGCATGACGGTCAAAGCCAGCTGCATTCCACCCGCTTCGCGCACGTTGCGCCAACCGCGCGCCAGCCAACCGAGGCGCAAGGCAGAGCCAGCGGCACCGGCAGCGCTGTTGTTCATTGCAACAGCAGCGCCTCAACGCGCCAGCTTGGCCGCGCCGTCGCCCACCACGGCAAAGGCCGACCAGTAGAACGGGTGCGAGGTCTCGGCATCGTCCATCAGCGCTTCCTGCGAGGCCTTAAGCGCTTCGGCTGTGGCGCGGCCGTCCTCGGCAAACAGGCCCGCAATCAGGCGTCCAGTCGCGTTGAAATCGTCGGGCACTGGCCAATGGCTCGCCAGCACGGTCCGCCCGCCTGCACCCACGAAAGCGCGCACCAGCCCATCAAGCGCGAACTCGCCGCCGCCGGTGACGCCGGCCTCGCGGGTCGCGCCCACCGTCGCGCTGCCAGCGGTGTCACAGGCCGAAAGGATTACAAGGTCGGCATCGATGCGCAGGCCGAATATCTCGGCGAAGCTCAGCAGCCCGTCCGAACCTTCCTCGCTATCGAAGCTGGTCAGCAGCGCCGGGCGCGGCGGACATTGCGGCTGCGGCGCGGTGACCAGGCCGTGGGTGGCAAAGTGCAGAATGCGATATTCGGACAGGTCAGGCAGAGCGGCAATCGCGTTGTCCGTGAAGGCAGCGCCGGTCAGGACCCGAGCGCCCTCGCCAAAGCGGGCCGCTGCGCCGCGCAGTTCGTCGGCCTTGATCGGATTGGCCCAGATATTGGGCGACCACAGGCACTTCTCGCCCGCCTCCATAGCAGCACGGGTGCGTGCCGCGCCGGGCGTGGAAGTGCCGATCGGTGCGTTTTCGCCCAGCCCGAGATAGGCGCGCTTGCCATCCGAAGGCGGTGCCGCCCGCACATCGCGGAACGCCGAAGCGGCCACCGAGGTGCTGATCTGGGTGGTGCGCCCAAGCCACTTGGTGCCGCGCAGGTCATATTCGTCGGCGCCCTTCTGTCTCATCCGCGCCTGATAGGCCGCAACGCTGGCATCATCGGTGACCAGCAGGTTGATCGGCAGTTTGAGCAGCGCGCCATCGGGCTCGAACACGATGTGGCGGGCCTTGGGCAGTTCGTCTGCGACCGGGGTGAACAGGCGAACGTAAAGCTCACGCGCGCGCACGATATCGAAAGGATAGGTCAGCACCTGCCCGCCTTCGACCACCGCGATGCTCTCACGGATCTGGCTCACCAGCCTGTCGAGCTGCGCCGGGGTGGCATCGGCCCGCCAGGCCATCGCAGCATCGCGGGTGGCGTAAATGACATAAGCATCGCTCTCGAGTGTCGCGAGCTTCACATAGGCCTCGCCCTCGGTGAGCGTGGCTTGCAGGTCGGTCAGCGTGATCGCCTGTTCGGTGACGGCCCGATAGCGCGGAAAGGCGGCGAGCTTATCCAGCACTTCAGCCTGCTGCTGCCGCAACAGTTCCAGCCGCGCAGCCCTCTCGGCGATCAGCGCCGTCTGGGCAGCGTCTGGTTCAGGTATGGTCTCCAGTTCGAGCAGCAAGGTGCGCAGCTGTTCGATCCCGCGGCCGAGATTGGTGGCGGTGCGGAACATTTGCGAGGCTTCGTCACTCCCGCCTGAAAGCTCGCGCGCCAAAGCAGCCTGGGTCTGCGCAAGGCCGGGGCGCTGGAGCAACTGGCTGGCGGCGAACAGATCGCCCGCTGCGCTCGCATTGCCGCGGCCCTCGTCGATCAGCAGCCCGAAATAGGGCGTCAGCAAGCTGCGGAGCGACGGCATGGCCCGGCCATCGGCATCGGCGATGATCGTGCGGTACAGCGTAAGCGCCTCGTCACGGCGACCGCTACGCGCATAAAGCCCAGCCAGCTGCGCACGGGCGGTCCCCAACGCGGGCGAGCCGGGATAGGTCGCTTCGAGCAAGGTGATCCCCTGCTGGTGCAGCCGCTCCGCCTCCCCCTGCTTGCCGGAGCGTTCGGCAAGGTCGGCAAGCTCACCCAGCACCTGCGCTCGCAGCCACATGATCGACACCACGCGTCCGCCGCGCACATCGCCAAAGATCGCTTCGGCCGTGCGCAAGAAGCCCGCGGCGTCCTCGGCCCGGCCCATTTGCCGCAGCACCGTGGCCTTGAGATAGGCGTGCTGCCCATCGAGCAGCTGCGCGCGTTCCAACGGGGTCAGGCTCAGCGCGTATTCACCAGTAATCCGCCCGCTTTCGCTGGCCAGCTGACCCGCCAGCGCAGGCCCGATCTGGAGGCTGGCAAGCGCTTCGTTATCGGCGAATTCGATCGGCAGCGGCGCATCGAGCAGCGCGAGCGCGCGCGCCGACTGCCGCTGGTTGAGCGCGTCCATCGCTTCGTAGTTGCGTTGCAGGCGAGCCAGCACCGGGCTGGTCGCGCTGACGCTGCGCAGGTCGGCAAAACGGCGGCGGCTTTCGGCGAAATTGCCGAGATTGGATTGTTGCAGCGCTTCATTAAGGCGCGCTTCGGCGGCGCCCGGCCCGGCCAGCGCGGCCGAAGATGCCGCGAAAAATTCCGCTGCTTCGGCAAATTCTCCGGCGTTGCTGCGGCGGTAGGCTTCGATCAGTGCTTGGTCCGCTGCAATCGCTTCGGCCTGCTGGCGCGCAAAGGCGACCGCGTCAGTGGTGCTGGTGAGCGGGATTTCGACGATGCCGGGCACCACCGTATCGCTCACCAATGATGCCATGCCGAGTTCGAGCGCCTTGGCATAGGCCGTCAATCCGCTGGCCGCATAGGTGCGCCCGCCGCGGTTGCCGATCAACAGATCGTTGCGCAAGACGCTGCTGTCCTTGGCGCAGGAGAAGCGTTGCGCAGTAGCTATTCCCGTCACGGCGCCTGCATCGCCGACGCCATCGGTGCAGCGCGCATCCGCTCCCGCAAAGCGCGCGGGTGCGGGTACGGCGCTGCCCGTTTTCACCACCCACAGCGTACCAACCGGCGCGGCGGCATCGCGACAGATCACTGAATAACGCCGGTCAAACAGCCCAGCGCCCGGCTCGGGGGCGAGGATTTGCGCTTCGCACAAACCGTTGGAGCCGATCGGGAAGGTGTCCCGCAGGCTGAGGCTGGCCGTGCCTGGCTCACGCGCGGTCGTCTGGCTGGCTGGCAAAGCCCCCATCATGGCGAGTGCCACCAGCGCGGGCAGAATGAAGCGTGCCTTGTCCTTGGACTGGGTCATGTCACTTCCCTCCCGTCGGGGGTGTCTGGCCGCCGCCATAGAGCGAGGCATCGCCGCCGCTGGTCACCGGTTCATCGAGCATCTCGTCCTCCGAGATCAACGCCGCATCGGCGCGCTGCGGGAAGTCGATGCCGAAGCGGGCGTCCTCTTCCTCGGCGCTGAAGGCAGGCAGGGGTTCGCCAATGAGGTTCAGGGGCTCCAGCAGGGTGGGGTTGTTGAGCGCGAGCGGGGTTGGCGGGACAATGATCGTCAGCGCCCCGGGCTCGAAGGTGGTGATGTAGTTCGGTCCGGCCACAAGCGTGCCTTGCCGGATGACGAAGATGCCGCGGGTCTCTCCGGGATCGCGCGAGAGGCTGCCGGTCAGCCGGTCATTTTTGACGAGGCCATTCCCGCCGATGGTGAAGGTGAACAGCGGATCAGGCTCGCCAACCAGCTTGTCCTTGTCATCCGCCCGGATGGTGATCGGGCGCGGTGTGATCGTCAGCTGGCCATTGGTGAAGCTCACCGCGTAATTCGCGCCGGCCGTCAGTGTGCCTTGCGTGATGGCGACATTGCCGACCCCGGTGGTGACGCCAGCCGTGGTCGCCAGCGCGCCGCTCAGCTGGTCGCCGTTCACCAGACCCGACCCGCCAAGCGTGAAGGTCAGCGCTGGGTTGGCATTGCCATAGATGCGCGTCACGTTGTCCGCCGTGATCTGAATCGGGCGCGGCGTGATGGTCAGCTGGCCGCCGATAAAGCTCAGGGAATAGTTGGAGCTGGCACCCAAAGTGCCCTGCGTGATCGCGATGTTGCCGATGCCGGTGGTCACGTCAGCCGTGGTCGACAGCGCGCCCGTCAGCTGATCGCCGTTCACAAGCCCCAAATCGCCGACCGTGAAGGTCAGCGCCGGGTTGGCATTGCCATAGATGCGGGAGATGCTGTCCGCCGTCACAGCGATCGGGCGCGGCGTGATCGTCAGCTGGCCATTGGTGAAGCTCGCCGAATAGTTCGCGCCAGCCCCCAGCGTGCCTTGCGTAATCGCGACATTGCCGACCCCGGTGGTCGCGCCAGCGGTGGTCGTCAGCGCGCCGCTCAGCTGGTCGCCGTTCACCAGCTCCGCCCCGCCAAGCGTGAAGGTCAGCGCTGGGTTGGCATTGCCATAGACGCGCGTCACGTTGTCCGCCGTGATCGTAATCGGGCGCGGCGTGATCGTCAGCTGGCCGCCCACAAAGGCTATCGAATAGTTCGCGCCAGCCCCCAGCGTGCCTT
>NZ_WTYB01000003.1:589-89631 GCF_009828055.1 Erythrobacter ramosus | reverse complement strand
AATCGGGCGCGGCGTGATCGTCAGCTGGCCGCCCACAAAGGCTATCGAATAGTTCGCGCCAGCCCCCAGCGTGCCTTGCGTGATCGCGACATTGCCGACCCCGGTGGTCGCGCCAGCGGTGGTCGTCAGCGCGCCGCTCAGCTGGTCGCCGTTCACCAGCCCCGCCCCGCCAAGCGTGAAGGTCAGCGCTGGGTTGGCGTTGCCATAGACCCGGCCGAGATTGTTCGCTGTCACTGTGATGGGACGCGGCGTGATCGTCAGCTGGCCGGGGTTGAAGGTGAACTGGTACCCCTGCTCGCTCAGCAACGATCCCTGCGCCGCGTTGATGGCGAACAGGCCGACATTCGAGGTGCTATCGGCCAAGGTTGTCAGCAGCGGCGCGCCGGAGAGGTTCGCAAGCCCGTCACCCGGCAGGAAGCCGGTGACGCTGGCGGTTAGCGCCGGGTCCGCGTTACCATAGATGCGGCTGAGATCATTCGCGGTCACGGTCAGGACCGGCACGATCCGGAAGGCCGCAAAATTGCCCCCCGGGTTCAGCGCATCATAGGCCGCCTCGTTCGCAATGCTGTAGCGCCGTGCATAATTGCCGAAGGAGCCGATCTGCGATCCGGTGGGTGTCGCAGCGAAGATGCCGTAATGCCCGCCGCCGGTCAGTATCAAACCGGCGTCGCCATTAAGGTTGGTGACCTCGCCATTGAGCGAGGCAAGGTCGATCGCGCGTCCGGTGCCCGAAGCGGTCAAGACGCCCGAGCCGATCACTGCAATGTCGCTGCCGGGCGTGGTGCCGAAGTTGCGCGCGTCGATCTGGCCGGCGGTGATATTCGCCAAAGTGATGGCGCCGCTCTCTTGTCCGGGGACGCCGCCCCCATCGAACATCCGCAGCGTCACTGTGCCGGTGCCAGCATTGATCGAACTGCCCTGTGCCATCGTAATGACCGCCGGACCGGCAGGGCCCGGCGGAGGCGGAAGCGTCCCGGCAACATTGGCCAGCAAGTCGACCGTGCCACCGCCCACTGCAAGATTGGCATCGAGCAGGATCGAGCGGCCCGCGTTGATGCTGATCGATTGCCCGCCAAGGCTGATACTGCCGCTATTGTCGTCGGTGATCTCGATCCCGCCGCGCGAGGTCACCGTAATTGCCGTGGTGGTGGCGGCGACAGGCTGGCTGCCGATGATCGATCCGGCCCCGGTGATGATCTGGATATCGTCATAGGCCGAGACATCGAGCTGGCCCGCCACATTCAGATTGCCGCCTTGGGCGATCAACTGCGATGCCGGGGGATCGCCGATGATCGCATCGCCCAGCGCCGTGACCAGCATGGTGCCGGCATTAACGTTGCCGCCGCCAAGACTGACCACGAACCGGCCTGCGGCATTAGCCTGCGTGCCGGGGCTGCCCCCGCTCGCATCGGCGGACATGGTGAGCACGGCGGTGTTGATCACCGCTTGGCTCCCGGCAGCCCCCTGAAGCAAAGTGCCGCCCGCAGCCGCGCTGCCGCCACTGGAGGTCTGGGCATTGCTATTGATGCTGATCAGGTTCGTATCGACCTGCGTTGCACCGCCATATTCAAGGCGCGTGGACCCGCCATTGGCGACCCCGCCTGTCTGCCCCGCATTGGAGGCCGCCGCAAAGGCGCGCGCCTCGATATAAAGCTGGCCGACATCGAGGGTCGAATTCACCAGGTTCAGCGATGCTCTGCCGCTCGCAGCGTTGCCGGTGATTGCCCCCGCGCCGCCATTGGCTTGCGAGCGCACCCGCAGGACGCCAGGCAGCCCGACAGCGCTGGTGCCGATGTTGAGGGTAGAGTCCGTCACCACCACATCTGCATTGCCGCTGGTTGCCGTACCGCCCGTTCCGTTAGTCGCTCCGGCCCCGCCAAGCGCATCAACCGCGATGACATTCTGGCCGATCAGGCCGATATCCGAGCTGGTGATCGCAACCGTCATATTCGCGCCGGCCGCGTTGCCGCCGATCCCACCAGTGCCGGTCGCAGCGCCGCCCAGCGCGGTTGCGAGGAATTCGAAATTGCCGCCGGTAAAGGTGCTGTCGGTGATGGTGATCGTGCTCGGCGTGGAGCGCGCATTGCCGCCCGCCACGTCGCCCGCACCGCCTTCATTGATCCCGCCAACCGAAATGCCTGACTCGCCGCTCGCATTGGGGAGGAAGTTGATCGTCGCCTGACTGGCGGTGAAGCTGACCAGCCCGCCTTCACTGCTCTCGAAGGCATCCCCGCCGATCCGGCCGGTGCCACCGGTGGCCTGATCGACCACCACCGTCCGGCCGACGATGTTGAGCGTCGCCCCCAGCACTTCAAGCGTGCTGCGGCCGCCGAAGCCGTCACCGCCATCGCCGGTGCCCGAGCCATTGCCTCCGACGCCGCCGGCTACGCCCCCAAGCAGCTCCAGCGTTGCCGTGCCGCCATTCAGTACCCGGATCTGGCGGTTGCCGCCTCTGGCGTTACCGCCGCTGATGTTGTTGCTGGCCAGCAGGCTCGACCCGCCTTCGGCAAACACCGAGAACAGCGTCTCACCCATGGTCATGGTGCCGCCGTCGACTTCGATCAGGCCTGTACCGCCAAAGGCTGCGCCGCCGGTGCCGCCGTCCGCCAGAGAGCCACCACCCAACCCGCGCGCGAGCAGCCGGTTGAACCCGCCACTGCCCGGATCACTGTTGGGGTTGGCGGGCAAGGCCATGGACCCGCCTTGCGCCGCGCGGAGCACAATCGCACCGCCATTGCCCGCGCCGCCGATACCGGTGCCGCCCGTGGTAATGCCTCCAATCCCGAGCGCAGCGACAATCGCGCCGCCATTGAGAGAGTCGGCAAGGATGTTGAAATCAAAATTGCGCTCGACGATCAGGCTGCTGCCCGAGCCCAAGCTACGCAGTTCGGCAGAACCGCCAAACCCGTCGCCGCCGACATAGGCAATCTGATCACCCTCGCTCTCGCCGCCGCGCCCGCTGGCGGTAACCTGCAGGGAGCCGAAGCGCACCACGCTGGCCGCTTGCGCCTGCGCATAGGCATCACCCCCGCGTCCGACGCCGCCGATCCCACCCTCATCCGGTGTGCCGCCAAAGCCATTGGCAAGGATCGCGGTGTTGCCCGAAAAGGTCCCGCTACCCTGCGTGCCGTTGGTCACCGCGATGTAGGCCGTGCCGCCCGTGCCGTTACCGGCATTGCCGGTCTGAGCAGAACCGCCAGCGCCGTTCGCCTCGACGATCGTGTCGCCCGAAACCGTGACGCTGATACCCTGCAATGCGATAGCCGCTTCCCCGCCGAGGCCAAGCCCGCCCGTTGAAAAGCCGCTACTACCGCCAGCGCCAGTCGCGAAGGCATTGAACTGCGTCATGGACACAGTGCCGCCGAGGCTGCCGAGAGCTGTCGCCGCGCCGCCGGTCCCGGTGCCGCCCACGCGTCCGGCGCCGCCGGAGCCGAAGGCTTCGAGCGAAATCTGGTTGGCGGTCACGTCACCCGCTCTCACGCTCAGCGCCGCAGAGCCGCCGGTGCCATTGCCGCCCGCGCCGGTCGCAAAACCGAAGTCCGCACCGCCGCCACTTCCGCCTGTGCCGTTGGCGGATGCCACCACGTCACCGAAGATGGCGGCTCCCTGACCGACGGAGCCGTTCAGCCCAAACAATTCCAAGCCAGTCTGCGCCAGTCCGCCAAACCCGTCGCCGCCGCGCCCGCCGTCGATCAGTGAGTCAGCAGCCCCGCCCTGACCGCCAGTTCCCGTGGCCGCGAGCAGCGCGCTTCCGGTTACCGTGAGGTTGCCCCTGTCTCCACCAGCGAGAATGAAGGCTCCATTGGTGAAGGTCGGATCAGCCTGATTGGGGACAGCACCATCCCCGCCAATGCCATCGCCGCCACGCCCGGGGGCAATCGCCGCACCATCGGTCTGCCCGCCGCCACCGCCCGTGCCTTGCGCGAACACGCTGGCATCGCCGCCGATGGTGAGCGTTGCGTTCTGCGTCAGCGTGCCGTTGGCCTGGAAAAACGCATTACCGCCCCGGCCAATCCCGCCATTGCCGCCAAACCCGAATGTCGCGTTGCCGCCAATACCGTCGCTGGTCGCCTGAGCGCGGCCAAGTATGGTGACCGTGCCGATTTCGGCGATCGCTCCGGCAATCCCGCCGGACCCGTCGCCGCCGTCCACCCCGGCGCCGCCCTCACCCCGCGCGTCGGCCCGGAAGCTGGCGTCGATTGTTCCGCCGATGGCGATCGTTCCGCCCGAGAACGTCGTCGCCGAAGCACGGCCGCCTAGCCCGACGCCGCCGGTGCCACTACCATTGGCGCCGCCGAACCCTTGTGCATCGAGCTGCATCCGTCCGGTGATGGTGATCAGTCCCGGCCCGTTGATCGTGGCCGCAGCTGTCCCGGCATCGCCAATAGAACCAGCCCCAGCGCTATTCGAAGAACCGCCGCGGGCATTGGCATTGGCCTCGACTTCGCCGCCGATAGCCAGGGTGCCGCCGCCGGCAGCCACAGTCATCAGCGCTTGCCCACCATAGGCGTTCGACACGGTCGAGAGGCTGACCTGCGAACCCTCGGCGGCAACCGCCTCAGCGAATAGGCTGAGCTTTTGGGCGACATCGGCAGAGCCACCCTGACTTGCCGCAAGTTGTGCCAGTCCGCCGCGTGCTTCGGCGCCCACTACGGCACCAGAGGTTGTGGTAGCGAGCCCGCGCGCCTTGATGGTCGCGGCCCCGCCGATGCTGATATCGCCGCCAGCCGCATTGACCACCGCCGAACCGGCTATGGCCCTGCCTGCTGTCAGATTGCCGGAATCAAATCCGCCAAAGGCATCGGCCGTCACCAGCGCGCTGCCTGAGATGGTTACATCACTGCCAACCCCAGCAAGGATCAGCGAAGACCCGCCTTGTGCGTTGATCGCATCAAGTGATTGCAGGCTGGGGCCGCTCTCCCCGTAATCGCGCGAGTCGACCAGCACATCGCCGGTGACGGTGAAACCCTGGCCGTTTTGCGCGATCAGTTCGGCATTCTGGCGGCCGACGAGCAGCAGATTGCCGGCGACCGAACTCGCGACATCGAAGGATGTTGCCTGCACCCGGTGGGTGCCGATCGCCAGCAGGCTGCTGCTGGCGGTGAAATCATCGATGAAGATATCGGCGCGAACATCACTTAGCTCGGAGTTACCGTTAAAGGTCGCCGCGATCCCGTTGCTGATGGTGTTGCCGTTCACAGAGCGGCCGGACACGTTATAGTTGGCAGACAGAATGATTTCGCCATTTACGATACTGGCGCCCTGCGCGGGATCGAAGCCAAGATTGCCGCTGAACAGCATGCTGATCGGGTCAGCACCGGCGCGGGCGACGCCGTAGATCATGTGATTGTCGCCCGACCCGGTGCTCGACGGGCCGCCGACATTGCCGTTGACCGTCACCACCTCGCCGGACGCCGCCGTGCCAACAGGGACCAAGATGCTGAACAGCCCGTTCGAGAAGCCGAGATTGACCACCTCGCCCGCGACATAGGCATGGCTGCCGTTGATCCGCGCCGTGCCCAGCATTTCGATGTCGGCCGCGACCACCGCGAAATAGGCGTTTTCCGGCGTCGCAAGAATCTGTGCGCCGGGATTGATCTGGACACGCGCGGTCGATCCTGCGGCGCCGGTGAAGGTCGCAAGAGCGCCTTGCCCGAAAGCCTCGAAGTCGCCCGGTTGGATATTCAGCGTGGTCAACAGCAGGCTGCCGACATCGAAAGTTGCAGTGCCGCCGATCAAAATCCCGGTCGGCGAATAGAAGGCGACCGTCCCGGCCGGCGAGCTCCCGCTATTTTGGTCGACGAAACGCGACAGGACCGTGCCATTAATCGTCAAAACGTTACCGTTGGCGGTCGGCAGGATCCGGTTCAAAACCGCGAAGTTTGGCGTTTGAAAGTTGCGGAACAAGGCGCTGGCATCTTCACGGATAAAATCCAGTGCGTCGCCATTGTTATCCTCGTTCGGCGACCAGTCGATCACCACCGTCGGCGTGAACAGATCGACCGTCGTGTTGGTCGGCCCGGTATCGACGATGCTCGCCGCGCCGAACACGACGTTGCCGTCTGCAAGAATACCCTGTGCTTCGGCCCGGGTGGGCAGCAACAGCGCCAGCGCTAGCGCGGCACTGCCGCAGCCGAGCATGAGGTGCGAACGCTTGGCGCGGGGATGGCGGCTCCGGGTCGCACTGGTCATCTCAATATCTCCACGGAAGCAAGCGGGCAGTGAGCGTGAACATGAAGCGGACATCGCCGCGGTCAGCGGCAAGATCGGGCCGCTGGAGCGGCACCGCGATCAGAAAATCGCTCTGGACACCCGGCGCCCAGCTGACGCGCAGGCCCCCGCCGGCCGACCACAGCCGGTCGGGGTTGGTGGGGGAGCGGCTGGGGTCCTCGTTCCAGACGTAGGCGACATCGGTGAACAGATAGGGCTGGAAGGCAAGCCCGCTCGCATTCTTGGAGACAAGCGAGCCGTAGCGCATTTCGAACGCGCTCATGATCCCGCTATCGCCCAGCACCGCGCCCGGATCATAACCGCGCCCGATCGAGAAACTGCCAGCCGCAATTTCCTCGAAGGCGGGCAGCGGATCCTTGGTGATTTGCGCTTGGGTATCGAGCGCGAAGGTCACCTTCGGGGTGGGGCGATATTCGAAATCGGCATTGATCCGCACCAGCAGCGGCGTGGGGTCAGCCTCGATCCGGCTTGGCGGAACAGCCGCGCCGATGAGACAGCCGAGCAGATTGGGCCGACAGTCCGGGCTGGTATTGAACACATCGAGCCCGTGGCGCGCTTCGATGCCGTAGCGCAGTTGCAGCTTGGGCTCATAGGGGGAATAGCCATCTGCGCGCAGGACAGATTGCTGATCGGTCCATTCGCCCGCCAACCGGGCATAGACCATCCGCACCCGGTCATCGGTCAGGCCGAAATTGTTCAGTTGCACTTCCTGATCGACATAATCGAAGCCGACATCGGCAAACAGGCTGTGGCCGCGTGTGCGCACCAGCGGATAGCTGGCGAACAGGCTAGCGAAGATTGTTTCGGATTCGACATCAATACCGGCCAGCCCGACTGCGGGGTTGGAGGTGCTGAAGGTGAACTGCCCGCCCAACCGCAGGCCCTCGCTGCCGACACGGAAGTCGTGCCCGATCTGCACTGTCTGCTGTTCGGTAAACTCCAGCGTGCTGAACATGGCCACGGTGGTCCGGTCGCCCAGACCCGTCAGATCATAAAGCTCGCCGCGCAGCGTTCCGCCGAACCGGCCAATCGCTTTGGAGCCGAAGTTCTGGACGTTGAAATCGATCACTGCGCGCTGGCGCAGAACCGCGATTTCTCCCACCAGATCGCCCGGCGCGCCGCCCGCCGCCGGCCGCAGCGAGAGGCGGACATCCAGACCGGGCACATCATCGGCGAGCAACAGATAGCGCTCAGCCGCGTTGGTGTTGAACACGTCCTGCTGGGTGAGCTTTTCGAGATAGCCTGCCACCAGCTTTTCCGACGGCCCGGCATCGCCGCGCACCCGCACCGCTGTCAGCCGCCCGAACACCACGTTGAAATCGGGGATGTTATCGGCAAGGTTCTGCTCGGGGATTTCGACCGTCGCGAGATAGCCCTGGCGGCGCAGGATCGCATTGGCTTCGGCGCGGATATCGCACAGCACGGACACCGGCAGCTCGCGCCCGAGATAGTCGGCATAGGCGCTCTCGAGCGACAGGCCCGGCACCCGGTCGAGCCCGTTGAACTGCGCGCCTGCAACCGTGAACTTGATCCCGGCAAACTCAGGTCGGTCGAGCGCGCACGGGGGCCGCTCGAAATCTCCGTCGATGGTGAGGGTGACGCTGCGATCCTCGCGGCGCAGCTCCGGCGGGATCAGGTCGCTGCGGTTGGGCGGCGTGACCTGGGCGGCTTGGGCAAAGGCGGGATCGCTCGCGCTGACCAGCCCGGTGGCCAATGCCACGGCTGACACGAGAACGCGCAGGCCGACAGGGCGCAAAGCCCGACGATCCCGAGCGGGCCGGTTCGAAAAGACGGCGGACTGCACCTGATGCAGGCAGGTATGAGCGTGCGACAAGGTCCCCCCCAAAAGCTCACGCCCGGGCAGGCGCTATGCGCGCGCTCGCGGCGTTGTGCCTTTCCCCATGGTCCACACGCCAACAGCTGATGTCGCCGGTGAACCTACGACCCCTCGTATGCAGGCAGACTACTCGGGCCCACCGCAAACACAAGCGCGCAAAGGCCTGCGCGGGCGCTTGCGGGACACTTTGTCGCGTTTGAGCAACTTTCGCAGGCGCAACCAGCGCCGGGCAGGGAGCTTGAGAGGAGAAAGCGTCAACCCGCAGCCGCGAGCATCACCTTTGCCGACGCCCCTGACACCGCACCGGGTTCAACCGACAGCTTGGCCGGACGGGCAGCGCCGGGATAGGCTTGACCCAGCACGCCGAGCGCTTCGGTGATGCGGGTATGGGCGGCGGGGTTCTCGGCCTTGATCGCCGCGCCATTGGTCGCGAAGGCAGACGCGGCCACCTTGGCGAAGCCGTAACCGTCCAGATAAGGCTCGTAACTGTCGTTCTTGGGCAGAGTGCGATACATCGCGCTCGACCGCTCGATCTGGTCGGCGATGATGCCAATGGCGACCTTCGCCGACGTCGCGTCAGACTTGGGAGCCTTCTGAGCCGCACCGCGCAGTGCGGCGATGATCGCGTCATAGGCCTTGCCGACTTCGGCGACGCTCTTGCCGTCATTTGCGGCGAGCGATGCTGTCGTGAACAGCTCCTTGAAATCCTTGACGCCAAGCTTGGCAAAGACCGGGTCCATGTCGACCAGCACTTCGCTCACCGGGTGAGCGAACATTTCGGCGGCCGCTTCCTTCTTGCCCGCCGCATAGGCATCGCGCGCAGCAACGACGTGCGCTTCGGCCACGGCGAGCGCGATCCCGTAGGCGACCGGATCGGTGGCTGCATCGGTGACGGCAACGCCGCCCTCGCCCTCGCCGCCAGCCGTCTCGCCGCCGCCGCCTTCGCCAGCGCCGCTGCCACCTTCACCCTCGCCTGCGGTCGCAGCCGTTTCGCCGCCCACCGTGCCAGTTGCAGCGCCCTCACCGCCCGCTTCGCCGCCACAGGCCGCCAGCAGCCCACCGGCAAGTGCGGTGCCGAGGCCAAGCTGGGTCCAGAGTTTGAGCGTGCTGTTCATGGGAAGCGGTATCCTTCAGGCCGGGAGATATGTCGTGGCCTCATGGCCCAGATGATAATGGTTCGCAAGAGACTTTCGCATCCCGAGCCTTGCCAGTGATCCGGCAAGGGCTTAAAGGCATGATACAACGTCTCATAAGTTGCTGCACAGGGTCATCACCATTTATGGCAACGCTGCTCGCTCCCATGTCCCATATTTCCGGAAGTCCCGAGGTGCTGCACGCTATCGGGGAGCCCCACTGCAACCTTGCGATCTGGCAGCGCGCGCCCTTTGCCGATTTTGCGCCGCTTATCGAAGGTACGCCGCATGACCTGCGCTTCACCTGCGATGTGGCAGGCCTGCCCGCACTGCTTACCGAGGGGCTGGCACAGGGCGGCTATGGCGGCAGCGCTGCGCTACACCGCGCGCTGGTTGAGGATGCCGTCCGGCTCGCCGAGCTGTTCTGCGCGGCAATGGACCTTGCCAAGCTCGAGCTGCGACTTGAAGTTGTGCGCACCGATTCCTGCCGCAAGTTCCACGCCGACTACGTTACTGCCCGGCTGATTACGACCTATGTCGGCGAAGGCACCGATTGGTTGGACGAGGATGATGCCGCCCGCGTCGCCGCAGGCGAAACGCCCCGGCATATCAACCGCCTCGCCCCCTTCGATATCGGCCTGTTCAAGGGCAAGCTCGCGACCGAGCGCCCCGCGATACACCGCTCGCCGCCAATTGCCGGGACGGGCGCCGCGCGGCTGCTGCTGGTGCTCAACCCGGCAAGCAAGTCAATCGCCGATGGGGCCGATTCGGGTCTTTCGCCGCCTTCGCATCTGGCCTAACAGCCCCCCATGCGCCCGCGGGCGCGATCCACTCCGATAGCCGCCGCCGCCTACGTGCGCGCCGGCCATCGCTCGCAAGAGGTATCTGCTCGATGAAGAAGTTCCTGCTCGCCGGGGTTTCGGCCCTGATGATTGCCGCTCCTGCCGCCGTTCAAGCCGACGAAGGCATGTGGCTGCCGAGCCAGACCGGCGCTATCGCCGACGCAATGAAAGCCGCCGGGCTTGAACTCGACGCCAAGACCCTCGGCGATCTTCAGCGCCCGCCGCTGACCGCGATTGCTTCACTGGGCGGCTGTTCGGCTGCGTTCCTGTCGCCCGAAGGTCTGGTTGCGACCAACCACCACTGCGTCGCCGGATCACTCCAGTACAATTCTTCGCCCGAGAACGACTACCTCACCAACGGCTTCCTCGCGAAAACGCTGGGCGATGAACTCCCCGCCGCCCCCGGCAGCCGCGTCTACGTGATCGAAGACCTGCGCGATGTTTCCAAGGACATGCTCAAGGGCGCCGACAAGCTCGAAGGCCGCGCGCGCTATGACCGCTTGCAGGCCAACCGCACCGCGTTGATCGAAGCGTGCGAAAAGCAGGCCAACCGCCGCTGCGATGTGCGCGCCTATTTCGGCGGACAGCAGTACTGGCTCCAGCAGCAGCTTGAGATCAAGGACGTGCGTCTGGTCTATGCCCCCGCTGCGGGCGTTGGCAATTTCGGCGGCGAGAAGGACAACTGGATGTGGCCGCGCCACACCGGCGATTTCTCGTTCTACCGTGCCTATGTGGCGCCCGATGGTTCGTCGGCTGCGTTCAGCAAGGATAACGTGCCGTTCAAGCCCAAGGCCTGGCTCCCGATCGCGAAGGAAGGCGTGAAGGACGGCGATTTCATCATGGTCGCCGGCTTCCCCGGTACTACGGAGCGCCTGCGCTCGGCTGAAGAAGCGCGCTTCTATTACGAGGAACTCTATCCCTATCAGCAGGCGATGCTGGCCGAATATGGCGACATGATCGACGCGCTGACCGCAGGCAATCAAGCCGCCACCATCGCCTATGCCGCAACGCTGCAGGGCGTGGAAAACTACGAAAAGAAGATCGCTGGCCAGATGGCGGGCGCCGATGCCATCTCGCTGGTCGAAAAGAAGCAGGCTGAGGAAGCGGGCTTCCGCGCGTGGATCAAGGCTGACCCCAAGCGCGAGGCGCAGTACGGCGCAGCGCTGGCAGAACTCGACACGCTGATCGCGACCAGCAACTCCGAAGCGCTGGCCGATGCCAAGCGCGGAATGCTAGGCCGCGGCCAGCTTTATGGTGCGGCGCGCCAGCTGTATCGCTGGGCGAACGAACAGGCCAAGCCCGACAAGGACCGCGAACCCGGCTATCAGGAACGTGACCGCGCATTCATGACGCAAGGGATGCAGCGGATCGAGCGGCGCTACGTGGCCGAGATCGACAAGGCGATCTGGGAAGACGGCATTGCCGAATACCGCACCCTGCCCGCCGAACAGCGCAGCGCCAGCTTCGATACCTTCATGGAAGGCCGCGACCTTGCGGCGTTCTATTCCGCGACCGAACTCGGCAACACCGCCAAGCGGATGGAGTGGATGGGTAAGACCCCCGCCGACTTCAAGGCGTCGAACGATCCCTTCATCCAGCTGGCGGTCGCCACCTATGACGAAGCGATGGCCAATGAAGCGGAAGAAAAGGCTCGTTCGGGCGAAGTCCAGAAGGCCCGTTCCAAGGTCATGGAAGCGCGCCTTGCCTATGCCGCATCGCAGGGCAAGACCATGTATCCCGACGCCAATGGCTCGCTGCGCTTCACCTATGGCAAGGTGATGGGCAAGGCGGTTGACGGGCAGGTGTGGACGCCGTTCACCACCGCCGAGGGCATCGTCGCCAAGCACACCGGACGCGGCGAATTCGACGCGCCCGACAAGATGGTGGAGCTGATCAAGTCGAAGGATTACGGCCGCTGGGCCGCGCCGGAACTGGGCACCCTGCCGGTCGATTACCTCTCCACCGTGGACATCACCAACGGCAATTCCGGCTCCTCGACGCTGAATGCGCGCGGCGAGTTTGTCGGCCTCGCGTTCGACGGCACGATCGAAGGCGTGGTCAGCGACTGGATGTATGATCCCAAGATCAACCGCACCATCCATGTCGACAGCCGCTTCATGCTGTGGACCATGGAAAAGGTCGACGGCGCGGACCGCCTGCTCAAGGAAATGGGCGTCACGGCTGAGTAAAATTTGAATAAGTATGCGGCGCGTGGGATTTCCGCGCGCCGCCTGCTATTGCCTCCCCTGCGCTTGCATTGAGACGGGGAGAGTATGATGCACGAAGTGGTGGTGGTCGACATCGGCGGCACCCATGCCCGGTTCGCGATCGCCAGTATTGGCGCGGACGGGGCCATCGCGCTCGACACGCCCGAAACGCTCCACACCGCCGATCACGCCAGCTTCCAGACCGCATGGCAGCATTTCCGCGAATTGCGCGGCGGCAGTCTGCCGCAAGCCGTCAGCATGGCGATTGCCGGGCCGGTCGGCAGCCCCGGCAACCTCAATCCGGTCATCCGTTTCACCAACAATCCGTGGATCATCCGCCCGGCGCTGATCAATGAAAAGCTGGAGGTGGAGCGCTTCACCCTCGTCAATGATTTCGCCGCGGTCGCCCATGCGGTTGCGCGGGCCGATGACAGCCAGTTCCTGCACCTCGCTGGTCCGGACCAACCGCTGGGGAGCGAGGGCACGATCAGCGTGATTGGCCCCGGCACCGGCCTGGGTGTCGCCCATCTTTATCGTTCGGGAAGCGATTACCGCGTGCAGGCGACCGAGGGCGGGCATATCGACTTTGCCCCCTTGGACAGCATTGAGGACGCGATCCTCGCCCGGCTGCGCAGCCGCCACAACCGCGTTTCGGTGGAGCGCGTGGTGGCCGGCCCAGCGATAGTCGACATCTATGAAGCGCTCGCCGCGATGGAAGGCCGTAGCGTACCCGAACTTGATGCGATCACCATCTGGGGCCTTGGCACCAGCGGCGAAGACAGCCTTGCCGCAGCCGCCGTAGACCGGTTCTGCCTGTCGCTAGGGTCGGCAGCGGGCGATCTCGCCCTTGCTCAAGGCGGCTTTGCCGGTGTGGTGATCGCAGGCGGCCTTGGCTACCGCATCCGGGACACGCTGCTGGCCTCGGGCTTTGCCGCGCGGTTCAAGGCCAAGGGGCGGTTTGAAAGCCTGATGGCGAATATCCCGGTCAAGCTGATCGTCCACCCGCAGCCCGGCCTTTTCGGTGCAGCGGCGGCCTTCGCCTCCGAACACGCATGAAGACAATAGCCGCCCTCGAAGCCCGGCTGGGCGAGTTGCACCAGCGCACCCGGGAAACGCCGCTGTTCAACCCGGTGTTCCAGCTATCGCTCGACCTGTCGCGCGCGCTGGAGGGGGACGAGCTGTCGCTCGATGATCTCTCCGCGCTCGTCGCCGAACTGGAATGCGACGGGCTGAAGGCGCGCGCGGGCAAGCTGCGTGCCCTGCTCGCTCCGTCTGCCGAAGCGATGCCGCTGGCGGGCGAAGACGAGGATTTCGAAGCCTTCGCCGCGCGCTGGGAACGCCCGCAGCTCCACGCTGTCTTCACCGCGCACCCGACTTTCCTGCTCGCGCCAGCACAGGCCGAAGCGGTCGCCGCTGCGGCATCGGGCGAGGATGACGAAGCCGCCTGCGCCGTGCCATCCACCCGCACCGCCGTGACGCTCGATCATGAACACCGCGCCGCGATGGACGCCATGGCCGGCGCGCAGGACGCGCGCGATGTGATCGTTGCGCGCTTGCTGGAGGAAGCGCGAAGCCGCTGGCCGCAGGCTTGGCGCGCGCTGCGCCCGATGCCGTTCCGCTTCGCCAGCTGGGTCGGCTACGACATGGATGGGCGCACCGATATCGGCTGGCATACCTCGATCGCCTTCCGGCTACATGAAAAGGCCGAGCGGTTGGCGCGTTATACTTCGAGCCTCGAAGCGATTGATGCAGCCCACCCGCTGCTTGCCACCCTCACGCCCGCAGCCGCCTTTGCCGCCGCACGGGCCGAGGACTTTGCTGCCGATCTATCGAGCGCAGATGCCCTGGCCGCCGCCGCCAACCGTCTGACCACCCACAGCCCCGACAACCTGCTGTCGCTGAGGCCGCTGATCGCTGCGCTGGAAGCCGAGGCCGAGACAGGCGATCCCACCCGCGCCGTCCGCCTCCTAACCCTCGCTGCTGCGATGCGCGCTGATGGCCTCGGTATGGGCTGGATCCACTTCCGGGTAAACGCCAAACAGCTCCACAACGCCATCCGCCGCCGCCTCGCCGATGACGAGGCGATCGATCTCGCCAGCAAGGGCGCGATTGCGACCCTGCGCCGGATGGTGGACGAAGCCCGCCCGCTGCGCACCAATTTTGCCGCCCTCGCGACCGAAAGCTCGACCGCAATCCGCCAGTTTCTGGCGATGGCACAGATCCTCAAGCATATCGACGCCGATGCCCCGATCCGGATGCTGGTGGCCGAGTGCGAACAGCCTGCCACGGTGCTCGCCGCACTCTATTTCGCCAAGCTGTTCGGGGTGGAGGGCAAGGTCGATGTCTCGCCCCTGTTCGAGACCGAGACCGCGCTGGAGCACGGCGGCCGCTTCCTCGACGCCCTGCTGGCAGAGCCGGCCTACCGCGCTTATGCCCGCACGCGGGGTCGCGTGGCGGTGCAGACCGGCTTTTCGGATGCGGGCCGGTTTGTCGGGCAGGTGCCCGCCGCCCTCGCCATTGAGCGCCTGCAAGGCCGCTTGGCCGAAGCGATGGCCGCCAACGGGCTGTCCGACATCGCCGCGCTGGTGTTCAACACCCACGGCGAGAGCATGGGCCGCGGGGCGCATCCGGCGTCGTTCCGCGACCGGCTCGAATGGCCGCTCTCCCCTTGGGCACGGCGGCGGTTTGCGCGGGCAGGCGTCCGGCTGGAGCCGGAGGTCAGCTTTCAGGGCGGCGACGGTTACTTGTTTTTCGCCACGCCCGAACTGGCGCTCGCCACCCTCACCCGGATCGCCGAACTGCGCCCGGCCGAAACCGACCTCGCCGCGCCCGCCGACCCGTTCTACCACCGCACCGATATCAGCCTCGATTTTTACCGCGCGGTGAAGGAACATCAGGGCGATCATCTGGCCAGCCGCACCTATGCCCGCGCGGTGACCGCCTTCGGCCTCGGCCTGCTCAACCCCACCGGCAGCCGCGTCTCGCGCCGCCAGTCCGACATCAACGCCGATCGCGAAATGAGCCTCAGGCAGATCCGCGCGATCCCGCACAACGCGATCCTCCAGCAATTGGGCTACCCGGTCAACGTCATCGCCGGGATCGGCAGCGCAGCGGATAGCAACCGCGAGGAAATCGCCGCTCTGCTGACCGATAGCCCGCGGGGGAGCCAGATTCTGCGGCTGGTGCGCTCCGCCAATGCGCTCGCCAGTATCAAAACCGTGGCGGCTTATGGCGAGCTGTTCAACTCGGCCTATTGGGCCAGTCGCACCTATCGCGGGACCGAGGATCACCTTGCAGGAAGCTGCGCGGCGCTGGCGGAATATCTCGTCGGCGATGACCGGACGGGGGTGTTCCGGCGCCTCGCCTCGCGCCTCAGGATCGACGCGATCAAGCTGCACCGGCTGACCGATCTGCTACCGGATGAAGCACCAAGCGAAGCCCGTGAACATGTGCGCCGCCGCATCGGGGTGTTGCAGGCGCTCCGGCTGGCGCTGCTCCAGCATTTGTTCCTGAAAGCGGTGGCCGTCCCCGCCTTCAGCCGCGCCAATGACATCAGCCGGCGCGACGTGATCGAGATGGTCATGACCTTGCGCGTCGAGGAAGCCCTCGCGCAGCTGCGCCGTGCTTTCCCGGTGCGGATACCCGGCCCGCGCGACTTCCCCTTGGATGAGCAGAGCGACTACCCCGATGGCGGCGAGGAAGGCTACGGCGCGATCGAGCGTGACTTCATGACGCCCATCGCCCGCGCGCAGGAATTGTCGCTGAGAATTTCGACCGCGATCGCCAACGAATTCGGGGCGCATGGGTAGAAGCGGGGACAGCGGCGGAGCCGCAGTCAGGTTCGCGCCAAGCCGCCAAGGCAGCCAAGATGTCAGGCACAGCCGCGCCCGTGTGCTCCCTCTTGGCTTGCTTGGCGGCTTGGCGCGAACCCCTTTGAGCGCCTGCGGCAGCATAGAGACGGCTCGCCCCTCCACCATCCTCCGGATGGTCCCCCCTTTCCGTTCCGGGAAGGATCTAGCGCGCCGTGCTCCCCCGCGCGATCAGCTTCACCGGCACGCGCCGCCGCGCGGCCTCGCCTTCGTCGAGCACCGCCTCGACCAGCGCTACACCGGCCTCCGCCGGGTCAGGAGCAATTGTGGTCAAGGGCGGGCGGCTGAACCGGCCGGCGACCAGATCGTCGAAGCCCATCACGCCGACTTGGCTGGGCACCGCGATATCGGCGGCGGCGAAGGCCTCGATTGCGCCGAGAGCCATCGCATCGCAGGCGGCGAAGACGGCGTCGATATCCTCCCCTCGTTCGATCAGGCGGCGCGCGGCGCGGCGGCCTTCCTCTTCGCGGGTAGGCGCGTTGACGGTGGGGGCTAAGCACGGCTCCAACCCCGCCGCGCGCATCGCTTCGGCGTAACCTTCATAGCGTTCGGTGAATTGCACCTGCGGCGTGTTCAGCGCGCCGAGGAAGCACGGACGGCGGTATCCGGCGGCGAGCAGGTGCTCGACTGCGAGCCTTCCGGCAGCGCGGTTGTCCGAGCGCACCCAGTCCAGCTCATCGAAAGGCGATCCCCAATAGGCCACCTTGCGACCATCGCCATCGAGCGCGCGGAAATGCTCCCACGCAGGTGCATTGGTGGTGGTGCCGATCACCACGAGGCCATCGGCCCGGCCCTGTTCCTGGTAATGGCCGAAGAAATCCTCGGGGCGCGCCTGGAACGACACCAGCGTCTCAAACCCGCGTTCCGACGCGGCCACACAAACGCTGCCGAGCAAGGCATAGGCGAAGGGATTGATGCTAGCGGCATTGTCGCCCTCGCGGCAGATCACCACCACCGCGAGCGTCCCGGTCGATCCCCGGCGCAGCCGCGCGGCGCGCTCATCGACAAAGTAACCGAGCGCTTCGGCCGCCTCGATCACCTTGCGCCGGGTGGCTTCGGCGATGGCAGGCGAGCCGGACAGCGCGCGGCTGACGGTCGGCTGGCTAACGCCTGCCCGCTCCGCCACATCGAACGATGTCGGTCGTCTGCGTGATCCCCCGCTCATGGCTCTGGCTTCTAGGGCGGGACGGTGCACAGGCGCAAGCGTATGCGTGCATCGAAGGGTGCGGGGGTCTGCATTGCTATTCGCACTGGATTTGTGCGCGCGGGTCTTGCAAATCGGAAGCAGCGCGCGGATTGTGAACGTTAGCAGAAAAGATTTGGCGCTAAGGGAGAGAGCGACAATGGCAATGGCACCGGGTGTGGGCGCGGCGACCGCCGTGGGGGATGGCGCGAGCGACGACCGCCAGGTGCATGCCCCGGGCCTCAACTATTTCGTCTTCGCGCTGTTCTTCATCTTCGGCGGCATCACCAGCCTCAACGATGTCATCCTGCCCAAGCTGCAGGAGCTGTTCACGCTCAGCTACACCGAAGCGATGCTGGTGCAGTTCTGCTTTTTCACCGCCTATCTGCTGATCGGCATTCCCGGCGCAGAGCTGGTCAAGCGGGTCGGCTATATGCGCGGCGCGGTGGTCGGGCTGCTGACCATGATGTGCGGGTGCCTGTTGTTCATTCCTGCCAGCCAGACCGCGACCTATGGCCTGTTCCTCGCCGCGCTGTTCATTCTGGCGAGCGGCGTTGTGGTGGTGCAGGTCGTCACCAATCCGCTGATCAGCCTGCTGGGGCCGCAAAAGACGGTGCACAGCCGTCTGACATTTGCGCAGGCGTTCAACAGCCTTGGCACCACGATTTTCCCGCGCATCGGATCGGGTCTGATCCTCGGCGGGCTCGCCGGCGTTTCGGCCAAGGAGCTGAGCGGCGCGGAGCTTGACGCCTATCGCACGGCGGAAAGCGCCGCGATTGTGTCGACCTATATCGGTCTAGCCGTGGCGCTGGCGGTCATCGCGGCGGTGGTGTGGGTCTATCGCAACAAGCTGCCGCATGATGCCAGTGCCGCGCGCGATGCAGCGCTGACGACGCCGGGGCGCTATGTGGCGGGTCTGGCACCCATCATCATCGGTGGCTGGATGGTGATCCAAGGCAATGAACTGCCCGGTATTGCCCTGCTGATGGCAGGCCCCGCGATCTGGTTGTGGGGCAACCCGCTACTGACGCGCACGCGATTCAGCTACGGCGCGCTTTGCATCTTCCTTTATGTCGGCGCTGAAGTCGCGATCGGCTCGCTGATCGTCGGCTATCTGATGCAAACCCACGTCATGGGCCTGACTGAGCGGGCCGCGGGCGACCTGATCTTCCTCTATTGGGGCGGCGCGCTGGTCGGCCGGATCATCGGCTCGGCGGTGCTGCGCTTTGTCAGCCCTGGCCTGGTGCTCGTCGGCGTTGCCGCAGGGGCGATCCTGCTGGTGCTGTTCTCGACCAACATGACGGGCACGACGGCGGGGTACAGCCTGCTGGCGGTGGGCCTGATGAATTCGATCATGTTCCCGACGATCTTCAGCCTCGCTTGCGAAAAGTTGGGCGCGCGGGCGGCGGACGGATCGGGGATCATCAACATCGCCATTTTCGGCGGCGCTGTGATCCCGCTGCTGACCGGGATTCTGGCCGATGCCAGCGGCAGCATTGGCACCGCGATGATCCTGCCGATTATCTGCTATGCCATCATCGGTGGCTTCGGGTTCTACGCGCGCAGGGCTGCATGAAGCCCATGCCCGCTTGAATAAGTATGCGCGAAGCTGGCAGGTAAGCGCCCTTGCGCCTAGGTAGGGCGCACGAGAAAAAGGGCCATCCGCCATGAGCTTCACCGCTGACCGCCTGCTGCTGTTCGGAGCCACGGGCGACCTTGCCCAGCGTATGCTGCTGCCCAGCCTGTTCGCGCTCGATGCCGATGGGTTGCTAGCGCCCGATCTCAAGATCATCGGCACAGCGCGCAGCAGCATGTCCGATAGCGAATACCGCAATTTCGCTCGCGCGGCGCTGGAGAAGTACCTACCCGCCGACCGGCGCGGGCGCATGGCGGAGTTCATGAACCGCCTGTCCTACCAGCCGCTCGATGCGACGACGCTGGAAGGTTATGACGCGCTCGCCGCAAAGGTCGGCACGCCTGCGCGCGGCCTCGCGATCTTCCTCTCGACCGCGCCGAGCCTGTTCGGCCCCACGATCAAGGGCCTTCAATCGGCGGGCCTGACGGGCGAGAATGTGCGGATGTGCCTCGAAAAGCCGCTCGGCACAGACCTCGCCACCAGCCGCGAGATCAATGACGCGGTAGCGGGGGCCTTCCCCGAAAGCCGGATTTTCCGGATCGATCACTATCTCGGCAAGGAGACGGTGCAGAACCTGCTGGCGCTGCGGTTTGCCAACATCATGTTCGAGCCGCTGTGGAATGCGGCGCATATCGACCATGTGCAGATCACCGTGGCCGAGACTGTCGGCCTCGAAGGCCGCGTCGCCTTCTACGACGATGCCGGTGCGATCCGCGATATGGTGCAGAACCATATGCTCCAGCTGCTCGCTCTGGTCGCAATGGAGCCGCCTGCGCATTTCGATGCGACAGCTGTGCGCGATGAAAAGGTGAAGGTGCTGCGCGCGCTGCGCCCCGTCTCCGCCAACGAGACCGTCACCGGCCAATATCGCGCCGGCGCGATCACCGGGCAGGCGGTGCCCGGCTATGACGAAGAGTTGGGCAAGGATTCCGACACCGAAACCTTCGTCGCGATCAAGGGCCACGTCGATAACTGGCGCTGGAAGGGCGTGCCCTTCTACCTGCGCACCGGCAAGCGCCTGCCCAAGCGTGTGACCGAAATCGTGATCCAGTTCCGCTGCGTTCCGCACTCGATCTTCGCGGGTAAGGGGGCGACGATGCAGCCCAACCGGCTGGTGATCGGCATCCAGCCCGAAGAGAACATCACGCTGTCGCTGATGGCCAAGGTGCCGGGCCTCGACCGCGAGGGCATCCGCCTGCGGCAGGTGCCGCTCAATATCGCCATGCCCGATGTGTTCAGCGGCGCGGTGCGGCGGATTGCCTATGAGCGCCTGCTGCTTGATCTGGTTGAGGGTGATCAGACCCTGTTCGTCCGCCGCGATGAGGTCGAGGCGCAGTGGGAATGGGTCGATGCGATCCGCGCCGGGTGGGAAGCAGAAGGCCTCACCCCCAAAACCTATACTGCCGGCAGTTGGGGCCCCTCTGCGGCCATCGCGCTGGCGGAACGCGACGGAGTCACGTGGCATGAGTAACCTCAACGACACCCTCCACAAGGTCACGCAGCGTGTGATCGAGCGATCGAAGCCTAGCCGCAGCGCCTATCTCGACCTGATTCGCCGTGAAGGCGACAATATGGGTGAGCGCAACGCCGTGTCGTGCTCGAACCTCGCCCATGCCTATGCCGGGGCGCTGGAAGATCAGGCGGCGCTGGTCTCGGGCCGCGGCGCGAATATCGGGATCGTCACCAGCTACAACGACATGCTGTCGGCCCACCAGCCCTATGGCCGCTATCCTGACCGGTTGAAGATCTACGCCCGCGAAATCGGCGCGACGGCGCAGGTCGCTGGCGGCACCCCGGCGATGTGCGACGGGGTGACGCAGGGCGAGACCGGCATGGAGCTGTCACTGTTCAGCCGCGACGTGATCGCGCTCTCGGCGGCGGTGGCCCTGTCCCACGCCATGTATGACGGCACGCTGATGCTCGGCATCTGCGACAAGATCGTGCCGGGCCTGCTGATGGGCGCACTGCGCTTCGGCCACCTGCCGACCATCTTCGTGCCCAGCGGCCCGATGCCGACAGGTATCCCGAACAAGGAAAAGCAGCGCGTCCGCCAGCTCTATGCCGAGGGCAAGGCGACCCGCGCCGAACTGCTGGCGAGCGAGATGGCGAGCTACCATTCGCCCGGCACCTGCACCTTCTTCGGCACGGCCAATTCGAACCAGATGATGATGGAGATGATGGGCCTGCACATTCCGGGCAGCGCTTTCATCCAGCCGGGCACGCAGTTGCGGCAGGCCTTGGACCGTGAGGCGGTGCACCGCGTCGCAGCGCTGGGGCGCAAGGGTGACGACTACCGCCCGCTCGGCCTGTGTGTGGACGAAAAGGCGGTGATCAACGCGGCGGTCGGGTTGCTGGCAACGGGAGGCTCGACCAACCATGCGATCCACCTGCCCGCCATGGCGCGCGCAGCGGGCGTGATCTTCGACTGGGACGACCTTTCCGAACTGTCCCACGCCGTCCCGCTGATCGCGCAGGTCTATCCCAATGGCTCGGGCGATGTGAACAATTTTCACAACGCTGGCGGCATGGGCTATGTCATTGGCGAGCTGCTGGAGGCGGGTCTGGCCCACCCCGACATTCTCACTGTGGGACGCGGCGATTTCTCCGATTATGCCCGCGAACCCGGACTTGAGGGCGAAGAACTCGTGTGGCGCGAGGTTGGCCCCAGCATGGACGACACGATGCTGCGTCCCGTCAGCAATCCGTTCAAGCCCGATGGCGGGATGCGGCTGCTGCAAGGCAACCTTGGGCGGGCGTGCTTCAAGACCTCGGCGGTGGACGAGAGCCGCTGGACGGTCGAGGCACCGTGCCGCGTGTTCGAGGATCAGGCGAGCGTCGCTGCCGCGTTCAAGGCGGGCGAGCTTGACCGCGATGTCGTGGTGGTCGTGCGCTTCCAGGGGCCGCGCGCCAACGGGATGCCCGAACTTCACAAACTGACCCCGGCGCTGGGCGTGTTGCAGGATCGCGGGTTCAAGGTCGCGCTGGTCACCGATGGCCGCATGTCGGGCGCTTCCGGCAAGGTGCCTGCTGCGATCCATTGCACCCCCGAAGCATTGGGCGGCGGCCCGCTGGCGCGGCTGCGCGATGGCGATGTCGTGCGGGTTTGCGCGGCGACGGGCGATCTCAACACCGATGCCGATTTGGCCAACCGGGAACCTGCGCTCGATCCGATTGCAGACAGCGGCACGGGCCGTGAATTGTTCGGCATGATGCGCCGCTTCGCTGACGGAGCCGAACAAGGCGCAAGCGCGATGCTGGCCACCGGAGGTATGTAACCCATGAATATCGACGCCATCATGCGCACCGCGCCGGTGATCCCTGTGATCGTGATCGACGATGTCGACCATGCCGTTCCGCTGGCCGAAGCGCTGGTGGCGGGCGGATTGCGGGTGCTCGAAGTGACATTGCGCACCCCGGCGGCGCTGCCTGCGATCCGGGCGATGAAGCAGGTGCCGGGCGCGATTGTCGGTGCGGGGACGGTGACCGGAGTTCCCGATCTCAACAAGGCGCTGGCAGCGGGCGCCGAATTCATCGTCTCCCCCGGCCTGACCGACAAGCTCGGCAAGGCAGCGGTGGCGGCGGGTGTGCCGTTCCTTCCCGGCATCGCGAATGCGGGCGACATCATGCGCGGATTGGAATTGGGCCTTGATCGCTTCAAGTTCTTCCCGGCGATGGCGGCAGGCGGGCTCCCGGCCCTGAAGGCGCTCGCCGCGCCCTTCGGCCAGTGCCGCTTCTGCCCGACCGGCGGGATCAGCTTGGACAACGCTACCGAGTGGCTCGCTTTCGATCCGGTGCTGTGCGTCGGCGGCAGTTGGGTGTCGCCCAAAGGCGCGCCGGACAAGGCGGTGATTGAGGCCTTGGCCCGTGAGGCCGTCAGCCTGCGTTAGTCCTCCGCCAGCAGCCAGCCGAAGATCTCGGGCAGGCGGGCCGCCCAGGCGTTTTCCTCGTGCTCGGCGCCTTGGTAGACCTTGCTCTCCCAGTCGCGGCCCTTCTGCCAGCCTAACGCGGCGAACCGCGCGTCGATGACTTGCTGATAGGGCGCATAATAGGCATCGAGGGTCGCGGTGCCGTGGTCGAGCCACACCCGCCGCCCGTCAGGCTGGCCCAGCCGCGCGGCGAACCACGCGTCCCATAAATCCCTCACGCCGCGATCCTCGCCCTCCACCACGCGCGGATCGATCGCTGGCCAGTGCGAACTGACACAGCCTGCCCTTCCGAACACTTGCGGCGCTTCAAGGAAGGCATAGCAACTCATCAACCCGCCCATGCTTGAGCCGACAATCGCCGTGTCGTCGCGCCCCGCGCGGGTGCGAAAACTCGAATCCACCCATGATTTCAATGGGCCAATAATCCACGCGAGATAGAGGTCCGACACGACTTCGCCATTGGCAGTCTGATCCATCCGGGTGCGCAAGGTCCCGCTGGCTGCGTCATAGGCACTGCGGGGAAGATATTGGCGATAGCGATCGGAGCCCGGAGCCCAGATGCCGACGATGATGTGCGGTTCGACCTTGCCGGACTTTACCGCCGACAGCATCGCCTTGTCGGCGGCCCAAATCTTGTTGAAGTTGGAATTTTTCAGATCGAACAGATTGTGCCCGTCATGCATATAGAGCACCGGATAGCGCTGGTCGTCCGCGTCATAGCCAGGAGGCAGCCAGATCGACAGGCGCTGGTCGGGCAGGCCCGCAGCGGACACGCGTTCGTATTCAAGCAAGCGTCCCGCCTCCTGCGCCCGCAGCGGCATTGAGAACGCCAGCAGGCCCAGCAGCGCAGCAAGCAAACGGTACATGGCGGCTCTCCCCTGCGATAATCTCCGGCGCGACTATCGGGGGGACGGGGCGGCAACTCAAGCCTTGGCAGCACCATCAGCGAGCATCATCGCGCCGGTGATCCCGGCTTCGCTGCCGAGCCGAGGGCGGATGACGCGGTGGCGGGCAGTCCCGGGCAGGTATCCCGCATCAAGCTCTCGGGCGCGCTGGGCGACCCGCTCGACAAGGCCGGGCGTGTTCGCCACGCCGCCGCCAACCACCACGTCCTCGACCGCGACGCTGGCGAACAGCACGTGGCAGGCTTGCGCAATACATTCGGCGATGATCGCGTGGCCGGGGTGATCAGCGGGGAGATGCGAGAGGGACATGCCCCAGCGCGCCATGATCGCCGGACCGCTGGCGAGGCCTTCGAGGCAATCGCCGTGGCTCGGGCAGGTGCCGGGGAAGTCGCGATCCTCGGGGTGACGGCGCGGGTAGATGTGGCCGACCTCAGGATGGGCGATGCCGTGGACCGGCTGGCCATCGAGCACCAACCCGCCGCCGATCCCGGTGCCGACTGTGAGATAGGCGAGGCTGCCCCCCGCCGATCCGGACGCCGCATGTTCGGCCAGAGCTGCCGCGTTGACGTCAGTGTCGAACCCCACCGGCACGCCCAGCACTCCGCCGAAGTATCCCGCGATGTCGCAATCTGCCCAACCCGGCTTGGGGGTGGTGGTGATGAAGCCCCAGCGCGGCGAGGTGCGACCCAGTTCAACCGGGCCGAAGCTGCCGATGCCGAGCGCGGTGATCCCGCCCTGCCCCGCGAGCCATTCCGCCGCCTCGGCCAGGGTGGTCTCGGGATCGCGGGTCGGGATGGTGTGGCGCGCAGTGATCCGTTCAGGCGACGGTCCGACCGCGAGCACGAACTTGGTGCCGCCCGCCTCGATCGCGCCCAGCATCAGGCGACCTGCTCTGCCGCATGGACACTCGCCCGGTCGCCATCCAGCGCCAGCCGGAGCAAGGGCGCGGGTACGCCGCCAAAACTGCCATCGGGCAGCACATCGACAAAGCTACAAACCGTCAACGAGGCGTCGACGAACCAGCTATAAGTCTGCAACGGTCGGTCGACCGGGTTGGCGAGCACCAGTCCGGTCCCATTCAACGGCCGCCACGGGTCTGCCATGCTGTCTGCCACCATTCCGTACAATCCCCCCGGCGCATGGCGCAGATCGGGCGCGAAGGTTGCCGTCTGCGTCGACCAGAAGGCGTAGTAATGTTTCGCGTGATACACCAGATGGGCGCGCTCTAACTCGTTGTTGACGCCTTCTGCATGGAGGCAAGGCGGCATCAGGATCCATCCGTTTGCGCCCTTCAGCGCCAAGCCAAACGCCCCGTTGAACGCACTGCCAGACCCTGCAAGCGAGGCGGTAAAGGCGAGGTATTCACCGCCGTCAGCCGGATCACGGAAATAGGCCGGATCGCGGAATGCCTTGATCTTTCCGGCCTCGCCCTCATGGGCATCGGCGGGCATGTAATGCGGGCCATATCCCGTCACCAGCGGGGTAGGAAACGACCATTCGCCGGGCCAACCATCCGCTCCCAGCGGCGCGCTGGCCGACCACAATTCCTGCTGGTAGCCCCCGGCGCGCGCCGCAGTTCCGGCGGCGGTGAAGAACAGGGTCACCACCCCCTGATCGAGCAGCGCGGAGCCTGCCCATTCGCGTTCATAGGGGATGGCAAGATCGGGCAAGACCGGGCCACGATCATGCCAGGCCCCGCCACGCCGCTCGATCCAGTGGATCTTCGCCTCGAAATGGCGGAGCGCCGGATCGCCGCGATCCGGCGCGGTCAGCGCCATCCACAGCTCCCGCCCGGCGATCAGTGCGCGCGCGCCGTGCGCGTCCTGCACCGGCCACATGTCCCAGTAGAGCCGCGCTGCATCCAGACCCGAATGGTCAGGCGCCACCACCGGCGGAATGACGCCGCCCTGCCCCGGCTCAATCCGGCCCACGTGATCGGCTGTCCAGGCGCTCGTCATGGCGGCAATCTATCCCAATTCGTGCAACAAGAAACAGGCTGGCCGCCGGGGAGAATGGCGGCCAGCCCGTGTGCTTCCGGTGAGGCTCCTAGAAGTCGAACCGCACCGAAGCGAGTACCGTACGCCCGGCAATCGAGCGCGCCCGCACGATGCCATTGGCGGGGATCGAACCTTCCTCCGCCTCGGTGAAGCCGGTGGCGTTGAACAGGTTCTGCGCGTTCAAACCCACCTCGATCCGCTCGATCGGGCGGAAGGCCAGGAAGGCATTCACCTGAGCGAAGGCCGGCAGCACCAGATCATTATTGTCCTGCGTGAAGCTTTCGGTGGTGCCGACCACGTTGGCGCCGATGGTGAACATGTCGGCGTCATATTGGGCGGTCGCCTGATAGACGAGATCGGCCTGACGGCGCGGGGTGTTGCCGATGGTATTGGCCGCCAGCGCGTCGACGATCTCGGCGTCGGTCCAGGTTGCCCCCGCCGACAGCGTGAACGGGCCGGTGCGATAGGCGCCTTCCAGTTCGATCCCGTAGGCTTCGTATTCGGTGTCGAACAGCTCCAGCGGGGCGAGTTCGACATTGGTTTCCGCCGTCTTGGCAAAGAACCCGGTGGCGAACAGCGACAGGCCATTGGCCTGATACTTCAGCCCCATTTCCAGCTGATCGACTGTGGCAACCACGCCCTGATCGCCGCCCGGCAGGCTGCCGTCGACCGCGCTGATCGCGGGCGAAAACAGCGAACGGTCCGCCGTGTGGCGGCCGCCTTGGCTGTAGCGGGCAAACACACCCAGATCGTCAGTCACAAGGTAGTTCGCGCCCAGCGAGAAGCTGAAGTAATCGAACTCGTAATTGACCGGCCGCGCATTGCCGAGCGGCAGGATCGCGGTCTGTGCTTCCGCCGGGCTGATCGTGCCATTGCGGTTGAAATCGAAGCTGCCGATGCCGGTGCCAAAGCCGCTGTCCGATCCGGTGATCGTCCCGCTGGCATCGCCGTAATCGTAACGGATCGAGGCATCGATGGTCAGGCGGTCCAACTCCAGCGACAGCGAGGCGAACGGCGCATAGGTGCTGTAATCGACATCATAGTTCCGGCGGCAGCAATTGCCGAAGAAGCTGGCGCTGTAACCCACCGTGCCGTTCTGCGTAACGAGGTTGCCGCCCGCATTGCGGATGTCGACCAACACGGCCTGCCCGTCGCCCTGAATGGTCTGCACGTGGCTGGTCCACAGCCAGTCGGTGTTGATCGTCTGGCGCGACAGGTAGAAGCCGCTGGTGAAGTTGGCCGTGCCGCCGCCGATGTCGAACGCCTTGTTGACGCGAAAATCATTGGTGACGTTGTCGAGGCTGTTCAGACGGACATTGAACACCACGATATTGGCAAGGAGCCCATTGCCGCCGATGGTCGAAGCATTGGCGCTTTGTCCAGCGTTCGGCCCGCTGGCGAAGACGATGCTGGAACCCGCACCGCCGATGCCATTGGCAATGTTCTGCGCCGTGTCCGCGCCCGCCGGGAAGGGCGACTGGAAGCTGCCCGAATTGTCGGCAAAGCGGAAGCGGTTGGTTAGCGTCCAGCCGCCGCCCACATCGATCTCGCTCTCGATCCCGAAGGCGAGGCTCTGCACCGAAAGCCCGTCGCGGAAATCGTAGCTTGTGGGGTTGTTGTTGCCGTCGAGCGACTGGGCCGGCGTCAGGAACGGGCTATAAAGCGATGCGGTGCGCGGATCGAAGCCGGCGATCGCCTGATAATCGGGGTTGCCGCCGCTGCCTGTCACCCGCACCGGTTGCGGCAAGATGGTGGGGGTGCGGTCGTCGAGATACTTCGCGTGAAAGCGGATGTAGCCGCCGTCGAATTCCTTGGTGATGTTGGCCTTGATCTGGCCGCCATCATAGCCGTTGTAACCGATGTCGCGCGGGCCTTCCCCGGTGCGGTAGAAGCCGCCGACGTGGAAATAGAGATCGTCCGCCAGCGGCGCGCCGTAATCGAAATCAAGCCGGTAGCTTTCGAAATCGAGGCCGACAGAGCCCTGGATCGCGCCGCCTTCCTGCTCGCCCGTCTTGGAGATGAAGTTGATCACCGCGCCCGGCGCGTTCGACGCGAAGGTCGAGGCCGAACCGCCGCGCACCGCTTCAACGCGGGCGACCGAGCGGTCAGCGCGCAGGAAGTTGTCTGCATTGCCAAAGATGATGTCGCCAAATTCGAGGATCGGCAGGCCGTCTTCCTGAAGCTGGATATAGCGCGCACCGCCGGTCGAAACCGGAATCCCGCGCACCGCGATATTGGCGTTACCCTCTCCGCCCGAAGCTTCCGAGCGGATGCCCGGGATCTGGCGGATAAGGTCAGCCGAAGACGGCGCGGCAAGGTTGGTGATCGCCTGCGAACCGATGGTGCTGACCGAGACCGAGCTTTCGATCCGGTTCTGCCCGCGGGCCACCGCCGTGACGATGATTTCCTCGCCCTCGGTTTCGGTCGCGGCATCGGTGGCGGCAACATCCTGTGCCAGAGCCGGGCTCATCAGCAGGCTCGACACGGCTGCACTGGCGCAAAGCGCGGTACGCAATTTCATGGCTTTCTCTCCTCTCGGGTGCGCGCTTCTTTGGCGACGACGATGCAGACCTAACTTTCCTGCAAACGATTGCAACAAGAATCTTGCAATCGTTTGCAAATTGCGTGGAATCATGTCACTTCAAAAGCACAGCGCGGCGACATGATCGTGCGGAATAGAGGATGGGACAGGCGGACATGATCGATAAGCCACGGCTTTCGTTGCTGCGAATCATCGAAATGAACATCGGTTTCTTCGGCTTGCAGTTCAGCTTCGGGCTGCAACAGGCCAATATGGGGCCGATCTACGGCTTCCTCGGCGCGGACGAAGCGACCATGCCGCTGTTGTGGCTGGCAGGCCCGATGACCGGGCTGCTGATCCAGCCGATTGTCGGCGCGATGAGTGATCGGACCAACACCCGGATGGGCCGCCGCACGCCGTACTTCCTGATCGGCGCGGTGATCTGCACGCTCTCGCTGTTCGCCATGCCCTATTCCAGCACCCTGTGGATGGCCGCCAGCCTGCTGTGGATCCTCGACGCGGGCAACAACATCACGATGGAGCCATACCGCGCCTATGTGGCGGACCGGCTCGCCCCCGACCAACGCTCGACCGGGTTCCTGACGCAGAGCGCATTTACCGGCCTCGCGCAAACCCTGTCCTATCTCGCACCAAGCCTGCTTACCGCTGTCGTGGCGCGCGATGTGCTCGACGCCAATGGCATTCCGGTGATCGTGCGGATTGCTTTCATCATCGGCGCGATCCTGTCGATTTCGACCATCGTGTGGTCGGTGTTCCGGGTGCGTGAGCTGCCGCTTTCGCCAGAGGAGGAAGCGGACCTTGTCGCCAAACCGCTCACCATCCGCTCCACCTTCGCCGAGATCGGCGCCGCGATCCGCGAAATGCCGCGCCCGATGCGCCAATTGGCGGGTGCGATGCTGTGCCAGTGGTATGCGATGTTCGCTTACTGGCAGTACATCACCTTTGCCGTGGGCCGCAGCATCTACAACACCAGCGATCCCGCCAGCACTGCCTTCCGCGAAGCGACGCTGACCGCGCAGCAGGCGGGCGCCTTCTACAACTTCATCGCTTTCCTCGGCGCGCTGGTGCTGATCCCGGTGGTCAAGCGCTTCGGTGCGCGCCATGTCCACGCGGTGTGCCTCGCCGCATCGGGCGCGGCGATGCTGATGATTCCGGGAGCCTCGACCCCGGCCGCGCTGTTCGTGCTGATGCTCGGCATCGGGATCGGCTGGGCCGGAATGATGGGCAACACCTATGTCATGCTCGCCGACTGTATCCCGCCGGCGCGGAACGGCATCTACATGGGCATCTTCAACCTGTTCATCGTCATCCCCATGCTGATCCAGACGCTCACCATGCCGCTGATCTATCGCCCGCTGCTGGGCGGCGATCCGCGCCACGTGCTGATGCTGGGCGGCGTCTTGATGCTGGCGGGCGCGCTGGCTACGCTGTTGGTTGATGCGGGGCACAGGCAGCCACGCACGCAGGGGCTGGCGACAAGCTGACGATGGACGAGGACAAGACCACCCGCGTGACGGTGCGCAATATCACCGATCTGGCGCGGCTGGCGGGCGTCTCCCCCGGCACGGTGAGCCGCGCGCTGGCGGGCAAGAGCCTGGTCAACACCAAAACTCGCGAGAAGATCGAAGCGCTCGCGCGCGAACACGGCTTCCGCCCCAACCAGATGGCGAGCGGATTGCGCCGCCAAAAGACCGGCGTGATTGGCGTGGTCATCCCGCTCGGCCATGACAGCCGCCAGCAAATCTCCGACAGCTTCTTCATGACCCTGCTCGGCCATCTCGCCGACGAGCTGACGCGCGAAGGCTATGACCTGATGCTGCGCCGGGTGGTGCCGGAAGACGATGCCGACTGGCTCGACCGCTTTATCGGTTCGGGCATGATCGACGGAGTGATCGTGATCGGCCAGTCCGACCAGTTCGACCGGATCGAGGATGTCGCCGATGGCTACGGCCCGATGGTGGTGTGGGGCAACCACACCGAAGGCCAGCGGCACTGCGTAGTCGGCACCGACAACCGCTTGGGCGGCAGGTTGGCAGCAGAACGCCTGATCGCCGCCGGGGCCACCCGCCTCGCGTTTCTGGGGGACACCACCGCGATGGAGTTCGCCGCGCGCTTTGCCGGGGCGCAGGACATTGCCTCGCGCATGGGCTTGCCGCCGATCATCACCCTGCCCACTCACCTGTCTCCCGACCGCGCGAGCGAGGAGATCGCCCAGCACCTCGCCGCCCGTGCCAGCCAGATCGACGGGATCTTCGCCGCCACCGATACGCTCGCCGCGTTGTGCCTGACCGAGCTTCGCGCCTGCGGGATCGCCGTGCCGGGCGACATGAAGCTGGCCGGGTTCGACGACCTGCCGATCGCCCGCCAGACCGTGCCCCCGCTCACCACCGTGCGGCAGGACATCGCAGCAGGCGCACGCGGGCTGGTCGATCTGCTGCTGCGGCGGCTGGCGGGCGAGAAGACCGAAAGCCTCGTCCTGCCCCCGCAACTGGTCGTGCGCGCCACCACTTGAGGCCCCCGCGACCGGTAGGCAAACGCGCCTGCGTGCGATAGGGACGCGGGCATGGACATGGTTGATCTCCTGCAACGCTATTTCGGCACCCGCGATCTCGACGCCGTATCGCCCGCCGCTCTGCCTGACGGGGTCGAGCGGATGCGGGTCGATTTCGGCATGACGCAGGACCGCGGGCAGCGCTTTGCCTTGTGGACGTTGCTGATGGTGCTGGGCGATGCCCCCGAGCTGGATGTCGCTTTCGCGCATGAGGAAGACCGTGAGGCCGCGCGCAATTTGATGGATATGCTGGCCGCCGCCGCACCAGAATAGGTATAGCGGAACGCCCTTGTGATTTAATCGCAAGCCAAACACCCCGAAACTGTGTAAGGGCCGCTTGTCGACGCTCTGCGCGAGGTTGGCCTGGTGGCCCGATCCGCGCTCCGCTGTCCCCCTTGTCTCTCCGCCTGCCCCCTGTGGCGGCGCCCTTGTCTGAAAGCCTTCTCCCCATGCCATTTCCCCATATCGCCGCTGGCCTCGCCGAGGCCCTGGCCACACGCGGCTATGAAACGCTTACCCCGGTGCAGTCCGCCGTGCTCGAACCGGAAGCGCATGGCCGCGATCTGGTCGTCTCGGCGCAGACCGGCTCGGGCAAGACGGTCGCCTTTGGCCTCGCTTTTGCCGATCAGGTGCTGGACGAAGATGGCCGCGTGCGCCGCGCCTCCGGCCCGCTGGCGCTGGTGATTGCCCCGACCCGCGAATTGGCGCTGCAAGTCGCCCGCGAACTCGATTGGCTCTACAAGTCGGCAGGTGCCCGTATCGCCACTTGCGTGGGCGGCATGAACCCGCAGGTCGAACGCCGCGCCTTGGCTGGCGGCGCAAGCATTGTCGTGGGCACCCCCGGCCGCTTGCGCGATCACCTGGAACGCGGCGCGCTCGACCTGTCGGCGCTGTCCGCCGTGGTGCTCGATGAAGCGGACGAAATGCTCGATATGGGCTTCCGCGAGGAGCTGGAAGAAATTCTCGACGCGACGCCGGAAGAACGGCGCGTGCTGATGTTCTCGGCCACCATGCCGCGCCCGATCGAAGCCCTCGCCCGCCGGTACCAGCGCGATGCGCTGCGCATCCAGACTGGCGGCAGCGAGCGTGGGCATGGCGACATCGCCTATCAGGCGGTCACGGTCTCGCCGTCCGAAATCGAGAACGCGGTCATCAATCTGCTGCGCTTCCACGAAGCCGAAACCGCGATCCTTTTCTGCGCCACGCGCGACAATGTCCGCCACCTGCACGCGACCTTGCAGGAGCGCGGCTTTGGCGTCGTCGCGCTGTCGGGCGAGCATTCGCAGCAGGAACGCAACCAAGCGCTCCAGGCCCTGCGCGATCGCCGCGCCCGGGTGTGCGTGGCCACCGATGTCGCCGCACGCGGGATCGACCTGCCCTCACTCAGCCTCGTCGTCCACGTGGAAATCCCGCGCGATGCCGAAACGCTCCAGCACCGTTCGGGCCGCACCGGGCGCGCGGGCAAGAAGGGCATCGCGGTCATCATCGTTCCCTTCCCGCGCCGCCGGCGGGTCGAATCGATGCTCCACCATGCCAAGATCAACGCCGAGTGGATCAATGCGCCCAGCCGCGAGGACATCATCGCGCAGGACCGGGTGCGGTTGCTCGACAAGCTGATGCAGCCCGTCGAAGTCACCGATGGTGACCGCGAGCTGGCCGACAAGCTGCTCGAAACCAAAAGCCCGCAGGAAATCGCTGCCATGCTGGTGCAGGCGCACCGTGCGTCGATGCCTGAGCCTGAGGAGCTGCTGGCGCAATCCGTCGATGCCCAGCGCGCCGCGCAGAAGGATCGTCACCGCGAAGGGTTCGAGGATACGGTCTGGTTCCGGATGGATATCGGCCGCCGCCAGAACGCCGATCCGCGCTGGGTCATGCCGCTGATCTGCCGCCGCGGTCATATCACCCGCAACGAAATCGGCGCGATCCGGATCGCTCAGGCAGAGACCTATTTCCAGATCCCCCGCGCCATCGCGGGCAAGTTTGCCGAAGCCATTGCGGCGACGGCGGGCAGCGAGGAAAACGGCGGCTATGTCGCTATCGAGCAATCGAACGAGCCGCCGCGCATGGCCGCGCGGGAGAATGCCAAGCGCGGCAAGCCCAACGGCCCTGCCCCGCAGCGTCCGTTCAAGCCCAAGCCCGTCGGTCCCGGTGCTGCGCCCGGCGCTGGCTTCGCCAAGCCGAAGCATTTCGCCAAGGCAGGCGGCAAGCCTCAGGGCAAGTTCAAGGGCAAGCCCAAGGGTCGCGATTAAACCCTTCTGGGCGCTGGCCTACCAGCGGATCAGGCGAGGCACCGTGATACGGCCAAGCCCCGCCATCGCCAGCACCACCGTGCTGTGCCATATGCCGATATGGACGATGTCATTGTCCGGGCAGTGGAGCGAGAAGGCAAAGATGCCGAAAGCCCCTGCCGCGACGCCCGCGACCAGTCCGGCGCGGTCGGGCGCGGTCGGGGCGCCGCGCCGTAGCCACAGCACCAGCATCGCGAACACCAGCAGCGAGGCGCCCCCGCCCAGCACCAGGCATTCGCCCCCATGGCGCATGGTCTCGGCAGAGAGCATGTCGCGCCCACGGCTGATGCCGACGATCAGCCCCGCCACGGGCAACAGCCCGGTCATCGCCGCCGCCCAGCGCCAGCCGCTGTAGTCGCTACCGACCTGCGGGCGGCTCATCACCACGACGGTGACTGTCGCTGCCAGCGCAAGGCCGAGATACAGCCCGGTCGCCAGCAGATGCATCGGATTGACGCGCCCCTCCAGCCAATCTGGCCGCAAGCCGAACAAGGCGATCACGACCGCCGACGAGAGCGTCGCCGCCGCCAGCGTGGCCGCCATCCCCGCGCCAAAGCGCAGCGGCTTGACCGGCTCGAGGTCGCCAACCAACTCGGCAATCAGGGCATCGGAATTGCGCGGCATTGTCATTCTTTCTCAATCATATGGGCGAGCTTTTTCAGCCCCCGGTGAATGTTCACTTTGACGAGCGCCTCGCTCTGTCCGGTCGCGGCCGAGGCTTCGGCGATGCTCATCCCTTCGATCTTCACCAGCGCAATCGCGCGCTCCTGTGCGGGTGGAAGCAGGCCGAGCAGCCGGTCCAAACTGATGCGCGCGGTGACGGCGGGTTCGTCGTCCGTGCCGATCAGCTCTTCGCGCAATTCGTGCTCGTCAGCGCGGTACAGGCGGCGCAGGTGATCGACCCAACGATAGCGCGCAATCGCGGCCAGCCACGGCAGGAACGGGCGCGACGGATCCCAAGAGGCGCGCTTGGTGTGGAGCGCGATCAGCGTTTCCTGCACCAGATCGTCAAGGCTGGAGGGCGCGATCCGGCGGCTGTAATAGCCCCGCAGCCAGCGCTGACACGCGTCCAGCAGCGAGGCATAGGCCTGCTTGTCGCCTTGCTGCGACAGCGCCATCAACCGGGCGAGCGAGGCTTCGTCGGCTCTCATGCCCGCTGGTTCGCGGCCGCCGTGCAGGCGGTTACACTGCCCACGAAAAAGCCCCGCCCTCGGATGGCCGAGAGCGGGGCGGTGTTCATGCGGGCCTGCGCCTCAACCGAGGGCGACGTGGCGCTTCATGTGGTGATCGACATTGCCGAACTCGCTGTCGAAGATCGTCAGGCGCTTGAAGTAATGCCCGATGGCATATTCATCGGTCACGCCGTTGCCGCCGTGGATCTGCACCGCTTCCTGTCCGATCAACCGCGCCGATTGCCCGACACCGACCTTGGCGGCCGAGACCGCGCGCTTGCGCTCGACCTCGCCCGAACCCAGCCGCAGCGTGGCGAGATAGGTCAGCGAAACGGCGGTTTCGTAAGCCGTGTACATGTCGACCATGCGGTGCTGGAGCACCTGGAAGCTGCCGATCGGCACGCCGAACTGCTTGCGCTGGCGGCTGTATTCGACCGTCATGGCGTGCGCGACCTTCATCGCTCCGCAAGCTTCGGCGCAAAGCGCGGCGATAGCTTCGTCGGTCACCAGCTCGATAAGCGCCAGCCCTTCACCCTCGGCGCCGATCAGCGCGTCTGCGGGGACGGACACGTTCTCGAAATAGACTTCCGCAGCGCGGCGGCCATCGACGGTCACATAATCGCGGGTGGTGATCCCGGCGGCGTCCTTGGCGACCACGAACACCGAGACGCCCGAACGATCCCGGCGTTCACCACCAGTGCGGGCGGTGACGATCAGGTGGCTGGCCCAGGGCGCGCCCATGACGACAGCCTTGTGGCCGTTGATGACATAGCCTGCGCCGTCCTTCTTCGCGGTGGTTTCAAGGTCGGCATAATCGAACCGGCCGCGCGGTTCGGCATAGGCGAAGGCGAACACGGAAGACCCCGCGACGATCCCGCCGATATGCTCTTCCTTCTGCGCCGTGGTGCCGCCGTGCTTCAGGAAACCCCCCGCGCAGACCACGGTGGGGACGAACGGCTCAACCACGAGGCCTTTGCCGAACTCTTCCATGATGACCATCGCATCAATCGCGCCGCCGCCGAAGCCGCCATCGGCTTCGCTGAACGGCATCCCGAGGATGCCGAGTTCAGCCAGCTGCGCCCAGACTTCGGGCCGCCAGCCTGCGGACGAGGCAATCGCCTTGCGCCGGGTTTCCCAGTCGTACTGTTCACGCACCAGCCGTGACAGGCCATCGCGGACCATGTCCTGCTCTTCAGTGAAATTGAAATCCACGTATTCTCTCCCGTCCTTCGGCTCTTACAGGCCGAGGATCATCTTGGTGATGATGTTGCGCTGAATTTCGTTCGACCCGCCATAGATCGAAGTCTTGCGCATGTTGAAATAGGTCGCCGCCGCGTGCTGGGCATGCGCCGGGCCAACGGCATATTCGTTCGAGCCGGTGTCATTGGCGATGCTGCCGTAATAGGGCGCGCTATAGGTGCCGACCGCTTCCAGCGTCAGTTCGGTAAGGCGCTGCTGGATTTCGGTGCCCTTGATCTTGAGGATCGAGCTTTCCGGCCCCGGCCCCTTGCCCGCCTGCTCACCAGCGAGGGTGCGCAACTCGGTGATTTCCAGCGCGGCGAGATCGATTTCGAGCTGGCTCACCTTCTTGGCGAAGTCAAAGTCCTTGATCAGCGGCGCGCCGTCCAGCGTCTCGTTCGCGGCGATTTCGCGCAGCTTTTCAACGCCGCGCTTCGAGCGCGCCACCCCGGCAATCCCCGAGCGTTCATGGGCGAGCAGGAACTTGGCATAGGTCCAGCCCTTGTTCTCCACGCCCACGAGGTTCTCGACCGGCACGCGCACATCGGTCAGCCAGGTTTCGTTGACCTCGTACCCGCCGTCGAGCAGCTTGATCGGCTTCACTTCCACGCCCGGCGTCTTCATGTCGACGAGGATGAAGCTGATGCCTTCCTGCGCCTTGGCGGTGGGATCGGTGCGGCACAGGAAGAAGCCCCAATCGGCGTGCTGGGCGAGCGTCGTCCAGGTCTTCTGGCCATTGATGACATAGTGATCGCCGTCACGCACCGCGGTGGTCTTGAGGCTGGCAAGGTCGGAACCTGCGCCCGGTTCCGAGTAACCCTGACACCACCACACTTCGCCGCTGCGGATGCCGGGCAGGTGCTGGGCCTTCTGTTCGGCATTGCCGAAGGTGTAGATCACCGGACCGACCATCGACACGCCGAAGGGCAGCGGCATGAAGGTGTTGGCGCGGGCGTTTTCTTCCGACCAGATGTAACGCTGGGTCGGGGTCCAGCCGGTGCCGCCATATTCGACGGGCCATGCCGGGACGGACCAGCCCTTGGTGCCGAGGATTTTGTGCCACGCGACCATTTCCTCGCGGGTCATGTCTTCGCGCATGCCGAAATCGCCCAACTCCTTGGGGTGGCTTTCGGCGATGAAGGCGCGGACTTCGTCGCGGAAGGCCTGTTCTTCGGCGGTGAATTCGAGGTTCATGGCGTGCTCTCTCCAGCAGATGGTCTGTGCTTTGCGATACGCTTTGTCACGCCCTGCGGACGCGGAAAAGAGGCAATTGCGCGAGGCCGCGTCGCCGTAGCGGCAAGGAGGTGGTCGATGGCCCCGCGCGCGGGATGCGAGGCGGCGAATCGACCGACGCTCCCCTTATTCCGTCATCCCGGCGCAGGCCGGGACCCAGACGCGGCAAACCTTGCCCTATGCGGCCCTAGGCCCCGGCCTGCGCCGGGGTGACGGCAAGAAGGTTCCGCCTCATGCCGCGCGTTTCCTACACGCCTGCCACGCGCTATCGGTCGGGCGGCTCTTTTCTATCGTTGAACCAACCCATGCCATGCGGAGGGAGCGAGAGGCCTCCCCCCCCCGCAAACCTGCAAAGTGTCAACTTCGCTTTTTGCAAGCAATATACCGGAATATCAGCGAAAAATTGCAAAGTGGACGCTTGACACGCTGTCAACTTTGTCAAGTTCGCGGCCGCGTTCAGGCCGTCTGCGTCACATCTCCAATGGCCCGTGCTGAATGTGTGGCAGCACATGGCGGGCAAACAGATCGGCCTCCTGTGCGTGGGGGTAGCCCGACAGGATGAAGGCTTCGATTCCTTCGGCCTGATAGGCGCGCAGCTTGGCGAGCACCTGATCGGGCGTGCCGACGATCGCCGCGCCGCAGCCGGAGCGTGCGCGGCCGATGCCGGTCCACAGGTTCTCTTCGACAAAGCCGTCGCCATCCGCCGCGCCGCGCAGTTCCTGCTGGCGCTGGACGCCGTAGTTCTTGGCGTCGAGGCTTTTCTCGCGGATCGCGCGGCCTGCCTCGTCGTCGAGCTTCGAAAGCAGGCGATCGGCGTAGTGCCGCGCCTCGTCCTCGGTCTCACGCACGATCACGTGGGCGCGGTAGCCGAACTTGAGGGTCCGCCCGTGATTGGCGGCCCGCGCCTTCAGGTCGGCGATGTTCTCGCGCACCTTGTCCATCGTGTCGGGCCACATCAGGTAGACGTCCGCCGCCTCGGCCGCACACTCGCGCGCCTCGTGGGAGAGGCCGCCGAAGTAGAACGGCGGGCACTTGCCATTGAGCGTCGTGATGCGCGGTGGATCGAGCTTGAGCTGATAGAACTCGCCGTCAAAATCGAGGTGTTCGCCGTTGAGCAGCGTCTTGACGATCTTCATGATCTCGGTGCCGCGACGGTACCGCGGGCCGGACTCGATTTTCTCTCCCGGCATATCGGAGGAGATGATGTTGACGTTGAGCCTGCCTCCGGTGCCAGCAGCATTCGGGCCAAGAATGCGGTCCAATGTCGCGATCCGGCGCGCCAGCTGCGGCGGCCAGTCTTCGCCCATGCGGGTGGCCCAGAGCAGCTTGATGCGCTTGACCTGCGTCGCCACGGCAGCGGCGAAGATCGTGGTGTCGACGCCCAGCTGATAGCCCGAGGGCAGCAGGATGTTGTCAAACCCGCCTTCTTCCGCGCGCAGCACGATGTTGCGGCAATGCTCCCAGCTTGAGGCGAGATAGGGATCGGGGACGCCGAGGAACTCGTAATCGTCGTCGCAGAGCGCGGAGAACCACGCGATTTCGCATTGTTGCTGTTCAGTCATGACTTCAATCCCATCCCAATTTTCGTTCTGCTTAGAACCGCTCCCCGTTCGTGCTGAGCTTGTCGAAGCACCGTTCTTCTGGAGGTCACGCGCTGAACCCGAAGAAAAGTGCGGCCCTTCGACAAGCTCAGGGCGAACGGAGAATTTAACTCAAGGCAAAGGCACACCCCGCGCGGCGACCAGCACCGCGTACCAATCCGTCCGCGTCCAGCGCACCGTGAGCGCAGTCGCACCTTCCGCAATCCGCTCGGCGTTCTGCGAGCCGATGATGGGAATGATCCCCGCCGGGTGCGCCATCAGCCAGCTGTAGGCGGCGACCGTGCGCGAGACGCCGTGCGCCTCGGCCACGACATCCAGCGCGGCAGCCACCGCGCTCTCGCGCGCATTCTCCGGCGCGGTGAGCCTGCCGCCGCCCAAGGGTGACCATGCCATCGGGGTCAGGCCCAGCATCATCGCCTGATCGAGTTCGCCATTCTCGAAGCAATCGATCCGAAGCGGGCTGATTTCAGGCTGGGTCGTGACCAGCTTGTTGCCGAGGAAGTGGTTCAGCGCGGCGGTCTGGGCCATCGTGAAATTGGAGACGCCAAGACTGCGGATCTTGCCGCTCGCCATCGCATCATCCAGCACCCGCGCCGTCTCTTGCGGATGGGCGAGAATATCGGGACGGTGGATCTGCCACAGATCGACGCTGTCGACCTTCAGGCGGGTCAGCGACGCTTCGATAGCGGCGCGCAGATAAGCCGCGCTCTGATCGTACGGCAGCGGCGGCAGGATACCGCCCTTGGTCGCGAGCACCATCTTGTCGCGCAGGCCCGGTTCGGCGGCCAGCACCTCGCCCAGCAGCACCTCGGCATCGCCAAAGCCCGCACTACCATCGAAGCCGTAGATGTCGGCGGTGTCGAGGAAGGTGATCCCAGCATCCAGCGCCGCGTGCACCAGCTTGGCGGCTTCGGCGACGGTCCGGCCATTTTCGGTCAGCCGCCACATCCCCCAGGCAATGGGAGACACCTCAATGCCGCTCGCACCAAGGGCGCGGGTGGCAGGCGGAAGGGGCAGTTCACTCATCTAGGGGTTCCTCTTTGGCGGAGCGACCGAAGCGCGCTCGACAAGGTCATGGGGCAGGCGCTTGTGGGTGATGTCCCCGCCTGCGATCAGGATTTGGGTGGCGGTGCGCGCCAGATCGGCCATCGGCTGGCGGATCGTGGTGAGCGGCGGCCAGACGGTTCGCGCCAGCGTGGTGTCATCGAACCCGGCGACCGACAGATCGCCCGGCACATTGATGCCGCGATCATGCGCGACCGCAAGCACACCGGCGGCCATATCGTCGTTCGAGGCGAAAATCGCGGTGGGGCGTTCGGGCTGATCGAGCAACGCCTTCGCGCCCGCCACGCCGGAATCGAAGTCGAACTCGCCGTCGACCACCATCTGCGGCTCAAACGGGATGCCGACCCGGTCGAGCGCGCGGCGGTATCCGAACAAGCGATCGTCGGACGCCATGTGGTTGGTGTGGCCCTTGATGAACCCGATCCGGCGGTGCCCGGCGTTGATCAAGTGCGTGGTCATGTCGTCGGCGGCCTGCGCGTCGTCCATGAACACCGAGGATGTCAGCGCGTGATTGGTCCCCGGCGAGATGCGCACGAACGGCACGTCCATCCCCTCCAGCGCGCGCAGCACCGGATCGCAATCGGTGACCGGCGAGGAGAGGATGATGCCATCCACGTGGGTCTCACTCACCAGCCCGCGCACCTGATCGCCGACGCGTGGATCGGCAACGTCCACCGGTTGGGCGAGCAGGCGGATGCCGTTTTCCTGGCACACCTCCCAGCAACCCTTCTGGATCTGGAACATGTAATAGGGGCTATGATTGTCGTAGATCAGCGCAACCTGATGGGACTTTGCGCCGGACAGGATGCGCGCAGCCACCGAGGGCCGGTAGTCGAGATCGGCCATCGCCCGCTCGACCTTCTCGCGCAGCGTATCGCTGACATAGGGGTGGCCGTTGAGCACGCGGCTGACGGTCTTGACCGCTACGCCTGCGCGGGCGGCCACATCCTTGATGTTGGCGCGGCTCATCGGGCGAGCTCCGCAAACAGGGGCGCGAAGGTGCTGGTGCGGCGGTAGAAAACCGGCGGCTCGCCGATGGGCGCCGTGACATCGTGCCAGCCGGGGGTGAAGTCTGCGCCGCTCCAGACATGCCGCCATTCGCCTTCCGGCAGATAGACTCTCCGCATTACCGCCCCTGCCTCGATCACCAGCGCCACCATCAGGTCCCCGCCATAGAGGTACTGGTCTTGGATCGTGAACGTTTCACGGTCGAGCGGATAGTGGAGGAACAGCGCGCGCTGGGCCGGAAGGCCAGTCGCCTGCGCTTCGATCACGAGATGCCGAACATAGGGCGCAAGGTGCGCGTGGATATTGCTCCACCTGACACAGCCCTCGATCAGTTCGGCGTTGCTGTCGATCTGGAGATTATCGTCGGGGCGGTTGCCTTCGTGGGTGCGCATCACCGGGCTGAAAGCGCCCAGCTCGTACCAGCGCAGCAGCAATTCGGGCGAACGGACATTGCCGAACAGGCTGGTGTAGCCGCCCACGTCCGAGTGACTGAACGCGTTGCCCACCAGCCCCGATGACAGCGCGGCAGTAATGACCGTTCCGATCCCGTCATGGCGGCTGAAATCGACCGACTGGTCGCCCGCCCACAAGAGTGGACAATGCGCCTGGACGCCCGTGTGGCCTGCGCGCATGAACCACAGCACATCGCCCGTCCGCCCGCGCGAGGCGACGGCGCGCGCGTTGACTTCCGCCCAGCGCACAGGCCAGCGGTTGTGCTCCTGCATCGGGTCGCCATCGTGCAAGCGCAGATCGGTGGGCAGATATTCGCCGAAGTCCGCCATCCAGCCATCGAGCCCGAAATCGAGCATACGCTTGCCGATCACGTCCTCAGCGAACCATTCGGCAGCGGCAGGGTTGGTGAAGTCGACGACGCCAGCGTGGAACTCGCCGAAATCGACCGCATAGGGTTCATCGCTGTCGAGGCATTTGGCGAAGTAGCCCTTGGCCGCAGCCTCGGGATAGAGCGGACCGTCGACCGCAAGGTAGGGGTTCACATAGCCGAGGAAGCGGATACCGCGCGCTTTCAGCGCCGCGATGCGGGAGGGCAGATCGGGGTAACGTTCCGCGTTCCACTGCCAGTCCCAGAACAACCGGCGTCCGAAGCTCGTCTCGCGGATGCCGACCCAGTCTTCGCACCAAAGGCCGGAAATGGCAGCACCCGCTTCGATCAAAGCTTCGAGCCGGTCGAAGCTCGCCTCGCCCTGCTTGAGGCCGACGATGGCCCCACCCAATGCCCAATCGGGCAGCGCCTGACGCGGACCGAAGCGCGCGGCGAGCTGCCGGGTAAGGTCGGCGGGCGCGCCTTCGAACAGGTCGATGACTACCTCACCCGACCACACATGAACGCGCAACCGCCCCTGCTCGCTGGCGTCGAGTTCGACATATTCGGCATTGGCAAGGCTCAGCGCCCAGCCGCTGGAGCACAGCACCGTGGGTTCGGGATAGTTGGTCGTCCAGTAGTCCCCGCCCGCGAACGACCCGTCGGCACTCGCCTGATCGGTAAGCGGCGTGCCGGGTTCGCGGCCGACCCCCGGTTCGCTTGTCCAGATCGGAAATGTGCGACCGTTGAGAGCGAGATAGCTCATCTGCTCACCCCCGCCCCACAGCACATCATCGGGGGCCAGCGTGAAGTCGAGCGTGATGCGGTCATGCCCGGTGAGCGCGGTCATAGTGAGCCGCGATGCGTCTGGCGCAAGACTCGCGGACAGTTTCGCGGTTCCATCGGCGCTGGAGAGCACCGCCGCGCCCTCATCCGCCACTTCGCAAACAGACAGTGGCCTTGCTGCCACAGGGGTATCCGACAGGCGGAAATTGCCACGCACCATCGTGACCAGAGAATTGCCTGAAGACACTGAAATTACAGGACTATGTGGTCTGTTACGCAGGATCGTCCACCCCGCCAATCGCAGGTCAAATCCCCCCTCGCATGGCGTCATTGCCACCATTCTCGTCCCAGATTCCCTCACCGGGCTATCCCTTGGCCCGTTCTGACACCGCTTGACAGATCGCGGCGGAAAGCGCAACCCGAGCACCGAAAGATCGACCGCACGGGCGATGGTCTTTGCTATCGCCCGAAAGACCCGATCACGATGCAGGGGAGAGAATTACCATGTCCGCCACCACCCGTATTGCGCTTAAAACGCTCGCCATTTCCGCCAGCTCGCTGGCGCTGATGCACACTGCGCCGGCCATGGCGCAGGTCGAAGAAATCATCGTAACCGCCCAGAAGGTCGAAGAAAACGTTCAGGACGTGCCGATCGCGATCACCGCGGTTTCGGGCGATCGCCTGATTCAGGCGGGGGTCATCAGCCTCGAGAACATCTCGACCGTCGTCCCCTCGGTGACCTTCCGCAAGGGCACCACCAGCGCCAACAGCGCGATCGTGATGCGCGGCGTCGGCACCATCAGCTTCTCGGTCGCCGCTGAACCGTCTGTGTCCACCGTTGTCGATGGCGTGGTGCTGTCGCGTTCGGGCCAAGCCTTCATGGATCTGGTTGATCTCCAACGGCTTGAAGTTCTGCGCGGGCCGCAGGGCACGCTGTTCGGCCGCAATGCTTCGGCCGGTTTGGTCAACATCGTGTCCAAGGGCGGCACCGACACGTTTGAAGCCGAAGCCAGCGCCGACTGGTTCGAAGGCGAGGAATACCGCCTGCGCGCAGCCATTTCTGGTCCGCTGGGTGAAAACCTCAGCGCTCGCCTGACCGGCTTCTACGGCAGCTTTGATGGCAACATCACCAATATCAACGGCGGCCGCAACGACAAGGTCAATGGTTACGAGCGTTACGGCGTGCGCGGGATCATGGATTATGACGATGGCGGCAACACCGTCCGCCTGATTGCGGATTACTACAAGGCCGATGATGATTGCTGCGTCGACGTGACCGGCGCCAGCCGCGGCGCGTTGCAGGATGCGCTACTCGCACTGCCGGGCGGCGTGGCTCTGGGCGAGGACCAGCGCTTCATCAATAATGACCTCGTTACCAGCACGCAGGATCAGCAGTGGAGCCTGACGGGCACCGGCGATTTCGAGATCACCGACACTCACACCCTCAGCGTCGTGCTCGGCTACCGCAACTGGGAGAACACCGAGAACCGCGAGGGCGATTTCCTGCCGCGCGCAATCGTCGGCGCAGGCCAGCTGCATGATCTTGGTGTGGTCAAGACCGAACAGGTCTCGGCCGAAATCCGCCTCGCTTCGGACCAGTCGAAGCCGTTCTTCTATCAGGTCGGCGCCTTCGCTTGGCAATCGGACAATACTCAGGATTTCACCCGTCAGGGTGTGACCTGCGCAACCTCGACTCTCGCGGCGCTGCCGGGCGGAGCGATCCCGTGCAATGTTTCCGATACGGTCAACACGCTGTTCCCCTTCGCCACCTCGCGCAGCGACGTGCGGTCGAAGAACTACGCACTGTTCGGTCAGGCCACCTACCAGATCACCGAGCAGCTCTCGCTGACCGGCGGCCTGCGTTACACATGGGATGATCTTGAATTCACCCACACCCGCGCACCGGCGGTCAACCGCACCACCGGTCTGCCCGCAACCGGCCCGGGCACGAACGGCAACCCGGCGGGCGGCACCATCGCCAGCGGCGGCAACGGCACCAACACCAGCCGCGGCGAGACCACCAACGGCAACCTGTCGGGCCGGGCGGCGATTCAGTTCAAGCCGTCGGAAGACATCATGCTCTACGGCTCATACACCCGCGGCTACAAGGGTCCGGCCTTCAACGTGTTCTTCAACCACACCGCGCCGAACAACGCGGTGCCAATCTCCGAAGAGCTGTCTGACAGCTTTGAAATCGGGGCGAAGACGCAGTTCCTCGACAACCGCGTGCAGCTCAACGTCGCGGCGTTCATGGTCGAGTATGACGGGTTCCAGGCGAACAACTTCATCGTCGTCAATACTGCGACGATTTCGAACCTGACCAACGCGGGCACGGTTAAGAGCGAAGGCTTCGAAGCCGATCTGATCGTCAACCCGGTCGACGGGCTGAACCTGCGCGCCAGCGCGGCCTATGCGGACGCACGGGTCAAGCAGTTCAATCCGAACCCGACCACCAACGCGCCCGACGCACGCAACGGCACCGTGCTGCCGCTGGCGCCGAAGTTCGTCTACACCATCGGCGGGGACTATACCAAGGAACTGGGCGGGGTGACGCTGTACCTCAACACCGATTACCGCCACACCAGCACGCAGTTCTCGGACCTCGGCCAGTCGCCGACCACCCGGATCGATCCCTATGGCATCTGGAACGCCTCGGTCGGCTTCTCCGATCCGGACGACAAGTATCGCGTGACCTTCCACGCCCGCAACATCACTGATGAGAGCTACGTGCTGCTCAATATCGAGAACGGGCGCCGCTTGCAGATCCCGCGCGATGCCGACCGCTATTTCGGCATCAGCCTGCGTGTGCGGACCTTCTGACCCGCGTGGCAACTTGAAATCAACAAGGGCCGTCGGAGCGATCCGGCGGCCCTTTTTGTCTGGCCTTGCTTGCCCTGCTGCGTGCTTGAACTCTAGGAACCCGTGATGGCCCAACCTTCCTCGCCCATATCTGCGCGGCTGCGCTGGTCGCTGTTCACGGTGCTGTGCGTCGCGGGCGTATTCAATGCGATGGACCGCCCGATCATTGCGATCCTGAAGCCCGACATGATGGCCGATTTCGGTTGGAGCGATAGTGACTTCGGCGATCTCGCCGCAGTCACGCAATTCTCCGCCGCCTTCGCCTTCCTGTTCACCGGCTGGCTTGTCGACCGGCTCGGCGTGAACCGTTCGATGCAGGTGGGCGCGACCGCGTGGAGCCTTGCGGCGGTCGCGCATGGCTGGGCGCTGAGCACTGCGCAGGTGGTCGCCGCGCGCGTCGGGCTGGGCGTGACCGAGGCGGTGCAGACCCCGCTGACGATCAAGACCGTCGCCAGCCTGTTCCCGCCGGACAAGCGCAGCTTCGCCTTCGGCTTTGCGACCATGCTGGCCGGCGCGGGCACGATTGCGATGCCCTTCGTCATCCCGGCACTTGCGCTGGCGGTGGGCTGGCGCGGGGCGCTGGTGGCGGGCGGGATCGGCGGATTTCTGTCGCTGCTCGCATGGATGTGGCTGGCGCGCGGGGTGGCGCAATTGCGTGAGCGCACGCTGGCGGACAGCCCCGATCCGGGCGGCGAGAGCGCGCGTTACGGCGCAATCCTCGCCAACCGCGCGACCTGGGCAATCGTCGGTGCCAAAGCGCTTTCGGACATGACCTGGTGGTTCATCAACTTCTGGCTGGCGGATTACTACCGCAAGGAATTCGGCCTCACCACGCTGGAGCTCGCGGTGCCCCTGGCGATTGCCTTTGCCGGGTCAGGCCTCGGCGCACTGCTGGCGGGATGGGTGTCGACCCGGCTGCTGGAGCGCGGGCATAGCCCCAACCGGGTGCGCAAGGGCGTGATGCTGGCCTCGGCCCTACTGGTCGCGCCCCTGCCGCTGGTGCTGGAGCTCAACGCATTTTGGCCCGTGGCCGTGATGATCGGGGTAGTGATGGCCGGGCATCAGGGCTTCTCGCTCTCGCTGTTTTCGACCATCACCGATGTCGTCCCCAACGCCAAGGTCGGGCGGGTTACCGCGTTCGGCGCGTTCATGGGCAATATGGGCGGAGTCGCGATTTCGTTGATTACTGGCCGCGTGCTCGATGCAGGCTTTGGCTTCGTGCCGCTGTTCATCTTTGCCGCCTCGTCCTATCTGCTTGCGCTGGCGTGGTTCCAGTGGCTGCTGCCAGTGATCCGCCGGCCAGAAGAAGAAGCGGTCGATCTGTTCGCATAGCCGCCCAAGGCGCAGGTGCGGTTGCATTCAACAGGCTTGCGGAGTAGGGCTATGACACCGTGAGACATAAGGCAGGCTGAACGGCATGAAGCGCGATGCGCGCCCCGACTACGAGGCTTTTGCCGGCGACCTGTTCGGCGAGATCATGCTCGCCGATACGGCTGCTGCTGCCGCTACTAAGGCTGAGAAGAAGCCGTTGTCGCGCTTCGTCCCCGGTTTGGCGATCTGTGCCATTGCCGGAGCGGCTGCCGCCTGGCTCAGCCAGAATTACGGGGTGCCGATCATTTTAGCGGGCTTGCTGCTCGGCCTTGCGCTGAACTTTGCGGCCACAGACCCCCGCACCCATGACGGTCTCGACTGGGTCTCTCGCCACGGCCTGCGCGCCGGGATCGTGCTGCTCGGGGTGCAGGTCACCGCGATGCAGGTAATGGCAATGGGGCTGGTGCCGTTTTTTGGCCTTGCGCTAGTGATGGGCGCCGCGCTGATCGCTGCCCTCGCAGCCGCACGCCTGTCCGGACAGAGCCAATCGGTCGGCCTGCTCGGCGGCGGGGCGACCGCAATCTGCGGGGCGTCTGCTGCGCTGGCGCTGTATGGCGTGATCGGGCGCGAGCGGATCGATCAGGCGCTTTTCACCCTGACGCTGGTGATCCTTGCCGCCGCCAGCGCGATTGCGCTCGTCACCTATCCGCCGCTGACCCGGATGCTCGGCTTTAGCGATGCGCAGGCCGGGTTCCTGGTCGGTGCATCGATCCATGATGTCGCGCAGGCAATCGGTGCAGGGTTCGCGGTGTCGGACGCGGCTGGCGCGCAGGCGACCGTGGTGAAGCTCACCCGCGTCGCCCTGCTCGCACCGCTGGTAACGCTCGCCGCGCTGTGGATTGCCCGCGCCGAGCCGTTGCCCGAGGGCGTGGGCCGCACGCGGGTGCCGATCCTGCCCGGCTTCATTCTCGCGTTTTTGGCGCTGGTGGGGGTCAATTCGCTTGTTACCCTGCCCGCCAATCTGGCCGGCCATGCGCTGACCTTGTCAAAAACCTTGCTGCTGCTCGCCGTGACCGCCACAGCGATGCGGACGCGGACCGACCTGTTGCTCGGATTGGGCTGGCGGTCGGTGATGCCGGTGCTGGCGGCCACCATCGCCTCGCTCGCAGCAGCGCTGGGCTTTGCGTGGTGGATGATCTGATGCCTGAGCCTACCTCAGCGATGTTCGACCTTGCGGTGATCGGCGGCGGCGTGAACGGCGCAGGCATCGCCCGCGATGCCGCCGGGCGCGGGGCCAAGGTGCTGCTGCTCGAACGCGGAGATCTGGCGGAAGGCACCTCGTCCAATTCCACCAAGCTGATCCACGGCGGCTTGCGCTACCTCGAACATTACGAATTCTCTCTGGTACGCGAGGCGCTGACCGAGCGTGAGGTGCTGTGGGGCATTGCGCCGCACATCATCTGGCCGCTGCGCTTCATCCTGCCCCACCGCCCGGGCTTGCGCCCACGCTGGCTGCTGCGGCTGGGCCTGTTCCTGTATGACCATATCGGCGGCCGCAAATATCTGCCGTCTGCCGAGGGTGTCGACCTGACCCGCCACCCCGCCGGCGCGCCGCTCAAGCCCGCATATACCCGCGCCTTTGCCTATTCCGATGGCTGGGTGGATGATGCGCGGCTGGTGGTGCTCAACGCCCGCGACGCAGCGGATCGCGGAGCCGAGGTGCGCACCCGCTGCGAGGTGACGGCGCTCACCCGCGAGGACGAACATTGGCGGATCGAATCGGGGGGCGAGACCTTCCACGCCCGCGCCGTCGTCAATGCCGCCGGCCCGCGCGTGCTTGATCTGCTGGGCCGCGCAGGCGAGCCTTCGGCGCAGAAGATGCGACTGGTGCGCGGCTCGCACATCGTTGTCCGCAAGCTGTTCGACCACGACTACGCCTATTTCTTCCAACTGCCCGACGGGCGGATTTTCTTTGCGATCCCTTACGAACAGGACTTCACCCTGATCGGCACCACTGATGTCGATCACGATGGCAGCCTTGACGAAGTGCGCGCCAGTGCGGAGGAAATCGCTTACCTGTGCGCAGGCGCGTCGGAGTATTTCCGCAAGCCCGTCACCCCCGCCGATGTCGTCTGGACCTATTCCGGGGTGCGCCCGCTGATCGACGATGGCTCGGGCAAGCCGGAGGCGGCGACCCGCGGCTACAGCTTCGAACTCGACGGCGGAGCGGACGGCGCGGCTCCGCTACTCTCGGTGTTCGGCGGCAAAATCACTACCTATCGCGAACTCGCCGCCGAGGCGATCCGCCAGCTCGAGCCCTTCCTGCCAGTGCTGAAAGGCGAGGACTGGACGGGCAAGGCATTCCTGCCCGGCGGCGATTTCGAGCGGTTCGATGCGCCCGCCCTCGCCGCTGATCTGACCGTGCGCTATCCATTTCTGGGCGAGGTCGAGGCTTACCGCCTGATCCGCCTTTACGGTACTTCGGCCGCCACGTTCCTAGGCGATGCCGCCAGCGCGGCTGACTTGGGTGAGGCTTTCGGCCACGGACTGACCGCCGCTGAGATCGACTACCTCATCACCCGCGAATGGGCCCGCACTGCCGCTGACGTGCTGTGGCGGCGGACCAAGCTCGGCCTGCATTTCACGGACGCGCAAACCGCGCGGCTCGCTGCCTACATCACCGAAAGGATTACCCCCGCATGACCCGAATCGTAGCCCTTGGCGGCACGGTCAACCCCGGCTCGTCCACCGAGCAGGCGCTGCGCCTCGCTGCCGGAATTGCCGCGAGCGAAGGGGCGGAAGTGACGGTGTTCGGCGGCGAATATCTGACCGCGCTGCCTCACTACCTCGGCCCGCTGCACGATCCTTCGCAAGGGGCCGAGATGGTCGCAGCGGTGCGCGCAGCTGATGGCTTGCTGATTGCGGCGCCGGGGTATCACGGCACGATTTCGGGCGTGGTGAAGAACGCGCTCGATTACCTGGAAGACCTTTCGCGAGACGAGCGCCCTTACCTTGATGGCCGTGCGGTCGGGCTGATTGCCACAGCGTTCGGCGATCAGGCGTCGATGTCGACCCTGCTCACTATGCGCGCGATCACCCATGCCCTGCGCGGCTGGCCGACCCCGATGGGCGCGACGATCCGCACCTATCGCGGGCTGTTCTCGCCCGACGGCGAATGCCTTGATGAACGCGCGCGGGGCCAGCTGGAACTGGTCGGCAAGCAGGTGGTGCTCGGCGCCAAGAGCTTTGCTGCCGGAAGGGATCTGGCGTGACCAACGCGGTTTTCGACGCGGCGCTTGCCGCTGTTGCCGCGGGGCGGATCGTGGTGATTTCGGGCGACCGGCTGCGCGGCGGGGACATCGACCTGATGTGTGCTGCAAAGCACGTCACGCCCGAAGCGATCAATTTCATGGCCACTCACGGGCGCGGGCTGATCTGTCTGGCGGTCACGCCGGAGCGTGCCGATCAGCTGGGCCTCACCTTGGTGAACCCCGGCACCGCGCGCCAGACCGGGCGGCCTTTCGCCCGCTCGATCGAAGCGGCCGAGGGCGTGTCTACCGGCATCTCCGCTGCGGACCGGGCGCATACCGTGCAGGTCGCAATGGCCGAGGGAGCGAGCAATGCCGACATCCATTCTCCCGGCCACGTCTTCCCGCTGATCGGCCAGAGCGGCGGCGTGCTCGCCCGTCCGGCGGCATGCGAGGCAGCGATCGATCTGGCGCGGATGGCTGGCGCAGGGGACGCGGCGGTGATCTGTTCGATCATGCGCGATGATGGCGAGATGGCGCGGATCGACGATATCGGCGAACTTATCGCGGCCCATGATCTGGCCGTCGCCGAAATCAGCGCATTGATCGTCCGTCTGGAATCAGCGCGGGTCTGACCGAGCCTCCCTGGGGTCTCATATGAAGGTGGGTGCCGGCCCAACGTGCGGGTGGGGCATAGCAAAGCCGGCACCCGCGCGCGTCACCAGCCGAAGCGGATCGACGCACGCAAACTGTAGCCGATATTGCCGAACTGGTTTTCCAGCCCGACTTCACCGGCGATCTTGTAACTGCCGTCCCCGCCCAGCGCGCGGGCGCGGGCGAACCAGCCGCTATCGCGCCCTTCGGGGGTCAGCGTGAATTCGGCCCCTTCGCCGAACTGCGCGCGGGTTGCGCCAAGATCGCTCGTCAGTAATTCGCGCCAGCCGCCTTCGGCCTCGATGCGGAACCATCCGGTGTCGCGCGCCTGCATACCCCACATATCGACGCCGACGGTGACGCCGCCATTGATGCCGGCTTCCTTGCTCGACCGGCCCTCGACCGTCAGGTCCAACGCATCGCCGCCGCATACCCCGCGCCGCGCGCGCGCAGAAAGCGCAGCAAGCGCGTCCGGTTGGCGAGATAGGCCTGCTCGATCGGGGCGGTGGGGGCCATCGGGAGTCCGGACACGGTAAGGGCGAAGAGTGGTCGAAGCTTGTCCGCCCTACGCCTGAACCCAGGACGAACGCGGCTCTCTTAAGCGCAAATCTCCCGCCCGAACAGGCCGTGCAGAAGCACGGCTCTGCCGCAGCCGCCCTCCACCGCAGCTTTGGGGCGGTTCGCGGACGCGGGCGCAGGTGGCTGATTTATGTGAGTGCCGCTTGTCCGCCCCAGCCGCAGCATCGTGCCTGCCTACTAACGGAGGACATTCCCATGACAGATACCATCAACACCGGCGAAACCCGCGAACTGATCGCTTCGAACAAGGTCGAAGGCACTGCTGTCTATGATATGGGCGGCGAACGGCTCGGCACCGTGAACAACTTCATGGTCGACAAGCGTTCGGGCAAGGCTGAATATGCTGTGATGCAGTTCGGCGGGTTTCTCGGCATCGGCGCCGATTACTATCCGATTCCGTGGAAGATGCTGAACTACAGCACGGATCGTGGCGGCTATGTGGTCGATCTCGACAAGGATCGGCTTCAGGACGCACCGCGCTATGCCGATAATGACGAACCCGATTACAACGCCGGTTACGGCCAGCAGGTCTATTCCTACTATGGCGTGACCTACTAAGCTGATCCGATGGCCCCGCTACAATGGCGGGGCCATCACTCGACCGGATCGATTGCTTCGGCGACTTCTTCGGTCTTGCGTTGCGGCAGCGCGATCATGCCGAGAATAAACAGGGCAAAGCACAGGCAGATCGCGTTGGGGATGACCAGCGTCCATTCGCCCTTGAGCACCCCGAACGTCGTCCAAGCTGCGAACGCCAGGGTCGTCAGCGCAAACATCGCAAGCGACAGCCCCTTGGTGGATCGTTCGCGGATGATCTTCCAAGCCTGCGGCGTAAAGCTCGCCACCGAGGCACAGGCACCGATGGTGCCGACAATGCTCACCCAATCGATAGTCATGACGCCTCCACCTGTTCCAAGGCTGTCCGTTGCCAACGGTTGCCGCAGGACTGGAGCAGCCAGCGCAATCACCCATAACCTGGGTTCGAAATCTACCAGCGCGTGCGACCGATTGGCGCTTTAGAGCGGCGGCGTGGCCTATGTCCGGTTGAAATGCAGGTAGTTACTATTGAACATCGCCACCTTTTTCAGGTGTTTAAGGTCAACGATCTTCAGCTGCCGGTCGGACAGTTCGATCAAGCCCTCACGCCGCATTTCCTGCAATGTGCGATTGAGATGCACCGGGCTTAGCCCGTTGGCTTCGGCCAAGTGGTTCTGGGTGATCGGCAACTCAAACGTAAGCCCTGTCGCCAGCCCAACCGCCTGCAACCGATAGTAAAGCTCCACAAACAGATGCGCGAGTCGCTCCAGCGCGGAACGTTGTCCGATCGACAGCAGCCATTGGCGTTGGATACCGGACGCGACCATTTCGTGCCACAGCAGCGCGCGGATCAGGTTCGGGCGTTGGTCGATCACTTCCTGAAACTGCTCAGGCTCGATCTCGAAAAACCTCACGCCTGTCAGCGCGCCGATCGAATGATCGAGCTCGCTCAGGATATAGACATTGAGATCGCAGAAATCGCCTGGCAGGAAAAAGCCGACGATCTGCCGGCGGCCATCCGGCAAGTCCTTGTAACGGCACGCCCAGCCCGACACGAGCAGGCGGACGACCGAGGGGTTCTCCCCCTCACGGGCAATATCACTGCGCGCATTGAGTTTGCGGATCGGGCCTGTCTCCAGCGCCGAAAGCGCTACGCGGTCGGCGTGGTCAAGCGCCATGTAGCGGCTGAGCAACCGGAACAATGGTTCCGTCCCGGCATCGGTCATAGTGGCCATCATTATCGATCCCGGCATAAGTCAGGCTGGAACACCCAGCCTGCTTGGAAGCGAATACGCAAAAAGGGACACTAACCCAAATCATCATTCCGGCCATGATGTGTGCGACCGGATGACTTGCAAATCCGGCATAACGTCTGGCTCGCTCACTGGTACTGCGGCGTTGGTGTCAGTAATTGCCGGGCGGATCGCTTGCGGGAAAGCTCTGGTCGCTGGCTTCGTCCACGCCCGTCCACTTGCGGCCGGGGGAATCGCGCATCGCTGCGGGGCCGGAATCGCGGACATCATCATAGGACTGACGCGGCTGGCCACCAGCATAGGCGGCATTCCCGTGGCTGCTGTTGCGGCCACCCAGCTTGCGGGACAACGCATAGGCCGCGCCGCCGAGGGCGACCATCGTGAGGATCATTCGCATAATGTGCTCCTTTGCATGCGAACCATTCTCTGCCTCTGGGAGCGCGTGTCCCTATCGTGCGTTAGTAGCCTCACAGGTGCTTTTCCCCAGACCAACTTATGTTAATCCCGTGCCCTGCCCCATCGCTTATGCCCCCCTTGAGAGGCGACTTAATGCCGGATCTGCCACACGCAACTGCCGAAAGCCTGTTCAGCACCGTCTTCAAGGCGCTGCCCGACGCTGTGTGCGTCCTTGAACCGCTGGAGGTTGCGGAGGATCAGGATAGCGACTGGCGCTATCTTTCGACCAATCCGGCATTTTGTACGCTATTCAAGCTGGATGACCTCGCCGGACAAAGCCTGCGCGACCGGTTCCCCAAGCACGCGACCCAGTGGTCGGAACACTTCACCCGCGCTCTCACCAGCTGCACGTCTGAGACGCTGGTTGAAGAAGGGTCGGATCAGCCGCTGGTCTACGAAATCGCACTGACCCCGATGGATCATGGTCAGCGCGGGGCGATCATGGTGCGAATCCGCGACATCACCAGCGAACACGTCGCCCGCGCCGGACGCCGCGAAGCCGATGCCCGCTACAAGCTGCTGTTCGATGCGATCGACGAAGGCTTCTGCATCATCGAGGTGGTCTTCGATGATGACGGCAACGGGGTCGATTATCGCTTCCTCGAAGCCAATGACGCTTTTGTCGGTCACACCGGCCTGATCGACCCGATCGGCCGGACCATGCGCTCGATGCAGCCCGATATCGAGGATCACTGGCCGGCAACCTATGGCACCATCGCCTTGAGCGGGGTGGCCAAGCGGTTCGAGAGCGAATCCTCCGCCATGGGTCGCTGGTTCGATGTCTTCGCTTTCCCGATCGGCCAACAGGCACCCTATCAGGTGGGAATCCTGTTCGAGGATATCGGGCCGCGCAAGACCATGGAAATCGCGCTGCGTCACAGCGAAGGCCGATTGCAATCCCTCATCGAAGCGACGTCCGATCTGATTTTCCGCATGAACCCGCAAGGCACGGAGATGGAGCAGGTTGGCGGCAAAGACCTGCTCGGCAATCGCGGTGCGGCGGGCAACTGGATTGAAGACTTCGTGCCTGAAAGCGACCGGGCGATGGTGGAGGCCGCGCTCGCCGAAGCGATCCGTAACCGCCAGCCGCTCAAGATCGAACACCGGGTGCTGACCGCCGACGGAATCCTCAGCTGGCTTTCCTCGCGCGCTATCCCAGTTTTCGGCGATGATGGCGAGAACACCGAATGGTTCGGGATGGCAACCGACATCACCGCCCGCCGACAGGTCGAACAGCAGTTGTCCCACGGCGCAGAAATGCTGCGGGTGGCGAGCGAGATCGGCAAGGTCGGTCTGTGGGACTGGAATGTCGAAACCGGCGAATTGACCTGGTCGGACGAACATTTCCGCATGGAAGGGTACGAGCCGGGCGAGATCGTCCCGACCTATGATATTTGGTCCGAACGTGTCCACCCGGATGATCGCGGCGCCACCGAGGACAAGATCAGGGGAGCGATGGAAAGCGGCTGCGAATACGTCAACGAATACCGCGTGTGCCATCCTACCGGCGAAGTTCGCTGGCTGTCAGCGCGCGGCCGCTTTCTGTTTGACGACGACGGCCGGCCGGTGCGGATGCTCGGCGCGATGGTCGACACCACCCAGCGCCGTCGCGAGGAGGAATGGCAAAGGCTACTGGTGGCCGAATTGCAGCACCGCGTACGCAACCTGATCGGCATGGTCCGTTCGGTCGCCCGGCTGTCGGCGCCCAGCCATCGCAATGTCAGCGATTACGTCGATCACCTGATCGGCCGCCTGCAAGCGATGGGCCGGACCCAGAGCACCCTCACTCGCTCACCCGGCCGCAATGTCGACCTGGCCGAGCTGGTGCGCGAGGAATTGCTGGTCCATGCCGCCCAGCCGCATCAGTATCATCTGGACGGCCCCCCCATCGCTCTGTCGCCCCATGCCGCCGAGATTGTCACACTAGCGATCCATGAACTCGCGACCAACTCGATCAAATATGGCGCGCTGGGCGATACCGGGTATATTCGGATCGTGTGGACGACTCTCGAAAAGAACGGAAGGCCCTGGATGAACTTGCGCTGGCAGGAAACCTCGCCGCAGCGCAAGACGAAGTTCAACCGCAAAGGCTTCGGGCGGCGGCTGATCGAGGAGCGCGTGCCTTACGAATTGCAGGGCGAAGGTCGCTTCGATATTCACGACACCGGAGTGCTGGCGCAGCTGGAGTTTCCGCTGACGGATTCCGGCAGCATTCTCGAGACCCGTTCCTGATTGGGCCGCTGCCATGACTGACAGAGTGCTCTCCGGATGCCGCATCATCATCGTCGAGGATGATTACTACCAAGCACATGATTGCAAGCAGATGCTCCAGCAAGCCGGTGCCAAGGTCGTCGCGGTCACTGCGATCGTGCCCGATCTGCCTGATCTGCTTGCCGAGGGGCGGATTGATGCGGCGCTGATCGACATCAATCTGGGGCACAGCCACACGTTCGACTTCGCGCGCGAGTTGCAAGCGCGGTCTATCCCGTTTGCATTTCTGACTGGCTATGACGCGGGAATGCTGCCTGATGATCTTGCGACCAACGTGTGCATAAGCAAGCCCGCCGATCTTCACCGGGTAGTCAGCGTCATCGCCGGACTGGCGTCACGCGGGGGCTAGAACAATGTCCGGTGAGCGCAGCGATCCCACTGCGCTCACCCATTGCCCCCGTCACGCGGGGTCACCTCAGGCCGCGATAGCCTTCAGCCGTTCCTCATCGCGCGGTGTCTGCGTCCGCGGCGCGAGATAGGCGCTGTCGAATCCAGCGACCTGTTGCAGGCTTCGCAGGTCATGAATGATCAGCTGCTTTGATCGCAGAGTGATGAGTTGATCCTGACGCAACTGTTGCAGCTTGCGGTTGATGTGCACCGGGGTCAGGCCGAGCGCGTCGGCCAGATCGTCCTGCGTCAGCGGGAAGAACATCTGCTCATCCAGCTTGGGATCTACCAGCGAAAGCCGGTAATGCGCCTCACAGATCAGATGCGCCATCCGCTCAAGCGCATCGCGGCGACCGACATTGACCACCCATGATGCCATCACGGCATTTTCCATGCTGCCATAGCTGCGCATCGCTTCACCCACCGCCGGGAAACGGTCGATCACGCGGCGCATATCGGCGTGCAGAATATTGACGATCCGGCACGAGCTGAGGGTGATGACTTCTTCGATCGCGACGCCATCGGGCGACGAGTCGAAATAGAAAGCATCGCCCGGCAGCAGCAAGCGGGTGATCTGCCGCGCGCCATCGCGCAGAATCTGGTAGCGCGCGGCCCAGCCGCTCAGCACCACGGGGAAGGAGACCATCTCGTCACCATCGCGCGAGAGGTATTTTTTGGCTGCAACATCCTTGGGCTGCCGGCACAGTTCCTCGACGGCGGCCAACTCCTCATCAGAGAGTACGGCAGCGTGCGTCAGGCGTTGTAAAAAAGCATTGGACACTGGCGTCCTCCTCGGGAGTGTTGCGTCATATACAATTTCTCAGAATAGCCGGTTCTTCTCTCATTCAAAAGTTACGCCGAGGGTCGAATTGTGTTCGGCTCACCGGGTAAATGCTTCGTACTGGCTTAAACAACCACTTCGATCGGTAAACTGGGCGAAGCAACGGCACAAAAATAACAAATTCGAAATTTCATGGAACAATCCGGTTTGCGCCACAAGGTTCCTCCACGCCGGAGAGCCCGGCTGCCGATTGCCAAGCTTGGCGCGCTCAGGCGGGACATGACAGCGGAATTGGCATCTGAGCGCCATAAATCGCGCGAGTCCAATTTAGGTTAGAGCGTGCCGTGCATGGGCTGGGCAGAGAACGGGCACCAGAAGGTCCCGATCCTTCCGGTCATCGGATGACCCAGCCAGCGTTCGGCTTCCTTATGGCTCGGTCATTGCCCCAATATACTCCCCGCCCAGTGATGGGCGGGGTTTTTTGTGAGCGTCGCAGCGCTCCCTGAGTGGAGGCCTCGCGCGCCGGTATTGCCGGGTTCCTATCCCCGGTTAATGTTCGGCCCCGTTCGCCGCGCCATGCCTGCGGCTCCCGCCCCTCCCGCGGGACCAATGGCAGTCACCTACTCATGTCGTATCACGAATTCCTGCTGTTCGCGGGGCTCGCCATTCTGGCAGCGTTCTGGCTGCCGCGGTTTGTTTCGGGCCGCGAGCCTGCCGCATCGGCCTTGTTGATCCTTGCGGGCTTCGTTTGCGCGCTGGCGATCGACGAAGCGCCGCCGCTCTTCACGCCCATCAGCCATCCCCAGTGGTGGGAGACGATGAGCGAAATGGCGGTGATCGTTGCGCTGTTCGCCACCGGCATGCGGCTCGATGTGGTGCGCCCCTTTGCGCGCTGGCGGGTGACGTGGCGTCTGCTGGCGGTGGCGATGCCGCTGACCATTGGCGCGATGGTGCTGGCAGGCACGGCAGCCGGCCTGCCGCTGGCGAGCGCGCTGCTGCTGGGCGCTGTGCTTGCGCCCACCGACCCGGTGCTGGCAGGCGATTTGCAGGTCGGCCCGCCAACCGAAGGCGGTGAGCATCCGGTGCGCTTCGCTCTCACGACCGAGGCCGGGTTGAATGACGGGCTGGCCTTCCCCTTCGTCTACCTCGCTATTGCAGCGCTAGGCGGGATTTCCGGCACCGAAGCGTTCAACTGGCTCAGCTATGATGTAGCCTACCGGATCGCAGCGGGCGCGGTCAGCGGGGTCTTGACCGGATGGTTGCTCGGGCAGGTGGTGTTCCGCTGGCCGATGGGCAATATCCTCGCCGAGACCGGATCGGGCGTGCTCGCGCTGGCAGGTGTGCTGGTGTGTTACGGCGCGGCCGAGTTCGTCCATGGCTATGGCTTCATCGCCTGCTTCGTGGGCGGGATGGCATTCCGCCGGGTCGAGGCCAAGCACAGCTTTCACAGCAATCTCCACCTCTTCAACCTTGCCATCGAACACGCATTGACCGCGGTCCTGCTGCTGATGACCGGCGCGGCGCTCGGCACCTATGCGGCGTGGGTGGAGTGGAAGCATGTCGCCATCGCTGCGAGCCTGATCTTCCTTGTCCGCCCGCTGAGCGGGTGGGTGGCGCTGGCCGGGTCGGGCCTGCCGCCGCGTGAACGCTTTGTCACCGCAGCTTTCGGCGTGCGCGGGATCGGGAGCATTTATTACCTCGCCTTTGCCGCAAGCGCGGCGCCCTTGGCGGGACTGACCGACCTGTGGCTGGTGGTGCTGGTGGCGATTGCGCTGTCCGCACTGGTCCACGGCCTGAGCGCCGCCGCCGTGCTCGCGGGAATCCGCGCCGATACGGCATCGGAACCAAAGCGGAGACCTCGGCTCGAACAGGCAGCCGTGCAATGACCCTGCCGAAGCCCCTCGCTCTGCTGCTCGATTTCGATGGCACGCTCGTGCCGATTGTCGCCACACCCGACGCCATCGTAGTGAGTGACGATCTGCACGCCTTGATCGCCGAGGCGATGGAGCGGCTGGAAGGGCGCGTCGCGATCATTTCCGGCCGCTCGCTCGAACAGCTCGATGCACTGTGGGGCGAGAGCCTGAGGGGCGTCACGGTCGCCGCCAGCCACGGGCTCGAATTGCGCAGCGACGGCCTGCTGAGCGCGCCCGAGCACTCTGCGCTGTTCGCCCGGCTGGCGCGCGAGACCGAGAAGCGCTTCGGCGCGCAGCGGGGTGTGGTGATCGAACTCAAGAGCTTCGGCCTCGGCCTGCACTACCGACTGGCGCCGACGCTGCGTGAGGCTGTGCACGACTGGGCCAGGGAATGCGCGGAGGATCATCGCCTCGCGATCCAGCCCGGCGATATGGTGTTCGAATTGCTTTTGCCCGGTGCGAACAAGGGCGAGGCCGTGCGCCAGATCATGGACCGGCGGCGCTTTGCGGGTAGCTCACCCGTCTATATCGGTGACGACTTGACCGACATTCCCGCCATCATCGCCGCACGTAAGTTCGGCGGGCGCGGGATTGCGGTGGGTCAGAAGATCGCCGCCCACGCCGATGACGTGCTTTCTGGCCCTGCCGAGGTGATCAGCCACATCCGCAAATTGCTGGCGTAACAGGGCTTCGGCCAAATTTACCACATAGGCCATTTTTTGTTCGGCTGGTTCGGGCAAGGGTCGCAAGGTCGCTGGATCTCGCGGACAAGCTCCGCCCTGGCTTTACCCCTGCATGGCCGCGCCCCGCGCTGCCCTGTCCCCAACGGAGGGTCGCCGATGCCTCGCCTGATTGCCATTTCCAACCGCGTGCAAACCGAAACCGAAGGCGAGACCGCCAATCGCGGTGGACTGGCCGTTGCGTTGGCGGCAGGTCTGCGCGCCAGCAACGGTATCTGGTTCGGCTGGTCGGGTGAGCAGACCGAGGAGTTCACCGGCCAGATCACGTTTCGCCGCGCCAATGGCGTCGCCACGGCCACCATCGATCTCGAAGCGCAGGACATCGAGGAATACTACAACGGCTTTGCCAACCGCACCTTGTGGCCGTTGTTTCACTACCGGCTCGACCTGACCGAAATCGCGCGCGATTTTGCCGGGGGCTATGCGCGGGTGAATCATCGCTTTGCCGAAACTGTCGGCCCGCTGATCGAGCCGGACGATCTGGTCTGGGTGCATGACTATCACCTCCTGCCGCTCGGCCAGCAGCTGCGCGAGCGCGGTTTTCGCAACCGGATCGGCTTCTTCCTCCATATCCCCTGGCCGCCGCCAAGCCTGCTGATATCGCTACCTGACCACCGCGAACTGGTCGAAAGCCTGCTCGATTACGATGTGGTCGGTTTCCAGTCGGAGGAGTGGCGGCAGGCGTTCATGGACTATGTCACCGCCCATCTCGATGCCGATATCGACGGTGAGATCGTCAGCTTCGGCAACCGGCGCACGCGAATGCTGGTCTGCCCGATCGGGCTCGACACCGCCGATTTTTGCAGCGCAGCCCATTCGATGGCGGCCAAGCAGTCGCAAACCCAGCTGATGGTCAGCGCGGTCGGGCGCGACATGATTGTGGGCGTCGACCGGCTCGATTATTCCAAGGGCTTGCAGGAGCGCTTCATCGCCTACCAGCAGTTCCTCACCAACCACCCCGAACTGTGCGAGAAGGTGTCGCTGCTTCAGATCGCACCGCCATCACGCGGGGACGTGCCGAGCTACCAGCAGATCCGAGCTGAGCTCAACGCGCTGTCGGGCAGCATCAATGGCGAATTCGCGACGATAGACTGGGTGCCGATCCGCTACGTCAATCACGGATACTCGCGTGAGAAGCTGTTCGGCATCTACCGCGCCGCGCGGGTTGGGCTCGTCACGCCCTTGCGGGATGGGATGAATCTGGTCGCCAAGGAATATGTCGCAGCCCAGGACCCCGCCGATCCCGGCGTGCTGGTGCTGTCACGCTTTGCCGGAGCCGCCGCGCAACTGGAAGGCGCGGTGATCGTCAACCCGCACAGCAGCGAGGACATGGCTGATGGCATCGCCCGCGCGCTCGCCATGCCGCTCGCCGAACGGCAGGAGCGGCACAAGGCGATGTTCGACTGCATCGTCAAACAGGACGTTCACTGGTGGTCGAAAACCTTCATGGAAGCGCTGGAAAAGGCGGGGCCAAAGCCCGCCGCGCGCCTACTTCCCAAAGCCGTCAACGCCGACTGAGCACCCGCACACAAAACCCCGTGCGGCGCGCGGCCACACGGGGTTTGCGTTGTCGGAACGACGGTCTCGTTAAGGCGTGGGTGTGGCTTCGCCGCTCGCCATCGCTGTGCCCGGCTGCGGCGTGTTCTTCTCCAGCCAGTCATGGTGCTTCTGCACGGTCGGAATCGCGCCTTGGGCGAACTGGCGCAGCTCCGCTAACTCGCCTTTGCCGCCATAGGCCTTGAGCAAAGTCAGCGCCTCGCGGTGCGCAGTCATTTGCTGGCTCAGGTATTCGCGGTCGAAGGCGGCGCCCTGAAGGCTCTGGAGGATGTCGACCTTGGCCTGATGCTCGGCGTCGAGATTGGTCGGCAGAGCGAGCGTCTGGCCCGAACTTCCCACCGCATCCTCAAGCGTCTCCAGCGCCTTCGAGTGATCGGTGACCATCATCTGCGCAAAATCCCGCACTGAGCTGGCTTCCGCCTTGTCGAGCGCGATGTTGCCCGCAGCGATTTCATAAAGGTTCGACCTGATGATGCCCTGCACGAAGGCCAGCGATGAGGGTGGTCCTTCGGTCAAGGCATCAGACGCGTCGTTGACGGCAGGGCCGACACCGCTTGCAGCCATGTTCTCATCAGTGCCGGGGCTGTCACAGGCCGTTGCCAGCAGGCTGGCGGCGATCAGCAGTGGGATACGCATGGTCCATCCTTTCAAATCGGCCGCGCACGCGGCGGGAGGCTGCCATTGATAGGACGCGAGCGAGCTGGACGAACTCACATAGGCCAATGACCCGTTTTAATGCCTTGCGGGCCCTGGCGGGGCGCAAATCCTTGCCGAGTATAGGGAACCCGGACGGAAGGTGGCCCAAGAGAGGTGAAGGGGAGAAACGTGACGGAAAGGTGCCATGCACAAGCCAGCCCCGACCAGTTCCTGTGAAAACCCTGCCTCCGGCTTCACCGAAGAAATGACCGCATCGCTCCCCGCGCTGCGCCGCTTTGCGCAATCGCTGTGCCGCCAGCGCGATATGGTTGACGATCTTGTGCAGGAGACGATGGTCCGCGCGTGGTCATCGCGTCATACCTTCCAGCCGGGCAGCAAGTTCCGTCCGTGGGTGTTCACAATCCTGCGTAACCAGTTCTACAGCACGGCGCGCAAGCGCAGCCGGTTGACCCCGTGGGACCCTGAGGCGGCGGAGCGCATCCTGATCCAGCAGCCCAATCAGGAAGAAGGACTCCATCTTGAAGATATCGAGGTGGCTCTGGGACAATTGCCCAACACGCAGCGTGAGATGCTGATGCTAATCGCGGGAGCGGGAATGAGCTACGAAGAAGCGGCGCTTGCGACAGATTGCAAGATCGGCACCGTCAAGAGCCGGATCAATCGGGGCCGCGCGGCGATCCGGGCGATTATCGACGGCGCGGACGCCTTGCCCGAGGCCTGATCATGGGCGGGCCCGTCCACTGGACAGGCCCGCACACAGACGGCGCCGCGGATGTGCCTCACAATCGGCACCATCTGAAGCCGAAAGACTTTACTGGGGCAGGTTGTCGGCCTTTTCCTCAAGCGCGTCAGCCTTCGCTTCGGTGTTGTCGCGCACGGCATCCGCCTTGTTCTCAAGGTTCTGTTCGGCGTTCGAATCCACCCCGTCGACCGTCTGATCGAGCGTGTCGGCGCGGTCTTCCATCTGATCGGCGGTCTGTTCGCCCGCTTCGCGGACGTCTTCGGCCTGGGCTTCGAGCTGTTCTTCCTGCTTGCTCTCCGCACAGGCGGCAAGCGCGAGGGCCGATGCGCCGAGCGCAGCGATCGTAATGGTCTTCTTCATGTAACGTGCTCCTTTGTTCAACGCACGGAACCGCGGCGAACGAGATTAACGATGGCGAGCAGAATCAGCGCACCAAGGAACGACACCAGCAATGCGCTGATATCAAACGCGCCCGATGTGATCGGCGCAACGCCGAGCAAGGGCGAGATCAGGAACCCGGCAACCAACGCGCCGACAATGCCGACCACGATGTTGAGGAGAATGCCCTGCTGGGCGTTGGTCCGCATCACGATGCTGGCGAGCCAGCCGAGAATGCCGCCGACGATGATGACAATTATTAGGTTCATTCGTTGTCTCCTGGCCGAGGAATGTTCCGCTCCGGCACCGTAACGCTGCCAGGCAGCGATGCGCGGAACGGCTTCGACGCGGCCCTGACTGACAGGTCGGCGACTATTCACCATCACTTATGTTGTGCTCCCAGTGTGGGTGCGACTCAGGCCTGCGCGCGGCCAATCGAGCAGGATCGCGGGCAATGTCGGCCCGATGAAGCCCGTGCCAGAGCGGGACCGTGGTTAAATCTGCCGGCGCAATAGCCCGGAAAGCCGCGATTGTTGCGGTATCGGGCAAACCGGTACCGGATATATCACTTGACGAAACTACCGCGTCTCCGGATGATCCCGGTACGACGAAACGGTGTGCCAACAGGCCGCCCGCACCTTTCAGCACGCGATGTGCGGGCGCGGCATGATCGAACGGGCACGCCGAAGTCGCCCGGCCTCATTGGGCTAAGCGGCAATCCAGGGCGGAACGACCGGTGCGCTAGATGCCGGACCACTTCCCAGGGAAAGAAATGAGGCGGCGGAGGGATCGCGCCGGGCCTGTGCGGAGTTCGTTCTCTGCGGCGCTCGACTGACCCTTCCGTAAAGGTGCAGTGGGGATGGGTGAATGGCCAGGACGGACAACCTTCAAGTCGCGCAAGACAATTGGATCGGGTGCCTGACGTATCAGAGCACCGCGACCAAAATTCCGGACGCAACCGAGCTGCAATCGCTCGCCCGGCAAGCCCGCGCGCGCAATCGCAGCGTCGGCGTTACGGGAATGCTGTTGTTCGAAGAAGGTCGGTTTCTCCAGACCCTCGAAGGCCCGCCCGAAGGGTTGGAAGCAATCTGGTCCTCGGTTGCCCGCGACCAGCGCCACAGCGAAATCGAAGTGCTGAGCAAGCACATGGCCCCCGCCCGGTTGTTTACCGGCTGGGACATGTTCCTCAGCAGCAATGTCAGCCGCATTCCCGATCCCGTCGGCGGCCAATTCGACCTTCCGCCCGCCGTGGCCGAGCATGTCCGCAAGGCTGTGCAGATGTCGCTTGATGGCGACGATATCGGCCTCAACGCGCTGATGGCAGCGCTCGCCGAACAGGGTTGGACGAGCGATGCGGTGCTCAGCCTGCTGATCGAGCCTGCCGCCCGCGCGCTGGGCGATGCCTGGCTCGCCGATGATTGCACCGAGCTTGATCTGACGATCGCGATCAGCATGTTGCAGATGGCAGGCCACGCGGTGCGGTATGAAACAGCCCCGCAAGGTATCCGCAGCAGCCGTTACAGCATCCTGCTGGCCACCGCGCCGGGGGAGCCGCATATGCTTGGCACGGCGCTGCTGGCCGACCAGTTCACCGATGCAGGCTGGCAGGTGGAGATGGCTTTCCCCGATACCGAGGAAGCCCTGCTCAACCAGCTCGGCGCGCAAAAGCCCGATGCGGTCGATATCGGCCTGTCCGATGCGCTGTTCCGCCAGCAGTCGCTGGATCGCCTTCGCAGCGCGGTCGAACACAGCCGCTTGGTTCCGGCCAACCACCCGACGGTGGTGTCGGTGGGCGGCCGCCTGTTTGCGGAGGCCGCCGCGACCGCAGCGTCGGTCGGCGCGGATCATGCGCGCATGACGGTTGCGGGCGCCAGCATCCGCATGGCTGAACTGGTTCGCAAGAGCCGGCGTGAAAACAGCCGCCGAGGCCGTTAAGAAGCGCTGGCCAACCGCATCAGGTTCTGCACCGCCAGCGGGCCCATTTGCCGCATCTGCTGAAGCACCGCCACCCGCGCACTATCGCTGCGGTCGACACTGGCGGCGATCTTGCCGAAACCGTCGAGCCGGCTCTGGCGGATCCACGTCCCCAGCCGCTCATCCCCGAACCATGCGCCCTGATTCATCAGGTTGACGATGTTGGTGGTGCAATAGCTGGTCAGATCATGCGGGAACGGCACCGTGCGGCACAGCCCGTTCTTGGCGGCATCATCGGGATAATGCGCCTCGACAAAGGCGATCAGCGCTGCCGAGAAACACGGCTGCGGCACCCGCACGAGTTGCGGCACGATCCGGTCGCCCTGAAAGATCGGCACCGGCGCCCGCACTTCGACTGCCGAGGCGGTGCAATCGATGTAAAGCGCATCCGCCACTGCCGGTTCGCTGCCTTCGTCCAGTTCAATCGCTGCGGCGGTGATCGCCTTCACGCGGCCCTTGCGCACGACATTGGTGACGCGGCGCAATTGCTCGACCTCGCCCGCCGAGATCGTCGCGTAGTGGAACATGGTGGGCGTGACGTCAGGATCGATCCGTAGCATCATGCCAACTGCTTCAAGCCGCGCGAACACGTCGTCCGGCGAGGTGCCTTCGGCAAAGGCCTGCATCTGCGCCAGCTGCCCGCCGAACACCGCGTCGAAAAACTCCACACCGGGCTGCGTGCAGGTGCGGTTGATTAGCCAGCTTTCGCGCGGCTTGACCCACTGGATCGCGTCCGGCGGCGTGCCCATCGCGAGCAGCCAGCCCACCGCATCCATCGCGGTCTTGCCAGCACCCAGCACAACGAAACGCGACGGCCGCTCAGACTTGAGCCACAGGCGCAGCAGCTCACCGGGGGGCACAAGTTGCACGCCCTCTCCCACGACAAAGCGCGGGGTGTGGTTAGCCGGAATGGTCGGGCTGTTGTAGGTCGCATCCACCGTCTTGCGGCGCACCGTCACCTGCGTTTCCCCGCCCGACATCAGCGACACGACGCGGCCGTCCTCGCGATATTCGCTCATCGGCAGATAGGTGACCTGCCCCGATGGCAGCAGCCGCTGGCGCATGACCTTGTCGTAATAGCCGCTCACCTCCGCGCCTGACGCCAGTTCGTACAGCCCCGCATTGGCGCCATGGGTGTCCTTGCGGTTCTCGCCGAGGGGCAGCGAATTGACGCCGTAGAACGCCGAGGGCTGGTGCAGCGCGACAAAGCCATAGGCATCGTTCCAGTGACCGCCGGGCTTTGCCTGCCGGTCGACGATGGTGACGTGCGCGTCAGTCTCGGCAATGATCGTATCGGCAAAGGCCATGCCGACTGCGCCGCCGCCGATGATCAGGTAGTCGGTTTCGATGGTGGTCATGCCTATGCCCCTGCTCGCAATCTATTTACACTGTAAATTTACAGCGTAAGATTGAGGAGTCAAGCGCCCTTGGCTATACTCGGCACCGATCCGGAGAACCCCCTTGTCCCGCGCGCTCACCGATGATGACCTCGCCCGCTTTCAGGCACAGCTGTGCGATGTGGCCGAGGTGATGTTTGCCGAGCGCGGGGCAGAGCAGGTCTCGATCCGGCAGATCGCCGCCGCGCTTGGGGTCAGCCCGATGACGCCCTATCGCTACTTCGCCAGCCGGGACGATATCCTCGCTGCCGTACGCATTCGCGGCTTTGAACGCTTCGCCGGTCAGTTGGAGGCCGCCTATACCGCAACCCCCGGCGATGCCGCTGCCAAGGCCGCAGCGGCCGGGCGCGCCTATCTCGATTTCGCGCTGAGCAATGCCAACACCTATCGCCTGATGTTCGAACAGCATCAACAGGAGGACGGGAGCGACAGCGCGCTTGGCCGCGCCGTCGCGCGGGCGCGGGCGACGCTGTCGGTCTATGGCGACGGGTTGATCGGGAGCGGAATGGCGGAAGCCGAAGCGCGGGCGCTGGAACTGCTGATCTGGTCGACCCTGCACGGCGCCGTCACCTTGGAACTGGCAGGCACGACCCCGCCCGGCTCAGCCCGGCAAACGCTGGCATTGCTCGGCAGGCTCGGGATGCGCGCCTGACGAGGGCGTCAGGTGTCCGGCTCGCCCGTTCCGGCGCCGCCGCCCAGCGACACGAACAGCGTCGCACCGTTTTGCAGCCATGCGCGCCGGGTCGCGAGCAATTGCTGCTCGGCGCTGAACAGGTTGCCGAGGCTGGTGGAGGTCAGACCGGCATTGCTGGTCAGCGAGATCGAAGGGAAGAACGCCGCACGCGCCGCCCCGATATTTGCCCGCGCGCCGCGCAGCTGTTCTTAGGCGGCAATAATATCGGGGCGGGCCAGCAGCAGTTCGGACGGGAGCCCCGCCGCAAGTCGCCGCTCATCCGCTTGCGCCGCGAGCGAGAGGCCTTGCGGCAAGGTTTCGGGCAAGGTCCCGCCGACCGGCACGGCGAGCTGATTGCGCAATTGGCCAGCGCCAGCCGCTCGCTGGCGATTTGCTGTTCGGTCTGGGTCAGCAGGGTCTCCGCCTGCCGGTAAGGGTGCGCAGAGGTCAAGCGTTTCGCGGTCAATCACCTCAGCCGTCAGCGGCAGGGCAGTGACCGGAAGGTTGGTGCGCGCGGCGGTAACGATGATTGGCTCTGCGGCCTGAGCTGACGCGGCGAAAGGAAGGCTGGCCGCAGACAGCAGCAGTGCGAGGCGCATCGGTGAATCGCTCCTGATAATCATTCGCAACCCTATTGCGGATGATTATCAATAAGGCAATTTCTTTCTGCCCTCGCTCTGCGCTGTCTGTTGACTAGCCGTGCTTTCCCTTAGCCTGCGTCTCCGTCTGCATGGCCGCGGCCTTCCTGCGTTGCCGCTTCCGATCCGCCTGCGCCGTTGCCACCATTGGCTTCCCACCAATAGGGCTGGCGCGTCGCGGTGCCGGTGCCGACCTCGTTCAAGGTCTTGGCGTCATACAGCCGCCCGCCGAGCATCACCTGTTCGATATTGTCGGAATTGGCGATGTCCGCGCTGGGATCGTCGGTCAGGATCACGAGGTCAGCCAGCTTACCCACCTCGATGCTGCCGATGTCCTTGGCCATGCCGAGCGACTGCGCCGAGGTGATCGTGCCCGCCTTCAGCGCTTCGACCGGGGTCATCCCGCCGCGCACGAAGCTCCACAGCTCCCAATGCGCGCCGATGCCGGCCTGCTGGCCATGCGCGCCAATGCTGACCTTGACGCCGCGCTGCGCCAGCTTGCGCGCCTCGCGGGCGTTGTCGTCATCGACGAAGGCCCAATCGGGCGCCTTGGTGCGGCGACCGGTCTCGGCCAGCAGCATTTTGGGCGGCGTGTGCACCATCAGCGGGTTTTCCCAGACGTTGGTCGCCTGCCGCCAATAGGGATCGCCCGCCAACCCGCCATAGGTCACCACCAGCGTGGGAGTGTAATTGCTGTTCGACTGGCCGAAGAATTGCAGCACGTCTTCGTAGAACACATCGACCGGGACATTGTGCTCGATGGTCGAATTGCCGTCCGCGACGAGGTTCATGTCCATCCCGAACAGCGATCCGCCCTCGGCCACGACCAGCATATTCTCGGCAGCCGCAGCGCGGGCGACCATCTGGCGCTGCTCGCGCCGGGGCTGGTTGTAGTTCTTGACCGAGATCCCGCCCTGCGCCTTGATCCGGCGCACATGGGCGAGCGCATCATCATAGGTGTCGATCCGCGCGTACACATCCGGCGCCTTGGCCCCGTAGATGATCTCCCCGGTCGAGAAGATGCGCGGGCCAAGCGTCAGCCCCGCACGCTGGCGTTCGGCGGCGGCAAACACGGTGCTCGCCTGGCTTGAAGGGTTGTGGACCGTGGTCACCCCCAACGCCAGATCCTGGAGTAGCGACCAGTTCTGCTGCGGGATCAGATCGCCGACCCCGTAGCCGCCGTGGGCGTGGGCATCGACAAGGCCGGGCATGATGGTCTTGCCGCTGGCGTCGACAAAGCGCGTGCCATCCGGGAAGGCCATCTTCACGACCGTCGCATCATAGACGCCGGTGATCCGGTCGCCGGTGATGACAAGCATCCCGTTTGCGATCACGCCCGCATCCTCTGCGCCAAGGCCCGCGCGCATCGTCAACACCCGCGCGCCGGTGATCACCGTGGTGCCGGTGGGCTTGGCCGCCTGCACCGTCACGCCCAGCGGAATGCCCACGGTGGGCGGCGTATAGGGCTTAGTCTTGTCCGCGTCCGCCTTGGGCGCAGCGGGGAAGAATTCGGCCACCTTGGCGCTCTGCAAGCTCGGCCCGATCGACCAGAACAGCGTCTCGCCGCCGCCCGACCAGCCGAGGTAATCCGCGCCTCCGGTGCTGACCTTGGTGACGGGGATCGACCCGCCGGTCTCGCTCACATCCACGGGCTTGCCTCCGGGGATCAGAGGCATAGCGAACACTTCATAGTTCTGACGGAAAGCGATGGTGCGGCCATCGGGCGCAATACGCAGGTCATTGGTGAGATCGCCCTTGGCGTGGACGCGCTTGGCCTCCCCGTTGAGGTCGGTCGAGACCAACGCCAGCCCGCCATCTTCGCGCGCAAGCATGAACAGGCGGTCGGAGGCGGCGCCCCATTGCGGGTTCCCCCCGTCGCGCGTGACCAGCCGCGCCTCACCGCCGCTGACCGGCATCACATAGATCCCGGCATTCTCCGAATAGTCCGGCGCCGTCAGGTATCCACCTTCGCGCTTTTCAAAGGCGATCATGGAGCCGTCGGGCGAGAAGGCGAGATTGCCGAAATGCCCCGGCCCGGTCAGCACGCGGCGGTTCTGCCCGCTGGCATCGGCGATGATGATCTCGCCCAAACTCGCATCGTTCCAGCGCACATAGGCAAGGCTTGCCCCATCGCGGCTGAAGGCAGGGAAGGCTTCGAGCGCGTCGGCGGTGTCACCCGTAAGCGGCGCTGGCGCGTCCCTGCCCTTGGCCGATTTGCTGTGCAGCCGTCCGAGGCTTTCGAACACCACCCGGCTGCCATCGGGCGACAGCGTGGCAAAGCGCGGCATCGTGGTGACGAAGGTGTCGGGCGAGACGGCAATCTGCGGGTGCGGCGCATCGGCCACCCCGCGCGTGTCGTTGACCGTGAAGGGGATCACCGCATGGCCCGATCCGTCGCGGCCGACCCGGTTGAGCTTCCCGCCGGCCCAGAACACGATCCCCGAACTATCGGGCAGCCAGTCGATATTGGGATAGACACCGGTGACAGCCCAGGTCTCCTGCACATCGAGATCAAGCTTGCCGTAGATCATCCGCTCCCGCCCGCTGGCGAGGTCTTTCACCCACAGCTGACTCTGATCCTTGTCGCGCCGGACGAAGGCGAGTTCCTTGCCATCGGGCGAAGGCGCCGGCCGCACCGCGCCGCCATAGCCGCCAACCGCGGTGCTGACTTCGCCGGTCGCCAGATCATGGCGCTCGATCGCGAAGATGCCCGCGTTAGAATCCTGCGCATATTCGAAGGTGTTTCCGGGCGTGGTGTTGCGGGTGTAATAGATCGCGCTGCCATCAGGCGCGAATACGGGCTCTCCCAATTCCTTCTGGAGCCGCTCATTGGCGCGCTCCACCACCTGCACCCCGCCGCCGCCGCTGACATGATAAAGCCAGATCTCGCCCGTCCCGGCGCTGCGTTCCGTGGTGAAATGCTTCTTGGCGGCAATGAAGCGCCCGTCCGGCGACCAGGTCGGCTGGTTCAATAGGCGGAAATCTTCCTTGGTCACCTGCCGCTTGTCAGACCCATCGGCGTTCATCACCCAGATATTGTCACCGCCGCCGCGATCCGAGGTGAAGGCGATGCGGCTGCCATCGGGCGAGAAGCGCGGTTGCACATCCCATGCAAGACCGTCTGCAATCCGCTTGGGCGTGCCGCCGGTGATCGGCATGGTGTAGATGTCGCCGAGCAGCGTGAAGGCGATCGTCTGCCCATCGGGCGACACGTTGACATCCATCCACGTGCCTTCGTCGGTCTTGATCGGAACCTGCTTGATGGTGGCACCCTTGGGCGCTTCGACGCTCCAGCTTTCGTCAGCTTTGGCGGCTTTGCCCTTGGTCTGAGCGGCAAGCGGTGTGGCAATGCAGGCGGCCCCGGCAAGCAGGGCGGCGGCGAAATGGCGCATGGAAATGTCTCCTCTGTTGCGGCGGGAGACTAGCGGCGAGAAAGGATATTGCTAGGGGGCGGAATGCCGTTGGTCGATTAGCGCGAGCCTCCGCTGGAACGGCCCCGTCAGTATTCATGCTTGAGCTTTGGCGGTTCTTGCCCGAACACCCACTCTGGCAAACCGGCCTGGGACCACAGGCCGCAACAGGGGATGACTAACAATGACGCGACGCGTGCGCCTTGGGGCGCTTCTGCTGGCTTGGTCCCTACCGCTTACAACGCTGAGCGCGCAGGTTGGCCCGCAGGAGGTTGCGGCACCCGCAGGTGAGACCGGTTTGGTGCCAGTGCGCACCGAAGCTGCCAAGGGCCGCATCCTCGTCACCCTGCCCGCGCCTGCGCAAGATGGCGTATCGCTGCGCCTGCTCTACAGCACCGCGCTCAAGACCGGATTGGGCTCGGCGCCGCTGGGGCTGGATCGCGGGCGGATTGGCAATACCCAGCTCCTCGCCTTCCGCCGGATCGGTGGCAAGATTGCCGTGCAGTTCGAAAACCCGCGCTTCCGCGCCAGTGCGGGCGATGCAGCGCAGCAGAGCGCGGTTGCCAGCGATTTCGGGATCTCAACCGTCTGGCTGACCGACATTGCCGAGACGCTGCCAGATGGCCGCTTGGTGATCGACATAGCCCCGTTCCTCGCGCTCGACACGCTGGGTATTGCCGCCTCGCTCAATCAGGAGTCGGACGTGTTGGGCGTTGGTCCGGCCACCGCGATTGCCGGGCAAGGCTTCCGGCTGGACGACAAGCTGAGCTTGGCCGATCCGGCGACGGTACGGCTGTTTCCCGACAATCTCGAGGTAGACGCGATCCAGACCTTCGTCTCCGACAAGCCGGGGGCCGAGATCGAGAACATCGTGCCTGAACCTCGGAAGGTAACGCTCACCGTCCACCACAGTTTCGTCCGCCTGCCCGAACCCGGCTTCGTGCCGCGCCCGTTCGATCCGCGGCTGGGCGGCTTTGCGACGCAGGCGGTGGACTTCTCCGCGCCTCTGGGCGCGCCGGTGGTGTCTGATCTGGCCAACCGCTTCCGACTGGAAAAGCTTGACCCCACTGCGCCCCGTTCGCGCGTGAAAAAGCCGATTATCTTCTATCTCGATCGCAACACGCCTGAACCGATCCGCTCAGCGCTGCTGGAAGGGATTGGCTGGTGGTCCGATGCGTTTGATCAGGCGGGCTTTATCGATGCCTTCCGGGTCGAGATGCTGCCCGAAGGGGCCGATCCGCTCGATGCGCGCTACAACATGGTCAACTGGGTCGACCGGGCGACGCGCGGCTGGGCTTATGGCCAGCAGATCGTCGATCCGCGCACCGGGGAGATCGTGAAGGGCATGGTGGTGCTCGGCTCCTTGCGGGCGCGGCAGGACATCCAGATCTTTCAGGCGCTGGTCGGTGCTGCAGAACTGAACAGCGGCGGGCCGAACGATCCGGTGAAGGTCGCACTCGACCGGCTGGCCCAACTCGGCGCACACGAGGTCGGCCATACGCTCGGCTTTGCGCATAACTTTGCCGCCAGCACGCAAGACCGCGCCTCGGTAATGGACTACCCGCCGCCGCGCATAGGCCTTGCCGACGGTAAGCCCGACCTGTCCGACGCTTATGCCAAGGGTATCGGCATCTGGGACGTGGCAACGGTGCGCTGGCTCTATGCTGACACAGACGAGCGCGAGACGGCAGAAGCGGCGGCGCGCTACCGCTTTGTTCAGGACGATAACGCCCGCGCGGCCGATACTTCCCAAGTGTGGGGCGGCTTGTGGGACGACGGCGTGGACCCGACCGCGGAGCTCAACCGGCTGATGGCGGTGCGCGCGGCAGCGCTCTCTCGCTTCGGGCTCGATGCCCTCAGCCCCGGCGAGCCGGTTGCGAACCTTCGTCGCCGGTTCGTACCCCTCTGGTTGCTGCATCGTTACCAACTGGTTGCGGCCGCCAAGGCGATTGGCGGGGTCGAATTTGCTTATGCCGTAAAGGGTGACGGGCGTGAGGCGGCAGCCCCGGTTGCCCCAGCGCAGCAGCGCGCGGCATTGGAAGCGGCGCTGGCAACGCTCCGGCCCGAGGCGCTGCGCGTCTCGCCCGCGCTGGTGCCGCTGCTCTCGGCCGCGCAGAATGGCAATACCGACCGCCAGTACGAGACCGAGATCTTCGCCACCGCAGGCGGCCCGGTGTTCGACCCGCTGGTCGCCGCCGACGCCGCCGCCCAACTGACCGCGCAGACGCTACTCGCCCCGCGCAGGCTGGCGCGGCTGGTTGTCCAAAGCCAGGGCGATGCTTCGGCTCTCGGCGTGGGCGAGATGCTCGACCGGCTGACGGCAACCGTGCTGGCCTCGACCGGCGACGATCTTGGCCGCCGTATCGCTTATCGCACGCTGGCGACCATGGCCCAGGTCGCGCGCCGTCCGGATGCCACCCCCGAAGTTGCCGCCGCGATCGACCAGAAGCTCACCGATGTCGGCGCGGCGCTGGCCAAGCGCAAGGCGAGCGGGGCCGAGCGAGCCTGGGCGCTGAGCCTGTCACGGCGCTTGCTCGATCCCGCGCAGCGCGATCAGCTGGCGGCCAGCCTGCCGCGCATGGTGACGGTGCCGCCGGGCGACCCGATTGGCGAGGATGACTGGATGGACCTGTCCAGCCTGCTCGCGCCAGTTGAATGAGCGCGGCCACAAGAGACAACATTGAGGGGATGATGATGACCAAGGCAATCACCGCGCGGAGCTTCGGACTGCGCGCCGCCACCGCGCTGGCACTGGCCGCTGGCGTGCTCGCATCGGGCGGCACCGCCCACGCGGCCGAGCGCGCACCGCTGACCGCGGATCAGCAGCAGGCGTTCGACATCTACCGCGACATCATCGCCATCCGCACGGCACGCGGGCAGGCCAAAACCCCCGAGATGGTCGCCTATCTGGTCACGCGGCTGAAGCAGGCCGGGTTCACCGATGTCGACATCATGGTCAGCGACTACGACAGCAATGGCGAACGCGTGCAGGGCCTCATCGTCCGTTTTGCCCCCGCCAAGCCCGATGGGCGCAAACCGATTGTGCTGCTCGGCCACATGGACGTGGTCGACGCGCTGGCGGAAGACTGGGAGCTCCCGCCCTTCACCGTGACCGAGAAAGACGGCTTCTTCTTCGGGCGCGGCACGACCGATAACAAGTACGGCATCGCCAACCTCACCCAGACCTTCATCCGCCTGAAGCGCGAAGGCTGGGCGCCCAAGCGCGATCTCTATCTGGTGTTTTCAGGCGACGAGGAGACCGGGATGATCTCGACCCGGGCGCAAGCCGACTATGTCGCCAAGACCATCGACCCGGCCTATGTGCTCAATTCCGATGCGGGCGGCATCACGCTCGCGCCCGACAACAAGCCCTTGGCAATGGCAGTGCAGGCGGCGGAAAAGACCTTCGCGACCTTTGAACTCACCGTGACCAACCCCGGCGGCCATTCCTCGCGTCCGCGCAAAGACAATGCGATCTACGAATTGTCCGACGCTATACAGAAGATCGCCGCCTATCGCTTCCCGGTGCAGGCGACTCCGCTCACCCGCTCCTTCCTCGGCGCGCTGGGACAGATCACGCCCGGCGAAGTGGGGACTGCGATGCGGGCCTTTGCCGCTAATCCTGCCGACGAAGCGGCGATTGCTGTGCTGCGCGCCACCCCGGAAACCGTTGGCACGCTCGGCACCACCTGCGTGGCGACCATGCTCAAGGCCGGCCATGCCGAAAATGCCCTGCCGCAATCGGCGACTGCGACGGTCAATTGCCGGATCTTTCCGGGCGTCGGAGCCGCCGCGACCGAGGCTGCGCTCAAGCAAGTGATCGCCAATGACAAGGTGCAGTTCAAGCTTGTCACCGACGTCACCGAAAGCCCGGAATCCGCCGTTCCGGACGAAGTGATGGCGGCGCTGCGCAAGACCATCGACGCGCGCTATCCCGGCCTGCCGATCCAACCCTATATGGAATCGGGCGGCACCGATGGAATGCACTACCGCGCCCGCGGCTATGCCACCGTCGCGATCTCGGGCGCTGCCAGTCGGCCGCAGGACATGTTCGCGCACGGGCTTAACGAGCGGCTGTCGGTCGATGCATTCTATGGCGGGCTCGACCACTGGTACCGCCTGCTCAAAGACCTTGCCGGCTGACGTCCCGCAACCGCCGTAATGCTCTACTTCTGGAGCACGACCTTGGTGCTGCCGCTGACCATTTGTGCAAGCCGCGCGGCATCCCAGTTCGTCAGCCTGATGCAACCGTGGCTCTGCGCGCGGCCAATCGTCTCTGGTGCGGGCGTACCGTGGATGCCGTAATGCTCCCTGGACAGATCAATCCAGACAACACCAACCGGGCCATTGGGCCCTGGGGGAAGTTGCTGTTTCTCGTCGCTGTCGGGAACATCCCAGAACAGCTTGGGATCAAACGCGAACGGCGGGTTGTAAGCCACGCCTTTCACCTCCCAATTGCCCAGCGGTAGCGGATCGTTCTGTGATCCGGTCGTGACCGTGAACATGGCCACGAGCCGGTCCTGCTTGTCGAAGGCCTTCAACCAGCCTTCGGATTCGTCAACGAGGATGCGTGCAACATCCGGCTGGCCGGTTCCCACCCCGAGAGAGCGCAGGGTTTCCAGCCATTCCTTGTTGTCCACCAGCGACGCATCGATCCAGTCGGCCCCGACATTAGGCACGCGCAGCTTCTGTCCCGGCGCAAAGCGAGGCTCCTGACCGCCCGGATTGAGCTGGGCCAACACTTCAGGGGTCGTGTGGAACCGCTCCGCAAGTTTTTCGACGAGGTTTTCATATCCCAGATGGGACAATTCCGCCTGTTGCGCGGCGCCGGCCGGCATTGTCGTGAACGGGATGTCACCCCAAGCCTTCGGGATCGTGACGACCCGGGTTGCAGCAATGTTGTCCCATTGGGCGAGCGACAGCCGTGTCGCGTCGTCAAGCGTTCCCGTCACGGGCAGATCGCGGGCTTCCTGAAAACCCTTGAGCGCATTCACCAACGACACGCCTTGCTTGCCGTCGATGGCGCCCGGTCCGAAACCAAGCCTCTCCAGCACAACCTGCGCCTGCATGACGGGGCGCAATTCGGTATCGGGATCGTCGCTCTGAACCACTTCGCCTTTACCTGGATCACGCGATGCCATGGAGTCGGCGCCGTTGCTATCCGCAGTAACAGTGGAGGAAGTCTGATCGGGCTGTGCACCCTCGCCAGCCCCATTTGGGCCGCAAGCGCCGAGCATTCCGAACGAGCACAGGATGGCGGCAGTCATTAATGTCAGACGCAAGAAACTTCCTTCGATTATCAGCTGCGCTCTCGGCGCAAGGATACCGCTTCAGAACTTGCGCACACCGCTCCATCAGACAGACGGTAGGCATGGGAAATCCGCGGCAATCCGCCCTATCGCACGAGACGTGAGGCCAGATCCTATCCTGCTTTTGGTATTCTCGTCAGAGGACGCAGATGGCGGATGACGCACGGCACCAGGCCGTTGGTTTGTAGTGTGGCAATGACGCGGTCAGGCGGCATGGGATGTGCCGCAAGTGTGCGGCGCAGGCGTTGTGGATCGCACTGCCGATTGCCACCGCGCACCCGTACATCCCGCATTCGCCGATCCGCTTGGCCGCTTAGCTCACATCAAGAGCCAACGAATAATTCGGGCGAAGCGTTGGCGTAGCGGAAAGGGCTCGCAGGCTTCCCGGGTCTGAGCATGACCTCGACCCAACCTATCGACCGCTTTCCACTAGCCTATGCATTTCCCGCTAAAGAGCCGGTGGCATGATCGCAATTGCTGCGCGCATGACCTCCATCCGGTACGCACTCGCTAGGAACGGATACCCAAAGCGGTCCTAAGCGACTGATGAGTGATTACGGAGACGCGGCCAACCCGATCGACATATTTGTGGGCGTCATCGTAAATCAATTCACCTTCCCACCACACGAACTCGGCCTCGTCGTTCGAGAGGATAGTGCGGGTCCGCCGAGACAATCCGGCCCAGGCACCGCGGAGGTCATTGGGCTCCTTGGCATCAGGAGCTGCCGCCAAGATGTCTGCCATGCGGAACCTCGGCGTCTCATTCTGCGCAATCGTTCGCAGGATCGCGAGGCTTTTGTCGTGAATAGGATGGGCAATCAACCTGCGACACATCGCGACGGTCAAGTCTGCCGGCCCCTCCAAAAACTCAGAGATAGCTTCGGCCGGCTCAGACCGAACCCCGAACGCGCTTGAGACACCTTGTTCAAGCGCCCCAAAAAACAGCTGCTGCAATTCCTCACGAGCGACGAGGCTAAGCGCCTCTATGTCCGCTATCGTGAGCGTCAATGTTGCCTTGTTCATGTTTTGTTACAACCACTTACATTTTTGCGACCCGCCCCTCAGAAGTGAGTTAATTTGACTAACACACCTAAGGGATCTGATAGTGTATAACAATTTAGTACAACCTGGATTGAAATGATCTCATTCACATCCTTTGTGTTCGTATGTAACTATAAATCATTATTGTCTAAGTCCCTAGACAGCCCTTGTCTTCATGATGCTATCACGCAAAGCAAGACGACTGCCGTTCGACCAATCTATACTAGCGGAAAAATATCTAGCATCAAGAGCTTAGTTTTCTGACTGATCGAATAAGCACCGGCACACGCTACTTCGCGGCGCTCGAAACGCTGTAGGATGCTGGCCATTCCTCACCGGCGCAACGAATGGCCCAACGACCACAGCGAAATGCGGAGTGGAGGTAAAACGGCGAAGAAGCAGCCTGACTGATCCTAGACGGCCCTACGTATATTGACGTAGTCGTTGCCGCTCATCGCAGGCTTTTGAATCGGGCATATGCTTGAAACTGACATCGAGGGGCGGTGTCCACCACCAGATCATCAAGGTTAGAAGCACTATCGCTCAACGGCTCCGGAACAGTGAACAAGATCGCACGCGTCGGCTCGGCTAATGCTTGCGCAAACTGAACGGCCTCCGCTTGCCCAATCCTGCCAAAAACGGAGCACAGCTGCACAGGCCGAGCGCGTCGCTCATAACCGATGCTTCTTCTGATCGGGAACCGCCCTCTCAGCGAAATGCTCTGCCTTCCTATGGTCAGGCTGACACCTGCCCACACAACAAAACTCATGTACCGATCTGATTACATTCAATGATGTTCTTATTGCTTGTAACCCACTAGAGCTGTTTCGAGCGGGATCGGGAAGCATCTCACCCATAGAGTGGGGAAAAGCATGAAGGCCGAGCGATCAATTGATCAGTTCAAGCGTCGAACGACGCTGCGCCAAATTGAAATCGTTTCGATGGTCCGGCGGACAGGCTCAATCACAGCGGCTGCGATGGCATTGAACACCTCGATCGCGAATGTATCCCGGACGTGCCGACGGTTTGAAGAGAACTCACCATCCCCCGTGTTCCAAAAGACCCGGAAGGGAGTGGTTTTTACGGAATGGGGCATGTCTCTTATGCAAGAGATCAAGGTGCTCGAGGACGCGCTCATAGCATTTAGCGAGAATTCAGATTCGCTGTCCGACCGTTAACTGCGCACAAGGCTAGGCACTCGTCCCGCTTGGCCAAGGATCCGTGGTTGAGATCATTTGGCGCAACATGGCTCAAGGGCACCAATGGGCCGCTGGCAAACTCCCAGCGAGCCATTTTCCCGACGGTGGGCGCCACTAAACCCCACGGGTCGCAATGATCACTTTTCTTGCAAGGACTCGGAGAAGGTCTTGGTGATGGGCTTCGTGAGATAATCGAACACGGTATTCTTACCGGTCTTGATCTCAGCTACGATTGTCATACCGGGTTGAATGACAATCCTCTCTCCAGCTTCTTTTGGACGCATTCCCGATACGTCGACCTCAAGGCTGACCCGGTAATAAACTTCCTGCTTACCGTCCGCCCCCTCTGCCGTGAGGGTATCCGGGCTAATGTAGGTGACCTTCCCCGAGGCTGGGCCATAAGTGCTATAATCATATGCATCAAATTTGATCGACGCAGCTTGACCTGCCTTGACAAAGGCGATGTCGCGCGGTGGCACTTTTGCCTCTACGACAAGCATTTCCCCGGTCGGAACAATCTGCAGAACTTCATCACCTGCACGCAAAACTCCCCCTACAGTGGTGAGCCGAACGTTTTTCACGATACCGTCAGTCGGAGCAACAAGCTCGGTAACTTTAAGAGCATCATTGCGTTGCGCGAGAACCTGCTGAGCTGTGACGAGTTCTTCTTCGGTTCGCGCTAGTTCTGTTTGTAATTCCTGGATGTATCGTTGCCTGATGGATGACATCTGTCCTTCAACATCGACAATGGAACGCTCCATCCGAATGACTTCAACGCGTGCAACGTCACCGGTCCTAAGCAGCGGAAGGTTCAAATCCAACTCCTGCTTGAGCAGTGCCTTCATTTCCGCCAAGCTTGAAAGCTCCGCCGCGAGTGCCTCACGCCGGCGCTGATAAAGCTGCGTCTGGTTGCGAACGAAGTCCGTGTACGCAAGGGCTTCGGCCGGAAAGACCAGCGCTTTGTCGAACAACTCTGCGTCGATGCGCGTCCGCTGGCTGAGCAAGGCGGCGACCTTTCCCTGAGCTTCATCGACCGCAGCCTTTTCCCGCACCTTGCTCAAGACGACGAGAACCTGACCCCTACGGACCTGATCACCCTCACGCACGTTGATGCGCGCAATCTCGCCGCCGTTGACGCTCTGGACGATCTGAACCCGCCCAATAGGGATAACGGTACCCGGAGCCCGCGTAATCTGATCGAGTTCCGCCCACCGTGCCCAAGTGATCGAGGCTATGATCAGTAGCCCGATGGTCAATACGATAATGTGAGACAGGCGGAATCTTTGTAACATAATATCTCTGGACTAATTAAAGTTAAATTATCGTCATGAACACTATGAAGTTGCGCGAGACAGCGGGTGGACGGTGCTCGAAGCCACGTTTGCCGCATTCGCCTGTAGCCTGCGCAGCACCTCGTCTCGCGGGCCATCCGCGACTATCTTCCCACGAGCCATTACGATGACCCGCTGGAAATGATTGAGAAGCTGCAACTTGTGCGTGACCACGACGAGTGTCCGGTCACTAGACAATTCGCGGCCAATAAGGTCCATGAACTGCGCTTCGGAATTAGCATCAAGGTTCGAAGTCGGCTCGTCCAGGATCCACATGTGAGGGTTTATCAGCATCAATCGCGTCAGGCCGACGAGGGTCCGCTGACCTCCTGAGAGGCCGCGACCGCCTTCTTGGATGGGAAGATCGAGACCCATCGGGTGCGCCGAAATCGTTTGATCGAGCCCCGTTTTGCTGGCGGCAGATAAAATGGCTTCATCGTCAGTGGACCCGATACCCATCAGCAGATTGTCGCGCAGCGTCCCGTTCACCAGACGGTAGTCTTGTGGAAGATAGCCGATGTGCTTCCGAAGCACATCATCAGCGATCTGCGCCATATCGAGGCCGCCCAACTTCAGGGCCCCTGATTGTGGCGAATACAGACCAGACAGAACCCTGAGCAGGGTCGTCTTTCCTGACCCAATGCCACCCACGATCGCGATCCGTTGGCCATCCTTAATGACCAGCCCCGGAACTTCGAGAGATTCGCGAGCGCCGGGGTAGCCGAACCGTACGCCATCAGCGATCAGCGGACCCTTCAGAACATCGGGACGCAACGAATTGTCGCCAGAACTACGCTCGATCGGCAGCTTCAGGATCGAGTCGAGTGCTGCCAGAGATGACTTGGCATAGCCCCACTGAACAATGAGGTTTGGAAGCTGCGCAATCAACGGACCATTCACCCTGCCGCCGATGATCGAACACGCAAGCAAAGCGCCCGACGTAATATGACCTTCGCCAACCTGGATCGCGCCTACCGCAATGATTGCGATATAGGATACCTGCTGAAGAATAGAAAACACCGACTGTGCGACCGCTGAGGTACGCTTCACCGGGTCCTCATAGTGATGGACGTCCCTGACCAGTCGGTTCCATCTGGCCAGCATGAACCACCCGCCGCGTGACGCCTTGATCGTTTCGACAGCATCGAGGGACTCGACCAAAAGGCCGTTCTTGCGGTTCCCACTGACCTGAGCCCGATCGGTCCCGTTACGGATCAGTCGCGCCAAGATCAGCGCGAATATAAGAGCAATCGGCAGGGAAATGATCGGCACAAAGGCCACAGGCCCGCCGACCCAATATATGAACCCGATAAAGAACAGCGCGAAAGGCAAGTCGGCAATCAAGAACAGCGAACCGGACGACATGGTGCTGCGCACCTGCTCGAGACCGCGTAACTGCGCGGCCAAAGTGCCAACGCCAGGCGGGCGTGTATCCATCCGCAGCGCCTGCGACCGAGCAAAGAAGTACTCAGACACCTCAAAATCGATATCAGCGGCCTCACGCTCGATCATGAGGGAGCGCACTGTACGAAGCACAAAATCGAAGCTGAGCGCTACAAGCGTCCCCAGCGTCAACACAAACAATGTCGAATAGCTGGCTAGCGGGATAACCCGGTCAAAGACCTGCATCGAGAAGAGTGACGTAGCAAGCGCAATGATATTGGCAAAAATCGTGGCAATTGCTGCCGACACAAGCACCTGCTTGCGGCGCATAATAGCCTGCCAGAATATCGACCGTGCCGTCTGTACCTTTCCGCCCTGAAGCGGATCAGGAAGGTTCATATCAAAGAAGACGAGGTCATCATCGAAGTCCTTCAGACCCCCTCCGTTCCGCAACCGGAACTGATGCTCGTTTTCCCACTGATCGACGACCGCCCAGCCCTCATTCTTATCGTAGACAATTAGCGGCAGCTGGTCGGGCCTGGGACGCGACTGCTGAAGGACGGGTATCGCCCAACCCATCTTTTTGCAGACGCGGGCAATGTCAGCGACGTCGCCGGCCAACTCTGACTCATCGATCTCATCTGTCCAGCTGGGAGGAAGCGACTTACCCTGAGCCTGAGCCAGGAAGTCGATTGCGGAGCAGATGTTATATGTTGCACTGACAGTCATCAGTTGTCTTCCATAGCAATCGGTGTCGGCCGCCAAATGCAGCTGCGCAACATGAGGCGCGAATAAGCGGCTAGTGTGCCAATCTCAGCATCGGCTTCGGAGAGCTTTGCTGTCATGCTTTCACGCACGGCATTCATCACATCGAGCCATCCGCGGCGCCCGGTTATGAACTGGCGCTTGTAGGACTCTGTGACCAATTCGGATGAGCGCGAGACTCTCTCGCTAGCCAGAGCGCGGTTCAATCCCGAAATGTATGTCAGATAATCTGTCCGCATCAGCTCGCGGATCTCGCGCTCGTTGGTCGCCAATTCGAATTCGGCCGAGACAATCTGAGCCTCAACGGACTGGACCGCAGAGAACTGCGACAGGCCGTTGCCGGTCTGCACGCGGACCGCAACGCCGGCGCGTGTCCCGGTAATCTCATTGGTGCTCGCTTGGGCCAACAACTGCGGGAAGAGCCGCGCCTTCGCAACGCGCCGCTCGGCGTCGACCTCCGCCCGCAACGACTGGAGCGCCTTGAGCCGCGGACTGCACTCCAACGTCATGGCGACGAGCTCATCTTCCGTCGGTGTGAGCAGGTTCGGATTAAACTCCGGCACCGATCCCAATTCAATCTCAGCGTAGCCAACCAGTTCCTGCAATCGGCTAAAGCTGGTCGACCGCAGGCCTGCGACCGACGCCAGATCCTGTTCGATCTGCGCAGTTCGTGACTGCGCCAGGTCGAGGTCTGAACCGGGCGACACTTCCTGCTCAACGCGGCGCTCCATTGTGCGCAGCAGTTCCTGATGCTGACCAAGCGCATCTTTCAAGATCAGCTCCCGGCGCGTCGCCAGTGAGAGATCGTAATAGGCCCCGACCGTCCGCAACGCGATCTCTTGCTGGGTATCGACAACCGCATAGGTGCTCGACTCCAAGGCTGCTTCAGCCCGGTCAATCGTACCGTTGATCCGGCCAAAGGTGTAAAGCGGCTGCTCCAGAATGAGATTGGCGCCCACCCCGTTCTGAGTGCCGACATTGTTCCCACCGCCGAGCGCCAGGCCTTCGACAGCCAGGCTCGGATAGACTTGCCACTTCGCACCGCGCAGGTCAGCGAGACTTGATCGCCGATCAGCAATGGACCGCATGATCAAAGGGTGCTGTCGGGCCGCGATTTCGACGACTTGCCCGAGCGCGAGCGGGATGCCGACCGGCAATGCTTCAGGCTCTGGCACCTCGGCCGGCACCAATTCGGCGGGCACGGGCGGACCATAGACTCCTTCAGACTGCGCGAATGCCGCTCCGGCAAAGATCAACGATCCGCACAGGCCTACAATTACGGGCGTGACCCGCAATCTCATATCCCGCACCCATAGACGGCAAGACATGTCTTCATCAGAATATACCCTTTGCCGAATTTCAATTCGGTTCCGCGTCTGCGGGCTGCGCCTTGGCGGCTTCTTCCGCACGATCGAGGAGAACCTGCAGGCCCTGGGCCACTGCTGCAACGCGCGCCACCGGGATGAGCAGCTCCGGACCGGATACATCGGCGCCCTTGGCGTTGCGATAGAGAGTCTCAATCCGCATCATGCCGTTAACGATCGTTGCAGTGCCCAAACCTTCAATCAACATCGGTATTCCTTCAAGATTTTTTACAGTGCCCTCAGGGCAGGTGAACGGCCTCAGACAATCGTCAATCTTTGATCGCTGATACTGAGGTTTGTCATTGCTCTCTAGACCTCACTTTCCGTGATCGCAACGCATCTCGCCTTGAGGCACGAAAAAAGCGACGGCCCGTTAGGGGGCCGTCGCTCAATTTTCAGAACGATATGATCGTTCGGCTTAGATGAAGTTGTCAGCCGTCAAGGTGATCTGACCTTCGAGGCGGATCACAGTGTCGGTTCCGTCAACGAAGTCTTCGCTGTTGGAGTTGTCCTGCACCACGTAGGTCGCATCGATGTCGCCATCGCCGTCTTCGTCGTACCAGAAGTAACGGACGCCGCCTGCAACGAAGTTGCCGTCGATGGTGTTACCACGGGCCGCCTGATCCAGGTAATCCTGGAAGATGGCAGTCGGTTCGAGCACCTGGTCACGGCCGAGGAAGGTCGACGCAGCAGCGAAGTCGAGGACGTCACGGCCAGCCGGACCAGCGGAGTTCGACGCATCGAAGTCCTTGATCGACCAGAAGTCGTTACCGCCATCGACAATCCCGACAAAGACGACATCGTTGCCAGCACCAGTCGTGATCGTGCCACGCGAAGTACCGAGGTCACCGGTGGTGACTTCATCGTTACCCGAGCCACCGAGGAAGGTGATCGGCGCAGTGCCGGCCGAAGCGTTTCCACCCGGGATCGTCATCTGCGTGAAGTCAACGTCACTGCCGCCAGCACCGGTACGGACCGTGATGGCCACCGTGTTCGCACCGGCATCCCAGGTGAACTTGCCGCCCAGAGCCGAGGCATCGACCGAGGAAACGATCGTGCTGTTGGTGTCGAGCGTGAGACCGTTGGCACCAGTCAGTACCAGCGTCGTCAGATCGCCACCAAACAGGTTGAGAGTGTCGACCGCAGCAGTGTTACCGGCAGTGTTGATGTTGACAGTTTCAGCATTGTTGACAGTCACCAAACCATGATTGCCAACGAGAGCAAGCACGAGGTTGAGGACATCGGCACCGGTGTCGGTGACGGTGTTCACAGTGTGAGTACCATTAACCGCGTTCAGGGTCAGAGTGGAACCCGAGACGAAGTTGTTAAGCGTCACCGAGTCGTCGGTGCCCTGAGTGGTGACATTCACATTGGCCGACGGCACTCCAGCGTTGGTGTCGTCGCCGAAGACGAAGTCACTCGTCGTCAGCTGCGGACGGTTGCCCGGCGCAAGTGAGCGGACCGTAACGGTCGATCCGACCACAGCGATCACCTCCCAAGTCTTGGTGAGACCTGAGGCGGTGTACTGCGCATTGAACTGCGCGGCGAGCTGAGCCGGGGTCGATCCGTCGACGAACGTGATCGTGACACCGTCAAACGTCAAGGTGTCCTCACCGCTGGCCACACCATCGAGCGCAAACGTCTGCACCTCTTGGACACCGGTAACCCCAGTGGCACCCGTGCGGGTCTCCTGGACCGCGAACACATCACCACCATTGAGGCCGGACAAAGTGATCAATGGACGATTACCGTCCGCAGGGACAGCTTCGAGGAACGGGAAGGGGTTAAATTGCGCTGCACCAATCGCTGTGAACCGCACATTATTGCCGACACGCTCGGCTGTCCAAACATCGTCAAAGTCAAGACCTGGTTGAGAGGCTGCATTTGCTGCTGCAACGATGGCATCCGCAAGAGCGCCACCGTTCTGCGTAAGTGCGCCTCCGGTATTGTTTAGGTACGTGAAGGTGCGCGGAGCAAGCCCGCCAGCGCCGTCCGGATCCCACGAGATCGTGATCGACTGACCGTTGAGGAGAGAAACGTCGGTAAGCACGAGGGTCTGCTGCTCAGAGACGGCAGTCACAGGGGTCACGCCCTCGACGAGCGTCACAACCGGAATACCCTGTTCGAGCGACGGAGTCCCGACCGAAGTTGCATTCGTGAAGGTGATAGAGCCCGTAAGGTCCGTAATCTCGCCAGAGACAAGGTCCGTCAACGTCAGGGTGCTACCACTTTGAACAATCGAGAAGACACCCGGCAGGTCGGCGAGGATCTGAGCCCGAACAGCAGTAGCGATAGCGGTTGCGCTGGTCTTGTCGGCAAAGACAATGTCGGTGACAGCATCAAGACGACCTGTGAAGACGACCTTGTCGCCAATACCAGTGACCGACGATGCCGAAGGCCCCGTGAACACGACGCTGGTTACTTCGGCAACCGAGCCATTTCCGACGTTCGAAATTACGTCCGAACCGGTCGTGGCATTGAAGCCGAGGTTGGCGAGGTTGATCGTATCATGCTTGGCGACCGTCTGGGCGAGCAGCTCCAGCACTTCGAAGTTGCTCACAGCCTGCGCCGTAGCGGAGAAGGTGTTAGCGTTGTTCGATTCCATGCGGAACGTGTCGCGGTTGGCGCCACCGTCAAACGAACCCGTGTCACCATTGTTGGCGATGTTGACAAAAGCGTTCGCGTTGAAGGTGACCACGTCGTTGCCACCACCGAAGCTGTTGGAACGATCCGTGCCATTGAAAGCAACGGTGTCGTTACCATTGCTGGCAGCGCCCGCGAAGCGGGTGTTGCTAGCAAGCGGCGAGCCAATGGTCACACCGCCGGTGTTGGTCGAGGTAATCACGGTGCCCGTGGCGTCACCCGACTGGGTCACCACGTCGAGTGCTACAGAACCCGTGCCGGTGATGTTGACGGCGATGACATCGCCAGCCGTAAGATCATCGAGAATGAGGTTGCCACCGGTGGCGTTCAGGGTGACGGTGCGGTCGCTGCCGCCCGCCGAAATGTCGTCGAACACCAACGTACCGCCGGTCGAATTCACCGTGACATTGTTGCCAGCAGTGATGTCGTCGAGCCCGTCCACGCTGCCATCGCCGTTTACCGTGAGGCGGCCGGAACCTTGCAGGATGACATCGAGATCATTGACGTCAATGTTGCTGAGGGTCACCGCCACGGCAGCGGCGTTGGTGAGCGTCACATCGCGATCAACCGAACCGCCGTCGAGGTCACGAACCGTCACGCTTGTGATTGCCGTACCGGTGAGGGTCGCGTCATCGTCGAAGTCGCTCAGAACAACCGTGGTGAGTTCTTGGACAAGGTTGTCAACAATCGTGACATCGTCGCCGCCATCAACGCTAATGGAAGTCCAAGCATTGGCCGCACCGGTGGTGCCGACATTGGTATCGCCGTTGCCGAGTTGTTCGATGGTCAACAAACCGCCGCCGCCGATTACGTTAACGTCGCCGTTACCTGCTTGGGTAATGTCCGAATTGGTGGTGGTGGCAAGCGTGAAAGTCTGATCGAAGTTGCTATCGAGGTTGAACTCGGTGTTCACGAGACCGGTCCAAGCGCGGGTGTCGATCGTACCGTTGAACAGACCGCGCTGCGAGGTGTACTCAAGCGCTTCGACGTTGGTGACGGTCACGTTGGTAAAGTTGGGCGCGAACGTGAACGGAGCCGCGCTGTCGAGGACGATGAACAGGTCTCGCTGAAGCCCGCCATTGATGTTGTCGAAGGTGTTGATCGTTCCAACGGTCGCGACGATGGTGTCCTGACCATTGGTGTTGGTGCTGCCTTCGCTACCGATGAGATCCAGCTGCGAACCGGTGCCGATGCGATCAAGCGCGGTGGTCAGCGAGAAGGTCTGCCCGACATTGTTGGCGTCGAGGATCAGCGCCGAGGTCGAAGCGACAGTGGTCGCCCCCTTCAGGATAGCGACGCGGTAACCTTCGATACCTTCCACATTGTTGTCGGCGTTGAGCGCGACGGTAAAGGTCGCCGTCGCCGAATTGCCCACAAACGTGATGGGGGTGTTGGCAGCCGTGAAGTCCAGGCCAGAAACTGCGGCCGGCAGAGTGCCGTTCGCGGTGTCGCCCTGAACAGTGAACTGAAGGGTCTCATTGGCAATTGACGTATCAGTGCGGGTCACGGTGAAGGTCACCGTGTCACCTTCGGTGCCGGTCACACCGGGCTGCGGCGTAACAGCGACGCTGTACACGCCCGGACCGGCGGTCAGCGCGGTTGCGGTGCCCGTGATCGTCTGGGTGCCGAGGGTCGGGACGCCGTTGACAAACGACAGCGAGCGGGTGTCGCCGTTGTCGAATACCAGCGTGTTAGCGACATTCCCCACCGGGATCACGATCGTGATACCATCAACGGCACTGGTCAGGCGCACGTTCGACCCGGAGATTGACACCTGGAAGTCGGAAGCCCGACCGTTCAGGCGAATGGAGTCACCGCCCGTGTTGAAGCCGCTGCGGAAAGTGACGGTCGAACCGTCAAGAATGGTGACCGACTGAGCGCCCGACGTCCCGAAAATCTCGGTAACGCCCCCGACAGTGATCGTATCACCCGTACCAAGAGTAACCCGTGCCATAATTCAATTTCCTTCTTGAAAAGACAAACTTGTTTTTAATTCAATCAACCAAACTGGAAGTAGTCCCCGGCCCCGAGGGTGGCCGCAAGGGCCGCCTCCGCAGTTGCTTCGCTGAAAATGGCCGGACCATTTTCGTCTAGCACATCGTTCAGAATAATCACGCTCGCCTGGTTCGTGTCCGGATCGAAGTAGTCAATGCGCAGGTCCTTGGCATCGTTCGGATCGGTGCCAAAGCTGACTTCGATAGCAGGCCCGTTCAGGAACCGGATGATATCATCAGCCCTGAAGTTGTTGATGATGATCGAGCTTTCCGGTCCGGCGAGGTCTTCGGTGAAGGTCACCTTCGCACCTGCTGCGTTGACCGTGCTTGAACCAGCGATCGCCACAGCTAGCGGCGAAGCCGAACCCCGGAAGTAGTCGCCAGCCGCCCCGAAGGCCTGAGCAAGAGCGGCTTCAGCATCTGCCTCGGTCACGATCGGAGTGTTGATGCCATTCAGCACACCGACGAGAGTGATGAGATTGGTGGTGCTCCCGTCATCATCTAGACGGCTTATCACAAGATCGCCGTTCCCGTCGTTCTGGAAGGTGTAGTCACTAGGATCCAACCCACCGAACCGGATGAAGTCGTTGGCGCCGAAGGCGATGATGTTGACTTCGGTAAACCCGCCCGAAGTTTCGTCGAACCGGAAGTTGGTGTCCGTCACGTCACCGGCCTGAATTCCGGCATTGACCACAACTGCAGCATTGGTCGCACCGAGGCCGTCGATCGACAGGACATCGATTTCGTTCGCCACGGAAATGGTGACCGCCCGAGTAGCCGACAGAGCCGGGGTCCCGTTATCGGTAGCCGTCACTGTGATCGAGTAGCTCGTCTTACGCTCGAAGTTCGCCGGTGCGTTCAACCGCACTTCACCCGTGGCTGCATTGATATTGAATGCAGCCGCATCAACACCGCTGATGCTGTAGGAGAGCACGTCACCAGCGTCGACATCGGTTGCGTTCGCGTCATACACCACCGTCGTGTTGGGGGCGTTTTCAGACACCAACCCAGTCGTCGGCGACGTGATCACCGGCGCATCGTTCGTGCCGGTCACCGTGATCGTCAGCGTCGTCGGGACAACCCCGCCATTGCCATCGCTCACAGTGATGTTGGCCGTAACCGCCTGCGTCGCGCCAGAGCGAAGCGTCTGATACGCCGCGTTCGACGGATCAAAGCTGTAGGTGCCGTTCGGGTTCAACGTCAGGCCCGCCACCGGCGCATTCAGCGTGTAGGTCAGGACATCGGTCGTATCGACATCGCTGTCGTTGGTACGCATCGAGCCGGTCACCACCGCGCCATCTTCGGTCGCAGCCGCCACATCGGCCACCGCCACCGGCACATCATTGGTGCCGGTCACCGTGATCGTCAGCGTCGTCGGGACAACCCCGCCGTTGCCATCGCTCACAGTGATGTTGGCCGTAACCACCTGGGTCTGACCAGCCGCCAGCTGCTGATACGCCGCGTTCGACGGATCAAAGCTGTAGGTGCCGTTCGGGTTCAACGTCAGGCCCGCCACCGGCGCATTCA
>NZ_WTYB01000003.1:0-579 GCF_009828055.1 Erythrobacter ramosus | reverse complement strand
CTGATACGCCGCGTTCGACGGATCAAAGCTGTAGGTGCCGTTCGGGTTCAACGTCAGGCCCGCCACCGGCGCATTCAGCGTGTAGGTCAGGACATCGGTCGTATCGACATCGCTGTCGTTGGTACGCATCGAGCCGGTCACCACCGCGCCATCTTCGGTCGCAGCCGCCACATCGGCCACCGCCACCGGCACATCATTGGTGCCGGTCACCGTGATCGTCAGGGTCGAGGCTACCGGGGGAGCAGTCCCGTCGCTGACGGTGTAGTTGACCACCAGCACCTGGGTCTGACCAGCAGCCAGCGAGTTATAGGCCGCATTCGACGGATCGAAGCTGTAGGAGCCGTTGGCGTTGAGGGTCAGGCCGGCAGGCACCGTCCCAGTCACAGCATAAGTCAGCGTCGCGCCCGCATCGACATCACTGTCGTTGGTCGCAACCGAACCGGTCACGATAGCAGCGCCTTCTGTCGCCGCAGCCACATCAGCCACCGCCACCGGAGCATCGTTGACCGGCCCCCACTGAGTGGTCCGTGTTGATTGTTAGTGCAAGATTGCCTCCTGCGCCATGGCTGGCCGCAGGTG
>NZ_WTYB01000002.1 GCF_009828055.1 Erythrobacter ramosus | reverse complement strand
CACCTGCGGCCAGCCATGGCGCAGGAGGCAATCTTGCACTAACAATCAACACGGACCACTCAGTGGGGGCCGGTCAATCCTGTTCACCCAGTTGATCAACTTCATCGCGCTTGCCCAGACTGACGCGACGCTGGTCGAAAGGGAATGCAGCGAACATGGGCTCGACTGGAAGGAGGTCTGGCTGCTGCGCGGTGAAGCTATGATGCAAGAGCAAGAAGTTCCGGCGTTCCTAAAGGCCATTTAAGCAGAATAGTCTGGCCATGCCGGGTGAAGAAGACTTCCGCATTCCACCCAGTTGCAGTCATCAAGGGGGGCGGTGCTCGAACCTGAAAGCCGCCTGGCGGCTTTCGGCGGAAGCAGGCGCTTGTTGCTCTGATTGGGAATGACCGGGTCTGGGTCGACAGCTGCCGGAAGTTCTTGGGACAAAACAGTCATTCCTAGTCGGATTGCCAAAGGTCAACTTCTGACAATAGCTGATATTCATGCATTTCGTGGGTCTGCATAAAGGGACACCTTGGGAAATCTGTCCTGCGCCAAGCGTTTGGAAGCTCGTTTCCGGCGAAGGCGAAAGCCGGTCGGATACGCCGAAACAGGCCGCCGCACGCACCTGGCCAAGGTTGGCGCGGAGGCAGCGACGAGTATGCGCCGCGTCGGCCAGTGACCGCAGCGATGGCTTAGCTCGCCGGGGTGCGGTTCAACGCCATGTCAGCCGCATCCGTTTCGATCTGCAGATCGAGCTTGTGGCTCTGGCCGTCGAGCGGGAAACTCACTGTGTTAATCGAAAGGCCGTCGAGGCTGGCGAGAGCGTTCGGCCCGCGCGTCACCGTGATTAAGCAGCGCGTTGCGCCGACCGAAATCGTCGCGGAGAAACCGGGCCAGCTATCAGGCAAAACCGGAGCCAAGGTAACGCTCTTGCCAGCGCGCCGGATGCCGAGGATGCCCTCCACTCCGGCACGGTACATCCAACCGGCAGCGCCAGTGTACCACGTCCATCCGCCGCGCCCTTCATGCGGCGCAACCGAATAGACGTCGGCAGCGACAACATAGGGCTCGACCCGGTAACGGCCTGCGTCGGCCTCGGTCAGTGCGTGATTGATCGGGTTGAGCAGCGCGAACAGGTTGGCGGCGCAATCGCCGTCGTCAAGCTCCGCATAGGCAAGGATCGCCCACATAGCAGCGTGACTATATTGACCACCGTTCTCGCGCAGCCCCGGTGGATAGCCTTTGATATAGCCTGGATCGTGCTCGGCGATGCCGAATGGAGGCGTGAAGAGCAGCGCGAGGCCCGGATCGTGACGTACCAGCTTTGCTTCGAACGACGCCATTGCCTGGCGTGCCCGCAGCGGCTCGGCAGCTCCGGAAAGAACCGCCCAGCTCTGAGCGATCGAATCGATTTGGCACTCGCTGCCGGTTGATGTGCCAAGCCAGGCACCATCGTCAAAAGTGGCACGGCGATACCATTCGCCGTCCCAGGCCGTCGCTTCGATCGCCGCGCGCACGCTTTCGGCATGGGCCCTCCAACGCCGGGCACGATCGGGTTCGCGGCTGTCGGCCAACGGGGCGAACATCGCCACCGTGCGGATCAACAGCCACCCGAGCCAGACGCTCTCACCGCGCCCATCCGCTCCCACGCGGTTCATGCCATCATTCCAGTCGCCACTGCCGATGAGCGGTAAGCCGAGCGCGCCCGTCAGCTCGAGGCACTGATCAAGACCACGCGCACAGTGTTCGAACAGCGTCGCGGTCTCGTCGTTCACCAACGGTTGAAAAAAGCTGTCAGCTTCGCCCTGAACAAGCAGCGGCCCGTCCAGAAACGGTAGGACTTCATCAAGGACGGTGTCGTCGCCGCTGGTCGTGACATAGTTCGCGGTTGCAAACGCCAGCCAGATACGATCGTCCGAGATGCGCGTGCGCACGCCTTGTCCCGTATGAGGAAGCCACCAATGCTGAACATCACCTTCGGGAAATTGCCGACCGGCTGCGCGCAGAAGATGTCGTCGCGTTTCTTCGGGCTTCGCCAGCGACAGTGCCATGCCGTCCTGCAGCTGGTCGCGAAACCCATAGGCACCGCTGGCCTGGTAAAATCCGGCACGCGCCCAGATCCGACAGGCGATAGTCTGATAAAGCAGCCAGCCATTCAGCATGATATCCATCGCGCGGTCGGGTGTGCGCACCTGAACCGTCCCGAGCACTTCCGACCAATGTTCCGTCACCCTGGCGAGCTCGGCATCGATATCGGCGGCACCGTAGCGCACAACCAACTCGCGCGCCGCTTCGAGCGAGCTGGTCTGTCCCAGCAAGATGACCACATCCACGCTTTCGCCCGGCGCTAGATCGATCACGCACTGCAGCGCCGCGCACGGATCAAGGCCAGCACCAGTGCGTCCCGACAACGGAGCGGCGCTCATGAGGGCGGCCGGTGCCGCCATCGCGCCGTTGCGGCCCAAGAACTCGGTCCGGTCCCCCGTCCAGCTGATCTCGCGCGCGGAGATACAGGCAAACGCGAGGCGGTCAGCGAAGCCTGCGTTCCAAGGATTGCGGGCAGTCAGCGCACCGCTTTGGGCGTCATGCGCGGTGATGATGAACGGCGCCGTCATACCGCGGGCGGTGCCAAGCACCCATTCGGCATAAGTCGTGACCGAGAGCTGCCTGGCGCGATCCGAACGATTGGTCAGCCGCACCCGCGATATTCGCAGCGGATCGGCGAGTGGGACGAAGTGCAGCAGATCGACCGCGATCCCATCGGCCTCGTGCTCGAAGCGGCTGTAGCCAAAGCCATGGCGCGCAACATAACGACCCGCGTCGCGCACGGGTAGCGCGGTTGCGCTGAATACCGCGCCGCTCATGGTATCCCGGATGTAGATCGCCTCGCCTGGAGGGTCGCGCACAGGATCGTTCGACCAGGACGTCAGCTGGTTTTCGCGACTGTTCTGTGCCCAAGTGTAGCCGCTGCCCTCGGCTGAGACCTGCATGCCAAATTCAGGATTGGCGATGACATTGACCCAAGGGGCCGGGGTCGATGCTCCGTTCTCGAGAACCGTGACATATTCGGTTCCATTCCGATCGAAACCCCCAATGCCGTTAAAGAATTCGAGGTTTGGAACGGGCGCCGACGCGGACGGCACAAGCGCGCCAGACCGCGAACTTGAGAGGATGGATTTCTGCACTGGAAGCGAGAACAGTCGATTGAGCTGCTGGTCGAGCGGGCCGCGCCGCGCACTCAACACGACCCGTGCCACCGCCAACAACAGCTCTCGGCTTTCAATTGCCATCAGGTCGGCTCGGAGAACTCGTACCTCCCCGCAGGTAAGGGTCCCGCGACGCTCGAGCGCGGTAGCATCGCTCCGCACCGCTGTTTCGATCGCGGACTGAAGGTCCTGCAGATACGACGCCGCATGTTCGTTGATTATGACGACATCGACATCGAGGCGCTTCATTCGCCAATATTCATTTGCACGGAGCAGTTTGCGGACCTGCCCCATATCCTCCACGTCGTCGATGCGCAGGACGATGATCGGTCGATCGCCGGAAATCGACAGCGGCCAAAGCCCCGACTGTGACCCTGCCCCGCGCTCGATCGTGGCGCTTGCAGGTCGAAAGCGCGGGTCACTGTAGAGCAAAGGCGCGGCGAGCCGCTGGAAGTTGCCTGCCTCGTTCGGTGAAACCCCAAGGTGGCGAAGCTGAACCTGGGCTTGTGTCCAGGCGAGCGTCTGCGTGCGCTCGAACCCGCTCGGGTCGCGATGGCGCTCGATGATCTGCAGAAGCTCTTCACGCGACGCCGCGACGAGCGTCCAGAACGCCAGACGTGCAAGCTTGCCCGGCGCAACGCGGACCTGCTGGCGCAGCGCGAATGCAGGATCGAGCACGGTGCCGACGGAGTTCGACAAACGGGCACCGGCGACCAGCGCTTGTGCGTTGGCAAGGTCTCTCCCACGGCCCAGGAAAGCCGCACGGTCGGTTTCATGACTTTGCTCGCCGACCGCATCACCTTCAACGACGCATAGATGCGCAACCCAAACGGGCTGTTCATGGGGCTCGCGCGGCCGACGCGTCGCAATCAGTGCGCCGTATTCGGCGAGGTACTCGGTCTCGACGAACATTTTGGCGAACGACGGGTGAACGGTGTCCGCGGTGGCATTCGACAGGACCAGCTCCGCAAACGACGTCGCCTCGATGATCCGCGTTCGGCGACCCGCGTTGGTGAGGGTCACGCGCCGGACTTCGCCAGCTCCGTCTTCTGCGACCATCACTTCGGTGGTGGTCGTCATCGATCCATGGTGCCGCACAAAGGTCGCATGATGTTCGGCGAAGACAACCGAATCGCTATCCGCACGCGTGACCATAGGCTTCGCAGTCGCGCTCCATGCGGGTCCACCGGCGACGTCGCGCAGCACGACAAAGCTTCCCCAGTCGTCCCGCGTCACGTCCTCTCGCCATCTGGTGATCGCAAGGTTGTGCCAGCGACTATATCCACTGCCGGTGGCGGTCACCATGATCGCGTAAGCGCCGCTGGACAAAAGATGGGTGACCGGTGGGCCGCCATCGACCGGCGACGGCGTTCGCACCGCGGGGCTGCGAGAGATCGCCTCGGCTGCGGCGCTGTTCACTTCTTCGGCGCGTGGATGCCCAATGGCGACGTCGCGCGGCATGCGCTCCTGCAAAAGCAGCGCGCATGATTGGATCATCGGCTCCCGGTGGAAATAGGCCCGCATGCGACCACTGTGCAAAGTATTGAAAATCGCAACGATCGTCATCCCCTGATGGTGCGCCATGACATTGCGAACGATGGCGACAGTGGCGCCGTCGCTCAGCCGGCTGCGGGTGAAGTCGAGCGCTTCGAAAAAGCCGTAACGGCCCAGTGCGCCAAGTTTGGTCAGGTGCTCGTAATTGCGCACAGCCGCTTCGGCATCGACCATCGCAGCCAAACCCGTCGCGTAGGGCGCGACAACCAGATTTTCCGACAGCCCGCGCTTCAGCCCAAGTCCGGGCACGCCGAAATTCGAATATTGGTAGGTGAGCTCCAAATCGCGGGCATTGTAGGCGGATTCGGAAATTCCCCACGGCACTCCGACAGACAGGGCGTAGCTGCGCTGCCGGTCGACCACCAGACGGTTGGTCTGTTCAAGCAAGCTGCCTTCGGGTGCTCGCATGACCAAGGATGGCATCAGGTATTCGAACATCGACCCCGACCACGAGATCAGTGCCGATGCGCGCCCCAGCGGGGTTGCGACGCGTCCGAGGTGGAACCAGTGCGCTGTCGGCACATCGCCCTTGGCGATCGCGAACAAGCTCGCCAATCGCGCTTCCGAGGCCAGCAGATCATAGCAGCTGCCATCAAGAACATTGGCGGTGAGCGAATAGCCGATCGACATGAGCTTGCGATCAGGATCGAGCAGGAAACCGAAGTCCATTGCCAGCGACATCGAACGTGCAGCATCTGCTACCGCCTGTAACCGCGCCTCGAGAGCTGCTGCCGGATCATCGCATGCAGCCGGATCGCGGCTGTGACTTTGGATCGTCGCCACCACCGCCTCTAACCAGAACGATAGATCGTCAGCATTGCCTGGGACATCTGCTGCGGCTTGCGTCGCGGCATCGGCAATGACTGCAAGTGGCTCGCCGTCGACAAGCTGCCGGGCAATGTCCTTCAAACGTCCCGCCATGGCCCGTTGCGAACGCGGGTTTTCGGCAAGCGCCTCGCATGCCAGATCAAGCGCGTCGCCAACGCCCGAGCGGGCATGCGGGGATATCAGCGATTGGCGCCACATCTCGCAGGCATTGGCGAGTGCAATCAGGTGGCCGGCAAGGTTGCCGCTGTCGACCGACGAGACATAGGCAGGTTCGAGGACACGCAAGTCGCGTGTTTCATACCAGTTGAAGAAATGACCACGATGTCGCGGCAGGCGCGCCATCGTCGCTAGCGTCGCTTCGAGCCTGCTAACGGCGTCAAGGGTTCCCAACCAACCAAAATCGCGCGCGGCGACAACGGACAACAGGTAAAGCCCGATGTTTGTCGGCGATGTCCGATGCGCGATGACAGGGTGCGGTGTTTCCTGGAAATTGTCAGGCGGCAGGTCGTTTTCGAGCGGCGTCACAAAGGTCTCGAAAAATCGCCACGTTCGACGGGCCGTTTGCCGCAAGCTGGTGGCATCATCGGCCGCGAGAACTTCCCGCTCCCGCCCCCGTGGCGGCCGACTGGCAAACCATGCTACCGCCGGTCCTGCCAGCCAGAGCGTCGCGACCATGAATGCCAGAGGCGCAGTCGTTGGGGTGAGCCAAGCGGCACCCGTCAGGACGAGGAGGGCCAGCGCAAGCCCGCCGACCATATCACGATAGCTGTCCTTCACATCGAGCCGAGGACGCTGGCCTGCCTGTGCTGCCGTCGTCCATTCGAGCATATGGCGGTGCGTTACGGCAAGTCGCCAGATTGTGCGGATCACCGCATCGCCCATCCGCCATGCGCGGTCGGCAAGCGTGACGGTTGCAAAGCCAGTCTGCTGCGCTGCCAACCCCAGATCGTCCGCCAGAGCAGCAAGGTGATTGCGCAGCCGAATATCGGCATGGCGTGGCACAAGTGCAAACACCACGGGCAGCAGCGCCGGGATGGCGATCGAACCGAACAGCAGTCCTGCCGCCAAGCAGGCTTGCCCATCTGTGAGAAACAGTCCGGTTGCAAACGCCAGAACAGTTGCAGGGGCGAGCAGCGATCGACGCAGATTGTCGGCCATCTTCCAGCGCCCGAGCGGCGAGAGTGCTTGTGGCCCGCTGCGATGATCGAACACCCACGGTGCGAGCTGCCAGTCGCCGCGGGTCCAGCGATGCAGGCGCATGGCCGCAACGTCGTACCGCGATGGGAAATCCTCGACGACTTCGACATCGGACGCGAGACCCGCGCGCGCGAAAACGCCCTCGAACAGGTCATGGCTGAGCAAGGCATCATCGGGCACACGGCCAGCCAGCGCAGCTTCGTATGCATCGACGTCGTAGATGCCCTTGCCCGTGTACGACCCTTCGCCGAACAGGTCCTGATAGACGTCGGAAATCGCGGCAGCATACGGATCGAGGCCAGCCGGACCCGACGAGATCTTCTGAAAGAGCGAACCGTCGTTGCCAAGGTTCAACGAGGGCGTGACGCGCGGTTGCAAGATCGCATACCCGCCCGTGATCCGCCGTCCGTCCGCCGTAAATTGCGCCTGGTTCAGCGGGTGCGCCATCTTGCCGACGAGCCGCACCGCAGCGTCGCGCGGCATCCGGGTGTCGGCATCAAGCGTGATGACGTAACGCACATCATCGGGCAGTTGCGGCGGACGCCCGCTAACCGGGATGAAACTGGTGTCATCCGCACCGCGAAGCAGCCGGTTCATTTCATGCAGCTTGCCGCGTTTGCGCTCCCAACCCATCCAGCAGTTTTCGCTCGCACTGAAGACGCGGCGCCGATGGAGCAGCCAGAACCGCTGCCCCGCCGGGCCTTCACCGTAACGCTCGTTGAGCGCATCGATTGCGGCGAGCGCGACGGCCAGCATTTCGGCATCGCCAGCCAGCACTTCGGTGGTCGAATCGACGCCATCGAGCACCAGCACAAACGAAAGGTCGCCGCTGCTGCCTGAAAGGTGATGGACTTCGAGCGCCTCGATCTGTTCGAGGATATCGGCCTCGCTCGATAACATCGTCGGTATCGCCACCAGCGTTCGCAGTGTGGGTGGGATGCCGTCGGCAAGTTCAAGACCCGGCAGCATGACCGCGCCGACGCCCGATGCGACAGCGCGGTTGACGAGCGCCGTCGCGACTTCGCTGGCAGGCAACACCGCCGCGATCGCGAAGACCAACAGCAGCCATGTCGGCGGTGCCGCAATGATCCATAGGCTTGCAACCAACAGCATTGCGGTGGTCAGGATGATGGCAGCGCCGTAGCCGGGGAGCCCGAGCGCAACAGTCATGCGCGCCAGTCTGAGGCGCGGCGGCGTGCGGAATGCGATCGCTTGTTCGAGCGCCCGGCGACCCTGTCCGATCAGATGAAAGCCGGGATCAGCGGCAGGCCCTGCGGCCGCGCTTCGTGCCGCCACAAGTGCACGATCCGTGATTTCGAGTTCCAATGCCGACGAACCACGCCCAAGCGCCTCGATGGCGTCGCGGTAAAGATTGCGGCTCGCGAAATCCATTGCCGCAAATCCAGGGTCCGTGTTCAGGGCCGCGTCGACAAGGCAGACGCTTTCGAACAGATCTCCCCAATTGATGTCGGAGATCAACCGCATGCTCGTGATGACATTGCGCACCGAAACGTTCGATGCGCCAAGCCGTTGCTGACTGTGTTGGACGACGTCTTCGATCGTGCTGCCTTGCGTAGCCAACCGCTCCGTCAACCAAGCCAGGGCGGGCGTGGTCAGCGGGTCCTGACTGCGCAGAAGCTTTGCAAGCTCGGCAGCGAACAGCTCGGACAAGGGCGCCACCGCCCGTGCGGCGATGTCTGCATCAAGCGCGGTCCGCCCTGCCCCCTCATCAATCAGCCGACTTGCCAATGAGGCCGCGTCTCGGCGCTCGTTTAGTCCAATTGAAATGCGATCGGTTAATCGGCGTAGATTTTCGACCAGCACGATCCGCAAGGTGATCGCGACCGCCCAAAGCTCTCCAATTTGAAGCGGCTGTACACGCTGATACGCCGCCAAGAAGCATTTGAGCGTCTCAGGGTCGAAGTGGCTGTCGGTATGAGCAACGAATGCCCACGCAAGACCAAAGACGCGCGGATAGCCCGCGAATGGGCCGTCGGCGAGCTTGGGCAGCTGGCGATAAAAGCCGGGAGGCAAATCTTCTCTGATTTCGCGGATCTGCGCTTCGACGAGATGGTAATTGTCGAGCAGCCATTCAGCCGCAGGCACAACATCACGATCATTTTCGAGTTCGACGGCGCTTGTGCGGTAAGCAGCCAGCAGAACGACTGCATTGTCATCGAGGCGGGCGCGCAGCCCCGATACGGCCGGAGGTCGGTCTGTTACCGTCTGCGCTTCTGCGAGGGTAACAGCATGCTGCTCGAGACGCTCCAACCCAAATATCTCGTCGCGGATTGGCGTTGTGTCGCACCACAACGCTGACTTTGCTGATCGCGAAGCCCAAAAGCGCTCAAACGAAACCATCAGTGCCCTATCTGCGCGCGCGGACGCTCGCGCTGTGCTGGATTATCGGCTGGGGAGAAGCGCAGCAGCCTGGTTACGCCGAGCGCAAAGCGATCGGAGAAGCAGCCGGGAATGTGATGGATGACGGGCTGCGCATAATGTTCTTCGGCAAGCGCGTGCGCGTGGGGCTGGAGAATTGTATTTAACCATGTACGGCGTCCTTTGTGGCGCCGATATTCGAGGTTACGCGATTGAGAAATTGTCTCATCGACCTTCCGGATGCCCGAGCCAGGGTGGTAACGTCTAGCCACCAGCAAGAGTTACGGCCTTCATATCGTCCGCGTCCTGTAATCGTCCCGGAAGCTATTTGTCAGCCTTCTGGCATCAGCGCCCTATCCAAGATCAGGTTTACATGACCGAGCTCACGCGCTTCTTCCCACCGGGACCGCAAAGTGCTTCGTGTCGAAGCGCGATCCCGAAAACGGAGGGGCGGCTTCTGGCGCAATCAGACATTCAACTTCGCTGTCGGGAGTGACCGGGTCTGGGTCGGGAGCCGTCACTGCTAAGCGCGGACCGCAAACGGTGGTTTTGCCGCACTTCTGGCAAATTCCTGCCGTTCAGGTGACGACCCCGTTGCGGACGGTGCGGCGAGTGATGCACCCGAGCACAGGGTGTAGAAAATATTTGACATCAGGCATGATGGTGTCATCTATGTAGAAGATATTCTACATGGGAGAGATCGATGTCATTCCGCGAACGCTCTGCTTGGGTGATGGGCTGCACACTTATCCTGATTGGCGGATTTTATCTCAAGCTGGTGATTGGTGATGGTGTGCCCCCGTCATTTGCCGCTGTGCCCTTTGTGCTTGGCACCATTGTTGTGTCGATAGCCGCGCAGGTTGTGCTTGCCGTAATCTCGCCTCGCGAAGCCTCTAGCCCCGTCGACGAACGCGAACGGTTAGTGATCCAAAAAGCCACACATTTTTCGTCATATGTCTTGGCAACCGGCGTAGTTGTGGGCCTTGGCATGTTTATGATCTCGCAAGATGGGATGAAGCTGTTTCACATCGTGCTTACATCACTCATTCTCGGACAGATCGCCGACTACGGCGCACAGATCTTCCTGCTGCGATCAAGAGTTTGAGTCGTGGGTAAGCCACCCCCAATTACCAATCGGGTCCGTGAACTCCGTGAGGCTCATGGCCAGATGAGCCAGGCAGCCTTGGGAGAAGCGGTCGGAGTTTCTCGCCATACGATCATTGCTATCGAGCAGGCGCGCTATTCACCCAGCCTTGAGACCGGCTTTCGCATTGCGAAGGTGTTTAATGTCGGATTGGAAGACGTATTTGGTTGGGAGGGTGACTAACGACCCGAGAGCAGACGCAGCTTTTGCAGGTTCAGAATTGTTATGGTGCCTATTCAGGAGTAAATTCGACAGGCTGACGTCGAAGTCGGAGGTTACCCATGCGATCCATCCAACTGCTACTCGCCGCGTTTGCGCTCCCCCAGGCTGCCTGTGCTCAGGAAAGCCCGCACAGTGAACCGAGCAAGAATTTCGGATCAGTCCCTGATGACGAGATCTTCAAAGCAGCGGGTTTTGAGCTTTCCGACAGATCATGGCGTAAGTGCGGGGATCCCGGGACCGTTAGTTATGAACCTGGCACAATCATGGAGCGAGGCGATTTTAACGGCGATGGCCTTTTTGACGCCATTGTAACCGAAGGGGGCACCTACTGTTTTGGGATGACAGGCTATGGCTTTAACCTCGTCTCGCAGCGGCAGGATGGTACATGGCGCATCTTGGACGAGCGTATCGGTATTCCCAGGTTCCTTGAAACAAAGGGTGCGGAGGGTTGGCCCGATATCGAAGTTGGAGGCCCAGGATTTTGCTTTCCGGTCATCCGTTGGAACGGCCAGGAATATGTGGTCAACCGCACCGAGTATGAGGCCGCACCTTGCAGCCAATAATGGCGGGCAAAGTCCGCTTTCCACCCAGCTGCGGTCATGGGCGCGGTCATTTCGCGATCCCGAAAACGGAATGGCGGCTTTCGGCGGAAGCAGACGATATCGTTGATGATCGGGAATGACTGGGTCTGGTCGGGAGCTGCCGGAAGGTCTTGGGACTTTCCTGCCGTCCCCAGTTCAACTTTCAAATGTCCGAATTTACCAGCAGCAGACATTTGAGGCGACAGAACCGAGTGACAGGTTCTGGGTCGGCAGCTGTCACTGCTCAGATCGAGCCGCGAATGGCGGCTTGGCCTTGCTTCTGGCAGATTCCTGCCATTCAGCAAACGACCCCATTGCGGACCTGAGTTGCGGCATTTATGCCGTTGGCCGACGCTAGGTGCAAATTATTCAAGGTCGAAGGCCCGGTAGTGAATCAGTTCGACAAAAAGCTGATGTCGCTCTGGATGGGCTGGGGCAAGCGGCTGCTGCCGTTTGCCGATGCCGCAAGTGACGATCTGCCGCTGTCTCGCCTGCTCAGGCTTTCACTCATCCAGTTTTCGGTCGGAATATCGCTGACCCTTCTGGTCGGCACGCTCAACCGCGTGATGATCGTCGAGCTTGAAGTGGCCTCGACGATTGTTGGCGTAATGCTCGCCCTGCCACTGCTGGTCGCCCCGTTTCGTGCGCTCATCGGCTTTCGTTCCGACACGCATCGTTCGGCGCTGGGCTGGCGCCGGGTGCCCTTCATCTTTCGCGGCACCATGATCCAGTTCGGCGGTCTGGCGCTGATGCCCTTTGCACTGCTGGTGCTCGGCGGTGCGCTGCAATCGGCGGCCTGGCCTTCATGGATCGGTCAGATCAGCGCGGCGGTGGCAATCCTGCTGGTCGGCGCGGGCGTGCATATCACGCAGACGGTCGGCCTTGCCCTTGCCACCGATCTGGCGCGCGAGGACCAGCAGGCCAATGTTGTCGGGCTGATGTATGTCAGCCTGCTGTTGGGATCGATTGTCTCCGCGCTGGCGTTCGGCGCTTTTCTCACCGATTTCACTCCCGGGCGGCTGATCCAGGTGATCCAGGGTTGCGCCGTGGTCACCGTGTTGCTGAACCTTGTCGCCACATGGAAGCAGGAGGCGCTCAATTCGAGCCCGCCGCCAACCGATCCGGCGGCCATGGCCGGGACGTTTCGCCAAAGTTGGGACAGCTTCATCGTCCAGCGTCAGGCGCTGCGCCGCCTGATCGTGATCGGGATCGGGACGCTGGCCTTCACCATGTCTGATGTGCTGCTGGAGCCCTATGGCGGTCAGGCGCTCGGCCTCGGGGTGGGCATGACAACGCGGCTAACCGCGATTCTGGCGGGGGGCAGCCTGGTGGGCTTCACGATCGCATCGCAGATCCTCAGCCGCGGCAGCGATCCGGTCAGGCTGGCGGGGGCGGGCGCACTGATGGGCCTGCCCGGCTTTGCAATGATCATTGTCGCAGCGCCGATCCAATCGGTCTCGTTGTTTTCGGTCGGCGTCCTGATAATCGGATGCGGTGCCGGCCTGTTCGGCCACGGCACGCTGACCGCCACGATGCGCGATGCGCCCAAGGGGCAGGTCGGCATGGCGCTGGGGGCATGGGGCGCGGTTCAGGCAACCGCGGCCGGAGCGGGCGCGGCGATCGGCGGCGCGGTGCGCGACCTCGCCCGCGGCCTTGTGATCGTGGAAGGATGGCCCCCGGCGATCTCCGGCTATGTTCTGGTCTATGTGCTGGAACTGGTCCTGCTGGCTGCGGCGCTGATCATCATGGTGCCGCTGCTGCGCCGCCCGCAGGAACAGGCCGGGCTGCTGCCGCGCGTCTGAGCGATTCCGCCAATGTGCCTGCGGGCGCGCTGGCTTCGGCTTCCAGATGAACCCGTGTCTGCGGCACATAAAGAAAGACCCGGCGCTTGCGGGCCGGGTCTTCCGTGTTGGGTGGTCCACGCCGCCCTTGCGGGCTGGATGGAATGTGCAAGCCTCAGGCCCCTGCGGACCTGCTGTGCCTTATGGAGCCGGTGCTGCAGCAGCCTCGGCAGTAACAGCGGCTCCCTGCCAGAAATCGGCAAACCACGTCGTGTTGCTGAGAATGGAGTAATGAACCGCGAGCGACGCCAGCACCAGAACGAGGAACATGATCGGAATGATCACATTCGGGCTGACATAGAGGAAAATACGACCTTCTTTCATCGTCTGGCCTCCCTTACTTGAGCCACGGCGTCAAAACGAACGCCAGCACATGAGCGGCAACGGCGATGCCGAAGTAAATCCGCGTCCCCCATTTCAGCCCGTCGTTGATTTCCAGGGCCTGCGCTTCCGTCAGCCCTGTTGGGTAAACCATTGTGTCATCACCTGCCATGTGGCGAACCTCCTTGATCGGTTACGGCATTCGCGGAAACTCGGTAATGACCCCAGCCTTGTTCCCTTGGGATGCAATTAGCGTGGATGTGGAATTCTCCATGAACCGCATCAGAAAATTGCGAATACGGCCATAGGCATCGAGTCGGGTAAGCGGCCTGATGCAAATTCAATGTTGCACTTTACAGGACAAACGTCAACTTTGTTGAACATATTGCAATGTCAATAAAAGTTGGCACCGATCACGCCTTCCCAAGGGGTACTGGCCGGTCCGGTGGTGGTCTCACGGGACGACCGTGAGTGGACGAGCGCCTGCCGGCGTCACGTTTTCACCAATCATCATGCGCTGCGCCAGACGATGGCCGATGCTGTCGGCCCGCCGCGTGAAATAAAGGCAGCTCTCCACCCGATTCTGTTGAAAAACTTGCCCTTCCAATGGCACTAAAGTATTGATTTCATTTCTTCGTTGGCAGTCTGAAATGACGCCGACGCGGTCGTAGAGCGGACGAAATGCCATGTGTATGGCCATTCCTGTGAGCGGATGAGTTGGCTTTGCACTCCCCTCTCGAGAGCGCCAACGGGCCCCATCCGGGTCTCTGGCGAAACAGAATTAAGGTGGAGGTGCGAGAAAGATTTGGGCTTGCACCGAACCTCTGCTAGAACGCCCTCGGGATCGACAACAATTGGGCTCCTTAACGGAGCGAAGGAGGTCGATATGTCCAATGCAGCCCGAGCCATCGACTGGGCGGATGACGTCAAGCGCTATGTTCCCAGTGCCGATAACGGCGCGATCGCCGGGATCGTGCGTCATAATCTTGTTGCGCTCAAAACCCGCGACTCGGCGCTGGTGTCGTTCGGCAATCCGGCCGACACGCGCGGTGTACGCGAAAATTTCTGCAAGAAGACGCTCGGCCTGTCCGATCCTGACGCCGTGCTCGACTCCGCCATCGGCGCAGTTGGCGAGCGGATGAGCGACACCACCTCGCCCCACCGGGTGACGGCATATTACCTTCTTGCCGACCATTTCGACAAGCTGGGACACTTCCGCGCGGCGCCGCCATCGGCCGAACCGGCCCGGCCCCTGGCGCCATGGGCGGCGACCATGTTTGACGGCCCCCCCCGGGGCACGTCCGTCGGCGGCCCCAGCACCGATCTCATGTTTGGGGCTCTGGCTGGTCTGAGCGGCGGGATCCTGGCGCTGGTTGCAGCGATTGCCAGCACTGCTGGTGGCTGACGCTTTGACCGCAAATCGCTATCGGCACCGAAAGCGGCCGCAACGGCAGAACGGCCGCACCGACCGCTCCTGACCTTATGGCACTGGAGAGAGAGCCAACGCACGGGCCGCGTTGTGTTTGCCCGGCCTGTGTGCCGCTCGCGAATCCGCAGACCAGGCGGAGCGTGTTTAGCCGCGCTGCCAGGCCGGCCCGGGCGAGGATGCGGCGGCGCCGTGCGAGTGGCAATCCTGCTCACGCGCGGCCAAGCGCTGAACGCTAGAGGCCCGTAGGCGTTGCCGGGTGGGCCCAGCGCTACCCCGGCAAGTCCGGATTGGTGCGAGCGACTGCGACATCATCCCCACCCAAGCTTACCCCGCTGATCGTCAATCGCTCCGACGACATCAACGTCGCTCAAGAGGCGTGGCTGTGGCTCAAGGTGAACCTTGCCTACCTGACCGGCGCCGTGGCGGTGCTGGTGATCGGGGTGATCCTCGCCCGGCTGCTGTCGAAATGGGCCGACCTCGCGCTGACCAGCAACACCCGGATCGAGCCGACGGTCGCCAAGTTCCTCAGCAACATCATCAGGTATGCGCTGTGAGCGGTGGTCGGCTTTATCGGAACGGAGGCCTACACCAAGTTCCTGCTGCGCGGGGACATCTTCGAATGATCGGCGGCGCTTCTCTCCCCGAGCTGATCGTCAGCACGCTGATCGTGCTCGGCGGCGCCTTTGCGCTGATCGGTAGCTGGGGGCTGGTGCGCTTGCCCTCGCTGTTGGATCGGCTCCACGGTCCGACCAAGGCGACTTTGATATCCCGACCGACAATCTCTGTGCCGCCGGGATGATGGCGGCAGATATTCAGGCGAGTTACGGCGATCAGCAGCTGATGGTGGTCTCTCCCGACGTCGGCGGCGTGGTGCGCGCGCGGGCCTTGGCCAAGCGCCTCGACAACGCCCCGCTCGACATCGTCGACAGCCTCGACAGAGTCCTGCCTTGGGAGGTGCTCGACACTTATGTCAGTCCGCCGGCCTCGGCCGATGGATTCGACCCGGATATGGTGGCCAATCTCGAGCCTCGGTTGCGAAATCTCGAATGCGACAAGCCCCACAAGCTCGGCGGGCAAATCGACACGGTCTATGGCGATCCGCTGAAAAAAGGGCACATCCTACTGTTCCAGCTTGCCTCAGACGCAGCGACTGGGTGGATCTGTGGCGCCCTTGGGCTAATTTATGTCTCGATCAATGCTGCTGACATGGAAGCTGGGAACTTTGACAGGGTCAGAGCTTGGCGGGAGGCGTGACGGGCGGTTCGCGAAGCAGACATTCCGGAATCCACCCACTTCCTGCCATTGCGGTAGACGATGGCAGTACCTGAAAGCTGCCGGTCAGCGTTTGCATTCGCCTGTGCGTTCGCTGGTCAGGCTCATTTCCATATTGGCCTTGCCGCCGGGCAGCTTGTCGTCGGCGATCTCGCCCGCCATGACCATTGTCACCTTGTCTGCGGTGTAAGTTCCAGTCATCGCCATCTTGGGCGCGCCGAAGCCGCCGCCGGTGCCCTCGCACACCATCGTGCCTGACATGGTGCCGCCGCCTTGCTTGAAATCCTCCATCGTGCAGTCGCCCTGCTGCATCGAGTTCGACATCGAGCGCACCCCGGCCTTGGCCTCGGCCTCGCTCATGCAGGCCTCGGTGGTCTGGCTCTGGCCGAGCATCGTCTTGGCACGCTCTGCGACTTCAGGGGGCGCGCCGGGGATGTCGAACTTGCTCATGGCCATCGTACTTTTCCAGTTGCCCGGATTAAGCTCTCCATCGGCCTGCCCGCAGGCAGCCAGAATGGCGATCAGCGGCAAGGTGGCAAGCGTTTGTTTCATAGAGGTTTCCTTGAAATGAGCGGGCTTCAATTGAGGCAACCGCAGGGGATGTATCCGGGGGTGAAGTTCACCGAAAGCCCGCCGGGCGCAAAGGTGCCGCCGCCCGCATAGGCTTCGGTCACGGTGTGACGGTGTGCAGCGCAATACTTCGCGCCCCGCGACATAATCGTCACGTCGGTCGCGCGTTCGATGGGCACGCTGGTTAGCTCATTGACGGTGATTTTCCATTCGCGCCCAACCGCGACCGCTTTGACCGGGGTTAAATCGGCCCAGTCCCAATAGCGCTTGGCTTCGCTCAGCGCGCGCGCCTCGGTCGCCGCGGTTCCGGCCCCGCCGCGCCCTGCGCCGCAGACTGCGGTGTTGCCCGCTTTGAAGATGCCGGGCGGAACGCGCAGCGTAAAGCTACCCTTGGCAACGACGTCCGCTTTCAGCTTGGTCTGAGCCTCAGTGTTTGTTTGGGGGATCACCTCCATCGTCACCGTGTGCGTCCCCGGGTTCAGCACACCTGCCATTATGGCGCGCGAGAGCAGTTCGAGGAAGGCGTCGGTACCCGGCGTCAGCTGTGCGTTGCCGGGATTGACGAATTGTCCGCGCCAGGTAGTCCATGTCTCGTGATCCTTGCGATTGCCCCAAGGGAAGATGTCGGTGTCGAAGGTCTGGCCGCCCACCGTAAAGCGGGCGATATAGTGGACGCCGTCGGCATAGACCTCGCGCGCGCCCACGCTGTTGGCGGCGGCAATAGCGTTGACGGCGGAATTTTCGGTGAAGACGCGGAAGAACATCGGTTCGCCCAACGTAAAGTCAGTCGCGATGTCGCTTTCGGTGATTGCGCCGATGCCGAGATCGCGGCGGGTGAACACGATCTGGCTCTGATGGGCGGCGTGGACGGCATTGTGGACGCCCTGATCGGGAATGCTGCCACTGCTTTGCAGGGACGACGCCTGTGCCGGACCGACGGCGGGCTGCGGGAGCGGGCGGCGCGTGGGCCTTTCCCGTGTGGGGGGCGCGGGTTTGCCGATCACATCACGCAACCGCTTGAACGGATCCTGCCCAGCGGCTTCCGTCCCAGCCAGCGCCGTGCACCCCAATGATAAAGCTGCGATCCAGATTTTGCGCATGATGCCCTCCCCGTGTGGCTTTGACGCTCCCATGTTGCGGCGATGATGACGTGCGGGCCATCCCCTCATCTGGCGGGGATGAGATTGAGGTCGAGCAAGGCGATAGTGCCACCGGAGAGTGGACAAGGCCCCGACCTCAGGGCACCACGAGCAACACCATGGCGCAAGGCACACAGCATCCCGCCCCCGAGGCACCGCCGCGTCCGGCCCGTGTCATCATCGTCGAGGATGACGAGCGGCTGCGGAGCTATGCCAAAGGGGCGCTGGCGGCGGCCTGGGATATCGCGGTAGTGGGCGATGCAGGCACGCTGGCCGATGGCCTGCCGCTGGTCGATCTGATGCCCGATCTGGCGCTGCTCGATCTGGGCCTGCCTGATGGCAACGGGATCACTGTGATTGAGGCGATCCGCACCAAGGTGCCGGCCTGCCGAGTTCTGGTCTTCACCGTTTTCGAGGATCGGGCAAGTGTGCTCGGCACGCTGAAGGCCGGCGCGGATGGCTATATCCTCAAGGATACCAGTGCCGACATGGTGCTGGCTCATGTCCGGGCGACGCTGGCGGGCGAGACCCCGATCAGCGCGCGCGCCGCGAGCCACTTGCTGAGCCTTGTGCGCGATGAACCTGTCGCAGAAACTGCCGGGCCTGATGCACCGCACCTCTCCCCGCGTGAACGCGAGCTGCTGGAATATCTCGCGCGCGGGTTAAGCCGCAAGGAAGCGGCGCGGGTAATGAACCTTTCGCCCTATACGGTCGCCGAATATGTGCAGGGCATCTACCGCAAACTGCACGTCAAATCGCGCGGCGAGGCGGTGTTCGAAGCGATTCAGGCCAAATTGATCCGCATCGACCGCGAGTAGGCGCGGCAGGGCCACCCCCTCCTTTGAGGGGATATGATCGTTTTCGCGATAGGCCGAAAGCACCATGGGAAATCAGCATCTTGAGGGGTGTGTGCATGTACCGTATCCGCTACAGAACGGACAATTGACGTGCGCCTTGCCGCCCTGTGCCTTGGTCCGATGCTGCTAGTCATGGCTGACCCTGCCAGCGCCGGTGACAAAATGCCGGACTATCTGCGCGAGCTTGATCGTCCGGTGAATGCGGGTGACTGGACGTTGCAATGCAACGCCTCGCTTGTCTGCCAGATCATCGGCGTGGTCACCCCGCCGCGCAATCATGTCGGAGTACGCGCGGTGGTGATGATCGATCGCGGGGTTGCTCACGATGCCCGACCGCTTCTGCGCATGGCGTTCCTCGATTCGACGGGCGCACTCGCCGTGCCGCCTCCGGAGGATCACTGGCGGCTGATCCCGCGCGGACGGCTGCGGCGCGAAGTGGCCTTGCCGCTCGGTTTTGGTGAGCGCGAAGCCGACGGAGCCTACCGCGCCTCGCCCGAGGGCGCTGCCGCCATCATTGCCGCGCTGCGCCGTTGGCCGGGGGCAGCGGTGCACAACGGGGAGCGGGTGATCGCCCGGATCCCGCGCGGCAATCTGGACCGGCTGATGCGCCGGATGGACCGTCTGCAACACCCCGTCCGCCCGCGCCTGACCGATGCCGAGCGTGCGGAGTGGCTCAAGGAATACCATTACACCGTGCTACGCGCCGAGACTGCCGAGTTGGGTGCGGTGCCCGACACAGTCGAGCACGCCTGCGCCAACCGCGCGCTGCCCAACCGGCCCTTCGTTTATAGCATCGGCCCGCAACACAGGCTGTGGATCGCCGAATGTCCCGAAGGCAACCACATCTTCATGCACTCCGACGGCGCCGAGCCGATCCACTTCGAACTGCGCGACACGGCCGGAGAAATCCGCCGCCATGATTATGCCGGGTTCGGCGTAGATTCGCTGCTGGCGCTGCAACTCCCCCGCATGGATCGGATCGATTGTGGCCAATGGGTCAAGTTTGGCTTTTCGGGAAAGGCCTTCGAGATGATCCTTCACCGCCGCTACACCCGGTGCCGTGCGGTGCCCTATGATTACTGGCCCAAGGTCTGGTCCCCGACCAGCTGGCGCTACGCCGAAGCACCCCCCTCAGATGGAGGGAATGCGCCCCTTCCGGCCAACAGGGTAGGGGTTCCCTGACCACCATCTGACAGGGGGGACGTCATATGAATGCCAATGCCCGGCCGTGGATCGGCCTCGTCTTCAAATGCTGCGCTGCGCTCGCGCTGATCATCGCCTTCGTGTTTTTCATGCGGATGCAGGAGGACCAGTCCTTCATCGACCGCTACCGCGCCGAAGGCACGGTGTCCCGCGCTGTGGTGATCGGGATGGAGCGCGATACGTTGGCCACCACTACCCGCAAGGGCCGCTCGCGCACCACCGACATCCAGGTGCTGACGGTGCGGTTCAACCCCAAGTCCGGCCTTAAATATGCCGATTATACCGGGCAGGCCGACATTCCCTCCGCCCCGCCGGCGACGGGCAATCCGATGACGGATTCGGAGTTCAGCGAAGTCATCTGGGTGTCGAACGCCGCCTTCGAGACGACCAAGGTGGGTGACAGCTTTGTGGTGGTCGACACACCCTACAGCGGGGACGGGCCTGAACTGATCGAGGGCATCCGCGATTTCGACCCTGCCAGCTATTACCCCGGCATCGTCATGTCGCTGGCAGCGATGCTGGTGTTTGCCGTGATCGGCTGGCGGATCAGCCGTGCCTCGGCGCTGCGCGGGGCGGCGCAGGTGATGCCGCTCCCCGTCCCGGGTGCAAGCGCATGAACGGCGCGGCCTACACGCTCCCGGCGCGAAACCGTGGCAAGCCAGGCGAACTGACGCTGATGATCGGTCTGGCGCTGTGCCTGATCGCGCCCTTCGTGCTGGTAATCATCCACACCGAAGCGGACGAGCACGCCCTGCTCAAGGTCAATGGCGTGGTCGCCGAGGGGGAAGTCGTCGCCCATGACAGCCGCGAGAACAGCAGCACAAGCCGCAAGGGGCGGGACCGTTCGACCACCTCCTACCTTCTCGAAGTGCGCTTTGATGTAATGGCGCGCACGCCCTATGCCGAATGGGCCAGGGGGGCGGGACTTGCCCACTCGCGCTTTCCTGCACTGACGACGACGACTTTCGAGGTCTCGCAGCCCGAACAGGCGGCCAGCCCGGTCGGGTCCCGCCAGACGGTCACCTTCCTGCCGGGTGATCCGGGCAAGATGAAGCTGGTCTCTACCGTGGAGGCCGAGACGTCGGCGGCCTATTTCGCCAAGTATTATGCCGCGATTGCGGCGATGATGCTGGCTGGCGCGTGGCTGATCCGGCGTGGCTGGCGGCAGCGCATGGCGGGCCGTGCTTAGCGCCCTGAGCCGTGCCCTTGCCTGCGCCATCGCTGCGCTTGCCGACATCGGCGGCGGGGTGAGCGCGGAGGATTCGTCGCCCGGCCAATGGACCGCGCCCGAGGTAAGCGAGTTCTCCGATTGGTCGGTCGCCTGCGACAACGCCCGCAATTGCACCGCGCTGAGCGTGTCGCGCGAATATGTCGCGCGCATCGAAGCGAATGATCCGGGCGATTACGCGATGCCCAAGCTTTGGGTGAAGCGCCGGGCAGGGCCTGACGCGCGCCCGCGGGTGTTTATCGACACCACGGTTTGGGGTGAGGCGGGCAAAGGCCCCGGCCCCGCCAGCCTGCATGTCTATACCGAATGCGATGGCGACTGCACGGGGCGCGCCTATCGCCTCGTCCAGATCGAGCCGGGGCGCTATGAGCTTGCCCCGGGCGATGTCGCGGCCTTCATGGCGGAAAGCGTCACCAGCAGCCGCGCCGCTACCCGCTTTGCCGACGGAGCGATGCATGGGATCATCTCCACTAGCGGGCTGGCCGCTGCGATGCGTTACATCGACGAGGTGCAGCAGCGCCGCGGCACGGTGACGGCGATCTTCGCCAAGGGGCCAAGGCCAACGCGTACCGTTCCGCCCGAACCTTCGCTGCCGCGCATTACTGTGGTGCGAGGCGAGGAAACCGCGCTCGAAATGCCGACCGGGATCGCGGCCGGCGTTCTTGCCGCCCGCGCCCAATTGTGCCCCGAGGCGGATCTCGTCGCACGTGATCCCTTGCGCGCCCGCTATCGGCTTTCGACCGGCCAATTCCTGCTCGCCGTCGGCTGCTCGGGCAATCCCTACGCGCCGCGCCGGTTGTGGCTGATCGAGACACCTGGGCGGGGCTTTGCGCCCTTCATGCTGCCGCGCCCCGAACAGGGCCGCCCGGCCGAATTGCCGATCCTTCCCAACAGCGATTTCGATCCGGCGAGCGGCATGATCACCGCCTATTCCGATGGCAAGTGCGGCTGGCGGCGGCGCTGGGCGTGGACGGGCTACGAATTCGAGATGATTGACGCGGTTGAGATGCCGTCCTGTTACGGGATACCACTGCATCAATGGTTGCAAACCTACCGGGCGGTGCCGGATTGACATGCTGTGCTGTGGGGGACAGCATTTTGGACAAGGGCTGCCTTGCGGCCTATCAGGAGGGGCTGCATGAACCTGTCGCCAAGACTGCGCACAGCGCTGCTTGCCGGGCTATTCCTGCTGTTTTCGCAGATGTTGTTCTGGCCAATGGTCGATTTTGCGGAGCGGATCGCCCGTCCTGCCGAGATTGATCAGCGCAGCGCCATCACCCTCAAGGCGTTGGACGAAGACCGCCGGGTGATTGCTCCGGGCGAGACCTTCACTGCGCAGCGCCAGAAACAGCAGGGCTATTACGCTCCGCTGGTGCCGGGCGCGGCCTATGCCCGTTTTGTCATCCCCTTCGATGTGACCGATCCGCACGCACCGCTAGGCTTTTACATGTCGCTGCGGGACGATGTCGCCGAAATCCGGCTGAACGGCATGATCGCCCAGCCCGATGTCACCGTCTCGCGCCAGCAAGGCAGCCTCAATGTCGGCCCGCATTTCGTGCCGCTGCCCCCTGCCGCGCTGCGGAAGGGTGCCAACACGCTTGAGCTGGACGTGCGCAGCACCGGCACGGTCAATGATTTCCCGACCTTTGCCATTGGCGATGCTGATGCTCTGGCGGGCGCCCACCGCTGGCGCACCTTCATGCTGCTCGATCTCCCGCTGGCCGGCATCGCGATCCAGCTGTTCACGGTGCTGTTGTGCGCGGTGGTCATCTGGCCGCGCGAAGACCGCCCCCGGATCAACGCGATCATGCTGCTCTTGGGGCTGAGCGCGGCGTCAACGGCGGTGCTATCCTACATCCCGCCAAGCTGGCCTTTTGCCATTACCATATGGCTGTATCTGGTCAGCAGCGCAGGGATCGGGCTGTCGGCGATGCATTATGCCCAGAGCGACGGCGCGGTGAGGGTGCTACCCCCACGCGTGCTGCGTTGGGCGTGGCTGGTGCTGCCGCTGCTGTTGGCGTTGCCGATGCTCTGGGCGCATTTCGATCCGGCCAGTGCGCCCCGGCTGGTTGGCTCCACGCTCCAAGCCTCCTTCTGGTTCGTCAGCGCCATGTGCGCCCTTGCCTCGATCCTGCTCGCGATTGCGGCAGCACGCGGCGGCTGGGCCTGGTGGTTCGAGCGGCTGGTGCTGATCGTCAGCTTCTCGTTCTTCATCCTCGACCGGCTGGGGAGCATCTTCGAGCTGCATTCGCTGTTCGACCGGTCGTTGCCGCTGACGCTGCCCTGGTCGCCAATCGTCGGGGTGCCGCTGGGCCTGTCGATGATCCTGTCACTGGCCCGGCAGGCGAGCGAGGCGCGGCATACCGTGGTGCAATCCAACGCGATCCTCGCCGCGGAACTGGTCGAACAGACCGCCAAGCTGGAACGCAGCTATGATGCGCAAAAGCAGATGCTCCAGCGCGAGGTCATGCTGGTCGAACGGCAGCGCATCGTGCGCGACATGCATGACGGGATCGGCGGGCAGCTGCTCGGGCTGATGATGCAGGTGCGGAGCGGCGGGGCCAGCCCGGTCGAGGTCGAGCAGGGCTTGCAGGCGAGTATCGCCGATCTGCGACTGATCGTCGATTCGATGGATTCGGCCGAAGAGGGGCTTGCCGAAACCCTGCGATCGTTCGAACACCGAGTGCGCGGCCAGATCGAGGCGGCGGGTATTGCGCTCGATTTCGTGGCGGAGGTGGACGAGACCATTGACCTCGGCCCGCGCCCGACCTTGCAAGTGCTGCGGATCTTGCAGGAGGCGGTGACCAACGCGCTGCGCCATTCGGGCGCGCAGCGGATCGCGGTGGAGAGCGCGTCTCCGGTGGAAGGCCCGATCCGCATCACCATCCGCGACAACGGCACTGGCCTCCCTGAAGGCTATCGCCGGGGACGCGGGCTTACCAGCATGGAGACCCGCGCACGCAACCTTGGCGGGGCGCTCGCCATTCATAGCGGGCCGGAAGGCACACGCCTCACGCTAGAAGTGCCTGTGATCGATACCGACGACGCAAACTGACTTGGCCGAATCCTTTGGCTTGAAGTAATTGTCGTTTTCGACCCGCTCGCAGAGAGCGGTAGAGAACATATTCTGCAACGGTCATTCTTGAGGCGGCTAACCACCAATTTGCGGTCACAAGCGGGGTCGAGCGAGGGTCCCGAGAGCCGCACGGCAACTTTCGGGGGCAGCGGACGTTCATCCCTCTGATCGGGAACGACCGGGTCTGGTAGGCAGCAGTCACTGCCCTTCTCAAGTCGAGAATGGCGGCTATTCGAGGTTTGTTTCCCAAAACCCGACATTCAGCAAGCGACCCCTTAGCGGTTGTTCCACCAACCTGCGTCCATCACCCAGTTGCGTAAGGATCGGCGCGGTCAGGCTGTCACTTTGCCGACGGCCTGCGCTTCAATTTGCTGCGTGCGCCCCGTCACCTCGAGAAATTTCTCGTGGTATTTCGCGTGTTCGGTGCCCATCCACTTGTCCCACCAAGTGAAATAGAGGCCGTAATTGGTGGTGAAGCCGCCATTATGGTGCAGGTCATGGTGCACAGTCGTGTTGATCCAGCGGGTGAGCGGCGAATCCAGCCACCAGCGCGGGAAGACTTCGAAACCGGCATGACCCATAGCGTTGCGGATGATCTGGAAGTTCAGCCAAGTGAACATCACCCAACCCGGTGTCGGCACGAAAAATTGCCAGAGGGGCACAAACATGAACATCACCGCCGCCTCGGGGATCGCGAAACTGTAGGCGGCCCAGGGCGTCGGCGTGATCGAGCGGTGATGTGCGCGGTGGAAGTGCTTGAACAGCCGGGGATGATGCATGAACCGGTGCGACCAGTAGAAATAGGCGTCATGCGCGATGATGATCCCGGCCAGGATTAGCAGATCAATACCAAGGCCAAAGCCCTCGCCGAACACCGAATGAAGCAGCCCGACCTCGCGCCCCCAAATCAGGAAACAGGCACCAACCACATAGACGAGCGCTGATTGCAGCGACTGTAGAAATTCGCGGCGCATGTCGGCAGCCGTGGCCTCCCGCGCCTGGATCTTGCGCGCCCTCATCGCCGTTCGCCGTAGCAACCAGACCACCGCAAAGGTGACCGAGGCGGCGGCCAGATAGCGCCCGAAATCGAACGCGAATATAAAATGCCCCTTGGTGAGCAGGATATCAAGCGGGGGAATTCCGGTGGGCATGATCTCATCTTTCGTTCGGTGATGGCCGCCATCTGGCGCTCTCTGCACTTCTCTGCGCGTCTATCTCCAATATCGGCTAGCCGATTTCGAAATCAGCCAGCGGCGCGGGCGCGAAATTCACTTGGGGTCATGCCCTCGGCCTCACGAAAGGCGCGGTTGAACGGACCGAGTGAGCCGAAACCGGCATCGAGCGCGATGGTGATGATCGGCACGTCCTTTTGCGCAGGATCGGCCAGCGCCGCCTTCACTTCGGCAAGCCGATAGCCATTGAGGAAGGCAGCAAAATTGCGGTGGCCCAGCTGGCGGTTGATCGTGCGGCGCAGGCGGTATTCCTGCTCGCCCAGCAGCGCGGCAAGCTTGGCGATCGACAAGGTCTCATCGCGGTGCGGCAGATGATCCGCCATGAACTGCAGCAAGCGGGTGGACAGCGGATCATCGCCCGGGTTCGGTGGAGGTTTCGCCGGCGTGCCCGAGACCTCTGCCGCGCCGAACATGTCGGCCTGCCGCATACGCAGCAGCACTGCGCAAAAGCCGAAAACACCGAACAAAGAGCCGCTGGCGACCACCTGCTGCAAAGAACCGCGGGGCAGGCCGCGGGAGGAGCCCATCTCGACAATGGCGATCACAATGACATAGATCGCCACAACGCACACGAGTAAGGGCCGGATCCGCCGCCGCCGTTCGACCAGATCGCCCTCTCGGCTGCGCCAGACTTCCCACAGCGCCGCGGCCGCAAAACCCAGCATTGAGACCCTGAACAACACGGCAGAAATCGTGTTGGCGATTCCGCCAGTGGGGAATGTCAGCTGCACCACCAATGTATTGACTACCGACAGGCCAACCAGCAACGCGCTGATCGGGGCGACCTGCTTTTCATCGTTGAACCAGGCCTTAGAGAACAGCCAGAACAGCCCCGGCGTCGTTCCCGCACCCAGCGCGAAGGCAAGGCCCACAATGTTCCGCTCTCCATACCAGCCCGCGGTCACGAGCAGATAGCTGCAGATCGCCGCGTTCATCGCCACAGCGAGGCGCGCTGGGACATCGCGCCAATGGTCGCGGATCAAGATCCAGCTCCACAAGGCCAGCAAAGCGATCGACCCGCCGCGCGCCATCTGATCGACCTGTTCGAAAGCTGTCATGGGCATCTGGCTGCCAGAGCCCTGCAGGAGCGGCAAGCCGATTCCGGAATCGCCCAGTCTGTTCGGAATCCATCAGCCTTGTGCGATCCGAAAATGACCAGCCCGATTTCGAAACCGGGAAGCGTCAAGGGCGCCGCGCGGCCACCTCCGATGCATCGCCGCTCAAATTGGTGAGCGGTGCCATGTTGAAGGAAACGATCATGAAGCTCATTCATATCCTGCTCGGGTTTGCCACTTTGGCGGTTCCGGCCGTCACAACCGCTGCCCCTGTTCCGCAAAGCATCGCAGTCGAAGCCGGCGACCTAGATTTTGGATCGGACAAGGGGCAGCGCATTCTCGCGCTGCGAATTCAGCGCGCCGCCAGGGCGATGTGCAAAGCCCAAGCGTTGGAACACCTGCCGCAGAACATCCGCAGAGAGCGCAGGTGTATTCGGGAAACGCAGACAAACGCCGATGCCGCGGTGAAGACCTTGACTGCCGCAAGCGATCCGACACCGGATAGGGGTGGCTAACGCTGAAAATCTGATTGGACAGGGACGCGTTGCTTGAGACATGCTGCGGTTGCGGCAGAATAGCCGCTATCCGCCTTTCCACCCGTTATCGGTCATTAGCACGGTCAATGCGCGATCCCGAAAGGGGCATGGCGGCTTCCGGGCGTAACAGTCGTTCAGTTTGGCGGACGTGAACGACCGGATCTGGGTCGGAAGCGGCCGAACAAATTTTGGAGCCTAAATGACAGCTCCTGTTTCAGAAGATCGATATTTCCAGCGCTATCGGTCCTATCGGGATGGAACGCCATCACCATCGATATCGCCCGTATTCTGGGTCGGCATGCGGCGAACAAAAAAGACGAGTATCACCGCGAGGGCTGTCAGTACCCCGATCAACAGCCATGCATCGTTGATGGCCTCGACCAAGGCTTGTCTTTCCACCAGCGGACGGATCATCTCCTGGGTGAATTCGTCGGGCGGTATGCCAAGCTGTTCGAGGAAAGCATCGCGGGGGATGCCGATCCTGACCGCCGTTTCGATGTTCCCGGCCTTCAATTCCTCGACGATCCTCGCCCCGTAGGTCGCGGCGCGGCTGAAGATCGTTGTGTCGATGAGGGCAAGGCCGATGGCCCCGCCGAGATTGCGCATGAGGTTGAACAGGCCGCTGCCGTCCGCCACCAATTCGGGCGACAGGCGGCCCAGGGCCATCCGCGTCGGGGGCAGCAGGCAGAACATGGTCGCAACGCCCCGCAAGACCTGCGGCAGGAGCATTTCGGCAAAATCGGTCTGCGCGGTCTGGTTGGTGCTCATCAGCAGGCCCGCTGCAAACAGGACGAAGCCGAACACGGTGAGCGATCGCGCGCCGACGCGCTGTTCGAGATAGACTGCGACGGGCGCGGCGATAAGCTGGGCGATGCCGGTGACCAGCATGATCTCGCCAATGCGCAGCGCATCATGTTCGCGCACCAGGCCGAGGAAGAACGGCATCAGATAGGTCGAACCGAACAGCCCCACGCCAAGAATGAAGCTCAGCGCGCAGCCGATGGCAAAGTTGCGATCCTTGAAGCACCGCAGTTCGACCAAGGGGCCTCCCGACCGGGCAGTGCGCCAGACGAACAATACCGCACACACCATAAAGCCCAGCAGCAGCGCGGCCACGTTAGGGGCAAGCCAGCCATCGGTGGGCGCATCCTTCAGGCCGATCTGAAGCGCGGTCAGCCCTACCGCCAGAAGGGTCAGCGCGGCCGCATCAACCGTCCGGACGGAGCGCATGTTGCTGGCCGCACCGCGCAGCGTAACCGCCGCCCCGACCGCCGCCAGAATGCCAGGCAAGACGTTGATCCGGAACAGCCAGTGCCACGAGTATGTCTCGGTGATCCAGCCCCCCACGATCGGGCCAACCGTCGGCGCGAAGACCGCGGCAACCCCGGCGATGGTGGTAGCAATTCCCTGCGAACGCTGCGGAAACAGCAGGAACACCGCGGAAAAAACGGCCGGGATCAAAGTGCCCCCCGCAAAGCCCTGAACGATCCGCCACGCGATCAGCGAGGCGAAGGTCTGGCTTTCAGAACAGCCGACTGAGGCAATGGTGAACACCGCAACCGCAGACACGAACAGCCAGCGCATGCCCAACCTTGCGGTCAGGAAACCGGTCAGCGGGATCGCCACGATTTCTGCGGTGAGATAGGCGGTTTGGATCCAGATCATCTGGTCCGCGCCGATGTCCAGCGCGCTCTGGATTGTGGGCAGAGATGTTGCGACGATCTGGATGTCGAGGATCGCCATGAACATGCCGATGCACATGAATATAAAACCGGCCCAGGTCCTAAGACTTGCCTCGGGTATTTCGTTGCCATTCATCGGATGATCGGTAGCCGAAGACCCCGGTCCTGACTAAAGGAAACTAGCATCCGCTTTTGGACCGGCGTCGTAAGGCTTAGCAGAACCACGCTCTTGTCGTGCCGTTCCCGCGAAAAACCAGAATGAGATTGCCGGTGAATCGGCTCATATGAGGCTCCCTTGATGATTCCGGTAAGCATCCACTCGCTCGCTACGGCGACCCCTCTGAATATCCTTGATCAAACGACAGGTGCGCAGGTTGCCGAACAGCTGCTCGGCAGCGCCTTTGAAGATTTCGGCAGGCTTCGCTCGATCTACGGCAATGCCGGGATCGAATTTCGCCAGCTGGCCCGACCGGTTGCCTGGTATATGCAGCCGCGCAGCATCGTCGAGCGCACCGAAGTCTACCTTGAGGTGGCGCTCGACCTGTTTGTCGAAGCGGCGGAGAAGGCGCTGGCCGAAGCAGGGATCGCAGCCGACGAGGTTGACGTCATCGTCACCGTATCCTCCACCGGCATTGCCACACCGAGCCTCGAAGCCCGAGCGATGAGCCGGATGGGGTTCCGCAGCGATGTGTCGAGAGTTCCGGTGTTCGGACTTGGCTGTGCCGGGGGTGTCTCGGGACTGGGCCTCGCCGCGAAACTCGCGCGGGTTGGCCACGGCGCCACGGTCCTGTTTGTTACGGTGGAACTTTGCAGTCTGGCCCTGAGGACCGAGAATGTCGGCAAGGCGGACATCGTCTCAACCGCGCTCTTCGGTGACGGTGCGGCGGCCTGCGTTGTCCGGCCCGGCAACGAAGGGTTCACGCAGATTTCCGGCAGCGCCGAAAAGACCTGGGCCGACACACTCGACATCATGGGGTGGCAGATGGAGCCCGCCGGATTGGGCGTCGTTCTCAACCGCGCCATTCCCGCTTTCGCCCGGAAGGAATTTCGCGGGGCGGTCGAAGAGATGCTGACCCCCCAGGGCTTGCAGATCGGCGAAGTGGACCGCTTCATCTGCCATCCCGGCGGCGCAAAAGTCGTCGACGCGATCGAGGCCGCGCTCGCCTTGCCGCAGGGCAGCCTAAATGATGAACGCGAGATTCTGCGAATGCACGGCAACATGTCTGCGCCGACTGCTCTGTTTGTGCTCGACCGGGTGCGCCAAAGCGGGCTTGCGCCACTGTCTGTCATGGCCGCGCTCGGCCCCGGTTTCACGGCCAGCACGGTCACCTTGCGGAGCCCAGCATGACGCTGCCCTATGCCATCATGATCTTCATCACGCTTCAGCGGATTTCCGAACTGATCATTGCGCAGAGCAACACCAAGGCGCTGCTGGCGCGCGGCGCGGTCGAATTCGGGCGATCACATTACCCGGTCATGGTGCTGATGCACGCCTCGTGGCTGGCTGTCTTATGGGCCATGGTCGGCGGCGCTCCGGTGAACATGGCTTTGCTCGCAGTTTTCGCGGTGCTGCAGGCCATGCGCGTTTGGGTGCTGGCGACGCTGGGACGGCGCTGGACGACGCGGATCATCGTTCCCAAAGACGAAGCGCCGATCTCGAGCGGACCATTTCGCATCATGCGTCACCCGAACTACTTCGTCGTGATCTGCGAGATCGCGGTCGTGCCGCTGATGTTCGGATTGGTTTGGGTGGCGGCGCTGTATTCCGTGCTCAATGCGGCGATGCTGTGGGTGCGCATCCGGGCGGAGAATGCGGCCTATTCCCCCGCTTAATTTGACGTCGCGGTCTGACCCCGCGTCTGACGCCGGGCCAAGGCTTCGCGCTCGGCCTTGATCTTGAGCATCGCCGATTTGCATGTTGGGGATGTCTTCTCGATGTTCCGGATCATGCACGCTTCAACCTTCTTGCGGCTCAGCGATTTCATCTCGGCGGGGCAAAGTTTGCGCGCTTCTTGCACACAGGCCTTCTTGCCCGGATCGGGCGCTGCAAAGGCTGGGCTGGTCATGGCAATCGACGCCGCAATTGCTCCGATGAAAAGAGCGATACCGTCAGTTCCACGCCGCTTCATACTCCGGATTTCCTTTTATGCTCTGACATCGTGCGGGGCAATTGCGGTGATCGGCTTGAACCATCAGTGAATATTGAGGTCAAGGCACGCAAAAAGGGCGATCAGCCTAAACCGAAGCTTGCCGTCATTCGATCTCCTGCGCTGATCTGCCCCCTTCTGAGTGGCCCAATTTCTATTTTAGAATTGGCCACGAAGGAGGAATGGAATGGCGAGGAATCACAAGCCGTAAGAGATCATCGGCAAGCTGCGTGAAGCGGAGATCGTGCTGGCGCAGGGAGGAACCGTTGCTGATGCTTGCCGCCGGATTGGCGTCACCGAGCAGAGCTACTACCGCTGGCGCAAGGAATATGGTGGTCTGAAGATGGATCAGGCCCGGCGCATGAAGGAGTTGGAGAAGGAGAACGCCCGTTTGCGCCGGGCAGTGTCGGATCTAACGCTCGACAAGCTGATCCTGCAGGAGGCCGCACGGGGAAACTTCTGAGCCCCGCGCGCCGCAGGCGCTGTATCGATCACATCAAGAGCATGATGCCGGTGTCTGAGCGGCGGGTGTGTCGCGTTCTCGGGAAACATCGATCGACACAGCGCAAGACGCCGCGTGGGGCAGATGACGAAGCCTCGCTGACCGAGGACATCATCGCCTTGGCCAGACAATATGGTCGCTACGGCTATCGCCGGGTGACGGCCTTGCTGCGCGAGGCAGGCTGACATGTGAACCGCAAGAGGGTGGAACGGATCTGGCGGCGTGAAGGCCTCAAGGTGCCGCAAAAGCAACCGAAGCGGGGAAGGTTCTGGCTCAATGACGGATCATGCATCCGTCTTCGGCCTGAGTATCCGGGACACGTGTGGTCCTATGACTTTGTTGAGGATCGGACCCACGATGGTCGCAAGTTCCGTATCCTGTCGATCATCGATGAAGCCAGCAGAGAATGCCTGGCCTTGCCGGTGGGGCGGTGGCTTCGGAGCGAGGATGTGCTTGCAGCGCTGGCTGAACTGTTCGTCACGCGCGGGCCACCAGCGCGTATACGCTCGGACAATGGCCCGGAATTTATCGCCAACGCCGTGCAGCAGTGGCTGGCTAGGATCGGTGTGAAGACACTTTACATCACGCCCGGCAGCCCCGGAAACGGCGACACTGCCATGGCTGCCCTCCGGTTCCGCTTCGCTCCACCTGCGGCCAGCCATGGCGCAGGAGGTAATCTTGCACTAACAATCAACACGGACCACTCAGTGAGGGCCGGTCATGTTGAGGGCACGGGCCATGCGAGGTTCCATTGGGCAGCTGACTATGCCAAGCATTTTGTCATCAAAGCAGTGTTTTGGGCTACTTCCGATGCGAGCTTGCGACTACCCGATCTGGCGCCAGACCAGCGCCGAGAAGCCGAGCCAGGTCGTAAACATGATCAGGTAAGGCCAGCGCCTTGGCCATAAGTGGGCTACCAGTAACGTCGCTGCTGCCGTCCCGCCGAGGGCGAACAGGGCCGCAATTGCTGCCGGTGCGCCGGGGCTGGTGAGCGCTGACTGGATTGCCATGCTGGCCCATTGAGCCGGTAACAAGGCCAGCAGCCAACCGGGTAGGGCCCCCGGCATCGCTGCGGCGGTTACGACGACCGCGGCCTCTCCTGCGACCACGGCGACGGCGATCCACCAGCCCTTGTCGGCTGCGCTGCGGGCAAACAGGGTGCCGCGTGCGGCGAAGCTGCTGCTGGCGATGATGACGGCCAACCCCGTTGCTACGGGTTGCTCCAACCGCGGCATGCCCAGCGCGTGGGCGAGCCAGATGAGACCAGTCGCCGTCAGCAGCGCCAGCGCGATACCGATCCACAGCCTCCCGGCGATGGCCGCTGAGATCATGCCGGCTCCCATCAGGCCGACCGCGAGGATCGGTCCGGTGACCTGAACGATCGGCGCAGTGGCGGGTGCATTGTGCAACAGCAGCATGGCGAGCGCTGGTGCCGCAACCCCGGCCAAGCCTGCTGTCAGCCATGCCAGAAGTGGCCACGTTGGAGGCTGATGCGGGAACGAAGACGTCATGCGGCGGACATTGTGTGATGTGCCCGCCATTGTCGAGCTTGCTCCATCAGGCGCAGGATGTCCTGGTGACCGGGAACGAAGCGCTCCCGCGCATCCACATAGCGGGCAACAAGATTCGGATCGGCGAAGGTGCCGCCGCTACCGTCATTCCGCCGGTTCGAGCGTGGTCTGCGCCTCGCCCCATGCGGGGAAAGGATCGTTGAGGTTTTCCCACTGATCGGGCGTGAAGGCGTCCGTCGGCACGAGGCAAGCATCGAGCGCCTCGGTAATTGCCGCCCTGTCCAGTCCGATGCCGATGAACACCAGTTCCTGCCGCCGGTCGCCCCAGACCGGATCCCAGTGGCGGATCACGAATTCTTCGAAACTGCCATCGTCCGGCCAACGGTTCTTGGGCACGGCGGCCCACTAGCGGCCCATGCGACTGACGCTTTTCTGGTGCCCGGCAATCGCCAGCTCGCCGAGGAAATCGCTGCGGGTGGCAAGCCAGAAATGGCCCTTGGCGCGGATCACTGTGTCGAGCACATCGCCGGTCAGGAAGCGGTAGAACATCGCCGGATGGAACGGGCGGCGCGCGCGGTATACGAAGCTTTCGACGCCATATTCTTCGCTCTCGGGCCGGTGGCTGGCGTAGTCATAAAGCTCTTTCATCCACAGGGGGTGCTGTTCTGAACGCTCCTCGTCATACAGCCCGGTATCGAGAATGGTATCGAGCGCGACCGTACCGAAATCCGCCGTGATGATGCGCGCATCTGCGTTCAAGGAGGCGACCACCTGCTTAACCATGGCGAGCTGTTCGGGCGGCACGGCAGTTGCCTTGTTGACGATCACCACGTCAGCGAATTCGATCTGTTCGACCAGCAGGCTGACAAGGCTGCGATCATCGCCTTCACCGGCCGTCTCGCCGCGTGCCGAGAGCAGATCGGTGCTCGAATAGTCGGCCAGAAGATTGAGCGCGTCGACTACTGTCACCATCGTATCAAGCCGGGCGACATCGCCGAGGCACTCGTCATATTCGTCGCGGAACGAGAAGGTGGCCGCCACGGGCAGGGGTTCGGAAATGCCGGTGCTCTCGATCACGAGGTAATCGAAGCGGCCCTCCCCGGCGAGCTTGCGCACTTCCTTCAGCAGATCGTCGCGCAGGGTGCAGCAGATGCAGCCATTAGTCATTTCGACCAGCGTTTCTTCCGCGCGGGACAGCGCCGCCTCGCCCCCGCGCACCAGATCGGCGTCGATGTTGACCTCGCTCATATCATTGACGATCACCGCCACGCGCTTGCCCTCGCGGTTGGCGAGGATGTGGTTGAGCAGCGTCGTCTTGCCCGCGCCCAGGAAGCCGGACAGCACGGTGACGGGCAGGCGGGGGTCGGCGCTGAACTGAGCGGATGCGGAGGCGGTCATGCGGAAATCCTGTGGGCTGCGGCTTGTAATGACGTGCTCGCGCATTAAGTGATGTTGTAACATAACTCAATAGGAATGAGGCATGGCTAGTTCACCACCACTAACGTGCAGCGAGGCGCCGTGGCACCGCTTTGGCATGGGCTTGTCGGCGCTGTGCCTGGTGCATTGCATTGCGCTGCCGTGGCTGCTGGCGAGCGTGCCGGTGGTGATGCTCGCCGCCTTGCCCGAGGGGCTGCGCGAGAACGAGTGGCTCCACGCCGCGCTGATCCTGCCGGTGCTGCTGGTGAGCGGCCCGGTGCTGCTGCGCGCAAGCTCAGGACGCTGGCAAATTGGACTGGTGCTGGCGGCTTTCGCCGCGCTGATCGGGGGGTTGTTCATCGGCAGCGAGGTGGGTGAGCAGGCGCTGACGGTCACCGGAGCAGCGCTGCTGTTGGCGGCGCATTGGGCGCGGCTGCGCCGTATGCACCGGCATTGACGCAGTGGCGGCCGCCGCCACCACTGCGGGCCAAGACATAATGACATCGCGCACCTCCGCCGTTATGGGCACTCGGGCATGAACCGCCTGCGCACCCTGTTCCGTGACCATGCCCGGCTGACGCTGGTGCTGCTGGCTTTTGCGCTGGCGATAAAGGCCGCGGTGCCTTCCGGGTTCATGCTGGCGGCCAGCGGCGACCGGTTCCTGACTGTGACGATCTGCTCGGATGCCAGTGGCACTCCCAAGCAGATGCAGATCGCCATTGGGGGCAAACAAGCCACGGACGGCGATCATTCCGACATGGCAGACAAGGGGCAGGTTTGCGCATTCTCCGGCCTCGGCCATTTCGCGCTTGGCGGGGCAGACCCGGTTCTGCTGGCCACCGCGCTGGCCTTTATCCTGCTGATCGGGATTGCCCCGCTACCCGCGCTCCCGCTGCGCGACATTCCCTTCCTGCGCCCGCAACTGCGCGGCCCTCCGGCGACCACCTGACACTGTACCCCTGTGTATCGGTAGGCCCGCCGCGCGTCGCTTAGAGACGCGCCGGGCTGTCGGAGTATCATTCCCATGTTTGCAATAATGGACTGCCCCAGCGGGCAACCACTGGCGGATTAACCCGCCGCTTTTGCCGCGCCGCGCCAGAATAGCGCGCGCCACAATCCATCACCCGAGGAGATTTCAGCATGACCCGCCCGCTCTTTGCCGCTGCCCTGTTAGCGAGCACGATTGTCATTTCCGCCTGTAATCCCGCTGCCGAAACCCCCGCCGCCACTGAGACCGCCGCCAGCATCATCGCGGTATCCGAGCCGTGGTCGCGTGAGACCGCTGTGGGCCAGAACGCAGGCGGTGCCTTCATGACAATCGCCAACACTGGCACCGCCGCCGACCGCATCACTGGCGGCAGCACGCCGGTCGCCGGATGGGTCGAGATCCACACTATGAGCATGGACGGCGGGGTGATGCGGATGCGCCAGCTGGAAGACGGGCTGGACGTGCCCGCAGGCGGCGAAGTGACGCTCAAGCCGGGCAGTTTCCACATCATGCTCATGGATCTGAAGCAGCCGCTCAAGGCAGGCGAGACCGTGCCGCTGACGCTGACCTTCGAAGGCGCGGGCTCGGTCGTGACCGAACTTGAAGTCAAGCCCGCCGGGGCAATGGCTCCCGGTATGGAGCATGGCGAAGGGGAGCACGGCAAGCATGGCTGATCCCTTTCGTGAACGCGAGGACGAACCCTCGGCCCCCGCCCGCGCTGATGGGCTGAAGACATTGCGGCTGATGCTGTGGCTGCTGGTGGCGCTGGTGATCGGGGTCGGGCTGGTGGCGATGTTCGCCCCCAATCGTGCGACGCCGCCAGAGAGCGAAAGCGTCTATTCGGCGAGCATCGGCGGGCCGTTTGCTCTCACTGCGCCGGACGGGTCACGCGTCACTGACCAGACCCTGAAGGGCAAACCCTTTGCAATCTTCTTCGGCTTCACCCGTTGTCCCGACGTGTGCCCGACGACGTTGTCGCGCATGGCGCAGCTGCGCAAGCAATTGGGGCCGGACGGCGACAAGTTCCGGATCGTCTTCGTTTCGGTCGATCCTGGCTATGACAGCCCGGGGGATATCGGCCGCTATGTCGAGTTGTTCGGCACCCCGATCCTCGGGCTGACCGGCACCGATGCCGAGGTCGACAGCGCCGTGAAGGCGTACCGCGCCTTCTACCAGAAGGTGCCGACCAAGGGCGGCGACTATACCATCGACCACACCGCCAGCGTGTACCTGATGGATGCATCGGGCAAGCTCCAGTCGATCATCGCTTATGACGAAACGGGCCCCAATGCTCTCGCCAAGCTCAAGCGGCTGGTGGGCTGAGCACGCTCGATTCAAGGACAGAAGGGCAATGAACCAAGTCTCCTTCGCCGCGCTGCATGCAGCAACTTCGCTCGCCACGCCCGCCATTGCGCAAGGCGGCTTGCCACATCGCCCGACCTCGCCCAAGATCGCTTCGTCGGACATGAGCCGACGATCCGGCTGAAGGGGAAAAGCCGATGCTGATGCGCGATCTCGGGATCATTCCTGCACCAAAGGTGGACGGGACGGGCGATGGGCCAAGCCCCTATGTCAATCTCAGCCGCCGAGGGTTTGTGGGCGGGGCGGGGCTATTCGTCCTTGGCGTGACGCTGGCGGGCTGTTCAAGCTATGTCGAGCCGGTCATTGATGCGGATGCGTTCAAGCTGCCGGACCCCGGCGCCAGCCCGCTCACCGGGGTGAAGGGCGGGGATGCCACCCCTTCGCTGTGGATCGCGATCGACAAGGACGGGGCGGTCAAGATCACCTGCCACCGTTCGGAGATGGGGCAGCAGACCTGGACGGCGATGGCCCAGATCGTCGCCGATGAACTCGAGGCAGACTGGGACAAGGTCGCCATCGTTCAGGCCGAAGGGCATGAACGCTACGGCGATCAGAACACCGATGGTTCGCGCTCGGTCCGGTTCAATTTCCACCGGCTGCGCGTTGCTGGCGCGGCGATGCGGCATATGCTGGTCGCCGCCGCCGCGCTCTACTGGAAGCTGCCGCAGGACCAGTGCTCGGCCAAGGGCGGGCTGGTCAGCAATACGAAGAACGACGAGACCCTGTCCTACGGCAATCTGGCCGAACTGGCCGGGCGGCTCGCGATTCCGGCTGAAGCTGACATCAAGCTCAAGACCCCCAAGGAATGGCGTTACATCCGCGAGGAAATCCCCTCGCTGACCGTGCCGCGCATCGTCAAGGGCGACAGTACCTTCGGGATCGACGTCAAGCGACCCGGGATGGTCTATGCCGTGGTCGCCCGCCCGCCGCAGCTGTTCGGCCGGGTCGGCAGCGTTGACGATACCAAGGCGCTGGCGATCGCCGGCGTGCTCAGCACCATGCGTCTGCCCGATGCCAAGCCGCCCGCGCTGTTCCAGCCATTGGGCGGCGTGGCCGTGGTCGCGCGCGACACATGGGCCGCGATCGAGGGTCGGCGCGCGCTGGAAATCGCGTGGCAGGACGGCCCCAATGCGGGTTACGATTCCGAAGCCTTCGCCAAACAATTGCAGGCCACCGCACGGCGCAGCGGCAAGGTGCGCCGGTCGCGCGGGAATGTCGGTGCGGCGCTTGCTGCGGCATCCAAGCGGGTGACGGCGGAATATTACGCTCCGCATCTCAACCAGTCACCAATGGAACCGCCCAGCGCGACGGCGGAATGGGATGGCGACCGGCTCGAATGCTGGGCCTGCGTGCAAGACCCGCAGAACACGCGCGACACGCTCGCCGAGGCGCTGGGGATTCCCAAGGAGAACATCAAGGTCACTCCAACCTGGCTCGGCGGTGCTTTCGGGCGCAAGTCCAAGCCCGATTTCGTAATCGAGGCAGCGCTGATCGCCCGGGAAGTCGGCAAGCCGGTCAAGGTCACCTGGACGCGCGAGGACGACATCCGCCACGGCTACTATCACTCGGTCAGTGCGCAGTATTGCGAGGCCGGGCTCGATCAGGACGGCAAATGCACCGCGTGGCTGCATCGCACGGTGTTTCCGCCGATCAGCTCGACCTTCGATAACACGTTGGCCGAGCCGAGCGATGGCGAGATGAGCATGGGCGCAACCGATGTGCCCTTCGCCGCGCCCAATCTGCGGGTCGAATCGGGCGATGCCAAGGGTCATATGCGGATCGGCTGGCTCCGCTCGGTTGCGAACATCTACCACGCCTTTGCGGTGCAGAGCTTTGCCGCCGAACTCGCCCATGCGGCGGGGCGTGACCAGAAGGATTATCTGCTCGAACTGATCGGCCCGCCGCGCATGATCGACCCTGAATCGGAAGGCGCGACTTACGGCAATTACGGGGCCGAACTGGCGGAATATCCGATCGACACCGCACGGCTGCGCAATGTCGTGGAGAAGGCCTCGGCGATGGCTGATTGGGGCCGCAAGCTACCCGCCGGACGCGGCTTGGGCATCGCCGTGCACCGCTCGTTTCTCTCCTACATCGCCACGGTGATCGAAGTGGCGGTCGGCAAGGATGGCACGCTCCGCATTCCGGGCGTGTGGCTGGCGGTCGATGCCGGAACCGTGATCAACCCGCGCCACGTGCGCGCGCAGATGGAGGGCGGGACGATCTACGGGCTGTCGAACGCGCTCTACGGCGCGATCACGGCCAAGGACGGGGCGGTCGTGCAGGACAATTTCCCGAGCTGGCGATTGATGCGGATGGGAGAGGCCCCGCGCGAATTCAAGGTGGAGATCATCGCCTCGGACGCGCCGCCGGGCGGGGTGGGGGAACCGGCGACGCCGCCCGCCGCCCCCGCGCTCGCCAATGCGATCTTCGCTGCGACCGGCCACCGGCTGCGTACGCTACCGTTGATCGGGGCTGAAGGCGACAAGCTCAAACTGCCCGCGACAAAGACCGTTTAGGATCAGGAGCCGAACATGGCCATTACCCTCAAAATCAACGGGAAATCCGCAAGCGTCGATGCTGCTCCGGGCACGCCTTTGCTGTGGGTGCTGCGCGATCATCTTGGCATGACGGGCACGAAATTCGGCTGCGGGGTCGCGCAGTGCGGCGCCTGCACTGTCCATGTCGACGGCGCGCCGACCCGCTCCTGCGTGACGCCGCATGATTCGCTCGAAGGGGCGGAGATCACCACGATCGAGGGCGTTGAAGGCGCTGCCGCCGATGCCATTCGTCAGGTGTGGGTCGCCAATGACGTCCCTCAGTGCGGCTATTGCCAATCGGGTCAGATCATGGCCGCGACTGCGCTGCTGCGGGACAATCCCACGCCCGACGACGCGGCCATCGACGAAGCGATGAGCGGCAACCTGTGCCGCTGTGCCACCTATATGAGCATCCGCCGCGCCATCAAGGAAGCCGCGGCGCTGGGCTGATCGCCGCGCGTCAGCCCGTCACTGCGTGGCGGTGCTGACGACCTTGCCGTCGATCACCACGCCCACCGTGTGCGAGGCGTATTCGAAGGGATCGCCGTCAAACAGCGCGACATCGCCGTCCTTACCGACTTCCAATGAGCCGACCCGCTTTTCCAGCCCGATAACCCGCGCCGCATCGATGGTGATGCTCGCCAGCGCGTCATTCCACGCCAACCCGTTTGCCGCCGCGACACCGGCTTCGAACAGGATCACGCGGGTCTTGGGAACATAGCCTTCGTAACCCGACTGATAGGCGAACGGGATGCCCGCCGCGCGTAGCGCCGCGCCGGTGGTGAAGCTGGCGTTTTCGAACTCGCCATATTGCCGCGCCATCGGCGGGTGAAGGATGACCTTGACCCCGGCCGCCTTGATCTCGTTCGTCAGCAGATAGGCCTCAGCCGCTCCGTCGAGCACGACATCAATGCCGAACTCCTGACGCAGCCGCAGTGCGCTCATGATGTCCTGCGCGCGGTGGGCGGTGATCAGCAGCGGCAGCTTGCGGGCGAGCACATCGCGCATCACCTGCACCTCAAGGCTGAGCGGCTTGTCAGGGCCGGACTTTTCTTCGCCCTTCTTCGCAGGCTTGGGCGCGTCGCCTTCCTTCGCGGCGAGCAGCGCCTGACGCAGCATCGCGATCTGCTTGGCACGGGTGCCCGGGGCCTTGCCGCCCTCGGCCAGCGCGCCCGGCCCGAGATTGGCGGCGACCATCGCGCGGGGCACGATCACGGCAGCATCGGCAGTGTTGCCGACCGTCTTGGCGATCATCGTCTGGCCCGAAACCAGCGCGCCGGGGCCGTGACCGGTGTGGATCGTGGTGACCCCAAAGCCGCGCAGCCATGCCACCAGCGCCTCGCCGGGATTATAGGCGTCAATCGCGCGCAACTGCGGCTGCACAGGGGCGCTTTCGTCCAGCTGATCCTGATCGTGCTCCTGATTGAGATAGCCCGCCAGCCCGACCACAGTGCGCGCATCGACAAGACCGGGGGTGACGACCTTGGCCTCGATCACAGTGAAGCCTTCGGGGATCGGTGTGCTGGCGGCGGGGCCGACGGCGACGATCTTTCCGTCGTCAATCACCACCACCCCGTCCGTGATGGCGGGGCCTGCCATGGTGTGAACCTCGCCGCCCCTAATGGCGATGTCCTGCGCGTAGGCAGCAGTGCCGAGCGCGAGTGCACTGGCGGCGGCAAGGCAATATCCGGCGATACGCATCAGTTGTGCCCTTCCGCTTCGGCAATTTCCCAGTGGTGGTGCGAGGCTTCCATCGGGCTGCCCGCGCCAAAGCCTCCCGTCGCCATCAACAAATCCTCAGGCAGGCTGCGATCAAACAGCTTGTCGCCCTCCACCCAGGTTTCGAGCACGTGGGTGTATGTCGACAGCGGATCGCCATCGAGCACGAGGAAATCGGCATCCTTGCCGACTTCAAGCGAGCCCACGCGGGCATCGAGCCGCATCTGCTTGGCCCCGTTGATCGTCAGCGCGCGCAAGGCGCCATCGCGGCTCATCCCCCCGCGCACCGCCAGCGCGGCCTCGCGCAGCATCATGCGCGAATCCACGATGGCGTCGTCCGAATGGATCGACACCAGCACGCCCGCGCGTTCGAGGATGGCGGCATTGTCCATCCTGAGATCGACCGTCTCCAGCTTGCCGCCCGGTGCATCCAGCGTGATGTTCGATACCGGCACGCCGGCCTTGGCCAGTTCCTCAGCGACCTTCCACGTTTCGGTGCCGTGCTGGATCAGCACGCTGAAGCCGAATTCCTGCTTGAGCCGCAGCACGGTCATGATGTCATCGGCGCGGTGCGTGTGGAAATGCACCAACCGCTCGCCCGAAAGCACCTCGCACAGCGCTTCCTTGCCAAGATCGCGCTTCTTGCGGTCGCCGTCGCAATAGGCCTTGGCTTCGGTCAGCTGCTCGCGCACCAGCGAGGCGGACTTGGCGCGGGTTCCCGGAAAGCCGCTCCCGCCCATCGGGTTGGTGCCATTTGCCATCTTCATGCCGCCGAGCGCGGCTGCGCCCTTCATTGCGAACGCGATGTCCTCAACGGTACGGCCCTTGCGCAGCTTCATGTAGAAGGTCTGCCCGCTCATCAGGTGGCCCGATCCGGGCATGATGTTGGCGGTGGTGACCCCTCCCGCGCGGGCCTTGTCGATTGAGGTGGAGAACGGGTTGATCGAATCCATCGCGCGGACTTCGGGCTGGATTGGACCGGAACCGTCCGCGCCTGCGACCTGACCGATATGCGAATGGGTGTCGACGATGCCGGGCATGATCACCCGGCCATCAACCGCGCGGCGCTTTGCATCAGCCGGAATCGCGACATTGGCCCCGACCGCGACGATCTTGCCGTCCTTGATCACGATCGTGCCGTTTTCGATTGGCTCGCCCGCCATGGTGAGGATGCGCGCGCCGGTGAAGGCGACCGGGCGTTCCTGTGCTGCCACTGGGCTTGCTGTCAGAGCGATGCCGGTGAGGGCGGTTCCCGTCAGACCGGCGATTGCCCATCGCCTCGACTTTGCAAATGCCACGAGGCGCTTCTCCCTGTTGATGCCCGCCGGCGCATTACTTGCAGGCCCAGCCCGCCGCGCACAAGCCAAAAAGTGCGGGTTGCCGGTGTCGCGGGTTGCGATCAAGCAGGGTGTGCCGCAATCACCGCAAGCGCTTCGGCCTCGGATATGACCTCCGCATATTTGGCCTGGAGGTCGAACAGGTTGGCTTCGTGCGGGGCGGGGTGGCGGTCGGCGCAAGCCTCGCGCACCACCAGCGGGACAAAGCCGTATTGCATCGCATCGAGCGCGCTTGCCCGGACGCAGCCGGAGGTGGAGTAACCCGTGATCAGCAGCGTATCGATGCCATCGGCGTGCAGGGCATTGGCAAGGTCGGTGCCGAAGAAGGCGCTGGGATATTGCTTGGTGAACACCCTATCGCCCGGTTGGGGGGTGAGGTCGTCGGGAAAGGCCCCGAGCGGCGATCCTTCCACGAAGGCTTTCAGCACAGGCGCCTTGCGATAGAACACACCGCCATCCGAGCCGTCAGGCTTGTACTGGACGTTGGTGAACACCACCGGCACCCCCGCCGCGCGCGCCGCTAGGGCCAAGCGCCGGTTCGCATCTTTCGCGGCAGCGGCAGTCTCCATGAACAGCGCCGAACCCTCGGTGAGGTAGGCGACCACCACATCGACGATCAGCAGCGCCGGGCGCGACCCCGGCTGGAGCCGCCCCTCGTACACCCCGGCGTAATTGTCGGATGCCGAGGGGCCGCCCATCAGATGATCCCCGCTTCCGCCAGCCGCGTGAGCTCGGCGGCATCCAGACCCAGCCGCTCAGCGAAGACCTCGGCATTGTCCTGACCTGGCGCGGCAGGCGCAGGGCGGCGAATGGTCGAAGGGGTCTTGGAGAGCTTCGGGAAGGCGTTCTGCATCTTGATCCGCCCGCGGTTCTGCGTCTCGACCTCAATGATCGCCTCGCGCGCCTGAAAATGCGGGTCGGCGAGCATATCGGGCGCGCGGTAGACCCGGCCTGCGGGAATCGAATATTCGATCATCAGCGCATCGACTTCGTCGACTGTGAGCGTGCCCGTCCAGTCGTTGATCAGCGCGTCCAACTCGTCCTGATGGATCCCGCGCGGGATATGCGTGGCATAGCGCGGGTCACTCGACAGCTCCGGCCGACCCATCGCCTGACACAGCCGCGCGAAGATCGCATCGCCATTGGCGCCGATCATGTAGCTGCCGTCCTTGCAGGAATAGACGTTCGACGGGGCGATGCCCTTCAGCACCGAGCCGGAGCGTTCGCGGATCACGCCGTTGCGGTCGTACTCGGGCACGAGGCCCTCCATCACCTGCAACACTGCCTCGTACAGCGCGGAATCGACCACCTGCCCCTCGCCCGTCTTCTCGCGGTGGTGCAGCGCGGCGAGCACACCCATCGCGCCATAGGTGGCGCACAGAGTGTCGCCGATCGAGATGCCCATGCGGCTGGGCGGACGGTCAGGTTCGCCGACGATGTAGCGCCATCCACCCATCGCCTCGCCGATCCCGCCGAAGCCTGCGCGGTCGCTGTACGGCCCGTCCTGCCCGTAGCCCGACATGCGGGCGATGATCAGGCCGGGGTTAACCGCGTGGAGTTCTGCCGGCGAGAGGCCCCAGCGTTCCAGCGTGCCGGGCTTGAAGTTCTCGATCAGCACATCGGCCTCGGCGATCAGCCGCTTGGCGAGCGCCTGTCCTTCGGGCACGCGCAGGTTGCAGGTGACCGAGCGCTTGTTGCGGGCGATCACCTCCCACTGCACCTTCTCGTCGCCCTGACCCCAGCTGCGCATCGGATCGCCCGCGCCCGGCGGCTCGATCTTGACGACGTCGGCACCCATGTCGCCGAGCAACTGGCCACAGAACGGGCCGGCGAGGAGCTGGCCCATCTCGACGACTTTGATCCCTTGAAGCGCGCTCATTCTGCCGCCTCGCGCATACCGGGATGGGAGTTCCAGACCGGCTGGACGGGGGCGGGGAGGCCCGTCTCGGCCTCGCAATTGGCACGCAGGGCGTCGATGCCCGGGCCGTAGTCGAACAGCGGCAGCTCCCCACGCGACGCTGACATTTCCGCGCGCAAGGCTTGGGTGGCGGCGGTGTCCACCGTGCCCGCAGCATCGGCGACAACGCCATAGTCGCGGGCGCCTTGAGCCGTAACGAGGCCCTGCCGGATTTCGAGGCCGACGAGCTCAGGGCCACGCGCCAGCGGGTCGCCCCAGCCGCCGCCCCCCCAGGTGATGAAGTGCAGCAGATCGCCGGCCTTCACCGCTACGCTCTCGACCTTGTTGCCGACGATTTCTTGGCTGCCGTCGGCGCGCTCCAGCACCTTCTTCGCCCGCGCTCCCGGATGGCCGCCATTGACGCCCCACGGCGGCACGAACCAGCGGTCGTCATGGATTGCGATCTCGCCATCAGCGAGGAAACGGTAGGTCATGTGAATGCCGTTGCCGCCGCGATGGAGGCCCGCCCCGCCGCTATCGGGCGCGGTGGCGTAGCGTTCGATCCGCAGCGGGAAGTAGCGTTCGAGGAACTCGTTCGGCACATTGGTGAACCCCGGCCATAGCGAGTGCCCGTCCGGCCCGTCACCCAGCGGTCGGCCCGGAATGCCCCCAAAGCCGATCTGGAACAGCTGGAACCAATCGCGCGTCCCGTCCTCGCGGCTATCCCAGCCCGAATAGAACAGGTGCGGCGAGGAGGAGAACCCGGCGGCGTTCAAGAACTCCGGCGTTTTCTGCCCGAGCAAGCCGCCCAGAATGTCGAAGATGCGGCCCAGCGCATGCGTGCGGCCCGAAAGCGCGGCGGGGAAGTGCGGCTTCAAGAGCGAGCCTTCCGGAATGCGCACCTCGATCAGATCGTAGAACCCGTCGTTGAACAGGATCTGCGGATCGAAGACCATGATCATGTAGATGCCGAAGAACATCTTGAACATGTTTTCATTGAGGAAAAAGTTGATCGAGGCGGCGGACTGCGGGTCGGTGCCCTGGAAATCGAGGATCACGCGGTCGCCATCGCGCCACATGGTGCAGCGGATCTTGTAGGGGCCATAGCCCTTGCCGTCGTCGCAGATGTAATCCTCGAAGCTCACCGGCTCCTCGGCGACCGCCATCGCCAGCAGCGCTTTCATCGCACGGTGGTTGCGGGCCAAGAGCTCCTGCGTGGCCGAGACGTAAACGTCATCCCCGAAGCGGTCGGCCATTTCGACCACACGGCGCGCGGCGACCCGGCACGAAGCGATCAGGGCGTTGAGGTCGGCCTGGCACCAGTCCGGCTTGCGGGTCTGGTGCATGACCAGCTTCATCAGGTCTTCGTTGTATTCGCCCTTCTTCCAGATCTTCACGGGCGGAATGCGCACGCCTTCCTCGAAGATCGAGGACGCGCCGATCGGCATCGAGCCGGGGACTGATCCGCCGATGTCGCTCTGGTGGCCGAACATCGCGGTGTAGGCGAGCAGGCGCCCGTCCTTGAACACCGGGAGCAGCACAAGCCAGTCGTTGGAGTGACTGACCGCGCCGCCGCAGGAATAGGGATCGGACAGGAAGATCATGTCCCCGTCCTCGATCGTGCCGTCAAACTGCTTGAGGAAGCCGTCGATGAAGCTGCCGAACTGGCCGACGATCATCTTGCCGGCGGGATCGGAGATCAGCGGGAAGGCGTCCCCCTGTTCGCGGATGCCGGGGGACATGGCGGTGCGCACCAGCGTTGCGTCCATTTCGATGCGGGCGTTGCGCAGCGCGTTCTCGATGATGTCGAGCGTCACCGGGTCGATGGCGATTTTCTGGAACGGCGTGGTGTTGGGTTCGATGATGCGAGCCGGCATGGTCTTAGCCCTTCGCCTTGAGAGTGATGAGGATGTTGCCCACGGCGTCAACGCGCGCGGTGCAATCATGTTCGACCAACGTGGTCGAATCCATTTCGGTGATGATCGCCGGGCCGGAGATGACATCGCCCTGCCGCAGCTTCGCGCGGTCGTAGATCACCGCCGCGCGTTCCGCCCCGTCAATCCACACCGTGTGGTCGCGGATCTTCGCGGCGGCGGGGTTGCCGTCACCCTTGGGCAGCTCGGTGGCGGGGAGGGCGGGGGCCTGCCCCTGGGCGACCGCACGCAGGTTCACGATCTCGTGCGGCGTATCCATGTTGAAGGTGAAGAGCCGCAAGTGCTCCTCGTCAAAGCGCGCGAGGATGCCTTCGATCCCGTCCGCTTCGAGAATGTCCTGCGTGATCGTCAGCGGCACTTCGAAGGCTTGGCCCGCATAGCGCACGTCGATTTCGAACAGCGAGTTGATCTGATCTTCGGGGATGCCGTCAGCCAGCAATTCGCTGCGGGTCTGCGCGGCCATTTCATCCAGCACCGCAACGAGGTCAGCGATGCTGGTATCCTTGGCCAGCCGCGAGAAACTGCGCGCGGTTTCGGTGCGCATCCGCGTGGTCGCATCGCCCAGTGCGCAGAGCACGCCCGGGGAAACGGGCGAGATCGCGGGCCAGCTGCCCATCAGGCGGGCGACCGCATTGACGTGCAGCGGTCCCGCGCCGCCAAAGCCCATCAGCGCAAATTCGCGCGGGTCGTAGCCCTGCTGCACCGAAATCATGCGCAGCGCGCCGAACATGTTCTCATTGACGATATCGATGATCCCGCGCGCGGCCTCCATCAGCGTGACGCCCAGCGCATCGGCAATGGTCTGCACTGCGACCTTCGCGCCTTCGCGATCTAGCTTGAAGCTGCCGCCGAGCAGGTCTTCGGGGAGGTAGCCCAGCACCACGTTGGCATCAGTCACCGTGGGCAGCGTGCCACCCTTGTTATAGGCCACCGGCCCCGGTACCGCGCCCGCGCTTTCAGGGCCGACCCGCAACGCGCCGGTCAATTGCGGCACGTGGGCAATTGAGCCGCCGCCCGCCCCAACGGTCTTTACGTCCAGCGCCGATGCGCGGACCGACAAGTGCCCGACCTCGGTGGTGCGCTGGCGGCGTGGTTCGAGGCCTTGGATCAGCGCCACGTCGGTGGAGGTGCCGCCGACGTCGAGAGTGAGGATATTCTCGAAGCCCGCATTCTTCGCCACCCAAAGCGCGCCAGTCACGCCGCCTGCTGGGCCTGACATGAGGATGTTGACTGGATGCTCCTCGGCCTTCTGGCTCGACATCAACCCGCCGTCCGAGCGCAACAGCGACAACCGGCCCTTGAAGCCCTCGGTCGCCAAGCGGTCGCGCAGGTTCGAGACATATTTGCTCACCACCGGACGCACCGCAGCGTTGGCGACGGTGGAGAGGGTACGTTCGTATTCCTGCATTTCGGGCAGGACTTCGTTGCTCAGCGAGACGGGGAGGCCCGGCAGTTCTTCGGCAGCAATCTGGCCGATCCGGGCTTCGTGAGCGCCGTTCAAGTAGGCGTTCATCAGCGAGACGGTCAGCGCCTCGATACCATCACCCTTCAGCTTACGCAAAGCCGCCCGCACCGCGTCTTCATCCAGCGGAGCGACTTCGCGGCCCTGTGCGTCCATCCGCCCCGGCACTTCGACCGTGTGCTCCAACCGCGCGAGCGGCTGCGGCTTGGGCCACACGATCCACGCGGCGAGTCCCCCGGGCACAAAGCTGCGCGCGATCTGCATGATGTCGCGGTAGCCCTGCGTGGTGACGAGGCCGACCCGCGCGCCCTTGCCCTCCAGCACGGCATTGGTGGCAACTGTAGTGCCATGGAGGAAGTAGGTGATGTCCTCGGCAGTAATGCCCGCCTGAGCCATGATCGCCTTCACACCCGTCAGGATGCCTTCGGAGGAATCATGCGGGGTCGACGGCGTCTTATGCCGCCAGAACGCGCCGCTCGCCTCGTCGAACAGCAGGAGGTCGGTAAACGTCCCGCCCACATCAACGCCCAACCTGTAAGTCATGCTGTGTCCTTATGCTCTATGCTGCGCGCGCAACGGCCGAGGGCAATTCGCGCCCCAGCACATCCGCAAACCACTTGTTCGCCGCAATCGCGGCTGCGAGATCGATGCCCGTGTCCACGCCGGAACGCGCCATCATGTAAATGAGGTCCTCCGTCGCGATGTTCCCGGTCGCGCGCGGGGCGAAGGGGCAGCCACCGAGGCCGCCGAGCGAGGCGTCGAAGGTGCGCACGCCCGCCTTGTACGCCTCCCACGCATTGGCGATGCCGGTGCCGCGCGTATTGTGGAAATGCGCGCGCATCGGGATTTTTCCGCCGAGCGTCTCACCCAGCTTGCCGAACAATTCGCCCGCTTCCCACGGCGTGCCGACGCCGATGGTGTCGGCGAGGGCGATTTCTTCGGGGTTCTCAATCGCCAGCTCCTCGGCAATGGCGAGCACCGTTTCATGCTTCACCTCGCCCTCGAACGGGCAGCCAAAGGCGGCGCTGATCGTGACCTGCGCGCGCATTCCCTCGGCGCGGGCGAAGCGCAGCATATCACGGGTTTCGGCGAGGCCTTCCGCAATCGTCTGGCCCTGATTCTTCTGACCGAAAGTGTCGCTGGCGACGATCACGCAGCCAACCTGATCGACGCCGCGCGCGCCATTCTCGCGGGTGGCCAGCGCGCGCATCACGCCGCGCTTGTTGAGGACGAGGCCGATGTAGGTGCAGTCGCTCCGGTCGGGCAGGCCAGCGATCACAGCCTCGGCGTCCGCCATTTGCGGGACGCGCTGCGGGTGGACGAAGCTAGCGACTTCAAGCCGCCGTGCGCCGTAGCCGATCATGCGGCTGATGAGGTCGAGCTTCACTTCGGTCGAGATGATGTCGGGCTCGTTCTGCAAGCCGTCGCGCGGGCCGACCTCGACCAGTTCGATTGTGCCGAATGACATCGTGAATCGCCTGTTGCTGCTGCGAAGGACCGGTGGGGGTGAATTACCCAGTTTGTATACAATTGCAATCATGCTTGGCGTAGCAAATGATGCAGGAACCGCAACCCCACGGCAGCGTTGTTACGCCTCTCTACTGTCCTGATCATTGGCCGCGTCATCGGCTCTCGGACCGACCGTCTTGGCAAAGGTGTGGAACGCGCGGCGCAGGTGACTGCCCATCACAGCGCGCGCCCAGTCGCCATCGCGTGCGGCAAAGGCGGCGACCAGTTCATCATGATCGCGCGCGGATTGGCGCAGGTCGCTTTGCGAATAGGTGCGCGCGGTACGCAGCACCACCGGTGCCTCGACCAGCTTTGCCAGCATCTGCCCCAGCCGCGGCGAATGGGCGGCATCGATGATCGCTTCGTGGAACGCGCGGTTCGCCTCGAGAAAGCGCACCACATCGGGAGGGCTCTGTTCAACGGCCGCGGTCAGTTCGCTGTTGAGTGCCTCGAGCGCGGCGATCTGCTCGCGGGAAAGACGCTTGGCCGCACGTTCGGCGGCGTGGCATTCGAGCATCTGGCGCAGCACGAACATCTCCTCGATGTCGTCGCGGCTCCAGTCGGCGACGAACAATCGCTTGGTGTCAGAGCGGACCAGCAGCAACTCGTCCTCAAGCCGCCGCACCGCCTCGCGCACCGGCGTGCGGCTGACCCCGGTGATCTGCGCGAGCTGGTCTTCAGTGAGCTGTTCGCCAGCCGCCACCGACCCGCTGAGAAGATGCGCGCGGATCGCCGAGTAGGCGCGTTCGGATGCGCGGCTCACGAGCGTACGATCCGCAGGGCGGAAGAGAAGAGGGCTGCGTCCATGCGCGTCCTTGTGCGGCGAAGCGCCCGGGCCTGCAAGCCTGTGAGGTGACAAAAACACACCTGGCAGCCGCTCTGCGCAACATTTGCGTAAAATGCTTGACGGGGACGTTTTGTATACAATAACCAGCGCGCTTCGGGCAATCGGGGAATGCCGTGCAGCGTATCAAGGTCATCGTACCGATCGCAATGGACGAAGCAGGCGTCGCGAATCGCGCGCAGCAGCTTCCGGCCGATTTCGTGCGCCCGGGCTTCGCGCCCACATTTGAAGCGGTGCGCTGGGGCGCGGCGCTGGGCGATTCCTATCACGATACGCTGCTGATGGACTGGACGGTGTTTCAGGCAGGCGTGACGGCTGAGGACGAAGGCTATGCCGGGGTGCTGATCGATACGGTCAGCGATTCCGGGCTGTGGCCGCTGCGCTCGGCCCTCAATATCCCCGTCGTCGGCCCCGGCGAGGCGAGCTTTGCTGCCGCGATGATGCTGGGCAAGAAGTTTTCGGTTCTCACCATGTGGCCGCAGTGGTTCCCGCTCTACGAGAAGGTGCTGAACCAGCACGGCTGGGAGCATCGCTGCGCCAGCGTCCGCTCGATCGACACGCGGCCTGACGTGACCGAACTGCTCGAAGGCAAGGAAGAGGTCGTCTTCGCCAAGCTCAAGGCTGAGGCGATGCGCGCGATTGATGAGGACGGCGCGGATGTGATCGTGCTGGGCTCCACCACGATGCACCAATCGGCCACCTATCTTCAAAGCGAACTGCCGGTGCCGGTGATCAACCCCGGACAGGTCGCTTACAAGCAATTGGAGACGCTGATCGAGCTGGGACTGACCCATTCGAAGAAGGCCTTCCCCGCACCCGAAGTGCCCAAACACGCCGATATCCGAAAGGGCTGGTACTGATGAGTGAATGGCAAGAGGGCGGGTCGGGCCAGACCGCGCTGCCCTATCCGGTCTATGTCGATATCGTCACCAAGCGGTATTTTGATGGGGTCGATAACAAGCACATGGACAAGGTGCTCGATTGCTTCACGCCGGACGCGGTGCTGACCGAAGTGACCAGCAACACCGTGCATCAGGGGCGCGAGGCGATTCGGGCGATGTTCGTGAAGCTGTTCGCCGATTTTGAAAGCATCTGGCACGGCAATTTCGTCCACACCGCCGACCCGGACACGAACGCCATCTGCTCGCAGTTCACGGTACTGATCACCCCCAATGGGGGCGAGGAATTGCGGTATGAAAACTGCAACCGCTTCTACCTCAAGGACCGGTTGTTCCACCGGGTCTATGTCTACATGTCGGGTGACAACCTGCTGAAGGAAGGGGACGTCTGATGCAGTACGAACCCACCCTGTCGCGCGCCGAGCTGATCGACTTCGCGCTCAACAAATATTTCGCCCGTGTCGATGCCAAGGACATGGAAGGCGCACTGGCCTGCTTCCATGACACGGCGCTGTTCTGCGTCCAGACCGCCTTTACGCGCCATGCCGGCAAGGCCGAAATCCGCCGGATGTTCGAAGATTTCTTCGGCGCTTACGAAACTATCATCCACCGCGATTTTACCTGCACCGTGGACGAGGCCAATGGCCGCATCACAGCCAGCTTCACCGCAGAACTGCATGATGCAGCCGGGCAGGTGACGCTGCTGGAAAACACCAATTTCTGGCGGCTTCGTCCCGGCCCAGAAGGCCCGAAGTTTCAGGAAGTCTATGTCTACATGAGCGGGGCCAACGTCCTCGTTTGATCGCCTAACCTCTCAATCCTCTTCAGGAGAGCCGTCCCATGAATGTCCGTTTGGTTCTTGCTTCTGGCGCGGCGCTCGGCGCCATTGCCCTGTCCTCGCCCGCTCTGGCGCAGGACGCCCCCGCCTCTGAACCTGCTGCCGAGGAAGAAGGCGGGATCATCGTCACCGCTCGCCGCCAGTCGGAATCGCTTCAGGACGTGCCCGCCGCGGTCACCGTGTTCGGCGCGGAAACGCTCGCCAAGACCGGGGTGCAGCGCGCGGATGACTTCATCCAGCTGACGCCGGGCGTCACCATCGTCACCGGCACGGCCGAAGCGGGCGACACCCAGATCAACATTCGCGGCATCAACGGCGCGCGCGACGCGGAAAGCTCGGTCGCGCTGGTGGTCGATGGGATCCTCAAGACCAACACCGCGCAATTGAACCAGAACCAGGGCACCTTGCGTCAGGTCGAAATCCTGAAGGGCCCGCAAGGCGCGCTCTATGGCCGGAACGCTGCGGCGGGCGCGATTGTGCTGCAAACGCTGAAGCCCGGCGACGCGCTCGAAGGCGGGATGTTGGTGCGCGCGGCGCAGGACAACACCTATCTTGCCAATGGCTACATCTCGACCCCGATCGGCGATACGGCTGGGCTGGTGCTGTCGGCCAATTATTCGACCACCGATGGCTTCTTCCGCAACAGCTTCCTCGGCAATTCCAAGACGATCGACGATCAGGAAGTGTTCGGCATCGACGGGCGCTTCGTCGCCGAGCTGGGGCCGAATACCGAGCTCGATGTGAAGGCGCGCTATGCTGACCTGCGCGGCGCTTCGATCAACTTCAACGCCAGCTTCCACCTGCCCAACTTTGCGGCGGTAAACCCGGCGTTCTTTGAAGACGTGAACGAGCATCCCTTCGGCTTCTATTCGAACATCCGCCCGACCAATGATCAGGTGACCTTCGAAACCTCGGCCAAGGTCGAGCATGAGTTTGAAAGCACCACGCTGACCGCTTGGGTGCTCTACAGCGATGTCGACCAGTCGTTGACGGCGGACAGCACTTCGGCTGACTTTGCCCGCTTCACCTTCCCCGGCGCGACCCCGGCTTCGGTGGCGGCGGCCAATGCCTGCGCGGCATCGACAACGGCGCTTACCGGCTTCCCGCTCAACCCGCCGACCTTCATCGGCGCCAGCCCAATCCCGTTTATCTTCAATCCCGCCACTGGATCGACCTTCGGCCCTTACAGCCCGACCACCTGCGACGGCACCCAGTTCCAGGTGCGCAAGCAGGAAGACATCAGCGGCGAAATCCGCTTGGCCTCGAACGGGGACGGCGCCATCAACTGGCAGGTCGGCGCCTATTACCTCCACATCGACCGGGAGGTTGGCGTGAGCCTTGGGGCGGACCTTGGTCGCGGCATCATCCGCGAGCTGTATAACGCACCGGGTTCGGACAACCCGACCACCCAGCTTTACCACGATGCGTTCAAGACCGATGTCTATGCGGCGTTCGCGTCCATCGATGCCGATGTGTCTGATCGCTTCAATGTCAGCTTTGCGGGCCGTTACGACATCGAGGACCGTCAGGTGTCGAGCCTCGTTCCGGCGGTGTTCGATCCGATCGCGGGCGGACCGATCAATCCCGGCCAGACCGTTTCAGGCGGCGTGGTTCAGCCTATCGCGCCGAAGTCTGAAACCTTCAAGCAGTTCCAGCCCAAGATTTCGCTGCGGTATGAATTGACCGACGACATCAACCTCTACGGCAACTGGGGGATCGGCTTCAAATCGGGCGGTTTCAACAACCAGGGCTCGGCCGCGATCGTCGACTCGGCGTTCAACGATTTCATCGGCACCAACGTGCTGATTGACGATCAGTACCGCAAGGAAGTCTCCAGCGCGTTCGAAGCGGGCATGAAGGGCACCTTGCTGGACGGCGCGGTGACCTTTGATCTGGCGGGCTACTACACCAAGGTCGAAGACATGCAGTTCTTCGAGTTCTTCGTCGGCGGCTTCGGCCTGTTGCGCGTGGTCTCGAACATCGATGAGGTCGAACTGTACGGCGCCGAGCTTAACCTGTCGGCGGAAATCCTTGATGGCTGGACAGTGTTCGGTTCGGGCAACGTGACCGAAAGCGAAATCCGGGAAAACGCCTCGCGCCCAGTAACTGTGGGCAACAAGTCGCCCTATACTGCCGACTACACAATCAACGTGGGCACCCAGCTTGATCTGCCGGTTACCGACAGTGTCAACTTTGTGACCCGCGCGGATTACCGCATCACCGGGCCGACGTGGTTCCACACGTTGCAGGATGATCCCAACCCGACGCTGTTCAGCGGCTTGCTGCCGGGTTCGGCGCTGGCGCTGCCGGCCTTTGTGGGCGATGCCGACTATTCGATCTCGCAGCGCGACACCTTTGGAGTGATGGACCTGCGCGTTGGGGTAGAAGGCGATAGCTGGTCGTTGACCGCCTATGCCGAAAACCTGTTCAACGAGAAGTATCTGAACGAGGTCATCACCGCGGTCGAGTTTGGCGGATCGTTCATCTCGCCGGGCGCACGTCAGCGCTTCGGGGTGGAGTTCGGCTACAAGTTCTGATCCGGTCCGCCGTCACAGGCGAAACGGAATTGGAGGGGGAAGCGCGCGGGGTTCTGCGACCCGCCCCGCGCGCTTCTTTTTGCCCGAATGTCAGGGAGTGGGCGTGGCGGCAGGCGCAGGCGCGCTCCACCACGACAGGGTCTGGTTGTCGTGGGCCGATGTCCACACGCCCTTGGGTGTCCAGCGCAGTGCACCGCTACCCACTGCATTGCCCATCCGCGCGCGGATCTTGAGCGTGACCGGATCGATCACCACCATCGTCTGATCATCCGTGGTGCGCAGCCACACCGCGCCGCCATTGGCATCGATATCACCCCATTTGAGGTTATCGCCTACCTTGGTGCGGCCAGCGATTGTGAGGCTGGCCGGATCGACCTTGGCGACGGTGCCGTCGCCCTGTTCCTGCACCCACACTGCGCCTTCACCCGCTGCGAGGAAGCCGGGCGTATCGCCCAGCGCGGCTGATCCAGTGACTGCGTTCGTGGCCGGATCGACCCGCTCCAGCACCTTGCCTTCGCTCGACACCGCCCAGACCGCATCGAAGCCATAGGCGAGATACCAAGTCTCGGGCGTGACGGTGACTGTCGCGACAATCGCATTGGTGGCAGGGTCGATCCGCGCCAGCTTGCCTTCCGGATCACTCGGCACCCAGACAGAGCCTGCGCCCGCGATCACATTGGTTTCGCCCTTGGGATTGGCGAGGCCGGTGGCGATCTTGGCTTCAACCGCGGCGGTCTTCAAATTGATGCGCCACAGCTCACCATCCTCGCAATTGGCGACCCACAGCGAGCCCGCCGCAATCGCCATTGTGCCGCAGGGGCGGGGCACAGGGGTGCTGGCTAGCTTACCCGCAGGCGACCATTGTTCGACCCGTCCGTCATTTGTGACCCACACCGTATCGCCATCCACCGCGAGGAAATCGGCGAAGCCCGGCACTTTCAGCGCGGTTTCGGTGAGGTCGGGCGCGGGGCCGACCATTTCCGTGGGCGGTTCGCTATCCTCCGCCGCACACGCCGCGACAGCAAGGCTGGCGGCAAGGGCAAGAGCAAGCGGGCGAGCAACGGAATTGCGCATCATGGGTGTCATGGGTCTCTGAGCCTCCACGCATGGCAGGGGAAGGAGAGGAGCGCCGCAAGGGCACAATACCTGCCAGACTGACGCAACCTTGCGCATATTACTTTTGCAATCAATCGTAATAATTCCCCATAGACAAACGCAGCAAACGAGGGGATGTTCGCACCCGCAACATAGGGGACGAATCATGCGCCACTTGGCCCGCCGCGCGGCCCGCTTCCTGCTTATCGCCCTCGCCCTTGCGGTGACGGCCTGTTCGGGCAGCGAGGAGGACGCATCCGCGCCCCGCACCGACTTCAATATCGGCTGGTCGATCTATGCCGGGTGGATGCCCTGGCCCTATGCCCAGCAGGCCGGGATCGTGAAGAAGTGGGAAGACAAGTACGGTGTCAAAATCAAGTTCGTGCAGGTCAACGACTATATCGAGAGCGTGAACCAATACACCGCTGGCAAGCTCGACGGCGTGACTGTCGCCAACATGGACGCGCTGACGATCCCGGCGGCGGGCGGCAAGGACACCTCGGCGATTATCCTTGGCGATTATTCCAACGGCAATGATGCGGTTCTGCTGAAAGGCGCGGACGGCGTGGCGGGGATCAAGGGGCGGCAGGTGTATCTGGCCGAGCTGTCGGTCTCGCACTACCTGCTCGCCCGCGCGCTCGAGACGTCAGGCATGAAGCTGACCGACGTTAAGACGGTTAATACCTCCGATGCCGATATCGCCGCCGCCTTTGCCTCGCCGGACGTGACCGCAGCGGTGGCGTGGAACCCGCAGGTGACCACCATGAAGGGTGTCGCAGGCACCAAGGCCGTGTTCACCTCTGCCGATATTCCGGGCGAGATCCTCGACCTGATGGTAGTCGATACGGCGGTGCTGAAGGCGAACCCCAATCTCGGCAAGGCGTTGGCGGGGATCTGGTACGAGACAATGTCGCTGATGGCCCGGCAGGATGCCGAGGGCGCCGCCGCCCGCGCTGCGATGGCGAAGCTGGCGGGGACGACGCCTGAGGAATTCGAAGGCCAGCTCGCCACCACCTTCCTTTACGCCGACCCCAAGGCCGCGCTGATGGCGATGGCCTCGCCCGATCTGGTCACCACCATGACCCGCGTGCGCGATTTCAGCTTTGCCCAAGGCTTGTTCGGGCAGGGCGCCCGCTCGGCCGATGCGGTCGGTATGGAGTTCCCGGGCGGCACAACCTTGGGTGACAAGGCCGCGATCACCTTGCGCTTCGATCCGACCTATATGCAGCTCGCCGCCGACGGGAAGCTCTAGGCCGATGCGCTGGGTGACAGCCCAGCCCGGGCGAGGCCGGGCGATCCTGCTGGGCGCGCTGCCGCTGGTGGTGCTGGCCTTTGCGTACATCGTCGCCGCTGCCGCGCGTCATTCCGATAACGTGGCGGACAAGATCCTGCCGCTGCCCGGAGCAATGGCCGCAGCGATGGCGGCGCTGATCTTCGAAGCTGATCCGCTGTCCGGCCAATATCTGTTCTGGGCCGATACGCTTGCCAGCCTTACGCGGTTGGGGCTTGGCCTCGGCATTGCTACGGCATCGACCCTGCTTGTCGGCCTGGTTGTCGGGTCATTGCCCCCGGTGAGAGCTACGTTGGGCCCGCTTGTCACCGCGATTGCCGTGATCCCGCCCATCGCTCTGTTGCCGATATTGTTCATCGTGTTCGGATTGGGCGAGACGGCCAAAGTGGCGCTGATTGTGATCGGTGTGGCCCCGTTCATGATCCGCGACGTGGCCGGACACATCGCCGCTCTGCCGCGCGAACAGGTGATCAAGGCTCTGACTTTGGGCGCAAATTCGTGGGGGGTGATGCTGCGGGTGGCTTTGCCCCAAGCGATGCCGCGCCTGATCGAGGCGCTGCGCCTGTCGCTCGGCCCGGCGTGGGTGTTCCTGATCTCCGCCGAAGCAATCGCGGCTGACGTAGGGCTGGGCTACCGCATCTTCCTCGTCCGCCGCTACCTCGCGATGGACGTGATCCTGCCCTATGTCGCATGGATCGCGATCCTCGCCGTGGTGATGGATTTCGTCCTGTCGCGCGGCAGCCGCCGCCTGTTTGGCTGGGCGCATGGGGCTGCGCACTGATGGCGTTGCTGAGCCTCAAGAACCTATGGGTTGAGTATGGCGAGAAGGTCGTGCTCGAACGGATTTCGCTCGATATTGCGGAGGGATCCTTCGTCTCGATCATCGGGCCATCAGGTGCGGGCAAGAGCAGCCTGCTGCGGGTAGTGCTGGGGCAGGAGAAGCCGACGCGCGGGACGATCACCTTGGACGGCGCACCGCTGCCGGCCGAATGCGGGCCGGATCGCGGGGTGGTGTTCCAGCGCTACTCGGTCTTCCCGCATTTAACGGTGCTGGGTAACACCTTGCTGGGGCTGGAGTTCTCCGCCTCGCCTTTCACCGCCCGCCTGTTCGGCGGCGCCCGGCGGGCTGCGGTGGCGGAGGCCGAGGCGATGCTGGAATCGGTCGGGCTAGCCGATAGCCGCCACCTCTATCCGGCGCAGATGTCGGGCGGGATGCAGCAGCGCCTCGCCATCGCTCAAGCCCTGATCAAGCGGCCCCGCATCCTGCTGCTGGACGAGCCCTTCGGCGCGCTTGATCCCGGCATCCGCAAGGATATGCACGCGCTCATCACCCGGCTGTGGCGCGAGCATGGGCTGACGATCATCATGGTCACCCACGATATCAAAGAGGCCTTTTCGCTCGGGACACGGGTGCTGACGCTCGACAAGCGCCGCCACGATCCGCACGCTCCGCAGCGCTATGGGGCGGCGGTCATCTATGACCTCGAACTGACCCGCAAAGCACAGCAAGTACACGCGGACGCAGGGGCGGATGAACAAGCCGAGGCCATCGGTATTACGATTGACACAGTTGGTAATAATTGAAATGATCGCCGGATGAGCAGCCCCGAACCCTCCCGCCTCGCGCGCCTTAGCATGAGCCTGCCGGCGGAACTGTTCCGCCAGCTCGACATGATGGTCGAGGAACGCGGACTGCCCTCGCGCTCGCAGCTGATCGCCGAATTGATCCGCCACGCGCTGGCCGAGCATGAGGCGCTGACCCGGCCGGACGAGACGCTCGCGGGGACTGTCACCATCGTCTACGCTGGAGGCGGTGGCAGGGTTCGCCAGCAACTGGCTGAAACGCAGGTGGATTACCTCAAGGAGGTGATTTCCTCGCAGCACGTGTTCCTTGAAGAAGACCAGTCGCTCGAAGTGCTGCTGGTGCAGGGCCCGGCGGTGCGGCTGAAGCAGCTGTGCGATGCCTTGCGCGCGATCCGGGGCGTGCAGCAATTGCAGCTCGTCACCACCACCGCGCTGCTGCCGCCGCTGCATGAACAGGACTTTCCGCCAGCGCGGCAGGAGGCAGCGGAATGAGCGGAACTGCCGATCCCAAGGCGGCGCGTGACCACGCTCGCGCGCAAGGCGGCACGCAGGTCGAAGCCATGCCGACCTTGCCACCCGTCGCAAGCGACTTGCCCGATGGCGTGGCAGGTGATGACCTGCTCTGGGAAGAAACCATCGCGCCGAGCGGCTATACCTCCCGCCGGATCGCGCGCGGCACCCGGCTGCGGTTGATCGACAAGGCGGGCGATGCCTGCGCGAGCCTCAACATCTTCAACGCCGAAATGCCGACTGAGCGGCTGAACGTCGCTGATACCGTCAAGGTGCAGTGGAACGCCTATCTCGGCGCGGGCAAGTTGCTGCTCAGTGACATGGGTAGGGTGCTGATGAGCATCCTTGAAGACGACGCTGGCACGCATGACACTTTCTGCGGCGTCTCAAATGCCGCCAGCAACCTGAGGAAATATGGTGAGGGCCGCAATTCCGGTGTCTACCCCAATGGGCGCGACCGGCTGATCCTCGGCGCGGCCAAGCACGGGCTGACGCGGCGCGATGTCCACCCTTGCGTGAACCTGTTCAAGGGCACCCGGATCGAGACTGACGGCATGATCACGCCGATCATCGGTCCCTTTGCAGCGGCGCGCGAAGTGCTGATCCGCGCGGAGATGGACGTCATCATTGTCATCGCGAATTGCCCCCATGTGATGGACCCGCGCGATGGCTGGCACAGCACGCCGCTGCGCGTCACTGCATGGCGCGGCGCGATCACGGCTGAACAAGACTCCGTGCGCAACGCCACGCCAGAAGGACAGCGCGCCTTCCTCAATACCGAGGACTACTACCGCCGATAACCCGCGAAAAAAGCAAGGCAAACCATGACCAGCGACCCGGCCCTCTCCGGCCTTACCGGCACCATCATTCACGACGAGATCGTGCCCGCCCGCGCGCCATGGTTGCACCATGTGGCGGCGGGCGAAGTGCTGCGGATCGTCGATCTGGAAGGCAATCAGGCGGTCGATTTCCTGATCTATGCCGCCGCCGATGATGCCGAGCGTTACTCGGCGCAGGACACCGTCGCAGCGCAGGGCAACCTGTTCCTGCGCACCGGAACTGTGCTCCTCTCTAACGAAGGCCGCGCGTTGATGACCATCGTGGACAGCGCAGTGGAGTATCACGACACCATCGGCGGGGCATGTTCGTGCGAATCCAATACCCTGCGCTATGGCCATCACACCAAGTCGCAGCATGCCTGCGTCGACAATTTCCTCGAAGCGAACCTGATTGAGGGCCGTGGCAAGCGGGACATCGTCTCCAACATCAACTTCTTCATGAACGTGCCGGTGGAAGAAGACGGCACGCTTGGCATCGTCGACGGCATTTCCGCGCCGGGCCTCACCGTTGACCTGCGCGCCGAGATGGACGTGATCGTGGTCGTGTCGAACTGCCCGCAGATCAACAACCCCTGCAACGGCTTCAACCCGACGCCGGTACGGATGATCGTGACCGCGTGACATTCGACACTGTCCTCATCGCCAACCGCGGCGCGATTGCGACGCGAATCATCCGCACGTGCAAGCGGATGGGCCTAAAGTCGGTGGCGGTCTATTCCGAGGCTGACGCAGGCTCGCTCCATGTCAGCGCGGCGGACGAGGCGGTGTGCATCGGGCCGGGGCCAGCGGCGCAGAGCTACCTCAATGTCGCGGCCATTCTTGCAGCGGCCAAGGCGACGGGCGCAGGGGCAATCCATCCGGGCTACGGCTTCCTCGCCGAAAACGCAGAGTTTGCGGAAAGCTGCGCGGCGGCAGGGATCGCCTTCATTGGGCCGACGCCCGACAACATCCGCACCTTTGGCCTCAAGCACTCGGCCCGTGCGCTGGCCGAAGCGCATGGCCTGCCGCTGGCACCCGGCACCGGGTTGCTGACAGGCGAAGACGAGGCCGCCGAAGCCGCCAAGCGGATCGGCTATCCGGTGATCCTCAAGGCCACGGCAGGTGGCGGCGGGATCGGAATGCGCATTTGCGAGAGCGAGGCTGCGGTGCGCGAGGGCTTTGCCGCCGTCGTCCGGCAGGGCGAAGCGAGTTTCGGCGATGCGGGCGTCTTCCTTGAGCGCTATGTCGCCCGCGCGCGGCATATCGAAGTGCAGATCTTCGGCGACGGGCAGGGCCGGGTGATGGCACTGGGTGAGCGTGACTGCTCGCTGCAACGGCGCAACCAGAAGGTCGTGGAAGAAGCACCGGCGCCGTGCCTGTCGGACGCCAAGCGCGCCGAATTGATCGCCGCCGCCGTGCGGTTGGGCGAGGCGGCGGGGTACCTGTCGGCTGGCACGGTCGAGTTCCTGTACGATGCGCAGCGCGACGACTTCTTCTTCCTCGAAATGAACACCCGGCTTCAGGTCGAACACGGCGTCACCGAGGAGGTGATGGGGATCGATCTGGTCGAATGGATGATCCGGGGCGCAGCGGGCGACTTCGCCTTTCTCGATGCCCCCGCGCCCACCGCGCAAGGCCATGCGGTACAGGTGCGGCTCTATGCCGAAGATCCGGCGATGGATTACCGCCCGACCACTGGAACGCTGGTCAACGTCGCCTTCCCGGACAACATCCGCGCCGAGACCTGGGTCATGGCAGGGAGTGAGGTCAGCGCGTTCTACGATCCGATGCTCGCCAAGCTGATAACCTATGCCGAGACCCGCGACAGCGCGATCGGGGCGATGCAAGCGGCGCTCGATGCCAGCCGCGTGGACGGGATTGAGACTAACCTCAGGTGGCTGCGCGATGTCGTGCGGCATGAGGGCTTTACCAGCGGAGAAGTCTCCACGCGGATGCTCGATCAGGTCGGCTATGCTCGCCGCGCGGTGCGGGTAATTGCAGGCGGCACGGCAACTTCGGTGCAGGACTTCCCCGGCCGCCTCGGTCTGTGGGATGTGGGCGTCCCGCCGTCGGGGCCGATGGACGATCGCAGTTTCCGGCTGGGCAATCTCATGCTCGGCAACCCCGAAGGCACAGCGGGGCTGGAGGTCACTGCCAGCGGGCCGACCCTGCTGTTCGAGGCGCCTGCGACCATCTGCCTGACCGGCGCGGATTTTGGCGCGAAGCTCGACGGCGCGCCAGCCCCGCGCGGGGTGCCGATCGCTATCGCTGCCGGGCAGACGCTGACGCTCGGCCGGGCGAGCGGCGGGGGGATGCGCGGCTATATCCTGTTCGCGGGCGGGCTCGATGTGGTGCCCTATCTCGGCAGTGCGGCAACCTTCACGCTCGGCCAGTTCGGCGGCCATGCCGCGCGGGGGCTGGTGGCGGGCGATGTGCTGCACCTGGGCGACGCTGCGACCGGCGAGGGTATCGCGGCTGCTTTGCCGGAGCTTGCCCGGACATGGGAGCTGCGGGTGCTCTACGGCCCCCACGGCGCGCCCGATTTCTTCACGCCGGACGACATCGCCCGTTTCCTCCAAGCCGAATGGCAGGTGCATTACAACTCCAACCGCACCGGGGTGCGCCTTGTCGGCCCCAAGCCCGAATGGGCGCGGCGGGACGGGGGCGAGGCGGGGCTGCATCCGTCGAACATTCACGACAACCCCTATGCCATCGGGGCAGTGGACTTTACCGGTGACATGCCGATCATCCTCGGGCCAGATGGGCCTTCGCTCGGTGGGTTTGTCTGCCCCTTCACCGTGATCGCGGCGGATCGGTGGAAGATCGGTCAGCTCAGCCCTGATGACCGGCTCCGCTTCGTGCCAGTCACGATTGCCGACGCCATGGAGGCAAACGCCGCGCCGCTGGACCAGCCGACCGCGCCGACGCCCGCCCGCGCGATGGCCGACCTTTCGCCGATCCTCGCCGCCATTGCAGGGCAGGGCGCGCGCCCCAAGACCACCTATCGCCAGCAGGGCGACCGCAACATCCTCGTCGAATACGGCGACATCGTGCTCGATATCGAGCTGCGCATCCGCATCCATGCCTTGATGCAGGCGCTGGAGGCGATGAACCTGCCCGGGGTGATCGACATCACGCCCGGCATTCGCTCGCTACAACTGCACTTCGACGGCACCACGCTGGACCAGCCCCGCGCGCTCGCTGCGCTGATGGCGGCCGAGGAGGCGATGGGGGATCTCGATGATTTCGAAGCGCCCTCGCGCATCGTCCACCTGCCGCTGAGCTGGCGCGATCCCGCGATTGAGGAGACCATAACGAAGTATATCGGCACGGTACGCGATGATGCGCCGTGGTGCCCGGACAATATCGAGTTCATTCGCCGCATCAATGGCCTGCCCGATGCGCAGGCGGTCGAAGATCTGATCTTCGATGCGAGCTACCTCGTGCTGGGCTTGGGCGATGTCTATCTCGGCGCGCCGGTCGCCACGCCGGTCGATCCGCGCCACCGGCTCGTCACCACCAAATACAACCCCGCGCGCACCTGGACCCCGCCCAATGTGGTCGGGATCGGCGGGGCCTATATGTGCATCTACGGGATGGAGGGGCCGGGCGGCTATCAGCTGTTCGGGCGCACCATTCAGGTGTGGAACACGCACCGGCAGACTGATGCCTTTGTTGATGGTAAGCCGTGGCTGCTGCGGTTCTTTGACCAGATCCGGTTCTTCCCTGTCACCGCCGACGAACTGACCGATTGGCGCCGCGATTTCCCGCATGGGCGGCGGTCGATCCGCGTGGAGGAGACCACTTTCCGCCTCGCCGATTACCGCGCGTTCCTGGCCGACAATGCCGCCAGCATCGCCGCTTTCGAGACCACCCGCCAAGCCGCCTTTGATGCCGAACGCGCCGCGTGGCAGGCCTCGGGCGAGTTCGACCGGGTCAGCGACCTGCTTGAGGGCGGGGCAGGCGGCGGCGATGTGGCGGCAATCGAGGTGCCGGACGGCGCGGACGTTATCGAAGCCCCGTTCGGCGGCAGCGTGTGGAAGCTGCTGGTCGCCCCCGGCGATGTGGTGGCGGAAGGCGATGTGATTGCGGTGATCGAAGCGATGAAGATGGAATGCCCCTTCGAGAGCCCCGCCAGCGGTACGGTAGCCGCGCTTTACATCACCGAGCATCAGGCCTTGCAACCCGGCGCGCCGATGCTGGCCTTGAGGAAAGCGTCATGAGCACCTTTGCCCGCCTCAGCGCGACCGCCATCGCGGCAAGCGTCACCAGTGGCGAGGCCAGCGCGCTCGCCGTGATCGAGGATACGCTCGCCCGCCTCGCTGCCTATGATGCGCACCAGCCGCAAGTGTGGATCAGCCGCGCCGACCCAGCCGCCCTGCGCGCCGCCGCTCGCGCGATTGACGCGCGGGTTGCCGCGGGCGAGCACTTGCCGCTGGCCGGCGTGCCGTTCGCCGCGAAGGACAATATCGAAGTTGCGGGGCTCGAGACCACCGCCGCCTGCCCCGCCTTTGCCTATCGGCCCGAACGCTCCGCCACCGCCATCGAACGGTTGGAGGCAGCGGGCGCGATCTGTGTCGGCAAGACCAATCTCGATCAGTTCGCCACCGGCCTCGTCGGTACGCGCAGCCCCTACGGCATCCCGCGCAACGCCTATAACCGTGACTATGTCAGCGGCGGATCAAGCTCCGGCTCGGCGATTGCCGTGGCGGCGGGGCTGGTGGCGTTCGCGCTCGGCACAGATACGGCGGGATCGGGGCGGGTGCCGGCAGCGTTCAATCACCTTATCGGGCTAAAGCCCACCAAAGGCCGGTGGAGCACGCGCGGGTTGGTGCCAGCCTGCCGCACGCTCGATTGCATCACGGTGTTCACCGATGCCCTGCACAATGCGCAAGCAGTCGACGCCGTGATCGCCGGATTTGATGCCGAGGATGCCTTCTCGCGCCCCCCCTCTGACGTCGCGATCAGCGGTCGCCGGATCGGTGTGCCGCGCCGCGACCAGCGAGTCTTCTTCGGCGATGTGGCAGCCGAATATCTCTACGACCGCGCGCTGGGCGTGCTGGCGGCTCAGGGCGAGATCGTCGAGATCGACATCGCGCCGCTGCTCGAAGCCGCGCGCCTGCTCTACGGCGGGCCGTGGGTGGCTGAACGGACCGCCGCCATCGCTCCGCTGCTCGAGAGCAATCCGCTCGCCATCGACCCGGTGGTGCGCGAGGTCATCGCGCCTGGCAGCGCCATGCTGGCGACCGAGTTGTGGAACGGCATCTACCGCCTCGCTGAATTGCAGCGCCATGCCGAAAACATGTGGGGCGAGGTCGATGTGCTCGCCTTTCCCACCACCGGCACGACCTACCGCGTGGCCGAACTGCTCGAAGCGCCGGTCGCATTGAACAGCAATCTCGGGCTCTATACCAATTTCGTGAACCTGCTCGACATGGCCGCGCTTGCGGTGCCAGCCGGTGCGCGCGAAAATGGCACGGGCTTCGGGATCACGCTGATCGGGCCTGCGCATAGCGATCTTGCACTTATTGACCTCGCGCGTTCGTATCTGGCTTCGGCCGACCTTCCCCTTCCGCCACCGCTCGATCTTGGAGACCACATGGACACCGTCAAACTCGCCGTCGTTGGTGCACATCTTGAAGGGATGCCGCTGCATTGGCAGCTGACGTCGCGCGGGGCGACCTTCGTAGGTGCCTTTACCACCGCGCCCAATTACCGGCTCTATGCGATGGCCGATTCCGTCCCGCCCAAGCCCGCACTGGTGCACAGCGAGGACGGGGCGGAAATCGCGCTGGAAGTCTACGAGCTCGACTTCGCCAGCTTCGGTAGCTTCGTTGCCGAAGTGCCGCCCCCGCTCGCCATCGGCACGGTGACGCTGGCCGACGGCAGCAGCGTGAAGGGCTTCGTCGCCGAACCGCGCGCGCTGACCGGGGCCGAGGACATCACCCATCTGGGCGGCTGGCGCGCCTATATTGCCTCGCGATGATATGATGGCGGGGCGGCTCACCAATTGGCTTAAAGGCGACGGCGCAACAGGGCCGGCCGACGACGCGTTCGCGCAGCTGCGCGCCGCCAAGGAGGCCGCTGAAGCCGCCAACGAGGCCAAGACTCGCTTCCTCGCCAGCGTCAGCCACGAGATTCGCTCGCCGCTCAATGCGATCTATGGCTATGCCCAGCTGCTGGAGCGCAATGACGGCAAGGACGCCCTCAATGCCGCGCGGGTGATCCGCCGCAGCGCCGAACATCTGTCGCATCTGGTCGAAGGCCTGCTCGACATCGCGCAGGTCGAAGGCGGCGCACTGAAGCTGAGCCGGGAGGCGATCCGCTTCCCCGAGTTTCTCGCCCAACTGATCGCCATGCTCGATCTGCAAGCGCAGGCGAAGGGCATCGCGCTGGTGCTCGACCATCCGCCGGGCTTGCCCGAATTCGTCCATGCCGATCCCAAGCGCTTGCGGCAGGTGCTAATTAATCTGCTGACTAACGCGATCAAGTTCACTGATCACGGGTCGGTTACGCTCAAGGTCGAATACCGTAACCAATTGGCGACCTTCACGGTGATCGACACCGGCATCGGCATAGCGCCCGAGGATGCGGAGCGGATTTTCGCGCCGTTCGAGCGGGTGGCGGGGCCAGCGGGCGAGCGGCCCGGTGTCGGGCTCGGCCTCGCGATCACGCAGGCGCTGGTGCACATCATGGGCGGCGAAATCCGGGTCGAGAGCGCGCCGGGGGAAGGATCGCGCTTCATCGTGCGGCTGATGCTGTCGCAGCCGCTCAGCCCGCCGACCGATCCGGCGCCGGAGCCGGGCGTTGTCACCGGCTACCTTGGGCGTGAGCGCTGGGTGGTGCTGATAGATGACGATACGGCGCATCTGGCGATGGTGCGCGGCCTGCTCGAACCGCTGGGCTTTCAGGTGCACACCGCCAGCGACGGCGAGACCGGCCTTGCGCTCGCCGCGCAGGTGCAGCCCGATCTGGTCCTGTGCGACGTGATGCTGGGACGCGAATCCGGTTGGGACATCGCGGCGAAACTGCGCCGCCGCCACGGCGCTGCCCTACGGATTGTGATGCTTTCGGGTGAAGGGCCCCATTCCGCCATGTCGCCAGCGGACGGCCCAGCCAATGATACGTTTTTGATGAAGCCATTCGAATTCACGGTGTTGCTTGATGTGATTGCCGCTCAGCTGGGGCTCGAATGGCTGCGGGCCGGTGGCCCCACCCGTGACGTGCCCGAAGCCGCCGTGACGCACCTATCGCCAGCCATCGCGTCTCGCGCCGCTGCCCACTGCGCCGAGATCGAACGGTTGGTGCGGATCGGCCACGTCCGCGCCATTGAAGCGGAGATCGACGCCATCGCCGCACTCGCTCCCGAAGCGGCGCCGCTGGCCGAACGGATGCGGCGAGTGCTCGACAGCTTCGACTTGAAGGCGCTGGCCGACCTTGCCAAAGCGGTGGCTGCCGATGCGCGCTAAGGACTGCATCCTTGTTGTCGACGACAGCCCGGAATCGCTCCGGTTCCTGGTCGATACGCTCGAAGCCGAGGATATGACCGTGCTGATCGCCCGCAGCGGCGAGGCAACGCTCGAATTGCTGTCAGAGGTGCAGCCCGACCTCATCCTGATGGACGCGATCATGCCCGGCATCGGCGGGATCGAGACCACTCAGGCGATCAAGCGCAATCCGGCGACCGCGCATATCCCGGTGATCTTCATGACCGGCCTCAACGATCCCGAACACGTGGTCGCCGCGCTCGGCACCGGCGGGGTCGATTATGTGCGCAAGCCCGTGGTGATCGAGGAACTGCTGGCGCGAATGAAGGTGCATCTCGCCAATGCCCGCACGACCTATCGCTCCCGGCTGGCGCTCGGTCTAGCGGGGCGCAGTCTGGCGGCGCTGAGCGAGGATGCGGGACTGATCTGGTGTACACCCCAAGCCGAGGCCCTGTTCATCGCGGTCGATCCCGACTGGACCCCTGATCGCGGCGCGCTACCCGAAGCCTTGATGGGCGCAGCCCTCGGCTTGATCGCCGCAGACCCAGTCCAGCCCCCCGCCAGCGCGCGCGTCGATGTGCGCGGGCTGGAGATTGATCTCGCTTTGGTCGAAACCGGACGGCCGGGCGAAACCCTGATCCGCGTCACCGAAGTGCGTGAAGATGGTAAGATTGCCGACCTGCAAAAACATAACGGCCTGACCCGGCGCGAGGCGGAAGTGCTGTTGTGGGTGAGCTACGGCAAAACCAACAAGACGATCAGCGAAATTCTTGGTATAAGCCCGCGCACGGTGAACAAGCACTTGGAACAGGTGTTTCGTAAACTCGGGGTCGAAACCCGAGCCGCCGCCACTGCCATTGCCGTGCGATATCTTGCCGATTGATCGCTTTCTCACTGAAATTGCTTCACGTTCCTCGGGTCCGCGCAAACCTACGTCATTTGGCCACTTCCTCGAATGGGGGAGGACGCCATGGGTATTTGGAATGAAACGGACAGCTTAAGGGGAGTTCGTCATGGCCGGAGTGCAGGTGGGCAAGCGCATTATCGGGGCAGACGCTCCGGTGATTGTCGGCTGGGAGAATATCGGCCGGGTCCAGGGCGGTCCGGTCAAGCAGTTCGTGTTCACGTATTTCCAGCCCGCGATGCTCTTTGCCGCGATCCTGTTCTGGTACTACGCCCCCAACTGGCTCGCTGTCGCATCGACTGCGATTGCCATCCGGCTGGGCTGGATGATCCTGCTGCTGGCGCTCGAATGGGTCAATCCGCGCTACGAAAGCTGGCAACTGACGTGGAAGGAATTCGCCACCGACGCCTTCTATGTCGGGCTCGGCATGACCTTCCTCGGCATGGTTGACGCCTACATTGGCGATGGGGTGATGATCAAAGCGGTGCAAGGCGCGTTCGATTGGGAGAAGTTCAGCTGGTTCACGGGCCTGCCGCTGCTGCTGCAAGCGCTGCTGATCTCGATGATCTTCGACTTCGGCCAGTACTGGATGCACCGCGCGATGCACAATTGGCACCCGCTGTGGCTGACCCATGCGCCGCACCACTACATCACCCAGCTCAACATCAACAAGGGCGCGGTCGGCAACCCGATCGAGCTGTTCCTGATCGGCCTCGGCATCGGCGGCTTGTTCGACTTCCTGCCGCGCGCCTTCCTGTTGGCAGGGGCAATCGGGATGACCGTGTCGGTTTATCAACACATCAACGTTCGCTTCAACACCCCGCGCTGGTGGCGGTTCATCTTCAACACCGTGGAGCATCACTCCGTCCACCACTCGCAGGATTACGAGGCAACCCGCAGCAATTACTCGGGCACCTGGATCATCTGGGATCGCATCTTCGGCACCTGCGTCGATGGTGAGGCCGAGGTGCTCGGCATGGAAGGCGGGCGCCGGATGCATATTGGCGAGACAATGATCTTCCCGTTCCGCGAAGGCTGGCGCAGCGCCAAGGAGGCTTTCGCCAAGCGCTCCGGACGCGGGGCCAACCCGCAGCTTCAATCAGCCCAGCTGGAACCTGCCGAGTGAGCGGAACGTCAGGGGGTATTGCCAGTGAAACAGTGGGGCCGTGGGGCGCTGCCCCCTCACCTGAACGCCCGGCGGGACTTCCGATGATGAGTCTACCGCTGATCGACCACATCTGGCGGGTTCGCGGCGATGTGCCGATCGACCCTCTGCTTTCGCCGGAGGAGGTCTTTGCTCGGCTCGATCCGCTGCTGCGCTCACCGGGCACGACCGTGAGCGCTGCGGGCGAAACGCTGACCTATTCGAAGCATAACCCTGCCGCGCAGGACAAGCTGGCCACCTTCACTCGCGGACAACTGCGGATCGAGCGGGTCGGCGCTGGTGCGGTGCTGCGGTTTGACCTGTTCAGCCACGCGCTGCTGCTTTGCTTCCTCGCGCCGCTGCTGTTCCTCGGCTTTGCCCAGATGGCGGTGGCGATTAATGCCTGGGAAGGCGCCGGAGCCGACGCGTCCGAAAAGGCCGATAAGAAGGACGAGAAGCCCAAGCCCGTGAAGGTGCTCAACCCGGTCGATCAATTCCTTGGCGCGCCTGCGCCTGAAGATCCGAACAAGAAGAAGAAAGACGAGAAAAAGGACGAAGGCCGTCATTCACCTGATGAGGGTTACTTTATGGCCGGTGTCTTCGCACTTATCTATCTTGTCGGCCGCTGGCTGGAGCCGTGGCTGGTGCGGCGGCGCTTCCGCGCCGCGCTCGCAAACCCGCCCGCTGCGGTTTAGGACATTCGGGCGAAATTGGCGACGCCAGGTGCCGGCGTGCGCTGTGCGGCGGGCTCGCTGATCGGGGTGGTGCTCGCCGGGGCGACCTTCGCCATCGCCGCCGTCACCGCGCCAAGTTCATCCGGCGCGAGCGAATAGAACACCAGCTTGGCATCCTTGCGCGTGGCGACCAGCCCGGCCTTACGAAGCACGCCGAGCTGTTGCGACAGTCCCGGCTGGCCGATCCCGGTCACCTGTTCCAGCTCACCGACATTGCGCTCGCCGCCCGTCAGCGTCGTCAGGATCCGCCAACGCAGTGGGTGGGCGAGCGCTTTGAGCGCTTCGATCAGATCATCTTCAGGCATCAGTCGCCTCCCCGCTTATCGCGCAGGAACCAACTGGTCGCGTCCTCGGCATCGAACACTTCGTCAAGGTTTTGGCTCGGCGGTTTGAGCAGCGGCTCGCCCGGCTGCCAGTTGGCAGGCGCCAGCGCGCCCTTCGCGTCGATCGCTTGTAGCCCGTCGAGGATGCGCAGCATTTCCGGGATCGAGCGGCCAAGGTTCGCCGGATAGCAGGTCATCGCCCGGATCATGCCCTTGGGGTCGATGAAGAAGGTGGTGCGCACCGCCGCGCTATCGCTATCCTGCGCCGCGACCATGCCGAAAGCGCGGGCGATCACAAGCGTCGGGTCTTCAAGGATGGGAAAGCGCACCTCGACCCCGAAGCGGTCGCGGATCATCCTGAGCCACGCGAAGTGCGAAAACAGGCTGTCGACCGAGAGCGCCATCAGCGCACAGTCCCGCGCCTCAAACGCCGCCGCCTCGCGGGCGAGGGCGACGAATTCGGTAGTGCAGACGGGCGTGAAGTCCGCTGGGTGCGAGAACAACACCAGCCAACGCCCGCGATGGGCGGACAGCCGCACCGGGCCGACGGTGCTGCGGGCTTCGAAATCGGGGGCGAAATCGCCGATCCTGAGGCCTGCGCAGGGTGGGAGGCTGGAAGTGGTCTGGTCCATGGGTCGGATCATAGCACTTGACTCCGTGATTGCAATACATATACACGATTTATGAAATTAATTGGAGATTGGCGATGAACGCGATTGATCCGGTGCTTCAAAGCGCAACCGAACAGGTGCTAAGGGCTGCTGAGGACTCGGCACTCCGCCGCGAAATCGCGAGCTTTTTCGACCCGGCGACCTTCACTGTCACTTATGTTGTCTACGATCCTGTGACGCTTGAGGCGGCGGTGATCGACTCGGTGCTCGACTTTGATCCTAACTCCGGGCGCACTGCCACGGCGTCGGCCGATGCGGTAATTGCGCATGTCACTTCGCATAATCTGAAAGTGAAGTGGCTGCTGGAGACGCACGCCCACGCCGATCACTTCTCCGCAGCGCCCTACCTTCAGGAAAAGCTTGGCGGCAAAATCGCGATTGGTGCGGACATTACCACCGTTCAAACTGTGTTTGGCAAACTGTTCAATGCCGGAACCGAGTTCGAGCGGGACGGATCGCAGTTCGATGTGCTGTTCAAGGACGGCGACACCTTCACCATCGGCAATCTGCCGGTGACGGTGATGCATGTCCCCGGCCACACGCCCGCCTGCATCGCTTATGTCGTGGGCGAGGCGGTGTTCGTGGGCGATACGATGTTCATGCCCGACTACGGCACGGCGCGCGCTGACTTCCCCGGCGGGGACGCGCGCACGCTGTTCCGCTCGCTGCGCCGCATTCTCTCGCTGCCTCCCGCTACCCGGCTGTTCATGTGTCACGACTACCTGCCCAAGGGCCGCAGCGAGTATGTGTGGGAGACCACCGTTGCCGCTGAACGCGAGGGCAATGTCCACGCGCATGACGGGATCACCGAGGACGAATTCGTTGCCATGCGCGAGGCGCGTGATGCGACGCTCGATATGCCGCGCCTGATCCTGCCGTCGGTGCAGGTGAATATGCGTGCCGGCCATATGCCACCGCCGGACGATAATGGCGTCACCTACCTCAAGATCCCGGTCAACGCGGTATGACCCTGCTCGATTCGAGCCTGCCGGGGTTTCCTGACGCGGCGCCGCTTGCCGGGTTGGCGGGCGGCGTGCTGATCGGGCTGGCGGCCGCTCTGATGTTGCTCGGGGTGGGGCGGATCGCCGGGGTCTCCGGCATTGCAGCGCGCGCCTTCGGGCTTGCCAGCGGGTCGCAGCCGCGGCTCGGCGCATGGGCCTTCATCATCGGCCTGCCGTTGGGAGCGCTGATCGTGACCAGCCTGACTGCGGCTTCAACGCCTGCCTTCGCCAATCCGGTGACGCTTGCCATGGCGGGCGTGATCGTTGGCGTCGGCACCCGTATTGGGAGCGGCTGCACCAGCGGGCATGGCGTGTGCGGCATGAGCCGCCTGTCACAGCGGTCGCTGGTCGCCACCGCCACCTTCATGGCGACCGGCTTTGCCACGGTCGCCGCGATGAACGCGCTCGGCATTGCGGTGTTGCCATGATGCGCGAAACACTGGTCCCGCTCGCTTCGGGCACGATTTTTGGCGCAGGCCTCACCATCGGCGGAATGACCGATCCGGCACGGGTGCGTGGGTTCCTGGATCTGTTCGGAGACTGGGATCCGACGCTCGCCTTCGTGATGGGCGGCGCTGTGCTGGTGATGGCGCTGGCCTGGACCATGCAGCGCAAAATGCTGCGCCCCTTTTTCGGAGATGGCTTTGCGCTGCCTGACCGGAGCGACATAACGCCGCGCCTGATCGGCGGATCGGCGCTGTTCGGGATCGGCTGGGCCATTGCCGGGCTCTGCCCCGGACCCAGCTTTGCCGCGCTGGCAATCGCGCCTGCCTCGGCCGCGATATTCGTGACCGCAATGCTTGGCGGAATGCTGCTGGTGCGGCTTGTGGAAGGACAGGGATAATGGACATTCGCACAATCGACGAGACGCTTTCGGTGGCCCCGCAGATGCTGCCCGATGATGTTGCGGCGTTGGCGGCGCAAGGCTTCAGCGCCTTGGTCTGCAACCGTCCCGATGGCGAAGAGCCGGGCCAGCCTGCGCTCGATGAAATGCGCCGCGCCGCGCAGGAAGCGGGCCTTGCCTTTCATCACATTCCGGTTGCCGGCGGCTTGTTTCCGCCCGCTGCGGTCGCTGCCTTTGCTGCGATCCGGCGCGGCACGCCGGGCAAGGTGCTGGCCTATTGCCGTACCGGCACCCGCGCCGCGACGCTCGACGCGCTCGCTAACATCCACGGCCTCACTGCCGCGGAGCGGATCGCGCGGGCGCATGCGGCCGGATACGACCTCTCGGCGCTCGCCGGGCGGATGGAGGCGGGCGGGTAACCCCGCGCGCATGGGAGGGATCGGACATGAGCGCTACATCACATATGGTCGTCGTCATCGGTGGCGGCGCGGCGGGGATCGCTACGGCAGCCTCGATCCTTAAGCGCCGCCCCGGCCTCGACATCGCAATTGTGGAACCGGCGGAAACCCACGCCTATCAGCCGGGTTGGACGATGGTGGGCGGCGGCGTGTTCGACGTGGCAACCACTACCCGCCCGATGCACTCCGTGATGCCCAAGGGCGTCACCTGGATCCGCGAGGCGGCAGCGAGTTTCCAGCCTGACAACAATCAGGTCACGCTGGGGGATGGCAGCACCGTGGCTTACGAGGTGCTGATCGTCGCCCCCGGCATCCGGCTGGCATGGGAGAAAATCGCCGGGCTGACCGAGACTCTCGGCCAGAACGGTGTCACCTCCAATTATCGCGGCGATCTGGCCCCCTATACCTGGCAGCTGGTGCAGCAGATGCAGGGCGGGCGGGCGATCTTCACCCAGCCGCCGATGCCGATCAAATGCGCAGGCGCGCCGCAAAAGGTAATGTATCTTGCCTGCGATCACTGGCGGCGGGCCGGGGTATTGGGGAACATCGATGTTGATTTTCGCACGGCAGGCGCGGTCTTGTTCGGCGTGGCGGACTATGTCCCGGCGCTGATGGAATATGTCGGGAAATACGGGATTGGGCTGGAGCTCGGGAGCAATCTGATCGCGGTCGATGGCCCCGGCCAGCAGGCAACTTTCGCCACGGCTGGGGGCGAAGTCACAGCGCCGTACGACATGATGCATGTCGTCCCGCCGCAAGTCGCTCCGCAATTCCTCGCCGACAGTCCGCTGGCCGCGCCGAGCGGCTTTACCGATGTCGATCAGCACACGCTCCAGCATGTGCGCTATCCCAATGTCTTCGGCCTTGGCGATGCAGGCTCGATGCCCAACGCCAAGACCGCTGCGGCCGCGCGTAAGCAGGCGCCGGTGGTCGCGGTCAATGCACTGCGCCAGTTGGACGGCAAGGGGCCGACGGCGGGATACGATGGCTACGGCTCATGCCCGCTGACGGTTGAGCGCGGCAAGATCGTGCTCGCCGAATTCGCCTATGGCGGCAAGTTGGCCCCCAGTTTCCCGACCTGGCTGGTCGATGGGACCAAGGCCAATCGTCTGTCATGGATGCTCAAGGCCGACTTCCTGCCGTGGCTGTATTGGAACGGGATGCTCAAAGGCCGCGAGTGGCTCGCCGGCCCCGGCGGGCTGATCGCGCAATAACGCCATGCTCCAACGCTATTTCCCGATCCTCGAATGGGGGCGCAGCTATGATCGCCCTGCGTTGACCAGCGATCTGATGGCGGCGGTGATCGTCACCATCATGCTGATCCCGCAGAGCCTTGCCTATGCGATGCTGGCAGGGTTACCGCCGGTGGTGGGGCTGTATGCCTCGATCCTGCCGCTGTTTGCCTATGCCCTGTTCGGCACGAGCCGGACGTTGGCCGTGGGGCCGGTCGCGGTGGTCTCGCTGATGACGGCGAGTGCGGTCGGCGCAATCGCGGCGCCGGGGACGGCGGAGTATTGGGAAGCGGCGGTGACGCTCGCCGCGCTGTCTGGCGTGATGCTGGTGGTGCTGGGCCTGCTGCGGCTGGGGTTCCTTGCGAACCTGTTGTCGCATCCGGTGATCAGCGGGTTCATCTCGGCAAGCGGCGTGTTGATCGCCACCAGCCAGTTGAAGCATATTCTTGGCGTGAAGGCGGGCGGGGAGACTTGGCCGGAGATGCTGGCGGGTCTGGCAAGCGCGTTGGGTGACAGCAACCTTGCGACCCTCGCCATCGGCATCCCGGCGACGCTGTTCCTGTTCTGGGTGCGCAAGGGGCTGAAGCCTGCGCTCCAGCGCCTCGGCCTATCTCCGCGCGCTGCCGACATGACCGCCAAGGCCGGGCCGGTGGTGGCGGTGGCGCTGTCGATCCTCGCGGTGATCGGCTTCGGGCTGGAGGCGCAGGGTGTCTCGGTCGTCGGCGCGATCCCGCAAGGCCTGCCGCCCTTCGCACTGCCTTCGACCGACCTTGCGCTGCTGCAAGCCTTGTGGGTGCCCGCGCTGCTGATCTCGGTGATCGGCTTTGTCGAGAGTGTCTCGGTCGCGCAGACTCTCGCCGCTAAGCGTCGCCAGCGGATCGTGCCGGATCAGGAGCTGATCGGGCTGGGGGCGAGTAACATCGCCAGCGCGCTATCGGGTGGCTATCCGGTGACGGGCGGCTTTGCGCGATCGGTGGTCAATTTCGATGCGGGCGCGCAGACACCGGCAGCGGGCGCATTCACGGCGGTGGGCATTGGTCTTGCCAGCCTGTTTCTGACCCCGCTCCTGTTCCACCTGCCCAACGCAACGCTAGCGGCAACCATCATCGTTGCGGTCTTGAGCCTCGTCGATTTCAAGACGCCGCGCCAGCTCTGGGCCTATTCCAAGGCCGACTTTGCCGCCCATGCCGCGACCATAGCTGTCACTTTGGTATCCGGGGTCGAACTGGGGGTGATCGCGGGGGTGGCGGTGGGCCTGCTGCTGTATCTCTGGCGCGCAAGCCGGCCCCATGCTGCCATCGTCGGGCGAGTGCCGGGGACTGAGCATTTCCGCAATGTCGAACGCCACAAGGTGCTCACCCTGCCGCACCTGCTGACCATACGCGTCGACGAGAGCCTGACCTATCTCAACGCCCGCTGGCTGGAGGAATATGTGCTCGAACAGGTCGCTGACCGGCCTGCCTTGCGGCACGTGGTACTGATGGCGAGCGCGGTCAACGCAATCGACGCATCGGGGCTGGAGAGCCTAGAGGCGATCAACCACCGGCTCGCCGATGGCGGCATCAAGCTGCATCTTTCGGAAGTCAAAGGCCCGGTGATGGACCGCCTCAAGCGCACACATTTTCTGGATGACCTGTCGGGCCGTGTGTTCCTTTCTCAGGACGCCGCCTTTGCCGATCTTGCACTGGATACCGGCGAGGAACCCCCATCGCCGATTCCGGACGAAGCGCGGGGCCTCATCTGAGCCCTGGCGCCGCGTCCCCCTATGCACCGCCGGGCTCCCCCCAATTCGCCCGGCGGTGCAACCCTTTTGCTCTCAAACCGTATCTTCGTTGCGCCAAAAGCAATTGATCGGCGCCGCCAAGGGATTAGCTGCTGATCATGCTTGAGAACCTCGACGCCCTGCTGCTCGCGCGCATCCAGTTCGCGTTTACCGTCAGCTTCCACTTCTTCTTCCCGGCCTTCTCGATCGGGCTGGCGAGTTACCTTGCGGTGCTTGAAGGGCTGTGGCTGAAGACCGGCAAGTCGGTCTATCATGACCTGTTCAAGTATTGGCTGAAGATCTTCGCGATTGCCTTTGCGATGGGCGTCGTCTCGGGCATCGTGATGTCCTACCAGTTCGGCACCAACTGGGCGGTGTTCTCTGACAAGGCTGGGCCGGTGATCGGGCCGTTGATGGCATATGAGGTGCTGACCGCCTTCTTCCTTGAGGCAGGCTTCCTTGGCGTCATGCTGTTCGGCATGGAGAAGGTCGGTAAGAAGCTGCACTTCGCTGCGACGCTGATGGTGGCGCTCGGTACGTTCGTGTCGGCATTCTGGATCCTCAGCGTCAATAGCTGGATGCAGACCCCGACGGGGTACGAGATTGGCGCGAATGGCCAGTTCCTGCCCGGCTCCAGTTGGTGGGACATCGTCTTCAACCCGAGCTTCCCTTACCGCCTCGTCCACACCGTAATGGCTGCTTACCTGACGACCGCCTTCGTGGTCGGTGCAGTCGGCGCGTGGCACCTGCTTAAGGACAAGGCCAATCCCCACGCGCGCAAAATGTTCTCTATGGCGATGTGGATGGCCGCGATTGTCACGCCGTTGCAGATTTTCGCGGGCGATATGCATGGGCTCAACACGCTCGAACATCAGCCTGCCAAGGTTATGGCGATGGAGGGACATTACCAAAGCCACCCCGAAGGCGCGCCGCTGATCCTGTTCGGCATCCCCGACAGTGAAGCCAAGACGGTTCGCTATGCCATCGAAATCCCTGACCTGTCTTCGCTGATCCTGAAGCATGACCTGAACGCGCCGATGGCAGGCCTCGACACTATTCCCGACGATCAGGAGCCGCCGGTCGGCACCGTGTTCTGGAGCTTCCGCGTGATGGTCGGCATCGGCTTTGCGATGCTCGGGATCGGGCTATGGAGCCTGTGGGGTCGGGCGCGCAGGCGGCTCTATGACATGCCGTGGCTGCACCGCGCCGCTGTCCTGATGGGACCTTCGGGCTTTGCCGCCGTGCTGGCCGGATGGATCACCACCGAAGTCGGCCGCCAGCCCTATGTGATCTACGGCGTGCTGCGGACAGCCGATGCGGCCAGCCCCCTCGACGCACCTGCTGTCGCGGCGTCGCTGCTGGCGTTCGTGGTCGTCTACTTCACCGTCTTCGGCATTGGCGTGTGGTATATCCTCAAGCTGATGGGCAAGGCGCCGCACGCGGGCGAGAGCGGCATCAAGGGCGACATTGACGGCCCGATCCGTACCGCCGGGATTACCCCCGGCCCCACCCAGAACCCCGGCGGCGAAGAGCCTCTTCCAACCGAAGCGCCTTCCGAAAAGGAGCCGGTGTGATGGACCTCACCGTCATCTGGGCCTTCATCATCGCCTTTGCGGTCTTCGCCTATGTGGTGATGGACGGCTTCGACCTCGGGATCGGCATCCTGTTCCCGACTTTCCGGGTCGGGCAGGGCCGCAACCGGGCGATGAACTCGATCGCGCCGGTGTGGGATGGGAACGAGACCTGGCTGGTGCTGGGCGGCGGCGGGCTGTTTGCCGCCTTTCCGCTGGCCTATGCGGTGATCTTGCCTGCGACCTATCCGCTGATCATCGCGATGCTGCTCGGCCTCGTGTTCCGGGGTGTGGCGTTCGAATATCGCTGGCGCGATCCTGCCCATGAGAAGTTCTGGGACTTGGCGTTTTTCGGTGGCTCGCTGGTCGCGGCGATGTCGCAGGGGATGATCCTTGGCGCGCTGCTGCAAGGGATCGAGGTTGACGGCCGGGCCTATGCCGGCAGCTGGTGGGATTGGCTCACGCCTTACACCTTCCTCACCGGGCTCGGCACAGTGGCGGGCTATGCGTTGCTCGGCAGTACCTGGCTGATCTGGAAGCTGGACGGCGGGGTGCAGGCCCATGCGCGCTATGTCGCCTTCCGGGCCGCGATTGCGACCATTCTGCTGATGGGCGCGGTGAGCCTCTACAACATCACGCTAAACCCCGAATATGCCGCACATTGGCTGTCCGCGCCCGAAGTGTACTGGGTCGCGCCCGTGCCGATTGTGACCGCACTGGTGGCAGTCGCACTGATCCGCACGATCCGGGGGACCGGCAATTCGGCGCCGTTCTGGCTGGCGATTGCGCTGTTCTTTCTGGGCATGAGCGGGCTGGGTGTCACCATCTGGCCCAATGTCGTGCCACCCTCGATCACGATCTGGGACGCCGCCGCGCCTGAGCGTAGCCAGGAATTCATGCTGGTCGGCGTCGCGCTGACCTTGCCGCTGATCATCGCCTATACCGTGTGGGCCTATTGGGTGTTCCGCGGCAAGGTTGGTGCGGAGGGGTATCACTGATGCTTGCGCCGCCAGAACTGGAACCTGAGAAGCCCCTCTGGCAACGCTTGCTGTGGATGGCGGGCATATGGGCTGCGAGTGTCGCTGTTCTCGGCGCGGTGGCCTATGTCATCCGCCTCTGGATCGCGCCTTGAGCGGCACAGTCAAAGTCTGGTTCGACGGTGCCTGTCCGCTGTGCCTGCGCGAAATCGCGCTGATGCGGCGGCTCGATCAGCGCGGGGCGATCACTTTCGTTGATGTTGCAAGCGGCGCCGATCCGTCCTGCCCTATCGACCGCGCGCAACTGCTCGCCCGTTTCCACGCAGAGGAGGACGGCGTGGTGCACAGCGGCGCGGCGGCCTTTGCGGCGATGTGGCGCGCGATCCCGTTGCTGCGTCCGCTCGGGCTGGCGGCGCGGAACCGCACTGTGCTGCGGGTGCTGGAGGCCGCTTACCTGCGCTTCCTCAAGATGCGCCCGCGCCTGCAACGCTTCTTCGCCTAGAAAACCGCTTGCCCTGCACCCACGGATCGTCTGATCTGTTCCCATAATAAACGGGAGAGATTAGCCGCCATGAGCAATTTCGGCGCGATGCAGAACGAGATCTACAATGCCGGCTTGCGCGGCATCCTGCCCACTTGGCCGGTCGATTTCGCCACCCTCGAAAAGCGAGCGCATGAAGCGCTGGGGCCGGGTCTCACCAACTACGTCGCGGGCGGCTGCGGTGATGAGCATACGCAGAACAGCAATGCCTCGGCCTTCCACCACTGGGGCATGGTGCCGCGCATGATGGTCGATTGCTCGGTACGCGATCTCAGCATCGAACTGTTCGGCCACACCTATCCAACACCGCTGTTCATGGCACCCATCGGCTTGAACGGAGAGGCGACGCAGGATCGCCATGGGGACATGGCCGCCGCACGCGCCTCAGCGCTGACGGGGGTACCGTTCTGCGCTTCGACACTGGCGAATGATCCGCTGGAAGATGTGAAGGCGGCCTGCGGCGATACGCCCGCGTGGTTCCAGCTCTACACGCCCAAGAACAAGGAGCTGGCGACCAGCCTGATCCGCCGCGCCGAAGCCGCGGGCTACAAGGCGCTGGTAGTGACGCTGGATACCTGGGTAACGGGCTGGCGTCCGCGCGATCTCAACGCATCGAACTTCCCGCAATTGCGCGGCAAGGTCTTGCAGAACTACTTTACCGACCCCGTCTTCCGCTCACTGCTGGCCAAGGCCCCCGAGGAGGACTCGGCCGCTGCGATCTTTACTTGGGCAGCGACATTTGGGCAGGTGCTGACGTGGGACGACATGGCGTGGTTCAAGTCGGTGACCAAGCTTCCGATCGTGTTGAAGGGCATCTGCCACCCGGATGACGCGCGGCGCGCGGTCGATTGCGGGGCGGACGCGGTCTATTGTTCGAACCACGGTGGCCGGCAGGCCAACGGCGGGATCGCCACCATTGATCTGCTGGAGGATGTGGTGAAGGCCTCGGGTGACACTCCGGTACTGTTTGACAGCGGAATCCGTTCCGGCTCCGATGCCGTCAAGGCTTTGGCGATGGGCGCGCGGGCAGTGGGCGTGGGGCGGCCCTACACTTACGGGCTGGCGCTGGGCGGGGCTGACGGTGCCGCTTGGGTGCTGCGCTCGATCCTGGCCGAGGCGGACCTGCTGATGGCGGTCAACGGCTATCCGACGCTCGCCGATGTTCGCGCTGCCGGGGTTCGCCGCATAACGTCATAGGCCGTTCAGGCCGGGCATTTTGCGAAACGCGGGAACCGATTTGGGCAATTTCGGCTTACGGAGCCTGACACCGTCCTAGCAATCTTTGCGTAGGAGCGCGTAAAGACTCGTTTTATCCACAGATTTTATGTTAGCTACAGCGACATAAAAACGCGCGATTCGGGGACGCGAGACATGGAAAAACCGACATTCTGGTCGAGCCGACCAGATCCGATGCGACGCACAGTTTGCATGCAGGACGAGCACTCTCGCCGTGCGCGCTATGGTCGTATCCAGCCGATGGAACCGCGCAAGTCGTTGCTTTCGCGGATCGCGTGGAAGAACCCGCTCGGCTAACCGCCTGACTTTGCCAACATCACCAGCTTGGTATCCGTGAAAGCAAGGTAGCCTTCCTCGCCGCCCTCAGATCCAAAGCCGCTGTCGCCGATCCCGCCGAACGGGGTTTCGGGCGAGGATACGATCAACTGGTTGACCCCCACCATCCCGGCGCGCAGGGCCCGGCCGAGGTAATGCGCTTCGTCCAGATCGCCCGAGAAGGCATAGGCGGCAAGGCCGTAGCGCAGGCTGTTTGCGATCCCGACCGCGTCTTCGATCGCATCGAACGGAACAATCCCGGCGATGGGGCCGAAGGGTTCTTCGGTCATGAAGCGACTGTCGGGCGACGGATTGGCGATCACGGTCGGCTCGAAGAAGAACCCGCTGCCTGCGATTACCGACCCGCCAGTGACCACCTCGCCGCGATTGCCGCCAGCGTCCGCGACCACCTGCTCCATTGCCGCGATCCGGCGTCCGTGAGCAAGCGGGCCCATGTCGACGCTTTCATCCGCGCCCGGATCGCCGACCTTCAACTTGCTTGCAACGGCAGCAAATTCAGCGACGAAGCGGTCGTAAATCTCGCGTGCCACCAGGAACCGGGTGGGCGAGACGCAGACCTGTCCAGCGTTGCGGAACTTGGTGCTGGCGCACATCGCCACCGCGCGGTCCAGGTCCGCGTGCTTGCTGACGATCACCGGGGCATGGCCGCCCAATTCCGGGGTGAAGCGCTTCATGTGGGTCGCCGCGAGTGCACCCAGCTGTTTGCCGACAGCGGTCGATCCGGTGAAGCTCACTTTGCGCGTGACGGGCGAGGCGATGAGGTGTTCCGACACCGGGCCGGGATCGCCGTGGACGAGGTTCAACACGCCCTTGGGCACGCCCGCATCGACAAAGCATTCGACCAGCAATTGCGCCGAACCCGGCGTGTTTTCCGCCGGCTTGAGGATCGCGGTGCAGCCCGCCGCCAGCGCACCCGCGATCTTTTTGACCGGCAGGTTGATCGGGAAATTCCACGGGGTGAGCAGGACGGCGGGACCAATCGGCTCATGCGTCACCATCTGCGCGATCAGCGCCGCGCCGCGCGTCGGGATCAGGCGCCCGCCGCGCCGCTTGGCCTCTTCGCCCAGGAAATCGACGACATCACAGGACGATGTGATCTCGCCAATGGCCTGCGCGCGGGGCTTGCCCATTTCGGCAGTCACGACCCGGGCGATAGCAGGCGCGCGTTCGCGCAACAGGTCGGCGGCGCGGCGCAGGATCGCGTAACGCTCCGCGCCCGAGGTGCGGCTCCACCCGGCAAAGGCATCATCCGCCGCCTTTAGCGCGGCATCAAGCTGGGCGGGCGAGGCCTTCGGGCACTGACCGATCACCGCGCCGGTCGCGGGGTTGACCACATCCATCGTGCCGGCCTCTCCGGCTTCGATCCAGTCGCCGTTGATGAACATCTTGAGGGTGGGGTAATCGGTCATCGGTCAGTTCCTGATGGTAGGCGCGCGCACAAATGTTAAACGCGAAACATCGCGGTGACGGCGCGCTAGAGGGGTCTAGATGGGGCCTAGCAGGGGTCTGGCAAGGTCTAGACCGCCACGACGTGCTGCTCGATCGCCCCGAAGACTGAATGGTTGTGCGCGTCACGCATCTCGATCCGCACGCTGTCACCGACCTGCATGAACGGCGTCTTCGCAGCGCCGTCGCGGATGGTTTCGATCATGCGGATTTCCGCGATGCAGGAATAGCCCGCGCCGCCTTCGGCCACCGGCTGGCCGGGGCCGCCGTCAGCGCCCTTGTTGGAGATCGTGCCGGTGCCGATGACGGTGCCGGCGCTGAGGTTGCGGGTCTTGGCCGCATGGGCGACCAACTGCGCGAGGTTGAAGGTCGCATCCTTGCCCGCATTGGCGCGGCCGAAGGGCGCTCCGTTCAGATCGACCATCAGCGGCAGGTGGATCAGATAGTCAGCCCAAGCCTCGCCGAGTTCATCCGGTGTCACGGCGACAGGCGAGAAGGCGCTGGCGGGCTTGGACTGGAAGAAGCCGAAGCCTTTCTCCAGTTCCGCCGGGATCAGGCCCCGCAGCGAAACATCGTTCACCAGCATCAGCAGCTTGATGTGGCTGGCGGCGTCTTCGACCGACACGCCCATCGGCACATCATCGGTGATGCAGGCGATCTCGCCCTCCATGTCGCAGCCCCACGCCGGATCGCCCAGCGGGATGTCCTGACGAGGCCGCAGGACCGCGTCCGAGCCGCCCTGATACATCAGCGGATCGCTGTAGAAGCTGGCCGGAACCTCGGCCCCGCGCGCTTGGCGCACCAGTTCGACATGGTTGATGTAAGCGCTGCCATCGGCCCACTGATAGGCGCGCGGCAAGGGCGAGTGCGCCTGCCGCTCGTGAAAGCGCTCGCACGGCACGGTCTCATGCTCGACATCGCGGGCGAGCAGTTCAAGCTCTGGCGCGATCCGCTCCCAATCATCAAGCGCGGCTTGCAGGGTCGGCGCGATATAACCTGCTGCCGAGCAGCGGGTCAGGTCTTTCGACACCACGACCAGCTTGCCATCGCGCGTGCCATTATCGAGGGTTGCGAGTTTCATTGGGCGTTCCTCTCCGTCCGGGAAAATCTAGGGTGCGTCGATTTGCTTGTCGGGATGCGCTGCCGCAAAGGCGGGCAGGGCAAGGCAGGCAGCTTCGATGCGGGTCATGTGTGGGCTGTTCGACAAGTCGTAGTTGAACCGCCGTGCATTCGCGAGCTGTGGGATCAGCACGATCTCGAACAGGCCGGGGGCGTCACCGTGAAGGAAATCGCCCCCAAACCCTTGGCGCCCAAGCTGCGCCAAGCGCGCTTCGACCGGGTTCAGCGTGCGCGCCAGCCAATGGCGATACCAAGTGTCGATCTCGTCCTGCGAATGGCCGAGCGGGTCTTTCAAGTACTTCAGCACCGGCAGATTATTGACCGCGTGAATCTCGGTCGCGATTCCGTAGGCGAGTTCGCGCACCGTGTAGCGCGCTTCGATATCGGCGGGCAGGAACCGCGGTTCGGGATAGGCTTCGTCCAGCCATTCGAGCAACGCCATCGACTGCGCCCGGTCACGCCCGTCCGCCTCCAGCATCGGCAGCGAGCCGAACGGGTTGCGGCTGGTGAAGGCTTCGTCCTTGTTTTCCGCTGTCACCAGATTGACCGGCACATTCTCGAAGGCGAGGCCCTTGAGATTGAGCGCAATGCGCAGGCGGTAGGAGGTCGACGAGCGGAAGTAGCCGAACAGCCGCATCAGAACGCCGCAATCCCCGTGATCGCGCGGCCAAGGATCAGCGCGTGGACATCATGCGTGCCTTCATAGGTGTTGACCGTTTCGAGGTTCACCATGTGGCGGATGACCTGATACTCCTCGGAAATCCCGTTGCCACCATGCATGTCGCGCGCGGCGCGGGCGATGTCCAAGGCCTTGCCGACATTGTTGCGCTTCACGATCGAGATCATGTCGGGCGCGAACCGGCCCTCGTCGATCAACCGGCCGACGCGGAGCGAAGCCTGAAGGCCCAGCGCAATGTCGGTCATCATATAGGCGAGCTTCTTCTGGAACAGCTGCGTCGCGGCGAGCGGCCGCCCGAACTGGTGCCGGTCCAGGCCATATTGGCGCGCGGCATGGAGGCAGAACTCCGCCGCCCCCATCGCGCCCCAGCTGATGCCGTAGCGCGCGCGGTTGAGGCAGCCGAACGGGCCCTTGAGCCCTTCGACATTGGGCAGCAGCGCCGAGGACGGCACCCGCACCGCGTCCATCATGATCATGCCAGTAGTCGAGGCGCGCAAGGAAATCTTGCCCTTGATCTTGGGCGCTGACAGCCCCGCCATGCCCTTTTCCAGCACGAAGCCGCGAATGGCGCCGCCATGTTCTTCGGACTTGGCCCAGACCACGAAGACATCAGCGAAGGGCGCGTTGCTGATCCAGGTCTTCGAACCGGAGATGACATAATCATCGCCGTCCTTCTTCGCATAGGTTTTCATCCCCGCCGGGTCCGAACCCGCATCAGGCTCGGTCAGGCCGAAGCAGCCGATCAGCGTGCCAGCGGCAAGGCCGGGGAGGTATCTGCGGCGCTGTTCGTCTGATCCATAGGCGTAGATGGGGTGCATCACGAGGCTGGACTGCACGCTCGCCATCGAGCGGTAGCCAGAGTCCACCCGCTCGATCTCGCGCGCGATGAGGCCATAGGCGACATAGCCTGCGCCCGCGCCGCCGAATTCTTCGGGGATAGTTGCGCCCAGCAGGCCTGCGACGCCCATCAGCGGGAAGAGTTCGGGCGCGTCCACTTCCTCGCGGAAGGCATCGATCACGCGCGGTTGCAGCTCGCTTTGGGCAAAGCCGTGCGCGGCATCGCGGATCATCCGCTCTTCCTCGGTCAGCTGGCTTTCCACGTCGAACGGGTCTTCCCAGTTGAACGGGGCCATTCGCGAATCCGCCCGGGAAGGCGTGTTGGTGGTGCCGTGCACGGGCATGCTCCTGCTTATCTTGTTTCTCCCAGCCTTTGCAGGCTTGGTAGGCCGGGGCAAGTGGGGCGGGGCCAGCAGTGAGGCATCAGCCGGTCAGACCGGGGCAATGACCCGGCTGACGGTTTCGAGCAGCATCGCTGGCGGGCAGGGCTTGGCCAGCGTGGTCGCGCCCGGAAAGCGGGCAGCGACTTCCGTGGCAGAATGCCGTTCGGAGTGCAGGATCACCGGCACATCGTCATCGAGCAGCTTCTGCGCCAGCTCATACGACAGCCCATCGGTCAGCTCGATATCGAGGATCGCCAGATCAGGCTTTTCCTTCTGGCACGCCAGCATGGCCGAGGAAATTCCGGCGTGCGGCCCTTCGACTTCGTATCCGGCTTCCTCGAAAGTGTCGCACAGATCAAATCCAGTAATGAACTCGTCTTCGGCCACCAAAATCCGCAAAACCATTGACCCTCTCCCGCTTCTCCGACTCCCACAAATCGAAGTGTAACACGGATTGGACGTCAACCTTGCGGAATATTATCCGTTGCGGCCGAATTGTGCCGTAAATGCGTTTTCGTCTCCCGCAGCCAGCAATTGCGCCTGTTCGACCCATTGATCGCGCGTAATCCGACCGGAGAAACGGCCAAGCTGTGCGTCGATCCGCTCGATATCTGCGGGCTGCCATGCGGCGATTTGGGTGTAGCTGCGAACCCCGAGTTCGCCCAGCAGCGCGGCCAATTTGGGGCCGAGGCCCTTAATGCGGGTCAGATCATCAGGCGCGCCGGCGGAAGGCGGGCTGACGGTCGGGGTGATGGAGGGGCCAGCCTCGGCGTCGGTGTCCATCGGTGCGGCTGCCACCGCCTGACTGTTGGCAGCGGCCGACATCGCGCCCTGATTGATCTCGACTGCGCGCGGTGCATCGATCAGCGCTTGATTGCGCGCCGCAGGGGCTGCGCCTTCTTCCAGCACATCGCGGGCGAGCGGGGTGCTGCTTTCGTCCTCGATCACGCGGGCCTTGCGGCTGAGGCGCGCGAGCGCCCACACGGCAAGCACCAGCGCAACCAGACCGAGCAGGATTAGCGGCAGATAATTCATCAGGTCAGGGGACATGGCGCTTTTGCTCCCAAGCGAATCATGGCGTTGCGGCGATGCGCTCTAGCAGCCTCGTCCCGCTTCGCCCAAGCCCCTGCGATCAGCCGCCCTTCATGCTGGCTGCCAGCTGGTTCAATTGCAGGAACTCCTGCCGCCAGAAATTGTCCTGACTGCCTGCGAGTCTGCCGATGTCGTCAAAGCCGAAGCCCAGCATCATTTCATCGCCGCGCAAGACCTGACCGTAAGCCGCGACCGCTGCGGCAAAGGCAAAGTCGCCCTTGGGTGCGGTGGCCGAAGTGAGCATATTGGCCGACACGACCCGTTCGATCAGCTTCGAGGTATCGCCATCAGGAAGCTTGTAGCGCAGCTTGACGGTGGCGGCCTCGGCCAGCTTGGCGGTGGCCGCCGCGTCAGGCCTATCCTCATAGCGGCGCGGCGCGATCCAGCCCTTGCCGCCGGCAGGGACGACTTCGTAGATCGCAGTCACCTGATGACCAGCGCCAATCTCGCCCGCATCGACCAGATCATTGTCGAAGTCCTCTTCGCGCAGCGCCCGGTTCTCGTAGCCCACAAGCCGGTATTGCGCGATCACGGCAGGGTTGAATTCGACCTGGATTTTCACGTCCTTGGCGATGGTGAACAGGGTCGATTGCATCTCCTCGCCCAGCACCTTTTTCGCTTCCAGCGCGGTGTCGATATAGGCGTAGTTGCCGTTCCCCTTGTTGGCGATCTGCTCCATCATCGCTTCGTTGTAGTTGCCTTGGCCAAAGCCCAACGTGGTCAGTGTGATGCCGCTTTCGCGCTTCTTTTCGATCAGTTCGATCAGCGCCTTGGTGTCCGAAACGCCGACATTGAAATCGCCATCGGTGGCCAGGATCACGCGGTTGACGCCGCCCTTGATGAAATTGTCCTCGGCGATGCGGTAGGCAAGCTCGATCCCGGCGCCGCCTGCGGTCGATCCGCCCGCGGCAAGGCTATCGAGCGCGCGGCGGATCTTGGCGGTGTCGCTCGTGGGTTCCAGCACCATGCCCGCAGCGCCTGCATAAACGACGATCGAAACCGTATCTTTCTGCCCGAGTTCTCCCGCAAGGCCGGCCAGCGCGGTCTTGACCAAGGGCAGCTTGTCCGGGGAGTTCATTGAGCCCGAGACATCCATCAGGAACACCAGATTGGCAGGCGGGCGTTCGGCGGTGTCGATATCGTAACCGCGCAGGCCGATGCGCATCAGATAAGTGCCGGGGTTCCACGGGGTCTTGGCCACATCAGTGGTCACGGTGAATGGCTGGCTGCGATCGTTGGGCCGGGCGTAGTCATAGCGGAAATAGTTGATCATCTCCTCGGTGCGCACCGCGTCCTTGGGCGGCATCATGCCTTGGGTTAGGAACCGGCGGGCATTGGCATAGGCCCCGGTGTCGACATCGACCGCGAAGGTGGAGACGGGCTCTGCTGCGGTCAGCTTGACGGGGGAGACTTCCTTACCGTCATATTGCTCGCGCCCCGGATCGGTCGCAACCATCACGGGCGGAGCGTAGAAGGCGGCTTCCTGCGCGACAGGGCCGGTGCGCACCCGCGATCCCGAAACGACCACGGCCCGAGCATCCGACACCATGCCCGGAGCAGGCGGCGGCGGTGGCGGCGGCGGAGGGGGTGGCGGGGGAGGTGCCACCACAGAGGGCGGCGGCGGGGCCTTGGCCAACTGTTCTGGCGCGTTCTTCGCGCAGCCAGCCATCACCGCGCACAGCGCTACCGCCGCGACCAACCGTGTCCCTCGCATCACCTTTTCTCCCCGCTATTCCAGCGGTTCAAGAAATCGTGGCCAGGCCGTGAATAGCGACTGAACGCGTTGCGGCCCCGCATTGTCTTACGCCAGATCAGTCTCAGGGTTAGGGACGACTTGCTTGCGGAACAGCACCTTGTCCCCGTCGTCAAAGCCGCGCCGCCAGATCACCAGCGCATAGGTGCCAAGGATCGCGGGCACGCCGAACACCAGCTCCATCCACTCGGGCAGCCAGGTAAAGACATAGCCCACCACCACCGCAGGCGCGGCGGCATAGACCAGCGCCCAGCGCCAATTGCTGACGGGCGCTTTGAGCAGGTGCTTCAGCAGCAGCGCCTTGATGAGGCTCGACACCGCCAGCGCGATCATCAGCGCGCCCGCAGCGCTGGCCGCCTCGTAGCCCTTGCCAAGGCCATAGGTCTCCGCCCCCTCGATCAGCGCGATGGTGAGCACGGCTTGGAGCGCAATCACTCCCACCGAGATCGCCAAATTGCGCTTCCTCGCGATGTAAACGAGCACGCTTTCCGAGACTACCGCCATCGATGCGGCGACCTCCGCCGCCAGCAGGAACGCCAGCGCAGCCGTGCCAGCGACATAGTCCGGCCCCCACAGGCCCATCACCGCCTCGCCGGGCATGCCCAGCACCAGCGCGATGCCGAGTTGAATCGCGATGATCCAGAACCCGACCTGCCGCACCTGCGCTGCTATCGCGCCCATGTTACCGATGCGCAGGTTCTTGGTGATGACCGGGGAGAGGATCGGCTCGAAACTGGTCTTGAGCTTCTGCGGCAGCGATGCGATCTGCTGCGCCGCGTAATAGATGCCGACCGCTTGCGGGGGTGCGAAAAAGCCGAGAATGAAGATATCGAGCAGCCGCGTGCCGCGCTCGATCGCATCGGCGCCGACCAGCGGGAAGGCGCGGGACGACATGGCGAGCAGCGCGCGGGCCTCCGGTCGCCAGCCTTTGGGCAGGCCATAGCCGCGCAAAAACGGCCATAGGGCGGACAGCAGTCCGGCATAGATCGAGGTGATATAGGCCAACGCCAAACCGCCATCGCGCGTGGCCGGAATGAAGAAGAACACGCCCGCGCCAATGGAAATCGTCCACGGTTCGACAATCGCGCGGGTGCGCACCATGGTGGCAATGTCGAAACGATAGGCCTGAGCGGCGAGCAGGATCTCGGTGACTGCAAAGGCAGGGATCGCCGCGACCAGCCAGATATCCCATCGGCTGTTGGTGCCATTGGGAAACATCGGCTCGGGGAAGGCGACCAGCAGCAGCGCGGCGACACAGGAATAGGCCAGCGACAGCAGGATCCCGTCATAGACGAGGTTGCTTTCTGCCCCCCGGTTCTCGCCCGCGCCTTCTGACAACCGCTGCGCCAGCCCGCGTTTTTCGCCCAGCGAGCAGATCAGCGCGACAATCTCGATCACCACCATTGCCGAGGCAAACCGGCCCAGCGACTCGGCTCCGTAGAGGCGTGTGGCGATGACGAGAAAGGGGATGCGCGCGATCAGCCGGATGGCGAAGCCCAGCGTATTGGTGCGCCCGCCCTTGGCCAGCTTGGCGAGGTCGTCCTGATCGTCAGCCGCCGTGGTCACGCACCGGCTTCCCATTCGGCTTTGAGCGGGCGGACGAGCAGCGTCTGCACCACATCACGCGCCGGGGTTCCGGCGAGCAGATCGGCGACAGCTTTGGTGATCGGCATATCGATCCCGCGTTCGGCTGCGAGTTGCGCCAGCACCGGCGCGGTGTGTGCGCCCTCGGCCACGGTGCGTTTGTCCGCCAGCGCTTCTGCCGCGCTCATCCCTTCGCCCAATGCCTTGCCGAGCGAGAAATTGCGGCTGGAGGTGGACGAGCAGGTCAGCACCAGGTCTCCGAGGCCGCACAGACCGGCAATGGTGTCGAAGGTGGCGCCATAGGCAGCGCCAAACCGCGCCATTTCGGCAAAGCCGCGCGTGATCAGTGCGGCGCGAGCGTTCTGGCCGAGCCCGAGCCCATCCACTACTCCGCAGGCGATCGCGAGCACATTCTTGACCGCACCGCCGATCTCCGCGCCGACCACATCGTCCGAGTAATAGGGCCGGAAGGTGGGCCGGGCGAGGGCGGGAGCGAGCCGCTCCCACTGCGCTACGCCGTCATTGCAGGCGAGGGTCACCGCAGTCGGCAATCCGGCGGCGACTTCGTGCGCAAAGGTCGGGCCAGAGAGAACAGCGATGGCGCTGCCCGGAGCCGCCTCGCTGGCGACGTCGAACATCATCCGCCCTGTGCCGGCCTCGATGCCCTTGGAACACAACACCAAATCGCGCGGGGCTGTGGTGAGACCTGTCAGCACCCGTCCCAGCACCTGTGCGGGCGTGACCACCAGCACGGTATCGATCGCGGCAAACTCCGCCAGATCGCCGGTTGCGCGGATGGTCGGGGCAAGGGCGGCGGAGGGGAGGTAGAGCGGATTGCGGTGATCAGTGTTGATCGCGGCGACCACTTCAGCCTCGAACGCCCAGAGCAGCACGTCGCGCCCATCGCTCGCCAGCATTTGAGCGAGCGCTGTGCCCCACGCTCCTGCGCCGATGACACCAAGAGTTGCGGGCTTGCTCATGCCTTTACTCCAGCGCCGCGCACGGTCTCCGCCGCGGGATCGAGCGGCCAGCGCGGGCGAGCAAGAAAATCGAGGGGGTCACCAGCGAAGGCCGCGCCTGGCTGCCAGCCTTCCGCCGCGAGCCGCTCGCACCCGGCCCAAGCGATCATTGCCGCGTTATCAGTGCACAGCGCCAGCGGCGGAGCGGTGAAGCGCATGGCGTGCTTGGCGGCGAAGGCTTCCAATGCGGCGCGGATTGTCTGGTTGGCGGCGACCCCGCCAGCGACGACCAGCGCGGGGAAGGGGCCAGCTCGCTCCAACGCCTGATCGAGCCGGTCGATCAGGCAATCGACTGCGGCTTGCTGGAAGCTCGCGGCGATATCGGCGGGCGAATGCGCGCCACCTTCAACAGCGCGCAGCACTGCGCTTTTAAGGCCCGCAAAAGAGAAATGCGGTTCCGGGGAACCCTTCAAGGGGCGCGGCAAGGGCACCGCTTTGGGATCACCCTGCAAGGCCAGCCGCTCCACCGCAGGCCCGCCGGGGTAGCCCAGACCGAGGATCTTGGCGGTCTTATCAAACGCCTCGCCCAGCGCATCGTCGATGGTGGTGGCGAGGCGGCGATATTGCCCTACGCCCTCGACAGCTAGGATCTGGCAATGTCCGCCCGACACCAGCAGCAGTAGATAGGGGAAGGCAAGACCCGCGTCCGCCAGCCGGGGGGAAAGCGCATGGCCTTCGAGGTGGTTGACCGCCAGCAGCGGCTTGTCCGAAGCCATCGCCAGCGCCTTGGCACTCACCAGCCCGACCATCACGCCGCCGATCAGCCCCGGCCCGGCGGTCGCGGCAATCGCGTCGACATCCTCAAGACCAATGCCCGCTTCGCCCATCACCCGCGCAATCATCGGTGCGAGACGCTCAGCATGGGCGCGGGCGGCGATTTCGGGAACGACCCCGCCATAGGGCGCGTGTTCGGCCTCCTGACTGGCAATCGCCTGCGCGACAATCGTCCCGTCGCCGCGCACCAGCGCAACGGCCGTTTCATCGCAGCTGGATTCGATGCCCAAAACCAGCGGGGGCACGATGCAAGTATCAGAGGTGTGCGTGACCGATCCCATCCGGCTTCCATCTAGACTGTGTGAAGGCTAGAGCAAGCATAGCTATGACTGAAACTGAACGAACCGCTCCCCGCCTGCGACTTGGAACGCGCAATTCCCCCTTGGCCATGGCGCAAGCGGTCGAGACCCGGGCGCGCTTGTGTGCCGCCCACGGCTGGAGCGAGGACGCGGTCGAACTCGTCCCTGTGCTCGCCAGCGGCGACAAGGTGCTCGACCGGCCCCTGTCGGAAATCGGCGGCAAGGCGCTGTGGACCAAGGAATTGGACCAGTGGCTGGGCGAAGGCCGGATCGACCTTTCGGTCCACTCAGCCAAGGATGTCGAGACGATCAGGCCCGACGCGTTCCATTTCCCCGCCTTCCTGCCGCGCGCGGACCGGCGCGATTGCCTGGTGGGCGCGGCGAGCATTGCGGCGATCCCCGAAGGCGCGGTGGTCGGCACCAGCGCCCCCCGGCGCGCGGCGCAACTGCTCAACCTGCGCCCCGATTGCAAGGTCGTAACCTTCCGCGGCAATGTCGCAACCCGGCTTGCGAAATTGCAGGCGGGTGAAGCTGATGTGACCTTCCTTGCGGCCGCCGGATTGGAGCGTCTGGGCCAGAGCGCGGTCGGCGTGCCGCTCGAACAGGATGAATGGATTCCGGCCGCCGCCCAAGGGGTGATCGCGATCGAATGCCGCGCCGATGATGCGACAACGACTGCGCTACTGGCCGCTATCGACCATGCAGCGACCCGCGTCGAACTCGAAGCAGAGCGCGCTTTGCTCGCCGAACTCGGCGGTACCTGCCATTCGCCGGTCGCGGTCCTGTGCGCGCCTGCCGATGGCGCGCTTGTGATGCGCGCGGCGCTGTTCAGCCCGGACGGGGCCGAGCGGATCGAGGGCACGGCCAGCTTTGCGCCCGGTGACCACGCGGGGGTCAAGGCGCTCGCTGCCGACTTGCTCGCCCGCGCCACGCCGGCGATTGCCGCGCATTTCCGCAAGGCCGGATGAGCTTCCACCTGCTCGCGCTGCGCCCGCAGCCGGGGCTTGACGGGACGCTGGACAAGGCCCGCGCCATTGGTCTCGCGATCACCGGCCTGGCGCTGTCCGAAATCCGCGCCGTCGCATGGGATTGCCCTGATCCGGCTGGCATTGACGGTCTGCTGATCGGCAGCGCCAATGCCATTCTGCACGGCGGGGAGAACCTCGCCCGCCTCACCGCTAAGCCGGTCTATGCCGTGGGTGAGGCCACCGCCGCTGCCGCGCGCGCAGCCGAGTTTACGGTCGCCATGACCGGGAGCGGGGGGCTGCAAGGCGTGCTCGATGCCATCGCTCCGCCCTGCCACCTGCTGCGCATCGCGGGCGAGGAGCACGTGCCGCTCACTCCGCCTGAAGGCGTCACCTTTGCCGAGGTCATTGCCTATCGCAGCGTCCCCCTGCCGCTTGATCCGGTCACGCCATTGCTGGCGGAGGGCAACGCGCTGGTGCTGCTCCATTCCGCCGCCACGGCGCGCCATTTTGCCGAGGAATGCGACCGGCTCGCCGTGCCGCGCGCGCGCATTACGCTTGCCGCGCTTGGCCCGCGGATCGCTACTGCGGCTGGCGCGGGATGGGCCGCCGTCCACATCGCACCGCAGCCGGATGAAGCCGCTGTGTTGCAATTGGCATTTGACTTGTGCGGCCAGCCGCGCTTCATTCCGCCCGTCTCGGCGGGACAGTCGTAACAGCGACGCTGGCGAGTGGGAATTGACGGTCGCAAAAGAACGGATCACGATGGCAACTGAGCCCGGATCATCGCCATTAGACATTCCGCCCAAGCCCACATCGGGCCGGGCGCTGATGCTTGCCGCCTTTGCCGCGTTCATCGCGGGCGGAGCGCTGGTGGGCTGGGTGATGTGGTATAATCTCCAGCCCGGCCGCCCCGGAGCGCCGCGTCCTGACCTGGTGGCCGAAGCGGGGGCAGGCGCCGGGCCTGCGGCCCAGACGCCGCTTACCGCCAAGCCGACGCCGATGGCCGCAACCGAAAAGGCGGTCGAGCGGGTGGCCGAACAGCAGGGCGGGCTCGATCAACGCCTCGCCGCCGCCGAACAGCGCCTCACCCAGCTCGATCTGCAAGCGCAAGCTGCCGCAGGCAATGCGGCCCGCGCCGAAAGCCTGCTGATCGCCTTCGCCGCCCGCCGCGCGGTCGAACGTGGGGCGGAGCTTGGCTACCTCTCCGACCAGCTCCGCCTGCGGTTCGGCGACCAGTGGCCCAATGCGGTCAGCACCATCATCGAATTCTCGCGCAATCCGATCCGGCTCGACAGTCTGGTCGCGCGGCTTGAAGGGCTGGGGCCGCAGCTGCGCGATAGCAGCGAAGGGCCGTCATGGGCCGCGTTCCAGCGCGAGGTCGGCCAACTATTCGTGTTCCGCCGCGAAAGCACACCCTCGCCGCAGCCGCAGCGCCGGTTGGATCGGGCGCGCTGGGCCTTGGAACAAGGCCGCTACCGCGCCGCGATTGACGAAGTGAAGGGAATGCCGGGCGCCAGCAAGGCCGACGCATGGATCGCGGATGCCGAACGCTACCGCAAGGCGATGGAAGCGATGGAAGTGATCGAAACCGCCGCCGTGCTCGACCAGCGTGGTCTGCGCGACGGGGCGGGCAATCCGGTCCGGCAGCTGAGCCCGCTGATCAGGCCTTAATTCTTTGATCGCGCGGGTGGGCTGCGCCACCGGCAGGTGGCCGCAAAACAAACTACGCCCTGAGAATCTCCGGCAAATCCCCCGAAACCCCGCGCGCTTCATCCATGAAGAAGCTCTTGAGCATCGGCGTGCGCTGCACCGCGGCCATCCCCAAGCGCCGCACGGCAGACGCGGTCTTGCCCCGAACGCCGAACAACCGCGTCAACCCATCGGTCGCCAGTGCCACCATGAAACTGTCGAGCCCGCGCCATGTCTCGTACCGCTTGAGCAGTTCGGGATCGCCCGGATCGAGGCCCAGCCGCGCGCCATCGGCCAGCACTTCGACCAGCGCGCCGACATCGCGCAGGCCGAGGTTCAGCCCCTGACCCGCAATCGGGTGGATGCCATGCGCCGAATCGCCGATCAGGGCGAGGCGTTCGGAGGTGATCTTGGCGGTGTGATGGAAGCCCAGCGGCCAGCTTGACCGGTGGCCGACGGTCTTAACCTTGCCCAGCACGCCGCCCATCCGTTTTTCGACCTCGGCGAGGAACGCCCGGTCGCCCAGCTTCATCACGCCAGCGCCGTCCGCCTCGGACACGGTCCACACCAGCGAGGAGCGGTGCGTGCCGTCCGCATCGTCATTGAGCGGCAGCAGCGCAAACGGGCCAGCGGGGTAGAAGATTTCCCACGCCACATTGCCGTGCGGCTTCTCGTGCGTCAGCCCGGCGATGATCGCACGGTGCTTGTAATCCCACTTGGCGATGGAGATTCCCGCCTGATCGCGCGTGGGCGACTGGCGACCCTCCGCAGCGATCATCAACCGGCCTTTGAGCTTCTGCCCGTCTGCCAGCACGGCGGCGACGCCATATTCGCTGCGCTGACGCTCGGTCACATTGGCCTTGGCGACCCAGTTGATCAGCGGTTCCTTGGCAGCGGCTTCAAACAGCGCGAGGCGCAGGCGGCGATTGGGGAACATCCGCCCCAGCGTGCCGCCGCCTTCGCCGGGGACAAAGTCGAGCCGTCCGGGCTTGTTCTGATCGGTCACCGCAATCGCGGCAATATCGCAGGCGAATTGATCGAGCCCTTCGGCAATCCCGATATTCTCGAACAGGTGCCAGCTCGCGGTCGAGATCGCGGTGGCGCGGTCATCGAAGCCTTCGGCGGTCAGTTCGGCGGGATCGGCGCGGTCGATCACGTGGCTCGACATCCCCTTCTTCGCCGCCGCCAGCGCCAGCGTCATGCCGACGAGCCCGCCGCCCAGGATCACCAGATCGCGCGTATTGTCTGTCATTGCTGTCACGTCTCGCGCTCCGATTGCGAAGTATGGTGGTGAAGCCTAGAGGGTAGCCCGTGCCGCACGCAAGATTCTTCCCGTCCATCATCCGACAATTCGCTGCATGGGTGCTTGCGCTGGCCGCAAGTCTGATGCTGGCGGGGCCGGGCTTTGCGCAAGAAGCATCGCCGCAGCCCGCGCGCGGCGGGCCGATTATCGGGTCCGACAAAATCGCGGTCGCGCTTTACGCTGATGGCGCTCCGACCGAGGGCAAGGAATGGACGCTGGCGCTGCGCTTCACGCCGAGTGCGAGCGAATGGCACGGCTATTGGTCCAACCCCGGCGATGCAGGGCAGGGGATGCGCCTGTCGCTGAACTTGCCGCCCGACTGGGAAGTGGGCGAGGCGCGCTATCCGGTGCCCAAGCGGCTGCTGATCAGCGGGCTGATGAACCATATCTACGAAGGCCCCTACACCGTGCTTGTGCCGGTGGTGCCGGGGCCGAGCGTGAAGAGCTTTGCCGGGACACAGGTCGAAGGCGAAATCGAATATCTTGCCTGCACCGACGAAATCTGCGTGCCGCAGGCGGCTGCGTTGGCGGTGCAAGCAGGGGGCGATTTTGCCCGGTGGCGTGCGTCGGTCGCCCCGCTGATCGACGCCAAGGCGCAGTTCGCGATCACCGGCAAGACCCTGCGCATCGCGATCCCCTTGCCCGCCAGTGTCGGCCTGACCGATCCGCATGTGTTCATCGCCAACGACCGGCTGGTAGCCTATTCTTCGCCGCAGACCTTCCGCCGGGTGGGTGATGTGCTGGTCGCCGAAATCCCGCTCGACGAATACGGGACCGGCAAGGCCGATGCGCTGGCGGGGATCCTTGCCTTTGGCGAGGGCAGCGGCGTGCGCTTCGAAGCCGATCTCGGCACCGTACCGGTAGGCGGTGAGGTCATCGCCGGCGCGCAGAATGCACCCGTTCCGCCGCTGTGGACGCTGATTCTCGGCGCGCTGGTGGGTGGTTTGCTGCTCAACATCATGCCCTGCGTCTTCCCGATCCTGAGCCTGAAGGCGATCGCGCTCGCCCGTGCCGGTGAGAGCGAGGCCAAGGCGCGGGCCGAGGGGCTCGCCTATACCGCTGGCGTGGTGCTGGCCTGCGTCGCGCTGGGCGCGCTGCTGCTGGCCTTGCGCGCGGCGGGCGAACAGGTCGGCTGGGCATTCCAGTTGCAGGAGCCGGGCGTGGTCGTCGCCTTGCTGGTGCTGGCGGCGGCGATCACGGCGAACTTTGCCGGACTGTTCGAACTGCCCTCGGTGTCGATGCGTCTGGGCGGCGAGCCTGCGGGGGCGTTCGCCACCGGTCTGCTCGCCGCTTTCGTGGCGACACCCTGCACCGGCCCCTTCATGGCGGCAGCTTTGGGAGCGGCGCTGTTGCTGCCGGTGCCGCAAGCCTTGCTGTTGTTCGCGCTGCTGGGGCTGGGGCTGGCGCTGCCGTTCCTGCTGCTCGGCTTCGTGCCACCCCTTCGCCGGATGCTGCCCAAGCCCGGCGCGTGGATGGAGCGGTTTCGGCGGATCATGGCGATCCCGATGGGACTGACCGGCCTCGCGCTGCTGTGGCTGACGGTGCAGCTGGGTGGGCGGCCCTTTGGCCTCATCGCGCTGGTGCTGGTGGTGGGCGTGCTCCTCGGGCTGTTCGTGACCGGCAAGCTGCAACGCGGCGGCAAGCTGGCCTGGCCCGCCTTCGGTCTCGTCGCTGCGCCGTTCCTCGCCTTTGCTCTGATCGCGCTGCCTTCGGTCTATGAGAGCAAGGCGAGCGCGCCGAAGGCCAGCATCCACAACCCGCAGACCTTCAGCCGCGATGCGCTGGCCAAGGCGCGCGCGTCGGGCAAGCCAGTGTTCCTGTGGTTCACCGCCGACTGGTGCGTGACCTGCAAGGTCAACGAAGCCAGCTCGATCGAGCGCGAGAGCGTGCGCGAGGCCTTCGTCAAAGCGGGTGTTGTGCCGATGGTGGGCGACTGGACGGTGCGCGACGAGGCGATCACGCAATTCCTGACCGAGCAAGGCGCAGCAGGCGTGCCGCTTTACCTGTGGTACGCGCCGGGCGCCTCCGGCCCGGATCAGTTACCGCAGGTGCTTACCCCGGAATTGCTTGAGCAGCAGGCGTCTCAGTTTTCCCTCGGCATCCGCTGACCAGTGCCATCGGCAGCGGGCTGGGGTTGAGCCGCACCAACCCCGCTCCCGGCACCGTGACGGTCGCCTCGCGTTCCGGCTTCAGCGCATCCCATTCGCGGGTCAGCGCGGGAACCTCGCCCTGCCAAAGCACGCGCCCACCGATTGTGGTCGCATCGACCGGGAAGCGGCCGATCCAGCCATTGCCGATCAGCGCCAGCAGCGCGGCGGCGCCCTCGTCCGCTGGCGCATGGCGGGTGATCCTGAGGCGCGCTTCGGGCTTGGCGGGGTCGAGGCATTCGAGCGCGAGCAGCACTGGCTGACCGGGAACGCCATAAACCAGCCGCAGCGGCTTGTCGGTGCTTGCCCAGACCGCAGCGGTCGTATCGGGCGAAGGCATCGGGGCGGACGGCCCGGCAGTCGGCGCCAACAAGGACACGCGCGCCACGGCAGAATCGGTCGGCGGCGGCTTGCAACCCGCCAATCCGCCTGCGCCCGCCAGCGCAGCGCACAAAGCCAGCTTGCGGATCATCGCGCGCGGATGAAAGCGCGGATATCGGCCGAAAGCTTTGCGCGGTCTTCGTCGCGAATATACATCATGTGCCCGGCGTCGTAGTATTTCCACGTGATGCGGTCCTGCGGGATCCCGTAGCGCTTCAGCGAATATTCCGCTCCGAAGAACGGCGTGGCGAAGTCATAAAACCCTTGCGCGTTGAACAGGCGCAGCTGCGAATTCTGCCGCAGCGCCTGCCCGATCAGCGGCGCGACGTTCAGATAGGCCGCACGGCCCGAACCGTCGAGGCTCCAGTCCCAGTTGCGCCCCGGTTCGCGACCGATTGCCTGATATTCGCGGTCAGTCTGATAGCCCAGCGTCTCGCGCGCCCAGCTGTTGATCGCGGCGGTGTAGCCAGCATCGATCCCGTAGAAGCTCGGATCATTGTCCGGCGTCTCGCCCGCATTGTCGTAATCGCGGCCCGTGTAGCGCGAATCGAGCCGGCCGACGGTCAGCCCGCGATCACGTAGCAGCTCCTTGTAGAAGCGCTGGTCAGTAACGCGCAGGTTGGCTTGGTCGAGATATTCCTCCGACAGGCCGGTGAGGCGCGACAATTCTTTGCGTACGCTCGCGCGTTCTTCGGCAGGCAGGTCCTGCCCCTTGAGCAGCGCAGTCGCAAACGGCCCGATCGCAAAGCGGCGCGCTTCCTCAGCCACCGCCGCAGCCGAAGTGCCTTCGACCTTACCGTGATAAAAGGCCGTGGTCGCCATGTTGGGCAGGGTGACGACATAGGCCATCTCGTTGCCGGGCGTCGTGTCTTCTGCCCCAAAATCGAGGATGGTCGAAACGAGGATCAACCCGTTGAGACCGACGTCATTATAGGTGCTGCCTTCCAGCTCGTCTGCGACCATCGCGGTGCGGGTGGTGCCGTAGCTTTCGCCGCCGAGGAACTTGGGGCTGTTCCAGCGGCCATTATCGTTGATCCAGCGCCGGATCACCGTGGCAACGGCGCGGCCATCCTGACGCAGGCCGTAGTATTTCTTGGGATCGGTCCCTTGCGTCAGATGGCTGAAGCCCGTGCCCGGCGGGTCGATGAACACGAGATCGGCGACATCGAGCAGGCTTTCCGGGTTATCGACCAGCGGATAAGGCGGCGCGCCATCGTCTTTGGCGTCTGAAGGGATCGCAACGCGCTTCGGCCCGAAGGCACCCATCTGCAACCACACCGAGCCTGAGCCGGGCCCGCCATTGTAGATGAAGAACACCGGGCGCGTCGGATCAGCCGGGGTTTTCACATAGGAGGTGGTGACAATCACCGCCTCGGCCTTGCCCGCTTCGTCCGACAGAATCGTGTCGGCAATGGTCGCACGATAGGCGATGCGTTGGCCGCCAAAGGTGCCGGCAAGATCGCGCGTGCGCACCTGCGCAGCGGGCGCGGGCTTGGCGGCGGCGTCGGGCTTGGGCGCGTCCTGCGCAGCGGTGGGGACGGTAAGGGCGAGGGTGCTGGCAGCGGCCAGCGCGGCGAGGAATCGGGCGTTCATGGGGGTGGGGGTTGGCAGGGTTGCGAGCGGGGTTCAAGCATCCCTCAAGCCTTGCCACCAAACTTAATTCCGTATGTCAGGCAGCGCGAGGTTGGATACGCTCCAACTCTCCATTGAGCGCGCGCTTGGCAGTGCGGAGTTCAGCGCTTGTCTGAAGCCTGAGGAAAAACCCCTCTGACATCCGGAAGTAGCGCGAGAGGCGCAGGTCGAGTTCGCCGTCTATGCGAGTTTTGCCGTCGATCATCGCTTGCAAGCGCACGGGATCAACCGCGATGGCTTGGGCCAACGCAGGCGTATCGAGCTTCAATGGCTCCATAAACTCCGAAACCAGCATTTCGCCCGCGTGCGGGATGTGCAGCCAGTCCGATGTGTCAGTGGTAGTCGACGATTTCGACATCGTATGCGTTTCCGTTGCTCCAGCGGAAACATATACGCCATTTCATGTTAATTGAAATGGAATGCTGACCGGCGCGGTCGCCTTTAAGTTCGTGCAAGCGGTTGCTGGGCGGAAGTTTTAGGTCGTCGAGAGTGTCGGCGGCGTCGATCATGTTGAGCTTCGCCAGCGCGCGCTGCTGAATGTCCGCAGGCAGCTTGCGGCTAAGGCTGCCTGACCAGAGGCGTTCGGTCTCAATGCAGGAAAAAGACTGGATCATGGCTGCCTCGGTTAAGTGCAGCCAATCAGTAATCAGGCAAATTTCTTTCGTGCAACAGTTTGATTTTAAAAAAATGAAATCTTCCTGTTGACTGCCTTCTAACCCGCAGCATGCCTCGCGGTACAATTTACTGGCTACGTATAACTCTTGTGGAGAACTACGGCTTCCCACCCATCCGCTTCGCACGCACCTTCCCATAGCGCGTCTTCCGCGTCCCGGGCTTACCCTCATTGCTCCGCCCAACGATCGGCGCGCGCTTGTCCTTGTCGGGAATACCGAGCTCGTCCGCTTCCAGCCGCCGGATCTCGTCGCGCAACCGGCCTGCTTCCTCGAATTCGAGGTTGGCCGCCGCATTGCGCATCCGCTTCTCCAAATCCTCAATGTAGCTTCGCAGGTTGTGGCCGACGAGGTTGTTGCGCTCCGCATCGCCGGTATCCACCAACACGCTATCCTGCGCTGCCGAATGGGCGACTATGTCGTGGATGTTGCGCTTGATCGTCTGCGGCGTGATGCCATGTTCCGCGTTGAAGGCTTCCTGCCTTGATCGGCGGCGATCCGTCTCCGCCAGCGCGCGCTCCATGCTGCCGGTGACGCGATCGGCATAGAGGATCACGCGGCCATCAACGTTGCGCGCCGCGCGGCCGATCGTCTGGATCAGCGAGGTTTCGCTGCGAAGGAAGCCTTCCTTGTCGGCGTCCAAAATCGCCACCAGCCCGCATTCGGGAATGTCGAGGCCTTCGCGCAGCAGGTTGATCCCGATCAGCACGTCATAGACGCCCAAACGCAAATCGCGGATCAGTTCGATCCGCTCCAGCGTCTCGACGTCCGAGTGCATATAGCGCACCCGCACCCCCGCTTCATGCATGAATTCGGTGAGGTCTTCCGCCATCCGCTTGGTCAGCGTCGTCACCAAGGTGCGGTAGCCCTTGGCGGCGGTGGCTTTGCATTCGACGATGCAATCCTGCACCTGATCTTCGACCGGGCGGATTTCCACCGGCGGATCGATCAACCCGGTGGGGCGGATCACCTGTTCGGCGAAGACCCCGCCGGTCTGGTCCATTTCCCAATGACCGGGCGTGGCGCTGACCGCGAAGGTCTGCGGGCGCATTGCGTCCCATTCGTTGAAGCGCAAGGGGCGGTTGTCGATGCAACTCGGCAAGCGGAAGCCATATTCGGCGAGCGTCACTTTGCGGCGGTGGTCCCCCTTCGCCATCGCGCCGATCTGCGGCACGGTCTGGTGGCTTTCATCGACGAACAGCAGCGCGTTTTCGGGCAGATACTCGAACAAGGTCGGCGGCGGTTCGCCCGGCAGGCGGCCGGTGAGGAAGCGCGAATAGTTCTCGATCCCCGCGCAGCTGCCCGTTGCCGCGATCATTTCGAGGTCAAAATGCGTGCGCTGTTCCAGCCGCTGGCGTTCGAGCAGCTTGCCTTCGATTTCAAGTTCTTTGAGGCGTTCCTCCAGCTCGAACTTGATCGCAGCCGCCGCCTGCTTCATCGTCGGACCGGGCGTCACGTAGTGCGAATTGGCATAGACCCGCACCTTTTCCAGCTTCGCGCCCTTGGTGCCGGTGAGGGGATCGAATTCGGCGATCTCCTCAATCTCGTCACCGAAGAAGCTGATACGCCAGGCCATGTCCTCGTAGTGCGAGGGGAAGATCTCAAGGCTGTCGCCGCGCACCCGGAAATTGCCGCGGGTGAAGCTGGCATCGTTGCGCTTGTATTGCAGGGCAACCAGCTTGCGGATCAATTCGCGCTGGTCGACCGTCTCACCCAGCTTGATGTCGAAAATCATCGCCGAATAGGTTTCGACCGAGCCGATCCCGTAGAGGCACGAGACTGAGGCGACGATGATCACGTCGTCGCGCTCCAGCAGCGCGCGGGTCGCCGAGTGGCGCATCCGGTCGATTGCCTCGTTCACCGAGCTTTCCTTCTCGATGTAGGTGTCGGACCGCGGGACGTAAGCTTCGGGCTGGTAGTAGTCGTAGTAGGAGACGAAATACTCGACCGCGTTCTCGGGGAAGAAGCTTTTGAATTCGCCATAGAGCTGCGCGGCGAGGATCTTGTTGGGGGCAAGGATCAGCGCGGGGCGCTGCAAGGTTTCGATCACCTTAGCCATCGTAAAGGTCTTGCCGCTGCCGGTGACGCCGAGCAGCACCTGCGTCTTCTCGCCCGCCAGCGCGCTTTCGGTGAGTTCGGCAATTGCGGTCGGCTGATCGCCCGCCGGTTCGTACTCCGACACCAGCTTGAACGGGATGCCGCCCATCGACTTGTCGGGACGTTGGGGGCGGTGCGGGGTAAAGTCCGCGCCCGTTTCGGGCTCGTCCAGTCCGCGGCGGATCACGAGTTGGGCCATGCTATCGTTATGGGGAACAAAGCAGGGACGTGCAAGGCGGCTTCCAGGCACCGGCGCGCTTTTCGTGCCGCGATTTGCTGCTAGATCGGTTATCAACGCGAAACGCAGGAGGAGACGACAATATGAAGCGCATCACCATTTTCGCCGCAGCCGGTGCGGCTCTGCTTGTCGGTTGTTCCGGCGGCAAGACGGACGCTGACGGAGATGGCGAAATCAGCGCCAAGGAAGTCGCGAACAAGGCAGAGGCTGAAGGAATCAAGCCGCAGCCCGGGCTCTACAAGGCGACCATAACCATGACCGGTATCGACGTTCCGGGAATGCCTGCCGAAATGAAAGGTCATGGTGCCGGTGCGACCACCACCAGCGAAGATTGCCTGACGGCCGAAGACGTCGACAAGGGTTTCGAGGAATTGGTCAAGAAGGGCCAGAATGGCGAGTGCGCCTACGAAAGCTTCAACCTCGACGGTGGGAAGCTGGACGCGGTGATGGTATGCAAGACCCCTGAAGGCGAAGCGCGCATGTCCATGACCGGCACCACCACCCCGACCTCATCCGAATTCAACGCCAGCACCAAGATGAACTTCGAAGGGATGGGTGAGGGAACGATGAGCTTTAAGGTCAAGCACGAGCGGATCGGTGACTGCCCCGCGAAATAAAGGGCCTTAATGCGCGTTTCCATTGTTACACTTCAGGGAACATTAATCGGTTTCGCTCTTTAAACTGTCACATGACACCGCAGCGCTTCGTCCCTGAGCTTTCCCGCCTGCCGTCCCCGCTGGTTGCAGCGGCGACGGCTGCTGGCGCGCAGGCGAAGCAGGCCTATGCCGCGTCGGCGATGGCCCGGCGGGTCGCGCTCGCGCGGGAAGCCTGTCCTGAGGAATTCGAAGCGGGCAAGCCGCGCCTGATGCGCTTGCTGGGCGAGGCTGATGTGCTGCTCGAACCGCTGCGCCGTGCCAAGCGTAAGCCTGTTGCCGTCGCCACTGCCAATCCGCAGGTGGCGATGATCATCCCCGGCTTTGGCGCCAGTCCGTTGCGGATGCGCTATCTGGCGCGGCAGCTCGAAAGTGCGGGCCATGTGGTCAAGCGCTGGGGGCAAGGCCGCAACTGGGGTCCCGATCCCGTCCGCTTCGACCAGATCGAGGCGCGCTTGGTTGAACTGCACGAACGGCACGGGCGCCCGGTCGTGCTGATCGGCTGGAGCCTTGGCGGCCTGTACGCGCGTGAGATTGCCAAGCGTCAACCACAGGCGGTCGCCAAGGTCGTCACGATGGGCTCGCCCTTTTCGGGAAGCCCGCGCGCCAATAATGTGTGGCGCGCCTACCAGTTCATCACCGGCCATTCGGTCGATGCCCCGCCGGTCGAAGCCATGCTGGCGGTCAAGCCGCCGGTTGAAACGGTGGCGCTGTGGAGCGCCAATGACGGCGTGATCGCCCCGCGCTGCGCGGCTGGCCGTCCGGGAGAGCGTGACCGCGCGATCCCGCTGCGCTGCACGCACATGGGTTTCACCTATGATGCCCAAGTGATCGCCACACTGCTCAGCGAGCTCGAAACCACCCGCATCTGACGCTTTTTCAGCGATCTTGCGCAAACTGACATGGCCGCTTTCCTTTTGTGAAAGGCTGGTTAGATTGTGCGCTGCACCTAAGGGCAGAAAGCTCTGAGAAAGCGTGCGGGGGTCAATGGACGCGAGTAGCAGCAATTTCGACGAGATGTTCGATAGCGATGGCCGGACCCGGCCAGCCTATGCCGAATATTGTCGCTGGTATAACGAGCAGCCGCCCGAATTCCTGCGCCGCAAGAACCGCGAGGCGGATGATAGCTTTCGCCGCACTGGCATCACCTTCAACGTCTATGGCGAGGATGCGGCGGAAGAACGCCTGATCCCGTTCGACATGGTGCCGCGGATCATCACTGCGAGCGAGTGGCGCAAGCTATCGCGCGGGATCGAACAGCGGGTGCGGGCGCTCAATTCGTTCCTCTATGATCTGTACCACCGGCAGGAAATCGTCCGCGCGGGCCGCCTGCCCGAACGCCTGCTGCGATCGAATGACGCGTGGTTGGCCAACATGGTCGGCTTCACCCCTCCGGGCGGCATCTATACCCACATTGTTGGCATCGACCTTGTGCGCACCGGTCCAGACGAGTTCTTTGTGCTGGAGGACAATGCGCGCACGCCTTCGGGCGTCTCCTACATGCTCGAAAACCGCGAGACGATGATGGGGATGTTCCCCGATCTGTTCAGCCGCGTGGCAGTGGAGAGCGTGTCGAACTACCCGCGCCGCCTCGCCCGCAGCTTGGCCGCCTGCGTCCCGCCCGCGTTCACTGGTGGCAAGCCGACGGTCGCGGTGCTGACGCCGGGGATCTACAATTCCGCCTATTTCGAGCACGCCTTCCTCGCCGACCAGATGGGCGCCGAACTGGTCGAAGGCAGCGATCTGCGCGTGGTGGGCGGCCGGGTGCAGATGCGCACCACGCGCGGCTACCAGCCGATCGATGTGCTCTATCGCCGGGTCGATGACGAGTATCTGGATCCGCTGACCTTCAACCCCGATTCTGCGCTTGGCGTGCCGGGGATCATGGATGTGTACCGCGCGGGCGGAATCACCATCGCCAATGCGCCCGGAACCGGGGTGGCCGATGACAAGGCGATCTACAGCTTCATGCCGGAAATCGTGGAGTTCTACACCGGCGAAAAGCCCTTGCTGCCGAACGTCCAGACCTGGCGCTGCGCAGACAAGGACGCACTTGGCTACGTGCTCGACAATCTGGCCGAACTGGTGGTCAAAGAAGTGCACGGATCGGGCGGCTACGGGATGCTGATCGGGCCGACCTCGTCCAAGCGCGAGATCGAGGCTTTCCGCGCCAAGCTGGTTGCCCGGCCGGAGAATTACATCGCCCAGCCCACGCTCGCGCTGTCGACCTGCCCGATCTACACCGCCAAGGGTCTGGCACCCCGGCACCTCGATCTCAGGCCCTTCGTGCTGGTCTCGCCTGAGGGGATCGACATCACGCCCGGCGGGCTGACGCGGGTGGCGCTGAAGAAGGGTTCGCTGGTGGTGAATTCCTCGCAAGGCGGGGGCACCAAGGACACCTGGGTGTTGAAGGACTGATGGTGGGGGACGCATCATGCTAGGCCGCACCGCCAACGGGTTGTTCTGGATGTTCCGCTATCTTGAGCGGGCCGAAAACACCGCACGCCTGCTCGAAGCGGCGCTGCGCATGGCGCTGACCCGCGATCTGGCTACGGCCGAAGCAGAATGGCGTTCTGTGATCGCGACGCTCGGGCTGAGCAAGGCCTATGAGGCGTTGCATGAAAGCTATGACGGGATGCAGGTCTGGAACTTTGTCCTGCGCGGGCCGTCCAACCCCGGCAATGTCCGGCTGATGTTCGGCGCGGTCCGGTCGAACGCCCGGACAGCGCGGACCAATATCTCGTCGGACGTGTGGGAAGCGGTCAACGAGAACTGGATGAAGCTTGACGCGCTGCTCGCCCGCCCGGTGGGGCAGGCAGGCGTGGGCGAGGTGCTGGCCGCGATCCGCCGCGCCGGCACGCAGGTTCACGGCGCGTTTGACGGTTCGATGCTGCGGGACGAAGGCTATCACTTCAGCCGCGCGGGCACTTTCATCGAACGCTCGGATTCGACCGCGCGCATTCTCGACATGAAGTACTTCCTGCTCCTGCCCTCGCTATCTTATGTCGGGTCGAGCCTGGATACCGGGCAGTGGGAACAGGTGCTGCGCTCGGTCGCGGGGGCGCGGGTCTATAGCTGGCTCAATGCCGGACAGATCGAAGCGCGCGGGATCGTTGAATTCGTGGTGCTGGATGATCGCTTCCCGCGCAGCCTTGCCTTCTGCCGCAACGCCTTGCGCGATTGCCTCGGCGCGCTGGCGCGGATGCACGGGGTCGAGGGGCGCGCCGTTGCTCTGATGCGGGATTCTGACACCCGCATCAGCCACCTGTGCGTCGATCAGATTTTCGAGCAAGGGCTGCACGAATTTCTCGTCGATTTCCTGTCCCGCAACGCCAGCATCAGCCAGGCCATCGCTGAGGATTACCGGTTCCACGCATGAGCAAGCTCACTCTCTCGATCCGGCACACCACCCATTATGCCTTCACGCAGCCGGTGGTTCATGCGCTCCAACGGCTGCGGCTGACGCCCAAGGAAACGCAGGGCCAGCGCATTATCGACTGGCGCATGACCTTCGACAACGCTCATGCTGAGCTGCAATATGACGATCAGCATTTCAACCACGTCACCCTGATCGGGCTGGAGCCGGGCGCGCATGAGGTGACGGTGACTTGCGAAGGCGTGGTCGAGACCGAGGATAATGCCGGGGTGATCGGCCGCCATTCGGGTCACTTGCCCTTGTGGAGCTTCCTGCGCCAGACCCCGTTGACGCGTGCGGGCGCCAAACTGCGGGGCTTGCTGCGGGAGGTGCAGGGGCCAGCGGACAAGGCGCCGCTCGAATTTCTCCATTCCCTGTCCGATCTGATCCGGGACCGGATCACCTACGAAGCCGGGCGCACGCATTCCGGCACCACTGCTGAAGAAGCGGTGATCCATGGTTTTGGCGTGTGTCAGGACCATGCGCATATCTTTATCGGCGCGGCCCGCGCGAACGGCATCCCGGCGCGCTATGTCAGCGGCTACCTGATGATGGACGACCGTATCCAGCAAGAAGCCACCCACGCCTGGGCCGAAGCCCATGTCGAAGGGCTCGGCTGGGTCGGCTTCGATGTGTCGAACGGGATCTCGCCCGATCCGCGCTATGTCCGCGTGGCGACGGGAAGCGACTACCGCGATGCCGCGCCTGTCACCGGCATCAGCTTTGGCGGGGCGGCCGATGAAGTGCTGACTGTGGGCGTGGCGGTCGAGGCGAAACCTTCGGCCGGGCAATCCCAAAGCCAAGGGCAAGGCCAAAGCCAGAGCCAAGGTCAGTCCACGCAATAACCGAAAAGCCGGGGCGCAGGCTTTGCGCAGAAGCGTGCCACGCGCTAGGGCGCGGAGCAAGAAGGCTCAGGCCAAAGGGCTGGGGCAGGGGAGAATGACGGCATGACCTATTGCGTTGGCATGGTGCTTGAGAAAGGCCTCGTGCTGATGAGCGACACCCGTACCAATTCGGGCGTCGACAACATCTCGACCTTTCGCAAGCTGTTCCATTGGAGCGTGCCGGGCGAACGTATGATCGCGGTGATGACTGCGGGCAATCTTGCGACCACGCAGGCGGTGATCAGCCAGCTTGAGGAACGCACCAAGGCCCCGTCCGAGCGCGACAATGCCCTGCTCAAAGGGCCGACCATGTTCCAAGTCGCGACCGAGATCGGCCGGTTGCTGCGCACCACCATCGAAAGCGCGCAGGCGGTCAACGGCGAAAGCGGCAAGGGACGCTTTACCGCCACCATGATCGTTGCCGGCCAGATCGCCGGGATGCAGCCGCGCCTGTTCATGATCTATCCCGAGGGCAATTTCATCGAAGCCAGTTGGGACACGCCGTTCTTCCAGATTGGCGAGACCAAGTATGGCCGCCCGATCCTGATCCGCGGCTATGACCGGGGCATGAGCTTTGAAGACGCGGTCAAGCTGCTGATGGTGAGCTTCGATTCGACGCTTAAGGCGAACCTTTCAGTGGGCTTGCCGCTGGATCTGCTGGTGATCGCGAAGGACGGCTTTGTCGCCAGCCACGAACACCGCGTGACGGCCGAGGATGAATATTTCGACACAATTTCCTCAGGTTGGGGAAATGCTCTGCGATCAGCCTTCCACTCGCTCCCATCCTATCGCTTCAGCGATGATGCTTAGGCACTTTTGCCTGATTTGCCTCCGATACGGATATAAATAACCGTTATAATTCATAGTATTAATAGTTAAGTTGCGTGCTGAAGACTCCGCATTGGCGGCGCTACTGCGTGTATCCTGCAAGGGATTGGCGCAGACATCATTGCATGACACGCAAAGCATCCCTCCACTTCGTCGATTCTTGCAGCCGCCAACGCGCAGAACTGGCCCGGGTGGGCTTTGCGCTGGGCCACCATTGCGAGGTGTACGGCGACCTGTCCGAACTCGCCGTGCACCCGCCGCGCGAAGGGATCATCATCGCCCGCGATACGGCTGAAGAAGGCGGGGTGGGCATCACTCTCGACCGGTTGGGTCGGCTCGGCATCTGGTTGCCGCTGATCGCGGTCGATGCCCAGCCGCGCCCCGGACGGATCGTCGAAGCGATTAAGGCCGGAGCGCTGGATTACCTCGCCCTGCCGCTCGATCCCGAACGCTTCACCCGCTGTCTGGTGCGGATCGAGAAGGAGGCCGAACAGTTCGGCGTCGCCCGCCGCCGCATGATCGAAGCGCGTGACCGGATCTCGACCCTCTCGGCGCGGGAACGCGAAGTGCTCGATTGGCTGGCGGAAGGCAGCAGCAACAAAGTGATCGCCCGCGAACTCGACATCAGCCCGCGGACGGTCGAAATCCACCGGGCGAACATGATGATGAAACTCGGCGCACGCCATGCGGCTGAAGCGGTGCGGTTGAAATTGGAGGCGAGGCTGGAACCGAAGCTGCGGGCCTAGGGCTAAGGCAGGTGGCTATTGCTCTGCCTCGCCCGCTCGCAGAGTGAATGCCGCAAGTATCAGCGGTCAATTGCAGGATTCTCCCAAAGCGGCCTCGGCGCTGATCGTTCAGCAGGCCGGGGCCGCCAGACTTTTGTGCATCAGCGGCAGAACTTCGCGCCGGCGCCCTCAAGGTGGAAGTGATCCTCGTGCGCGGCATTATACTCCGGTCCGAGCACCGTGCCGAAGCGCTTGCACGCGCTCTTGTGCACCACCCGCAGGAACTCGCGTGTGGCCGCATCGCCGCCGTCCCAGTCGCGCTTCAGCACGATCCGGCGCCCGTCTGCCAGCACAAAGGCCGAGACGTCGATCGCCTCGGCGCGGGCATGGGCCGAGCGGCGCTCGCTCCCGGCGACATTGCGGCAGGCGTAGCTGCCCATCGTCTCGATTTTTGCCACCGGACTGCCGAGCAGCTGGCGCGCGGCACGGTCCACGCCGAAGCGGGCCCAATCGCCGAACGCCTTGGCGACGCTGCACCGCACCGGCCCCATGTTGCTGAGGGTGAGCGGCGCGCGGTCTCCCGCCAGCGCCATCAGCTGCACCGTGCCGAGCTTGTTGCAGCCCGGTGCGGCATAGGTATCGGGGAGAGGATCGAACCGCGCCCCGCTCGCGCCGAGATCGGCGAGGCAGCTCGCATCCTCAGCGCGCGGTGCATAGCTTTGCGGGGCGGACGCGACGGGGACTGCCGGACGGGCCGGTGCGCGTGCGCTCTGGCTGGCGTTCCCCGGTGCAGCGCCGCTGCTGCCACCCGGGATCAGCGAGCCGCACCCCGCCAGTGCGAGTGCGGCTGCCGCCAGCGTCCATCCACGAATCTTGCCCTTGGCTCTCATGGCTAAGGATTATCTCGCAGAAATGGTTAACAGGCCGGAAACGGGCTCGGGTAAGCGATGGTTGGCACCGGGCTATGGGCTTTGACGCAGGCCGCCGCCCGGGGTCAGGGCAAGGTGTCTTCGACCTGCTCCCACAATTCGATCTTCACCCCGTCGGGATCAAGCAGCCAGGCAAACTTGCCATAGCCCTCGTCCGCCTCGCCGAGGATGTCTGCCCCCTTGGCGCGCAACATCGCGATGAACCCATCCAGATCATCGACCCGCAGGTTGATCATGAAGCCGCCGGTGCCGGGCTTGATATAGGCGTCGTCGGTGAAGTGGCTGATGAGCGAATAGGGGTTCACCCTCGGCTCGCCCGCCCAGGCGAGTTGCGGGCCGTAGGGACCGTCGATCCCAAGCATCTCGCGATACCATGTGCGCGAAGCTTCCGGATTGCGCACCACATAGAACACCCCGCCGAGCCCGGTGACACGGGGCGACATTTCGCTCATGCTTTCACTTCTTCGCGCCCGGTGCGCGTCATCCCGCTCACCACCACGATCGCCAGCAGCGACGCGGCAAAGCCCGGGACGATTTCGTAGAGGCCGGGGCCGCCGAGAAATGCCTTGTTCCAGCCGAGCGCGATCCATGCCGCAACCACACCTGCGCCCGTCACCAACCCGGCGACTGCGCCCGCGCCGGTCATGCGGTTCCAGGTCAGCGCCAGCAAGATCAGCGGGCCGAACGCGGCGCCAAAGCCCGCCCATGCGTTGGAGACGAGGCCGAGCACTTGGCTCTCCGGATCGGCGGCAATCACAATTCCGGCCGACGCCACTAGGGCCACGCTCAGCCGCCCGATATTCACCGCTTCAGCCTCGGAGGCATTGCGGCGCAGGAACAGGCGGTAGAAATCCTCGGTCAGTGAGGAGGACGACACCAGTAGCTGCGATGAAATCGTGCTCATGATCGCGGCCAGCAGCGCGGCATAGAGGAAGCCGGTCACCGCAGGGTGGAACAGCAGGTTAGCGAGGACGATGAAGATCGTTTCGGGATCCTCGACCACCAGTCCGTTGGCTTGAGCATAGGCGCGCCCAGAAAGCCCGACAACAACGGCTCCCGCCAGCGAGATCACCATCCAGATCATGCAAATCCATCCGGCAATCGGCACGTTCTCAACCTTGTCGATTGCCATGAAGCGCACGATGATATGCGGCTGTCCGAAATAACCGAGGCCCCAGGTGACCGCGCTGATTATGCCGATGGCCGTCGCGCCTTGGGTGAGGCTGAGAAACCCTTCTTGCGGCACTGCGGAGAGTTGCACGGCGGTTTCGGTGCCGAAGAATATTACCAGCGGCATCACCACCAGCGCCACCATCATGATCATGCCTTGCACGAAGTCGGTGAGGCTGACGGCGAGGAACCCGCCAATCATGGTGTAGACCAGCACGATCCCGGCGGTGATGAAGATGCCGAGCATGTAATCGCTGAGGCCCGTATCCGGCAGCACTCCGGCAAACGCGGTCGCGAACAGCTTGCCTCCGCCGACCATCCCGCTCGCAGTGTAGACGGTGAAGAAGCCGACGATGATCACCGCCGAGATGACGCGCAGCAAGGTCCCGCTGTCAGGGAAGCGGTTGGCGAGGAATTGCGGGATGGTGAGCGCGTCGCCCAGCCGCTCGGTCTGTTCGCGCAGGCGGGGGGCGACAATGATCCAGTTGAGGGCCGCGCCGACCGTTAGCCCGATGGCGATCCACGCCTCCACCAGCCCGCTTGCAAATAGCGCGCCCGGCAGGCCGAGCAGCAGCCAGCCAGACATATCGGATGCCCCTGCGCTCAAGGCGGCGACCGAGGGCGTGAGGCTGCGCCCGGCAAGCAGATAGCCCGAACTGTCCTTGGCCGTCTTGCGCCAGGCATAAACCCCGATGCCGAGCATCAGGACGAAATAGACAGCGAGCGAGCCGAGTGTCAATGCGTTCATGGCGCGCAGGCCTAACAAGCACCGCCGCCAATGGCCACCCATCCGGCCAAGTTTCCCCATTGGAGACAGTCTTCGAGCAGGCGCGAAGACCGGCGGCCCATTTCATCGCAATTTACGCACACCTCTCAGGCCAACTGACGTGGCCGTAAGCCGGATCGTGCGAAAACTAACTCATGAGTTAGAAACAATATCGGAATTGCGACAGAGAGCACCGGCAATTGAAATAGGTTGCAAAAAGTTCATTTCCGAATTCGGAGTTTTCAATAATGTCGCTACGTTACTTCACCCCGGCAGTTGGTATAACTGCACTGATGCTTTCGTCTTCTGCCTTTGCGCAGGAAGACGAACGCTACTTTAACGGCCCATACATTTCCGGATCTATTGGTCTTGAATCTGTTGAAGATGGTCGCAGCGATACGGTCGTGTTTGATACTGATCAGGACGGTGCCTTCAACGACAACGTCAATACGGCGGCGGGTGCCAACGCCTTCTCGCCCGGCTTCTGCGCCGGTACGCCGGTGAGCGCGGCGGCTGCGGGCTGCCGCGGCAATCGCCAGAACGAAGGCTATGCGGTTCGCCTCGGCTATGACCGCCACCTCGGCGACGGTCCGTTTGTCGCAGGCATTCTGGTAGAAGGCGCGCGTCCGGGCGTGGAGGAATTCACCACCGGCTTCAGCACCACCCCGGCATCCTACACCTTCGGGCGCGAGATGGATTGGGCCGTCACCGCGCGTGCACGTCTCGGCATTGCGCCGGGCGAAGGGCGCGCCCTGTTCTATGCCACCGGCGGCGCGGGTTATGCGCGCATCGACCATTCGTTCAGCACCAGCAATGGCGCCAATTCTTTCACGCCCGACAACGAGCGTGACTGGCAGTTCGGCTGGCAGGCTGGCGGCGGCGCTGAAGTGATGCTGACGCGCAACCTTGGGCTAGGGATCGAGTACCTCTACTCGCGCTTCAACGATGACGATTATGTCGTCGCCGTTGGCCCGGGCACCGCGCCTGCGACCAACCCGTTCCTGCTGGAATCGGGCGGCACCGATATGCGTCTGTCGAACGACAAGTTCGATTACCACGCTCTGCGCGCGACGGTGAACCTGCGGTTCTAGTCGCCGCTTCGGCTTAGGCTGAAAAAAATGACCCCGCGCGAGGCCATCCTCGTGCGGGGTCATTTGCGTTTGGGTTTGGTGGCTAGGGCCGCCGGACCTCAGCTTTCCTTCTTGCGGCGCATCTTCTTGCGCTCGTTCGGGTCAAGCTCGGCCTTGCGCAGGCGGATCGACTGCGGGGTCACTTCGACCATTTCATCATCATCGATATAGGCAATCGACTGTTCCAGCGTCATCCGGCGCGGCGGGGTGAGGCGGATCGCTTCATCCTTGCCGCTGGATCGGACGTTTGACAGTTGCTTGGCCTTCATCGGGTTGACTTCGAGATCGTCCGGCTTGGCATTCTCGCCGATGATCATGCCCTGATAGACTTTCATCTGCGGGCCCACGAACAGTTCGCCGCGCTCTTCGAGCATGTTGAGCGCATAGGCATTGGCCTCGCCATCGCCGTTGGAGATCAACACGCCGTTGATGCGGCCTTCGATCGGACCCTTGTAGGCGTCGTACTTTTCGAACAGGCGGTTCATGATCCCGGTGCCGCGCGTGTCGGACAGGAATTCGCCGTGGTAGCCGATCAACCCGCGCGACGGGGCGGAGAAGGTGATGCGGGTCTTGCCGAGGCCCGAGGGGCGCATTTCGGTGAGATCGGCCTTGCGGCGCTGCATCTTCTCGACAACCGTGCCCGAGTGTTCGTCATCCACGTCGATGACGACGGTTTCGTAAGGCTCCATGCGCTTGCCGCCTTCTTCGCGGAACAGCACGCGCGGGCGGCTGATGCCGAGCTCAAACCCTTCGCGGCGCATCGTTTCAATCAGCACGCCCAGCTGCAATTCGCCGCGCCCGGCAACTTCGTAGGCGTCCTTGTCTTCGCTTTCGGTGACGCGGATGGCGACGTTGGTCTCCGCCTCGCGCAGCAGGCGGTCGCGGATAATGCGGGTGGTGACCTTGCTGCCCTCACGCCCGGCGAGGGGGGAATCATTGACCGAGAAGCGCATCGCCAGCGTCGGCGGGTCGATCGGCTGGGCGGCGATCGGTTCGGACACCGAGGGATCGCAAATTGTGTTGGCAACGGTCGCCTTTTCCAGACCGGCGAGCGCGATGATGTCGCCTGCTTGCGCCGATTCCACGGGGACGCGCTCAAGCCCGTCAAAGCTCATCAGCTTGGTGGCGCGGCCGACTTCGACGACCTTGCCATCCATGTCGATGGCGTGGATCGGATCGTTGACGCGGATCGTGCCCGACTGGACGCGGCCGGTGATGACGCGGCCCATGAAGTTGTCGCGGTCGAGCAGCGTTGCAAGAAAGCTGAATTTGGCGTCGGGATCAAGGCCGGGCGCGCGGACGTGCTCGATGATCTTCTCGAACAGCGGAGCCAGGCTGCCTTCGCGGCGATCCTGATCTTCGCTGGCATAGCCATCGCGGCCCGAGGCGTAGAGCACCGGGAATTCGAGCTGATCGTCGGCGGCATCGAGGCTGACGAACAGATCGAACACTTCGTCGAGCACTTCCTGCGGGCGGCCATCGGGGCGGTCGATCTTGTTGACGACGACGATCGGACGCAGGCCGAGCGCGAGCGCCTTGCCGGTCACGAACTTGGTCTGCGGCATCGCGCCTTCCGCGCTGTCGACCAGCAGGATCACGCCGTCGACCATCGAGAGGATGCGCTCCACCTCGGCGCCGAAGTCGGCGTGGCCGGGGGTGTCGACGATATTGATGCGGGTGGTGTCGCCGTTGGCGCCGTGCCATTCGACACTGGTGCACTTGGCGAGAATGGTGATCCCGCGTTCCTTTTCGAGATCGCCCGAATCCATGGCGCGTTCTTCAACGCGCTGGTTCTCGCGGAAGGTGCCCGACTGGCGGAACAATTGGTCAACCAAGGTGGTCTTTCCGTGGTCAACGTGGGCGATAATCGCGATATTTCTAAGGGCGGACGACATGCGCAAAAAACTTCCGGTGAAGGCCGAATGCGAGGCATCCGGGGCAGGGTAAACGGGCAACGCGGATCGGGGGCGCTGCGTTAGGCAGTGTTTGTGGCGGGTTAGCGACAGCTCTGGACGCTACGGCAAGCGTCGCCGTTGCATCCATGTGCTGCGTTGCAACATCGCCGCGGCGCCTAGCGCAAGGATGCGTTCGGGGCAAGCGCGGGGCGCATTTGAGGTGGTTGCACAGGGGATTCCAGTGTGACTCTGGCGCAACAATAACCCGGATTGGCAGGGAAAAGCGCGGGTGGGCCGCTTGTCGCTGACGCAACACTGGCTTATCATTGCCGTCACACGATCACGGGAGAGAGCGCACGAATAACGTGCGTGCCTTCAGAGGCGCCGGGGTCGCGGGATATTTTGGAGAGGAGCTTCCATGCGTTCGACCATCACCGGCATTGCCGGCGCATATCGATTCACCCTGCTTGCAGGCGCTGCCACCTTTGCCCTGGCCATGCCGGGAACGGCATTCGCTCAGGAGCAGGACCCTGAAGTCGAGGCGCCCGAGAGCAGTAACGTCATCATCGTTACCGCGTCCAAGCGCGAACAGACCCTGCAGGAAACCCCGATCTCGGTGTCGGTGACCAGCGGCGAAACGCTCGAGAATGCGCAAATTCGCGACGTGCTCGATCTGCAAACCGTCACGCCTTCGCTGCGCGTCAGCCAGTTGCAGAGCGCTTCGGCCACCACCTTCATCATCCGCGGCTTCGGCAACGGCGATAACAACTTCGGGATCGAGCCTTCGGTCGGCGTCTTCATCGACGGCGTGTTCCGTTCGCGTTCGGCCGCCGCGCTGTCCGACCTTAACATGGTCAGCCGCATCGAAGTGCTGAACGGTCCGCAATCGACGCTGTTCGGCAAGAACGCGTCGGCCGGCGTGATCTCGGTCGTCACCAAGGAGCCCGAGTACGAATTCGGCGGCGTCGTCGAAGCCAGCTATGGCAACTACAACGCAATGGTTGTGCGCGGCGAAGTGACCGGCCCGATCACCGATAACATCGCCTTCTCGCTCGACGGTAGCTACAACAAGCGTGACGGCTATGCCCGGATCGTCAACCTCGATGAGGAGCTTTCGGATCGCAACCGCTGGTCGGCCCGCGGCCAGCTGCTGATCGAGCCGAGCACGGATTTCAAGATCCGCATCATCGGTGACTACGGCCGGATTGACGAAGTGTGCTGTCAGGTCTCGACCCTCGTGGCCGGCCCCAGCGCCCCTGCGGTGTTCGCTGTGGGCGGCGCGCTCGATACCAACTTCTTCAGCTACAACACCTTCCTCAGCCAGGTTCCGCGCAACACCGTCGATAACTACGGCGGCTCGATCCAGGCTGACTGGAACGTCGGCAACCTGACCGTGACCTCGATCACCGCCTATCGCGAATTGAAGAACTTCCTCGATCAGGATGTCGACTTCACCAGCGCCGACGTGGTCACCGAAACGCGCGATCAGAAGGTTGACACCTTCACGCAGGAATTGCGGATCGCATCGGACTTCGATGGCCCGATCAACTTCCTCCTCGGCGGGTTCTACTTCCTCGATCAGGATGTCGACTTCACCAGCGCCGACGTGGTCACCGAAACGCGCGATCAGAAGGTTGACACCTTCACGCAGGAATTGCGGATCGCATCGGACTTCGATGGCCCGATCAACTTCCTCCTCGGCGGGTTCTACTTCGACGAATCGATCTCGCAGGACAGCCGTCTGACCACGGGCGCCGATACCCGCGCGTTCTTCAGCCTGCTGGCTGGCAACCCGCTGGTGTTCAACGGTGTGGAACAGGGCCTTGGCCTCCCGCAGAACTCGATCTTCTCGCCCGGTCCGCTGACCGCCGAGCAGTTTGCGATGGACAACAAGTCGTGGTCGGTGTTCGGCACCGTCGATTTCGAGCCGGCTGACGGCCTCGTCTTCACCGCCGGCTTCAACTACACCGACGACAAGAAGGACTTCGCGCTCGCCCAGCAATCGTTCGACGAGTTGGCGAACATCAATCTGGTCGATGCCTTCATCACCGGTGCGACCCGCGCGAACCCGAACCTGCCCGACGTCTTCACTCGCGCGCAGTTCCAGGCTCTGCCCGGTGCGGTCCAGCAGCAGCTGCTCGCTGCGGCCACCAACCCGGCGACCAACCCGCTGCTCGGCCTGACGCCGTTCCAGTTCCAGCCGCCGTTCCTTAACCTGCCCAACGCGGTCGAGCCCGGCCGCACGCAGGATGACCAGTTCACTTACCTGCTGCGCGCTGCCTATGAGGTCTCGAACGAGGTCAACCTCTACGCCAGCTACGCCACCGGCTTTAAGGCGAGCTCGATCAACCTGTCGCGTGATAGCCGTCCGGCGTTTGGGGACTACATCCCCGGTCCGGGCCGCTCGAGCTTTGCCGCTCCGGCCTCGCCGATCACCAATGGCGGGCTGGGCGTTGCCAACCTCGGCACCGGTTCGCGCTTTGCCGGGCCGGAAAAGGCGCAAGTCTACGAAATCGGCATGAAGGCGCAGTGGGACGGCTTCGGCTTCAACCTCGCGCTGTTCGACCAGACCATCAAGGGTTTCCAGAGCTTCCTGTTCACCGGCACCGGCTTCCAGCTGAACAATGCGGGTGAACAATCGGTTCGGGGCTTTGAAGTCGATGCCACGATCAACCCGACCGACGGTCTGGTGTTCACCTTCGCGGCGACCCACCTTGATCCGAAGTTCAACAGCTTCGATGAAAGCCCGGTCGGCAATCTGACGGGCGCGCGTCCGGGCGGTATTCCGGCGTGGAGCATCGCCACCTCGGCGACCTACACGCTCGAGTTCGGCGACAGCGGCAATTCGCTGGTCACCCGTCTCGACTACGCCCACGAAAGCAACGTCGCGATCAACAACGGCCTGCCGACCTTCAACGCTGCTCTGCGCAACACCCGGATTTTCCAGCGTGAAACGAACCTCGTGAACGCGTCGATGACCTTCAAGCTCGAAAACGGGCTGGAAATCGGCGCATGGGCGCGCAACCTGCTCGACGATCAGTACATCATCACGGTGTTCGACGGCGTGGCGCAGGCCGGTACGGTTTCGGGCTACCCGAGCCAGCCGCGCACCTACGGCGGCCTTGTGCGCTTCCGCTTCTAAGCGAAACGCCATCGGCGTGAATATGGGCCTCGCACCATTGGTGCGGGGCCCTTTTCGTTTGCATGCCGAAGTCAAATGTGATGCTTTGCAAGGGCTTCACAAGCAACAGGGGGATCACAGATGGAATGGATGCTTATGCCGCTCAAGCGGTATGCCGATTTTTCGGGCCGCTAACGGCGTAAGGAATACTGGATGTTCGTGCTGTTCCAGCTCCTCGTGTTGTTTCCTCTGATGGCGGTCGGCTTTGTCCTGGGTGACCTTTCGGATGGCGGCGAGGGTGGCAGTATCCTCTTCCTGCTGCTGGTCGGGGCTTTCGGACTCGTCTTCTTCATCCCCAGCCTTGCCGTGCAGGTGCGGCGCTTCCACGATCAGGACAAGTCGGGCTGGTTTATCCTGCTGGGCCTGATCCCCTATCTGGGCGGGCTTATCCTGTTCATTTTCATGTGCCTTGAAGGCACGCGCGGGCACAACCGGTTCGGGGCCGATCCGAAGGACCCGTATGGCGAGAATGTGTTCGAGTGATCCACGGCGTGATGGAGCGGGGTCGATTTTGGCCCTTGCTCCAAGCGCTTGAGCGTTGCAGTTTATCCCTGCGGCGCAAGCAAGCCCGCTAGGGGGCTTTGCATCATGGACATCGGCCGCGTTTTTTCGATCAGCTTTGCCATGTTCCGGCAGCGCTTCTGGCTGCTGCTGGGGATGTGGCTGGTGTTTCTGGTCATCCAGTTCGCCGCCGCCATCGCGCTGTTTGTGGGCGTGATGGTGATGGGGCTCGCCGGGGCGGCGGGGTTTGCGGCGGGCTTGGATGATCCGGCTGCGTTAACCGGCCTCGGGATCGGGATGATCGCGGTGATCGTGGTGTTTTACGCCGCCTATATCGTGATCCTGCTCGCCCAGCAGGCGGCGATGGTGACGATCGCTTCGCCACTGGAAGAGCCGTCGTTCGGCGGGGCAATGGTGCGTGGCTTCCGAAGCGCGCTGCCCTTCTTCGCGCTCGCGGTGCTGATGCTGCTGGGATACTTCGGCCTCGCGCTGGGAGTACTGGCGCTGGTGGGAGGGTCAGCCGCCGCAGGTGGCTCGGGCGGCGGAGTGCTAGCGGCGCTCCTGCCGGTGCTGTTCCTTCCCGTGATCATCTATCTGGCGTGCCGGTTTGCCGTGCTGATCCCGGTGGTTGCGGTGGATCAGGTGTTCAACCCGATCACCGCGCTGCGGCGCAGCTGGTCGGTGACGCGCGGCAAGGTGCTTGCGATCCTGCTCGCGCTGATCGCCTTTGTCGTGGTGTCGCTGGTGGCTTTGGGCCTTCCCGTGGCGCTGCTGTTTGCCGCTACCGACGCGGCCGAGGGCGGCTCCGGCGCGGGGACTGTGCTGGCGATCATCGGCGGGCTGCTGATCATTCCGCTGATGATCGCCTACACCCTGTTCGCCTCGGCCTTCACCGCCTCGCTCCATTCCGAAGTAACGGGCGGCGGATCGGACCGGCTGGAAGAGGTGTTCGCCTAAAGCTCCCTCGCTTACAATTCCCTTAGCGCCCGCGCCGGTTTCGCCCGCAATAGCGGTAGTGATCCCGCAAGCGCGAAGCCGAGCACCAGCGCCACGCCGAGGCCGAGCACGCCGAGCACTTCGCCCCAATCGGGCAGCCAGTCAAACTCGAATAGCTGGGTGATGACCACCCACGCCAATCCGCCGCCGAGCGCCAACGCCACGAGCGCCAGCACGCCGGCAAGCAGGCCATATTCGGCCAGCTGCAACAACAGGATCTGCCGCCGGCTCGCGCCCAGCACGCGCAGCATCACCGTGTCATAGGTTCGCGCCGCCCGCGCTGCGGCAATCGCACCCATCAGCACGGCGAGACCTGCCAGCACCGTGACAGCTGCCGCCGCCAGCGTCGCGAGGCTGACCTGTTCGAGCAGCTTGCGCGCCTCGACCAGAATGCCGCCCACCTCGATTACCGAGCTTGACGGCATCTCCTTCACCAGCGCCCGCAGCAGCTTGCCACGAGCCGCGGTCTCCGCGCCTTCGGGCAAGTCGATGGTCGCCGACAGATTATGCGGCGCATCCGAAATCGCGTTGCGGCTGAACACCAGCGCGAAGTTGAAGCCCATGCTCTCCCAGTCGATCTCGCGGATATTGGCGACCCGTGCGGTGCGCTCCACGCCGAGGATGCCGATGGTGAGGTAATCGCCGACCTTGAGGTCCACGGCCTTCGCGAAATCGGCATCGACCGAGACCAGCGGCTCACCCTTGTGGAACGGGCTCCACCATTGGCCTTCGATCACGCGGTTGCCCTCGGGCAGGGTGTCGGCATAGGTCAACCCGCGCTCACCCCGCAGCGCCCAGGCGCCCTCGGGGATCTCTTTGAGGTCGGCCACGCGGATCATTGTCGCCTTAGGCCCATAGGCCAGCACCGCGCCGCGCATCGTCGGCACGGTGCGGATCGCGGCCTTGGGGAAGTCCTGCTGGATCAGTTCGAAGAAGCGCGGCTCCTTGGCGGGCGGCACGTCGAGCACGAAGTAATCCGGCGCGGCTTGCGGAACGCGCTGCTGGATATTGCCGTCGATCGCGCTCTGCACGGCGGCGAGCAGCACGAAAGCCGCAAGGCCAAAGCCCAATGCCGTCACCAGCGCCCCCGTCGGCGCGCCGGGGCGGTGAATGTTGGCGAGCGCGCTCCTGAGCAGCGGATTGGCCGGGCGCGGCAGGTGGCGCGCCAGGGTCTGGATGCCCCAGCCCAGCCCCGCCAACAGCACCAGAGCGCCGCCAGCGCCGAGCAGGAATCCGCCCGACAGCATCGGCTGATCGGTGGTGAGCAGCGCCAGCGCGCAGATCGCGGCAAGTCCCAGCGCGGTCGCCAAAAGCGCGCGCTTGTCCCGCGACAGCGGCACGATGCCCGACCGCATCAGCGCCATCGCCGGGAAGGTACGCGCGCGCAGCAGGGGTGCCGCCGCAAAGGCGAAGGCCACCAGCAGCCCGTAACTCGCCGCCAGCGCCAGTGCGCCCGGCGCGATGATGAAGCCGCTCTCGACCGGCAGCAGCCCTTGCAAGGCGCCCGCCAGAAGCGGCGTGACCAGCACGCCCGCCGCGAGTCCCGCGATACTCCCCGCCAGTGCCGCCACGCCGATCTGCATCGCATAGATGCGCACGATATCGCCCGAGGTCGCCCCCAGCACCTTCAGCGTCGCGATGCTGGTGCGGCGCTGATCGAGATAGGATGACACGCCGCCCGCAATCCCGATGCCTGCGATCACCAGCGCAGCAAGGCCCACCAGCGTCAGGAAATCACTCATCTGCCGTACGAACCGATCCGCGCCGGGCGAGGCGCGGTCACGGGTGCGAATATCGAACCCGGCGGTGGGAAAGCGCTTGGTCAGCGCCTCTTCGACCACATCCGGACCCTGCGCGGCATTGGCAAAGGCGATCCGGTGCTTGCTCTGGTAGAGCGAACCGGGCTGCAGCAGTCCGGCCTTGGCGGGCACATCCTGCGCCACAATGATCGTCGGACCGAGCTGGAAGCCTTCGGACAGGCGATCGGGCTCGTCTTGAATGATACCCGCGACCCGCAAGTTCACGGTGCCGACCTTGAAACTGTCACCCACCGCGATCCCGAGCCGTTCCAACGCGGTCTGCGCAATCCACGCATCCGTGCCACTGGGCGCGCCGACGGTGCGGCCATCGGTCAGAAGCAATGTGCCGAACATCGGCCACTTGGCGTCGACTGCCTTCAGCTCAATCGGAGCCGCCGCGTCGGGCGTGCTGGCCATCGCCTGCATCCGGTAGCCGCTGGAGATGGTGCCATATTGCGCCAGCGCCGTGCGTTCATCGGGCCTCAGGTCGCGCTGCCATACCTCGACTTCCAAGTCGCCGCCGAGCAATTCTTGCCCGCTGGACTCCAGCTCGCGCTCGATCGCATTGGTCAGCGTGCCGATTGCCGCCAGCGCAGCAGTGCCGAGAAAGATGCACACCAGCAGCAGCCGCAGCCCCTTGAAGCGCGCATTGAGATCGCGGCGTGCGATGCGCCACGCCGTGCCAATGGGCAGGCTCATGCCTTGCTGCCTGCCGTATCCGAGACGATCATGCCGTCCGCCATGGTCAGCACCCGCTCGCAGCGCGCAGCAAGGCTGGCATCGTGGGTGATGATGAGCAGCGTCGCTCCGGTCTCGGCGCGGCGGGCGAACAGGAGGTTGATGATCTCCTCGCCCGTCGCGGCGTCGAGGTTGCCGGTCGGTTCATCGGCGAAGATCAGATCGGGGCGGGGCGCGGTAGCGCGGGCGATGGCCACGCGCTGTTGCTCGCCGCCCGAAAGCTGGGTGGGGTAATGCCCGGTGCGGTGGCCGAGGCCGACCGCTTCCAGCTCCGCCAGCGCGCGCGGGCTGGCGTCCGGCATGGCGGCCAGCTCCATCGGAGTGGCGACGTTCTCGGCCGCGGTCATGGTCGGCAGCAGGTGGAAGGCTTGCAGCACAATTCCGATCCGGCCCCGGCGCGCCGCGGCAAGGCCATCCTCGGTCAGATTGGTGAAATCCGCACCCGCCACAGTCAGTGCGCCGCCGCTTGCGCGCTCGAGGCCGGACAGCACGGCCATCAGCGAGCTTTTGCCCGAACCTGATGGCCCCAACAGCGCCACGACCTGACCCTGTTCAATGTCGAGGTCTATACCCCGCAGGATCGTGACCGGCGCAGCATTGCTGCCGAGGGTGAGGGTAAGATTGCGGGCGCTGATTGCGAGAGAGGGACTTGTCACACGGTTCCGATGGCATAGGTGGGGGATAGCAACAAGCTACAGCTAAGGATGGTGTGCGGATGCACAAGCGCGGTTGGTCGAATATAAGCGTCGTTGGTGCCTTGGCGCTTGCGCTCGCTGGCTGCGGGGACGCGGCCGAGGACGCCGCGCCTGCGGCCGAGATCGCCGAAGACGGCCAGCCCGCGCTCCCGGCGATCCCGGTGATGGGGCCGGAGCGGAAGATCATCGCCTTCGGTGACAGCCTGTTTGCCGGCTACAACCTCGACCCGCGCGATTCCTATCCCGAGAAGCTGGAGAACGCGCTGCGGGCCAAGGGAATGGACGCCGATGTGATCAATGCGGGGGTCTCAGGCGATACCTCGGCAGCGGGGTTGCAGCGGCTGGAGTTTACGCTGGCTGCGCAGGAGACGCCGCCCGCGCTGTTAATTCTGGAGCTGGGCGGGAATGACCTACTGCGCGGGCTCTCGCCGGAAGAGACCAAGGCAAACCTTGGCAAGATGCTGACGATCCTGCGCGAGCAGAAGGTGCCGGTGCTGATCATGGGGATGCGGGCACCGCCGAATTACGGGCCGGAGTTTCAGGCGCAGTTCGATGCGATCTACCGCGATCTCGCCAAGGAATATGGCGCGGCGCTGATCCCGTTCTGGCTTGAGGACATTTATCGCGAGCCTGCGCTGTTCCAGGCCGACAAGATTCACCCGACCGCCGATGGAATCGAGCGGCTGGTGGCCTCGACGCTCGACGAGGTGGAAGGCGCGTTGCCTCGCGGGGAGTAGTGTAGCGCGCGGAGCAAAGCAGCCCTTTGCGCGTCGCCATTTTCCTACTCGCCACAGCCGCGTTATCGCAGGGGCGTTCTTTCCCATTGTCGAATGCGCCCATCCGAAATGGGAGGCTGCCCCCCCCGCACCGCGCAAAGTGTCAACTTCGATTTCTCGGCGCAAATAACTAATATTAAAGAGATTTTTATGAAATCTGGTGCTTGACAGGGTGTCAACTTTGTCAGCTTTGGACGATGCGCTCCACACCCCCGCCAGACACCCTCCAGATCGCAGCTTCCTTGCGGATCGCATCGAAGGGGGCGAGTTCGGTGCCGGTCATCCAGACCTGCGCCTTGCCTTCCCGCAGCCTCCGGAACAGTTCGGTCCGGCGCACCGGATCGAGATGCGCGGCGACCTCGTCCAGCAGCAGCACGCTGGGGCGGCCAGCGGCGGCGAGGATGCCGTGGGCCAGCGTAATGGCGATCAGCATGGCCTTCTGCTCGCCGGTCGAACAGGCGGCGGCAGGCTGACTGGTTGAGGCCATTTTGACCTGCAATTCATCGCGCTGCGGCCCTGTGAGCGCGCGCCCGGCCGCCCGATCACGCGGGCGCGCGCGGGCGAGTTCGGCGCGCAAAGCGGTTTCGTCCAGCGGGCCGCCGGGGAGGTAAGTGAGGGCGGGCCGGGCGAAAGGTTCAGGGGGCAGGGCGGAAAGTTCATCCGCCAACCGCAAGACAAGGTCGGCCCGAGTGCGCGCGACCGCCGCGCCGTGATCCGCCGCCTGCGCCTCGATCGCATCCATCCAGCGCGGATCACCGCCCGCTTCCAGCAACTTGCCGCGTTCCCGCAGTGCCGTTTCGAGCGCATTGACCCGCCGCGCATGATCGGGCGCGATGGCCAGTGCCATGCGGTCCATGAACCGCCGCCGCGCGCCTGCGCTGTCGGTGAAGAGGCCGTCCATTGCAGGAGTGAGCCAGCTCATCGCCAGCCATTCGGCGAGGCTCGCCGCGCTGGCGGGCGCGCTGTTGACCCGCACCATCCGCCGCCCGGGTTGGCCGTCTTCCGTATAGGTGCCGATCCGCGCCGACACTGTGCCGGCCTCGGTCAGGCTCGCTCCGATGGCAAAGGGGAGGGGAGGATCGCCCGGAACCGCCCGCCGCGCCAGATCACCAAGGTTCGCACGCCGCAGCCCGCGCCCCGGCCCGAGCAGCGATAGCGCCTCCAGCAGGTTCGTTTTCCCCGCGCCGTTCTCACCCACGAGCAGATTGAAATGCGCCGTCTCGCCAAGCGTCGTCGCGGCGTGATTGCGGAAGTTTTCGAGGGTGATCCGGCTGAGGCCCATGGCGCACTCGCGGTTAGCACAGGGGCCAGATTTGGCCAGAGCAGCCGTCTTGAAATCGGCAATCCCAACCCTTGGTGGATTTTCCCAATCTTTCGCTTGGCTGAACGAACTGTTTGCGGGGCGTAAGCATCGAAACCCCAGAATTCCGCCATTTTTCGAGTTTGGCACGCCCCATGCAGTGTTGTTTGCATCCCCGGGATGGTCCCGGAAAGCACTGAAAACACCAAAAGGAGACTTCACATGTTCGCCACCGAAACCTCGAACCGCCTGTTCGCCGCCGCTTTCTCGATCGTCATGTCGGCCGCGTTCTTCGCCTACGCCATCGTTCCGGCCAGCCCGACCCTGATCGCCTGACCTTCGCCTCACAACCTCTCGACCCAAAGGACCCAAGACCATGTTCGGCTCTGAAAATCTCGCCCGCCTCGCTTCCGCTGCCTTCGCTGTCGTTCTGACCGTTGCCAGCTTCGCCTATGCTATCGTTCCTGCTAGCCCCGGCATGATCGCCTGAGCCGGCAACATTTTCTCACGGAGACTGACTGACATGAACAACATCACGGGCAATTCCGGCGGCAAGCCGCCCCGCGCGAACTTCCGCCTCGACAAGTCCAACGCCAAGGTCTTCGGCGTCTGCGCCGGGATTGCTGACTACTTCGGGATTGACACCATGCTGGTGCGGATCGGCTTCGTTGCCGGCGCGCTGCTCGGCTTCGGCAGCTTCATCCTGATCTACCTGGCGATCGCGCTGATCGCGGATTGAGTGCAGCGACGAAAAGCGGATCCCGGTTTTCGGGCCGCTGCACCTGATTGGAATAACCGGGAAGGGGCCTTTTGGGCCCCTTCTTCTTTGCATGGTCAGGAAAAGTGGGAACCGGTTTTCCGGTTCGACCATGCAAACAACAAACAGCTACATCGCGCTGATGCCGCCATCCAGTTTGAGCTCGGCCCCCGTCATGAAGCGGCTTTCGTCACTCGCCAGATAGAGCACTGCGTTGGCGATATCATTGGGCTCGCCCACGAACTTCAGCGGGATCTGCCGCGCCAGCTTTTCCAGCAGCACATCCTTGTCGAGTGATGCCGCCTTCGCGGTGCCATCGAGGATTGGCGTGTCGACAAAGGTCGGGTGGACCGAATTGCAGCGGATATTCATGCCCTTCTTGGCGCAGTGGAGCGCAATCGACTTCGACAGCATCCACACCGCCGCTTTCGAAGCGTTGTATGCAGGCATGGTGTCGCTCGCGATGAGCCCTGCGATCGAGGAGATGTTGATGATCGACCCAGGTGCGTGCTCGCGCATCAGCGGCAGGGCCTTCTGGCAGCCGTGGAAGATCGAGTTCACGTTGATGTCGAAGCAGCGCTGCCAATCGCCGAAATCGCAGGCCTCGATATTGCCCGGCACCCCGATCCCGGCGTTGTTGACCAGCACGTTGAGCCCGCCGAGATGTTCGCGCGCGGCATCGACTGCGGCTTCCCATTGAGCGGGGTCGGTTACGTCGTGCGCGATCCCGAAGGCAGTGCCTTCGCCCATCTCGGCATTGATGATCGCGGCGGTTTCCTGCGCGCCTGCGCCGTTGATGTCGGTCGCCAGGACCCGCGCGCCTTCCTGCGCCAAGCGGATGCAATGCGCGCGGCCTAGGCCCTGCGCGCCGCCCGTGACGAGGGCCATCTTGCCCGCAACTCTGCCTACCATAACTCAATCCTCTCCCAAGTATCCCGGTGTCAGTAACATCGCGATGCGCACGTCGACCGCGTGCCCTGCGCGCCGCCACTCGGCCACGAATCGCGAAAGCTCGCGCAGCGCAACCCGGTGGACGGTGATATTCTCGCCCTCGGTACCGCCCCCTTCGCCAACGCGTTCAAGGCCGGTCGCTTTCAGCAGCGTGAAGCATTCCGAGACCATGCCGGGCGAGGAGTAGAACTCACCCAGCACCTCAAGGTTGGCGGCGCGGTAGCCGGTTTCTTCTTCCAACTCGCGCGCGGCAGCGGTGAGGGCGCTTTCGTCCTTGCCGCCCGCATCATCGCCGACGAGGCCTGCGGGGACTTCGAGGCTGAAGCGCGAGAGCGGTACGCGGTACTGACTGACAAGGATCACGTGGCGGGTGCCATCGGCGTCCTCGTCCAGCGCGATGATCGCAGCGGCGCGGATGCCGCGCGCGCGCCCGACATATTCCCAGCGGCCCCGCTTCTTGGTGGTGATGAAGCGCCCTTCCCACATCACCTCTTCAGGCATATCGGCGTCGCGGTCTTTTTCCAAAATGCAAAACCCCGTTCATCCTGAGCCTGTCGAAGGATCGTTCTTCTTCAGCGCTGGATCGGAAAGAAAGAGCGGCCCTTCGACAGGCTCAGGGCGAGCGGGTCAAGGGCGAATTGCGGCAGGTTGGGTCAAACCTCGATCAGCCGGTCCGGCAGCTCGTTTTCGTCGTCATGGCCGCGCGGGAAATGTTCGGCCAGGACATGGCCGACATCGCTGATGCCGACGGCCAACCCCTCGGCCACGCGGCCTTTGCGGATGTGGACGAGCATATCGCCCATCGCTTCGCCCCACACTTCGGCGGGCACCTTGGCCGCGATGGTTTCATCCGCGACGATTTCCGCGCGGTGTTCGCGCATCGAAAGGTATATCATCACCCCCGTGCGCCCGGTGGTGCGACGTTCCGCCCCGACCTTGAACTGGCGCACGGCCTGATTGTGGACCCGGATCGTCTTGAGCGGGCCGGGGATCAGGACAAACTTCAGCGGCTCCCATTGCTGCACCAGCATCACCGCGACGAATTTGATGAGGCCGAGCGCGATCACCATGCTGGCGAGTTCGCCGGTGGTCCATTCATGGCCCCAGCCGCCAAAGGCCGCATCCCACGCATTCAGGAAGGGCAAGGGGAAGGCCGCGAACACGCTCATCGCCGTGAACGCCGCGCCTGCCGCCCACAGCAGCGCGACATCGGTGTAGCCGTCCGAACGATCGGCCAGCACAGTTACGATTTCGCCCGAGGTCGCGCTTTCGGCGGCCGTGACTGCTTCGCTGACCAGCTGGCGTCCGGCATCATCGAGATATGCCATAGCTTACCATCCTCCCGAGGCGCCGCCGCCCCCGAACGAGCCGCCGCCACCTGAAAAACCGCCGCCGCCACCAAATCCGCCACCGCCGCCACGACCGCCGCCACCCGAGATCATGCCGCGCGCAATCGCACTGCCGACTTCCCACAGGATAACGTCGCGCGCTGTGTCTCCGAGACCGCGACTGCCCCACGGGCCGTCACCCTTGGAGCGGTACTTACGCCGCCGCCCGCGCCCGGCGAGGATCGGGAGGACGAAGAAGAAGAACATGAAAGCGAGCCAGATCAGCACGCCGATCGGAAAGCCGCCATCGCTTTCACGCGCGGTGCTGGCATCTGAGGCGACCTTGGCGGCCTCCTCTGGTGGCAATTGCAGCTGAGCGATGATCGCATCGGTGCCCGCTTCGATCCCGCCGGGAAAATCGCCGTCGCGAAAGGCGGGCAATATCTGGTTCTGGATGATCAGCGAGGACAACGCGTCGGTGAGATAGCCTTCGAGGCCATAACCGACCTCGATCCGCACCTTGCGATCATTCGGCGCGACGATCAGCAGCGCGCCATCATTACGCTCCTTGTCGCCAAGGCCCCAGGCGCGGCCCAACTGGTAGCCGTAGTCGGAGATGTCGTAGCCTTGCAGATCAGGGATCGTGGTTACAACCAACTGCCGCTGCGATTGCGTTTCCAGCGCCTCAAGCTTGGCGGTCAGCCGCGCTTCGACTTCGGGGCTGAGAATGTCGGCATTGTCGACCACGCGGCCCGAGAGTTCGGGAAGCTTCGGCTGCGCCGCAATCGGAGACGCGAACAGCGTCCCCGCCAGCGCGAGCAGAATGAGAAGCAGCCGGATCACGCCGCTCAGTTACTCGTCATATCGAGCTGCGGTGCGGCTTCAGCGCCCGCCGTCACGGCCTTGTAAGGCACCATCGGTTCGGCGCCGTGGATGATGTTCGCGCCGATCGAATCCGGGAAGGTGCGGATCGTGGTGTTATACTTGCGCACCGCCTCGTTATAGTCGCGGATGGCGACAGCGATGCGGTTCTCGGTGCCTTCAAGCTGGCTTTGCAGCGCAAGGTAGTTCTGGTTCGACTGGATGGTCGGGTAGGCCTCGACGCTGGCAAGCAGGCGGCCGATCCCGGCGCCGAGCTGGCTTTGCGCGGCGGCGAACTGTTCCATCTTGGCGGGATCATTGAGATCATCGCCGGTGATATTGACGCTGGTCGCCTTGGCGCGGGCTTCGGTCACCTGCGTCAGGATCGTGCGCTCGTTCTCGCCCGCACCCTTGGTCACTTCGGCAAGGTTGGGGATGAGGTTGGCGCGGCGCTGGAACTGCGCTTCGACATCGGCCCACTTGGCCTTCGCCTCTTCCTCGGCGGTCGGCACTGAGTTGATCCCGCAAGCGGCAAGGCTCAGCGCCGCCACGGCTGCAAAAGCGCCGCGCAGCATGGTGGAAATTTGCATAGGTCGATCCCTCCTCAACGCACGGGCGGACCCGGCAGCGTGTTCCTGTATTGTGGATATAGCACACCACTTGGCTGGTTCAAGCGGTGGACGGGCAGCGCGCGCGGCTTGGCAGGCGCAGATGTGAGTGCCAGAACATGGTAAAGGCCAAGCATAAAGGGGATCACCATGCTGTCGGAATTCAAGGCATTCATCGCCAAGGGCAATGTCATCGACCTCGCCGTCGGGGTCATCATTGGCGCGGCGTTCGGGGCCATCGTCAAGTCGCTGACCGACGAAATCATCATGCCGATCGTAGGCGCGATTTTTGGTAACATCGACTTTTCCGACCGTTACCTTGTCCTGTCGGGCGAGGTTGCACCGGGCACGCCGCTCGCAGCGGCGCGCGAGGCCGGGGCAAATGTGCTGGGGCTGGGCGCGTTTGTATCGGTGATCATCAACTTCCTGATCCTCGCCTTCATTATTTTCCTGATGGTGCGTTACGTGAGCAAAGTGACGGCGCAATTCGCGAAGAAGGAAGAGGAAGCCGCACCCGCCGGCCCGACTGAGATCGAGCTGCTGGCCGAGATTCGGGACGCGCTAAGGAAGTAAAAACGGGGGCGGTCGGTCAGTCTCCGGTCGGCCTGGAGGGCCGCAAGGGCGACCGCCCGCCCGCAGCGACGCGGCCTTCAGGCCGTGTGAGCGAGGATACGCGCGCCCGGAGGGGCGCGCACAAACAAAAGCTCATCCACTTCACATTCAGGATTGCCGCGCTATATCGGCCGTGCCGGTTTCGACCGGATATGGCGATAAATGGCTGCGTACAATAGATGCAACGGACCCGGGGGCAGTACCCGGCGGCTCCACCAGAAGCGGCGGTCAGAAATGACTGACCACAACTCCTGATGGGGCCGAACCAGGATCGACGTGTGTTGAAAAGCGTAGTTTTTGCCCGGGCTGAGTAACCCGCATAAGGCTCAAAAACCATAAGTGCCAACGATAACGAAGCACTCGCAATCGCTGCGTAATTGATGGGCTAACGCCCTTCTTTTACTAGGCTAAAAAGCGCGGTTGGACCGAACCGGGCAACAGAATCGGATACCGGGCGTCCGGGGGTACGTAGCAACAGAAACCCCCACCTTTATCCTTTAGACCCAATCTGCCGCCGCTCTCGCTTAGCGGCCATTCGCTTGTGATCAGGCGGAGGAAAGGGCACAGCCAGCCTGAAGGCGCACCTCAATCCGGGCGCGCGATCTCGCCGCGCAGCGCGGCCACTTCCTTTTCCAGCTTGATGCAGTCGAGGATCTTCGCGCCGGCGAGGAACACCGCGCCGGTGGTTGCCAGAAACAGCAGTTTGCCGCCAAAGCCGGGATATTCATGGAGATAGACCATGCCCCGCGCGCTCGAGCCCAGCGCAAGCGCGTAGATGATCAGAAACGCCTCAAAGCGATTCTTGATCACAAACAGCCTTCCGAGCTTGCGCAGCATGGCGTCTCCCGATTGTTCTGCGACCGGGCTGCGCCTGAGTCGCTTTAACGTTGGGATAACCTTACGCTCGGAGCGCCTTCCCACCAAATGCGTTAACCAAGCTGTGCCAGATCGAGCGCATCCAGCAAGGCCAGCCGTGCGGCAATCACGCTGGCCGCCAGATTGTCTGACCCAAGATCGGACGGGTCGATCTGTTCGGGCCAGGTGCGGGCGATGACGCTTTCGATCAAGTCGGCCTTGGCTTCATCGAGCAGGAAGCGCGGATCGACCGTTGCCGGATCGCACACCACGCGCAGGCGCAGGCACGCCGGACCGCCACCGTTCGCCATTGATTGTCGCACATCGACGGGGATGACGTGGCGGATCGGGCCGTTTCCGGTGAGCATGGTTTCGACCCATCCCCACACGCTCGGGCTCTCGCGGCATTCCTCGGGCACGATCAGCGCCATGCTGCCGTCAGGCAGGGTAAGCAGCTGAGCGTTGAACAGATAGGTGCGGATCGCCTCCTGCAAGGTGACGGCGCTGGTAGGCACCTCGACCACTTCGAGCGCCGGGAACGCGGCGCGGATCGCGTCATATGCGCCTTGCTGGTCGGCGAAGGCCTCGTCATGGGTGAACAGCACGCGGCTATTGGCAACCGCGACGACATCATTGTGGAAAGCGCCCGCTGCAATGGCATCTGGGTTCTGCTCGATAAACACGGTGCGCGCCGGATCGAGGCCGTGGCGGCGGGCGACGATGCGGCTGGCCTGTTCGTGCTGGCGCGCGGGGAAGCGACCGCCGGTCTTGCCATAGACGAACACCTCGACGCCGGGGGCATCGTGACTTTCACACAGCCGCATATGGTTGGCCGCGCCCTCATCGCCGAAGGTCGGCGGCACCGCGTCGTGAATCGCGAAGTGACGGGTGTCGCCGAAAGCGACCGCAAGCTGACGCTTGGTATCGGGCCATTCCTGCGCGCGGTGCAGCATGGTGACGAGGTTGGCGGGCGTCAGATGGCAGCGCCCGTCGGCGGTGTCCGGTGCGGGGCTGACAGTCGCGGCGTTGGCGGTCCACATCGACGAAGCAGACCAAGCGGCGGCGCGCAGCTGCGGCGGAGTGGTGTCGTCCAATGCCAGCGCGTCGAGCAGGCCGTGATTGGGGCGGGGCAGCGGCAACAGGAAGCCCTGCACGCCAAGCCTCGCCAGATTGCCGCGCATCTTCGCCACACCCTGAAGCGCAGCCGCGCGCGGGAAGGACGGATCACCCGCATTGTTCGCGCTGGCGATATTGCCGAGGCTGAGGCCCGCATAATTGTGCGAGGGTCCGACGATCCCGTCGAAATTGATTTCGGTCAGGCTCATCGTGCCACGCTCCACACCATGTCGCCTTCGCACACATCGAGCAGATCGGCGCTGGCGGAATCGATGGCGATGCCGCCGTCCTCGTCCAAGACTCTCGCACCGAAGCACGCCCGGAAAGTGCCGAGCCGCCCGGTCGCCAGAATCGCGCGCTCACCTTCGGCCACAGACATTGCGGTGACTGTGCGCAAGGAGCTGTTCTTGACGCTGGTGACGCTGTCGGTGCGCGCGACCATCGTCGGCCCGCCGTCGAAGATGTCGACATAGCCCTCGGCGCGGAAGCCTTCGTCCTCCAGCATCCGCATCGCCGCGCGGCCGGTGGGGTGGGGGACGCCGATGACGCTGCGCGCGTCATCGTTCAGCATGGCGATATAGACCGGATGCTTGGGCATCAGGTCGGCGATGAACTGGTTGCCGTTGATGGCGTTGAAATAGTCCGCGTCCTGAAAGCTCATCCCGAAGAACCGCCCCGCGACCCCGTCCCAGAAGGGCGAACCGCCGCGCTCGTCGATGATGCCGCGCAGCTCTGCCAGAATGCGGTCGGCAAAGCGTTGGCGGTGCATGGCCACGAACAGATAGCGCGAGCGGGCGAGCAGCAGGCCGAGGCCGCCTGCACGTTCGTTCGGGTGGAGGAACAGCCCGCCGACCTCGCTCGACCCTTCCAGATCGGTGACCAGGCTGAGCAGTTCGGCCCGCACCGTGCGGTCGAGCTCCTGCGAATACTGGGTGAGCGTGTTGAGGCGGTAGGAATAGAACGGCCAGCGCTGGCCGACCTGGCTCATCAACTGGCATGTCCCGCGCACTGCGCCTGTGCGGGCGTCTTCGAGCACCAGCACGAACAGCTCGTCCGCCAGCGCCTCGGTATCCTTGGCAAAGGATGCCTCAGCGCGTTCGAGCTTGTTCTTCAGCGCCGCGCGATCCGGCGGGAGGTTGGTGAAGCCGCCGCCCGTCAGCTTGGCCATTTCGTATAGCGCTTCGAGATCGGCAGAGCGCGCGGCGCGCAAACGGAAGGTCAAGACAGGGCTCCTTGAGCAAGTCGGGTGATCACGCGGGCAGACAGGGCCGCGCGGGACACGAGGCTGGGGACGATGAGATATTCGTCCGGGCTGTGGATGGCACCGCCGCGCACGCCCATGGTGTCGACCACCGGGACGCCGCAGGCAGCGATGTTGTTGCCGTCACACACGCCGCCAGAGGCCTGCCAGCGGATGTCTTCGCCCAGTTCCGCCCCGCAGGCGCGCACCAGATCGAACAGCTTCTGCGCAGCCGCATCCACCTTCTTGGGTGGGCGAGTGACGCCGCCGTGGCGTTGGGTGGCGACGCCGTGCGCGGCCTGAATGTCGATCAGCAAATGACTGAGCGCATGATCAAACGCAGCGCCTGCCTCGACCGTCTTGGGACGAACGTTGAAGCGCAGCACGGCATGATCGGGCACGACGTTGTTCGCCGCCCCGCCTTCGAGCTTGGCCGGATTGACGGTGATCTCCGGCGTTTCAAGCGCCTTCAGCCGCAGGATCAGATCGGCCGCCGCGACAACCGCGTTGCGCCCTTCATGCGGGTTGCGCCCGGCGTGAGCGGACTTGCCGGTGAAGGTGATCGAATAGTTCCCCGTCCCCCCGCGCTCATGCGCCAGCGTGCCATCGGGCAGGGCGGCGGGCTCATAGGTCAGCGCCGCCAGCTTGCCCGCCGCCAGTTCGGCGATCAGGGCGCTGCTCGCCAGCGAACCGGTTTCCTCGTCGGAATTGATCAGCACGTCATAGCCGAGGCCCGAAGCGCTGGCGGTCTCCTCGAACGCCATCAGCGCGTGGAGCATCACGGCGATCCCGCCCTTCATGTCAGCCACACCCGGCCCGTTCAACGTCTCCGCGTCGAGCCAGCGCAGACGCTGAAAGGCATGATCGGCCGGAAACACCGTGTCCATATGCCCGGTCAGCAGGATGCGGCGATTGGCCTGGGGCCGCACCCGCACCACCAGATGCTGACCGTGGGGCTTCTGGACGGCAGAACCATCCGCAGCGATGGCGGTCACAGGCGCGGGGTCGACCAGCTCTACTGTGCCGGGGAGCACCGCAAAGGCCTGAGCCAGCGCGGCTGCCTGCTGGGCGAGCCCGGAGAGATTCGCGGTGCCGGTATTGATCGCGCTCCACGCTTCGACCTGCGCCAGCATGGCAGCGCCGTCGATCGCGGTCAGGTTCCCATCCTCTCTCATGCCCCCCCTCTAGCCGTGCGCGGGCGCGGGGCCAACCCGTTGCAATCGCGCTGCCCCTGCGCCATAGGCCGCGCGTCCTCTCCTCCCCAGGATGTTTGCCAAGCCAACGCCCATGAGGACCCGCATGACTGACATGACCAACCGCGCCGGTATCGCGATAGATTCCCGGCTGGCGGATTTCCTTGAAACGCAGGTTCTGACGCCGCTGGGCCGCGATGTGGATGCATTCTGGCAAGGCTTTGCCGCGCTGCTTGCCGACTTCGCTCCGCGCAACGCGGCGCTGCTGGCCAAGCGCGAGGACTTGCAAGCGCAGATCGACGCTTGGCACGTTGAGCGTGCTGGAAAGCAACACGATCCAGCAGCTTACAAGGCGTTCCTCACAGATATCGGCTACCTCGTACCCGAGCCGAGTGACTTCCAGATCGGCACCCAGAACGTCGACCCCGAGATCGCCACCATGGCGGGGCCGCAGCTGGTGGTGCCGATCCTCAACGCCCGCTTCCTGCTCAATGCCGCGAATGCCCGCTGGGGGAGCCTGTATGATGCGCTCTACGGCACCGATGCCCTAGATGCCGAACCTGCCAAGCCCGGTGGCTATGACGAGACGCGCGGCGCGGCGGTGATCGCGCGTGGGCGGCAGTTCCTTGATTCGGCGTTCCCCTTGGCGAGGGGCAGCTGGGCCGATCTGGCGGGCCGCGATGGCATGACGCTCGCCGATGCGGCACAGTATATCGGCGAGACGGAGAAGGGCGTTCTTTTCAAGAACAATGGCTTGCATATCGAAGTTGTATTCGATTCGAGCACGCCTGTGGGTTCAACTGACAAGGCGGGTATCGCTGACATCATCGTCGAAGCCGCGCTCACCACGATTGCCGACTGCGAAGACTCAGTCGCCGCGGTCGATGCCGACGACAAGCTGGTCGCCTATACCAACTGGCTCGGCATCATCCGCGGCGATCTGTCGGAGAGCTTCGAAAAGGGCGGCAAGACGCTCACCCGCACGCTGGCAGGCGACAAAACCTACACCGCTCCCGATGGTACCACGCACACCCTCTCCGGCCGCAGCCTGATGTTCGTGCGCAATGTCGGTCATCTGATGACCAACCCGGCGATCCGCCTCGCCGATGGCAGCGAAATCCCCGAGGGCATCATGGACGCGGTGTTCACCTCGGCGATCAGCACGCTGGACGTGGAGGGACACGGCAAGTTCGGCAACTCGCGCTGCGGGTCGATCTACATCGTGAAGCCCAAGATGCACGGGCCAGAAGAATGCACCTTTACCAACGACCTGTTCGACGCTGTTGAAGATCTTTTGAAGCTGCCCCGCCACACGATCAAGGTCGGTGTGATGGACGAGGAGCGTCGCACTTCGGCCAACCTCGCGGCCTGTATCCATGCGGTGAAGGACCGGATCGTGTTCATCAACACCGGCTTCCTCGACCGCACCGGCGACGAAATCCACACCTCGATGCGCGCCGGGCCGATGCTGCGCAAAGGCGCGATGAAGGGTTCGGACTGGCTCAAGGCCTATGAGGCGCGCAACGTCGCCATCGGCCTCCGTCACGGCCTCTCGGGCAAGGCGCAGATCGGCAAGGGGATGTGGGCGGCGCCCGATCTGATGGGGCAGATGATGGTCGAGAAAATCGCCCACCTGCGCGCCGGGGCTAACACCGCATGGGTGCCATCGCCCACGGCGGCGACGTTGCACGCGCTGCATTATCATGCCGAGGACGTCTTTGCGGTGCAGAAGACGCTGCCCGAACCGATGGGCCTTGACGCGCTACTCAGCATTCCGCTGGCGGACGGCGTGAATTGGTCCGCCGAGGAAATCGCCGAGGAGCTCGACAATAATTGTCAGGGCCTGCTCGGCTATGTGGTGCGCTGGGTCGATCAGGGCGTGGGCTGCTCCAAGGTGCCCGACATCAACGACGTCGGCCTGATGGAGGACCGTGCGACGCTGCGCATCTCCTCGCAGCACATCGCCAACTGGCTGCTCCACGGTGTGGTCAGCGAGGCGCAGGTGATGGACAGCCTCGCCCGCATGGCCGCCAAGGTTGACGCGCAGAACGCGGGCGACCCGCTCTACGAGCCGCTCACCGGCAACGAAAGCGGCGCGGCGTTTAGCGCGGCGAAGGAGCTGATCTTCAAGGGAGTGGAACAGCCCAGCGGCTATACGGAGCCGCTGCTGCATGCTTGGCGGTTGCGGAAGAAGGCGGGGTAAATAGCTCTTATGAAAGCTAAGGCGGAAGCGGAACTAGTTGAATACCTTACGAACCATCTGGCCTACGAACGCGAGATGCTGGGTTTCACCTTTAAGATGCTGTTTCGGTCGGACGGCTTGAGATGGTGCGCGTTTTTCGAGTCGTTTGGTTTACATGCGCGTAACTTGTATGATTTCCTTCGTCACGAAGGCCAAAAGGGAAATACCATCCGTGCCGATGATTACTTGGCGGGCCGGAAGCGCTCGGCACCAAGTCGCGTGGATGGGCGATTGAATGCATCATTTTTCCACCTTTCCACTGATCGGTTGAAGAATGACCCAGTGAATCTCGATGACGCGATTCAGATTGCTCAGTGGATAGACGCAGAATGGAAGAAGTGGGCGGAGCAGCTAAGTAGCCCGTTTAGTGAGCTAGCAAAGGCAGCTCCTGTCTGCGCTCTGGAGGTGCCGAGCGGTTCCTCTACACCTACTGCGTCGTCAGATGTGAAGGTCATCACCTAGGCGTCAACTGGCCGGCTTGTTAAGTCAGCTGCCGCGCCGCCGCGAAAACTCCGCCACGCTGACCGCTTCGGCCCGCCGCCTTTCGTCGATTTCCCGCGCACCGGTCGGCTGCGGGCACGTCCGCGCTTTCCTACTCGCGCCAATCTCGGCAGGCTGCTCCGCATGACTTGCCGCGCTCCCTTGTGTCCTATCTCAGACGCACAGCTTGTGGGGGCAGTTTTTGGCTTCTGGACAGTGTCTCATGTGTCTCCAACAGGGCGTGGAGAGGGCGCGAATCAGAGGCAGCGCTCGGTGCGGTTTCAGGCGGTCAGCGTCTTCGCCACCGCGACGAACTCGGCCACGCTGACCGTCTCGGCCCGCCGGGTCTCGTCGATCCCCAGCGTCGCCAGCGCCTCGAGCGCGCCCGGCACGCCCTTGAGGCTCTGGCGCAGCATCTTGCGGCGTTGGCCGAAGGCGGCTTCGGTGAGGCGTTCGAGCATCCGGGCCGACACGCCCTCGGGCATGGCGGCGGGGGTCACGTGGACGACCGCGCTCATCACCTTGGGCGGCGGGGTGAAGGCGCTGCGGTGCACCTTCATTGCCAACCGCACCTCGGCCCGCCACTGCGCCAGCACGGCGAGGCGGCCATAGGCGTCGTCTCCGGCGTCCGCGACGATCCGGTCAGCGACTTCGCGCTGGAACATCAGGGTGAGCGACTGCCACAGCGGCGGCCAAGCCTCACCCGAAAGCCAGCGCACGAACAGCGCGGTGCCGACGTTGTAGGGCAGGTTCGAAAGCACATGAAATGGCGCGCCTTGCATCAGCGCGGCATGATCCAGCTTCAGGGCATCGCCCTCGATTACGGTCAGCTGGCCGGGGAAGGCCTCGCCGAGTTCCGCCAAGGCAGGCATGCAGCGGCGGTCCATCTCGATGGCGGTGACGCGTGCGCCCGACCTGAGCAGTGCACGGGTGAGGCCGCCGGGGCCGGGGCCGACTTCGAGCACCTGCTGGCCCGTGAGGTCTCCGGGCAGGGCGGCAATGCGGGCGAGCAGCTGCTCGTCGAGCAGGAAGTTCTGCCCCAGCGCCTTGGAAGCGGCGAGGTTATGCCGCTGGATGACCTCGCGGATGGGGGGAAGGTCAGGCACCGGTGCTTGCCCGGGCTATGGCCATCTCGCTCGCCATCACGATTGCCGCTGCCATCGCGCCGGGATCGGCCAAGCCTTGTCCGGCGATGTCGAACGCAGTGCCGTGGTCGGGCGAGGTGCGGATGAGCGGCAAGCCCAAGGTGACATTCACGCCTTCGTCAAACTCCAGCGCTTTCAGAGGGATAAGTGCTTGGTCGTGATACATGCACAAGGCCGCATCATAGCCCGCGCGTGCCCGCGGCGTGAACAGCGCGTCGCCCGGGACGGGGCCGAAAGCGTCGATCCCCTCGGCCTGCAAGGCGGCGATGGCAGGGGCGATGATCCGGGCTTCCTCATCCCCGAACTTGCCGCCTTCACCCGCGTGCGGGTTGAGTGCCGCAATCGCGAGGCGCGGGGCGGGAATCCGGAAATCGCGGCGCAATCCTGCGGCCACGATCCGCGCCTTGTGGGTGATCAACTCGGCCGAGATCAGCCCCGGCACCTCGGCCAGGGAGACATGCACGGTCAGCGGCACAGTGCGCAGCGAAGGCCCCGCGAGCATCATCACCGCATCGCGATAGGGCCGCCCGCAGGCGTCGGCGAGGAATTCGGTCTGTCCCGGGTAATCCCACCCGACCGCAGCCAACTCGCCCTTGGAAACCGGCGCGGTCACCAGTCCGGTGGCCACCCCCGAAAGCGCGAATTTCGTGCCCCATTGCAGCGAAGCAAGCGCCAACCGGGCACCATCTGCTGCGGGATGACCGGGCGATGATGGGCCATCTAGCCCGGCAAGAACCGGCAACCCCGCTCCGGCAGCGAACATCGCTTCGGCCGGGTCGGCAATCGGTACGATCGGGCAGTCGATTCCGAGCCGTTCGGCCAGCGCGCGCAGCAATTGCGGCCCGCCGACCACGAAGGAGGGAGGCGCGCGGCGTTCAGACCGCAATCGCGCCCATGCGCCAAGGATGACTTCCGGCCCAATCCCGGCCGGATCGCCGAGGCTGATCGCAAGCGGCGCGGTCAGAGACAGGGCGGGCGGTGTCAATTGTATTCGATGTAAGCGTCGTTACGCAGATCGCGCAAGAAGCGCTGGGCGCGCTTGTTGACGCGTTCTTCTTCCAGCTGGTCCATCACTGCGGCAAAGGTCGGGGCACCGGCATCCTTGGGATCGTCGCGGCCGCACAGCATGAACACCCGCACGCCTTCTTGGATATTGCCGAACGGCGGGGTGGTCTGCCCGATCTGGAGGTTGAGGATGATGTCGCGCAGCTGCGGCGGGAGCACCTCGGCCTTGATCTGGTCGTTGGTCACCACTTCAGCGCCGATCTTGGCCGCGCCCGCTTCGACATCGGCGCAGCCGCGCAGGCTATCGGCGAAGTTGCCGAATTCCGAGACTTTCGCTTCGGCCTGGGCCTGGGTGACGCCGGCCGGGAACATGATCGAGATCTGCTTCAGGTTCAGCACCGCCTCATTCGGGTCGGCCATCAGCACCTGACGCTTGTTGATCAGATACAGGATCGAAAAGCCGCCCGGAATTTCGATCGGCCCCTGCAACTGCCCGGCGCTCATGGTGCGGGCAGCCGCGGCAAGCTGCGGGGGGAGCTGACCCAGCCGCACCCAGCCCAGATCGCCGCCGACCACTGCGGTGGTCGCTTCGGAATATTGGCGCGCATAGGCGACAAAACTGCCGCCCTGCTGCAATTGCTGGACGATCTGCTGAGCATTGGCGAGCACTGCCGCGCGGTTTTCGCTGGTGGCCGAGAGGAAGATTTCGCCCAGCCGGTATTCGTCGGTGCCTTTGGCCTCGTTCATCCGCTTGAGCGAATCATTGACCTCTTCGGCCGAGACATTGACGAACGGCATGATGTTGCGGCGCAGGAGGTTTTCCCAAGCTGCTTCGCCTTCGATCTGGCGCTTGAGGGAGGCGGGCGAGGAACCGATCGAGACCAGGTATTCGTCCATCTTCTTCGGATCGCTGCCGAAGTTCTGGGCGGCGAGCTGCTGGTAGGTCTGTTCGACCTCTTCGCGCTTCACTTCCATTTCGGCGGCAGCAGCGGCCTGGATCTTGAGCGTTTCGTCGATGAGGTTGCGCAGCACCTGCACCCGCAGACGCAGCATTTCCTCTTCGGAAATTGCGGCATCCGATGCCGCCGTCACCAGCGCCACGCGCATGTCGATGTCGGTGCCAGTGATGACAAAGCCATTGACGATCGCGGTCGCCGTGCGGCGGTCAGGGTCAGCCTTGCCGAACAGCGTGATGTCTTCGGGCAGGCCGAAGGGATTGTCCGCGGTCGGCACGGCGACGGTCTGGGCCGGAGCCGCAACCGGCGTCAGCGCAAGGCCGATCATCCCGGCCACCGCAAGAGCGGTCCCGGTTCTGGCAAACAGCGCCTTGGAAAACAGCTTTACACTCACTCGTTCGTTCCCGTTCTTTTAGCCTGACGTGTGGCCAACCAATTCGCGCGACCCCTGACGCAATGTGCCGCCAATGTTCTGTGCCGGCTTAATGGAAGCTGAGTCCCGCCCGATCCCCCAGAGCGTGGTCAGCTTGCTTTAGGCGGCTTCCTTAACGCCATTTGCCAAGCCTGCCAATTCGCGCAGATTAACGGAACCCCAGATTGCGAATGGCAAAGAACAGCTGGAACGCATTGCCGCGCCGCGCATCGCCTGCATCGATGAAGTCGCGCCGCCAGGTGGCGCCGAATTCGATACAATCGTCGGAATAGGCCACGCCGAGCCGGGTGCGGATCGGCTCGAACCCGTCGGGCTGGAACACCGGATCTTCGTCCGCGTCGGTGAGGTTGAACACGCCCGAGCCGAACACCGACCATTTGCGGCCGATCGCAATCCGGGCTGCAGCGCGCAGTTCCTCGCGGTCACGCAGATCCTCGACCGTGGCGATGTCGCGGTTCAGCCGCAGGTAGCCAACTTCCAGATAGGTCCGGCGGGAGCCGACGGTTGCGTCGATTTCGTTGCGGCGGATCGCGAAGTTGTCCTTGTCGAGCCGGAAGCGGTGGGTGAAGCTTACCAGATTGCGAAACCGGACTTCGGTGCGACCCACGAAATCGGATACCCGTTCGGACAGGCCAGTGCCTTCGGGGAAGATATCGTCACGCGGCGCCTCCAGCCGGAAGGACTGGCCGATGGTCGAGCGCACCCTCCAGCCGGGGCGCTGTAATTCCCAGTCGACGCCCCAGGTGACACGGCTGCCATCCTCGACCCGGTCATATCCGGGGAAGCGGTTGAGCGCGAACAGGTTGGAATCTTCAAGGTCGATTGCGCGCGCATCTTCATTGGGGACGTCGAGATTGCGGATCTTGGGGCTGGCGACGATTTGCACGCGCGGCTTGAACACCTGCGTGCCGCCGAACGCTTCGCCCACGAACGGCCATTCGATGTCGATCGCTGCCGTGGCGATGCCGCGCGTCGTCCAGCCTTCGGTGCCGCGGTAGCTGGCGGTGGTGGTCGCGATGCTATTGTTGGTGTTGTAAACATCGCCGCGCACCAGCGCGGTAAGGGTGACGACCTGCCCCAGGCCGGTCAGCCGCTTCAGATCCCACTGCGCCCCGGCAAAGGCGCGCTGGGTGTCCTGCCCGTCATTGCGCAGCAGCGCGAGGCTGTTCGCCTGAAACTGCACATTGCCGCCCAGCACCGGGTCAGCGAGCTTCTGGCGGAAATCGATCGCGGGCAGCGCAAGCGGGACCTGCCCCTGATCGGCGTTCAGCCGCAGCGTCTGGGTCGCCCAGCCGGCCACCGAGAGATAGGAGCGGTCCGTGATCCGTTCGAGATTGACGGTCGAGCGCAGCCGGTCATCGCGGCTGATATCGTAGCGGCGCAGGAAGGTGCGGTCTGATGCCAAGCGGATCGAGGAGGTGAAGCTCCAGTCGGGCGAGAACTGGAACCGGCCATTGGCGTCAAGGTAGCCACGCGGATCGCTCTGGAAGCTGTCCGCCCCGGTGAAATCGGTCAGGCGGTCACTGAAGGTGCCGTAGCCGGTGACCTGGTAGGCGCCCTTGTCAGTGATGTGCCGCCACTCCGCGCTCGCCATCGGGGCCACGTTGGAGAAGACATAGGCGCCCAGCGTCAGATCGCGGTTGTCGCCGAAGCGCCAGTAATACTCGCCGGACAGTTCGAGCCCGTTGACCTGCGTGATCCGTACATCGGGAACCAGAAAGCCGGATGTACCCTTGCCATCCGTGCGAAATCCGAGACCCGGAAGAGGCAGGATGCGCGCGCCGAACAGTTCGAGCACCGCACCCGAAAAGCTGACGACACTGGTCTTCTGGTTGTAAATCACCCGCTTGGCCGTGATCCGCCAGCTGGGGTCGGCAGCGCAGCCTTCGGCATCGACCACCGGACAGGCGCTGTAGGCGGCGTCGGTCAGCACTGCGACGCCGTCCTCCCCGCGTTCTGCCGATCGCGCCGCGAGCCGGCCACCTGCGCGCAGGGCGATGAGGAGTTCGCTCATCGCGCCGGTATCGAATTCTTCGGTCAGTTCGACCTGGTCGGTGAACAGCTGGTTGCCCGCCTCGTCCACCAGCCGGATATTGCCGCTGGCGATGATCCGGCCCGAATTGCGGTCCCAGATCACTTCATCGGCGCGGACCGAGCGGTCTTCGGAGCGCAGGATCACATTGCCGCGTGCGGTGACGGTTTCCGTTTCGTTGTTGTAGCTCAGCTCGCGGGCTTCGAAATCGATCTTGCGAGGCGCTTGGGCCTCGGCGGGTTCCGATGTGGCGGGTTGCGGAGTTTCGGTTTGAGCAACACCGCCTGCATCCTGCGCGGCGAGCGGAGTGGCTGTCCCTAGAAGCGCCAGCACCAACGCCCAAAGCGGCGCGCCGGCCCGTCCCGGAACGCGCTGGGCATGGCACGCGCCGTCCCGCGATCCGTCTGACAAGCCTCCCGACATGGCCTTGCCTATTGCACCGCTCGGGCCTAATCGCAATCGCGTTTGCGCCCCCCGGCGCGCGGCTCGTCGCACGTGCTGGACACCATGACCGCATGCCCGACCTCATGCTTCTTCGGAGTACCCATGCAAATCCATCTCACCGCCACCCCTCCCGCCGATACTCGCCTGCACGCGCAGATCATCAATCAGGGGGCGGCGATCACAGGCCTTGATGCGACATTCGTTGAAGGCGCGGCGGCTTCGCGCTTTACGGGCAGGGCAGGGCAATTGTTCGAAGGCTTTGCGAACCTCGGCGGTTCGGTCAAGCGGATCGCGCTGGCCGGCGCAGGGGAAGCCGATGCCGCTGACCGCCGCGCGAACCTCGAACGGGCAGGCGCCGCGTTGACCGCGAAATATCTCGCTTCGGGTGAGACGGTGATGGTGGTCGATCTCGCCAATGCCGGGCTCTCGGCCGATGACGCGGCGGCCGTTTTGCTCGGCTTGCGCCTGCGCGGCTGGCGGCATGACAAATACCGCACGCGCCTTGCTGCGGATAAGCGCCCCTCGCTGACCACGGTGCACGTCACCGGCGCGCCCGAGGGCACGGTAGCCGCTTGGGAGCGGGAATCCGCCCTCGCCAAGGGGGTGGAGTTCACCCGCGGCCTGGTGACGGAACCGGCCAACATCATCTACCCCGAAACCTTCGTTGCCGCGTGCGAGGAAGCCTTTGCCGGCACCGGCGCGGAACTCACCGTGCTGGGCGAAGCGGAGATGACCGCGCTCGGCATGGGCGCGCTGATCGGCGTCGGGCAGGGGTCCGAACGCGAATCGAAGATTCTCGCGATCCGCTGGAACGGCGGCACGGCGGGCGACAAGCCGACCGTGTTCGTCGGCAAGGGCGTCACCTTCGACACCGGCGGCATCTCGCTGAAGCCGCCGCCGGGCATGGAAGACATGAAGTGGGACATGGGCGGTGCAGGCGCAGTTGTCGGCGCGATGCTGGCGCTCGTCAGCCGTAAGGCCAAGGCGAACGTGATCGGCGTCGTGGGCCTCGTCGAGAACATGCCCGACGGCAAGGCGCAGCGCCCCGGCGATGTCGTCACCACGATGAGCGGTCAGACCGTCGAAGTGCTCAACACCGATGCGGAAGGCCGGCTGGTGCTGTGCGATGTGCTGCATTGGGTGCAGGAGCAGTATGACGCGGCGCGGATCGTCGATCTGGCCACGCTGACCGGCGCTATGATCATCAGCCTCGGCAATGAATATGGCGGGATGTTCGCCAATGATGACACGCTCGCGGCGCAGCTCTCAGCGGCAGGCCTGACCAGCGGCGACAAGCTGTGGCGGATGCCGCTCGGGCCGAATTACGACAAGCTGATCGATTCGCCGATCGCCGACATCAAGAACGTCGGCCCGCGTGAGGCCGGCTCGATCACCGCCGCGCAGTTCATCCAGCGCTTCATCAAGAATGGCACCCCTTGGGCGCACCTCGATATCGCGGGCATGGTCTGGTCGAACAAGCCGGGCCAGACGTGGGAGAAGGGCGCGACCGGTTACGGCGTGCGCCTGCTGGACCAGTTCGTGCGGAATGTGGCGGAAGGCTAACGGGGAGACTTCACCATCCCCAAAATGCGCAAAAAGTCCGAGTTGCCCTCCAAGACCTGCCTCGCCTGCGGGCTGCCTTTCACGTGGCGCAAGAAGTGGGAGCGGGATTGGGACAATGTGAAGTATTGTTCCGATCGGTGCAGGCGCTCTGGGCCAGGCACATGAAGCTCGATTTCTGGCAATACACCCATGACCCCCTCGAAAAGGTCGTCGCCCTGATCGCCAAGCGCGCGCTGGGTGAGGGCGAGCGGGTGCTGGTCGTCTCCGCCGATGCCGAACAGCGCGAGGTGATCGCCCGGACACTGTGGCAGGCCGGGCCGGAGACCTTTCTTGCCAATGGCGAAGCGGATGCGCCGGGCGCTGAGCTTCAACCGATTCTGCTATCCGCCGACATCGCCGCCAGCAACGGGGCGAGCCACCTGATCCTGGCTGATGGCACTTTCCGCGAAAGCAGCGGCTTTGCCCGCGTGTTCCTGCTCTTCCCGCCCGACGCTGCCCCCGCCGCCCGCCTCGCTTGGCGCGCGCATGACGGGCGCGAGGATGTCACCCGCGCCTATTTCGCGCAGGAAGACGGGCGCTGGGTGAAGAAGGGCTAAGCACCCGATCCGAAGGGCTTGCGTCACGACAGGCGATAGGTGATGCTACCTCCCGTCATCGTGTGATTGGGGAAAGCATATGCGCAAGGCGGCACTGGTGTTGGCGGGGGGTGTGGCATTGATGCTCAGCGCCTGTGGTTCGGAAACCTCGGGCGAATTCACCACGGCAGACGGTGAGAACGCCGAATACACCATCGACAAGGACACCGGCGAAACCAGCATGACGATCAAGGGCGAGGACGGCGAGGCCACCTTGCGATCGGGCGCGGATGTGCCGGTCAACCTGCCGGCTGGCTTTACCCTGTTTCCGGGTTCCAAGGTCATCACCAACACTGTCGTGAACCAGCCGGACGGACAGGGCACGATGGTCGCGTTCGAGGCCGACGCGCCCGCCGACAAAGTCGTCGCCCACTACCGTGATGCGGCCAAGGCGGCCGGGTTCGACATCCAGCTGGAAATGACTACCAACGGCACAGTGATGATCGGCGGTGAGCGCAAGGCGGATGAGTCGTCGATCACGGTCACCGCCACCACCGGCGATGACAGCGCGACCACCGGGCAGATCATCATTGGCACCAAGAAGGCCGGTTGACCTCCTCAGCCCTCGGCCAGCACAATGTCCCAGCGATAGCGGTCAGCCGCTGCCTGCGCTGCCATTGCGGTGACGGCATCTTCGCCAAGCTCGTTATAAAGCGCGTCCTTGCTGTTGGTGGCGTGATCCTCGCTGAAATACATCTGCGTGATCAGCCGGTGCTGGCGGCCCTTGATGTCGAAATGGATATGCGGCGTGCGGTGGCCGATCGGGCTGTCATAGCCTGAGGGCTTGATCGTGGTGATCCGCCATTCGCCGCTCGGCCCCGTCATCAGCCGGGCATAGCCCTGAAAATTGGGATCGAGCGGGGCGGTCGCAATGTCGCCCGGATGGGCATAGCGTCCTGCCGCGTTGCACTGCCAGATTTCCAGCTCCGAACCGCTGACCGGATTGCCCTTACGGTCGAGAACGCGACCGGTCACCTCAATCACCCGGCCAAGCGCACGGCCGCTATTGCCCTTGATCATGGTCATGTCGAAATCATCGTCGCCCGGCCGCAGGATCGGATAGAACGGCCCGATCGGACCGCCTGCGGTTTGCGCGGGCGCAGCGGCGCGGGCGATGCCCCCGGTTGCGACCAAACCGGTCGCGATGAGCGCGGCTCCGGCAAAGTGGCGGCGTGAAAGCGTATGATTGTGATCCATGATGTCCCCCCGGAGCGCCCTGCAACCGCAATACCACGCCGTCGCCATTAACGAAACCGCCCAGCACAGAGCCCCGCGCGCGCTGACGCTTGCCATTTTGCAGCGCAGCATCTACGGGGCGCGGCCAATATCCCCCTCACCAGACCAGACGTTCACAGGAGCATTATCATGGCGGTTACCCGCACCTTTTCGATCATCAAGCCCGACGCCACCCGTCGCAACCTGACCGGCGCCGTCACCAAGATGCTGGAAGACGCTGGCCTGCGCGTCGTCGCTTCGAAGCGCATCCACATGACCCGCGAACAGGCCGAAGGCTTCTACGGCGTGCACCGTGAGCGTCCGTTCTTCGGCGAACTCGTCGACTTCATGATGAGCGAGCCGGTGGTCGTGCAGGTGCTCGAAGGCGAAGACGCCGTGACCCGCAACCGCGACATCATGGGCGCGACCAACCCGGCTGACGCTGCGCCGGGCACGATCCGCAAAGAACTGGCGCTCTCGATTGGCGAAAACACCGTCCACGGTTCGGATTCGGAAGAAAACGCCGCGATCGAAATCGCCTTCTTCTTCAACGAAGACGAAATCGTCGGCTGATCTGACGGTCAGACGCATTGCCAAGGGCCGTCTCCGCAAGGGGGCGGCCCTTTTGCATTGGGTCGTCAGCCCGCCTCTGCAAAGCGGGCGAGTTGCGCGGCGTGAGCGTGATGGTGGCCGCTTTCGCTTGCCGCCATCACGTTGTGCATCCCCAGCAGCGCAGGCCCGGACAGCGTGATACCGAGATCGGCATAGCAGCGCGCAATCGCGCCCTCCCAGTCGGCGTTGAGGTCTTCGAAGGTCAGCCGCGCGACCGGCCCCTGCCAGTCTGCCAGAGCCTCCGCCATACGCGCCTCGCGCAAGGCGATTTTGTGGCGCCAGCGTGCTTCGATCTTGGCGAGGTCACAGCTATCCGACTGGATCGCCATCTGGTTCGCCGCGAGCGAGATAGCGCTGCGCAGCACCGCATCATGCGCGCGGTGGGCGATCACCAGGCGCGCATCGGGGAACAGCGACAGCAGCGTTGTCAGATCTTCCGCAAAGGCGGGGACTTTGAGCACGCGCGGCTTGTCGGCAACGCTGCGGATAGCGGCATCGGTGCGCAGGATGCGGGCAAACTCGCGGTAGATCGGCGCGGGGTCACGCGCCTCGCTCCACGCCGAATAGGCCGGGATATGCCACTGCGATTCGTAGATCGAATGGTGGAGCGCGGCGCTGAGCCAGGCCAGCTCTTCCTCGACCCCACTCGCCGCCATAGGGTGGATCGATTGCATCCACGGATTGAGCGCGCCGAGCATCGCCAGCTCCAGCGCGGCCTTGACCCGGTTCATGCCGAGCCGCGCGGGCACGGGGTGATAGGCATCGCAATAGCGTGTGTGCGAAAACGCCGGATCGGCGGCGAGCAGCGTGTGGATGCGGGTTGTGCCGCTGCGCATATGGCCGATAACGATCATGGGCGGGGCGAGAGGTGTTTCCAGCAGTTCGGGCCGTTCCAGCCAAAACGCGCCGAATGCCAGCCGGTTTTTTACGACCCGCGAAAGCTGCCCCCAGGCCATGGCTCGGCCCAGCGCGTTGAGATCGGCCTCTTGCGCTGCGGCGGCGATCAGCCGCGTAAGGCGCTCACGGAAATCGGCGACGTCTTCGTCCGAGCGCCCGCCATGCTCCACAGCCTCGGCGCGCGTGCCATAGGGCTTGGCGGCGAGCGCCCACAGCGCGTCTGGGTCAAGCGCAGGCGGAGGCAACCAGCCGCGCTGCCACGCCTTGCCAAGAAAGGCGTTGGCGCGGGTCGCTAGCGGGCCTCGGGCCAGCAGGTGGTCGCGGGTGGGCGCCATCAGAATTCGTCCGCGATGTCCAACATCCGCGTCAGCCGCTTGGGTGCGACGCTGCGCCAGCTGCGCTGGAGCCACGCTTCGACATCGCCCCAGTCGAGATCGGGGCGATCAAGGATGATCCCGACCCAGCCGCTCGCGCCGTAGAAGGCGGGCTTGAAATAGGTCTCGGGCTGATCTTCGACGAGGGCGTTGAGCTCGTCCATCCCGCTGGTTTTCACCAGCAGGGCGATGCGTTCGTGGCCATGAGGGCGGTCGGAGAAATAGGCGAAATACTTGCCCGATTTGCCTTCACCGACACGGAAGCCGGCCGAACCGAAGCTCTCCTGCTCGCTGGTTTCGGGGAGCGCCAGTGCGCGCTCGCGCAGCCGCTCCAACAGCCATGCCGGGTTGCGCCAGCGCGACACGTATTCTGCCACCGCGCGCGGATAGAGCTGGTGTTCGGCGAGCTTTACCCGTTCGGCGAGGCTGTGCGGCGTGTCACCCGTTACTATCGGTACCCGCACCTGCGCCAGCACTTCGCCTGCGTCCAGTTCAGGCGTCACCAAGTGGACGCTGGTTCCGCCGTGGCTGTCTCCCGCCGCAATGGCGCGGGCATGGGTGTCGAGCCCCTTGTACAGCGGCAGCAGCGAGGGGTGGATGTTGAGCATCCGGCCTTGCCAGCGTTCCACAAAATCGTCCGAGAGGATGCGCATGTAACCGGCCAGCACGATGTAGTCCGCGCCCGCTTGCCGCACGGCGTCTTCCATCGCAGCGTCATGCGCCTCGCGGGTCATGCCTTTGTGAGGGTGGGCGAATGTGGCGATCCCCTCAGCTGCGGCGAGCGCGAGCCCGGGGGCTTGCGCGTCATTGCTCGCGACCAGCACCACCTCATAGGGGCAGTCGCCAATCCGGCTGGCGTAGACCAGCGCGGCCATATTGGTCCCCGCGCCGGAGATGAGGACGGCGATTTTGGCCTTATCCGTCATGCTGAACTCGGTTCTGCAAGCAGAGCTGCGCTTCCAGCATCCATTCCTCCCCCAGCGCCGACTGTACTTTGCGGCACGATGGACCCTGAAACAAGTTCAGGGTGACGACAATCAAGCAAGGTGCGTCGCGCTCCAGTCGCTCTTGGCGGACCAAGTTTCGACCGAACCACGCACTGTGCACCCCTTCTCGCCTGCTTCTATGCGTCCGACCGGGAAGACGGTCTCGCCCGCCTCTTCGAGCCGCTGGGTCACTTCAGCCACCCGATCTTCCGCCACGGCGAGCGCCATGCCGACCCCGCAGTTGAAGGTGCGCGCCATTTCCTCGGGCTCGATATGGCCCTGCGCTTGCAGGAAGGCCATTAGGCGCGGCTGGGGCCACAGGTCGGCATCTACCACCGCATGGGCGCCTTCGGGCAAGATGCGCGGAATGTTTTCGAGAAGGCCACCGCCCGTGATGTGGGCGAGCGCGTTGATGTGGCCTTCGCGGATCAGCGGCAGCAGGCTCGCCACGTAAATCCGCGTCGGCGCGATCAGGGCGTCGATCAGCAGTTGCTCCTGATCGAACAGGGCGGGGCGATTAAGCTTCCACCCCTTGTCCGCCGCCAAGCGCCTGACCAGTGAATAGCCGTTGGAGTGCACACCTGACGAAGCGAGGCCCAGCAGCACATCGCCCGGAGCAACTTTGTCGCCGGTGAGCTGCTCGCCGCGCTCCACCGCGCCGACGCAGAAGCCGGCAAGGTCATAATCGCCCGCCGCATACATCCCCGGCATCTCCGCCGTCTCCCCGCCGATTAGCGCGCAGCCGGCGATCTTGCAGCCGTCAGCGATGCCCGCGATCACGCGTTCCGCGACGCCGTTCTCCAGCTTGCCGGTGGCGAAATAGTCGAGGAAGAACAGAGGCTCGGCGCCCTGCACGATCAGATCGTTGACGCACATGGCAACCAGATCAATGCCGACCGTGTCATGCCGGTCATGCTCGATGGCGAGCTTCAGCTTGGTGCCCACGCCATCATTGGCTGCGACCAGCAGCGGATCATTATATCCGGCGGCCTTGGGATCGAAGAACCCGCCGAACCCGCCAAGCTCGCTCGTCGCGCCGGGGCGCGCGGTGGCCTTCGCCAAAGGGGCAATGGCCTTCACCAGCGCATTGCCCGCAGCGATGGATACGCCGGCGTCGGCATAGGTGTAGCCGGTGCCTTGCGGCGGGCTGCTCTCGTTTGTCCCCGAAGTCATGCGCAGTCCCATAGCCTTTCGCGCTTGGAATTCCACTCGCCATTGGGCAAAGGACATGGCGTTTTCCCCATGAGCGCGTCTCTCTCCCTTCCCAGCCCCGGTGCTGCCCTGTCTCGCCCCTTGCGGCGATGGCTTGGCGGTGCGGTTTTGGCGCTTGCGCTGCTGGGCGGCGGCTATGCCTTGGTGGCGCAAGTCGCGGGCGAGCGCGGCATCGCACCCACCGCCGCCAGCGCCGATATCGAGGTCAAGGGCATCAGCGTCGATGTGAAGGGCAAAAGCGCCGAAGATGCCCGTGCGAATGGCTGGCGCGAGGCGCAGAAGAGGGCGTGGGAGAAGCTGAAGGGCCCCAAATTGTCTGACAGCCAGCTCGACGGCTTGGTCTCGGCCATTGTGATCGAGCAGGAGCGTTTGGGCCCCCGGCGTTATATCGCCACATTGGGCGTAGTCTTCGATCGCCAGCGCGCGGCCTCCTACCTCGGCGGAGCAGCGCAGCAGGTGCGATCGGCCCCGCTGCTGCTGATCCCCGTGCAGGATTCGGGCGGCGCCTATATCACCTTCGAACAACGCAACCCATGGCAGCGCGCTTGGGCGGAGTTCAATCCGGGCGCGAGCCGGATCGATTACGTCCGCCTTTCGGGGGCGGGGGGCGATTCGCTGCTGGTCAATTTCGGTCAGGCGGGCAGGCGCAGCCGCGCGTGGTGGCGCTCGACTCTGGATCAGTATGGGGCGACCGATGTGCTAATGGCCTTCGCCCGGCTCGATCATCAATTCCCCGGTGGGCCGGTCAGCGGCACCTTCACCGCGCGTTATGGCCCAGATAGCCGCCCGATCGAAACCTTTACGCTCAAGGCCGACAGCGCCGATGCGCTCCCGGCGATGCTAGCGCAGGCGGTCGAGCGGATGGACGGCATTTTCACCGCAGCGCTCAATTCCGGCAAGCTGCGTCCCGATCCTAGCCTGAGGCTGGGGGCCGGGGGCGAGATTGATCCCGCGATTCAGCGGTTGATCGAGATCGGGCGCGCCGCTCAGGCACGCAAGGCAGCAGCAGCGGCAGCGGCCAGCGGCGCGGTGCCGCGGATCGAAGCTCAGATCGTCACCGGGGTCGAACCGGGCGAGGCTGCGGTGCGCAACATCTCAGTGCAATTCGCCACCCCCGATGCCGCCGCGTTCGATTCGGCGCTTGGCGCAGTGCGCGGCACCGGCGGCGTGCGCGGCGTGGGCGTCACCAGCACGGCGATTGGCGGCACCTCGGTGATGTCCGTAAGCTATGCCGGATCGCTGGAAGACCTCGCCGCCGCTCTGGAAGCGCGTGGGTTCAGCGTGCGGCGCGGGGCCAACGCGCTCGCCATCAGCCGCTAAGGCCGCCGGAATGGGCGAGCCGTCCCAGATTGCCCTGCCGCTGGCGGCGCGTGTGCCTGCAGGCGCGCTGCGGATCGTGGTCGGTTCGGCCAATGCTGCGGTGATCGAGGCGTTGCAGGCACCGACTAGCTGGCCGTTCCATGTCGCCGTGCTGGTCGGCCCGCCGCGTTCCGGCAAGACGGTGCTGGGCCACTGGGCGCAGAGCCTCCACGGTGCGGGCCAGCTTGACGTGATCGACGATGCGGAAACCCTGGACGAGACCGCGTTATTCCACCGCTGGAACGCCGTGCAGCAGGGCGGATCGCGCGAGGGCGGCGCGCTGCTGATGATCGCCAATGCCGATCCTGATCACGGCGGCTGGCGCATCGCTTTGCCTGATCTCGCCTCTCGCATCGGCGGGTCGTTGCAGCTCGAAGTCCGTGCGCCGGATGACGAAATGGCGGGAGAGCTTATCCTCGCCCATGCTCAGCAGCGCGGGCTCATTCTGGCGGAAGGGGCGAGCGACTATCTGGTGCCGCGCACGACTCGCAGCTTTGCCGCGATCGAGGCGTTGGTGGCGGCAATCGACCGGATCTCTCTTGAACGTCAGACGCCTGCCACCATGTCTGTGTGGCGCGCCGCGCTCGAGGCCCTTCACGGCCCCGAACAGCAGCGTCTGTTCTAGGCCCTGCGAGTTGCATCGCGCAGGCTTTGGTGGGAATGTGACGGGCGATGTTTGAACGGCTGATCAGCTATCTCGACTCGGTGCGGGCGCGCGATCCTGCGCCGCGTTCGCGTTGGGAAATCCTGCTTTATCCCGGCGTGCTGGCGCTGGGGCTGCACCGCGTGGCGCATTGGCTGTTCGAGGCGCGGCTGTATTTCCTCGCGCGGTTCGTGAACCATTTTTCGCGGGCGCTGACCGCTATCGACATCCATCCGGGTGCGACCATCGGCAAGAACTTCTTCATCGACCACGGCTTCACCGTGATCGGCGAGACGGCGCAGATCGGCGATAATGTCACGATCTACCAATGCGTCACGTTGGGCGGATCGAATCCAACCAATGGCAAAGGCGGCAAGCGTCACCCGACCTTGATGGACAATGTCATCATTGGTTCGGGCGCGCAGATCATCGGGCCGATCGTCGTGGGCGAGCGCGCGCGGGTCGGTGCCAATGCGGTCGTGACTGAGGATGTGCCTGCCGGTGCGACCATGATCGGCTTGAAGGCCCGCTCGACGCTGGTGCCGGCCGAGGACTGGCTGCGCGAATTCATCCCCTATGGCACGCCCTGCGATGATCCGCCGTGCGACGAACAGGGCAGCCCGCGCCGCGACTGCATCGAGAAGCTTGAGGCCGAGATTACGTCGATGCGCGAGGAAATGGCGCTGATGAAGGCAATGCTGGCCGAATGCGCTGCGCCGCCTACGCCGGTGCGCATCCGCAAGAGCGCGGCCAAGGAATAGCCGGTTGACCTCAGGAATGCAGAGCCCCGGTGGTCACGGTCAGGTGGTCCCCTTTCCCGGAAGGGGCGCAGATCAGGTTGGGTTTGAACGGGCCGAACTCACGCGAATCCTCGATCTATACGGGCGGATGGTCGCGGCCGGCCAATGGCGCGATTATGCGATGGATTTCGATGCTCATGCGGCGACCTTCGCCGCGTTTCGCCGCACGGCCGAGCGGCCTCAGGCGCGGCTGGAGAAGCGCCCGGCCCTGCGTTCCAAGCAGGGGATGTGGACGCTGTTCGGCGAACACGGACAGGTGCTGAAACGCGGGCATGATCTTGCCAATGTGCTCGCACCGATGGAGCGCAAGCTGCTGAAGGCGGTTGAGGACTGAACCACAAACAGCAAAGGCCCGCCCCCTCGCAGGGACGGGCCTTTTGTTCTCGGTTTAACCGCCCTTACCCCCGCGCGCTGGCGGGGCCGGTGCCGGTGACCTTCTGCATCGCGCGCAGGATGTTACCCGACTGCTCGGAGCCCGATTGCGGGGCGATGAGGTTGGTGAAGGCGTTGATCTCTTCCCAGCGGGCAGCGAAGCCTTCCACGGTGCGGTCTTCGTCCTTCAGCCACACGGCGTCGTTCATCACAGTCCACGAGGAGTGGAAGCCGCCAGCGCCCGCGCCGACGATAGCGTTGCTGGGCGCGTCTTCGCTGACGAGGAACAGCGCGGCCGGGACCACGTTTTCCGGTGCAAACAGCTTGAAGGCTTCTTCGGGGAACAGGTCTTCGGTCATGCGGGTGCCCGCGACCGGCGACAGGGTGTTGCAGCGCACGTTATACTTCGCGCCTTCCAGCGCCAGCGTCTTGGTCAGACCCGCAAGGCCGAGCTTGGCTGCGCCGTAGTTCGCCTGGCCGAAGTTGCCGAACAGGCCGGTCGACGAGGCGGTCATGAGGATGCGGCCATAGCCCTGTTCGCGGAAGGTTTCCCAGCACGCCTTGGTGGCGAAGGCCGAGCCGGTGAGGTGAACCTTGACCACGAATTCGAAGTCCGCAGGCTCCATCTTGGCGAAGGTCTTGTCGCGCAGCACGCCCGCGTTGTTGATCAGCACATGGACGCCGCCCCACTTCTGCTTGGCGTCGGCGACCATCTTTTCCATCTGTTCGAATTCGGTGACTGAACCGCCATTGGCGACCGCTTCGCCGCCCATCGCCTCGATTTCGGCGACGACCTGCGCTGCTGCATCCGAAGTGCCGGTGCCGTCACGCGAACCACCGAGGTCGTTGACGACAACCTTCGCGCCGCGACGGGCGAGTTCGAGCGCGTAGGCCTTGCCAAGCCCGCCGCCCGCACCGGTGACGATGGCGACCTTGTCCTTGAAGCTGATGGTCATGTGGGTTCTCCTGTCCAAACATGCGGCGCGGTTTACGCCTGCGTAAAGCAAAATGCGGGCGCTGCGTGGCACTTTCGCGCCCGGCTTGCAACATCCGAACTGACAGGGTGCGATGCCGTAAGGTCAGGCCGCGGTGTTGAAGGCTCCGAGGGCGGGAATCAGCTCTGCAAACGAATCGATCACCGCATCTGCGCCGAGTTCATGCGGAGGCTTGTCGCAATAACCATAGGCCGCCGCGACGACCGGTACGCCTGCGGATTTGGCGGCGCGCACGTCATAGGTGGAATCGCCGATGAAGACGAAGCGGCCGCCTCCGAGCGCCTCGCGTGCGGCGAGGACGGGGGCAGGGTGGGGCTTGGCGAGGAACTGGCCGTCCGGGCCTTTCCCCATGGAATCGCCGCCGATCACCGTCTCGAACGTGCCGATCAGATCGAGCTGGGTGAGCACGTTGCGCGCGAAGGCTTCGAACTTGTTGGTGACCACCGCCATCCGCACGCCCTGCGCGGCCAAGTCCGCCAGAGCCTCGCGCACGCCGGGGTAGGGGGCGGTGTGGACGGCATTGTTCTGTTCGTAGAAGCCGAGCATCGCTTTGTAGAGCCGCTTGAACTCGTCCTCGGCCACGCCGCCCTGCGCCTCGATCGCGCGGGCGAGCATGATCTTGGCCCCTCCGCCGATCAGGTCTTTCGAGGTTTCGACCGAGACTTCGGCAAAGCCCCCCAACACCAGCGCGTGGTTCACCGCCGCGCCGAGATCGCGGAACGTATCGAGCAGGGTGCCATCAAGGTCGAAGCCGATGGCGTCAAAAGGGATCGTCGTCATGATGCGCGCGGTGGCGGATGGTTCTTCAAACCGCAAGCAATTGCTGGCAGGCGCGGGTTTGCTTAAAGGGGCTTTCATGACCACGACGACGCATCATCCTTTCGCCGCCATCATCCTTGCTGCGGGCAAGGGCACTCGCATGAAGAGCGATCTGCACAAGGTTCTGCACCCGATTGCCGGCAAGCCGATGATTGCGCATTTGCTCGACAGCTTTGCCACCCTGTCGCTGGCGCGCACGGTGGTGGTTGCAGGAGACCGTCGCGAGCAGCTTGAAGCGGGTTTGAAAGGGCGCGGTGTGACTATCGCCTTGCAGGAGCCGCAGCTTGGCACCGCCCATGCCGCGCTGATGGCGCGCGAGGCGCTGGCGGATTTCGACGGCGATGTGCTGGTGTGCTTCGGCGATTGTCCGATGGTCCGGGCCGAAACAGTGCGGTCGATGATCGATCGGCTCCACGCGGATGATAGCCCCGCGACCGTGGTGCTTGGCTTCGAACCGGAAGATCCGCTCCATTATGGCCGGGTGATCGCGGATGACGCGGGGACCATCATCAAGATGGTCGAATACAAGGATGCCGACGAAGGCGAGCGCGCCACGCGGCTGTGCAATTCTGGGCTGGTTGCCGCACGTGCCGCCGATCTGTTCGCACTGCTGGCGCGGGTCGGCAACGACAATGCGCAGGGCGAGTATTACCTCCCCGACATCGTCAATATCGCCATCGCCGACGGTCGCCCCTGCGCGGTGATCGTGGCCGAGACGGCGGATGAGGTTGCGGGCATCAACTCCCGCGCCGAACTCGCTGCGGCCGAGGCCCGCTGGCAGGCCACCCGCCGGATCAAGGCGATGGACGACGGCGCCACGCTGATCGCTCCCGAAACGGTGTTCTTCGCCCACGATACGGTGGTGGGCCGCGATGTGACAATCGAGCCCAACGTGTTCTTCGGCCCAGGCGTGGAGATCGCCAATAACGTGCTGATCCGCGCCAAAAGCCACATCGAAGGCGCGAAGCTGGCGAGCGGCGTGAAGGTCGGCCCCTTTGCGCGTCTGCGCCCCGGCACGGTGCTGGGCGAGAACAGCTTCATCGGCAATTTCGTCGAAGTGAAGAACGCCGTGTTGGGCGAGGGCGCCAAGGCGAGCCACCTCACCTATCTGGGCGACGCCACCATCGGTGCTGGCGCGAATATCGGCGCTGGCACCATCACCTGCAATTATGATGGCTACTTCAAATACAAGACCGTGATCGGGCCAGGCGCCTTCATCGGTTCGAACTCGTCCCTCATCGCGCCTGTGACCATCGGCGCTGATGCGATTGTCGCGGCAGGATCGGCGGTCAGCCGCGATGTCGCGCCGGGCGAACTCAGGATGGTTCGCGCCGAGCAGTTGGTGAAGGACGGTTGGGCCGACCGCTTCCACGATGCGATGAAGAAGAAAAAGGCGGCGGAGAAGAAGGGGTGAGCGACCACCCCAATTGCTGGCTCTGCGCCCGCCCGCTCGGCGACATCGTCCAGTGGCATCATCCGGTGCCCAAGGCGAAGAAGGGCAAGGTAAAAGTGCCGATCCACCCGATCTGCCACAAGACGATCCACGCCAACTTCACCAACAACGAACTCGCCCGCATCGGCGACAAGGCCAGCGTGATCCGCGACAATCCCGCTATTGCGAAGTTCGTCGCCTGGATCGCCAACAAGCCCGCCGATTTCGACGCGCCGACGCGGTAGGGGTGGAACTTTCGGCTGGCCTGCCCACTTGTGGTGCATGTCATCAGGAGAAACGCCATGAACGCCGGACGCTGGATCGCTGCCGGGATCGGCCTAGCCGCTGTGGGAGCTGCCGCCGTGTATGCCCAATACCGTCAGACCGAACAGCCCGACTTTGCGCTGGTCAGCGCAGACGAGGATTTCGAACTACGCGATTACCCCTCACTTGTCGTCGCTGAAGTCAGCCACTCGGGCAGCCGTGAACGCGCCAGCGGTGCGAGCTTCCGGCGCCTCGCCGCCTACATCTTTGCGCAGGATCGCCCAGCGGGCGGCGAGAAAATCGCGATGACCGCGCCGGTGCTTCAGGACGAGACCCAGCCGGGCGAATGGCGGATGCGGTTTGTCATGCCGTCGAAATACACTCTCGAGACCTTGCCGTCTGCGCCGGCCGATATTGCGCTCACCCAGGTGCCCGCGCGGCGGATGGCGGCGATCCGGTTTTCGGGCAATGGCGGAGGCCGTGATCTCGCTCTGATGGAGGCACGTCTGCGGGACTGGATGATGGCGCAAGGCCTGATGCCTGCTGGCGAGGCCGAGTTTGCCTTCTACGATGCGCCGATGGTGCCGGGGCCGCTACGCCGCAACGAGGTGTTAATCCCCGTCGCGACGAAGTGACCCGCGGCGCGGGGCGTCACGCGTCCTGCATCCGGCCCGTACCAGCGGGCGCATCGGCGAGATAATCGGCTTCCCATTGTTCGAACTCGCTGCGGCTCAGCAGATAGCGTTCGCGTGCTTCGTGGAAGCTGATCGCCTTCTCGTGCACCGCGCGGACAACCTCGTCCTTGCGCGCCTTTGACCAGTGGACCCGGTGCGTCTTGGGCAGAGCGTTGTAGCTCTTGATCGCATCGGCGATCGAAATCTCTCTGGGGTAGGCCATCAATTTGCTCCTCATCGCTTGTGCTCATCGCCCCCGATGGCCGCAATGTTGACAGGAAGACCTAACCAGACCTTTCGAAACAGGGTTAATTTTGCGTTGAGGAAGCGTCCCGTTCCCTAGGTGCGACGAACCGAGGAAAAAGTGTCGGCCTGTCTTACAGGCAGTTGAGTTGCCTTGCGGGCCTAACGCAAAAGGGGCGACTCCTTGCCGGAACCGCCCCTTGGCAAATCGCCTGTCAGCGCGTGTTTATCCGCCGGTTACCGGCGCCATCAAACGCTGCATCAGGTAGATGAATTGCAGCGCCTGAAGCTTCGCACGCTGATCATTGTCGACCCCGCCAGAATGGCCCCCGGTGGTATCCTCGAAGTAGTAATAGGGCTGGCCGAGCGCCTTTAGTTTGGCGGCACCCTTGCGCGCGTGGGCAGGGTGGGTGCGGTCATCCGCGGTCGAGGCCCACAGGAACGGCGCGGGGTAATCCACGCCTGCGACGATCTTCTGATAGGGCGAATAGCCCTCGATCCAGGCGCGCTGTTCGGGGATGCGCGGATCGCCATATTCACCGATCCATGATGCCCCACGCCCGATCAGGTGATAGCGCAGCATGTCGAACAGCGGGATTTGCACGATCGCGGCGTTCAGCAGGTCGGGGCGCTGAGTGAAGAAGGTGCCGACCAGCAGCCCTCCCTGCGAGCCGCCCTGAATGCCAAGATGCTCGGGCGACGTGAAGCCGCGCTTCACCAGATCTTCACCCACGGCGATGAAATCGTCCCAGGTGCGCTGCTTGTTCTCGCGGATCGCGGTCTGGTGCCAGTTAGGCCCAAACTCGCCGCCACCGCGCAGGTTGGCGAGCACATAGGCGCCGCCCTTTTCGACCCACAGTTTGCCGGTCGAGCCAAGGTAACCGGGCAGGCGCGGCACTTGGAACCCGCCGTAGCCTGTCAGCAGTGTCGCCATGGTGCCATCCAGCGCCATCCCCTTGGGCTTGACGATGAAGTAGGGGATCTTGGTCCCGTCCTTGCTGGTCGCCTCGTGCTGTTCGACATCCATTCCCGCCGGATCGAAGTAAGCCGGGCTGGTCTTGAGCACGGCGGGCGGCGTGCTGCCGTCCGTGTAGTAGAGCGTGGTCGGGTTGAGGAAATCGCTGACCGTGTACATGATCTGGTCGGTCTCGTCCGAGGATGCCGCGATGCCGAGCGTCGCGTTATCGGGCAGGGGGACTTCCTTGCTGACCCACTTGCCGCCGTCGAAGTTGAACTCTAGCACCTTGCCAACGACATTGTCGAGCAGCGTCACGAACAGCGCATTGCCGGTGACTGCGCCGCCCTGCTTGGTCTGGCGCTCACCCGGCGCCCATACCAAGGTCTTCTTCGCGCCGTTGGGATTGGCTTTCCATTCCTCAAGATCGACCGCAATCAGGCTGTCAGCGGGGAAGGTCTGGCCGTCTGTGGTCCAGTCGACATCGGTCGACAGCAGGATGTGGCCGTCGACGATCCCGAACAGTCCGGCCTTCTTGGGAATGTCGAGTTCGAGCCACGTTCCGTTGTGCTCGACATAGTTGATGCTCTCATGGAAGCTGACGCCGCGATAGGCGGTGCGGGCGTGGATGGTGCCCTTGTTGTCGCGCAGCAGGGTCGCGCCGGCCCACACGTCGCTTGCCTCGCCCCGGAAGATATCAGGCGCATCGGCGATGGCCGTGCCGCGCTTCCAGACACGGCTGGTGAAGGGATACTCGCTCTCCGTCAGCGTGCCTTCGCCAAAGCCGCGACCGACCAGCAGCGTATCCGCGTCGATCCACTGCACGCCGCCCTGGCTTTTGGTGTCGAGCACAAAACCGCCTGCAACGAACTGCTTCGTCGTGGTGTCGAATTCGCGCATGATGGTGGCATCCTCGCCGCCGTCGCTCAGCGCGACCATGCACTTGGTCAGCGCAGGCGGCAGGCAGGTCATGCCCTGATAGACCCACTCCTTGCCTTCAGCCTTGGCGAGCGCATCGACATCGAGGACGATTTCCCACTCCGGCTTGGCGGTGCGATAGGATTCCAGCGTCGTGCGGCGCAGCAGTCCCTTGGGGTTCGCCTTGTCCTGCCAGAAATTGTACAGCCCATCGGGGCGGAAGCTGACGAAGGGGATGCGGTCTTCGCTGTCAAAGATCGCCAGCGCTTCGGCCTTCAATTGGGCATAGCGCGGATCAGCTTCGAACGCCGCCAGCGTCCGCTCGTTCTCCTTGGCGACCCATTCGAGTGCCTCGGGGCTGCGGGCCTCCTCGAGCCAGATATAGGGATCCTGCTCGGGGCCGGGGACGCCGGTGTCGGCTGGGGCGTCCTGCGCGGCCAAACCGGCGGTCGATAGGGCAGTCATTGCGAGCGCCAGGGCGAAAGTGGAGACAAGTTTCAAGCGTCCTCTCCTCGGGGTTTGCTGCGCCATATTGTGCCGAGCAAGCGACGCAAAGGGAAGAGGGGACAGCAAAAAGTCCGGCAGCCACCGCGTGTTATCGTTCGCCTGTCTGCTCGTAAGCCCCGAACGTTTACTGGTAATTAACCTTGATCGGCTAGCCCCTGCCCTGACGCCGGCAGCTCCTTGCGCAAAGTGGCAGCGGGATCAACATCCGTTCGGGGACGCACGAATTATGGGCCATTCTTTATTGAAACGTCTTCCCGTTTCATTCTTCGAAGATGAAGAAGAAAAGACGAGAGTGGCTAACTGGTTGCTGGTCTGGGTGGTACTGGCAAATGCCGCTTTCAGCCTGATGTACTTCACCGGTTCACCGCCGCGGATTACGTCGATCATGACGTTCGGCGTCATCGGCCTGCTCGTTCGCAACCAGCCCTATTTTGTCAGGGCCTTCGCCTTTGTCGGTGGCCTCGCCTACGCAATCTTCACGATTCTTGGCGCCCTGTTTAATCTGCCCGTCTACTCGCTCAGCCAGTCGATCAGGTTTATGGGAGACCTCAACGCGCTCAATTCGGTCGAATATGTCGCCATCGGCACGCTTTTGCTTGTCATGCTTGGCTGTGCTCTCTGGGCCTTGCGCCGACCGACCAACTTCGCAAGCCAGCGCGCGGCCATGGTCGCATGCGCTGCTGTCGCGCTTGTCGCAGCGACCGATTACGGAATGGGTTTCGGAAGCCGCGGGCACTACAAGCGGTACAATTTCGAGGGCGCCGCGTTCACCTCGGGCGTGTCGGCGAGTGGCCTGGTGCCGGCTGCGGGAGAAGCCCCGCGGCATATTCTCATCGTCATGGTCGAATCTCTTGGCAAGCCGATCGGCAATGCCGATCTCGAACGACTGGTCTTTGCCCGTTACAACGAACCCGCCGTGCGCGCCCGGTTCGATGTGACGCGCGGAGACAGCACCTATTACGGTTCGACCACTTCGGGCGAGGTCCGCGAGTTGTGCGGGCGCTGGGGAGACTATTATGACCTGCTTGACCGAAGCGATGATAGCTGCCTTCCTGCCACGATGGCGCGGCGCGGGTATGATACGTCCGCCTACCACAGCTTTGCCGGAGACTTCTTCGACCGTAGCACGTGGTACCCCAATATCGGCTTCGACAAGATGCACTTCCGCAGCGATCTCCTGAAGGGCGGTGCCGAGAGCTGCGGCGGGGTGTTCCCGGGGGTCTGCGACCGCGACGTTCCGCGCCAGCTCGCGGCCAAGCTCAAGGCTGCGGATAAGCCGCAGTTCGTCTACTGGCTGACGGTCAATTCGCACCTTCCGGTGCCTGAGGCGAACAATCTGGGCGTGGAAAACTGCGAGCGCCTCTCGCCCCGTCTGGCGGCCGATTATCCGATAATTTGCCGGCAGGTCGCGATCTGGGATGACATCGACAAGGCGATGGTCAAGGAAATCACTGCGGCCGATTTTCCGCCGACCGACATTCTCATCGTCGGTGATCACATGCCGCCCTACTTCGACCGCAAGAGCCGGGTCCAATTCGCCCCTGATCGCGTTCCGTGGATGCTGCTGAAATGGCGCGGAGCCTGAGAGGGGAGACTTATCCGGTTCCACCAGCCGCAAATAGCAACGGCGGCCCCGCGAGGCCGCCCTTGCGCGTTTCCAGCAGCGATCGCGGGGCTCAGCCCTCGACGTGTTCGGCGAGAACGGTGAGGCCCTTTTCGTTCACCTCAGCAAAGCCGCCGCGCACCTGGATGATCTCCGGCGTCGCGCCGTCCTTGGCGAAGATCTGCACCGCCCCGTCGCGGATCGTGCTCATGAAGGGCGCATGGCCCTCCAGCACGCCGAATTCGCCCTCGGTGCCGGGGACGACCACCATGTGGACGTCTTCCGAACGGACGAGTTTGGCAGGAGTGACGAGTTCGAAGTGGAGGGGCATGATGCCTTAGACCTCTTCGGCCATCTTCTTGGCCTTGGCGACCACATCCTCTATCCCGCCGACCATGTAGAACGCCTGCTCCGGCAGGTGGTCATATTCGCCGTCGACCACCGCCTTGAAGCTCTTCACGGTGTCTTCGATCTGCACGAACACGCCCGAAATGCCGGTGAAGACTTCCGCAACGTGGAACGGCTGCGACAGGAACTTCTGGATCTTGCGCGCGCGGGCGACGATCGTCTTGTCCTCTTCCGAGAGCTCATCCATCCCAAGGATGGCGATGATGTCCTGCAGGCTCTTGTACTTCTGCAGGGTTTCCTGAACGCGGCGGGCGGTTTCGTAGTGCTCGGCACCCACGACACGCGGTTCGAGGACGCGGCTGGTCGAGTCCAGAGGGTCGACCGCCGGGTAAATGCCCAGTTCCGAAATCGCGCGGTTCAACGTCGTGGTCGCATCCAAGTGAGCAAACGAAGCGGCAGGCGCAGGGTCGGTCAAGTCGTCCGCGGGGACGTAGATCGCCTGCACCGAGGTGATCGAACCCTTGTTGGTCGAGGTGATGCGCTCCTGCAGCTTGCCCATGTCGGTCGCCAGCGTCGGCTGATAACCCACCGCCGAAGGAATACGGCCGAGCAATGCCGACACTTCGGAGCCCGCCTGCGTGAAGCGGAAGATGTTGTCGACGAAGAACAGCACGTCCTGGCCTTCGACGTCGCGGAAATACTCCGCCATCGTCAGGCCCGAGAGCGCGACGCGCGCGCGGGCACCCGGGGGCTCGTTCATCTGGCCGAAGACCAGCGCCACCTTGGAGCCTTCCGAGGTCGCATTGCCCTCGGCATCCTTGGCGATAACGCCCGCGTCGAGGAATTCGTGGTAGAGGTCGTTGCCTTCGCGGGTACGCTCACCCACGCCGGCGAAGACGGACACGCCGCCGTGGCCCTTGGCGATGTTGTTGATCAGTTCCTGAATGAGAACAGTCTTGCCAACGCCCGCGCCGCCAAACAGGCCGATCTTGCCGCCGCGCGCATAGGGCGCGAGCAGGTCGATCACCTTGATCCCGGTGACAAGGATCGCCGCGTCGGTCGACTGGTCGATGAACAGCGGGGCTTCGGCGTGGATCGGCATGGTGCTTTCCGCGCCGATCGGGCCGCGCTCGTCGATCGCTTCGCCGATCACGTTCATGATGCGGCCGAGCACCTTGGGGCCGACCGGCACCGAGATCTGCGCGCCGGTGTTCACGACTTCGCTACCGCGCACGAGGCCTTCGGTCGCGTCCATCGCGATGGTGCGCACGGTGTTTTCGCCAAGGTGCTGGGCGACTTCGAGCACCAGCGTCTTGCCGTTGTTCTTGGTTTCCAGCGCGGTCAGGATCGCGGGCAGTTCGCCCGGGAACTGCACGTCGACGACAGCGCCGATGACCTGGCTGATCGTGCCGTTGGTGGTCTGGTTGAGAGCGGGGGCGGTGGCCATGATTGTTTCCTTGGCTTTCGATTAGAGCGCTTCTGCGCCCGCGATAATTTCGATGAGTTCGGTGGTGATCGCCGCCTGACGCTGGCGGTTGTAGATGATCGTGAGCTTCTGGATCAGCTCGCCCGCGTTGCGCGTGGCGTTATCCATCGCGGTCATCGAGGCGCCCTGTTCGGAGGCTTCACGTTCAAGCAGCGCGCCGAAGAGCTGGGTGCGCACATAACGCGGCAGCAGTTCTTCGAGGATTTCCTCTTCGCTCGGCTCATAATCGACCACCGATCCGGTGTCCTCGGCCAGTGTCGGCGCGGGGACGGGGATCAGCTGGTTGATGGTCGGGTCCTGCGCCAGTGCCGACTTGAAGGTCGGGTAGACGAGGTGCGCGACATCGAAATGGCCAGCGTCGAACAGCGAGATCAACTCGTTGGCGATGCCTTCGGCTTCGGCAAAGCCGGGGGTCTTAACCGTACTGGTGTCGAACCCGCCACCGATCAGCGTCGGGTATTCGCGCTTCAAAGGCGCGCGGCCCTTCTTGCCGACGAGGTAGAATTCCACCGTCTTGCCAGCCGCGATCAGTTCCTTCGCCTTCAGCTTGGCGGCCTTGACCAAGTTCGAGTTCAGGCCGCCGCACAGCCCCTTGTCGGTGTTGACCACCACAAGCAGGTGACGCTGGTCTGACCCGGTCCCGCCAAGCAGCTTGGGGGCGCTATCGCCCGCAACCTTGCCCGCGAGGCTCGCCATCACCGCCGCAAGGCGAGTGGCGTAGGGCCGGCCGGCCTCGGCCGCAGCCTGGGCACGGCGCAGCTTGGCCGCCGCGACCATCTGCTTGGCCTTGGTGATCTTCTGGGTCGACTTGACCGAGTTGATCCGGCCCTTGAGTTCCTTGAGTGAGGGCACTTCAGGGCGTCCTTACGCGAACTGCTTGGCGAAAGCTTGCAGTGCGGCCTTGGTCTTGTCCGCGACTTCGCCTTCGAACTTCTTGCTGGTGCGGATTTCGGTCAGGACCGAACCATGCTCACGGCGCATGTAATCGAGCATCTGGGTCTCGTACTCGTTCACCCGGTTCACCGGGATCGCGTCGAGGAAGCCGTTGGTGCCGGCGTAGATCGACACGGTCTGCTCTTCGAAGGGCATCGGCGAGAATTGCTTCTGCTTCAGCAGCTCGGTCAGACGCGCGCCGCGGTTCAGCAGCTTCTGGGTCGAGGCGTCGAGGTCCGAACCGAACTGCGCGAAGGCCGCCATTTCGCGGTACTGCGCAAGGTCCAGCTTCATCGAGCCCGAGACCTTCTTCATCGCCTTGGTCTGAGCGGCACCGCCGACGCGGCTCACCGACAGACCGACGTTGATCGCCGGACGGATACCCTGATAGAACAGGCCGGTTTCGAGGAAGATCTGGCCGTCGGTGATCGAGATCACGTTGGTCGGAATGTAGGCCGACACGTCGCCCGCCTGCGTTTCAATGATCGGCAGCGCGGTCAGCGAACCGCTGCCGTTGTCGCTGTTCATCTTCGCCGCGCGCTCGAGCAGGCGGCTATGGAGATAGAACACGTCACCCGGATAGGCTTCACGGCCCGGAGGACGACGCAGCAGCAGCGACATCTGGCGGTAAGCCACGGCCTGCTTGGAAAGGTCGTCATAGACGATCACGGCATGCATACCGTTGTCGCGGAAGAACTCACCCATCGCGCAGCCGGTGTAGGGTGCCAGATACTGAAGCGGGGCGGGCTCTGATGCGGTCGCGGCGACCACGATGGAGTATTCCATCGCGCCGTTTTCTTCGAGCTGCTTGACGATCTGCGCGACGGTCGAACGCTTCTGGCCGACGGCGACATAGACGCAGTAAAGCTTCTTGCCTTCATCGTCGCCCTGGTTGGCTTCCTTCTGGTTGATGAAGGTGTCGATCGCGACAGCGGTCTTGCCGGTCTGGCGGTCACCGATGATCAGCTCGCGCTGACCGCGGCCCACGGGGACGAGCGCGTCGATGGCCTTAAGACCGGTCTGGACGGGCTCCGACACGGATTCGCGCGGGATAATGCCCGGCGCCTTCACTTCGACGCGGCTGCGCTTTTCAGCCACAATCGGCCCCTTGCCATCGATCGGGTTGCCGAGCGCGTCGACGACGCGGCCGAGCAGGCCCTTGCCGACCGGCACGTCGACGATGGTGCCGGTGCGCTTGACGACATCGCCTTCCTTGATCTCGGCGTCAGAGCCGAAGATCACGACGCCGACGTTATCGGCTTCGAGGTTGAGGGCCATGCCCTGCACGCCATTGGCGAATTCCACCATCTCACCGGCCTGCACCTGATCGAGGCCGTGGATACGGGCGATCCCGTCACCCACCGACAGCACGGTGCCGGTTTCGCTGACTTCAGCCTCGGTGCCGAAATTGGCGATCTGGTCCTTGATGACCTTCGAGATTTCTGCGGCGCGGATTTGCATGGGTAGTGTCCTTTAAGCCTGCATGGCTTTGGCAAGCGAGTTGAGACGGGTGCGGATCGAGGCATCAATGCGCTGCGAGCCGATGGTGACGACGAGGCCGCCCAGAAGGTCAGGATCGACCGAGGCGGTGAGCATGACGGTGCGGCCTTCGCGCGCAGTCAGCTTGGTCTTCAGGGTGGCGAGCTGATCGTCGCTCAGCGGGTGGGCGCTGGTGACGGTCGCGGTCACTTCACCGCGCTGGGCCGCGGCAATCGCCTTGAACGCAGTGATGATCGCAGGCAGCTTGCCGAGGCGGCGGTTGCCGGCCAGCACGCCGATGAAATTGGTGGTGAGCGGGCTCAGCTTCAGCTTCTTCGCCACGGCCGCCATCGCCTTGCCCTGCACATCGCGGGCAAGTTCAGGGTTGGTGGTCAGCGCCGTCAGATCGCCCGATTCGGCCAGGGCAGCGCCCAGCGTCTCGAGATCGCTCTCGACAGCTGTCACCTTGCCACCTTCGGCGGCGAGATCGAACAGGGCCGAGGCATAGCGTCCAGCCAGGCTAGCCTTGATACCGGCGGAAATATCCACGCGCGTGCAATCCTCTCGGAAGCTTCAAAAGGGTAATTTGCTTGGGCCTTGGGAACGGGGCGTGCGCAAGGGCTGCCCTCAAGGTTGGCGCGCGCCTAGCAATTGATTCCCGATGGTGCAAGCCGGGAGGGGCGGGAATTGTGCAGGTGCGAACAAAAGCCTCTTCTGTACGCAACCTCGCAGGCGGTCAGCGCTGATCGCCCGCATAAGCTGCGGCAAGGCTCGTCCGGGCATCGGCCATGGTCTGACTGACAGCAGGGTGGCGGAGGATTTCGGCACAATAAAACACGGGGGCCGGAAGCGAACCGGCGTTCGCCTCGTCCTTGACCTGCGCCATCGGGGTCGCGGCTATCGCGGCGTCGATCACCGGCATCATCGCAAAGAAGAGCGTGATGTCGCCGCGCGATTGCTCGACAACCACCTGATTCCAGCGCTCTCCCTGCTCGCGCAGAACTTGAGCGTCACGTTCCGGCAGACCTTTGTTGCTGAGCGTGCGGAGGCAATAGGCCATCGCAAAGCCTGCGACGTGGCTGTCCAAAGTCGGCATCGACTGAGGCGCCGGAGCGTTTGGGGTTGCCGTACAACCGGCCGCTAGCATCAGCGCCAAGCCTCCTGCGAGCAAGGCCAGAGATGGCGTACGGATCATTTGGCGGCAGCCCTCGCCGTGCAAGAATAAACCAGCCGCTCGTTCGGCCGCTCGGGCAGTTTGGCGATCAGCGCCGACTGCTGTTCGCCCAAGGTGTGCGCTGCATCGCTCACACCGCAGGCGGGGGGTGAGTAGGCGGCGCGGGCAGCGCGCGCTTCGGCGAGCGCATCCTGCCCCAACAGATAACGATCGGTGCGCAGGGTGCGGGTGTCGGGGTCATAGGTGTTGACCGCGACCGCGGCATCGTCCTGCGCGGCGAAGACCCGCTGCCATTCGCCGCCCTTGCCAAGACCATATTGCGTGCGTGCGTTGACGCAGCCATCGGCGGACCAGTTAAAGGCGACATCATCGGTCTTTGCCGCCGTCACCCGGCTGCGATCCGGCACGAGCGTGCAGATCAAGGCGCCCTCAGCGGCGTCGCCCGCAACCTGAGCGCCAGTGGCTGGGCCGCCTTCCGCCTTGGAGACGGCGGCCGCGACCCGGTCCTCGATCTCAGCTAGGCCGGGGCGAGTGAACCATAGCAGCAGCGCGATCACCAGCGCTGCGGCTGCCGTCCCTGCCGCGATCATGGCGTGATTGCGCCGCGCCTCGTCACCGCGCCACACGGCGGCGGCATAGCCGATCCCGACCGCAGCCAGCAGCGCGATCAGCGCCAGCGCCATGCGGTTCTCGCGCGCTTCGAGCACCTCCATCTGCGCGGTCAGCCGCGCGGTCTCACGCACTTCGCGCATGGTTTCCGCCCGGTCCGCCAGTTTTTCACGTGCCTGCGATTGTTCCGCCTCAAGCCTTTGGCGTTCCTCCGCATTCAACTCGTCGATCGAGCGGCAGGGGAGGGTGTTGGTCACCGGTTCGACCCCGTTCTTGCGCAGGAACGGCATCAATTCGCGCAAGCTCACTGCGAAGTAGAACTCCGCCTCGCCGCTGTCCGAATCCGCGCTGAAGCTGTTCACCCCGATCACCCGCCCGCACGGATCGAGCAGCGGCCCGCCCGAATTGCCGCGTGCAATCGGTGCGGTGTGGAGGATCGTGTCGAACTGGCGCGACGGCCGCTCGCCCGACAGAAACCCGCGCGATTTGACCGGCGGCTGAGCGCGGAAGATGTCCGCCATATCGAGGCCTTGGGCCAGATCGACGTTCATCGGATAGCCGACTGCGGCGACCTCACCCAGGTTCCCGCCGACCCCGCCCGCCAGCGCCAGAGGCGGCAGGCGCAGGCTGTTCGGCGCAATCTCCAGCAGCGCCAGATCATTACGCGGGCTGATCGCAACCACCCGCGCAAACGCCCCGCCAGCGCCTTCGGGCGGTACGATCCCGATCCGCAGGGTATCGTCCTGTGCGGCCTCGCTCACCACGTGGGCATTGGTGATGATCCGCGTGGCCGAGACCGCAAAGCCGGTGCCGTGGCTGACGGGGACAGGCTCGCCGTTCTCTTCACCGATCAGCACCACCCGCACTACGCCGCGCGCCGCCGCATCGACATCACCGGGGTCGGCAGCGGCAGGCTGGGGCAGGGCAAGAGCGAGCAAGGCGAGGGCGAGCAGACAGCGAAGCATGGCCCGCATATAGCCGCTTTTTCGCAGGCCGCGACAGGTGAAGCGACATTGAGCGCAATTCCCGGGGGTGCAGGGCCGCGCGGTGTGTGGCAGAGTGTTTCACGTGAAACATTTAGAGAACATAACCGACGACGTGCGTTGGCAGATCGCCTTGGCCAAGGACCGCCGGTTTGACGGGGCCTTCGTCACCGGCGTTCATTCGACCGGCATCTATTGCCGCCCGTCCTGCCCGGCGCGGGCGCCCTTGCGCAAGAATGTGCGCTTCTATGCCACCCCTGCCGATGCCGAGAAAGCGGGATTAAGACCTTGTAAACGCTGCTCTCCTGCTACACAAAGCGCCGAGGAGGCCTGCGTGCTCGCTGCGATTGCTGCGATCCGCGCAGAAGGCGCGCTGACGCTGGAGGCGCTGGCCGATCTCACCGGCTACACGCCCACGCATTTCCAACGCCTGTTCAAACGCACGGTTGGAATGTCGCCCGCCGCCTTTGCCCGCGCGATCCGCGAGGAGCGGGTGCGCGCCGGGCTCAGCATGGGTCAAACCGTGACACAAGCCCTGTCAAACGCCGGATACGCCGGGTCAAAACAGTTCTACGCAGAGACGAAAGGCAGGCTGGGCATGGCGCCGAGTGACTGGAGCAAAGGCGGCGCGGGCCGCGTGGTTTATTGGGCGGTGCTGCCGACCTCGCTGGGGCCAATGCTGGTCGGGGCGACTGAGATGGGCGTGTGCTGTCTCGCCTTTGGAGAGGGTGAGGCGGAGTTGCAGGCAAGGTTCCCGCGCGCCGAGCTGTTGGCAGCGGGTGAGGACTTTCGCGATCTGTTCGCGCAGGTAGTCGCGGCGGTCGAGCAGCCGGGGCCGGGCTCGGCTGCGATCCCGCTCGATGTGAAAGGCACCGCGTTTCAGCAGCGCGTGTGGGAAGAACTGCGCCGCATCCCGCATGGCGAGACGCGGTCGTATAGCGAGTTGGCGGCGGCGCTTGGCAACCCCAAAGCCAGCCGCGCGGTCGGCGGGGCGAATGGGGCGAATAATGTCGCGGTCCTGATCCCGTGTCACCGCGTGATCGCGGCGGATGGAACGCTGGGTGGCTATGCCTATGGGCTGGCAATCAAGGCGGAGTTGCTCAAGCGGGAGGGGGTTTGAGGCAGGCTACCCCACTCCATCGTCGCCTCGGGCTTGATCCGGGGTCAGGCTTCTTTCTGGCTATCCACTTTGAGGGTGAAGTGAAGGAAGCCAGCCAAGCCCCGGAGGCGGGTCGGGGGCGTGCGCTGGGTAGAACACCTCGGCCGTCATCCCAGCGAAAGCTGGGACCTAGGGCCTCATAGTGCAGCGCTCGCCGCCCTAGGCCCCAGCTTTCGCTGGGGTGACGTTGGGGGGTGGAGCGACGCCAATGCCTTCGTCATTGCGAGGCGCCGCAGGCGGCGCGGCAATCCATGGTGTGAGGGTTCAACCTGCGGCTTGGGTTCGTCCGTGGATTGCTTCGCCTGCTCCTCGCAATAACGAGGGAGGGGTGCGACCTCAATCCAGCTTCGGCGGCATCCCCGGTTCGCACTTCGCCATCGCCGCCTGATACGCCGGCCGCTCGCCGATGCGCTTCAGATATGCTTGCAGGTTCGGCATTCCGTCGATGCTCATCCCGCTCATCGCGCGCGACGTCGTCAGTTGGAAGCCCATCATGATGTCGGCGGTGGTCAGCTGCGCGCCGCCGAAATACTCGGCCTCGCCCAGCCGCTTCTCGACGATCGCCCAGCCTTTCTGCACGCGGTCCGCCACGAAGGGCGGCAGCTCCTTGGCGCCCATGAACTGCGCCACCAGCGCCATCATGCCGTTGGTCATGAAGGTTGCGTTGGCCCAGTGGAGGTAGAACAGGTGGTCGGCGAAATCGGGGTGGTCCGCGCCCGGCACCAGCGCCGTTTCCGGCGCATATTTGGCGATGATGTAGTCCATGATCGCACCGCTCTCGCCCAGCACCAGATCGCCATCGGTAATGACCGGGGCGATGCCCATCGGGTGCAGCGCCTTGTATTCATCGGGCGCCAAGCGGTTGTCGGTGCGGCGGGTGTAGAGCTTGCACTCGTAATCCAGCCCCAGCTCCTCGGCCAGCCAGACGATGCGTTCGGATTGCGACAGGCGCAGGTGGTGGATTGTCAGCATGGCTTTCTCCCTTATTCAACTCGTGCCCAGCCTTTGCGGGCGGGTTCGAGAGAGTCGAGAAATTTTTCCGCGCTCTCCAGATATTCCGCCTGCTTGGCCTCGCCCATCCGGTCCCAGGTGGCGAAGATGCGGCCGATGCGGTGGTTGCTTTCCAGCCGCGCGCGGTTCCGGTCCATGAAGTGCCAGTAGAGCGGGTTGAACGGGCAGGCGTTCGGCCCGGTCTTCTGCGCGACCTTGTAACGGCACTTGCCGCAGTAATCGGACATCTTGTTGATGTAGTTTCCGCTCGCCGCATAAGGCTTGGTCGCGAGCCTGCCGCCATCGGCATAGAGCACCATGCCCGACACGTTCGGCAGCTCGACCCAGTCGAAGGCATCGGCATAGACCGCCAGATACCAGTCCTGCACCTCGCGGGGTGCAATCCCGGCGATCAGGCAGAAATTGCCGAGCACCATCAGCCGCTGGATATGGTGCGCGTGGGCATCTTCGCGCGTGGTGCGGATGCAGTCAGACAGGCAGCGCATGTCGGTTTTGCCGGTCCAGAAGAATTCCGGCAGCGGGCGGTGGGCGGCGAGTTCGTTGGCTTCGGCCAGCCCCGGCATCGTGTACCAGTAGAACCCGCGCACATATTCGCGCCAGCCGATGATCTGGCGGATGAAGCCCTCTACGGAATTCAACGGAGCCTTGCCTGATTTATAGGCAGCCTCGGCGGCGCGGCACAGTTCAAGCGGATCGAGCAGGCCGATGTTGAGGCTGGTTGAGAGCATCGAGTGATAGAGGTCGTCCTTCCCGTGGACCATCGCGTCCTGATAGGGCCCGAACAGGTCCAGCCGTCGGGCGAAGAAGGCTTCGGCAGCCTCCAGCGCCTCGGCGCGGGTGACGGGCCAGCCGAAAGGTTCCAGATCGCCGAAGTGATCGGCGAAGCGTTCGGCGACCAGCGCGACGACCTCTTGCGTGACGGTATCGGGCGCGAACTTGGGCGCGGGCGGCGCTAACATGTCACCCTTGGGCGGTTCGCGATTATCGGCGTCGAGGTTCCAGACGTCGCCTTCCGGCTTGCCGTCATCGCGCATCAGCAATCCGGTTTTGCGGCGCATCTCGCGATAGAAATATTCCATCGTGAGGTGCTTGCGCCCGTCAGCGAAGGCGCGGAACTCGGCGTGGGTCGCGATGAAGCGGGTGTTGGGGAGGATGCTGACCGGGCAGGGCAGGCGGTCTTCCCATTCCATGATCGCCTGCTGAACGCGCCACTCGCTCGCTTCAGTGATGCGGATTTCGGATGCGCCGTGGCGCTCGCAAGCACGGGCGACTTCGCCAGTGAAGCTGCCGGTGTTGGCGGCGCCATCCAACGCGACGTAATCGACGTGCCAGCCTTCAGCGCGAAGCTCTGCAGCGAAGTGGCGCATTGCCGAAAAAATCAGCACGATCTTCTGCTTGTGGTGTTTCACATAGGTCGCCTCGTCCCACACCTCCATCATCAGGATAACCGCCTCGCCGGGGGAAAGACCTTGAAGGCTGGAGAGGTTGCGCGAAAGCTGATCGCCGAGGATCGGCACAAGAACGGGACGAGTCATGCAGGGGATACGCGCTCGCCCCCGCTTTGGTTTCGCTCAGGAACTACTGCGTGACCTCCAGCGCCCGCCATGCGGCGGCGGAGAAGGCCGGATCATTAAGCATCGAGATCAGCAACCCGCGCGCCTTCCCCTTGTCCCCCCGGCGGCTCAGCGCGGTCGCCTGCGCGTAGCGGAAATCGCCCACCCCGGCATTGTGCAGGAACGCGCGTTCGAGCTGCTTTTGTGCGGCCACAGGCGGCGTGCGGCCCTGTTCGATATAGGTCTGGTGATAGAGCGCGGCGGCGAGCGGATGCAGCTCGGGATCGCGCGCCTGCCTTTTGAGCAGCGCACGCACTTCATCGTAAGAAGGCGGATCGTCCGGGTTGCCCTCGCGCACCAGCCGGGCGAGCATGATTTCGGCCTTGAGCCGCTGCGCGCTTTGCAGATCGGGGTCGATCGCCAGCGCGCGATTGACCGCCCGCCACGCCTCGGCATCGGAATAGGGGTTGGACATGACGATCAGTTCGCCGTTGGAAAAGCCGAAGCCGCGGAACACCGGCCGGCCGCCGAAATCGCTGTGCTGGACGCGGGCATATTCGGCCGCGGCATATTCGTACCACACCAGCGCGCTATAGGGGTGGTCGGCGGTCAGTTCGCGCAGCTCCTTGGCGGTGGATTTGAGGCGGGTTTCGAGCAGGCGTTCCAATCGTAAGTCGATCAGGGCAATCTCGTCGCGGTGCATCGGGCGGATTGCGACCCGGGTGGTAGCGGGCGGATCAACCTTCACCCGCCGCACCGGCGCCACGACCCGCCGCCGCGCCAGCTCCTGCGCCAGCGCATCGAGGTCGCCCAGCTCGCGTGCGGCATCTTCCATGTCGCGCCCGCCCGAATAGGCATCGACATAGCGATCGAGCACCCCTGCGTAACGCTGTTCGAGCAGCAGCGGACTGGCCAGCGCGCGGCTGACTTCGAGGAAGCGCGCATATTCCTCCTCCGTGCGGTGGCGAAACCGTACGGCCAGCGCTTCGGCCAGCGCCTTGCGGGTGATGCCGCTGACCGGTGCCAGACGGCGCGGCTGGCCGATGACGAAAACGCCTTCGCTCTCCTGCCTGTCAGAGCGGATGGCGGTGGCGAAGTAATGCGACAGGCCCGCCGACGTCCACATCGGCTTGGGCCGGAAGAAGGCATTGCCGAGGTGGAACTGCGCCAGGCAGTAGAAGATCTCACCCGGATCGGGCTGCCCTGCCGCGTCGGGCAGATAGAGCGCATAGGCGACTGGCAGCTCGGCATGGTTCTCGCACACCGCAGACGCACCGAAATCGACCACCCGCGCAATGCGGCGGGGATTGGGAGTCAGGAAGAATTCGGGCTTGCGGCCATGCCATGTCTCGCCCGGCAGCAGGCCATTGAGCACACGGTCGAAGTCCTCGATCGTCTGCATCAGCGCGCGCAGTTCGGCTTCCTCTATCTGCGCGTGGACGATGTAATGCTCGCTTTCGGCGCGCAGCCATGGGTTCGCATGAGCGGGAGCAGAAAGGCCGAGGGACAGGACTAGCAGCAGGAATAGGCGCGACACCATGTGTCACATCATATCATCGGACAAGCATCTGTAAATATGAGATCAAACGAAGCTGTAAGGGTCGATGTCGACGCCCACTCGCACTCCGGGGGCGAAGTTCACGGCGCCGATCCAGTCGCGCAAGACGGCCTGAATATTGGCGCTGCGCTTGGCGTTCACCAGAAAGCGATAGCGATAGCGTCCGCGCAGCAAGGCGAGAGGGGCCGGGGCGGGGCCGAGGATCTGCACGTCGGCCAGCCGGGGCCGCACATCGCCCAATCGCACCGCGGCCTCGCGGGCTTCCTTCTCATCTTCGCTCGACAGGATGATTGCCGCCCAGCGCCCGAACGGCGGTGCGCCCGCATCGCGCCGCCCGGCGGTTTCGGCGGCGTAGAAAGCATCGCGGTCGCCGCCTGCCAGTGCGGCGATGACCGGCGCGTCGGGGTGGCGGGTCTGGATCAGCACCTCGCCCGGCTTGGCCCCCCGGCCGGCGCGGCCTGCGACCTGCGCGATCTGGCTGAAGGTGCGCTCGCCCGCGCGCAAGTCTCCGCCTTCAAGGCCGAGATCGGCATCGACCACACCCACCAGCGTCAGTTCGGGGAAGTGGAACCCCTTAGTCACGAGCTGCGTGCCGATGATGATATCGATTGCGCGGCCTTCCGCCATCGCGATGAATTCTGCCGCCCGTTCGGGGGTGTTGAGGGTGTCGGAGGTCGCCACCGCCACCCGCGCCTCGGGAAATAGGTCGGCGACTTCGGCGGCGATCCGCTCCACACCGGGGCCGCAGGCGACAAGGCAGTCGCTCTCGCCACATTCCGGGCAGACTTCGGGCACCCGCGTCTCGAACCCGCAATGATGGCAGGCGAGGCGGGCGGAGAGGCGGTGCTCCACCAGCCACGCGCTGCACGACGGGCATTTGAACCGATGCCCGCAATTGCGGCAAAGGGTCAGCGGGGCATAGCCGCGACGGTTGAGGAACAGCAGCGATTGCTCGCCCTTCGCCAGCCGGTCGCGCAACCCCTCGACCAGTGGCCCGGCGAGCCAACGCTGGCTGCCGGGCTTTTCCTCGGTCAAGTTGACGAGCCGCACCGTCGGCAGGCTTGCACCGCCGAAGCGGGCGGGCAGGTCGAGCTTCGTGTAAACGCCGATATCCGCCATGTGCAGGCTTTCGAGCGCCGGGGTGGCGCTGGCGAGGATCACCGGCACGCCCTCGAACCGTGCCCGCATCACCGAGACATCGCGGGCGTTGTAGCGCACCCCGTCATCCTGCTTGAAGCTGATCTCGTGCGCTTCATCGACCACGATCAGCCCGAGGTTGGCGTAGGGCAGGAAGAGCGCCGAGCGCGCGCCGACTACGACCTGTGCGCTGCCATCCGCAATCGCCCGCCAGGCCCGCCGCCGCTCGGTCGATTTGAGCGAGGAATGCCATAGCACCGGCGCCGCGCCGAACCTCGCGGTAAAGCGGCTGAGGAAGTTCTCGGTCAGCGCGATTTCGGGGAGCAGCACCAGCACCTGCCGCCCCAACCGGATCGCCTCGGCGACGGGCTCGAAATAGGTCTCCGTCTTGCCGGAACCCGTCACCCCGTCGAGCAGGAAGGGGGCAAAGGCGCGCGTCTTGACGGCATCGGTGAAGATCGCCGCGACCGCCTGCTGATCGGGCGAAAGGTCGGGCTGGTGATGATCGGGATCGGCGGGCGGGTAGGGGCGGTCGACATTTACCACAACCGGTTCGAGCAACCGCGCCCCCGCCATGCCGCGCAGCACGCCTTCCGAAACGCCCGCCAGCGCAGCGAGCTCTCGCATCGTGCCCTGCTGGCCTGCGAGCTTCTCCAGCGCGGTCTTGCGCTGCGCAGTCAGCCGCCCAGAGCCTTCCGCGCCCGTCAGCCGGTATTCTGTCAAGGTCGCTGGCCCGCCCAATGCGCCGCCGCTCGACAACGCCATGCGCGCGACGCTGGCGAGGGGCGCGCAGTAGTAATCCGCGGTCCACTCAATCAGCCGCCTGAGCGGCGCGGGCAGGGGTGGGACGGGCAGCACTTCCAGTATGGGGCGCAGACGTTCGAAAGCGATTTCGTCCCCCGGCAGGCGCCCCTCGTCCCACACGATCCCCGTCACCTTGCGCGGCCCCAGCGGCGCGATAACGACGCTTCCCGCAGGCGCGCTGACGCCCTCGGGCAGCCGGTAATCCAGCGGGCCAAGCGCAGCGTTCAAAACTAACAGGCGGACGCGGTTCATGTTGCCGCCATATGGGGCTTGGCAAAGGACAAGGGCAAGCTGGGAGACCCGAGAAAATGACAACCGCGAACTTCACCCCAACCCGCCGCAGTCTGCTCGCCGGAGCCGCGGGCGGCGCGACCTTGCTGCTGCTCCCCGGCTGCGCAAGCACCGGCGGCTTTTCGATGGTCGAAGCGGTTCGGCGGTTGCTGCTGCTCGCATCCGAGAACGCCTTTGCGCGTCTGACCGCGCCGGGCGGGTTCTGGGACGAGCAGGTGGCGCAGCTTGGGCTGGCCAACCTGATGGGCACGCGCGGCGATGTGCTGTCGCGCATTCTCACCTCGGCGCTGGTCAAGGATCGGCTGGAGGAGCGCTTTGCCTCCTTCGCGATCGACGCGAGCTTTCGCGCCGCGCCGGTGGTGACTGACGCGATCCAGATGATCGGCTTCGACAACGCCATCGCGCTGGTGCGGGGCGGGCCGGATGCCGCGAGCAGCTATCTGCGCGGCGAAGTCGGCCCGGCGCTTATCGATGCGGTGGTGCCGGAACTGGGCGAGGCGATCCGGCTGAGCCGCGATCCGCTGATCGGGCAGGCGCTGAGTGCGCTTACCGGAGTGGATGCCGCAGGCGTGGCCGACCGGCTGGGCCGGGAAGTGGACAACGCTATCTGGGGCGAAATCGCGCGCGAGGAAGCCGCGATCCGCGCCAACCCGCAAAGCACGCGTGATCCGATGCTCATCGGCGTGTTCGGCGGGCTCAGCCGGATTTAGAAGCGGTAGGTGAGCGTCGTTTGCGGCACGTGCGTATAGCGCGCCGGACGGTCGCCACGCGGAGAGGCGATTAGCCAGTAATTCGCGCCCACTTCCAGCCGTTCATTGATGCGGTAGGCGACGCCCGCCTGCGCGCGCCATTGCTCGGTCGAGGCGCCTTCTCCGTCATTGCGCCCCTGCAACAGACCGAGCCATTCGCCCCCCACGCTCGCGCGCCAACCATCGCCCAGCGGCTGGTTGTATTGCACCCGTTGGCGCAGGCGCAGCTCGACCCGGTCAGCGCCATCGAAGAAGCGCTGTTCGAACCGGGTGCGAAATTCGAATCGCCCTTCGGTCAGCACGATCTGCTGGTGCGGGCGGATTTCTGTCGTGCCGCCCGCATCGAATACCGCCCCGCCGCCGCCGATGCGCACGCCTTGCGCCACGGTTTGCTCAATGGTGAAGCGGATGGTTTGCTGCTCATCCCCGCGCGCGTCTTCGCGCCAGCGGTGGGTGGCATCGACAGTCAGCCGCGTGTCCTTGTCGAGATCGGCCGTCAGGAACACGAACTGCCACAATTGCACGTCTTCATCGGCAGCATGGGCTTTCGATGGTTGCCAAGCCGCCAGTGTGGCGGCAAGCAGCATCCCGAAACGCATCGGCCATCGTGTCATGCGCGCCCCCTAGGCCCGCCATGTGGCGCTGGCTATCGTAATTTGCCGGAGTGAACCCATGAAATTCTTCGTCGACACCGCCGAGATCGAACCGATCCGCGAACTCGCCGCCACCGGCCTGCTGGACGGGGTGACCACCAACCCCTCGCTGATCGCCAAGTCCGGGCGGGATTTCATGGAAGTCACCCGTGAAATCTGCGGCATCGTGGATGGCCCGGTCAGCGCCGAAGTGGTCGCACTGGATCACGCGACGATGATGAAAGAGGCCGAAGTGCTGCGCAAGATCGCCGACAATGTCTGCATCAAGGTGCCGCTGACGGTGGATGGCCTGAAGACCTGCAAGGCGCTTTCGTCGGAAGGCACGATGGTCAACGTCACGCTGTGCTTCTCGGCCAATCAGGCGCTGCTGGCGGCCAAGGCGGGCGCGAGCTTCATCTCGCCGTTCGTGGGGCGGCATGATGACAACGGGTTCGACGGGATGGACCTGATCGAGGACATCCGCCTGATCTACGACAACTACAATTTCGCCACCGAAATCCTGGTCGCATCGGTGCGCCACACCATGCACGTGCTGCAAGCCGCCAAGATCGGCGCCGACGTCATGACCGCGCCGCCCAAGGTGATCCACGACCTGTTCAAGCACGTGCTGACCGACAAGGGCATCGAAGGCTTCATGGCCGATTGGGCCAAGACGGGTCAGTCGATCCTGTGACTTTTGCGAGCGGGGGCGCTTTTGGGCTTCCGGGCGCGAAGTTAGTTGCTAAAGAAAACGGATAATGGCTGACCAGTCCCCGCTCGATCTGTTCAAGCAAGCGCTGACCGGCGCATCGCGGGCGATTGCGCGCGATGCGGAGGTCGAGGTCGCGTGGAGCGCGGATGTGCCCGGCGCGGCGGGCAATCGCTTCCGTGTGCCGCTGCCGGGGCGTGATCTGCCCAAGGATCAAGTGACCGAGGCGCGCGGGTTTGCGGATTCGTTCGCGCTGAAGCTGCGTCACCACAACGCCGCGCTCCACGCTAAATCCGCGCCGCCCGAACCCATTGCGCGGGCGTGCTATGACGCGATTGAGCAGGTGCGTTACGAGGCGCTGGGTGCCAATCGCTTCGGCGGGATCAAGGCCAATCTCGACGCGGCGACCGAAATGCGCACCGCTTCCGACAAGATCGTGCGGGCGCAGAATTCTGCCGAAGTGCCGCTCCAGACCGCGCTCGCGCTGCTGGTGCGCGAGGCGCTGACCGGTGAGGCCGTGCCCGCGCGCGCGCAGGGCGGGATCGAGCTTGTGCGCGATTTCCTTGAAGAGAAGGTCGGCAAGGATTTCGGCGCGCTGGCGGAAAAGCTGGGCGATCAGGCGGCCTTCCAGAAGCTCGCGCTCGACATGCTGCGCGAACTCGATCTCACCCGCCCGACCGACGCGCCCGACGAGAGCGACAGCGATTCGCCCGATGACGAGGACGGCCCGGAGGATGACAGCCAGGGCGAGGACGACAGCCAGAGCGAGGGCGATCCGCAGGCGGCCGAAATGGCTGGTGAGATGGCCGAAGGCGACGGCGATGGCGAAGAAAGCTCCGACAGCGAGACCGACAGCGACATGTCGGACGGCGAGCCGAGAGACGATGGCGATGCGTCTAACGCGCCTGTCCGCCCCAACCGTCCGCAGGCCGAAGTCCCCGCAAGTGTCGATTACAAGGCCTTCACCACCCGCTTCGACGAAGAAGTCGCCGCGCCTGATTTGTGCGATGCGGAGGAACTCGACCGGCTGCGCGCCTATCTCGATAGTCAGCTGACCGGATTGCAGGGCGTGGTGACGCGGCTCGCCAACCGCTTGCAGCGCCGCCTGATGGCGCAGCAGAACCGCAGCTGGGATTTCGACATGGAGGAGGGCGTGCTCGACGCCGCGCGCCTCGCCCGCGTGGTGATCTCGCCCGGCACGGCCTTGAGCTACAAGGTTGAACGCGATGTCGAGTTCAAGGACACCATCGTCACGCTGCTGATCGACAATTCGGGCTCTATGCGCGGCCGTCCGATCAGCATTGCCGCGATCAGCGCCGACATTTTGGCGCGCACCTTGGAGCGCTGCGGGGTCAAGACCGAGATTCTCGGCTTCACCACCCGCGCGTGGAAGGGCGGGCAGAGCCGCGAAGCCTGGCTCGCCGATGGCAAGCCGCAGAACCCCGGTCGCCTCAACGACCTCCGGCACATCATCTACAAGCAGGCCGACGAACCGTGGCGCCGTGCGCGCCGCAATCTCGGGCTGATGATGCGCGAGGGGCTGCTGAAGGAAAACATCGACGGCGAGGCGCTGATCTGGGCGCACAGCCGCCTCCTCTACCGCCCCGAAGAACGCCGCATTCTGATGGTCATCTCCGATGGCGCGCCGGTGGATGATTCGACATTGAGCGTGAACTCGGCGGGCTATCTTGAGGCGCACCTGCGCTCCGTGATCGAGTGGATCGAGAAGGTCTCGCCCGTCCAGCTGGTGGCGATCGGCATCGGCCACGACGTGACGCGGTATTATCGCCGTGCGGTGACGATCATGGACGTGGAACAGCTGGGCGGGACGATCATGGAACAGCTCGCGGAGCTGTTTGAGGATGAGAAGGGCACAAAACGAAAATGAGCATCGCCACCACAATTACCGAAGCCGTCACCAGCCGCCGCTCGATCCGCACCTTTCTCGACAAGCCGGTTGATCTGGAAACCCTCACCCGCGTGATGGACAAGGCACGCTGGGCGGCCTCGGGCTGCAATTACCAGCCGTGGGAAGCGAGCATCGTCACCGGCCAGCCCTTGAAGGACCTTCAGGCGAAAATGATCGCCGAGGGCCCTAAGGCCGCCGAGTATGATTGGGCCGCGCCGGGCACCGAGGAAGCCTACAAAAAGCGGCTCGATGCGGTCTCGGCCGGCATGTTCGGCGCTATGGGCATTGCCCGCGATGACGGCGCGGGGCGCATGGCCGCGATGGCGCGCAACACCACCAGCTTCGATGCCCCCGCCGTGCTGTTCGTCTACTTCCCGCGCCTGATGAAGGAGCCGCAGTGGTCGGATGTGGGGATGTGGCTCCAGACCGTCGCTCTGTTGCTGCGCGAGGAGGGGCTGGACAGCTGCTTCCAGGAATACATGGCGATTTTCGCGAACACGATCCGCGACTTCCTCGGCCTCGATCACGAACGCTACATGTTCTTCTGCGGCATGGCGATCGGCTACCGCGACCCGGACGCGCCGCTGAACAATTTCGAGCGCCAGCGTTTGCCGCTGGAGGAGCACGTGAAGTTCATCGGGTTTGAATGAATCCCGTCACCCCGGCGCAAGCCGGGGTCGCTGGCCGCACGCTCCCGCTTGGCAGCGCGCGATCCCGGCTTGCGCCGGGATGACGGAATAGGGCAAAAGCCCGCGCCATGACCGATACGCCGCTCAAGCTGTTCAACTCGCTCACCCGCCAAGCCGAGGTGTTCGAGCCCGTCCACGCAGGCGAGGCGCGCGTCTATACCTGCGGGCCGACAGTCTATAACTACCCGCATATCGGCAATATGCGCGCCTATGTGTTTGCCGATGTGCTGGGGCGCACGCTCACGTGGAAGGGCCTCAAGCTCACCCACGTGATCAACATCACCGATGTGGGCCACCTCACCGATGATGCCGACGCGGGCGAGGACAAGATGGAGAAGATGGCTGCCGAACGCGCGCAGTCGATCTGGGACATCGCCGAGCATTACAAGCAGGCCTATTGGGCGGACGTAAAGGCGCTCAATATCCGCCAGCCGGCGCAGTGGACGGTCGCGACCGACTACGTCCCGCAGATGATCGAGTTTGCGAAGGGCATCGCGGACAGGCACTGCTACGAGCTCGACAGCGGGCTCTATTTCGATGTGTCGACCGTGGCCGATTATGCGCTTCTCGCTGGTCGCCATGCGCAGGAGCAGTTGGCTGAGGCGGACGAGGCGCACATGCGGATTGATCCTGTAAAGGATAAACGCAACGCTGCCGACTTCGCGATCTGGCGCAAGACTCCGGCAGGCGAGAGTCGCCAGATGGAGTGGGATTCGCCATGGGGTAAAGGCGCGCCGGGCTGGCATCTCGAATGCTCGGTGATGAGCGGCGCAGTGCTCGGCTTCCCCTTCGACATCCACACCGGCGGGATCGACCATCGCGAAATCCACCATCCGAACGAGATCGCGCAGAATCAGGCGTTCTGCTGCACCAATGGCTTGGATGATCCGCGCAACTCGGGCGCGAAGATCTGGATGCACAACAACTTCCTCGTCGAGCGATCAGGGAAGATGTCGAAGTCCTCGGGCGAATTCCTGCGGCTGCAATTGCTGATCGACCGGGGGTATCACCCGTTGGCGTACCGGCTGATGTGCTTGCAGGCGCATTATCGCAGCGAGCTGGAGTTCTCGTGGGAAGGCTTGGGCGCGGCGCTGACGCGGTTGAAGCGAATGGTGATGGCGGCTGGGCCGCTCACCGACGTGTTGCCGCGACCCGAGGCAGAGCATCCGAAATTCGTGCCGGTTCTGGCCAAGTTTGACGCAGCGATGGCGGATGATCTGGGCACGCCGATCGCACTGACGGCGCTTGAAGAGGCGCTCGCGGTCAAAAAGGTCGATGCCGGGATCAAGCGCGCGGTGGTTGAAGACATGGACGCGGTGCTGGGCCTCGGCCTGTTTACGCTGACCCGCGCTGACCTGCGCATCCGGCCTAAGGCCGCGACCATCACCGAAGCCGACATCGAAGCCGCGCTTGCCCGCCGGAAGGAAGCGCGCGCCGCCAAGGACTTCGCCGCCTCGGACGCGATACGCGACGAACTCAGCACGCAAGGCGTCGAGGTGATGGACGGCGATACGCTTGGCTGGGAGTGGAGGCTGACTTAGCCTTCCCTCACCCCGGCCCCCGAGCAGGGGCCCCGACTGCGCTGCAAGAATAGCTGGGCCCCGGGCCAAGCCCGGGGCGGGGGTGGAAAGGTCAATAGCGGCACGCTAAAATTAGTTGCATGATGCAACTGATTCTCTGGCTGATGCTCGCTGCGATCCACGCTATGCCCGCGCTCGCGCTGTTCCGGCCCGCGACCTTGACCTCACTCTACCGCCTCCAGCCGGACAATCCGTTGTTCCTGCTCATGCAGCACCGCGCGGGGCTGTTCTTTGCGGTGTTCGTCGCCTGTATCTTCGCCGCCTTCGTCCCCGAGGGACGGCGGCTGGCCGTGCTGGTGGTCGGCATCAGGATGGTGAGCTTCCTTATCCTCTACTGGCAGGCCGGATCGCCTGCGCCGCTGCGCAAGATCGCGCAGGTCGATCTGGCGGGGTTGCCAGTTCTGGCAGGGGTGGCGTGGCTCGCTTTCCGGCAGTAACGCGGTCGGCATGACCATCCTCGCTATCTCCGGCCTGATCCGCCCGATGCTCGAACACCGCTTGCCGGAAGGCCTCGAGGTGCGCTGGTTCATGACTCACGAAGAGGCGATGGAGGCCGTGGCCGAGGCCGAAATCGGCTGGTTCGATATGAACGATCAGCAGGCGATGGCTGAAACGCTGCGCGCGGCGAAGAAGCTCAAGTGGCTCAATTCGATCTACGCCGGGCTCGATTTCCTTCCCATGGATGTGCTGATCGAGCGCGGCATCACCGTCACCAACGGGGCGGGGATCAACGCCATCACCATCGCCGAATATGTGGTGATGGGTATGTTGAATATCGCCAAGGGCTACCGCGAGGTGGTGCGCGCGCAGGACCGACATGAATGGCTGCTCGATTCGCCCGGCAAGCGCGAGTTGGCGGGGTCGAAGGCGCTGCTGCTCGGCTATGGCGCGATCGGGAAGCTGATCGAGCCGCGCCTTGCCGCCTTCGACGTCGAAGTTAGCGTTGTCCGCCGCTCGCCCGGCCCCAACACCCTCGGCCCCGATGACTGGCGCGCGCGGCTGGGTGAGTTCGACTGGATCATCCTCGCCGTCCCCGCCACGCCGGAAACGGAAAGCATGATCGGGGCTACGGAGCTGGCCGCGATGAAATCCGATGCCGTCATCGTCAACATCGCGCGCGGCAGTGTGATCGATCAGCCCGCGCTGGTCGAAGCCCTTGAAAAGAAGACCATCGGTGCGGCGTTCCTCGACGTCACCTCGCCCGAGCCGCTGCCCGCCGATCATCCGCTGTGGGCGCTCGATAACGCGCATATTTCGATGCACCTGTCGGGCCGCGCGCAGAGCAAGATGTTCCTGCGCAGCGGCGACCGCTTCCTCGACAATCTCGGGAAATATCTGCGGGGTGAGCCGGTCGCCCCGGTGTTCGATCCGCGCCTCGGCTACTGATCGCCTCGACCCGACATTGCTGCTGTGCGCTTTGGCGCTTTTCTGCAATACCTGTTGCAGTTGTTCCGCCATCACGCAGCAGTCACAGACGCACGCTAACGGGCTTGGGGGCTGATCGCAGCAAAGGGGGGATTTGCGAGCATGAGCGACACACAGAAGGCTTCGGACCTGTTCATCAAGTGTCTTGAGGCAGAAGGCGTCGAGTACATCTTCGGCGTGCCGGGTGAAGAAAACCTCGATTTCCTCGAAAGCCTGTCGAAGTCTGACACAATCAAGCTGATCCTCACCCGCCATGAACAAGGCGCGGGGTTCATGGCCGCGACCTATGGGCGGCACACTGGCAAGACCGGCGTGTTCCTCGCCACGCTGGGGCCGGGGGCGACCAACATGGTGACGGCGGTTGCCTATTCGCAGCTTGGCGGGATGCCGACGCTGGCGATCACCGGGCAGAAGCCGATCAAGAAATCGAAGCAGGGCCGGTTCCAGATCCTCGATGTCGTGGCGATGATGGGGCCGATCACCAAATACGCCCACCAGCTCGCCAGCGCCGACAACATCCCCAGCCGCGTCCGCGAGGCGATCCGGCTGGCCGAGGAGGAAAAGCCGGGCGCGGTCCACCTCGAATTCCCTGAGGACATTGCCGAGGAACAGACCGCCAGCCAGCCGATCCCCGCCAGCTTGGCGCGGCGGCCCTCGGCTGAAGAAAAGGCCGTGCGTCAGGCCGTGCTGGCGATTGAGGGGGCGAAGGCGCCGATCCTCGTCATTGGCGCGGGCGCAAACCGTAAGATGACCGGGCGGATGCTGCGCCAACTGATCGACAAGACCGGCATCCCCTTCGTCACCACCCAGATGGGCAAGGGCGTGGTCGATGAACGCCATCCGCTGTTCCTGGGCTGCGCGGCGCTGTCCGCCGGAGACTTCGTCCACCGCGCGATTCAGGACGCTGATTGCATCGTCAATATCGGTCATGACGTGATCGAAAAGCCGCCGTTCTTCATGCAGGCGGGCGGGCCGACCGTGATCCACCTTTCGACCCGCACGGCCGAGGTCGATCCGGTCTATTTCCCGCAGATCGAGGTGATCGGCGATATCGCCAACGCGATCTGGCAGATCAAGGAAGACATTGTGCCGCAAGGCCGCTGGGACTTCCGCCGGATGCTGGAATATCGCGCGGCCGAGGTCGCGCACACCGCACCGCTCGCCGCCGACACGCGCTTCCCGATCTTCCCGCCGCATCTGGTGCAGCAAGTGCGCGGGGCGATGCCCGAGGACGGGATCATCTGCCTCGATAACGGGGTCTACAAGATCTGGTTCGCGCGCGGTTACAGCGCGTATCTGCCCAACACCGTGCTGCTCGACAATGCGCTGGCGACGATGGGTGCGGGACTGCCGAGTGCGATGATGAGTTCGATGCTGTACCCGGATCGCAAGGTCATGGCGATCTGCGGCGATGGTGGGTTCATGATGAATTCGCAGGAGATGGAGACGGCGGTGCGGCTCGGGTTGAACCTGACCGTGCTGATCCTGCGCGACGATGCCTACGGGATGATCCGCTGGAAGCAGGCCAATATGGGTTTTGCCGATTTCGGCCTGACCTATGGCAATCCCGACTTCGTGAAATATGCCGAAAGCTACGGCGCGATCGGCCACCGGGTGACATCGTCCGAACACCTCACCGATCTGCTGGCCCATTGCCTCAGCACGCCGGGAGTGCATCTGATCGATTGTCCGGTTGACTATACCGAGAACGATCAGATCCTGAACCACGATATCAAGCGGCTGAGCAAGGAATTGTAACACGAATTCCGTTCGCCCTGAGCTTGTCGAAGGGCTGTACTTCTTCTGGTCCCGCGCGAACGAAGAAGGGCAGGGCTTCGACAGGCTCAGCCCGAACGGAGGATGAAAATGCCCCAGCTCAAATCCACCTACCCGCTCTACCTCAACAACAAACCGGTGCAGCCCAACACCGATCTCGCGGTGACTGACAAATACACCGGCGAAGTCGCCTTCCGCACCGCGCTGGCCACTCCTGATGTGATCGAGGAGGCCATCGCCGGAGCCGTGCGCGCGGCAGAGCCGATGGCGCGGCTTGCCTCCTATGAAAAGCAGGGCGTGCTGATGCACTGCGTCGCGCGGTTCAAGGAGCGGTTTGACGAACTTGCCTATGCGCTGTGCGTCGAGGCGGGCAAGCCGATCAAGGATGCTGAGGGCGAGGTCACCCGCCTGATCGACACCTTTCGCATCGCCGCCGAGGAATCGGTGCGCAATTACGGCGAAGTCCAGCCGCTCGATATCTCGGCGCGGGCCAAGGGTTACATGGGGATGTGGAAGCGCGTTCCCATCGGGCCGTGCAGCTTCATCTCGCCGTTCAACTTTCCGCTCAACCTCGCCGCGCACAAGATCGCGCCTGCTATCGCGGTCGGCTGCCCCTTCGTGATGAAGCCCGCGTCCAAGACCCCGCTCGGCGCGATCATCATGGGCGAGGTTTTGGCCGAGTGCGACATTCTGCCCGAAGGCGCTTTCTCCATTCTTCCCGCCAGCCGTGACGGCGCGGATATGTTCACGCAGGACGAGCGGTTGAAGCTCCTGTCCTTCACCGGCTCGCCCGGTGTGGGCTGGGACCTCAAGGCCAAGGCAGGCAAGAAGAAGGTCGTACTCGAACTCGGTGGCAATGCTGCGGTGATCATCGACAAGGATGCTGACCTTTCTGACGCGCTGGAACGGGTGATCTTCGGCGCCTTCTACCAGTCGGGCCAGTCGTGCATCGGGGTGCAGCGCATCCTGATCCACGACGATGTGTACGACGCCTTCAAGGCGATGCTGGTCAAGAAGGCGAAGACCTTGATCGCAGGCGACCCGAAAGATCGCGACACCTTCATCGGCCCGATGATCTCTGACGGCGAGGCCAAGCGGCTGAAGGGCTGGATCGACGAGGCCGTGGCAGCAGGCGCAACCCTCCTGTGCGGCGGAGGCCTGTCGCGCGGCAATATGCTGGAGGCGACGCTGCTTGAAGGCGTGCCCGATGATGCCAAGGCGAAGAACGAGGAAGCCTTCGGTCCGCTCGCCATCCTCCAACGCTTCCACCACTTCGATGAGGCGCTGGAAGAGGTGAACAATTCGAAGTTCGGCCTGCAAGCGGGCATCTTCACCCGCGACCTGTTCCAGATGTTTGACGCGTGGGACCGGCTCGATGTCGGCGGCGTGGTGATCAATGATGTTCCGAGCTACCGGGTGGACAATATGCCCTATGGCGGGGTGAAGGATTCCGGGCTGGGCCGCGAAGGTGTGCGTTTCGCCATGGAGGACATGAGCGAGATCCGGAATCTGGTGATCCGGCGAAGATGAAGTTGACAAAGTTGACAGCGTGTCAACCGGCGATTTTTTGATTATTATTCAATAAATCAGATGCTTGAACTCCAAAAACGAAGTTGACACTTTCGCTATTGCGGGGGGGGAGGTCACCCTCACCCGTCCTCCAGCAGCAGCAACACCGCCGTCACCTCCAGCCGTTCCATCGCGCCGAAGCGGTGATCGACCGCGTTGATTGTCGCATCGGCGACCAGTTGGCGGGCAATCGCGAATTCGTGATCAGGCAGCCGCTCGATCAACGCCTCCCCGGCCGCGACGGCATCCGCACCGCAGAATTCCAGCACCACCTCGTGGCGCGTGCCCGCGAAGGTGATCGAGGCCCAGGCCGTTTCGGTATGGACAAGCACCGTGCCGCTGCCGCCCGTGAGCGCCATCAGCGCGGCGCGCACCCGATCAGCCAGCGTGCGGCGCGGGCGCAGGGCGGCGACCGATTTGACCTCAATGGAATCGCAATCAGCGAAGATGTGCGCGAAGGGATCGCGGAGGGATTCGGTCAGCATCATGCGGCCTCCCGCGTGCAAGCAGCCGCGCGATCGGCATAGCCCTGCATCCAGGCGCGGATGCGCAGTTCGGTATCGGGGCGGGGGATGCGCCCCATCCGCAGATCGAGCACAAAGCGCGGATCATGGGCCGCGAGCCGCCCGAACTTGGTGGCGGGCATGGCATGAGTTCGCAGAAAGGTTTCGATGGTCCGAAGCAGCATGGTTTTGCGTCCCTTTAAAGTGCTGTTTGGGTTGGCATTCACCGGGCGATTCGCCTGATGTTCATTATTTGTTCCATCCCATTTCCTACTTGTCTAGGAAAAATCCTTCGTGTAGGATATCCCTATGCAGGAAACCCACCAGAATACCCGTGATGCCATCACTGGTCCGCGTGCGCGGCTGCTCGAATTGTCGCAGGCGAGGGGGGTGAGCTTGGCGGCGCTGTCCGAACTTCTCGGACGCAACCCTAGCTATCTTCAGCAATTTATTCGCAAAGGCAGTCCGCGCAAGCTGGAGGAGCAGGACCGCGCAACGCTGGCCCGGTTCCTCGGCATCGAGGAAGTGGAATTGCGCGAGACGCAGGAAAATTCCTACGTGAAAGCCCCTGGGCGGCGCGAGACCGGCGACTGGCGCGAGGTGCCCCGGCTTGATCTCGGCGCGTCAGCGGGGCCGGGCCGGGTCGCGGGCGGTGAGGCGGCGTTCGACACCTTCCGCTTCTCCCGCCGCTGGCTGGAAGAACAGGGCCTCGCCCGCGCGCAGCTATTCGCGATCCGGGTCGAGGGGGACTCGATGGAGCCGCTGCTCAACGACGGCGACGAAATCCTCGTCGATTGCAGCCCGCGCCCGTTCCGCGACGGCATCCACGTGGTGCGGCTGGGCGAAGCGGTGATGGTGAAGCGCGTGGCGAGCGCCGGGCCGGACCGGGTGGTGCTGCTCTCGCAAAACTTCGCCTACCCGCCGGTGGAGGTGGCGGCGGATGAGGTTACGATTATCGGGCGGGTTGTGTGGAAAGGGGGGCGGGTGTGATGTCGTTCTCCAATGTCCCCCCGCCCCGGACTTGATCCGGGGCCCCGCTTGTTCTGCGGCCCCTGAAGGTAGCGGGGCCCCGGGTCGGGCCCGGGGCGGGGGGACATGGCGGGTCTTGCAATTGGTATTGGCTCTCGCCATTCCCCAGCCATGACCGACACCCTGAAGCCAATCCCGCCCATGCGCGCCGCCATCATCCCGGTGACGCCGCTCCAGCAGAACTGCTCGCTGATCTGGTGCACCAAGACCATGAAAGGCGCGCTGGTTGATCCGGGCGGGGATCTCGACAAGCTGAAAGAGGGCGTCGCCAAGGCGGGCGTTATCCTCGAAAAGATTCTCGTCACCCACGGGCATCTCGACCACTGCGGACAGGCGGGGATGCTGGCGGACGAGCTGGGCCTCGACATCGAAGGCCCGCACGAGGATGACCGCTTCTGGATCGACCAATTGGACGATGACGGCCCGCGCTGGGGGATGGTCGCAAAGAGCTTCACGCCGACCCGCTGGCTCCATCACGGCGATACGGTGACGGTGGGCGAATTGATGCTCGACGTCATTCACTGCCCCGGCCACACCCCCGGCCACGTGGTGTTCTTCCACGAACCCAGCCGCTTTGCGATTGTCGGCGATGTGCTGTTTCAGGGCTCGATCGGGCGCACCGACTTCCCGCGCGGCAACCATCAGGACCTGATCGATTCGATCACCCAGCGCCTCTGGCCTTTGGGAGAGGACGTGATGTTCATCCCCGGCCACGGCCCGACGAGCACCTTCGGCCGCGAGCGCAAAACGAATGCGTTTGTGAGCGACTACGCACTGAGCTGAGGCCGCGGATGGAAGGCCGAGTGATCTCCGTCGCGCGGAATGGCGCGCACCGCTTCTCGAAGGAGGTGGTGGAGGCGATCATCATCCTCGAAGGGCTCGGGGTCGTGGGCGATGCCCATGCGGGGATCACGGTCAAGCACCGCTCGCGGGTGAAGGCCGATCCCACGCAGCCCAACCTCAGGCAAGTTCACCTGATCCACGCCGAATTGTTCGACGAAGTTGCGGCAAAGGGCTTCTCCGTCGCCCCCGCCGATCTGGGCGAGAACATCACCACGCAAGGGATCGATCTGCTCGCCCTTCCGCGCGGCACGGTGCTGGCGGTCGGCGAGAGCGTGCGGTTGGAAGTGACAGGCCTGCGCAATCCCTGCGCCCAGATCGAGGCCTTTCAGCCCGGCCTGCTTAGTGCCGTGCTGGACAAGGCGGCCGATGGCACGCTGATCCGCAAGTCCGGTATCATGAGCATCGTGCTGGCGGGCGGGATGGTGCAGGCTGGCGACGCGATCAGAGTGGAACTGCCCGCGCCGCCGTTTCTTCCGCTTGAGAGGGTCTAGATCACCCTCGCTGCCACCAGCACGGCGACCACCGCCAGTCCAAGCTGCACCAGCATGGTCGTCAGCGTGCCGATCATCCGGCCAATCTGCGCCTTGCCGCCGTCCATGCCGAAGCCATGCGCGATCCGGGCAAGGAAATAGGCTGCTGCGACGTAGGCCAGCCACCAGCTGCCTCGACCTGCCAGCTCGATGGCGGCGATCAGCACCAGCACGAAGCCGGTGTTCTCGACATAGTTCAACTGCGCCCGCATCCGGCGCTGCAGCGCCTCGCTCCCGCCGTCGCCGACGCTGATCTGGAGCGCGGTGCGAAGGGCGCCAATGCGAATCCCCAGCCAGATGTTGAGCACAGCGGCCGCCGCCGCGGCGGCGAGCGTTACGGGTAGCACGGTCATGTTGAGATCCCCTCGATTATGTGACGACGGTGCTAGGGCGCGCCAGCGCGGGTTGCAACGTGCGATTTTTCCGCTATAGCGCGCGCCTTCCCGCCACTGCTGGCCAAGGAATGCGCGCACGTGCTGATGCTTGTGCGAGCGACCTCCTTGCCCTAAGGGCGGCCTTCGAGAATCATGGCGCCGGTGGCGCGAACACACGTATTATTTGAGGAATTGGTGCCACCATGGCTGTCCCCAAGAGAAAAGTATCGCCTTCCCGTCGCGGCATGCGTCGTTCGCACGACGCACTCAAGGTTGAAGCATTCCATGAATGCGGCAACTGCGGTGAGCTGAAGCGTCCGCACAACATCTGCGGCCACTGCGGCCACTACAACGGGCGTCAGGTCGTCGCCGTCGGCTGATTGCCGGTGGCCCGAACCATAGACCGGAGTAACGCATCATGAGCCTCCCGCGTATCGCTATCGATGCGATGGGGGGCGATGAAGGCGTGCGCGTGATGATCGAAGGTGCGGCGTTGGCCCGCCGCGATCATGACAGCTTCAATTTCCTGCTGGTGGGTGACGGCCAGCGGATCGAAGCGGCGCTGGACAACCATCCCAACCTGCGGGCGGCCTCCGAAATCCTCCATTGCGATGACGTGGTGGGCGGCGACGAGCTGCCCAGCAAGGCGATTCGCCGGGCCAAGACCACCAGCATGGGCCTTGCCGTCAACGCGGTGAAGACCGGCGATGCCGGCGCTGCGGTCAGCGCAGGCAATACTGGCGCGCTGATGGCGATGAGCAAGCTCGCCCTGCGCACCATGCCGGGGATCGATCGCCCGGCGCTCGCGGCGATCATGCCCACCTTGCAGGCGCATGACGTGGTGATGCTGGACCTGGGCGCCAACACCGAAGCGGACGCCCGCAACCTCGTGCAATATGCGGTGATGGGCGCGGCCTATTCGCGGATCGTCACCGGCTTCGACAAGCCAGTCGTCCGGCTGCTCAACATCGGCACTGAAGAGATCAAGGGCACCGAAGAACTGCGTGATGCCGCCGCGATGCTGACCGCCGCTTCACTGGGCGGGACGCTGGCGCTGCAATTTGACGGCTTTGTCGAGAGCGACAAGATCAACCGCGGTGAAACCCATGTGGTCGTGACCGACGGCTTCTCGGGCAATATCGCGCTCAAGGCGATTGAGGGTTCGGCGCGCTTCGTCACCGATCTGCTGCGTCAGGCCTTTACGTCCTCGTTGCGCTCCAAGATCGGCTTTCTGGTTTCGCGCCCGGCGACCGAGCTGCTCAAGCACCACCTCGATCCCAACAACCATAATGGCGCGGTGTTCCTCGGACTCAATGGCGTGGTGGTCAAAAGCCACGGCAGCGCGACGGCCAAGGGTGTGGCCCATGCGGTTGCGGTGACCGCGCGCCTGCTCGAGAACAAGCTGACCGAGCGGATCGCGCATGACCTGTCGCAACTGGGCGAAGAAACGCTGCGCAAGAACGGGCGCGGCGCCTCGTCCAAGGACAGCGAGACCCCTGCGTGAATGGTTCGCGGATACTCGGAACGGGTTCGGCGCTGCCCCGCAGGGTGGTGACCAACGCCGAACTTGCTGAGCGAGTCGACACCTCGGACGAATGGATTACCGCGCGCACCGGCATCCGCCAGCGCCATGTTGCCGGACCGGATGAGACCACCGCCACGCTGGCGACGGCCGCTGCTCACGCGGCGCTGGCCGATGCGGGCGTGGATGCCAGCAGCATCGACCTGATCGTGCTCGCCACCGCGACGCCCGACAACACCTTCCCCGCCACCGCCACCAAGGTGCAGGACGCGCTGGGCTGCAATGGCGGGATCGCCTTCGATGTCGCTGCCGTCTGCTCGGGCTTTCTCTATGCGCTGAGCGTTGCCGATTCGCTGCTCAAGACCGGCATGGCCAAGCGCGCGCTGGTGATCGGCGCGGAAACTTTCAGCCGCATCCTCGATTGGGAAGATCGCACCACCTGCGTGCTATTCGGTGACGGGGCAGGGGCCGTGGTGCTCGAAGCACCCAGCGCCGAAAACGCGGGCAAGGATGCGCCCGGGATCTTGTGCAGCCGGCTCCATGCCGATGGCGCGCAGCACGACTTGCTCTATGTTGATGGCGGGCCTTCGACCACGCAGACCGTGGGCCATGTCCGCATGAGAGGCCCCGAAGTGTTCCGCCACGCGGTGGTGAACCTGGCCGCTGTGCTACGGGAAGTGATTGAGGACGCGGGTGTTTCTGTTGACGCGATCGACTGGGTCGTGCCGCACCAGGCCAATGCCCGGATCCTTGATGCGACCGCGAAAAAGCTCGGCATTTCGCCCGACAAAGTGGTCATCACGGTTGACCGCCACGCCAACACCTCGGCCGCATCGGTGCCGCTGGCGCTGGATGTCGCGCGCAAGGATGGACGGATCAAGGCGGGCGATCTGGTGATGCTCGAAGCGATGGGCGGCGGCTTTACCTGGGGTGCAAGCCTGATCCGAATGTGACGCGCGCGGGCACACACTGTCCCGTTCACTAACACTATTGCTGAAAACTCAACATTACGCGGGGCATCGCATTGCAAAACCGCAGGAAATTTGTAAGCTTTACGTCTTCTTTCGGGTCGCGCCGCGAAGGAGAATACGCATGATGCGGTCCGTTGGCACTTTGACTCGCGCCGATCTGGCGGAGACCATCAATCGCAAGATGGGATTCAGCCGAGCTGAGTCGCTCGATATGGTTGAAGCGATCCTCGACAAGATGAGCGATGCGCTCTCGCGGGGCGAGAACGTCAAGATTTCAGGCTTTGGCAGCTTCGTGCTGCGTGACAAGAACGAACGGATCGGCCGCAATCCTAAGACCGGGGTCGAAGTGCCGATCACGCCGCGCCGGGTGATGACTTTCCGCGCGAGCCAGTTGCTCAAGGAACGCATTTCCAAAGGCTAACGAGCCAAGGAATCATGCGAACAGGTGAGGTTTGATGACAGCTTTCGACGACGGCAAGGACGATAGCGCACTGCGCACCATCGGCGAAGTCAGCGACGCGCTGGGCATCAAACCTCACGTGCTCCGCTATTGGGAAGCACAGTTCCCGCTGCTCAAACCGCTGAAACGCAGCGGCGGGCGGCGCTATTACCGCCCCACTGATGTCGCGCTGGTCGAAACGATCGACCGGCTGGTCAACCGCGAAGGCTATACCCTCAAGGGCGCCGAAGCGGTGCTGCGGTCGGCGGGCAAATCCGATCTCGACCGCCGCACAGATGACCGCCGCAGCGGTGATCGCCGCGCCGATGCCGATTCCGATGGCACACCCGGCGTAAGGTTGATGGTGACCGAAAGCCCCGACATGGCTGAAACCATCGCCGCATTGAAGTCGATCCGCGCTCGGTTGGCGGCCGCACTCGGGGCTTGAGCCTACTCCGCCGCCAGCAGCGCAGCCTCTCCCAAATCCACGCTGACGAGGCGCGACACGCCCTTCTCCGCCATGGTCACCCCGAACAGGCGGTGCATCCGGCTCATCGTCACCGCGTTGTGGGTGACGATCAGGTAGCGGGTGGTGGCGGCGCGCACCATCGAATCGAGCAAGTCGCAGAAGCGTTCGACATTGGCATCATCCAATGGCGCATCGACTTCGTCGAGGACGCAGATCGGCGCGGGGTTGGTGAGGAACAAGGCGAAGATCAGTGCCGTGGCCGTCAGCGCCTGCTCCCCCCCGGAAAGCAAGGACAGCGATTGCAAGCGCTTGCCGGGCGGCTGGGCGTAGATTTCGAGGCCAGCCTCCAGCGGATCGTCGCTGTCGATCAACGCCAGATGCGCGGCGCCGCCTTCGAACAGGCGGGTGAACAGCACGCGGAAATGGCCGTCGACCTCTTCGAAAGCCGCGCGCAGCCGTTCGCGGCCTTCGCGATTGAGGCTACCGATCGAGCCCCGCAGCCGGGCGATGGCTTCGACCAGTTCGGCCTGTTCCTCGGCGCTGGTGCCATGCTCGGTCTCGATCCGGGCGAGTTCGTCGGCGGCGACCAGATTGACCGGCCCGATTCGTTCACGCGCGGCCGTCAGCTTTTCCAATTCGGTGGATTCATCGGCAGCGGGGGCAAGATCGCCTTCTGCAAAGCCGAAACGTTCGCCCAGCAAAGGCGGCGGGCATTGGAAGCGCTCGCCCGAGATGCGCGCCATTTCCGCGCGGCGCAGTTCCTCGTTCTCGGCCCGCGCGGCGAGGCTGGCGCGGCTTTCGCGGGCTTGGGCGAGGGTTTCGGTCCGCGCGGCCAGCGCCATGTCGGCGGCGCGCTGGCGGGCTTCGGCCTCGCGCATTACGGCTTCGGCGGCGGCGAGATCGGCGGTGATCCGCGCGCGTGCTTCTTCGCCCGCTTCGATTTCGGCGGTCAGCGCGGCGGGCTTGGCTGCGTGGACGGCGTGGTCCTCGGCGATTTCGGCGAGGCGCCGGGTGGTCTCGGCCATGCGGCGTTCGGCGTCGGAGGAGCGCGCCTGCCACCCGGCGTGGTCGGCGGCCTGCGCGGCGAGCCGTTCGCGGGCTACTGCCAGCGCCTGATCCTGCGCGGCGAGTTCGGCGAGCGCGGCCTGCACCGCAGCGCGGGCAGCGGCGTTCTTGGCTTGCGCCGCTTCGAGCGCGGCGCGCTCGGCATCGCGGGCGGGCAGGCGTTCGCGCGCCGCGCGTGCGGCGGTCACATCGGTCTTGGCGGCGGCAATCTGGGTCTCGATCTCGCTGGCGCTGGCGGCCAGTTCGGCGAGGCGTGCAGCAAGGCGTTCCTTGGCGGCTTCGGCCTGATCGAGTCGGCGCAGTGAGTGGCGTTCCGTCTCGATCGCGCTGGCGATGCCGCGTTCCTGCGCGACCAGCGCGGTCTGCAATTGGCTGAGTTCTTCGCGCACGGCCTTGTCTTCGGCCTCGGCGCGGGCGGCCGCTTCGCGCAGCGGAGGGAGCGCGGCGTCCAGTTCGGCAAAGCGGTTAGCGGCTTCGAGCTGCGCGGCCTCAGCAGCACCTTCGCCGCGCGCGACGAAGCCGTCCCAGCGGCGCAGGTGCCCGGCGCGGGTGACGAGCCATTCGCCGGGGCCGAGCGTCCGGCCATCATCGGTCTCAACGCAGTGCACCAGTGCAAGGCGCGCGGCGAGTTCGGGCGGGCATTGGGTGAGGCGGGCGAGCAGGCTGTCGGTGACCTGTGCAGGTGCGACGGCTCCGGTCCAGAACCGTCCTTCCTGCGCAGCGGCAGGCGCCCCCAGCGGCGACTTGCCATCGCGGCCCAGCACAGCGGCGAGCGCGCGTTCATAGCCTGGCGCGACACTCACACGGTCGAGCGCGGTGGCCATGCCCTGCCGTCCGGCTTCACGCTTGGCGCGGGCTTCGCGGTCACGGGCCAGCGCGGTGTGTTCGCGCTCAATCCCGGCGAGTTCGGCGCGGGCGGAGGCGAGGTCGCTGGCGGCGTCATCGCGCTGCGCCTGCAATTCGCCCTTGCGCGCCTGATCGGCTGTCAGCCGGGTGCGCAGGCGGACGACCGCGCTGGCGGCCTCGTCAGCAGCTTCGCGCGCGGCAATGACGTCGGCTTCCGGGTCGCCGCTCGCCGCAAGTTCAGCGCGGGCGCGGGCAATGCGCGCCGCTTCCCCCTCGATCCGGGCGAGGCGATGCTCTGCCTGCTCCACCGCCGCTTCGGCCACGCGCCATTCGGCCTCGACCCCGGCGTGATCGGCGGTGGCTTTCGCCAGCGCGAGTTCGGCGGCGCGGTGCGCGCGTTCGCGGTCTTCGGCCTTGTCGGCAAGGGCAGGACGGGCAGCCTCGGCGTCGCTCACGGCGGCACGGCTGGCGGCGAGTTCACCGGTCAGCCGCCCCAGCGTCTCGACCGCCGCCGAGGTCAGCCGGTCAGCATCGGCGCGGTCTTCCTCCAACCGCCGCTGCTGGCGGGCGAGATCGGCGAGGCGGGTTTCGGCGGCCTCTAGTTTCTCGGCGAGCGCTGCCATGCGGTGCCCATGCGCGCTGGCATCATCGCGGCGGTCGGCCAGTTCATCGCGCGCTTCGGCCAAGGCATGGGCCGCGGCCGACTGCTCCTTCTGTGCAAGTTCCACGGCGGCTTGCGCCTCAGCAACCTGCGCGCTGGCGCTCTCGGCCGCAGCGCGCGCCGCCTTTGCCGCGGCTGCTGCTTCGCGCCAACGGGCGAACAGCAGGCGGGCTTCGGCGGCCTGAATCCGGTGAGTGAGTTCGGTGTAGCGTTCAGCCTGCTTGGCCTGCCGCCGCAGCGATGCGATCTGGGCGTCCAGCCCGGCCATCAGGTCTTCGAGGCGGGCGAGGTTCGCCTCGGCTCCCCTAAGTTTGCCCTCGGCATCCTTGCGCCGGACGTGGAGGCCCGCGATCCCGGCGGCTTCTTCCAGCATCGCGCGGCGTTCGGTCGGCTTGGCGGCAATCACCTGCGCGATTTTGCCTTGGCTGACGAGCGCAGGGGAATGCGCCCCAGTGGCAGCATCGGCGAAGGTCAGCGCGACATCCTTGGCCCGCACATCGCGGCCATTGACCCGGTAGGCGCTACCCGCCCCGCGTTCGATCCGGCGGGTGACGACCAGTTCCTCACCCCCATCATCCTGCGCGTGCAGCACCACTTCGGCAAAATCGCGCGGGGGGCGGGTCGAAGTGCCCGCGAAGATCACATCCTCCATTCCGCCCGAGCGCATCGACTTGGCCGAGGTTTCCCCCATGACCCAGCGGATCGCTTCGAGCAGATTGGATTTGCCGCAGCCATTGGGGCCGACGACACCGGTCAGGCCGGGTTCAATGCGCAGTTCCGCCGGCTCGACGAAGCTCTTGAAACCGCTGAGCTTGAGCCGGTGGATCTGCATCAGGCTGACGTTCGCCCCCGCCCGTCTGCCTTAGCGCGCGCCCGCGCTTTTGAGCAGCGGCTCGACCACTTCCCAGGTCGTACCGTCGATCTTCTTGCCGTTGAGGAAGAAGGTCGGGGTGCCTTCGATCTTGTCGTTGGTGTTATTGGCTTCGACGGTCTTCACCAGCGCTTCGATCTTGGCGGTATCGGCGAGGCACGCACGGCCCTGATCGGCGGACAGCCCGCGCGCGGCGAAGAATTCGAGCAGCCCGGTCGCCTCGGCAATCGCGACAAAGCGCTGATTGAGCGGCAATTGCCCCGCGGCCTCAACGCCCTGCTGATTGCCCTGAAGACCGGCGAACACAGCATCAAGGTTCTGCCACACTTCATCCGACAGCGGCTGCATCTGCTCCTTCGCTCCGCATTGGGCGAGTCCGGCGATCACCACGTCGAAGGGATTGAGGAACGCCTCGCGCTGTTCGAAGCTGACAACGCCGCTGGCGACATACTGGTTCTTGAGCGTTTCCTTACCCGTCTTGGCGAACTCGGCGCAATGCGAGCACGTGTGCGAGGCATATTCGACCAGCTTCAAAGGCGCATCGGGGTTGCCGAGCAGGAAGCCGCCTTCGGGTGTGACGGTGACCGTCTCAGTCCACTTGGCACCGGCCGGAGCAGCGATCGCGGGCAGCGCCTCGCCATTCGCCGCGCCGTCAACGGTGGCGGCATCATCGCAGGAAGCCAGCATCAGCGGTGCAAGCGCAAGCAGAGGGAGCGAAAACAGGCGGGAGACAGTCATCGTGGCACCAATCCTTGGGATGTCTAAGAGGGAGAACCTAGCCCTTCACGCCCCGATGCAGCAAGCATTCCGCATCAGGGCTGTGAACAAATCGCTTAGCCGGGCGCGGGGCTGAATTTGGCCGAGAGCACCGGGTAGAGATCTTCCCAGCTGTGAACCTCATTGAGCAGCTTGCCATCGAGCGCGAAGCTGGGCGTGCTGTTGACGCCAAGCTCATCAAAATCCGCACGGCCATTATCAAGCAACTTCTTGGCGGCGACATCATTCATCACGCAGGCATCAAGCTCTGTCTGCGACTGGCCGCGGTTGACGAGCATCGTCGTCAGCCCGAGCGCGCTGGCCGCGTTCATCCGGCCCGCCTTGTCGCCCCGCAGCCAGGCCGTGCGCTGGCTTTCGGGCGCGGTGCGCGCCTTGCCCAGCCAATCGGCCTGCGCCAGCATCAGCGCCTGATGGCGGCTCTTGAACCCGGAAGGATCGCCGCATTGGGCGAGCAAAGTGACGGTCAGGTCGAGCGCGTTGCGGATCACCGGGCGCACTTCCAAGCTGATCTTGCCCGGCATCAGCAGCACCAGCTCCAGCGCCGGCTCGCCGCGCGCGGCAAAATCGGCGCAGTGCGGGCAGGTGTAGCTGATGAATTCGACCAGCCTGGTATCCGCCTTGGGATCGCCAATCACGTGCCCGCGATCCGTGCGCGCAATCGTGGTCTGCCAGTTGCCGGGATTGTCCTTCGACTGGAAGCTGCTGTCCGGGCGCGAAAGGTCTTGCTGGGCGAGCGCAGGGCCGGTCGTCAGAGCCAGCGCAGCAGCGGCAAGGAGGAGGGGCTTGATCATTGCAGGTCGTCATCCTGTGAGGGGGCAGGTTCGCTATTGCCTAGGCTGCGGGCGAGCGATTCGAGCACGGTCCGCAGTTCCGGATCGCCGATATCGCGCAAGCTGTCGCCCAATTCCAGCGGGATCGGCTTCAAAGATGGCGGGGGCTTGGCGGGGCGGCCATCGGGGGGCGGCGTGACCGCACCCTGGCGGAGCTTGACACGGGCGACAGCGCGGTAGCCGAAGAAGCGGTTCACCCGCTCGATAATCTCGGGGATGACCTGCGTGATCAGCGGCGCATGGGCCGGGACGACCACCAGATCGAGGATGCCCTCGGCCTTCTCGCCGGGGGGGAAGCGGATCGCTTCGGGGCTGCACACGCGGGCGTGATTGGGGCCGACGATTTCTGGCCAGCGAGTGACGACCGAGCTTTGCACAAAACCGAAGCGGCGAAAGGCAGTGCGGCCGATTTCGGGCATGAGATCACCGATCGCACGCGCGCCCGTCCCGCGCGGGCGGGCGTAGGGTTTGGGCGTGGTTTTCTTCGAGCTTCCCATGTGTGCTTGCCCCATGCCATAGGCGGCGCGTGACTGCCAGCATCTCCGACAACCTGCTCACGTGGTATGACAAGCACGCCCGCGATTTGCCGTGGCGCGTGCCGCCGGGGAGCGCGGCACCGAATGACCCCGCTTGGCCCTACCGCGTGTGGCTGTCAGAGGTGATGCTCCAGCAGACCACCGTGGCGGCGGTGAAGCCCTATTTCGCGAAGTTCACCGCGATTTGGCCAACGGTCGAAGCGCTGGCATCGGCCTCAGACGAGGAGGTCATGTCGGCTTGGGCCGGGCTGGGATATTATTCGCGCGCCCGCAACCTGCTCAAATGCGCCCGCGCCGTGGCCGAGTTGGGCGGCTTTCCCGACACCGAGACAGAGCTGCGGAAGCTCCCCGGATTGGGCGATTATACCGCTGCCGCCATCGCCGCGATTGCTTTCGGGCGGCGCGCCGTGGTGGTGGACGCGAATGTCGAGCGGGTGGTGGCGCGGCTCTTCGCCATCGACGAACCGCTGCCCAAGGCGCGCAAGGCCATCCGCGCCGCCGCCGATACCATTACGCCCGACGCGCGCTCGGGCGACTTTGCGCAAGCGATGATGGACCTAGGCTCCCACGTCTGCACCAGCCGCGCGCCGCGCTGTCTGCTCTGCCCGCTGGCCGAAGCTTGTGCGGGCCGCAAAGCGGGCGAGCCGGAGCGCTTGCCGGTCAAGCCTGCGAAAAAGGCCGTGCCGGAGCGTAAGGGCACAGCGTTCTGGATCACGCGCGCCAGCGGCTCCGAGGTGTGGCTCGTCACCCGGCCTGACACCGGGATGCTCGGCGGGATGCGCGCGCTGCCCGATGATGGCTGGACGGCGCGCGCGGACGGATCAGGTACAGGGCCGCTCGCAGGCGAATGGCGCAGCCTTGGTGCTGTGCGGCATGGTTTCACCCATGCGCAATTGACGCTGACTGTGATGGCTTTGGAAACGGAACACGAACCCTTCGGCGAGGGCATGTGGTGGCCGGTCAGCCGGATCGGCGACGCGGGCCTCGCAACCCTTTTCGCCAAGGCTGCGCAGCTTGCGCTCGCCGCAGACTAGATGAGCCCGCCGCCCAGCGTCAGGCGCACCGCGGCAATCAGCAGCACTACGAGGCAGAAATTGCGTCCACCATCCTTGGACGACAAGGCGCCAAGGATGATCCCGACCACGATCAGTGGCAGCGCAAACCAGTTGGCCCAGCCGAGCAGAGGGATCTGCGCCGGAATGACGATGATCAGGCTGACAAGGCCGATGAGATAGGCAAGAACATTGAGCATGTGTCTTATATGCGCAAGACACCTCGCGAATGCAACCCTTCCGATTGACCCCACGATTGACCGGCGCCGCCGCCTGCCGCAGACACTGCACCAAACCTCGCTTCGGAGATTCTCCTTCATGCCTGTTCACGACATCGCCTCGACTGCTCTCACGCGCCGCGCCCTGTTCCGCCATAGCGCGCTGCTCGCTGGCGGGGCGGCGCTGGCCAGCCTGCCGTTCGGACGCCAGCTGCTGGCGCATGATGTCGCCGAAAACTGGCCGAACGTGGCCGCGATGGCGAACCGTTACGTGTCCGAGCGCAAGCTGGCGAACCTGCTCCTGACCTTCGGCTGGCGGCAGGAAGATCACGCCCACACCGTCGGCGGCGGTAACCTGTCGCTCGCCAAGCCGGGAGCGGTGGACGAAAACTCGCTCTACCGCATCTATTCGATGTCGAAGCCGATCACCGGCATGGCGACGATGATCCTGATCGACGAAGGCAAGCTCGGCCTCGATCAGCCGGTGGCCGAGATCCTGCCCGCGTTCCGCGACATGAGGGTGCTGGTCGATCCGGCAGGCGATCTTCAGGATACGGTGCCCGCAGACCGCCCGATCACGATCCGCCAGCTGCTCACGCACACCGCGGGGCTGGGCTATCAGATCATCAGCAAGGGGCCGCTTCAGGCCGCTTACAACGAACAGGGCCTCGTCGGCGGGCGGGTCAGCCGGATGCCGATTCCCGGCTTCCCGGTCGTCACCCCCGCACCGGGCCTTGCCGCCTGGGCCGATCGCTTGGCCGAGCTGCCGCTGATGTATCAGCCCGCGACCAAGTGGAGCTATTCCTGCTCGATCGACCTGCTGGGCCGGGTGATCGAAGTGGTGAGCGGGATGGAGTTCGAGGCGTTTCTGAAAAAGCGCATCTTCGATCCCTGCGGCATGACCAGCACCTGGATGCAGGTTCCCGCCAGCGAGGCGCATCGCCTGACCGACAATATCGGCGTGCTGGGCGGCAATGTCTTCCCGCTCGATCCGGCGGCGAATTCGATCTACCTTGATGCACCGGAAGTCCCCGCAGGCGGCGGCGGGCTGGTGTCGAGCCCCAAGGATTACGACCGTTTCCTGCGGATGCTGCTCGGCTACGGCAGGATCGACGGCAAGTTCGTGATGAGCGAGGAAGCGGTGCGCGTGGGCGTGTCCGATCTGATCCCGGCGACGGTCGATCTCACCGGCAGCTGGCTGGAGGGCGAAGGCCACGGCGCAGGTGGCCGCTCCAAGGGCGCGACCTTCGGATGGGGCGGGGCTGCGGGCACGCTGGCATCGGTCGATTTTGACCTCAACCTGCGCTCGTGCCTGTGGACGCAGTACATGCCGTCCGAGGCCTATCCGATCCGCGATGAATTCATCGCCGCAATGGATGCCGACCTTGCCGCCATGCGCGCCAAGAAAAAGAAAGCCGCGTAATGCACGCGCCTGCCACTGCACTGCCGATGGCGTTCTCGGGCTCGCCACTTGACCGGGCGGATCATATCCGCGTCGATGATGATGCGCTGGCGGGCCTGATGAACTGGCGCGCGCGGGTGCTGCTGCTCGACGGGCTGCTGCCGGGCGTGGACGATGCGGGCGGCCTCGTTTGGGGCAGCCTTGCCGATGTGGCCGAGGATGCCGAGCTGGTGTTCCTCGGGATGATGGACGGCAAGGCACATTTTGCTCCCGTCCCGCCTGCTGGCGCGGAAGGCCCGGCCTATGCGCAGCCTGCGGCATGGCAGCTGATGCAGCTGCTCTCGCCGCCCGATCTGGCGATCTATGGCGGGGCGAGGAGCCTCGTCGATTGGCACGCACGGCACCGCTTCTGCGCGCGCTGCGGCGGCGGCACGAAGCCGGTGAAGGGCGGCTGGCAGCGGCATTGCGACAATTGCGGCGCGGACCACTTCCCGCGCACCGATCCGGTGACGATCATGCTGGTCGAGCATGAGGATCGCCTCCTCCTCGGCCGCCAGCCGCGCTTTCCGCCCAAAATGTACTCCGCGCTCGCGGGCTTCGTCGAGCCGGGGGAGACGATCGAGGAAGCCGTGGCGCGCGAAATCCATGAAGAGGCGGGCGTGCGGGTGCGCGATGTGAAATACATCGCCAGCCAGCCGTGGCCCTTCCCGAGCCAGCTGATGATCGGCTGCACGTCGGTGACGGATGATCCCGAACTCACCATCGACCGCACCGAACTTGAAGACGCGCGCTGGTTCACCCGTGCCGAACTGGAAGAGGCGCGCGCGGCAGGGGAACACGGCACCGAACTCCTCTATTTCCCGCGCCCCTTCGCGATTGCGCATCATTTGGTCGCCTGGTGGCTCGACCGTTGACCGCTCATCGCCTCACCATCGACATCTATTCCGATGTCATGTGCCCGTGGTGCCTGATCGGTTACGGTCAATTGACCAAGGCCTTGAGCGATTTGGAAGGCGAAATCGCGGCGGAAATCCGCTGGCGGCCGTTCGAGCTGAACCCGCAGATGCCGGCCGAGGGCGAGGAGCAGGAAGCGCATCTCCAGCGCAAGTATGGCCGCCCTGCCGAGGAAGGCGCAGCCCTGCGCGGCCAGATGAAGGCGATTGCGGAAGGGGCGGGGGTGTCGCTGTCCTACGAGGGTGAGGGCGAAGCGCCCCCAGCGATGATGTGGAACACGCGGGACTGCCACAAGCTGCTGACCTTCGCGCTTGAGCAGGCCGGCCCCGAGGTGCAGACCGCTCTGAAACTCGCGCTGTTCCGCGCCCATTTCAACGATCGCAAACGTTTGGGGGACCGCGGCGTGCTGCTCGACATCGCCGCCAGCGTCGGCCTGCACCGCGCGGCGGCCAGGGCGGCGCTCGACGACCCTGAGCTCGAAGCCCGCGTGCTCGCCGAGGAAGCGCAGGCGTGGGACATGAACATCTCGGGCGTTCCCGCGATGATTGTGGAAGGCAAGTTCCTGATCCCGGGTGCGCAGTCGCCCGAGGTCTATGTGAATGCATTGCGGCGGGTGGCCGAAAAGACGCGGGCGGCGGCCCAGTAAAGCACTGCCGCGCTGCCGCTTGCCATGAAGACGTTTACGGAAATCGGAGCGCTGTTTCGCCAGCTTGGTCCGGTGCGTTTCTTCCTGCTTCTCGCAGCAATTCTGGCGCCTATCCTTGCCTATGGACTGATTTTCGCCCGCCTTGCCGGCAACATCGGTTGGCCAGAAGATTATGGCTTCACCTGCAGACGCAAATGCATGTTCGTTCACATGTGGCACAGCCACAAGCTCGTTACCGATGGGACGAGCGCGGAGTTGGCGCTGTTCGCGTTCATCTGGTTCATTCCTGCGATGGTGGTGGCAGTTTCTATCGCGTTCTTCTTCAAGCGCTGGCTAAAGCAGCGGCGCGCGCGGATCAGGCCGATGGATGCCGACTGACACTGGAGGAGATAGCCCTCCCAACATCGTCATCCCAGCGAAAGCTGGGACCTAGAGCGGCTACCACTGCGTGCGAGGCCCTAGGCCCCAGCTTTCGCTGGGGTGACGCAAGAATGCTAAACCAGCCCCAGCCGCTCCAGCTTCATCGCCAGCTTGCCGGGCAGCGCGTCGCCGATATCCTCACCCGCGGCGAGATCCTTGGGCGCCTTCTCGTCCGTCAGATAACGCCACCCCTGATGCGCGCGCTTGGCCTGCTGATGGACCCGGATCAGGGTGGGTTCGAGCACGATGTCCCAGCGTCCGTCATCGGTCTTTACGAAGCCAAGAATCGGTGAGCGCGCCACGATGGCGTGATTGATGATCCAGTAGAGCGAGCCGCCCACCACTTCCTCGTGCCGCGTAGGCCGGTTGCGGGTGGTGAGGCGGATCTCGCCGCGGCCCTCATACCAGCCTTCGAGATGATCATAGCTTTTCGCCCCGAAGGCGATCTTGGTCAGGTGAAGCGGCATGGCCCCGCTGTCACGCGCCCCTGCGCGCGTGTCAACCGGCGAGATAGGAGTCGAGCGTCAGTTGCAGCTGGCGGATGCGCGCCTCCTGATAGTTACCGAGCGTCTGCGCACCCTTGCGCGAGGCCTTGGCCCCATCACGCTGAAGCGCGAGGTTGTCGGTATCCTGATCGAGGATCTCGGCGAGCGCGAAGCCGGGGACGGTGGTGTAGCTGTCCTCCACTCCCAGCCGGATCGGTGTCGCAGGCGGCGGGCGTTCTCCGCTGGCGGGCAGCGGCTGGAGGACGAGGATCTCGTGCAGGCACTCGTCCGGCCCCAGCGGGCGGAAACGGTAACACAGGCGGATGCTGATGCCTGGGAAGAAGAAGGCATTGGGGAACAGGAAATACTCGATCGAATCCATCATCTCGGTGGTAGAGACTTGCGACAGGTCAGTGCCGAAGGCCGCGCCCAGTTCCTCACGCATCAACCGCGCGTGTTCGGCGCGGGCCGAGGCACCCGGCGGCAGGGCGGCGGGATCGCGGCCGAGCTTGCCGAACAGGGTTTGCTCGCTGATGTCCTGCTTCAAGTGCGGGCTGGGCACGCCGATCGCATGGATGAAGCGTGAGACGTGCTTTCCGAAGATGTCGTATTGCGCGTTGGCGTCCGCAGCAGTGTAGACCGCCTGCGCGTGGGTTTCGAGCACATGGAAGGCCTCGAGAAAGGCCTCCATCGCCATCTTCCAGTTGGCCGGCAGCACCTTTTCGGTGTGAAGCGCGACATAGCGGTCATCCATCGGCCAGAGCTTGAAATGCTCCGGCATCACCTCGAGCTGCTCGGCGAGCGGCGGGGGATTGTCGCCCATGTGTATGAAGACAAACCCGCCCCAGGTGTCGCAAGCGACTTCATCGAGGCCGAAGGTGTCGTCCGACACGTGGGGGAAGTCCCAGCGGCAGGGGATTTCCCGCAAGGTTCCGTCGAGGTTCCAGCTCATCCCGTGGAACGGGCAACGAATATTGGCGCGCCTGACCCCGCGGGAGCCTTCAGCGGCGAACTTCATCCCGCGGTGCGGGCAGGAATTGACGAAGGCGCGGATCGCCATGTCGGCCCCGCGCACCACCAGCACGGAATGATGCCCGACGTCATAGACGTAGCGATCGCCGACATCGGGAATGTGCTCCTCGCGGCAGGCCCATTGCCAGACGTTGGGCCACAGCCGTGCCATTTCGAGGTCGTGGAACGCCGGGTCGGTATAACGGGCAAACGGCACGTCTGTGTCGCCAAGGAAGGTATAGGCCTCCTCGCGCATCGCGGCGGGCGCATTGTCGCCGTCCGCATCGAGGATGTCCTGCATCGACGGGCCGGGACAGCGCGCTTCGCCGGGGGCGAGCGCCGGGTCGGACGGGGCGGTCAGATCGGGTCGGGTCATGGGTGTCTCATCGCCTGGCGGTTGTAGAGGGGATCAGCAGGCTTGCGCGCGCCGATTATAAAGGGAGCGGCTTCCAGCATCGCGTCGGTGGCCGGATCGTCGCGCACCCAGTCGACCAACTCGGAGCGGTACGCCATGCGCCACGCGCCGCCGCGCCGCTCGTACCGGTCGACATAGCGGCCCGCGATAAACAGGTCGCGTGCGGCCCCGGCTTCGTCGCGCACCCGGTGATAGGCCTGGTAATAGACCTCGCCGAAGGCTTCGTCCGGCGCGACAAGATCAATCAGGTGCTGGCCCAGCATGTGGTGATTGCGCTCATGGTCTTTGAGCGCGGCCATGCAGAAGGCGGCGAAATCCGCCGGGCCGCCGCTGAAAATCCCGTATTCGAGCTGCGCCTCGGGCCAGAACTGCGCCTCCAGCAATGCCCCATCGAGCCGGTCGAGCCCGCGCATGTAGAGCGCTGCGAGGTCGATGATGGCGAAGCGGTCGTCCGCGGTGCCCATCACGCGATGCTCAGGCCGCCATCAACGATGAACGGCGCGCCGGTGGCAAACTTGCTCTCGTCGCTGGCGAGATAGACCACGAGATGCGCGATATCCTCGACCTCGCCCATGCGGCCAATCGGCTGGGCGATGGAGAAGGCCGCGCGGGTGGCGTCGGGATCGGGGGTACCGGCGATCACGCTTTCGACATTGGGGGTCAGGATCGTGCCGGGCTGCACCGAGTTCACTCGCACGCCGTTCTTTTCGCGCGCGCAGTAGAGCGCGATGGACTTGGTCAGCGTCACCACTGCCGCCTTGGCGCTATTATAGGCGGCCAGATCGGGCGAGGGCTTGTTGCCTGCCGCGCTGGAGAAGTTGATGATCGACCCGCCGCCGCTCTTGGCCATCAGAGGGATCGCCGCCTTGCAGCCCATGAAGATCGAATCGACATCCACCGTGTAACAGCGCTTGAAATCCTCCGGCGAGATGTCGGCGATGGAGCCGAACACCGTGATCGCGGCATTGTTGACCAGCACGTCGAGCCGCCCGTGGCTGGCTTCGACCTCGGCGATGATCGCCTGCCAGCGCGCCCAGTCGGTGACGTCCTGATGGAGGTAATCGCAGCCCAGTTCCGCCGCCGTGGCGCGGCCTGCCGCTTCGTCGATATCGGTGATGATGACAGTCGCGCCCTCGGCCATCAGAGCCTTGGTCGCCGCCTTGCCCAGACCCATCGCGCCGCCTGTCAGCAGCACCACTTTGCCTGCCACACGTCCTGCCATCACTCTCTCCCTTTATCGTTTGGGAGAGAGTTAGAACGTGGCCAGACCCATCGCCACTGCCAAACCTAAGAAGGCGAAGAAGCCCATCGAATCTGTAATCATGGTCACGAACACGCTGCTGGCGACCGCCGGGTCCTGATCCAGCCGCTCGAAAATCACCGGCACAGCCACGCCCGCAATCCCGGCAATCGCGATGTTGATGATCATCGCCATGCCGATCACCAGACCCATCATCGGCGTGAATAGGATGCCGGTCGCCGCCCCGATCAGCATTGCGATAGTGCCGCCGTTGAGCAACGCGACGCGGAATTCGCGCCAAAGGATGCGGCGAGTGTTGGAGCGCGTGAGCTGATTGGTCGCAATCGCGCGCACGGCCACGGCCATCGTCTGGGTGCCGGCATTGCCGCCGATGCTGGCGACAATCGGCATCAGGATCGCGAGCGCCACCAACTGTTCAATCGCCGCGCCGAACAGCGCGATGATGGAGGAGGCGATCACCGCAGTGCCAAGGTTCGCGATCAGCCACCGCACGCGCGCAGTATAGGCTTCTCGGATCGGCTCGTTGATGTCGCCATCGCCTGCGCCCGACAGTAGCAGCGCATCCTCGCCCGCTTCTTCGGAGATAATGTGGACGATGTCGTCGACCGTCATCTGGCCGACCAGCCGCCCGCTTTCATCCACCACGGCCGCCGAAATCAGCGCGTATTTCTGGAACATCAGCGCGGCTTCTTCCTGATCCATCGTCACCGGGATCAGGGTCTGGTCGCGCTTCATCAGGTCAGTCAGGCGCACGGAGCGCGGCGTCGTGAGGATCCAGTTCAGCGCGCAGGTGCCGACCGGATGGTGTCCTTCGTCGATCACGAAGACTTCGAAGAAGTCATGCTCGATATCGCCGTTTTCGCGCAGGTAATCGATGAGATCGCCGACGCTCATATGTTCTGGGACCGCAACGAAGTTACGGCTCATCAACCGGCCGGCGGTCTCTTCGGGGTAGGCGAGCGCGCTGGAGACCGCCGCGCGGGTTTCCGGCTCCAGCTCGGCCATGACAGCGCGCTGATCGGCTTCGTCGAGATCTTCGATCAGCTGCACCGCATCGTCGGTGTCGAGCTGTTCGGCGATCACTGCGACAGCCTGCGCGGACAATGTGTCCATCAGGTCTTCGCGGACGTAATCGTTCAGTTCCGCGACCACATCGCCGGTCATCAGGTCGCTGATCGTGGAGGCGAGCTGCGCGCGTTCGCGCGGTTCCAGCAGTTCGATCAGGTCGGCGATGTCGGCGGCGTGGAGCGGTTCGACCAGATCGTAAACCGCGCCCTTGTCGCGCGCGGCCAGCGCATCGTGAACCGCGCTGACAAAAGAGGGCTTGAGCCGGTTTTCCTGGTCATGGCGTTCATCATTGACCCGGTCATCCGGACGCACTTCGCCCTCACCGTGATCGGCGAGGGCAAGGTCGTCGTCGTGGATGCGATCTTCGGCCATATCAGAGGCGTTTACGTGGCGACCTATGAAAAGCAAGCGGGGAGGGTGACAGGCTCGTCACGGGCGCTATAGAACCGCCCGAATTGTTACGCGGAGACAGACAAATGGCCGATACCCTCACCTTCACTCTCGACACCGGCGACGGCGAAGCCCGCGACGTTGTGATCAAGCTGCGCCCTGATCTGGCCCCCGGCCATGTCGCGCGCATCACCGAACTGGCGAGCGAAGGCTTCTATGATGGCGTGATCTTCCACCGCGTCATCAATGGCTTCATGGCGCAGGGCGGCGATCCGACCGGCACCGGCATGGGCGGCAGCGACAAGCCCGACCTCGCGGCCGAGTTCAACGCCGAACCCCACGTCGAAGGCGTGTGCTCGATGGCCCGTTCGCAGAACCCGAACAGCGCCAATTCGCAGTTCTTCATCTGCCTTGATGATGCGCGCTTCCTCGACAAGCAGTATACCGTGTGGGGTCAGGTCACGAGCGGCATGGAACACGTCCACGCGCTGCCCAAGGGCGAACCGCCGCGCAGCCCCGGCAAGATCGTCAAGGCGACGGTGGCCTGACGGGGACCGAGGGGCCCAGGGGGTGACAATTCGTTCGGTGGCAGTGGCCTTGTGTGCCCTGCTGCTGGGAGCCTGCGCCACCCTGCCCGACATCACACAGTCGCGCTCCCCCTGCCAACTTGAGCCTGGCGGGTGGTGCGGCTTTGTGCGCGAGGCGGCGGTCGAGGCGTGGCCCTATGTGGTCGCCTCGACCAACGCCTACACCGGCGACGATGACCTTTTCGCCAAGCCGGGCCGGGTGCTCCAGCGGATCGAGCATATGTCGATCGCGCCCGAGGATGCGGGGAAGGGCTTCAGCTACGAGCTGTTTAACCAGTATGCGCCAGGCACAGGCGGCGATGCGGCCCGTAGGCCCGTCGCGCGGGTGCTCGCTTTCCGAGGCACCGATTTCAAGGGCCTCTCCGACATCTTCTTCGGCACATTGCGCAATGACCAGATCGAACTGGCGTTGCGCTATTTCGATGCCGAACGCGAGCGGCTGGGCAATGATCTGCCGTGGGTAGTGGTCGGCCATTCGCTCGGCGGTGCATTGGCGACAGAGGTTTCTAACGCGCATCCCGAAGTGCGCGCCTTCCTGTTCAACACCTCGCCCTTCTACCGTGACGAGGTGCGCGCCAATGCCCTGCGTCGAACCGTCTTCAACGAACGCGGCGAGATCCTGCGGCGCTTCGCGCGCAGCAGCGAGCCGCCTGCGGCCAATGTCTTCACCATCAATTGCGAGCCCCGCAAGGGCAGCATCACCAAGCATAAAGTGCGTCCGCTGGCCGATTGCATCACCTGGATCGCGGCCTATGCCAGCCGCGACGCTTTCGAGGTGATGAAAGCCAATGGCATCACCAAGCCTTTCGTGGAGTGCGGGCCTGAGGACAAGCCGCACCCCGGGCCGGGCACCAAGCCGGAAGAGCCCTGCGTCCACAACAGCCTGCGCGAGCCCGAGGGCAAACGCAGGTAACCGCCGGGCGCAGCGGCGATTGAACGCGACCGCCATCGGCGCTAAGGGCGCGGGCCTGATGAAACCTGCTGCCGTCCCTCCCAAAACCTACCGCGTCAAAAGCTTCGGCTGCCAGATGAACGTCTATGATGGCGAGCGGATGGCCGAGCTTTTGGGGGACCGCGGCATTGCGCCCGCGCCGGAGGGAGAGGACGCCGATCTCGTCATCCTCAACACCTGCCACATCCGCGAGAGAGCCGCTGAGAAGGTCTATTCGGACATTGGCCGGTTGGTCTTTGCGGGCAAGCAGGCCGGCAAGCAGCCGCTGATTGCGGTCGCCGGCTGCGTTGCTCAGGCCGAGGGCGAGGAGATCATGAAGCGCGCGCCTGCGGTCAGCATCGTGGTCGGCCCGCAGGCCTATCACCGCCTGCCGGAAATGCTCGACAAGGCGGTGCAGGGCAAACGCGCGACCGATACCGATATGCCCGCCATCGCCAAGTTTGACGCGCTCCCGCAGCGCAAGAAGCGTGGTCCCAGTGCGTTCCTGACGGTGCAGGAAGGCTGCGACAAGTTCTGCACCTACTGCGTGGTGCCCTATACGCGCGGCGCGGAAATCTCGCGGCCCTTCCCGCATCTCGTGGCCGAGGCGCAGAAGCTGGTCGAGGCGGGCGCGAAGGAGATCACGCTGCTCGGCCAGAACGTCAACGCCTGGAGCGGCGAGGACGACAAGGGCCGCCGCACCGGGCTGGCAGGCCTGATCCACGCGCTCGCTCGGATCGATGGGCTGGAGCGCATCCGCTACACCACCAGCCACCCCAACGACATGGACGACGCGCTGATCGCCGCACATGGTGAGGTGGATAAGCTCATGCCCTATCTGCACTTGCCCGTGCAGGCGGGGAATGACCGCATCCTCAAGGCGATGAACCGCCAGCACACGGCGGAAAGCTATCTGAGGATCATCGAACGCTTCCGCGCGGTGCGCCCCGACATCGCGCTGTCAGGAGATTTCATCGTCGGCTTTCCGGGCGAGACCGAGGCGGAGTTTGAAGACACGCTGCGGATCGTCGACGAAGTCCGCTACGCTGCGTGCTTCAGCTTCAAGTACTCGCCGCGACCCGGCACGCCTGCTGCGACGATGGAGGGGCAGATTGCGCCAGACGTGATGGCCGACCGCCTGCAACGCTTGCAGGCCCGCCTCGCGCATCACCAATATGCCTTCAATCAGGCGAGTGTCGGCAAGACCTGCTCGGTCATGATTGATCGCACGGGCCGCGACCCCGGCCAGTGGCTCGGCAAGTCGCCGTGGCTGCAATCGGTGTGGTTTGAGGGCGATTATGCAATTGGTGATCTTGTCGAAGTGACACTCGCCGACGCGGGCCCGAATTCGCTCAGGGGCGTAATTTCCGCCCCCGCCTGAAAGAGCGCTACCGGCTCGCGACCTGCGCGGCTTCCTCCAGCACTTCAGCGGCAAAAGCGGTGCGCGGCAGCTTGTAGAGCGATGTGAGATAGGCGCGGTCGGCGCGGGTCATCTCGCTCGGGGCCTCAGCCGGGGCAGCAAACAGCGACAGGATCGTGTCGGGCGTCCGCGCGCCATCTGCGGCAACTTCCCCGGTCGGTGCGAGCAGGCGCAGGCTGGCATAGTCTGCAATCTGCACGGGGCTAAGACCGTCAATCGCCCCGGCCTCGATCACCACCAGCGTGCTCAACATATCCTCCGGCGTGCGGACGTATGAGCGTTCTTTTGTCCAGTTTTGAGCGCAATCCAGCCACGGCGCATCACCCTCCATGATCCGCGGGGTCGCTTCGACGGCTTGGAACACATAGGCCGGATCGCGCCCGGCAAGAGCGGCGTCAATTTCGCGCTCGCTCATGCGCCTGAACACCTTACGGCCCTCGGCGCGATAGGCGGAAATCTGGTTGAGGGCATCGTCCGAGAATGTGACCAGCGCATTGGGTTTGCACCCGGCGCGGCGGGTTTTGACACCGGAAGCCTTGGCATTGTCGATGATGCGCTTGGCTACGGTCCGCGCGAAGCCTTCATCCTGCGCCGCGACGGCCAAGCAAAGCGGTGAGCGTAGGCGGGCAAGCGGACGCCGTTTGGCAGGTTCGCCGGCGATGGCGTTGGCCAATGCAATTGGGGCCAGTGCAATTGAGGGTGTCCTGTCTGTCGCAGCGCTTTCGGCCTGGCTTTCCTGTGCTGCGACCGGGACGCTGATGGCCGCAGCGGCCACCAAGGCGAAGAACGTGTAGAGGTGCTTCATCAGGACGACTCCTTCTTCAAAATATCAACACTTTAGCCATGAATGCCGGATGAACCGTCCGTTCCGAAAGGCACCGCGTTAGGCCCGCCCGATGGCAAGCACATGGCGTTTCGATGACTATCCACCACCATCTCGCCGCAGCCTGCTTGCTTTGCGCGAAGGGCTGCTTACCCTCACGACTCATGGACGAGGGATTGTCCCACGGCCGCAGCCAAAGGAACCTATGGGCCGACGACCCTCCCGTGCCGGACACCCGGCGCTCTCGCCCGATCCGCGCGGCATTCCGGAACCGCGGCGCGCGCGCGTTGATCTGACTTTCGAGAACCAGGCGCTACTGGGGCCGTTGTTCGGCCAGTTCGATGCCAATCTGGTGCAGGTGGAAAACCGGCTCGGCGTCTATATCCACGCCCGAGGGCATCAGGTGGTGATCGAAGGCCCTGAAGATGACGTCGCCCGGGCGCGCGAGACATTGAAGACCATGTATGACCGGCTGGCGCGCGGTGAGGCGCTGGATGCGGGCGCGGTGGAGTCGATGATCGCGATGTCGGCCGAACCGACGCTGGAAGGGATCATCTCGGGCGAGATGGACGGCCCGCCGATTATGATCCGCACGCGCAAGAAAACGATCGTGCCGCGCTCGGCGACACAGATCGAATATATGCGGTCGCTGGCGAAGGATGACATCATCTTTGCGCTTGGCCCGGCTGGCACCGGCAAGACTTATATCGCGGTGGCCCAGGCGGTCAGCCAGTTGATCACGGGGAGCGTGCAGCGCCTGATCCTGTCGCGCCCGGCGGTGGAGGCCGGGGAGAAGCTGGGCTTCCTCCCCGGCGACATGAAGGAGAAGGTCGATCCCTATCTCCGGCCGCTCTACGACGCATTGAATGACTGCATGCCGCCCGAACAGGTCGAGCGCAGGCTGGCTAATGGCGAGATCGAGATCGCGCCCATCGCCTTCATGCGCGGGCGGACGCTGGCGGACAGCTTCATCATCCTCGACGAAGCGCAGAACACCACCAAGGAACAGATGAAGATGTTCCTCACCCGCTTTGGACAGAACAGTCGGATGGTGGTCTGCGGCGATCCGCGTCAGGTCGATATTCCCGGCGGTCCGAGGATGAGCGGATTGAACGACGCGGTCGAGCGGCTGGAGGGCATCGACGGCTTCGGCACAATCCGCTTCACCGCCGCTGACGTGGTGCGCCACCCGATCGTGGGCCGCATTGTCGAGGCCTATGAGGGGGGCGGCGAGGAGGGCTAACAGCTCTGCGGCGCGCACTTGTTCGATGAGCGATGCAGTCAGCCCGACGAAACTGCGTTGTGCGGATCGGGGCTGACTGTTAGCAACATAATGATTTTACGGCCGCCATTGGCGAAGTTTTGTTCTGGTCCCGACGGCCTGAGCAACGCTTTTGATCTGCGCGGCAACACAGGGGCGGGCGTCGTGGTTCATCACCAATTTCGGGATCGCGCATGACCGCTTATCGCCCTTGGGGCCGAGCTACGGTATCGCGCGGAATTGTGCCGCTGTCGCTCGCAGCGCTCGCTCTGTCGGGTTGCGCCATTCCGCGCGCCGCGCCGCCGGCGATGGCCAGCGCTCAGGCGATCCCGGACCAATGGGTTCTGGCCGAGCCTGCCGGGGCCGACATTCCGCTTGATCGCTACTGGGTGTTGCTGAACGACCCCCTGGTCGAGGAATTCGTCGCGCAGGCGCAAACCAGCAACCTCGATCTGACGCAGGCCGTAACCCGGCTGCGTGCGGCACGGGCAGGCTTGCGCCAAGCCCGCGCGGCCCGTTTGCCGCAAATCACCGGAAGTGGCGGCGCAGGTCGCGACGTTGGCGATTTTGCCAGCAATGATGTGCAGTTCTCAGCTGGCGCAGATCTCGCGTGGGAGGCCGATGTGTTCGGGCGGCTGGATGCCTCGGTCGATGCCGCGCGCAATGATTTGCAGGCGGCGGGATATTCGGTCGGCGATCTGGAACGGGTGATCGTCGCAGAGGTGGCGAGCCAGGTGGTGACCGCGCGCTCACTCGCCGCGCAGCTGGCTATTGCACGCGAGACGCTCGGTAATCAGGAGGACAACCTCCAGATTGCCCGCTGGCGCAATCAGGCCGGATTGGTCGACAGCCTTGACGTAGAACAGGCCCGCACCCAGCGCGCCCAGACCGCAGCCAGTATTCCGCTGCTGGAAGGCGACCTGGTGGCGGTGGCGAATGCGATTTCGACCCTGATTGGCGAACCGCCCGGCCGCGTCTATCGCGCCCTGACCGAAGCGCCGCGCGCCGTTCCCGTGCCGCCGACCGATGTTGCGCTGTCCGTTCCCGCCGACATGCTGCGTCGCCGCCCCGATGTGAGCGGCGCCGAGGCCCGGCTGGCTGCCGATCTCAACCGAATTGGCGTGGCCCGCGCGCAGCTTTACCCGCTGGTGCGGCTCTCTGGCACGATCGGCACCAGCGCGACCGATGTGGGCAGTCTGTTCGACATTCTTACCGGCAATATATTCGCGAGCCTCTCCCAGCTGATCTTCGATGGCGGCCGTGCGCGCGGGCAGATCGAGAGTGCTGAAGCGATTGCGGATGGCTCGCTTGCGGCATGGCGGCAGAGCATTCTCGTGGCGCTTGAAGAGGTCGAAAGCGCAGGCGTCGACCTTGAGACCAGCGGCACGCGGGTCACGGCGCTCATTGAGGCCAGTGACGGCGCGCAGAACGCCGCGATCCTCGCCCGCAGCCAGTATCAGGCCGGGCTGATCGATTTTCAGACGCTGCTGGTGACCGAAAGCCAGCTGCTGAGCACACGCACCGCCGAGGTCAACGCCAAGGCCGGACGCGCGCTCGCCTTTATCAGCCTGGCGCGCGCGCTGGGCGGGGGATGGTCGGTGCCCGATGGCGCTGGACTTGACGACATCGCGGCGAAGGGGCCCACCAAGTGATCGATTTGAGCAAGCCGGACGAGCAGCCAAGCGTCGATGAATTCCTCGGCACCAAGCCGCGCCCGCGCTGGCGGCGGTGGATGAAGTACTGGCTGCTCGGCCTGATCGTGCTGCTGCTGATCCTCGGCATCGCGCAATGCACCGGGGAAGCGCCCAAGCCTGACTATATCACTGCTCCGGTAGCGCAGGAATCGCTGTCGCTGTCGGTCACAGCGACCGGCAATCTGCGCCCGACCAATCAGGTCGAGGTCGGCGCAGAAGTCACCGGCCCGCTCGATAGCGTGCTGGTCGACGTCAACGACCGCGTGACCAAGGGGCAGGTGATTGCGGTGATAAATACCGAGATTATCGACCAGCAGATCGCCCAATCGCGCGCCAACCTCAATGCCGCGCGCGCCGCGCTGGCGCAGGCGCAGGCAACCATCGAGATCGATCAGGTCCAGCTTGCCCGCCTTGAGGAAGTGCGCCGCCTGTCAGGTGGACGCGTGCCTTCGCAGATCGAGGTTGAGCGGGCCGAGGCCGCAGTGGCGCGTGATCGCGCCGCAGTCGCTTCCGCGCGCGCCAACATCGAAGCGGCGCAGGCTTCGCTGAACGGCAGCCTCACGACCCGCACCCGCGCCGTGATCCGGGCGCCTGTCACCGGCGTCGTGCTCGCTCGCCGGGTGGAACCGGGGCAGACCGTGGTTGCCAGCTTCAACACCGTGACGCTGTTCGTGATCGCTGAAGACCTGTCCGCCATGCAGCTGCGCGTGTCGATTGACGAAGCCGATGTGGGCCAGGTCAGACCGGGCCAGAAGTCGACCTTCACCGTCGATGCCTATCCCGGCCGCCAGTTTCCGGCGACGGTCGAACGGGTCGATCTGGCTTCGACCGGCACGACTCAGGCTGCGGCGAGCGGCGGCACCGGAGCTGCGGCAACAGGCGGATCGGTGGTCAGCTATGAAGCGCGGCTTACCGTGCAAAATCCCGAGGGCTTGCTGCGTCCCGGAATGACCGCGACCGCAACCATCGCAACCCAGAACACCGGCCGCGCGATGCTGGTGCCCAACGCGGCGCTGCGGTTCCGTCCGGAGACCGAGGAGGAAGCCGCGGGCGGCGTGTTCAATCCGCAGATCGGGCTTGAGGATGGTAAGCAGCAGGCCAGCATCGGCGAAGGCAGCCGCCAGCTGGTGCAGGTGCTGCAAGCCGATGGTACGCTGAAAGCCGTCGAAGTCGTGACCGGCCGCAGCGATGGGCGGCGGACCGTGGTCACCTCCAAGGGGCTGAAGCCGGGGATGAAGGTCGTCACCGGGATCAAGGCAGCGGCCCAGTGACAGCAGAACCCCTGATCCAGCTGGAAGGCATCACCAAGACCTTCGGCAACGGAGCGGCGGCGTTTCAGGCGCTGAAAGGGGTCGACCTTACCATCGAGCGCGGCGAGTTCGTCGCGATCATGGGGCCGTCCGGGTCCGGCAAGTCGACGACGATGAACATCCTCGGCTGCCTTGATGTGCCGACGGGCGGCGTGTTCCGGTTTCGCGGGGTTGAAGTGCAAAAACTGGACCGCGATCAGCGCAGCCTGCTGCGCCGCCGCTATCTCGGTTTCGTGTTTCAGGGCTTCAACCTGCTCGCGCGCACCACCGCGCTCGAGAATGTCGAGCTGCCGCTGCTCTATCGGGGCGAGAACAAGGCCCAGCGGCGGGAATCGGCTTTGCGGGCTCTCGATCAGGTCGGGCTGGTGCCGTGGGCTTCGCACACCCCGGCCGAACTGTCCGGCGGTCAGCAACAGCGCGTCGCCATCGCGCGGGCACTGGTGACGCAGCCCGATGTGCTGCTGGCGGATGAACCGACCGGCAACCTCGATAGCGAACGCTCGGTCGAGATCATGCAGCTACTGCAACGCCTGAATGGTGAGGGCATCACTGTGCTGATGGTTACGCACGAGGAGGAAATGGCCGCCTACGCCAAGACCATCGTTCGCTTCCGTGATGGCCTGGTCGAACGGATTGATCGCAGTGCGCATGCCGTGGAAGGCAGCCCCGCCTGATGCTTGGATCGACCCTCCTTCTGGCGCTGCGCGAAATCCGCCGCCACATCCTGCGTTCGATCCTGACGACGCTCGGGATCATTATCGGGGTCGCGGCGGTGGTGACGATGGTCACGCTCGGCAACGGTGTTACCGCTTCTGTGCAGGAAGAAATTTCCTCGCTCGGCGCGAGCAACTTCATCGTTTTCCCGGTCCGCACTGATCGCGGCACGATCCGTCCTTTCGATGAGGCGGATGTGAAGGCGGTCGAGCAGCAAATCGCCGGGGTGACAATCGCTGCCGGCACCGTCGCCTCCAACGCTACGGCCTTTTACAACGGGCAGGATTGGGACACACGGGTCGTCGGCTCGAATAACGACTTCCTCGATGCGCAATCGATCACGGTCGAGGAAGGTCGTCCCTTCAGCAAGGACGAAGAAGAGGCAGGCAAGAACGTCTGTCTGCTCGGCCTCAAGGTGCGCGAAGCGATCTTCGTGCCGGGCACCAGCCCGATCGGCGCGCGGATGCGGCTCGGCGATGTCTCGTGCCAGGTGATTGGCGTGATGGAAGAGCGCGGGCAGGGCGGCAACGGGGCGGATGATGATGATGCGGTCTATCTGCCGCTCAAGAACGTCCAGCGGCGGTTCCGCGGCAATGACAATCTCGATTACTTCGTACTGAAGTATGACCCCTCCTATGCGCCGTCTGTCATTCAGGATTCGCTGGTCGATCTGCTGCGTGAGCGCCGCCTGTTGCAAGGGGAGCAGCCCAACGACTTCAACGTCATCGACACCGCGCAGGTCAATCAGGCGCTGGGCGCGGCAACTGGCGCGCTGACCGCGATGGTGGCGGTGATTGCCTCGATCAGCCTTTTGGTCGGCGGGATCGGGATCATGAACATCATGCTGGTGTCCGTGACCGAGCGGACCCGCGAAATCGGCATCCGCCTCGCCATCGGCGCGCTGGCGCGCGAGGTGCGCTTGCAGTTCCTGACCGAGGCGGTGGTGCTCTGTGCGCTGGGCGGGTTGGTGGGGATTGCCTTGGGCTTCGGCGCTTCGATCGGGCTCGCAGCGGCCATCGATGTGCCGTTCGTGTTCGATCCGATGATCAATTTGGTGAGCTTCCTGTTCGCGGCGGGCATGGGGATCGTGTTCGGGTACTACCCCGCCAGCCGTGCGTCCAAGCTCGATCCGATCGACGCGCTGCGGCACGAATAGGCGACCGCATTACGCAGCGCGGCGTTTCGCGGCGGCGCTTTCCGCGCTAAGGGCGGCGCCATCATGCAACTCGACATCGACATCGAAGACTGGCCTGCGGGCGACTGGGAAGCGCTGGCAGAGCGCGCCGCGCAGGCGGCGGGAGAGGCCGAACCCCTGCTCGCCAACCCACGCCTGATCGCCAGCCTGCTGTTCACCTCCGATGCCGAGGTTCACACGCTGAACCGCGAATGGCGCGCGCGCGACAAGCCGACCAACGTCCTCAGCTTCCCGATGCTGGAGCGAGAGGAACTCGAAGCCCTCGCATCAGACGGCCCGCCCGAAATGCTCGGTGACATCGCACTGGCGCATGAAACTTGTGCACGCGAAGCGGCGGAGAAGGGCGTGGCGCTTGAAGCCCACGCCGCTCATCTCATCGTCCACGGACTGCTCCATCTTGCCGGCCACGACCATGTCGACAGCGACGCTCAGGCCGAGGCGATGGAGGCGCTGGAGACAGCGATACTTGCCAAACTGGGCATCGCTGACCCATATGACGCTTGAAACTGCATAGGAGCCCCATTCAAGGCCATGGCCGATTCCCATTCGCCCGCATCTCAATCCGGAGACGCGGACAGTAGCAGCGGGCTGTGGCCTGCGCTGCGCAAGCTCCTGAAGCTCGAAGGCGCCCGCTCCCTGCGTGAGCAGCTTGAAGAAGCCATTGACGAGCACGAGGACGAAAACGGCGGCGCCGGTTCTGATACCGGTGGCAGTGGCGGGGGTGACCTGTCGCGAGTCGAGCGGCAGATGCTGCGCAACCTCCTCCACTTCTCTGAACATGATGCCGATGACGTGGCTGTGCCGCGCGGCAAGATCATCGCGGTCGATGCCTCGATCAGCTGGGAAGAAATGGTCGCCGCCTTCAGCGAGCATGGCCATTCGCGGATGCCGGTCTATCGCGAAACGCTCGATAGCGTGGTGGGCATGATCCACATCAAGGACGTGTTCCCTTTCCTCGCCAACGGCACGCCGCCACCCGCTGACTGGACCACGCTGATGCGCCAGCCGCTTTATGTGCCGCAGGCGCGCGGCGCGCTGGACGTGCTCGCTGACATGCGCACCCAGCGCGTGCACCTTGCCATCGTCCTCGATGAATTCTCGGGGACCGACGGGCTCATCACGATTGAGGATCTGGTCGAGGAAATCGTCGGCGAGATCGAGGATGAGCACGACGAGACGCCCGAAGAACTGATCGTCCCCATCGGCGAAGGCATGTGGGACGTGGACGCGCGCGCCGAGCTTGATGACATTGCCGAGCGGATCGACCCGCGCCTCGCCGAGGTGGCAGAATCGGTCGACACGTTGGGCGGTCTCGCCTTCGTGCTGGCTGAGGCTGTGCCAGATGTCGGCACAGTGCTGGAACATCCGAGCGGTTGGCGGATTGAGGTGACGGCGGGCGACGAAACCCACGTGACCCGGCTGCGCTTGCACCCGCCAGAAGATGCAAGTGAGATGCAATAGGCGCAACTTTTTCGTCTTCCACGCATTTTTTCTTCGATTTTTTGCATCCAATCGGCGTCTCGGGCGTATCTCTTCTCACCAAGGAGAGAATTCATGCCGGCACGTCGTCTTCCCCCCCTGCGCGCGCTTGAAGCCTTCATGCGCACGGTCCGTCTGGGTTCTGCCCGGGCGGCGGCGGAGGAGATCGGTCTCAGCCCCTCGGCGCTGTCGCGCCGGATCAGCAATCTCGAAGAATTCGTCGGCAAGAAGCTATTTACCCGCGCGCGACAGTCGATGCAGCTGACGGATGAGGGCCAGGCCTTCTACGAGGCGGTGAACCCGCATATGGAAGCGCTCGCCCGTGCGGTGGAGAGCCAATCGGACAATATCGCGCTGCTGCGTCTGCGTCTTGGCGTGTTGCCGATGTTCGGCAGCCAGCGTCTGTTCCCGCGGCTGGGCGAGCTGCGCAAGCGTCACCCGCTGCTGCATATCGACATCGACACCGCCCCGCATCTTGAAGACCGGGTGGGCGACACGCTCGATGCCGCGATCATCCTGTCACGCGGACCGGCAAGCGGGCTGCACGCTGTGCGGCTCGACCACAATCTCGTCCATGCGATCTGTTCCAAGGACACCGCCCGCGCGATCGGCCCAGACATCACGCCTGAAGTGATGACCAAGCAGACCTTCCTGATCCACAACGAACTGCCCGAGAGCTTCATGGCGTGGAAGAAGGCCAACGGGCTCGACGCGATGGATCCCGCCGCGATCGACCACTACGACTCCGGCGCGCTGATGCTGGAGGCGGCCGCACAGGGCCTTGGCATCGCGATCATGCACGACGACCACTTGCGCCGCGCCAACGACAATCGCTTGATCAACCTGCCGGGCAAGCCGGTCGAGAGCCCCTATAGCTACTGGTTCGTGTGCAAACCGGTCGCGCTGGAAAGCCGCCCGGTGCGCATCTTCCACGATTGGCTGGTCAGGGCAGGGCTTTAGTCCGCCGCGTCAACCTTCGGTTCGTAGCGAACCGGGGCAACCGTGTGCGCGAACGGGCGCAGCGGCTTGCCGAGAATGTCGATCAGCGCTTCCTCGATCCGGCGGCGCGATTCATGGCTGATCGCCTTGCGGCCGCGGAAGTCTTCCGGGCTGAACGGTTCGAGGTAGTGCAGCCGGACCTTGAAGGTGCCCTTGCGTGACAGCACCCGCTTGGCATTGTTGATGCCGCTTTCCTCGCCTACCCAGCCGATCCATTCAGCAACCGGGCCGTAATCCAAGATCACCGGCTGCACCAGCACGCCCGGCGGCGGCGGTTCAAGCACCGACAGCATCGAGGTCTTGAACGGCAGCAGCGATTGGCCGTCGGTGGTGGTGCCTTCAGGGAATACCGTGACCGACCAGTTATCGACCAACGCTTCCTTCAGCGCATTGATCTGCTCGGCCACGCCCATGCGGTGCTCGCGTTTGACGAAGACAGTGCGGTTAAGACTGGCGAGCCAGCCGACCACGGGGGCCTCAGCCAGTTCCGCCTTGGCCACAAAGGCGGTGCCGCTAGCGCCTGCCAGTGCGAGAATGTCGATCCACGACAAGTGGTTGGCGACGAAGAATACGTCGCGCTTCAGATGGGTGCCGATCACCTCGACCCTGGCCCCGCACACCCGCGCCGCATAGCGCAGGAATAGCATCGGGAACGGTGATCCATAGGACACCACCCGGAACAGATAGTGCAACGGCACGAAGACGATGATGAGGCCGACCAGCGCGAGCGCGCGGACAGTCAGCCGCATCCAGCCGATGGCGGATACCGGCGTGCTTTCCCCCCGCGCGGCAGCCGCGCGCAGTTCTGCGTCAGTCATTGCGGGACAGGCGCACGCCGTAGAGCTCCATGCGGTGGTCGACGAGCCGGTATCCCAGCCGCTCGGCAATCTGGCGTTGCAGCGCTTCGACTTCCGGGTCGACGAATTCGACGACCTTGCCGGTTTCCACGTCGATCAGGTGATCGTGGTGCGCTTCGGGCACCGGCTCGTAACGTGAGCGGCCATCGCCGAAATCATGGCGATCGAGGATACCCGCTTCCTCGAACAGGCGCACGGTGCGGTACACCGTCGCAATCGAGATGCGCGGATCGACCGCAGCAGCGCGGCTGTGCAGCAGCTCGACATCGGGATGGTCGTCACTTTCCGACAACACCTTGGCGATCACCCGGCGCTGTTCGGTAATGCGCAGGCCTTTTTCGGCGCAAAGTTGTTCGAGATCGATTTTCTGGGTCAAGGAACGCTCCATTGCCGAGTGCGCCGCCCCTGTGGGATGCGATCGCCCGAAAGCAAGACAGCCTCATCCCTACAGGGACGAGGCTGCTTGCTCAAGCGGGCCGTCCACCCTCTCAACAGGGGCGGTCTGACAGGCTGATGGACAATGCGACCGGAAGGCGCAGTTTTACGCCGTCTTCTTGGTGCGGCGCGTCTTGGGAGCCATCACAGTGCCGGGCTTGCGACCAAGACCGATCTTCTTGGCAAGATCGCGGCGCTTTTCGGCATAGTTGGGGGCGACCATCGGGTAATCGGCCGGCAGGCCCCAACGCGCGCGGTAGTCTTCGGGCGTCATGTTGTAATTGGTGCGAAGATAGCGCTTGAGCATCTTCAGCTCCTTGCCATCTTCAAGACAGACGATGTGATCCGGCTTGACCGAATTGCGGATCGCGACCGCAGGCTTGGGCTTGGGTTCTTCGATCTCAACCTTCTCACCCAGATTGGCGAGCGCGTTGTAGACGTTGGTGATGAGTGCCGGGACGTCAGTCACCGCCACATCATTGTTGCTGACGTGCGCAGCGACAATGTCGCTGGTCAGCGTGATAAGTGTTTCGTTCATATCAATTTCCAGATCCTGCATGAGTTCCTCTCACACGGCGTTCAAGTCGCGCCGGTTACTGCGCCATGGATCAAGTCGTCAATCTTGGCAACTGTGGTGGTCCGCTTGGCCATCAATTTGCGATGAATGGAGTTCTACTAGATTGATCGACCGAAAGTAATCGCATCGACACGCTCGCCATTTGCCATGCGGTAATAGTTACGCCGCTCACCGATAGGTTCAAAACCAAACTTGTGATACAATTGGATGGCGGGGTTGCCGCGCCGCATTTCCAAGAAGATACGTGTGACGCCGCGCAATCGGGCGGCGGCGAACAAGTGTTCGAGCAGTGCCGCGCCAACTCCGCGCCGCCGCGCGCCGGGTATGACCGCGATCAGCAGCAGTTCTTCTTCGTCGAGCACATAGCGCGTGAGCACGAAGCCGGCGGGTGCGGGGCCTTCACTGAAATCGCCTTCGTCAGGGATCGGCGCGCCGTTAGCGTCGACCACCAGCGCGTGGGTGCTGGATAGAGTCAGCGCATCGGCCACCTGCCGCCGGTTCCAGGCCTCGCCATAGGCCGGGTCGAACGCTGCCTCCATCACCACCATGATCCGGTCGATGAGAGCGGGACTGGGAGCGGGGCGGGGGGTCATGCGGGTTTGCGCAGCGCCATCGGGGTGGCATCGGCACCCCGGCCATAGATTGGCGCGAGGTGCGTGGTGAGCAGCGCGTCAGGCACCAGCCCCACTTGTGCGGCATCCGGCAGCAGCGTGACAACTTGTCGTGCATCGCCCAACAGTGCGGCGAAGTCCTCGGCGCGATTGCCTGCGATCAGGTTCCGCGCTCCGGCTGCCATCGCCGCCGCAGGAGCCATAGAGGACAGCTCATTGGCGGTCAGGCCATCAGCTCCGAAATCCTGTACGAACCATTCGCCGTGTCCGCCATTCATGCAGACCGTCACGGGTTCGCCCGGATGCAGCGCTTGGGCCTGCGCTGCGATCAGCGCCAATGTCGGATAGCCGAGCACCTCTGCGCCCCACGCAAACCCGAGCGCGCGGGCGGTTGCCAATCCGATGCGCACACCGGTGAAACTGCCCGGCCCGAGGCTGACGAGAATGCGGTCGGCGCGGCCTTTGTCCGGCAAGGCACCGATCATCGGCACCAGCGCCTCGGCATGGCCGCGGGCCATCACGCGGTGATCATGCGCAAGCATCGCTGCGCCCTCGGTAAGGGCGATGCTGCACGCCTCTGAGGCGGTTTCGATGGCAAGCACGCGCATGGCGCTGCGCGATGCCTCACACCGCGCGCCCGCGCAAGCGCGAGATTTCTGTCAGGCGATGCGGTTGAAGGTCGCGAATTCCGGACGCGGGCTGCGCTCGAAGATGCTGGCGGGATCGCCATAGCCGACCGAGCAGATGAAATTGACCCGGTGACGCGGTTCGTCGGCGAAGAAGGCGGCGTTCACGGCATCGCCGTTGAAGCCTGACATCGGGCCGCAATCGAGGCCCAGCGCGCGTGCGGCGAGCATGAGATAGGCGCCTTGCAGCGAGGAGTTGCGGAACGCGCCTTGCTCACGGGCCCGTTCGTCACCCTCGAACCAGCTCTTCGCGTCGGCGTGAGGGAACAGCCACGGCAGTTCCTCGTGGAAGTCGATGTCGTATCCGATCACAGCGGTAACGGGGGCGGCCAGCACCTTGGCGCGGTTGCCTTCCATCACGCATTCGGCGAGCTTGGCTTTGGCATCGGATGATTTGACCCACACGATTCTGACCGGCTGCATATTGGCAGAGGTCGGGGCCATCTTCATCAGATCCCAGATCGCGTGAAGCTGTTCGTCCGAAACAGTCTTGTCGAACCAGCCATTATAGCTGCGCGCTTCATTGAACAGCTGGTCGAGCGCCGCGTCCGAAAGGACGTGGTCGTGAAATTGCACCGTCACGCCGCCCGCACCTCGGTCACTTCGGGGACGTAATGCTTCAGCAGGCCTTCGATGCCGTGCTTGAGCGTCGCAGTGCTCGACGGGCAGCCCGAGCATGAGCCTTGCAGGGTGAGATACACAACCCCGTCGCGGAAGCCGCGATAGGCGATGTCGCCGCCGTCACCTGCCACGGCGGGCCGCACGCGGGTCTCGAGCAGTTCGTTGATCGCCGCGATCACCTCGGCATCTTCGGGACGCTCTTCCACCACCGCTTCGTCTTCGGGCGGAACGGAAATCCCGTTGCCGCTCCCGCCAGCAAACAGCGGTGCTTCCGAGACGAAATGGTCGAGCAGGATCGCGATGACCTGCGGCTTCAGGGCGCTCCAATCGGCACCCGGCGCAGCGGTGACGCTGACGAAATCGGAACCGAAGAACACGTTCACGACCTCGCCCGTGTCGAAGATCGCCTGCGCCAGCGGGCTCGCTTCCGCCGCTTCGGGCGTGGCGAATTCGCGGCTGCCGGTGGGCATCACGGTGGTGCCCGGCAGGAACTTGAGGGCGGAGGGGTTCGGAGTGGTTTCGGTTTCTATGAACATGAGCCCAATCTAGGTGCCGCAGCTGCGCGGGGCAAGGGCGGATGGGCCGAGAACCATTCACTATCGCTTCACACTTTGCCGCCCTATAAGTGAGATATGACGTCGTTTTCCCGTGCTGGTCGCGCTCTCGCCATTCTTCTTGCCCCCTTTGCGCTGGTGCAGCCGCTGCTCGCGCAGCAGGCCGCTCCCCCGCCGCCGGTCGAAGTGCAACCACTGCCGCCGGTGCCCCAGCCGCAGGCGCTCCAGACGGGCAGCGAAGTGCCGTGGCTTTACAAGGGCTCGGACGTTCCGGTCGATGAAAAGTGGCTATTCGGGCAGATGAAGAACGGCGTACGCTATGCAGTGCGCCGCAATGGCGTGCCGCCGCGCCAGGTTTCGATCCGGGTGCGCATTGATGCAGGCTCCCTGCACGAAACCGATAAGGAGCAGGGCTATGCTCACCTGCTCGAACACTTGCTGTTCCGTGAGAGCAAGTATCTCGGGCAGGCCGAGGCCATCTACGCCTGGCAGCGGTTGGGTGCGACCTTTGGCAGTGATGCCAACGCCGAAACCAGCCCGACCCACACCGCCTACAAGCTCGACATTCCCAATATCGACGATGCCAAGCTCAGCGAGAGTTTCAAGCTGCTGTCGGGCATGATCCGCGAGCCGGTGCTGAACGACGCCAATGTTTCGGCCGAACGTCCGATCGTGCTCGCCGAAAAGCGTGAACGCGGCGGGGCGGGGCTACGCATGGCAGACCTTACGCGGCAGACCTTCTTTGCCGGACAGCGCCTCGCCACCCGCAGCCCGATTGGCACGGATGAAACCCTGAAGGCCGCCAATGGCAAGGACGTGAAGGCGTTCTATGACCGTTGGTATCGCCCGGAAAACACCGTGATCGTGGTTGTCGGCGATGCCGATCCGATGGTGCTGGCAGGGCTGGTGGAGCAGTGGTTCGGGGACTGGAAAGGCACCGGCAAGCCCGGCGTCGCCCCTGATTTCGGCGATCCTGTCCCGCCCGCAGGCGCGCAGGATGACGGCGTGACCGGCGCACCGATTGGCCAGCTGGCGGTCGGCGTGGAACCCGATTTGCCGCGGAGCCTGACCTATGCGGTGATGCGTCCGTGGCGGCAAGTGACCGATACGATCAAGTATAATGAAGGCCTGCTGACCGATGCTGTCGCTCAGGCGATCATCAACCGGCGGCTCGAATCGCGCGCACGCGGCGGCGGCAGCTTCCTCTATGCGCAGGTGCAGCAGGACGATGTCTCGCGCTCAACCGATGCGACCTTCGTGACCTTTGCCCCGCTGACGGGCGACTGGCAGGCAGCGCTCGCCGATGTTCGGGCCGTGATTGCCGACGCGCTCACCAACCCGCCGACGCAGGAAGAAATTGACCGCGAGGTCGCCGAGTTCGACGTGGTCTTCGCCAACGGGGTCGAGCAGGAAACCGTGGAGTCGGGTTCTGATCTTGCCAACAACGTCGTCAACGCGGTCGATATCCGCGAGACGGTGGCCGCGCCCAAGGTGGTGCTTGACGTGTTCCGGGGCATGAAGCCGCGCCTGACGCCCGATGTGGTGCTGGAACGGACCCGCGGGCTGTTTGAAGGCACGGTGACCCGTTCGGTCTATGTGACGCCGACAGCGGGTGAGGCCGATGTGGGCGTGCTGAAGCTGGCGCTTGCTGCCGAAGCCAAGGTCGATGGCACTGCGCGGCTGGCTGCACAGTCGATCTCGTTCGACGAACTGCCCCCGGTCGGTTCCCCCGGCGCCATCACCGCGCAGAACCCGCTCGGCGTGCTCGAGATCGAGCAGGTCGACTTTGCCAACGGCGTTAAAGCACTGGTTTGGGCCAATGATGCCGAACCGGGCCGGGTGACAGTGCGCGTGCGCTTTGGCGCAGGCTACCGCGCTTTTGACAAGGACAACGCGGTCTATGCCGCGCTGGGTCAAGGCGCGCTGGTCGGATCGGGCGTGGGCGAGCTCGGGCAGAACGAGCTCGACCGCCTGGCAACAGGCCGCAAGATCGGCTTCGATTTTGCGATCGACGAGGCGGTGTTCACCTTTACCGCTCAAACCCGGTCGGAAGATGTGAACGACCAGCTCTATCTGTTTGCCGCCAAGCTCGGGATGCCGCGCTGGGACAAGGATCCGGTGATCCGCGCCAAGGCGGCGTCAGAGCTGGCCTACAACACCTATTCCACCAGCCCCGGCGGCATTCTCAACCGCGATCTGGAATATCTCGTGACTGGCGGCGACGAGCGGTTTGCGACGCCCGATCCGGCTGCGCTCAAGACCGCCACGCCCGAGGGCTTCCGCGCGGTGTGGGAGCCGCTGCTCAAGCAAGGGCCGATCGAAGTGCTGGTGTTTGGCGAATTCGATCACCCCGCCGTGATCGAACAGCTGCGCCTCACCTTCGGAGCACTGCCGCGGCGTGAGCCGATCCCGGCCGATGTTGCGGCGCGCGTTCCGCCCTTCGCCCCGACTTCGGCCACTCCCTCGGTCGTGACCCACCGCGGCGATGCCAATCAGGCCGCCGCCGTGGTCGCCTGGCCCAGCGGGGGCGGAGTTGCGAGCTTGCGCGAAAGCCGCCAGCTCGAAATTCTCACCCAACTGTTCAACAACCGCCTGATGGATGCGCTGCGCGAACGCGCCGGGGCGAGCTATTCGCCGCAGGTGTTCTCGAACTGGCCGACAGATCTCGCCAGCGGCGGGCGGATCACTGCGCTTGCCCAGCTTGAACCTGAGTTCGTGCCGGTGTTCTTCGCCGAGGCCGAGAAAATCGCCAGGGACCTCGCCGCCAGCCCGCCCACCGCCGATGAACTTGAACGGGTGACCGAGCCATTGAGTCAGATGATCCGGCGTGCATCGACCGGCAACCAGTTCTGGCTCTACAACCTGGAAGGCGCGACGCAGGATCCCCAGCGTGTCATCCTGCTGCGCAGCTTGCTGGCGGATTATTCGCAGACCAGCCCGCAGGTGATGCAGTTCCTGGCTGATCGCTATCTGGCCAAGGCGTCGCCATTCCGTCTGGCCATCATTCCCGAAGGCCAGACTTTGGCCGAGGCTCCGGCTGCCGGAGCGAGTGCAAATGCTACGCTGACGGCGCCTTCAGGTCGCTGATCGCTGCGCTCACTGGCACTGTTCGGGAAATAAAGTTGTTTTGAGCGGCATTGCTGCTTTACAATTCGTGCCCCGCTCCTGTAGCGGGCGCCCCCGCGCAAGCCTTGCCGCGCGCCATTGAGAAGAAAGAGTTGTGACTGTGCCCGAGACCTGGACCCCGGATAGCTGGAAGGCTCACGAAGCGCGCCATCTGCCGCATTACGAAGATGCGGCTGAGCTGGCGGAAGCGGAAAAGACCCTCGCGCACTATCCCCCGCTGGTGTTTGCAGGCGAAGCGCGCGCGCTCAAGGCCGATCTGGCGCAGGTCGCGAACGGCCACGGGTTCCTGCTGCAAGGCGGCGACTGCGCGGAAAGCTTCGCCGAATTCCACCCCAACAACATCCGCGATACGTTCCGCGTGCTGTTGCAGATGGCGGTCGTCATGACCTTCGCCAGCAAGCGTCCGGTGGTGAAGGTCGGCCGCATGGCGGGACAGTTCGCCAAGCCGCGCTCGGCTCCGACGGAAACCATTGATGGCGTGACCCTGCCGAGCTACCTCGGCGACAACATCAACGGGATCGAGTTCGATCCGGTGTCGCGCCGCAATGATCCGGCTCGCATGGTCAAAGCCTATTCGCAGGCCGCCGCCACACTCAACCTGCTGCGCGCCTTTGCGGGCGGCGGCTATGCCAACCTGCGGCAGGTCCACCAGTGGACGCTCGATTTCATGGGCCGCACGCCGTGGACCGAAAAGTTCAGCGAGATGGCCGACCGGATCGGCGAAGCGCTCGATTTCATGGAAGCCTGCGGGATCGACCCCGGCACCGTGCCGCAATTGAAGGGCACCAGCTTCTACACCAGCCACGAAAGCCTGCTGCTGCCTTACGAAGAGGCGATGACGCGGCAGGATTCGCTGACCGGCGATTGGTACGCGACCTCGGCGCACATGCTGTGGATCGGCGATCGCACGCGGTTCCCCGGCTCGGCGCATATCGAATATGCGCGCGGGATCGGCAACCCGCTGGGTATGAAGTGCGGGCCTTCGCTGGAGCCCGATGCACTGCTGCGCCTGCTCGACGATCTCAACCCCAAGCGGGAAGCCGGGCGCATCACGCTCATCAGCCGGTTTGGCCATGACAAGGTCGAAGACGGCTTGCCGCGCCTCGTCCGCGCGGTGCAGCGCGAAGGGCACCCGGTGGTATGGAGCTGCGACCCGATGCACGGCAACGTCGTGAAGTCCGACACCGGCTTCAAGACCCGTCCGTTCGACCGGATCACGCGCGAAGTGAAGGGCTTCTTCGCCGTCCACCGCGCCGAAGGCTCTCATCCCGGAGGCATCCATATCGAGATGACCGGGCAGGACGTGACCGAATGCGTCGGCGGGGCCGTGGGTCTCACCGAAGAGCGCCTTGGCGACCGCTATCACACCCATTGCGACCCGCGCCTCAACGCCGAACAGTCGCTCGAACTGGCGTTCCTAGTGGCCGAGATGTTGAACTCTGCCGCAGGCGAACGCGAGGCCGAAGTCAGCGCCAACGCGGCCTGATTTCGGGTCGGGGTGGGCTTAGTCCGCTTCTATCCGGCAGGAAAATCTGATGCGTGTGATGATTTTCCGATAGCCTCGTGCCTATGTTGCGTCTTTCTTGTGTAACGGCAGGCAGACATGATCCGTATCTGACGGTGCAGGGTGGAACAGGAGACGCGGGTTGCAGCGCAACGAACGACAGATGGCTGCCGGCGCCGATGATCTTGCCGCTTTGGCTGATCGGTTCCGGGCGACGCGCGCTCTGACCGAAGCGCTGGTCGCGCCGTTGAGCGACGCCGATGCCAGCATCCAGTCGATGGAAGATGCGAGCCCTGGCAAGTGGCACTTGGCGCATACGACATGGTTCTGGGAGACCTTCCTGCTGCGCGAACACGCACCGGGATATCAGCTCCACCGCGAAGACTGGCCGTTTCTGTTCAATTCCTATTACGAGGCGGAGGGTGCACGGATCAGCCGGGCAGCGCGCGGGTTGCTGTCGCGCCCCTCGCTCGCTGAGGTGCTGGAATGGCGCGCGGTGGTGAATGAGGCCATGGCGCCGCTGCTCGATGACCCAGCACTTGCGCCGCTGATTGCGCTTGGCGTGGCGCATGAACAGCAGCACATCGAGTTGCTGCTGACCGACATCAAGCACGCCCTGTTCCAGAACCCGCTCGGCCCGGCCATGTGGGATGGTGCGCCGCCCGCCGCTGCCGCGCCCGTCGCACCGATGGGCTGGCACGCGCATCCCGGAGGGATTGCGCTGGTCGGGCATCAGGGGGAGGGCTTCGCCTTTGACAACGAAGGCCCGCGCCACCGCGTGCTGCTCGAACCCTTTGCGCTGGCTGACCGGCTGGTAACCAATGGCGAGTGGGACGCGTTCATCGCCGATGGCGGCTACCGCAATGCGCGCCTGTGGCTCGCCGATGGCTGGGGCTGGGTGCAGCGTGAAGCCATCACAGCGCCGCTTTACTGGCGCGAGGATCAGCACTTTACCCACCAAGGCTGGCAGACCCGCGATGCCCACGCACCCGTCACCCACATTTCGCATTTCGAGGCCGATGCTTTCGCGACCTGGGCCGGCGCACGGCTGCCGACCGAATTCGAATGGGAAGCGATCGCAGCGGCGCACGATCCTGCGGGCGGCAATCAGCTTGATGCCGCCGCCCCGCCTTTGCCCACGGGCAGCGCGGGGCTGTTCGGCGATGGCTGGCAATTTACCCGCTCGGCCTATCTGCCTTTTCCCGGCTTCCGCGTCGCCGACGGCGCGGTGGGCGAGTATAATGGCAAATTCATGAGCGGACAGGTGGTGCTGCGCGGCGCGTCTTGCGCCACGGTGCGCGGCCATTCGCGCGCCTCCTATCGAAATTTCTTCTATCCGCATCAGCGCTGGCAATTCACCGCGCTCAGGCTCGCCAAGGACGTTTGAGATGACTTTTGCCAAGGGCCTCAAACTGGTCAATCGCGATGCCGGCGGCGTCGATCTGGCGTTCCGCGCCGATGTTCTGGCGGGGCTTGCCGCTGCCCAGAAGGCGATCCCCGCGCGCTGGTTCTATGACGATGCCGGATCGCAGTTGTTCGAGGACATCACCCAGCTGCCCGAGTATTACCCGACTCGCGCCGAGACTGCGATCCTGCGCGGTCGGTCTCAAGAGATTGCCGAGCTGATCGGGCCGGGCCGGGCGGTGGTGGAGTTTGGCTCGGGCTCATCGGTCAAGACGCCGCTGCTGCTGTCGGCGATTCAGCCTTCGGCCTATGTCCCGCTCGACATCGCGGGCGATTTTCTGCGCGCATCTTCGGCGGCGTTGGCGGCGAAGTTTCCGGGCCTGCCGGTCTATCCGGTCGAGGCCGATTTCATGCGCCGGGTCGAGCTTCCCGCAGAGGTCGCCAGCTTGCCCAAACTTGGCTTTTTCCCCGGCTCGACCATCGGCAACATGATCGCCCGCACCGCGACTGACCTGCTGCGCTCGATGCGCGAGACTTTGGGGGAGGGCGCGCTGCTGTTGATCGGGATGGATCTGGTGAAGGACGAGGACGTCCTGCTCGCCGCCTATGACGATGCGGCGGGGGTGACGGCGCAGTTCAACCTCAACCTGCTGACGCGCATCAATCACGAGCTGGGCGGTGATATTCCGGTCGACGCCTTCCGCCACGAAGCGCGCTGGAACGATACCTTCGCGCGGATCGAGATGCATCTGGTCGCGCGGCAAGACCTCGCTTTCACGGTCAGCGAGCAGCCGTTCTCCATGCGCGAGGGTGAAAGCATCCACACCGAGAACAGCCACAAGTTCACCAAGCAGTCGGGCCAGATGCTGCTGGCAGCGGGCGGCTGGGAGCCGCGGGCGCGCTGGACCGATGACGCCAAGCAATTTTCGCTGCTGCTGGCTGAAGCGCGCGCGCCGCGGTCTGCGCCCTGAAACTTCGCCGCCTTCCGAGCGTTGGCGCGGGATGGACGGACATTGTGATATTCTGATTATCGGCGGCGGCATGGCGGGACTTTCCGCGGCGACCGCTTTGGCGGCTGCGGGTCAGCGCATCATCGTGCTCGACAAGGGGCGCGGCCCCGGTGGGCGCATGGCGGCGCGGCGGGCGGAGATCGGCGGCGAGCAGATCGGCTTCGATCACGGCGCGCAGTATTTCACCGCACGCGATCCGGCATTCTGCGAGGCGGTGGCGGCGTGGGAAGCGGCAGGCGTTGCCGCGCGATGGCCTGCTGCGGGCGAGGATGCGTGGGTCGGCACGCCGGGGATGAACGCTTGCGTGAAGGCGATGGCCGAGACGCTCGACGTGCGCTGGGGTGTGCGGGCCGAGCGTTTGGAGCAGGCGTCGGGAGGCTGGCGGATCGAAGCAGGCGATCAGAGTTTCACCGCCGCCAGAGTGCTCGTGGCTGTCCCTGCCGAACAGGCTGCCGTGCTGCTGGCTGAGCCTGCGCCCGAACTTGCAGCGCTAGCGGGGGATATCCAATCCGAACCCTGCTGGGCTGTAATGGCAGGCTTCAACGCAAGGCTGCCGATTGCTGCCGACACCTACCGTTCCGATACCGGCCCCGTAAGCTGGGCCGCGCGCAACTCGGCCAAGCCGGGGCGTAGCGGGGTGGAGACTTGGGTGATCCACGCCTCGCCGACCCGCAGCCGAGAACTGATCGACTTGCCCAAGGAAGAGGTCGCACAAATCTTGCTCGCCGACTTCTTCGCTGCGACCGGCGCCGCATCGGCCGCGCCACGACATTTGGACACGCACCGATGGCTCTATGCCCTTCCGCAGGCGCTTAGCGGCGAAGGCGCGCGCTTCGATGCAGCTTTGCGGATCGGGATCGCGGGCGATTATCTCCACAGCCCGCGGGTGGAGGGCGCCTGGTTGTCAGGCCGGGCGCTCGCGCAGGCGTTGCTTCAGGAGCGCGTCGCCAGCACGTCGTAGTGGTGGCCGCGCCCGTACTTGGCGAAGCGTGTAAAGCCGCTGGCACGTAGGAGAGTCTCGATCTCGCGAGCGCTGGCCCAGCGGTTATCGACCTCGTAGAAGATCGCCTCAACGCGGGCGACAGCCTTGGTCTTGGCGAGTTCGGCGATGACCACCGACTCCAGCCCTTCGACGTCGATCTTCACGAACATCGGGAGTTCGCCCGCCAGCAGCGGATCGACCAGCGGGGCGTCGATGGTGTGGATCACCACGCCGCCGCCACCACTCTGTCCCTCGCGCCCTGCCAGCGTTGCCGTGCCGGTGTGACCTTCCGCGACGCTGATTTCAACCTCGCCCACGCTGTCGGCGATGGCGAGCATGTGCAACACCGTGCGCTCCGCCCCGCCATTCAGCCCCACATTCGCCGCTAGCCGCGCGTGGGTCACTGGAACGGGCTCAAAGGCGATGATCTGGCGGCACTTGGGGTTCTGCGCGGCGATCAGCGAATAGAGCCCCTGATTGGCGCCGATATCGACAAACACGAATGGCTCCCGCTGTCCCAGAAGCAGATCGGACAAGTCGCTGCCATAGGTGCCGAAGATGCAATAGCGGAACGTGGTGTCCTGCCAGTTGGGCACCATCAGCACGCCGTAAGCCGAGCGCACCGGACCATCGCCGCGCGCGGCCAGCACCGGCGATAGTGCGGCGGCCTTCAGCTTGCGCGCTGTCTTGACCACGCCGTAACGCCAGAAATCGGTGAGACTACCCAAGGGGCTTGGTTCCTTCGAGAAATTCGCCAATCGCATCCGCCGCCCGCTCGGCCGAGGCGCGCTCGCTGAGAGAGAAGGTCGCGTCGATCAGTGCCTGTTGGGTGGGTGCATAGTCGGGATGCGCAGCGACCGCAGCATCTATCGCATCGAGCAGATGGGCGGGCGAATCCAGCACCGAGCCCGCGCGCCAGTGGAGGTAGTTGGGATCATCATGCCAATCCACGCCATGCGAGTTCAAGAACAGGCACGGACGGGGCGCGCGCAGGAACTCATAGACCTGGCTGCTGACATCACCGAGGTAGATGTCCGCGCGGTTGGTGTAGCTCATGTCGCTGCTGGCGGCACTGCCCGTGTCGATGTGGATGCGGCGTTCTGCGCGGTACCCTGCGCCAGGCGGCACCACCCGTGCAAGGCTCGGCGGGTCCAGCGTGACCACCCACTTGCGCTCAAACAACATCACGTGCGGCGCGAAGATCAGATTGTAACGATCCTGATTCCGGAATGCCGCGATCACCGCCGCGCCATGCTTGAACCAGCTCGATAGCTTGGGCGAGGGGTGGGGGTTGTAGATCACGGTCGGCCGCTCGGGCGCGGGGAAGGTATCCGCGAAACGGTTGTTCGCGCACAGATCGAACTTGGGATAGCCGACCAGCGCGATCTGTTCCGGCGTGAGCCCCGCTTCCGCGATCAGCCGGTCGCGGATTTTGGGGCCGGAGACGAGCACCAGATCGAAACCGGCGCTTTCCTTGTTGAAGCCGATTGCCCGGTCGCCTGCGCCGTGGCGGGTGTGGATCAGCTTAACCTTGTCCATCCCGTAAAGGGTCTTGAGCAGCAGCGTGGTCTTTTCCGAGACCACCACCGCATCGAAGCTGGCAAAGAAATCGAGATTGTCGCGGTAGATGAGCAGTTTACGCGCCGGAACCAGTCGCTCGAGCAGGCTCGCGATCGCTTGCGATCCGCTCTGCTTGAGGGTGAGCCGCACCAGTTCCACCTTGGCGAGCAGCGCGGGCTCCGCCTGCCGCTCAATCTCGGCCCTGATCGCGGGCTTGGTGTAAGCAAGCACGATCCGGTGCTCGCTCCGCGCCGCCAACGCCATCGCGATGGGGAGCGAATGCGCCAACTGATGCGTCTGGTCGTGGTTGAACAGGAAGCAGATGCGGCTCATGTGGCGGCCCGGCTCATTTCAGGCGCGCTCCAGTCAGCCTGCGCCCACCCGGGCTGGGCCTTGGCGTAGCGGCCGACCAGCACGCCGGTGTCGGCATAGTTCAGGATCGGCGCGTCGCTGGCGTGGTCGGTATAGGCGGTGAGGTGGCAATCCGCGCGGGCGAGACTTTGCTCTGCCAGCCATGCCTCGACGCGGGCGACCTTATGTGCGCCGTAATTGTTCTCGCCGTCGATCAGCGCGAGGAGGTTGCCCGCACCATCGCACTGGTGGCGGGTGGCGATGCAGGCCTCGAAACCCAGCGCCTGCGCCAACGCCTCAGCGTAAATCTCCGGTGCAGCGGTGACGAGGACGAGGCGCACGCCCGCTTCCCGGTCGGCGGCGATCTGCGCACGCGCGCCCGGCTGGATATTGCGTGCCAGCTGCCCGGCGACGAAAGCGTCGATCCGGGGTTGCAGGCGCCCATTGCGCACCTTGCGCCCGACAAGCAGGTTGAGACCGAACTGCTTGAGCGGCTTTCTCCCGTAGAATTTTGCCTTGTAGCCCAGCATCGCCAGCACCCACAGTGGCACGCCGAGCAGCCGTAGCGGGTTGCCGCTTGCAGCCATGTGAACAAGGAACGGGGTAAATGTCGGCGCGCGGGTCACCGTGCGGTCGAGATCGTAGAGGGCGATGGCTTGCACAGGTGTCAGTTCCGCGCCGTCAGCAGCCGCTCGGCCAGCGCGTGATCCTCGACCTTGTCGACATCGACCCCCATGCGCCCGTCACTGAGCAGCACCGGCGCGGCGCTCGCGCCAAGCTTCGTGCCTGCGGCCGCAAGCGCTTCGTGGACGGTCATCCGCCGCAGCAGCAGCTTTGCCATCAAGACCGGGCCAAAATGCGAGGCGAGCCGCAGCACCGATTTGCGATCCTGCTCAACCCGCTCCCAAAACGTCAGCGCATTGCGTGCAGCCGGGGCAGTCAGGGCGAACAGGTTCGCGCCGGTGTAAGCGCCGCCCTTGAAGGTCAGCCAAGTCCGCCGGTTCGGGCCGACCGCAGCTTCCAACCGGGCGCGCTCGACCATCGCCACGCTGACATCACTTGACCCGGCACCGGCGATGAATTCCGCAAGGGTGGCAGGCGTGAGCATCACATTGTCGGCGGTGGTGACTAGCACCGGTAGGCCGATCGCTGGATCGTTCACCGCCGCCAGAACGGATCCGCTGATCGTGGGGCCTGAAACCTGGAACGTGATCCGCGGCTCTTCGACCGCCCAGGCCAGATCGGGGTGCGCTTTCAGCTTGAGCGTGTTTTGCGCCAGCACAATGATCCGCGCGACTTGCGGGGTGTCGGCCAGCGCCATCAGCACCCGGCCCAGCATCAATTCACCGGCGACCGGCATCAGCGCCTTGGCCTCCAGCCCGAAATGGGCGGCCACCGGGTCAACGCCCGGGCGCTGTCCGGCCAGCACCAGCGCGGTCCAGCCGTGCGGATCGTGGGTCATGGCGGGGAAACCTCGGGGCGAGCGGGAGAGGGGCAACGCTTCCCCTTTCAAGCGCCGCCCGCGTTTGTCAAGAATCGCCCGCTAGACGGGAGTCACGCTGCGATCGGCGCGGGGCAATAGCGCGCCAGATAATCGCCATGCCCCGGCATATGCTGGACGAGGTAGCGGATCGACCTTTCCATCTCGTCCACCTCTGTGCGGGTCTTGGCCGGATCGAGCGCGTCGGCCATGGCATTGTGCCCGCCCATGGTGATCCCCTGACCCATCATGACCGCGGCCCAGCTGGTTTCAGTGAACAGCTCGTCCTCCTCGCGGAAGATCTGGCCGTTGGCGCGGAAAATCTCGACCTTCTCCTTGAGCGTGTCCGGCACGTCCATCGTGCGGACGTAATTCCAGAAGTCGGAATCGGTGCGCTGTGTGGCGTTGTAGTGCAGGATCAGGAAGTCGCGGATGCGGGCATATTCGCGGCCCGTCAGGCGGTTGAAGGTATCCTCCTGCACCTGTGTGATCCCATCGAGCGAAAGCAGCGAGATCAGCTTGTCTATCCCGGTGTTGATGAGGTGGATCGAGGTCGATTCCAGCGGCTCCATGAAGCCGGCCGCCAGCCCAAGGGCGACGACGTTCTTGTTCCAGAACTTCTTGCGACGCCCGGTCACAAAGCGCAGCCAATTGGGCTCCGCCTGCGGTTTGCCCGCGATATTGCCGAGCAGGATGTCGAGCGCCTGCTGGTCTTCCATGTAGCTGGAGCAATAGACATGGCCGTTTCCGTTGCGGTGTTGCAGCGGCACCTGCCATTGCCATCCGGCGCTATGCGCGGTGGCGCGGGTGAAGGGCGGGGGCGGGCTGCCGTCGTCACGCTTGCAGGGCAGCGCCACTGCACGGTTGCAGGGCAGATGTTGGCTCCAGTCGTCATAGCCTGTCTTCAGCGCCTGCTCGATCAGCAAGCCCCGGAAGCCCGAGCAATCGATGAACAGGTCGCCCGCAAACTGGCGGCCATCGTCCAGCGTGACTCCGGTGACAAAGCCGCTCTCAGGGTCGAGCGCGACATCGGCGACCTTGCCTTCCTGCCGCACCACGCCGCGTTCTTCCGCAAAGCGGCGCAGGAACGCGGCATAACGCCCGGCATCGAGGTGATAGGCATAATTGACCGGCGGCAGATCTTCGCTCGCGTAATCCTCGGTGCGGGCGAACTTGCCGAAATAGGCAGCCATCGTTTCCACGTTGAAGACTTGGATGGGGCGCTTGTCCCCGGCCTTGGCCATGCGGTGCCACACATGATGAAAGCTGATCCCGCCCATCGAGTAGCCATAGGCGCCGAAGGGGTGGATGTAGCTTTCGCCCAGATTGCCCCAGTTTTCGAACTGGATGCCCAGTTTGAACGTGCCGCCGACCGCGGCCAGCATCTCGCTTTCCTTGATGCCGAGCAGATCGTTAAAGCCCACAAAGGGTGGAATCGTTGCCTCGCCAACCCCGACCGTGCCGATGGCTTCGGACTCAATGAGTGTGATTTCCACAGCCCGCCCCGCCTTGATGCGCGACAGGGCTGCTGCTGCCATCCACCCGGCCGTACCGCCACCGACGATGATAATTCGTTCTATTGCCACGTTTTCCTCAATCCCGGTCGTGCCTCTGCGGGCTATGCCCGCGGGGAATACACTACCCCGCGAAGTGTTGCCAGAATGCAATATGAACCCAAGATTACAAGTCTTGAGAACGCTCTCAAGATGCGGTAGGAATATCTCGCAGACCGCAGTTACAGACACGAATCTGTCGCGCGGCATGGGGAGAGATGAAACACATGAACACCGCTAGTGTTGCGCCGCGTCGGCGCCTGTTCGCACTCGGCACCGCATCGGCGCTGGCGATTTCCGCGGCGACTGCGGCTCCTGCATGGGCGCAGGACGCCGATGCCACCGCGCAAGAAGCCGCTGATGCCGCCGCCGAAGAGGAAGTAGGCGATATCATCGTCACCGGCTTCCGCGCCTCGCTGCAATCCGCCCAGAACATCAAGCGCAACGCCGATACCGTGGTCGACGTGATCTCGGCAGAAGACATCGGCGCGCTGCCCGACCGTTCGGTGGCGGAAACGCTCCAGCGTATCCCCGGCGTCAACATCGGCCGGTTCGAAAAGACGTCTGACCCAACCCGCTTCTCGGTCGAAGGCACGGGCGTGATCATTCGTGGCCTGCCCTTTGTCAGTTCGCAGCTGAACGGGCGCGACATCTTCTCGGCCAATGGCGGCCGTGCGCTGAGCTTCGAGGACGTTTCGCCCGAACTTGTGGGCCGTGTCGAAGTCTACAAGAACATCACTGCCGACCAGATCGAAGGCCATATTGCGGGTCTGGTCAATCTCGTCACCCGCAAGCCGCTCGACAGGCGCGGCTTCCACGTCGCCGGATCGATCGAAGCGAACTACGGCGATCTGCGGCAGGAATGGTCGCCGACCTACAACATCCTGGCCTCCAATACCTTCGATACCGGACAGGGCACCTTTGGGTTGCAGCTCAGCTATTCGAAGTCGAAGCTGAAGAGCCGGACTGATGCCTCGCAGCTGGTCGATTATTGCTATCGCCCGGCTGACCTCTCCGGCGGCTGTGCGCGCATTTTCAATCTCAACTCGGGCGGGTTCGGTGATGTGCCCAACTTTACGCCCGAAAACTTCCCGCCAGCAAACTCGGTCGTTGTGCCGCAGTTCGCCAACGTGCGTTCGACCACACTTGATCGCGATCGCGAGGCGATCTCGGCGATCGGCCAGTTCGAAACGCTTGATGGCGACTTGGTGATGACGCTGGAATACCTGCGTTCGGAGACGAGCTTTGCAACGGAGGAATTTGCGCTGCTTGGCCGGATCGACGATGGCGTGTCGACGAACCAGCCGCGTCCGGGTACAAATTTCGAATTCGATGAGAACGGCAACTTCGTCAGCGGTATTCTCACGCAGAATGTCGGCAATGCCTATGCCAACCCGTTCGGGCGCGGTGGTATCCCCACGGATTCGCTGCGCTTCCTGCGTGAAGTCAATTCGGTCACTCAGGACATCTCGTTCGATGCGAAGATGAACTTCACTGAGCGCTTCCGCGGCAAGATCGAGATGCAGAGCCTGAGCTCGAACCTTCGCCGCGATGCGGTATTCGGCGCGTTGAGCACCTGGAGTGACATCGCCATCGATCTGGGGGGCAAGACGCCGGATATCCAATTCTTGGCCCCGGTCGGCGCACTGACCGATTACTTCACCAGCGGGCGCAATAACTATTACTGGTTCGGTCTCGACAGCCGCGAGGCGAACGAGGGCGAATTGTTCAGCCTTGCGGGCAGTCTCGAATACGACCTCAGCGACGATGGTTTCTTCCGCAAGGTCGAGGTCGGCGGCCGCTGGGCGGCGCGCGATCGTGTCAACCGCAACACTAACTTCAGCACCTGGGGCAACCTTTCGGCGCCTTGGGCCGGGCGTGCGGGCTGTGCACCGTGGAACGAAGGTCCGGGCTGCGCTGCGACCGGCGGTTTTCGGCCGGGCCGCTTCTTCACCGGTCTGCCGGGGCAGGAATTCGCGATCGCGGGTGGTGTCTTCACCGATGAAGTCCCCGATGCGTCCGCGTATCGCACGCCGTTCGCCGACAACTTCCAGCGGGGCGAAGCAAGCACTCCGATCGCGGGTGGCGGTGCGTTCTTCTATGGCGGTGATGACTTCCTTGGCGAATATCTGTCGGGCGTGACAGATCAGCAGTGGGACCAAATCAGCACCCTGGGTCAGTCCCCGGAACGCTTCAACCTCGGCGTCAATGGCCGCACCCGTGTATTGCTGGATGGTACGACGGTGGCGTGCGGTCCGTTCTGCCCCGGGGAAGTTTCGGATGTCACCGAAATCACTTCGGCAGCCTATGCGCGCGTTGATTTCGGTGCCGATTTTGATGGAGGCGCTTCGCTCGCGGGGAACATTGGCCTGCGTTACGTTCGGACAAACGTCAGCAACAATTCGCTGTTGGCGTTCCCCGATCCGGCACGCTTCGATGCGACGTCGGTCGGCGGCAACGGTGACGGCACGGTGCAGGTGGCTGAAATCGCCGCCGCCTGCCGCGGGGCTGGCCCGGGCGTTCCGCAGCAGGTCTTCTGCCAGCTCACCGGCTCACGCCTTGCCGAATTTGCGGCGTTGCACACCGGTCAACTCATCCGCGACACCCGCGACATCAACTTCGATCACTTCCTGCCATCCTTCAACGTCCGCTACGACAACGGCGGCGGGATCGTTGTTCGGGCGGCGGTTTCGAAGGGGATCAGTCGTCCCGACCTGAACCTGTTCAACGCAGGCGGGGTGTTGGGCTTCAGCGGCCGTGTGACGGATGGGCCGCTGCTCTCCGTGTCGACCGGGAACCGCAACTTGCGGCCGACCGAATCGTGGAACTACGATCTCAGCGCGGAGTGGTATTTCGGCAAGGTCGGCCAGCTGAGCGCGGCATTCTTCGTCAAGGACATCAAGGGGATCGTTACTAACGGAACGGGCCTCGTCAATTACGACCCGCCCAATGGCAATTCCGAGGAAGTGATCATCAATGGTCCGGCCAACGATCTCTCAGGCGTTCTGAAGGGTGTCGAACTGGCCTATCAGCAGACCTTTGATTTCCTGCCCGGATTGTTGAGCGGGCTTGGGACGGCCGTGACGTATACCTACGTCGATGGCAGTGACTTCCCGAACCCGAACATCTCGGGCATTGGTTCGCCCTCGGTCAATTCGAGCGGCCAGCCGCTCAACAACGGCCCGTTCTCCGGTCAGCTGCCGCTTGCCGGGATTTCGAAGCATACTGTCAACGCCACGCTGTTCTATGAAAAGGGGCCGCTGTCGATGCGTGCCGCCTATAACTGGCGCAGCGCCTTCCTCGTTACGCAGCGGGACGATCTTTTCCCGTTCGCACCGATCTTCCAGGAGGCCGGCGGCCAGCTTGACGGGACGATCCTTTACAGCTTGACCGACAACATCAAGCTGGGCGTGCAGGGCGTGAACCTGCTCGACGAGACCACCCAACTGTCAACGGTCATCGACTATGACGGAACGCGTCCGATCAGTGCGGTGTTCCGCAATGACCGCCGCTACACCTTCATTGCCCGCTTCGACTTCTGATCAGAGAGTACGATATGACGATTGCAGGGCTGCTGAAGGCGGGGACGCTGACAGCGGCCCTGCTGCTTTTGGGGGCGACGCCTCCGACCGAGCAGCAGGCGCTCGCCCCGCTGGAAGGGGCGGGCTGGGAGCTGGTCTGGGCCGACGAGTTCGAAGGCGCGCAGCTCGACCGCTCCAAGTGGACGCCCGAAGTCTCGTGCTGGGGCGGCGGCAATGCCGAACGGCAATGCTACACCGACCGTCCCGATAACATCGCGGTCGAAGGCGGGATGCTGCTGCTGAAGGCCCGCAAGGAGCGCTTCGTCGGCCCCGCGCGCCCGCCTGAGATTGCGGAATACAATAACCCCAGCGTGACCCAATCGCACACCTCCGGCAAGGTTCGCACCATCGGCCAGCACGCTTGGAAATATGGCCGGATCGAAGTGCGCGCCAAGGTACCGCCGGGGCAGGGGACATGGCCCGCGGTGTGGATGATGCCGGAAGACAACGTCTATGGCGCTTGGCCGCGATCGGGCGAGATCGATATTCTCGAAGCGGTCAATATCGGCGCCAAGTGCAAGCGATGCGAAGGCGGTCGCGGCGAAAACCGCACCATCAGCGCACTCCATTTCGGCAATTTCGCGCCGCAGAACAAGTTCGTCGATCACCGCAATGCGCTGCCCGATCTGGCCCTGCCGTCGGACGATTTCCACGTCTATTCAGTGGAATGGGGCGAGGGCTTGATCCGGTTCCTCGTCGATGACCGCGTGCATCTAACAGTGACTGCCGACCAATGGAGTACCGCCGCACCAAACGCCAAAGGCCGCCCGTCAGCACCTTTCGACCAACCCTTCTATGTCATGGCAAACCTTGCCGTGGGCGGTCGATTGTCGGAAGAAAACAATGCCAAGGGGGTTGCAGCGGATACCTTTCCCGCGCAATTCGCAATCGACTGGATCAGGGTCTATCGCTGCGCCAGCGATCCCGCGACGGGACGCGCGTGCATTCGGTAAACGGGACGGGGTTTGACGGGCAATGGCGCGGGTGCGCAAGACAGTCACGATCAGGGACGTCGCGGAGGATGCGGGTGTTTCGCTCCAAACCGTAAGCCGGGTGGTAAACGGCGGGCCGAACGTGCGCCCGCAGCTGCGCGACAAGGTGCGCGCCTCGATCGACCGGCTGGGCTATGTCCCCAGCCTCGCCGCCCAGCGGATGAGCGGATCGCGCTCCTACATCATCCTCGCCATCAATGACCGGGAACGCACGCTTGCCGATTGGCGCGCGCGGCTCGGCACGGACTGGGTTGACCAGATGCTGCTGGGCGGCATCCTGACGTGCTCGCAGCACGGCTACCGGATGATGGTGGAGCTGGTCGATACCCACTCCGATCATGTCGAGCGTGAGCTGGGGGCGGCGCTGTCCGCCTTGCAGCCCGATGGCGTGATCCTCACCCCGCCGCACTCGGAAAACCGCCTGATCACGCAGCTTTTGGCGGAGCGGAACATTCCCTTTGCCCGCATCGGCTCTAACGCACCGGGGCCAGGCATCCCGCTCACCATGGGCGATGAGAGCGCAGCGCATCTCGCCACCTCGCGTCTGATCGAGCTTGGCCATCGCCGCATCGCGATGATCGCTGGGCCGCCGCAATACAGCCTGAGCGGCTGGCGTATCGATGGCTGGAAGCGCGCGCTGGACGAGGCGGGCCTGCCGCATGACGGGCTGCTGGAAGTGGGCGATTTTGGCTACGCCTCCGGCACCCGCGCTGCACGCGCCTTGCTGGATCGCCATGCCGATCTGACCGCGATCATTGGATCGAGCGACCAGATGACTCTTGCCGCGCTGGAGGTCGCGCGTGACCGGGGGCTGTCCGTGCCGCATGACCTGTCGCTCATCTCCTTCGACAACACCCCAATCGTGCGTTTCTCGCAGCCGCCGCTCACTGCGGTGGATCAGCCGATTGCCGAGACGGTCAGCCGCGCGGTCGAACAGTTGATCGCGCGCGGACCGGATGGCGATGATGACGCGGTGATCGAAGTCCCCGCCGGGCTGGTCGAGCGCTACTCCACCGCGCCGCCCCCTGTCGAGGCTCCTGCTCAGGCTCAGGCCCACGCACCGGGCCGGGCTTGAACGCCGCCCCTACCGACACGCCGCCGCAACGCCAGTCGCGCTGGTTCCTCGCGCTGTTTGCGCTGGCGGCGGCTGGCGGCGCGGTCGCCTATGTCCCGCTGCTGACCGTGCTGCTGCCGCAGCGGATCGCCGATCTGCAAGGGGGCGAAGATGTCGCCGCACTGGCGCAGGTTACCTTCCTCGGCGCGCTAATGGCGAGCATCGCCAATATCGCGGTCGGTATGCTCAGCGATCGCTCGCGCACCCGGCGTCCGTGGATCATCGCCGGGCTGATCGCCTCTAACTTACTGCTGCTGGCGGTGGGCAGGGCTGAGAGCGTAGCGGAGATCGTGGTGCTGGTGATGGTCTGGCAGGTCGCGCTCAACCTGATGCTCGCCCCGCTGATGGCTTGGGCGGGGGACTGCTTTCCGGACGAACAGAAGGGCGTGCTGGGCGGCGCGTTGGCGCTTTCACCCGCATTGGGCGCGCTGGCCGGATCACTGGTGACCTATGCGGGACTGGTTGCGCCCGAAGCGCGGTTGATGCTTGTGGCGGTGCTGGTCAGCGCGCTGGTGCTGCCCGCGGTGGTGCTGGGCAAGGGGCGGGAGCGGCCAGCGCTGATGGCGCCCGTTCTGCGCACCCGCGAACCCCGACCGTTCCGCCAACGGGTGGTCGCGCGGATGTGGGCCGCGCGGCTGCTGGTGCAGGTCGCCGAAGGCGGGATGTTCGCGTTCCTGCTTTACTGGCTGCGCTCGCTCTCGCCCGATTATCCAGAGAACGGTGCGGCCAATGTCTTCAGCGCCGTGCTGGTCTGCGCGGTGCCGATTTCGCTGCTGCTCGGGCGCTGGTCCGACCGCCACGGCCGCCCGATCCAGCCGCTGGTGGCGACGGCGGTGCTATGCGCCTGCGGGATGCTGGTGATGGCGGCGGCGGACACGCTGGTGCTGGCGATTGCGGGCTATGTCCTGTTCGCTATCGCGGCGGCGATCTTCCTCGCGCTTCATGCCAGCCAGACCCTGCGCGTCCTGCCCGCCCCGCAGCACCGGGCGCGCGATCTCGGCGTGTTCAACCTCACCAACACCGTGCCGGGAATGGTGATGCCGTGGTTCACCGTGTTGCTAGTGCCGCGCTTCGGCTATGGCGCGCTGTTCGTGCTGTTTGCCGCCTTGTCGCTGGCGAGCGCAGTGCTGCTGGCGGGCTTTGTCCGCCGGAGGTGACATCTGCGCTTGATGCTTGCCAAAGCGGATGGGCGGCGGCATAGATTGATAACGTTCACAAAGAAAATCGCGGTCTTGGGAGGGACTGAGTGCATGGCACGAAACGGGTTTGGTCAGCTGGCCTGCGGGGCAGCGCTGGCGGCGCTTCTGGCCGGATGCAGCACGGCACCGCAGGTGCGCTCGGCAAGCGAGACGGTCCCGGCTGCGGCGGACGCGAACACGCCCGAGGGTCTGCTCGCGCGCATGAGCCTCAAGCGCAAGGTCGCGCAATTGGTGATGCCGGACATCGGCTCGATCACCCCGGCCGATGTGCGCAAATACCGCTTTGGCACGATCCTCAACGGCGGCAATTCCGGCCCCTATGGCGATGACCAGGCTCCGGCGGCCAATTGGCTGAAGTTGGCTGACGAGTATTGGGCGGCCTCCACCGCTCCGCTGCCCAAGGGCGAACCGGCGATCCCGGCGGTCTGGGCGACCGACGCTGTGCATGGCCACGCCAATGTCATCGGCGCGACCGTTTTCCCGCACAATATCGCCCTCGGCGCGACCGGGGATGCCGACCTGATCCGTCGCATTGGCGCGGCCACTGCGGTCGAGATCGAAGTGACCGGCATCGACTGGACTTTCGCGCCGACGATTGCCGTGGCGCGCGATGATCGCTGGGGCCGCACTTACGAAAGCTATTCGGAGAATCCCGCGCTGGTCAGCAAGCTGGGTGCAGCGATGGTCGAAGGCCTGCAAGGCCGTCCGGGCGAACCCGGCTTCCTCGGCGAAGGCAAGGTCGCCGCAACCGCTAAGCACTTCTTCGGCGACGGCGGCACCGCGCAAGGCGTCGACCAGGGCGACGTCAACGGCGATCTCAAGGCGCTGATGGCGATCCACGCCGCGCCTTACCCGGCCGCGATCACCGCCGGAGTCGCCAGCGTGATGGCGAGCTTCAACTCGATCAACGGCACCAAGATGCACGGCAACGCGCCGCTGCTGACCGGCGAGCTGCGCGGCAAGCTCGGCTTTGGCGGGCTGGTGGTGGGCGACTGGAACGGTCACGGGCAGGTCGATGGCTGCACCAATTCGAATTGCTCGGCGGCGCTGCTCGCGGGGCTCGATGTCTACATGGTGCCCGAGGACTGGAAGGCGCTCCACGCCTCGCTGCTGAAGCAGGTCAAGAACGGCACGATCCCGATGGCACGGCTGGACGAAGCGGTGCTGCGCGTGCTGCGGTTGAAGCAGCAGCTCGGCATTTTCGCTGGCGAGGTGAAGCCATCTGCCCGCGCTCTGGGCGGTAAGTGGGACATGCTCGGCTCGCCCGAGCACCGCGCGATTGCGCGCGAGGCGGTGGCCAAGTCGCAGGTGCTGCTCAAGAACGCGGGCGTGCTGCCGTTGAAGGCGGGCGCGCGGATCGAAGTGGCTGGGCTTGCCGCGGATAATGTCCCGCAGCAGGCGGGCGGCTGGTCGGTGACATGGCAAGGCGGCGGTGATCTGACCGCAGCCGATTTCCCCGGCGCGACCTCGATCTATGCGGGCATCGCCGCGGCGGCCAAGGCGGGTGGGAGCGAGGCTGTGCTGGCACCCAAGGGCAACGCCGCCAGCAAGCCCGACGTAGCCATCGTCGTCTTCGGCGAGGAACCCTATGCTGAATTCGTTGGCGATAGGAAGGATCTCGCCTTCCGCGACGAAGAAGGCCTGACCCTGCTCAAATCCTACCGCGCACGCGGCATTCCGACGGTCGCCGTGTTCCTTTCGGGCCGCCCTTTGTGGGTGAACCGTGAGCTCAACGCCGCTGACGCTTTCGTCGCCGCCTGGTTGCCGGGCAGCGAAGGGGCGGGCGTGGCTGACGTATTGTTCGGAAGGCGGCCTGCCACGGGGCGGCTGTCGTTCAGCTGGCCGGCACATTGCGACGGCACCCCGGTGAATGGCCCCGATGGCGCGCTGTTCCCGCTGGGCTACGGCCTCGACCTCGGTGCCAGCGCGCCGCTGGCTCCGCTCGACGAGACCTGCGCGGCGCTCACCGCCGATACCGGCGCGGTGTGGTTCGCCAACGGCAAGCTCGGTATGCAGGTGCAGGCGGTGGCGGACAATGCGCTGCTCCCCGACCTGCGCGGCGCGGGCAACGGCATCACCGCAACCGGCGTTGATCGCAAGGCCCAGGAAGACGCGCGCAAGATCGCCTTTGCGCCGCGTGCCAAGCTCTCCCTGACCGGGCCGGACAGTGCCGCCGCGTGGCGCATCACCTATCAGGTGACCGCGCGTCCCGGCTCGGCCGTGACGGTGACGGCGGGCGGCAAGGCACTCGACATTACCCAAGGCCTCTCGGTCGCCGAGGGCAAGGGCTGGCGCGAGATGGTGCTGAGCGCGAAGTGCCTTGGCACGACGGGCAGCAAGCTGACCTTCGCGTCCAAGGGCGCTTTCACGGTGCAGATCAGCGAGATCGCCCGCGATGAGGGCGCCGCAGAAGCGGAGTGCTCGTTCTAGGCGCGGATAATCCCCGATAGCGGCGCATCGCCGCGACCGGGGAACAGCCGCGCCATTGCGAGCTTGGGATCGAGCCGCAGATGCTCGGCCACCGCGCCTGCGATCACGCTTTCTAGCGCGATGGTGGGCGCAAGGTCGCGGCCCTCGTAAAGCTTACCGTCCGCCAGCCCCGGCCAGTCGGCAATCACCCGCCCGCCGCGCACCGCGCCGCCCATCACCAGCGCCGCCGAAGCCGTGCCGTGGTCGGTGCCGCCGGTGCCATTGAGACGCGCCGTGCGGCCGAACTCGGTCGCCACCACCACCACCGTATTGGCCCAGCCCGCACCCATCCCAGCTTTGTAGGCGGCGAGCAGCGCGTCAAGCTGCCGCGCAGAGCGGGCAAAGGCCCCGCGCTGGTTGGCGTGGGTGTCCCAGCCGCCAAGCTCGATCATCCCGATCCGTGCACCACCTTCACCGCGCATCAGCGAGGCAGCTAGCTCCCCCGCCGCACTGGCATCGCGCAGGTTGGTCAGCCCGTCATCCGCCGCCATCGCCCGCGTCTCCAAGGCGCGCGCCCACAGCGGGCCAAGCTCGCCGTCCGCGCCGTAAAGCAGGCTGACCCGCGCCAGCAGATCCTCGCTCGCTTGCGGCAAAGCGGAGGGCGCGTAGTTCGAGACCGGTGCATCGCCGCGCAGCGCCAGCGGCACGGCAGGCGCAATCGCCAGCGCACGCAAAGGCGCTGGAGCGCCTTCATTCATTAGCCCTGCCAAGCGATTGAGCCAGCCGTCCTTGGTGGTATAAGGCGCGGTGCCGCCGCTCTCGAGCAGGTTTTGCCCATCGAAGTGCGAGCGCTCGCGATAGGCGGTCGCAGCAGCATGGACGAACAGCGCCTCGCCCGCCGCCGCCGACTTGGCGATCTCAGCCAGCGCCGGGTGGACGGCGAAGAAGCTGCCGATCCGCGGCGCGTTCTCGTAATCGGCGAGGGTTGCGGCACGCAAAGCCTCGAAGCCCGGGTCGCCCACTGGCGCGAGCATTGCCATCCCGTCCGCCGCGCCGCGCAGCAGCACGAACAGCAGATTGCGGCTCCCCGTCCCTTGCGCAAAGGCGAGGCGGGGAAGGGCGAGGCTGCCTGCGCCCAGCAGCGATCCGGCGAGCAGCGAACGGCGATCAAATCCGGCGGTCATGGCGTCTATCTCCGCATCATTTCAGGCGAGACCAGCAGCAGTGCGAGGGCCTGTTGCCCGCTTTCGGCGCGCTTCAATTGGGTGATGGTGGCCTCGCCCAAAGCGCCCGGGAAGGCCGCTTCCGCGCGGGCGATCACCCCGTCCTGCGGGGCATTGCGCGCGATCCGCTCGGCCAGTTCGACCCGGCGGATCAGTGCGTCCGGCCCGGCCCAACTGGCGGCGAGATCGTCGTACCCCGCAGGCGAAGGCGCGCGCCACGGCACCTGCCCCAGCTCGGTCAGCGCGCCGACGATCCGCTGCGGCGGAAGCGTGGTGGTGCCGGTCAGGCGCAGCGCGGCGATGAGCCATTCGAACGGGGTGCGGAACTTGACCGGGCCGGGCGTCCACGCCTCGGGCGCTTCGATCAGGGTGCGGGTGAGGCTGGCGAGATCGCCGTCCGACCTCAGGAAGTCCGCTTCCAGCCGCGCCACCAGCGCGGGCGGCGGCGTGTCGCCAGCGAAGTGGCGCGCAAACTTGGTCGCAATATGGCGCGCTGTGGCCGGATGCGCAGCGAGATCGTCGAGGATCGCCAGCGCCTGCTTCGCCTCGCCCGCCGGGTAGGAGCGGCCCAGCACTTGCCGCGCGCCCGGTTCATGCACCAGCGCGACAAACGCCGCGCCGCTCGGCTGATCTTCGGCAAAGCGGCCCACCCGGCCAATCCCCGGCACTGTCCAGCCGGTGAGCGCACGGGCAAGCTCGGTCACGTCGGTCTGGCTGTAGCCGCCGTCGACGCCCAGCGTGTGCAGCTCCAACACTTCACGCGCGAGATTCTCGTTCAGCCCGCGCGGGCGTTGCTGATCGCCGCCCCGCCGCGCACGCCGCTGCGCGAAGGGCGCATTGGGGCCGATCGACTGGAACTGGTCGAGATAGATCTGCATCGCCGGGTGCAGCACGGCCGCCTTGAGCATATCGCTGAACCGTCCCAGCACATGCGGGCGGATCGCGGTGAATTCGTGCGGGCCAGCCTCGAACTGGGTGCCGGGCTTGCCGACCGAGACGCTGAAATGGTTCGACCAGAAATGCACCAGCCGCTCAACCATCGGGGCGGGGCTGGTGAGCACGGTGTTCACGCGCACGGCAATGTCATCGGCGAGCACCCGGCGGGCCTCGACCAGCTGTTCGCGATATTCGGGCGGCAGACCGTCAAGTGCGACGGCGCGGGCTTCCTGCCGCGTCATCCCTTCCGCCATCGCGGGCGTGCCGGCCTGCTCCATCGCCGTCATCGCCCGGGTGTCCTGTCGCAACCGCCGCAGCAGTTCGAGCATTTCGCCGGTATTGGCGCGAGTGTCGAGCCGCGCAGCAATGGCGGGGGGCGAGGGGTCGAAGGCATCGAACTGGCACAGCAGGAAAGCGCGCGGATCGCCCACCGCGGCGTCCTTCGCGCTTAAGCCATAGCCGAAGCGGTTGAGCGCAATGCTGGCCGGGCTCATCGCCGGGCCGTGCTGGTGGTGGTCAGACGCATGGCATGGCTTCCTCGCTCAGCGAAATGGGGCTGCACGGCCACTGGCCATGCTGCCCCTGATCAACGCCTGAATGCGCCCGATCCTTCGCGCGGGGTTGCCGGAATTTTACGGTGTGACGATATCGAAGCCCTGCGGCATTGGATCGAGCGCATCCACCAGCGCCTGCAACGCCGCCTGATCGCCCTCAATCGTCACGCCCTCCATTCCCGCCACCGCGCTGACCGGCATCCGCACGAACAACAGCGCCAGCATCGCGCGGCGCGGGCCGCGGAAGGTGACGTCGGCCTTGGCGGGCAGCGCGCCCATGCGGCCGATGATCGCCTGCTCGCCGACCTCCAGCATCGCGGTCTCCTTGCGATCAGAGAGGTCAATCGCAACCGTGAAGCCGCGTCGTCCGGGCCGCTCGGGCGCGAACAGGGTCGCGGCGGAATCGAGCAATTCCTGCGTCGAGATCGCGGCGATCATGTCGTTGCTCTGCGCCGCGCTCGCCTGCGGTCGACCACGCGTGAGATCGGATGCGGCTGAGAGGAACTGGTTGCGCCAGATCGCGCTCTCGGCCTGAAAGCCCTGCTGTTGGTAGCTGTTCGCCAGCATCGCCTTGGCCGCCGCATTGTCCGGCGCGGCAAAGACGAGGTTCTGGAGCAGGTCGGACGCCCAGCGATAATCGCCGCCTGCCATCGCGTTCTGCGCTAGCGCCAGCGTGCGGTCCGCGCCGCCCAGCGCCTCGATCAGCCGCTTGGCGCGTTCGACCGGCGGGTGGGCGTGGAGATTGGCTGGCACCGCATCGTACCAGCCGAGGTAGAATTGGTAGACCGCCTTGGCGTTGTGGCTGACCGTGCCATAGTAGCCGTGGGTCGACCATTCCGCCGCCAGCCCCGGCGGAGCCGCGTTCTCCAGCCCTTCGGCGATTTCGTGCATCGTCTCGCCGCGGTTCATCCGGCGCACGGTCTGATCGTGGAGCCAGCGGTAATTGTCACGCTGAGCGGAAAGCCATGCCGTCCCCGCCTCGCGCCCGAAGATCGGCCAGCAATGGCTCGAAATCACGGCATCGCTTTGCGGGGCATAGCGGGTGGCCGCCTCGTCGAGATACTGCGCCCAAGCCCGCGCATCGCGCACCTTCGCCCCGCGCGGGGTGAGGATGTTGTGGAAGGAGCAGGTCGCGATCTCGGCAGCGAGGAAGGTCTTTTCGGGCGCGATGAAGACGTTGAACTCGGCCGGCGCCTCAGTGCCCGAAACGATCTGGAATTCGAGCGCGACGCCGTCCACCACCCGCGTATCACCGGTCGCAGCGACGGTGTCGGTCGGCGGGATCAGCGAGAGCGTGCCTGCCGAAATCCCCATGCCGATGCCGCTGCCCATCTGCCCGATCGCGCCCGGTACGAGGCCAGTGCCGAACTGGAAGGCCGCCCGTCGCATCATCGCAGGTCCGGCCATAACGTTTTCGGAGGTGGCTTCCTCCATGAAGCCTTCAGGCGCGATCACGGGGACGCGGCCCGCCGTCACGTCCGCCGGATCGACCACGCCGCGCGCGCCGCCGAAGTGGTCTCCGTGGCTGTGCGAATAGATCATCGCGCTGACCGGCCGCTTGCCCAGCGTCGCGTTGACCAGCTCCATCGCCGCCTGCGCCGCTTCGACACTGGTGAGCGGGTCGATCACGATCCAGCCCGTCGCCCCCCGGATGATCGTCATGTTTGACACGTCGAAGCCGCGCACCTGCCATACGCCCGCCGCCACCTGATAGAGCCCGTGGTGCTTCAGATGGGTCATGTGCCGCCACAGGCTGGGGTTGACTGTGTCCGGGGCAGGGCCGGTGACAAAGGCATAGGCGGCAAGGTTCCAGACCGGCTTGCCCGCCGCATTGAGGATCACCGGATCGGTGCGGGTGGCGAGGAAGCCGCGTGTGGAAAACGCGGCGTCGCGCGTGCCTTCGGCAGGCAGGTTGGCAGCAACCTTGGCCTGCGCGGCGCGGGTCGCCTCGCTCGCGGTGGGCGACGGCGGCGTCTCCTGCGCGGCCAGCATCGGCGCGCATGGCAGCGCCATCAGCAGCGCGAGAGCCGCGCCTGTCCGCAATCCAGCAATGGTCATGATCGTAATTCCCCTCTTCTCCCGCGCCTGTGATGCCTGCGCAGGGCCAAGGTTTCAAGCCGCGCGCGCGATGCGCAGGCGCCTATCTTCAATCATTCATATTTTAGAACGTTTGCGAAGAAAGATTGAATTTTCCCGATTGGCGGCCGGCGGCTAACAGACACCCACTCTCCCTTCCGCACAGGCAAAGGATCCGCACCATGGACCAGAGTAGCCCGATCGCCGACAGCTTTGAGCCCGCCGCACCCGGCTCCGCGCGCGCGATTGGCGGGCCGACGCTGGCGCTGGTCACATCGCGGTTCCAGCTGGCCGAGCCTGCCGATCCCGCGCCCGAGGCTTGGCGCGAAGGCTTGGCGCAGCTGCTCGAATGGCTTGGGGTCGAAACCGAATTCCTCACGCCCGCCCGCCCGTCTGGGCGCTTGGCCCGGATGGCCGATTGGGCGGCGAGTGCGGGACAGTTGACAGCGCCTGCACCGGTGTTCGCGCCGTGGATCGGGTGGAGCCCGTCGGCTTTCCAGCACGGCGGCCTCGCCGGATTGCCGCAGGCGCAGTATGTCGCCAGCTACCTGATCGACCACGCTCGCGGTGCGCCCGCTGCGCGCGGCGGCACGGATATCATGTTGATGTCTCCGCACCCCGCTGTCTGCATCACCGAAGCGGCGGGCGACGTCCCCACGCCGCGCGCCGCCGTGCTGCGGACGATGATCCGGGCCGCCCGCGCCGAGGGCCGCGAGCGGGTTGCGATCATCTGCCACGCTCGCCAGCGCAATGTTGTCGCCCGGCACCTGTTGGCAGCGGGCAAGGGCCTGACGCGTGACGGCCTCGAGCTCGACATCCTCACCATCGAAGATGCGCTGGTGCCGCTGATGTCCGGCGCGATGCTGTGGGATGCGATCATCGCGATGCCCGATTTGCGCAGCACCGTCTTCACCCTCCTCGCCGAGACCAGCGGCGTACGCCGCGCCTGGCCGATGCTGTGGTTCGGGCGGGGCTTGCAATTGGTCACGTGCGAAACGCCGGGCGAAGGGGTGAGCCGACTGCCCCTCGATGCTCCGGCGCTGATCCATGCTCTGGCCCTGACCTTGCACGAAGCTGGGATGGGCCGTGCTGCGTGGCGGCTGCATGACGCTTGGGCGCGGCTGCGCGATAGCGGGGTGACAAGCATGGGCCGCGGCACGGATGCGCCCTATGTTTCGGCGGTCGCGGATGACGCGTTTCTCACCATGCTTTGCCGCGACGGGGCCGTTAGCAAGCGCCCGCAAATGCCGTGGCGCGCATTGAAAAATGCACAAATTGCAAATTCCGGGGGCCATTTACCGACATTGCGCGTTGTCGCTTCAACGTCGCCATTCCCTAACCTATGAAAGGTTTCCGACATGCCGAGCCGCAAGATTGTTGCAAACGAATTGGCGCATGTCCTGCGGCAGATCTCGCACCCTGATCGCATCCGGCTGTTGCTTAAGCTGCAAGCGGGCGACCAGACGGTGAACGAGTTGGGAGACCTGCTGGAAATCTCGCCGACCCGCGTTTCACAGCACCTGGGTGTGCTGCGCGCCATCGCGTTGGTGGAGACCGAAACCCACGGGCAGAAGCGTGTTTACCGCCTCGCCCAGCCTGAACTGGCGCTGTGGCTGATTGATGGGATCGACTTTGTCGCCCACCGTCTCAGCCGGGCGAGCGCGGTCGATATCGAGCAGGCGAAGATGCTGTGGCGGGCCGAAGCGGTCGAAACCGTGATCTGACGCCCGCCCCCGCTCCCGGCCGCCGATCAGGCGGCGGGGCGGATCATCAGGCCGGGGATTTCGGTCTTCTCTTCCGAGCGGCGGCCATACCGCTCCACCAGCTCGCTCCATTCGACCACCAACGATCCGCCGCCGGACTGGTGCAGCTTCTCCCACGACGACAGCATTTCAAGGCAAGCGTGGTCGATATAATCGAGCTTTTCGACATGGATGTGCACCTCTGACCCGAAGGGCGAGCTTTCGAGCGCCTGGCCCAGCTGCGGGATCGAGAAGAACGTCGCAGAACCCGTCATCCACAGGTCAACCCGGTTGGTCTGCGCATCATGCTCGCGCCGGATTTCGAGGTGCGAGAAGGTATAGACCAGCTTCAACGTCGCCAGCCCGAAGCCGAGGATCACGCCGGTCAGCAGGTCGATCGCGACCACGCCCACCAGTGTGGCAAAGTAGATCACCAGCTCCTGCCGGCCGAATTCGGCGATCTTGCGGATTTGGGCCACATTGACGAGCTTGTAGCCGGTGTAGACAAGGATCGCGGCCAGCACCGAGGTCGGGATGGCGTTGAGCACGAAGGGGAAGGCGGCAACCGCCAGCAGCAGCCATGCGCCGTGCATGATCGCCGAAATCCGCGTCGTCGCCCCTGCTTCGACATTGGCGGCCGAGCGCACGATCACGCCAGTCATGGGCAGCGCGCCGAACCCGCCGCAGATCATGTTGCCGATGCCCTGCGCGCGCAGTTCCTTGTCGTAATCGGTGCGCGTGCCGATGTGCATCTTGTCGACTGCGGTGGCGCACAGCAGCGTCTCGGCGCTGGCGACGAAGGCGAAGACGAGGCCAAGCGTCAGGATGTCGGGATTGGTGAACCCGGCCAGCGCTTCGGCGGTGGGGATGTTGAGGCCACTCGCCAGTGTGGCGGGCAGGTTCACCAGCGTGATCGGCAAGGCAAACACCATGGCGAAGGCGGTGCCGACGATGACGCCGAGCAGCGGTCCGGGGATCAGCGCCAAGGCCTTGGGCTTGAACTGGTTCCAGAGGATGATCGTGGCAATGGTGACAATCCCCGCCATCGCGGCGAGGTGGTGCACCGAGCCATCGACCGGGAAGACCTTGATCACCGCTTCAGGAATGGCGGCGATGTTGAGCAAGCCGTTCGCGCGCGGCGCGTCGTCGAGCATCACGTGGAGCTGCGAGGCAAAGATCAGCACGCCGATCCCGGCCAGCATCCCGTGGATCACCGATGGCGAAATCGCCCGGAACCATTGGCCCAGCTTGAACACCCCGGCGAGCAGTTGCAGCGCACCGGCGATCAGCCCGACCACGCCGAGCATCATCAGCCCGTGTTCCTGCACCAGTTGATAGACCAGCACCGCCATGCCCGCAGCCGGCCCGCTGACCTGCAAAGGCGATCCGGCAATGCTGCCGACCACCAATCCGCCGACAATCCCGGTGATCAGACCGAGCGCGGGCGGCGCGCCTGAGGCGATTGCGATCCCCATGCACAGCGGCAGGGCCACCAGAAACACCACGATCGAGGCGAGAAAATCGCGCCCCACCACAGCAGAGGTCAAACGGTCAGCGGCAGGCGCGTTCATAGCGGTGGCGTCCGAAACGAGAGTGAGCGGGGGAGCGAGGGGGCAGGGGCAGGGGTGCCCGATCAGCAGGCGTGCTTGCCGATCACGGTTTCGGCGATGTCCGCGGCATAGCGCTCCTCGACCGAAATCCAGGTCCCGGTCGTATCGTCATAGGCGGAGACTTCGCCGGTCTTGATGTCATAGACCCAGCCATGCAGCTGCACGGCCTTCTGCGCGAGCGCCACGGCGACCACGGGGTGGGTTTTCAAATGCTGCAATTGCAGGATGACGTTCTGTTCGAGCAGCATCCGCATTTTGCCATCAGCATCGAGGCCCGCGCCCAGTGCTTCGGTAATATCAACCGCGCCCTGCGAATAGCCCAGCCATTCGCGCACGTGGGGCAGGGTGGTCAGGGCCGCGCGGTTCATCGCCCCCTTCATCGCCCCGCATTCGGTATGGCCGCAGATCACGATGTGCGGGATCTTGAGCGCGCCGATGGCAAATTCGATCGAGGCGGTCATGCCGCCCGTCTGGTTGGTGTGCGGCGGCACGATGTTGCCCGCGTTGCGGCAGATGAACAGCTCACCCGGATCGGTCTGGGTCAGCATCGCGGTTTCGATCCGGCTGTCCGAGCAGGTGATGAACAGCGCTTCCGGGCTCTGACCGTTGCTGAGCTTTTCGAACAGCTCGGCCTTTTCCGGGAACACCTCGCGCTGGAACTTGACCACGCCTTGGGCGAAATGGGGCATCGGGGTATCCTTTTCAGTGAGTCGAGTTGGGGTCCGGCACGCCCCACAGGGCGAGGGCGGTGTCGATATGGTCGGCCTCTCCCAGCCGCTTGCGAATGTCGACGAAGGGAAGCGCGTCGAGAATCCAGTCGGCCAGATGGGCGTGAGCCAGGCGGTAGAAGTGCGAACGGCCATCGCGCCGTTCTTCAACAAGGCGGTGCGCGCGCAGCAGCGCAAGGTGCTGGGAGACGCGGGTGGCCGGCAGCTGAAGGGCAACAGCAAGGCTCGTCACGTCCTTTTCGCCGAGGCGGAGCTCTTCAATCAGGCGCAGACGATCGCAATGGGCGAGCAGTTTCAGCAGGTCTGCAAGTTCGCGCGACACGATCAGCCGACTGGGCATGGTAACCTCCAAAGCCTGCAAATTGTCGCAGACTTGCACCTATGCAGGTATGTGACTTTGTATAGTGCGTCAAGCGTGCCTGCTCTGGCGGCTGTCCAGCCGTGCTGACGCCGGGACCTGTGGCGCAACGTCGAGGCCGCGCCGAAAAATCGCCGTCCCCTCTCAATCCTGCGGATGACAGGGTGCGTATTGTGTGGTGTCAGGGGGCCAGCAGACACCCCAACATGCAGGGACAGAGGCAATGAATTTCGAGCTCAGTCACGAACACGCCATGCTGAAAGATCTGGTCGGCAAGTTCGTGCGCGATCAGCTGATGCCGTTCGAACAGGCGGTGATTGCCCGCGAAAACATCGGGCAGGGCACCTATCTGACGCCCGAGGAGACCGCGAAGGTCGACGCCGTCAGCCGCGAGCTGGGCCTGTGGGGCCTCGACGCGCCGGAGGAAGTCGGCGGCATGAACCTGCCGATGGTGGCGATGGTCGGCGTGAGCGAGGAGCTCGGCAAGACCGTCGTCCCCTATTACCTGCCGCCCGATTCGCCCAACCTGCGGATGCTGATGGTCGCCGCAGACGAGCGCCAGCGCGAGGCCTATCTCGAACCCTATGTGCGCGGCGAGACGATCAGCGCGATCGGCATTTCGGAACCCGGCGCCGGGGCCGATCCGCAGCGGATGATCACCACTGCGGTGCAGGATGGTGACGACTGGATCATCAACGGCCGCAAGATCTGGATCACCAAGGGGGCCGAGGCGCACTTCACCATCCTGATGGCGGTGACCGACAAAAACCCCAATGGCCGCAACGGCATGTCGGCGTTTCTGGTCGACAAGGGTACCCCCGGCTTCAACGTGCTGCGCAAGATCCCGATGATCGACGGCACGTCGACCTATGAAATCGCGCTCGACGATTGCCGGGTGCCGGGGTGGAAGCTGCTCGGCCAGCGGGGCCAGGGCTTTGCGCCGATGCAGGTGCGGCTGGGCACGCGGCGGATCGAGATGGCGTCCTGGTCGATCGGCATGGCGCAGCGCGCGCTCGACATGATGATCGACTACGCGCCGCAGCGCACCACTTTCGGCAAGCCGCTGTCGTCGCGCCAGACCGTGCAGAACTGGATCGCCGACGCCGCGACCAAGATCCACGCGATGCGGCTGATGACCTATGACTGCGCGTGGAAGATCGACGAGGGCCGCGACACCCGTAGCGAAATCTCGATGATCAAGAGCTTCTGCATCGAAAGCGCTTACGAGATCGTTGATCACGCGATGCAATTGTTCGGCGGCATGGGCATGACCCGCGAATTGCCGCTTTATCTGATGAGCAACAAGCTGCGCACCATGCGCATCTACGACGGCCCGAGCGAGATCCATAACTGGGTTGTCGCGCGCGGCTTGCTCGGCACTTACGAGTAGAATGCGAGAGGGGCGGGACGGCCCCCAAGCCGTCCCGCCCCCCTGCTGCTTACATCTTCAGGCCTCAGAACTTGCCGCGCAGGCCGACGTAGAAGAACCGGCCACGCACACCCGCCGGACGGACAAGGCTGCCGAGGTAGGGTTCGCGGTCGAAGGCGTTGTTGATCCCGCCGTAGAGGCTGAACTTGTCGGCGAAATCATAGCTCGCGAAGAAGTCGCTCACCAACGAATCCCCGGTGTCGCGCTGCGCCAGCGGCACGAAGGTGTTGTCGTCGGTGACCGTCACCTGACCACTTGCGCTGGCGACTTCGACCACCTGGATGTTGCTGATCCCGGGCGAAAGCTGGCTGCTTTCGAACCGGCCCGTCCAGCCGAGCGTGAAATCGTCCTTGTTCCAGGTGACGCCGAGGTTGGCGATCCATTCCGGGTTGCCAAACTCGCCGAGGTTGTCGTTGTCGATCGCTGCCGATTTGAGTGCAACGGCCTTGGCGACCGGATCAGTGATGCTCTCGAACTGCGCGCCGCCCGTCGCGTCGAAGATCTGGGTATCCTCGAGGAAGCGGGTGCCGGTCAACGCCAGAGCGATCGACCCGAGATCGGGGCCGAACGGCACGTCGAAGGTGTAGGTCGCGGCAAAGTCGATACCACGCACCGCGAGCGAGCCGAGGTTGACGTTACCCGCGGTGAAGTTCTCGATCAGCCCGTTGGTCGGGTTGCGGGTGATCTGCCGGCAGAACTGGTTGTCGGTGGTCGGAAGGTCCACACAGGCCGCCGCAATCTGCAAGCCAGTCAGCGAGCCGACCGCGCCCGTGATCTCGATGTCGTAGTAGTCCGCGATCACGCTGAGGCCGCTAAGCATCCCGCGCGGCTGCCACACGAAGCCGGCAGTGAAGGTCTTGGCCTCTTCTTCCTGCAGGTTCGGGTTGCCGCCCGTGGTGCCCGGACGGAAGGCCGAACCGAAGTTGGCGGGGTTGAAGCCGGCCGACACAAAGGTGAGGCAGTTGGCCGGACGGAATGACGTCCCCGAGTTGACGTTCGCAGCGGCGCAAGGGTCGGCCAGCAGGCCGATGGTTGCCGCGCGGACCGGGCCGTAAAGCTCGGCGAGGTTGGGCGCACGCACCGCGACCGAATAGGTGCCGCGGATGGTGAGCGTGTCGATCGGCTTGTACCGGCCGCCTGCCGTCCAGGCGAGGGTCTTGCCGATGGTGTTGTAATCCGAGTAGCGGATCGCGCCGTTCACTTCGAGCAGGTCGACGAACTTCATGTCGGCGAGCAGCGGTGCGCGCAGTTCGCCGAAGCCTTCATAGACTTCGATCGAAGGGTCTTGGAAGCGCGCATCGGGCGAGGGGCGTACCGGAGAGCCGCTCGACACCACGCCGCTGGTGATGCCGGGCGAGTTTTGCAGCGGCGAAGGCGTGAACAACGAGGTGTCCTTGCGATACTCGAAGCCTGCCGCGAAGCCGATCGGGCCGCCGGGCAGCTCGAAGAACTCCGCCGTGTCGCCTGCCAGCGAGCCGAGGATTTGCTGCTGGGTCAGAATGGTCGAGTTGGTGATATCGACAAAGGCAAAGTCAGCCCCGGCGCCGTTGATCGAATCCGGACCAAAGATGTTGATCGGTGCACAGACCCCGGTGCGCGGGGTGAAGCTGATCGCCCGGCCCGTGCCATCGGGGTTGCGCGGCGGACGGGGGAAGGGCGAGACGCCCGGCGCGGTCCCATCAAGCTCGCTGCGGCAGATGATGTCGCCTGCCTGCGCCGTCCCCGGATTGATCTGCACGTTCTGACCACCGCGGATGGCCGTGACGGTGCGGTTGTTGGCCCGGAAGCCGGCGAGGTTGCCAGCGTTCAGCGCGATCGCGTCGATCGCGTAGAAATAGCGGTCATCCAAACGGGTGTTGCTGAACACCGATTCCACCTCGGTACGGCCATAGTTATAGGAAAGTTCCCACTTCCAACCGAGCTTCTCGAATTCGCCGCGCAGACCCGCCACGAAGCGCAGCGTCGAACGCTCAGTCTCTTCCTGCGGCAGCACGTCGATATCCTGAATGTCGCGCGACACCACGATCCGCGGGCTCTGGCCGAGGCCCTGAAGCTGGCTGACCTGCGCCGCCAGCGCCTGCGGGATGAAGGGGTTGTCGAGCCGGATCGGAATGTCATCGTTGAACGGCGTGCCGGTGGCATCAACGCCATTGGTAAAGGCGTACTTGCCCTCGAAGAAGGCCTCGATCCCCGGAGTGATCTCGAAATCCGCCCCGGCGGAGAAGACCAACTGTTCCAGTTCGGGCAGGATCAGCTCGTTGACGTTTGCGCCGATCCCGTCGCCGCCCGATGCGCTGAAAGCATCGACGAATGTGCCCGGGTTGAAGGCGCGCAGCGTGGTGCCGTCAAACACCTGCGCAATCGGGATGTTGGTGCCCGGAAGGCGCGGCACAGTCCCGTTGGGCAAGATCCCGTTGACCGCATCGAAGGCACTGGCAAAGCCGTTGTCGATCGCGATGATCCCGAAGCGGCTCGAAACCGGTAGGGTGACGTTGGGATAGAAGGCCTGGCTGGGACGCTGGCCCGCGGGCAGGCCGAAGTCACCATCCTTGAGCCCGAGCTGGTTGAAGATCGCTTCATTGGCAAAGCCTAGGCCGAAAATCCCGGTGCCCGCAAAGCTGCGGTCGGAGGCGACCAGCGACTTCTGCTTGCTGTAATCGACCGAGAACACCGCGCTGCCGCGTCCGTCGGCGAATTCACCGCCGCCTGCGAGGCTGACCGAGTAGTTCTCGGCATCACCCTCGTCGGAAACGCCGCCCTGAACGTTGAATTCGAGCCCGTCGAAGTCGCGGCCCGAGCGCAAGGTGAAGTTGACGACGCCGCTGACCGCGTCAGCGCCGTAGACCGAAGACGCGCCGCCGGTCAGCACTTCGACGCTCTTGATGCGTCCCTGCGGGATCGCGCCGATGTCGACCGCAGCCGAACCGCCGGTGCCCGGCACGTGGCGGCGCCCGTCTTCAAGCACCAGCGTGCGAACCGATCCGAGCTGGCGCAGGTTCAACAGGCTGAGGCCAAGATCCGAACTGTCGCCCGCAGCCGCTTGGTTGACCGAGTCGGTGCCGGGCAGGGAGCCTTGCAGGGCGGGAATATTGCGCAGCTGCGTGGCCAGATCGGCCTGCCCGCTGAGCGCGATGCTTTCAGCGTCGATCACCGTGATCGGGCTGGTGGATTCGGTCGCCGCATTAACCGCGATGCGCGAACCGGTGACGACGATCTGTTCCGCGGGTTCGGCGGCAGGGTCTTCCTCTGCCACGCTGTCCTGCGCGCTGGCTTGCGCGGGCGCCAGACCGGCGACCAGCAGGGCCGCAGCGATGGCGGGAAGCGACGACGACTGGAGAGAGAGCTTCGTAATACGCATGATGTGTCCTCGCGTAGGTGTGACCGGGACAAGGCCTGCGATGCTACGTGGCATTGCAGTACCGTGCCGTCGTCGCCAGATGCGCCGCCCCGATACGAGGGTTAATCCCCCGTCGAGCGTGCCCTGTACGGTCCTTCCTGCGCGAGGTCGGTGGCCGGGCGTTGTCGCCCTTTGCCTGCCTACCCCAATTGCGTTGCGACGCGCGCCAGCGCCCCCGGCGTCGTCTCACTCGGTATTACGGTTGGGGGTTTCGGTGGTAAGTGGTCATTCTACGTATATGCGGGCGGCAGCAGCATTCGCGGGGCAAACTGTCACCCATCAGCAACATAGGTGAAATTCTGGCGCAATTTTGCGGGTTCGCTTGCGGGCGCCTGCTCTGCTAGCACGGCTGGCATGAGCGAATGGATGGCAGTGGCGCGCGCTTCCCTGATAGCGGCGCGCAAATATTCGGAATCTGTCCGGCTGGCTGTGGCGGGCGTGGTTGCGCCCCGCGGGACGGTCGATCCGGCGCTGCTGGCGCGCGAGCAGCACCGGGTCCACGGCTTTGCCTGGATCGCGGCGAGCATCGCGGCGCTGGAAGCCACGCTGGACTGGGCGGTGCGGGCCGAGGCTGCCGGGCGGTTCGGTGCGGCCGAGGAACTCGTGCTGCGGATCGGCTTTGGCGAATATCTCGCCCAGATCGCTTCCGGCTTGCCGATGAGCGCGAATGAGGTGGTGCGCCCGTCCGCATTCGGCACCGAGGCCGAAGCCCGCGCCTTCGCCGCGCATCCGGCCACCGCGCGGCTGCTGGCTGAGGGCAACTGCGCCGGAACCCGCGCCGCCTTGGCCGCGCTGCTGGCAGATGGCGTGCGGCCTGATGAATCCTTGGGTGACGATGCGCTCGATCAGGTGCGGGACCAGCTGCGCGCCTTCACCGCCAACGCGATTACGCCCCATGCGCACCAATGGCACTTGGCCGACGCGTTGATCCCCGATGCCGTGATCGCCGAGATGGCGGCGCTCGGCGTGTTCGGGGTGTGCATCCCGGAGGCGCACGGCGGGCTGGGGCTGGGCAAGCTGGCGATGGCGGTGGTCTCGGAAGAATTGTCGCGCGGATGGATTTGCGCCGGGAGCCTCGGCACGCGTTCGGAGATTGCAGGCGAACTGATCGCCGAGAACGGGACGCCCGAGCAGAAGGCGAAATATCTGCCCCGGATTGCCGATGGCTCCTGCCTGCCGACCGCGGTGTTCACCGAGCCCGATACCGGGAGCGACCTCGCAGCGGTGCGCACGCGCGGCGAGCGGCAGGGCGATGGTAGCTGGCAGGTGACCGGCGCGAAAACATGGATCACCCACGCCGCCCGCGCCGATTTGATGACTATGCTGGTGCGCACCAATCCCGCCGTGCCGGGCTATGCTGGGCTGTCGATGCTGCTCGCCGAGAAAACGCGCGGAACCGACGGCGCGCCCTTCCCCGATGCGGGGATCGAGGGGAGCGAGATCGAAGTGCTCGGCTACCGGGGCATGAAGGAATATGCGCTGGGGCTGGATGGCTTTGCGGTGGCGGCGGACGGTCTGCTCGGCGGGGCGGAGGGTCAGGGCTTCAAGCAGCTGATGCGCACCTTCGAAGGCGCCCGCATCCAGACCGCCGCCCGCGCGGTGGGCGTGGCGTGGAACGCGTTCGATCTGGCGCTGGATTACGCGCTGGGGAGGAAGCAGTTCGGACATGCGCTAACCGAGTTCCCGCGCGTCGCCGACAAGCTGGCGCTGATGGCGGCGGAAATCGTCATGGCCCGCGAGCTGACCTATGCCGCCGGCCGCGCCAAGGATTCCGGCGCGCGTTGCGATATCGAGGCTGGGATGGCGAAGCTGCTCGGCGCGCGGACGGCGTGGAGCGCGGCGGACAATGCAGTGCAGATCCACGGTGGCAATGGCTATGCGCTCGAATATCCGATCAGCCGGGTGCTGTGCGATGCGAGAATTCTCAATATCTTCGAAGGCGCCGCTGAGATTCAGGCGCAAGTGATCGGACGCGGGTTGCTGGCCGGGCAGAGGCAGGCGGCTGCGGCATAAGGCACGCGGTGCGCTATCGGCGGGCCGTATCCCAGTGGTTGCCCCGCTATCGGCGGGTTATGTCGCGGTATTGCCCCGGTTGTGTCGCACTGCCACTGTCGCCCGTGATGATCAGCGATTCTCTTGAAGCGGCGCCCAACAGCGCCCGCATCGGCCCCTTCTTTTTCACACAAGGTATTCATAATCTGAGAGATTATGGCGGCTACGCCATACCGGGCGGCGAACGGGTGCGGACCGGCGTGCTGTTCCGCTCGGGCCAGCACATGGAAGCGAGCGACGATGATCTGGTGCTGCTCCATGCGCTCGACATCCGTACCGTGATCGACCTGCGCGGGGTGAGCGAGCGGGAGGGATTTCCGTGCAGACGCCATCCGAACTTTGCGGCACAAGTCATTGCGCATGATGGAGAAACCAGTAATTCTCCTCCCCATGAAGGCGGGGGCGGGCAGGTGGTAATGACCCCGCAGAAGGCGCGCGAGCGGATGCTGGCGGTCTATACGCGGATGCCGGTCAATCCGGCGATGATCGCGATGTTCACGCGCTATTTCAATGCCTTGGATGAAAATGACGGTGGTAGCCTCGTCCATTGCTTTGCCGGGAAAGACCGCACCGGCATCGCGGCAAGCCTGCTGCTCCATGTCCTCGGCGTGCATCACGATGATATCGTGAGAGAATTTCTGCTCACCAATGATGCGCCGACCCGCGAGATCCTTGAACGCCAATCGCTCCCGCGGATGGAAGCGCATTACGGCGCGATCGAGCCTGAGGCGCTGCACAATCTGATGGGTGTTTTGCCTGAATATATCGACACTTACATCGCAGAAGTGACACGCGATCACGGATCGCTTGATGCCTATCTGGCGACAATATTAGGTGTGGATGAGGCAAGAAAACAGCGTCTCAGAGCCAAGCTGGTGGCGTGACAATCGCGTCCGAAATCCCCATATCGCTCCCCTGAAATCCACCAGAGGCACCCGTCATGGCGACCCACACCACCAAGATGCTCATCATCGGCTCCGGCCCGGCAGGCTACTCCGCCGCGATCTACGCCGCGCGCGCCATGCTGGAACCGATTGTCGTCCAAGGACTTCAGCCCGGCGGGCAGCTCACCATCACCACCGATGTCGAGAATTACCCCGGCTTCCGCGACGTAGTGCAGGGCCCTTGGCTGATGGAGGAAATGCGCGCTCAGGCCGAACACGTCGGCACGCGCATGATCTGGGACACGATCGTCTCGGTCGATCTCGACCACGGCTCGCCCTTCCGCGCCATCGGTGACAGCGGGGACGAATACATCGCCGATTGCCTCGTCATCTGCACTGGCGCGCAGGCCAAGTGGCTGGGTGCTCCGGGCGAGATGGAACTGGGCGGCAAGGGTGTTTCAGCCTGTGCGACCTGCGACGGGTTCTTCTACCGCGGCAAGCGCGTGGCGGTGATCGGCGGCGGTAATACCGCCGTGGAAGAGGCGCTCTACCTTACCAACCATTCGGACAACGTGACCCTGATCCACCGCCGTGATTCTTTGCGCGCCGAGAAGATCCTGCAGGAACGCCTCTTCGCCAATCCCAAGATCACGGTGCTGTGGAACAAGGGCGTCGACAGCTTCGAGGCCGGCGACAACGGAATGCTCCACCACCTCGCGCTGACCGATACGGTGACAGGCGAGGCCTCCACGCTGGAAGTCGACGGAGCCTTCGTCGCGATCGGCCACGCGCCGGCGACCTCGCTGTTTGTTGGCAAACTGCCGATGGATGAGAGCGGCTATCTGCTGACGGAACCCGGCACGCCCAAGACCGTCATCCCCGGCGTCTTTGCAGCGGGAGACGTGACTGATCATGTCTATCGTCAAGCGGTCACCGCCGCAGGCATGGGCTGCATGGCCGCATTGGATGGCGAGCGCTTCCTCGCCGCGCGCGCCCATGCGGTGCAAGAGGCGGTGGCGGCGGAGTAACTCGCCGCCCCGCTGTGCCGTTCAGCCGTGCAGGTGCAGATCGAACACGGGAATAATCGCGTGGAAGATCAACACCATCAGCGCAATGCTTGACAGCGCGAACAGCGCGAACCGCACGGCGACGCGGTTGACGGTCACCTGCACGATTGAGTGCGCGATCCGCAGCCCGACATAGGCCCAGGCGACCATAGTGTTGGGGCCGTCGCCCTGACCGATGATCGCGAGCACAATCGCTACTGCATAAAATAGCGTAGGAGCTTCGTGCAAGTGATTGTAATTGTCCGCTTTCCAGCTCACGTTATCGGGCAGTTGCGCCCGCAGGCTTGCGCCCGTCGAGCCGACCATCCCCTTGGCGTCGATGCCCGCTTTCAGCATTGCCGGTATGCGGGTGGCATACATCCACACCCACATCACCATCGTCCAAGCCAGCAGCACCACCACGGGCTGGAGAATGTCCATTCCGATCATCTAGTCTCTCCTTAAATGGGCAGTGCGGATGGGTCGGCGAACAAAGTCGCCATCGCTGCGCGGATCGCCAGCGTCAGCAGCGCCAAGCTTGAGACGAGGAACAGCAGGAAACGCACCGGCACCTTGTTCACCGTCGCCTGCCAGATCGAATGGACGATCCGCAGCGCAACATAGACCCACGCCAGCGTCACATCGATTGCGCCCGCTCCCATGATCGCGAGGATGACGACCGTGGGATAGAATACGGTCGGCTGCTCCATCAGGTGCGAATAATTATGCGCGGGCCAGTTGATGCGCGGCTCGACCGCACCTTCGAGGTCCTGCCCCCGGCCGCCGGGCCGCGCACCCAGATCGATCCCGGCCTTCTTTAGGGCGGGCAGGCGCACGCCCGCCATCCAGAACAGCATGATGAGCGACCACACCACCAACACGGCGGCGGGCGCGAGTATTTGCGCTTGCATGACTTCGATCCCCTTCGAGAGCCTCTCTCAGGCGCGCAGACTGCGAGAGCGGCGATTGATTGTCAAATGCAACCTATCATCCTGCGGCATTGGACATACCGAGTGCCCCTGCGCTAGCTTTCCGGCCATGCACATGGTCCACGATCCCGCCGCCCCGGCTGAGGCGCCCATCGCCTTTGACGACTTCCTCAATGTCGATATCCGCGTCGGCCGGATCATTCGAGTTGATCCCTTTCCCGAGGCGCGGAAACCGGCTTACAAGCTGACGATCGACTTTGGCTCCGGCGTAGGGATCAAGCGTTCCTCCGCCCAAGTATGCGGGCTCTATACGCCTGAGACGCTGGAGGGACGGATGATCGCCGCGGTGGTCAATTTCTCGCCGCGCCAGGTCGGGAAGTTCATGTCCGAGGTACTAACGCTCGGCTTTCCTGACACGGCGGGCAACGTGGTGCTGTTTGCGCCGGACACCGAAGTGCCGCTGGGCGCGCGGTTGTTCTAGGCGGGGTGCGCCGAGGCCTCCCGCAACGCTGCTGACAGTGCGCGGTACGATCCCGAGGCCATCGCCGCCAGTGTCAGCGCCATGCCTGCCACGCCCGTCAGGGTGAACACCAGCGCCATCCCGCGCTCCGGCCCGGTGCCGTACCAATGCCCCACCGCGGAAGCGCCCGCGCCGTCGGTCATGAAGGGGATCGCGAGGTACTGCGTCACCGGCCCGATCAGCACCGCCATCAGAGGCGCGGCAGAGTTCTCGACCGCTTGGGCAAAGCCGAACACCCGGCCCTGCCGCTCGAACGGGACGACCTGTTGCAGCGCGGTCTGCTCGGCAGCCTCGGCAAAAGGGCTGAGCGCCAGCCACAGCACGCAGCCGATCCCGAGCAGCAGGATCGAGGACTGCACCGAAAACAGCGCCGCCACGAGCCAAACGGCAAGGTTCACCAGCATCAGCGTGCGCAGCGGATTGGCGCCAAGCCCGGCCTTAGCGATGATCAACCCGCTAACGATAAAGGCCGACGAAGCCCCCGCCCAAAGCAGGCCCCACGCCTCGACGCTCATCAGCGACAGGCCGTAGGCATCCATCAGCGCCATGAAAACGCCGCCCAAGAGGTTGTTGAAGCAAGCAAACAGGATCAGCGCGCCAAGCCCTGGCACGGCCCGTATCACCGCGAGCGTGCCGGACAGGTCTACACGGCGCGGCGCGTCATCCTCGGCCCGGTCGGCGCGGGGTTCTGTCAGCCGGATCGTCAACATGTGGCCGAAAGCGAGCACCGTCGCCGCCAGTGCCAGCGCCAGCGTGCCGCGCATCCCGTCCCACGCGACCAGAAAGCCGCTGATCGCCGAGGTGATCAGGAAGCCGAGGCCCGATACCATGCCGACCAGCCCATTGGCCTTGTCGCGTCCCTCCGGCGGGATCAACGCCGTCACCAGCGTCGGCAGCGCGATCATCCTGAGGTTGCCCGCAATCACGCCGAGCATCGCGATGCCGGTGAACGCCCACAAGGGTGCGCTATCCACCTGCGACAGCGCGGCGGGCGGGGCGATCAGAACCACGCCGAGGGCGACGGCATAGAGCAAGAAGGACGCGATGCTCGATCCGAGCATCACCGTCCGCTTGGCGTGGTGATCGACCAGGCTGCCGAACCACGGGGCCAGCACCGCGCCCAGCACCAGATAGATGCCGCCGATCATCCCGGTGACGAACACCGAACGGGTCTCGAGAAACGCCCAGAACACCAGCGCGAACCACACCGTGAAATTGACGAGGTTCTGGACGAGGTTGTTGACGAGAATCAGATGGAAGACGCGAGGCTGCGACATGGTGGCGGATGTGGCACAAGGCGGCAGAGTGCGCGAGGGCTGCCCGACTGACGCGCGTCAAAGCTCGATCAGCGGCAAACGCGCGGCTCGGCGTTCCTTGCCGCACCATTCGCTTTGATTTCCGAAGGTTGAGGGTAGGGCAGGCGACCTATTGCGACAACCTGCAACTTCTGTTGGCTGGGGCGGAAGGATTCGAACCTTCGCATGCCGGTACCAAAAACCGGTGCCTTACCGCTTGGCTACGCCCCAGCAAGAGCCGCGCTCTATAGCGGCTGAAATGCATATGGGAAGGGGGCGGAGGCGCAGAATTTTGCGCCTCCGCCCCCGCCTGCGTCCTATTGCGGGGCGCTGGTCACCAACCGCTTGCCGACGAAGTCTGCGGGCGAGTGGCGTTCCCGCAATTGCGTGTCTTCATCGCCCCACACCTTGTTGACGATCCGCCCGCGCTGCACGCCGGGACGGGCACCGATCTCAGCGACCCAGCGCGCGACGTTCTTGTATTCGTCGATGCTGAGGAAGGACTTGGCATCGTTGTAGATCTGCCCTGCCACAAACGGCGCCAGCCAGGGGAAGTTGGCGATGTCAGCGAGAGTGTATTCGTCGCCCGCCAAGAAGCGGCTCTCGCCAAGACGTTTGTCGGCGACGTCGAAGATCCGCTTGGTTTCCATTGCATAGCGGTTGATCGGATATTCGTATTTCTCGGGCGCATAGGCGTAGAAATGGCCAAAGCCGCCCCCCATGAACGGGCCGCTGGCGACCTGCCAGAACACCCAGCTCAGCACCTCGGCGCGGGCCGCGGGATCGGTGGGGAGGAACATCCCGAATTTCTCGGCGAGGTGGACGATGATCGCGCCGCTTTCGAAGATGCGGAACGGCTCCGACCCGCTTTGGTCGAGCAGGGCAGGAATCTTGGAGTTGGGGTTCACGCCCACAAAGCCGCTCGTGAACTGCTCGCCATCGCCGATGTTGATCGTCCACGCGTCATATTCCGCGCCGGTGTGTCCGGCTTCGATCAGTTCCTCGAACATGATCGTCGCCTTCACTCCGTTGGGCGTGGCGAGCGAGTAGAGCTGGAAGGGGTTGGCGCCGACAGGCAGCGCCTTTTCCTCACGCGCGCCGGCGGTCGGGCGATTGATGTTGGCAAAGCGCCCGCCTGAGACAGTGTCGGCGCTCCAGACGGCGGGCGGGGTGTAGGTGGCATCGGCCATGATTGTAGCTCCGGTTGGGTCTGTCCTGACACTTGGCGGCTCGCCCGCCGCGGTGCAAGCACCGGGCGCGCATGGATCGGCTTTGGCGCAGGATAGCAGGACTTTTGCGGCGACCTGCTAGGAACGGCGGGGATTAGGCGCTAGAGGTCAAGGGCCAAGCACCCGGAGCGCAGCTGCGACCATGAGCGAGACCTCGCACCCCTTTTTCGATATGCACGAGCACGGCTTTGTCCGGGTGGCGACCGCCACGCCGTGCAGCCGACCGGCGGACGTCGCCTACAACACAGCAGGCGTGCTGGCCGAAGCGCGGAAGGCGCATGAAGCGAACGTCGATCTGGTGGTGTTTCCCGAACTCACCCTGTCGTCCTATGCGATCGACGATCTGTTGCTCCAGCACGCGCTGATCGAGCGGGTCGAGCAGGCTTTGGCCGAGGTGGTCGCAGCGTCGGCTGACTTGCACCCGGTGCTGATCGTGGGTGCGCCGCTCCGCCGTGCGGACAAGCTCTACAATTGCGCGGTGGTGATCGCGCATGGGCAGATTCTGGGTATGGTCCCCAAAAGCTTCCTGCCCAATTACCGGGAGTTCTACGAGAAGCGCCACTTCGCCCACGGGCGCGGGTGCACCGATCTGTGGATCGGGGTGGCGGGCGAGGAAGTGCCGTTCGGCACCGATCTGGTCTTCGCCGCCGCGAACCTGCCGGGCTTCCGCTTTGGCGTGGAAATCTGCGAGGACTTCTGGGCTCCGATCCCGCCGGGAATGACCGCCGCGCTCGCTGGCGCGCTGATCCTGTGCAATCTTTCGGCCTCGCCTGTCACCATCGGCCGTGCGGATGATCGCCACCTGCACTGCCGTTCCTCGGCCTCGCGCGCCATCGCCGCTTACGTCTATTCGGCCAGCGGTTACGGCGAGAGCACCACCGACCTCGCGTGGGACGGACAGGGCGTGATCTACGAAATGAGCAGCCTGCTGGCGCAAAGCGAGCGCTTCGACCGCAGCGGCGAACTCACCATCGTCGACATCGACACGGAACGCCTCGCCGCTGAACGTCTGCGCAATCAGACCTTCGCCGATGCGGCGGAATGGGCCGGGCGGCCGGATGATAGCTACCGCCGGATCGTGTTCGAACACGCCTATGCCGAGGGTGACATCGGGTTGGTTCGTCCCGTCGCGCGCTTCCCCTTCGTCCCCGACCGGCCGGAAAAGCTGGATGAGGATTGCTACGAGGCGTTCAACATCCAGGTCGACGCACTGATGCGGCGGATCGAATCGACGGGTGCCAAGAGCCTTGTGATCGGTATCTCCGGCGGGCTCGACAGCACACATGCGCTGATCGTGGCGGCCAAGGCGTGTGACCGGCTCGGCATGCCGCGCACCGCGATCCGGGGCTATACCATGCCTAGCTTTGGGACCTCGGATGGCACCAAGACCAACGCTCACCGGCTGATGGAGGCGATGGAGATTACCTCCGGCGAAATCGACATCCGCCCTGCCGCCTCGAAGATGCTGGAAGATATCGGCCACGCCTTTGCGGCAGGCGAGCCGGTGCATGACGTGACCTTCGAGAACGTGCAGGCGGGCCTTCGCACCGACTACCTGTTCCGCCTTGCCGGGCAGCACGGTGGCTTCGTGGTCGGCACCGGTGACCTCAGCGAGCTGGCGCTCGGCTGGTGCACCTATGGTGTGGGCGACCACATGAGCCATTACGGCGTCAACTCGGGTGTGCCCAAGACGCTGATCCAGTATCTGATCCGCTGGGTGATCCGCACCGGCCAGTTCACCGACGCCTGCGGCGAGGTGCTGAGCGATGTGCTTGGCACCGAGATCAGCCCGGAACTCGTGCCGCCGACCGCGGACGGGGCGATGCAATCGACCGAGAGCCTTGTCGGCCCATATGAGCTCAACGACTTCTTCCTGCACCACGTGATCCGCTTCGGCCAGCGCCCCTCCAAGGTCGCGTTTCTGGCTTGGCATGCGTGGAAGGACGGGAGCGGCGGGCTGTGGCCGGCGGGTTTCCCGGACGCGGGCAAGAACGCCTATGACCTCGCCACCATTGCGCGCTGGATGGACAAGTTCTGCGCGCGGTTCTTCGGCTTCTCGCAGTTCAAGCGGTCTGCGCTGCCCAATGGGCCGAAGGTGTCCTCGGCGGGCGCCTTGAGCCCGCGCGGAGACTGGCGTGCGCCGTCCGATGCGGTGGCAACCGTGTGGCGCGAGCAACTGCGTGACAATCTGCCCGAAGACGTCGTGCGCGAGGTATTCGGCAGCCCTTCCCCCTGATGCCGAAAAGCCCGCCACTCTCTGCGCTCGGCATCATGCTGTTCTGCAATGTCGCATGGGCGCTCAACATCGTGGTCAGCAAGATCGCGGTGAGCACCCTGGGCCTGCCGCCGCTGTTCTACACAGTGCTGCGGTCGGGGACCGTGCTGCTGGTGCTGTTCCCGCTGCTGCTGCGTCAGCGGCCTGCGCGCCTGCCGCTGGTGCTGCTGATCGGCTTTGCTATCACCGGGGGCAGCTTCGGGCTGCAATTCGTGGGGCTTCAGACGGCGAGCCCCTCAGCCGTCGGGATCGTCAACCTGTCAGGCGCGCCGCTGACGGTGCTGTTCGCGATCATCTTTCTGGGCGAGGAGGTGCGCTGGCGGCGCGGGATCGGCATGGCGCTGGCGCTGGGCGGCGTGGGCCTCGCGATTGGCGCGCCGTCCGACGCGGGCGATCCGGTGGGCCTTGGGTTCGCCTTTGCGGGTGTGTTTATCGGGGCCTTTGCCTCGGTCTTCGTCAAGCGGATCGAGATCGGCGCGGTAGCGCTTCAGGCTTGGGCGGGGCTCGCGTCACTGGGGGTGATGCTGCCTGCGACCCTGCTGCTGGAAACCGGCCAGATCGCCGCCGTCGAAGCCGCGCCGCTGGCGGTGGCGGGATGTGTGCTGTTTGCCGGGGTGATTGTTTCGGTCGGCGCGCACTCGGCCTATTTCCGACTGTTTCAGACGCATGATGCGAACCTGATCGTGCCGCTGACGCTGCTCACCCCGCTGCTGACGATTGCCTTCGGGACATGGCTGACGGGCGATACGATCGGTTGGCCGCTGATTATCGGCGGCGGGATGGCGCTGGTGGGCGTGGCAATCATCGTTATCCGCCCGAGCCGTACGCTGTTCAAACCGCAGCTGGCGCGGCCGAGGGACTAGGGCCGGACTGACGGCCAGCATCAGAGGGTGAGAAGGGGGCGGTGCGACCCTGGCAGCCGCCCCCTCTAAAACTTACGCAGCCAGACGCTCAGCCGTTTCGCGGGCGGCGGCAATCTTGGCTTCGCCGCCGATGCCCATAATCCCGTCCGCTGCGACCAGCTCGACATCGGTGATGCCGAGGAAGCCGAGGAAGAAGGTCAGCCAGCGGCTCATGAAGTCGATGTTGCTCCCTATCGGGGTGCCGCCGCTGGCGATGGCGAGGTAGGCCTTCTTGCCGGTCAGCAGGCCTTCGGGGCCGGTCGCGGTGTAGCGGAAGGTGGTGCCGGTGCGGGCGACCAGATCGGCCCAGGCCTTGAGCGTGGCGGGCGGGCCGAAATTGTAGACCGGGCTGGCAATCACGATGGTGTCGGCGGCTTGCAGTTCGGCGATCAGCGTGTCTGCAATGGCGGCAAGCTCGGCCTGCTCGGGCGTGCGGTCAGCCGCCGGGGTGAGGTTGGCGGCAAAGCGCTCGGCGCTCACGTAAGGCAGGTTTTTGGCAGTGAGATCGCGAGTCGTAACGCTCGCGCCCGACTTGGTGGCGAGACCGTCAACGATGCGCTGACCAAGGCTGCGCGACACGCTCTCGCTGTCCGAACGGATGCTGGCGGTGATGTAGAGGATGTTGCTCATGGCGGTGTTCTTTCGATGCAAAGAGGGGTGGAGCCGGCCGGCAGGGGGATGGGGGGGACCGGCCGGCTCCGGGGGGCTGTTACGCTGCGTCGACCAGCACGACTTCGCTGTCTTCGAGCGCGGTGATCGTCACGCTTGCCAGCGCGGTGATCGCTACGCCGTCGCGAGCATTCGCTTCGACGTTGTCGATCCGGATCTTGCCGGTGGCGGGCACCAGATAGAGGTGACGGTCAGCGGTGCGGGGCGTGTAGGTCACGCTTTCGCCCGCCTTGATCGTCGCCCCGAGCACCCGGGCATCGGCACGGATCTTGAGTGCGTCATTGTCATTCGCGACCCCACTGGCGAGCGGGACGAAGGCGCCGTTGCGGTCGTCCTTGGGGAACTGCCGTGCGCCCCAGCTGGGTTCGCCGCCGCGCTCATCGGGGATGATCCAGATCTGGAACAGCGTGGTTTCCTCGCCTTCGAGGTTGTATTCCGAGTGGCGCACACCGTTGCCAGCGCTCATCACCTGCACGTCGCCCGCTTCGGTGCGGCCTTCGTTGCCCATGCTGTCCCGGTGCGTGATCGCGCCGGTGCGGACATAGGTGATGATCTCCATGTCGCTGTGCGGGTGGGTCGGGAAGCCGGTGCCCGCAGCGATCTTGTCATCGTTCCAGACCCGCAGCGCGCCCCAGTGGACGCGGGCCGGATCGTGGTAGTTCGCAAACGAGAAGTGATGGCGCGCGTCGAGCCAGCCGTGGTTGGCGGCGCCCAGCGTGTTGAAAGGACGAAGTTCGATCATGGCGTTTCTCCTTGGTTCGGAGTGGCCCGCTGATGGGCTCGCTCTGTTGAGGGGGAGATAGGCCACGGGTGATGAACGGATAAGTGCGATAAAACTTGCCAAGATATTCGGATTATCTGAACATACAGCCCATGAAACTCGGCGAACCCAGTCTCGATCAATTGCGCATCTTCATCGCTGTGGCGGAGCATGGCAGCTTCGGCGGCGCGGCCAAGGCGATGGGCCGCGCGGTCTCAGCAGTGTCTTACGGCATCGCGCAGTTGGAGGCGCAGCTCGGCCTCAGCCTATTCGACCGTGAGGGCTCGCGCCGACCCGTGCTGACGGCGGCGGGGGAGGGCTTGCTGGCCGAAGCCCGCGGGATTGCTGACGGGGTGGACGCGCTGCTCGCCAAGACCCGCTCGCTTCATGCCGGGCAGGAACCGTCACTGACGCTGGTGGTCGACGTGATGGTGCCGGGCGAGATCACCGCTCATGTGCTCGGCGAATTCCGGCGGATGTTCCCGACCTGCGCGCTGACCTTGCGGATCGAGGGGCTGGGCGCCGTCGCGGCCTGCGTGATCGACGGCGGATCGGACCTCGCCATCGGCGGCCCGGTGATCGGCGATCAGCCCGCGCTGGAACGCCGCGCGGTGGGTGAGATCGACCTGATCCCCGTCGCCGCGCCGTCCCATCCCCTCGCGCGTCCCGGAATCGCCCCGGGGGAGAGCCGCCGCCATCTGCAACTTGTGCTGACCGACCGTTCGCCCCTGACCGAGGGGCGCGAGTTCTCGGTGCTCAGCCCGCTGACCTGGCGGCTCGGCGATCTGGGCGCAAAGCACTCGCTGCTGAAAGAGGGGTTGGGCTGGGGCAATATGCCGCGCGCGATGGTGGCGGCCGATCTGGCGAGCGGTGCGCTGGTCGAGCTCGATCTGCCGGAGAGGCCCGGCGCGCATTACGGCCTTAACGCGCTGTGGCGCCGTGATACGCGGCTTGGCCCGGCGGCAAGCTGGCTGGTCGATGCATTTCGGGAGGGGTTGGGGGAGAAATAGTTATCAAATCTCCCCATCCCGGGCATGACCCGGGACCCCGCTTGCGTGCCACAAAAGAGCTGGGCCCCGGATCAAGTCCGGGGTGGGGTTGGCCCTAGTAGAACCGGCGCGTCGTATTCCTGCCACGGGGTGAATTTGGGCATGACGCTGGCGAACAACTCCGAACGCGCCAGACCTTCCAGCCACCCCTGCAAACGCGGCAAGGGCTGGGCCGCGAACCATTCGGAATCAATCGCGGCGAACTGGCGGATGAATGGGAATTGCGCGATGTCCGTAAGGGCGCGGCTTTCCCCACACAGCCACGGCGCCGCCTCCAACCGCGCCTCCAGCGGAGCGAGCAGGGCGAGCGCGGCGGCGCGGTGGTCGGTCACGCCGTCCACTTCGTAGCGCCCGGGATATTTCGCGCGGTCGAGGTGGTGCTTGAACGGCCCGTCATTCGCCGCGATCAACGCGGCATCATCGCCCGTCAGCCAGCTTTCCGGATCATTCTGCGCCAACGCCCATCGCATGATCGCCATGCTCTGATCGATCACGGTTCCATCCGGCAGGACCAGCACCGGCACGGTGCCCTTGGGTGAGGCAGCGATGAGTTCGGGTGGCTTGGCGGCGAGCTTCACCTCGCGCAGCTCCACCACGATGCCCGCCACCCACAGCGCCATCCGCGCCCGCATCGCATAGGGGCAGCGGCGGAAGGAATAGAGGAGCGGCGCTTCGTTCATTCCTTCGGCGAGCGCACCGAGCCAACGTGTAATTCCCCACGCGCCTTGGCGAGGGCCTCCTGACGCTGGCGCTCGGCATAGCCAGCGCGTTGTTCGGGCGTGCGCTCGTCGATGCAGGCGGGGCAGCTCACCCCGCCCTCGAAATCGGGATGGGCCAGCGCCGCGGCATCGAGCGGGCGGCGGCAGGCGCGGCATAGCTGGAACGTGCCTTGTCCCAAGCCGTGGCGCACCGTCACGCGTTCATCGAACACGAAGCATTCGCCCTGCCACAGGCTTTCGTTTTCAGGCACCTGTTCGAGATATTTCAGAATGCCGCCCTTGAGGTGATAGACCGCGTCCACCCCTTCGGCTCGCAGGAAGCTGGTCGATTTCTCGCAGCGGATGCCGCCGGTGCAGAACATCGCGACTTTCTTTTTGCCGGCCAGCAGCTCTTCGCGGTGGGTGCGGAACCATGCGGGGAAATCGCGGAAGCTCGGCGTCTGCGGATCGACTGCGCCCGCAAAACTGCCGACTGCGACCTCGTAATCATTGCGAGTGTCGATCACCAGCGTGTCCGGATCGGCGATCAGCGCGTTCCAGTCATGCGGATCGACATAGTGGCCGACGGCAAGCGTCGGGTCGATGTCCGGCTCGCCCATGGTGACGATCTCGCGCTTCACGCGCACCTTCGTGCGGTGGAACGGCATTTCGGGGGCGGAGGAGAACTTCACATCAAGGTCAGCGCAGCCGGGGAGAGCGCGGATGTGCTCAAGCACGGCCGCCAGCGCCGCAGCCTCGCCCGCGATGGTGCCGTTGATCCCCTCACGCGCGAGCAACAAGGTGCCTCTGACACCCGCCGCCTCGCACGCCGCCAGCAAGGGCGCGCGCAGGGCTTCGGGGTCGGCGAAAGCGGTGAAGCGGTAGAGCGCGGCGACCTGAAGGGCGGCCTCAGCCTTGGCGGCAGGCATAGGTCCCGCTCATGGCGACTTGCGGCTTGCCCTCCGCGATCGTGATTCCGACCACCACCGGCTCACCCACCGGCACGGGTGCACCCTTGTCGCCACAGGCTTCCTTGGCCTTGCTCAGGAGCAGGACCGTGCCTTGCGGAAACGGGTTACGCGGATCAGTCGCGACGAAGCTGGTGGTGATCTCGACCGTCCCGTCATTCTTCCAGATGATCGCGCTCGCCTGTTCCAGCATGGCGAGCGCCGCAAAGGTCAATCCCAGCATCGTCGCGTCTCCTAAACCCGCATCACCCAGCCGTGGGTGTCCGCGATCTGTCCGGTCTGGATGCCGACCAGCGTCTCGCGCAGCTTCGCGGTGGTCTGGCCGATGCCGCCTGCACCGATGGTGAACGCGCCGTCCGGCCCCGCAACCGTGCCGACCGCAGTGACGACCGCAGCGGTGCCGCAGGCCATCACTTCGACGAGATGACCGCTCTCCGCATCCGCGCGCCATTGATCGATGGAGTAGGGCGCTTCCGAGACCGAAAGCCCTTGCTCGGTCAGCAGCGCCATCAGACTGTTGCGGGTGATACCGGGGAGGATCGTGCCGGTCAGCGGTGGGGTGATGACGGTGCCATCGGCGAAGACGAAGAACAGGTTCATGCCGCCCAGCTCCTCGACCCACTTGCGCTCGACCGCGTCGAGGAACAGCACTTGGTCGTGGCCCTTGGCGAAGGCCTGTCCGGTTGGCACGAGGCTGGCGGCGTAGTTGCCGCCGCACTTGGCCGCCCCGGTGCCGCCGGGAGCGGCGCGGGTGTAGTCGGAAATCCAGATGCTGACCGCCTTGGCACCCGACTTGAAGTAATTGCCCGCAGGCGAAGCGATGACGATGAACTTGTACTTCTTCGCCGGGCGCACGCCGAGGAACGCCTCGGTCGCGATCATGAAGGGCCGCAGGTAGAGCGAGCCACCCTCGACCGCCGGATACCAATTGCCATCAACGTCGAGCAGCGCGCGGATGCTTGCGATGAACAATTCGGGCGGGACATGCGGCATGGCCAGCCGGTCAGCCGAGGCATTGAAGCGTGCGGCGTTGGCCTCGGGCCGGAACAGTCCGAGCGCGCCATCGGGGTGGCGATAGGCCTTGAGGCCTTCGAAGATTTCCTGCGCATAATGCAGCACGCTCGCCGCCGGATCGAGCGGGATCGGCTGGCGCGGGCCGATGGTCGGAGTCTGCCAGCCGCCGAGCGACTCGTCATAATCGACCACTACCATGTGATCGCTGAACACCGTCCCGAAACCGGGATCGGCGATCAGCTGCGTGCGGGTGGCATCAGGCGTGGGCGAGGGGTGAGGCAGGCTGTCAAAGTGCATCATTCGCGCCTAATCCCGCGCGCGGATTTGGGCAAGACGCGTGTTGGGTGGGATCAACGCCGCGCGCGCCTCTACCATGCTGCGCATGGTCCCCCTCTCCAGAAGGGGAGGATGTGGTTGCGCGCAATCTTGGAGGTGTTCTCTGGTTCGGGCCGCAGGCCCGCAAGGCCGATCGGCCGCCCGCAGTGACGCGCCCGCCGGGCGTGTGAGCGAGGATTTCGCATCGCGGATGCGATGCGGAACACAGATAATGAAAAGGGCGCTTCCAGCCTGTCGGTGGAAACGCCCTTTCATGGTCAGCGGCCGGAAGTGCCGCTCACGAAGCCTTACTCTGGCTTGAGGATTACCGAGTATGCTCCGTAGGGATCTTCACCGACCTCGCTACTGAACCATGAGACATCGGATCACCTCCTTTCAAGCTTGTAAGCAGACCCGACCGTTTCACCGGGGGCCGAGAGCCGCGCGCGCCGCTGGCCTCAAGATGCAATGTGATTCATGGGCCGCGAAAGGACAAGACTTGAATAAATCTTTTCCGCCGTCATAGTCGTTCCTCGCCGCGTAAAGCCGTGGCGGTGTGCGCCTGAGGGAAACCTCGGGCGTTTTTCATTTCAGGTTCGGGCTGTGGACAGGCTGGGGGCAAGCCTGTGGATATTAATGTATAGAATCGGACCGGGTGCGGGGAGTTCCGTTTTGTTCGTCATTGCGAGCGAAGCGAAGCAATCCATGAATTGCCGTTTCCGCTCGGCGGAACGGCAGGGCATGGATTGCCGCGTCGCCTCCGGCTCCTCGCAATGACGAGCGTTACCGGCAGTCTTCGATCACTCGGCTGACCTCGGCATGGCTGGGGACATAAAGCGGGGCCTCTCCCTCGACCTCGACAGCAAAGCGCCCCTTGGACAGTGCCATCGCATCAAGCAGAGGGTCGGTGGCCGGAACCCCAGCGATTATCATTTGCGCGCCGAACCGCTCACCCGTCAGCGTGCGCTGCGCAGTTTCTGTGCGGATCGTCATTGCCAGATAACGCTTGGACGGCGTGCCGGTCCGGCTGAACTGGACTTGCACACCATCCGGCCCGGTGGCGCATGAGACGCTGAAGTAGAAGGTGTTCTCAGGATTGGAAAACAGGCTGCGCTTGCCATTGCCGGGCCCGAAGTCCTGATAGACCCAAGACCCCGGCGTCAGCGGTGCGTCGATCCAGTTGGTACTCGGCGGAGCCTGAATCACTGGGGCCGGTGCGGGCCGTGCCGGAGCTGGCCGCTGGGCCGGTGTCGGTGTGCTGGGCGGCGGGGCCTTGGTGGATGGCACGCAGGCCGCAAGTGCAAGGATCGAGACAAGGGCGGGCAGAGCAGCTTTCATGCCTGCACTTTGCGCGCTAGAGCCTCCGCTTGTCCATGCCTGAAACCCCATCTCGCCCCGCTAAGCCTGCAAAGCGCCGTGTCGATCAGCTGCTGGTCGAACGCGGGCTCGCCGAAAGCCGGGCGCGCGCGCAGGCGCTGGTGATGGCCGGACTGGTGTTCATTGGCGACAACAAGGTCGACAAGCCCGGGCAACAAGTGGCCGACGACATCGCGATAACCGTGCGCGGGCGCGATCATCCATGGGTCAGCCGCGGTGGGATTAAGCTGGCGCATGCAATCGAACATTTCGGCCTCGACCCGGCGGGCGCGACCGCGATGGATATCGGCTCGTCTACCGGAGGCTTCACCGATGTGCTGCTGACACATGGCGCGGAGCACGTCTTTGCCGTCGACAGCGGCACCAACCAACTGGCGTGGCGCCTGCGCGAAGATCCGCGCGTCACCGTGCTCGAACAGACAAGCGCGCGCATTCTGACGCCGACGCTGATCGACCGCCCCTGCAATTGGGTGGTGTGCGATGCGAGCTTCATCAGCTTGGCCAAGGTGCTCGACGTTCCGCTCCGGCTGGCGGCGACGCCGTGCCAGTTGGTCGCGCTCATCAAGCCGCAATTCGAAGTCGGCCGCGAGGAAGTGGGCAAGGGCGGGGTGGTGCGCGATCCTGCGCTGCACGCGCGCGTCTGCGAAGATGTGCGCGGCTGGATCGAAGGGCTGGGCTGGGTGGTTCAGGGAATTGTGGTAAGCCCGATCACCGGGCCGCAGGGCAATGTCGAATTCCTGATCGCCGCCCGGCGCACTGCATAAGGGGGGAAGTCCGATGAAGAACAAGGGTATGATGATCGCCGCACTGGTGGCTGTCGCGTTGGGCGTGGCCGTGGCGCTGGGCGCTTTGGGCTAAGACAAGCCTGAACCTGCCGCCCAAAAGAAAAGACCGGCAGCAACCCGAAGGTTGCTGCCGGTCTGTTTCTTGTCCGTGCTCCCGACACTAGGTCGGGACCGGCAAGCCGTTAAGGCTTACTCAGCAGCCGGGGTCTCGGCAGCGGCCGGGGTTTCGGCAGCCATAGCGTCGGCAGCCGGGGTTTCGCCAGCCATCGGGGTTTCGGCAGCCATCGGCTCTTCAGCAACGGCGGTGGTGTCAGCTTCGGTCGCAGCTTCTTCAGCCGGCTTCGAGCAAGCGGCGGTGGCGAGGGCGAGAACGGCGACGAGCGCAAAGGTCTTCTTCATGGTGTATTCCCCTATGGACCCAAGCGGGCCAGTAATGAGCAAAGCGCGTTATTCTGATCTTCCTGCCGCCTACGCACTTTCGAATCACGGCAGGAATAAGGCAGCCTCTAGCAGGAAGATTCGCAGACCCCAAAGCGTTTCGTGACCTCTTGCCCAATTTTTACCACATTTTTGTCTTTCCCCTCGGGCGCGCCGTGGCCGGATGGTTCATTGCGGGGCAACTCACAGGCAATAAGTTGGCATGACACGCGCGGCTCTGGTATCGCCGCGCTTCCGCGTGCGGACCCTGGAGAAACCATGAACGTCCTTGCTTCCCCTGCTCAATTGCGCGCCAGCTTCATCCGCTGGGCCCTGTTCATGGTGCCGCTGATCCTGCTGATCGGCTTTACCGCCGGGCAGCTGGGTGGGCCGAACACGCCGTGGTTCGCCGGGTTGGAGAAGCCCGCGATCTATCCGCCGCCCGTAACCTTCGGGATCGTATGGACGGCGCTGTTCATCATGATCGGCGTGGCGCTGGCAATGGTCGCGAGCGCATGGGGCGCCCATGGCCGCGGTGTCGCGCTGATCGCCTTCGGGGTGCATTTCGTCATTTCGCAAAGCTGGACCGCGGTGTTCTTCGGGAAGCAGGACATGATGGCCGGGCTGATGGTTTTGGGGCTCAGTATTGCGAGTCTGCTGATCGCGCTCGCGCTGGTGTGGCGGGTGCGACGCCCGGCGGCGCTGCTGCTGATGCCCTATCTCGCTTGGCTGTGCTTTGCGACGGCGCTCAACTACCAGTTCATCGCCGCCAACCCCGACGGTGGGCCACAAGGCGCCGACGGCGCAGCCACGCGGGTGCAATTGTAGGTCTCAGGATTTGTATTGTGTATTCTCGGACGGCGTAGCGCGTCCGCAAGCCCGACCGGGCGCCCGCAGCGAAGCAATCGCCAGATTGCGAAAGCGAGGAGGATGCTTGCACTTCAGGGCAAGCATCCCCAAAAAGACAGAATGCAAAGCCAGAACCCGATCATCGCCGACCTCGTCAAACTCGCCAACAGCGCCGCCGGAACCATGGCGGGCATGAGCCGCGAGGCCCGCGAAAGCGCGCGCGAGCGGCTGCGTGAAGCGTTCGGCGGGATCGATTTCGTGAGCCGCGAGGAATTCGAAACGGTCAAGGCGATGGCCCAGAAGGCCCGCGAACAGGCCGATGCGCTCGAAGCCCGGCTGGCTGCGCTGGAAGCCAAGAATACCTCCAAGTAAGCGGGTTGCGCGGGCATGAACCTGCGCGCGCCTGCCATTCTGCTTGCGTCGCGCCACCAGGGCGAGACCGGGGCGCTTGCGCGGCTGCTGACGGCTGAGCATGGCCTAATCGCCGCCTATGTCGCAGGCGGACGCGGGCGGCAGATGCGCGCGGTGATGGTGCCGGGCAACCGGGTCGCGGTTGAACTCACCAGCCGTTCGGCCAACCAGCTGCCCTTCGCGCGGCTGGAGCTGGAGCACTCCCGCGCCGCCTTGATGACCGAGCCGCTGCCGGCCGCCGCGATCCAGTGGGTGTGCGGGCTTTCAGCGACCGCCTTGCCCGAACGTCAGGCCTATCCCGACCTCTATGAAGCGCTCGACGCTCTGCTGGGGGCGATTGCCGTGGCTCCTTCGGCGCGCGGGTGGGTGAGCGGGCTGATTGCTTACGAAACGATGCTGCTGCGCGAATTGGGCTACGGCGGCGGCGCGCTGCCCGATGCGCCCGATTGGCCCGCGCAAGCCGCTTTGCTGGGGATACTCGAGCGCCAACTCTCGCACTACCTGCTTGCAGGTCACAAGGGCGATGTTATGGGCGCGCGCAGGCTGCTGACCGAACGGTTGGCGCGCATGGGGTGAAAGACGTTACCATGAAAATCGCAGTCTTGCCCGGCGACGGGATTGGCCCTGAGGTCACGGCAGAGGCGGTGGCGGTGCTGGAGGCGCTCGGTTTGCCGGGATTGACGCTGTTTACCGGCGATGTCGGCGGCGCGGCCTATCATCGCCACGGGCACCCGCTCCCCGAAGAGACGCTGGTCATGGCGCGCGCGGCGGACGCGATCCTGTTCGGCGCGGTGGGCGATCCGGCCTGCGACGCGCTGGAGCGCCACCTGCGCCCGGAGCAGGCGATCCTGGGCTTACGCAAACATCTCGGCCTGTTCGCCAACTTGCGCCCGGCGCGGGTGTTTGCGGGGCTGGAGCGCCTTTCGCCGCTGCGGGCTGACATCGCGACGGGGCTCGATATGCTGATCGTGCGCGAGCTGACCGGCGATGTCTATTTCGGCGCCAAAGGCCAGCGCACCAATGATGCAGGCGAGCGTGAAGGCTGGGACGCGATGTCCTATGCCGACAGCGAAGTGCGCCGCATTGCCCATGTCGCTTTCCGCGCGGCGGCAAGTTCGGGCCTGCCGCTGATCAGCGTCGACAAGGCCAATGTGCTCGAAACCAGCCAGTTGTGGCGTGATGTGGTGGTGGAAGTGGCTGCCGAATACCCCGGCGTGACGCTCGACCACATGTATGTCGATAATGCCGCGATGCAGGTGGTGAGCCACCCGGAACGCTTCGGCGTGGTGCTGACCGGCAATCTGTTCGGCGATATTCTCTCCGATCTGGCGAGCGCGGCGGTGGGTTCGATCGGCCTGCTGCCGAGCGCTTCGCTAGGTGAGCGTGAGACCGAGTTTGGCACCTTCGGCCTCTATGAACCGATCCACGGCAGTGCGCCCGATATTGCCGGGCAGGGCAAGGCCAACCCGATGGCGACGATCCTGTCGGCCGCGATGATGCTGCGCCATTCCTTCGGGCTGGAGGCTGAAGCCGTGCGGATCGAGACCGCCGTGGCCGCAGCGCTGGCGGACGGCATCCTCGGCGGCGATCTGGGCGGCAGTCACGGCACAGCGGCCATCGGCGCTGCGGTGCGGGAGCGGCTGTAGCGCCCCCGGTGAGCCTGCGAGTTATGGTTTATAAAGAACTATCGTGCATGAGGGGGCGATGGAATATGGGACCCTTCCAAGCACCGCCAGCATCCGAGCAACGCCGCGCCGCGCGGTGGGAGAAGCCATGACGCTCGACCTCGCGATCATCCTGCCGACCCTTAACGAGCGCGGCAATCTCGGCCCGCTGGTCGAGCGGATCGACCGCGCGATCGGGACGGCGGCGGTGTGGGAAGTGATCATCGTCGATGATGACAGCAAGGACGGCACGGCGGACGAAGCGCGCGTGTTGGCGCTGATCGATCCCCGCGTGCGAGTGATCCAGCGCATTGGGCGGCGCGGGCTGGCGAGCGCGGCCATCGAAGGCTTCTGCGCGACCGCCGCGCCGTATGTCGCGGTAATGGACGCCGACCACCAGCATGATCCGGCGCTCCTGCCGGGGATGCTCACCGCGCTGAAATCGGGTGAGGCCGAAATCTGCGTCGCCAGCCGCTTTGCCGAGGGCGCCAGCACTGCCGAGTGGGCTGCGCCCGAGCGTGAGAAGCTGTCGACTTACGCCAACGCGCTCGCCCGCAAAATCACCGGCGTGGAGCTGAGCGATCCGATGAGCGGATACTTCATGCTCCCCGCCGCGACCGCGCGCGCGCTGGTGCCGCGCCTGTCAGGCATCGGGTTCAAGATTCTGCTCGACTTGCTCGCAACCGCCGATGCGCCGATGACCGTCAAGGAATTCCCCCTCAATTTCGCGGCCCGCCGCGAAGGAGAAAGCAAGCTGGACCGCGCCATTCTGTTCGATTTCCTCGCCGGGCTTTACGACAAGACGCTCGGCAAGGTGATCCCGACCCGCTTTGCTCTGTTCGGGACCGTCGGCGCGTTCGGCGTGCTGGTGCATTTCGTGGTGCTGAGCGTGCTGCTGTTCGCGCTGGGCGAGCGGTTCGCGATTGCGCAGACCGCGGCTGTGCTGGTGGCGATGAGCTTCAATTTCTGGCTCAACAATTGGCTTACCTATCGCGACAAGCGGTTGGTGGGCGCGGTGGCGCTGCTGCGCGGCTGGCTGGGCTTCATCGCAACCTGCGCGATTGGGGCCTTCGCCAATGTGGCGATTGCGACCTTCATGGAAGGCAGCGGCATCCACTGGGTGCTGGCGGCGCTGGCGGGGATCGTGGTGGGGTCGGTGTGGAACTACGCTCTGTCCAGCCGCTTTGTGTGGGGGCGGTTCTAGGCCTACTCACCGCTGCTGGGCGCAGGAGGCACTGCGAAAGTCATTTTGCCGGCAACGCAGCGTTGGTTCGGAACATCGGTGCTGACCGCCGCCATCATCCTCGGCATGATTCTGAGCATCAGTTGCTTCTGCGCGGGCGTTAGCGCTTGGCGCGAGGCGAAGCGGCAGCGCGTCATCCGACCATTGGCATCAACCGCGCAGGCATAGTCGATCACCCAAGGCGACGGTGCCAGCCGGTCGAGATGCATTGGCGTCGCCCTGTTCATGGCTTGTTGGTCGACGATCACCTTCCCGGCGATCTGCGGGCAATTGAACTGATCATCCATGAGTGCTGGTGCCAGCAGAACGAGCATCAGACCAATAGGGTTCATCACCGCCACCCATCCAGCCACATCCACGCAACATAAGCGTCCGCGCGCGCCAGCGGTAGGGCGGCGATAATGGGGAAGAACCACGCGAACACCGCCGCGGATGCCGCCGGGATGGCCCAAGCCAGCCACCGGCCACGCGGCAGGCGGCGCAGGTCGCTGCAAGCCAGCGCCAGCGCCGCGAGCAGGAAGAAACTCGGCACGAAGTAGTGGTAATAGAACTGCACCGGCTTCGGCGCGATCAGCCATAGGCCGAGGCTCGCGCCGTAGCCGATCACCGCACCCAGCCGCGCCCAGTCTCGCACCCACACGCCCCGCGCAAGGCACCACAGCAGCGCGGGCAGCCCCAGCCACATCGTCAGCGGATTGCCGATCAGCAGCACACCGCGCTGCGCCCCGTCGATCGGCTCGTAGAGATACCAGATCCCGCGCAGGTTCAGCACCCATTGCGGCCAGGTGCTCATGTAGCGGTGCGGGGTCATCAGCTGGCTTTGCAGCGCGAAGATATCGCGGTGAAAGCCGATCAACCCTTTCTCGGCCAGCGGCGAGGGGCGGAGATATTCGGCCAGCCAATAGCCGGGCAGGAAGGTGAGGGCATAAACCACCAGCGGCACGATCCCGAGCCACACGAAGGCCTCGACCAGCGTGATCCCCGGCACAGGCGCGCCCCGGCGGCTGAGCAGCAGGCGGCGGCGTCCGGCGAGCGCGCGGGCGATGAAGAACGTCAGCCCCGGCACTATGGCGAGCGGGATCGCGTTCCACTTGGCTCCGAGGGCGCAGCCAATGGCGATCCCGGTCAAAGCCAGCCTACGCCGCCCGGTCTCCGGCTGGGCGCAGGCACCGACAAACTGCCACGCGGCTACACACAGCCCCGCGACCATCACCATGTCGAGCATCGCGATCCGTGCGTGGATGAACAGGTGGAAGCCGGTTGCCAGCAGCACTGCGAAAGCCAGCGTGGCAAAACGGTCCGCACTGGCGTACCACAGCGTTCGCACAGCCGCGAAATAGGCCAGCATCCCGCACAGCCACGGCATGATCCGCCAGCCCAGCGGATTGTCTCCGAACACGCCCATGCTTAGCGCAATCAGAAGCTTGGCGAGTAGCGGATGCTCACGGTTGAGATATGCGCCCTGGCCTTCGGTAAACAGCGAGAGGATTTCGCGCGCGGCGGGGAGGTAGTGGACCTCGTCGAAATAGGGGATCGAGGGGATCGCCAGCCGCCACCCGGTCAGCAAGGCGAACAGCCCGGTCAGCGCCAGAACCCACGCCAGCGGATCACGCGGATGCGGCGGCGAGTGGGCAGGGTGAGAGGGGGACGCTTGCGCCTCGGCCATGGCGCGCGATTAGGGAGGGCCGCGCGCCAGAGCAAGCGTCGATTAGGCGGCGCGTGTGGTCGACTGTCCCTCCAGCCAGAACAACCGTGAACACATCGCCAGCAATCCGATGCTCGCGGTCGCCAGAATGAACAGGGTCCACAGGATTAGGTTCATCCCCTGCGCCTTGGCGCGCGGGAGGATCAGGAAATAGGCGACGCTGAGCGAGAACAGCAGGTCCCACCAAACCTGCACGCCCCACAGATTGCTAGTGTGATTGAGCACCACCGGGAACACGCCTTCGGCGGCGATGGTGACGGCGCTGAACGCCGAAAAGCCTGCGGAGAGCGCGCCCGCTAGCAGCGCATTGCCCGGCGCCTCGGGGCGCAGCAACATGGTCAGCACGGCGGCCACGGTAAAGACCAGCCCGCCGCCGGCGAGCGCAAGAAAGGGGGTGAGTTCAGTGGGCATGAGCGCGATCCTCCTGATATGTAGCGACTGCTACGTGAACTTGTAGCAAGCCCCTCCCGCCGCTACAAGCGCCTCATGGCCGATGCTCCAAAAAAGCCCCCAATGACCAAGGACAGCCTGCTGCCGCTGCTGACCGCGCATGTGCTCGCGCATGGGCTGGGCGGAGCGAGCCTACGGCCGCTGGCCAAAGCGGCGGGCACGTCGGACCGGATGCTGATCTACCATTTCGGCACCAAGGAAGCGCTGATCGTCGATCTGCTTGGCTATATCGCCAAGGTCTATGCCGCCGCGCTCGACGCCGCGATGGGGAGCGAGCGTGCCGCCACCCGCGCCGATGTGGTCGCTCGCATTCTCGCCCACGGCGATGCGCCCGCGATGCAGCCGTTCATGCGGCTATGGTGGGAGATTGTTGCAGGCGCCGCGCGCGATCTGCCCGGATACCAGATAGCGGCGCAGACGATGATGGCCGAGCTGCTCGGCTGGCTGGAAGGGCAAATGCCCGCAGGCGACCCCGATCCCCAAGGCGGCGCACGCTATCTGATGACTGTGATCGAGGGGACCGCGATGCTCACCGCTGTCGGCCACGGCGATACCGCGCAGCAAGGCCTGCTTGCGGGCGGGCTTTTGCCGTCCTAGAGGCCCAATCCATGAAGAAGACCACCGGCATGGACCGCGCCGCCACGGCAAACTGGCGCCCCGCAACCCGCGCGCTGCGCGGCGGCACCTGGCGCAGCGAGCATGGGGAGACCAGCGAGGCGTTGTTCCTCACCTCGGGCTACACCTATGACGACGCCCAGACCGTCGCCGACCGCTTTGCGGGCACGGCACAGGGCATGACCTATTCGCGCCTCCAGAACCCGACCGTGGCGATGCTGGAAGAACGCATTGCGCTGATGGAGGGGGCCGAGGCCTGCCGCACACAGGCGACCGGGATGGCGGCGATGACAGCGGCTTTGCTGTGCCAGCTGGCGACGGGCGATCACGTGGTCGCCGCGCGCGCCGCGTTCGGGAGCTGCCGCTGGCTCTGCGATCAATTGCTCCCGAAGTTCGGGATCGACGTCACCATCATCGACAGCGCCGACAACGCCGCGTGGGAGGCCGCGATCCGGCCCAACACCAAGGTGTTCTTCTTCGAGACCCCGGCCAACCCGACGCTCGACATCGTCGATCTCGCTTACGTCTGCGGCCTTGCCCGCACGCACGGGATCACCACCGTGGTCGACAACGCCTTCGCCTCGCCGGTGTTGCAGCGGCCGATGGAATATGGCGCGGATGTGGTCGCCTATTCTGCCACCAAGCTGATGGACGGGCAGGGCCGGGTGCTGGCGGGCGCGATCTGTTCGAGCAAGCAGTGGATCGACGAGGTGTTGATGCCGTTTCAGCGCAACACCGGGCCGACGCTCTCTGCCTTCAACGCCTGGGTGGTGCTCAAGGGTCTGGAGACGCTCCCGCTGCGCGCCTTCAAGCAATCCGAACAAGCCGTGGCGCTGGGCGAATTCCTCGAACCGCGCGTCACCAAGGCGGGCGGGCACCTGCTCCACCCCGGCCTGCCGAGCCACCCGCAGCACAATCTGGCGATGGCCCAGATGGACGCAACCGGCCCGATCTTCGCGCTAGACGTCGGCACGCGGGCGCGCGCCTTTGCGGTGCTCGATGCGCTGAAGCTGGTCGATATCTCCAACAATATCGGCGATGCGCGCAGCCTGATGTGCCACCCGGCCTCCAGCACCCATGCCAACATGGGCGACGAAGCGCGCGCGGCGATGGGCGTGACTGAGGGGCTCTTGCGGATCAACGTCGGGCTGGAAGACATCGCCGATCTGGTCGAGGACATGGATCAGGCGCTTAGCGCGGCGGGGATGTAGAAAAGTTCGTTTCTCGCAGAGACGCGGAGAAGAAGGAGGGACGCGGAGATGTTGGCACCGGCGGCGGAGCCGCGCTCAGGCATCGGGGCCGCCGCGACATTCGATCAAGCGTGTCGGTGCCTGCGGCGCAGACGATCGCCTCTGCGTCTCTCTTTCCTCTGCGTCTCTCTTTCCTCTGCGTCTCTCTTTCCTCTGCGTCTCTGCGAGAAACCCCTTCACTTCCGTAACAACAAGGAACCTGACCAATGGCCAACCGCGTTGAACTCGTGTTCGATTTCGTCAGCCCCAACGCCTATCTGATCTGGTGGCCGCTGCGCGAACTCGTCAACCGTTATGAGGCGGAACTGGATGTTATTCCGGTGTTCCTCGGCGGGATGCACAAGCTCACCGGCAATGCGCCGCCGATGATCCGGGATGCGGAGGTGAAGGGGAAGAACGAATACGCGATGCTGGAGATGAACCGCTTCATCACGAGGCACGGGCTTGGCAAGTATCGCCTCCATCCGCAGTTCCCGTTCAACTCGATCACGCTCCAGCGGATGCTGTTCGCCGCCGATCAGGACGGGCGCGGGGTGCAGTTCGTGGAAGGCTTGCTCCGCCCGATCTGGGAGGACGGCCTCGACATCACCTCACCCGAAGCGATCGGCGCGGCGCTGACTGCGGCGGGCTTTGACGCCGCCGATCTGTTCGCCCGCGCGCAGACCGACGCGGTCAAGCAAGGCCTTGTCGCCAACACCGATGCGGTGGTCGCGCGCGGGGCCTTCGGTATCCCGACAATGTTCGTGGGGCCGAAAGGCGCGGCAAACGAGATGTTCTTTGGCAAGGAACGCCTCGGCCAGATTGAGGAACTGCTCGCCAAGGGCTGACATCGCGCCCGCGCACTATCGCATTCCGCTTGCCATTGATGCGCCAAAACATAGGCTTGGCGAATCAGGGCGGAAGCAAGGGATCAGGCGCGCGTGCAGAGAATTTTCCGTAGGGGTTTAGCGCTTGTCGCCGGGCTGATGCTGGCGTCAGGCATCGGTGGCGCTGCGCAAGAGCCGGCGCCAACGCCGGTAGCGGCCGCCACAGACGCGCGCGCGCCGCTGGAACTCCCGCCGCCGCAGATCGCGATCAAGGACTTCGCCGGGCGCTCGGCCTTCTGGGACGGCAAGCTTTCGCCAGACGGCAGCAAATTTTCCTACCTCCGCCGCAAGGACGGGAACACGCAGTTCATCATCGCTGACGTTTCCACCCGTAAGCTGGTGCACGCCTTTGGCACGGACCCTTCCGACCAGTTCGAATGGTACAACTGGGTTAGCGACGACAAGCTGTTGTTCTCGGTCTCAACCGCCGGCACCTTCATGGGCGAGGATGTGCGCTACACCCGCCTGATCCTCGTCGATGTGACCACCGGCGTCATGAGCCCCTTGTTCGGCCGCACCAATGTGGTCGAAGGCGACAATGTCATCCACTATGCCGAGGATGGCTCCTACATCCTCGTCTCGATCCAAAAGACGATCTACGATTACCCCTCGGTCATGCGCCACGAACTGATGCCTGACGGCAAGGTCACCACTGTCCAGCAGCCGCGCGACGGGGTGTGGAACTGGACCGCCGACAATAACGGCGTGGTGCGGATGGGCGCGGGCTGGTTGGATGGGCGGCTGAAGGTCTATTACCGCTCCGACGCCACCGGCGAGCTGAAGCTCGTCGCCCGCGTCAAGGAAAGCGAGAAAACCACCGACAGGTATTGGGACGCGGTCCAGATCCTTGGCGGATCGGACGAAGGCTATGTCCTGTCTGAAGGCGAGACCGGGCGCGTCGGTCTGCGTCGCTACAACTTCGCCACTCGCGAAATGCTCGAGACGATCTACGAACACCCCGAATGGGACATCGATAGCGTCGGGCTGAAAGACGGCCAGCCCTACGCCGCCTATTACACTGCTGACCGGGACGAGGTACACTACTTCGACCCCGCCGTGCGCAAGCAGCACGCGGCCCTGCGCAAGGCGCTCGGCGATGTCGAGGTGTGGGTGCCCAGCCGCGCCAAGGACGGCTCGCGGATGCTGGTCTATGCCGGGAACGAGGCCGATCCCGGCGTGCTCTATATGTACGAGCCTGCGGGCAAGATCCTGAAGGAAATGGCGCAATACCGCCCCACGCTCGATTTCCAGGCGCTCGCGAGCCCCAAGCCGATGCAATACACTGCGCGCGATGGCGCGGTGATCCGCGGCTATCTCACCCTGCCGCGCGGACGCGAAGCCAAGGGCCTGCCGCTGATCATCATGCCTCACGGCGGGCCTTACGGCATTCGCGACAAGCTTACCTATAACGACGAGGTCCAGCTGCTCGCCAACCGTGGCTATGCCGTGCTGCAACCCAATTTCCGCGGGTCAGGCGGGTATGGCGAGGCGTTCTTCGAGCTTGGCACCGGGCAGATTGGGCGCATGATGCAGGACGATCTCGACGACGCGATGGATTGGGCGGTGAAGGAGGGCATTGCCGATCCGGCGCGGGTGTGTGTCGTCGGCGGCTCCTATGGCGGTTATGCCGCGATGTGGGCGGTGCTGCGCAATCCCGAACGCTACCGCTGCGCGGCGAGTTGGGCAGGGGTGACCGATCTGGAGAAGCAGCTGCGTTACGACAGCCAGTCCTTCAGCCGCGGCGGATACAAGCGCTGGCGGGACCGGGTGCGCGGGCAGGGCGTGGCTGAGGTCAAGACGGTCTCACCGATGGGCCACGCGGCCAAGCTCAACCGCCCGCTGCTGCTGGCGCATGGGACCAAGGATATTGTGGTGCCCTTTAGCCAGTACAACATGTTCGAAAAGGCCACCCGCGAAGCGCCGATGCGCCCGCAGACGCTGGTGATCAAGGACGAAGGCCACAGCTTCTCGACCTCAGAGAACGAGCAGCAATGGTACGAGGCGCTGACGGGGTTTCTGGCGAAGCACAATCCGCCCGATCCGGCGCCGGTAACGGTCGCCGCCGCAAGCGCGCCCTGATGGGTCTGGGTCGGGTGAGGGGCAAAAACTCTCCGCCATTCGGAACACAGCTGGGACTAAGCGCGTTGCCCCCCTTGTGACCCGGCGAAGAATCGCTAACTTGCGAGGCGATATGAAAGAGTTTTTCCAGCACGCCGCCACGACCGATGGGGTCACTGTCCGGGTAGCCGTCAACTACCTGCCGGAACAGTCGCATCCGGAGGCGGGCAAGTGGTTCTGGGTCTATCACATCCGCATCGAGAACGCCTCGCACGAAGCCATGCGCCTGCGCACGCGCCACTGGCGCATCACCGATGGGCGCGGGATGGTGAACCATGTCGATGGCGAAGGCGTAGTGGGCGAACAGCCGCTGCTCACGCCGGGGCAGAGCCACGACTACGTCTCGGGCTGCCCGCTGACGACGCCGTTCGGCTCGATGGAGGGGTTCTACACCTTCGAGCGCGCCGATGGCTCGCCCACCGAAGTGCGCATCCCGTTCTTCCCGCTCGCCGCGCCGGAAACGGCTGAGGGCCGCACGCCGCGCTGACTCTTGCGATAGGCGCAAAGCGGGCCTAATCGCATCTCCCGTGAAGCGCACCCACTTGCCCCTCAACGCCTTGCGCGTGTTCGATGCCGCTGCGCGGCACCTCTCCTTCACCCGTGCTGCGGACGAGCTGGCGGTCACCCCCGCCGCCGTCGGCCAGCAGATCCGCGCGCTCGAGGACGTCCTCGGCGTCGTCCTGTTCCGCCGCACCTCCAAGGGCCTCGAACTCACGCCCGAGGGTGAGGCCGGGCTCGACCCCTTGCGCGAAGGGTTCATGCGGTTCGAGGAGAGCGTCGCCGCGATGCAGGCGGGCCAGGCCTCCGACCGTTACACCATCGCCGTCCCGCGCGAGTTCTACGCCGAGTGGCTCGCCCCCCGCCTCGCCAAGTTCCAGGCGGACACCCCCGGCGTCCAGTACATCCTCGCACCCGACGAGCACGCCGATTTCACCGAGGCGAACCTCGATCTCGCGATCCGGCTGGTCGACGGGCCGGGCGAGCTCCAGGGCGTGCAACTCGCCCCCGCCATGCGCGTCACCGTCGCCGCGCCGGAGTACCGCGAGGCGTGGATCGACTGGCCGGGCATGACGCTGCCCGATGGCATCAACCCCTGCATCCGCGCCGGCTCCCCCGGACAGGCGCTCGCCTCAGCGCTGGCGGGGATGGGGCGCACGATCCTCCCCCTCGCGCTGGCCGAGCGCGCCATCGCCAGCGGCACCCTCACCGCCCTGACCGAGCCCGAGCCTGGCACCCGCGCCTACTGGCTGCTCGCCCCCCCGCCGCAATGGCGATCCAAGAAGGTGCGCGCGCTGGTCGGGTATCTGGCCGCCGACTGACCTCCCACGCCGGCCCAAGTTGCCGCGCCGTTACCGCCGCGCCTCCGCCCCGTTCAGCTGACGCGCTGTTGGAGACACAGGAGACACGGTGCAGAAACCAAAAACCGCCCCCCGCGCGAACGCTGCCGCCGCGCCGTTCGGCAACGGACGCGAGGCGAGGGGAGGGGGCGGGCTGGCGGGTCATGGCGCGCGGGGCAATTGCAGGTTTCGGCGGAGTAGGAAACCGCAAAGCCCCCTCGTCTTCAGGGGGGAGGGCGGCGTCCGTCCTCCCTTGTTCGTCACCCCGGGCTTGCCTGCCCCGACGCAGGCCGGCGATCCGGGGCTAGGCTTTCTTGGGTTTCACGCGAAGACGCGAAGACGCGAAGAGGGCGGCGCGGGGGGCAGCGGGGTTCACGCAGAGACCGCAGAGGAGCAGAGAGACGCAGAGGGGCCTATGCCCACCAAGGCGATGCGCGATGAAATGACGGCGGCAGGCAAGTATGTCCATCCGACCATCGGACGCGAATATGATCGGTTGCAGGTGGTGACCATTGCCGAGATGTTCCCCGACGTTGAAAATGGCCGCCCGGCGCGTCGACTCGATCTTCCTTGGGCGCGCACCGATACAGTCAAGAAGGCTGCGGCCAAGGGCGATGCGGACAAGCAGCAGACGTTGCTGTGAAGGCCATACAACAGATCGAAGGAGAGTGGTGGTTTAGCGCGCGCTACGCATCTGGCCTACTGAACTCTACGACCAAGAAAGTTGAGGCGATGGCTACGCGTGGACTGGTCCGGTCTATTCAAGTCGAAAATACTTACTTGATCGCCGAGACGGACGTTACCAACCTTCGACGCAATCCTGATGCACTTAAGGCGATCAAAGAAGCCTCCAAGATGCCAGCTCACCCACGGAAGGGGGAGCGGATGCCGGACGGGACAAGCTACGTGGGTGACAGTAAGGCTCCGCGAAAGACCAAAGGTCGATTGGGCAATCCCTTGGCAGACGAGGGTCATCGCTGACACCCTTGACCCCAAGCAGCCCGCCTTCGCCAAGGAAGTAATCCAAACCCCGGCCTGCGCCGGGGTGACGAACGCGAGGGGCAGTGGCTCCGCGAGTCTGTTTGTTTTCGCCCTCAAGCGCCGGGCGGTGGACGTCCGTCCACCTTGGCTTACGCGCCATAAGGCGCGGCGGCCGGTCGGCCTTGCGGCGGCTGCGCCGCCGTAGCAGTGGCAAACGCGCCGTTCTTGGCCGCCGCTTGGTGCCACCGTCGCGGACGTTGGATGCATCCAACTCCCGCCTTGACCCCCCACCCAAACCCGCCTAAGGGCGCGCATCTTCCGGGGTCATTCCCGGTTTGAGCTGAACATTGGCGGTGCGTCTCCTTCGTGGGGGCAATCGTCAAAGTAACCCGGTGGCCGAAGGGCCGGATATGCGGGTGGAGCGTTTCAGTCTCTTCGTCATCCCGGCGAAAACCGGGATCTTGTGCCGCTGGCCATGCGCTTGCGGATAGCGGTCCCGGGTCAAGCCCGGGATGACGAATTGGCTTATTCTTCTCCCCCAACATCGTCCGGCACCCGTTCCACCCTCATCAGGTGAAGTGAGAACTTAATGCCGACAATCAACCAGCTGGTCCGCAAGGGCCGCGTTCCGCAGAAGGCCAAGTCCAAGGTCCCTGCGATGGAGCAGAACCCGCAGAAGCGCGGCGTTTGCACCCGCGTCTACACGACGACCCCGAAGAAGCCGAACTCGGCGCTGCGCAAGGTGGCCAAGGTTCGCCTGACCAACCAGCGCGAAGTCATCAGCTACATCCCCGGTGAAGGCCACAACCTGCAGGAGCACTCGGTTGTGCTGATCCGCGGCGGGCGTGTGCGCGACCTTCCCGGCGTGCGTTACCACGTCCTGCGCGGCGTGCTCGACACCCAGGGTGTGAAGGACCGCCGCAAGAGCCGCTCGAAGTACGGCGCCAAGCGTCCGAAGTAAGGCCTTTCCGCCGTCCCGGGCTTGACCCGGGATCCCGCTACCTGAGCCGCTCTCAAGGGCGCCGGGAAAGAAGCGGGGCCCCGGGTCAAGCCCGGGGAGGGGAATTCAAGAATTTGGAGACAAATCAATGTCACGTCGTCGTCGTCCCGAAAAGCGGGTCATCCTGCCCGATCCCCAGTATGGTGATCAGATCCTGTCGAAGTTCATGAACAACCTGATGTATGATGGTAAGAAGGCCGTCGCTGAAGGTATCGTGTACAACGCGCTCCAGACTGTCGAGGCCAAGGCCAAGGCGGACCCGATCCAGCTGTTCCATGATGCGCTGAACAATGTGAAGCCGCAGGTCGAAGTGCGCAGCCGCCGCGTTGGTGGTGCGACGTACCAGGTGCCGGTGGAAGTTCGCCCTGAGCGTGCTCAGGCGCTGGCGATCCGCTGGTTGATCACCGCCGCGCGCGGTCGTCCGGAAACCACCATGGCAGCGCGTCTGTCGGGTGAGCTGCTGGATGCGGCCAACAACCGCGGCAACGCGGTGAAGAAGCGCGAAGACACGCACCGCATGGCGGATGCGAACCGCGCCTTCTCGCATTACCGCTGGTAACACGCTGATTGTGGGCAGCCGGGGGAAGGGTCTTCCGGCTGTCACAATCATCACTATATGGAGCGCGCTGCGGGCCTCTTGCAGGACCGGGCCGCTTCTCCAACACCAAGGAATTCATCATGGCACGCAGCCATCCGATCGACCGCTACCGCAATATCGGCATTATGGCGCATATCGACGCCGGCAAGACCACCACGACCGAGCGGATCCTGTTCTACACCGGCAAGTCCTACAAGATCGGCGAAGTGCACGATGGCGCGGCGACGATGGACTGGATGGAGCAGGAGCAGGAGCGCGGGATCACGATCACCTCGGCCGCCACGACCTGCTTCTGGTCGGTCGCCGATGGTCCGGAACACCGCATCAACATCATCGACACGCCGGGACACGTGGACTTCACGATTGAAGTCGAACGTTCGCTGCGCGTGCTCGACGGCGCCGTGGCCTGCTTTGACGGCGTGGCCGGGGTTGAGCCCCAGTCCGAGACCGTTTGGCGTCAGGCCGACAAGTACGGCGTGCCGCGGATGTGCTTCATCAACAAGCTCGACCGCACCGGCGCCAACTTCAAGTATTGCGTCCAGTCGATCATCGATCGCCTGGGTGCGCGTCCGGCTGTGCTCTACATTCCGATCGGCCTCGAAGCCGATCTGAAGGGCCTGATCGACCTCGTTCACAACCGCGCGATCATCTGGAAGGACGAAGCGCTGGGCGCTGAATTCTTCTATGAAGAGATCCCGGCCGATCTGGCTGACGAAGCTGCAGTCTATCGCAGCGAACTGATCGAACTCGCCGTCGAACAGGACGACGAGGCGATGGAAGCCTATCTCGAAGGCAACGAGCCTGACACGGCGACGCTGAAGGCGCTGATCCGCAAGGGCACGCTCAACCAGTCGTTCGTGCCGGTGTGCTGCGGCTCGGCGTTCAAGAACAAGGGCGTTCAGCCCCTGCTCGACGCTGTGGTTGACTACCTGCCTTCGCCGCTCGACATTCCTGATGTCCAGGGCGTCAAGATGGACAGCGACGAGGCTGACAGCCGCCCCGCGACCGACGAAGCGCCGTTCAGCGCGCTCGCGTTCAAGGTTATGAACGATCCGTTCGTCGGCAGCCTGACCTTCATCCGCATCTATTCCGGTACGCTCGGCAAGGGCACCTACCTGAACTCGGTGAAGGACAAGAAGGAAAAGGTCGGTCGTATGCTCGAAATGCATGCGAACGAGCGTAAGGATGTGGACGAAGCCTTCGCGGGCGACATCATCGCGCTTGCCGGGATGAAGGAAACCACCACCGGTGACACGCTCTGCGCTGCCAATGCGCCGATCGTGCTCGAACGGATGGAATTCCCTGAGCCGGTGATCGAACTGTCGGTGGAGCCCAAGACCAAGGCTGACCAGGAAAAGATGGGCATCGCGCTCAACCGCCTGTCGGCTGAAGATCCCTCGTTCCGCGTCTCGACCGATCAGGAAAGCGGCCAGACCATCATCAAGGGCATGGGCGAATTGCACCTCGACATCATCGTCGATCGCATGCGCCGCGAATTCAAGGTTGAGGCCAATGTCGGTGCGCCGCAGGTGGCTTACCGTGAATACCTCGCCCGCGAAGTTGACGTGGATTACACCCACAAGAAGCAGTCGGGCGGCTCGGGCCAGTTCGGCCGCGTCAAGGTCACGGTCATCCCCGGTGAACGCGGCCAGGGCGTGATCTTCGAAGACGTGATCAAGGGCGGGAACATCCCGCGCGAATACATCCCGGCGATCGAAAAGGGCTTCCGCGAACAGGCTGCCAGCGGGCACCTGGTCGGCTTCCCGATCATCGATTTCAGCATCAAGCTGACCGATGGTGCGTACCACGACGTCGACTCGAGCGCGATCGCGTTCGAAATCGCCGCGCGGGGTGCAATGCGTGAAGTCGCTCAGAAGGCCGGGATCAAGCTGCTTGAGCCGATCATGAAGGTTGAAGTCATCACCCCGGATGAATATCTCGGTGACGTGATTGGCGACCTCAACTCGCGGCGTGGGCAGATCCAGGGCACTGACACCCGCGGCAATGCTCAGGCGGTCGAGGCCTTCGTGCCGCTCGCCAACATGTTCGGCTACGTCAATGAACTGCGCTCGTTCACGCAAGGACGCGCGAACTACTCAATGCAATTCTCGCACTATGACGAGGTTCCGGCCAACGTCGCAGCCGAGGTCAAGGAGAAACTTGCCTAAGCTGCTTCGGCAGTCTAGGGGCGGCGCCTGATTCAGCGGGCACCGCCGTTTTTCCCGCGAACACATCGTTTCATTCAAGAAGGTACACCAGAGAAATGGCTAAGGAAAAGTTCCAGCGGAATAAGCCGCACTGCAACATCGGCACCATCGGTCACGTTGACCATGGCAAGACCACGCTGACCGCCGCGATCACCAAGGTGATGGCTGAAACTTACGGCGGCGCTGCTGTCGATTTCGCCAACATCGACAAGGCTCCGGAAGAGCGTGAGCGCGGGATCACCATCTCGACCGCCCACGTCGAGTACGAATCGGCTGCGCGTCACTACGCTCACGTCGACTGCCCGGGTCACGCTGACTATGTGAAGAACATGATCACCGGTGCTGCCCAGATGGACGGCGCGATCCTCGTGGTGAACGCCGCTGACGGCCCGATGCCCCAGACCCGTGAGCACATCTTGCTCGCCCGTCAGGTCGGCGTTCCGGCGCTGGTCGTGTACATGAACAAGGTCGATCAGGTCGATGACGAGGAAATCCTCGAACTCGTCGAACTGGAAGTCCGCGAACTGCTGTCGTCGTACGATTTTGACGGTGATAACATTCCGATCATCAAGGGTTCGGCTCTGGCCGCTCTCGAAGGTCGCGATGACAACATCGGCAAGGATTCGGTGATTGCGCTGATCGAAGCTGTCGACAGCTTCATCCCGCAGCCCGACCGTCCGGTCGACAAGCCGTTCCTGATGCCGATCGAAGACGTGTTCTCGATCTCGGGTCGCGGCACCGTGGTGACCGGCCGTATCGAAACCGGCATCGTCAACGTGGGCGAAGAAGTCGAAATCGTCGGCATCAAGGACACCCGCAAGACCACCGTCACCGGCGTGGAAATGTTCCGCAAGCTGCTCGATCGCGGTGAAGCTGGCGACAACGTCGGCGCCCTGATCCGCGGCGTTGCCCGTGAAGACGTTGAGCGTGGCCAGGTTCTCTGCAAGCCCGGTACGGTTAAGCCGCACACCGAGTTCGAAGCCGAAGTTTACGTGCTGTCGAAGGATGAAGGTGGCCGTCACACGCCGTTCTTCGCCAACTATCGCCCGCAGTTCTACTTCCGCACCACCGACGTGACCGGCGAAGTGATCCTTCCCGAAGGCACCGAAATGGTGATGCCGGGCGATAACGTTTCGATCGGCGTCAAGCTGATCGCACCGATCGCCATGGACGAAGGCCTGCGCTTCGCAATCCGCGAAGGTGGCCGCACCGTGGGTTCGGGCGTCGTTGCCAAGATCACCAAGTAAGGTTCTGCTCCCGTCTGGGAGCTGACTGAACGCAAAGCAGGCCCGGCCGCTCATCTGAGCTGCCGGGCCTTTTTGTGTGAGGCGTATGCCTCGCAAAAGTGGTTGCGGGTTCCTCAGTATGGACGCGCGACCAGGGGTGAGGGCAGGGCAGTTTTGGCGGTTGGGCGTGGTCATTTCACCCACGCGCAATTTCCTTCCACTTGGGCCTTGCCAGAATCCCGCACGCTCCGTATAGGCGCGCATCCGCAGACGAGATTCGTCCCGTCTGTCACGAGTTTTGAAGAAGGCCGCCCGCTCTCGGGAAACCGGAATTGAGCGGGGCCGGCCTTTGTTTTTGGGAAATACCGGGTAACCGGTTGCTCCTTGGCTCTTTCGCATCGGTAGTAGGACATGGAAGCTCAGAATATCCGTATTCGCCTCAAGGCGTTTGACCACCGCGTTCTCGACCAGGCAACTGGTGAGATCGCCGATACGGCCCGCCGCACTGGCGCTCTTATTCGTGGCCCCATTCCCCTGCCGACGCGTATCGAGAAGTTTACCGTGAACCGCGGTCCGCACGTCGACAAGAAGTCGCGCGAGCAGTTCGAAGTTCGCACCTACAAGCGGTTGCTCGATATCGTGCAGCCCAACGCCCAGACCGTCGACGCGCTGATGAAGCTCGATCTGGCAGCTGGCGTAAACGTCGAGATCAAGCTGGCCTAAGCCAGCCGAAATGCCCCTGCTTCGGCAGGGGCCTCTATCGTTGAGGCCATATGCGCCTCACCTGACGATAGGGTGGATACCGCCGGATGAAAATCATCCGGGCTGCGTCCCCCGTCTCGCTCCAGCGGCCACCCGGCCAGCAGGAGCACTCAGCCCGGACGGGGCGATGCATGACAATTTGGGCTGAATTGGGCTGCGGCGTCTGACGCTGTGGCCTGCCATGCACCTTGCGGATGGTCCGTAGGGTGCCTCTGTTGAGGAGTAACTGACGATGCGCACCGGCGTTATCGCAAAGAAAGTCGGGATGACCCGCCTCTTCCAGGAGGACGGACGGCACGTGCCTGTGACCGTTCTCGCGCTGGAAGATTGCCAGGTGGTTTCGCACCGCACCGAAGACCGTGATGGCTACTTTGCCGTCCAGCTCGGCGCTGGCGAAGCCAAGCAAAAGAACGTTGCCAAGCCGCAGCGTGAACATTTCGCCAAGGCCGATGTCGGCCTGAAGAAGCGCGTCGCTGAATTCCGCGTCGAAAACGCCGATGGCCTCGTGCCGGTTGGTTCGACCATCAGCGCCGAGCATTTCATCGCTGGTCAGATGGTCGACATCACCGGCCACACACAGGGTAAGGGCTTTGCCGGCGCCATGAAGCGTTGGGGCTTCGGCGGTATGCGCGCCACCCACGGTGTGTCGATCTCCCACCGTGCCCACGGTTCGACGGGTAACCGTCAGGATCCGGGCCGCGTGTTCAAGGGCAAGAAGATGGCCGGCCACATGGGCGACCGTCAGCGCACCCAGCAGAACCTCGAAATCGTCCGCACCGATGCTGAGCGCGGTCTCCTTTTCGTCAAGGGTTCGGTCCCGGGCGCTAAGAATGGCTGGCTGCTCGTGCGTGACGCCGTGAAGCTTCCGCTTCCCGAAGGCGTGCCGTTCCCCGGCGCTGTGCTCTCGAAGCACGCCCCGCTGGCTGACGAGACCCCCTCGGTTATCGAACCTGCCGCCGAAGACGTGGTCGTGACCGAAGCCGTCGAAACCGACGCTCCGGCCACCGAAGAAAACAAGGAAGGCTGAGCCATGAAGATCAAGGTTCAGAACATCGACGGCACTGCGGTCAAGGGCGCAGACATCGAGCTTTCGGACGACGTGTTCGGCATTGAGCCGCGCGCTGACATCCTTCACCGGGTCGTTACCTGGCAGCTTGAGAACCGCCGCGGCACTGCCCGTCCGACGCGTGAGCGTTCGGACGTGGCCCGCACCGGCAAGAAGTTCGGCAAGCAGAAGGGCGGCGGTACCGCTCGTCACGGCGACCGTGCAGCTCCGATCTTCATCGGCGGCGGTAAGGCCCACGGCGCGCGCAAGCGTGACTTCGAGCAGTCGCTCAACAAGAAGATCCGTGCGCTCGGTCTCAAGATGGCGCTTTCGAGCAAGGCCAAGGACGGTCTCATTGTGGTCGATACGCTGGCACTCGCCGAAGCCAAGACCAAGGTCCTCAAGGGCCACCTCGCCAAGGCCGGCTTTGCGGGCAAGGTGCTGGTGATCGACGGCGAACAGGTTGATGCAGGCTTCAAGAAGGCTGCTGGTAACCTGCCGGGCATCAACGTGATGCCGGCCATGGGCGCCAACGTCTACGACATCCTCAACCACGACACGCTGGTGCTGACCAAGGCTGCTGTCGAAAAGCTGGAGGCGCGCTTCAATGGCTAAGAAGCAGACTGTCGATGCGCGTCACTATGACGTGATCATCGCGCCGCACATCACCGAAAAGTCGACCCTCGCGTCCGAGAACAACGCAGTGGTCTTCAAGGTCGCCAACTCGGCGACCAAGCCCCAGATCAAGGAAGCGATCGAGGCGATCTACGACAAGAAGGTCGTCGCCGTGAACACCCTGGTGGTCAAGGGCAAGACCAAGCGCTGGAAGGGCAAGGCCTATCAGCGCAGCGACGTGAAGAAGGCCATTGTCACCCTCGCTGAGGGTGAAATGATCGACATCACCAGCGGTATCTGAGGCCAAGGGACAGGACACGAACAATGGCACTCAAGAACTATAAACCGACCAGTCCCGCTCGCCGCGGTCTGATTTTGGTCGACAAGTCGGCCCTGTGGAAGGGCAAGCCGGTTAAGGCGCTTACCGAAGGTAAGCACAAGACCGGTGGCCGTAACAACAAGGGCCATGTCACCTCGCGTGGCATCGCCGGTGGTCACAAGCAGAAGTACCGCTTCATCGACTTCAAGCGTCGTAAGTGGGACATGCCGGCCACCGTCGAGCGTCTGGAATATGACCCCAACCGCACCGCCTTCATCGCACTCGTGAAGTACGAAGATGGTGAGCAGGCCTACATCATCGCTCCGCAGCGTCTCGCCGTTGGTGACACTGTTGTGGCCGGTGAGAAGACCGACACCAAGCCGGGCAACGCCATGTTGCTGGGTCAGATGCCGGTAGGTACCATTTGCCACAATGTGGAAATGAAGCCGGGCAAGGGCGGTCAGATCGCCCGTTCGGCCGGCACTTATGTGCAGGTCGTCGGTCGTGACCGCGCCATGGTCATCGTTCGCCTGAATTCGGGTGAGCAGCGATACCTGCGCGCCGATTGCATGGGCACTGTGGGTGCCGTGTCGAACCCCGACAACGGCAACCAGAACTTTGCCAAGGCTGGCCGCAAGCGTTGGATGGGCGTCCGCCCGCTGACCCGCGGTGTTGCGAAGAACCCGGTCGACCACCCGCACGGTGGTGGTGAAGGCCGGACCTCAGGTGGTCGCCATCCGGTGACCCCGTGGGGCAAGCCGACCAAGGGTGCCCGTACGCGCCATAACAAGCAGACGGACAAGATGATCATCCGTTCGCGTCACGCGAAGAAGAAGAGGTAAGAGACGATGGCACGTTCCGTCTGGAAAGGTCCGTTTGTCGAGCTGAGCCTGTTGAAGAAGGCTGAAAGCGCGCAGGAAGCGAGCAACGTCAAGCCGATCAAGACCTGGTCGCGGCGTTCGACGATTCTGCCGCAGTTCGTCGGGCTCACCTTCAATGTCTATAACGGGCACAAGTTCATTCCCGTTTCGGTTTCGGAAGAAATGGTCGGCCACAAGCTTGGTGAATTTGCGCCCACGCGCACCTTCCCCGGTCACGCTGCCGACAAGAAGGGCAAGCGCTGATGAGCAAGGCAAAGGCACCCCGCCGCGTGGGCGATAACGAGGCGCTGGCCGTCGGCACCACGATCCGTGGTTCGGCGCAGAAGCTCAACCTCGTTGCTGCCCTGATCCGTGGCAAGAAGGCTGAAGAGGCGTTGAACATTCTCGCCTTTTCGAAGCGGGCAATGGCGCGCGATGCGAGCAAGGTGCTCGCCTCCGCAATCGCCAATGCTGAAAACAACCACAACCTCGACGTTGATGCGTTGATCGTGGCGGAAGCTTCGGTCGGCAAGTCGGTGACGATGAAGCGGTTCCACACCCGCGGCCGCGGCAAGTCGACCCGGATCCTCAAGCCGTTCTCACGGCTGCGGATCGTCGTTCGCGAAGCAGAAGAGGCGTAAGATGGGCCAGAAGAGCAATCCGATCGGTCTGCGCCTGCAGATCAACCGCACCTGGGACAGCCGCTGGTACGCCGAAGGGCGTGACTATGCGCAGCTGCTCAAGGAAGATGTCGCGATCCGCAAGTACATCATGAAGAATCTGCCGCAGGCTGCAGTTTCCAAGGTGGTGATCGAGCGTCCGGCCAAGCTGTGCCGCGTGTCGATCTATGCGGCGCGTCCCGGCGTGATCATCGGCAAGAAGGGTGCAGACATCGAAAAGCTGCGCTCGAAGCTGGCGACCATGACGCCGAGCGACGTGAAGCTGAACATCGTTGAAATCCGCAAGCCGGAAATCGACTCCAAGCTCGTTGCGCAGGGCATCGCTGACCAGCTGGTTCGCCGTGTGGCGTTCCGCCGGGCGATGAAGCGCGCGATGCAGTCGGCCATCCGGCTCGGTGCCGAAGGGATCAAGATCACCTGCGGCGGCCGTCTTGGCGGCGCGGAAATCGCCCGGGTTGAATCGTATCGTGAAGGTCGTGTTCCGGCGCACACGCTGCGTGCCAACATCGATTATGCCGAGTGTGAGGCGCTCACCGCCTACGGGATCATCGGTATCAAGGTGTGGATCTTCAAGGGCGAGATCCTCGCTCATGATCCGACCGCCCAGGACCGCCTGATGATGGAAGCTCAGACTTCCGGCGTCCGGCCGGCTCGTTGAGGTAACAGACCATGTTGCAACCGAAAAAGCACAAGTTCCGCAAGCAGTTCAAGGGACGGATCAAGGGCGAAGCCAAGGGTGGCACCACCCTTAACTTCGGCTCCTATGGTCTGAAGGCTCTGGAGCCCGAGCGGATTACCGCACGTCAGATCGAAGCGGCTCGCCGCGCGATCACGCGTCACATCAAGCGTCAGGGCCGTCTCTGGATCCGCGTCTTCCCCGATGTGCCGGTGACGAAGAAGCCTGCTGAAGTCCGTCAGGGTAAGGGCAAGGGTTCGGTCGAATATTGGGCAGCCCGCGTGAAGCCGGGTCGCATCCTGTTCGAACTCGACGGCGTTGCCGGGCCGCTCGCGGCCGAAGCGTTCGAGCGTGCAGCCATGAAGCTGCCGATCAAGACCAAGGTTGTTGCCCGTCTCGGCGACACCAGCCACCTGGGAGGCGAATAATGGCCGACTTTGCGGACCTTCGCACCAAGACTGATGATCAGCTGACCGCCGAGCTCACCGAGCTGAAGCGTGAGCAGTACAATCTGCGGTTCCAGGCTGCGACCAACCAGCTCGAGGCTCCCTCGCGCATCCGTCAGGTGCGCCGGACCATCGCGCAGATCAAGACGCTGCAAAACGAGCGTGCGGCCAAAACCGCCGCCGCCAAGGCGTAAGGAGTAGCACAATGCCCAAGCGCATCCTCGTCGGGACTGTGACCTCCGACAAGACCAACAAGACCGTGACCGTGCTGGTCGAACGCAAGGTGAAGCACCCGCTTTACGGGAAGATCATCCGTCGTTCGAAGAAGTATCACGCGCACGACGAAACCAATGAATACACCGTGGGTGACGTGGTGCGGATCGAAGAGACCCGCCCGATGTCCAAGACCAAGACCTGGATCGTCAAGGACCGGGTTGTGGCAGGCGGCGTGCAGGCGGTGGAAGCCGACCTTGACGTGGCAGCTGCGGGTAACTGAATTAGGCGTAATCGGAACTGTCAGGCCCCGGTCGGATCGGGTGTCCTGGTAAGCCAGTGAGAAGGAAGACGGATCAATGATCCAGATGCAATCCAATCTCGACGTCGCGGACAACAGCGGCGCCAAGCGCGTCCAGTGCATCAAGGTGCTGGGCGGGTCGAAGCGTCGTACCGCGGGCGTCGGCGATGTGATCGTCGTCTCCATCAAGGAGGCGCAGCCGCGCGCGAAGGTCAAGAAGGGCGATGTCCATCGCGCCGTGATCGTCCGCACCCGCAAGGAAGTGCGTCGTCCCGACGGCACCGTGATCCGTTTCGACAGCAATGCTGCCGTGCTGGTCAACAAGAACGAGGAGCCGATCGGCACCCGTATCTTTGGCCCGGTGGTGCGTGAACTGCGTTCGCGCGGCTTCATGAAGATCATATCGCTCGCTCCGGAGGTGCTGTGATGGCTGCCGCGAAGATCAAGAAGGGTGACAGCGTCGTCGTGCTGTCGGGCAAGGACAAGGGTCGTACCGGTACGGTCGCTCAGGTCATGCCGAAGGACGGCAAGGTTGTTGTCGAGGGCGTGAATATCGCTGCCCGCCACCGCAAGCCCAGCCAGACCAACCCCCAGGGTGGCATCGACCGGTTCCCGGCCCCGATGCACATCTCGAAGGTTGCGCTCGCTGATCCCAAGACCGGCAAGGCCACGCGCGTCCGTTTCGAAATGAAGGACGGCAAGAAGGTCCGCGTCGCCGTGAAGAGTGGGGAGACCATCGATGGCTGATTATACCGCCCGGATGAAGGCCAAGTACGACGAGGAAATCGTGAAAGCGATGACCGAGAAGTTTGGCTACAAGAACCGTCTCGAAGTCCCCAAGCTTCTGAAGATCACGCTCAACATGGGCGTCGGCGAAGCGAGCCAGGACAAGAAGAAGGTCCAGACCGCTGCCGAAGAAATGGCGCTGATCGCCGGCCAGAAGCCGGTCATCACCATCGCCAAGAAGTCGATCGCGCAGTTCAAGCTGCGTGAAGGCATGCCGATCGGTTGCAAGGTCACCTTGCGCCGTGAACGTATGTACGAGTTTCTTGATCGTCTCGTGACCGTGGCCATGCCGCGCATCCGTGACTTCCGCGGGCTGAACGCCAAGTCGTTCGATGGCCGCGGCAACTACGCGATGGGGCTGAAGGAACAGATCGTGTTCCCCGAAATCAGCTACGACAAGATCGAGAAGGTGCGCGGGATGGACATCATCGTCACCACCACCGCCAAGACCGATGAAGAGGCGCGCGAATTGCTGCGTCTGTTCGGCTTCCCCTTCCAGGGCGAAGCACCGGGCGCAAAGGCAACCGAACAGAAGGAGGCGGCGTGAGCCGCTTCCCCCAAACGACACTAGGCAAGAGAGCTTAAGTCCATGGCGAAACTGAGTTCCATCAACAAGAATGAGCGTCGCAAGAAGCTCGTCAAGCAGTACGCTGCGAAGTACGAGAAGCTGAAGGCGATCGCGAATGACGAGTCCCTCGACGAGACTGAGCGCCTGGTCGCTCGGCTCAAGATGGCAGAGATTCCGCGCAATGCGAACCCGACCCGGGTCCGCAACCGTTGCGCCACCACCGGCCGCCCGCGCGGCTATTACCGCAAGTTCGGCATCAACCGCATCGAACTGCGTCAACTCGGCAACAGCGGGATGATTCCCGGTCTGACCAAGTCGAGCTGGTGAGGACTGAACAATGGCTATGACCGATCCTCTGGGTGATATGCTCACCCGCATCCGCAACGGCCAGCGTGCGAAGAAGGACTCCGTGCTCACGCCCGCGAGCAACCTTCGCGCAAGCGTGCTCGAAGTGCTTCAGCGTGAAGGCTACATCCGTGGCTACAGCGAAGACAATTCGGGTAAGCATCCGGCGCTGCGGATCGAACTGAAGTATTTCGAAGGCGAGCCCGCGATCAAGCACGTGGCCCGCGTCTCCAAGCCGGGTCGCCGGGTCTATTCGGGTTCCAAGGAACTTCCGACGATCCGTAATGGCCTCGGCATCACGATCGTCTCGACGCCGCGCGGCGTGCTCTCGGATGCCGAAGCACGCAGCCACAACGTCGGCGGCGAAGTCCTGGCGGAGGTGTTCTGATGAGCCGCATCGGTAAAAAGCCGGTGGCGATCCCGGGCGGTGTTACCGCCACGATCGACAACGGCACCCTTACGGTGAAGGGGCCCAAGGGCACTCTGACCCTGGGTCTGTCCGACCTCATCGACTACAAGGTCGAAGAGGGCGAGATCTCGGTCAAGCCGGCCAATGACAGCCGTCAGGCGCGGGCCTTTTGGGGCATGCAGCGCACGCTGGTGTCGAACCTGGTCGAAGGCGTCACTGACGGCTTCACCAAGGTCCTCGTCATCAAGGGCGTCGGCTACCGTGCCAACGCGCAGGGTCGCAATCTGAAGCTGCAGCTTGGCTACAGCCATGATGTCGACCTGCCTGTGCCCGAGGGTCTTGAAGTGAAGACTCCGGATCAGACCACGATCGAGATTTCCGGGACCGACAAGCAGGCCGTTGGCCAGTTTGCCGCCGAAATCCGCCGTTGGCGCAAGCCCGAGCCCTACAAGGGCAAGGGGATTGCCTACAAGGGCGAGTTTATCTTCCGCAAGGAAGGGAAGAAGAGATAAGATGGCAAAGCTTTCCCTTTTCGAACGGCGCCGTCGCCGCGTTCGCACCGCTCTGCGTGCACGTGCCGGTGGCAAGCCCCGTCTGTCGGTGCACCGCACCGGCCGTCACATCTACGCCCAGATCATCGATGATGCAGCCGGCAAGACTGTCGCTGCGGCCTCGACGCTCGGTGCCAAGGCGAGCGGCGCGAATGTCGATGCCGCTGTCGAGGTCGGCAAGGCGATTGCCGAAGCTGCCAAGAAGGCGGGCGTGACCACTGTCGTGTTCGATCGCGGCGGGTTCCTGTTCCATGGTCGCGTCAAAGCGCTGGCCGATGCCGCCCGTGAAGGCGGGCTGGAGTTCTGATTATGGCTGACGAGAACACCATCGAAACCCCCGAAGTGGTCAGCGAAGTTGCTGGCGATGCCGGTGAAGCGCAGGGCCGTCGTGGCCGTGGCCGTGGCGGCAACCGTGAAGGCGGTGGCGGCGATCGCGGACGTGGTCGTGGCGGTCGCGATGACCGTCGCGGCGGCAAGCAGGAAGAAGATGACGGCATCATCGAAAAGCTGGTGCACATCAACCGCGTCTCCAAGACCGTAAAGGGCGGCAAGCGCTTCGGCTTTGCCGCGCTGGTCGTGGTTGGCGATGGTCAGGGCCGCGTTGGCTTCGGCCACGGCAAGGCTCGCGAAGTGCCCGAAGCGATCACCAAGGCAACTGCCGCGGCTCGCAAGAAGATGATCCGCGTTCCGCTCAAGGAAGGCCGCACTCTGCACCATGACGGCAACGGCCGTTTTGGCGCGGGCAAGGTCACTCTGCGTACGGCGCCTCCGGGGACCGGCATCATCGCCGGTGGTCCGATGCGCGCTGTGTTCGAGAGCCTGGGCGTCGCTGACGTGGTGACCAAGTCGGTCGGCACTTCGAACCCCTACAACATGATCCGCGCCACCTTTGACGCGCTGTCCGACCAGACTTCGCCGAAGTCGGTTGCTCAGCGTCGTGGCAAGAAGGTCGTCGACCTTCTGGGTCGTGGCGGGGCCAGCGCAGTTGAGGCTGAAGCCGACGCTGCGGCGATTGTGGAGTAATTCGAGATGGCTACCATCAAGATCAAGCAGATCGGTTCGCCGATCCGTCGCCCCGCCAGTCAGCGCCAGATCCTCATCGGTCTGGGGCTGAACAAGATGCACAAGATCGTCGAGCGTCAGGACACCCCCGAGGTGCGCGGCGCAATCGCCAAGGTCCCGCATCTGGTGCAGGTGATCGACTAAGATACTGTGGCGGGGAGGAATTCGTCCTCCCCCGTCATCCCGCCGAAAGCCGGGATCCAGGGTGGTCAGCGCGTCCTCTCTGCGGCAGAGCTAACCTCAGGTCCCAGCTTTCGCTGGGATAAACTTCAGCGAGTGCACGACTATGAAACTGAATGACATCCGCGACAATGCCGGTGCCCGTAAGGGTCGGATGCGTGTGGGCCGTGGTATCGGCTCGGGCAAGGGCAAGACCTCGGCTCGCGGTCAGAAGGGCCAGAAGGCTCGTTCCGGCGTGGCGATCAAGGGCTTTGAAGGCGGTCAGATGCCGCTTCACATGCGCCTGCCGAAGCGCGGCTTCAACAACCCCTTCGCCAAGGACTACGCCGAAGTGAACATCGGCATGATCCAGAAGTTCATCGACGCGGGTAAGATCGACATCAAGGCCACCATCACCGAAGACGCCCTGCGCGCTGTCGGTCTGGTGCGTGATGGCAAGGACGGCGTGCGTCTGCTGGGCAAGGGTGAGATCACTGCCAAGGTGACCTTCGCCGTGACTGGCGCGACCAAGGGCGCGATTGCTGCGGTCGAAAAGGCCGGTGGCAGCGTCGAAGTGGCGGCTGCACCGACGCCCGAGCATGAGAAGAAGCTTGCTCGCCGCGACGCTAACAAGGCTACCGCTGCGGCTGCACGCGCGAAGTAATCGACAAAAGGTGATGCGCGGGGGTTCGACAAGTGCCCCCGCGCTCCCTATTTACGCTCGCGCGCGCCGGATGGGCCCTTCTGATGCAGGGCCAGCTCTTGCAGCATAGGCGCGCATTGGATGGTTCGGGATGGTTGCAGGTCAGCCATCACCACCGGATCAAGAGCTAGGACTGACAGAACGACATGGCATCACGCGCCGACAATATCGCGAGCAACCTGAACCTCGGCAACTTTGCCAAGGCGACCGAGCTCAAGCAGCGCATCTGGTTCACGATCGGGGCGCTGATTGTCTTCCGTTTCCTCAGCTTCGTGCCGCTGCCTGGCGTCAATCCGCTGATCCTGAGCGAGCTGTACCAACAGACCCGCGGCGGCATCCTCGACCTGTTCAACGCCTTTTCGGGCGGCAGCCTTGAGCGCATGAGCCTCATCGCGCTCGGCGTGATGCCCTATATTACCGCTTCAATTGTGGTGCAGATGGCGTCGGCCCTGCACCCAGCGCTGTCTGCGCTGAAGAAGGAAGGCGCGAGTGGGCGTCAGAAGCTCAACCAGTACACGCGCTATGGCGCGGTGCTGCTGTGCATTATCCAGGGCTATGCGATTGCGGTGGGGCTTGAAAGCTTCGCCGCGCAGAACGGCCTCGCGGCGGTGGTGAACCCCGGCTACATGTTCCGCGTCGTTGCGGTCATCAACCTCGTCGGCGGCACCATGTTCCTGCTGTGGCTGGGTGAGCAGATCACCAGCCGCGGCATCGGTAACGGCATCTCGCTGATCATCATGGCCGGCATCGTGGCCCAGTTCCCGAGCTTTGCCACCAACCTGTTCGAAGGCGGCCGCACCGGCTCGATTGCGCCGTGGATCATCATCGCCTTTCTCGTGATGGTGGTCGCGCTGATCCTGCTGATCGCCTTCATGGAACGCGCCCAGCGCCGCTTGACGATCCAGTATCCCAAGCGCGCAACCCAGCGCGGCATGATGCAGGCGGAGCGGTCCTACCTGCCGCTCAAGATCAACACGGCGGGTGTGATCCCGCCGATCTTCGCCAGCTCGCTGCTGCTGTTGCCGCTGACGATCACGCAGTTTGCGGGCAGCTCGGTTGACACCAACAGCAGCTTCTATTCGGTGCTGCAGGCGCTCAACCAGTATCTAGCGCATGGTCAGCCGCTCTACATGACGCTCTATGCGATCGGGATCATCTTCTTCTGCTTCTTCTACACTGCGGTGGTGTTCAACCCCGAGGAAACAGCGGATAACTTGAAGAAGAATGGCGGCTCGATCCCTGGCATTCGTCCCGGTAAGCGCACGTCGGATTATCTAGAATATGTGCTGACCCGGATCACCGTGATCGGCGCGGCCTACCTCACCGTTGTTTGCGTGGTGCCGGAATACATGATCGCGCAGACCGGGATTCCGCTGTTCCTCGGCGGCACCAGCCTGCTCATCGTTGTGAACGTGACGGTCGATACGATCAGCCAGATCCAGTCGCACTTGCTGGCCCTGCAATATGGCGATCTCATCAAGAAGGCGAAGCTCAAGGGGCGGATGCGCTGATATCCGACATTAGTCGGCTTGACGCAGGTCCGTGCTTGGTTGAACCCACTAGTCTGAATGAACGCGCCGGGCGAAGACCCGCGGCGATATTGGGGGACGGTTCGTGAACATCATTCTTCTTGGCCCTCCCGGCGCGGGTAAGGGAACACAAAGCGCAGGGTTGGTCGAGCGGCATGGCATGCGCCAGCTTTCGACTGGCGACATGCTGCGTGCCGCGGTGAAAGCCGGCACGCCGGTCGGCCTCCGCGCCAAGGAAGTGATGGAGCGCGGCGAGCTGGTCTCGGATGAAATCGTCTCCGACCTGATCGACGCTGAACTTGCTGCTATGGCGCCGGAAACGGGTGCGATCTTCGATGGCTATCCCCGCACGGCTGCCCAAGCTGACGCGCTTGACGCTATCTTGGCGCGCAATGGCCGATTGCTCGACCATGTGATCGAACTTGAAGTGAACGAGGACGCGCTGGTTGAGCGTATCACCGGGCGGTTCTCCTGCGCCAATTGCGGCGCGCTGTATCATGACACTGCGAACCCGCCCAAGACTGACGGCGTGTGCGACACCTGCGGCAGCACCGAGTTCAAGCGTCGGCCCGACGACAACGAAGAAACCGTGCGCACGCGCATGCAGGAGTACCGGGCCAAGACCGCGCCAATCCTGCCGGGCTACGAAGCGCGCGGCATTGTCTCGCGCATCGACGGGATGGCCGCGATCGACACCGTCGCGGGTCAGATCGACGCGATCCTCGCCAGCTGAGCCGAGCGGGACTTGTGTCCCCCACGCTTTTGGCCCAGCGTCCGGCGCGGATCGTACGGGAGGGTCTTGCCATGAAGCTTCACTTGGGCGCGCGCACGGCGCTGCTTGGCCTCGCCTCGCTAGCTTGGGGCGTATCCGCCTCGGCCGAGGTTACACGCGCGACGGACGATAGTTTCGTCTCGCGCCACGAAGTTGTGGTGAAGGCTAGCCCCAAGGAAGTGTGGCTCGCGCTGATCTCGCCCGCAACCTGGTGGACATCAGAACACACTTGGTCAGGTAGTTCGAAGAACCTGAGGCTTGTCCCCCAGGCCGGGGGCTGCTTCTGCGAGACCATCCCTGAGGTCGACGAGCCGGGCCGCTTTACCCTTGAAGGCAGTGTCGAGCATATGCGGGTGGTGCAGGCCTATCCGGAATCCGCGCTGCGGATGGTGGGTAACCTCGGTCCGCTCCAGAGCGAGCCGGTGACCGGGGTTCTTACCATCGCAATCAGCAAGGTCGACAAGGGCACCCGGATCGTATGGGAGTATAATGTCGGTGGGCCGATGCGCTATGAAGTGCCGGTGATTTCCAAGGCGGTCGATGGGGTCATGGGTGTTCAGGTCGCCGCTTTGACGAAGCCGTTGGTTGTCGTGGCAATGCCGTCATCGTCTGCTGCAAGACCCGCCGCAGGCCCGCCCGCCGCTATGCCAGCACCTGCTGCGGCGAAGCCAGCCACAGCACCAGCGGCGAAGGCTGTCACAATGCCCGCGCCGAAGCCCGCTGCCCCCACGTCCGCACCACTTACGGCTCCGAAGCCGGTCTCCGCGCCCGCTGCCAAGCCTGCTGCGCCTGTGGCTGCGCCGAAGCCGGAACCAAAGCCAGCGCCCAAGCCCGCACCCAAGTCGCCTTCCGTAGCGGACGCTTTCAGGGATCTGGCGGACGAGCCGCCGCGCTAGCGCCAATGGTTGAGCAGTGGGACGGGGCTGGGGGCTAAGCCTTGGACCGCGTTCCGCTTTGCGACCGGACCGCAGTCCTTCGGCTTGCGGTTGACGGCCCGGACGAATCAGCCTATGCGCGCGGCTCATTCGACATGTTCGAAGCAAGTTCGGCAGGCATCGCCCTTGCGCGTGCCAACCGGGCTTTTTGCCGTTTGTGATCCTGCCATTGTGCAAATCACTCGGCAAGCGAACACGAGAATGAATTGAGCGTTGAGATAGGGGTGGCCTTTAAATGGCCTAAGTCCCTGTGGAGCATGGAGAAATAAGTGGCTCGTATTGCCGGGGTCAATATCCCCACCAACAAGCGCGTGATCATCGCGCTGACCTATATTCACGGTATTGGTCGTACCACCGCCGTCCAGATCGCTGACAAGCTGGGTATCGCGCATTCTGCGCGTGTGCAGGACCTCTCTGATGAGGAAGTGCTGCGGATCCGCGAAACCATCGACGCCGATTTCACCGTGGAAGGCGACCTGCGTCGCAACACCGCGATGAACATCAAGCGCCTGATGGATCTGCGCGCTTATCGCGGCCTGCGTCACCGTTCGGGTCTCCCCGTCCGTGGCCAGCGCACCCACACCAACGCCCGTACCCGCAAGGGCAAGGCCAAGCCCATCGCGGGCAAGAAGAAGTAAGCGAGCGGGGCTCACCCCCTTTGCACGCTTTTTCCTTCTGACGATCTAGAGGACAGATAACGATGGCACGCGAACCAGGCCGTATTCGGCGCCGTGACAAAAAGAACATCACCAGCGGCGTTGCGCATATCAACGCCAGCTTCAACAATACCATGATCACCATCACCGATGCGCAGGGCAATGCGATCAGCTGGTCCAGCGCTGGCGCGATGGGCTTCAAGGGCAGCCGCAAGTCGACTCCCTATGCTGCTCAGGTTGCTGCTGACGATGCGGGCAAGAAGGCTGCCGAACACGGCGTCCGTACGCTCGAAGTCGAAGTGAAGGGTCCGGGCTCGGGCCGCGAAAGCGCGCTTCGGGGTCTTGCGGCTGTGGGTTTCAACATTACTTCGATCCGCGACGTCACTCCGATCCCGCACAACGGGGTCCGTCCCTCCAAGCGTCGCCGCGTCTGATCCGCCGGGATGGCGTGGGCGCTGCGCGCTCTCGCCGCCCGATCGGGTCTGATGCCGCGTTTCGCGTTCGCATCGGGCCCGCCCAAGTTTGAACCGCCCCCTCCGGGCGCATTAGGGGAAATCCATGTCCGTCAACACCAAGAACTGGCAGGAACTCAAGAAACCCAACACCCTCGAAATCAAGGACAGCGGCGATCGTCAGCGCAAGGTGACTTTCGTGGCCGAACCGCTCGAGCGCGGCTTCGGTCTGACGCTCGGCAACGCGTTGCGCCGGGTGCTGCTGTCGAGCCTTCAGGGCGCGGCGATCACCTCGATCAAGATCGAGAACGTGTTGCACGAGTTCTCCAGCCTCGCTGGCGTGCGTGAAGATGTCACCGACATCGTGCTGAACGTGAAGCAGATCGCCCTGCGCATGGAAGGCGAAGGCCCCAAGCGTTTGCAACTTTCGGCCACTGGTCCGGGTGCGGTCAAGGCCGGCGATATTGCCGTTACCGGCGACATCGAAGTCATGAACAAGGATCTGGTGATCTGTCAGCTCGATGAAGGCGCGACGCTCAACATGGAGCTGACCGCTGACACTGGGAAGGGCTACTCGCCTGCCGTGCAGAACCGTCCGGCCGATGCGCCGATCGGCCTGATCCCGGTCGACTCGCTGTACTCGCCCGTCCGTCAGGTGAGCTACAAGGTCGAGAACGCCCGTGTCGGGCAGGAGCTTGACTATGACAAGCTCTCGCTGACCGTCGAAACCGATGGCACTGTCACTCCGGAAGACGCCGTGGCCTATGCTGCGCGCATTCTTCAGGACCAGCTGACGCTGTTCGTCCACTTCGAGGATGGCATCCCGCAGCCGGTTGGCACCATGATCGGCCACGCCGTTCAGCCGGAAGAAAGCGACGCCAACCAGCTCAACCGTTACCTGCTCAAGAAGGTGGACGAGCTGGAACTGTCGGTGCGTTCGGCCAACTGCCTCAAGAACGACAACATCATCTACATCGGCGATCTGGTCCAGAAGACCGAAGCCGAGATGCTGCGTACGCCGAACTTCGGCCGCAAGTCGCTCAACGAGATCAAGGAAGTGCTGTCCAGCATGGGCCTGCGTCTCGGCATGGATATCCCGGGCTGGCCGCCCGAGAACATCGAAGAGATGGCCAAGAAGCTTGAGCAAGAGCTTCTCGGTTGATGAATTCGTGAGCCCTCGCGTAAGCGGGGGCTTACCATAAGGCGAAGGTGGCGGCCCTCAACAGCCACCGGCACTGGGCTACCTGACACGGGCCCTTTTCGAACGGAGTAAAGAATATGCGTCATGGTATTTCTGGCCGCAAGCTGGGCCGCAAGACGGGTCACCGCAACGCCCTGTTCCGCAACATGGCTGCCGCGCTGATCAAGCACGAGCAGATCAAGACCACGCTGCCGAAGGCGAAGGAACTGCGCCCCTATCTCGAAAAGCTGATCACGCTGGCCAAGCGCGGCGGGCTTTCGAACCGTCGTCTCGCCATGAGCCGTCTGGGTGACGAAGCGCAGCTGAAGAAGCTGTTCGAAGTTCTGGCCGAGCGTTATTCGGACCGCCAAGGCGGCTACACCCGCGTGCTGCGCGCCGGCGTGCGCGCTGGCGATGCGGTGCAGATGGCGATCATCGAACTCGTCGACCGCGACGAAGCGGCAAAGGGTCAGGATTCTGGCCCGGTGCAGTCGGCTGAAGACTACGAAGACGCGTAAGCCGCGTCACGCGCACTCTTAGCGAAAGGGCCGGGGCGGAAACGCTTCCGGCCCTTTCCTTTTGAGCCGCGCAGCTTAGTGTCGCAGCCATGATCCGCACAGTCCTTGCAGCCTCCACGTTGCTCCTCGCCGCCGTACCGGCTTTTGCGCAAGCCCAGCAGGACGCGCTCGACGCCCGCTACGACCGCGCGCTGGCGGCCGGATACAAGGCGCTGATGCTGTGCGGGGCGATCGCCAACGCCGAGCGTAATGGGGTGACCCGTACGCCCGAGAGCGTCGAGCAATGGGAGCTAACCGGCATTCAGGCGCCGCTGGATGCGATCATCGGCACGCTGCCTTACGAAATCGTCCGCCGTCCGAGCGGCCAGATTGCCCATGTGGCGGTACGCTGGGCAGACGACATGCCGTCACGGATCGCAGCCAATTTTGGGCCAGAGACGGGCTGTTCGGTGCTGCCGATCGGCGCGCCGGAAGATTCGAGCAATGCGGACCAACCGCTGCCGGTGGCGGCACTGCCCGATGCAAAAGCGCTCGGCACAGGCGCCCTCCCGGCAGCGCCTCGCAGCAAAGCCAAGGCGCCCAACCCGCTAGACCGAGTCTTCGCCAGCGCGCTGGCGGGGCAATATGGCGACGGCACCCGCACAACCGCCACACTGGTGCGCTCCAACCGCAGCGGGAGCGGTCTGGTCGAACAGTCGTCCTACGCCCCCGGCTTTGGCGAGAAGACTCCCCAGCGCACATGGTCTGTCGCGAAGAGCATCGCGGCAACGCTGATCGGGGCGGCAGTGCATTCGGGCGAGGCGAACGTCGCGGACCCCATCGCGCTCAATTACTGGGCCGCCGGCGGGGGGACCGATCCGCGCAATGCCATCACCATCGATCACGCCTTGCGCATGGCGAGCGGCCGCTATTCCGACACCCCGGGCAACCGCACCGATGCGCTCTATTTCGGCGGATCGACCATTGACGAGACGGTGGTGAATTGGCCCGTGCTCCATGCGCCGGGAACAGTGTTTCGCTATGCCAATAATGACACGCTGTTGGCGCTTAAGGGGATCGCCCAATGGTTGTCCTTTTACCCGCCGCACCTGTTTTTCGCCAAGCTAGGGATGGCGGAGACGGTGGCCGAGACCGATATTCGCGGCGATCACGTGATGTCATCGCAGGTTTGGAGCACGGCGAGCGACCTTGCGGATTTCGGCCAGCTTTACCTCAACAATGGCGTGCTCCCTTCCGGCGAACGCATTTTGCCCGAAGACTGGGCGAAGTACGTGTCGACCCCGAGCGGTCCGCAGCCTGACGGCGCATTCGGCTATGGGGCCGGGTTCTGGCTGATGAACCGGGTCGAGGGTGTGCCCGCCGATACCTTCGCCGCTTTCGGCAATCGTGGGCAATATGTGGTGATTGTCCCTTCGCGCGGTGTTGTGATCGTCAGACGCGGAGAGGATCCGGCGGGTTCGGGCTTCGACATCGCGGCCTTCACCCGCGATGTGCTGGCGGCACTTCCGACCAAATAAGCGACAATCGTTCATATTGGATGGGTTTTAGATTAACGAAACCTGTCATCTCAATTCAGCTTCGCCACACCCCGAATCGCGCAAAAGCATCCTCGACACCGCAAGCAATCCCGCCCGCGGTGCCTGACGAGGAATGCTTCGATGACGACCAAGACCAACCTGCTGGCCTCCGGCAAAGCAGCCCGGCTTGTCTTCGGTGCGGTCGCTGCGACTGCGCTGACGGCGGCCTCTGCCACCCCTGCTATGGCTGATGACCGCCGCGACCGTGGTGGGATCGACGCGGGCGAAATCATCGCCGGCGCGGTCGTGATCGGCGGCCTTGCGGCGCTTGCTGGTGCGTTCGACAATGACCGCGACGACCGCCGCTATGACTACCGCGACCGCGACCGCGACCGCGACGTCCGCGGTGGCTGGGATCGCGGCGGCTTCGGCAACCCGCGCACGGCGGTGGATCGCTGCGTCCGCGCAGCCGAGAACCAGGCGCGACGCTTTGGCGGCTATCGCTTTGCTGACGTGATCGACATCCGCGATATCGACCGCACCCGCGATGGCTTCTGGGTCAAGGGCCGGATCGACGTGGGCGGAGGCTGGAACAACCGCGGCAATGATCGCGGCAACTTCACCTGCCGCTTCGACGGTCGCGGCGCGCCGTTCGTTGACTTCAGCGGCATCCGCGGCCTGCGTTGACCCGGTCGAGCGACGCGCAGCCTGTCTCCTTCACGACTGAGCGTGAACCTGCCGCCCCGCCTCCCGCATCAGGGATGGCGGGGCGGTTTTGTTTTGCCCCGGTTGGTTCAGCCTGGCGCAAGCCTCGCACGGTTAATCCTGCGGCTATTGGGGCGATTGGTGGCCGCTCGTATAGCAACAGGAGAGAGCAGCAATGGCTCTGACATTCCGCGCGCTGGCCTTGGCGGGCGCGCTTGCCGGTACCACCATGATCGCCGCCCCTGCGGCCGCCGCACCGATGCCTTCGGGCGCTGCGCTGGCCGCCGCGGCCTTGGGCACCTTCGATTTCAGCCGCTATGATCCCGTCAGCGCCACGACCGAATGGCGGCGCTGCCGCTGGGGCTGTGGCTGGGGCGGGCACCGGCGCGGATGGCGGCGCAACCGGGTCGATGCGGGCGACGTCCTGATCGGCGCCGCAATCATCGGCGGGATCGCCGCCATCGTCAGTTCAAACAACCGCCGCGAGCGTGAACGCGATGTCGTGATCGTTGACCGCGATGTGCGCAATCCCGACTGGCGCAATGATGACCGCCGTTATGATGACCGCCGCGATGATCGCCGCGCCAGCGCGCCGCGCGGCACCGGCGCGTCGGGTCTCGATAACGCCGTGAACCAGTGCCTTGACCGGATCGAGCGTGATGTGCGGGTCGATACCGTCGAGAATGTCGATCGCACCGGGGCTGGCTGGCTGGTCAGCGGCACGCTGTTCAACGGCGCGTCCTTCCAGTGCCGGATCGGCAATGGCGGCCAGATCGACGCAATCGACTATGGCGACGGGTTCCGGGATATCGGATATTCGTCGGCACCCACTGGCAACGCTGACCCGCGCGCCGACGGGCAGTGGGACGATCAGGGCTACGCCAACGCCCGCGCGTCGGTCGGCGGCACGGTTCGCCCGGACATTGCGGTGCAGGAAGCCACGATAACAATGGCGCAGGCTCCGGCCGCACGCGCCACGACGATGGCGATGCCGGCCTATCCCGGCGGGCCGATCCCGGGCGAAGTCATTCCTGAGACCGTCGATAGCGATCTGTAAGGCGAAAGCGGGGGAGGGGGCCTAGGCGCCCTCCCTCTCGCCATAGCTTGGCAGGCCCCATTCCCAGCGGATCGCCGCCGTGCGCAGGGCAAAGCCGCAGGCAAATCCCAGCGCCCAAGCCCATTGGTCGCTTACACCTAGCAGCGGCGCGGCCAGCATTCCCGCCACCGTCAACGCCGCGGTGAGCGCGGCGGGGGTGACGTAAAGTTCGGGGCTCATGATGATCGACGGGCGCCCAGCGACCACATCGCGGATGATCCCGCCAACGCAGCCGGTGATCACCCCCATCAGCGCCGCCGGGATCGGCGGGATACCATAGGCGAGCGCCTTGGCGCTGCCGATGGCGGCATAGGCGGCGAGGCCCGCGCCGTCGGCATAATCGAAGCCCTTGCCCTCCCACCACCGGACCGGCGTGAACCATGCTATCAGCGCGGTGCCGAGGCACACCGCCGCCACCCACGGATCGTCGATCCAGAAAACCGGCGCGCGGATCAGGAGATCGCGCACCGTTCCTCCGCCCACGCCCGTCACCAGTGCGAAGAACGCCATGGTGACAAAGGTCTGCTTGAGCCGTGCTGCCAGCACCGCACCAGACAGCGCGAACAGCGCAATCCCGGCAAGGTCGAGCCAGTCGAGGATCGGGGTGAGGACAGTCGGGGTCATAAGGGCTTGGCGGCCGGGCGCGCTTTGCGGCGGCGGAACATCAGGACGCAGCCGATTAGCGCGCCAGTTAGCGAGAGCGCAGCGAAGATGATCAGCACCGGGTGGCTGGTGTCCTCCCGCTCGGACAGGTCCATGATGTGCAGGCCCCATGCGAGGTCAAACGCGCGCCACCAACGGGTGCGCACCGCCTCAATCGCGCCGGTATCGCGCCCGACATAGACATTGGTGCCGTCGGCCAGCGCCACCTGCCACACCGCCAGCGGACGGCGGAAATCGAACGGCGTGCGGTCAGCGGGGAACAGCGTGACACGCTCCGCCGCATCGCCTCCGGCAATCTCGCGCGCCACCAGCGCCTGCGCGGCAGCGGCATCCAGCGGCGGGAGGGCCGCGCCGCTGGCGAAGTCGACCCGGCGGACGCTGCCATCCAGCCCGGTCAGGATCGCGACGGGTCGGTCTCCCTGCATCAGCACCTGCATCTCGGCCAGCTTGGCTTCGGGTGCTGCGAGATTGCTGCCGGGCAGCACCAATGCGGCGGGGGGGCTTTCGCGCCGCAAATGCTCGCCGCGCACCTGCTCGATCGGGCGCGCGACCATCAACAGGCCGGTTGCCAGCCACATCACGATCGGTACGCCGATCAGCCAGCCAAGCCAGATGTGCCACTTTGCGAGGGTGAGCATCGAGAGCGTCTTCATGCCGCCGCCATGACCAAGCCAGCTCAGCCGTGCAAGATATTCCCGATGGCTTCGGCCGCCGCAATGCAATCGAGATCGCTCCAGCGCGGCCCGATCACCTGCATCCCGCAGGGCAACTCGCTGCCGAGATAATTGCCGCTGCCGATCGGGAGCACGGTGGCTGGCAGGTTGGGGAAGGTCGCCAGCCCGGCCCAGACAAGCCCGTTGCCGCCCGGCTCCTCCTTACCGTTGATCATCAATGTGCTGCGGAAAACCGCTTTGTCACTGTGCGGCACCGCCAGCACCGGAGCGGGCGGGGCGAGGACGAAGTCATACTCCGCAAACAGCGCCTCCCACTGCGCGATGCACGCGGCCTGCGCGTCGAGCAGGTCGAACCAGTCGGTCGCACTCGCGCGTTTGCCGTCCGGCGCAGGCGCGCCGCGCGCCATCACCACGTTCATCATCTTGAGATAGTGGCGATACTGCTGCGCCTGATCGGGCAGAAGGTCGCTCGTCCGGTCAATCCGCACACCCGCGCGGGCAAGGGTTTCGAGCGCGGCTTCGGTCGGCTCCATGACGCTGGCATCGACCGGGGCATTGGGCAGCACAGTGATCGCGAGGAGGCGGCATTCCTTCAGCGGCTTGGGACGGCGGCGCAGCGGCACCTCGGCCCCCACTTCGGTCAGCACGGCAAGATCGGGCGCATTGCGCGCCAGCGGCCCGGCGATGCTCAGCGGGCTGTCATGCGCGGCGATAAAGCCGTCGCGGCGCGACATGCCGGGGAAATCGTGGCCGTGCTTGGGGATGAGGCCCCAGGTCGTCTTGTGCCCCCACACCCCGCAGAAATGTGCCGGCACCCGCACCGATCCACCGATGTCGGTGCCGAAGTCGCCGGGCACGATCCCGCTCGCCACCGCTGCCGCGCTGCCGCCTGACGATCCGCCGGGGGAGCGATCAGGATCATGCGGGTTGGAGGTGCGGCCATAGACCGGGTTGAAGCTTTGCCAATCGGTGAGATCCACCGGCACGTTGGTCTTGCCGATGATGATCGCGCCCGCCGCTTTCAACCGGTGCACCAGTGCCGCATCGCGGGTGGCAAGTTGATCGCGGAACTCCGGGTGGCCGAAGGTGGTCGGCAGCCCGGCGACGTCGAAGCTCTCCTTGATCGTCATCGGGACGCCGAACAGCGGCTGGTTCAGCTGTCGGGGCGCGCTGTCCATTGCCCGCGCGGTTTCGTACGCCCGCTCAAAATCGGGGACGGCGAGTGCATCAATCGCGGCATCATCCCGCCCGGCCCGGGTGATCGCCGCATCGACCGCCTCGGCCACGCTGATCTTGCGCGTGCGGATCGCCAGCGCGGTCGCGAGCACCCCGGCTTTGTCGGTCAATTGCGGATAGGCCATGCGTGCGTTCCTCTCTCTCGGGCAGGGGTCTACCCAGACAGAGGCTTGCGCAACACCCTGCCTGAAAAGTTAGCTGTTCAATTAAGCCGCCGCAGCCTGGCATCGATCTGCGCGGTGATGTCGACCGGGAGGTACAGGCCCTGGCCGTGCGCGGTGATGATCCCCGTCTCGACCCGTTCGATCGTAATGCTGTAATCGGTGAGGCGGCCTGTGCGTTTCGCCAGCGCGCGGTCGATCTTGCCGCGCAGCTTGGTGAAGTCGCCTTCGAAATTCTGCGCCAGAGCATCGGTGATCGCCCCCTGGAAATCGGGCGAATTGGCGAGCGCGAACAGGAATTCCTCGCCCACGATGTCGGTGTCGCCCGTGATCCTTACCTCGGTGAACTTCACTGCGCGCGATCCGGGGGTGTTGACGGGGCGCGCGGTCAGCCAGATCATCCCCATGGCCTGCTCGATCACCGGCAGGTCCGAGTTGGCGGTAAACTCGCCCCCCACCGCGATGCGGCCCTCGCCGGTGCCATAGACGGTGATCTTGTCGAACTGCGCTGTGACAGAGCCGTAATCCGCGATCACAAACGGCCGCTGGGCGCGTTTGGCCAGCGCTTTGGCGATCACCGGCTCAAGCACCGCGTAATCGGCGACCACCGGCACGTGTAGGATTGACTTCGCCTGAGCCTTGTCGCGCCGCGCCAGCGGAGGAAGCGGGGCGGGCTCGGGCGCATCGGGCTTGATGCCGACGAAGCTTTCAAACATGGCATCAAGCCCCAGACGCAGCACAAGCTCACGCCCGCTCACCGTATAACCTCCGAACCGGAACCGCTGCGGCGTCATACGCCCCCACACTGCCGGGTTCTCGCGGTTGAGCACGAACACGCCGTGCGCCTTGGTCCAGCCATCCTGCGCGGTTGCCCTGACTGGCAGGCGGGCCAGTTCGCGCGCGACAATGCGTTCGACCTCGCGCTTAACGGGGCGCAGCTCGCGGTCGGCTTCGCTGGTGAAGGTGATCCGCCGCCCGAGGAAGTCGATCCCCGGCTGGCGCGTCCAGCGGTAATTGAGCTTCGCGGTGCTGGCGAGCTTCCAGTCCGGCGTAAGATCAAGCCGCAGTGACAGCGCGACTTCGGCTGCGCCTGTCCCGGTCTCGCCCTTGAACATCCCGGCAACATCACGCGCCGCCAGTGTGCCCTTGACTGGCAAATTGACCGTCAGCACCTCGCCTTTGCCACTCAGCCGCAGCCTGCCGCGCGTGACCTTACCAACAATGTGGCATTCAATCTTGGGCGATTTGACCTTGAACAGCGCCAGATCGACCTTCTGGGAGGCGACACATTCGCTCCCCGGACGGTCAATCTGCCACAATTCGCGCGGCAATTCGCGTTCGAGCGTGCGTTCGAGTTCAGCCAGATCGAGCTTCAGGTCGACCGCGATCTCCGATGCCTGCTGCTGGAAGACGATCGGGTCGTCTCCGCGCGGCGGCGCAACGGAAGCGGCATCGTCGGACGCGCCGCAGCCCACCAGCAAGATCAAGCTGGCGGCTGCCAATGCGGTCATGGCTCTGCGAACCGCGTTCACTGACGCCCCTTCTCGCCTGCTTTCGGGCGTTGTCTCAACAGATCAGGATGTTGGCAGATTGCGAGCGCTATGGCCAGCCTTGCGCCCGGTTGCGCCGAGGGCGAGCCCAAAGCCGAGGATGGGCGCCGCGCCGTAGCCGATCAGCGGGTAGGGGAAGGGGGCGATGACCGCCATCGCGCCAAGTGCGACAAGCAGTGCGGCCAACGCGGCGCCCTCTGCCCGCTGCGTCTGCGGGAAGATGATGAGATGCCAGAGCGGAAGGACGAATAGCATCAGCGCCAAAGCGGCTGCCCTCAGTGCCGACCGTTCGGCTGCGTGTGGCAGCACGTTCTCGGTAAAGGTCTGCGGCTCCAGCGTGCCCGCGCCGAAGGTGATGGCGGACAGTGAAACCGCCACGGCGGCGACGAGAGCGAAGCTCGCACTGCGATGGAGCCATGCCAACACCGCGCTCGCGGCCGCCAGAGCGAACAGCGCCGCCGCGTCCGGTTGCAGCGCCAGCGCCGCGCCTGCGATCGCGAACAGTGCTGGACCGAAGGCCCGTTCTTGCGCGGCGATAATGGTAACGAACGGCAGCAGCAACGCGCCCGAATGCAGGCTCACCGGACCGGCGGGAAGCCACCGGGCAACCCCGCCCATTTCAGGCCCGGTCAGCAGCGGGAGAAACAGCGCCAATATAGCGCCGCTCGCCAGCACAAGGCGCGGGTTGCGCTCAGCCGGTAGCCGCCCGAACAGCACCCAGACCACCGCCAACGCCAAAGCGCCCGCATTGACAGCGATCAGCCGGGTGGGTGCTTCAAAGGCGTAGAGGTATGCCAACCCGCCCAATGACGGGAGCAACAAGGGCAGGGTGAGCCGCCAGCGATCAAAGGCGCGGGCGCTCACCTCTGCCGGATCACATATGGATCGGCTTGCCCGTCACCGCCATCGCCGCTTCCTTGAGCGCTTCGGCATGGGTCGGGTGCGCGTGGCAGGTGTAGGCGATATCTTCAGCGGTCGCGCCGAATTCCATCGCGACGCAGGCCTCGGCGATCATCGATCCGGCGAGGCTGGCGATGATCCACACGCCCAGCACGCGGTCGGTTTCCGCGTCCGCAATGACTTTCACAAAGCCTTCGGTGTCGCGGTTGGCCTTGGCGCGGCTGTTGGCCATCATCGGGAACTTGCCGACCTTGACGTTGAGCCCGCGCTCCTTGGCCTGTTCCTCCGTGATGCCCACGCCTGCGATTTCCGGCGCGGTGTAGACGACGCTGGGGATCACATCGTGGTTCACGATGCCGGTGAGGCCTGCGATGTTCTCGGCCACCGCGATGCCTTCATCTTCAGCCTTGTGCGCAAGCATCGGGCCGGGGACGACATCGCCGATGCCCCAAATGTTCGGCACAGAAGTGCGGAAATCATGGTCGATCTCGATCTGCCCGCGTGCGTTGGTGCTGAGACCAGCCTTGTCGAGCGCAAGACCATCGGTGTTGGGGCGGCGGCCGATCGCGACCAGCACGTGACTCGCTTCGAGCGTCTGCGCATCGCCGCCTGCGGACTTTTCGATGGTGAGGGTGACGGTCTTGCCCGCAACGCTCGCCCCGGTGACCTTGTGGCCGAGCATCATCGCCATGCCCTGCTTCTTGAACACCTTCTGCGCTTCCTTGCGCACATCGCCATCCATGCCGGGGAGCAGTTGGTCGAGGAATTCGACCACGGTGACCTTGGCACCGAGACGACGCCACACCGAGCCAAGCTCCAGCCCGATAACGCCGCCGCCGATCACCACGAGGTGTTCGGGCACTTCATCCAGATCCAGCGCGCCGGTCGAATCCACGATCCGCTTGCCCGCGTTGTCGACGGTGACACCGGGCAGGGGAGTGACTGACGAACCGGTCGCGATCACGATGTCCTTGGCAGTGACCTTCTCGCCAGCCACATTGACGGTGTGCGCGTCTTCGAAGGCGGCATGGCCCTTGAGCCAGGTGACCTTGTTCTTCTTGAACAGGAATTCGATCCCGCCAGTCAGTTCGCCCACGGCCTTGGTCTTCTCGGCCATCATCTTGCCGAGATCGAGCGTCGGGGTGGCGGTGATGCCCCAGGTGGCGAAGTGGCCGTTCGATGCCTCGTCGAACAGCTCCGAACCATGCAGCAGCGCCTTGGACGGAATGCATCCGACATTGAGGCAGGTGCCGCCGAGCGTGGCGCGGCTTTCGACGCAGGCGGTTTTCAGCCCCAGCTGCGCCGCACGGATCGCCGCGACATAGCCGCCGGGGCCGGCACCGATGATGAGGACGTCGTAATCGTAATTCTCAGCCATTCTTCTTCTCCGTCGCCCCAGGACAAGCTGGGGTCTCAGGCCTCAGGGGGCAAGATGTGCCACCCTAGGCCCCAGCTTTCGCTGGGGTGACGCGGGAGTGCGTAAACTTAAAGATCAATCAGCATCCGGGTGGGATCTTCGATCGCTTCCTTGATGATCTTGAGCGCGGTCACAGCCTCGCGCCCGTCGATCAGGCGGTGGTCATACGAAAGCGCCAGATACATCATCGGGCGGATCACGATCTGGCCGTTGCGGACAACCGGGCGATCCTCGATGCGGTGGAGGCCCAGCACGGCGCTCTGCGGCGGGTTGATGATCGGGGTCGACATCAGCGAACCGAACACGCCGCCGTTGGAGATAGTGAAAGTCCCGCCGCTCATGTCTTCCATCGTCAGCGTGCCCGCCTTGGCGCGCGCGCCGAAATCGGCGATGTCCTGCTCGATCCGGGCAAAGCCCTTCTTGTCGGCATCGCGGATGACGGGGACGACCAGGCCGTTGGGCGCCGAGACCGCTACCGAGATATCCACGTAGTCGTGATAGATGATCTCGTCGCCGTCGATATAGGCGTTGGCGGCGGGCACGTCCTTCAGCGCAAGGCAGGCGGCCTTGGCGAAGAAGCCCATGAAGCCCAGACGGATGTCGTGCTTCTTGGCGAACAGGTCCTTGTACTTGTCGCGCGCTTCCATGACCGCGCTCATGTCGACATCGTTGAAGGTGGTGAGCAGGGCGGCATTGTCCTGCGCGCTCTTCAACCGCTTGGCGATGGTCTGGCGCATCCTGGTCATCTTGACCCGCTCCTCGCCGCGGGCGTTGCCGGTCGAGACAGGCGCTGCAGGAGCCGGAGCCGGGGTGGGCGCAGGTGCGGGAGCAGAGGTGCCCTTGGCCTTGGCCTCAGCTGCGGCGAGCACGTCTTCCTTGGTGAGGCGGCCGTCCTTGCCGCTGCCCTTGATGGTCGAGGGATCGACGCCGTGCTCCAGCACCGCGCGGCGCACGGCAGGCGACATGGTCTGCGCCGCGCCCGGCACTTCCTCGCTGACCGCCGGAGCGGGAGTGTCAGCCTTGGGCGCCGTCGCGGCGGCAGCCGTCACCGCCGCAGCGGTGGTGGCGGTCGCGCCCGCTTCAATCACCGCGATCACCGCGCCGACTTCCACCGTGTCGCCCACGGCCACGCGGTGTTCGGACATGATGCCTGCGACCGGTGAGGGCACGTCGACCGCGACCTTATCGGTTTCGAGGCTGCAAATCGGCTCGTCCGCGGCGACCGCTTCGCCGGGCTGCTTGAGCCATTCAGCGATGGTGCCTTCGGTGACGGATTCGCCGAGCGCGGGGACTTTGATTTCGGTGGCCATTGGGGTGGGTTCCTGAAACTTGATTCGATATCGTGTGAACTGGTGCGGGCCGTTACAGCCCCAGCGCGGCAGCGATCAGCGCTTCCTGCTGGGCCTTGTGGCGGCTGGCGAGACCCGTCGCGGGCGAGGCAGAGGCATCGCGGCCCGCATAGATCGGGCGCTTGCCCGTGTGTCCGGCGGCGGTGAGCGAATCCTCGATCCGCTCGTTCACGAAGAACCATGCGCCGTTGTTGCGCGGCTCTTCCTGACACCACACCACGTCCTTGAGGTTCGGCATGCGCGCCATACGGATCGCCAGTGGATCGCCCGGGAAGGGGAACAGCTGTTCGATGCGGACGATCGAGACATCGTCGATCCCGGCCGCATCGCGGGCTTCCATCAGGTCATAGGCGACCTTGCCCGAACACAGCACCAGACGGCGCACCTTCTCGTCGGCAATCGTGGTCGAGTCCGACAGGATCCGCCGGAACTGGCGATCACCGAGGAACTCCGCGCGGCTGCTCTTCGCCAGAGGGTGGCGCAGCAGCGACTTGGGGCTCATGATAATCAGCGGCTTGCGGAAGCTGCGGAGCATCTGGCGGCGCAGCAGGTGGAAATAGTTCGCCGGGCTGGTGACGTTGCAGACGCACATATTGTCGTCGGCACACAGCTGGAGGAAGCGTTCGAGGCGGGCCGAGGAGTGTTCTGGCCCTTGCCCTTCATAGCCGTGCGGCAGCAGCATCACGAGGCCGTTGGCGCGCAGCCACTTGCTCTCACCACTGGCGACGAACTGGTCGATCATGATCTGCGCGCCGTTGGCGAAGTCGCCGAACTGGCCTTCCCATAGCACGAGGGAGCGCGGATCGGCCATCGCAAAGCCGTATTCGAAGCCGAGCACGCCATATTCCGACAGGGTGGAATCGTGCACTTCGAACTTGCCGTGCGGCAGGGTGCTGAGCGGCACGTATTTGCGTTCCGACTTCTGATCGACCCACACCGCGTGACGCTGCGAGAAGGTGCCGCGGCCGGAGTCCTGCCCCGACAGGCGCACGCCGTAGCCTTCCATCACGAGGCTGCCGAATGCGAGCGCCTCAGCCGTCGCCCAATCGAAGCCTTCGCCGGTGCTGAACATCTCACGCTTGGCGGCGAGCACGCGGTCGAGCGTCTTGTGAACGTCCAGATCGGCGGGGACTTCCGTGAGCACGCGGCCCAATGAATCCAGCATCTTGGGCTCGATCGCGGTCTCGACAGAGCGGCGCGCTGTTTCGGGATCGGCGGGCTTGTTCAGGCCCGCCCAGCGTCCGCCGAACCAGTCGGCCTCGTTGGCCTTGTAGTTCTTGCCGGCCTCGAATTCTTCTTCGAGCAGCGCGACGAATTCGCCCGCCATCCGGTCACGCGTGCCGGGTTCGACCACGCCTTCGCGCACCAGCCGCGTTTCATAGGCGACGCTGACCTTGGGGTGCGCGCGGATCTTGTCGTACATCAGCGGCTGGGTGAACTTGGGCTCGTCGCCCTCGTTGTGGCCGAAGCGGCGGTAACACCACATGTCGATCACCACGTCGCGGTGGAAGGTCTGGCGGTATTCGACCGCAAGCTTGCAGGCGAAGGTCACCGCTTCGGGATCGTCACCGTTGACGTGCAGGATCGGCGCCATGACGCCCTTGGCCACATCTGACGGATACGGCGAGGACCGCGCAAACTTGGGCGAGGTGGTGAAGCCGATCTGGTTGTTGATGATGAAATGGATGCAGCCGCCGGTATCATATCCGGGAACGCCGGACAGCGAGAGGCTTTCCCACACCACGCCCTGACCCGCGAAGGCCGCATCGCCGTGGATCAGCACCGGGAGCACTTGCTCCTTCTTCGCCAGATCGTCACGGATCGCCTGCTGCGCGCGGACCTTGCCGAGCACCACGGGGTTCACCGCTTCAAGGTGCGAAGGGTTGGGCACAAGGCTCATGTGCACCGAGATCCCGTCAAACTCGCGGTCGGTCGAGGTGCCGAGGTGATACTTCACATCGCCTGAACCGCCGACATCATCGGGGTTGGCCGAGCCGCCCGAAAATTCATGGAAGATCACGCGGTAAGGCTTGGCCATCACGTTGGCGAGCACGTTCAACCGGCCGCGGTGGGCCATGCCGTAGATGATCTCGCGCACGCCCGCGCTGCCGCCGTGCTTGATAACGGCTTCCAGCGCGGGGATCATGGACTCGCCGCCATCGAGCCCGAAGCGCTTGGTGCCGACATATTTGCGGGCGAGGAATTCTTCGTACTGCTCCCCACGCAGCACGGCAGCGAGGATCGCCTTCTTGCCTTCCGGGGTGAACTGGATCGTCTCGCCCGGCTTTTCGAACTTGTCCTGAAGGAAGCGCCGTTCCTCGGTGTCGGCGATGTGCATGTATTCGAGGCCGACCTTGCCGCAATACACTTCGCGCAGGCGCTGGTGGAGCTTGCCCACCGTGGTCCACTCCATGCCGAGCACGCCGCCTACATAGACGTCCTCATTCTCCTTGCCCGCTAGGCCGTGCCATTCGAGCGTGAGATCCGCCGGGCCGGTACGGTCGATCAGGCCAAGCGGATCGAGTTGCGCTGCCATGTGGCCGCGCACACGATAGAGCCGCACCAGCGTCATCGCCGCAATCGACAGGGCGGCGGCTTTCTCGACCGCCTTGGGGTCCATCGCCTTGCCCACATCCTTCGCCGCAGCCTTGACCGCGAGCTTCATCTCGGTCGGGTCCATCGCGGCGGTCAGATCGGACGCGCTATCGGCCAGCGTGTCGAGCCAGCCGCGCTTCGCCCAGGACGGACCGGGCTGGGGGCCTTCCTGATCGGTGAAGGCGGGGATGAAGTTCTGCGGTTCGTTGCCCATCATGGGACTCCTGGGGAGGAGGAAGGATGGCCCCCCGCGCGGGTGCGAGGGGCCGGTATTCGAAGCTTACGCCAGCTCTTTCAGCATCGCGGCGAGGGTTTCCCCCAGCAGCGAAGGCGAGGGCGAGACGCGGATGCCCGCATCTTCCATCGCCGCGATCTTGTCGTCCGCGCCGCCCTGACCACCGCTGACGATGGCGCCCGCGTGGCCCATGCGGCGGCCCGGAGGGGCGGTGCGCCCGGCGATGAAGCCGACCATCGGCTTGGCGCGGCCCTTGGCGCGTTCAGCCTTGATGAAGGCAGCGGCTTCTTCTTCGGCCGAGCCGCCGATTTCGCCGATCATGATGATGGACTCGGTCTCCGGATCGTCGAGGAACAGGTCGAGCACGTCGATGAAGTTGGTGCCGTTGACCGGATCGCCGCCGATGCCGACCGCAGTGGTCTGGCCGAGGCCCGCCATGGTGGTCTGGTGCACGGCTTCATAGGTGAGCGTGCCCGAGCGGCTGACGATGCCGACCGAGCCCTTCTTGAAGATGTTGGCCGGCATGATACCGATCTTGCACTCATTCGGCGTCAGCACACCGGGGCAGTTGGGGCCGATGAGGCGCGACTTGGAACCCGACAGCGCGCGCTTCGCGCGGACCATGTCGAGCACCGGGATGCCTTCGGTGATGCAAATGATCAGCTCGATCTCGGCATCGATGGCTTCGCAGATCGCGTCAGCGGCGAACGGCGGCGGCACGTAGATGCACGAGGCGGTCGCGCCGGTCGCCGCCTTGGCTTCGCGCACGGTGTTGAACTGCGGCAGGCCGATATGGGTGGTACCGCCCTTGCCGGGGGTCACGCCGCCAACCATCTGCGTCCCGTAATCGAGCGCGGCCTGGGTGTGGAAGGTGCCGGTGTTGCCAGTCATGCCTTGGGTGATGACCTTGGTGTCTTTGTTTACGAGGATGGACATTCTTTTATCCTTCTACTTCTCGGTGGCGGGACGTGAGCCGATACGGCCCGCAAGATAAGTGACAATTCCAATCGTGAGTTGGCCTAGAACAAGCCACCCGAAATTCTGGAAGAGTGGATTGCTCGACCGCGACATGTCGATGATGAAGGCCGACATCATGCCCGCCATGATTGCCGGAAGGCTGACCAACAAGGCAAGCCACCACCAACGTTTTCGACCGGCCCAGAACACCAGGCCGATGTAGATTGCTAGCCCGAACAGGCCCGAAATTAGACCGGGGACGAAGTTGTCCATCACGCCAGCGAGCTATCCAGCGCCTTGCACGCGTCGAGCAGTTCCTTGACCGCATCGACGCTGACGCCGAGGTTGGCTTTTTCTTCGTCGGTCAGGCTGATCTCGATCACCTCTTCCGCGCCGCCCGCGCCGATCACCACCGGCACGCCGACATAAAGCCCGTCGACGCCGTACTTGCCGTCAACCTGCACCGCGCAGGGCAGGATGCGCTTCTGGTCGTAGAGGTAGGCTTCGGCCATCGAGATGGCGCTGGTGGCGGGGGCATAGAAGGCCGAGCCGGTCTTGAGCAGCGCGACGATTTCGCCGCCGCCCGAACGGGTGCGCTGGACGATTTCGCCGAGGCGGTCTTCCGAGATGCCCTTGATCTTGGCCATGTCCGCGACCGGGATGCCGTTGATCGTCGAGTAGGACAGCACCGGCACCATGGTGTCGCCGTGGCCGCCGAGCACGAAGGCATTCACGTCCTTCACCGAAACGCCGAATTCCCACGCGAGGAAGGTGGCGAAGCGCGCCGAGTCCAGCACGCCGGCCATGCCGACGACCTTGTTGGCGGGGAGGCCCGAGAACTCGCGCAGCGCCCAGACCATCGCGTCGAGCGGGTTGGTGATGCAGATCACGAAGGCATCGGGGCAGTTAGCCGCAATGCCTTCGCCGACTGCCTTCATCACCTTGAGGTTGATGCCGAGCAGGTCGTCGCGGCTCATGCCGGGCTTGCGCGCGACACCGGCGGTGACGATCACGACGTCGGCGCCGGCGATGTCGGCATAGTCATTGGTGCCGGTGATACTGGCGTCGAAGCCTTCGACCGGACCGCACTGGCTGAGATCAAGCGCCTTGCCCTGCGGCACGCCTTCGACCACGTCGAACAGCACGATATCGCCAAGGCCCTTGAGCGCGGCGAGGTGGGCAAGCGTGCCGCCGATATTACCGGCGCCGACGAGGGCGATTTTCTTGCGGGCCATTGTGAGGACGTCCTTCCCTTATTCATCGGGACGACAAAAACGCGCACAGAATGCTGGCGCCAACCCCCGTCCCAAGCGGCATGGCACCCGTTACAAACCGGGCGGTAGGCCGCTCAAAATGGGATTGCAACCGTCAAAAGGTCGGATGCGGCAACTATCTTTGCAAACAGTTCGCAATTGCATTAATGCGGCGGGTCAGCCGATCGGGGGAACCCCTTAGCGCAGGTGCCGTAAGGGCAGGGCGCTGTTCAGGCGGGAATAAGCTCCCTGCCTGCTCGCGCGGCGAGGCGGCGGTCGAACATCCGCGTGATCGCGAGCCAGTGATCCTGGGCATCGGCATCCCCGCGCTTAGCCGCATCGGCAGCGGCATCCACGGCGGCTTCGGCTGAGGCGAGACCGTGGGCGGCAAAATGCCGCAGCGCTTCAGTCAGGAGCGGGTCAAACGGGGCGGGCTCTGCCACACCGTCTGCCCCGAGCCGACGGTTATCATTGGCCGCCCGCGCCAGCGCCGGAGCCAGCAGTCCGCGCCCCGCAGCGCGCCAGCCGAGACGGCGGACCGGGTGATTGGTAGAAGCAAAGCGAACAGACATGAAGCGCGGCAATTCCCGTTATCGTCGCCGCGTCATCAGGTGCGCGGCGTTCCCGAACGCTTTAGCGATCCGCCGCTAAGGCTTGGTGTGATAACAGGGTTGAGAACAGCTTAACCCTGTTTCGGGCCAGCGCGTAGGCTTGCGCCTAGTCCTTGGCGGCCGGTGCCTGACCCGCAGAGGGCGCCGCGCCTGGCTGGGCTTTCCACTGTCCGGCGCGGGCATATTCGGCCTTGACCGTGCCGGTGCCGGTATAGGCTTCGCTCGGCACAGAGGGGGGAAGCGGGGCGGCATCAGCCTTGGCAGCGCCGCCGCGTGCGGCCTGCTGGCGGACCGGGACGGGGTCGAGTTCGTAGGCGATCACCGGACGGCCCGGCGTGGCTGTGACCGGCGCGAACGCAGTGACCGGGACGGCGGTCGTGCGCCCGCTCACCACCGGCTCAAGACCCGCATAGGCGTTGCTGAACGCCGCAGCCTGCCCGCCAGCGCCGCGATTGCGGTAGAACCGGTGCGCGCCGATGCTGCCAATATGGTCGAGTGTGCTGGCCCAGTAGGGATTGACCCAGAGCGTGTGATAATGCGTCGCCAGCCCGACCGGCGCATAGACGCTGCCGCCCAGCGCTTCGGACGCGATCCGCTGCGCGCGTGCCCAGCTGACGCCCGAGGGACGCCGCGCCAAGCTACCGTCGCAGGTGAAGGTGAACTGGCACCCGGTCGAGCGTTCCGAGCCTTGATAGACCACGCCGCACACGCTGGAGGGCCACGAGGGGTGAGCGACGCGGTTCAGCACCACCTGCGCCACGGCGCGCTGGCCCGCCTCGCTCTCGCTGGCGGCTTCGTACCAGATTGCCTGCGCGAGGCATTCGGCTGCGCGGGCGTGGGTGATGCCGGTGCCGGGCGAATAGAACGGCCGCGCCGCCGCGCCGACATCGATCAGCGCGCCCAGCTCGCGCCCGCTTTCCGCGCCCGAAGCGAGCGGATCGGCGGTGGGCAGCGCGACCAGCGCGGTTCCCGCCGGATCGGCCATGTAAAAGAAGGCAGAGCCCGGAAAGCTCATCCCCGGACGCTCAAACGGCAGGGCAGCCTCGGCGGCCTGACGGGTGGCGAGTGCGGCAGTGCTTTCGATCGCATTGCCCGGCAGAGTGCCTACGCCGCCGGATGCGGCCATCGCGGGCACGGCGATCGCGGCAAACAGCACCGCGAGGCGCTTGCGCCAGGCTTTGCGGGGGAGAGTAGCGACGGGCAGCGTCCATCCGTGGCTGGCTGAGGCCTTGAAGGGAAAGGAGGTGCGTGCAGAAGCCATAAGGTGTTCGAGGCCTTACGCGCGCGGCGCGGCAACGGCGAGGGCGGCGGACGCCTGCGTCCCGTTTCCGGACAGGTGGGCACAGCACCTTAACTCGTTGCACCAGCGAGCGCGCCGCCCTATCGCCGGGGCCGGATATGGCGCGGGATCGCATCAGCTTGAACGGGAGATTGGCGGTGCTGGCGGCGGCGCTGCTGCTGTCGTCCTGCGCGCCCGATGCTCCCGTGGCGAGGCCGCAATCGGATACCCCTACAATCGTCAGCCTCAACCCCTGCCTTGACGCAATTCTGGTCGAGATTGCGGGGCCGGAGCAGGTGCTAGCCCTATCGCATTACAGCCGCGATCCGGGTGGGAGTTCGATCCCGGCGGGCGTAGCGCAAAGCTATGGGTCCACCGGTGGGACGGCGGAGGAGGTGATTGCGCTCCAGCCCGATCTGGTGCTCGCCTCGACTTTCCTGCCGCAGCCGACCCGCTCGGCGTTGGAGCGTGCGGGCCTCACGGTCGCGACCTTTGGCAGCCCCGTCACCGTTGCCGAAAGCGTGGCGCAGGTGCGCGAAGTTGCCGCGCTCGCGGGCCGTGCCGGAAACGGCGAGGCGCTCGCCGCCCGCATCGCCGCTCCCCCGCCGCAAACCGGCGCACCGATCGATGCGCTGCTGTGGCAGGAGGGCGAGATTGTCGCGGGCGAGCAGACGCTGATCGTCGAATTGCTCCGCCAAGAGGGCTTCACCAGCCACGCCGCCGCGCGCGGATTGGGGCAGGCGGACCGGGTCAGCCTTGAGCGGGTGCTCAGCGATCCGCCCCGCATGCTGCTGATCGCAGGCGATGCGCCGGGCCAGCGTCATCCGTTGCTGGAAGGGCAATACAAGCGGATGCTGATCGCCGACTTCAACCCCTCGCTGATCTATTGCGGCGGGCCGACCATACCCAAGGCGCGCGAACGGCTGCGCGCGATCCGGGCTGAGGCGGAGCGCCGCCCATGAACCGTGCGAGCCTGATCTTCGCGGTGTTGCTCGCGGTGCTGGTGCCCCTGTCGCTGCTGGCCGGGCGAGTGTGGATTGCGCCCGCCGATTTCGGCCCCGGCAACACGCTGCTGATCCTTGCCGAACTGCGCCTGCCGCGCGCGGTGCTGGCGATCACCATCGGCGCGGGCCTCGGTGCGGCGGGAGCGGCCATGCAAGGCTATCTGCGCAACCCGCTCGCCGATCCCGGCCTGTTCGGCATTGCCCCGATGGCCGCTCTCGGCGCGGTGGCAAGCTTCTGGTTCAGCGCGGCGATCCCGCCCGCATGGGCCCCGTGGAGCCTGCCGCTGATGGCTCTGGCCGGAGCGGGCCTCGGCATGGCGCTGCTCGCGCTGATCGCCGGGCGCACATCGTCGGACGCTGCAGGCGGGGCGGGCGGCGGCATCGCGCTGTTCACACTGGCGGGTCTGATGCTGGCGAGCCTTGCGGGCGCTTTGACTGCGCTGGCGATCACACTCGCCCCCAATCCCTTTGCCCTGAGCGAGATCGTCATGTGGCTCAACGGCGCACTGACCGACCGGTCGTGGCGGGAAGTCGCGATTGCCGCGCCGCTCACCGCCGCCGGGATCGCGGTGCTGGCGCTCGCCGCGCGCAGCCTCGACGCGCTGACGCTGGGCGAGGAGGCGGCGCGTTCGATGGGTATAGAGCCGCGCCGACTGCTGGCGCTGCTGGTGGTCGGCATCGGGCTGACCGTGGGTGCGGGGGTGGCGGTGGCCGGGATCATCGGCTTTGTCGGCCTAGTGGTGCCGCATCTGGTGCGCCCCTTCACCAATCGCCTGCCATCAAGCCTGATCCTCCCAAGCGCGCTTGCGGGTGCCTGTCTGGTGCTGGCCGCCGACAGCGTGGTGCGGGTCCTGCCGCTGGTGACGGAGCTGCGGCTCGGCATCGCGCTGTCGCTGATCGGCGCGCCGTTCTTCGGCTGGCTGCTACTGCGTATGCGGCAAGGGCGGCTGTAGATGCTGGCGGCAGACAACCTCGCGCTGATGCGCGGCGGGCGCGAGGTCGTGACGGGCCTGTCCGCCGCGCTCAAGCCCGGCACCATCACCGCTATCGTTGGCCCCAATGGCGCAGGCAAATCATCGCTGCTGCTGGGGCTTGCCGGATTGCTCGCGCCAGCATCGGGCAGCGTCACGCTGGATGGCGAAATCCTCGCCCGCCTGCATCCGCGCGTCCGGGCGCAGAGCATCGGCTATCTGCCGCAAGCGCCCGACATCGCGTGGGACGTCGCGGTCGAGGCGCTGGTGGCGCTGGGCCGCCTGCCGTGGCGCGACCGGGGGACTGCTGCGATTGAGGCGGCGCTGGTCGCGCTCGATCTCGAGCCCCTGCGCCATCGTCCCGTCAGCCAGCTTTCAGGCGGAGAGCGCGCACGGGTGCTGCTCGCGCGCGTGCTGGCCGGAGAGCCGCGCTGGATTCTCGCTGACGAGCCGCTCGCCGCGCTTGATCTGGCGCATCAGCTCAGCCTGATCGCCCACCTCAAGGCCTGCGCGCGGCCAGAGAACGGGGCTGCGCAGGGTGTGGTGGTAGTGCTCCACGATCTCGGGCTGGCGATGAACCATGCCGACCGGGTGTTGGTGATGAAGGACGGGCACCTGATCGCAGACGGCCCGCCGAACATCGCATTGGCGCCGCAGGTGATTGCGCAAGGATGGGGAGTGCGGGCGCGGTGGCTCGGCGATCCCGGAGCGCAGGCGCTGATTGTGGGTGAGGAACCGGAACAGGCTGATGGGGGTTAGGGGTAACCCTGTCAGCCATGTTCCGGCCCCCGGCCACGTCTTTGCGAAGAGCCAGGTTGCGACCCTGAAGGGACCCGGCCGAGGAACCGCAAAGAGAGCCTCCATCTGATTGATCCGCGTTGATCGGACGACTTCAGTTTTTCTGTAGGCCTACTTAACATATTGAAAAGTAGAGGCGGAATCGTCGGGCTTGCTTAGCCGGTAAGCGTTTTGCGCCGGACACCGCGCGAATTGGATGCGATTTGGTGTCACCATAACATAATTCGATTCGCTTTTTCGGGTCCGGCGGTTCGGGCCATTGCGGCAGGGGCCGGGAAACCGCAAGGCGCTTCGCCCGTTGCACCCGCTATAGCCCGTCCCCATCTGTGGTGCCTTGCGGATAACCCCGCCGTGCCGCCCTTGACCCACGCGAACATTTCCGGAACAGATTGCACCCATGAGCCTCACCACCATCTCCGTGCGCGGCGCGCGCGAACATAACCTCAAGGGTATCGACATTGATCTGCCGCGTGATGCGCTGATCGTTGTCACCGGGCTTTCGGGCAGCGGCAAGTCGAGCCTCGCCTTCGACACGATCTATGCCGAGGGCCAGCGGCGTTATGTCGAGAGCCTGAGCGCCTATGCGCGCCAGTTCCTCGAAATGATGCAGAAGCCCGATGTCGAGCATATTGACGGCCTAAGCCCTGCGATCAGCATCGAGCAGAAGACGACGAGCCGCAACCCGCGCTCAACCGTGGCGACCGTCACCGAGATCTACGACTATATGCGACTGCTGTGGGCGCGGGTCGGCACGCCCTATTCGCCGACCACAGGCCTGCCGATTTCTGCGCAGACCGTAAGTCAGATGGTCGACCGGGTGATGGCCCTGCCCGAAGGCACGCGCCTCTATCTGCTCGCCCCCGTGGTGCGTGGGCGCAAGGGGGAATACCGCAAGGAACTGGCCGAATGGCAGCGCAGCGGCTTTACCCGCGTGCGGATCGACGGCGAGATCTATCCGATCGAGGAAGCCCCCGCACTCGACAAGAAGTTCAAGCACGACATCGAAGTGGTGGTTGACCGGATCGCGGTGAAGGAAGGCATCGAGACCCGCCTCGCCGAAAGCTTCGAACAGGCGCTGAAGCTGGCCGAGGGGCTGACTTATGTCGATCTGGCCGATGGCGTGGTGCCGGGGCGCGAGGACGAGGCGCAAGGTGGCGCGATGAAGGGCGCGGGCCTGCCGCCCAACCGCATCGTCTTCTCCGAGAAGTTCGCCTGTCCCGTCAGCGGCTTCACCATCGAAGAGATCGAACCGCGCCTCTTCTCCTTCAACGCCCCGCAGGGTGCCTGCCCCGCGTGTGACGGGATCGGCGAGAAGATGCTGTTCGATCCGCAGCTGGTGGTCCCCAACGAGGCGCTGACGCTGAAGCAGGGCGCGGTGGTGCCGTGGGCCAAGTCCAACCCACCGTCGCCTTACTACATGCAGGTGCTCGCCAGCCTTGCGAAGGCGTACGGGTTCGACCTGACAACGCCGTGGAAAGACCTCGCCCCCGAACAGAAGCTCATCATCCTCTACGGCACGGGCGGGATGCCGGTGCCGCTGACCTTCAAGGATGGCCGCCGCGAATACACCGTCAACAAGGCCTTCGAAGGCGTGATCGGCAACCTCAACCGCCGCATGATGCAGACCGAGAGCGCGTGGATGCAGGAGGAGCTGTCGAAGTACCAGACCGCGCAGCCGTGCGAGACCTGCGGCGGCAAGCGCCTCAACGAAAAGGCGCTGAGCGTCCGCATCGCCCAGACCGATATTGCCACCCCCGTCGCCATGAGTGTCGCGGATGCCAAAGCGTGGTTCCTCGCCTTGGACGCGCAGCTCACCTCGCAGCAGAGCCAGATTGCCAAGGCGATCCTGAAAGAGATCAACGAGCGGCTGGGCTTCCTCGACAACGTCGGGCTCGACTACCTCAACCTCGACCGCACCTCGGGCACGCTGTCGGGGGGCGAAAGCCAACGCATCCGCTTGGCCAGCCAGATCGGCTCCGGCCTCTCCGGCGTGCTCTACGTCCTCGACGAGCCCAGCATCGGCCTCCACCAGCGCGACAATGACCGCCTGCTCGAAACCCTCAAGCGCCTGCGCGATCTCGGCAACACCGTCATCGTCGTCGAGCATGACGAGGACGCCATCCGCACCGCCGATTACATCGTCGACCTCGGCCCCGGTGCGGGGGTGCATGGCGGCGAGATCGTCGCGCAAGGCACGCTGAAGCAGATACTCAAGGCCAAGGGCAGCCTCACCGCCGATTACCTCACCGGCAAGCGCAAGATCGACGTTCCGGCCAAGCGTCGCAAGGGCAATGGCCACAAGATCGTGGTCAAGAACGCGCGCGCCAACAACCTCAAGGGCGTGACGGCCAAGATCCCGCTCGGCACCTTCACCTGCATCACCGGGGTCTCCGGCTCGGGCAAATCCAGCCTCACCATCGACACCCTGCAGGCCGGGGCCGCCCGCGCGCTCAACGGCGCGCGGGTCATCGCGGGGGCACATGACGCCATCACCGGGCTCGAATACTGCGACAAGGTCATCGAGATCGACCAGTCCCCCATCGGCCGCACCCCGCGCTCCAACCCCGCCACCTACACCGGCGCCTTCACCCAGATCCGCGACTGGTTCGCCGGCCTCCCCGAAAGCCTCGCCCGCGGCTACAAGCCCGGGCGCTTCTCCTTCAACGTCAAGGGCGGCCGCTGCGAGAAGTGCCAAGGCGACGGCCTCATCAAGATCGAGATGCACTTCCTCCCCGACGTCTACGTCACCTGCGAGGAATGCCACGGGAAGCGCTACAACCGCGAGACGCTCGAAGTGAAGTTCAAGGGCCACTCCATCGCCGACGTGCTCGACATGACGATCGAGGATGCCGAGGAATTCTTCAAGGCCGTCCCCCCGATCCGCGAGAAGATGCGGATGCTGAATGAGGTCGGCCTCGGCTACGTCAAGGTCGGCCAGCAGGCGACCACGCTGTCCGGCGGCGAGGCGCAGCGCGTGAAACTCGCCAAGGAACTCGCGCGCCGCAGCACCGGCCAGACGCTCTACATCCTCGACGAGCCGACCACCGGCCTGCATTTCGAGGACGTGCGCAAACTGCTCGAAGTGCTGCACCGGCTGGTGGAGGGCGGCAATTCGGTCGTGGTGATCGAACACAACCTCGACGTGATCAAGACCGCCGACTGGATCATCGACCTCGGCCCCGAGGGCGGCGTGCGCGGCGGGGAGATTGTCGCGGAAGGCACACCGGAGCAAGTGGTAAAGGAACCGCGCAGCTTCACGGGGCAGTATCTGGCGCCGTTGCTGCTGAAGTAATCCTCCCCGAGCTCGCTCGGGGAGGGGGACCATCCGCAGGATGGTGGAGGGGCAGGCGAGGCAATCCTCCCCTGCAAGGGGAGGGGGACCATCCGTAGGATGGTGGAGGGGCAAGCGAGGCCGATCCCAACACCCCCTCAAAGTGTAGCAGCCCCCGCAATGGCTCACACAAAGACACAAAGCCACGAAGAGGGCAGCGCAATCCCGAACCGCTCCTTTCCCCTCCCTCGACCCCGGCGTTGTGGCTTCGCCACGCCTTCGGCTCCGCCGGGGCAGGTATCGGGGCCGGGGGTGGGTGTCCGACGCCCGAAGCCCTGCACACCCTCGCACCCCGGCAAAGACAGTGTGTTTCACGCAGAGACCGCAGAGGGAAGGAGAGGCGCAGAGGGGGCCTGCCAACCTACGGACATTTGTGAGCGCTTCGCGTCAGGGTGCGCAACCGCAACGCCCCTGTCTATCCGCCATGCTGAACGTGTTTCAGCATCCATGCTGCGGGGCGCACTGGGCGCACAAGTAAATTCGCGGGAAAAAGTGTGGGGCCAAGACATTAAATCAAGGTTGGCGATTCGTGTGACAGCGATTGCCGTATCAGACTGTGATTTATTTTAATGCCTTCATTTTGACCCAGCGTCCAGCGCTGGAAGGAATTTTAACATGGTACTTTTAATCGTCTCACCGCATTCAGTGGTAAGTCCGATTTGACGGAAGACGATATTTTTATACCGTTTGGCATCACAACCCATAGCCACGGCAATACGACTTCCGATCGACGTATTCTTTATTGGGATAGTTTGAATGCTCTCCAAACCGTCAGCGATTGCGCATAGCTCGGCAATCTCTGAGTCGGCTTCTGTCAAAATCTGACCAAGGGCGAACGTGATCGCTGGAGAGCTTAATTGTCTGACGTTAGCCACACTCACTTTCGCTTCCGCCAACATTCGGTTTATACGCCAAGTTGCCAATCGTGCTGATATATCAGCGCTTGATTGGCAGAGCGACGCCCTAAGCTCGGCCTTAGCGGATTGCATCCGCGCGTGAACATCTAGGCCACCCTCAGCTTCGAAAAGAAGTTTGGCAACAGCCTCAACAACCTTGGGCAAGAAGAGGAGATTTTCCGAGGTTGGACATAAAAGCGCATGTATCCCGTCTGCTTCGAGTGCCTGAACTTCAGGATCAGGCCTTCCATCTCGATCTATCAACCCCTTCGCTTCGATCCAGTGCAGTTGGTTATTTTTTCGAAGAGATTTAACCGCCTCAATGACTTCTTGCGCACCACCCTTCGGAGTGACTTTCCAATCCGGGAACAGCACGTTGTATATGCGATAATCGATTGAGTTTGGTGTTCCCTCGACAAACAGCAATTTTTGCCTCGCTCCGAGGAGGTCACGCCTCAGGCCTTCATCAATCGCCTCAAAATCGACAACAACTTCCGCGTCAAACTTCCTAGTTTCTGGATCAAGGGATATAACTTGCGAGTCTCGTACATGGACTAGGGTATTGATATGTCCCCCAGAAATTAAATTAACATCATGGCTTGCAAAAATATATCCAATGTCAGGACGTGCAAGGATAAGGGCATTTATAAAGGGAGCAACTATACTTGGATGAAGATTTCTTTCAGGCTCATCTATAGCAACGATCTTATTTGAATCTTGAACCCGATTATCCCCTTGACGCATGTAGTGAGTTCTGCCATTAAGATGGCATGACCAGCAAAAGCCCCTCTGCCAGTCCCGAGTTTAGCGTTCGCGAGTTCTTCGCGCGCTTCCCGAATGACGACGCTTGCCTCGCGCACATCATGGAAGTGCGCTTTGGCGGAACCCGTTTCGTTTGCGCGTCATGCGGTAAGGAAAGCACGCACCACAAGCTTGCAGCGCGCCGCACCTACGTTTGCGCCAACTGCGGCCACCATGTGAACCCTACCGCTAACACCATCCTTCACGACACGCGCACGCCGCTCGTTTCGTGGTTTTACGCCATGTATCTCTTCTGCACGACGCGCCACGGTGTGAGCGGCAAGGAACTGCAACGCCAGCTTGGTGTGACCTACAAGACCGCCTACCGGATTGGCCAACATATCCGCGACCTTATGAGCAAGGCGCAGGGCTTTGACGCACTGCTGGCGGGCCATATTGAACTGGACGAGGCCTATGTCGGTGGTCGCCGTTCGGGCGGCAAGCGTGGGCGTGGCGCGCCGGGAAAGACTATTGTGATGGGCCTTGCAGAGCGGAACGGACGCATGAAGGCGGTCGTTATCCCCAACGTCAAGGCCGATACACTGCGCGAAGTGGTGCTTAAGAACGTGGAAAAGGGTGCGACCGTCTCAACGGACGAACTCTACAGCTATGGCTTACTCACTGGTGACGGCTTCAAGCATGGCCGCGTCAAGCACGGTGCCAAGGAATACGCCTACTATAATTACCGCGCTGGCGAGACCTTCCACGTGAACACGGTTGAAGGCTTCTGGAAGCTGTTCAAGGCTTCGGTTCGCTCCACGCATATCCAGATCAGCGGCAAGCACATGCAGCGCTATCTGGACGAGTTCACTTTCCGCGCTTCGAACCGTGGGCGGGTAAACGGGATGTTTGATCTTCTGGTTGGGGCGCTGTGACGCGTCCTAACAGGCCTTCAAATTGAGCGCGATCTGCGGGGCCGATGCCTTCGGCTTCGGCTTGTTCGACGAACTCAGACAAGCGGTCGCCCGCTAACGCCTCAGAGAGAGTTAAGCGGGCGACCGTTGCCATTAGGCGACGTCCTGCTGTTCGAAGCGCAGCCTGTTCGGCACGATAGACAACAAGTCGTCCTGTTCAGAAATACGAAGCATGCGCATGTCGCGGACGACTTCCCAGAACCAAGGGTATTTGTCGTACAGTTCCAGAACCGCCTGCGCACACGTCATAGCCGATGTGTTTTCGTCACCATAGAAAACACTGCCTTGCTGGCGGCGAAAGCCATGGCCTTCAAGAACACGAGCAATCTTAGCCCAAGCACCATGACGTTCGGCAGCTTCATTATTCAGGTCGTAGGCAATAGCGTACATTCGACCCGTTCCTTTCAGTGGTCGATGTCCCATTCCTCTCCTAGACGACATCGTTTTGATGGACATAGGAAGGCCTCCCGAAAAGCGTGTAAGTACGCAATCGGACTAGACGAATCCCGTTAGATTTGCTAGACCGAATGCACCGGGGACGAGAGCCCCCGGCGCAGACGGCCTAGTTCTTTAACAAGAGCAATGGGTAGCTAAGGGGCTGCAACCCCCGCGACCCGAAGGAATGTTCATTCATTCCATGGCCTCCTCTGTTAGCGCGTAGGGCGCGGTTTCGGGGCCACCGGCGTAAACGCTGTGTGGCCCTTTCTCGTTGTGCAGGTGTTCGGCCAGGATCGAAAGCGCACGCTCACGATCCGCAACCGTCCAACCCGACTTGCCATGCCCTTGAACGTCCTCACTACGTGCGAGAAGCGCTCCAAGCGCATTGACCTTGTTGTTTCCGGTAATCTCATGGCCGCGCTTCTCAATGTACTCGACGAGAGCGCTGGTTTTCAGGAGACCCGGTGCATGCACCATGGCATCCAGCGAAAGCAAAACAGACATACGTGTCTGCATCGTGAAGCTGGTGATGGCGACCTTCTCACGGGCACGGGAGGCGGGCGCGGTACGTTTGACGGATTGCGTTGACGCCGCACTGGTTGCGACTGGCGCTTCACCGTACACTGACAGAAGATTGCGGACGGCATTCAACTTGAGCAGAAGCCCCGCTTCCTCGTCGCGCATTTGCTTGATGATATCGGCGTGCATGAGAATCGGCCCTCGCGTGTCTTACACTGCGTTGTAATCCAATTCAGCCGTCAGGGGAAGCCCTCACCGCACACGCGTCATACAACGTAACGTTGCACCTTGCGGTGTGCGTTATTGTGGAACATTATGCACACATGCGTGAAGGGGATAAGCGGGATCTTGAATTAAAATTGCACCAGCGATGAAGAGGGCTGCCCGTTCACCATCCGAAAGTTGATCAATATCGTACTTTCCAATACCCCGTGTGGCGCGAAGTCCTCGGACATCGACCTCAAAGCGAACAGCCATTCGAGCAGCATCAAACACTGAATTTAATTTCGCAATTGGGCTTGGGTTTGTTTTCTTAAATTTTTGAGCATTTATCGGGTCATGATCAAGCAATTCGACTAAATCAGAGTTGTACTTTACTTCATCCTGAAAAAGTCTCTTGATTATTGAATTGAAAACGTCTTCAGACCAATGGTTCTTATACCTATTTGATGATGAAAAATTTTCAAACTGATATGTTGCTAGTTGATCTTTATCAGAAGATACATTTTCCCAACCATGGTTAAATGTGATCTGCCTGTGTCCGGCATAATAATCCGCTAGACCTTTGCCGATTGACCTATAAATTGAATAAAGCAGAGCGGATTTACCAGCCCCATTTGGACCAGCCACCATAAGTACTTCGCCACGAGCGAGAGTCAAAGAGACGTCGCCAGAGCTCGTCGCCACAAAGACGGAGGCAAGGACTTTTGATTCTAAAGAGGGTGGTTCTATCATAAAATTAGTAGCGTAAATATCCGACTGAGTGTCAAGCTTTGCGGACCCGATGATTAGCTTTTCCACTATTGTTCACAGTGTCGACAAGCTTAATCGTAATCGGGGCCGGAATTCTAGTAATCATGCCCCCTTTCCTACACCCCCCACACCCCACTACCGTCCCGCCCGCGCCGACCAGCCCTCTCGTGCCGCATCCGCTTTCCCGCGTGCCTCGGCTCCTCGCAGCCCTGACGCGGCGGGGGCGTTCTTGCGGCGGCTCGGGCCGTTCGGTGCGTCTTGTCCTCTCTCGTAGGAGACCCGCGCGGATGATTACGTGTCACGAGCTCTATCTCACCAACCCGTCGCCCTATGATCCGACGCGCAAGCTGCCTGTCGGGCCGACCGATCTGCGCGATCCGGGCGGGGAGGCGTTTATCGCCAGTTGGCTCGCCCATGTGGAGGCCGGGCGGATCGGGAGTCCTTGTCGGCCTACCGCTGCGCTACATGAGGCCGGGCTTGAAACGCCTGACGACATCCGCGCCGTCACGCTCGCCAATGAGCGGTTGATTTGCGGGGATGGGCGCTTGCCGATCTGGTGATTTTGGTGCCCGCTCTCATGTAGCGCAGCGATAGGGCAGCAAAGACTCCCTCAAGTAGCGCAGCGGTAGGGCGCAAAAAATCCCCCCTCCCTGCTGCGACTAGGGCCTGCTGCGCAGACCCAAGTCTCGCTCCCCTCCCGCGGGGGGAGGGGGAACTCGGTTCAGCCGCGCCTGCCCCTCCACCACCTGCGGTGGTCCCCCTCCCCGTGCCGGGGAGGATCGTCGGGCCGCAGGCCCGCAAGGCCGACCGGCCGCCCGCAGCGACGCGCCCGTAGGGCGTGTGAGCGAGGATTTCGCATCGCGGAGGCGATGCGGAACACAAAACTCCATTTTCCTACAGCGACTTGCGGCTGATACGCTCCTGCGCCTTGCGCCCGCTGCGGCGTGGTTTTGCCGAGGAGCTGCCTTATGTCCGATCATTCTCCCCCGTCCGCGCCGTCAACGCAGATTGTCGATCCGGCGGGCCTTGCCCCCGATCTGTCGCGCGAGGTGCAGGCGGCTTTTGTGCAGACGCTGGCGCAGTGGGGCAATGTGCGGGCGGCGGCGCAGCAGGCGGGGGTGAGCCGCGCGCATCTGTACCGGATGCGGCGCGCCTCGACTGAGTTCCGACAATTGTGGGATGCGGCGCTGGTGCTGGCGCGGCCGCAGGTCGAGGAGGTGTTGGCCGACCGCGCGCTCAACGGAGTGCAGGAGACCGTGTTCTATCACGGCGAGGAGGTGGCGACCCGCACCCGGTACGATGGGCGGCTGCTGCTGGCGCACCTCGCGCGGCTCGACCGGATCGAAGCCTCGCATCAGGTCCACAAGGTCGCGGCGGAGTTTGAGGAGCGGGTGGCGCTGCTGCTCGATCCGCCGGCGGTGATGGAGTGGGATGACGAGGACTACGAGGAATACGACGAGGACGATTGGGCGGACGGGGATGAGGGCGAGCCTGCGGAGGGGGATGACGGCGTGGAGGAGTCTCTGGACGCCTTTATCGCAAGGCTGCGCGGGAACACCCCCTAAGCGGGGCCGTGCGGGGGCCGGTTTTTGGTTCCTGGACAGTGTCTCATGTGTCTCCAACAGCGCGCGGCGCGGCGCTGCGGCGGGCTGACAGGGCTGCGACGGCGGCGAAGGTCGCGGTGCCGCTCGCCAGCATCCACAGGAAGGCGCCGGGCACGCCCAGCCCCCAGTCGAGCACGCCCAGCACCGCCATCTGCACCACGATCGCCGCGATCGCCGCGAGCGCCGCGTGGCGGGCGGTGGAGCCGGCGAGCCCGGCGATGATCGGCACCGCCAGCACCGCCGCGATGGCTCCGGCATCGAGCACGAGGTTGCGCAGGCTCTCCCCCTGCATTGCCAGCAGCGCCGCGACCGCCGCCGCAGCCACCGTCGCGAACCGCGCGGCGCGCAGCATGGCAAGGGGGGAGGCCTCCGGGCGGAGGCGGCGATACCCGCTCTCGGTCACCACGGCCGAGACCGCGAGCAGGGCGGAGTCGACCGAGGAGAGGATCGCGGACACCAGCGCTCCGGTGAAGACGATGTGTAGCCACGGCGGGAACAGGGCGGTGGCAAGGCTGGGGAGGTACGCCTCATCCGCGCCGAAGGTGACGCCGAGAATGGGGGCGAGCTGCGGGCCGAACAGGCCGAAGCTGACCGGGATCAGCCCGACGGTGAGGTAGATCGCCGCTCCCCACAAGGCGCCCCGCCGCGCGACCTCGGGCGACTTGGCGGCGAGCGTGCGGGACAGCGCCTCCTGACTGACCATGGTGCCGGCGATGGGGATGAGCCATAGCTCGATGCGTTGGGTCCAGCTCTCGCCGGGCGCGGTGAAGCTCCAGATGGTGGGCGGGGCAGCGGCCCACATGGCAGGCAGGCCCCCCGATGCGTCCGCCATCAGCGCGAACAGGATGAGGATCGCGATGACGATGACGATGCCCTGCACGATGTCGGTGACAACGTCTCCGGCGAGCCCGCCAAACAGGGTGTAGGTCATCACCAGCAGCGTCGCGCCGATGAGGCCGGTGGTGAAGTCGAGCCCCGATGCGCTCGCGATGATGGTGGCGAAGGCGAACAGCTGCGCCGCGGACCAGGTCGTGGCGGAGAGCGCGATGACGACCGCGGCGAGGCTCTCGGTCGCGGGGCCGAAGCGGCTCCTGAGGAAGTCGGCGATGGTGATGAAGCCGCCCGCGCGCAGCCGGTAGGCGAAGAACAGCGCGATCGCGAGGATGCCGATGGCGTAGGCGAACGGCTCGGCCCGGGCGCCCGCGATCCCGTCACGCGCGACCTCGCCCGAGGTGGCGATCAGGCTTTCGGAGGCGAACCAGGTGGCGAACAGGCTCATGCCGACCGCGAAGGGGCCGAGGCTGCGGCCGGCCACGAGATAGTCGGCATCGGACTTCGCCCCGCGCCCGGCCCACACCGCAAGTGCGATCTGGGCAGCGACATAGAGCACGATCAGCGTGAGCGTGATGGCGGCGTTCCCCCTGCAAACCGAGCGACGTCCTAATCGGGCAGAAACGGAACGCAAGAGGCGAAGGGGCGCAATCGTCGGCTGCCTGCATCCGGCGTGAAGGTGTGCGCGTTACTGGAGGAGGATGTGGAACAGCGCAAAGGAGTGCCGCATGATGCCGTTCAAGATTGTCCGTCCCGCCTCGGTGATGGCTGCTGCTCTGACCCTAGTAGCGCTGGGCGCGGCGGTGCACGCGGGGACGATCAACTCTAACCTCCAGATCGATCCGGGCCAGACCTTCGAGCTGGGCGGCGGGCAGGAGGGCGGCTTTGTCGTGACCGGCACAAACACCGGGCCGGTCGCTGTGGTGGTGCTGAGCAAGGCCGATGGCGCCGCAGCCGTGGAGCGCGGGACTGTCGCGCCGGGCGGAGCGGTCGATGCGCAGATTGCGCCGGGCGAGATGGCGTTGCTGCGCAACACGTCCAGCCAAAAGACGGCGCGGCTGAAGCTGAAGGTTACCGGCGATACTTCGAGCCTCGGGATGGGCTACGCCGATAATCCCTAGGCCGATCAGTCGGCGATCAGCGCCAGTTCCACATCAGCGTGGCCGCGTGCGACCATGCCAAGTTCTTCGGCAGCGGCGCGGCTGACATCGATCAGGCGACCACGCGTGAAGGGGCCGCGATCATTCACGCGGACCACGACGCTGCGGCCATTGGCTGGGTTGGTGACGCGCACGCGGCTGCCGAACGGCAGGCTGCGGTGGGCGGCGGTCAGGTCGGAGTTGTCGAACCGCTCGCCGCTGGCGGTGCGGCGGCCGTTGAACTTGGACGCGTAGTAAGATGCGCTGCCGCGGCCGAGGACAGTTTCCTGCGGCGCCGAGGGAGCGGGCTCTTCGATCACGGATGCGGGTGCGGCGACGTCAGCGGTGGGCTGGAGCGGCACGAGTTCAATGATCGCAGCGCTGGTGGCAGGCTCGATCCCCGAAGCGCCGCCATCCGGCGTGGCGGCCGAGGACGCAGCAAGCGGAGCAAGCCCGAGCAAGCCGGCTACTGCAAGGGCTTGCAGGCTCCGCGTAGCGGCGCTGCGGGCATCGAGGCCATGTATGCGATTTCCCGTCCGCATGATCGGGCCGTTAAGGCGGCGGCCTTCCCAAAAGCAAACCAGGTTAGCATTTCGTCGCCGGGAGGGTTCCGGTGGGGAGTGAGTTGCCCCGGAAATGCGATGAACCGTTGGCGCCAAGGTCAGCCAGCTGCCATTCCCGCGCGACTTTGGTGCCCAGCGACTCGGGCGAACGGCGATGCCAGGGGACGGATCTGGCGGCGCCGTACAATGCAAATGGGGCCGGCATTGCTGCCGACCCCACTCTCACCGGCGTGTGGATGACCCTCGCTCATGATGCGTCCGGCGAACCTTCGGCATCCTTTCGCTCCGGGCCATACTTGGCGCCCGATGTCTAACCTCTCGCTGCCCGGTCTTGCGACTGGCGTTGCCAGAGCTTCGTCACCGGCGCTCGCGCCGGCATCCGGCTTTGCTCCTGCCAGCTGCGTCCATCGTCCGGCCGAAGCCTGTCGATTTTCGCCGCCTTGCGCATTTGCTCGGCCGAGACCGCGTTCCTTTACCGATCTGAAGCGCGGCGGCTTGGGGGCTTTCGCCGTTTCCGCTGCTCTTCCGTTCGGCCAGGTTCTTGGCCTGTCCGGTGACATCGCGTCGCTCTCACCCGATAATGAGCTGACTTGCCTTTGGCCGAAGCCTCCTGCATGCCGTCTCCAGCTGAGCGCGTGGACAGATGCCACCGCCATCCTTGGGATCAAAACCCCGGTAACTTCAAGGCCTTGCGGCTTTCCGTTCCGGTTGCTTCGTGTCCCGAAGACAAGCTGAAGGTGCGCCTGAATCGGCGATCTGACAACATTCCAACCGGCGACTTTTCCACTTCGCGCGATTTGTCCTGTGGACACTAGTGGATAACTCAACGCTTCGTCGCAATAGTCACGAAGCGATGCAAAGAGCGGAAACGAAACCGCCGCCAAGCTGTCAGAATAGGGGCTTCAGGCCGCTGCACCCAGCGGCCCGACTCGGTTTTCCCCGTTCTGAAGTGCGATCAGGCGTCGCGGTTGCGGCGCGAGAGCAGGCGCAGGCGCAGACCGTTGAGCTTGATGAAGCCCTCGGCGTCCTTCTGATCGTAAGCCCCGGCGTCGTCCTCGAAGGTCACGTGCGCTTCGGAGTAGAGCGAATAGGGCGACTTGCGGCCCACCACGCTGGCCATCCCCTTGTAGAGCTTGAGCCGCACCGTGCCGGTGACCTTGTCTTGGCTGTGGTCGATCGCGGCTTGCAGCATTTCTCGCTCGGGCGAGAACCAGAAGCCGTTGTAGATCAGCTCTGCATACTTCGGCATCAGCTCGTCCTTGAGATGCGCTGCGCCGCGATCCAGCGTGATCTGCTCGATGCCGCGATGCGCGCGGGCGTAGATTTCGCCGCCGGGCGTTTCGTACATCCCGCGGCTCTTCATGCCGACGAAACGGTTCTCGACCAGATCGAGCCGCCCGATGCCGTGCTTGCGGCCAAGCTCGTTTAGCGCCGTCAGCAAGGTCGCAGGCGACATCGCCTCACCATTTAGCCCCACGCCGTCACCGCGCTCGAAATCGACTGTGATGTATTCCGGCACGTCCGGCGCGTCCTCGGGATTGACCGTACGCGAATAGACGTAGTCGGGGGTTTCCTCCCACGGGTCTTCCAGCACCTTGCCCTCCGAGGAGGTGTGGAGGAGGTTTGCATCGGTCGAGAACGGGCTGTCGCCGCGCTTGTCCTTGGGCACCTGGATCTGGTGCTTCTCCGCCCACGCGATCAGCGCGGTGCGGCTGGTGAGATCCCATTCGCGCCACGGAGCGATCACCTTGATGTCGGGATCAAGCGCATAGGCCGAAAGCTCGAAGCGCACCTGATCATTGCCCTTGCCGGTCGCACCGTGAGCGATGAAATCGGCGCCGGTCTGGTGCGCGATTTCGACGAGGCGCTTGGAGATCAGAGGGCGGGCGATGCTGGTGCCGAGCAGGTAATCGCCTTCATAGCGCGCATTGGCGCGCATCATCGGAAAGACGAAATCGCGCACGAATTCTTCGCGCACATCCTCGATGAAGATGTGATCGTCCGGGATGCCCATAGCCTTGGCCTTGGCTCGCGCTGGCTCGATTTCTTCACCTTGGCCGAGATCGGCGGTGAAGGTCACGACCTCCAATCCGCGCACCACGCTCAGCCACTTGGCGATCACGCTGGTATCGAGACCGCCGGAATAGGCGAGGACGACTTTCTGGGGCTGGGCCATGGGTGGTTTCCTTGGAAATGACGTGCGCGCGCCCCTATCAGCGCGCAGGCGCGGGGGCAATCGGCCTTTCGTGGCTGGGGATGGACGCCGTGGCAGCAATCCTCCTTTCAGAATTTGCTGCTAAGTCCCCGAAGGATGGCGTCATTAGCGCGGCCAGACAGGGGATTGCATGCTGACTATGTGGAGCAAGGCGCGCGAACTGGCGGAACTGACCCCGCCCGAGCGTAACCGCTGGGTCGATTTTCTGCGCGCCGTGTCGATCATGGCGGTGGTTATCGGCCACTGGCTGATGGCTGGTCTCTATGTCGATGCCTCCGGCGAACTGCGGCGCGGTGACCTGCTGTCAGTGGCCGAATGGACCCACTGGCTGACCTGGGGCTTTCAGGTGATGCCGGTGTTCTTCCTGGTCGGCGGCTATTCCAATTCGGTGAGCTGGGCGGCGACCACCGCGAAGGCGCCGCGCGACCAGGACGGCGTCTATCGCGATTGGCTCGCGAGCCGGGTGCAGCGCCTGATCACGCCGACGTTCCCGGTGCTGCTGCTGTGGGCTGCGCTGGCGCTGATCCTGACGCAGGCCGGCCTGCCGCGCGAACAGATCCGAATGGCGACCGAGGCGGCCCTGATCCCGGTGTGGTTCCTTGCGGTCTATCTGCTGGTGACGGCCTTCACGCCGATCGCCTACCGCGCGTGGCAGCGGTTCGGGTGGCTGAGCTTTGCCGTCTTCATCCCTGCCGCAATGCTGACCGACTGGCTGACTTTCACGGCCAAGGTGCCGTGGGTCAACTTCACCAATTTCCTCTGGGTGTTCCTCGGTATCCACCAGCTCGGTTTTGCCTGGCGCGCGGGCAAGTTTGCAGCGACGTGGTTTGCATGGGTGTGGTTCGCGGTGTCGCTGGCGATCCTCGTATCGATCACGGTCTTTGGCTTCTACCCCGTCTCCATGGTGTCCGCGCCGGGCGGCTTTTCCAACTCGCTTCCGCCGACCTTGGCGCTGTTTGCGCTGGGAGCGGTGCAGATCGGGCTGGTGCTGGCGCTGGAGCCGGCGGGGCGGCGTATGCTCGACCACGTCGGCATTTGGACTGCGACGGTGCTCATGAACGGGATGATCATGACCGTGTTCCTGTGGCACCTTACCGCCTTTGTGCTGGTGATGACCGTCGCTTGGCTGGTACTGGGCGGGGTGGGCCTCGATACTGTTCCGGGCACGGGCGCATGGTGGGCGAGCCGTCCGCTTTGGATCGCGGTCTATATCCTCGCGCTGCTCCCCATGATCGCCATCTTCGCGCGGCATGAGCGCAGCTTCGGCCCGATCCGCGGCGGTCGCACCGTGCCGCGTCTGCGGGCAGTGCTAGGCGTAGTGGCAATCTGCGCAGGGCTCGGAGCGACGGCAGGGCTGACGATTGCCAGCCCTGAAGGCGTATCCGGTGTTCGCTGGTGGGTAATCGCGCTGCCGCTGGTGGGCGCGGCGCTGATGGGCTTTGGCCCTGTCTATCGCCCGCGCAACCGTCCGGGATCATCGGGCGAGCCGCCCGAACTCCCGATCAGATAATCCCGCGTGATCGGCAGAGCATGGCGGCTGCGGATGTACTGGATCTGGTAATTGCACATCCCGCCATTCTCGAAGACGGTCGCCGCGCCGGCCAGGTAGAAGGTCCACATCCGGAAGAATCGCTCATCATGCAGCGCGATGATCGCCTCGCGATTGGCGATGCAGTTGGCATACCAGGCGCGGATTGTCTTGGCGTAGTGGAGCCGCAGCGTCTCGACATCGGCGGCGATCAGGCGGACCTTTTCGCTCGCCGCCAGCGTCTCGGACAGGGCGGGGATATAGCCGCCGGGGAAGACATACTTGCGGGTGAAAGCATCGGTGGTGCCCGGCCCGCCGAAGCGGCCGATGGTGTGGAGCAGCATCACCCCGTCATCCGCCAGCATCCGCGCGCAATCGGCAAAGAAGGTTTCGAACTGCGCGCGGCCCACGTGTTCGAACATGCCGACCGAGACGATCCGGTCGAACCGGCGCCCGCTGGCGGCGGTGTCGCGGTAGTCCTCCAGCGGGATTGTCACCTTGTCGGCGACGCCTGCGGCGCGCACCCGGTCGCGGGCGAGCGCAGCCTGTTCCTCGGACAGCGTGATGCCGGTCACCCGCACATCGTGGTGCTTGGCCAGATGGATCGCCATCCCGCCCCAGCCGCAGCCGATATCGAGCACCTCCTGCCCCGGCTTCAGCGCCAGCTTCTTCGCGATATGCGCCAGCTTCGCGCCTTGCGCTTCGGCCAGCGTGGTGACGCCCTCAGGCCAATAGGCGCAGGAATACTGCCAATGCTCCGCGTCCAGCATCAGGGCATAGAGCGGATTGCCGATGTCATAGTGGTGCGCGACATTCTGCTTGGAGCCGACGCGGTTGTTGATCTGTTCGGCGGCAAAGCTCGCGCGGTTGATCCAGCGCTTCAGCCGGCTTGGCTTGCCGATATCGCCGCCTCTGTCCCACGGATTGTTGGCGCGCAGCAGGCTGACGAGGCCCATCACGTCGCCTTCCTCGATCAGCAGCCGCCCGTCGATAAAGGCCTCCGCCGCACCGAGGCGGGGGTCGAGCACGATGTCGCGCGGCACGCGGGCATCAGTAAAGCGCAACACGATCTCGGGAAAGCCGGGCGCGCTCGTGCCATAGGTGCTGGCGCTGCCATCGGCGAACACTATGCCGAGGTGGCCCAGCTTGACAGCGCGCGACAAAAACCGGTCGAGGAGTGGCTTGCTCATGGCGTTCCTTTCGTGGTTCAATCCTGCCGGGTTACCGCACCTGACAGCTTTCGCAATATCGCGGTGCAGCAAAAGGGCCGGTTAGGGGGAAGAACATGACTGAGGCCAAGACACAGATGACCGAAACGCCGGTCGAGGCTTTTCTCGCCGCGGTCGAACCGCCGGCCAAGCGCGAAGAGGCCCGCGTGCTGGACGCGATGTTCCGTCGGGTGACGGGCGAAGCGCCCAAGATGTGGGGGCCGAGCATTATCGGCTACGGCGATTACCGCACGACCTACGAAAGCGGGCGCGATGTGCATTGGATGCGCACCGGCTTCAGTCCGAGGAAGGCCAAGCACTCACTCTACCTGATGGGCGGCTACTGCGACGACATCACCGCCGCAGGCAGGGACCAAAAGCTGGCACGGCTCGGTAAGTACAGCACCGGCAAGAGCTGCCTCTATGTCAACAAGCTCGCCGATATCGATCTGGCTGTGCTGGAGGACATCGTCGCAGCGGATTGGCAGACGATGCTGCGGCTGTTCCCGGAAGACTAGACCCCGGCGTACCACTGGTAGCCGGCAACATCCTCCCAGAACCCGCCTTTGCCCTGGCCGATATCGTCGAAGCTGGCGACCGCTTCGATCGCCTTCACATATTTCGCCTGCTTGTAGCCCAACTGCCGCTCGATCCGCATTCTTAGCGGTGCGCCGTTCTTCTCCGGCAACGGCTCGCCATTAAGGGTGTGGGCGATGATCGTCTGCGGGTGATAGGCATCGACCATGTCGATGCTCTCGTAATAGTCGCGCCCGTAGAGCACATCGGCGCAGCGGAAGACGATGAAGTTCGCCCCTTCCTTGACCTTCGCCGCATCGAGCAGAGCGGCGAGCTGCGGGCCCTGCCATTCGCCGATCGCGCTCCAGCCTTCGACGCAGTCGTGCCGGGTGATCTGGGTGCGCTGCGGGAGTGCTCTGACCTCTGCGAGCGTGAGAGCGAGCGGCTTTTCGACCAACCCCTTCACTTCGAGCTTCCATTCGGGAAAGCCCCGGGCGAGCTGCTCCTGATAGAACGGATCGGCGACCGTCACCGAGCCATTGCCCCGGAATGTGGGCGAGCTTTCGGCGCGGGAATACTCGGGTGCCAGACCCTGTTTTCCCGCGAGCGCGCGGTGGGTGATGCGGTGCCCGTCCTCAGCGGCCTTGAACAGGCTCTTGGCGGTCTCGCTCTCGTTGATCTTCGAACAGGCCGCCGCGCCCATGGCGGCGATCCCGGCAAGCAGCGAACGGCGCGGCAGATCAACCATGGGCGGGCGCTCCATCTTCGGGGGGCATGGCATCGGGCTCGGGTGGTGCTGGAGCGGGGGCGGGCGGGGCCGCAGCATCCGCGCGCCTGCCGCCGGTGAACATCTCGAGGATCAGCCGCCAATCGATCAGCGCCAGCACGATGTGGATCACAAAGAAGCCAAAAATTCCCCAAGCGGCGATGAAATGTAGCGAGCGCGCACTCTGCCGCCCGCCGAGCACATCGAGCAGCCACGGCGCAGCCGCCTGAAAGCCGGGACTGATCGCCAGCCCCGTGAACAGCATCAACGGCAACAGCACGCCGAACACCATGCCATAAAGAATGCGCTGCACCGGGTTGTAGCCTTGCGCTGCCGCGTCGCCCGAATGCGCCTTGATCGATGAAATCACTGCACCCGGCGTCCAGTCGCGCGGGGTGGTGGTCAGGTCGCGGCGAAAATGGCCGTTGACCAGCATGGCGACCCAGATGAACAGCAGTCCGACGCCGAACGGCCAAGCCGCCGTCGTATGCCAGTCGCGCGCGAGGGCAAGGTTATAATGCTGCGGGATCGTCGCCCAGCCGGGGAATTTGATGACGCCCAGCCAGGCATCCTTGGGATCGAAGCCATAATCGCCCCAGTAGAGATAGCGGTGGGCATTCGAAATATTCAGCCCGGTCATGAACAGCACGATGATCGCGGCGGCGTTGACCCAGTGCCATAGCCGGGTCGAGAGCACGTGCTTCTTCATGCCGATGCCCCCGGTCCCGGTGATTGGGCCTGTTCGCGGGCGAGCCAGATGACATCGCGCGGCTGATCGAGCAGATGCTGGCCGCTGTCGATGAATAAGCTCTGCCCGCTTTCGAGCGCGCCGCTGCTCAGTAACAGCGCCGCATCGGCGATCTCGTCAGCGCCGGTCTTGCGCTGAAGCAGGTTGAGGCGGTGTGAAATTTCGGTCTCCTCCTCGCGTTGGTCATGGCTGGCTAGCACGGCCCCCGGCGCAAGGCCATAGACCCTGATGCCCTTGTCCTGATTTCCCTTGGCCAGCATCCCGATCGTGGCTGCCAGCGCGTGTTTGGACATGGTGTAACTGAAGAAATCGGGGTTCGTATTTTCAATTTTCATGTCCGTGACGTGGATCACGCAGCGCATGGCGGGGCTCACCGCGTCGGCGATGAAAGCCTGAGCAAGGCGGGCTGGGGCAAGTGCGTTGATCTGCATCGCAGCCCGGTTCGTGGCGGGATCGAGTTCGGTTACACCGTCATAATCAAAAACCGAGGCGGAGTTCACGAGGCAGCGCCAGTCAGGCAGGCGCGCCGCGAGCCGCGTCACAGCGGAGACGGCAGCCTCATCATCGGCAAGGTCGAAGGCGATGGTCTCGGCCGAGGGCAAGGTGGCGGCGAGCGCTTCGGCCGCGATGCCGGATGCGCGGTAGTGGATCACCACGTGCCACCCGGCCTCGGCAAAGCGGCGCACGATCGCAGCGCCAATGCGGGTCGCCCCGCCGGTTACAAGCACGGCAGGGCGGATCATGAGGCACGGTCTGAGATTTGGGGCATGTCCCAGCGCTAACAGGGCAGGGGCCGCGCTTCAATCGGGGAGCGCGGCGCGGCCCCTGCGAGTGAAAGCTGAACGGGCAAGAACGCCGCTGGCGGTGGGACCAGCGGCGTTCAGCCCGTCAGAGGTTAGCAATCAGCGGCAGCGTGCTTCGCCGCGATCGATTTCGCGGCCCAGCAGACCCCCGGCGAGGCCACCGAGGATGGTGCCGAGCGTGCGGTCACCGCGGGTGTCGACGGTCCGGCCGAGCAGAGCCCCGCCGACGGCGCCGACCACAAGGCCGGTGGTGCCGTTGTCGCGGCGGCAGTGGTAACGGCCGTCGTTCCCACGCCACACGCGGTCATTGCGCGAGAGGCGGCGGCCACGGTCGTCCCAGTCACGGTCGCGGTCGCGATAACGACGACGGTCGCGGCGGTCGCGCCAGTCATCATCATCGTCGCCCCAAGCGGCGACTGTAGTGAAGGGCGCAGCGTTATCATTGAAGCTGGCGAAGATCGACGCGGGCGCAGCAGGCAGTTCGGCGGCCTGCGCGGGGGCGGCAAAGACAGCCATCGATCCGGCGGCGGCGGCGAGCAGGGCAAGGTTTTTCATGTCATTCTTCCTTGTGGCGGCTCCCCGATGGAGCAACCCCCTTTTCGTTCAGACTACTCGAACGCAGGATGAACACGGCTTTCAGGAAACCGCCAGATTTGTTCAGCTGGGGGCGCTTCGGGCTGAACCGTGGCTCAGCCGCGCCGGGTTGCGGCCTTGCTACGCAGGCGCGGGGTGAGCGCGCCGAGATCGGCCAGCTGTGCCAATTCTTCGGCTGTCGCTTTGCCTGCAACCAGTGCCCGAAAAACCCGCGAAACGCTCCAGTCCGCCGCGCCGATAGCGACGCGCTCAAGCGAATCGCCCGCCGCGACTTCGCCAGTTTCGATCACGCGGAAGTACCAGCCGCAGCGCCCGGTCTTGACGATCTGAGCGACCATGCCCTTGTGACCGAAGCGGTGCTCGATCTTCCAGCACGGCTGGCGCGGCTGGCGCGGCTGGCTCACCTCGATCAGCGCAGTCCCGAGGCGGAAGCGGTCGCCGATGTGGACCAAGTCTTCGGTAAGGCCGGTGACGGCAAGGTTCGATCCGAACCCGCCGGGTTCGTCCAATGCCGGATGGTCGCCGATTATCCCTCGCCACCATGCATGGTGATTGAGTGGATAAAGGTGCAGCGCCATCTCCGGCCCACCGTGCACAGATCGGTCGGCCTGTTCGTCAGGCGCGAGGCCTTCTTCCAGCACCTGCACCAAGCCTTCACGCGGGCGCTTGGTGATCGCGCTCAATTCCGCGCCGTTGAACGGGCGGGCGGTGCCGGTGCAGACGGCTTCGACGGTCCAGAGGGTCATGGCTTTCTCACGATGAGGTCGATCCAGTCGCGCTCCACATTATCGAAGCCGCCAGCGGTGTAATGCCGGGTCTCGACAATTTCCCAGTCGGGCAGCACGGCATATTGGGCGGCGAGCCATTCGGCCGTCGGGAAGTTGTAGAACCGGCCAAGGCTGTCGCGCCCTTCGTCGGCGCCCAGCTTGTAGCTGGCGAAGTGCCAACCGCCGGGACGCAAGGTGCGGTGGATGCGGGCGAGCACATCGGGCAGGGCTTCACGGGGGCAGTGGAGCAGGCTGGCGTGCGCCCAGACGCCGTCATAGGCGGCCTCTGCATCAAGCTGATCGAAGGCCATCACCCGCGCGCCCACATTCCAGCGCTCGTTGGCTTTGGCGACCATGGCGGGGGTGGCATCCGTGGCATCGACCTCAAATCCGCGCGCCGCGATCCGCGCGGCATCCTGCCCGCCGCCACACCCAAGTTCGAGCACCCGTCCACCATGCGGCAGACGATCGAGAAACGGATCGAGCTGGTAGCTGTGTGACTGTCCGAATTTCAGCACATAATGCGGCGCGCGCGCCTGATAGAAAGCGATCGTGTCCGGATCGGTGCTCAAGCGTCCGCCGCTGCTGCTGCCGCCTCGCGGTCACGCTGGGCGCGGGATTTCTTCTCGGCGGCTGTCTTCAGCTGCCCGCAAGCCGCATCGATATCGCGTCCCCTTGGCGTGCGCACCGGGGCGGAGATGCCGCCCTCGAACACGATCTGCGAGAAGCTGCGGATGCGGTCGGGCGTCGAGGTATCGTAACCGGCGCCCGGCCAGGGGTTGAACGGGATCAGGTTGACCTTGGCAGGCAGGTTGTACTGGCGCAGCAGGCGGACAAGTTCGCGCGCGTCATCGTCGCTGTCGTTCTTGTCCTTGATCATCACATATTCGAAGGTGATGCGCCGCGCGTTGCTCGCACCCGGATAATCGGCGCAGGCCTGAAGCAGGTCTTCGATGCCGTATTTCTTGTTGAGCGGCACCAACTCGTCGCGCACTTCCTTGCGCACGCCGTGGAGGCTGACCGCGAGGTTCACGCCGATTTCCTCGCCGCAGCGCTCCATCATCGGGATGACGCCGCTGGTAGACAGCGTGATGCGGCGCTTCGAGAGGGCGAGGCCGTCGCCGTCCATCACCAGCTTCAGCGCATCGCGCACGTGATCGAAATTGTAGAGCGGCTCACCCATGCCCATCATCACAATGTTGGTGAGCAGGCGGCCATCGGCAGTGTAGTGACCCGCCTCGTCATCCTCGTCGATCACGTCGGCATCGCTGATCATGGTGCCGCGCGGCCACTCGCCGAGCGCATCGCGCGCCAGCATCACTTGCCCGACGATCTCGCCGGGGGTGAGATTGCGCACCAGCCGCATCGTGCCCGTGTGGCAGAAGGAACAGGTGAGCGTGCAGCCGACCTGCGAGGAGACGCACAGGGTGCCGCGGGTTTCATCAGGGATGAACACCATCTCGAAATCGTGGCCGTCAGCCGTGCGCAGCAGCCACTTGCGAGTGCCGTCGACCGAATGCTGGGCCTCGACCACATCCGGGCGGCCGATCACGAAGCGCTCTGCGAGCCACGGGCGCATCGGCTTGGCGATGTCGGTCATCGCCTCGAAATCAGTGACGCCGCGGTGGTAGAGCCAATGGAACACTTGCTTGGCGCGAAGCTTGGCAGCTTTGTCGTCGAGCCCGGCTTCGGCGAACAGCTCGCGGATGCGTGGGCGGGGCAGGCCGATCAGGTCAATGCGGCCGTCTTCGCGCGGCGTGATGTCGCGCGTGGCGGGAACCGGGTCAACGAGGCCCGGAATGGACATGAGTGCAGTATCGGCCATGAGATCCGCGCATATAGTGGGGTTGGAGAGATTTGACTATCCCCCGTCCCGGGGACGAGAGCTACCGCTTGGCACACCCCACGGTCGCCGCATCAATCGCCGTGGCGGCACCGGAGAGGGTGTAGCGGTCGGTAAAGCCGCCGCCTGACACGCTCATCCGGCTGGCGGAGCGCATCGCGGCGACAATGGCCGCATCCGCGCGCGCATCCGCCGCCCACGCATTGCGGCCCTTGGCGACCAGATCGAAGCGCTTATCCCCCACGGTGAGCCTGACACTGCCTTTTGCGGCCACATCACGCGACAGGACAAGATGCAGCGCCCCGCGCACCTTGCGATCCGGCCAGTTGGAGACCGTGGCATAGGCCGGCGCGGGCGGCTTGCCCTGCGCCTTGGCAATTGCATAGCACCGCAAGGGCTTGGCATCCTTGAACGCCGCCCAGCCGTCATAGACGCCAAGACTCTCTCGTGCGGCAAGAGGCGCGGCGAGAAGCAGCAGGGCGAGAAGCACGAACCTAGTCATAGCTGATGGCCAGCACTTCCCACTCTTTCGTGCCGGAGGGAAGGCTGACCACCCGCAAATCCCCGATGCCCGCACCGCGCAGCGCCCGGGCGAGCGGGGAGTTCCAGCCGATCTGCCCTGCGCTCGCGTCCTGCTCGTCATCGCCGACCAGATGCACTGTTTGCTGATCGTCGTCCTCGTCCGCGATGGTGACCCGTGCACCAAAGAACACGCGGCTGCGGTCCACCTGCGCGGCAGGATCAACCACGCGCAGCGCCTTCATCCGTTTGATCAGATGGGTGAGCTCGCGGTCGATCTCGCGCATTTTCTTGCGGCCATAGAGGTAGTCGCCATTCTCGGAGCGGTCGCCATTGCCCGCCGCCCAACTGACGATCTCGACAATCGCCGGGCGGTCGGTTTCGAGCAGCTGGTCGTATCGCGCCTTCAATGCCGCCATCCCCGCAGGCGTGATGGGTTGCCCCTGCGGCTTCACGGGCAGGCTCAGCGCAGGAAGGTGTCAACCGGACGCGGTAGTCCGGCCCGATCGGGGTACATATGCGAATAGGTCACCGCATTACCGATCACGCGCATGATGTAATAGCGCGTTTCGAAATTGGCGGGGATCTTCTCGACCCACGTGACCCAATCGATCTCGCCCCGGCGCGGATCGCCGTTGAGGCGCAGCCATTCGTTCACGCGGCCGGGCCCGGCATTGTAAGCGCCCACCGCCAGCGGATAGGCGCCGCCGTAATAATTCATCATTCGCGCGAAATAGGCATCGCCCAGCGTGATGTTGTATTGCGGAGCGCCGGTCAGATCGGCGGAGAGATATTGCATCCCGAGCTTGCCCGCCTGTTCGCGCGCGGTGCCGGGCATCAACTGCATGATCCCGCGCGCACCGGCATGGCTTTCACGCGTGCGGTCAAATTCGCTTTCCTGCCGCGCGATAGCGTGGACCATCACCCAGTCGTTGACAGCAGGCGGCGTCGCAACGACCGGAAAGCCGATTCGCTCAAGGCTGGAAAGCCCGTTCTCACCCGCCTTCATGCCGAGCACCACCGCCATCTCGTCCAGCCCAACTTCGTTGGCGAGCATCGCGGCCATCAGCATTTCGGTCGGCGTATCGGCCTCGTCGCCCAAGGCTTCGAAGAAACGGCGCTCGGTGCGCCAGTCGCGGCGGCTGACGGCCAGCGCGCGGATCGCCTTGACCAGCGGGCGGCTCTCGAACTCAGCGCGGACGCTCGGGTCCATTGCGGGCTGCGGGAGACCGGCAAAGGACGGCATCGACCGGCCGAGCTCTGAGAGGGCCAGCTGGCCGTAGTAATATTCCGGCCAGCGCGCGGCCATTTCGAAATAGCGCGCCGCATCCGCCCCATTGCCTGCTTGCCGCGCGGCGCGTCCGGCCCAGAAATAGCCCTTGGCCTTGGTCAACGGGGTCTTGGCCGCATCGCCATAGCGCTGGAACAGCGGCGCAGCGGTGGTGCCGTCGCCCATGTCCCACAGCGCTCGCGTGCCGCCGAGCCACATCAGATCGGTATAGCGATCGCGCAAGGTGAAGCTCATCAGCGAGACATCGGTGCCCGGCGCGAACAGATCGTCGGTGCGGGCGGCGATCATGGCCGCATCGCGCGCGCCGGTAGCTTTGGCGAGGGACAGCAACTCGCCCACGAAAGCCTCGGGATCAAGGGCGGGGCGGTTGAACCCTGGACGGTTGGTGAAAACCCGCGCGGCCTCACCCGATTGGCCGGTCGAGCGCAGGAACTTGACCAGATTGAAGGTGTAGCCCGGTTCGGCTTCCGCCCCCGCTGGCACGGCGAGGCCGGACATCTCGGGCCGCGCACCGCGCACCAGCGACAGGCGGGCCATGGCGAGCTGGCGGTCGGGCTCTGACAGATTGACCAATTGGCGCGAGGCGGCATCGCCCTTGCCCTGCCACAGCAGTGCATCCATCCGCACCGCATGATCTTCCGGCGTGAATTGCGCGCCGTAGAGTCCGGCAATGTACAGCTCGACCGGATCGCTCATCGCGCCCCCGCGCCAGGCACGGCGCGCTTCTTCGAAGGCCTTGGGGTGCTGCATCGCAGCCAGTGCCAGAGCATAGCGCGCGCGACCGGGGTTGGTCAGCGGCGGGTTCGCATCGAAATAGCGCAGCAGCTCTGCCTGCGGCGGAGCCTCGTTCTCCAGCGCGGCCTCTGCCCGCAGGCGCAGGATATCGGCGCGCGGGAAGGTGGGATTGGCCAGCACGAAGCCCGCATAGTCGGCGAAGGTATGGGTGCGGCTGGCTTGCAGCACCTCCCAGCGCGCCACCGCAGCGTCGATCGCGGCCGGCTGACGGGCGACGAGGTTGTCGCTCCCCGAAAGATTCTGCGCAGTGGCAGGCAGCACCGCAAAACCCGCCAGCGTCAGCCCGAGCGCAGCATAAATCCGTGACGAGAACAAAGAATAACGGACCATGCTGGACATAGTGCCAATCGGCTCCTTATCAGGCGGTGAACGAAAGAAGGCGGGGGATGCCCGCTTCGACTGATATCTAGCGATGAAGGCAGGACAAAGGCAATGTTCAGCGGTTCGATACCCGCTCTGGTGACTCCTTTCCGCGGCGGGACGTTTGACGAGGCCGCATTCCGGCGGCTGGTCGACTGGCAGATCGAAAACGGCAGTGCCGCGCTGGTGCCCTGCGGGACGACGGGCGAGGCCTCGACCCTCTCGAACGCCGAGCATCACCGCGTGATCGAAGTCTGCATTGAGCAGGCAGCCGGCCGCGTGCCGGTGATCGCGGGCTGCGGCTCGAACGACACCCGCAACGCCCAGCTCCACATGAACTTCGCCAAGAAGGCAGGCGCAGCAGCGGGCCTCTGCGTCGCCCCCTATTACAACCGCCCGAGCCAGCGTGGGCTGGTGGCGCATTTCAGCTATCTGGCGGAAAACTGCGACCTGCCGATCGTGCTCTACAATGTGCCTGCGCGCACGGTGACCGACCTGCTTGATGAAACGGTGGTGGAATTGGTGCGCAAGTACCCCGACCGGATTATCGCCATCAAGGATGCCAGCGGCGACCTGTCGCGCGTCGCCGATCACCGCATGGGCATCGGGCGCGAATTCTGCCAGCTTTCGGGCAATGACGAGCTGTGGCTGCCCCACGCAGCGGCGGGCGGGCGCGGGTGCATTTCGGTGACGGCGAACGTTGCGCCTAAATTATGCGCCGAGTTCCACGAAGCCATCGCGGCGAACGAGTTGAAGAAGGCGCGCCAATTGAACGACCGCCTGTTCCCGCTGCACTATGCGATGTTCTCCGACGCCAGCCCCGCGCCGGTGAAGTACGCGCTGAGCCGCGTGCATGGCTGGATCGAGCCGGAAGTGCGCTTGCCGCTGGTCGAAGCCTCGGACGAAGCCAAGCGCGCGGTGGATGAGGCGCTGGTGCTGGCCGGGGTGCTGGAGGCCTAGACCACCTCGTCTTCGTCCAGCAGGCGCTCGGCATTGCCTTGCGGTTCGCTGGCCAGAATCGCTTCGGTAATCGTGTCGATCTGGGCACCGACCCGTTCGGGATGGTCGATTGCGGCGATGTGGAACAGCGCGTCGCCCTGATGCACCACCGGCAGGGTGGCATGGCCGATGATGATGCCGTCCAAAGGGCTGATCATCTCCTGCGGCTCCTCACCGAACAGGCCCGCGACGCAGGCGAGCACATCGCCCTTCCGCACCGGATCGCCGGATTCGCGCACCATCTGCACCACGCCGCCGCGCGGGGAGCGTACCCAGACTGAGCGGTTGGCGCGGGCCGGGATGCCGACGGCGCTCAGGCCGTCATCCGCCTCGATCATGCCGAGATGCGCCAGCACCCGCTCGACCCCTTCGACCCCCGTTTCGATCGACAGCCGGTCGAACCGCAGCGCCTCGCCCGCTTCCATCAGCAGCATGTCGACGCCGTGCTTCTGGGCAAGATCGCGTAATGACCCGTCGCGCAATGGGCTCTCGATAATCACCGGCGCGCCAAAGGCCATCGCCAGTTCCACCAGCTTGCGGTTGCCCGCCGCGATGCGGATCTGCGGGAGGTTGTAGCGGTGGATCGCGGCCGAGTGGATGTCGATCCCCAGCTGGCAGCGCGCCACCACCTCGCGGTAGAACACATGGGCAAGCTGCCCCGCCAGCGATCCGCCCGCGCTCCCCGGAAAGCTGCGATTGAGGTCGCGCCGGTCGGGCAGGTAGCGCGAATGCGTGATAAAGCCGAAGATATTGGCGACCGGCACCAGCAGTACCGTTCCCGCCAGCACCGCCGGATCTAGCTTCTTCGCCAGCCGCTGGATCACCGCTGTGCCGATGATCTCGTCCCCGTGGATTGCCGCGCTCACGAACACCGCCGGGCCGGGCTTTGCGCCGTGCAGCACCCGCACCGCCAACGAGGACGCCGTGCCGGTCGCCATCGTAGTGATCGGGAAGGCGACATCGCGCATGGTGCCGGGCGCGATGCTTTCGCCGGCGATGATGAAGGGTTCAGGACTATTCATGCGGCCAGGCCCCCGTGCTGCGTGCACCAAGCGATAGCCCGCAAGGGCGCCAAGCGCAAAGGCCCTCGCTTTTTGCGTCTCGCACTCCTACATCGCGCATCCCATGGCACGCCCCAAACCTGTAACCTTCGACAAGCTCAAGATCGTCGCCGAAAACCGCCGTGCGCGGTACGATTACTATATCGAGGACAAGTTCGAGGCCGGGCTCGCCTTGCAAGGCACCGAGGTCAAGGCGCTGAGGGCGGGCGAGGCGAGCATCGCGGAAAGCTATGCCGAGGTGAAGGACGGGCAGGTCTGGCTGATCAATGCCAACATCCCCGAATACAGCCACGGCAATCGCTTGAACCACGAACCGCGCCGCCCGCGCAAGCTGCTGCTGCACGAACGCGAGATCGAGAAATTCGTCGGCGCGGTGGAGCGCAAGGGCATGACGCTGGTGCCGCTGATGGTTTACTTCAACAGCACCGGCCGGGCGAAGGTCGAACTCGCGCTCGCCAAGGGTAAGCAGACCCACGACAAGCGCGCCAGCACCAAGGATCGCGACTGGAAGCGCGACAAGGCGCGGCTGATGCGGGATCGCGGGTAAATCGCCGCCAGCGAAAAAATACTCACCAAGGCCCGGATTCACCTACTGGTCACCAAGGCTATGCTACCCATATCGGTATCCACAATGCGCCCCCGGCATGCCTCCTGCGATACCGTCGCCCCCCTGCACCTGCCTGAGCGTCGGCAAGGCGATCGCGCATGAGCATCCCACCGCCCCGCAAAAGCAGCATCAGTTTCCGGTCCAAGACCTGGGCAATGGATGTTATTCGCAAGAATACGCCCACGCGTGAGGAAATGGCGCAGAACCGTTTCTTGGCTCCGGTCGCGCACCGCGTGCTTTCGCCCGAACTGTGGCGCTTTACGCGCCGATCGGTGCCGCGTGGGGTAGCGCTGGGATTGTTTGCGGCGTTCATCTTTCCCCTTGGACAGATCCTGATCTCGACCTTCCTTGCACTGCCGGCGCGGGCCAATGTGCCGCTGGCGGCGCTGGTGACCTTTGTTACCAACCCCCTCACGCTGCCGTTCTGGATGGCGTTGGCTTACAAGATCGGCGATTTCATACTGCATCTGGGGGCCACAGCTCCGGTCATTGTCACTGCACCAGCTGATGATGGGATGTGGAGCGTCCTGACCAATATCTTCGATGTCGGCTTCGCCGCGATTGTCGGGTATTTGGTCCTGTCGCTGGTCACGCCAGTTATCGGCTATGTCATGTCGGTCTGGGTGTGGCGCGCTGTAGTGTCCCGCAAGCGCGCCAGACGGTTGAAGGTCATGGAAGCACGGCTCGACCAGCGGCTCGGCACGCAGTAGGAAGTTCCTTTCCGCGCCTCCCGCGATCCCTGAGCCACAGGAGCCTGCCTGCTTGTCCCGCCGCCTTGGCAATGATTCGAATGCTGTGCCCGCTGCGAATGACGCAAGCGGGCCTAACGACGCACCTCCCGCTAAGCTGCTGCTTGCGCTGGGCGGAGCAGTGGTGGCGAGCGCCGCTGTGCTGTTCTTCGCCACCGGCAGCGGCATTGTGGCACTGGCCTTTGTGCTGGCAGCGGGCGTGATGCTGGGCGGCGTGGTGCTGCTCGACCGGATGCGCGGCGCGCCTGCCAGCGAAGGTATCGGCGCCCCTGACTGGAGCGTCACCGTCGCTGCGATCGAGCGCGCGGGTGAGGCGATCGCCATCACCGACCGCGCCAATCGCATGGTCTGCGCCAACATGTTCTTCCTCGACAGTTTCGGCGCCAATGCCGCGCCGCCAGCGTTGCCGTTCGGGCGTGTAGGGCAGGAGGCGGTCACGCTGCTCGCGCGCAATGCGTGGCGAGATGGTTCGGCGTCGATCGAGACGCTTGAGGCGCTGGACGAAACCCGCTGGCAGATTGAAGCGACCCGCGCCGGACGCGGGGATGATCATCTGATCTGGCGCCTGCGCCCGATTGCCCGCGCGCGGGCGGACAGCCTTGGCCCGCTCGATCTGGCGGGACCATTCGGCAAAATGCTGAGCCGCGCTGGGATCGAAACCGCGATCACCACCGCCGACGGCGTGATCCGCTCGGTCAGCTCCGGCTTTGCCGAGCGGGCGGCGGGCGATGACCGCGCGACCTTGGTGGGGCAGGACTTTGTCAGCTTCCTGCGCTCGGACGAGCGGGACCGGATTTTCTTTGCCCGCGAAGGACGAGGCGGCACGCCGCAGACGCTGGTCGATATTCCGCTTGTCGATCCTGAGGAGCGCGTCACCGCCGCCGGGCCGGACGAGGCGACTTCGCTGATGCTGCTGATCGATAGCGGCGTGGGCATCGGTTCTGGCTGGGACGGGGCCTCGCAAGCGGGCGTCGCTCAGCTTGATGCGCTGCTGGCGCAATTGCCGCTGGGTCTTGCTATGACCGACCGTGACGGGCGCTTCCTGTTCGGCAACGAGGCGTTTCTGCGCTCGGTTGCGCGCGAAGGGCGGGGCCTGCCGCAATTCCCGACCGATCTGGTGGTGCGCGAGGACAAGGCTGCGCTGTCGGACGCCGTGCGCCGTCACGGGCGCGGGCCTGCGACAAGCGGCGATGTCACCGTGCGGCTGGTGGGCAGTCCGGAAGAACCGGTCTCGCTCGGCCTCGCGGGCGTGCGCGGCTTGGGCGAGGCGGCGGTGCTGCTTAGCCTGGCCGATACGTCTCAGGAAAACCAGCTGAGGCGGCAGGTGGCTCAGGCGACCAAGATGCAGGCGGTCGGCCAGCTTGCTGGCGGGGTCGCGCATGATTTCAACAACGTGCTCACCGCCATCATCGGCACCTGCGATCTGATGCTGCTGCGTCATATTCCGGGTGACAGTGACTATGACGATATCCAGCAGATTCGCGCCAATTCCAACCGCGCGGCCGCGCTCACCCGGCAATTACTCGCCTTCTCGCGCCAGCAAACTCTGCGGCCCGAGATCATCCAGCTACCGGACGTGGTCAGCGAGGTCAGCCCGCTGATCAAGCGGCTGCTCGGCGAGAAGATTACCTATTACGTCCAGCATGATCGCAACCTCGGCCCGGTGCGCGCCGATCCGCAGCAGCTGGAGCAGGTGATTATGAACCTCGCCGTGAATGCGCGCGATGCGATCCAGTCACGCGGGAGCGGGCAGGGGCGGATTTCGCTCTACACGCGCACCTTGCAGGCCAAGCAGGTCATCCAGCTGGGTTCAGAGGTGCTCCCGGCAGCGGATTACACCGTGCTGATCGTGCAGGACACCGGCGGCGGCATCCCGCCGCACGTGCTGCCCAAGCTGTTCGAGCCGTTCTTTACGACCAAAGAACAGGGCAAGGGCACAGGGCTGGGCCTGTCGACCGCCTACGGGATCGTCAAGCAATCGGGCGGGTTCATCTTCGCCGACAACATCACCGACAAGGCCGGTCATCCCACCGGCGCGCGCTTCACGGTCTATTTCCCGGTCCATCGCGGCGAGATGCCCAAGAAGCGCCCGGTGCAGGAACTGGTCTCGTCCGACTGGTCGGCGGGCGGCAAGGTGCTGCTGGTCGAGGACGAGGACATGGTCCGCATCGTCGCCGAACGGGCGCTGGCGCGGGCGGGATATGACGTCACGGCCTGCGCGAATGGCGAAGAGGGCCTCGCCGCGATCACCGAGGGCACGGCGAAGTTCGACATCGTCGTCTCCGACGTGGTGATGCCGGGGATGGATGGCCCCGCAATGGTCCGCGCGATCCGTGCCAAACTGCCGGAAATGCCGGTGCTGTTCATGTCCGGCTATGCCGAGGAACAGCTCCGCCGCGACATCGACATTCCCGACATGCACTTCATCGCCAAACCCTTCAGCGTCGCCTCGATCGGCGACAAGGTCGGCGCGGTGTTGCGCGAGGCGCGGGCGGTGCAAGCCACCGGGGCGTAAGCCGCGCTCGATGCCCCTTTTCGGCGGTAAAGCGCTCCATTCACCTTGGATAAAGCGTCCAAGTCGTTCATCCTGATTGTCATGAGGCAGGAGGGGACGAGATGATTGACCGGGCATTGAGCGCTATGTGCAGCGTATCGGCGGCGGCTTTGCTGGCGGCAGGCGCTGCGGCGCAGACATCGGACGATAGTGCCCGCTCCGAGTCGGCGCAGGGCGAGGTTGCTCTGACGATCTACAACAACAACATCGCGCTGGTGCAGGACGTGCGCCAGCTCCCAATTGCCCAAGGCAGAACCCGGGTCGAATTCCCCGACGTTTCGGCCCAGATTCAGCCCCAGACGCTGAGTTTTGCCGCCGCGAACACCACTATCATCGAACAGAACTTCGATTACGACCTCCTCACCCCGACCAAGCTGATGGAGAAAGCCGTCGGCCAAAGCGTCACGCTGCTGCGCACCAACCCCGCCACCGGCGTCGAAACCCGCGAGCGCGCCACCGTGCTCTCGGTCGCGGGCGGCACGGTGCTGAAGATCGGTGAGCGGATCGAGGTGCTGCGCGATGATGGCCTGCCGGTGCGGGTGATCTTTGACCGCGTGCCGCCCAATCTGCGCGCGCGCCCCACGCTCTCGGTCAATCTTGACAGTACCCGCGCCGGCACCCGGCCTGTGGCGCTGCGTTATCTTACAAACGGCCTCGGCTGGAGCGCGGATTATGTCGCGCTCTACAACGAGAAGGGCGGCACCATCGACATGCAGGGCTGGGTGACGCTGACCAACCAGACCGGCACCACCTTCCATCAGGCCGATAACGTGCTGGTCGCAGGCGCCCCGGCGAGTGCGGGGGATGCAAGCTCGGGCGGCGGGCGCAGCTTCGGCGATCGCGGCATGACCCGCGCCGGCACCGAAGCAGCCAGCCGCGAGCGCTTGGGCGATTTCTACCTCTACCCGATATCTGCGCGGACCACGGTCGCCAATGCGCAGACCAAGCAGGTCAGCTTCCTCGACGTACAGGGCGTGGCCGCGCGTAAGATCTATTCGCACAGCGTTTATTGGCAACAGAATGAGGAGGAGCCGGAGAACGTCGAAAGCCGTATCGCCTTTTCAACCTCGCGCGATCAGGGCCTCGGCGATGCGCTCCCGGCAGGCACCGTGCGCTTCTACCAGCGCGACAGCGAGGGCACGCCGCAGTTCATCGGCGAAAAAGCGATCTCCCACACCCCGATGGGCAGCGATCTTTCGCTGGTGACGGGCGAGGCCTTCGACATCACGGTCAAGTCCGAAGTCGAAAAGCGTGAAACTATCACCGCCGACGAATGGGAAAAGAGCGCGCGTTACCGCGTGGTTGAGGATGGCAAGGTCGTGCAGGAGGTTACGCTGGAGCGCCCGAAGACCTACTATCGCACCACCATGCGCTATACCCTGACCAACGCGAAAGCCGAACCTGTCGAGGTGCAGCTCACCCAAACCGGCCTCAACCGCAATTGGTGGTCGGATGATTTCCGAATCACGTCCGAAGACATCAAGGGCGAGCAGCTCAACAATGACCAGCGGCGCTTCATCGTCCCGATCCCGGCCGAGGGTGAACGGGTGATCCGCGTCACCTACGAAACCCGCTACTGAGGGCCGGGCCGTGCGCCTGCCGTCCCTTGCGCTGATGGGAGCTGCGGTGCTCGCTGCGCCGCTATGGGCGCGCGAGGTGATCGACGCCGCGCCCCCATCCGACATCGCGGTCACCATCTACCGCGATCCCGACCGCGACGTGGACGAGCCGCTCGAGGCTGATTACCCCCAAGGCCTCGCCATGATCAGTGAGACCCGCAGGGTGACGCTGCCCAAGGGCGAATCCACAATCCGCTTCGAAGGCGTGGCCGAAGGCATGATCGGTGTCTCGGCCATCGTCACCGGCCTGCCCGGCGGTACGATCGAGAAGAACCGCAACGCGCAATTGCTCTCGCCCGCCGCTTTGGTGGACGGGACGCTTGGCAACCGGGTGTCGATCACACGGATGAACCCCGCGACCGGCGCGCAGGTGAGCGAACACGCGGTCGTCCGCACCCGCGCCGATGGCGGTCTGGTGCTGCAAACCAGCCAAGGCTTCGAAGCGGTGCAGTGTTCGGGCCTGCCCGAAACCCTCACCTACGACCGCGTGCCGGACGGGCTTTCGGCCAGCCCGGTGTTCTCGGTCGACACCCGTTCGCCCGAAGGCGGCACTTTTGATGTGACGCTGACCTATCTTGCCTGGGGCTTCGACTGGCAGGCTGATTACGTCGCCACCATGCAGGAGAAGGGCGCAGGCGGGGAATTCGACATGGGTGTCCTGAGCTGGCTCACCCTCGTCAACGACAACGGCCAGAGCTTCGACAGAGCCCGGCTCCAGATTATCGCTGGCAAGCTCAATGTCGACAGCGACTATGAAAGCCTCGCCGATCCGCCGGTAGCTGAGGCGCTGTGGCTGACCTGCTATCCGTTGGGAACTACCAGCAGCGACATCGCGCCGCCGCCGCCGCCTCCGGTCATGTACGCACCGGAAATGGCCTATCCCGCCCCGGCGATGATGGCTCGGGAAGACCGCATGATTGTCGTCACCGGATCGCGCCTTGAAGCCGTGTTCGAATCCCCCTCGGTCGTCACCGCGGAAGAAGAGGACATTGGCGATCTGAAGCTGTTTCGCGTGCCCGAACGGGTCGATGTCTCGGCCAAGGGGATGAAGCAGGTCGCTTTCCTCAACAAGGATGCGGTCAAGGCACGCTATCTCTATCAGGCGGGCAACTGCGATCCGTGGGATTGGATCAAGGCTGAAGATGCGGAGGACGAGGATTTCGTCGCCGCGACCCTGCTGCTGGTGACCAAGAACGAAGAGAAAAAGGGCCTCGGCATCGCCCTGCCGCAAGGCGCGATGACGCTTTATGAGCCAACGTCGCGCGGCCCGCAGCTCGCAGCTCAGGTGAACTTGCGCGATTATGCGCGTGGGCAGGATATCGAACTCGAACTCGGCACCAGTGCGCAGGTCTTCGTGCGCTGCGGTGGGGCCACCGATAAAGGTCCGCCCAAGGATGCGCGCCAATGGACGCCGATGCGTGCGCGGATCACCAACGCCAATCCCCACCCCATCACGCTGCGGCTGCAAGTGGGCTATGCGGGCGAGTATGACATCCGCTTCCCAGGCCGCAAGGTCGAGGTGAAGAACGGCTACCAGACGGTGGAACTGACCGTGCCCGCCAATCAGACACAGTCCTTTGACTGGAAGCACCGCGAAGCTGCCGACGAGTAGGGATGGGCTGAGCGGCCCCTGCTGAAAAATTTTCCGTTCCCTACTTGTTCCATGAGAACAAACGCGATACATAGGCTCCACCGGGCGGCGGAAAACTGTTTTGCCGCCTCTGGTCAATCGAAGGAGCGCGTGCGATGGCTACCCAATTGAAATTGGTGGAAGAGGACAAAAAAGCCGTGGATCGTCAAAAGGCTCTCGAAGCTGCGCTTGCACAGATTGACCGTGCCTTTGGCAAGGGTTCGGCGATGAAGCTGGGCTCGAAGGAGACCATGCAGGTCGAAGCGATTTCGACCGGATCGCTGGGTCTGGATATTGCGCTCGGCATCGGCGGCCTGCCGCGCGGCCGGGTGATCGAAGTTTACGGCCCGGAAAGCTCGGGCAAGACCACGCTGGCGCTGCACGTCATTGCTGAAGCGCAGAAGATGGGCGGTACGGCGGCGTTCGTGGACGCGGAACACGCGCTCGATCCGGTCTATGCCAAGAAGCTCGGCGTCGACATTGACGAGTTGATCGTCTCGCAGCCCGATACCGGCGAACAGGCGCTTGAGATCGTGGACACGCTGGTGCGTTCCAACGCGATTGACGTGCTGGTGGTCGATTCGGTCGCGGCTCTGGTGCCGCGCGCGGAAATCGAAGGCGAAATGGGCGATTCGCACGTTGGCCTTCAGGCGCGCTTGATGAGCCAGTCCCTGCGCAAGTTGACCGGCTCGATCAGCCGCTCGCGCTGCATGGTGATCTTCATCAACCAGCTGCGCATGAAAATCGGGGTGATGTACGGCAACCCGGAAACCACCACCGGCGGCAACGCGCTGAAGTTCTACGCTTCGGTCCGCCTCGACATTCGCCGCACCGGACAGATCAAGGATCGTGATGAAATCACCGGCAACGCGACCCGCGTGAAGGTGGTCAAGAACAAGGTCGCCCCGCCGTTCAAGCAGGTCGAATTCGACATCATGTATGGCGAAGGCATCTCCAAGATCGGTGAGATCATCGATCTCGGCGTGAAGGCGGGCCTGGTGGAAAAGTCGGGGAGCTGGTTCTCCTATGACAGCATCCGCATCGGTCAGGGCCGTGAAAATGCCAAGACCTATCTCAAGGAGCATCCTGAAGTTTGCGACCGGTTGGAAGCTGCGATCCGCAGCCGCACCGATCAGGTCGCCGGGGAAATGATGACAGGGCCGGACGCGGACTCTGACGACTGATCCCTAAGCGGGTATCGGGCAAGCATCGCGCGCTTGCCACCCGGACAACCGTGAAGCCGATCACCATCCCGCCATGGGGTGCTGGTCGGCTTTTCGGTGCGGGGTGTCGGCGGGTTATGGCGGGGTTATCGCGGGGTTATTGTGCCATCTTTGCCCGGTCATTGCAGCGGCGTGACGGCCGATTTTGCGCGCTCCATTGCGAAATCCTCGCGGTTTGCCTAACTGCACCGCCATGACATCGACGAACGAAATCCGCCGCTCCTTCCTCGACTATTTCAGCAAGGCTGGCCACACCGCCACGCCTTCGGCGCCGCTTGTGCCGTACAATGATCCGACGCTGATGTTCGTCAACGCCGGGATGGTGCCGTTCAAGAATGTCTTCACCGGGCTGGAAACGCCCGCATCCCCGCGCGCGGCCTCCTCGCAGAAATGCGTCCGCGCGGGCGGCAAGCACAATGATCTCGACAATGTCGGCTACACAGCGCGCCACCATACCTTCTTCGAAATGCTCGGGAATTTCTCCTTCGGCGACTATTTCAAAGAGCAGGCGATCGAACACGCCTGGACCCTGCTCACCGGCGAATGGGGTCTGCCCAAGGACAGGCTGACCGTCACCGTCTACCACACCGATGATGAAGCCCACGCCCTGTGGCGCAAGATCGCGGGCCTGCCCGACGACCGCATCATCCGCATCCCCACCAGCGACAATTTCTGGTCGATGGGCGACACCGGCCCCTGCGGTCCATGCTCGGAAATCTTCTACGATCACGGCGACCACATCTTCGGCGGCCCTCCCGGTAGCCCCGATGAGGACGGCGACCGCTTCGTCGAGATCTGGAACCTCGTCTTCATGCAATACGAGCAGCAGGCCGATGGCACCCGCCGCGATCTGCCCAAGCCCTCGATCGACACCGGCATGGGCATCGAGCGCGTCGCCGCCGTGCTTCAGGGCGTGCATGACAATTACGACACCGACACCTTCAAGGCGCTGATTGCCGCGAGCGAAGCGCTCACCGGCGTCGCCGCCCAAGGCGAACAAGCTGCATCGCACCGCGTGATCGCCGATCACCTTCGCTCGACGAGCTTCCTGATGGCTGACGGCGTGCTCCCCTCCAACGAAGGCCGCGGCTATGTTCTGCGCCGCATCATGCGCCGCGCGATGCGTCACGCGCACCTGCTCGGCGCGGCCGAGCCCTTGATGCACCGCCTCGTCCCCGCGCTCGTCACCGAGATGGGCCAAGCCTATCCCGAGCTCGTCCGCGGGCAGGCGCTGATTTCCGAAGTGCTTGAGCGTGAAGAGGCCCAGTTCCGCCGGACACTCGACAAGGGCCTCAAGCTCCTCGACGACGCCACTGGTGACCTCGCGGAAGGCGGCGAACTCGATGGTGAGATCGCCTTCCGCCTCTATGACACCTACGGCTTCCCCTATGACCTCACCGAGGACGCCCTGCGCGCGCGCGGCATCGGGGTCGACAAGGACGGCTTCGACACCGCCATGGCGCGCCAGAAGGCCGCCGCCCGCGCTGCGTGGAAGGGCAGCGGCGACGCCGCCTCGGGCGAAGTCTGGTTCGACATCGCCGAACGCGAGGGCGCGAGCGAGTTCACCGGCTATGCCGCCACCAGCGGAGAAGGCCGGGTGGTCGCGATCGTCAAGGGCGGCGCCGAAGTCGCCACTGCCGCAGCGGGTGACGCGGTCGTGATCCTTACCAATCAGACCCCGTTCTACGGCGAAAGCGGCGGCCAGACCGGCGACGCTGGCACTATGGCGAGCCTCGCAGGCTTCAAGGGCACGGTCACTGACACGTCCAAGCCCTTGGGCCGCCTCCACGCGCATCAGGTGCGCATCGAAGCTGGCGAGATCGCGGTTGGCGACACGGTGGAGATGAAGGTCGATGCCGAGCGGCGAGACCGCATCCGCGCCAACCACTCGGCCACCCACCTGGTCCACGCTGCGCTCCGCAATCGTCTGGGCGGGCACGTGACCCAGAAGGGCAGCATGGTCGCCGAAGATCGCCTGCGGTTCGACTTCTCACACCCAGTGGCGCTCACGCCGGACGATATCGCGGCGGTCGAAGCCGAAGTGAACGCCGAAATCCGCGCCAACGAGCAGGTGTCGACCCGCCTGATGACCCCGGATGACGCGGTCGCCGCTGGCGCTCTGGCACTGTTCGGCGAAAAGTACGGCGACGAAGTGCGCGTGCTGGCGATGGGCCGGTCGGGCAAGGAAGGGCGCAACTACTCCGTCGAATTGTGCGGCGGCACCCATGTGCGCGCGACTGGCGATATCGGCGTGTTCCGGATCGTGTCGGAAAGCGCGGTTTCATCGGGCATCCGCCGGATCGAGGCGATGACTGGTGAAGGCGCGCGCCAGTGGCTGGTCAGCCGCGAAGAAGCGCTCAAGGCTGCGGCGAGTGTTATCCGCGCGACGCCGGAGGAAGTGCCCGCGCGCCTCGCGGCGCTGCTCGACGAACGCAAGCGCCTCGAAAAGGAACTGGCCGAAGCCAAGAAGGCGCTGGCGTTGGGCGGTGGCGGTTCAAGCGGCGGCGCGGCTGCGGCGGACGAGGCGATCGCCGGCGTTGCCTTCAGCGGTCAGGTGCTCGACGGGCTCGATCCGAAGGAACTGCGCCCGCTGCTCGATGCAGCCAAGCAGCGCATGGGATCGGGCGTGGCGGCGATCATCGTGGTCAATGACGGCAAGGCGAGCATCGCGGCGGCTGTGACGGACGATCTCACCGGCCGCTTCAGCGCGGTTGATCTGGTGCGCGCGGGTGTTGAAGCGCTCGGCGGCAAGGGCGGCGGCGGCCGACCCGATATGGCGCAGGGCGGTGGGCCGGACGGGGCCAAGGCGGCTGATGCGCTCGCGGCGGTGAAGGCCGTTATGGCGGGATGACCCTTCGCAGTGCCAGCCCTTTGGCGGCGGTGCTTGCTTGTGTGCAAGCCATGCCCGCCGTAGCGCAGGATCAAGCGGAGATCATTTTCGGTGGCGACGTTTTCGATGTGACCGGCGCGGGGGTGCTGGACCTCAGCATTCTCGACGGGGCGCTCATGCCGTTTCGCCGCGCCTTTGATCAGGGGCGCGAGCGGCTCGGTCTCGAACTCACAATCGATGCTGCGGGCACGGTGCAGGACTGCAGGTTTGACGCAAACGAGAAGCTTGCGCCTGCGGGAAAAGCGCTCTGCACGCAGGCGCTGCGGGTGGGGCGGTTCCAGCCTTATCCGGGGCTGGTTCTCGATTATACAAGCGCAACCTACCGACTGAGCATTCGCAGCCACACCGGCCAGCCGATCAAGGGCGAGGCGACTTTTCGGATGTCCACGGCCTATCCGTTTGAGGGGCGGCCCGTCACCTTTGGCAGTTATGCAATCCCCCCCGAGAATCAGCGGCTAACGCTCGCTGATCTCCAATACCGGGCGATGGAATACCCGCGCGATGCTTTGCAGAACGCGATCGAGGCTCAGGTGATTGTTGCCGTGACCTTCGACGAACAGGGTCGCGTCTCGACCTGCCGCCCGGTCCGTTCCAGCAACACGGCGCGCATTGCCTATGACACCTGCCTTGAGGCGCGGCGCGGTTTCAGCCTGCGCAAGGCACCCGATGCGCGGCCCTATGTCTGGGTAACGCATTGGCGCCTCGCAGAGGACTAAGCTTGCACCCTGTTCGACGTCCGTAATTTCGGCTTTTCGCTGAGCCCGCCATCGCGTTCGAGCTGTTCGCGGAACTCGTCGCGCTTGGCATGGATCGAGGCGATCACCGGGCCCATCGCGACCCCGATATCGACCAGCACAGCTTCCGATAGCTGGAGCGAACTTTCCAGCGTTTCAGGCACCGCATGGCTCGCTCCGGCGCGGTACATGGCCGCGGCATGGTCCGTGTCGCGGGCGCGGGCGACGATCAGCAAGTCGGGATAGGTCTGCCGCAGCTTCGTGACCAGCCGCTGAGCTAACACCGGCTCGTCCATTGTCAGCACCACGGCGGGTGCGACTTCGACCCCGAGCCGGGCGAGCGTATCGCCGCGAGCGGCATCGCCGAAGATCGCGCGATAGCCGTCGCGCTTAGCGTCGGCGATGAGGTCGGGGTTGGAATCGATCATCACATAGGGCTTGCCGTGAGTCTGCATCATGTCGGCCACCAGCCGACCGACCCGGCCGCCGCCAACGATGATGGTGCGGACATCGTCGCTGTCATCTGTGCCGCCGATCGCGGCGACCCCGTCCACCCGGCGCGCTATCATCGCGCCAAGCTTCGCCAGCAGCGGCGTGATGGTGAGGCCAATAGCAGTGACGGTCTGCCAGAAGCGCGCGGTTTCCATGTCGATCACCAGCGCGCTCGTAGCGGCGGCGAGGACGATCAGCGTGGTTTCGGACGGCGAGGCCATCAGCACGCCGGTTTCCGCCGCTGTGCTGCGCCGCGCGCCCATCAGCCGCAGCAATACGCCGGTGACGGCCGCCTTGAACACCAGCACGCCGACCACTGCGAGCGCGATCTCGCCAATATGCGCGCCGATATCGAACAGGTTGATGCTCATGCCGACCGTGATCAGGAACACGCCCAGCGCGAGGCCCTTGAACGGCTCCATGATCTGCTCGACCTCGGTGTGATACTCCGTTTCGGCGATCAGCAGGCCAGCGATCAGCGCGCCGACGATGGGCGAGAGGCCGACCAGAGCCGTCGCAAGGCTCGCGCCGATCACCACCAGCAACGAGGCGGCAAGGAACAGTTCGGGGTTCTTGGTGCGGGCGGCCTGCGCGAACAGGCGGGGGAGGGCGAACCGGCCGACGATCAGCAGCACAGCGATCACCAGCCCGCCCTGCCACAAGGTCTCGATGATGCCGCCCCAGCCATCATCTGACGCATTGGGCGCCAGTGCGCCGAGGATGAAGATGATCGGGACGATCATGATATCCTCGAACAGCAGCATGGATAGCGCAGCGCGCCCGACCGGCGTGCGGGTGCCGGAAATCGGCAGCACGATCGCAGTCGAGGAGAAGGCGAGTGCAAATCCGAGCGCCAGCGCGCCAGCGGGGCTCATGCTGCCTGCCAACCCGAGGAAGACCGCGAGCGAAGAGCCGATAATCAGCAGTTCCAGCGCGCCGAGTCCGAACACCAGCTTGCGCATTTCCCACAGGCGATTGAAGCTCAGCTCCAGCCCAATGGCGAACAGCAGCAACACGATGCCGAAATCCGCGAAGGGCGTGAGACGTTCGGGATCGCTGATGGTGACGTAATAGAGCCAGGGTATTCGCTCGACCAGCGAGCCGAGGCCGAACGGGCCGACCAGCACACCGATCAGGATGAAACCGATGATCGGAGTGATGCGGAACCGGGCGAACACCGGAATCACAATTCCCGCCGCGCCGAGGATCACCAGCGCGTCGGACAGGAAGGGAGAGAGGGTCAGTTCGCCAGCCACGCCATCGGCTTAACGTGGCGCTGGGCCCCTGTCATCCACCGCCTGCGCCGTGCGGTCCGATTGGCTGCTTCTGTCCGGTGACGTGCTGTTCGCCCAGCGGGTCCTTGATGTTGCCGACGCGCTTGTCCCACTCGATCCGGTAGAGATCGAAGCGGCGGTCGGCGAGGTTCTGCACCGTGCCTTCGGCGCGTGCCCAGCTGAGATCGGCGAGGTTGACGTCGCTGATCGTCAGCGTCTCGACATTCTCGGAGGCCTCGGCCGCGATCCCGTCACGCGCGAAGGGGAAGTCGCACGGGGTGAGAATGCAGGACTGGGCGTATTGAATGTCCATGTTGGCGACATTGGGCAGGTTGCCGACATTGCCGCTCATGACAACAAAGCACTGGTTCTCGATCGCGCGCGCCTGCGAGCAGTAGCGCACCCGCATGTAGCCTTGGCGACTGTCTGTGCAGAATGGCACGAAAATGATCCGCGCGCCTTCATCGACCAAGCGCCGAGCGAGTTCGGGGAATTCGCTGTCGTAACAGATCAGCACGCCAATCGGGCCGCAATCGGTGGGGATCGCGTCGATGGAGTCGCCGCCCTTGATGTTCCACCAATAGGCCTCGTTGGGCGTGGGGTGGATCTTCTCCTGCGCGTGGATCGATCCGTCGCGCAGGCACACATAGGCGACATTGTGGATGTCGCCGTCGGGCATCCGGGTCGGGTGCGATCCGCCGATGATGTTAATGTTGAAGGCGAGGGCCATTTCGGACAGGCGCTGGCGAATGCGTGGGGTGTAATCGCTCAGCGTCTCGATGGCTTCGAGCGGGGTGAGTTCCTTCGGCTCGGCCGAGAGCAGCATCACCGTGAACATCTCGGGGAAGACGATGAAGTCCGCTTCGTAATCGGCGGCGACATCGACGAAATATTCGATCTGCTTCATGAATTCATCGAAGCCAGAGACTGCGCGCGATTGCAGCTGGCAGGTCGCGATGCGCACGCTTTCGACATCGCGCGGCAGGCGGTGCTTGGGCGGAGCGTCGCCGTCCACGTAAGGGTTGCGCCAGATCATCCGCACGGCATTGCCGCGGCTGGCTTTGTCCTCGGGCAGGTATTTGGGCATGATGCCTGCTGCTTCGAACCCGTTGGCGAGCTGGAAGCGGAGCACCGGATCGTGGATCTTGCTCTCGATCACGAGGTCGAGATATTCCTGCGGCGTATCCGCACGGTTCGCCTTGCGGCGCTTGGCACGGGCGTAGCCGGGCATCCGGCCGCCGAACACGATCCCGGTGAGATCAAGCCGTTCCGCCAAGGCACGGCGCTCTTCGTAGAGTCTGCGCCCCAGCCGAGTGCCGCGCACTGCCGGATCGACGCAAAGCTCGTAGCCGTAGAGCCAGTCGCCGGTCGGATCGTGGCGGCTGCCGAAGCCGTTGCCGGTCACTTCGTCCCAAGTGTGATCCGACAGCGCCACGCGCTCATCGAGCCGCATCGAGGCGCAGTATCCCACCACCGCGCCATCGAACAGCGCGACAAAGCAGCCTTCGGGGTAGTTGTTGATCTGTCCGCGGATTTCGCCCTGCGTATAGGCGGGCAGATCATCATAGGCACGGCGCACCAACTCGCCGATCGCCCGCACGTCTTTCAGTTTGGCCTGGCGGATTTCCAGACGTGCGGTTGATCGGCTTGCCATGATGCTCCCTTGCCAGGCCTCAAGCCCAGCTGGCCATTTCCTTTTCGAGATTCTGCGCGACTGTCTCGAAGAACTGTTCGGTGGTCTGCCATGCTTGGCCGGGGCCGATCAGCAGCGCCAGATCCTTGGTCATGTGGCCCTTTTCGACCGTCTGGACGCAGACGCGCTCCAGCGTTTCGGCGAACTTCACCACTTCGGGCGTCCCGTCGAACTTGCCGCGATACATGAGGCCGCGGGTCCAGGCGAAGATCGAGGCAATCGGGTTGGTCGAGGTCGACTTGCCCTGCTGGTGCTGGCGATAGTGGCGGGTGACAGTGCCGTGGGCGGCTTCGGCTTCGACCGTCTTGCCATCGGGTGAAAGCAACACGGAGGTCATCAGGCCGAGCGAGCCGAAGCCCTGTGCGACGGTGTCCGACTGCACATCGCCGTCGTAGTTCTTGCACGCCCAGACGAACTTGCCCGACCACTTGAGCGCCGAGGCGACCATGTCGTCGATCAGGCGGTGTTCGTAAACGATGCCGGCAGCCTTGAACTGCTCGGCAAAGCCTTCGGTGTCGAACACTTCCTGGAACAGGTCCTTGAAGCGCCCGTCATAGGCCTTGAGGATGGTGTTCTTGGTGCTGAGGTACACCGGCCAGCCGAGGTTGAGGCCGTAGTTGAAGCTGGCGCGCGCGAAATCGCGGATCGAATCGTCGAGATTGTACATCGCCATCGCCACGCCGGCGCTGGGGAAGTCGAACACGTCGAGGTCGATCTTGGTGCCATCATCGCCATCGAACACCAGGCGAAGCTTGCCGGGGCCGGGGATCAGGGTGTCGGTCGCCTTGTACTGGTCGCCGAAAGCATGACGGCCGACCACGATGGGGTCAGTCCAGCCCGGCACCAGACGCGGCACGTTGTCGATCACGATCGGTTCGCGGAAGACCACACCGCCCAGAATGTTGCGGATCGTGCCGTTGGGGCTCTTCCACATCTTCTTCAGGCCGAATTCCTCGACCCGCTGTTCGTCCGGCGTGATGGTCGCGCACTTCACGCCCACGCCATACTGCTTGATCGCGTTGGCGGAATCGACAGTTACCTGATCGTCGGTCGCATCGCGGTTCTCAATCGAGAGGTCGTAATACTTCAGGTCAATGTCGAGGTAGGGCAGGATCAGCCGCTCGCGGATCCATTGCCAGATGATGCGCGTCATCTCGTCGCCATCGAGTTCGACGACGGGGTTGGCGACTTTGATTTTCTGCATGGCTGTTGCCCTATCCTTCTCGCCCCGTCTGCGCAGGGCTGTGGTGATTGACCGACAGGAAGTTGTTTCGAGCCCGTCCAAAGGCTCACAGATCCCGGGGCGGCTTTAGCAGAGGAGGCGGGGCTTGCAAGCGGTGCACCAGACGCCAGTTTTGCAAGTGCTGGTGCACACGGCGAAAGCGCACAAAAAAGCCCGCCGAAAGGGCGGGCTGTCTTGGATCACACGATGGTGGGCGTAGCAAGGATTGAACTTGCGACCCCTACGATGTCAACATAGTGCTCTACCACTGAGCTATACGCCCGCACCATCGGATCGGCCCCTTTTCGGGGCGGAGGCGGCCCTTAACGCAAGCCCCAGAAAGGTGCAAGCGATTCGGAACTGTTACCCGCGCAGCGCGTCAGCTTCCTCGAACACGCGTTCCACTTCCAGCACCAGATCGCGCAGGTGGAAGGGCTTTGACAGCACTTTGGCCGTCGGCTGTTCGCGGCTGGCGCGCAAGCTCACGGCAGCAAATCCGGTGATGAACATCACTTTGGTGCGCGGGGAAATCTCGGCACAGCGCTGGGCGAGTTCGATCCCGTCCATTTCAGGCATCACGATGTCCGAGAGCAGCAGGTCATAATCGCCGGTTTCCAGCAACGGCACGGCGTCAGTGCCGCGGTCGACCGCGCTGACGAAGTAGCCGGCATTGGTGAGCGCCCGTTCGAGATAGGCGCGCATCGCCTCTTCGTCCTCGGCGAGCAGGATGCGGGGGGTGCGTGTCGCTGTCATGTAAGGCGCAATAGCAGGACCGGCTTAAGAAATCTTTGTGCGTGCGACGGAATGCATCCGATGTGGCGCGAATTGGCACACTGGCGGTAGATGCCGATCGGCTGATCAGGCTTTGACAGGCCTGTGCAAACCCGTCAGCAAGGGCAGCGGAATGTCACCGCCCTCCCGATCCTCCCGCCCTGCATCTTCCCCGGTTCGCGCTTCGCTGAGCGGCGGGTTTGTGCCGGGTCTGAATGATGCGCCAGCCTTCACGCTGACAACGCCGCCGCGCATGAGCCTGCCGGTGCTGGTGGCGGTCCCGCATGCGGGGCGCGCCTATCCAGCCGCGATCACCGCCCGGATGCGCGATTCTGCGTTGGCGCAGCTGCGGCTGGAGGATCGCCATGCCGACCGGCTCGGCGTGGCGATTGCGCGCGAGACGGGCGCGGCGCTGCTGGTCGCCCACGCGCCGCGCGCGCTGATGGATCTCAACCGCGCGGAGGATGATATCGATTGGGATATGATCGAGGGTGGGCGGCCCGAAGGCGTCATGACGTCAGAGCTGGGCCAGCGGAGCAATGCCCGTGCACGCAGCGGACTGGGGCTCGTGCCGCGCCGACTGCCGGGATCGGGCGAGATTTGGCGCGGACGGCTCGCTCCGACCGAACTTGATGCGCGGATCGAGGGGATTCACCGCGCCTATCACGCCGCGCTCGATGCAGCGCTCGCGCAGATTCGTGCCGAGTGGGGCGCCGCGCTGCTGATCGACCTGCATTCCATGCCGCCACTCCGTCCCGCCGATGGCGAAGCGCGCGCGCCGGTGTTCGTGCTGGGAGACCGGTTTGGGGCATCGTGTCACACGGCGCTGATGGGCCGGGCGCTCACCCATCTGGAAACGCGCGGCGTGTCCGCAGCGCAGAACCGCCCTTATTCGGGCGGCTATGTCCTCGATCGCCATGGCAAGCCGCAAGCGGGTGTCCATGCGATGCAGATCGAAGTGTGCCGCGCGACCTATCTCGATCGCCAGATGGCCGAGCCGGGGCCGGGCCTGCCCGCCGTGGCTGCGCAGCTCGCCGCCCTGACCCGCGAGCTGGGGGCTGAGACGGCCTTGCTCGGCGGTAATGAAGGCCTGCGGCAAGCCGCCGAATAGCGCGCTGACCAATCCGAACGCAAAACGGGCAGGCGGCCCTTGGCCTGCCTGCCCGTCATGTTTCGCAAACCAGCACCGGAGCGTCGCCGCCCCGGCCCGCTGGATTAGTTGAGCGCGGGTGCTGCGGCGCCCTGACCAGGCGTCGGCACCTTGCCCTGAGCGAGCTGACGTTCGAACAGCGAGCGCATCAGGTTGAGCGAGAACAGGTGCGCATAGATCAGCATCAGCATGCCGTTCTTGGCGAGGTCATCGAGCGTCGCCGCCGGCAGTTCGCGCAGCTTGGCTTCGTCGACCATGCGGAAGCCGCGATAGATGAACGGCGTGTCGGGCATGTCATTGCGGGTGATCGCAATCTCGCCGTCCATCAGGATGTCGAGCTTGGCGAGTTCGTCCATGAACATCTTGGTGCGCTGACCGGCTTCTTCGAAGCGGCGGCAGAATTCAAGCACGCCCTGCGTGTACTCGGTCGGCTGGCCAGCTTCGTCAAACATCGCGAGGCCTTCGTCCATCTTGCCGATCAGGCCGGCAGACGGATCGAAGCACAGCGACATGTCTTCACTGGTCGGCTGGAGCTTGGCGAGGATGAAGGGGTAACGGCGCGCATAGGCGGGAATATAGACGACCTCGTTGATCTTCATGTCGTCGCCCACAAAGGTGTTCACGCCTTCGTTGAGGCCGAACAGCGCGATCGGCAGCGGGCTGTCACCAGCGGTGAAGACGATCGGGAAATTGCGCTGGGCATCGACGAATTCGTCCGAGGTCAGCGGGATCGCATGGGTTGCGGCGAGATAGGCTGCGCTTTCGAGCGTGCCGGCTTTCCAGTCCGCATGGTCACGGCTGTTGAGCGGCAGAAGATCATTGTAGAACAACGGAAGTTGCGGTTGCGGCGCGCTGGCCATGACATCGTCTCCGAAAACGGTGGTGGTTGATCCCATCAGCGGGAAAAACTGCTCCCGCTGTCGAAAGCGCGGCCCTTAAGCCTTTGCTGCCGTGCGCGCAAGCCGTGCGGCTTCGCGCGCAGGTGGGTTGAGGAGGAGTTTTCCCGGATTGAGCAGATTGTCCGGATCTAGCGCGGCTTTGACCTGCGCCATCAGCGCCAGCGCGACCGGATCGTGCAGGCGGGCGAGCTCCTCGACCTTCATCTGCCCGATCCCATGTTCGGCGCTGATCGAACCGCCCCATTCCGTCACGAGGTCATAGACCCGCGCGCTGACGTCCTTGCCGTCCGCTTCCTCCCACACTCCGCGTACGGCGCCTTCGGGAGCGAGGACGTGGAAGTGGACGTTGCCATCGCCCAGATGGCCAAAGGCGACCGCGCGGGTACCGGGGAACGCGGCCTCGATCGCGGGCGCAGCGGCAATGATGAATTCGGGCATTTTCTCGACCGGGACCGAGATATCGTGCTGCATCGCCGGGCCAAGCGCGCGCTCGGCGGCTGAAATGCCGTCTCGCAGGGCCCAGAACGCTTCGGCCTGGGTGTCATTGGCGGCGATCACGGCATCGGCGATGAGGCCCTGTTCGAGCGCTGTGCCTAGCCCCGCTTCGAGCCGCTCGCGCAAGGCGGCGCTGTCCTGAGAGGGGGAGACGCACTCGATCAGCGCGTTCCATTCATGTGGCTCTGTCAGCGGTGCACGGGCCGTCGGCTGATGCGCGAGGACCGAGGCAAGGCAATGCGCAGGCACGACCTCGAACCCTTCCAGCGCCTCGCCCAGCGCGCGCTCCATTTGCCGGAGTAGCGTGCGCGCATCGACGATCCCGCCAAGGCCCACCCATGCCGTCGCCCGGCCAATCGGCGCAGGCAGCAGCCGGAGACAGGCTGTTGTGACGATGCCGAGCGTGCCTTCCGAGCCGATCAGCAACTGCTTCAGATCGAACCCGCGATTGTCTTTTTTGAGCGGGGTCATCAGGTCGAGCACCTCTCCCGACGCCAACACCGCCTCCAGCCCCAGCACCTGCGCGCGCATGGTACCGTGGCGCAGCACCTGGGTGCCGCCGGCATTGGTTGCGATCAACCCGCCGATGGTGGCTGACCCCTTGCCGCCAAGGGTGAGCGGGAAACGCAGCCCTGCGGCATCGGCGGCATCGTGCAAGGATTGGAGGATCACGCCAGCCTCGCACACGGCTTGCCCGGTTGCCGGATCAACGTGGCGAATCCGGTCCATGCGCCGCAGCGAGAGCAGGATCGCCGTGCCGGTCGCGTCGGGGGTTGCGCCGCCTGCCATGCCGCTATTGCCGCCCTGCGGAACGATCGGCACGCCATGCGCGGCGCAGAGCTTCACCAAGGCAGCCACCTCGGCGGTCGAGGCGGGCGAGGCGAGGGCGAGCGCGCGGCCGGTGTAGCGCCCGCGCCAGTCCGTTAGCCAGGCATCCACCCGCTCGGGATCGGTGGTCAGACCGCGCACGCCCAGCAAGGCTGCGGCCTCGGCGAGGAAGGCATCGGCTTGAACGTGAGGGGGCGGGGGAGGGTGATTCATTGTGGCCTCCATGCCACACTCTGCGATGATTTTGCCACCGCTTTCGTCCTCATCTGACGGACAGTTAAGGCATGGTTCAATTGGGGATGCTACGGCTTCTCCACCCCGGCGAGCCGCTTATTCGCCGCGCGTCTGCCGAAATTGCTCGTTTCCAGGAGAATTCTCCCCGGCCATGCATAGCCTGTTTGCCCTTGCAGCGCCGCTGACGCTGTTGCTGCCGCTGGTGGCAGAGGCGGCTGGCGTGGCGAGCGATGGCTCGGGACCGGCAGTATCGGCGCCGCAATGTGATGTGGCAGCAGCAGGGCAGGAGCCGACCGAACCGGTTGCGGTCAATCCACTCTCAGCGCTGCGCCAGTCCTCCATCGTGCGACAAGTCCGCATCGAACAGCGCGTCGTTGTCCGAATTGCCCCGCAATCGGCGAGCTCGCGACGGAATTTGCTCGCCGACCTTCCTCAGCGCGCAGTTGCTCCGCAGTTCGAGGAAGGCGGCAAGGAAAAATGCGTAGCGTTGGACGGCATCGCAGGGGTGCAAACGGGTAGCGGCAACCGGCTCGTGTTGTTCCTGCGTGACCGGCGGATGATCTCGGTCAATCTCGAAAAATCGTGCCGCGCCCGTGACTTCTACTCCGGCTTCTATGTCGAGAAGAACAAGGACGGGCGTCTTTGTGTCGATCGTGACAAGCTGCAATCGCGCACCGGCGCGCGTTGCGAGGTCGAGACCATGCGTGAGCTGGTCGAAGTGCGCGACTGATCAATCGCGCTCCACCCGCGCGATTCCTTGACTTTTGCGCCCATTTGCAGGAAAGGCGCGGCAGCCCAATGCCACGCTAACCGCGCGCAGGGCCGCAATCCCGGCAGTAACCCTGCCCGCTATTTTCGGACACCACACACCGCATGACCTTCGCCGATCTCGGCCTTTCGCCTGAATTGCTCAAAGCCGTCGAAGACGCGGGCTACACCACGCCGACCGCGATTCAGGCGCAGGCGATCCCGACCATCCTGATGATGCGCGACCTGATCGGCATCGCCCAGACCGGGACCGGCAAGACAGCGAGCTTCGTGCTCCCCATGATCGACGTGATGGCCGCAGGCCGCCGCCGCGCGTTGATGCCGCGTTCGCTGATCCTCGAGCCGACCCGCGAACTCGCCGCTCAGGTCGCCGAGAACTTCGAGAAGTACGGCAAGAACCACGACTTGAAAATGGCGCTGCTGATCGGCGGCGTGCAGATGGGCGACCAGTTGAAGGCCCTGTCTGACGGGGTCGACGTGCTGATTGCGACGCCGGGCCGGTTGATGGACCTGTTCGAGCGCGGCAAGATCATGCTCAACGGCTGCGAGCTGCTGGTGATCGACGAAGCCGACCGGATGCTCGACATGGGTTTCATCCCCGATATCGAATTCATCTGCTCCAAGCTGCCCGAGACGCGCCAGACCATGCTGTTCTCGGCCACCATGCCTGCGCCGATCGAAAAGCTGGCGAAGAAGTTCCTCAACAACCCCAAGCGGATCGAAACCACGCGCGCGGCGTCCACAAATGCCGACATCACCGCCTTCAAAGTGCCGGTGAAGTCCCGCACCAAGAAGGACACGCTGCGCTGGTTCCTTGAAAACGACCTGATCGAAACCGCGATCATCTTCGCCAACCGCAAGACCACGGTGCGCGAATTGAACCAGAGCCTCAATCGTCTGGGCTTCCGTTCGTCGGAGATTCACGGCGATATGGACCAGTCGAGCCGGATCAAGGAACTTGACCGGTTCAAGGCAGGCGAGGTCAATATCCTCGTCGCGTCAGACGTCGCGGCCCGCGGGCTCGACATCAAGGGCGTCAGCCACGTGTTCAACTACGACACGCCGTGGCACCCCGATGATTACGTCCATCGCATCGGCCGCACCGGCCGCGCAGGCGCCAAGGGGCGGGCCTTCACCTTCGTATCGGAAGAAGATGCCGAGGCGATTGCGAATGTCGAGAAGCTGACTGGCAGCGCGATCAAGGTGTTTGGCAAGGAGGACGTGCGCGTCGACCTTTCCGAAGTGATCGCCAAGGCCGAAGCGGCCAAGGCCAAGGCTGAACCTGAAGTTCGCACCGAAGAAGCGCGCGAGGACCGTCCCGAACGCAAGCCCCGCCGCGCCCGCGAAGACCGCGAGGAGCGTGCCCCGCGCGAGGAGCGTACTCCGCGTGAAGAACGCGCACCCCGTGAGGAACGCGCACCCCGCGAAGCCCGTCCCCCGCGCGAGGAACGTCCGCGCCGCGAAAAGCCCGGCCCCCGCACGGACCGCGTCACCGCCAGTGACGAGCAAAAGCCGCGCCGACGTTATCACGAGGACGACGAACCCGTTTCCGCAGGCGAATGGAACGGCCCGCGTCCGGGGTTTCTGGATGTGGGCTTCGGCTGAGCTCGCCTAAGTGCGGCCCGTCTAAAATGACGGGTCGCCCAACAGACGCGCGTGGTTGTCGGCACAATCGAATGGCCTCACATCCACATCAACGGCACCTGACGAGCGTCTAACCCACCACGGTCACAAAACTATCCAGCACGCGCTTTTCGCCTGCGTCCTCGAACATGATGGTGAGCTTGTTGCCCTCCTGATCGATCACGCAGCCGGTGCCGAATTTCGTGTGCGTCACCATCGCCCCGATGGCGATATCGCTGCGGGCGGGCGCGGCGAAGCTGGCGGCTGAGCGGGTGTTTTCGCGGACGCGAGCGGGCTTGGTGTCGTAACCCGACGTCAAAGCGCGCTGCCAGCCGGGGCCGCGTTGCTGAGCGCGATCGGGCCGGTCGCGTGCGACATGGGCGAAAGGATCGTCCTGCTCGCTCCAGTTCGCCCGCCACAGTGACGCGCCGCCCGTCAGCGTGGTTTCCTGCTCGATATGCTCTTCCGGCAGATCCTCGATGAAGCGCGAGGGGATAGAGCTGGTCCACTGGCCATAGATCCGGCGGTTCGCCGCGTGGAGGATGGTGCAATGCCGCCGCGCGCGGGTTATCGCGACGTAGGCGAGGCGGCGTTCCTCTTCCAAGGACGCCAGCCCGCCTTCGTCGATGGCGCGCTGCGAGGGGAAGACGCCTTCCTCCCAGCCGACGCAGAAGACATTGTCGAATTCCAGCCCCTTGGCGGCGTGGATCGTCATGATCGTCACCGTTTCCTCGGCATCCGAGCGGTCATTGTCCATGACGAGGCTAACATGCTCGAGGAAATCGCCAAGCGTCTCATACTCCTCCATCGCGCGAGCGAGTTCGGAGAGGTTTTCGGCGCGGCCCGCGCTTTCGGGTGAGCGGTCGGCGGAAAGCATCGCGTTGTAGCCCGATTCCTCCAGCACCAGACGCAGCAGATCCGCGGGCGAGAGCGTGTCCGACGCCTCGCGCCAGTGCAGGAACTGCCGCATCAGCCCGCCGATGGTCATGGCGCTGCGCTTGGGCATCTCGTCGCTGTCGGCCAGTTGCAGCGCGGCGGCGGCCAGCGGCAGGCCGGTGCGGCGCGCGTGGCTGTGCATCTGCTCCAAGGCCTTGGCACCAAGCCCGCGCTTGGGCTGGTTGTGGATGCGTTCAAAGGCGAGATCGTCCTGCGGCTGCGCGATCAGGCGCAGGTAAGCGAGCGCATCGCGGATTTCGGCACGTTCGTAGAAGCGGAAGCCGCCAATGATGCGGTAGTTGATGCCGATCTGGATGAAGCGGTCTTCAAACTCGCGGGTCTGGTATTGCGCACGCACGAGGATCGCGACCTGATTGAGCGCCGCGCCTTCGCGCTCCAACCGCTCTATCGCTTCGCCCACCCGGCGGGCTTCTTCGGGCGCGTCCCACACGCCGATAACCTTGACCTTGTCGCCGCCGTTGACCTCGGTCCACAGCGTCTTGTCGTGGCGCTGCGAATTGGCCCGGATCAGGCCCGCCGCCGCGCCCAGAATGTGGGGGGTCGAGCGGTAATTCTGTTCGAGCCGGATCACCTCGGCCCCGGGGAAATCCTTCTCGAACCTGAGGATGTTGGCGACTTCCGCCCCGCGCCACGAATAGATCGACTGGTCGTCATCACCGACGACGCAGATATTCTTGTGCCCCTGCGCCAATAGTCGCAGCCACAGGTATTGGACGGCATTGGTGTCCTGATATTCGTCCACCATGATGTAGCGGAAGCGGCGCTGGTAATCGGCGAGGATGTCGTGATGGCTGCGCAGGATGTTCAGCATGTGCAGCATCAGATCGCCGAAATCGCAGGCATTGAGCGCCTTCAGCCGCTCCTGATAGCGCGTATAGAGCGCGGTGCCCTTGCCATTGGCATAGGCTTCGTTCTCCACCGCATCCAAGTCGGCGGGGTTCAGTCCGCGGTTCTTCCAGCGGTCGATCAGCCCGGCCAATTGCCGCGCCGGCCAGCGCTTTTCGTCAAGATCGGCCTCGGCAATCAGAGCCTTGAGCAGGCGCAGCTGATCGTCGGTGTCGATGATGGTGTAATTGTGCTGGAGGCCGACCAGTTCGGCATGGCGGCGCAGCATCTTGGCGCAGATCGAATGGAACGTGCCGAGCCACGGCAGCCCCTCTGCCTGCGGGCCGAGGTGATGGGTCACACGCTCACGCATCTCGCGTGCGGCCTTGTTGGTGAACGTGACGCAGAGGATCTGCGAGGGGTATGCGCGCCCGGTCGCCACCAGATGTGCGAGGCGCGCGGTCAGTGCGGCGGTCTTGCCCGTCCCGGCGCCCGCCAGCATCAGCACCGGGCCTTCGGTTGCGAGCACGGCCGCGCGCTGCGGCGGGTTCAGCCGCGCGGCGTAAGCGGGCACGGGCGCGGGGCCGGAATCGCGCGCTGGCGTTGGGGAGGGCAAGTTGGTGCTCATGGTCTGACGCGAACAGGTAGGGAACAATTTCCGCAGGGGCAAGCTGCGAGGTGCCGCTTTGCCCACAGCGCGCGGCAGGCGGAGCATCGGCTTGCCGCCTTTCAACCACAATTGCCGATGGGCTGTGGCCTCGGCAGGTTGTCTGGCTGGGGCTTGGGTTGCGCCTGAGGCTGACCGCCACATACTCGGTAATGTCAGGTCAGCAGGGGACTGAGCGGCCAGACAGAATTTTTGCGTTCGTTGTGCTTGGGTCAGTTAGAAATGGAGATACCCATGCATAAGTCTCTGAATAGGTTCGGCCTCGCCGGTGCGGCTATGGCTCTGGTGATGGCCCCGGCAATGGTCGGTGCACAAGAGCAGACCCCGTCTGAACCGATGCCGGGCACCACTGCCTCGCCGTCTATGCCCGAAGCGGCACCGCCGCCCGCAACCCAAGCGCCTGCGCCGATTCCTGCCCCGGAACCCACTGCCGAGCAGGTTGCCCAGATGGATTCGTGGCCGGCCGACAAGCAGACGGCGTATCAGGCCTGGTCGCCTGAAGCGCAGAACTACTTCTGGTCGCTGACCGATGAGCGTCAGGAAATGTTCTGGCGTCTGACTGACGGCGACAAGGAAACGCTGGCCAAGCTGACGGACAGTCAGCGCGAATCGGCCTGGGCTCAGATCAAGACCAAGCTTGACGCTCTGAGCAGCTAAGCCACCGCTTCAGGAGGACCCGGGTCGGCATCGGATGCGGCCAGTCGTAACAGACTGAGCTTGCCCTTGCCGACCCGGCGTTCCGCATCGAGCGTGAGGCCTTTTATCACCACATCTTCCTTGAAGCTGGTTTCGACCGCGATCCAGGTCTGCGGACCGATCCAGCCAAGGCGCAGCAAGCGATCCAGCGCCACCTCGCCCGCGCCCGATTGGTAGGGCGGATCGGCGAGGATCAGGTCGAGCGGCACTGAAGCCGCGCGCAATTGCATCACCGACCCCACCTCAACCCGCGAACGGGCCTGCGCGCCCAGCGCCGTGATATTGGCGCGGATCACATCCACCGCCGCGCGGTCCTGTTCGACGAAGAGGCAATGCGCCGCGCCGCGTGACAGGGCTTCCAGCCCAAGTGCGCCGGAGCCTGCGAACAGATCAGCAATCTGCAATCCGTCAAAATCGCCTAAGCGACTCGTGAGCATCGCGAACAGCGTTTCGCGCGCGCGGTCTGCTGTAGGCCGCGTGCCGTCGCCTTTGGGTGCGGCGAGTTTACGACCGCGCCACTCGCCTGCGATGACCCTCATTTGCGCGGACCTCGCGGCCCGGTGAGGCCGCGTGTCGGAGCCGGACGCTTGCGCGCTCCTGCGCCCGAGCGCGGCGGGCGGGGTCCATCGCGGGCGCCTTTGCGCGGCGCGTTGGTCAAGGCTTCGGCGCCCTTGCGTGGTGCAGGGGACGCAGCCGGGCCTCTGCGCGGGGCGGTTTTTGCAGGCTCAGCTTCCTTGCGCGGAAACACTGCGGCAGTGGCATCTTTGCGCGGCGCCGGGCGAGCGGAAGGGCCTTTGCGGGCCGGAGGACGCGGGGGGCGTGGCGCCTTTTCCGGGGCGGCGATCATCACCTTGTCGGCTTTCTTCACCCCGCCGCGCGGGATCGGCGTGCCGGTCATCTCCGACAGGAAATGCGCCACCGGCTTGCCGGTCAGCTCGACCGCCTGACCGCGCGGCAGATCGCCAAGGTTGAACGGGCCGTATCCGGTGCGGATCAAACGGTTGACCTGCAATCCCAGATATTCCAGCACCCGGCGCACTTCGCGGTTCTTGCCTTCGGTGATGGTCATTTCGATCCACAGGTTGCGGCCCGAGGAACGTTCAAGGTTCGCGTCGATCGAGCCGTAGCGCACGCCATCGATCTCGACCCCGTCCATCAGATCTTCCAGCTGGCTCTGTGTCACCACGCCGAACGCACGGGCGCGATAGGTGCGCGGCACTTGGGTGGCGGGCAGTTCCATCGTGCGCTTCAGCCCGCCATCATTGGTGAGCAGCAGCAGGCCTTCAGTGTTCAAATCGAGCCGCCCGACCGGGATCAAGCGCGGCGTGCCGGCGGGCAGGGCGTTGCGCAGCGCCGTGTAGATCGTCGGGCGGCCCGCCATGTCGCGCTCGGCCGTCAGCAATCCGGTGGGCTTGTTGAATGCGAACAGCCGCGTGGCTTCGGCGGCGGCGACCGGATTGCCATCGACCGTCACCCCTTTGAGGCTGGCGAGGATGGTTGCGGGGGTATCAAGCACCTTGCCATCCAGCGCCACGCGCCCTTCGGCGATCATCCGCTCGATCTCGCGGCGGCTGGCAACACCCGCGCGGGCGAGCAGCTTGGCAATACGGTCGCCTTCGGGGCGATTTTCGGAGCGGGGGGGCTGGGTGGGCATCGGGCGCGCCTAAAGCATTTCGTCCAGAAATGCGACCGGCCAAATGCCTGTCAGGGCGCCGCCTGCAAGGCCTCAGCCACGATCTGGTCAAACCGCGCGATCCCGCCTTCGAGCGTGCCGAGCGTGATATGCTCGACCGCACCAGAGGAAAGCCCCTGCTGGCCAAGTTCGGCGGCGCGGAAATCCTCTGACGCAAAGACTCCGCCGTCGAGCAGGTTCCAGCTCTTTTCCCAATGCGCCAGCGCCTTTTCGGTGGTGGGCGCTTCGGGGATGAGCATGAAGTCTTCCACCAAGGTCAAGTCGGCTGCCTGTGGCATCAGCACCATGACGTTGACGTAATCAGGGCTGGGCACGATCACGGTTGCCGGGAGCAGCTGATAGGCAAACGTCACCACCCGCCGCAGCGCCGCCATGTCGGTGAGGTCGACGCTCTCCATTTCCTCCAGCCGCCCGACGGCGGAACGCTGGTGCGGGCCGATCTGGTCGCCCGCAGTGATCCCGTCCTTGAAGAATGGCCCGATGGTGGCAGCGTGGAGCCGGGTGACGTGGTAGCTTTCAAGGAAGGCATCCATGATGAGCTTCCAGTTGCCCTTCACCATGTGAGTCCTGCGCCGAAACAAGTGCGCGCTGCCAAGGGCGAAGGCGTCAAGATCATTGCCCAAGGCCTGCGCATCGCTGAAATCGGCGCCTGCGACCGGAGAGAACCAGATCAACCCGCCAGCCTCAAGGCTAGGGAGTTCGACCAGACCGTAATCCGCCTTGTCGAGCCCCGGGAAGGTCTCGGGCCGGGGCAGGGCGAGCAATCCCCCGTCGAGCCGGTAGGTCCAGGCGTGATAGGGGCAGACGAGCCGCTTGGCGCATTGCACCCCGCTCCCCTCTACCAACCGCGTGCCTCGGTGGCGGCAGACGTTGAGGAAGACGTGCGCGCGCCCTTCGGCGTCGCGGGTGATGAGCAGCGGGCGGCCGGTCGCATCATGCGGCACCGCCATGCCCGGCTCGGGCAACAGCGCGGACGGCGCGAGCACCTGCGGCAGCCGGTCAAACAGCGCCGCTTTCTCGCGGGCGAAGTGATCGGGACTTGTGTAATTGCTCGCAGGCACCGTCTGGATTCCGCCAGCGACCTTGGCGCGGCCCTCCCGGATCGCCTCGGCAAGCGCCAATTGGCCCGGCGTCGGACTCAAACGGGGCAAATCTGTTGTTGCGGCGTTCATCGCTCTTTTCTCATCCTCTTCCCTGCGCCTAGTGTGGCACGAAACCGGGCTGGCGCAAATCGCCACCTGACAGCATGGGATCGTCAATGGCCGAAGCCGCCTTAGAACACCGCACACGCCTGTCGCGCTGGCTCGCGCTGATGGCGGCGCTGCGCCATCCCAAGACCGGCTATGTCCTGCTGTTCGGCTTTGCTTCGGGCCTGCCTTACGCACTGTTGCTCGGCACGCTCTATGCGTGGCTGACCGATGCCAAGGTCGATGTCGAAACGATGGGCGTATTCTCGCTGGTTGGGCTCGCCTACGCTTTCAAGTTCCTGTGGTCGCCCGCGCTTGACCGGGTCGACCTTCCGGGGCTGCGGCGGCTGGGCAAGCGCAAGCAATGGATCGTGACCGCGCAATTGTTGCTGGGCGGGATTCTGGTGGTGCTGTCGCTGCTCGATCCGCTGTCCTCGCTCGGCGTGTTCTCGCTGCTCGCCGGGATCGGTGCCTTCGCCAGCGCGACGCAGGACGTGGTGATCGACGCTTGGCGGGTGGACGTGGCGGACGAGGTGGCGACGATCGACATCCTCTCGACCGTATTCCAGATGGGTTACCGCGTCGCCGCGCTGGTGGGCGGGGCACTGGCGCTGTTCATGGCGGAGCGGCTTGGCTGGCCGACAGTCTTCGCCAGCATGGGCGGCATTTTGCTGTTCGTGGGCTTCCTCGGCTTGTTCGCGCCCGATGCCGAACGGACGGTGGCGGCGTTGGCGGATGAGCGGAGTAACCTTGGCACATTGCGGCAGGCAGGGCAGATGACCCCGCGTGTCCGGGCCTATGCGCTGGGGGCAGTCGCCTTGCTGTGGGGCTGGGCATTGGTGACGGTGCTGGTGTTCATGGTTCGCTCGCTCACAGCCACGCCCGAAGCCCGTCCGGACTCGACCGAGTTCGTGACCCAAATGGGCCCACTGATTGTGATCGCGACGGTGGTGATCCCCGGTCTGATCGCGGGCTGGCTGGAGTCAATGCGCAAGCAGGGCCGCCATGTGCTGACTGCCGACGCGCCCGCGCGCACGGCTTACGACACCGCACTCGATCACGGTTACCGCGCGCTGATCCTGCCCTTGGCGGAGATTATCGGGCGTTTGAAATGGGCCGCCGTGCTGGTGATCGCACTGGTGCTGTCCTACCGCATCACCGACGCGATCTGGGGGAGCTTTGCCTACCCGTTCTACCTTGGCGAGCTGCAATATACCAAGGACGAGGTGGCGATCGCCTCCAAGTTCTTCGGCGTCGGCGCGCTGATCGTAGGCCTCGCGCTGGGTGGCACGCTGCTGACGGTGATCGGCCGCATGACCACTTTGACACTGGGTGCGGTGATCGCGGCGCTGACCAACCTGCTCTATGCCGATCTCGCCGTTGGCGGCGCGCGGATGCAGGCGGCGAGCGACCTGACCGGCTTCACCTGGCTCGCTGGGCAGTTCGGTGCGGATGACCGGATGGCGCGGCTGATGCTGACCATCGGCGCGGAGAACATCGCGGTCGGCATCGCAGGCGCGGCGTTTGTCGCCTATCTCTCGAGTGTGGTCGCCAAGGGTTATAGCGCGGTGCAATATGCGCTGCTGTCCTCGCTGACGATGCTGGTGGGGACGCTGGGCCGTCCGGCGCTGGGCCAGATGATTGAAGAGCGGGGCTATTACGATGTGTTCCTGCTGACGACCGGGATTGGCGCATTCGCGGTTGTGCTGTGCGTGATCGAATGGGTGCGGCAGGCGCGCTCCGGCCGCCCGGAAAACGCGCCGCCGCCGGAGCCGGAGCTGGTCTGACCTTCGGGGCGGCAGCATCCTTTGCGCGAGCGCTTTCCTACTCGCATCGCGGGTGACATCGTCAGCGATTGGCGACCCTTTTTCTCGCTCCCGCTCCCTGCGTGAAAGCGGGTGTGCGGGGCCGGAGATTTTCTGTTCTTGGACAGTGTCTCATGTGTCTCCAACACGGGCGGGGACACGGGGCGAGCGGGCTAGTCCGGCAGCTCGTGGTTGAGCCTGAGCACCTCGCCCGCGAGGTAGAGCGAACCGGCGATGAGGATGGGGAGGCCGTCATCGGGGATCATCGCCATTGCGCTCGCCACATCGGGGGCAGGGCGGGCTTTGGGGCCAAACGCTTCCACCGGATGCCAGTCATGCCCCGGCACCGGCACAGCGGTGATGCTGACGAGGGTGGGGCCGAGTGGGACAGTGACCGCCGTCGGATCCTTGCCCTCGATCATGCCAATCACGAGGTGCAGGCGCTGCCCGGCGAAGTGCTCACCCAGCATCGCGCCCGCCTGTGGGTTGTGCCCGCCGTCAAGCCACACTTCGCGCGTGCCGGTGAGCGGGCCTGCCTTGAGGCGCTGCATCCGCGCAGGCCAATGGGCGTTCAGCAGCCCTTTGGCCATCGCCAGCGGATCAACCGTCACCCGGTCCTGATGCTGGATCATGGCGAGCGCCAGTCCGGCGTTCTGCACCTGATGCACGCCTGCCAGAGCGGGGCGGGGAAAGGTGAAGGTGCCCACCTGATCGTGGTAGGTCGTCATGACGCCGGGGCGCACATCCCACGCATCGCCGCACATCGCCAGCGGCGCACCTGCGCGCTGAGCGGCGGCGATCACCTCGCGGTTGGACTCGGGGCGGTAGGACAGCGTCACCAGCGGCACGCCCTGCTTGGCAATCCCCGCCTTCTCAAACGCGATCCGCGCCATCGGCTCCAGCGGCACGCCGTCCTCGGGCGCGAGGAGGAAGCGTTCGTGATCAAGGCCGAGTGCGGCGATCCCGCACGCGGCGAGCGCCTCGGGCTCCAGCACATTGGTCGCATCGAAGCGCCCGCCCATGCCGACTTCGACCACGCAGACGTCCGCAGGCGTACGGCTGAAGGCAAGGAAGGCGGCGGCGATGGTGACTTCGAAGAAGCTGGGGGCGAGGTCTTCGCCTGCATTGAGCACCTCCGCCAGCACCTCGGCCAGCGCCGCGTCGGAGATCAGCTCGCCTGCCAAGCGGATGCGCTCATTGTAGCGCACCAGATGCGGCGAGGTGGTGACGTGGACGCGGTATCCCTCAGCCTCCAGCATCGCGCGCAAGAAGGCGCAGGTCGAACCCTTGCCGTTAGTCCCTGCGACATGGAACACCGGCGGCAGCTGGCGATGCGGATTGCCGAGGCGGTCCAGAAGCGCGCGGATCGTCTCCAGCCCGAGCCGCCCTTGCGGCACACTGAGCGCGCTCAGCCGGTCAAGCTGCGCCTGGACGCGCGGGTCGTCCGACCGGCCGAAATCGAGCGGCTTCATTGGAAGGAGCGGGTTAGGCGGCCTTCACGGGTTGAAGGTAGTCGAGCACTTGCCCCAGCGTCGCCTTCAACTCGCGGCGCGGCACGACCATGTCGACCATCCCGTGCTTGTGGAGGTACTCGGCGCGCTGGAAGCCTTCGGGCAGCTGTTCGCGGATCGTGTCCTGGATCACACGCTGCCCGGCAAAGCCGATCAACGCGCCGGGCTCGGCAATGTGGATGTCGCCGAGCATGGCGTAGCTAGCGGTCACGCCGCCCGTGGTGGGGTCGGACAGCACCACGATATAGGGCAGCCCGGCCTGCTTCAGCCGCCGCGTCATCACAGTCGCGCGCGGCATCTGCATCAGCGAGAGGATCCCTTCCTGCATCCGCGCGCCCCCCGCTGCCGTCACCACGACATAAGCGCAGTGGCGGTCGAGCGCCTTCTGCGCACCCTCGCAGAAGGCTTGCCCCACGGCCATGCCCATCGAGCCGCCCATGAAGCTGAAGTCTTGCACGCCGACCACGGCGGGACGCGTCTCGATGAAGCCGGAGCCGACCACGAAGGCGTCCTCATGCGGATTGGCCGCCCGCGCAGCCTTCAAGCGGTCGGTGTACTTCTTGGTATCCTTGAACTGCAGCGGGTCTTCTGTGACCTTCGGAAGCGGCAGCACCTCGAACCCGGGATCGAGCAGCAAGGCCAAGCGCGCATCGGCACCAATCCGGCCATGGTGCTCGCACTTAGGGCAGACGCTGAGGTTCGCCTCATATTCCTGCACGAACAGCATTTCCTGGCACGACGGACACTTGATCCACAGATCCTTTTCCGTGGTGGTCTTTTGCTCCGAGGAGAAGCCGAGCGTGCTGCGGACGCGGGTGAACCAGTTCATGCCACTTGCTCCTGACGGGCGGAATGGACAGCCTGTGCGAGGGCTGCGGTCAGTTCCCTTAGCTTGGCCGGAGCCGCAGCGCCATATTCACCGCAGATTTCTACCAGCGCGCTGCCAACCACCACGCCATCCGCGACCTTGGCGATGGCAGCGGCCTGCTCGGGCGTGCGCACCCCGAAGCCGACAGCGATGGGCAGATCGGTCGATTGCTTGAGCCGCGCCACGGCTTCTTCAATGCTCGCCTGCACGGCCTGCTGCTTTCCGGTGATCCCGGCGACCGAGACGTAGTAGAGGAAGCCTTCGGACCCGGCGAGCACCTGCGGCAGGCGGGCGGCATCGGTCGTCGGCGTGGCGAGGCGGATCGGGGCGATGCCCTTGGCGCGCAGGGCCGGGCCGAGCGCGTCGTCCTCCTCAGGCGGAATGTCGACGCAGATGACGCCGTCGACGCCCGCTGCGGCAGCGGCCTCGGCGAACCACTCGGGGCCGCGACGCACCATGGGGTTGGCATAGCCCATCAGCACCAGCGGCACGTCGGGGTACCGGGCGCGAAACTCGGTCGCGTAGCGCAGCACATCGGCGGTGGTCGTGCCCGCGCCGAGGCTGCGCAGATTGGCGCTCTGGATCGCGGGGCCATCGGCCATCGGATCGGTGAAGGGCATACCGAGTTCGATCACATCCGCCCCGGCTTCCACCAGCGCATCGAGATTGGCCGCGGTGTCGCCATCGCCTGCGGTGATGAAGCAGACGAGGGAGGGGCGGGGCGCGGCGAAGGTGGTGGAGAGGCGGGTCATATGCGCAGAGACTTGGCAACAGATCGGATAGCCAGAGCGGCGATCCCGCTGATTGCGACAATCCAAAGAGGGTTCGGCAGCGGCACGCCGTACTTTCCGTGGACGTATGATGTGCCCGCGATTGCGACCATGTTGAATGCGACAAACAGGATCAGAGCATGGCGATCGAGCAAATCTCTCACAATTCAACTCCCAGCTTTTCGGCCACCGTAAAAATGTCCTTATCCCCGCGCCCGCACAGATTCATCAGCACGATGCTGTCCTTGGGCATGGTCGGCGCGACCTTGGCCACGGCGGCGATGGCGTGCGAGGGTTCCAAAGCGGGAATGATCCCCTCGGTGCGGCAGAGCAGCTGGAAGCCTTCCAGCGCCTCGTCATCGGTGACGGCGGTGTAATCGACGCGGCCCGATTCCTTCAGCCATGCGTGCTCCGGCCCGATGCCGGGGTAATCGAGGCCTGCGCTGATCGAGTGGCCTTCGGTGATCTGACCGTCTTCGTCCTGCAAAAGATAGGTGCGGTTACCGTGGAGCACGCCGGGGGAGCCGCCGAGCAGGCTGGCGGCGTGCTGATCGCCGTCTAGGCCGTGGCCTGCCGCTTCGACGCCGAGCATCTTGACGCTCGGATCATCGAGGAACGGATGGAACAGCCCCAGCGCATTCGATCCGCCGCCGATGCAGGCGACCAGCAGATCGGGCAGGCGGCCGGTGCGGCTGAGCATCTGGGCGCGGGCTTCCTTGCCAATCACGCTCTGGAAGTTGCGCACCATCTCCGGATAGGGGTGCGGGCCTGCAGCGGTGCCGATGATGTAAAAGGTGTCGTGGACGTTCGCAACCCAATCGCGCAGGCCCTCGTTCATCGCGTCCTTCAGCGTCGCGCCGCCGCTGGTAACGGGGATGACCTCTGCGCCGAGCAACTTCATGCGGAACACGTTTGGTGCCTGCCGCTTCACGTCTTCAGCGCCCATGTAGATCACGCAAGGCAGGCCGAAGCGCGCGCAGACCGTCGCGGTCGCCACCCCGTGTTGGCCCGCGCCGGTCTCGGCGATGATGCGGGTCTTGCCCATCCGCATCGCCAGCAGGATCTGGCCGATGCAATTGTTGATCTTGTGCGCGCCGGTGTGATTGAGCTCGTCGCGCTTGAACCACACCTGTGCGCCGCCGAGTTCTTCCGTGATGCGCGGGGCGAAGTAGAGCGGGCTCGGGCGGCCGACGTAATGCTCAAGCAGATCATCGAATTGGGCCTGAAACGCCGGGTCAACCTGCGCCTTACGATATTCTCGCTCCAGATCGAGCACCAGCGGCATCAGCGTTTCAGCGACATAGCGCCCGCCGAACTGGCCGAAATGGCCGCGATCATCGGGCTGGGTGCGGAAGGAGTTGAGGTGCGTGTTCATAAAATTCCGTTCGGGCTGAGCTTGTCGAAGCCCTGCTTTTTCTTCGGGCTCAGCGAATAAGAGAAGGACGGCCCTTCGACAAGCTCAGGGCGAACGGATGGGGCTAGGATTGCTGCGCCGCTTTGCAGAAGGCGGCGATTTTGTCCACGTCCTTGATCCCCGGCGCGCTTTCGACGCCCGAGGAGGTATCGACCAGCGGCGCGCCGGTCAGCCTGATCGCGTCGGCGACATTGGAGGGGGTCAGGCCGCCAGCGAGGCCCCAGGGGGTCGGCGCCTTGTAGGCCTTAAGCAGGTCCCAATCGAAGCGTGTGCCGTTGCCGCCGGGGAGGCCCGAAGAGGGAGCATCGAACAGCAAGCGGTCCGCAGCGCCATGGAACTGTGCGGCATCGGCAAGCGAGCCAGCATCCCGCACGCCCAGCGCGCGCCAAGCCTCGACCCCGGTTGCGGCGCGGAAGCGAGCGAGGGTTTCGGGGGTCTCCTGCCCATGGAATTGCACCACATCGGGCCGCACCTCGCGCACCGCCTCTGCGAGCGTCGCGGGGGAAAGGTTGACCACCAGCAGCACGACCTTGACCTGCGGCGGCACCAAGCCGCGCAGCCGCGCTGCTTGGCTGAGCGAGAGATGGCGCGGGCTTTTCTCGAAATGGACGAGTCCGACATAATCCACCCCTGCCTTCACCGCAGCCGCGAGGATTTCAAGGGTGGAGATCCCGCAAATCTTGACGAGGGTGTCAGCCATGCGCGCGCCCTTACGCCGGGCCGAGCGGCTTTTCCAGCACCGCAAAAGTCACCGGCGGATCGCGCGGCACGGGGAAGGGGCGGGTTTCGCCGGTGCGGTGGTAGCCGCGCCGTTCGTACCACGCGATCAGACTGTCGCGGCTGTCGATCACCGTCATCTCAATCGCCGCTATCCCGTGGGTGCGGGCGAGGTCTTCGGCGGCATCGAGCAAGCGGCGACCCATGCCGCCCGATTGCAAGGTCGGCAGCACGCACAGCATCCCGAGATAGGCGAGGCTGGCGTTCTTGCGGGTGACCGCCACGCAGCCGATCAGATGATAATCATCGCGTGCGGTTAGGATCGTGACGGCAGGGTCAGCCAGCAAAGCCTCGATCTCGCCCGGCGCGGTCCGCTCGTCATCGAGGATATCCGCCTCGTGGTTCCACCCTCGCCGGGCCGAATCGCCGCGGTAGGCAGCTTCGAGCAGCGCTTTCAAAGCGCTCGTATCGGTCGGAGTGGCGGGGGTGATGGTCATGCTGTCTCTTGTCCAACTTCGTCATGCTGAACTCGTTTCTGCGTTGCAGAGCTGTGCTTCCAGCATCTATCGCGGCGCAACGAGACTCTGGCGCCTATGGACAAATGCACCCTGAAACAAGTTCAGGGTGACGAAGGCTTCGGCATCAATCGTTCTGGATCAGCCGCAGCAGCGTGCCATCGGGGTCGATCAGATAGGCGATCGTCAGCCCGCTCGGATCAGGCGCGGCGGGGTGAAAGCGCGGGACGCCGACGCGTGCGTCCGGCACGTCGCTGGCTTCGACCCGCCGCATTATTGCGCCCAGATCGTCGAGCCTGAGACAGCAGCTGAACGACGACTGGTAGGGGTCGAGATCGGGGTATGGAAAGAACTCCAGCGTCACATCCCCGCGCGAAAGGATCATCCACCCGTCCGAGCGGTAATCCTCCTCGAACCCGAGCTTAGCGTAGAACGCCGCCGTTGCTGCGAAATCGCGGGCGGGGAGGTTGGGGGTGGCCGTGTCCGCCACAAGAGCGCCTAAAGCGTCGCCTCGATCGCCCGCGCTGCCGCGACCGGATCGTCCGCGCGGCTGATGGGGCGGCCGATGACGAGCACGCTTGCGCCGTTGTCGCGCGCCTGTCTCGGCGTCACGACACGCTTCTGATCGCCAGTGCCGCCGCCGGATGGGCGCAGGCCGGGGACGACGAAGTAACCGTCCTTCCACGCCTTTTTGACCATCCCGACTTCCTGCCCCGAACAAACGATCCCGTCGAGGCCCGCCGCATGGGCCAGCTCCGCAAGCCGCATCACCTGCGTCTCGGCGCTGCCATAGACGCCGGTGGCGGTCAGATCATTGGTGTCGAGACTGGTGAGCATCGTCACTGCGACCACCTTGCAGTCTTCGGCAGCGGCGGCCTTGGCATCCTCCATCATCGCGCGCCCGCCGCTGGCGTGCACGGTGACGATCGCGGGCTCATAGACGTGGATCGCCTGCATCGCCTTCGCGACCGTGTTGGGGATGTCGTGGAACTTGAGATCTAGGAAGATCGGCAAGCCGAGATGCGCGATTTCGTGCACCCCGTGCGCGCCGTGGGCGCAGAAGAATTCAAGGCCTAGCTTCACCCCGCCAATATGCGAGCGGACCTTCTCGACCAGCGCCTTGGCCGGTTCGAGGCTCGGCACATCGAGTGCCAGATAGACCGGGTTGCTCATTTTCCGCCTCCGTCTGCGCCAGTGTCGGCGGGGCCGAATGGATCGGCCACTTCTCCCGACTTTGTGCCCGGCTTGTCCAAAGGGCTATCCACTACGCTATCACCGACCGGCAAGGCGGGCGATTGGGTCTCGCGCTGCCGGGCCATGGCGGTGTTCTTGAGCGAAGTTTCCAGCGCGCGGATGCGGCGGTTCTGACCCCACACCACGCTGCGATGCAGCGCCCACATCGGCAAGAAGCCCGCCAAGAACGCCAACAGCGCCAGCACCGGCACCTTGGTTTCCAGCACGAGATTCTGCCACAGCGTCAGCTCGACTGGCTGCCAGTTGTAGATCGCAAAGATCAGGAAGCCGATGCCGACCAGAACCCACAGGATGGTGCGAAGGATCTTCACGAAGTCTGCCTCTCCCGATGGACTGCGACGGCTGCGAACCTAAGCAATTGTGCCGATGAGTCCAGCATCGCTGCTGTCACCCGAACACCCGTGCGAAGATCGTGTCGACATGCTTGAAGTGGTAGCCGAGGTCGAACAGCTGATCGAGCTGCTCCGGCGCAAGCCGCGCGGTGACATCGGCGTCGGCCTTGAGCAGATCGAGCAGGTTCAAGGCGCCGTCGGCTTCCCACACGCGCATCGCGTTGCGCTGGACGAGCCGGTAGGAATCGTCACGCGTCAGCCCCGCCTGCGTCAGCGCCAGCAGCACGCGCTGCGAATGGATGAGGCCGCCCATGCGGTTGAGGTTCTTCTCCATCCGCGCCGGGTAGATCAGCAGCTTATCGACCACCCCCGTCAGCCGTGCGAGCGCGAAGTCGAGCGTGATGGTGGCATCGGGGCCAATGAAGCGCTCGACCGAGGAATGCGAGATGTCGCGTTCATGCCATAGCGCGACATTCTCCAATGCCGGGGTGACGGCCGACCGCACCAGCCGGGCAAGGCCGGTGAGGTTTTCGGTGAGGATCGGGTTGCGCTTGTGCGGCATCGCCGATGAACCCTTCTGGCCAGGGGAGAAATATTCCTCGGCTTCCAGAACTTCGGTGCGTTGCAAGTGGCGGATTTCGGTCGCGAGGCGCTCGATGCTGCTGGCGACCACGCCGAGCGTGGCGAAATACATCGCATGGCGATCGCGCGGGATCACCTGCGTCGACACCGGCTCTATTTCGAGGCCAAGCTGCTCGGCCACGTAAGCCTCCACCGCCGGATCGACATTGGCGAATGTCCCGACAGCGCCGCTGATCGCGCAGGTCGCGATCTCGGCACGCGCCGCCACCAGCCGTGCGCGGCAGCGGTCGAACTCGGCATAGGCCTGGGCCAGCTTCAGGCCGAAGGTCACCGGCTCCGCATGAATGCCGTGGCTGCGGCCGATGGTGGGGGTGTACTTATGCTCCTCGGCGCGGGTCTTGATCGCGGCGAGCAGCGCGTCGAGATCGGCTAGCAGCAGGTCGCTCGCGCGGGCCAACTGCACCGACAGGGTGGTGTCGAGCACGTCCGAACTCGTCATGCCCTGGTGCATGAAGCGCGCTTCCTCGCCGACTTGCTGCGCCACCCAGTCAAGGAAGGCGATCACGTCATGCTTGGTGACAGCTTCGATGGCGTCAATCGCGGCGACATCAATCGCGGGATTGGTGGCCCACCAGTCCCATAGCGCCTTGGCCGCGCTGTGCGGCACGACGCCGAGGTCAGCGAGCTTCTGGGTCGCGTGCGCCTCAATCTCGAACCAGATGCGATATTTCGCCTCAGGCTCCCACAGGGCGGTCATGGCAGGGCGGGAATAGCGGGGGACCATCGGCGGCTCCATTTGGGGCTGAATTCTCGCCGCGCGGGCTAGGCGGGCGGGGCGCGGATGGCAAGAGCGCTAGATGAGGCCCTTGGCCCGCAGCGAAGTATGCCCCTCGCGCCCGATGATGACATGGTCGTGGACGGTCACGCCCATGTGCCGCCCCGCCTCGGCGATGCGCTGGGTGATCTGGATGTCGGCGCGGCTGGGTTCGGGCGAACCGCTGGGGTGATTGTGAACGAGGATCATGGCGCTCGCGCCCACGTCCATCGCCCGGCGGATCACTTCGCGCGGGTGGATTGCGGCTTCATCAATTGAACCGTCGCCGACGTGGTGATCATCGATCAGCCGGTTCTTGGTGTCGAGATAGAGCACCCTGACGCGCTCGACCGTCAGATGCGCCATATCGGTGGTGAGGTAGTCGATCAGCGCCTGCCAGCTGCCGAGCACCGGCCTGCCCATGATCTCACCGCGCGCCATCCGGCGGGCGGCGAGGGCGACGGCCTTGAGCGCGGCGGCGCTGTTCTCGCCCACGCCCTTTACGCGCTGCAAGGCCTTGGGATCGGCGTTGAGCACGCCTGCAAGGCTCCCGTATTGGGCCAAAAGTGCCTTGGCGATCGGCTTGGTATTGCCGCGCGGGATGGCGGCGAACAGCAGGTATTCGAGCACTTCGTAATCCGCCAGCGCCTCGGCCCCTCCGGTCAGCAAGCGTTGACGCAGCCGCGCGCGGTGACCATCGCCCGCAGCCTTGCCGGCATCGAAGTCGGGCACGGCGCCGTCCAGAAACGAGAAAGTGTCTTCAGCTTCCGGCAATGCGACCTCCGGGAAAGCGTTGGGCTATTCAGCCTCATTGCCTTTGCGCGATGATGCGCGCAAGGGTCAGAGACGATGCCGGAAGCGGACGCGCAGGACATTACCGTGCCGGAGGGCAGCAGCACGCCGCGGCTCCGACCGCGCCGTTGGCGCAGCCGCATCGCGCTCGGGCTGGGCGCGGCGGTTTTGCTTGGCGCAGGCACCGCCTGGCTCACCCGCGAACGAATCGCGGGCAACGTGATCGACAGCTATCTTCAGCAAAGCGGCGTTCCTGCGACCTATGACATCGTCAGCATTGGCCCGAACGCGCAGGTGATCGAAAATCTCGTGATTGGGGATCCGGCGCGGCCTGACCTCACCGTGCGACGGATGGTGATCGAGACCAGCGTTGGTTGGACCGGGCCGGAGGTGCGCCGCGTGCGTGTAGAGGGCGCACGGTTGTTTGCCAGCCTGCGCGGTGGCGTATTCAGTCTCGGCGCGCTCGATCCGCTGGTTTTCACAGGCTCGGATGCGCCGCCTGCGCTGCCCGCCATCGACGTGACGCTGAGCGATGCGCGCGCGCTGCTGGAGAGCGACTACGGGCGGGTCGGCGTGAAGCTCGAAGGAACGGGCCGGATCGACGATGGGTTCGCCGGAACCCTCGCGGCCACGGCGCCGGGGATCGGGGTCGAGGGCTGTCGGGCCGAGACGGCTACGCTCGACGGCAAGCTTGCCACAGATAACGGCGCCCCCCGGCTTGATGGCCCGTTGCGGATCGGCGGGCTTGCCTGCGGCGGCGCAAGTCTCGCGAAGGCCGACATCGGCACGCTGATGAGCCTCAATTCCGATTTTTCCGCCGCCGAAGCCGACTTGCGCGTCACCGGCCAGCGCGCGGCGTTTGCCGACGTTACCGGCGCGAGCCTTGTGGGCACGGCGAAGGTCAACTGGTCGCCCAGCCGCCTCGCGCTCGGCCATGAGCTTGCGCTGACTGGGGTGGCCAGCTCGCAGGGCCGTCTGACGCGACTTGCTGCGGAGGGGAGCTGGCGCGGGGCGGCAGATGGCTCCAGCGGTCAGTGGGAGGGCACTGTGCGCGGGGTCGGGCTTGCCCCTGCCAACGACATTGCCGCAAGCCTCGCCGCCGCTGAGCGCGGGCTTGAAGGCACCTTGCTTGCCCCGCTCATCGCCAAGGCGCGCGGCGCTGCGACCCGTGCGCTGGATGGTGCGAGTGTCCGCGCTGAAGGGATCATCCGCCACAAGGGCACCGACGCATCGCTGATCGTGCCTGAGGCAAGCCTCGCAACCCGCAGCGGCACCCGCGTGTTAGCGCTTTCCCGCCTGAGCGCGCGGCTCGGCGCACAGGGCGTGTCGGGCCTCGGCGGCAATATCCTGGCAGGCGGGGAGGGGCTGCCCAGCATCAATGGCCGAATGCAGCAGCAAGCGGGCGGCTGGACGCTGCGGATGGCGATGGCAGACTACGCTGCGGGCGCCAACCGCCTCGCACTCCCGCGCCTGACCGTGCGCACTACGCCGAGCCGGACGATTGAGTTTGACGGCTTGGTGACCGCGAGTGGCGATCTGCCGGGCGGGGCAGTCAATGATCTTGCCTTGCCGCTCGAAGGGACTTGGTCATCCGCCGGCGGGCTGGCGATGGGCAAGCGCTGCACCCCGCTGCGGTTCACCAAGCTGGCGCTGTCGGGCCTCGCGCTCGATGGCCAGCAGATCACCTTGTGTCCCGAGGGTAATGGCGCGATCCTCGCCTATCGCGACGCATTGAGCCTTGCCGCGCGCACCGGGCCGCTGAACCTTGCGGGAACGCTGGGAGAGAACCCCGCCAGCCTAGCCGCCAATCGCGTGGTGCTGCGCTATCCTCAGCCCTTCGCCATCGAAGGCCTCGCTGCCAAGATCGGCTCTGGCGACAGCGAGGTGCGGATGGCCGCCGATAGCCTCACCGGCAGCTTTGCAGGCGATGTCGCAGGCGCATTTACCGGCGGCTCAGCGCGGTTGGCGGCAGTGCCGTTCGATTTGGACGCGATCACCGGGCGCTGGAGCTTTGCCGATAGCATCCTTCGGCTCGATAATGCTGCCTTCACGCTCTCCGACCGTCCGGCGAAAGGCGAGGCGCGGTTTGTTCCGCTGACCGCCAACGGCGCGAGCCTCACGCTGGCCGACAACCGCATCACGGCCGACTCGTTGCTGCGCCACCCCGAATCGGGTCGGGGCGTCGCCAATGTGGCGATAACCCACAATCTCGACACCGCTGCGGGCCGCGCGCTGTTGTCCGTGCCGGGGCTGGTGTTCGACAGGACGCTACAGCCCGAAGACCTGACCTATCTTGCCAAGGGGGTCATCGCCCTCGCCGATGGCACCATCACGGGCGAGGGGCGGGTGGACTGGAATGGCGAGGCGATCACCAGCAGCGGCACCTTCGGCTCGGACGGGTTCGATCTGGCCGCCGCCTTTGGCCCGGTGCGCGGGCTGGCGGGCAAGATCGTCTTCACCGATCTCATCAACCTCACCACCGCGCCCGATCAGACCGTCACCATTGCCGCAATCAATCCCGGCGTCGAAGTGCTGGCCGGCAAGGTGCAGTTCGAGCTGAAAAACGGCACGCTCCTCAGCCTCGAAGACGCGCGCTTCCCGTTCATGGGCGGCACGCTGCAAATGCGCCCGCTGGAGATGGACTTCAGCCAGCCTGAAGAACGCCGCTATGTGTTCGAGATCGTCGGCCTGGACGCGGCGACCTTTGTGTCCGAGATGGAACTGACCAATCTCAGCGCCACCGGCACCTTTGACGGCACCGTGCCGATCATCTTCGATGCCAATGGCAACGGCCGGATCGAAGGCGGCCTGCTGCTCAGCCGCGCGGGCGGCGGCAATGTCGCCTATATCGGCGAGCTGACCTACGAGGATCTGGGCGCGATGGGCAATTACGCCTTTTCGGCGCTGCGCTCGCTCGATTACCGGCAGATGCGCATCGGCCTTGCGGGCGATCTGGCGGGCGAGATCATCACCAGCTTCGATTTCGATGGGGTGCGCCAGGGCGCAGGCACCAGCCAGAATTTCATCACTCGGCGACTCGCCAAGCTGCCGATCCAGTTCAAGATCAATGTCCGCTCGCAGAACTTCTCGCAGTTGGCGATCATCGCACGCGGCTATTCTGATCCGACCGCTTGGGGCGATCCATTCGATATGGGCTTGCTGCGGATGGAAAACGGCAAGCTGATCATGCGCCAGACCGAGCCTGCGCCGACGCCAGAACTAGCCACGACGCCGCCGAAGCCATGACGCGCCGTGTCCCGCCTTTGATCCGTTCAACCTCCAGAAAGCGATCCTCTGTCATGCCGCACCTGAATTTGACCCGATCCCTCTGCAATGTCAGAGCAACCCATAGCCGAGGTGGCGCAAGGGGAACGGGTGTGAAGGCAATGGCCGCGTTGACGGGTCTGGGGGCGATGTTGTCAGGGTGCATCAATATTCAGGCACCCGACAAGCCGATCGTGATCCAGCTTGATATCAACATCAGGGCAGAGGTTCTCTATGCCCTCGCGGAAGACGCGGCCAATACGATTGACGAGAACGCGGACATCTTTTGATGGATGTGCCGCTTCGAGGAGGAACTTCAATGCGCAATTCAGTTCTTGCAGGGCTTGCCGCTCTGGCCGCGATTGGCCTGGTTGCCACGCCTGCGCTGGCACAGCGCGACCCGGCCTATGCCGCCGCACGCGAAGCGGGCAAAGTGGGCGAGCAGCCTGACGGCTACCTCGGCATTGTCGGCGATGCGAATCCGGCGCTTCAGCGTCTGGTTGATGACATCAACATCAAGCGCCGCTCGATCTATGCCGAAAAGGCCAAGGAAAAGAAAACCACGCTGGAAGCCTATTCGCTGACTGCAGGATGCGAGGCGATTGCCCGCACCGTGGCGGGCGAAAAGTATCGCGCGCCCGATGGTAGCTGGCAGACCCGCACCGCCGAACCGCCGGTTCGCGACGTGCGTTGCCCGTAATTCGTCCGCAGCCCATCCGGGCGGCCGGACAATAAACCTCTTCGCAGTTGCACAAAACTCGGGCGACCTGATGTTGACACTGAACAGCCCCCCTTCTAAGGGGGCGGCGCCCTCGGCGGGCACCTTGTTGCACATGGCGTGGCCTTCCCTTTAGAGACCGCGACATGAGCGACGAGAAACCCGCACGAGAACCCATTCACGAGGATGCGCGGATCGACGCGCTCGAAGCGCGGCTCAAGGCCGCACGCGAGCGCGAAGAACAACGCAACCGGCCAACGGTGAAGGGAACCGATGCGAATTACCGCAGCGGCAACCGCGCTTTGGCCAGCCTTCTGGGTGGGATTATCGGCGGCCTGGTGATCGGCTTTGCGATAGACGCATTGTTCGGGATCGCGCCCTGGGGTCTGTTGGCCGGACTGTTCCTTGGAACGGCGTCGGCTTTCAGGACGATTATGCAAGGTGCGAATACGCGTCCCGCAGATGAGGCCCAGCGGCCGGATGGTGAGGGTTAGGCCCCTTCCAGACCGCGTTAGGCCCTACCTAGGGGCGCGTTTCATGTGAAACATTTGGGGATCTTTCGATCGTGGCAGCCGAAGAAGGCATCATGGCAGCTGAAAGAAGCGCGGCTGTGGCTGTGCAGAATCTCGAAGCAGCCGAGGCCGGCAAGGTCGATCCGATGAAGCAGTTCACCATCGAGCCCATTCTGGGTTCCGATTGGCAGCTGGCTGACGGGATCAACATCGCGTTCACCAACTCCGCACTGTGGATGGCGATCACCGCTGTCTTGGTGTGGGTGTTTGTCGCGGGCGGCATGAAGCGCCAACTGGTGCCCGGGCGCTGGCAGATGGCGGTCGAGAGCATGACCGGCTTCATCGACGACCTGCTCGAAGCCAATGTCGGCGCGGCGGGGCGCAAGTATGTCCCCTACATCTTCACCCTTTTCATGTTCATCCTGTTCGGGAACCTGCTCGGCCTCGTGCCGGTCGGTCTGATCCCGGGGGTGCACGCCTTCACCTTCACCAGCCACTTCACCGTCACCGGCGTGCTGGCGATCATGAGCTTCTCGATCGTGCTGATCGTCGGGTTCGCCAAGCATGGTTTCCACTTCTTCTCGCTGTTCTGGCCGTCGAACACGCCCGCGTTTCTCGCGCTGCCGATCAGCCTGATCGAACTCGTGTCCTTCATGGTCCGCCCCTTCAGCCTCGCGCTGCGACTGTTCGTTGCGATGATGGCGGGTCACGTGCTGCTCAAGGTGCTGGCGAGCTTCGTCATTGCCGGCGGTAGCGGCGGCATTGGTACCGGCGTTCTGGTCGGCGTGCCGAGCTTCGTGCTGATGGTCGCGATCAGCGCGCTCGAAATCCTCGTTGCGGGCATTCAGGCCTATGTGTTTGCGCTGCTGACCTCGCTCTACATCAACGACGCGGAAAACCTTCACTGAGGGCTGAGACGCTCTCTCGACTACCCCCGATAACAAACAGATTTTTTCTCAAGGAGTTTATAATCATGGACGCTACTGCTGCAGCTCTCCTCGGTGCCGGTCTTGCGGCGATCGGTGCGGGCCTCGCCGCCCTCGGCGTGGGTAACGTGTTCGCTTCGTTCCTCGAAGGCGCACTTCGTAACCCGGGTGCCGCTGATGGCCAGCAGGGCCGCCTGTTCATCGGCTTCGCGGCCGCCGAACTTCTCGGCCTGCTCGCCTTCGTCATCGCCGTTCTGCTGATCTTCCGCTAAGATCCGTGCTGCGCCGGGCGGGGCGGGATATGTCCTGCCGCGCCCGGTGTGCGCTGCTGAACTGGCGGTAACAAAGGCCCATCATGCCTCAGATCGAACAAATCGCTGCAACACTCTCAAGCCAGGTCTTCTGGCTGCTGGTGTTCTTCGGCCTCACCTTTGTGTTCGTGGGCCTTGGAATGGTGCCCAAGATCATGGGCACGGTCGACTTGCGTGACAAGCAGATCGCTGGCGATCTGGCGGCTGCGCAGACCGCACGCGACGAAGCGACGAGCGAGGAAGAAGCATGGCGCAAGCGTGAAAACGCCAACCGTGCCGCGGCGCAGGGCGTGATCGGCGCAGCCAAGGCCAAGGCCGCGGCTGCCAGCAGCGTCAAGCTCGCCGAGGCGCAGACCCGTCTCGACGGTCGTCTGGCCGAAGCCGAAACCGCGATTGACGCTGCGCGCACCAGCGCCATGGCCGAAATCGAAGCGGTGGCTGCCGATGCCGCGCGCGACATCGTTGCCCGCGTCGCCGGCGCTGATGTGGAACTCGCCGCAGCGCAGGCCGCGGTCAAGGAGGCGATGGCGCATGGCTGATATTCTGATGCTGCTCGCCAGCGGGGCCGAAGGTCATGCCGAACCCGGCGTGCTGGGTCTCGATTCGTACCAGTGGGTCGCGCTGGCGATGAGCGTGCTGATCGCGGTGTTCATCTGGAAGAAGGTCCCCGGCATCATCACCGGCGGGCTCGATGCCAAGATCGCGGCGATCCGCTCGGCGCTTGATGAAGCCAAGACTTTGCGCGCCGAAGCCGAGGCTTTGCGCGCGGAGTATGTCGCCAAGATCGCCAGCGCCGAAAAGGACGCCGAGGCGATGCTGGCTGGCGCGCGTGAAGAGGCTGACGCGATCCTCGCCAAGGCCGAAGCCGACAGCGAAGTGATGGTCGCCCGCCGCCAGAAGATGGCCGAAGACAAGATCGCCGCCGCCGAGCGCGCTGCGATTGCGGAGGTCAAGGCCAAGGCTGTGACTGCTGCGGCTGCGGCATCGCGCAAGCTGATTGCCGAGCGCCATGACGGCGCGGCGGACAAGAAGCTCGCCGACGAGGTTATTGCCTGGCTTTAGACGTTTCCGGTTTTCCCAATCAAGCAGAGGGCGGTCCATTGAGGCCGCCCTTTTCTGTTGTGGCGGGTGAGGTTTGATCGCCCCTGACTGCTCGTAGGCCGCATCAGTAGCGTGAGACACATGATGACCCGCTCCGCCTTCGTCGGTCTCCCCGTGTTGCTGGCGCTCGGAGCCGTAGTTTCGGCGCAGGACACGATGGGTGAACCCATAGTGCTGTGGGAACAGTTCACCACCGCAACGCCCAAGGCCGACGCTAAGGCATTCATGAACAGCCTGCCCAAGCGGCAGCTCGAAGTGATCCCCGGATGCCCGGCACCGTTCGGCTATCGTAGCGGAAAGGCCGGGCTGGTGACGGTGACGTTCATGGGATCACTGGCCCCGGCTAATTGCTTCCCAAGGCTGCGGGCGCAGTTCGAAGGGCAGTGGGGAAAGCCTGAGGTGGATACGGCCCCGTTCGGCAGTGTGATCGGCTACGGCAATGGCGGGGTGCTCGATACGACGTCGACGGGGCTGATGCTGGTCTGGCGCGAAGGTGACAAGAAGACCAAGCTGATCAAGGCGCCCGGCAGCGGCTTCAACCTGATCTTCACCGTGCGGGAGGACAAATACCTCTACTGAGAGGTGGGCCTATGCCCTTGGAACGAACACCACTTTGCCCACCAGCTCGCGCCGCGCCATCGCATCGAAGCCTTCGCGCCAGCGGGAGAGCGGCAGCGTCCGATCAATCGCGGGGGTGATTGCTCCAGCATCGGCGAGTCGCGTGATTGCGTTCTGGATCGCCCGGCCGCGTTCGGGAAAGCGTCGGGCATATTCCCCGGCGCGCAGTCCGATCACGCTGAAGCCCTTGATCAGGGGGATGTTAGTCGCAATGTCGGCGATCCGGCCTGAGGTGAAGCCGACCACCATCAGCTTGCCGCCGAAAGCGACGCAGCGGGTCGATTCGTTGAACACATCGCCGCCCACGGGATCGAACACGATGTCTGCGAGTGCGCCGCTGGTGACGTCTGCCACGGCTTCGCGGAAGCGACCCTCGGCTACGATCACCGCCTCAGGGCGGGCGAGGGCGGCAATCCGGTCGACCTTGTCAGGCGAGCCAGTGGTGGCGATGACGCGGGCGCCCAGCGCGCGGGCGAGGTCGCAAGCCGCAAGGCCCACGCCGCCGCTTGCGCCGTGGACCAGCACCCATTGGCCCTCTTGCAGTCCGCCCAGTTCGACGAGGCCGGAAAAGGCGGTCGAATAAGCTGCGCCCATCGCGGCGGCTGCGGGGAAGTCTATGCCTTGCGGCATCGCCGAGAGCTTGTCGGCCGGCACGCTGGCGCGCTCTGCAAAGGCGCCGGTCTTGTTGCCACCCATAACTCTGTCGCCAGGGGCAAATCCGCTTGGCGGGTCAGCCTCCAGCACTTCGCCAGCGAATTCGAGGCCCGAGGTGAAGGGCGGCTGCGGTTTGAACTGATATTCGCCGCGCGTCATCAGCAGATCGGGAAAGTTCAGCGAGGCCGCACGAACCCGCACCAGCACCTCGCCCGGCGCGCGCACAGGTGCCGGGATTTCGGCGAGCGTCACGCCGGACAGATCGTCCGTCAGCCGATCGACCCTGAGGGCCTGCATGGGGTTAGAAATTGTCCTTGGCCGCCCGAAGTGCCGCAAAGGTCTCGTGCGGAGCCTCGCCGCCCCAGCGCGCCTTCATCGATGGATCGTCGGCGCGCAGGAACGGATTGGTCGCCAGCTCGCGGCGGAGCGTCGTCGGCACCGTCGGCTTGTCCTTGGCCCGCTTGTCGGCGATCTCGGCGGCGTAGTCCTGCAAGGCGACATTCTCGGGATCAGCGTGGAGCGCGAACTTGGCGTTAGACGCTGTATACTCATGAGCGCAGTAGAGCAGGGTTTCAGGCGGCAGCGCCTTGATGCGGCTCAGGCTGTCCCAGAACTGCTGAGGCTGGCCTTCGAACATCCGCCCACAGCCCAGTGCGAAGACCGAATCGCCGACAAAGGCCACCCCCGCCGAGGGCAGATGGAACGCGATGTGACCATTTGTGTGGCCCGAAACGTCGATCACCTGCGCTTCGACGTTGCCCAGCGTCACCGTGTCGCCGTGCGCAATGATGCGGTCGACCGGGAACTTGCCTGCGACCTCGGCCGGGCCGGTGATGGTGCAGCCGGTCGCCTCCTGGATCGCCGCATTGCCGCCAGCGTGGTCGGGGTGCCAGTGGGTGTTCCAGATCTGGGTGATCTTCCAACCCTTCATGTCGGCTTCGAGCAGATAGGCCTTGGCGTCCGGCGTATCGATTGCAACCGTTTCATGGCTGTCGGTGTCGTGGATGAGGTAGCCGTAGTTGTCACTAAGGCACGGGAACTGGTGAACATGGATCATGGGAGCGACCTTACAGGTCCGGCCCGGAAAGGAAAAGGCCCGCCAGCTCGGTTGAGCGGGCGGGCCTTTCATATTGTCCGGGGACGCTCACCCGATGTGGGCGAGCGTCCGCGTTATCCTTAGTCTTGGCTCTTCTTGAGCGCAGCGCCCAGGATGTCGCCGAGCGATGCGCCCGAATCCGACGAACCGAACTGAGCGACAGCTTCCTTTTCCTCGGAAATCTGACGCGCCTTGATCGAGAAGTTGGGCTTCTTCGAACGGTCGAAACCGATCACCATCGCGTCGATCTTGCTGCCGACCTGGAAGCGGTCGGGGCGCTGTTCGTCGCGGTCACGGCCAAGGTCAGCGCGCTTGATGAAGCCGGTCGCACCGTCTTCGCCAACCTGCACTTCAAGGCCGCCGTCACGCACTTCGAGCACGGTGACAGTGACAGTCTGGTTCTTGCGCAGCGAACCGCCGCTGGTGGCGCCTTCAGCCGAGGGCGCACCCTTTTCGAGCTGCTTCATGCCGAGGCTGATGCGTTCCTTGTCGACATCGACATCAAGCACGATGGCCTTGACCATTTCACCCTTGCGGTGAAGCGCCAGCGCGTCCTCGCCCGAGATGCCCCAAGCGATGTCCGACATGTGCACCATGCCGTCGACGTCGCCATCCAGACCGATGAACAGACCGAATTCGGTGGCGTTCTTGACTTCGCCTTCGACTTCGGTGCCAACCGGGTGCTTCTCGGCGAACTCTTCCCACGGATTGCGCTGGGCCTGCTTGAGACCGAGGCTGATGCGGCGCTTGTCGCTGTCGACTTCGAGCACCATCACGTCGACTTCCTGCGAGGTCGAGACGATCTTGCCCGGATGGACGTTCTTCTTGGTCCAGCTCATTTCCGAAACGTGGACGAGGCCTTCGATGCCGGCTTCCAGTTCCACGAACGCGCCGTATTCGGTGATGTTGGTCACCTGACCCTGGAGCTTCATGCCGACCGGGTACTTGGCGGCGACGCCATCCCACGGATCGCTTTCCAGCTGCTTCATGCCGAGGCTGATGCGCTGGGTTTCAGCGTTGATGCGGACAATCTGCACCTTCACGGTATCGCCGATGGCGATCACTTCGCTCGGGTGGTTGACGCGCTTGTAGCTCATGTCGGTGACATGGAGCAGGCCGTCGATGCCGCCGAGATCAACGAACGCACCGTAATCGGTGATGTTCTTGACCACGCCGTCGATGATCTGGCCTTCGACCAGGTCATTGATCAGTTCGCTGCGCTGTTCGGCGCGGGTTTCTTCGAGCACTGCACGACGCGATACGACGATGTTGCCGCGACGACGATCCATCTTGAGGATCTGGAACGGCTGCGGCACGTCCATCAGCGGGGTGACGTCGCGCACGGGGCGGATGTCGACCTGCGAGCCGGGGAGGAACGCCACGGCGCCATCGAGATCGACCGTAAAGCCGCCCTTGACGCGGCCGAAGATGCGGCCTTCGACGCGCTTGCCTTCGCCGAATTCGCTTTCCAGCTTGTCCCACGCAGCTTCGCGGCGGGCACGGTCACGCGACAGCATGGCTTCGCCGTCAGCGTTCTCGACGCGGTCCACGAAGACTTCGACTTCGCCGCCAACGGTCAGGCCGTGGTCGTCTTCGCCGCGGCTGAATTCCTTGAGGGAGATGCGGCCTTCGCTCTTGAGGCCGACGTCGATCACGGCAAAGCCGTTTTCGATCGCAGTGACGGTTCCCTTGACGACGCGGCCTTCAAAGCCATCTTCGCCGGCACCGCCGAGTTGTTCATTGAGCATCGCCTCGAAATCGGCGCGCGTGGGCATCTGGGTTGCCATAGGCTGATTTAGTCCTGTTTCGTTGTGCTACCGGCCACCGGTTTTTCCGGGGTCTTAAACTGCTTCCCGTGCACCATTGCGCGGGCTGGCAGGGCAAGAGGCCGACGTCTCCGCGCCGCCGAATGCGATTGCGCGAAGGTTCTTCAATCAACAAGGATTGCGTGAACGGCCGCGCGCCTAGGCGAGGGCGGGCCAAAATGCAAGGGAAATGGGGCGCTCGGGCCCTAGGCAGACCCTAGGCCGGGTCGGTCGCGCGATAGCGCATAGCCACATCGCAGCGTTGATAGCGTGCGCCATAATCCGCCATGATCGCGGCGTCGTGCTGGAAGCCGAGCTTCTCGTAGAGGTGAATTGCGGCTGCGCACTTATTGCTCGTGAGCAGATACAGCTTGGTCGCGCCCAGTTCCTTCGCCCGGGAGATAATCGCTTCGAGCAGGAATTCCCCCACCTTGAGTCCGCGCGCTGTTTCACGCACCCCCATCTTGGTCAGCTCGAAGCTGCCAGGGCCGGTGCGTTGCAGCGCGCAGGTGCCGACAATCCCGAGGCCAGGCGCCTCCACGAAGAGGATGTCGCCGCCCGGTGCGATGATCCGTTCGCGCGGATTTTCCAGCACGTCGCGATCGGTGGGTTCAAGTGCGAACATCGCCGTAATCCATTCGGCGTTGATGTCGTGGAAATGGCGCGCGAGGCTCTCTTCGAATTCGCGTAACTGCAGCTTACCGGGCGCGACTGCGACCGCACGGTCAGCGATGGATGCTTCGGCAAGCGCGGCTTCGATCTTTTCAAGCTGATGCAGGAAATCACCGTCGACGGCCGCAAGAATTTGTTCCGCCGCCATGCCCACGCGCGGCCACACATCGCTCGCGATCACGGCAACCGCGTTCTGTCCTTCGCTCGAGAGGACAACATTTCGGCTCCGGTGGTTGTCGCTTTGACTGTCGGTGACCATGCCGATCCTGCGCAGCTGTCCGAGTGTCCGAGTGATGCCCGGCTGACTGGTGCCGCAGGCCTCGGCCAACTGTCCCACTGACATTGGGCCCGTCCTGAGCGCGGCGAGGATTGCCATTTGTCCCGGCTGAAGTGGCAATCCGGTTTCGGTAATGACGGTGGCCGCGCCGGCCTGCATACGATCACCGAGCCGTTTCAGCCTGCTGCCGAGGAAAGACGGCCCCATCTGAGCAACGACATCCGCCATTCGAACACTCCATAACACGATATATAACGCGTTATATTCCACGCAGCGGTCAGATTGCAAGTGCGTGGGGGGCTATCGTGCCAGCTTGTGCTCCACCGCTTCAATCGCGGCTTCGATCGCGGCATCGCGGCCGAAGTGGGTGGTGTCGATCACCAGCGCGCCGGGTGCCGCCATCAGCGGGGCGTCCTTGCGGTTCATGTCGCGCGCGTCACGGGCGGCGATGTCGTATTCGATTGTCGAGAGGGCGACGTCGATCCCGCGCCCCGTCATCTCGGCCCAGCGGCGGCGCGCGCGTTCGGCGACGCTGGCGGTGACTAACAGCTTCACACGCGCTTCGGGTGCAATCACCGTGCCGATATCGCGCCCGTCGAGCACCGCGCCGCTCTCTTGCAGGGCAAAGGCACGCTGGCGTTCGTAAAGCGCGTGACGCACCGCCGGATGCACGGAGACGCGGCTCGCATAGCCGCCGACGTCCTCTGAGCGCAGAATGTCATCCTCAACCAGGCTTTCCGTGAAGTCGCAGGCGGCGATGGCATCGTGCGGATCATCGGGATTGCCGCCCAGCAATTGCACCTGCCGACCGACCGCGCGGTAGAGCAAGCCAGTGTCGAGATGCGGCAGGCCGAAATGCGCGGCCAACGCTTTAGCGATGGTGCCTTTGCCCGATGCTGTGGGGCCGTCGACGGCGATGATCATTCGGCGCTCTCTTGGGCATCGATGCGTTGGTCGATTCTGGCCATCCAGTCGCGGTAGATCGCTTCTGAGACCTCGGGCCGTTCCGAGATGAAGGCGTGGCTACCGCCGGGGACGACCGCCAACTCCGCGCCGGGGGTCAGGGCGAGGAAATCCTGCACCGTGTCGATCCGCGCCTCGTCGTACTGGCCGACCACAAACAGAATCCGCTTGCCATCGACGCGGTGCAGCAACCCGCTGGCGTCATAGCTCGCCAGCGAGCCCGACGCGCGGAATTCGGTTGGCCCCCACATGGCGTTGTAGACGGTGGCGTTGAACCCCTTGCCGCCATAGCGCGCGCGGTAGGCGAGCGCTTCGGGCGAGGGGGCGGGGCGGTCAGCGCGGCCGTTGTAAGCGGCGTAGAAGGCGGCGGTGGCAGGCTCGCAGACTTCGGCAGCGGGCGGGGTGGGACCTTGGCACGCGCGGATCGCGGCGGCGACATCATCCGGCAGGTCGCGGATCAACAGGTTGGTGCCGGTGATCCAGTGCGAGGTCGACAGGAAGGTGCCGCTCAGCACGGCAGAGGCGGTGTTCTCGGGATAGGCGGCGGCATATTCGAGCGCGAGGGCCGAGCCCCAGCTGTGCCCGATCACATGCCAACGCTCGATGCCCAGTTCCTTGCGGATCGCCTCAAGCTCGGCGACGAAACGCTCGGGCCGCCAGTTCGCGGGGTTCTCCGGCCGGTCAGACATGCCGCTGTCGAGCTGGTCGTAGAGGATCACCGGCCGCTGGTCGGCAAGGCTCAGAAGGCCGCCGAAGTTCACATGCGTGCCGCCCGGGCCGCCGTGGATGATGATCACCGGGGTCGCGCCCTCACCGATGGTGCCATTAACCCGCGCCCAGACCTTGCCGCCTTCCACCGCGACGCGGTGTTCCGAGGTCGCGACCGACCAATCGGCGGCCGGATCGGTGGGCAGGGAAGTGGTCTGCGCCATTGCGGGCGCCGAGGCTGCCAGCAGGGCAAAAGCGGCGGCGGCAAGCTTGGTCATGTTCAAGACTTTTCTCCCTCGATGGTGCGCGCCCGCCAAGCCCGGGCCAGCCCGAAAATGGCAATCGCGGCCCAGAAGCCTTCGAGCACCAGGCTCGCCCAATTGGTGTGGTAGATCAAGGATACCGTCAGCAGCGCGGCGCCCATCAGGTTGGTGCCATGGAGCACAAACGGATTGGTCGCCTTGGCCAGCGTCAGATAGGCGTAGGCGCCGATAATGCAGGCCGTGCCGCACAGGCCGATGATGCTCGGCCAGTCGAGCGGAGTGTTCACCGCGCGGCCTCTTCGAGTAGCGGCATAAAAGTCGGGAAGCTGGTGTTGATCGGTGCGGTGTCGTCCACCATAACGCCGTCGCGGCTGACCAGCCCGGCCACCGCCATGCTCATGGCGATACGGTGATCGAGCATGGTCTTGACGCGCCCGTTGGCGCTGCCCCGCAGCGGTTCGCCGCCGGTGCCGTGGATGGTGAGGCCATCTTCATGCTCCTCAACCCGTGCGCCCACGCTGGTGAGCGCCGCGGCCATGGTGGCGAGGCGGTCGCTTTCCTTGACGCGCAGTTCATCAAGGCCGCTGGTGCGGGTGGTGCCCTTGGCCAGGGCCGCAGCGACGAACAGCACCGGGAATTCGTCGATCATGCTGGGCGCAATCGCCGGGTCGACATCCACGCCGGTCAGCTGCGCATGGCGCACGCGCAAATCCGCCACCGGCTCGCCGCCGACTTCGCGGGGGTTCACTTCTTCGATATCCGCGCCCATCTGGCGCAGCACGGCGAGCAGTCCGGCGCGGGTGGGGTTGAGGCCGACATTGCGGATGGTGAGATCGCTGCCCGGCACAATGCTCGCCGCGACCATGAAGAACGCGGCGGAGGAGGGATCGCCGGGCACGGTCACATCCATCGGCTTGAGGTCTGCCTCGCCGTGGATCGCAATGACGGTCTCGCCATTCTCCACTCCCACCTCCAGCTTCGCGCCGAAGCCGGTCAGCATCCGCTCGGTATGGTCGCGGGTGGGGACAGGCTCGATCACGCGGGTGATGCCGGGGGTGTTGAGGCCCGCGAGCAGCACCGCGCTTTTGACCTGCGCGCTCGCCACCGGGAGCCGATAGGTGATCGGCACAGCGGGGGACGCGCCGCGCAGCATCAGTGGAAGGGTGCCGCCCGCCGAGGCTTCGATACCAGCGCCCATCATCGCCAGCGGGTCGATCACGCGCTTCATCGGGCGGCCTGACAGGCTCGCATCACCCACGAAGGTCGCGGTGATGGCATGGCTGGCGACCAGCCCCATCAGCAGCCGGGTCGAGGTGCCCGAATTGCCCATGTCGAGCGCGGTCTTGGGTTCCAGCAGGCTGCCGACGCCGACGCCGTCCACCGTCCAGGTGCCGTCTTCGTTACGGGCAATCTGCGCGCCGAACGCCCGCATCGCGGCGGCTGTGGCCAGCACATCCTCGCCTTCCAGCAGGCCGGCGATAGTGCTGCGGCCCACCGCGAGCCCGGCAAACATCAGCGATCGGTGGCTGATCGACTTGTCGCCAGGAACGCTGATCGCGCCGGTGAGCGGGCCGAGGGCTGAGAAACGGTGGCTGGTCATGAGGCGGCGGTCTTTGACAGCGCCCCGCGCTTCTGGCAAGGCGCGCCGCGCATCGGGCCCGACCCGTTGATTCAAGGCGCTCGATACCAAGGCCCTTGAATCAAGTCAGGCCGGAACCCACAATTCTCGTGCAATCCCGCGAATTCGCACCTGCGCTTCGCCCGCCCTGGTTTGGGGGCGGCCAGTTTGAGGAATACAGATGGCAAAGCCCGAATGGGGTACCAAGCGTACCTGCCCCAAGTGCGCGGAGCGCTTCTACGATCTCGGCAAGGAAGACCCGGTCACCTGCATCGAATGCGGTGAGACATGGTCGCCGGAGCCGGTGCTCAAGTCGAAGCAGCCGATTCCCTTCGAGGAAGTCGAAAAGAAGAAGGATGTCGATGCTGACGCCGATCTCGGCGGCGATGACGATATCGATGATCTGGAAGACATCGAGGACATCGACGAGGACGGCGATTCGCCCGACAATGATGTCGACCTCGGCGGCGACGACGATCTGGGCGTTGCCACTTCGGGTGACGACGAAGATCACGAGAATTGATGGTCCGCACCCCGTCCGGGGTGCGAAATCCTCGCTCATGCGACCTCGCGGTCGCATCGCTGCGGGCGGCCGGTCGGCCTTGCGGTTGCTGCGCAACCGTTTGACAGACCAAACACCGATTTGGCGATTATCGCGCCGGATCATTCAAAATACGCTTGCCAAGGTGAGGCGGCCCCACTAATGGCCGCCTCCCGCAAGCAGGGCACTTTGCCTTGCTAGCATGATGACTGGCTCGGGGCCTTAGCTCAGCTGGGAGAGCGCAACACTGGCAGTGTTGAGGTCAGCGGTTCGATCCCGCTAGGCTCCACCAGTCATCCTGATCAAAGTCGGAATATGTAGCCCACTATGGGCGCAATTTCGCAACGCTGGCCGACGAGGTTTCGTCCGCCGGCGTTTTTCGCATTTTTCGGGCGCTGCGGTGTCCGGGTGGAGAAGTTGGCGATGTTCGACACGCTGTCTGACCGTCTTGGCGGGGTCTTTGACAAGCTCAGAGGCCGCGGCGCGCTGCGTGAGCAGGACGTGCGCGATGCCATGCGCGAAGTGCGGATCGCGCTGCTCGAAGCCGACGTCGCGCTCCCCGTTGCCCGCCGCTTTATCGATGCCGTCACCGAAAAGGCCGTGGGCCAGGACGTGCTCCGCTCGGTCACGCCGGGCCAGCAGGTCATCAAGATCGTCCATGACGAACTGGTCGAGACATTGGGCGGCATGGAGGTCGAAGGCCTACGCTTCGACGCCAAGCCGCCGGTCGTGATCATGATGGTCGGCCTGCAAGGCTCGGGCAAGACCACCACCACCGCCAAGCTCGCCAAGCTGATCCGCGAACGCCACGGCAAGAAGGCGTTGATGGCGTCGCTCGACGTCAACCGTCCGGCCGCGCAGGAACAGCTGGCAATCCTCGGCACGCAGGTCGATGTGGCGACGCTGCCGATCGTCGTCGGCCAACAGCCGGTCGACATTGCCCGGCGCGCGATGGAATCGGCGCGGCTCCAGAATTTTGACGTCCTGTTGCTCGACACTGCGGGCCGCCTGCACGTTGATGATGCGCTGATGGCCGAGATGAAGGCTGTCGCTGGCGTGTCGTCGCCTAATGAAGTGCTGCTGGTTGTCGACTCACTGACGGGTCAGGACGCGGTCAACGTCGCGCAGAACTTCACCAATGAAGTGCCGCTGACCGGCGTGGTGCTGACCCGCATGGACGGCGATGCGCGCGGCGGCGCAGCGCTTTCCATGCGGGCGGTCACCGGCAAGCCGATCAAGTTTGCCGGCACCGGCGAAAAGCTCGACGCGATTGAGCCCTTCCGCCCCGGCTCTGTCGCTGACCGTATCCTCGGCATGGGCGACGTTGTCAGCCTGGTTGAGCGGGCGGCGGCGGCCATCAAGGAAGAGGACGCCGAAAAGCTCGCGCGCAACCTCGAGAAGGGCAAGTTCGATCTCGACGATCTCGCCATGCAGCTCAAGCAGATGCGCAACATGGGCGGCCTCGGGATGCTCGCTGGCATGATGCCGGGCATGAAGAAGGCCAAGGCGGCGATGGCCAATTCCGGGATGGACGACAAGGTGCTCGTCCACATGGAAGCGATCATCGGATCGATGACCGCCAAGGAACGCGCCAATCCCGATCTGATGAACGCCAAGCGCAAGAAGCGCGTGGCAGCAGGTAGCGGCACCGACGTGCAGACGGTCAACAAGGTGCTGAAGATGCACCAGGAAATGGCCCGCGCGATGAAGCAGATCAAGAAGATGGGCGGCCTCAAGGGGCTGGCCGCGATGTTCGGCGGCGGCGGTGCTGGCGGTCCGATGGGCGGGATGCCCGGGATGGGGGGCGGCGCAGGCGGTCTTCCCGGTCTCGGCGGCCCCGGAGGAATGGGCGGCATGGGCGGATTGCCCGGCCTTGGCGGCCCTCCGCGCGGCAAGAAGTAGTTTCAGTTCAAGTATTTAAGTTCAAAAATCAAATCCAATTCCAATCGAAAGGTAGCATTCCATGTCCATTTCCATCCGGCTCTCGCGCGGCGGTGCCAAGAAGCGTCCCTATTACCGCATCGTCGTCGCCAACAGCCGCAGCCCGCGCGACGGCAAGTATCTTGAGCAGATCGGCACCTATAACCCGCTGCTCGCCAAGGATTCGGGCGAGCGCGTGAAGATCACCGAAGACCGCGCCCGTTACTGGCTCGGCGTTGGCGCGCAGCCGACCGACCGTGTTGCCCGCTTCCTCGATGCCGCTGGCATCCTTGAGCGTGCGGCGCGCGTGAACCCCAAGAAGGGTGAGCCCGGCGAAAAGGCCAAGGAGCGCGCTGAAGAGCGTGCCGCCAAGATCGCCGAAGCTGAAGAAGCTGCCCGCGCCGCTGAAGAAGAAGCCAAGGCCGCTGCTGCTGCCCCGGCTCCGGTTGCCGAAGAAGCGCCTGCTGAAGAAGCCACCGCCGAAGAAGCGCCTGCCGCTGAAGAAGCTGCTGCTGAGGAAGCCCCGGCTGCTGAAGAAGCAGCGACCGAAGAACAGGCCGAAGGCTAAGCTGATATGACCAAGCCCGTCACCCTCGCCGCCATCATCGGCGCGCATGGGGTGGCGGGCGAGGTGCGTCTGAAGCTGTTCGGGGAGGGCGCTCAGACGCTCTCCAGCCACAAAAGCTTCAATGACGGGGCGCTCACCCTTATCAAGGTGCGGGATGACGGGAAAGGCGGCGCGATTGCGCGGCTGGCCGAAAGCACCTCGCGCGGGGATGCTGAAAAGCTGCGCGGCACCGCGCTGACCGTCCCCCGCGACGCCTTGCCGCCCTTGGCGGAGGGCGAGTTCTACCACGCCGACCTGCTCGGATTGCCGGTTGTCACCGACACCGGAGAGAGCGTCGGCAGTGTGCTTGCGATCGAAAATTTCGGCGCGACCGACATCATCGAAATCACCCGCGCCCCCGTCCCCGAAAAGGGGCCGAAGACTTTCATGGTGCCGATGATTCCCACCGCTGTAATCGAATGGGATCAGACAAGGCTTGTGATCGGAGCCGCTTTCGCCGAAGATTGACGGTGTGAGCCCGCCTGACGACGCCCTCTGGCAGCGTATCGCCGACCACCGGATCGGCCCTGCGGACGCATCTCTCACTTTCGCCGCCCGTCTCGCTCGGGAAAACCGCTGGAGCGAGCCACACGCCCGCCGCGTGATCGATGAGTATAAGTGCTTCTGCTATCTCGCGGTGACCGCCGGGCACGAAGTCACGCCGTCTGACGCGGTGGACCAGGCCTGGCATCTCCACCTCACCTACAGCCGCGACTATTGGGAGGTGTTCTGCCCCGCCGTGCTGGCGTCACCCCTGCACCACGGGCCCACGCAGGGCGGCGAGATCGAGCGGACGCGGTTCTACCGCCAATATGCCGATACGCTCGCCGCCTACGAGGCCGCCTTTGGCGCCCCGCCGCCTGCCGACATCTGGCCAGCGGCCAACAGGCGGTTTTCCGTCGATCCCAAAGGTGTTCGCGTTAACGTGTTCGATGATATTATTCTCAAACGCCGGGTCGCTCTGGCGCTGAGTCTGATTGTCTTTCTGGCAGGCTTGATCGCGGGAAGGATGTTATAATGCAGCTGTTCTCGTCCTGGACGGGCAGCGATTTCTTGCTGTTTTACACGATGTTGCTTGGTCTTGCGACCTTCGCTGCATGGTGGCTGCCGGCGCATCTGCGCGAGCCGGGGCGGCAGGGCGAATCCAATGATCTTGAGAGCATCGCATTGCTGGCAGGTGGCCGCGAACGCATGGCCGATTCGCTGATTGCCGATCTATACGTGCGCGGCGCGCTGGTTCCGGCCGACAAGGGCAAGCTTCACGTGGCCGCGCGCGATCTCCCCGTCAGTCCGGGCGGCAAGGCGCTGCTGGCCATTGATGCTCCGGTGACGCTCAATGAAGCACGCCGCGCAATCCACATTCATGCCGACCGGGTCGCGGCCCGCCTGCGCCGCGCAGGCCTGCTGCTGCGCCCTGAAGAGCACAGCCGCTTGCGCTTGCTTTCGGTCGCGCCCTTTGCCGCGCTGTTCGCGCTTGGGCTCTATCGCCAGCGGGCCGGGAGCGCGCTGGACGAGCCGACCGGGTTTTTGATTGTGCTGCTGGGACTGACCGTCGCACTGGCGGTGATCCGCTTCGCCAAGAGCGATCCGCGCACGGCGGCGGGCGTGGCAATCGTGCAGCAGATGCGGGCGCGCAACGGCCGCTTTGCCCGCGCACCGCGCCCTGACGAGGCGGCGATGGCGGTGGCATTGTTCGGGACCGGCGTTCTGGTCGGCACGCCATGGGAGCCGGTTCACGCGATGCGCCAGAGGGATGGTGACGGCGGCGGGGCCGATGGCAGCAGCGATGGCGGCTGCGGCGGCGGTGGCTGCGGCGGTTGCGGGGGCTGATTTCCCCCCCGAAGCATCGCGCCGAAAAGTGGGAACCGGTTTTCGGCTTCTAGCGATGCGACAATAAACGGTTAGAGCAGCTTGCGTGATTCCCAAATCGCGCACGTTGCTCTAAGCGCACGCCATGACGAAGCTTTCTGTCGCTGTTGTGCAAGCCGCGCCGATCCCGCTCGATTTTCAGGCCGGGATCGACAAGGCGCTACGTCTGGCGCGCGAGGCCGTTGACGGCGGCGCGCAAGTGGTCGCTTTTGGCGAGACTTTCCTCGGCGGTTACCCGCTGTGGCTCGACGAGGCACCCGGCGCGGCCCTGTGGGATCACCCCGGCACCAAGGCGCTCCACGCGATCATGCTCGAACAAGCGGTGGTCGCCAATGACGAGCGGTTGCTCCCGTTGCAGGAGCTCGCCGACGCGAGCGGTGCGATCATCAGCATCGGCGCGCACGAACGGGTGCGGCGGAGCCTTGTGAATAACCAGATGACCTTCCGTCCGGGCCTGCCGGTGCTCGATCACCGCAAGCTGGTGCCGACCCACGGCGAGCGTCTGATCTGGGCGCGTGGCGATGGTACGACGCTGGGCGTACATGAAGCAGAGTGGGGCCGCCTTGGTTCGCTGATCTGCTGGGAGCACTGGATGCCGCTCGCCCGCGCGGCAATGCACAATCTGGGCGAGGATGTGCACATCGCCGCTTGGCCGACTGTGCGCGAGAGCCACCAGATCGCCTCACGGCACTATGCGATGGAGGGGCGGTGCTTCGTGCTGGCGGCGGGGCTGGTGCAGGTGAAGGATGATCTGCTGGATGGGCTGGAGCGGGTGGGCGGTGATGCCGCCGCACGCGAGTTGCTGGAGGCGATCCCCGGCGAAGTGCTCAACCGCGGCGGCTCCCTGATCGCCGCGCCCGACACCCGCGTAATCGCGCAGGCGGGCGAGGGTGAGGAGACGTTGCTGGCGGAACTCGATCTTGGCGAAGTCACGGCAGGATTGGCGAATCTCGATACGGACGGACACTACGCCCGGCCGGATGTGTTTGAGCTGACCGTTGATACGCGAGCGAAGGACGGGGTGGCCTGGAAATGACCTTTGCCGCCACCATCCTCACGCTCTATCCCGAGATGTTCCCCGGGCCGCTCGGCGTGTCGCTCGCGGGCCGCGCTATGGCTGAGGGCAGGTGGGCGTGCGAGACGGTGCAGATCCGCGACTTTGCCGAGGACAGGCACCGGACCGTCGATGATACGCCCGCAGGAGGCGGGGCAGGGATGGTCTTGAAGTGCGACGTGCTGGCGCGGGCTTTGGACAGCGCTCCTGTTGCCGGCCGCCCCATCCTCGCCATGACTCCGCGCGGAAAACCCATCACCCAAGCGCGCATCCGCGAACTCGCCAGCGGCCCCGGCGTCATCATCCTGTGCGGGCGCTTTGAAGGCTTCGACGAACGCCTGTTCGAGGCCCGTCCGGAGATCGAACAAGTCTCCCTCGCCGACATCGTTCTCAGCGGCGGCGAGATGGCCGCGCTGACCATCCTTGACGCTTGCATTCGGCTGCTTCCCGGCGTAATGGGCGCGGCTTCCAGCGGGGATGAGGAGAGCTTTGAACAAAGCCTCCTTGAATACCCGCACTATACCCGACCTCAGGAATGGGAAGGGCGCACGATCCCCGAAGTGCTGCGATCGGGGGATCATGCGAAAATCGCTGCTTGGCGTAAGGCAAGGAGCGAGGAAGACACACGGTCACGCAGGCCGGACTTGTGGGAGCGCTATGAGGGTGCTCGGGTCCAACCTGCCTCTGGCGCGCGGCGAAAAGACAAGGAACCGGACCAGTGAACCTGATCCAGCAGATTGAAGCCGAAGAAATCGCCAAGTCCGGCAAGGACATCCCCGAATTCCGCGCGGGCGACACCGTCCGCGTCGGCGTGAAGGTGAAGGAAGGCAACCGTGAGCGTGTTCAGAACTACGAAGGCGTCGTGATCGCCCGTTCGAACCGCGGCATGGGCAGCAACTTCACCGTGCGCAAGATGAGCTTCGGCGAAGGCGTCGAGCGCGTTTTCCCGCTCTACTCGCCGATCGTCGAGAGCATCACCGTGGTCCGCCGCGGCGTGGTGCGTCGCGCCAAGCTCTATTACCTGCGCGGCCGCACCGGCAAGAGCGCACGTATCGTCGAGCGCAAGATGAACGCCCCCAAGGCGTAAGGCTTCATCGCCAGCAATTATCAAAGGGCGGTCCGGTAACGGGCCGCCCTTTTCGTTTGTGCTCCCCCAGTTCAACCCTTGCCATTCGCCTTCGTCGTTGCGAGGAGCAAACAGCGCCGCAACCTGCGCGGTTAGCCATGACGAGGTGAGCTTTGAATGCGTTCGGTTATTGCTGCGGTTGCTCTGTGTTTTTCAACCTGCCTGGCCTCGCCGTCCTTTGCGCAGGACGTGGTGATGCCTGAGCAGGCACCCACCCTCAGCTTCGAACGCGTCTTCGCCTCGCCCGGTCTCGATGGCCCCGCGCCGCGGCAGGTGAAACTTTCGCCCGATGGCCGCTACCTCACGCTGCTGCGCAATCGCGCTGACGACCGCGAGCGGTATGACCTGTGGGGCTATGACATTGAGACCCGCGAATGGCGGATGCTGGTGGATTCGGAGAAGCTCGGCAGCGGGCGTGAACTCTCCGAAGACGAGAAGATGCAGCGCGAGCGTGCCCGCGTCGGCAGCCTCAAGGGGATCATCGCCTACCAATGGGCCAGCGATGGCAGCGGCGTGCTGGTGCCGCTGGATGGCGACCTGTTCCTCGCCAAGCTTGATGGCACCATCACCAGGCTGACCGATACCGAGGGCACCGAACTCAATCCCAAGCTGTCAAGCAAGGGCGCTTACGTCAGCTTCGTGCGCGACCGGCGGCTATGGGTCGGCCCGGTGGGCGGCGAGGTCACCTCTATCACCCCGCAGGAAGGCGAAACCATCCGCTGGGGCGAAGCCGAATTCGTCGCGCAGGAGGAAATGGCGCGGCTTCAGGGCTATTGGTGGAGCCCGGATGACAGCCGGATCGTCGTGCAGCGCACCGATGAAGCCAGCGTCGGCATCGTCACCCGCGCGGCGATCGGCGCGAAGGGCACCAAGGTGTTCGATCAGCGCTACCCGGCAGCGGGCACCGACAATGCGGTGGTTGAGCTGTTCGTGATGAACCCCGATGGGTCCGGGCAGGTGAAGGTCGATCTCGGGCTCGATCTCGACATCTACGTTGCCCGCGTCGACTGGGCGCCGGATGGCAGCGCGATCTATGTCCAGCGGCAGGACCGTGCGCAGACGAGGATCGATATGCTGAAGGTCGATCCGGCCACCGGGGCGAGCACGATCTGGTTCACCGAAACCGCCGCGCGGCCCGATTACTGGGTTAACCTCAGCGACAACTACCGCTTCCTCAAGGATGGCAGCCTGTTTTGGTGGTCCGAGCGGGACGGCTACGGTCATTTCTACCGCTTCGACGGGCAAAGCTGGTTGCAGATCACCAGCGGGCTTGAGCCGATCACCGCGCTGGTCGGCGTGGACGAGGCGGCAGGCACCTTCACCTATCAGGCAACCACTGACGTTCTGACCCAGCAGATTTACCGCGCGCCGCTTGGCGGGCAGGGCGGTGCCCAGCTGCTGACCGATCCCGCCTTCACCAATAGCGCGAGCATGGATGGGGCGGGTAAGCTGCTCTATGTCACCCGCTCGAACCCGAACCAGCCGCCGCAGTCCTATCTGGCGACGCCGGACGGCAAGCAGGTCGCCTGGATCGAGGAGAACCGGGTCGAAGGGGCGCACCCCTACGCGCCCTACCTTGTCAGCCATGTGACGCCCGAATTCGGTACGATCGCGGCAGAGGACGGCACGCCGCTGCATTGGATGATGCTCAAGCCGACAATGGAGCCGGGCAAGCGCTACCCCGTGTTCTTCCAGCACTACGGCGGGCCGGGGCCGCAGACGGTGACGAAGGGCTGGGGCGGGGCACTCGCACAGTCGATCGTCGACAAGGGCTATATCTTTTTCCAGCTCGACAATCGCGGCTCGGCCAACCGGGGCGTCGATTTCGAACAGCCGCTCTACCGCGCGATGGGCGGGGCCGAGGTGCGCGACCAGAAGACGGGGGCGCAGTTCCTCAAAAGCCTCGATTTCGTCGATCCGGCCAAGGTCGCGATCTATGGCTGGTCTTTTGGTGGCTATATGACGCTGAAGCAGCTTGAGGCCGATCCGGGCCTCTACGCGGCGGGCATTTCCGGCGCGCCTGTGACGCGGTGGGAACTCTACGATACGCACTACACCGAGCGCTACATGGGCGATCCCCGCGAGGTGCCCGAAGCCTATGAAAAGGCCAGCGCCATCCCCGATGCGACCAAGATCAGCGATCCGCTGCTGCTGATCCACGGCATGGCGGACGACAATGTGGTGTTCGAAAACTCGTCGGAACTCATCAGCGTGCTCCAGGAAAGCAACACGCCGTTCGAGATGATGCTTTACCCCGGCTACACCCACCGCGTATCGGGCGAAAAGATCGGCCCGCATGTCTGGAACGCGATCATGCGCTTTCTTGCGGCGCACGGGGTGACACCGCCGGAATAGGTTTCGCGCAAAACATAGCTATTCGTCATGCTGAACTTGTTTCAGCATCCATCCCGCACCATAGAGCGTCCGCACGTGAGGCGCGATGGACCCTGAAACAAGTTCAGGGTGACGGGAAGGCCGAGTTGATCGTCAGGAGTTGGTATGGGTTACCGGGTGGCAGTGGTCGGCGCGACCGGCAATGTCGGGCGCGAGATGATGATGGTTCTCGCTGAGCGTGAGTTTCCGTGTGACGAAGTCGCAGCGGTTGCCTCGTCGCGGTCGGTCGGCACCGAGGTCGAATTCGGTGACACCGGCAAGATGCTCAAGTGCAGGAATATCGAGCATTTCGACTTCGCCGGCTGGGACATCGCTCTGTTCGCCGCAGGCTCCGGCCCGGCCAAAGAATATGCCCCCAAGGCGGCGGCGGCTGGCTGCATTGTGATCGACAATTCCTCGCTCTACCGCATGGACCCCGATGTGCCGCTGGTGGTGCCGGAAGTGAACCCCGACGCGATCGACGGCTATACTGCGCGCAACATCATCGCCAACCCCAACTGCTCGACCGCGCAGCTGGTGGTGGCGCTGAAGCCGCTCCACGATTTCGCCACGATCAAGCGCGTCGTCGTCTCGACCTATCAATCGGTCTCGGGTGCCGGCAAGGCGGGCATGGACGAGCTGTTCCAGCAGTCGCGCGCGATCTTCGTGGGCGATCCGGTCGAGCCGTCCAAGTTCACCAAGCAGATCGCCTTCAACGTCATACCGCACATCGACAGCTTCCTCGACGACGGTTCGACCAAGGAAGAATGGAAGATGGTGGTCGAGACCAAGAAGATCCTCGACCCCAAGATCAAGCTGAACGCCACCTGCGTGCGCGTGCCCGTGTTTGTCGGCCACTCGGAAGCGGTGAATATCGAATTCGAGAACGAAATCTCGGCCGAGCAAGCCATGGACATCCTGCGCGAAGCCCCCGGTGTGATGCTGATCGATAAGCGCGAGGATGGCGGCTACATCACCCCTGTCGAATGTGTCGGCGATGCAGCAACCTTCATCAGCCGCGTGCGCGAAGACCCGACGGTTGAGAACGGCATCACCCTGTGGTGCGTGTCGGATAACCTGCGCAAGGGCGCGGCTCTCAATGCCGTGCAGATCGCCGAGCTGCTCGGACGGCGGCATTTGAAGAAGGGGTAAGGCCGATGCGGGCTTCTTTCCTCGCGCTGGCTGGCGCGCTCGCTCTGGCAGGCTGCGACAGCGGCGATGTGCCGAGCCCGGCTGAACGTCAGCAGGGCGAGGCAGCGCCGGCTCCGGTTGAGGCCAACGCGGTCGAATTGCGCGGTGACGGGCTGTCGGCCGGTGCAGAGGCGTTCTACTTCGCTGCCGGTCAGCAAGAGGCCGAAACCGCGCTCGCCGCGGCGCTCGGCAAGCCGCTGCGTTCGGGCGAGAATGCCGAATGCGGGGCAGGGCCGATCACCTTCACCGACTTTGCGGGCGGCTTGACCGCGCATTTCCAGCAAGGCCGTCTGGTCGGTTGGAATTGGCACGCGCCGCAGGACGGCGATGCGCCGGCGACCGGCACGGTCAAGCTGCCGGGCAAGGTGCAGCTCGGCTCGGCCCGCGCGTTGATCGAGGCCGCGCCCGGGTTCAACAAGGTTGAGGGCAGCACCTTGGGCGAGGAATTCGCCCTTGGCAGCAACATCGGCGGCTTCATCAAGGGCGGTGTTGTCGAGATGCTCTATGCCGGGACGCAGTGCTTCTTCCGCTAGAGCGCCCTATTCGGACAAGGCTATCGGCCCAGCGGCGCGCCCCTTGTTCCCGCGCATCAGGAAGGCAAGCGGCGCGGCGGCCAGCGTGATCCACATCATCAGCCAGAAATCATCGACATAGGCAATCATCGCCGCCTGCCGATTCACCTCGGCATCAATCAGCGTGATCGCCGTATCGCCCATCGCCTGGAACCGGTCGATGGTCGAGAAATCCACGACGCTCCCCGTCGCTGCCGTCACATGCTGGCCGAGGTCCTCGTGGCTGGTCTGGATATTGCGGGCGAGGAGCACCGTCATCCACGCGATCCCCGCCGATGCGCCCAAGGAGCGGAACAGGTTGAGCAGGCTCGATCCGTCCGTCCGCATCGCCGGGCTGAGCGTGGCAAAGGCGCTCACCTGCAAGGGGATGAACACCAGCCCCATGCCAAGGCCTTGCAGCAACCCGCTGATGATCACATGCGCCTCGTCCACCTCAAGCGACCAATGCGCCATTTGCCACAGCGAGAAAGCGCAGATCAGGAATCCGCTCGCCACCACGGGCCGCGCGTCGATCCCCCGGCGCATCATCAGGCCGGAGAGTTGCATCGAGACAAGAATGCCCACCCCGCGCGGCATCAGCACGATCCCTGTGTCGATCACGCCATAGCCGAACAGGTTTTGCAGCATCGGCGGCAGCAGCGCCATGACTGCGAACATCACGATCCCGATTACCACCATGAACGATAGCGCAATCGCGAAATTGCGGTCGGCGAACAGCTTGCGTTCGAACATCGGGCCTGGTGCCTTGGCGAAGTGGATCACCACCATCCACGTCGCTGACAGAGTGAGGACGAGGTAGGTCCAGATCTCCGCCGACGCGAGCCAGTCTTCCTGCGCGCCGCGATCAAGCAAGAGCTGGAATGAAGCAAGCGCCACGGCGAGCAGCAGGAACCCGGTGATGTCGAAGCGCCGCTCGCGCTGCGGGCGTTTGGGCAGGTAGGCGATCAGGATTGCCAATGAGGCGATGCCGACCGGCAGGTTGACAAAGAACACCCAGCGCCAGTTCGCGGTCTCGGTCAGCCAGCCGCCGAGGATGGGCCCGAGGATCGGGCCGATCATGATCCCCATGCCCCAGATCGCCATGATCTGCGGGTGGCGACTGGGGCGCGTGGCATCGAGCATGAAGGACTGGCTCAAGGGTGCGATGAAGGCCCCCGCCATGCCTTGCAGCGCGCGGAAGGCGACCATCTCCTCAAGGTTCTGCGCCAGCCCGCATAGCATTGATGCGAGGATAAACCCCGCGACCGAGCCGATGAACAATCGCCGCGCCCCGATCCGGTCCGCCAGCCAGCCGGTGATCGGCAGGGCGACGGCCGAGGCGATGATGTAACTCGTCAGCACCCAAGTGATGGTGTCGACCGTCGCCCCCAATGAGCTTTGCATATGCGGCAGGGCAACATTGGCGATCGTGGTGTCGAGGATCTGGAGCAGCGATGCCGCCATGACCCCGACGATCATCAGCGGGTAGTTGCCCGTTTCCACCTCGGGCGCGTCCAGCGGGGCGCTTGGTCGGTCTTGGCCGATGCCAGCGGCAGGCTCGGCCCGGCTTGCCATGGCTCAGTTTCGAGCGCTTGTGTCGGTGAACACGGTGACTTCGCTCGAAAGCCCGGCGATCAGGCGGCGCGGGCTGGTGCCTTCCAGCGCGATCCGTACCGGCACGCGCTGCGTCACCTTCACCCAATTGCCGGTCGCATTCTGGGCCGGGAGCACGGAGAATTCGGCGCCCGTTCCCGCGCCAATCGCAGCCACGCGGCCTTTGAGCACCAGATCGGGATAGGCATCGAAACGCACCTCGGCGCGCTGGCCGACCGCCATGTCAGCCAGATCGGTCTCCTTGAAATTGGCTTCGACATAGGTCGATCCCTCCCGCACCAGCGTCAGCACGGGCAGGTTGGGAACGACCTGCTGGCCGACTTGCAAGCGGTCGGCCTGCGCGATGCGCCCTGCGGCAGGGCTGCGCACTTCGGTGCGGCGCAGGGCGAGCTCGGCATTGGCACGGCGGGCCTCGGCTGCGGCAACCTGCGGGTTGACGCCGGGCACGGCCGCTCCGGTGGCGAGCCGCGCGCGGGCTTCACGCTGGCGGTCCTCAGCCTGCCGCACCGCCTCGCGCGCCTGCACCACTGCTTGCTCTGCCGCCTCGTAATCGGCCTTGGTCGAGAAGCCCTTCTGCCTGAGCGCCGCGACCCGTTCGAACCGCGCTTCGGCAAAGGCGACATCGCTGCGCGCCGCTTCTATGTCTGTGCCGGTGAGTTCGGGCGCGTTGCTGAGCGCGATCACATTCGCCTGAGCACCGGCGATGGCGGCATTGGCTTCGGCGATCTGCAAGCGGAAGGGTTCGGGGTCGATCCGGAACAGGAGTTCGCCCGGCTTGACCACGGCACCGTCTGTCACCATCGCCTCGACAATCCGCCCGCCGACTTCGGCGCTGACCGCGACCATGTCTTGCTTGATATAGGCATTGTCGGTCGAGACCTTGCCCGAAAGGCTCTGCCAGTAGAGTAGCGCGCCTACGGCTAGCGCCAGTGGCACCACCAGCATCAGTGCCCAGCGGGCCCATGGCTTACGGGTTGGGGTAGGGGCTGCGGGAGCCTCGTTTACGCTGTCGCGCGCGATGGCGGGATCGGCTTCAGCCATGGGCGACCTCCGGTTGACGCGCGGCGGCAAGGTTGGTGGCGATCCGCTCGAGAAGATCGGCAAACACCGCTCGTTCGCCCGCATCGAACCCGGCGAGCATTTCCTCGAACAGCCCTTCTACGCTGACCCGCAGCCGAGTCACGATCCCGCGGCTCTTGTCAGTGAGATGAAGGATGCGCGCACGCCGGTCTGCCGGATCGCTGCGGCGTTCGATCCAGCCCGCCTCTTCCAGCCGGTCAACAATGCGGGTGAGGGTGATCGGCTCGATCTCCAGCCGCTCGGCATAGAAGGCCTGATTCTCGCCCGGATTGCGTTCGAGCGAGAGCAGCAACCGCGCCTGAGGGCCGGTAATGCCCAGCCCGCGCACCCGCTCGTCAAACAGGCGGCGCAGTTGGCGCGAATTGTCGGCGAGTCGGTAGCCGGTCTCGATACTCATGCGTGCACTTATAATAAGTGTGCTTACTATCTTCAAGCACCGGCTGGCCCCCTGCGCTGAACCGCGCTAGCAGGCGCGGCATGACGATCACGACTGACCAGTTCGCCAGCTTTGACGGCACCCGCCTTGCGATCCACACCGAGGGTGAGGGGCGCCCGGTCCTGCTGCTTCACGGGCTATTTTCCTCGGCCCAGATGAACTGGATCAAGTGGGGCCATGGCGCGCGGCTCGCTGCGGCCGGCTTCAAGGCGATCATGCTTGATTTCCGCGTCCACGGCCAAAGCGAGGCCCCGCGCGAGGCGAGCGCCTATCCTCCCGGCGTGCTCGTGCGCGATGTCGCCGCATTGGCCGAGCATCTCGGGCTGGAGCCGGGCGGGTTCGATCTGGTCGGCTTTTCGCTCGGCGCGCGCACCGCAATCCACGCGGTCGGTTACGGCATCCTCGAACCGCGCCGTCTGGCGATTTGCGGAATGGGGGTGGCAGGCCTGTCCGATTGGGAGCGGCGCGCGGACCACTTCAAGCGGGTGATTGACGAGTTCGACACGATCAAGCCCGGCGATCCGGCCTACACCGCGCGCACGTTCCTGAAGTCCCAAGGCGTCGACCGGGTCGCCGCGCGGCTGCTGCTGGATGCAATGGACGATTTCGATCTTGCCCGCCTTGCCGCCATTACCATGCCGACCGCTGTCATCTGCGGCGATGAGGATCAGGACAATGGCTCGGCCGAGGAGCTTGCCGCGCTGTTGTCTGATGCACGCTATATCGAGGTGCCCGGCACCCACCTCAACAGCGTGACCAAGCCTGACCTTGGCGAGGCGCTTGCGCGCTTCCTTGCGGCCTGACGCAGGCGGGTTGATTCCGGCTGCCGGGGCGTCCAAACCGCATGCCATTGTCACACGACTGACGGGAATCTGGACCATGAAAATTGCCGCCCCCCTGCTGCGCTGCTGCTGCGCTGCGCTCGCCATTGCCGTTGCCACGCCCTTGGCCGCGCAGGAGACCGCCGAACCTGCTGCTGCTGCTCAAGCGCTCACGCCTGCCGATGCCAGCGCGTGGATCGCCAAGGTCGAGTCCGAATTCGGCGCCTTCATCGTCGAATATTCGCGCGTCTCGTGGATCAACGCGACCTATCTCACCCACGATAGCGACGAGCTCGCCGCCAAGTATGGCGCGGAGCTGACGGTGAAGCAGGTCGGCTATGCGACCGAGGCAGCGCGCTATGCGAAGATCGAAGGCCTTGATGAAGAAACCCGGCGCAAGCTCGATATGCTGCGCATTGGCATCGCCCTGCCAGCACCGTCACGTCCCGGCGCGGCCGAGGAACTCAACGCCATCGCCACCCGTCTTGGCTCAGCCTATGGGCGCGGCAAGGGCACGCTGAATGGCCAGCCGATCAACGGTAGCGACATCGAGGCCGAGATGGGCAATCTCGAGCGCACGCCCGCAGAACTGAAGGAAATGTGGGCTAGCTGGCACGACAATGTCGGTGCGCCGATGCGGGAGGATTATTCCCGCATGACCGCGCTCGCCAACGAAGGCGCCAAGGAGCTGGGCTTTGCCGATTTCGGCGCGATGTGGCGTTCGGGCTATGACATGCCGCCCGAACAGTTCGCCGCCGAGACCGAGCGGATGTGGCAGGAGGTGAAGCCCCTCTACATCGCACTCCACACCTATGTGCGCCGCAAGCTCAACGAGCAATACGGCGACGCCGTCCAGCCGCGCACTGGCCCGATCCGCGCTGACCTGCTCGGCAATATGTGGGCGCAGGAATGGGGCAATATCTACCCCCTCGTCGCGCCCGCGGGTGCGGGCGACATCGGCTATGACCTGACCGATCTGATCGCCAAGAAGAACCTCGATGCTGTCGGGATGACGAAGGTGGGCGAGCAGTTCTTCTCCTCGCTGGGCTTTGCCCCGCTACCTGCCACCTTCTGGGAGCGCAGCCAGTTCACCAAGCCCGCTGACCGCGAAGTGGTGTGCCACGCTTCGGCTTGGGATATCGACAATGTCGATGATCTGCGCATCAAGATGTGCATCAAGCCCAACGCGGATGACTTCATCACGATCCACCACGAGCTTGGCCACAACTACTACCAGCGCGCCTATAACAAGCAGGACACGCTGCACCTGAACGGCGCTAATGACGGGTTCCACGAAGCGATCGGCGATATGATCGCGCTTTCGATCACGCCCGAATATCTGGTGCAGATCGACATGCTCGATCCCAAGGATGTCCCGAGCGCGGACAAGGACATCGGCCTGTTGCTGCGTCAGGCGATGGACAAGGTCGCGTTCCTGCCCTTCGGCCTGCTGCTTGATCGCTACCGCTGGGGGCTGTTCGACGGCTCGATTCCGGAAGCGGCGACCAACACTGGCTGGAACGATCTGCGGCGCGAATACCAGGGCGTTGTCCCGCCGGTCGAGCGCGATGCGGCCGGGTTTGATGCGGGCGCGAAGTATCACATTCCGGGTAACGTCTCCTACACCCGCTACTTCCTGGCGCGGTTGCTCCAGTTCCAGTTCTACAAGGCCGCCTGCGATACCGCCGGGTGGAAGGGGCCGCTTCACCGCTGCTCGATCTACGGCAACAAGGAGGTCGGCGCGAAGCTGAACGCGATGCTGGAGATGGGTGCGTCCAAGCCTTGGCCAGACGCGCTCGAAGCCTTCACCGGCGAACGCCAGATGAACGGCACCGCGATGGTCGAGTATTTCGCGCCGCTGATGAAATGGCTGGAAAAGCAGAACAAAGGCGAGAAGGCCGGCTGGTGATGCGGCGCGGGGGCGGATCACTCGCTGGGGCGGTGGCGCTTTTGGCGCTCGCCGGCTGTGCGCCGGTTGCCGAGGTTGAACAGGCTGGGGCGGCGGCTGCGATGCCGCCCACCCTGTTCGTCGCGGCCAAGCGCGGCAACACGCTGTCCAAGGTCGATCTGGCGACCGGCGAAGAAGTGCTGCGCCTGCCAAGCTGCACCAACCCCCACGAACTCGCGACGTCGCCGGATGGCCAGCACGTCGCGCTCGCCTGCTATGGCGGGACAAGCGTGGACGTGTTCCGCACCGACACGCTTGAACGGGTCAAGAGCATCGACCTCGGTGACAATGCGCGGCCGCACGGGATCGTCTGGCATGACAACGGCAACATCTTCGTCACAGCTGAAGGCCGACAATCGGTGTTCCACATTCTCGGCCCGCTGACCGGGGCCACGGTTCTGTTTGAATTCTCGACCGGCAAGCAGGGCAGCCATATGCTCGCCATCAGCCCAGATGCGCGCACGGCGTGGACCACCGACCTCGGCTCGCGCACGGTCACACGGGTCGATCTCTTCACCCGCCGCGCGCCGATTTCAGTCACGGTCGGTGAGGAGCCGGAGGGCATCGCGCTCAGCCCCGATGGCAAAACCCTCTGGGTGTCGGCACGCGGTTCCAATCAGGCCTTCGCGCTCGACCCGCTGACGATGGAGGTGCGCAAGACTGTTGCGACCGGCCGCTTCCCGCTGCGTATCGCGGTTCGTCCGCAAGGCGATGTCGCGGTGACCTCCGATCTTCAAGACGGCAGCCTCAGCGTCATCGATACGGCGACTGCAAAGGTGATCCGCACGATTCCCGTTTCCAGCCCCGCTGAAGCGCAGCAACGTTTTCAGGTGACAATCCTGTGGTCCGACGACGGCTCCAAAGTCTACGTTGCCGAGACGGCCAGCGACACTGTCGCCGAGGTTGATTACGCCAGCGGCAAAGTCCTGCGTCGCTTGAAAGTGGGCGAGGGCGGGGACGGGATGGCGATCCTGCCTTGAGGGTTCCCAAGCCTCTGATGGTTGTCGGCTGGCGTGAACTTGTCAGCCTGCCCGAGCTTGGGCTTGCGGGTATTCCCGCCAAGATTGACACCGGCGCGCGCACCTCTTCGCTCCACGGTCAGGTGCTCGAAGACTTCGTGAGGGATGGCGAGCGGTTCGTGCGCTTTGCCGTCGACTGGGACGGAACGCGGCATTTCTGCGAGGCGGTGCATGTCGACGTGCGCGGGATCACCAGCAGCAATGGCGATCAGCAGACCCGCTTTGTCATAAAGTCGCCGCTGACCATCGGTAATCTTACCTTCCGGGCGGAGATCAGCCTGGCAGACCGTTCCCAGATGCAATTCCCGATGCTGATCGGGCGCACCGCGCTCCGGCGGCGGATGGTGGTGGATAGTGGTCATTCGTGGCTGCAATCACCTGCGATAGCGCATATGGGGCGCATCCGCCGCTAAGTCGCCGGACACGAAAGGTACTTCATGAAAATCGCGATGCTGGCGCGCAACGCCAACCTCTATTCGCACCAGCGGCTCAAGCAGGCCGCCGAGGCGCGCGGCCATACGCTCGACATTCTCAACACCCTGCGCTGCACGGTGCACATCGCCAGCCACCGGCCCGAGGTCTATTACAACGGCGCGCCGATCGCCGCCTATGACGCGGTCATCCCGCGCATCGGCGCCTCGATCACGAACTACGGCCTCGCGATCCTGCGCCAGTTTGAGATGCGCGGCATCTGGTCGCTGAATGAAAGCGTGGCGATTGGCCGCAGCCGCGACAAGCTTCGCAGCTTGCAGATCCTCGCCAAGCATGGCCTGGGCCTGCCGCTCACCGCCTATGCCAATGATCCCAAGCAGGCCGAGGAGATCATCAAGGCCGTCAATGGCCCGCCGGTGGTGATCAAGCTGATCGAGGGGACGCAGGGCATCGGCGTGGTGCTGGCCGAGACGATGAGCAGCGCCAAGTCGGTGATCGAGGCGTTCCGCGGGGCCAACGTGAACATCCTCGTGCAGGAATTCATCAAGGAAGCCGGCGGCACCGACATCCGCGCGCTGGTGGTGGGCGGCAAGGTGGTCGCCGCGATGAAGCGCACCGGTGCGCCCGACGAATTCCGCTCGAACCTCCACCGCGGCGGCAGCGCTCAGGTCATCAAGATCACCCCCGAGGAACGCTCGACCGCTGTGCGCGCGGCCAAGCGCATGGGCCTGAACGTCTGCGGGGTCGATATGCTCCGCAGCAATCACGGCCCGGTGATCATGGAGGTCAATTCCTCCCCTGGTCTCGAAGGGATCGAAAGCGCGACGGGCAAAGACATCGCCGGCCAGATCATCGATTTCATCGCCGCTAATGCCAAAGGCGGGGCGACGAAGACCAAGGGGCGGGGGTAAAGCGGGGTCGTTTTGACTGAGATTTACCTCATTCGCCACGGTGAAACCGAGTGGAATGCCGCTGGACGCTTTCAGGGCCGACTCGACTCACCATTGACGGACAAGGGCTTCGCGCAGGCAATGGCCTGTGGGAGAGCAATTGCGCACATCGGCGTGAGGCCCGATCGCTTTCTGTCGAGCCCTCTGGGGCGAACGCGAGAGACTGCATACGCGATAGCTGCCGGTGCCGAGCTTCCGAGTGTCGAGTTTGATGCAAGGCTTGCGGAAGTATCCTTGGGTTCATGGGATGGCCTGACGATGGTCGACATTGACCATCAGTGGCCGGGATTGTTAGACGGCTCGACCCCATTTGATTGGTTCTTCAGGTCTCCCGATGGCGAAATTTTTGAGGCTGCTCGGGCACGCACGAAATCGCTTCTGGATGAGATAGAAGGCATTGCCGTGATCGTTTCGCACGGCTTGATTGGTCGGATTATCCGAGGGATCTATGCCAATCTGTCGATGGCCGAGGCGTTGGCCCTGCCGGTCCCGCAAAATGTCATTTGGCATCTTCGCGACCAAAGGATCGATGCGATTCATGTCGGCTAGCGGTTTGCTCACGTATAAGATGCTTGGCCTGGATCGCTAGCTGGAAGGAAAGCCACCCGGGAGCTACGCGTTGCGCGCCATCAGTCCGCCGTCGACCGGGATTGCGACTCCGGTGATGTAGCTTGCCGCCGGAAGCACCAGTGACAGCGTCATATGCGCGACTTCCTCCGGCTCGCCATAGCGGCGGAGAGCGGTGCGGCGCTTGGCGAAGATCAACTTGTGCTCCTCGGCCACCGCATCGGTCATCGCGGTGCGGATCGGGCCGGGGCAGATGCAATTGACCGTGATGCCTTCCGGGCCAAGATCGACTGCCAACCCGCGCGTCAGTCCGATCACACCGGTCTTGGCCGCGACATAGGGCGTATCGCCGGGGGTCGCGCCAAGGCCTTCGGTCGAGGCGATGTTCACAATCCGCGCTGCGTCGCTCTGCCTGAGCCACGGCAGCGCGGCGCGCACCATCTGCTGATGCGCGGTGAGCATCACGGCCAGCGCGGTCGCCCAGATGTCCTCATAAGCGGGGTCATCCAGCGCGCAAAAGCTCGAGACGCCGGCATTGTTCACCAGAATGTCGATCCGGCCAAAATCTGCCGCGATTTGCGCGACAGTGCGGACGATGGCGTCCCGATCCGCCAGATCAAGCGCATAGGGACGTGCGGCGGGCCCGCACTCCCCCACCACAGCAGCGCAGGCAGCCAGGTCGAGGTCGACCACTGCCACATGCGCGCCTTCGGCAGCGAACAGCCGCGCCGTCGCGCGTCCCATACCGCTGGCAGCGCCCGTGATAATGGCAACGCGCCCGGCAATTGATCGCGACAGGCAGGGGCTAGACATGGGGGCTCTCCGCAAGTTTTGGTTTGGCCAAGGCTAGCCGAAGCCTCCCGCCCAGTCACCTTGACGATCCGCCTTCATGCAATGCCGATTTTGCCGCGCAACTGACGAATTGTTCCAAGCCCTGCCGCCGCAAACCCGCTATCATGGAATGCGGATCGCTGTGTGCCTGATGGAGAGAAATTGCATGACCACACGTTACCGCCTGTCATTGTCGGCCTTGGCATTGACTGGACTCGCGCTCGTTTCCGCGGTTCCGGCTGCGGCACAGGACCGGAGCGTGGCGACGCGCCTCGACAAGGAGGGCCTCAAATACGAGGTCGACAAGGACGGCGATTACAAGCTGTTGTTCGATTACAGCGACGAGGGGCGCACTCAGATCGTGTTCGTCTCGGGCGCCACGCAGACTGTAAGCGGCTTGACTATCCGCGAAATCTTCGCGCCAGCAGCCCGGGTTGAGGAAGATAAGGTTACCGGTAGCAAGGCGCTCGTGCTCTTGGAAGATTCGAGCACCAACAAGGTCGGCAGCTGGGAAATTCGCGGCAACGTGCTCTATTTCGTGATCAAGGTGCCCGAAAGCCTGACCTCGACCGAGCTTGGCGCGCTGGCCAAGATTGCGGCCGAATCCGCCGACAACAAGGAAATCGAACTGACCGGCGGCGGGGACGAACTGTAGGCGGGTATTGGCGAGCCGCCGCTCCCTTGCGGAACGGCGGCCCGGTGCTTTTTAACGGAACGGCGGTTCGTTGAAGGCGCGCAGCTTGCGGCTGTGCAGCCGGTCGCCTTCGTCGCGGAGCATGGCGCAGGCGACAATGCCGATCTGCAAGTGGGCCGCGATGGCTTCCTCGTAGAATTTGTTCGCCTGACCCGGCAGCTTGATTTCGCCATGCAGCGGCTTGTCCGAGACGCATAGCAGCGTCCCGTACGGCACCCGGAAGCGGTAGCCCTGGGTGGCGATGGTGGCGCTCTCCATGTCGATCGCGATCGCGCGGCTTTGCGAGAAGCGCTTGGCCGAGGACGAATAACGCAGCTCCCAGTTGCGGTCGTCGGTGGTGACGACCGTGCCGGTACGCATCCGCTGTTTCAGGTTCGCACCCTGCACGCCCGCCACGCTTTCGGCCGCCGCTGCCATAGCCTGCTGCACTTCGGCAATCGGCGGGATCGGTACTTCGGGCGGGAGCACCGGATCAAGCACGTGATCATCGCGCAGGTAGGCATGGGCGAGCACAAAATCGCCGATCTTCTGGGTGGAGCGAAGCCCGCCGCAGTGGCCGATCATCATCCATGCGTGCGGACGCAGCACCGCGAGGTGATCGCAGATCGTCTTGGCGTTGGACGGGCCGACGCCGATATTGACCAGCGTAATCCCGCGCCCGTCTTCACGGATCAGGTGATAGGCGGGCATCTGGTGCTTGCGCCAGGCGGTATCGTTGAGTTGATCCTGCGCGTGCGGGGTTGCCACACGAATGTCGAGCCCGGCCGCACCGGTGAGCGCAACATAGCCGTCCTGACCGATCTGCTGCGCACCCCAGTTCACGAACTCATCGACATAGCGGTGATAGTTGGTGAACAGGATGAAGTCCTGAAAGTCGCTGACTTCGCTGCCCGTATAATGCTTGAGCCGCGCCAGTGAGTAATCGGTGCGCAGCCCATCGAACAACGACAGCGGCATATCGTGATCGCCATCGAACTCAATCCCGTCGGCCAGCTCGTCGCCGATCAAAGCCAGATCGGTCGAGGGGAAATACGCGGCAATATCCTGCGCCGCGATGCCGACCATTGCGGCACCGGCCTCGCCATCGAGGACATAGGGGAAGGGGATTTCCTGACGCGAGCGTTCGACCGTGACGTCGATCTCGTATTCCGCTGCGATCAGCTGGAGCTGTTCGGTGAGGTATTCGGCAAAGCGGTCAGGCCGGGTGACGGTTGTGGAGTAGGTTCCCGGCATCTCCAACCGCCCGAACGCGCGGCTGCGATCGAATTGGGCGCCGACCCCGGCATAGCGCAAGGTGATCTGGGGATAGGCATAGCTGCCGTCAGTGCGCTTCGACGGGGCCGGCAAGGTGCCGTCGCGCCCGAAAGCGATCACATCATCGCGCAAGCAGCGCACCGCCTCGTCATAATGCTGCCGCAACTGGGTGAGGATGGTCGGAATGTCGATCATGGCAGTTGTTCTGCTCCTTTCTTGTTATCGTTGTGCGACAGAACCTTTGCTTGAGACATGGTCTGTTTACAAGAAGGGCGCGGGGATCATGCCGATCCCCGCGCCCGTTCTTTGCATCATGTGGGCCGGAAAGGCCGCGCGTGTCAGTCTTCGTCGTCGCCGTCGAACAGCTCGGCCGGGATTTCACCCGGTTCGAGGTTGGTGTCGATGCGGGTGGCATCGGCCTGTTCTTCGATTTCACGCTGTTCGTCTTCGAACATCGCGGCGAGCACGTCCACGCCTTCGCTCTGCAGCTTGGCTTCGTCGTCCGAGCGGGCCACGTTGGCCTTCACGGTGACGCGCACTTCCGGGTGCAGGGCGACGGTCACATTGTGCATGCCGATGTTCTTGATCGGCGCGCCAAGGATGACCATGCGCTTATCAACGTCGTGGCCCTGATCGGCAAGACCGGCGACGATGTCGCGCACGCTCACCGAACCATAGAGCTGGCCAGCGTTCGAAGCGGCGCGGATCAGCACCACTTCTGCGCCTGCCACCTTTTCGCCCTGCGCTTCAGCAGCGGAGCGACGCTCGGCGTTCTCGGTGACCAGCCGCTCACGGTTGGCTTCGAACACCTTGCGGTTGCTGTCGTTGGCGCGAAGGGCCTTCTTCTGCGGCAGCAGGAAGTTGCGCGCGTAGCCGTCCTTCACGGTAACAACGTCACCGATCGAGCCGAGCTTTTCGATGCGCTCAAGGAGAATGATATCCATTTCGTCTTCTCCTCTTACTTCACGATGAAGGGAAGCAGGCCGATCTGACGGGCGCGCTTGATCGCCTGAGCCAGTTCACGCTGCTTCTTCGCCGAAACGGCGGTGATGCGCGAAGGCACGATCTTGCCACGCTCGGACATGAAGCCCTGCAACAGGCGCACGTCCTTGTAATCGATCTTGGGGGCATCCTTGGCCGCGAACGGGCAGGACTTGCGGCGGCGGAAAAACGGGCGGGCCATCAGTCGCGCTCCTCACGTGCGTCGCGACGCTTACGCTCGCGCTCGTTCTTGCGCATCATCACGCTGGGGCCTTCCTCGTGCTCTTCCACGCGGATGGTCATGTAGCGGATGACGTCTTCGTTGATACGGGTCTGGCGTTCGAGTTCTGCCACAACCGAGCCGGGGGCTTCGATGTTGAGCAGCACGAAATGCGCCTTGCGGTTACGCTCGATCTTGTAGGCGAGCGACTTCAGGCCCCAGGTTTCGGTCTTGGTGACCTTGCCGTTGCCGGCCTCGACGATTTCGGTAGCTTGCGCTGCCAGCGCGTCAACCTGAGCTTGGCTCAGATCCTGACGCGCGAGAAAGACGTGCTCGTACAGAGCCATCTCGCGTCCTTTCACTCCATGCCGATCGCTGGCTTATCCGTTCCGGTTGAACGGGGCCCCTCCGGCTTTCTTCAAACAATCGCCGGGCGGTTCCCATGCGAAGGGGCGGCCCTTACAGCTTTCAGGCGCAATTGCAAGACTTGCTGCGCGGGAACCGGACGGGCAGGCGGGCGGTTCACGTTGCATGATTCGCAAAAGGGATTGAATATGCCGTCAGGTCTGGTTGCACTGCTGGATGATATTTCGGTGATCGCCAAGGCGGCATCGGCCTCGATCGACGATGTAGCGGTCGCTGCGGGGCGTGCAGGCACCAAGACTGCAGGCGTGGTGATTGACGATGCTGCGGTGACGCCCAGCTACGTTACCGGCCTCAGCCCGGCGCGCGAACTGCCGATCATCTGGAAGATCACCAAGGGATCGCTGAAGAACAAGCTGGTCTTCCTGCTCCCTGCGGCTTTGCTGCTGTCCGAGTTCCTGCCGGCTGCCATCGTCTGGCTGCTGCTGCTGGGCGGCTCCTTCCTTGCTTACGAAGGCGCCGAGAAGGTGATGGAGAAGCTCGGCTTCGGCCAGCATGGCGAGACGCTGGAGGACGAGATCACCGATCCCGTTGCCTTCGAGAACGAGCGCGTGGGCGGGGCGATCCGCACCGACTTCATCCTCTCGGCCGAAATCATGGCGATTGCCCTCAACGAAGTCGCGACGGAATCGCTGGTCATGCGCGGCGCCGTGCTCGCGCTGGTCGCGGTGGCGGTGACGGTGGCGGTCTATGGCGCGGTGGGGCTGATCGTAAAGCTTGACGATATCGGGCTGCACCTCACCAAGCAGGCGAGCAAGGCCGCGCAAAGCTTCGGGCGCTTCCTGCTGAGGTTCGTCCCCAAGCTGCTGGTCACGCTGTCGATCGTCGGCACGGTGGCGATGTTGTGGGTCGGCGGGCACATCATTGTCGACAGCCTGCACAAGCTGGGCTGGGATGGGCTCTATGGTCCGATCCATGCCGCTGAGCACGCGGTTCACGAAATGGCAGGCGCAGCTGGCGGTGTGCTGGGCTGGCTGACGGCGACGGCGATGTCGGCAGTGGTCGGGCTTGTGCTGGGCAGCGTCATCGCCTTCGTCCTGCACAAAGTGCTGGGTGTGGGCGCGGACAAGGCACACTAAGCCCGCCAGCATGACCACACCTGTTCTTTACACCTGCGCCCGTTCACGCGGATTGCGCGCCACTTGGGCCGCAGAGGAAGCGGGGGTTGCGCTCGATCTCAAGATCCTGCCGTTCCCCCCGCGCTACCTCGCACCCGAGTTCATGGCTCTGAACCCGCTGGGCACGGTGCCGCTGCTGGTGGATGGCGACACGCGGATGACGGAGAGCTGCGCGATCGCTCATTATCTCGGCACCCGCGAAGGTTATACTGATCTCTCTATTGCGCCCGGGGAGCAGGATTACGGCGCCTACTGCGACTACACCTACCACGCCGACGCGACGATCACCTTCCCGCAGACGGTCTATATGCGGTTCGCGATCTTCGAGAAGGACAAGGGCCTCGCCGAGGCAGGCGTCGCTTATGCGAAGTGGTTCCACAAACGGTTGGTCAAGGTCGAGCAGCGACTTGAGGGCCGCGAATTCCTGTGCGCGGACCGCTTCACGGTCGCTGATATCTGCGTCGGCTATGCGTTGATCCTTGCCGAGAGCGTGGGTCTGGACGAGGGTGTCCCCGAGAGCCTCAAGGCCTATCGCGCCCGGCTGACGGCGCGGGAAGCCTACCAACGGGCATTTGCGCGCGAAGAAGAAGGGCGCTTAGCGCTCGCCTCCTAGGCCCCTCTCACGCAGCGATGGCGCGTTCTATCCAGTCCCGCGTGTCGGGGATCACGGCTTCAACCTGCGGCAGATCATTCACGCACAGGAATTTGAACTGCGGCGAGAGCGCGCGGGCGAGATAGGCGCGGACCTGCGGCAGCGGGTAATCCAGCACCGCGCCGGTGCGCAGGTGGAGATGATCCTCAGCCGACTGCACCACCGCTTCGGCCGCCGCAATGCAGGCATGGTTGTGCAAACCTTGCGGCAGAAACTGCGACACGCACCGGAACCGGTGGTCGATATTGGCGAGGAAGGCCGGGTGGTGCTGGTCATACAACCGCGCCAGCACCGACCGGCGCATCGGGTGGACGACATGCGCCGCCCGGAACATCCGCTCTGCGCCAAAGCCCGCCAGATTTGCGGCATTGATCTGGGTCAGGGCATTGAGCAGCGCCGGATCATCGCGACTGGCGGGATCGGCGGCAATCTCGCGCTGATCGACCCACGCCCCGCGTAGCACCGGCGCATCGTCACAAAACACGTCGCCCGGGGCCAGCGGCCCGGTCAGGAAGACATCATCATTGAAATAAACGAAGCGTTCGGCAAGCCCGGGGATGCGCCACAGCAGGGTTTCAATCGCCATCGAGTTGAAGGTCGGCAACGCGCTTTCGTGACCGGCGAACAAGATGGAATGATCGACAATCGCAATGCGCTCGGTCAATTCGGCGGGCAGGGCGGAGAGATCGGGCGTCTGCGCGTCACTGATGATCCAGATCCGTGCGATCCACGGCGCATGATTGGCGATCGAGCGCAGGCAATAGCTCAGCTCGTCATTGCAGGCCCAGCGGTGCGGGTTGACGGCATTGGCGTTACGCGGCGCCTGCGGCTGATAGTGTTGGCGCTTGGCGCTGTGCACCGGGTCGTCACCATCGACCCAAGTGATAACCGCGTCGATCCGCGCGGCGCTATTGAAACTGTGCATTTGTCCGGTCCGGGCAAGCGTTTGGTCTGCCACGATAGAACAGGACGGGCGGCGCAGTGACGCGCAAGGGCGCACATGTCAATCTTAAGGCAGGACAATGTCACAGCTTGCTATGCCCGAACCGCCGAAATCCGGGCTTGGCGCTGTCGCCTGGGTTCAAGCCGCCTGATCGGGCGTAACCGGCCTTGCCGATAGTTCGCGCCGCAACAACTTCCCGATAGGATCGCGCGGAAGTTGTTCCACGAACTCAATGTAGCGCGGGCGCTTGTAGCCCGCGATCTGGCCCTTGAAGCGGTCAGTGATGTCCTCGCGGGTGAGGGTCTGGCCGGGCTTTAGCACCACGAAGGCTTTCACCGCCTCGCCCCACTGCTTGTCGGGTACGCCGCAGCAACCAGCGTCGGCGACTTCGGGCATGGCGGCGAAGATGGCGTCGACCTCGGCCGGATAGACGTTCTCGCCGCCCGTCTTGATCAACTCCTTGGCGCGGCCAAGCAGGTAGCCGCGCCCGAGTTCGTCCATCGTGCCCAAGTCTCCGGTGCGCAGCCAGCCGTGGCCGAGCGCGGCCTCACTCGCCTCAGGATTGTGCCAGTAGCCGAGCATGACCGAAGGGCCGCGCAGGCACAGCTCGCCTTCCTTGCCGGGTTGCAGGTGGTTGCCCTCGGAATCGAGCACGCTCATCGTCACATGTGGCAAGGTCCAGCCGATTGAGCGGGGGGCCTCCAACATGTCGGCGTAATCAACAAAGGTGGCAAAGCCGCAGATTTCGGTCTGGCCGTAGCCGCCGACCACGCGGGCGTCCCACTCGCGCTCGATGAAGTCATACATCTGCGGGCGACCCATGCCTGCACCCCCCGTGTAATTTGTGAGCGGCATCACGCTATTGCGGATCGGCTCCATGCCCTGCCACGGGAAACAGATCGTCGGGAAGGCGCTGGTGGTGGTGCAGCCTTCGCGGTGGAGCAGATCAAGGATCGCGGCGTTGCTATCATCGCGGCCCGCGAACACGCTGGTGCCCCCGCAGGCGAGCATGGCGGCGAATTGCTGCATCCCGACCACATGGAACAGCGGATTAACCGAGAGCAGCACCTCGGTATGGCCAAAGCCGCGATGCTGCGCAAAGCCGAGCGCGGATGCGGCAACCGCGCTGCCCGCTTGCAGGCACCCCTTGGGCCGCCCGGTCGTGCCGCTGGTGTACATCATGTAAAGCGGGCGATCTGGAGCCAAGTTGAGGCCAAGATCTTGTGGGTGTTGGATTGGCCTGAGAGCGTTTCCAACAACGCTTTCAAAAAAACCGTCGCCCGCGTGTATTTCATCAACTTGCTGCACTTCACCCGCCTCAGCCTCGGACAAAAGGCTGGAAAAGCGGGGGTTCACGAAGGTCATGGCGGGCTCGGCATTGCCGCAGATCCATGCGATTTCGGCAGGGGCCAGCCGCCAGTTGAGCAGCACGGCAATGGCCCCGATCCGCCCCGCCGCCAGCAGCGTGGTGACGAACGGTGCGCCGTCGGTCAGCAGCAACGCGATCCGGTCTCCCGGCCCGATCCCGCGCGCCAGTAGCCAACGCGCGAGGTTGGTGACGCGCGCATCCAGCTCGGCCCAGGTCAGGCGTTGGTCGCCATCGACCGTCGCTAACCTGTGAGCATGGCGCGCGGCGCAATTCGCCAGCAGCGTATCGAGGCTGAAATCGCGGGGGTGCATCATCGCGATGCTAGCGCTGCGCAGACCCTTCAGCCATCAGCGATTTTGGGTATGGGTCTCAGCCAGGTCGAGGTGGCAGCGGGAGCAGACGCGGTTGGGCCAGGGAACCACGAACACGCCCCGGAAGAACGCGTTCTTGCCGCAGCGGGGGCAATTGAACCGCAGCATCGGGGCGTTGGTGATCAGCAGCAGCAGGATTGCTGCGGCAAAGGCGATGTTGGAGTGGCCGTAAAGCCGATCGACCGTCACCACCAGCAGCACGCCGAAGCCGACCACGCCCAGCATCCGCCAGGCATGACGCGCTGCACGAACATAAAGGCTCAAGCCAGGCGGGTGAGGATCGATCGGGCGAACTCCGTCAGCGTGTCGTCCCGCGCGCCCATCACCACGATCCGGTCACCGGGCCGGGCGAGGGCGACGATCTGGTCGGCGCAGTCGTCGCGGAGCGAGATGTATTCGGCCTCACCGCCGTTGACCGATATAAGCTCCGTGATCCGCTCGCTGCCCACGCTGCGATCCACGGTGCCGCCGAAATAGACCGGATCGCACATGATCGTGATGTCATCGGGCGAAAGCTCGCGCGCAAAAGTCTGGGCGAGCTGCTCGCCCATCTGGCGCAAGGGGCCGTAACCGTGGGGTTGAAAAAACGCGATTACCCGGCCCGGTGTAGCCTTCAGCGTGCGCAAAGTGGCGGCGCATTTCTCAGGGTTATGGCCGAAATCGTCGATGACGGTCACGCCCGAGGCCGAGGTGCCGATCACGTCGAACCGCCGCGCCAGACCTGCAAAGCTGCGCAGGGCGAAGGCGGCATGCGCGATATCGATCCCCGCCGCACTGGCTGCCGCAATCGCCGCCAGAGCATTCGAGAGGTTGTGCAGTCCCGGCATCGGCACACTTAACGCAAAGGTCTCGCGCCGACGGTTTTCGATCAGCACGGCCTCGATACCCCGGTCGGTCTGGGCGATTGTGTCCGGATCGACCGTCAGGTCGGCATCGCGCGACCTGACGCCGAAGGTGACCGCCGCGTTCGCCCGGCTGGCGAGATTCCCGGCCTCCGCGCTGTCGAGGTTGATCACGGCCATGCCGGAAGCGCCAAGATAGTCGCCGAACAGCACCCGCAATTCCTCAATGCTCTTGTGATCAAGACTGACGTTGAGCAGCACGCCCACGCTGGGGCGGTAGAGCGCGATTGACCCGTCGCTCTCGTCCACTTCGCTGACGAACAGATCGCGCGATCCGATCCGGGCGCTGGCGAATGGGTTCGTTGGCGAGATGAAGTTCTTCATCACCGCGCCGTTCATCACCGTCGGATCACGGCCCGCCTCGCTGAAGATCCAGGCGATCATCCCGGTGACGGTCGACTTGCCCGAAGTGCCTGCCACTGCGACCGAGAAATCGGCGGCGTTGAACAGGCGCGAGAGCAGTTCGGCGCGGCTCAACCGCTCGCATCCCAGCGCTTTTGCGCGGGCGACTTCGGGCACGGTATCCTCAATCGCGGCGGAGGCGACGAGCACTTGATCAGGCGAGGTCACCCCGCTCCCGTCCTGCGGGAACAGGGCAATGCCATTGGCCTCCATCCACGCGAACTTATCAGGGGTGCGCCCTTGATCACGGCTGCGGTCAGAGCCTGCTACAGGCAAGCCGAGACCCTGCGCAATCTGCGCCAGCGGCAGCATTCCGGACCCGCCGATGCCGCAGAAGAACAGCGGGCGCCCTGTGAGCGTCCCAGCCTTGATCCCGTTATCCATATGGGGCGTGGTTATTGGCTTGCGCGCCCCCTGACAAGCGCCATAGGCTATGTGCCATGACGAATATCGCCATCTGCGCCCCGGCTACGCCGATCACCCGCGAGCAACAGGCCGCGCTCGAAGAGCTGGTCTCCGCCGAATTCCCCGGGCACCGCGTCACCTTTCACGATCAGTGCTTTGAGCGCGCCGGTCATTTTGCCGGCGATGATCTGAGGCGCCTGACCGCGCTGCTCGACTGCGCCAATGATCCGGCCTTCGATGTCGTCTGGTTTGCCAAGGGCGGTTACGGCTCGAACCGCATCGCCGAGGCGGCGGTGGCGCAGATGAATGCAGCGGCGCGGGCCAAGACTTTCGTCGGTTTCTCCGACTGCGGCTACCTTCTCGCGGCGCTTTACCGGGCGGGGATCGGGCAGAGTGTTCATGGTTCGATGCCAGTCAGCGCGCGTTCGGAAGGCGGGCGCGAGGCGATCCGCCGGGTGCTCAAATGGCTCGGCGGGGATACCAGCGGGGTCGAGCCGAGCCTTGACGGCACCACGCCTGCCGCAGCCTTCAACCTCATCACGCTGGCGATGATTGCCGGCACGCCGCTGATGCCCGATCTGACCGGCCATGTGGTGATGGTCGAGGAAGTGGCCGAACATCTTTACGCAATCGACCGGATGTTCTTCCATCTTGCCGGAACGCTCCCGCGCCTTGCCGGGCTGCGTCTGGGATCGGTGACCGATGTGCCCGAAAACTACGTCGAATTCGGTCAGAGCGAAGAAGACATCGCTCGCTTCTGGTGCGACCGGGCGGGCATTCCTTACCTTGGCCGCGCGCTGATCGGCCATACATCTGCCAACAGGGTTGTTCCCTTCGGTCTTGCCAGTCCGCCCTCGCGGACGTAACGGCGCGCCCCAAAACTCATAAAGAGGGTCGTCGATGCGCGCGTTCATTTTTCCGGGGCAGGGCAGTCAGAAAGTCGGCATGGGAGCAGACCTTGCCAATGCCAGCGCGGCCGCGCGCGAGGTCTTTGGCGAAGTGGACGAGGCGCTGAAGCAAAACCTATCGAAGCTGATGCGCGAAGGGCCCGAAGATCGGCTGACTCTGACCGAGAACGCGCAACCCGCGATCATGGCCAATGCCATCGCCACTCTCAGGGTGCTGGAGCGCGACTTCGGGGTGAAGCTGCTCGCGACGGCGAATTGCGTCGCGGGCCATTCGCTTGGCGAATACACTGCGCTGGCCAGCATCGGCGCCTTCAGCCTTGCCGATACCGCGCGCCTCCTCAAGCTGCGTGGCTGGGCGATGCAGGCAGCGGTGCCGGTGGGCGAGGGGACGATGGCCGTGCTTCTGGGCGCGGATATCGATCAGGCCAAGGCGCTTGCCGAAGCCGCCGCGCAGGGTGAGGTCTGTGAAGTCGCCAATGACAATGACCCCTCGCAGGTCGTGCTGTCCGGCCACACCGCAGCGATTGAACGGGCGGTGGCGCTGGTCAAGGAGCATGGGATCAAGCGCGGCATGATCCTCAATGTGTCGGCCCCGTTCCATTCCTCGCTGATGGCACCCGCCGCCGCGCGGATGGCCGAGGCGCTGGCCGAAATGCGTCCGCAGGCCTTCACCCTGCCGCTCTACGCCAATGTCACTGCTGCCGCGGTTACTGACCCCGATGCCGAACGCGCGCTGCTGGTCGAACAGGTCACCGGCCGTGTGCGTTGGCGCGAAAGCGTGCTTGCCATGCGCGCGGATGGGGTGGAAAGCTTTGTGGAGTTGGGCGGAAAGGTGGTCGGGCCGATGGTCAGCCGGACCGACAAGGAAGCACAGGTGACGAGCCTCGTGACGATGGCCGATCTTGAGGCCTTTGCGAAGGAGATGGTGTGATGTTCTCACTCAAAGGCATGAACGCGCTGGTCACTGGCGCTGCTGGGGGCATCGGTTCGGCAATCGCACACGCGCTCGCTTCGCAGGGCGCGCGGCTTGCATTGTCGGGCTCGAACTCGGCAAAGCTGCGCGCTTTCCGTGACGAACTCAACGAAGCCTATCCCCACCACGACCACGATGGCCATGTCGAGATCACTTGCGATCTGGGTAACACGACGCAGGTCGAGGAGCTGATCCCGGCGATGCTGGATACGCTCGGGACGATGGACATTCTCGTCAACAATGCCGGCATCACCCGCGACAATCTCGGGATGCGGATGAAGGATGATGAATGGGATCAGGTCATCCGCATCAACCTCGAAGCCGGCTTCCGCCTGATGCGCGCGAGTGCCAAGCCAATGATGAAGGCGCGGTTCGGGCGGATCATCAACATCACCAGCGTGGTGGGTGCGACCGGCAATCCGGGCCAGATGAACTATTGCGCCGCCAAGGCGGGGCTGACCGGCATGACCAAGGCGTTTGCGCAGGAAGTGGCGAGCCGCGGGATCACCGCCAACTGCGTCGCCCCCGGCTTTATCCGCACCGCCATGACCGCCGCGCTCGATGAAAAGCAGCAGGCCGCGATCAATGGCCGCATTCCGATGGGCCGGATGGGCGAAGGCGCGGAAATCGGCGCTGCGGTCGCTTTCCTCGCCAGCCGTGAGGCCGCCTATGTCACAGGCGAGACGCTGCACGTGAACGGCGGAATGGCGATGCTGGGATAGGGGGCGGGGGCTTCTGCCCTGCCTTATCCCCAGCGGAGTCGCCCCTCGCAAAGCCGCCAACTTGCCCGTAGTGTTGCCTGCGCTAAGGTTTTACGCAGATTCCGGCGCTTGAGGGCGATTCCTTCGCCCCTCTGCCACATACAGGACCGATAGGGACAAGCGATGAAGGCCACGATCGAACGCGCGACGCTGCTGCGGTGCCTTTCCCATGTTCAATCCGTGGTGGAACGCCGCAATACCATTCCCATTCTGTCCAACGTGCTGATTGACGCCAGCGACGGCGGCTCTGTGCGCGTGATGGCGACCGACCTCGATTTGCAGGTGGTCGAAACCATGTCCGCCGCTTCGGTTGATCAACCCGGCGCGATCACTGTGTCGGCGCACTTGCTGTTCGACATTGCGCGCAAGCTGCCCGAAGGTAGCCAAGTCAGCCTCACCACCAGCGACAACCGGTTGGAGGTCAAGGCCGGCCGGTCGAACTTCAAGCTGCCGACGCTGCCGCGCGATGACTTCCCGGTGATTGTCGAGGGCGATCTGCCGACCAGCTTTGAACTGCCCGCCCGTTTGCTGGCCGAGCTCATCGACCGCACCCGGTTCGCGATTTCGACCGAGGAAACCCGCTACTACCTCAACGGGATTTTCCTGCACGTCACTGACGAGGACGAGCCGCTGCTCAAGGCTGCGGCAACTGATGGTCACCGCCTTGCCCGCTACACCGTCCCGCGTCCCGAAGGCGCTGCCGGGATGCCTGACGTCATCGTGCCGCGCAAAGCCGTAGGCGAACTGCGCAAGCTGCTGGACGAGGCGCTCGACAGCAATGTTCTGATCGACCTGTCGGCCAGCAAGATCCGCTTCACGATGGGCGGCGAAGGCGGCGTGGTGCTCACCAGCAAGCTGATCGACGGAACGTTCCCCGATTACAGCCGCGTGATCCCGACCGCCAATGACAAGCTGCTGAAGGTCGATCCGAAGCTGTTCTTCTCGGGCGTGGACCGCGTGGCGACCATCGCCACCGAAAAGACTCGCGCGGTGAAGATCGGGCTCGACCATGACCGGGTCACGCTCTCCGTTACCTCGCCGGATAACGGCACTGCGGCCGAAGAACTGGCGGCCGAATACCGTTCCGAAGGGCTGGAGATCGGCTTCAACGCCAATTACCTCAAGGATATCCTCGGCCAGATCGACAGCGACACGGTGGAACTCCACCTTGCCGATGCCGGCGCGCCGACTTTGATCCGTGAAAACGAACAGGCTCGCGCGCTGTATGTGCTGATGCCGATGCGGGTGTGATCCCCGCCTGCAAGGAGGGGAATCGCCAATGATTGTAAGTCAGGTTCACGTGCGCAAAGGCGCGCTGACCGATGCTGTGCTCGCTGATATGCCACCGTCCCCGCTGGGTGAGGGCGCGGTGCGGCTTGCGATCGAGAGCTTCTCGGTCACGGCGAACAACGTCACCTATGCGGTGGCGGGTGACAGCTTCAAATATTGGGACTTCTTCCCTGCGCCCGAAGGCTTCGGGATCGTGCCGATGTGGGGCCATGCGCGCGTAATCGAAAGCAACAATGCCGAGATCGCGGTGGGCGAGCGGGTCTATGGCTACCTGCCGATGGCGAGCCACCTGGACGTGGTGCCCGGACGGGTGACGGCAGGCGGCTTCCTCGACACCACCGATTATCGCCAGCCGATGAGCCCGGTCTACAACAGCTACACGCGCCTCGCCGCCGATCCCGAGCATGACGCAGCGCGCGAAGCGGAGCGGATGATCTTCGGCCCACTGTTCCGCACCGGCTTCCTGATCGAATACTTCCTGCGCGGGCAGGACTGGTTCGGCGCGGAGCAGTTGATCGTCACCAGCGCGTCGTCAAAGACCGCGCTGGGCCTGGCGAGTGTCGCACGGCATTCATCGCCCGGCGTCAAGCGGATCGGCCTGACCTCGAAGGGCAATGTCGGCTTTGTCGAAGCGACCGGGCTTTATGACGAGGTCGTCGCCTATGGCGATCTGGAGCGCGTGCCTGTCTTGCGCAGTGTGAGCGTTGATTTTGCCGGCAATGCCGATCTACTCGCACAGGTGCATCGCCACTTCGATGCTGCGCTGGTCCATTCTGCGCTGGTGGGGATGACCCATATCGAAGCGCGTTCGACCTTCGGGGGCGGTGAGCCGCTGCCCGGACCCAAGCCTGCGCTGTTCTTCGCGCCCGATCACGCCGTAGCTTTCTTCAAGGCACATGGGGCGGAGGAAGGAGGCAAGCTGGTCGCGGCGGCTTGGCACGACTTCCTGAAGGCCGCAGATGGCACAGTCGCGATCGAGCGACACGCCGGTCTGGAAGCCGCCCGCTCTGTCTTCACCAGCATGGTTGGAGGTCAGATCGACCCGGCCAAGGGGATCGTGATCGAACCCTAGGCCGGAGCGCTGAGGCTTTTGGGTGGTGGATTACTCGGCCGCTTCGGCCAGCTCCACCCGCTGCGGGCCACGGATAAGCCCGCCAGGCGCTGCTCCGGTCCATTGCCCATCGAGGAAGGTGACTACGCCGCTTTTGATGGTGGCAACATAGCCATCCGCTTTCTGGAGCAGCCGCTTGCCCCCCGCCGGAAGGTCGAAGGCGAGCCAGGGTTTGCCGAGTTTCAGCTTGTCCATGTCGATCACGTTGAGATCCGCCAGATAGCCCGGCGCGATCACGCCGCGATCCTCCAGGCCGTATAGCACCGCCGTGTCACGGCACTGACGCTTGATCGCCTGCTCCAGACTGATCCTGGACCCGCGCTTACGGCTTTTTACCCAGTGCTCGAGCATGAAAGTGGGCGAGGCCGCATCGCAGATCGTCCCGCAATGCGCGCCGCCGTCCGACAGCGAATTCACAGTGTCATCGGCGTGCTGGAGCGGGTGAAGGAAATCAAGATTGCCGTCCGCGTAGTTGAGAATTGGCAGGTAAATAAAGCCCTTCCCATCATCCCGGCACAGTAGATCATACGCATATTCTTGCGGGCTGACCCCGACGGCTGCCGCGCGGGCGTTGACGCTGGCGTCGGCCTGCGGCTCGTAATCGAAATCGGGGTCCATCTCGTATTGTAGCGTCCAGCCCATCGAGATAGCCATCACCACACCGCCGATGTCCTTGGGGGCATCGGTGTAATCATTGGGCTCGGCGAGCAGCTGCGCCTTGAACGCGGGGTCGAGCAGCTTGGCCTTTTGCTCGTCCCACGGCAGCTCCTTGATTGCCATCCAGCTCGGACGGAAAGCGAAAGGGTTCACGGTGCCCTGCCACGCCATCACTATGCCGTTACCGCGCAGCGCGATCTGGGCCACGATCTGGGCGCCATTGTCGTTCTCTGCGCGCATCTGGGCGATCTGCTCGTCGAGCGAGAGTTCCTTGGCGATCGATTGCAGCGCGGCGAAGGTGACGGGGATGCCTGCCTCGCGGCTCAGTTGCCCCATCCAGCCGAACTCGTTCCACTCGCGCTTGAGGTCGCTGGCGATCTCGAACACCGCATGGCCGCCTGCTGCACGGGCGCGGCCCATAGCCTTACCGATTGCGATCAGCTCTTCAGGCGTCGCCGTGGTGCCGGGGACGAGCTCGCCATCGACCGACTTGTGCAGCACCGTGCGCGAGGTCGAGAAACCGAGAGCGCCCGCCCGGACACCCTCCTCGACGATGCGGCTCATCGCAGCGATATCCTCAGACGTCGGCACTGCTCCGGGCTGCTCGCGGTCCCCCAGCACATAGGCGCGCACTGCGCCGTGGGGGACGTGAGTGCCGACATCGACCGTTCGAGGGAGCTTTTCCAGCGCGTCGAGATATTCGGGGAAGGTCTCCCAATCCCACGTCATCCCTTCGGCCAAAGCAGTGCCAGGGATGTCCTCGACACCCTCCATCAAGCTGATCAGCCACTCATGCCGGTCGGGCCGGGCAGGGGCGAAGCCGACACCGCAATTGCCCATCACCACCGTGGTCACGCCGTGCCAGCTGGACGGGGCCATCTCCTGATCCCAAGTGGCCTGCCCGTCATAATGGGTGTGGATGTCGACAAAGCCGGGGGCGACGACCTTGCCGTTGGCGTCGATTTCCTCGGCCGCGCTTCCCTCGATCCGGCCCACTGCTGCGATCAATCCGCCCGTGATCGCTACGTCGCCGACGTAGGCCGCAGTCCCGGTGCCATCCACAATCGTGCCGCCCCGGATGATCAGGTCGTATTGCGCCATTCTGTCTCTCCCTTATGGGGCAGATGATGTCGCAAAGCGCGACGCCCCACAAGGGGTGCCTGCGTTAGTTGATGAAGTGCGTGCGAAGCCAAGGGGCAGGAAAATGGGTCTGAACAAGCATATTCGCGAAGGTTTTGTAGGATTTGTAGGATTGACCGCGCTGGCGACGCCGCTCGCATCCCAAGAGGCCGGGCCGTGGCAGCTTGCGCCGGAGAGCGATCTTTCGGCCATGCTCGACTGTTTCGAGGCGGCGGGGCAGACGCTGATCTCCGCCCATCGCGGCGGGCCGACTCCGGGCCTGCCGGAAAATGCCATCCCGACGATGGATGCGCTGCTGGCCGCACAGCCTGCGATCATGGAGGTCGATGTCGGCCAGAGCGCTGACGGCCGGCTGTTCCTGCTCCACGACGACCGGCTTGATCGCACCACCACCGGCACGGGCGAGGCCGCTGCGCAAAGCTGGGCGGCGCTCAGCCAGCTTTACCTTAAGGACAATTGGGGCTGGGTGACGCCCTACAAGATCCCGACGCTCGTACAGGCTCTGGAATGGGCGAAAGGGCGCACAGTGCTCCAGATCGATTTCAAGCGCTCTGCCGATGTCGGCAAGGTCGTGGCTGAAATCCGCGCAGCCGGGATGGAGCGCAGCGTCATCCTGATCGCCTATTCGGTCGAACAGGCTGCGGCGCTCCACCGGGCCGCGCCCGAGATGCTGTTGTCCGTCTCGGTCGATGCGCCCGGCGATGTCGCGGCGTTGAAAGCGGCGGGCATCCCGGAGGAGCGCATGGTGGCCTTCACCGGCACCCGCTTGCCGCGTCCTGAACTCTATCGCGAGCTTGACGGCCAGAACATCGAGGTGATCTTCGGCACGCTGGGCCGACCGCCGCGTTCGATCGATGCGGTGATCGACCGTTACGGTATGGACGAACGCTACGCCGAACTCGGCAAGGAAGGCGTCGACATCCTCGCCACCGACCGTCCGCGCGAAGCCGCCGCCGCGCTGGCCGAGGCGGGTCGTTTGCCGAAAGCGGGGCAGTGCGGGGTCAGCCGGGGCGGGTAGAATTCAGCGCTTCGGCAGCTTGCAATGCCGCCTGGCATCGCCACTTGCTATTGTGGCGCTGGCAGATGCAAGCCGCTGGAGGAGCAGAAACAATGGTCAAGGCAACATGGAACGGCGCCGTCATCGCTGAAAGCGACGATACCGTGGTGGTCGAAGGCAATCATTACTTCCCGCGCGCTTCAGTCCATCCCGAAGCGCTCACGGACAGCAAGACGACGACGCATTGCCCGTGGAAGGGGACTGCGCATTACCACAGCATCACCGTGGGCGGCGTAACCAACACTGACGCGGCATGGTATTACCCGGATCCCAAGTCCGCCGCCGCCGAGATCAAGGATCGCATCGCCTTCTGGCGCGGGGTTGTGGTGGGGTGATTGTGTAGCTGCGGGCGGGCGGGCCGCACACTCAGTTGCAGATAGCGTGAGGCTTTCGCGCGCTGCCCGCCGAAAAGCACAGTCGAACCCGCTCCCTCTCCGTCATCCCAGCGAAAGCTGGGACCTAGAGCGGCAAGCGCCGCCCTATGCGGCCCTAGGTCCCAGCTTTCGCTGGGATGACGAGGGCAGCAAACTTCCATCCAACATTGCGGTCGGGCGACGTAACCCCGGTGCCCTTGCGGCCCGGCCTCAGCGTTGCATTGCGTGCGGTTATGCCGCCGCGCGCTTGGCTTCTTTCACAGTGTCGGGCGCATCCAGAAACTCGCGGATTGCAGCCACGCTTTCATCGGCGTGGGTCAGCAAGAACAGATGCCCGCCGCCTGCAAAGGTTTGGAGCCGCGAATTGGGGATCATCGCCTTCAGGATTTTGCCGTTGATGACGGGGACGATCTGGTCATCCTCGCCCATCATGATCAGCGTTTCCTTCTTCATGAAGGGCAGGGCGGGCAGGCTGCTCCAGCCCATCATGCACATCAGCTGATACATGTAGCCGCGCGGGCTGGGCGGCTTGAGACGGCCGATATGGCTGTCCTTCTGGTGTTCGGCCCCGTCCTTGTCGACCCCGCCGTAGAGCGTGGCGAAGTGTTCGTTCATGAACTCCGGGTCGATATAGCGGCGCGGATCGGCCATCTTGGTGAAGGCGGCGGGGTTGCCCGGCACCATCACCATGCCCGGCGTCGTCGCGATCAGCGTCAGCCGCCGGGTCAGGCCCGGATGTTGTAGCGCAAAGTGCTGCGCCATCGCCCCGCCCCATGACACGCCCATCACATCGACCTCATTCAGGCCATAGCGCGCCAGCAACTGCGCGGCCGTCCAGCTCATGGTGAAGGGGTTGTAGGGGATCAGCGGATCAGGCGATTCGCCGGTTCCGGGCATGTCGAACATCAGGAACCCGCGCTCCGGCAAAGCTGCGGCGAGGGGGGCTACCGCCTCGATATTGGCGCCGATGCCATTGAAGAACAGGATCGGCAGGTGATCGGAGGGCATATCGAGCCGCCAGGCCGCAGTCCGTAGCGTCCGACCGCCCACTTGTTCCATTGTGACGACAGCGCCGTCCATTGCATTGGCCACAAAAACCCGTCCTTTCTGAGCGCCGCGAGGGGCGCGGGTTGGGCGCGCACGTCGATCCCTAAACGCGCGCGCCCATAAACTTGCGCAAGATTCCAGCTACCCCCCGGCAGCCCTTGCGCTGCACTGCAATATCAGACTTCTTCGACCACGTAGAGTCCCGGCGCGGCATCGGTGGGCAAATAGCTGTCATTGCCCAGTGCAGTGGGCGCAGATTTCTTCTTGCCCGAACGCGCTTGCACCCACTCCATCCACAGCGGCCACCAGCTGCCCTTGACCTCTTCGGTGCCCTGCAACCATTCGTCGGCGGTCGCGGGGAGCTTGCCCTTCTTGGCCTGCACGAAATACTTGGCCTTGGGGTTGCCCGGCGGGTTGAGGATCGCCTGCATGTGGCCCGATTGCGAGAGGACGTAGGTCACGTCCTTTGAACCGAACAGCTGGGTCGAACGATAGGTCGCCTTCCACGGCGTAATGTGATCGGTCACCCCGCCAAGGATGAACAGATCGGCGGTCACCTTGCTGAGATCGACTTTGTGCCCGGCCATCTCGACCTCGCCCTGCTTGGTGAAGGCAAGGGTTTCGAACAGCGTCAGGAAATCGCCCATCAGGCTCGACGAGAGGTTGGTCGCATCCGCGTTCCAGAATAGCACGTCGAAGGCCGGCGGGTCTTGCCCGAGCAGGTAGTTGTTGATGACGTAGTTCCAGATGAGGTCGTTGGGCCGCAGCCAGGCAAAGCCGCGCGCCAGATCGTCGGCCTTGATGATGCCTGCCTTTATCGCGCGCTGACGGGCCAGCGCCATGCCGTTCTCGCTCACCAGCGAACCGGCCTCGATATCGGTCGGCTTGGGATGGAGCACGCACACCATCAGCGTCAGCGTGCCAAGGATCGGATTGCCGGTCGCGGCAAGCTTCGAAGCGAGCACCGCTGCGGTCTGTCCGCCCGAACAGCCGGCGGACACGTTAACCTTCTTTGAGCCGCTGATCGAGGCGACCACCTCCAGCGCCTTTTCGCAGGCGGCGATGTAATCGGCCATGCCCCAGTGACCCTGCTCCTTGCTCGGATTGCGCCATGAAATCACGAAGGTCTGCACGCCGTTGTCGAGCTGCCACTTGATCACCGATTTATCAGGCGACAGGTCATTGATATACATCTTGTTGATCTGCGGCGGGATCGTCAGCTGCGGGATCTCGTAGACCTCGTCGGTGGTGGCGGCATATTGCAGCACCTCCATGATCTCATCGCGGTAGACAACGCTGCCCTTGGACGTGGCGATGTTCTCGCCCAGCTTGAACGGCCGCTTGTCGACCTGGCTGACCATACCCTTGTTGTGGACGAGGTCGTTGTAGGCGTTCTGGAGGCCCTTGATCAGGCTGAGGCCGCCCGAGTTGATGATCTGCTTCTGCGCGGTGGGGTTACCGACCAGTGTGTTGGTGGGGGCCAGACCATCAAGGATGATGTTGGCGATGAAGTTCGCGCGGTTACGCTCCAACTCGTCAAGCTCCAGCTCCTCCAGCCAGTTCTTCATCCCCTTCTGCACCGCGAGGTAGTATTGCGCGCCGGCACGGAAGAAGGGGTTGTACTGCCACGCCGGATCCATGAACCGCTTGTCCTTGGGATCGGGGGCAAGCTCGCTCTTGCCGGTCATGATCTTGACCATGTCCTGCGCCATCGCGGTCGAATGGCGCACGAAGCGCGAGGGATCCGACGCGGTCTCGCGCAGCAGCAGCGCCACCGCGCTGACGAAATCCTCGCGGGCCAGACCCACCAGCGGCCCTAGTGCATTGGTGGACTGGGCTGCTTCATTCTCAAGCTTCACTTCGCTGCGTGCCATGGAATCCCCTTTGTGAGGCCGTCTCGTCCGCTGCCCTGCATGGCAATCGGTTAACGCGGTCCTTGTGCTCCAGAATGCCGCCTCGGCTGCCAAGTTGCAAGCGCGGCGCGCGCGAACGGATCGCGGGGGTAAGGCGCAAACGTGAAAGGATTCATCATCCCGATTAACGCTTTTCTTAACCCTGATAGGGTATGGCGCATCCATGGCTGGGGAACCAATCCGAAAATTTGCAACATTTGATCCCGGCCCCGTTGGCGGCGGCCGCGATTTGCGTTCGGTGGCAAGAGCCAAGGCCAAGGCGACAGCCGAGGTGGATGGCGCCGATCTGCGTGCCCGCGGCGAGCGTCGTGGGATTGAGCGGCTCCAGACCGAAAAGGTCGGGGGGCTTAAGCACGCGATCGACGAGCCTGCCAGCGAACAAAACTTTCTCTTGCCGCGCGAAGCCGGGGGCATGACCCTGTTCCTGCTGGTGGCCTATGCAATGTCGGCTGTGGCATTTCAGGGCCTGCCTTCGACCCATACACTCGGCGCAGCTTTTGCTTCGGCGGCGCTGTTTGCGTGCGGGTCGCTGTTCGCCGCCACGGAACGCCGCGCTGATACGGCGTTCGCCGCCCGGGCTATGGTGGTGGTGGGTATCCTCCTGCCCATGGCGCTAGTGGGTTATGCCTTGGCCAGTTGGGTGAGCGAGGGCCTGCCGTGGCAATGGGCAATCGCAACGCTGATCTGCGTCAACGCTGCCGCCGCCGCGTTGTTCGACATGCGCATTATCTCGTTGTTCTGCGCCAAGATCGCCAGCTGGGCGGGCTTTGCCGTGCTGATGCCTGGCATGCTCACCTACGCCGCCCTGCTTGCTGCGGCCATAACCTTGTCACTCATCGCGCGGCTCGAATGGAAAGCGGCAGAACTGCGCCGCCTCGCCCGCGAAGCACGCGAGCGGGTCGCTGCGCGCGCCGAAGACATTCTGCGCAGTTTCGAGGAGACCGGGCAAGGCTGGTTCTGGGAGACCGACCGGCGCGGGTTGATCACCTATATCTCGCCCAAGGCGGCAATGGCGCTCGGCAAGTCGAGCGATGAAATTGTGGGCCGTCCGCTGAGCGAGATCGTCGACCCCACCCCAGGCGCTGCCGATGCCGAGCGCACGCTCGCTTTCCACCTTTCGGCCCGTTCCGCATTCCACGATGTCGAAGTGCGCGCCGCCACCACCGGCGACGAACGCTGGTGGGCGCTCGCCGGGCGTCCGGTGTATGACAGCTACAAAAACTTCTGCGGCTTTCGCGGCCACGGCACCGATCTCACCGAAAAGCGCCGCAGTGAACAGCAGGTCTCGCGCCTCGCCCACTATGATTCCCTCACCGGCCTCGCCAACCGCGTGCAGATGAGTCAGGCGCTCGAACAAATCCTTGCCGCCCCCAGCGGGCGTGAGCGTGCCTGCACTGTGCTGATGCTCGATCTTGATCGCTTCAAGCATGTCAACGATACCCTCGGCCACCCCGCTGGCGATGCGTTGCTCAAGCAGGTGGCGCAACGGCTCGAACGCGCGATCGGCGGGGCTGGGCGCTGCGGGCGTCTTGGCGGTGACGAGTTCCAGGTGATTGTCCCCGGCCATCAGGATCGCAGCACGCTGGGCCACATGGCGCAGGAAATCATCAACTCGCTCTCGCAGCCCTATTCGATCACCGGCCAGAGCGTGGTCATCGGTGCATCGGTCGGGATCGCGCTCGCGCCCGAGCATGGCTCGACCAGCGATGCGCTGATCCGGAATGTCGACCTTGCGCTCTATGCCGCCAAGGACGCGGGCCGCGGAGTTTACCGCTTCTACGCAGAAGATCTTCACGCCGCCGCGGAAGAACGCGCCGAGCTGGAACAGGACCTGCGCGAGGCGATCGCGAAGGGCGAGTTGGAGCTTTACTACCAACCTGTCGTCTTCGCCGCCGATGAGAAGATCGTTGGTTTCGAAGCGTTGATGCGTTGGAACCACCCCAAGCGCGGCTGGCTCAGCCCGACAAAGTTCGTCCCCATCGCCGAAGATGCCGGACTGATTGACCGGATGGGCCAATGGGCGCTGCGCACGGCCTGTGCCGATCTCGCCCGTTGGCCGCGCTCTATCCGCTGCGCTGTCAACGTTTCGGCGTTACAGTTCGCCAATCCCGAACTGCCGAACATTGTCGCTAATGCGCTGGCCCATTCGGGGGTCGCGCCATCGCGGTTGGAGCTGGAAATCACCGAAAGCGTGTTCCTCAACGACAACGCCGGGACGGACGCCATGTTCAAGGCGCTGAAACGGGTCGGAGTGCGTCTCGCCCTCGACGATTTCGGGACGGGTTACTCATCGCTCGGCTATCTTAAGAAAGCGCCGTTCGACAAGATCAAGATCGACCGCAGCTTCGTGCAGGGCGCAACCGAGGAAGGCAGTCGGAACGGCGCGATCATCGCCTCGATCACGTCGCTGGCCGAAGCGCTGCATATGGACACCACGGCAGAGGGTGTTGAAACCCTCGACGAGCTTGAACTGGTGCGCCTGCTCGGGTGCAGCCACATACAGGGCTACATCTACTTCAAGCCGATGAATGCAGCAGACGCGACCGCGCTGGTTTCGGGCGATCTGGTGGCTGAGGCCGATGGCCCGCAGTGCGCGCGCGTGCCGCGCCAGAACCTGCTGCGTAAGGTGACCGTGGTCCACAATAACAACCGCCTCAACGCCACGCTGCGCAACATCTCCGAAAGCGGCGCGATGATCGAAGGCCTGTGGAACATGGCTGCGGGAAGCGCGATGCGGATCGAGTTTTCGGCCGAAAAATCGGTTACCGCGCAAGTGCGCTGGTCGCGCGAGAACCGCGTCGGGGTCGAATTCCACGAGCCCCTGCGCCGCCGGGCCGATGGCTCCTTGTCGGTGCTCAAGGGTCAACGCAGCGAAGGCGCTGGCTCTGGCGGCTGGTAATCCTCGCCGGGCAGCATTGCGCCTGACGACAAGTTAGCGGCGCCTTAGCCATCTCTAGCAAGGGTGGCTGTTAGCGGAAAAATAACCATCGGGCTTTACTCCTTGGCGAATAACGGAGGCGGCCGTGCGGGCTGCTTCCGGATTGAGGTCTGGAGGTTTACCGAGACGATGTCCCTGAAGGGTCTCTTGTCGTCCCGCAACGCCGCTGCTCCCCGCAGTGCGCGCACTCTTGCCGCCTCGGCGTTGTCCGATGGCGAGCGTCTCGCCATGCTTGATGAGCTTGAACAATCGGGCCTCGGCTGGTTCTGGGCGAGCGATGCGAATGGCCATTTGACCTATCTGTCCGCTGCCATCGCGGCGCGGCTTGATATCCCGCTTGGCGACTTGCTGGGCCACCCCCTCAGTGCCATTTTCTCAGCCGCCGACCGCGAGCAGCGCGGCAAATCGCTCCCGCTGATGCTCGGCGCACACAAAGCCTTTGGCGGGATCGCAGTCCATGCGGCGCGGCGGCCCGAAGGCGCGGTACTGCGTCTGTCCGGCCAGCCGGTGACCACCGCCGACGGGCGCTTTGCGGGCTTCCGCGGCACCGGCGTCGACATCACCGAAGAATATCACCGCGAGGAGGAAACCGCGCGGCTCGCGCGCTACGATTCGCTCACTGGCCTCAGCAATCGCCACCGCATGGCGCACCAGATCGAAAGCACATTGACCGCGTTCAAGGCCGCGCGGCGCAACTGCGCAGTGATGATGATCGACCTCGACCGGTTCAAGCATGTCAACGACACGCTCGGCCATGCGGCAGGGGATGAATTGCTCAAGCAGGTCGCCGCAAGGCTAACCCGTGCGATTGACCGCGAATGCGAGATCGGACGGCTCGGCGGCGACGAGTTCCAGGTGATGCTGCCCGATATTGACGACCGCGGGTTGCTCGGCGATCTGGCGATGAAGATCATCACCATGCTGCGCCAGCCTTACAGCCTCGAAGACGGCCGCTGCGTCATCGGCGCTTCGCTCGGCATTGCGATTGCCCCGCATGACGGGGTGAGCCGCGAGGAAATCGTGCGCGCTGCCGATCTTGCGCTCTATGCCTCCAAGAATGGCGGGCGGGGGCAATATCGCTTCTTCTCGGGCGAGCTTGAGAACGAGACAATCTTCCGCCGCCGTCTGGAGCAGGACTTGGGAACAGCCCTGCGCGAAGAGCAATTGTTCCTCCGCTTCGAACCCATCGTCGAAGCCGCCGCCGGATCGGTCTGCGCGCTTGAGGCGCATGTGTGTTGGACCCACGCCGAGCGAGGTGTGATCGACGAGGAAGAATTCGCCCAGATCGTAGAAGGCTCCACCTTGCTACCCGATGTCGGGCGCTGGGCGATTGCCGCCGCGTGCCAGCGCGCAGCCTTGTGGCCCGATACCGTCCGGGTGGCGGTCAATGTGCCAGTCGCGCTGTTCCTTGCCGATAACTTCGTCGAGCAGATCGGCGAAGCGATCGACATCGCCGGACTTAACCCTGTGCGGCTCGAGTTGGAGATTAGCGAGGCTGTGTTCTTCGGCGATGCCGCCGTAGTCGACCGCACGCTCGCCGCACTGTTCAAGCTGGGCGTGCGCCTGACTCTCGACGAGTTCGGCTCGGGCTATTCCTCGCTCGCCTATCTGCGCCGGGCGCCGTTTGACAGCATCAAGATCGATCAGAAGCTGATTGCCGAAGCCGAACGCCAAGACAGCCGCGAACTTGGGCTGGTGCGCGCGATTGTGGCGCTGGCCGGTGCGCTCCAGATGGACACGATCGCGAGCGGTATCGAAAGCGCGGACCTGCTGGCAGCCTTGACCGCCGGCGGTGTGCGCTACCTCGAAGGCCCGATTTTCAGCGAACCGGTCGACGAAGATGCGCTGGCCGAAGAGATGGCTGGCGGCACGTGGAAGATCGAACCCGGCACCGACCGCACCCGCCGTGCCCGGCGCCGGACTGTGTTCCGCAAGATCCAGGTGATCCATGACGACTATGCCTATGAGGTAACGCTGCGCAACCTCTCGAAGTCGGGCGCGCTGATCCAGGGGCTGGCCGAAGTGCCCAAGGGCACGCAATTCGTGGTCGACCTGGGCGGCGGACAGCTGGCGGTGGCGACGGTAACGCGTGCCAATGGCGATGTGCAGGGGCTCGAGTTCGAACAATCCCTGATCGAGGACGGGTCGGGCGGGCTATGCACCCGCAACCGCGTCTCACCCTATGCGCTCGCCGCTGCCGGAACCCCGCTCGCGGCACTGGCACCGGGCCGGTTCCTCGGCATGGATCAGGGCGGCGCGATCCCCAAGTTCGGCTATGCTGCACCATCAGCTTAGGTGTTGCGTTTTTGGCGAATGACAACCGCCTGACCGGGCGCTAAGTCGCGGCTTAATGACCGACCTCTCCAAAATCCGCAATTTCTCCATCATCGCGCATATCGACCATGGCAAGTCGACCCTCGCGGACCGGCTGATCCAGTTCACCGGAGGCCTCACCGCGCGTGAGATGTCCGAGCAAGTCCTTGATAACATGGACATTGAGAAAGAGCGCGGCATCACCATCAAGGCGCAGACCGTGCGCCTCAACTACACCGCCAAGGATGGCGAGACCTACCAGCTCAACCTCATGGACACCCCCGGCCACGTCGACTTCGCTTACGAGGTCTCCCGCAGCCTCGCCGCGTGCGAGGGCGCGCTGCTGGTCGTCGACGCCGCGCAGGGCGTCGAGGCCCAGACCCTCGCCAACGTTTACCAGTCCATCGAGCACGATCACGAAATCGTCCCCGTCATCAACAAGATCGACCTCCCCGCCGCCGAACCCGAGAAGGTCCGCGCCGAGATCGAGGAGATCATCGGCCTCGACGCCTCCAACGCGGTCATGACCAGCGCCAAGTCCGGCATCGGGATCGAGGACGTGCTCGAAGCCGTCGTCCAGCGCATCCCCGCGCCCAAGGGCAAGATCGACGCCCCGCTCACCGCCAGCCTCGTGGACTCGTGGTACGACCCCTATCTCGGCGTCGTCATCCTCGTGCGCGTGATCGACGGCAAGCTCACCAAGGGGCTCAACATCCGCTTCATGCAGGGCGGCACCCAACACCTCGTCGACCGCGTCGGCTGCTTCACCCCCAAGCGCACCGACCTCAGCGAACTCGGCCCGGGCGAGATCGGCTTCATCACCGCCCAGATCAAGGAAGTCGAGCAGGCCCGCGTCGGTGACACCATCACCACCGTGAAGGGCGGATCGGACACCCCGCTGCCGGGCTACAAGGAAGTCCAGCCGGTCGTCTTCTGCGGCCTGTTCCCGGTCGACGCCGCCGATTTCGAGAAGCTGCGCGAAAGCATCGCCAAGCTGCGCCTCAACGACGCCTCCTTCTCCTTCGAGATGGAAAGCTCCGCCGCGCTGGGCTTCGGCTTCCGCTGCGGCTTCCTCGGCCTGCTGCATCTGGAAATCATCCAGGAACGCCTCAGCCGCGAATACGACCTCGACCTCATCACCACCGCGCCTTCGGTGGTGTACCGCATCCACCTCGGCCACTCGAAATATGAGGACGCCAAGGTGATCGACATCCACAACCCCGCCGATTGGCCCGACACCAACCGGATCGAGGTGATCGAGGAGCCGTGGATCAAGGCGGTGATCTACACCCCCGACGAGTACCTCGGCGCGATCCTGAAACTGTGTCAGGACCGCCGCGGCATCCAGACCGAGCTCACCTATGTCGGCGGCCGCGCGCAGGTGACCTACGAACTGCCGCTCAACGAAGTGGTGTTCGATTTCTACGACCGCCTGAAGTCGATCAGCCGCGGCTATGCCAGCTTCGATTACGAGCAGATCGGCACGCGCGAGGGTGACCTTGTGAAGATGAACATCCTCGTCAACGCCGAGCCGGTCGATGCGCTGAGCCTGATCGTCCACCGCCACGTCGCCGAAGAACGCGGCCGCGGCATGTGCGAACGCCTCAAAGACCTGATCCCCCGCCACCTGTTCAAGATCCCGATCCAGGCCGCGATCGGCGGCAAGGTGATCGCCCGCGAAACCATCGCCGCGATGCGCAAGGACGTGACCGCCAAATGCTACGGCGGCGACATTTCCCGGAAGAAGAAGCTGCTCGACAAGCAGAAGAAGGGGAAGGCGCGGATGCGGGAGTATGGGAATGTGAGCATTCCGCAGGAGGCCTTCATTGCGGCTCTCAGAATGGGCGAGGAGTAAACCCGACCCCCGTTCGCCCTGAGCCTGTCGAAGGGTCGCACTTCTCTTGGGAAGTGAAGGACAGTGCTTCGACAAGCTCAGCACGAACGGGTTTGAGGGGAGTGGCCGCTTTCGGGCGAGCAATCCTCCCCATCAGAGGACTGGGACCACCGAAGGTGGTGGAGGGGCACGCGCCCTTATCGCTGACCGATTTTTGGTTCGCGCCAAGAAGCCAAGAAGCCAAGATGGCGGCGCTTGGAGCCAAGAAGGGTGTCACGCAGGGCCCGCAGAGGGGCAGCACTTCCCTCTCCCGCAAGCGGGAGGGGGACAAGACCTCAAAATCCTCCCCTAAAGGGGAGGGGGACCACCCCGGACCTGATCCGGGGTCGTGGAGGGGCGAGCAAGCCAGCCCCCCAATCAACAACCCCTACAAAGTGCTCCCCATCGCCGTCCGGATCGTATCGAACACATCCGACAGCGTCAGCCCGAGCGACTGAAACGCGATAAGCGCCGCAATCGCGATCAGCGCGACGATGAGCCCATATTCAATCGCGGTGGCCCCCGCCTCATCATCCCGCAGCCGTGTGAACATTGCGAACCCTTTCAATGCGTTGTGCTAAAGGTGGAGGTGAAAGGTTGCTGAGAGGTGGCGGGGGATGGTTAAGACTGCGGCCCGGCGCGTAGCGCAGTCGTTCGCGCAGCGAACGGCAAGCTAGTAGCCAGGGGCCGCGTTTCGGCCGGCTGGGCTGCGAAGCGGAACCCGTTCGACGTCAAGACGCGGCTTTGCCGCGGCTGGCCTCTCTTCCCGTTCGCCCTGAGCTTGTCGAAGGGCTGCCTTACTCTTTCGTAGTTGCGCGCAAACCAAGAAGTGCAGTGCTTCGATGAACTCAACACGGACGGTTTTCTTGACAGAAGTGGGCGCTTCCCCTTCCAGCTTGCGGGGGGCAATTCCAATGGTTGGTAACCGCTTGACTCTATTGCGCTGACGCAGGATCACTTGCACATGGCTTTCGGTGTATTCATGCACAAGGATGGGTCGATTTACGACGACATCCCCGCTGTCCAATATCAATTTCCGAAAATCTATCTCGGTCGCGCCGAGCAGATGGTTGGTGACTGGGTCATCTACCTCGAATCAGGCAAAGTTCGATACTCTCGAGGCTATTTTGCCGCGGCGAAGGTTGAAAAAATTGTTCCTGACCCCAGGGCCGAAGATTTGTTTTTAGCTTTGATTGAAGATGGTACTTATCTTGATTTCTCATCAGAAGTATCTTTTCGAGTTGGAGAAATTCCGGTTGAACTCGGTCTTTTGAATGAGGCCGGGAAGATTTCTGGGCGTGCCCAATCTGCTGTTCGCCCACTTTCCAACTCTGACTTCGCGCGCATCATCTCCTTGGGCCTGCCGGACGACCAAGCGCTTCCACGCGTTGGCGATCCCGAGCCATTGGATCGCGTCCGGGAAGAACAGACGCCATTCGAAGTCGAACGCCCGCTGGTTCAGTCGCTTCTCAACCGCCCTTTCCGCGACCGCGCGTTTCGCCGCGCCGTGCTGCATGCCTATGACGGCCGCTGCGCGGTCACAGGCTGGCGGCTGGTTAACGGGGGAGGGCGGCTTGAAGCCGAAGCCGCGCATATTCGACCTGTTGAGCACGGCGGACCTGACTCGATCCGGAACGGCCTTGCCCTTTCAGGTACGGCCCATTGGATGTTCGATCGTGGCTTGATTGGCGTGGCCGACAACCACGAGATCATTGTTCACCGCAAGGTTAATGACCGTAGCGGGGTGGAGGCAATCATCAATTCTTCCGGCAAACTGATTGCGCCCTCGCGCGAAGCGGACCGCCCCCATCCGCAATTTCTGGATTGGCACCGTGAGTTTCACGCCTTCGCGGCTTAGACGCCAACTGAGCCCGCCCCTCCACCATCCTGCGGATGGTCCCCCTCCCCTGAAGGGGAAGATGGTGCGCCTCAAACCCCTGTAAGCAGAAAATCTAGCGCATTCAGAACCGTATCGCCGTCCTCCTCCAGCGAAACCACCTTCGCCCCCAACTCGCGCAACTCAACCGCCGAGAGAAGCTGTACCATCAACACATAGTGCTCCCCGCCAATCTCAAACACGGGATTGAGCCGCCGCGCAGGCTTCGGCGCTTGGCTCTCGACAATCAGCGGCGCCACCACGCGGGTCTTAAGCCCATCCAGCAGGTCAGCCTGACAATCGACCACTAGCGCCCCGCCGCGCTTCAACGCGTAAACATCGAAACGCGCCATCAGAACAGGCGATGATCCGCGAGTGGCAGGCCGTTGGCCTCAACCCAGTCATTGGCCGCCGCGACCGCATCTCCGTTTTCTTCAAGCCAACGCGCCGCTTCAGCCTCGCGGATGGCATCGCGCAGGCCGCGTTCGGCGGCTTCGGACACCGTGATTCCGAGCCTTTTTGCATCGGCGAGGTAATCTGGCCGGATGGTCATGGTTGTGCGCTTGCGCGGCTCGCTAGGGGCCTTGAGGCGTGAAGGTGTGTGGCTGTTCATGTCACAAATGTATATGCATAGACTGTATGCATCAAGGAAAAAGCAGCCACGGCAAAGCCGCGGCCATGAGGTGGCCTTCGGCCAGCTTCGCTTCCGAACGGGTCGGCTGACGCCGCCCGCCGGCCGGGGGCAGTGATGCGCTGCCGCGCACCGGCTTCCAGCTTGGCCTTTGCTGCGCAAACGCCTGCGCTGGGCGCCATCACCTGCCCTCCGGCGGATCAAACCGATCACCCGCCGCGTTCCACTTCACGTCGAGCACCTCGCGGGTCTTGGCGTCGGCCTTCATCGCGTCGAGGTCGCGGTCGCGGAGGGATATGAAGTGGGCCCAGGCGGTGCGGGTTTCCTCGGTGAGCGCGGCCCAGCGGTGTTCGGCCTCGTGCCGCAAGCGCAGGCGGATTTCCTCGACCTTGCGGTCGATGCGGCGGCGGACGTCCTCGGCTGAGACCTGGGGCTTGCTGGCCTCGTGCTCGGCGATCCATTCCTGCTTGAGCCGGTCGAGCTGCATCTGGCTGATCGCGTTGAGGCCTTTCGGCCCGCCGCCGGCCGCGAAGCGCTCGGGCGCGCGGTTGCGCAGGATGAACATCAGCAGCCGGTCGTTGTAACGGGTGCGGGTGCCGATGAGCTTGCCGTAGGAGTAGAGCGGTTCCTCCACGCCGTTCAGCGCGCGGTCCATCACCACGTCCTCGATCCGGGCCACGCCAAGCTGGAGCGCGGCCTCCCATGCGGTGCGGAAGCTCTCGGCGCCGGGCTGGCGGCGCAGGTGGTAGGCACCCTCGGCGCTCATGTCGACGGCGCGGGCGGCGGCCTTGACCGAGCCGGAGTCGGCCAGCGCCTCAATGAAGGCGATCTGGCGGGCGGGAGTCCAGCCGTCGTGGCGCTCGTACTGGCGGGGGACGGGGGTGAAGGGGGGCAGCTCTCCCTGCGCGACAGGGAGGCGGGCGGTGCGGGGGTCGGTGCGTCGGGTCATGGGGGTAAGGGATCACAAATCGCGCGAGTAGGAAAATGTGGGTGTGGGGGCTGGCGTCCCGCGCCGTTCCGCGTTTGCTGGCGCAAACGCTCCATGCGACACGTGACGTCGAACGGGTCGGCAAGCCGACCCGCCGGCCGGGCTTCCGCCTCTCATGCCCAAGCCTTCGGCTTTGGGCATAGGGCATCAGCCTTCACTTGGCGTTCAGCGCGGGGCTGGCTATAGGGTCGGCCATGTCGACCAAGCTCACCACTCGTCTCGCTCAGGCTGCGCTCGCCGCCGCGACCCTCGCGACCCTCTCCGCCTGTGCCGGGAGCACCGAGGGCAAGGACGTCGCCTACGTGGCGCGCGATGTCGAATCGCTCTATGCCGAGGCGCAGCGGCGGCTGGACAAGGGTAACACCTTGCAGGCCGCGGCGCTGTTCGACGAGGTGGAGCGCCAGCACCCCTATTCGCCCTGGGCCCGCCGCGCGCAGCTGATGAGCGCGTTCAGCTATTACATCGCGCGCGATTACAACAAGGCGATCCAGAACGCGCAGCGGTTCCTGTCGATCCACCCGGGCAACAAGGATGCGCCGTACGCGTACTATCTGATCGCGCTGAGCTATTACGAGCAGATCAGCGATGTGAACCGCGACCAGAAGATCACCGAGCAGGCCCAGACCGCGCTGCGCGAAGTCAACCGCCGCTTCCCGCAGACCGAATACGCCGCCGATGCGCGGCTGAAGCTCGATCTGGTGGCGGATCACCTTGCGGGCAAGGAGATGGAGATCGGTCGCCACTATCAGCGCATGGGCCTGTGGCTCGCGGCGGATATGCGGTTCCGCAACGTGGTCGAAAAGTTCGACACCACCAGCCACACGCCCGAGGCGCTCTACCGCCTCACCGAAAGCAGCCTTGCGCTCGGCGTGCCGGAGGAAGCGGTGAAGTACGCCGCGGTGCTGGGTGCAAACTATCCCGGCAGCGAGTGGTACGACCGCGCTTTCAAGCTGGTCGGCAAGCACGCCGAGGGTGTCACTGCTTCCTAGTTTTGCGATCCCGCCTTCGCGGGTACGTCCTCGGTGCGGTTTAAGCCTTGCAGGCTTGAGCACCTGCGGGCGGCCTTGCAGGTGTGCTTTGCACGTCTGCGCCTTCGGCTTCGACTCCGGCCTTGCGGCTGCTGTGCAGCCGAGTCAGCGCTTTTAAGCCCCACCGCTCCGCTGCTTCAGTGCGGGCCTTGACTAGCCTGAGCGGCTTGGTCAAAGTCTCGGAATCAGGGGAGAATTGCCATTCACAGATCGATCCGTCTTGCCGCCGCCTTCGGGATTGCTGTCAGCATTCCGGCCCTCGCGGCGGCGCAGGAGGATGGATACCAGACCCCGCCCGCCGCCGTCGCCGATATCGTCACGCGCGCGCCCAGCCCGAACGTGTCGGTCTCGCCCGCCGGGGACCAGCTTCTGCTGATCCAGCGCGAGGCGCTGCCGCCCGTTGCCGATCTTGCCAAGCCGATGGAGAAGCTGGCCGGATTGCGGCTCGATGCCGCCACCAATGACCGGCACCGCACCCGTTCGGCCTCCGGGCTGACTTTGCAGGACATCGCCAGCGGCCAGACTCGCGCGGTGGCGCTGCCAGCCGGTGCCGATCTGTCAGGCTTCACCTGGACGACCGACGGAGCGAAGGTTGCGTTCGCCAACACCCGCACGGACGGCGTTGACCTGTGGGTGCTCGACACCGCCACAGCCGCCGCGCGCAAGCTGATGACTGGCGGCGTCAACCCGATCTTCCAATCGCCCGAATGGCTGGCCGACGGATCGCTGCTGGTGCTGACCATTCCCGAAGGACGCGGCCCCATGCCGACCGAGCCGCTTACCCCGCGCGGCCCCGCAATCCAGACCGCCACCGGCGGTAAGCAGGCGCAGAACCCCACCTATCAGGATCTGCTCGAAAACCCGCATGACGAGGCGCTGTTCACCTGGATGACGACGTCGCAGCCGGTGATCATGTCGGCTGACGGGCGCAGCAAGCGCGCGATCGGACCTGCGCGCATCTACACTTCTGTCACGCCGTCGCCCGATGGCAAATATATGCTGATGGAATGGCTGGAGCCGCCGTTTTCCTATCAGGTGCCGTGGTCGCGCTTCCCCACGACCAGCGCGGTCTACACGGCTGATGGCAAGCTGGTCCAGACCGTGGTCCAGCGACCGCTCGCCGATGATCTGCCGGTGCAGGGCGTCGTCACCGGGCGGCGCAACATCCAGTGGCATCCGAACCAGGATGCGCTGCTGATCTGGACCGAGGCGCAGGACGGCGGGGATCCGCGCGTCAAGACCACCAACCGCGATAATCTGCTTGCGCTGGCCGCCCCGTTCAAGGGCGAGGCACGCGTAATTGCCCGGCTGGAAGACCGCCGCGCATCGGGTGTCCTGGGGATTGAGGGTTCGGACGATCTGATTGCATACGAATATGACCGAGACACCCGCGAAGTCCGCCAGACCCTGATCGACGTCACCGGCACCGCAGCTCCGCGTGAACTCGGCATCCGCAATCTTCAGGACGCTTACAACGACCCCGGCAGCCCGTTGCTGACCTATTCCGATCGTGGCACCCGCGTGGCGCGAATGGTGGATGGCAAGCTGCTGTTGTCCGGCCTCGGCGCGACGCCTGAAGGGTATCGCCCGTTCCTGCGGCTTTTCGATCTCACCACGCTGACCACCGAAGAGCTGTGGCGCAACTCGGGCGAGCAGTTTGAGAGCGTGGTCGATGTGCTGGCCGAAGATGGCAGCACCTTCGTCACTTCCTACGAAAGCCCGACCAACCCCGGCAATTTCCGCTTGCATCAGGCCGGCGCTGCGCGGTTCCTGACCAGCTTCCCCGATCCCCACCCCGAACTAACCGGGATCAAGCGCGAGCTGGTTACGTACAAACGCGCCGACGGGGTCGATCTCACCGCGACGCTCTATCTGCCTGCCAGCTACAAGCCAGGAGACAAGCTGCCGGTGGTGGTCTGGGCCTATCCGCTGGAATACAACAACGCCGCGACCGCAGGGCAGAACCGCGATTCCCCTTGGCGTTTCACCCGCGTGGGCGGATATTCGCCGCTGTTTTTCCTGACGCAGGGCTATGCCGTGCTCGACAATGCAGCCATGCCGGTGGTTGGCGCTGACCCGGAAACCGTCAATGACAGCTTCATCGAACAGGTGGTGTCCAGCGCCAAGGCGGCGGTTGATTTCACCGTGGCGCGCGGGTTTGGCGATGGCGTGCGTGTGGGCGTGGGCGGGCACAGCTACGGCGCGTTCATGACCGCGCACTTGCTGGCGCATAGCGATATTTTCCGCGCCGGCATTGCCCGGTCGGGCGCATACAACCGCACGCTGACCCCGTTCGGCTTCCAGTCAGAACGGCGGGTGTTCTGGGATACGCCTGAAACGTACTACAAGCTCAGCCCGTTCATGGCTGCGGACACAATCAACGAACCGATCCTGTTCATCCACGGGCAGAACGACAGCAACCAGGGCACCTTCCCTGAACAATCGGAACGGATGTTTGCGGCGGTCAAGGGCACGGGCGGCACCGCGCGGCTGGTGATGCTGCCGCACGAAGACCATGGCTATCGCGGGCGCGAATCAGTGCTGCAGACGCTGGCCGAGATGATCAGCTGGTTCGATAAGCACGTGAAGAACGCGGGCCTCGCAACTGGGGAATAGGCGCGCGCGCCCCTAAGCCGACACCTTGGGGATTGGCGCGCCTTACGCAGGTGACGCGGGCAAGGGTGTGCGCTATCTGTTCTCGCATCCATGCTCACCCGCCTGTCCATCCGCAATATCGTCCTTATCGAAGCGCTCGATCTCACCTTCGCGCGCGGGCTGGGCGTGCTGACGGGGGAGACGGGGGCGGGCAAGTCGATCCTGCTGGATGCGTTGGGGCTGGTGCTGGGCGACCGGGCGGAAACCTCGCTGGTGCGCGCTGGTGAGGACAAGGCGAGTGTTACCGCCAGCTTTGAATTCGCTGCGCTGCCTGCGGGCATCGCTGCCGCGCTCGACGATGCCGAGATCGCCATTGAGCCGGGAGAGCCGCTGCTGATCCGGCGGCAGGTCAAGGCGGATGGCGGGTCCAAGGCCTTCATCAATGACCAAGCCGCCAGCGTCGCCCTGCTGCGCGAATTGGCGCCTGCGCTGGTGGAATTGCACGGCCAGCATGACGACCGGGGCCTTGTGAACCCGCGCGGGCACCGGTTGCTGCTGGATCGCTATGCCGGCACCGATACCGCCGGGCTGGAGCGTGCTTTTGCCGATTGGGCGCGCACCGAGGCGCAGTTGGCCGAGGCGCGCGGCGCGGTGGAGCAGGCCAAGGCCGATCAGGATCTGCTGATCGCACACCTCGCCGAACTCGCCGCGCTGGAGCCGGTTGCGGGCGAGGAAGCGCGGCTCGCGGGCGCGCGGGCGGATATGCAGAAGGGCGAGAAGCTCTCGGACGATCTCGAAACGCTGCGGCACCTGTGGGAAGGATCGGATTCGCCGCTGGCGTCCTTGCGGGTGGCGGCGAGGAAGCTCGACCGGATTGCCGAACAGCACGCCCTGCTCGCCGAAGCGCTGGCCGCGCTCGACCGCGCGGTGATCGAGGCGACCGAGGCTGAGGACAAGCTGCGCGCTGCGGCTGAGGCGCTGGTGCATGATCCGCACGAATTGGAGCGCGCCGAAACGCGGTTGTTCGAACTGCGGGCGGCGGCGCGAAAGCATCGCTGCGAGGTGGATGATCTGCCCGAACTGATGCGGACGATGCGCGCGCGCCTTGACGCGATCGAAGGCGGGGAAGCGCAGCTCGACGCGCTGGAAGCCGCCGCCAAGGAAGCGCGCACGGCCTATGTTGCGGCGGCCGAGGCGGCGCACGCTGCGCGCGTGGCGGGCGCGGAGCGGCTGGATGCGGCGGTGGCGGCTGAGCTTGCCCCGCTCAAGCTCGATGCCGCCCGGTTCCGTACCGCGATCACGCCGCTGCCAGAGGAGCGCTGGAACGCCCACGGCATGGACGCGGTGGAGTTCCTGATCTCGACCAACCCCGGCGCGGATTTTGCGCCTTTGGGCAAGATTGCGAGCGGCGGGGAATTGTCGCGTTTCATCCTCGCGCTGAAGGTCGCTCTGGCCGAGCAGGGCGGGGCGGCGACGATCATCTTCGACGAAATCGACCGCGGCGTGGGCGGCGCGGTGGCGTCTGCCATCGGCGAGCGTTTGGCGCGGCTCGCGTCGCAAGAGGGGCAATTGCTGGCGGTGACGCACTCGCCGCAGGTGGCGGCGCGCGGGGGGCAGCATTACCTGATCGCCAAGGCCTCGAGCGGGATCGTGACCAAGACCAGCGTGGTGCTGCTCGACCCAGCTGGGCGGCAGGAGGAAATCGCCCGGATGCTGTCCGGCGCCGAAGTCACGCCCGAAGCCCGCGCGCAGGCGGACCGGTTGCTGGAGGGGGTGTGATGCGCCTGCTCCCCGTTCTCCTGCTTACCGCTGCCTGCGCCACCACCACGCCCGCGCCAGAGGAGGCCATGCCGGCTGTGCAACCCAACAACGCGACCTATGGCACCGACGCCAACCTTGCGCCTTCCGCGCCCGACGCGATCTTGCGCTATGCCGACCACCCGCGCGGGTTTGCCGAGCTGCGGCTCCCCGCAGGGGACGGGCCGTTTCCGCTGGCGGTGATTTATCACGGTGGATGCTGGAAGACCGGGATCGCCTCGCAGGCCTATATGGCCCCGCTCGCCACCCGCTGGCAGCAACTTGGCATCGCGACGCTCAATGTCGATTACCGCGAGGTCGGGGACGGGGGCGGCTGGCCGGGGTCGTTCGCGGATTGGGCGGCTTCGGCCGAGCTGATTGACGACGTCGCGGCCAAGCATCCCATCGACCGTGCGCGCGTGACGCTGGTCGGCCATTCGGCGGGTGCCTTGCCCGCGCAGTGGTTGGCGAGCGCGCAGGGCGCGGATGGCCCCATTGGCAAGCGCCAACCGCTGAAGGCCCGCGCCGCGATCGTGCTCGATGGGCCGGGCGATGTCGGGGTCGAGCGTTCGGCGTTTGACACGCTGTGCCAGTTCTCGGCGGTCGATCCGTTCATCGGCGCCCCGCCCGAAGCTGCGCGCGATCGCTACGCCGCGATTTCGCCTGCCACCTACGCGCCGCAACTGGCTGAACTGCTGTTCGTGCAGGCCAAGCTGCCCGCCCCCTCACCCGCGACACAGGCCGCGCTTGCGGCAGGCGGGGCGAAGGTGGCGGTGCGCGAGAATGTCGGCATGAGCCACTTTGCCATCATCACCCCCGGCAACCCGGTCTATACCGCCAATGAAGCGGCCATGCTGGGTGTGCTCAAGGGCGGTGAATGACCCGTTGCCCGCCGCCGCTGCGACGCGCTATGCTGCGGCAGTTCAAGGGGGAGGGACGATCATGAAGCCTATCATTTCGCTGCTGGCGTTGGCCGCAACGCTATCCGCCTGCACGCCCGCCGCGCCGGTGGCTGTGGCCCCGCCGGCGCCCGACACGCGCTTTGCGGTGACCGACACCAAGGATTACGGCCCCGAAGAGGTCAACACGATCCCCTCTGACGCCCCGACGCTCACAGTCGCTTACGGCACCGCTTCGGCGCGGCAATATGGCGAATTGCGGATGCCCGAGGGCAAGGGACCCTTCCCGGTGGCGGTGATCTGGCACGGCGGGTGCTGGTCGGGCTACGCGGGACCGTTCGGGGTTTCCGGCCTTGCGACCTTCCTCGCCCGCAACGGCGTTGCCACCTGGACACCCGGCTACCGCGAACTCGGTTCGGACGGGGGCTGGCCCAACACCTTCGCCGACTGGGCGCAGGGCCTTGCCTATGTGAAGACGCTCGCCAAGTCCTATCCCATCGATCTGTCGCGCCTCACTCTGATGGGCCACTCGGCGGGAACGACGCCAGCGGTCTGGCTGGGGACGGGCGACTACGGCGATGCGGTGATCGAGCGCGATCTGCCCAAACCGCGCGCTGCTGTGGTGATCGACGGGCCGCTGCGCACCGCGCCCTTCGTCGGGGTCGACGCGGCGATCTGCGGCCAGCCCGTCATCGTCCCGCTGATGGGCGGCACCCCGGCGGACGTGCCGTCGCGTTACGCCATGCTCGACCCGCTGGTGAACAAGCCGCTGATCAAGCGGCTGCTGGTGGTCGACGGCGCGCTGCCCGATCCCGAGCCTGAGGTGATCGCAGGCCTGCGCGCGCAGGGCATCGCGGTCGAGGTGATCCGGGTGTCGCAGGAACAGCACTTCAACATGCTGGTGCCCGGCACCAAGGATTTTGCCGCCATCGGCCCGTCGTTGCTGGACATTGCCAAGGCCCGGTGAAAAAGCTGCGGGCATGAGCACCGAAGGATTGAGCGAGGCGGATGCCGCCAATGAATTGATGCGCCTCGCCCGCGCCATCGCCAAACACGACCGCCTGTATCACGCCGAGGATTCGCCGGAGATTTCCGACGCTGAATATGACGCGCTCGTCCGCCGCAATGCCGAGCTGGAAGCGGCGTTCCCGCATCTGATCCGCGACGACAGCCCCTCGCGCAAGGTCGGCCACGCCATCGCCGCCTCGCCGCTCGGCAAGGTTGCGCATGAGGTTCGGATGATGAGCCTCGACAACGCCTTCAGCCCGGACGAGGTGGCTGAGTGGCTGGCCCGGATGCGCAGGTTCCTCAACCTGCCCGAAGGCGAGCCGCTGGCTGTCACCACCGAGGACAAGATCGACGGATTGTCCTGCTCGCTTCGCTACGAGAACGGGGTGCTGGTCCGTGCCGCGACACGCGGTGACGGGCAGGTAGGCGAGGATGTAACGGCTAACGTCGCGCACATCCCTGACATCCCGCAAAGCCTGCCGCAAGGGGTGCCCGCAGTGTTTGAAGTGCGCGGGGAGGTCTATATGGAAAAACAGGCCTTTACCGCACTCAATGCTGCGCAGCATGAAGCGGGCGGAAAGCTGTTTGCCAACCCGCGCAATGCGGCGGCGGGGAGCCTTCGGCAGAAGGATGCGAGCGTCACCGCCAAGCGGCCCTTGCGGTTCTGGGCGCATGGCTGGGGCGCGGCGAGCGAAGTGCCGGGGGCGACCCAATCTGAGGTAGTGGAGCGGTTGCGAGCATGGGGCTTCCCCGTCTCGCCGCTGTTCACCCGCGTCGTCGGTGGGGCGGATGAGCTGGTGGCGCGCTTCAATGCCATCGGCGCGGCACGGCCCGATCTTCCCTATGACATCGACGGGGTGGTCTACAAACTCGACCGGCTCGATTGGCAGGAGCGATTGGGCTTTGTCGCCAAGGCCCCGCGCTGGGCGCTGGCGCACAAGTTCCCGGCGGAGCGCGCTGAAACCGTGGTGCAGGGGATTGACATTCAGGTCGGGCGCACCGGCAAACTGACCCCGGTGGGCAGGCTCGCCCCGGTGCTGGTCGGCGGGGTGACGGTCACCAATGTGACGCTCCACAACCGCGACGAGGTCGCGCGGCTCGGCCTCAGGATCGGTGACCGCGTGGTGATCCAGCGCGCCGGCGATGTGATCCCGCAAGTGGTCGAGAACCTGACCCGCGAAGACCCGCGCGAGGCCTTCCCGTTCCCCGACCACTGCCCCGAATGCGGCAGCGAGGCGGTGGCCGAGGAAGGCGAAGTCGATGTCCGCTGCACCGCCGGGTTGATCTGCCCTGCGCAGCGAACCCAGCGGCTCGAACATTTCGTTAGCCGCAAGGCGCTAGACATCGAGGGGCTGGGCGAAAAAACCATCGCGCAATTCTTTGCGCTCGGCTGGCTGGAAAGCCCGGCGGATATCTTCCGCCTTCGTCAGCGGCGAGGTGACATCCTCGCGCTAGAAGGATGGCAGGAGAAGTCCGTCGACAACCTCCTCGCCGCAATTGAAGCCAAGCGCACGCCCGATGCGGCCCGGCTGCTGTTCGCGCTCGGCATTCGCCACGTCGGCGAGGTGACGGCGCGGGACTTGATGAAGAATTTTAATGAGATATCGAGAATTCGCGAAGCCGCCGAGTATCTGAACACTTGGTATCGGACTGACTGGGGCGCACGCTTAAAGCCGCCAAAGGATGACGATCGATACCTTGCATTTACGTCGATCGATGGCGTTGGTGACGCTGTTGTGGAGTCATTCCGAGACTTCTTCCACGAACCGCACAATGTCGCGGTGTGGGAAGACCTCCTCGGCGAAGTCACCCCGCCGCGTTTCGAAGTGAAGACCATTGCCAGCCGCGTGGCTGGCAAGACCGTGGTGTTCACCGGCAAGCTCGAAACCATGAGCCGCGACGAAGCCAAGGCGCAGGCCGAACGCTTGGGCGCCAAGGCAGCGGGCAGTGTCAGCCCCAAGACCGACCTGCTGGTCGCCGGGCCGGGAGCGGGATCGAAGCTCAAGAAGGCTGCCGAACTCGGGATCGAAGTGGTAGACGAGGCGGGCTGGGCGGCCATCGTCGCCGAGGCAATGGGTGGTTCCGGGGGGAGCGGGGGATGACGATCAGGCGGGGTTGGCTCGGAATTGAAGCGGTGCTGATTGGCCTCGTCGCCTGTTCGAAGACGCCGGACGCTCCGCCTGCTCCAGCTGGATCGCCCCGTTTCGAACTCGCGTTCAGCGATCCGGTCAAGCATGGCGAACGCCTCTCCAAGGTGCTCGGATGCAGCGGTTGCCACGAAACCGGCCTGACCGGACAGGACTGGAGCGATGATATGGGCACGCTCTGGACCGCCAACCTCACGCAGAGCGCGGCGAAGTATTCGCAGGGTGAACTGGCCGCGATGATCACAGCGGGCAAGCGGGCCGACCGTGCGCTGATTGATATGCCGTCCTACCTCTTCAGCGGCCTCAACCCCGCAGATGTCGACGCGATGGTCGCCTATCTCAAGGCGCTGAAGCCCGAAGGTCCGGTTCACCCCGAACCTTCGATGGGGCCGGAACTGCTCGCGATGCAGGCCAAGGGCGAATGGATGGATTCCCCGGCGCGGGTTGCGGCGATGAAGGACAAGGGCCCACCCGATCTCGGCACGGACCACGCCTATGGCCGCTTCATCGTCCGCGCGACCTGTGTCGAGTGCCACGGCATCGACCTGACCGGCGGCAAGGAGCCGATGGAGGCGGACGGCAACGCGCCCCCCAATCTCCGCATCGTCGGCTCCTATCGTCCCGAGGATTTCGCTACGCTGATGCGCACCGGCAAGGCGGCCGGCGAGCGCGAGGTCGGGTTGATGAGCAAGGTTGCACGGCGGCGCTATGCCAATTTCACCGACGGCGAAGTCGGCGCGGTGCGCGCCTATCTTGTGGAGCTTTCCGCGCATGATCCTTGAGGAACTCCACCCCCAAGCCTTGCGCATCGCCGGCTTGCTGCGCGCACGCGGCGAGAAAGTCGCGGTGGCGGATGGTGCGACCGGAGGCCTGATCGCGGCGAGTTTGCTGACGGTCCCCGGCGCGCTCGACTTTTTCGTGGGCGGCGGGGTGGTCTATTCCTTGCGCGCCCGCGACGTGCTGTTCGCGCTCCCGCGCGACGCCTACAAGGGGATGCGCGGGGCGAGCGCGGACTATGCCATGCTGCAAGCGCGCGCGATCCGGGACAATTTTGGGGCCGAGTGGGGTCTGGCTGAAAGCGGCTCGGTCGGCGGATCGTCGCATCCTTCGGGTGCGCCTGCCGGGCAAAGCGTCGCCGCAATTGCGGCGCCCGGCGGCATGACTATCACCTGCATGGTCGAAACCGGCAGCGATGACCGGATCACCAATATGGCCGCCTTCACCCGCAATGCGCTGGGTGCCTTCGAGGATGCGTTGCACGCGGCAGGCCCCCTCTAAGCCTTGCTGATTGGGGGCATTCGCCGCGAAGTTACTGTGTGGTAAGGCGCTTCATGCTAACGCAGAATGGTAATCCATGTGGGGCAATATGGCAGGCTATCTTCAGACATTGATGCGCGACCTGGAATCGCCGGTGGAAGTGCGGCGGTTCGGCTCTGGCTGGTTCGCCGGGTTCTTCGGCCTGCTGTTTGCGATCAGCGGGCTGGTGATGGTCGTCGCGCTCAAATTCCCAGCCTGGTTCACCACGCCCGAATTGCAGATCGTGCGCGACTGGGGCGGATTTCGCACTGCCATCCATGTGATCCTGCTGGCGAGCTATGCGCTCGCGCTGCTGAGCCTGCTCCTGCGTCCGAGGAAGGTGCTGGGCATGACGACGCTGGCCATCGGCCTTGGCGCGGCATTGCTGGGCGGTGCGTCCGTCGAAGCGGATAATGCCGGCGGCTGGGGGATGTTCTTCGGGCTCGATTTCTTCATCGTCAATCTGCTGGCGACCGGCTTCATGTACGCCCCGCTCGAACGCTTTGTGCCGCATCGGCGCGAACAACGCCTGTTCCGCAATGAATGGCGCGAGGATCTGTTCTACTTCCTCGTCAGCTCGATGTTCGTGCAGATTCTGGCGTTCCTGTCGCTGGCGCCGTCACAGATCATCAACGCCAATACGAGCAATTGGCAGGCGTTCCGGGCGATGGTCGCGGACCTGCCGTGGCTGGTGCAATTCGCCATTGTGCTCGTCGCGTCCGATATGCTGCAATACTGGTACCACCGCCTGTTCCACAAAGTGCCGTTCCTGTGGGGTTTCCACGCGGTGCATCACAGCGCCAAGTCGATGGACTGGTTGGCGGGATCGCGGATGCACATTGTCGAGGTGGTGCTGCTGCGCGCGGTGACATCGCTGCCGCTGTTCACGCTGGGCTTTGGCGCGTCGGTGATGCAGGCCTATATCGGCTTCATCTATGTCTGGTCGTCGCTGCTCCACGCCAATGTCGGCGGGAACTTCAACCGGCTCGGCCACTGGATTGCCACGCCGCGCTTCCATCACTGGCACCACGGGCTGGAGCGTGAGGCCTTCGATGTGAACTTCGCGATCCACTTCCCATGGATCGACAAGCTGTTCGGCACCTTCCATTTGCCCGAGGACCGCTGGCCCAAGGATTACGGCATCCCCGAAGACGTGCCGCGCGGCTACGGCCCGCAGTTCCTGTACCCCTGGACCCGGACCGGCAAGAAGTCCGACGAACCCGGCACCGAACCTGCGGAATAATTTTCGCGCGGCTGTCGAATCCGGCTTGCGGCCCGCGTCTCCCTGTCAGAGCCTCGCCATTCCGGCGGGGTGGATGACGGAGACGCGAGATGCAATTCATGCTGATGATCAACGAGGATGAAAGCCCCTATGCGGGTGAGGGCGGCGCGGCGTTGCTGGAGGCGACGCTGGCGGGGCATATGAAGCTCGCTGAAGATCTGGTCGCGGCCGGGGTGCCGTTCTCGGGCGAGCGGCTCAAGCCTGCCGCTATGGCGACCACGATCCGCTGGGATAACGGCGCGGCCACCCTGCATGACGGCCCCTTTGCCGAGACGCATGAGGAACTCGGCGGCTTCTATATCATCGATGTCGCCAGCCTTGATGAGGCGCTCGAATGGGCCAAGCGCATTCCGGTGCCCAAAGGCGGGATCGAGGTGCGCCCGGTCTGGCCGATGGAGGGGTGACGCTTCAGGCCGATCTGGCCCATGCCATCATGGCGGCGCGGCCCCGCGTGGTGGCCGCGCTCGCCGCCCAATTGCGCGATCTGGACGCTGCGGAGGAGGCCTTTGCCAATGCCGCCGCATCCTGCCTCGCGCTCGCCGAGCCGCCGCGCGATGTTGCCGCATGGCTGTTCGTTGCAGCCAAGCGCCGCGCGCTCGATGCGATCCGCAAGGCGCGCAGTGAGGCGCGGACCGCGGATGCCTTGGGGGAGGTGAGCGACATGGCTGACATTCTCGAACTGCCCGAACCGATCCCGGATGAGCGGCTGCGCTTGCTGTTCATCTGCTGCCACCCGGCGCTGGGCCCCGAGGTGCGCGCGCCGCTGGCTCTGAAGGTGATCTGCGGGCTGCCGACCCCGGCGATCGCGCGATTGTTCGTGGTGAGCGAACAGGCGATGTTCCAGCGCATCACCCGCGCCAAGGCCAAGGTGCGTGAGGCGGGGATCGCGTTTGAACTTCCCCCGCGCAAGGCATGGCCCGAGCGGCTGGGCGCGGTGCTGCTGGCGCTCGAACTGGCGTTTACGGCGGCCTATGCGGACGCGGGCGGGGAGCTGTCGGCGGCACTGGAGGAGGATCTTGGCGCGGAAGTGGAGCGGCTGGCGCTGCTGGTGGCGGAACTGCTGCCGCAGGAGCCCGAAGCGCTGGGCCTTGCTGCGCTGGTGCTGCTCGCCCGTTCGCGCGCGGGGGCGCGGCTGGATGGGGAGGGCGCGATGGTGCCGCTGTCGCAGCAGGATGTGGCACTGTGGGACTATCCCCGGATCGCAGCGGCGCGCGGGCTGATGGACCGGGCGGCGCGGCTGGCGCGATCAGGGCCGTATCAGGTGATGGCCGCGATCCAGCTGACCCACGCCCGCCGCGCGTTCGATGGCGCGGTCGATTGGGGCGCGGTGCTGCGGTTTTATGACGTGCTGCTCGCGCTGCGTCCCTCGCCGATGGTGGCGTTGAGCCGCGCGCTGGCTTTGGCGCAGGTCGAGGGTGCCGAGGCCGGGCTGGCGGCGCTCGAAGCGCTCCCCGCCGAGCGGTTGGCGCTGGCGCGGCCTTACCATGTCGCGCGCGCCGATTTGCTGGCGCGGGCGGGGCGGATGGACGAGGCAGCGGCGGCGCTCGATACCGCGCTCGCGCTTGCGCCGCCAAAGGCCGAGCGGTTGCTCCTTGAGCGGCGGCGCGCGGTGCTTACCTAACGCGCCGTCGACGCAGCCACAGAATTGCCCAGTCGCCGCGCTGGAGCCTTGCGGCCATGCGGAACCCAGCGCGGTGCATCGCGCGCTTGACTGCCGCTTCCTGTTCGCCCGCCAGCAGCCCGGCCAAGAGCAAGCTCCCCCCCGGCGGCACAGCCTTGGCAAAATCGGGCGCGAGGCTGACCAGCGGTCCGGCGAGGATGTTGGCGATCAGCAGATCATAGGGCCCGCGCAATTGCAGCAGCGGATCGTCCATCCCGTCCGCCACGATCATCACCGCCTCGCCGGCACTGCCGCCCATCGGGACGGCGTTCAGCCGCGCATTCTCCTCGACCACGCCCACGCACACCGCGTCGATATCGGTGAGGGTGCACAGTGCGCGCGGCCACAGCGCCAGCGCGGCAAAGCCCAGCAGCCCCGTGCCGGTGCCGATATCGGCGACATTGCGGGCGATCACGCCGCTCGCCTTCATGTGGCCCAGCATTTCCAAGCACCCGGCGGTGGTCTTGTGCTGGCCGGTGCCGAAGGCCTGGCTGGCGGGGATCACGAAGTCGATCAGGTCGGGATCGGCAGGGTAATCAGGCGTGTGGACATGAAACCGCCCGGCCCGGATCGGCGGGGCGTAGTGCTGGCTCAGCGTCACCCAGTCTTCAGGCGGCAATTCTTCGACGGTGATCTTGGGTGCCGGTCCATCGAACAGCCCGGACAGTGCAGCCTTCTCTACCTTGCCGGGCTTGCGCGGAAACCAGCCTTCGAGCACCCAGTCGTCGGGCTTGTCCTCCGCTTCCTCGCGGCCCGCGATGACGAGCTCGTAATCCCAATCGTCGACCAGATCATGCGCCAGCAGCGCCGCTTGCACGACAAGCTTGGGCGCGTGGGCGGTCAGTTTCCAGGTGGAGGTCATTGCGCCGCCGCTTCCTTGGCGAGCCGGTCATCGAGCGCCTTGGTCTTGCTGTCGGCATAGGCCGCGCAGGTCATGCCGCCCACCATCGTCCCGGTCCGCGCGCGGGTGAGCATGTCGCTGGCCGAGGGGTGGGGGGTAAGCAACATGCCGCATTCGAGCGGACGCAGCCGGGCAATTCCGCGCCGGAACATCGCGACATAGTCGGGATGGTCGGTAAAGCGGTATTCATCGGCACTGACCGGCGAAAGACTGTCGGCATAGACGATAGTGACGCAGCCGCCCACGTCGCAGCTTTCCCATTGCCAGCTCATCGCGCCGATGGTGTGGCCGGGGGTGGCGAAGCCGGTGATTTCCAGTCCTTCGACCTTCACCAACTCGCCGTCCGCGACGGCGCGGATTGTGCCAGTGACAGGCGCCATCGGCGCGTGCAGCCCGGCTTGCGGATCGCGCGGATCGTCCTTGCCGGTGCGGATCACCTCAACCGCACCTTCACCCACCAGCACGGGTGCGCCGATCAGGCCTTGTAGCCGGGCAAACCCGCCGACATGGTCGAAGTGCTCATGGCTGCCCACGATCACCTTCACGTCGGACAGCTTGACGCCGAGGCTCTCGATATTGGCAGCGATGGCTTCTGAGCCTTTGGCGGTTCCGCTGTCAATCAGCACCGCGCCATCCTCGCCCCGGATTAGCAGCGCGGTGATCCCGCAAGTGCCGACATACCAAGTGTCGCCGTGGATATGGAACGGCTCCGTCGGCTTGTCCCAGTCGTCGAAATCTTCGCAGACCTTGCCAAAGTGCACCATAGCGTCGGAATGCTGCGCGTCCTCGACCGTGGCAGATGCTTGCGAGGTGGCAGCAGCAGTGGTGCACCCGGACAGGGCCAGCACAGCCGCAGCGAGCATGACAATCTTATCGAACAAAGCTCGCTCCATTGGCGTCGATCACCGCGCCCGTCATGCTCGGGGGCGCATCGAGCGCGCAGAAGGTAATGATGGCCGCAATTTCCTCCGGTGTCGCCACCCGGCCCAGCGGAATGTCCGCCAGCAGCCCCGGCCCGCCGCGACTGGCGAGGTAATCGTCGGCCATGCTGGTGTCGGTAAAGCCTGGGGTGACGGCAAAGCTGAGGATGCCGTCCTTGGCATAGGCACGGGCAATCGTCTTGTGCATCCCGATCATTCCGCTCTTGGCGGCGGCATAGTGCCAGTGCGCAGGGCTATCCCCGCGATAGGCGGCGCGGCTGGCGACATGGACGAGCCGCCCGGCAAAGCCACGCTCCTGCCAATGCAGCACCGCAAAGCGCGAAAGCTGCGCAGCGCTGGTGAGGTTGACCCGCAGCGTGTCCTCCCACGCGTCGAGCCATTCGATGTCGGAGCGTTCCAGCCGGTTGGCCTCGAACCGCCCGGCATTGTTGACCACAGCGTCAATCTCACCGCCCGCCAGATCAAGTGCCTGATCCCACAGGCCTTGCACGCTCAGCGGATCGCCGAAATCGGCGGCGATGATCGGCGGGGCGCCGGGTGTGGGGGGAACGGGGCGTGAGGCGTGGCCGATCACGGGAACCCCGCGTTCCGCCAGAGCATCAAGAGCTGCCTTGCCGATTCCGCGGCTCGATCCGGTAACTAGAGTGTATCCCATGCACGTCCCTATCCAAAACTTTGCAAGCTGTGTCCACCGCTCCCCGCTTGCCTCATGCGTCAGCGGCGCTAAGTGGAATGGCGAAAATCTAGGGACCGGACGGGATCACCATGAATCAAAGACCGCTTTCTCCCCATTTGCAGGTGTGGCGCTGGGGGCCGCATATGCTTGTATCGATCCTCCACCGCGCAACCGGCGACGGTATGGCGCTGGTCGGGCTGGGCGTGCTGCTGTGGTGGCTCGGCGCGCTGGCGAGCGGGGCCGAGGCCTACGCCACGTTCCAGGGCGCGATGGGCTCGCCGGTCGGGATGCTGGTGCTGGTTGGCCTGTCGTGGGCATTCTTCACGCACATGATGAGCGGGATGCGCCACTTCGTGCTGGATATCGGGGCCGGCTACGAACTCGATACCAACCGCATGTGGTCGATCGCTGCGCCGATCATCGCTGTCGTTCTCACCGCGGGCTTCTGGGCCCTGATCCTGCTGCGCTGAGGAGCGACGACTATGGGTAACGGAACTTCCATCGGACGCGTTCGCGGGCTTGGCGCGGCGCATCATGGTCCGCATCACTGGCTGGTGCAGCGCTTCACCGCGATCGGCAATGTGGTGCTGATGAGCTGGCTGCTCGTCAGCCTGATCATGCTGGGCGATTATGGCTACGGCAATGTGGTCAAGTGGCTCTCGCAGCCGCTTTCGGCCACCGCGATGATCCTGCTGGTGTTAAGCCTGTTCTGGCACGCACGCCTCGGCCTGCAAGTGCTGATCGAGGATTACATTCACGACGCCGGCAGCAAGTTTGCTGCGATCTCGGCGCTCAATCTTGCAACAATTGGCGGCGGCGCGTTCGGCATTTTCAGCGTCGCCACGCTCGCATTCGGAGGTAATGCCTGATGGCAACCGCAGCTCCCAAGGGAACCGCAAATGATGTCGGGGGCGCGCATCTGACGGGCGCTTACACCATCGTCGACCACACCTATGACGTGGTCGTGGTGGGCGCGGGCGGTTCGGGCCTGCGCGCAACGATGGGCGCAGCCGAAAGCGGCCTGCGCACCGCGAACATCTCCAAGGTGTTCCCGACGCGCTCGCACACCGTGGCCGCACAGGGCGGCATCGCCGCGTCGCTGGGCAACAACTCGCCCGATCACTGGACCTGGCACATGTACGACACCGTCAAGGGGTCGGACTGGCTGGGCGATCAGGACGCGATCGAATATCTCGCGCGCGAAGCCCCGGCGGCGGTGTACGAGCTGGAGCACGCGGGTGTGCCCTTCAGCCGCAACGCCGATGGTACGATCTACCAGCGTCCGTTCGGTGGCCACATGCAGAACATGGGCGCGGGCCCGCCGGTCCAGCGCACCTGCGCTGCGGCTGACCGCACCGGCCACGCGATGCTCCACGCGCTGTACCAGCAGAGCCTGAAGTACGACGCGGACTTCTTCATCGAATACTTCGCGCTCGACCTGATCATGTCGGAAGTGGACGGGGTGAAGCAGTGCGTTGGTGTGATCGCCATGTGCCTCGATGACGGCAAGATCCACCGGTTCCGCGCGCAGAGCGTGGTGCTGGCGACCGGCGGCTATGGCCGCTGCTACTACACCGCGACCAGCGCCCACACTTGCACCGGCGACGGCGGCGGGATGGTGCTTCGGGCTGGCCTGCCCTTGCAGGACATGGAGTTCGTGCAGTTCCACCCGACCGGCATCTACGGCGCGGGCGTGCTGATTACCGAAGGTGCGCGCGGGGAGGGTGGCTATCTCACAAACTCCGAAGGCGAGCGCTTCATGGAGCGCTATGCCCCGTCCGCGAAGGACTTGGCATCGCGTGACGTGGTGTCGCGCTCAATGGCGCTCGAAATGCGCGAAGGGCGCGGTGTCGGGCCGGAGGGGGACCACATCTACCTCCACCTCGATCACATCGACCCCAATGTGCTGGCCCAGCGCCTGCCGGGGATCACCGAGAGCGGCAAGATTTTCGCCGGCGTCGATCTGACCCGCCAGCCGCTGCCCGTCACTCCGACGGTGCATTACAACATGGGCGGTATTCCGTGTAACTACCACGGGCAGGTCGTGACCTTGGGGCCGGATGGCAATCCGGACACCGTCATCCCCGGTCTGTATGCCGTGGGTGAGGCTGCGTGTGTGTCGGTGCATGGGGCGAACCGCCTCGGCTCGAACTCGCTGATCGACCTCGTGGTGTTCGGCCGTGCGACCGGCCACCACCTGCGCGACAATCTCCAGCCCAAGGCTAAGCAGCCCGAGCTTCCGGCCGACAGCGCCGACTTCGCGCTGACCCGGCTTGATCACTTCCGCTATGCGCAGGGTGGCTCGCCCACCGCGCAGATCCGCGCGGAAATGCAGAAGGCGATGCAGAAGCATTGCGCCGTGTTCCGCGACCAGAAGCTGATGGACGAAGGCGTCGCCAAGCTCGCCGAACAGAACAAGCGGATGGAAGACATCCACGTCACCGACAAGTCGCTGATCTGGAACAGCGATCTGATCGAGACGCTGGAACTCGACAACCTGATGGCGCAGGCCAACGTGACGATTGCCTCGGCCGCCAACCGCAAGGAAAGCCGCGGCGCCCACGCGCACGAGGATTTCCCCGATCGCAACGACAAGGAATGGATGAAGCACACCATCGCCTGGTTCGACGGCTGGGGCGGGCGCGGCTCGAACAGCCGGATCGATTACCGTCCGGTGCATGAGTACACGCTGACCGACGACATCAAGTACATCGAGCCCAAGGCGCGGGTGTATTGAGGAATCGATGACCTTCGACGAGTTCTGGCTCGCCTATCTGGGGCAACACAGGAAGGCGGGCACGCGCTTGTGCCACTACATTGGCACCAGCGTGGGACTCGTCGGCGGGATCGGGCTGGCGGTCTGGGGTGCTTACCTCGCCGCGGTCGTGGTGGCCGTGAGCGGCTACGCACTCGCACTTGCGGGCCATTTTCTGATCGAAGGCAACAAGCCCTACGCGACAAAGCCGCTGTGGGGGTTTTATGCCGACCTGCTGATGCTCAAGAAGTCGCTTACCGGCGAATTGCAGGCCGAACTGCAGCGGCTTGAACCGGCGGATGCGCCCGTCACGCAAGCGGATGTTCGGCACTAGATCTGCATGACCTGCCGCGTCGCGATCATCGGCGGTTACGGCAATTTCGGTGCGCATGTGGCGCGCAGCCTTGCTGGCGATCCTGCTATTCAATTGATCATCGCGGGGCGCTCGCTGGCAAAGGCTGAGGCTTTTGCGAGGGCGCTGAGTGTGGCCAATCCGGCCGAGGCGGGGGCCTATGATCTCACCGGCCCGCCCGAGGCTTTGGCCGCGCTGCGCCCCGATCTCGTCATCAACATGGTCGGGCCTTACAACGGGCAGTCTTATGCGGTTGCCGAGGCGGCCATCGCCTGCGGGGCGCATTATTGCGACATTGCCGATGCGCGCGAGTTCGTAACCGGGATCGGGGTGCTGGACGATGCGGCCAAGCGCGCAGGTGTGGCGGTGCTGGCGGGCGCGAGTTCGGTTCCGGCGCTGACGGCGGCCTATTGCGACGAAGCGGCCAAGACGATACGCACCATCCGCGCGGTCGAATACGGCATCAGCGGTGCGGAGCAATCCAATGCCGGCGCAGGCACGGTGGCGGCGGTGCTGTCCTTTGTCGGCCAGCGCTTCACCACCTTGCAGGGCGGGCGGATGACCCCGGTCACTGGTTGGAGCGAGCTGCGCCGTGTCGACCTCCCCAGCGTCGGCCAGCGCTGGTTCGGCCGCGCCAATGCACCCGATCTTGATCTGTTCGCGGCGCGCTATTCCGGGCTTCAGGACCATTCCTTCTGGGCGGGCCATGCCATCGCGCCGCTGCATTTCGGCACGGTGCTGATGGGCTGGCTGGCGCGTATCGGCTTGCTGCCCCGGCTCGACCGCTTTGCCCCGCACCTGGTGCGTATCGCGAGCTTGTTCGATTGGCTCGGCACCGGCACCAGCGGCTTCTTCATGACCATCACCGGCGAGGGCGCGGACGGAGTGCCGCTGACCCGACGCCACTGGATCATCGCCCGTTCGGGCCACGGGCCGTTCATCCCCTGCCTCCCGGTGATCCTGATCGCTCGCCACATGGCCGCTGGCCGCCGCTACGAGCCCGGCGCGCGGCCCTGCCTCGGCATCATCAGCCTTGCCGAATACCGCGCCGAATTCGCCCACTTCGACATCGAGGCCACCGACGCATGACCCCCGCGCCCTACAGCTACCGCGACAATCCCGCGGTCCCCGCCTTCGACGATTCGCGCCCGGTGTTCATCTTCGATCACGTCTGCGTGCTGTGCTCGGGCGGGGTGAGCTTCATCATGAAGCATGACCACAAGGGCATCGTCGCCTTCACCCCGGCGCAAGGCCCACTCGGCTCCGCACTGGCGCAGCATTTCGGGCTCGACTGGAACCAGAGCTACATTTTCCTGCGCAATGGCCGCGCCTTCATCAAGAGCGACGGCTATTTCGAGGTCGCCCGCGCGCTGGGCGGCTGGTGGCGGTTGGGGCTGGTGTTCCAGATCATCCCGCGCCCTCTGCGCGACTGGGCCTATGATATGATCGCGCGCAACCGGTATCGCTGGTTCGGCAAGACCGCCGAAGCCTGCGCGCTGCTGACGCCGGAGCAACGCGCGCGGCTGCTGTGAAAGTGCCAGCTTGACCAGCCCGCCGCGGACGGGCAGCTTGCTCCCAGATGAACAGGGGCACGATCATCGCAGGGGTGTTGGCGGCGTTGCTCGCAGGTCCGGCGCTATCGCAGTCCGCATCTACCGACCCCAACCAGCCCCCGCCTCATACCTTGCCCTATCCCGATCTTGGCAGTGGCAAGGATCGGGCCGAGCGGCGCACGTCCTATGACCTGAGCCCCGAACTCCATCGGGGAGTCTCCGCCGCCGCGATCCGCGCGCAGCAGCGCCGGCTTGATGCGGCACTCGCGGCGCTTCCCGCCCAGCGACCCGGCACGCCTGACGCATACGTCGTCACCATTGCGCTCGACAGCGACCCGGTGTTTGCGCGTGAGGCGCGGGAGGCCGCGCGGGTGCTCGGCGCACGCTATGGGGCAGGGGGGCGTACGCTGACGCTGGCGGGGCCGGATGGCACCCGCGACGATGCCCCGCATGGCTCGATCACCGCGCTGCTGCTGACGCTAGCGCACCTTGGCACGGTGATGGACGGGGTCGAGGATGTGCTGGTGCTCTACACCACCAGCCACGGCATGGATCTGGGGCTGGCCTATCATTACGGCGATAGCGGCTACGGCGTGCTGTCCCCGGTCAAGCTCAAGGCGGCGCTGGAGGAGGCGGGGATCACGCGGCGGGTGCTGATCCTGTCAGCCTGCTATTCGGGCGTCTTCGTCCCGGTGCTCGCCAGCCCCGATACGGCAATCCTCACCGCCGCCGCCAGCACGCGCAGCTCATTCGGCTGTGTGGCCGAGAATGACTGGACCTTCTTCGGCGACGCGCTGATCAACCGCGCCCTGCGCCAGCCCGTCGCCTTCGAAGAGGCGGCCCGGATGGCAACCCGCTCGGTCGCCGAGTGGGAAGCCAAGGCGCGCTTCCTCGCCTCACTGCCGCAGGTCAGCATCGGGGCGGGTGCCAAGGCGTGGCTGCCCAGCATCGAGGCGACCATGCCGCCCATCGCCAGCGCACCGGTGGGGCGGCCCGCCTTCGCAGAATAGCCTTCAGTTTTTGGGCGGTCCCTTGCGGGCTTGACCTTGTGTGGCGCTGATGTATCCAGTGGATACATCGCTAATCACAAGCAGGATTCCCTCCATGACCCCGTTTGATGCGCTCAAGGCCCAGCTGTCCGCCGTCGTCCCCTTTGCCGCCTATGTCGGTGTCGAGATCACCGAAATCGGCGAGGGCACAGCGACCGCCATCCTCACCCAGTCGCAAAATACCAGCAACCACATCGCCACCATGCACGCAGGCGCCCTGTTCACGCTGGCCGAGGCGGCTTCAGGGGCCGCGATGGCGGGGATGTTCCTTGAACGGCTCGCAGGCCTGCGCCCGGTGGCGGCGAGTTCGACGATTGATTACGTCAAGCCCGCGCGCGGCGCGATCACTGCCTATGCTGAGGTTGACGGCGCCAAACCCGCGCTGCTGGCCGCGCTCGATAGCGAGGGCAAGGTGCGCTTTCCGATCACCGTCCGCATGGAGGATACCAAGGGCCGCCAGGTCGCGTGCATGACCGTGGACTGGCACGTCGCGGCGCTGGCGCGCGCGGCCTGATGGCGCCTCGCGGTGCCTATCACCACGGCGATCTGGCCGCTGCGGCGGTGGACGAGGCGCTGCGGTTGATCGACGCCGATGCCAGCGCCAGCTTCTCGCTGCGGGCGCTGGCCGAACGGCTCGGCGTCGCGCACCGGGCGCTCTACAACCACTTTGCCGACCGCGAGGCGCTGCTGGCAGGCGTGGCGGCGCGGGGGTTTGATATGCTGGCAGATGCGCTGGTCATCGCGCCCGATGCCCCCAGCTTCCTCGCGGCCTATGTCCGCTTCGCGCTTGCACGCCCGGGGCTCTATGACGTGATGATGGCGCGGCGGCATACGGCGATCAACGGTGATCCCGGCTTGCGGGCGGCGGTCGACCGGGTGATCGGCGCGGCGGTGAAGGGCTTGGCGACCCCCGGCGCGGATGATGAGACTCAGCGGCGCGAGGTCATGCGCATCTGGATGATCGCCCACGGCGGGATCGGCCTCCAACGCGCCCGAATGCTCCGCCTGCGCAGCGACGCCGAATTTGCAGAGGAAATCCTGCGCATCGCCGGGTTTTAGGGCGCTGCCCGCCGCGCCGCGATGATTATCAACGGTTCGGCCAGCATCTGGCCCTTCATCACCCCTTCGCCTGCCTCAGCGTCGCGCGCGGCGGTGTGGATTGCGGCGACCACCTCCATGCCCGCTGTGACATGGCCGAACACGGCAAAGCCGTCCCGCCAGGCCAGATCGCTCGCCTTGGGATCGGCGTCGAAGCCGGTCTGATCCTCGATCATGATGAAGAAGTCGCCATCGGCCGTGCCTGCGCCAGCACTCGCCATCGCCAGCGCGCCGTGGACATGACTGAGGCCGGTTGCGCTGGTCGGTTCATGGATGATCGGCGGCAGGATACGCTTGGGATCGCCGCGCGTGCCGCCTTGCAGGATGCCGGAAGGCTCGCGCTCACCGGGCAGGTCCATCGCACGGTAGAAGGTCGCGCCGCCGAAGCGCCCTTCCTCGACATAGCGCAGGAAATTGCCAGCGGTCACCGGTGCGCGTTCGGTTTCGAGCGCGATGGTGATGGGGCCGAGGTTGGTTTCCAAGACCACGCTGACGCTCGCAGCTTCGGGGAAGGGGCGGATGGCGGGCCGGGCGGTCGGGCTTCCGGCGAAGTCGGCCGGGGTCAAGGCCGGTGCGCCGCCGGGCGGGGGCTTCACCTCGAACTTCATCAGCAGCGTGCGCTGGCAGCCGGGGTTGGGATCGGGATCGCAATTGCGGAAATTGTCGTCCGAGGCGAGGTAGAGGAAGGTCTTGCCCGGCGTCTCGCGCACGGCCAGCCCTTCGAAATTGTCGAGCTTGAGCGGCGGGGCGAGCACGGCCAGCGTCCGGGTGGTGCCATCGGCGCCGAGTTCCACAATCGCGGCGCGGTTGCCTTCGCTTTCCTTGTAGCTGCGAAACAGCACGTAACAGATGCCGTTGGCCTTGCAGGCCGCATCGGTCGGCACGCCGCCGACTTCGGCGATCCCTGCGGGCGCGGCGAGGTGGAAGGGGGCGGCGCCCGCATCCGTGACGCGCAGGCAATTGGGGCGGGCAGGGTCGGCCCATTCCCCGCAGGCGAGTAGGCCGCCGGGATAGGCAGCCAGCGTCTCGATCCCGGCATTGGCCTCGGCCCCGGCGATCAGCGTGGCGGCGCGGGTGTCCTCGCCGGTGGCGGGGGCGGTGATGTCGGCATAGCGCCAGATGCGGTGGTCCTGCTCGAACGCGACCAGCCATTCGCCAGAGGGCAGCCGCGTGATCGCCTCGGCATCACCGCGCGCCTTCGATCCAAGCGCCTTGCCCTTGGCATCGCGCAGCGAATCGATCCGAAGCGCCGTCACATCGACCAGCCGCACGCCCAGATCCTCAGGGGTCAGAATGATCCAGCGCCCGTCATCGGTGACGGCGTATAATTCCCCGTCGTCCCACGCGAGGCTGGAAATGCCGCCGATGTTCACGGCATCGGGCGCGATGGAAATCCCGCCGCGGAAGATCAATTCGCCCACTTCGGTCGCGCCGCCTTCGTCCGACAATTCGGCGGAGTTGGTGACCGGCAGGAACGGCTCGTCGCCCCGCGCCGGCAGGGCAATAGCGAGCGTGGCGAAAGCCAGCAGAGGGGCGAAGATGCGCATCCATGTCATTCATCCGGGTGTATCGCCGCTTCAACGAAGCGCAAGCCGGTCCGGCACTCGTTCAGCCACGCGAAAGATTTACAAATGTAATCGTTATGACTACAGGTGTAATCACAAACCGAGGGAGACCCCCTGTGACCCCGTCCGACGACGCTCTTGGCGAACGCATCACCGAAGCCGAACATGCGGTGATGGAAGTCCTGTGGGACCGCCCGCGGCAGACCGCCGCCGATGTGTGCGAGGAGGTCTGCACCGCGCGGGGCTGGAGCCTCGCCACGGTGAAGACGCTGCTCTCGCGCCTTGTCCAGAAGGGCGCGCTGGCGGCGGAACCGGATGGCCGCCGCTTCCTCTACACCCCGACCATCGCCCGTGAGGCCTATGTCGGGGGCGAGTCGCGCCGATTGGTAGACCGCCTGTTCGGCGGCAGCGCCGCTTCGCTGGTGGCGCATCTGGCCGAAACCGAAGCCCTGACCGAGGATGACCTCGCCGAGATCGAGGCACTGCTGAAGGAGCTGCGGCCATGAGCGGGATGTTGCTGCACACGCTGGCGTGGACCGGCGTGCTGATTGCGCTGGTGCTGATGCTGCGGCGCCCGGTCACCAGGCATTTCGGCCCCGAGGCGGCATACGCCCTGTGGCTGATCCCGGCGGCGCGGCTGGTGCTGCCGCCGGTCACGCTTCCCGCCTGGATGGCGCCCAAGGTGGCCGAGCCTGCGCTAACCACGCCCGCCACCTTGCTCGCCGACGCACCGCCGCCCGCCGATCCGATGATCTGGGAGGCTGCGGTTCAGGCCCCTCCCGGGGCCGTGCCCCCGCCGCTGACTGTGCCGATGGAGGCTGCGCCGCCACCGGCCGGGTTCGATGTCTTCGCTACGCTCGCCGACCTGCCGATCATCGAAGGCTTGCTACTGATCTGGCTCGCCGGGGCAGGGGTGACCTTGTGGCGGCGCTTTGCCGCTTACTTCGAACTGCGTGACATCTTGCTGGCCGAGGGCCGCGAGGTCGGCCGCGCGAATGGTCTGCTCGGCAAGGTTCGGCTGATTGAGACCCCGGCAACCACCGCGCCGCTGGCGATGGGCGTGTTCGATCCGGTAATCGCGCTGCCCCCCGGCTTTATGGCGCTGCATGACCGCCCGGCGCGTGATCTCGCGCTGGCGCATGAATTGGCGCACCACCGCGGCGGTGACTTGCTGGTCAATGTCCTGATCCAGCCCTTGTTCGCGCTGCACTGGTTCAATCCGCTCGGCCGCTATGGCTGGCTGGCGCTGCGGCGCGATCAGGAGGCCGCCTGCGATGCGCGGGTGATGGCCCGCCGCTCGGCCCAGGAACGCGCTGCCTATGCCGCGCTCATCGCCCGCTTTGCCGCCTTGCCCGGCGCCACCCACAACGCCGCCCTGACCGCGCCGATGGCCTGTCCGGTGCTCGGCGAGAAATCGATCATTCACCGCTTAAGGAGTCTAGCCATGTCCGACCTGTCCCCCCGCCGCCGTCTAGCCGGCCGTGCGCTCCTTGGCGCCGGGCTGCTGGCTTTGCCGCTGACCGCTTCGATCAGCTATGCCGCGACCGAAGCCGTGCTCGAAGCGCCCGAGGCTCCGGAACCGCCCGCACCGCCTGCTCCGCCCGAAGCGCCCGAGCCGCCGATGCCGCCCGAGGCGCCCGAACCGCCGACGGTGATCATGATGGGCGGCGACAGTGCCAGCGAAACCGAAGTGACCGAGCACGTCTGGCGCGATGAGGACGGCAAGGAACGCCGGATGAAGATGGTGTTCCGTGGTGGGCCTGACCGTGAGGAAATCGCCCGCGAACTCGAAGCCGCCGAGGGTTTTGACAAGGCCAGCCGCGACGCGATGTTCGCCGCGCTTGAAGAAGGCCTTGCCGAAGCCGACCGGGTCCGCGCCGAACTGCCGCATATCATCGCCGACGCCATGGCGTCAGCCGACGCTGCCCATGCCGCCGCCGGTCAACAGCGCATCATCGTCAAGCGCGAATGCCAGCCGGGCAGCGACGAGGTGAGCGAGACCACCAACAAGGATGGCGTGCAGGTCATCTCGATCTGTCACAAACGCATCTTCGCTTCGGCTCGCAAGGGTCTCGAGGAAGCCCGCGCGGAAATCGCCAGCGACAAGGACATTCCCGAAGACACCCGCAAGCAGTTGCTCCGCACGCTTGACCGGCAGATCGACCGGTGGACGGAAAAGGAAGGCTGAGCCGCAAGGTGGCGGCGGTTACTTCCCTGCCGCTTTGGTCCGGGCCGGATAGGCGCAGCCCTTGCCTTGGCCCAGTCCCTTGAGGAATGCGCGTCTCGCCATCCCTGCAGTAAAGGCAGCGCGCAGGGCCCGGTCATTGCTGGCCGCGCCCGTCACTTCACGCAGGATGCCGCGGAACGGGATCACCGATCCGACGATGCTCTGGCCGATCCGGCCTTCGCTCAGCCGGTCCTTCCCGTCATCCTCGGCAATGTCGTAATCGGCGCCCAGTTCCATATCGAGCGCGGCGATTTCGGTGACGAGGTCATTGCAGCGCCCTCTGCCCGGCACCGCATAGGGATTGCGCACGGCCGCTTGCAGGATTTCGGGAATGTCGCGCGCGTCGATGTTGAGGTCGCGCAAGGGGGTCTTGGCGACTTCGGTGGCATCAGGCTCGGGCATGGACTGCGCGTGGGCCGTGCCTCCGGCCAAGCCAGCGAGGCAGGTGAGAGCAGCGAGCGCGGTAAGGGGGAGGGGGCGCTTCATATCAGGTTCCTTCAAAGAAAACGTTGCAGGCGGCATCATTCGTGCTTTCGAGCCCCAGCCTGAGCGCGGTCATGCGCTGGCGGCTGGTGCCGTGAGTGAAGTTCTCCGGATTGATGCTCTGTCCGGCATTGCGCATTAACGTATCATCGCCAATCGCGCTGGCGGCTTTCAAACCTTCCTCAAGATCGCCCGGGTCGATCAGGTCGCGGTTCTTGCCCGCCCACATTCCGGCATAGCAATCGGCCTGCAATTCCATCGCCACTTGCAGGCGATTGGCCGCCGCCGGATTGCGCTGCTGTTCGCGCCGCACCTGATTGGCGAGGCCAGTGATGTTCTGGAGGTGGTGGCCATATTCATGCGCGATGACATAGAGCCGCGCAAAATCGCCGCCGGTGCCCGACATCTGGGCCAACTGGTCATAGAAGCCTGTGTCGATATAGATACCCTTGTCAGCCGGGCAGTAGAACGGCCCCGCCGCCGATGTCGCACTGCCGCAGCCTTCGGTATCCACCTGCCCACGGAAGAGATCGAGGCCGGGCTGCTCGAACGGCAGGCCTGAGCGCGCAAAGCTCGCCTGCCAGGTGTCATTGAGGTTGGTGAGTGCGTTGCAGGCCTCAGTCGCATAGGCGCTGCTGGTGCAGACCACCTGTTCGTCCATCTCGCGCCCGCCGCCGCTGGTGCCCGCAGGTGCGCCCTGCTGTTGGACGCTTTCGACCATGCCGATGGTCTGCATCGGGTCGAGCCCGAACACCACCGCTCCGATCAGCGCGATGACCAGCGTCCCGCAGCCCACGCCGCGCGCGCCGCCCATGCCGCCGCCTCCGCCGCCATCGCTGGAGCGGACATTGATTTTTGATGTGTCAAATGGGCCTAATCGCATGGGAAATCCTTCTGCTTCGGCCCTCGCTTCAGCAATTTGCTGGACAGCCGCCAACCGCACGGCAAAAGCGAACACCAATAGGCCGAACGTGCAGGAGATGCGGCGAATGCTCAAGAACCGGCGTGCTCTCGTCACCGGATCGACCTCGGGAATCGGTCTCGCGATTGCGCGCGCGCTGGCCGCCGAAGGGGCCGAGGTGATTCTCAACGGGCTGGGCGATCCGGCTGAAATCGCCACGCTTTGCGAGGAATTGGGCGCGAGCTACAACGGCGCGAACCTGATGGATGCTGGCGCGATTTCCGCGATGATGAGCGCGGTCGGCCCGGTGGATATCCTCGTCAACAATGCCGGAATGCAACATGTCTCTCCGGTCGAGGATTTTCCGCCCGAAAAGTGGGACGCGATCATCGCTTTGAACCTGACGGCGGCGTTCCACACCACGCGCCTTGCAGTGCCCGGGATGAAGGCCAAGGGTTGGGGGCGGATCATCAACACCGCCAGCGCCCATTCGCTCGCCGCCTCGCCGTTCAAAAGCGCCTATGTCGCGGCCAAGCATGGGCTGGCAGGTTTTACCAAGACCATCGCGCTGGAACTGGCGACCTGCGGCGTCACCGCCAATTGCATCAGTCCGGGCTATGTCTGGACCCCGCTGGTGGAGAACCAGATTCCCGACACCATGGCCGCGCGCGGCATGACGCGCGAGCAGGTTATGAACGATGTGCTGCTCGCCAAGCAGCCGACCAAGAGCTTCGTCCTGCCCGAAGATGTCGCCGCGCTGGCAGTGTTCCTGTGCGGCGATGCGGCGCGCAATATCACCGGGGCGAACTACACCATTGACGGGGGCTGGACCGCCGAATGAGCCTAGCGCGCGCCCGGCTGCTGGTGACATTGCTGGCGAGCCTGTGGCTGGCCGCCTGCGCCCGCGCGCCGATCGAAGTCGCGCCGGACCCGGTGCAGAGCGACATCGCCGCGCGGCTGAAAGCCGATATTGATGTGCTCGCCAGCGATCAGTTCGCCGGGCGCAAGCCGGGCACGCCGGGCGCCAAGGCAACCTTCGAATATATCGAGCGGCGCATGGGCGAGGTCGGGCTGGTTTCTGGCACCAATGATCCCGGCTCCTACTGGCGCCTGGCGGTCGACTTGGTCGAGGCTGTGCCGCAGACTGGGCAGCTGACATTAGGAGTCGGGCGTAGGGCCGTGACTCTCACCGAAGCCGAAGCAGCGGTCTACACCCCGCGCCGCCGTGCGCTGGCAGCGGGCGGGCCGGGGACGGGCGTGCCGGTGGTGTTCGTGGGTTATGGCGATGGCTCGGTGCTGGGGGATGCGCTGGCCGGAGCCGCGGCTCTGATGCTCGCTGATCCGGGCCGCGATCGGACGCGGCGCGAGGCCTTGTTCCGTCAGCGTGCGACGGCGGTGGTAACAGTCGTGCCCGATGCCGAAGCGCTCGCCACGGTTCGCCGCAACGCAGAACGTGGGCGGGTGGAACTCGCCAGCGAACAGATGGATACGCTCTCGGCCTATATCACCGACGCTGCGCTTGGCCGGGTGTTGGGCGAAAAGCGCTGGGAGCAGTGGAAGCGCGAAGCCTTAAAGGCCGACTTCGCCCCGCTCGAACTTAATCTGGCAGTGACGATCGAAGCGACGTCGGATCGCCGCGAGTTTCCCAGCCAGAACATCATCGGGATGATCCCCGGCAACGTCCCCGGATCGGGTGCGGTGCTGCTGCTGGGACATTGGGATCATCTGGGCGAATGCGGCCCGCCCGAAGCCGCCGACCGGATCTGCAACGGCGCGGCTGACAATGCCAGCGGGATTGCGATGATGCTGGAACTGGCACGGCGACTGAAGGCCGGTCCGCCGCTGGGCCGTGATATCTATGTTCTGGCAACCAGCGCTGAAGAGGCCGGGCTGCTCGGCGCGCGCGCATTTGTGAAGACGCCGCCGCTGCCGCTGGCCAGCATTGTCGCTGCGTTCAATTTCGACATGATGGCGGTCGCGCCAGAGGGCAGTCCGGTGGGTATCATCGGCCGCGGCCACACTCCGGCGCTTGATGCCGCGATCCTCGAAGTTCTAGCCCGCAAGGGGCGTCTGATCGGCGACCAGAGCCTTGCCGACAGCTTCCTCCAGCGCCAGGATGGCTGGGCGCTGCATCAGGCAGGCGTGCCGAGCGTGCTGCTGTCGAGCACCTATGGCAGCCGCGCGATCCTCGATCCTTTCCTCCTCAGCCGCTATCACCGGCCAGACGATGATGCGGCGCAAATCGAGCTGGGCGGGACGATTGAGGACTTGCTGCTGCATGAGGATCTGATCCGCCAGCTGGCCGACCCGGAACGCTATCCGCCAGCCGCCGCCCCGCAGCCCTAGCGCAATCGGGCAAGTGCGGTTACATGGGCCGCCACGATTCTCCGGCGCATCAAAATCAAAGGTGCGAGGGGAACCTCCTCTCGGACATCAGAAAGTGGCGCTCATGGATATCCCGCTCGGTCTTACCTTCGACGACGTGCTGCTCCGCCCCGCGGAAAGCAGCGTGTTGCCGAGCATGGCCGATACCTCGACCCGGCTGACGCGCGACATCGCGCTCAACATCCCGGTGCTGTCGTCGGCGATGGATACCGTGACCGAAGCCGATATGGCGATTGCCATGGCGCAGCTGGGCGGGATCGGCGTGCTGCACCGCAATCTCGATATCGACGCACAATGCGCCGCCGTGCGGGCGGTGAAGCGTTACGAGAGCGGCATGGTGGTCAACCCGATCACCATCCACCCCGATGCGACGCTGGGGGAGGCGCAGACGCTGATGCAGCTGCACCGGATCAGCGGGATTCCCGTGGTCGATGCGGGCGGCAAGCTGTGCGGCATCCTCACCAATCGCGATGTGCGCTTCGCCGAAAACCCGATGCAGCCAGTGCGCGAGCTGATGACGACCGAAAACCTCGCCACGGTTTCGCTTGGCACAGGTCAGGAAGAAGCGCGCCGCCTGCTCCACGCTCGCCGGATCGAAAAGCTGCTGGTGGTGGATGACGCGTTCCGCTGCATCGGCCTCATCACGGTCAAGGATATCGAAAAGGCGGTGAACTACCCGCACGCGACCAAGGACGGCACGGGCCGCCTGCGTGCGGCGGCGGCGACCACTGTCGGCGATGCCGGGTTCGCCCGCACCGAAGCGCTGGTCGATGCCGAGGTCGACGTGATCGTGATCGACACCGCCCACGGCCACAATATCGAAGTCGCCCGCGCCGTGGAGCGGGTGAAGAAGCTCTCCAACCGGGTGCAGGTCATCGCCGGCAATGTCGCCACGGCCGAAGCGACCCGCGCGTTGGTCGATGCAGGCGCCGATGCGGTCAAGGTCGGGATCGGGCCGGGCTCGATCTGCACCACCCGCGTGGTCGCCGGCGTGGGCGTGCCGCAGCTGACCGCGATTATGGAAAGCGCCGCCGAAGCCGCCAAGTCGGGCGTGCCGGTGATCGCCGATGGCGGCCTGCGCACTTCGGGCGATGCGGCCAAGGCGCTGGCGGCGGGCGCATCCAGCGTGATGATCGGCTCGATGCTGGCTGGCACCACCGAAAGCCCGGGCGAGGTGTTCCTCTACCAAGGCCGCAGCTACAAGGCGTATCGCGGCATGGGCTCTGTCGGCGCAATGGCGCGCGGCTCGGCCGACCGTTATTTCCAGCAGGATGTCAGCGCGATGAAGCTGGTGCCTGAAGGGATTGAAGGCCAGGTTCCGTTCAAGGGCCCCGCGTCCGATGTCGTCCACCAGCTGGTCGGCGGGATCAAGGCCGCCATGGGCTATACCGGCTCGTCCACGATTGCCGACTTGCAGGCCCGCGCAAAGTTCGTGCGCATTACCAATGCTGGCCTTTCGGAAAGTCATGTCCACGATGTCGCAATCACCCGCGAGGCTCCCAATTACCCGACCCGCTAGGTTCTTCGTTTTCGGGGTGGGGGCATGACCCCCGCCGCACGGGTTGAGGCCGCTATCGAGCTGCTCGACACCATCATTCCCGCCGCGCGCGGGAAGGGTGCGCCTGCTGACCGGATCATCGCCGACTATTTCCGCGCGCGCCGCTATGCCGGGTCCAAGGACCGGCGCGCGGTGCGTGATCTGGTCTATCGCGCCATCCGATTGTGCGGCCCGGTGCCGGATAGCGGCCGGGCAGCGATGCTGGCTGTGGCCGGGCAGGACGAGGCGGTCGCCTCGCTGTTCGACGGCTCGCCCCACGGCCCCGCACCCCGCGCCGAGGGTGAGGAAGCGGCCAAGACCGCGCTTGCGCCCAAGTGGCTCGCCGCGGCCCTGCGCGCCTCCGGGCTGGGCGGGGTGGAAATCGCCGCACTGTTGGGCCGCGCGCCGCTCGACTTGCGGGTCAATGCGCTGAAGGCCGAACGCGACAGCCTGACTCTGCCCGAGCCGGGCGAGCCGCTCCCTGTGCCGAACGGCCTGCGCTTTCCTTCCGGTACGCCGGTCGAACAATGGGGCGCTTACGCCAACGGGCTGATCGAGGTGCAGGACCTCGGCAGCCAGTTAATCGTCATGGCGCTGCCGGTCGCTCCGGGCGACATCATCGTTGACCTCTGCGCGGGCGCGGGCGGCAAAACGCTGGCGCTCGCCGCGCGGCTCGGCAACGCCGCGTGCTTCGTCGCAGCTGACACTGACAAGCGTCGGCTCGGCAACCTTGGCCCTCGCGCCGAGCGGGCAGGCGCGGTGATCGACCACACCGTTTTGCTCGATCCGGGCCGCGAAATGCGGGCGCTGGGGCCGTGGGCGGGGAGAGCCGATCACGTGCTGGTCGATGCGCCGTGCTCAGGCAGCGGCACCTGGCGGCGGAGCCCTGAGGGGCGCTGGCGGCTCGATCCGGCGGAGTTGGCGCGGCTCAACGCCTTGCAGAACCATGTGCTGAAGCTGGCGGCGCAGCTGGTACGGCCTGGTGGTTCGATCGGGTTTGTCACCTGCTCGGTGCTCGATGCCGAGGGGCCGGACCGCGTTACCGCCTTTCTGACGCAGCATCCCGGCTGGACTGCAGAGCCGCTCACGCTGCCGCTCGGACGTCCGCGCGGGGGCGGAATCCGGCTCGATCCGCACCATGACGGCACGGATGGTTTTTTCATCGCCTGCTTGCGTTCACCATGATAGCTTCGCATGATATGATCCAGCCTTCCGGTTCCCGGTCTCATGCACTGAAGGAGCTTCTGATGCGTTTTGCGCCTGCCGCCGCCGCGCTGTCCCTGTGTCTGGCCATGACGGCAAGCATCACGATTGCGGGTGACGTCCGTGCGCCCGATCCGCGCGCTGCGGCCCTGATCGCACAAGGACAGGCAGCCTTGGCTGCGGGCGAGACCGAAGCGGCGGTCGATGCTTTTGAAGCCGCGCTGGCGGTCGATCCGGGCTACACGCCGATCTTCATCGATCTCGCTGAAGCTGCGCGCCAGCAAGGCCTGCAAGGCAAGGCGATTCGCTATTACCGCGATGCGCTGGAGCGGGATCCGGGCAATTTCGCCGCGATCTCGGGCGAAGGCGCCGCGCTGGTGGAAAAGGGCGCGCTCGAAAAGGCGAAGCGCAACCTCGCAAAGTTGCAAACCATGTGCGGCGATGCCTGCCCCGAAACCGTGGCCTTGCAGAGCAGCATTGCGCGCGGACCTTCGCCGCGCCTCGCGATCGAAAGCACCACGGACACGGCACCCGCGTCCAACTGAGCGATCAGATCAGGTCGCGGAACTCCTCCACCAGCGTTTCATAAACCTCGCGTTTGAACGGCACGATCAGCTCGGGCAGCTGATCGGGTGCGACCCATTTCCACGCGTTGAATTCGGGCGGATCATGGGCTTCGAGGTCGATATCGGCATCGGTGCCCAGGAAGCGGCCGAGGAACCAGAATTGCTCCTGCCCGCGATACTTGCCTTTCCACACCTTGCCCAGCAGCTCGGGCGGCAGGTCGTAGAGCAGCGGGCGAGAGGCGGGCGCGATCACTTCGACCAGATGGGCTGCAACGCCGATTTCCTCGTGCAGCTCACGCAAGGCAGCGTCCTGAATATCCTCGCCCTTGTCGATCCCGCCCTGCGGCATCTGCCAGAAGCCGTGGGCGCTGGGGTCAATTCGCTGACCAACGAAGACAAGGCCTTCGCGGTTCACCAGCATGAAGCCGGCGCAGGGGCGATAGGGCAGTCCTTCGGGGCTCATGCCGGGTTCGCCAGCATGAACTGCATCGCAGCGATGATGCGTTCGAGGTCTTTCTGGGTACTCGGCACGGCACCGCGCAGGTTGGTGAAGCTGTGCGTCACCCCGCGCATTTCAATGAACACGCAATCCCGCCCGGCATCCACCAGCGCCTTGGCATAGGCACGGCCCGAATCGCGGATCGGATCGAGGCTGGCGGTGACGACGATGGTGGGCGGGGCTTGGCAGTGGTCGCCAAGGATCGGGAAGCCGCGCGGGTCGGCGCGGTCGGCGCCGTAAGCCGCGTCGAAGAAGGCCATCGTGTCGCCCGTCAGCAGGAAGCCGTCCGAGAACGCCGCCATGCTGGCCGAGCCGTCCGCATCGGCGACAAGCGGGAAGATCGGCACTTGCAGCACCACCGGCACGGCGGCGGGGTTGGCGCCCAGCATTTGCCCGACGACCACCGTGGCATTGCCGCCTGCGCTGTCACCGATAGTTATGATGCCGGAGGCTTGGCGGCCCAATTCGGCCGGACTGCCCGCCACCCACCGCGTCGCCGCCTCGCAATCGAGGATCGCGGCGGGGAAGGGCGCTTCGGGCGCGAGCGCGTAATGCACCGCCACCAGCGGCAGATCGATCAGCGCCGCGATTTCGCTGCACAGCGCGTGGTGGGTGTCGAGATCGCCGATCACGAACCCGCCGCCATGGTAGAACATCACCACCGGCGAGGCTTCCTCGCGGCTTTCGCGGGCATCATAGAGGCGCAGGGGGATGTCGCCGTTCGGGCCGGGGCAAGTGAGGTCGCGGATCACCGGGAGCGCGCGCGCCGGGCGGTCGGCGATCCCGTGCATCTTCACATAGGAATCGCGCGCTTCGGCCAGTGTCATATCGACCAGCTTCGGCCCGTTCACCTGCGCCATCATGTCGAGGAAGGCCTTCATGTCGGGGCGGATGTAGGGCGCGTCGGTCATTGTGGTTCTCTCCCGGGTCTTTGGCGGTGCGATAGGCGAGGGAGGGGTCAAGTTCCAAGCATCTTTGCACTCGCCGCGCGCGGACGGGCGCGCTAACTCCTGAAGTCATGGACAATCTGACACATAGCCTTGTCGGCGCGGTGCTGGGGCAGGCGGGGCTGAAGCGCACCACGGGCCTTGCCATGCCCGCGCTGATCATCGGCGCGAACCTGCCGGACGTGGATGCGGCGTGCTTCTTCTGGCTGCACGGCACCGAGCATCTCGCGTTCCGCAGAGGCATCACCCACGGCCCGCCTGCGCTGGTGCTGCTGCCCTTGGTATTGGCGGGGATGCTGTGGGCGTTTGACCGCTGGCAGACAAAGCGCGGGACGCGGCCCGAGGCGCGGCTGCCGGTGCGGTTTGGTTGGCTTTACGCGATGGCCTTTATCGGGTGCCTCAGCCACCCCTTCTTCGACTGGCTCAACGTCTACGGCATCCGCCTGCTGGAGCCGTTTTCCTCGCAATGGTTCTACGGCGACACGCTGTTCATCATTGATGTGTGGCTGTGGGCGTTGCTGATTGCGAGCCTGTGGTGGTCGCGTCGGCGGGAGAAGGCAGGGGCAGAGTGGATGCGGCCTGCGCGAGTGGGGATCGCGGTGGGGTTGGCGTATATCGGGGTGAATGCTTGGATCAGTGCCAAGGCGGTGCAGAGCCTGCCTCCCTACAAGAAAGATAACCATTTCGGATTTGAAGTCATCGCCAGCCCCGTTCCATTCGCTTTTTGGGAACGAGATTTAGTCGATGGTTACCCCTCTTTGTATTGGCATTCGCGTTACCGCGCATTCAGCGGGCGTTCGGAACGCCAAGAGGTTGGGAACCCTTGTTTCGTGCCCGGTTGGCTTATTGCAGAACGAGCAGAAACCGATCACCAAGTTGAAGCCTTTATGTATTGGTCGCGCGCGCCTTTTGCGACCCGCGCCGATGATGGCTCGGTGATCCTTTATGATGCCCGCTTCTACGATCCGCTCTCGCGTGACCGGTTCTCGGTCGCGCTACCGGATGTGAAGTGCGAGCCGCTCCCTTAACCCGTCATCCTGAACTTGTTTCAGGATCCATTCCTCCTCCCGCACCGTAGCCCGCAATTGCGCGATGGATGCTGAAACAAGTTCAGCATGACGGCGTTGGTGGGGAAACGCGAACTCAGAGAGACAAATGACCCAACTCGTATGGCTGCGGCGCGATCTGCGCCTCGCCGATAATCCTGCGCTCTATCACGCGGCCAAGGCGGGGCCGTTGGTGTGCGTCTATGTCCTCGACGAAGAGGCGCCCAAGCACCATGCCTATGGCGGTGCGTCGCGCTGGTGGCTGCATCATTCGCTGACGAGTCTCGCCAAGAGCCTCGAAGCCAAGGGCAGCAAGCTGATCCTGCGGCGCGGCGATGCGGTGGAGGAATTCACCAAGCTGGCGAACGAAGTGCGCGCGCACACCGTCCACGCCAATGCCCATTACGAACCGTGGTGGCTGAACGCCGAGCGCAAGCTGGCCAATAAGCTCGACCTCCAACTTTACCACGGCAACTATCTGAAGCCGCCCGGCAGCATCACAACGGGCACGGGCGGGCAGTACAAGATCTACACGCCCTACAGCCGAGCGGTGCGCGCTGCATTCCCCCCGAGCGACGAGCTTACCGCGCCTGAGCGCCTCGAAGCGCCCGCAAACTGGCCCGCCTCCGACGATCTGGCATCATGGAACCTGCTCCCCACCAAGCCCGACTGGTCGGGCGGGATGGCGGCGTTCTGGCAGGTCGGCGAGGAAGCCGCCCACGCGCGCCTCAAGGCATGGGAGGCGGACGTCGACGACTACGACGACAAGCGCAATTTCCCATCGGTCGACAAGGTTTCGCGCCTCTCCCCGCACCTCCACTTCGGCGAGATTTCGCCCGTGCAAATCTGGCACCGCTTCAAGCACAAGCGCTCCAAGGGCTGGGAGACCTTCGAGGGCGAGCTGATCTGGCGCGACTACTCGCAGAACGCGATCCTGCAATTCCCCAAGTATGCCACCCAGAACTACCGCGAGGATTTCGACCGCTTCCCGTGGCGCGATCCCGCCACCGACGAGGCCGCCGCGCGTGATCTCAAGGCCTGGCAGCAGGGCCGCACCGGCTACCCCATCGTCGATGCCGGGATGCGCCAGCTGTGGCAGACCGGGTGGATGCACAACCGCGTGCGGATGATCACCGCCAGCTTCCTCATCAAGCACCTGCTGATCGACTGGCGCGAAGGCGAGAAGTGGTTCTGGGACACGCTATGCGACGCCGACTACGCCTCCAACGCCACCAACTGGCAGTGGACGGCGGGGACGGGGGTCGACTCCAACATGTTCAGCCGGATCATGGCGCCGCTCTCGCAGTCCGAGAAGTTCGACGCCGCGCGCTATATCCGCACCTATGTGCCAGAACTGAAGGGGATCGACGAACCCTACGTCCACGATCCCGAGGAGTTCGGGCGCAGGCCTGCGGGCTATCCGCGCAAGATCGTCCCGCACCGGCAGGCGCGTGAACGGGCGTTGGCGGCGCTCAAGACGCTGAAGGACCGCTAAAGCGGGGCTTGCCCGCCAGCGCTGCATCGGCCTATGCCCGGGTGAGAGAAAAACGGGAGGACGGGATGATGCGCGCAGATCGGCGATGGGCAGGAGTGGTTTCGGGTCTGGCGCTGGCGGCGCTGCTCGGCGGTTGCGCGGCAACCGCTGACAGCGCGCCCATGGTGGCCGCTGGCCCCGCAGCGCCCGCCGTGCAGCTCACCCAACCGCCCGCGCGTGATCCTTCGGAGCTGGCTGTGCTGTTCTGGAATGACAGCCAGCGCTCGGAGCGCTTCCGCGCGATGGAGCAATGGTTCGCCGGGCACGAAGTCCCCGCCTCCAAAACCCCGCGCGCGCTGCCCAAGGGCACGCCGCTAAGCCCCGCCTTGCAGGCCGAGATCACCGCGTTGATGCAGTCGACCAAGACCGCCGGCGTGATGGTCCTAGTCGATGGCAAGGTCGTGCACGAGGAATACGGCCTTGGCCTCAAGCCGACGGACCGCTGGACCAGCTTCTCGGTCGCCAAGAGTTTTACCTCGACCCTGCTCGGCGCGGCGGTGAAGGACGGGTTTATTACCAGCCTCGATGATCCGGTGACCCAGTATATCCCCGATCTCAAGGGCTCGGCTTATGACGGCGTGACCGTGCGCCAGCTCGCCACCATGACCAGCGGCGTGAAGTGGAACGAGGATTACACCGACGCCAATTCCGACGTCGCCCAAATGAACCGTTTCGTGGTGGAATACGGCCCCGAGGCGATCGTCGCGCAGATGAAGGCGCTCCCGCGTGAGGCCAAACCGGGTGAGAAGTGGGTCTATAAAACCGGCGAGACCAACCTCATCGGCGTGCTGGTGGAAAATGCAGTGGGTGAGCCACTGGCCGAATATGCGCAGGCCAAGATCACCGAGCCTGCCGGATTTGAAGGCGGGTTGTTCTGGATGGTCGATCCGCGCGGCGGCAATATCGGCGGGTGCTGCCTGTCGATCACGCTGGGCGACTATGCCCGCATGGGCCAGTTCGTGCTGGAAGGCGGCAAGGGCGCGGTGCCTGAAGGCTGGTTTACCGAGGCGACCGACAGCGCCGTCGATTTCGGGACGAGCGGTTTCGGCTATGGCTACCAGTGGTGGACCTATCCGCAGGGCACGTTCGGAGCCCAAGGGATCTTCGGTCAGGGCATCACACTGTTTCCAGACAAGCGCGTGGTGTTCGCCTATGTCGGCAACTGGGCTACGGCCAGCGGCGGGCCGCAGCGCGGGCAGTTCCTCGATTTGAGCCGGAAGGTCGCGGCAGAGGCGAAGTAAACGCCTTCGCCGCCCTCAGATCATCTGGCGATAGACGCCGACGTTGCTGTAGCGTTGCAGGATGTTGTCATGGACGATCGGGCTGAGCAGTTCATTGAAGGCGCAGCCGACGATGCAATTGTCCCACCACACGACCTCGGCCTGGAGCGATTCGAGGCCGGGCAGGGTCAGCCAGCACATCTGGCCTTCGTGCATCCGGTTGATCGAAGCGGCGGAAAAGCCCGAGATCGATAGGTCATGCACGACGCTCTGGAACGCACGTCCGCCCGAGGCGCGCAGGGTCGCCGGGATCGTCAGCCGCGTGCGCGGACTGCACCGATCTTCCTGTGCAGCAGAGCTATAGGGATCTGAACTCACGGGCATTGCTTTAGCCTTGTACTGAAATCTGTGGTCTCCGGGCGGTATGGTCCACGCGGGACTTTGCCCCAGCGATCGTAAAGCGCGGGTTTCAGCATATGGTTAACGCAGGCGTAAGGAGACTTGGGTTCAGTCGATCCGCTCACGGTGGAGACTGTCAAAACCCTCCACCAGCAGGGCCAGCAAGCGGTCGGCTACCACTTCAGGGGCCTTGACCGTGGCGGGGTCTTCGCCCGGATAGGCGCGTGCGCGCATTTCGGTGCGGGTGGCGCCGGGATCTACAATCACCACGCGCAGGGGGCTGAGCCGCTCGACTTCGGCGGCATAGGTTTCGAGCAGGTTCTCGAACGCCGCCTTGGTCGCGCCGTAAGCGCCCCAATAGGGTCGCGGCGTGCGGGCAAGGCTGCTGGTGAGACCGATGATCCGGCCCGCCTCAGCGCGGCGCAACAGCGGATCGAATCCGGCGAGCAGCGCCTGGGTTGCGACCACATTGGTCAGCAGCGCTTGGTTAAACTGCTTGGGCTCGATCTGCGAAGTCGGCGTCAGTTCAGGCAGATAGGCCGCCGCCAGCACCATGATGTCGAGCGTCTGCCAGCGCCCCGCAATCGCCGAGGCGAGGCGGGTGACGGCATCAGGCTCCATCAGGTCGATCGGCGCGATGGTCGACGTGCCGCCAAAAGCGTGGATCTCGTCCTCGACCGCTTCCAGCGCCTTGACCTTGCGTGAGACCAGAATGACATGCGCGCCCGCGCGGGCCAGCGCCTTGGCGGTGGCAGCACCGATCCCGCGGCTTGCGCCGGTGACAAGCGCGATGCGGCCGGAAAGCGGCTTGGCAATATCGGTCATGATGGGTCAGGCAGCCTTGGGATCAGCAAAGGGAAGTTCGGCGCTCTTCTGTTCGGCAAGCGCCAGGTCGGTCAGCGACGTGGGATAGTCGCCGGTAAAGCAGGCGTCGCAGAATTGCGGGCAGGTCTTGTTGCGCGCCTGTGATCCGACCGCCCGGTAAAGCCCGTCAATCGAGATGAAGGCGAGGCTGTCGGCCTTGATGAACTGGCGCATCGGCTCCAGCTCCATGCGCGCGGCGAGCAGCTTGGAGCGTTCGGGCGTGTCGACGCCGTAGAAGCAGGAATGTGCTGTCGGCGGGCTGGCGACGCGGAAATGGACTTCCTTGGCCCCCGCTTCGCGCATCATCTCGACGATCTTCATCGAGGTGGTGCCGCGCACAATGGAATCGTCGATCAGCACGATCCGCTTGCCTTCGACCAGCGCGCGGTTGGCGTTGTGCTTGCGCTTGACGCTCGAATGGCGCGCGCCGTCCGATGGCTGGATGAAGGTCCGCCCGACATAGTGCGAGCGGATGATGCCGAGTTCGAATGGCAGGCCCGATTGCTGGGCAAAGCCGATGGCCGCCGGAACGCCGCTGTCCGGCACCGGCACCACCAGATCAGCCTCGCACGGGGATTCCAGCGCGAGCTGCATGCCGATGGCCTTGCGCGCTTCGTAAACCGAGCGCCCGGCAAAGACAGAATCGGGGCGGCTGAAATAGACGTGTTCAAAGATGCAGGGGCGCGGGGCGGGGCTGCCGAACGGGCGCACCGTGCGGATCTCTCCGGCGAAATCGACCAGCACCAGCTCGCCTGGCTCGATCTCTCGGATCACTTCAGCGCCGACAACGTCGAAAGCGACGGTTTCTGAGGCGAACAAGATCGCATCGCCCATCCGGCCCATCACCAAGGGACGGATGCCGAGCGGATCGCGGCAAGCGATCATGCCCTCTGGCGTCATCACGATCAGCGCATAGGCGCCTTCGACCAGCCGCAGGGCATCCACCAGCCGGTCTGCAATGGTGGGATAGCGGCTGGTGGCGACGAGGTGGATGATCACCTCGGTATCGGAGGTCGACTGGAAGATTGAACCCTTGTTCACCAGATCGGTGCGCAGGCTCATCGCGTTCGAGATATTGCCGTTATGCGCCACGGCGAAGCCGCCGCTCGCCAGATCGGCATAGAGCGGCTGGACGTTGCGCAGGCCCGATCCCCCGGTGGTCGAATAGCGCACATGGCCTGCGGCCATATGGCCGGGTAGCGCCGCGATGGCTTCGGAGGAGGAGAAGTTTTCCGCGACATGGCCCAGCCCGCGACTGGCGAAGAATTCCTTGCCGTCGAAGCTGACGATCCCGGCGGCTTCCTGCCCGCGATGCTGGAGCGCATGGAGGCCCAGCGCGGTCGTCGCCGCCGCGTCATTGGCGCGGATCGCGCCGAAGATTCCGCATTCCTCGCGCAGCTTGTCGCCATCGCAATCGAGGAAGGGGTGAGTCACATTGAGGGGCGTCATCGGCATCACCAGACCTGTCCGCGAACCATGCTGCCGCGGCGCAAGGCTCCAATGGCGATGTGACGGATCAATTACAAGTCAAAGCACGCCGAACTGCACCGGCTTTTTGCTGACTACCGTGTGATAGGCAGGCTCGGGGGCGGGTGGTAACATTGGATTGCCGCGGGCCAGCAGGCGCTCTACAGGCAGGGTTCAGCCAATAACGGGCAACCCGCACCTCTCATGCTCTCCCCCTTCGAATGGATGATCGCCAAACGCTACCTCTGGCCCGGCAAGGGGGAGGCGTTCATTGCGCTTGTCGCGGGCATATCGGTCGGCGTGGTGGCGCTTTCGGTGGCGCTGCTGGTGGTCGTGATGAGCGTGATGAACGGCTTTCGCGGCGAATTGCTCGACAAGATCGTGGGGCTGAACGGCCATGCCGTGGTGCAGGGCTATGACGGCAAGCTCAATGACTGGCGCGATGTCATGGCCGATATCGAGAAGACACCGGGCGTGGTTGAAGCGGCGCCTCTGATCGAAAAGCCGCTTTTGATACTTTACAATGGCAGCGCCGAGGCGATCTTCCTGCGCGGCCAATCCGACAAGGATATCAAAGCGCTGGGGGACAAGGTGCTGCTGGGTAACATCGACAGCCTCTATGCCCCATCAGGTGAAGACGGCCTGCGTCAAGTCGCCATCGGAAGCCGGCTTGCTCAGAACCTTGGTATTCGGGTTAACGATACAATCACGATCCTCAATCCGGCTGGCCGCACCACGCCGTTTGGCACGACCCCGCGCCAGATTCCCTACCGGGTCGGGGCGATTTTCGAGGTTGGCATCTACACCTTCGACGAGCGGTTCGTGATGCTGCCGCTGGCCGAAGCCCAAAGCCTGCTGCTGATGGGCGATTCTGTCGCGCAGATCGAAGTGACGGTGGATGACCCGGACAAGGTCGGCGAAATCCTCGCGCCCGTGTCCGCACGGCTGACGGGCAAGGCCCTGATCGCTGATTGGAAAACGATGAACTCCGCTTTGTTCGAAGCCTTGCAGGTGGAGCGGGTGGCGATGTTCTTTGCGCTGTCGTTCATGGTTTTGGTCGCGGCGTTCAACATTCTGTCCAGCCTCGTCATGCTGGTGCGCGCCAAGACCCGCGACATTGCGATCATGCGCACGATGGGCGCCACGCGGCGCAGCTTGCTCAAGATCTTCGTCACCACCGGCACCACGGTGGGCGCGATCGGGACGATGACGGGGCTGGCACTCGGCGCGATTATCCTGTTCTTCCGCGAGCCGATTGTCGATTTCATCGCCTTTGCGACCGGTCAGGAAATCTGGGACCCGCAGGTGCGGTTCCTCTCCACCCTGCCATCGCGGACCGATCCGTGGGAAGTTTTCGGCATTGTCATGCTGGCGTTGGGGATGAGCTTCCTCGCGACGCTCTATCCCGCGCTCAAGGCGGCGAACACCGATCCGGTGCAGGTGCTGCGTTATGAGTAGTCCTCTCGTCACTGGCGCACCGATCGTGTCCCTGCGCGGATTGAAGCGCGCCTTCGAGCAGGGCGGGCAGCGGATCGAAGTGCTGCGCGGCATCGATCTCGACATCATGCCGGGTGAGATTGTCGCCCTGCTGGGGCCGTCCGGCTCGGGCAAATCGACGATGCTGCAAGCTGTGGGCCTGCTCGAAGGCGGGTTCGAAGGTTCGATCAGCGTGGCGGGCGAACGTGCCGAAGATCTCGCCAGCGATCAGCGCACCCGGCTCAGGCGCGAACATCTCGGCTTCGTCTATCAGTTCCACCACCTGCTGCCCGATTTCAACGCGCGCGAGAATGTGGTGATGCCGCAGATGATCCTGGGTGTAGTGCGGGCGGAGGCAGAAGCGCGGGCGGATAGCCTGCTCACCATCCTCGGCCTCGGCCAGCGCCTGACCCACCGCCCCAGCCAGCTTTCAGGCGGGGAGCAACAGCGCGTCGCCGTCGCCCGCGCGCTCGCCAACCGGCCGACGCTGGTGCTGGCGGACGAGCCGACCGGCAACCTCGATGAAGTCACTGCCGATAATGTGCTGGCCGAATTTCTCGCGCTGGTGCGGGGCGAAGGCAGCGCGGCGCTGGTCGCGACTCACAACGAACGCCTCGCGGCAAAAATGGACCGGGTGGTGCGCCTCAAGGAAGGTGTGCTCGTATAAACGCATTAACAGGGGATCACGGATATGACGACGATTGCCGACTTCACCGTCACCACCAACCGGGGTGAGCCCCTCGACCTCAAGGACAAGCTCGGCACCGTGCTGCTGGTGGTCAACACCGCGAGCAAATGCGGCTTCACCCCGCAGTATGACGGGCTGGAAAAGCTGTTCCAGCAATACAAGGATCAGGGCTTTGAAGTGCTGGGCTTCCCCTGCAACCAGTTCGGCGGTCAGGAACCCGGCAATGCGGACGAGATCGCCGAGTTCTGCAAGGTCAATTTCGGCGTCACCTTCCCGCTGATGGCCAAGATCGACGTCAATGGCACCAAGGCCTCGCCGCTGTATGACTGGATGAAGACCTCAGCCAAAGGGCTGATGGGGTCGACCTCGATCAAGTGGAATTTCACGAAGTTCCTGATCGGCCGGGATGGCAACGTGGTGAAGCGCTACGGCCCGACCGACGCGCCGGAGAAGATCGCGCGGGATATCGAAGCGCTGCTTTAGCCCTAATTCGTCGCCCCGGCCCCCGAGCCGGGGTCGGTCTGAAATTGTGACCGATCCCGGATCAAGTCCGGGACGACGAGAGTTTCCTGTGGAAGCCACCCTTGGCGCTGACGGGACGATTGCGCATATCTGCGTCCATGCCCTTCGCTCCCTTCGTCCCCCTGCGCGTGCTCTCGTCCTACTCGATGCTCGAAGGGGCGATCGATCCCAAGGACATTGCCAAGCTGGCGAAGGAGCGCGGCTATCCCGCGATCGCCATCTGCGACCGCAACGGGCTTTACGGGATCATGGCTTTCGCTGCGGCCTGCAAGAGCGAAGGCGTGCAACCGATCATCGGCGCGATGCTGGGCGTGGCGCGGGATGATGAGCGCGGCGGGGTCGATTACCTCGCCCTGTTTGCGCAGGACGACGCGGGCTATGACAACCTGTGCTATCTGGTCTCGTCCGCGCACCTTGACCGGCCGCTGGAACGCGATCCCCACGTCACCCTCGCTGACCTTGAGGGCCGCACCGCTGGTCTGATCGCGCTGACCGGCGCGGGCGAGGGTGGGCTGACCCGGCTGCTGGCCGAGGACCAGCATGAGGCCGCCGCGCGGCTCGCTGACCGGCTGGAAGCGCTGTTTCCGGGACGGCTCTATATCGAACTCGCGCGCCACGGCGATCCGGTGTGCGAACGGGCCGAGGAGGCGTTGATCGACCTCGCTTACGCGCGAGGCCTGCCGCTGGTTGCCACCAACCCGGCAAACTTTGCTGAACCGCATATGCACAAGGCGCATGACGCCATGCTGTGCATCGCCAACTCGACCCAGATCGACGCGGAGGATCGCCCACGCTCCAACCCGCAGGCTTTCGTCAAATCGGCGGCGATGATGGAGGAGGCCTTCGCCGACTTGCCCGAGGCGACCGCCAATACGCTGGTGATCGCCCAGCGCTGCGCTTTCGCGCCGCCGTACCGCAAGCCGATCCTGCCTAGCCTTGCAGGCGACCTTTCGGGTGAGGCGCGGATGCTGGCGGAGGATTCGCGCGCCGGCCTTGAGGCGCGACTGGCGGCCTATCCCGATCTCACCGAGGAGGAGCGCAAGGTCTATTTCGACCGCCTCGAATTCGAGATCAACGTCATCGTCAACATGGGCTTCCCTGGTTACTTCCTGATCGTTGCCGACTTCATCAAGTGGGCCAAGGATCAGGGCATTCCGGTGGGGCCGGGGCGCGGTTCGGGCGCCGGCTCGGCGGTGGCTTGGGCGCTGACCATCACCGACCTTGATCCAATCAAGCTCGGCCTGCTGTTCGAACGTTTCCTGAACCCCGAACGCGTGTCGATGCCCGACTTCGATATCGACTTCTGCGAAACGCGGCGCGGCGAGGTGATCCGTTACGTTCAGGCCAAATACGGCAGCGATCACGTCGCGCAGATCATCACCTTCGGCAAGCTGAAGGCCCGCGCGGTGCTGCGCGACTGCGGGCGTATCTTGCAGATGAGCTACGGTCAGGTCGACCGGCTGTGCAAGATGGTGCCCAATCACCCGACTGACCCCTGGCCGCTGCCGCGCGCGCTGAATGGCGCGGCGGATTTCCGGCGTGAGTATGACAACGACAAGGACGTGAAGCGCCTCGTCGATCTCGCGATGCAGCTGGAAGGCTTGCCCCGCAATTCATCGACCCACGCGGCTGGCGTGGTGATCGGCGACAGGCCGCTGGCGCAGCTGGTGCCGCTCTACCGCGACCCGCGTTCCGATATGCCGGTGACGCAGTTCGACATGAAGTATGTCGAATCGAGCGGGCTAGTGAAGTTCGACTTCCTCGGGCTGAAGACGCTATCGGTGCTGCGCAAAGCGGTCGATCTGCTCGAAGCGCGCGGCATCACGATCGATCTGGGCGCGCTGCCTTTGGACGATGCGCAGGTCTATAACCTGATGCAGACCGGCAATACGGTCGGCGTGTTCCAGCTGGAATCCGAAGGCATGCGCCGCACGCTGAAGGCGGTGAAGCCGACCAACTTTGGCGACATCATCGCGCTCGTCTCGCTCTACCGGCCCGGCCCGATGGACAACATCCCGCTGTTCGGCCAGCGCAAGGCGGGCGTGGTGCCGATCGAATACCCGCACCCCAAGCTCGAAGGCATCCTTGCCGAAACCTACGGCATCTTCGTCTATCAGGAACAGGTCATGCAGGCCGCGCAGGTGCTGGCGGGCTATTCGCTCGGCGATGCCGACCTGCTGCGCCGCGCGATGGGCAAGAAGGTGCAGGCCGAAATGGACGCCCAGCGCGGGCGGTTCTGTGAGGGTTGCAAGGAAAGCTCGGGGATTGAGGCCAAGCGCGCCAACGAGCTGTTCGACTTGATCGACAAGTTCGCAGGCTACGGCTTCAACAAGTCCCACGCCGCCGCCTATGCGCTGCTCGCCTACCAGACCGCTTGGCTGAAGGCGCATTACCCCGAGGAGTTCTTCGCCGCCTCGATGTGCTTCGACATGCACCAGTCGGAGAAGCTGAACGTCTTTGTCGATGACGCGCGCCGCTATCCCAATGGGCACGGCGGTGTTGAGGTGCTGGCACCCTGCATCAACGCCAGCGAGGCCGAATTTACCGTTGAGCAGACCGATCACGGCTACGCGGTGCGCTATGCGCTCGCGGGGATCCGCAATGTCGGCGAAAAGGCGATGGATGCGATCGTGGCCGAGCGCGCTGCGAACGGCGCTTTCGCCAGCCTCAAGGACCTGTTCGAGCGGGTGCCGCAGGGCACCATGAACCGCCGCCAGCTTGAAGGTCTGATCTGCGCGGGCGCGTTTGACGGGCTGGAGCCCAATCGCGCGCTGCTGTTCGCCAATGCCGATCTGCTGATGGCGGTTGCCGATGCGGCGATCCGGGAACGTTCCAGCGGGCAGGTCGGGCTGTTCGGCGGCGACTCCGGACCGGCGGAAGATTTGCGCCTGCAAGCGTGCGAGCCGTGGTCGCGTACCGACCGGATGGCCAAGGAGCGCGAGAATTTCGGGTTCTATTTTTCGGCCCACCCGGTGCAGCAGTTCCGCGATGTCGCTTCGGCCAATGGCGCGCGCACCTATCAAAGTCTGATGGAAGCGGGCGCGCCTGCGGGCGGGCGCGGGTCGGCGGTGATGGCAGTGATGGTCGAAGGCATCACCAAGGCGCGCACGCGCAAGGGCGGCACCTTTGTTCGGGCGGATTTCTCCGACAGCTCGGGGCAGTTCTCCGCCGCTTGCTTCGAAGAGGCGCTGGTGCCGCAGTTTGAACGCTGGGCGGCGGATGGCGAATGCCTGCTGCTGACGGTGGAGCTTGACGCGCCAAGCCCGGACGAGCCGCCCCGCCTCACCGTGCGCGGCGCGCGGCCGCTGGCAGCGGTGATCGGAGCGACGGCGATGGAGCTCAGCGCCTATATCGCCTCGGTCGAAGCCTTGCGCGAACTCCAGATCGAACTTGCCGCGGCCCAGGGTGAGCGTCCGACCGGCTCTGGCGAAGTGCTGGTGCGGCTGATGTTGGCGGACGGCGATCAGGTGCAGATGCGGCTCGGCAGCAATTTCGTGCTGAATGGCGAGTTGGCCGAACGGCTGGCGGCGGTCGAGGGTATCGCCAAGGTCGCGCTGGTGCCGCTCAAGAAGCGCGGGAACCTGCGGCTGGTCGCCTGAGCGGACACGAAAAAGGGGGCGGATCGCTCCGCCCCCCTCTCATTCATCCGTCAAACGGAGCGAGAATTACATTCCCGAACCCGGGCCGTAGCTCACTTCCACGCGGCGGTTCTGCGCTTCGCGCACGCCATCAGCGGTCGGCACGCGCGGCTGGCTTTCGCCAAACGCTTCGCCCGAAATCTGACCCGAAGGTATGCCGCGACCGGTCATATAGCTGCGCACGGCTTCGTTACGCCGTCCGGCGAGCGCCATGTTGTACTGCGCGCTCCCGGCCTTGTCGGTGTGACCGGCCAGCATCACGCGCGCCATGCCGCAATTGGCATAGGCGGTGACCGCGTTGTTCAGGATCGTCGAAGCTTCGGGCGAGATGTCCGAACGGTCGAAATCGAAGAACACGATGTACGGGCCGGTGTTGCACGCGGCCTTGGGCGGCGGCGGGGGAGCGACCGGACGCGGCGGGGGCGGGGGTGCCATCACGGGCGGGGGCGGCGGCGGGGCTGCCACCGGAGCGGGCGCGGGACGACCACCGAAGTTGTAGGTCAGGCTCGCCAGCACCGAATGGGCCGAGTAATCCGCGCGCAGATCGCGGCCATTGGCGGCCTGCAAATCGAAATTGTCCGCGACGAAATAACGGTACTTCACGCCGAGATCGACATTATCGGTCACCGCAAGGCGCGCGCCGGCCAGCAGCTGCCACGCGAAATCGGTCGCGCTGTCGTCAATCACGGTGCCAACGCCAGCCACTTCGACCGGGAGCTTCATGTTGGCAATACCAACGCCGCCGCCGCCGAAGACCTGGAAGCCGTCATCATTGCCGAATTCGACCAGCGCATTGACCATGCCGCTGTAGATTTCGAGATCGCGCGAGTTCTGGACCCGTGTGCCCGAAGGAACAGTCAGGCCGCCCGGCAGGATCGCCGAGTTGACCACGGTGAGGCCTTCATAGCCTGCGCGCTTGTAGCCGCCTTCTGCTTCGAGCCGGAACGCGCCGAAGTCGTAACCGATCACCACATCGCCATCGATGCCGAGATTGGTGTCGGCAAAGGCCGCGTTGTTGTACGTGTCGTTGCCAGTGTCGATGTCGACATCGACCTGATCGTCGAAGCTGACGCCGCCATTGATGCCGATATAGGCTTGGCCTTCACGTGCGAATGCGGGCGCGGCGACGATCATCGCGGCGCCTGCCATGAGAATTGCAGTCTTTTTCATTGTTTTAATCTCTCGAAAAGGGATGCCCGGGCCTAACTGGCGCCGCTCTGTGCCACAGCTGTGACACACGGGTATTGAGAGCGGCGAGTGGGATAGTGTCGCGATGGTCGGAATGTTTCATGACATCGGGACGAAACGTGTCAGCGATTGGGCGAACCGATTGCCAAGGCCTATAAGCAAAGGCATGAACACAGCCTGTGCGGTTTCCGCGCGGCGAAATTAAATCACAATGGGAGAGAGACAGACAATGGCCGGAACCAGGCTCGGGGCAATGCAGGACTGGACCATGCGGGTAACCGCGGTGATCGATCACGCCGCGCGCGAAGCGCCCGAACGCGAGATCGTGAGCCGTTGGGCCGATGGGAGCGAAACGCGGACCGACTGGGCGGGCATCCGCCGCGATGCGCTGAAGATGGCGCAGGCCTTGCAGCGTCTGGGTCTGCGACCGGGTGACAAGGTCGCGAGCCTCGCGATGAACCACTCCCGCCACTTGGTCAGCTGGTATGGCGTGGCCGGGATGGGCGGCGTGCTCCACACCGTGAACCCGCGCCTGTTCGACGATCAGCTCGACTACATCGTCAACCACGCCGAAGACCGGGTGCTGTGCTACGACGCGGCGTTCCAGCCGATCGTAGACCGGATGCGCGAGCGCTGGACCACGGTCGAGCACTATATCTGCTACGATAGCGGCGCGCATTCCTCCGCCTTTGAAGACTGGATCGCGGCAGAGGATGGCGATTTCGAATGGGTCACCGGCCCCGAAACCGATCCGTGCATGATCTGCTACACCTCTGGCACCACCGGCAATCCCAAGGGCGTGCAATACGAGCACCGCTCGACCGTGCTCCACGCGATGAGCGGGCTGCAACCGGCTGCCTTCAATTTCAGCTCGGCTTCGGTGATGCTGCCGGTGGTGCCGATGTTCCACGCGGCGAGCTGGGGCTTGCCCTACGCGGGCGCGATGGCGGGGATCAAGTTCGTGTTCTCGGCGGTCAACGATCCCGCCGTGCTCCACGATCTGATGCTGCGTGAAGGCGTGACGGACAGTGCGGGCGTGCCGACCGTATGGCTGGCGCATTTCCAGTATTGCGACCGCGAGGGCGTCGACTTGCCGCCCCTGAAGGCCGCCACCATCGGCGGCTCGGCGGCGCCGAAGTTCATGATCGAGCGTTTGCTGAAGAACGGCACCCGTGTTCAGCACGCCTGGGGCATGACCGAAACCAGCCCGATCGGCACGGTGGGTGGGCCGACCTGGGACTGGGACAGCCTCACGCTGGAGCAGAAGGTCGAAAAGACCGCCATGCAGGGCCGTCCCATCTTCGGCGTCCAGCTTCGCACGGTCGACCTCTCGGACATGGCGACCGAACTGCCGCGCGACGGCAAGACCAGCGGCGCACTCCAGATCCGCGGGCCGTGGGTGATCAGGCGCTACTTCAAGGCAGAGACAGACGCAGTCGGCAATGACGGCTGGTTCGATACGGGCGACGTCGGCATCCTCCACCCGGACGGCACCTTGCAGCTAACCGACCGCACCAAGGATGTGATCAAATCGGGTGGGGAGTGGATCAGCTCGGTCGAGCTTGAGAACGCGGCTTGCGGGCATCCCGCCGTGGCCGAGGCGGCCTGCATCGGCATCTACCACCCCAAGTGGGACGAGCGCCCGGTGCTGTTCGTGGTCAAGAAAGCGGGCGCCGAGGTCTCGGGCGACGAGATCGTCGAACACCTGAAGCCGCTGATCGCCAAGTGGTGGCTGCCCGATGCGGTCGAATTCGTCGACGACATCCCGCACACGGCGACCGGCAAGATCAGCAAGAAGGACCTGCGCGACCGCTTTGCGGACTACACGCTTGGCTGACATGACCATCCGGCCTGCGCTCGCGAGCGATGCGCAGGCCGTTTGCGACATCTACGCGTTTCACGTCGCGCACAGCACGGCGACCTTCGACACGGTTGCGCCCGATGCGGCGACCTGGGCGGACAAGATCGCAGCCGTCTCTTCGCGCGAGTGGCCGTTCCTTGTCGCCGCGCGGGACGGTGAGGTGCTTGGCTATTGCTACGCCACACAGTTCCGCGACCGCGCCGCCTATGCGCGCACCTGTGAGGATAGCATCTATGTTTCTGAGACGGCGCGCGGGGGCGGGGTGGGATCGGCCCTGCTCGCTGCGCTGGTTGCTGCCGCGCGGGTGAGCGGCTTCGAGCAGATGATCGCCGTGATCGGCGGGGGCGAGCCTGCCTCGATTGCGCTCCACGCCAAGTGCGGCTTCGTTCAAGCTGGCCGGATGCGCAATGTCGGCTTCAAGTTCGGGCGCAGGCTCGATACGGTCTATATGCAATGCGATCTGACGCTGGAGGGACATGAGCCATGACCTGCGAAACCTATATCGACCCCTCGCCGGTGAACTTTCAGGCCTTCAAGGACCTGCCGCGCGATACACCGATCAATATGCTCAACCTGCTGCTGTACCGCGATTTGGCCGACTATCCCGAGGGCCATGAGCACGCCGGCAAGGGCTGGAGCGGCAAGCGCGCCTATGAGGAATATGGCAAGACCAGCGGCCCGATCTTCCAGCGCGTCGGCGGCACCATCCTGTGGCGCGGGAGCTTCCAGACGGTGGTGACGGGGCCGGAGGGCGAGCGCTGGCACGATGGCTTCGTGGCGCAGTACCCCAACGCGGGTGCATTCTTCGCGATGCTGAAGGACCCGGAGTACCAGATGGCCGTCGTCAACCGTACGGCGGCGCTAGTTGATAGCCGCTTGGTGCGGTTCGCGCCGGGCGAGGTGGGGGATGGGTTCGGGTGAGCTAAAGCAACCGCAACTGCCCACCCATTTCCGGCGCCCGGAACCGTGAGCAATCCAGCTCGAACCGCACCTTCGCAATTCCCGCCCGCTTGCACGCCAGATTGAACCGCGCACGGATCAGATCGGCCCACACGCCTTGCGGATTGAAGCGGCTGTGGAAGTTCGGGTCATTGTCCCGCCCGCCGCGCATTTCGCGCACGATGCTCATCACCTTGCCTGCGCGCTCGGGATAATGGACCGCGAGCCATTCGCGGAACAGCGGCGCGACCTCGTGGGGGAGGCGCAGGGGGATCCAGTTGACGCTTTGCACCCCTCGCCGCACCACTTCGGCGGTGGTGGCTTCGATGAATTCATCGGTGATTGCCGGGATGATCGGCGAGATCGAGCAGTGCACCGGCACGCCCAGTTCCACCAACCGCCCCAGCGCCGCAAGCCGTTTGGCAGGGGCGGCGCAGCGCGGTTCGAGCTTGGCGGATAGCACGGGGTCGAGGCTCGTCACCGAGATCGATACCGCCACCAGCTTCTCGCGTGCCAAGGCCGCCAGCAGATCGGCATCGTCCAGCACCCGGTCTGACTTGGTGGTGATGGTCACGGGGTGGCGGGCCTCCAGACAGACTTCCAGCACTTGGCGCGTGATGCGGTAATCGCGCTCGATCGGCTGATAGGGATCGGTGTTGGTGCCCATCGCTATCGGCTTGGGGCGGTAGCCGCGCTTCGACAGCGTCGCCTTGAGCAATTCGGCCGCGTTAGGCTTGGCGAACAGCCGAGTCTCAAAATCCAGGCCGGGTGAGAGGTCGTGGTAGGCGTGGGTGGGGCGGGCGAAGCAATAGACGCAGCCATGCTCGCACCCGCGATAGGCGTTGATCGAGCGGTCGAATGGCACGTCGGGGGATTGGTTGAAGGTGAGGATCGACTTCGGGCGCTCCTCGGTCACCGTGGTGCGCAGTTTGACCGGCGGGCCGTCGAGCGATTGCATATGATCGCGCCAGTCGCCATCGACCTCGCGCTCCGCCAATCCGAAGCGGGTGGGGACCGCCGCCGATTGTGCACCGCGGCCATGGATTCGCTCTGGCATGGCTGGAACGTATAGAGAACAAAGGGTGCGATGCCAACCATCGTCATCCCAGCGGAACCGAAGGTGGCCGAAGGCCTATGCTGGGACCTCGGGCGGCAAATGCCGTCCGAGCCGCCCTGGGCCCCAGCTTGCGCTGGGGTGACGGCAAAGGGCTAAACTTCCTTCAGCCGCGGCATCAGCTCGACAAAGTTGCAGGGCCGATTGCGGCTGTCGAGTTGCTCCGACAGAATCCCGTCCCAGCCGTCCTTCACCGCCCCGTTCGATCCGGGGAGTGCGAAGATATAGGTGCCGCGCGCCACCACCGCGCAGGCGCGCGATTGGACGGTGCTGGTGCCGATGCTCTTGAAGCTTAGCCAGCGGAACAGTTCGCCAAAGCCGGGAATGTCGCGGGCACCTTCGATCAGGCTGAGCGCTTCGGGGGTGACATCGCGGCCCGTCAGACCCGTGCCGCCCGTGCTGACCACAGCGTCGATGGCCGGATCGTCGATCCAAGCATCGAACTGGGCAGCGAGCAGCTTCGCGTCATCCTTCACGATCATCCGCGCCGCCAGATTGTGCCCCGCGCCTGTCACCCGCGCCGCCAGAATATTGCCCGAGGTGTCGGTCTCCGGCGTGCGCGTGTCGGATACGGTCAGGACGGCAATGTTGATCGGTTTGAAAACCCGGCTCTCGTCAATCGCCACTCTATCCGCTCCCGTTACGGCTCCAATCGGGCCGAGCGGGTCGTAGCAGCCTGCGGAAATTCGGGCCAGCGCCCTTGCGCAAGCGCCCGTCGGCTGGGCGATTGGACGCCTGCGGCACGCTCATACATCCAGTAATTGCGCATCACAATCGCGACATAGCCGCGCGTTTCCCAATAGGGGATCGATTCCATCCAGAGCAGCGGATCGCCTTGATCGTTGATCTCGTAATTCCAGCGCCCGACCGGGGTGAGGCCGGCGTTATAGGCCGCCATGATCTTGGGCAGCACGCCGCCGGTCGCGGGGTGATCGCGCAGCATCGCAAGGTGGCGCTGGCCATAGGCGAGATTGACCTGCGGGTCGTTCAGATCCTCGTAGCTCGCGCCGAGGCTTAACCTGCCCGAATGATCGCGCGCCGTGCCGGGCATGATCTGCATCAACCCGCGCGCATTGGCGGGGCTCACGGCCGAGGCGCGGAAGTTCGATTCCTGCAAGGCATGGGCAAAGGCGAGCGCCGGGTCGACCTGCCACCCGCCGACGGGTTGCCAATGGGCGACGGGGAAGCGCAGGCTCGGATCGCTGCGGGTGCCATAAGGCGCATTGTGAGCCATGAACAGCTGGGTGGAGGGCAGGCCCATCTCGCGCGCCAGTCGGGCGAGGGCGCTATACTGATAGGCCGGGCCGATCTGCGCTTCGTGGCGCAGCACTTCATCCGCCAGACTGGGCCGCCCGATCTCAGCGAGGGCGGCGGCCACGCGCACATTGGGCCGCTGGGCCAGCTGCGCCCAATCGTCACGGCTGAACGGCGGCGGCGGGGCATGGGCGGGCAGTTCGACCCCGAGCTGATCGGCGGCGAGCATCCCGTACAGCGTCTCGTTTAGCTGAGCTGCGGCAGACAGGTGCTGCTGCGCCTGCTCAGGCTCCCGGCACCGCACCAGCGCGCGGTGTGCCCAATAATGCCCGGCGGCGGCCAGTTCGACATTGGAAGCACCGCCAGCCACCCGCGCAAACGCCTCAGCCGCCAGCGCACAATAGCCCAGCCGCCACGATGACAGGCCTTCGACCCACGCGCCTTCCGCGACCCACTCGCCTGAGCCTTCGGCCACGGTGCGCGCCAGTTCCAGCGCGGCGGCGTCATTGTTCTCGATATAGTGGCTCCATGCCACCCGCTCGCGCCACTCGGCGCGCGCATCGCTGGAGAGCATTGGATCGATTTCGGCGAGCAGGCGCTGCGCTTCGCCGGGATTGTCGGCCTTGATCGCTTCGAGGATCAGGCTCGCAGTGGCGCTCGGCATGGTGCCGTCGTTGACGGAGCGCGGCAGGATCCGCTTGGGCGCATAGGGTTGGCGCGAAAAGCCCTGTTCACTCGGCAGGGGCGGCAAGTAGGTAACCCCGCGCTTGGCCCCCATCTTTGCGAGTTGTTCGGCCTGCGGGAGATCGGTGCCGGCTGCAAACCAGCTGGCGATCTGTTCGGCGGACACCTTGGGGCTGTTGGCGTGGGTATAGAATTCGGCACGGGCGGCCTGGGTCAGCACGCCTTCGGGCCGCTGGGCCAGCAGGTTTTCGACCACATCCCACTGTTCGGCATCGATGGCGGTGAAGACCTGACGATAGGCGTTGCGCTCCTCGGGCGTCAGCACCGGGGCAATGGCCGTCTCAGCCGGGGTTGCGCCATTCCAGCGCGCGACCAGATCGCCCGATTGCGCGGCCAGCGGTGCAGGCAGGGCCGCCGCAGCCAGCACCGTCGCTGTCAGCACGCGCAGGCGAAGTTTCATAGTGGGGGCGACCATTGCGTCCATCTCCGCCAGAACCGGGCTTTAAGCCGGGGCATTTCCATCAGGGAATCGAGCGTTTCGCTCACCATTACCGGAGCTTTGCCACCGGCATGGTTGATTTCGCGTAAAGGTTGTTCGGCTTCATTCGCGCCGAGCATCGGGGCAAGCCCGGTGCCAAAGGCGATCACCCGCGCGGGACGCACCAAGCTGATGTGATGCGCCGTCACCGCGTCCATCCCGCCCGCCGCCAGCATCGCCAGATCGGCCATTGGCGTGTGGCAGGGCAGCGCGGCGGCGATATAGACCGCGCTTTCGTCCAGCCCGATCGCGCCGAGTATATTGGCGAGCAAGCGTCCTTGCGGCCCGGACAGCAGGCGGTCGCGATCCGCTTCCTCGGGCTGCGGCACCAGCACCATCAGCGCAGCCTCAGCCTCTCCACGCGGCGCAATCCGGGGAAAAGCGCGCGCGGTGTCGATCCCTTGCGCCGTCATCCACCAGTCGCGGAAAGCGGCCAAATCCTGCGGCGGCGATTCGCCCAAAAGATCGCGGCGCAGCGTTGCGGGTGGTGATGGTGGCGCGGCGGGCAAGGAGCGGGCGGCGACGGATTCACTGGCTGGGCCCGGCGCCTGAGCGGAACCGCCGCGCGATGAACCGGCCTTGTTGGCATCTGCGGTAGGCTTGGCCAAGGGCACATCGGCCAACCACGCCGTAGCGTCACCCGCATAGTCGCAATCGACCCCCGCCGCGTGCCACCAGGCAAGCGCCGCTTCAAATTCGCGCGCTATCGAAAGTTCGGGCCGGCTCATTGAGGGGTCATGCTATCCAACGCGGGTCTTGACTGTCCCCGAGGGTGTTAGCAAGTGGACAATGAAGGCATATCGCCAGACTGTGCGGCCTGCGCGCCCAATACCAACAAGGATCAGGAAAGCCCCATGATCGAACGTGAATCAATGCCCTGCGATGTCGTGATCGTCGGGGGCGGTCCTGCGGGGCTGGCAGCCGCGATCCGGTTGAAGCAGATCAACGCCGAACTGGAAGTGATCGTGCTGGAAAAGGGCTCCGAAATCGGGGCGCATATCCTGTCAGGCGCGGTGGTCGATCCCAAGGCTTTGGACGAGCTGCTCCCCGATTGGCGTGAGCAGGGTTGTTCGATGGCAGAAACCCCGGTGACCGATAACTGGCACTGGGTCCTGTCGAAGACCGGCAAGACCTCGATCCCTCACGCGATCATGCCGCCGCTGATGAGCAACCACGGCTGCTACACCGGTTCGCTCGGCAATCTGACCCGCTGGCTGGCCGAACAGGCCGAGGGGTTGGGCGTGATGGTGTTCCCGGGCTTCCCCGCGGCCGATGTGATGATTGACGAGGACGGCCGCGTTGCCGGCGTCATCACGCAGGACATGGGCGTTGCCGCCGATGGCAGCCACAAGGGCGATTACACCCCCGGCATGGAAATCCACGCCAAGTACACCGTGCTGGCCGAAGGTGCGCGCGGTAACCTCACCAAGCGGATGAAGGCGAAGTACGACCTTGAGGCGAATTGCCAGCCGCAGGTCTATGGCCTCGGCATCAAGGAGCTGTGGGACATCGATCCCAAGAAGCACAAGCCGGGCCGCGTGATCCACACGCAGGGCTGGCCGCTGACCGAAAGCGAAAGCTGGGGCGGGGGCTTCCTCTACCATCAGGCAAACGGTCAGGTGGCCTTGGGCTTCGTGACCGCACTCGATTACAAAAACCCCTGGGTCTCGCCCTATCAGGAATTCCAGCGCTGGAAGCAGCACCCCGCGATCCGCGAATATCTCGAAGGCGGCAAGCGTGTGAGCTACGGCGCGCGCGCGATCAATGAAGGCGGCTGGCAGTCGGTGCCCAAGCTCGCCTTCCCTGGCGGCGCGCTGATCGGCTGCGCGGCGGGCTTTGTGAACGTGCCGCGCATCAAGGGCAGCCACACGGCGATGAAGAGCGGGATGCTGGCGGCCGAGAGCATCGCGGCGGCAATCGCGGCGGGTCAAGAGAAGACCGAGCTTGCCGATTACGACGCGGCGGTCCGCTCCAGCTGGATCGCGACCGAGCTGAAGGTCGTCCAGAACGCGGAGCCTGCGGTCGCCAAGTTCGGCGGCGATATCGGCACAGTGCTGGCGGGCATCGACATGTGGATGCGCACATTGAAGATCGGCCTGCCGATCAGCATGAAGCACCACGCCGATTACACCAACACTGGCCGTGCCGATCTCTACCCGAAGATCGACTACCCCAAGCCCGATGGTGTCATCACCTTCGACCGCCTCACCAACGTCGCCTACAGCTACACCAACCATGCCGAGGACCAGCCCTGCCACTTGCAGGTTGCGGACCTGCAATTGCAGAAGGTGAGCGAACTCGGCGTCTTCGGCGGGCCCTCGGCGCGCTACTGCCCGGCGGGGGTCTATGAGTGGCTGACCGATGAGAAGACCGGCGAGCCCAAGTTCCAGATCAACTCGCAGAACTGCGTCCACTGCAAGACCTGCGACATCAAGGACCCCAACCAGAACATCAACTGGGTGACGCCGGAAGGTGGCGGCGGGCCGAACTATCCGAATATGTGAGGCAAGAAGCCCACATTCGTCATTGCGAGCGGAGCGAAGCAATCCATGGACCGAGCGCAGATCAGCGGATCACCGGCCATGGATTGCCGCGTCGCCTGCGGCTCCTCGCAATGACGAAGTATTGAAGTTTGTCGGTCACGCGGATCCCTTACGTCAATCTCGTCCTCGCGGTGCTTGCTACCACGTTGTCAGCCATTTGCGCGGCTGCGGAACGGCCAAAGCCCGTGACGTCCGACGATGGAGCATGCGAGCGGGTCATCGCCGTTCTGGCCGCTAACAAGATCTATCGTGCGGACCAAATGGCAAGCTGCGACGGGGGGAAAGACGAAGAGCATCCGGGCTTCTATATCCTGAGGATCAACGCCCATTGCCGTGAGCCGCAAGGATGCGGGAGCGTATTGCTCGGCTGGTATGCGATTAATGCGAAGACCGGCGCAGTGTTCGAGATGGACGTCGCAGAATGGCAGATCGGCTCGCGGATCGACTGGAAAGACTGATGACCACCGAAACCGCCTACGCCAAGATCAACCTCGCGCTGCATGTCCGCAGGCGGCGGGAGGATGGGTATCACGAGCTTGAGACCCTGTTCGCCTTTGTCGATGCGGGCGATGTGCTGAGCGCCGCTCCTGCCGCAGCCGACAGCGTCACCACGCTGGGCGAGTTTGCGGGCGGGCTGGACAATCCTTTCGACAACCTCGTCGCCCGCGCGCTGACTGCGCTGCCGCGCCCACAGGGGCTCGCGGTGACGCTGGATAAGAACCTTCCCGTTGCGGCTGGCCTCGGCGGCGGGTCGGCGGATGCGGGGGCCGTGTTCCGGATTGTCGAGGCGCTCCACGGCCTGCCTGAGGACTGGCAGGCGCGGGCGGCGAAGCTCGGCGCGGATGTGCCTGCCTGCGTCCTCAGCCGCACCCATATCGGCCTCGGCACCGGCACCGAGCAGGTCGAGGTCGAGGACGACCTCGCCGGAACCCCCGTCCTGCTGGTCAACCCGCGCGTGCCGCTCTCGACCGGGCCGGTGTTCAAGGCGTGGGATGGCGAGGATCGCGGGGCGCTGCCTGAAGGCCCGGCGTCCAAGATCGCGAGGGAGGGGCGCAACGACCTCGAAGCCCCTGCCATTTCGCTCTGCCCGGTGATCGCAGAGGTGCTGGCGGCACTGGCCGAGACCAAGCCGTGGCTCGCACGGATGTCGGGCTCGGGCGCGACCTGCTTTGCGCTTTATAACACGCCTGAGGCCCGCGATGCGGCGGCGGCAGCGATGCCAAGGGAATGGTGGACAATGGCAGGACGGCTTCGTTGAGTTTCCAAAGATCCATTCGCCCTGAGCTTGCCGGAAGCGAAGCTGTCCCGCAGGGACAACGGCCATCCTTGCTTGAAAACCAGTGCCGCCGCAAAGGAAGTGCGGTGCTTCGACAAGCTCAGCACGAACGGGGCTTGGGCCAATGAGCGAAGCCTTCCGCCAACTCGGCATGCCCACCCCCGGCGGGATCGTCTGCACCGCTGACCATGCTTCGAACCATGTTCCCGCCGACATCGCCCTCGGCATCCCCCAGCACCTGCTGCACGAACATATCGCGGTCGACATTGGCACCGAAGCGATCGCCGAGCTGCTGGCGCAGGGCCACGGCATCCCCGCCCACATCGCCGCAGTCAGTCGTCTCGTCTGCGACCTCAACCGTGAGGAGACCGCCCCCGGCCTCGTCCCCGAAGCCAGCGACGGGCACCCGATCCCCGGCAATGTCGGCGCGGACAGGGAAGGGCGGCTCAACCGCTTCCACCGCCCCTATCACACCGCGCTGGAGCAATGGCTGGCCGCTGCCGAACCCGCGCTGATCCTCTCGCTCCACAGTTTCACCCCGCGCCTTGCAACTTCGGACGCAGCGCGGCCGTGGCAGGTGGGCGTGCTCTACAATCACGATGACCGTGCCGCCCGCATCGCGATCCCCATGCTCGCAGCCGAGGGGCTGAAGGTCGGCGACAATCTCCCCTATTCGGGGCGCGACCTCAATTACACCATGAACCGCCATGCGGAGGCGCAAGGGCGCGCTTACCTTGGGATCGAGCTGCGCCAGGACCTCGTCCAGACCCCCCATGCCCACACCCGCTGGGCGGCATTGTTGGCGAATATTGCGCAAAGGGTTGCGTCGGCGCTCGCCTGAAGGCAGGGGACGTTTCACAAATTGCCTTCAACGGGAAATCTTATGTCGCAGAAGTTTGACAAGTCGAAGCTCCCCAGCCGTCACGTTTCGGTCGGCCCGGAGCGCGCGCCGCACCGTTCGTACTACTACGCGATGGGCATGACCGAGGAAGAAATCGCCGCGCCCTTTGTGGGCGTGGTCAGTGCGGGCAACGACTCGGCCCCCTGCAACACCACTCTGAACGCGCAGGCCGATATCTGCCGCGAGGGCGTGATCGCGGGCGGCGGCACCCCGCGCCGGTTCAACACCATCACCGTCACCGATGGCATCGCGATGGGCCACCAGGGTATGAAGTCCTCGCTCATCAGCCGCGAGATCATCGCCGACTCGATCGAAGTTTCGGTCCGAGGCCATTGTTATGACGCGCTGGTCGGCTTTGCAGGCTGCGACAAGAGCCTTCCAGGCATGATGATGGCGATGCTGCGGCTGAATGTGCCAAGCATCTTCGTCTATGGCGGCTCAATCCTCCCCGGCACGCACCGCGGCAACGATGTGACCGTGGTCGACGTGTTCGAGGCGGTCGGGCAATATGCGGCAGGCAATTGCCCGCTGACCGAGCTTATCGCTTTAGAAAAGGTCGCCTGCCCCGGCCACGGCGCCTGCGGCGGCCAGTTCACCGCCAACACCATGGCCTGCGTCGGCGAGGCGATTGGCCTCAGCCTGCCCAACAGCAACATGGCGCCCGCGCCGTACCGATCGCGTGATGATATCGCGGTTGCCGCTGGCAAGCAGGTCATGGAGCTTGTCGCCCGCAATCTGCGTCCGCGCGACATCTGCACGCGTGAGGCTTTCATGAACGCCGCCCGCGTCGTCGCGGCCACGGGCGGTTCCACGAACGCTGCGCTTCACCTGCCCGCGATGGCGAGCGAGGCAGGGATCCATTTCGACCTGTTCGATGTTGCTGAAGTCTTTAAATCAACGCCATACATCGCAGACTTGAAGCCCGGTGGTAGGTATGTCGCCAAGGACATGCACGAGGCGGGCGGGGTCTATATGGCGATGAAGACGCTGCTCGACGGCGGGTTCATCGATCCCAACCCGATCACCGTCACCGGCAAGACCATCGGCGAGAACTTGGAAGAGATCACCTGGAACCCCGATCAGAAGGTGTTCTACGATGTGAAGACCCCGATCACGCCGACCGGCGGCGTCGTGGGCCTCAAGGGTAGCCTCGCGCCTGACGGGGCTATCGTGAAGGTCGCCGGTATGGCGCGCCTGCAATTCTCCGGCCCGGCGCGGGTGTTCGATTGCGAGGAAGATGCGTTCGCGGCCGTGGAAAAGCGCGACATTGCCGAGGGCTGCGTGATCGTGATCCGTTACGAAGGGCCCAAGGGCGGCCCCGGGATGCGCGAGATGCTTTCCACCACCGCCGCCCTCTATGGGCAGGGCATGGGCGAAAAGGTCGCGCTGATCACTGACGGGCGCTTTTCGGGCGCCACACGCGGCTTCTGCATCGGCCATGTCTGCCCGGAGGCAGCCGACGGTGGCCCCATTGGGCTGATCGAGGATGGCGACATCATCAGCATCGATGCCGAAGCTGGCACCATCGAACTCGACGTACCTGAGGACGTGCTAGCCGAGCGGCGCAAGGCCTGGCAGCCGCGCACCAACGACTACCAGTCGGGCGCTTTGTGGCGTTACAGTCAGGTCGTCGGATTGGCTCGCTACGGCGCCATCACCCATCCCGGCGCAAAGGCGGAGACCCATGTGTTTGCGGACATCTAGCACGCTTGCGGCCTTGGTTGTGCTGGCCGGCTGCGGCGCCGCGGAAAGCCCGCCGCCACCGGGCGACGAGGTCGAATGCGCGATCGGCGCAGGGGCTGCGCTCTCGCCCGTCTGCACGCTGGAGCTGGCGGGGAATGACGTCATTCTCCACCACCCTGACGGCGGCTTCAGGCGGCTGACCCGCGATCCTGCCACTGGCGCGCTTGCTCCGCGTGACGGGGCCGAGGTGCTGGTGCCCGAACAGGGCGGAGCGGGCGCAGAGGCCTTTGCCATCGGTGCAGATCGCTATCTGATCCCGCGCACGCTCATCGAACCGCCGCCAAAGTGACCGCCGCACAGGTCCTTACCGCCGCCCAGATGCGCGCTGCCGAACAGGCGCTATTCGATGCGGGCACCAGTGTTTCGGAACTGATGGAGATCGCCGCAGGAGGCGCAGCGGAGTGGATCCGCCGGGTTGCCGCCGGACGTGCGGTGACGGTTCTGTGCGGCCCAGGCAACAACGGCGGAGACGGCTATGTCATCGCCCGCCGCCTGCGCGATGCGGGCAATGCGGTGGCAGTGATCGCTCCGCTCGACCCTGCAACCGACGCCGCCAAAGAGGCGCGGCGGCGGTGGGACGGGCCGGTCAGCACTGCGGGAGGGGCGGGGGCTGATGTGTTTGTCGATTGCCTGTTCGGCTCCGGCCTCGCACGGCCCTTGGTCGCCGAGCACGCTTTGCTGATCCGCGATCTGGCGGCGCGGCATCGTTACAAGGTCGCGGTCGATGTGCCCTCGGGCATTGCCAGCGATAGCGGCGCGGTGCTGAACGAGCGGCTGCCCGATTATGACCTGACCCTCGCGCTGGGCGCGTGGAAGTTCGCGCATTGGAGCCTGCCGGGTCGGTCGCTGATGGGGCAGATGCGGCTTATACCGATCGGGATCGCGCCGCTGGAGGGCGCGGCGCAGCTGGTCGAACGGCCTCGCCTCAGCGCCCCCGCGGCGGATAGTCACAAATATCGCCGCGGGCTGCTTGGCATCGTTACCGGCGCAATGCCGGGGGCGAGCCTGCTAGCCGCTGCCGCGGCCCAGCGTTCCGGCGCGGGCTATGTGAAGCTGCTCGCCCCTCATGTCGATCCGCGCACGCCGCCCGATGTGGTGACTGACACTGCGCCGCTCGCCGAGGCGCTGGCCGATCCGCGCATCGCTGCGGTGTTGGTCGGGCCGGGGCTGGGGCGTGATGAGGCGGCGCGTGAAAGGCTCGAAGCAGCGTTGGCGCAGGCTCGCGCACTTGTGCTCGATGCCGATGCGCTGATGCTGCTCACCCCCGCGATGCTCGCCCGCGAAGTGCCAAGGCTTGTCACCCCACATGACGGTGAGCTTGAGGCTTTGTGCCGCAGCTTTGGCGTCATCGCGGAAACCCGCCGCGATCGGGCTTTGGCCCTTGCCAGAGTCAGCGGCATGGTTGTGCTGGCCAAGGGGCCGGACAGCATCGTCGTCGCGCCTGACGGCCGCATCGCGCTCGGTCAGCCCGCGCCGAGCTGGCTGTCAGTGGCCGGAACAGGCGATGTGCTCGCCGGGATCGCTGCGAGCCGGATGGCGAACGGGGCCGATCCCTTTAACGCCGCCTGCGAGGCGCTGTGGCTCCATGGTGAGGCGGCACGACGGGCGGGGGCGGCTTTCACACCGACGCAGCTTGCCGAAAGGGTGTCTGAGGCGCTAGCGGCCTGCCTGTGACCGATCTCGAACCCATTATCCGCCTCGCCGCCAAGGGCGACGGCGTGACCGTCTCTGGCCGCCATATCGCAGGCGGCGTAACCGGCGACATGGTGGACGAGGCTGGCGCCATCACGCCGGGGCCGCACCACATCGCCCCAGCCTGCCGCCATTTCGGCGTGTGCGGCGGGTGCCTGTTGCAGCACGCAGACGACACGGCGCTCGCCGAGTTTGTCGAGGGCCGGGTGGTGAATGCCGCGCGGGGGCAGGGGCTAGAACCGTCCGAATTGCTCCCCGTCCACCTCTCGCCGCCCGCCACCCGCCGCCGCGCGGGCCTCCATGGGCTGCGCACGGCCAAGGGCGCAGTGCTGGGATACCGCGAGGGCGGGTCGCACCGCGTGGTCGATCTCGCCGAATGCCCGGTGCTGCACCCATCGCTCACCGCACTCATCGCGCCGCTGCGGCGGTTTGTGGCGGCGCATGGGCCGAAAGGAATGGTCGGTATCGATCTGACCTTGGCGGATCAAGGCGTTGAAGCGTGCCTGACGCACTTCCCGCTCGAAGGCCTCGGCCCGACCGAAGCTGCGCTCGATTTCGCGCGCGAACAGGGGCTTGCGCGCCTTTCCTTTGATCAAGGGTACGGTCCCGAGACGGTCTGGGAGCCTGAACCGGCGACGGTGACTTTGTCCGGCGTGCCGGTGAGCCTGCCCCCTGGCGCCTTCCTTCAGGCGACCCATGATGCCGAGCATGTGATGGCCGCCGATGCTGCTGAATGGCTGGCGGGTTCGCGGGTTGTCGCTGACCTGTTCGCAGGTCTCGGCACTTTTGCCTTTGCGCTGCGAGGGGGAAGCAAGGTGCTGGCGGTTGAGGCGGAACGTGCGGCGCATCTCGCGTCCAAGGCGGCCGGGGCGATGAGCGGCGGCCGAGTCCTGGCGCTCCACCGTGACCTGTTCCGTTCGCCGCTCCAGCCCGAGGAGTTGAACCGCTTCGACGCTATCCTGCTCGATCCGCCGCGCGCCGGCGCCCGTGCCCAAGTGGCAGAAATCGCGGCGAGCACGGTCTCGCGGGTGGTCTATGTCAGTTGCAATCCCTCAAGCTGGGCGCGCGATGCGGCGGTGCTGGCGGAGGCCGGGTTCCGGCTTGCGAAGCTGCGACCTGTCGGCCAATTCCGCTGGTCCACCCATGTCGAATTGGTAAGTTATTTCGAGCGTTAAGCGCGCAAGCTTTTAAGGATTTGAGCTTCCAGCCATGTGCGGTGCTCCGGCTCGACATAGGCGTGGCCTGCGCCCTCGCAGCGGCAGATGCGCGGGTCGTCCCTGTCCCATGCTGCTTGGAACACTTGCGCAGTGCGGTCCGCCGTGGCTACGAGGATGCGCACCGATCCGGTGAAGCTCGCCAGCCCGGCTGCCATGTCCTGTGCGAGGCTTGACGGCGGCGGGGGTGGACGCAGGGCGTGGGCGATACCGCGAGCCAGTTTGCCAAGGTTCACACCTCCGCCCAGCAACCGCATGACCTCGCGCGGGTTTTTCAGCTTTTCGAGATAGCGTGCGCGGATCGCGGCCGGGGGCGGGGTATCGTCCACCGCGCCGCCGCCGTCGTCCTGCTCGATCGTCCAGGGGTTCGAAAGCACCAGCCCATCGCAGCCAGTACCGCTCGCCAGCATCAGCGCCGAGGCCGCATCGCAATTGCCGAAAGCCACGACCCGCGCGAGCTGCGGTGTCATCGCGCGGAAGGCATCAACGGCGCAAGCGATGTCCTTGGCTGAATGGCGAAACCCGCGGTTCTCGCCTTCGCTGTCGCCGATGCCGCGGCGGTCGAACCGGAACACCGGAAAGCCTGCGCGGGCGATCCGCGCGGCCATGTCGGCTTGACCGCCGAATGCGCCCGAGCGAATCTCGTTGCCGCCGCTGACGATCAGCAATCCCGTGGTCCCCGGCGCTGTGTCGAGCGTGCCGGCCAGCGTCAAGCTGCCGCAACCAAAGGTGTGAGAAAGCCGCGTCATGCCGCTGAATTTCCGATGCTTTCGGCGATGAGAGCGGCGAGGCGATCGGCCTGCCCCGCGTCCTCATCAGGTTCGGCGCGCAGCCATAGGCCGGGGCCGCCGACCATGCTTTGGGCAATGTCGGTCTGGCCCGGGGCGAGCGCCGGTTCGGCGGTTTCGAGTTCGCGGAACATCGCCGCCCCGATGGGCCAGCCGCCTAGCACCAGACCGCTCGCGCGGCCTTGTGCCATCAGCCCATCGGACGTCTCGGCCATTCCGGCCTCGCGGGCGGAGATGGTTCTGGCGCGGATCATGCCGCGCAGCAGCTTGGGGCCGGTTTGTGCGGCATAGTGCCAGCCGGGCAGCACCGCCGGAGCGACCAGCGCGCCCGCCCGGATCGCCAGCACATGGGTCGCGCCAAGCGCGTTGCCCGCTGCGGCCATACCTGCGCGCCAGCCTGCAAGTGTTTGATTTTCGAGCGGAGCAAGGCTCTCGTTACACCCCGACAGATCGGGCAGCAGGCTGTCGATCCCCGCCGCATCCAGCCGCCGCATCACCTCGATCGTGAAACGCCGCAGCTTGTTCGCCTCGTCAAACCATGCCGGGCACACCAGCACCCGCGCCGCGCGGCCACGGTCGAAGGCGACCAGCAATTCCTCAGACGGAGAGCCGCCGTCGGGGGCCGGATGGTTCCACGTGAAAATCACCCGAGAGGCACCCTGGGAGGGGTCAAGGCCGGCCTAGCGGGGGTCTAGCTTCGCGCGCGCAAATGCCAGCAGCCCGCCATAGGTTTCCAGCATTTCGCCATCGACATCGTCATCCTCGATCACGATGCCGAGCCGGTCTTCCATTTCGGTCAGCAATCCGGCGACCGCCATCGAGTCCAGTTCGGGCAGGTGGCCAAAGAGGCCCGATTCCGGACCGAAGGCAGCGGCCTGCGCCGGGTCGAGCCCCAACACATCGGCGATCAACGCCTTGAGTTCGCTATCGAGCGCGGCCTCGCCCGCTGCGCTATCGATGTTCGGAATGGTGGTCATTCGTGCCCAAATCCCTGTGTCTGGCCGTGGCGGCGGGGCTTAGCCATGCGCGGGGCCGGGTGCAAGCACTGCGGGTCCGTAGGTGCGCGCCTCAGGCTCCGCCACGGCGTAGCAGCCGCTTGGTGAGCGGGGGCCAGCTTTTTAGCTGTGCCGGGTCGAGACAATCGACGCGGAAACGTGGACGCACGTCCTCCATCCAGTCGGCCTTATAGCCCTGATCGCCAGTGCCGAAGTCGACGAGGTCGACGTGGTCGACATCAATGACGTGCTGGAACAGCGCAGCGGTCAGCGTGGTGCCAGCGGACAGTGGCTTGTGGCTTTCAAGATGGGCGAGCTTATGGATATAAGCAATTGAATTCTCGACAGTCCAGCATTGCGCTGCGACCGCGATACCCTCGGCTCGGGCCACTCCTAGCCGCAGCCGTCCCGCCGCGCCCTCCGCCTCGGCGAAGGCACGCAGCATGGCGGGCTGATCCTCAGCGGGTTTCCAGCTGGCAGCATAGATCGCTTCGTAATCGGCCCAGACGTTCGCGTCGAAGTGGGTGAGCACCTCCACTTCGACCTTCTTCGCCTTGCGTTTCAGCGTCGTTCGAAGCTGGCCGGGGCGGCTTTCCCAGTATTCGGCAAAGCTGCGCCCGCGCACAGGCAGAATGTGATTGATATCGCAAGGTTCCACTGCGACCTTCCATCCAGCGTTGCGGAATGCGCGCGTGAGCCGGTCCGCAGAACAATCCTCGCCCGGCACGGGTTCGAGCGTCACACGATAGCCGCGCGTCTTCAATTGCCGCGCAATCGCTTCGAGCAACCGGTCGCCCGCCGCACCCGCCGGGGCAAGCTCGCGCCAGGTAAAGCTGTACCAGTTGCGCAAGGGAGCGATTCGCCCCCCTTCCTCGGTCAGAGCCAAGGCGGCAGCGCAATCGGCATCGCTGGCCATCGCGATCAGTGGCACAAGCCCGGTCTCGGCCAGCAGCGCGAACCACTCGGCACGGTCGAACGGCGCGGGGGTGCCGCTGCCTGCTCCTTTGGCGCTCAACGCTTGCAAGACGTTAACGCTATCGTGATACCGCGCTTCGATCACTGTAAAAGAATGCTCCTGACTATGCCGCACCAGCCCGATCCCGCCTTGCGCCCGCTTGACCACCTTGCCGAACTGGCGGGGGCGGCGGGGCGTGGCGATAGGCCTGCGCTGGTGCTGCGCGAGGGCACGCTTAACCACAATCAGTTAAGACAGCGTGTCGCGCGGCTCGCCGGATGGCTGGCCGAGATGGTGCCGGACAAGGGCGCGCGGGTGGCAAGCTGGGCGGCCAAGGGTGAGGTCACGTGCCTGCTGCCGCTCGCTGCCGCGCGGGCAGGGCTGGTGCATGTGCCGATCAATCCGCTGCTGAAGCGCGCCCAGGCCGCGCACATTCTTGCCGATAGCGGCGCGATGCTGCTGATCGGGACGGGCTCGCGGCTTGCCTCGCTGGAGCCGGGCGATTTGCCTGCGGGCTGCGCCGCGCTGGGCGAGGCCGAGGCGCTGGCGGCGGCTGAGGCTGCTGGGCGAGAAATGGGCCCATCCGCGGCCGATCCGGCGGAACTGGCGGCGATCCTCTACACCTCCGGTTCGACCGGTCGCCCGAAGGGCGTGATGCTTAGCCATGCCAATATGTGGCTCGGTGCGGTCAGCGTGGCGCATTATCTTGGGTTGGCGGAGGACGACGTGACGCTGGCAGTGCTGCCGCTGTCGTTCGATTACGGGCAGAACCAGTTGCTATCGACGTGGTATGCGGGCGGCTGTGTGGTGCCGCTCGATTTCCTGTTCCCCAAGGATGTCGCCAAGGCCTGCGCCAAGCATGGGGTGACGACGCTCGCCGCTGTCCCGCCCCTGTGGGTGCAACTGACCGAGATCGACTGGCCCGAGGAGGCGCGCGCGCCTTTGCGGCGGCTGACCAATAGCGGGGGGGCGTTAACGGTGGATCTGGTGCGATCCTTGCGGGGTCTGTTCCCCGAAGCGCGCCTGTTCCCGATGTATGGTCTCACCGAGGCGTTTCGGTCGACCTACCTTGATCCTGCGCTGGTAGATTCCCATCCAACATCAATGGGTAAGTCGATCCCCTTCGCAGAGGTTCTTGTGATCAATGATGCAGGTGATATCGCCGCCGATGACGAGGAGGGCGAGCTGGTCCATTGCGGCCCGCTGGTGGCGCAGGGCTATTGGCAGGACCCGGAGCGGACGGCGGAGCGCTTCAAGCCTGCACCGGCCGCCTCGGCCTATGGCGGGATGGCGGTGTGGTCGGGTGATCGGGTGCGGCGCGCGGCTGAAAGCTTGCTCTACTTCGCCGGACGCCGCGACGCGATGATCAAGAGCGCGGGCAACCGCATCAGCCCGCAGGAAATCGAGGAGGCCGCGCTGGCCTCAGGCCTCGCTGCTGAGGCGGTCGCGCTGGGCGTGGCGCATCCGCGCCTTGGCCAAGCGGTGCATCTGGTGGTGCGCGGCGCCGCCGACGAAGCGGCGCGCGCGGAATTGCCCAAGCGGCTCCAGCGCGACCTGCCCAATTTCATGCAGCCCCAGCACATCCATTGGCGCGAGACGATGCCGCTCAATCCGAATGGCAAGATCGACCGCACTGCCTTGCAGGCTGAACTCAATCAGGAATTTGCCCAATGAAGCCCGTCGGCCCGATCCCAGCTGGTTACGAGACGATCGCAGGCGAACTCGCCATCGGCGGCAAGCGCGCGAGCGAATTGGTGGCCGAGGCGGGGCGCACCCCGCTGTTCGTCTATTCGCGCGCGCATCTTGATGCCCGCGTGGCGGAGTTGCGCGCGGCGCTGCCGACGCGGGTGGGGTTGAACTATGCGGTGAAGGCGAACCCGCATCTCGCGGTGATCGGCCATATGGCGCCGCTTGTGGATGGTTTCGACATTGCCTCCTCGGGAGAACTGGCGTTGTGCGTGGCGGTAGGGATTGATCCCCGGCGCATCAGCTTTGCCGGGCCGGGCAAGCGCGACGATGAACTGGAGGCCGCGATTGCCGCAGGCGTGACGCTCAATTGCGAAAGCGAGGGTGAGGGCGCGCGGGCGGTCGCCATCGGCCAGAGGCTCGGCAAGGCACCGCGCATCGCGATCCGGGTGAACCCGTCCTTCGAAATGAAGGGTTCGGGGATGAAGATGGGTGGCGGGGCCAAGCAATTCGGCGTTGATGCCGAGCGGGTGCCCGATCTTGCCCGACACCTGATCGGCGAAGGGGCTGAGTGGCGCGGCCTCCACATCTTCACCGGCAGCCAGACGCTCAGCGCAGACGCGATCATCGAAGCGCAAGGCAACGTGCTGGAATTGGCCGCTGAACTTGCCGACGCGATCGGCCACGGCCTGCCCAAGCTGAACATGGGCGGGGGCTTGGGGATTCCCTATTTCCCGGGCGACACCCCGGTCGATCTGGCGCGCGTGGGTGCGGCTTTGTCCGAGCGTGTGGCTGAATTGCCGCCGGTGCTCGCGGATACCGAATTGTGCATCGAACTCGGGCGCTACCTCGTCGGCGAGGCGGGCGTGTATCTGACCCGCATCATTGACCGCAAGGTTAGCCACGGCGTGACTTACCTGGTGACGGACGGCGGGTTGCATCACCAGCTCGCTGCCTCAGGCAATTTCGGTACAGTGGTGCGCCGCAATTATCCGTCAGCCATTGCAACGCGTTACGGGGCTGAGGCGACCGAGGAAGTCAACATCGTCGGCTGTCTGTGCACCCCGCTGGATCGACTTGCTGACAATGCCGCGATGCCTCGAGCCGAAGTGGGCGATCTGGTCGCGGTCTTCTGCGCGGGAGCTTATGGCGCGACCGCCTCGCCCAGTGCCTTCCTCGGTCACGGCCCGGCGGCTGAACTGCTGGTCTGACGCGTCACAACAACTTGCGTTAACCGCCGCAAATCCGCTGTCCCATCGCGGGATAGGGCCGGATTTGGCGCTGTATAACTAACCAGATGTTCACCATTTCCAGCGACAAGAACCCCCATAACCGGGCGGTCCGTGTTGCAGGTCGCTCCTGCGCTGATACGCGCCGCCCGGCAAGAACTGGCCAAGGATCCTCGACCGATGTTGAACCGTCTGCCCCCGATGCGTCTCGCAGCTCTTGGCGTCAGCGCTGCCCTGTTGGCGGCCTGCGCTAGCGGAGGCACGGAACTGCCCTCGGCCAGCTATGGTGACGGCAGCGTCGCCCCGTCCGAGGAATACACCATCGGCCCGCTCGACGAGATCACCATCCACGTCTGGCGCAACCCCGAACTCAGCGCCGACAAGGTGCGCGTGCGCCCCGATGGACGGCTGACGATCCCGCTGGTGCAGGACATCCCGGCCGTGGGCAAGACCGCGACCCAGTTGCAGGATTACATCGCGGGCGAGCTGGCGAAGTATATCGAGCAGCCGATCGTCTCGGTGATCGTCAACACGCCCGAGGGTAATTTCACCCAGCAGGTGCGCGTCATCGGCGCGACCGGGCAGCCTGCGTCGCTGCCATACCGCGCCAACATGACCGTGCTTGACGCGATGATCGCGGTGGGCGGGCTCAATGAGTTTGCCGCTGGCAACCGCGCCAAGCTGATCCGGCTCGATCATGAGACCGGCACCCAGGTCGAATACCGGCTGCGGTTGTCGGACCTGATCCGCAAGGGCGATTCGACGGCGAACGTGATGCTCAAGCCGGGTGACACAATCATCATCCCCGAGAGCCGGTTCTAAGGGGCGCGCCGGGGGATGAGCGAGATCTTCGACGAACTGCGCGCGGCACTGTGGTCGGTATGGCACCGGCGCTGGATGGCGATTGCGACCGCCTGGGGCGTGTGCGTGCTGGGGTGGCTGGTGGTCAGCATGATCCCCAACAGCTACGAATCCAAGGCGCGCGTCTATGTTGACGTGCAGGATGTGCTCTCCAAGCAGCTCGGCATTGCCGGGGACGGCAAGGAAGAGATCATGCGCGTGCGGCAAACGCTGTCGAGCGCCAAGAACCTCGAAAAGGTCATCACCTCGACCCGGTTGGGCGAAGGCATCACCGAACGCGGCGCGCTGGATTCGATGATCGGCGAGCTGGAGAAGAAGGTTACCGTCACCAGCGAGCAGGATAACCTGTTCGAAATCACCGCCGCCATTGGCCGGGGTGATCTGTCCGATGCCGAGAACGCCGTGCTGGCGCGCGATGTGGTGCAGAAGCTGCTCGACATCCTGCGCGAAGAGCATGTGATCGGCAACCGCACCGGGATCAGCACCGCGATTGGCGATCTCGACCGCCAGCTCGACGAGCGCAAGCTCGAACTCGAGCAGGCCGAACAGCGCCGTCTGGCGTTCGAAGCGCAATATCCCGATCTGGTCGGCGGCTCGGATAGCCTGTCCACCAAGGTCCAGCAGGCCCGCACCGAAGTGCGCAATGTCGATGCCGATCTGGCAGCGGCGGAAAGCGGCCTCGCGGCGATCTCGTCGCAGATGGCGGCCACGCCGCGCACGATTGCCGGTGGGCCGCAGGCGACCGGCCCGCGCGCCGCCTTGCAGCAGGCGCAGACCCAACTGGCCGAATTGCGCTCACGCGGGTTGACCGACAGCCACCCCGATGTCGTCTCGACCACCAAGCAGGTTGCGATCCTTGCGCGGCAGGCTGCGGCTGCGGGCGATGATGCGGGCGGCACGCCGAACCCGGCCTATGCCTCGCTGATCGCGATCAAGAGTGAGCGTCAGGCCACCGTCGAAGCCCTCCAGGCCCGCCGTGCTGCGCTGCAAAGCAACTTTGCCGCGTTGATGGCGAGTCAGGCGAGCGAACCGGCGGTCGCCGCCGAAGCCAACCGCATCAGCCGCGATTACGACGTCCTGCGCCAGAATTACGAAAAGCTGCTGCAAGATCGTGAGGCGCTGCGCACGCGCGGCAAGGTCGAGGACAAGGCCAGCCAGTTCCGGTTCGATATCATCCAGCAGCCCGGCGTGCCGCAAAAGCCTGCCGCGCCCAATCGTCCGCTGCTGCTGTTCGGCGTGCTGATCGTCGGGATCGGGGCAGGGGTCGCAGCGGCCTATGCGCTGGCACAGCTCAAATCGAGCTTCGCCACGCCGCAGAAGCTGGAGCGCACCTTCGATCTGCCGGTCATCGGCTCGATTTCGCTGACCGTATCAGACGCCGCACGCGCGATCGAACGCCGCCGGTTGATGCAGTTCGCCGGAGCCTGCGCAGGGCTTGGCATGATGTTTGTGATCCTTCTCGCCATCGAGGTCGTCTCGATAGGGTCGATAGCGTGAGGATGGGAGCCGAAGCATGACCGATCAGGGGAAGATCAACCGCGAAGGCGCACGGCCGGCATCGCTGTTCGAGCGCGCTGACGCTGCGTTCGGGCTAGGCCCGGTGCGAACGCCACCCGTGCCGCCGGTTCCGTCGGTGCCAGAAGCACTGCGCCGCGCGCCTGCTCCGCAGCCCGCACCGCAGGCGCCCGTCGCGCCGCAGCCGGTGGCTTTCGCCAAGCCCGAGCCTGTCGCGGCTCCTGCTGCGCCTCAGCCCGAAGCGCCGCGTGCCGTCGCCTTTGGCGGGCCGCTTGTCCACATCGACCGCGAGCATTTGCGCGATGGTGGTTTGATCGTGCCGGAAGACCCGGTCACCGGACTTCTTGAAGAATTCCGCATCGTCAAGCGCGAGCTGCTCGCCGATGCCCGTGCGGGCGCCAGCCCGCTCGCCCGCCGCATTCTCGTGTGTTCGCCCCATCCGGGCGAGGGCAAGACCTATTGCGCCACCAACCTCGCCATCGCGCTCGCTGCTGAGCGCGGGCTTGAGGTGCTGCTGGTCGATGCCGATGTGGTCAAGCCTTCGGTGGCGCTGCGCCTCGGCATCGATGTCGAGCAAGGCCTGATGGATGCGCTCGCCGATCCGTCGATCCGGCCAGAAAGCCTTGTGATCCGCACCGACATCGAAGGCCTGTTCGTCCTGCCTGCGGGCACAGCGACTTCGCTCGATGCCGAATACCTGGCCAGTGCGCGCACCGGCGAAGTGCTCGACCGGCTGACACAGGGTGCGCCGGACCGGATCGTGATTTTCGACACGCCGCCCGCGCTTGCCGCCTCGCCCGCTGCCGAGCTTGCCCAGCATGTCGGGCAAGCGCTGCTGGTCGTGCGCGCAGACGAAACCAGCCGCGCCGCTCTGGAAGACGCGCAGCAGCTGTTGTCGGCCTGCGGCGATATCAAACTGCTTCTGAATGCCGCGCGCTACAGCCCTTCGGGGCGGCGCTTCGGCACGTATGGCACCAAGGGGAAATAGAGATGCGTGCCCGCTCATTCGCAGCCGCATTGCTGGCCGCTGGCTTGATCGCCGCGGCTGCCAATCCGGCTTACGCTCAGGCCCAAGGTCAGGGATCCGGCCAAGGTCAAGGACAGGGGGGCGACACCCCCGGCCAGCGCGGCAACCGCGTGGTACAGCCCTATATCGAGGTCGGTCAGATCGTCTCGGCTGAGCTGAGCCCCGGCGATGATGTCGTCACCTTCACGCAGGTTGCGGTGGGCGTGGATATCAACGTGCAGGGCCGCAACAGCGGTGCGGCTGTCTCTGTCCGTTATGAACGCAATATCGGCTACGGCGATGACAGCGTCGACACCAACACCATCAGCGGGGTCGCACGCGGCACGCTGGCGCTGGTACCGAATACGCTGAGCTTGGAAGCGGGCGCGCTTGCCTCGCGCAGCCGGATCGACGCGGGCGGCGGCACCACCGCCAACCCGCTGGTGCGTGAAGATGCCGAAAGCCGGATCTACAGCTTCTACGCTGGGCCGAGCCTCAACACCCGCGTCGGCGACGTCGATGTGCAGGGCGTGGCGCGCGTCGGGTACAACAGGTTCGAGGCCGATGATGCGCTGGTCACGCAAGCGGGCAACACCATCGATGTGTTCGATGACAGCGTGACCTATCTCGGCCAGCTGCGTGCTGGGGTAAGTCCGGGCGAAGTTCTGCCGGTCGGCCTTGCCGTGACAGCGGGCGGCTTTCAGGAAGATATCGGCAATCTCGATCAGCGGGTCCGCGATCTGTTTGTGCGCGGTGATGTGACCTTGCCGGTGTCGCGCACGCTCGCTCTGGTGGCGGGCGCGGGTTACGAGGATGTCGAGATTTCGAGCCGCGATGCCGTGCGCGATGCCAATGGCGTGCCGGTGATTGGCTCCGATGGCCGCTTTGTCACCGATCCCAACGCCCCGCGCCGGATCGCCTTCGATGTCGACGGCCTGCTGTGGGATGTCGGCGTGCTGTGGCGGCCGTCCTCGCGCACCAGCCTTCAGGCGTCGGTCGGGCGGCGGTACGATTCCACCACCTATTACGGTACCTTCACCTACGTCCCCAGCCAGCGCAGCGCCTTTGCCGTGGCGGCCTATGACGGGGTGAGCGGCGTCGGCGGGACGCTCAACAACGCGCTGGCGGGTCTTTCGAGCGATTTCGAAGCGATCCGCAACCCGGTAACGGGTGATTTCGGCGGGCTAGTGAGCGGCACCGAAGGGCAAGCGCTGATCGGCGGCGTCGGCTCGACCCGATCGGCAGCGTTCCGCGGGCGCGGGGTTCGCGCTTCGTACCAGCGCACAATGGGCCGCACCGTGGCAGCGCTGGGCGCAGGCTATGACCGGCGCACCTTCATCGCTGCGGCCGGGACAGTGCTCGCACCGGTGAACGGGCTGACGGATGAAAGCTACTACGTGATCGGCGGTCTCACTCGCCAGATCGGGCAGGATGCGAACATCACCACCAATGCCTACGTCAACTGGTTCAACGCGGCCGGTAACAACAATGACGTGACGGCGATGGGCGCTTCGGCGGCCTACAACCAGTCAATCACCCAGCGGCTTGTGGGCCGGGCAGCGATTGCGGTCGATTACTTCGACAGCGAATTCACCGCCCAGGACTTCGCCTTTGCCACCGCGCTGGTTGGCCTGCGCTACAATTTCTGACGGGATAAGCGGCTCATGTACGAACAATTCTACGGCTTCAGCGGGCGACCCTTCCAGCTCACCCCCGACCCGCAGTTCTATTTTGAGAGCACCAGCCACAAGAAGGCGATGAGCTATCTCGGCTATGGCCTGGCGCAGGGTGAGGGCTTCATCGTCATCACCGGCGAGGTCGGCGCGGGCAAATCGACGCTCGTGGCCCATCTGATGGAGCGGATTGATCCGGCGGCGCTGACTGTGGCGCAGATCGTCACCTCAGCGCTCGACGGGGCCGAGGTCGTCCATGTGGTGGCGCAGGCGTTTGGTCTGCATGTCGAGGGGCAGGACAAGGCCGGGGCGCTGGGCGCGATTGAGCGCTTCCTCCAGGACGAAGCGCGCGCGGGCCGCCGCTGCCTGCTGGTGGTCGACGAGTGTCAGAACCTTGAGCTGACCGCGCTGGAAGAGCTGCGGATGCTGTCCAACTTCCAGCTCGGCGCGCATCCTTTGCTGCAAAGCCTGCTTCTCGGCCAGCCCGAGTTCCGCCGCATGGTCGCGCATCATCCGGGGCTGGAGCAGCTGCGCCAGCGGATCATCGCCTCACACCACCTCGAAGCCTTGGATGCGGGTGAGGTCGAACATTACGTGCGCCACCGGCTCGGCCATGTCGGGTGGGACAATCGGCCGATGTTCGATGCCGGGTTGCTCGAGAGCCTCTATCGCCACACCGGCGGAATTCCGCGCCGGGTCAATCAGGTGATGAACCGCCTGTTGCTGCTGGGCGCTATCGAGGAGTGCGATACCCTAAGCCTCGCCATGCTCGACGATGTGATCGCCGAAATGGCGGCGGACCAGAACCGCGGCGCACGCGGCGCGAGCGATCTGCGCTCCGCACCCGCCGCTGCGCCTCAGCCTGCCGCTCCAGTCGCGCAGGGCAGCCTGCCCGCAACCGAAGTCGCCGCGCTGCTGGCTGAACGTGACGCGCGCACTGCCGAGCTTGAAGCCGCGATCAGCGAATTGCAGGCCGCCGGGATGGGTCAGGGTGCCGACGGCGAAGCGCTTTCGCCCGAGGAAGCCCGCATCGCCGAGGCCCGCTTTGCCACCGCGCTCGAGCGGATCGAAGCTCGGCTCGAAGAGCAGGAGCAATCCTTCCGCCATGTGCTCACCATGCTGATCGAGTGGCTTGAGGAAGACTCGTCGCGCGAGGCGGCGTGACGCCATGAACGCCCCCTTTCAGCCTCTCTCTGAACGGCTTGCAACCGGCGCCAGTCTTGGCGCTGCGCAGGGCATCGTGAACGGCCTGTCGGTCGATGTCGAAGACTGGTTCCAGGTCGGCGCCTTCGAGAACGTCATCGCCCGCGGCGAGTGGGACAGCATCAAGACCCGCGTCGAAGACAATGTCTACCGCGTGATTGATCTGTTCGCCGAAGCCGATGTCAGCGCGACCTTCTTCACGCTGGGCTGGGTGGCCAAACGCCACCCCAACATGGTCCGCCGCATCGCTGACGCAGGCCATGAACTCGCTAGCCACGGCTATGACCATGCGCGGGTGTTCACCATGGATCGTGCGGGCTTTGCCGAGGACATCCGCAAGGCGCGCACCATCATTGAGGATTGTTCGGGCGTGGCAGTCACCGGCTACCGCGCGCCGAGCTTCTCGATCGACAGCCGCACCCCATGGGCGTTCGCCGAGCTGGCCGAGCAGGGCTATGTCTATTCCTCCAGCGTCGCCCCGGTGGCCCATGACCATTATGGCTGGCCCGAAGCGCCGCGCTTTGCCTTCAAGCCGCTGCCGTGGTCGCCGATGGTAGAGCTTCCGGTGACCACCGCGATGCTGGGCGGGCGGCGCGTGGCGGCAGGCGGCGGCGGGTTCTTCCGCGTGCTGCCTTACGGCTTTTCGCGCTGGGCGATCCGGCAGGTCAACCGCTCCGATGGCCGCCCGGCGGTGTTCTATTTCCACCCGTGGGAGGTTGATCCCGATCAGCCGCGCGTCGGACACGCGCCGCTGCGCTCCCGCTTCCGGCACTATACGGGGCTGGGCAAGATGGCGGGCAAGCTGCGCGAGCTGGTCCATGAATTTCGGTGGAGCCGGATGGATCTGGTCGCTCACCGCGAGGCGGCGCGGGCCGAGGATCTGTTCTTGCCTGATCCTGACGCGGCGTCGGCGGATATCGCGGCATGAATGCGCCGGTGAAAGCCGGAGAGGTCGTGCGGGTTGTCGATTTCGGCGACGCCGCTGACCTGCGCCGGATCGAGGGTTTCGTTGCGGAGACGGGCGCAAGCCTGTTCCACCGTCCGGCATGGTTGCAAGCAGTCGAGGCCGGAACGCGCCAGCGCGCGGCGGGTCTGATCGCCGAACGACTTGGTGTCGTGACAGGCTGGCTGCCTTTGACCGAGGCGCGTTCCGTGCTGTTCGGCAAGGCGCTGGTGTCGAGCGGGTTCGGGGTCGGTGGCGGCATCATCGCACATAGCGATAACGCCGCGCAGGTCCTCGCCCAGCGTGCGCAGAGTTATGCGCATGCCGGCGGCTTTACCGGTATCGAGCTGCGCGGCGGCGCGATCCCCGATGGCTGGACAGCATGGTCGGACAAGCACTGCGGGTTCGAGCGCGCGCTTGCCGTTGACGATCAGGCAGAACTGCTTGCCATTCCGAAACGCGCCCGCGCCGAGGTCAGGAAGGGCCTGACGTTTGGCCACCGCATCACCATCGGGCGCAGCGCTGCCGATCTCGCCGCGCATTACGCTTGCTACAGCGCGAGCGTGCGCAATCTTGGCACTCCGGTGTTCTCGCGCTCGCTGTTCGCGGCGATGCTGGAGGCCTTCCCGTCCAGCAGCGACATTGTCACGGTCTGGCAGGGCGAAACCCCGCTGGCGAGTGTCCTGAGCTTCTATCACGGCGACGTGGTCATGCCGTTCTGGGGCGGCGGCGTGTTCGCCGCGCGGGCAGCACGCGCCAACGAGTTGATGTATTACGAGCTGATGCTCCACGCCCGCAGGCAGGGGATAGCCCGGTTCGATTTCGGGCGCTCCAAGACGGGAAGCGGGCCGTTCGCCTTCAAGAAGAACTGGGGCTTTGTGCCGCAGCCGCTGACCTATGGCGCATGGACCGCCCCCGGCCAGCCTGCCCGCAATATCGACCCGACCGACACCAGCTTCAGCCGCAAGATCGAGCTGTGGAAGAAGCTGCCGCTGCCGATCGCCAACACACTAGGGCCGTGGATCGCGCGCGGGCTGGCGTGATGGGGGAGATCCTGTTCCTCGCCCACCGGGTGCCATTCCCACCCGACCGGGGTGACCGGATCCGCTCGCATAATCTGCTGAAAGCGCTGGCGCGGCTTGCTCCGGTCCATGTCGGCTGCTTTGCCGAGAGCGCCGGTGAAGGCGAGGATGCATTGGCGGCGCTGGCGGCCTCACATTGCATCGCCCCGCGCACCAAGCCCTTGCCGCTGGCGGGGATAGAAGCCGTGTTGACCGGCAAGCCGGTCAGCCTGACTGCATTCCACAGCCGCAAGCTTGAAGCATGGGTGCATGATACGATCACGGCCCACAACATCGCTGTGATCGTCATCTTCTCCGGCCAGATGGGTCAATACATCCCTGCGGACTTCAAGGGCCGCGTCGTGATTGACCTGTGCGACGTCGATAGCGCCAAGTTTGCCAGCTACGCCGATGTAGGCGAGCGCGTTTGGCTCAACGCCCGCGAGGCGCGGTTGCTGGCGATCGAGGAAGAACGGCTTGGCGCGCGCGCCGATGCGACAATCCTGATCTCCGAAGCCGAGGCGGCGCTCTACCGCAGCCGGCTGACTGCACCGGACAAGGTCAATGTCGAAGTAATCGGTAACGGTATTGATGCGGCCTTTTTCGACCCTGCCGCCACCATTCCGCATCCGGTGGTCGCAGGCCTGCCGGGGCCGCACTTCGCCTTCACCGGCCAGATGGACTACCGCCCCAACGAGCAGGCCGCGCTGTGGGTGATCGAAGCGCTGATGCCCAAGCTGCGCGCGCGTTTCCCGCAGGCGATGTTCCATGTCGTGGGGCGCAACCCTACGGGCAAGCTCATGGCCCACCACGGCACCCCCGGTGTGCAGGTGTGGGGCGAGGTGCCCGATGTGCGCCCCTTCATCGCTGCCGCCGATGCCGTGCTTGCCCCGCTGCTGATTGCGCGCGGGGTGCAGAACAAGGTGCTCGAAGCCATGGCGATGGCCAAGCCCGTGGTGCTGACGCCCGATGCGGCGACCGGCATTGCCGCCAGCGATGGCGAGGATTGGCTGGTGTGTCCGCCCGATCCCGCCGCCATGTGCGCCCGCATCGAAGCGCTGCTGCGTGATCCCGAGGCTCCCGCCCGGATCGGCGCGGCAGCGCGGCGGTTCGTGCTCGACCATCATGGCTGGGATGCGATGCTAGCCCCGCTCGCGGGGTTGATCGGCATGGCGGACGAGGGGCAGCGCCATGCCGCCTGAGACCGCCACATTTCCCTCAGCACCTGCCTCAGCCAGCCTTCCCGTCGCATGGCGCGGCCCGCTTGGCGCGCTCGCATTAGCGGCGGCGGTACTGATCGCGGTGACGGCGCAAAGCTGGAGCGCGATGCTGCATCAGTGGTGGAACATTGATACGTACAACCACCTGCTGCTCGTCCCTTTCATCACCGCCTGGCTTGTGGGGCTGAAGGAGGAAGAACTCGCCGCGGTCACGCCGCAGCCATTCTGGCCGGGCCTTATCGGCGTCGCAACGGCGCTGAGCTTGTGGTGGGTTGGCGAGACACGCGGCATCAACCTTATCGCGCAAGTGGGCGCGGTGGCTGCGTTGCAAGCGGCGGTCGTCACCGTGCTCGGCCTGCGCGTTAGCGTGCTGCTCGCCCTGCCGCTCGCCTTTGCGAGCTTCCTCGTGCCGTTCGGCGACGAAATCATTCCGCCGCTGCAAACCGTGACCGCCGAAATCGCCATCGCGCTCACCCACTTGAGCGGCGTGCCCGCGCGGATCGAGGGCATCCACATCCACACGCCCGCCGGCCTGTTCATCGTCGCCGAGGCGTGCTCCGGGGTGAAATTCCTGATCGCGATGGTAACGCTCGCCGTGCTGGTGTGCTTCACCCGCTTTGAAAGTTGGACCCGCCGCGCGGCTTTCCTCGCCGCCTGCATCATCGTGCCGATCCTCGCCAATGGCGTGCGCGCTTGGGCGACGATCTACGTAGCGCAGTTCATCGGGGCCGAGCAGGCGACCGGCTTCGATCACATCGTCTATGGCTGGATTTTCTTCGCCATCGTGCTCGCCGCTCTGCTCGGCGGGGCATGGCGGCTTTTCGAGCGTGAACCTGAAGCCTATGGCTGGCCCGCCGCCGCGATTGCCGACTGGCAACTGATCGCAAGCGCCGAGGCCTTGCGCTTTGCGCCCACCAGCGCCGCGCTCGCGATCACTGCCCTGGCGGCGATTGCCGCGCTGGCTGTGCTGCTCTAGGCGGCAAGACCATGTGCGGGATTGCCGGGATCTTCCATGCCGAAACGCCCAAGCCGGTTGACCCGTCGCGGGTCGAGCGGATGTGCGACGCGCTCGCCCATCGTGGGCCTGACGGGTCGGGGGTGTGGACCGATCAGGGCGTGGGCCTCGGCCACCGCCGCCTGTCGATCATCGACCTCGCCGGGTCTCCCCAGCCGATGCACACGCCCGATGGGCGCGCGGTGATCGTCTTCAACGGCGAGATCTACAACTTCCGCGAACTGCGCCGCGAGCTTGAGCAGGCCGGGTTTACGTTCCGCACCTCGGGCGACACCGAGGTGATCCTCGCCGCGTGGCAGCGCTGGGGGGTGGATTGCCTGAAACGGCTCGACGGGATGTTCGCCTTCGCGCTGTACGATCGCGACAAGCGCCAGCTGTTCTTGGCGCGCGACCGGTTCGGGGTGAAGCCGCTGTACTACGCGCCGCTGTCGGATGGCAGCATCGCCTTTGCCTCGGAACTGAAGGGCCTGCTCGCGCACCCGCTGCTGCGCCGCCGCGTGAACCCGCAGGCAATCGAGGCTTACATGACGTGGGGCTATGTCCCGGATACGCATTCGATCCTCGCAGGCGTGGAGAAGCTGCCTGCTGGCCATTTCTGGCTGCTGGAACAGGGCCGCACGCCCGGACGGCCGCAGCGGTGGTGGGACATTGACTTTACCCAGCGCGAGCGGGGGAGCGAGGCGGATCTGTCGGCGCAGCTCGTCCACCTGCTGCGTGAAGGCGTGCGGTCGCGCATGGTGTCGGACGTGCCGCTGGGGGCGTTTCTTTCGGGCGGGGTGGATAGTTCGGGCGTCGTCGCGCTAATGAGCGAAGCGTCGAGCCAGCCGGTGCAGACCTGCTCGATCGGCTTCGATGTCGCCGCCTATGACGAGACGTCCTATGCCCGTCAGGTCGCCGCCAAATTCGGCGCCGATCATGCCGAGCGGATTGTTGCGACCGACGATTTCAGCGCCATCGACCAGCTTGCCGCGATGTTCGATGAACCCTTCGCCGATGCTTCGGCTCTGCCCACGTGGCGCGTGTGCCAGCTTGCGCGCGAACGGGTGACCGTGGCGCTCTCGGGCGACGGCGCGGACGAAGCGTTCGGCGGATACCGGCGGCAAGTTTTCCACCACCACGAGGAACGCGCGCGCTCGATCCTGCCCGCTGGCCTGCGCGCGCCTTTGTTTGGGACATTGGGCCGGGCATGGCCCAAGGCCGACTGGGCACCCCGTCCTCTGCGCGCCAAGTCAACCCTGCTGGCCCTCGCCGAGAGCGGTGAGGAAGGTTATGCGCGCGGGCTTTCCGTGATGCTGCCCGAAGCGCGCCGGGTGTTGTATTCGGACAGCTTCACCGCCAGCCTCGAAGGCTTCCGCGGTGAGGATGAGCTGATCGCCCTGATGCGCGCCGCGCCGGGCCGCTCAGGGCTCGACCGCGCGCAATATGCCGATCTGATGTTCTGGATGCCGGGCGATATTCTCACCAAAGTCGACCGCACCAGCATGGCGGTGAGCCTCGAAGCGCGCGAGCCGCTGCTCGATCACCGCCTCGTCGAGTTCGCCGCAAGGTTGCCCGAAGGGATGCGGGTCAAGGGTTCGACGGGCAAGTATCTGCTCAAGAAATCGCTCGAACGCTATCTGCCGCACGACATTCTCTATCGGCCCAAGCAGGGCTTCGTGACCCCAATTGCCGAATGGCTGAGGGGGCCGCTGGCGGGCGCGGCGCGGGGAATCGGGGCGAGCGGCGGGCTGGCGCAAACCGGGTTCTTCGACCCGCAGGCGATCAGCGCCATGGCCGAAGCCCATATCGCCGGCCGCGCGGACCATTCGCGCACGCTGTGGCAATTGCTCATGCTGGAGAAATCGCTCACCCAGCTCGGGGTGAGCGCTTAGTCTTCGGTGCCGTGCCCCAGCGCCATATATTCCGCGCTCTGCATTTCGTTGAGGCGGCTGACCGTGCGCTCGAATTCGAAGGCGCCATCGCCCGCCTGATACAGCGCTTCCGGTTCGGCGGCGGCGGTCACGAACAGCTTCACGCGGTGTTCGTAGAGCGCGTCGATCAGCTTGGTGAAGCGGATCGCCTCGTTCCGGTTCTCCGGCCCCATGCGCGGAATGCCGACGAGGATCACGGTGTGAAAGCTGCGCGCGATCGCGAGATAATCCGCCGCGCCGCGGTTCTCCCCGCACAGCTTCTTGAAACTGAAGACGCCGACGCCCTTGAGGCTCTTGGGCACATGCAGCGTGCGCCCGCCGCCCAGATCAAGCGTGCCGCTCGGTACATGGGCAGCGTCTTCGGGTTCGAAGTCAGTGAGACGGAAGAACGCCTCGCGCACCTGCGCTGTCGCGCTATCGCCAATTGGTGCGTGCCATGTCGTAAGGTCGCCGATCCGGTCGAGCCGGTAATCCGTCGGGCCGTTCAGCGACAGCACGTCCATCTCGCGCTCGACCAGATCGATAAAGGGCAGGAACAGCGAGCGGTTAAGCCCGTCCTTGTAGAGATCGCGCGGCGGGCGGTTGCTGGTGGTGACGATCACCGTGCCCGCCTCCATCAGCGCGGTGAAGAACCGGCCCATGATCGCGGCATCGGCGGTGTTGTTCACCACCATTTCGTCAAAGGCCAGACAGCGCACCTCCTCGGACAGGCGCGTGGCGACCGCTATCAGCGGGTCCTTTAACTGCGCCTTGCGCGCCTCGGCGATGCGGCGGTCGACTTCGAGCATGAAGGCATGGAAGTGGACCCGGCGTTTTGCCGGAATGGCGAGCGTCTGGACGAACAGGTCCATCAGCATCGACTTGCCGCGCCCGACGCCGCCCCAGATGTAGATGCCACGAGGGGGCGTGGGTTTCTTGCCGAATAACTTGCCCAGCAGCCTACCCGAGGGAGCCTCGGCCTCAAGCGCGGTTTGGAGCGCAGCCAGCTTCTCCGCCGCTGCGCGCTGATCCGGGTCTGCGCGAAGCTCATCGCTGGCGATCAGCGCATCGTAACGGGCCAGCAGCCCGCTCACACGCGCGAGCGCATCTTGCGTACGATGCCCGAATAGCTGGCGATGATATCCTCGGTCCCGTCATCGCGGGGTTGGGTGGCAAAGCCGCGCAGGAACAGCATCCGCCCCGTCTCGCGCACGATCTCGCTGACGGCATCGAGCGGACGCGTGGGATCGCCTGCGCCCACGAATTGCGTCGAGAGTTCGACCGTGACCGAAGGCCCGGCCTCGCCGCTGCCGTTGATGTGCATCGCGGCGAACAGGGCAATGTCGATCAAGCCCAGCGTCACCGCGCCGTGGATGTTGTCGCCCAGATTGGTGTGGCGGCGTTCGGGGAACATCCGCAGGCGGCATTTGTCGCCCTCCTTGCGCACCCGCATATCGCCGAGAACAGCCGTGTTGAACCGCGTCCTGTCGACCAGATTCCAGCTGTGCCAGCCAGCCTCACCGCCGCATTCATCGGGCGCGAGGGGGTGGTGATCGAACGGCGCGTTGATGGGTTCGCTGGTCGCCATATCTACGCGCCTGTCCGGTCAGTCTGCGAGGATCAGATCGCGCGTTCGGCCATCATCTTCTTGGTTTCGGCGATCGCCTTGGCCGGGCTGAGACCCTTGGGGCACACATTCGCGCAGTTCATGATCGTGTGGCAGCGATAGAGGCGGAACGGGTCTTCCAGATCGTCAAGCCGCTCACCGGTCATCTCGTCCCGGCTGTCGGCCAGCCAGCGATAGGCCTGAAGCAGGATCGCCGGGCCGAGGAACTTGTCAGAATTCCACCAATAGCTCGGGCACGAGGTCGAGCAGCAGGCGCACAGGATGCACTCGTAGAGCCCATCGAGCTGTTCGCGCTGTTCGGGCGATTGCAGCCGCTCCTTGCCGCTCGGCGTCGGGGTGACGGTCTGGAGCCACGGGCGGATCGAGGCGTATTGCGCGTAGAAGTGCGTGAAGTCCGGCACCAGGTCCTTGATCACGTCCATGTGCGGTAGCGGCGTGATGCGAATCTCGCCCTTCAGATCCTCGATCGCGGTGGTGCAGGCGAGGCCGTTCTTGCCGTTCATGTTCATCGAGCATGACCCGCAGATCCCTTCGCGGCACGAGCGGCGGAAGGTCAGGGTGGGGTCGATCTCGTTCTTGATCTTGAACAGCGCGTCCAGCACCATCGGCCCGCATTCGTCGAGATTGATCTCGAACTTGTCGTAGCGCGGGTTCTGGCCGGAGTCGGGATCATAGCGATAGACCTTGAACGCCTTCACGCGCCCACCCGATGCCTTGTGCACCTTGCCAGCGGCATTGATCTTGGAATTCTTGGGGAGAGTGAAGGTCGCCATGTACTGATCCCGTTTCGATTTGCACCCTATCTAACGCCATTGTCCCCCGGCGCAAGCGGGCGGTGGCTGGCAATTGTTGCAGGCTTTCGCACAGATGTTGAGCGCAGCACGGGACCGCTGTTGGAGACACATGAGACACTGTCCAGAAGGACAAAATGCTCCCCCCTCAACCTGCGTGCAGCAGTTGCTTCAATTGCACCGGAAAAAGCGGGGAACTGGCGAGACATGCGGGCGCTTTAACAGGCATGGATAATGTAGGACAGCGCGCGCAGGGCGCGCCAAGGATCGCATGCGTTTTCGGTGCTTCGGGCGGGATCGGCCGTGCGCTTTGCGATGCGCTGGCGGCGGGTGGGACCGAGGTAATTTATGCCGGATCGCGCGCGGGACAGGGGCCTGAGGGCGCGGGAATCCGGCCGTTCGCCTTCGATCTGAAGGACGAGACCAGCATCGCGGCAGCTGCCGAAGCGATGCGCGCTGATCCCCCCGAGTTAGTGATCGCAGCAACCGGCGTGCTGACGCTGGCCGATGGCACCGGGCCGGAGCGGACGTACAAGCGCCTCGATCCCGCCGCTATGGCCGAGGTTCTGGCATTGAACACCATCGGCCCGGCGCTGATCGCCAAGCATATGCTGGGCATCATGCCGCGCGGGAGCGCCTTCACCTTCGCGGCGCTTTCGGCGCGGGTCGGGTCGATTTCGGACAACCGGCTTGGCGGATGGCATTCCTACCGGGCGAGCAAGGCGGCGCTCAATATGCTGCTGCGGAACTTCGCGTTGGAAATGGCGCGCACCCATCCCGAGAGCGTGATTGTCGGCCTGCATCCGGGAACGGTCGATAGCGGCCTGTCCCAGCCGTTCCAGTCGGGCCTTGCCGAGAGGCAACTGACCACGCCGCAAGATGCCGCCACCAATCTGCTGCGCGTGCTCGCTGGCCTGACGCCCGAACATTCCGGCCGGGTGTTCGATTTCTGCGGGGCAGAAGTCCCCGCCTGAGCACAAAGCACAGCTTTCCTTGCGCCAGCATCGGGCTAAACCCGATGTTGAGCGGGACGGGGAGCGACGCATGGGGATCACCAGCTGGTACGAGGCGAACGTCATGCCGCGCCTGATCACCTGCGCCTGCTCGCAAGGGCAGGTGATGAAGCGGCGCTCTGCCGTGGTGCCGCTCGCGCGCGGAGACGTGTTCGAGCTGGGCTGCGGCGGCGGGATTAATCATGCATTCTACGATCCCAAAGCGATCACCTCCTATGCGGGAATCGACCCGCATGAAGGCCTGCTAGATGGCGCCCGGGCGGCGGCGCGGGTCAAGGGCTGGGCGGCCGATCTCAGGCAAGGGTGGGGCGAAGCGATCCCCTTCGATGACGCCAGCTTCGACTGCGTGGTCTGCACCTTTACGCTCTGCTCGGTGAGCGATCCGGCCCAGGTGATGCGCGAGCTGCGCCGCATCCTGCGTCCCGGCGGGCAAGCGCTGTTCCTCGAACATGGCCGCGCGCCCGACAGTGATGTGCGTCGCTGGCAGCAGCGGATCGAACCGGTCTGGAAGCGCCTCGCAGGCGGTTGTCACCTGACGCGGCCGATCGCGGGCGCGCTTGTAGGCGCAGGCTTTGCGGTTGAGACTTTGGGTGAAGGCTACACGCCCAAGGCCCCGCGCTTTGCCGGGTGGATGGAGTGGGGCATCGCCCGCAAGCCGCAATAGCAAAGGGCGGGAGAGGTTGCCCGCTCCCGCCCCATGAATGCTTGGCCTGATCGGCGAGCGCTTACTCGCCGAAGGTGCGCTGCCACCAACCGCGACGCGGCTTGCCATCCCCATCAGGTTCGGCATCGGCTTTGGGCTCAGGGCCCGGAGCCGCTTCAACCACTGCCGGTTCGGTTGCTTCGGCGGTTTCAGCCGGTTCGGCTTCGGCCACCTTCGCCTTGCGCGGCGCGCGCTTGCGCTTGGGCTTTTCGGCCGGCGCTTCGGCGGGAGCCTCTGCGGCGACATCGGCAGCGTCGGCTGCGATTTCCGGTGCGAGTTCGGCCGCCACTTCGGCAACCGGAACCGCTTCCTTCTTCTTGCGGGGAGCACGGACGCGCTTGGGCTTTTCCGCCGGAGCAGCTTCGGCCACTTCGACTTCGGGCACATCGGCAGCAACCTCAGCCTCGGCCGGTGCGGCCGCTACTTCGGCCTCGGCGGCGGGCTCTCCGTCATCCTGCGCTTCGCTGCCATCGCTGTCAGTATCACCATCGGAGCCGCCTTCGCTGCCTTCGTAGGTGCCGTCACGACGCTTGCGCCCGCGACCACCGCGGCGGCGGCGCTTCTTGGGGCGGCCTTCGCTGTCGGTCGCGCCGTCATTGGCGCCTTCGGTGCCGTTGTCGTCGCTGGCATCGGCGTTGCGGGCTTCGCCATTGTCGTCGCCATCGTCGCCAGCTTCAGCGCCGTCTTCGGAGCCTTCACCCTCGGCGCCTTCGCCTTCATCGCCGCGATTGCGGTTGCGACCGCCACGGCGGCGGCGGCGCTTCTTCTTGTTCCGGCCGCCTTCGTCGTCATTGTCGGCGCGTTCGCGGCGCGGTTGGCGGGGCTCACGCTCTTCAACCTCTTCCTCGGCGAAGTCTTCTTCTTCCTCGGGCAGGTCATCTTCCGGCTCGTCGTCAACGATCGGTTCGAACTTGGGCGCAAAGGCCGGGCGCGGGCCGGAGCTGGAGACGGCCATCTTGGCGCCTTCATCCTCGCCTTCGGGCACGACTGCGACGTTCACGCCGTAACGCTGTTCGATCTCGACCAGATCGGCGCGCTTTTCGTTGAGCAGGTAGATCGCTGCTTCGGTGCTGGCGGCAAGCCGGATCAGCGTGCCTCTGCCGCGCGCAGCCTCGTCTTCGATCAAGCGCAGAGCCGAAAGGCCCGCCGACGATGCGGTGCGAACCAGACCGGTGCCGTCGCAATGCGGGCAGGGGCGGGTGGTCGCTTCGAGCACGCCGGTGCGCAGGCGCTGGCGGCTCATTTCCATCAGGCCGAAGCTGGAGATGCGGCCGACCTGAATGCGCGCGCGATCATTCTTGAGCGCGTCCTTCATCGCCTTTTCGACCTTACGGACATTGGAGGGGTACTCCATGTCGATAAAGTCGATCACGACCAGACCGGCCATGTCGCGCAGGCGCAGTTGGCGGGCGATTTCCTTGGCCGCTTCAAGGTTGGTGTGAAGCGCGGTCGCTTCGATCCCGTGTTCCTTGGTCGAGCGGCCTGAGTTAATGTCGATCGAGACCAGCGCCTCGGTCGGGTTGATGATCAGGTAGCCGCCGCTTTTAAGCTGTACCATCGGATCATACATCGCGCGCAGCTGATCTTCCGCGCCGTAACGCTGGAACAGTGGCACCGGATCGGAATAGGCCTTCACCCGCCGTGCGTGGCTGGGCATCAGCATCTTCATGAAGGCCTTGGCCGACTTGTAGCCGTCCTCACCCTCGACGACGACTTCCTCGATTTCCTTGTTGTAGATGTCGCGGATCGCACGCTTGATCAGGTCGCTGTCCGAATGGATCAGCGCGGGCGCCACAGATGCCAGCGTGTTCTCGCGGATCTCGTCCCACACGCGGGCGAGGTAATCGAAGTCACGCTTGATCTCGGGCTTGGTGCGGCTCATGCCGGCGGTGCGCACGATCAGGCCCATCGACTTGGGCAGCTTGAGATCGGAGACCATGTCCTTCAAGCGCTTGCGATCGCTGGTCGAGCTGATCTTGCGGCTGATACCGCCGCCGCTGGAGCTGTTGGGCATCAGCACCGTGTAACGCCCGGCTAGGCTGAGATAGGTGGTGAGCGCTGCACCCTTGTTGCCGCGTTCTTCCTTGACGACCTGCACCAGCAGCACCTGGCGGCGCTGGATTACGTCCTGAATCTTGTAGCGGCGACGCAGTGCCATGCGCTTGGCGCGCACTTCGTCGACCTGCTTGGCACGGCTGCGGCCTCCCTTGCTATTGGCACCGTTGTCGCCGCCCTTGCTGCCCTGACGGCGGCGGCCCCGGCGACCACGGCCGCGATCCTGATCCGAGCCATCGGCGTTTTCATCGCCGTTCTGGTCATCGTCGCCATTGTCAGCGTCGTCGTCCGAACCGTCTTCGTCGTCCGAATTGTCATCATCCGATGCGCCGCCTTCGAAGGTGGCGACATCATCCTTGTCGGAGGTGTCGACTTCCTCGACGCCGTTTTCGGCAAAGTCTTCGGCGAGGGATTCGCCGCTTTCTTCTTCGGCGTCATATTCATCGCCGGGGGAGATGCCTTCATCTTCCTCTTCAGCGCGCAGACGTTCTTCTTCTTCAGCCGCTTCAGCCTCTTCAGCCAGCAGCGCGTCGCGATCAGCCTTGGGAATCTGATAGTAGTCGGGGTGGATTTCGCTGAAGGCGAGGAAGCCGTGGCGATTGCCGCCAAAGTCGACGAAAGCCGCTTGTAGCGAGGGTTCAACCCGGGTTACCTTGGCGAGATAGATATTGCCTTTGATCTGCTTGTGTTCGGCAGATTCGAAATCGAATTCCTCAATCCGGTTGCCCTGCAGAACCGCCACCCGTGTTTCTTCCGGGTGGCGCGCATCGATTAGCATGCGCGTTGACATTGAATATTCTCCATGCGTCCGGCCTTGCCCGCAATGGGGCATGAAGGGGACGCGATTTATGTGGTGAACCGGCCTGCGTGATAGCTGTGCCGGAAGGGGAAATCGCGCTTTGGCCGCCAGCGGCGCTCTGCGCGAAGCTCGTGTCTGCAATGTGGAACGTGCGGCCGAGCGCCGCATCTTGACCCGCGAGGGCACGCACGCGCTGTTTGCGCATTGTGCTCATCGATCGGGAAAAACGTTCTGTCACTACATCAACCTGTACTGGGCCGGGTGCGAGGAATGGTGGTGCCCCGGCGCAAGAGGATCGCAGGTGAAGCGCAAAGTGCGCCGTGATGCAACCTCTCTGGCAATACCGCTAGCACTGTGGGGCAAACCCCGCAACTCTATTGCGCTAGCGGCGCGCGAGACCGTAAGCACCTTACCATCATGAGTTTTCGTACTCTTCTGCTGATCGTGTTTCTGGCACCGATTGCCGTGCTTGGCGGGGCGAGCGTGCTGGGTCTGACGATCCCCGTGCCCCAGTGGGGACGCGATTATGTGCTGCGGTTTGCGCTCGAAAGTGAGGGCGCGACAATCGACTTACCATCGGTGGAGGGCCCCGATGATCCCTCGCGTCCGCTTGTGGTGATCGACGCCGGGCATGGTGGACGCGATCCGGGCGCAATCGGCACCGATCCTGAGGGGCGCAAGTTCAACGAGAAGGACATCACTCTCGCCATTGCGCTTGCTGTGCGGGATGAATTGCTGCGCCAAGGCGGGATCCGGGTCGCGCTGACCCGCGCGGATGATCGCATTCTCCCGCTGCCCTATCGGCCCGAAATCGCCCGCTTGCTTGATGCGGACCTGTTCATCTCGGTCCACGCCGATTCCGCCGGGGAGCGCGATGATGTCAGCGGGGCGAGCATCTACACCCTGTCCGATGAAGCATCGAGCGAGGCGGCGGCGCGCTTTGCTGCCCGCGAAAACGATGCGGACCGATTGAATGGCATCACGATTGATGGGCAGAGCGCTGCGGTCAGCACGATCCTGGTCGAACTCTCGCAGCAGCGCACGCAGGAAGACGCGCTCGATTTTGCCGGCCTGGTCCTGCGTGAAGGTGAGCGCAAACTGGCCTTCGTCCCCCAGCCCAAGCGCGCTGCCGGGCTTGCCGTGCTGCGCGCGCCCGATGTGCCGTCGGTCCTGTTTGAAAGCGGCTTCGTCACCAACCTTACCGATCGTGCGCGCCTGACCACGGCGGAAGGGCGGGCTGAATATGCCGGCGTACTGGCGCGTGCCATCCGGGTCTATTTCGCGCGGCGCAGCGTTCCTGCGGCGGACGGCGAATAGGATGGGAAATCGGCTAGCCTTGGTCAATCCCCGCGTGCTAGTTGCCGCGCGTCCATGACTGAGCCGACCGCCTCACCTGTTGCCGAACCCGGCGCGCCCTCCACCTGGGCTTACCTGCGCTACCGCGTGAACCGCGATCTCGGCGGGGCGCTGGCATGGTTTCGTGATCGTTGGCGGCAGAGCTTCTTGTTCAAGCTCGTCGCGGGCGCATTCGGCGTGTTCCTCGCGTTGTGGATCGCGGTGTTCGTGTGGCTGGCAAGCGACCTGCCCGAAGCCGAAGCGCTGCTGACCTATGAAACGCCGCTCCCCACGGTGGTGCGCGGCTATGACGGCGAGATCGTCCACACCTATGCGCGTGAGCGGCGGGTGCAGCTGCAATATGCCGATTTCCCGCAAAAGCTGATCGAATCCTATCTCGCAGCCGAGGACAAAACCTTCTTCAGCCACGGCGGGGTTGATTTCCTCGGCACGGCCAATGCGGTGTTCGATTATGCTACCAAGTTTGGCTCAGGTGAGCGAGCGGTCGGCGGGTCGACCATCACCCAGCAGGTCGCCAAGAACCTGCTACTGGGCGACGAATACTCCGTTACGCGCAAGCTCAAGGAAATGATCCTCGCCGGCCGCATCGAACAGGTGCTGACCAAGCAGGAAATCCTTGAACTCTACCTCAACGAAATCCCGCTCGGGCGGCGCAGCTTTGGCGTGCAGGCCGCATCGCGCGCCTATTTCGACAAGGATGTCGATGCGCTCGAACTGCACGAGATGGCCTTCCTTGCGATCCTGCCTAAGGCGCCGGAGCGTTATGGCCGCAAGGGTCAGGAAGAGGCCGCACTTGAACGGCGCAATTTCGTGCTCGGCCAGATGGAAGAGAACGGCTTCATCACCGGCTCGCAACGCCGGGCGGCTGCGGCGCAGCCCTTGGGCCTCGTCACCCAGCGGCGTGAGCGGAGCGTGGATGCGGGCTACTTCCTCGAAGAAGTCCGCCGCGAACTGATCACGCGGTTTGGCGAGACGGCGGAGACCGGGCCAAACTCGGTCTATGCGGGCGGGCTGTGGGTGCGCACTTCGCTTGATCCGCAGATGCAGACCGCCGCCCGCGATGCGCTGCGCGAAGGCTTGCTGCGCTATCATGGTGGGCGCGCTTGGGCGGGGCCGATTGCGACACTCGATGTCAGCGCCGGCAATTGGGCGAGCCAGCTACAAAGCTCCCCGCTCGGGATCAGCTACAAGGACTGGCGCGTTGGCGTTGTCACAAGTCGCAGCGGGCAATCGGCGCGGATCGGCTTTGCCGATGGCAAGGAAGCACCGCTCGGCAATCTGCCCGACGCGCTGAAAGCAGGCGACGTTATTGCCGCCAATCCCAGCGGCAATGGTTGGAACGTGCGGACCATCCCCGAAGCGCAGGGCGCGCTGGTGGTCGAGAGCGCACAGACCGGGCGAGTGCTGGCGATGCAGGGCGGGTTCGATCACCGCCTGTCGGACTTTAACCGCGCCACGCAGGCGATGCGTCAGCCGGGTTCGACCATCAAGCCGTTCGTCTATGCCGCCGGGCTCGATACCGGCATGACCCCTTCGACCCAAGTCGATAATAATCGCTTCTGCTATTATCAGGGCGCCAATCTCGGCGAGAAGTGCATTCGCGGCTCGGGCAGCGGCGGGCAGCATCCGATGCGCTTTGGGCTCGAACAGTCGCAGAACATCATGACCGTGCAGATCGGCATGACGGCGGGCATGAACAATGTTGTCAAAGGCATCGAGAAGATCGGGATCGGCAAGTTCCCGGCCTATCCCTCGACTGCGCTGGGCGCAGGTGAGACGACGCTGGTCAAGATGGTTGCCGCGTATAGCGCGCTTGCCAATCACGGGCGGCTCAATCCGCCGACCGTGATCGACTATGTGCAGGACCGCCGCGGCAAGGTGCTGTGGCGCGCTGACGACCGTGAATGCCGTGGCTGCAACATGGCCAAATGGGATGGCAAGCCGATGCCGCGCTTCGGCGTGCGCGGCGCGCAGGCGATGGACGCGCGCACCGCGTTTCAGGTGATGCACATGCTGCGCGGCGCGGTCAGCCGTGGGACCGCGACCGTGCTCAATCCGCTGAACCTGCCGCTGTTCGGTAAGACCGGCACCACCACCGGCCCCAAGGACGTGTGGTTCATTGGCGGCACGCAGCAGATGATCGCTGGCGCCTATATCGGTTTCGACCAACCCCGGAATATGGGCGGCTATGCCTTTGGCGGCACGATTGCCGCGCCGATCATCAAGAGCCTGATCGAGAAGACCAAGCCCAAGTGGTCTGACCTTCCTGCAGTGGCGCCTGCGGGTGTCCGCATGGTGCGGGTTGACCGCCGCTCGGGCAAGCGCGTGTTCGATGGCTGGCCGACAGACGACCCGCGCTCCGCGATCATCTGGGAAGCCTTCAAGCCCGACACTGAGCCAGAGCGTTACACCCGGCAGGACGCCATCGCGGCCAAGCGCAACGAAATCCTCGCGCTGATCCGCGCCGGGCGGCAGAACGCTGAAAGCGCGGTGGTTGACGAGCCTGCCCCGGATGCGGTCGAATTCATCGATGAAGGCGGGGTTGACTGATCTTGCGTGGAACCGGTCGCGGGGCTGGCGGGTTAGTGTGCCATGACCAGCACCCGGACCCGCTTCACCCCCTTCGCCGCGCTCGCCCTGATCGGGCTCGCCGCGATGACCGTCACCTCCGCTTCGGCTGAACTGCCCAAGGGTGCCAAGGCCCCCGCCTTTGCCACCCGCGCCGCGCTCGCCGGGTCGGAGTTTGGATTTACGCTTAGCGCCGCTTTGGCCAAGGGGCCGGTGGTGCTCTATTTCTACCCCAAGGCCTTCACCAGCGGCTGCACGCTGGAAGCCAATGCCTTTGCCGCCGCGATGCCGCAGTTCAAGGCGGCGGGTGCGAGCGTCATCGGGATGTCGAACGACGATATCGAAACCCTAAAGCGCTTCAGCCGCGAAGAATGCCGCGATGCCTTCCCGGTCGGCGTTGCCTCGGCCAAGATCATGGCGGCTTATGATGTGGCCGGCAGTGGCTCGGGCTATGCCAGCCGCACATCTTACGTGATCGCGCGCGACGGCAGCATCGTCGCAGTGCATTCGGCCGCCGATTATCGCGGCCATGTCGAAAAGACCTTGGCGGCGGTGCGCGCGCTCAAGAAGTAGGGCCTCAGGCAGCGGCGCAGCCGCTTTACAATCGCGCGCGCAGCGCTAAGCGGGGCCGACTTTTTTTAGAGCATCACTGAAGGATAGACGATGCGGGCCGAAGGCCAGGCTTACATCAACCGGATCGAAGCGGCGCTGGCGCTGGTGCGCCTGTCGCTCGATTGGGATCGCGCGCTGCGGAGGCTCGATGAGTTGAACGCGAGGGTGCAGGACCCGAACCTATGGGATAATCCCAAGCAGGCGCAGGCGATCAGCCGCGAGCAGAAGACGCTTGAGACGGCGGTGAACACCGTGAACGAAATCGCCGCCGAAATGGCCGACGCGATCGAGTTCATCGAAATGGGCGAGGCCGAGGGCGAAGACACCATCGTCGAGGATGGCTTGGCAACCCTGCAACGTCTCGCCGACCGGGCGGATGCCGATAAGGTGCAGGCGCTGCTTTCGGGCGAAGCTGATGGCAATGACACCTATCTCGAAATCCACGCCGGCGCGGGCGGGACGGAGAGCCAGGACTGGGCCGAAATGCTGTTTCGCATGTATGGCCGCTGGGCCGAACGGCGCGGCTTCAAGGTCGAGACGGTCGAGTATCAGAGCGGCGAGCAGGCTGGCATCAAGTCTGCGACGCTGCTGATCAAGGGTGACGGCGCGTACGGCTATGCCAAGACCGAAAGCGGCGTCCACCGTCTGGTTCGCATCAGCCCCTATGATAGCAGCGCCCGCCGCCACACCAGCTTTTCGAGTGTCTGGGTCTATCCGGTGATCGACGATTCCTTCGAGATCGACATCAATCCCGCCGACCTCAAGATCGATACCTATCGCGCGTCCGGCGCGGGCGGGCAGCACGTCAACACCACCGATTCCGCGGTGCGTATCACGCACCAGCCGTCCGGCATCGTGGTCGCCAGCCAGCAGGATCGCAGTCAGCACAAGAACCGCGAAATCGCGATGAACATGCTCAAGGCACGGCTTTACGAGGCGGAGATGCGGTCGCGTGAGGAAGCCGCCAGCGCCGAACACTCGGCCAAGAGCGACATTGGCTGGGGCCACCAGATCCGTTCCTACGTCTTGCAGCCCTACCAGATGGTCAAGGACCTGCGCACCGGGGTGGTTTCGACCGCCCCTGACGCTGTGCTCGATGGCGCAATTGATCCCTTCATCTCGGCTGCGCTTGCTCAGCGGGTGACGGGTGAGAAGGTCGACATCGAGGACGTGGAGTAAGCCCGATGCGGCGCCCTGCGGTCTGGTCTGGTTTGGGAGTGGGCGCAGCGCTGCTGTTGGCCGGGTGCGATGGCATTGCGCCTGTCACCGGCGATCCGGCCGCAGGCGAAGTGAGCTTCCCCAAGCCCGATCGCCCGATCGCCAAGGTCGTTTCCAACCAGTTCTCCAACGAAGACGCGCGTGACGAGCGAAATGAAGCACAGGTCGTCATGGACCTTGCTGACCTTCGCTCCGGCATGACCGTTGCCGATATCGGCGCGGGCGAGGGGTACTACACCGTGCGCCTGGCCGAACGGGTCGGCGCCGATGGGCGCGTGCTGGCGCAGGACATCAGCCGCGAAGCGCTCGACCGGCTCGGCCGGCGAGTGGAGCGCGAGCGGCTCGAGAACATCTCGATCAAGTTCGGTGATGCCGACAATCCGCAGCTTCCGCCCGACAGTTTCGACCGCATTTTCATGGTCCACATGTACCATGAAGTGACCGATCCTTACGCCTTCCTGTGGAACATGTGGCCCGCGCTGAACGCCGGGGGGCAGATCGTGGTCGTGGAAAGCGACAGTCCGGTTGGCCGTCACGGGCTGCCGCACACGTTGCTGTTCTGCGAGTTCGAAGCGGTCGGCTATGTGCTGGTCGAGTACATCGAACGCCCTGACATCAAGGGATATTTCGCACGCTTCCAGCGCGGCACCAAACGCACCGCGCCTGACGCGATCAACGTCTGCGAGGCAGGCTGACGGCGCCAACCCATGAGGTTGCGAGGCGAGCCCGCCCCGACTATGGCAAGAATACGTAGAAAAGCGCGGCTTTCGCGCAAAGGGGATTTTCATTGTTCAAGGGATTGAGCCCGATCGTTTATGGCGGTCGTGAAGTCTGGCCGCTGGTAGAAGGCGGCAAGGGTGTATCGGCAACCAATCATGCGAGTTCCGGCGCTTGGGCCGCTGCTGGCGGGATCGGCACGGTCAGTGCGGTCAATGCGGACAGCTATGACGATGACGGCAATCCCATCCCTCAGATCTACCACGGCCGCACCCGTGAGGAACGGCATCAGGAACTGATCCGCTACGCCATCGACGGCGCGACCACGCAGGTCAAACAGGCCTATGAAATCGCGAACGGCAAGGGCGCGATCAATATCAACGTGCTGTGGGAAATGGGCGGGGCGCAGGCCGTGCTCGAAGGTGTGCTGGAAAACACCCGCGGCATGGTGACCGGCGTCACTTGCGGGGCGGGGATGCCCTATAAGCTCGCCGAAATCGCGGCGCGCTTTAACGTCTGCTACCTGCCGATCGTGAGTTCGGGCCGCGCCTTCCGCGCGCTGTGGAAGCGGTCCTATCACAAGGTGCCCGATCTGATGGCGGCTGTGGTCTATGAAGACCCGTGGCTGGCGGGCGGGCACAATGGCCTTTCCAACGCCGAAGACCCGACCAAGCCCGAAGATCCCTATCCGCGCGTCAAGGTGCTGCGCGACATGATGCGTGCCGAAGGCGTCAGCGATGACGTGCCGATCGTGATGGCGGGCGGGGTCTGGTACCTGCGCGAATGGAACAACTGGATCGACAATCCCGAGCTGGGCAAAATCGCCTTCCAGTTCGGCACGCGGCCCTTGCTGACGCAGGAAAGCCCGATCCCGCAAATCTGGAAGGACCTGCTGCGCACCGTCGAGCCCGGTGATGTGCTGCTCCACAAGTTCTCACCCACCGGCTTCTATTCGAGCGCGGTGAAGACCCCGTTCCTCTATGACCTGATGCACCGTTCGGAGCGCCAAGTGCCTTACTTCAAGCGCGGCGTGGAAGAAGGCACGGTGCAGCTGGGCGAAGACGGCAAGGCCCGCAGCTTCTGGGTCAAGCCGGAAGACAAGGCCAAGGCCGAAATGTGGATGCGCGCCGGTCATACCGAGCCGCTCAAGACCCCTGATGACACGATCGTGTTCGTCACCCCCGAAGCACGCGACACCATCCGCAAGGACCAGCAGGATTGCATGGGCTGCCTGTCGCATTGCGGTTTTTCCAGCTGGAAGGACCACGACGACTTCACCACCGGACGTCTGGCCGACCCGCGCAGCTTCTGCATCCAGAAGACGTTGCAGGACATTGCCCACGGCGATGATCCGGACAACAACCTCGCCTTCGCGGGCCACGCCGCTTACCGCTTCAAAACCGATCCGTTCTTCTCCAACGGCTACACGCCGAGCGTGGGCGAACTGGTCGAGCGGATTTTGACGGGGGATTGACCCTGCGGCGCGGTGTTGGCGGCGATCAGCCCCACACCAGCGCTGTCAGCACCTGATCGGGCGGGCGGTGGCCGTCGGCCCACATGCGGATGTTGGCGATCACCTTGTGGCCCGAATCCTCGCGCCCCTCGGCCGTGGCGCTGCCGATGTGGGGGAGGGTCATCACGTTGGGATGCGCGATCAGGCGCGGGTCGACGTGGGGCTCGTCCGGGTACACGTCGAGCCCGGCGCCGGCCAGATGCCCCGATTCCAGCGCTGCGATCAGCGCTTCCTGATCGATCAATTCGCCGCGCGCGGTGTTGATGATGCTGCTGCCCGGCTTCATCAGCGCGATCCGGCGCGCGTCGATCAGGTGGCGGGTGTCCTCGGTCAGCGGGCAGTGCAGGGTGAGGATATCGGCCTCGGCCATCAGCGCATCGACATCGCCGACATAGCGTACGCCCAGCATCCGTTCGAGCGCTTCGGGCAGCGGCTTGCGGTTATAATAGGCGATTTCCAGCCCGAAGGCGCGGGCACGGTGGGCGACCGCCTGGCCGATGCGGCCCATGCCGATGATGCCGAGCACCTTGCCTGCCAACTTGCGTCCGAGCAGGCCTGATGGCGCCCAGCCGGTCCACTTGCCGCTGCGCACGAGGCCTGTGCCTTCGCGAATCCGGCGCGGCACGCCGATGATACCCGCCATGGCGATATCGGCCGTATCATCGGTGAAGACGCCGGGGGTGTTGGTGACGAGGATCTTGCGCGCGGCGGCGGCGGGCAGGTCGATATGCTCGGTGCCAGCGCCAAAATTGGCGATCAGGCCCAGCCGCTCGCCAGCACCGGCGATCAGATCGGCGTCGATCCGGTCAGTTACGGTCGGCACCAGCACATCACAGTCTTGCATCGCCTTGGCCAATTGCTCGCGCGTGAGCGGCACATCGCTTGCGTTCAGCACCACATCGAACAGCTCGCGCATCCGCGCCTCGACCTCCGGCATCAGGTGGCGGGTGACGATAACGCGCGGGACATTGGCGAGCGGACGGGTGGGGCGCTGGGTCATGGCTGACGGGCTAATGCTACTGGGGCTTCGCGGTCAAGGCGCGGATGCACTCGCGCTGCTTGAATCCGCAGGGGCTAAGGCGCTATCGCATCGGGAATGCAGAGATTCCGTTTCTTCTCGACGCTCGGCCTTGTGCTGATGCTGGCCGCAACCTTCATGATCGCGCCGCTCAGCGCGCAGGATCGGACGCTGCCCTATTGGGCGAGCCTGCGGTACGAGAAGGTCAATATGCGCGTTGGGCCGAGCGCGGAATATCCCGTCACCTGGGTCTATCTGCGGCAGGGGATGCCGGTGAAGGTGGTTCGGGTGCGCGAAGGTTGGCGTCTGGTCGAAGACCACGAAGGCACGCAGGGCTGGGTGGCTTCGAGCCAGCTCGATCCGGCGCGGGGCGGGTTGGTGATCGGAGCGGGTCTTGCCGAGGTACGAGCCGAGCCCAGCACAGCGGCGGCCGTGAAATGGCGGGCCGAACCGGGCGTGGTCACCAAGCTCAAGGCGTGCCGCACGGGCTGGTGCGAGGTCGATATTGCTGGGCGCAAGGGCTGGATAAGCGCCGCGCGCCTGTGGGGCTCTGACACGCTGCCGGGCGACGAATAACGCCGCCCAGCGCGCCCAAATCAGATCAGTTCGACCGCAACCGCCGTCGCTTCCCCGCCGCCGATGCACAGCGAGGCGACGCCGCGTGTCTTGCCCTGTTGCTTCAGCGCATTGAGCAAGGTGACGATGATCCGCGTGCCGCTCGCCCCGATCGGGTGACCGAGTGCGGTGCCGCCGCCGTTCACGTTGATCTTGTCGTGCGGGATGCCGAGGTCACGCATCGCGAACATCGCGACGCAGGCGAAAGCCTCGTTCACCTCGAACAGATCGACATCGTCCACGCCCCAGCCAGCGCGGGCGAGGACCTTCTGGATCGCGGGGATCGGCGCGGTGGTGAACTGCGCGGGGGCTTGGGCGTGGGACGCAATCGCGACCACGCGGGCGACCGGTGTAAGGCCCTTGGCCTCGGCGATGCTGGCACGGGTCAGCACAACTGCGGCCGCCCCGTCCGAGATCGAGCTTGAGGTGGCGGCCGTGATCGTCCCGTCCTTGGCAAAGGCGGGCTTCAGCTGCGGGATCTTGTCGGGGCGGCCCTTGCCGGGGGCTTCGTCATGTTCGACCACCACGTCGCCCGTACGGGTCGAAACCGTGACAGCCACCACTTCGTCAGCGAAGGCGCCGCTGGCAATCGCGCGGTTGGCGCGGGCAAGCGACTCGATCGAATAGGCGTCCATGTCCTCGCGGGTCATCTGGTAGGCATTGGCGGTGTCCTGCGCGAAGGTGCCCATGGCCCGGCCTGGCTCGTAAGCGTCTTCGAGGCCATCGAGGAACATGTGGTCATAGGCCGTGTCATGCCCGAGCCGCGCGCCCGAGCGGTGCTTTTTGAGCAGGTAAGGCGCATTGGTCATGCTCTCCATCCCGCCTGCGACCACCACATCGACCGTGCCGCTGGCGAGCGCTTCGCTGCCCATGATCACGGTCTGCATACCGCTGCCGCAGACCTTGTTGACCGTGGTCGCCTCGACCGAAAGCGGCAAGCCCGCCTTGATCGCCGCCTGACGCGCTGGTGCTTGCCCAAGCCCAGCGGGCAGCACGCAGCCCATATAGGCACGGTCAATATCCTCGCCCGCCACGCCCGCGCGCTCAACCGCAGCCTTGACCGCGACAGCGCCCAGATCGGTCGCCGACACATCGGACAACGCGCCCTGCATCGCGCCCATCGGGGTGCGGGCGTAGGAGAGGATCACGATCGGATCGGCGGGGGAGAGCTGGGTCATGGCAAAGTCCTTGCGTGACATGGGGGGTGTTCCGGTGGCGGATGTAATGCTGCAATGCGTCAAACGCAATCACGGCCCGGATCGAAGCGCCTTGCCTTGGCTACGCCTTTGGGCGAGAACGCGTCGCAAATGAAAACGCATCTATGTCTCACGGGAGAATGACATGGCCGATGATCGCCGCGATGAACTCGAAGCCCTGCTTGCGCGCCAGCGCGCCGCCTTCACCGCCTCGCGCCCAGAGCCGCTGTCGCAGCGCAAGGACCGCATCCGCCGCGCGATGGCACTGGTGAAGGACCACGGTGAGGCCTTCGCCAAGGCGATGAGCGCCGATTTCGGCAATCGTTCCTACGCGCAGTCAATGCTGACCGATATTGCCGCCACGGTTGGGGCGGGCAATCATGCACTCAAGCACCTCGACGCTTGGGCCAAGCCTGAAAAGCGCAAGGTGCAATTCCCGCTCGGCCTGTTGGGGGCCAAGGCCGAGGTGCGTTACGAACCCAAGGGCGTGATCGGCATTCTCTCGCCGTGGAACTTCCCGGTGCAGTTGGCTTTCGGCCCGCTGATGCAGGTGTTGGCCGCGGGCAACCGGGCGATGATTAAGCCATCTGAATTCACCGAGCGCACCAGCGAGTTGATGGCTGAGCTGACGGCGGAATATTTCGCACCTGAGGAAGTCGCTGTCGTGACCGGCAGCCCCGAAGTCGCCGCGGCATTCTCCTCGCTGCCGTTCGATCATCTCGTCTTCACCGGATCGACCGCAACCGGCCGCCGCGTGATGCAGGCCGCCGCAGCGAATCTCGTGCCCGTGACGCTCGAACTCGGCGGCAAGTCGCCCGTCATCATGGGGCGCAGCGCCGACTTCGCCAAGGCGGGGGAGCGGATTGCGCTCGGCAAGATGATGAACGCGGGCCAGATCTGCCTTGCGCCTGACTACCTGATCGTGCCCGAAGACAAGCAGGACGAGGCCGTGGCGGGCGTCGTTGGCGCAGCGAGCGCGATGTATCCCACTCTGCTCGACAATGACGATTATGCCTCGATCGTATCCGACCGTCATTTCGAGCGCTTGCAGGGCCTCGTGTCCGACGCCAAGGGCAAGGGCGCCGAGGTGATCGAGGTCAATCCGGCGAGCGAGGATTTCGCCAACTCCAACCAGCGCAAGATGCCGCTCACGATCCTCAAGAATGTGAACGACGGCATGGCCGCGATGCAGGAGGAAATCTTCGGCCCGGTTCTGCCGGTGATGACCTACAAGGCGGTTGATCAGGCGGTGGATTACATCAACGAGCATGACCGCCCGCTCGGCCTTTATTACTTCGGTGAGGACAAGGGCGAGCAGGAGCGCGTGCTGACAAGGACCATCTCGGGCGGAGTGACCACCAATGACGTGGTGTTCCACGTATCGATGGAAGACCTTCCGTTCGGCGGGGTCGGCCCGTCGGGGATGGGCAGCTACCACGCGATCGAGGGCTTCCGCGAATTCAGCCACGCCCGCGCGGTCTATCACCAGCCCAAGATCGACATCGCCAAGCTCGCCGGCATGAAGCCGCCCTATGGCAAGGCGACCGAGAAGGCTGCGGCGAACATGATGAAATGAAGGCGCTCGCCGCCGCGCTGGCTGTGCTTCTGTTGGCGCCGCTCGGTGCTGAGGAGCCGCCGGCGTGGCGCGCGGTCGATCCTGCGACGGGCGCTATCGCGGATGTCGCAGGGCTGGAGCAGCTGGCGCGCGATTTTCCTGACAGCGCCAGCGTGCGGCTGCGGTTGTTCAATGCGCAACTTGAGGCGGGCGATTGCGCGGGGGCGCTCGCCAGTCTCGCGTGGCTTCGGGAGCGCGGTCATGTATTCAGCGAGCGCGCGCAGGCGCAGATCCCGGTCCTGATCGGCGCGGCCCACGCCGAGGCTGCGCGCGCGCTGCTGTTGCCCACCGCCGAGGTGGTCGCTGCAAGCACTATCTTTGACGAGGTACAGGCCGAAGCCGGGTTAATCGAGAGCGTGTTTGTCGCGCCAAACGGCATCGAAGCGTTGGCAACCTCGGTCTCTCTCCGGTCCGTTTATGCTCGCGGGCCCGGCGACGCGTGGGAGGAGATCGCAACCCCGCGCGCTTATGCCCTGTCTGGCATTGTCTCTGCCCCCGATGGGCGGACGGGCTGGATCGCGTCGGGCAATATCGACGGTTCGCCCGTTGATCCGGAACGGTTCTCCGGCTTGATCGGATTGACCGGCGAACCCAGCGAGTTTCGCCTTATTCCTGCTCCGGCAGGTGTGGCCGTGTCCGATCTCGCGGCCGGGCCGGACGGCACGGTCTATGCCAGCGACCCCGTGGGCGGCGGCATCTATCGCGCTTCGCCGTCTGCGGCCGAGCTGTCAGCGCTGGTCGGGCCCGGGGCACTGCGCTCGCCCCAAGGGCTGGCGGTCAGTGCGGACGGGGCGCGGCTTTATGTCAGCGATTACCGCTATGGCCTCGCAGTGATCGAGCTCGCCAGCGGCGCGCTGACGCGGCTTTCCAGCGACGTTCCGGCCGCGCTCGACGGGGTGGATGGGCTGTGGCTGCATGGCCGCGAGCTTATTGCGGTGCAGAACGGCACCAGTCCGATGCGGATTAGTGCCTTCGCTCTTTCTGAGGACGGCACTCGGATCATCGGACACCTCATCTTGGAACAAGCGCACCCCGATTGGACCGAGCCGCTGGGCGGCAGCATCGCCAAAGGAGCGCTCTACTATGTCGCCACCGGCCAGTGGGACCGTTACGAACAAGGGCGCCTGCGCGACGGCATGACCGCCATCCCCAGCGTGATCCGCCGCTTGCGGCTCGCGCCGCGCTGAACGACCTGTCGCAACCTTTGTTCGATTTCCTGCAACATACCTGAGGGGTTTTCCGCGAGTCGCAGGCTTGCGCCCCGCGTGCGACAGGCTTAGGGCGACGAACGGGATTAACAGCTTGGACATCGTCGTGGTCGACCTCAGTCAGTATCTGCCGATACTGTTATTCGTGCTCGTGGCTTTCGGGCTCTCGATCCTGTTTGTGGTCGCGCCCATGGCGGTGTCGCGCCTCACGGGCACCCACAATCCCGATGCGGAAAAGCTCTCCGAGTATGAATGCGGCTTCCCCGCGTTCGAAGATGCGCGCAGCCAGTTTGACGTGCGCTTCTATCTGGTCGCGATCAGCTTCATCGTGTTCGACCTCGAAGCCGCCTTCCTGTTCCCCTGGGCGGTCAGTCTGGGTGAGACGGGCTGGGTTGGCTGGGGCGGCATGATGGTGTTCCTGTTCATCCTCGCGGTCGGGCTTGCTTATGAATGGAAGAAAGGGGCGTTGGACTGGGAATGAATACCATCGTTACTCCTCCCCAAGGACTGCCCGACATTTCCGCGCTGACGACCGCCGCTGGCGGTGATGTGCGTCAGCCCGATGCGTCCTATTTCACCGCGATGCAGACCGAGGTGAATGACAAGGGCTTCCTCGTCACTTCGACCGAGGACCTGTTCCAATGGGCGCGCACTGGCTCGCTGTGGTGGATGACCTTCGGGCTCGCCTGCTGCGCGGTCGAGATGATCCACGTCAACATGCCGCGTTATGACATGGAGCGCTTCGGCGCGGCCCCGCGCGCGTCCCCGCGCCAGTCGGATGTGATGATCGTCGCCGGCACGCTATGCAACAAGATGGCCCCGGCGCTGCGCAAGGTCTATGACCAGATGTCCGATCCTAAATATGTGATCAGCATGGGCAGCTGCGCCAATGGCGGCGGCTATTACCACTATTCCTACAGCGTCGTGCGCGGCTGCGACCGGATTGTGCCGGTCGACATCTACGTTCCCGGCTGCCCGCCGACCGCCGAAGCGCTGCTTTACGGCGTCATGCAGTTGCAGCGGAAGATCCGCCGCGTCGGCACGATCGAGAGGTAAGGGCGCATGGCCGTTCTCCATTCCGCTCCGAAGTTTGCCTCGAATGAAGGCGTGATTGACGCAATCAGCGAGAGCATCAGCGTCTGGCTGATTGACGCTGGCGAAGCCCACGGCGAAGTCAGCTTCCGCGTGAAGCGCGACGATATCGCCCGCGTGCTTGAGACGCTGCGCGATGATCACGCCTATCAGCAGCTGATGGAGATCGCGGGCGTCGATTACCCCGACCGGGCCGAACGGTTCGAAGTCGTCTACATGCTCCAGAGCCTGACCAAGAACCACCGCGTGATGGTCAAGTGCTCGGCCTCCGAGGATACGCCGGTGCCGACCGTCACCACGCTGTGGCCCAATGCCGGCTGGCTCGAGCGCGAGGTGTTCGACATGTACGGCGTGACGTTCGCCGGCAACCCGGATCTGCGCCGCATCCTCACCGATTATGGCTTCGAAGGCCACCCGTTCCGCAAGGACTTCCCGATGACGGGCTACACCGAATTGCGCTATTCCGAAGAGGAAAAGCGCGTGGTGTACGAACCCGTCGAACTGGCGCAGGAAATGCGCAGCTTCGACTTCCTCAGCCCTTGGGAAGGCGCTGATTACGAGCTGCCCGGCGATGAAAAATCGCGCGGTGCGCCGACGGTGAATGATGTGAAGACCACTGAAAAGCCCGGTCAGACCGGGGCAGGCGCTGCGGCCAATGCCAACGCCGAGAAGCGTACTTCGGCCGCGCAGAAGGCTAGCACCCAAGACGCCCCCGGTGCGCCCGATCCCACCTCGAAGGAGGGCGGAAAGTGACCATGCAACGCGAAGAATCGCTCACAACCACCGGCGAGGTCATCTCCAACTACACCATCAACTTCGGCCCTCAGCACCCGGCTGCGCACGGCGTGCTGCGCATGGTGATGGAGCTGGACGGCGAAGTGATCGAGCGGATTGATCCGCATATTGGCTTGCTTCACCGCGGCACCGAAAAGCTGATCGAGCACAAGACCTACCTGCAAGCGCTGCCGTATTTCGACCGGCTCGACTATTGTTCGCCGCTGGCGATGGAGCATTCCTATGTGCTCGCCATCGAAAAGCTGCTGAATCTCGAAGTGCCGATCCGCGCGCAATATCTGCGCGTGCTCTTCGCCGAGCTGACCCGCATCTGCAACCACATGCTCAACATGGGCGCGCACATCCTCGATGTCGGCGCGTTCACGCCGAACTTGTGGATCATGGACCTCCGCGAAGATTGCCTGAACTTCTTCGAGCGGGCGAGCGGCGCGCGGATGCACAGCGCATACTTCCGCCCGGGCGGTGTCCATCAGGACGTGCCAGAAAAGCTGCTGGTCGACATTGGCGACTGGCTCGATAATCGCTTCTTCCAGCTGTTCGAAGACGCGATGAGCCTTGTGCTCGACAACCGCATCTTCAAGCAGCGCAATGTCGATATCGCCATCGTCAGCCGCGAGGACGCGATTGCTTGGGGCTTTAGCGGCCCGATGATCCGCGCGGCGGGCATTCCGTGGGATCTGCGCAAGAGCCAGCCCTACGACGTCTATGACCGCATGGAATTCGACATTCCGGTCGGCACCAATTCGGACTGCTATGACCGCTTCATGGTGCGCGTGAAGGAAGTCTACGAAAGCGCCAAGATCATCCGCCAGTGTCTGCGCGATATGCCGCAGGGGCCGATTGCGAGCAGCGACGGCAAGGTTTCCCCGCCCAAACGCGGCGAGATGAAGCAGTCGATGGAAGCGCTGATCCACCACTTCAAGCTCTATACCGAAGGCTTCCACGTGCCTGCGGGCGAGGTTTACGTGGCGACCGAAAGCCCCAAGGGCGAATTCGGCGTCTATCTCGTCAGCGACGGCACCAACAAGCCCTACCGCTGCAAGATCCGCCCCACGGCGTTCTCGCACCTTCAGGCGATGGACTTTATGTGCAAAGGCCACATGCTCCCCGACGCTACCGCCATTCTGGGTGCGATCGATGTGGTGTTCGGGGAGTGCGACCGGTGAGCACCTTCAACGATAAGCAGCAAGAGGCCTTTGTTGATGAAGGTTGGGCGTGGGCAGCATTGCCGACTTGGGCCAAAGCGATCACTTGGGTCATTGGTTTGCCTGCTTTCCTCCTGCTTGTTTATCTCGTCTTTGCGGGGGAAGACCGAGCCAGCCCCAACTTCATTCCCCCAATGGTCGCGTTCTTCGGTGTTTGTTTGATGCAGATATACTGCGCGAACCGCGCATTCAAAAAGCTAAGTGACGATGACTAACCGCCTCGCCATCGCCGAGCAGATGATCGCGCATTACAATGCGCAGGATGCCGATGCCTATGTGTCGCTGATGACGGATAATGCCTGCGAGGCAGGCTATCGCGGGGCGGTGATCCGTGAGGGGCGCGAAGGCACGCGCACCGGGCTCAAGGCGATGTTCGCCGAGTTTCCCGAGAACCGGGCTGAAATCATCACAGGCTACGAATTGGGCGAGTATGCTGTGCTGCATGAACGGGTCTACCGTTCGGCCACCGCCGAGCCCTTCGAAGTCATGTCCGTCTATTCCTTCGAGGGCGACAAGTGCTCTCGCGTGGAGTTCATCCGCTAATGGCTGACCGTACCCCCGCACCCGACACCCCTGAACTGCGCGCCCGCTGGAGCGCGTTTGCGTGGACGCCGGAAAACAAGAAAACCGCCGACTGGCACATCGCCAAGTATCCCGAAGGGCGTCAACGCTCGGCGGTGATGCCGTTGCTTGATCTCGCCCAGCGGCAGGTCGGCGCGGAGACTGACACGCAGGGCTGGCTACCGCTGCCGGTGATCGAATATGTCGCTGCCTATCTCGGGATGCCGGTAATCCGCGTGCTCGAAGTCGCCAGCTTCTACTTCATGTATAACCTGACGCCCGTGGGCAAATTCCACGTGCAGGTGTGCGGAACCACGCCCTGCATGCTGCGCGGCTCGGACGATATCATCGCCGCCTGCAAGAAGCGCGGGATGGAGAAGGGCCACGTTTCGGCCGATGGCCTGTGGACCCTCACCGAAGTCGAATGCATGGGCAACTGCGCCACCGCGCCGATGGTCCAGATCAACGACGACAATTACGAAGATCTGACGCCGGAACGCCTCGACGCGGTGCTCGATGCGCTGGCCGCGGGCCAGACGCCCAAGGCTGGCACGCAGGAGCCTGGGCGGCACACGTCTGAGCCTTCGGGCGGTCCGACCTCGCTGAAGGACATGGTCAGCGCCAATCACGATTATCGGGGCGAGTGGTGACCGCAGTCGTCTCCATCTTCGGCGCGCTGCTGCTGGCCTTCATCGCCTATAAGGTGCTGATGGGGCTGGTGCGCGTCGGCGTGATCCTGCTCATCATCGCAGTGCTTGCGGGCCTGTGGCAGTCGGGAGCGATCGGATGAATCCGGTGACCCTCGCCTTTGCCATCCTCGGCCTCACCGGTTTTGCGCTGGGAGCGGTGCTGACGGCGACGGGCCCGTTCGAGATGGGCGTGATCCTGATGGGTATGGGCCTGATGTTTCAAGTGATTTCGTTGGTGCGGATCAAGCGCGCTAAGAAGAAGGCCGAAGAAGAAGGACGCAGCGATGCTCGCGGATAAGGACCGCATCTTCACCAACGTCTATGGCTTCCAGGACTGGGGCCTGAAGGCAGCGCAGGCGCGCGGCGACTGGGACGACACCAAGGCTCTGCTGGCGCGCGGGCCGGAAGCGATTATCGAAGAGATGAAGGCATCGGGCCTGCGCGGGCGCGGCGGGGCAGGGTTCCCCACCGGGCTCAAGTGGAGCTTCATGCCCAAGGAATCGCGCGACGGCCGTCCGAGCTTCCTCGTCATCAACGCCGACGAATCCGAGCCCGGTTCCTGCAAGGACCGCGAAATCCTGCGCCATGATCCGCACAAATTGGTCGAAGGCGCGCTGGTCGCCGGCTTCGCGATGCGTGCCCGGGCGGCCTATATCTACGTGCGCGGCGAATACATCCGTGAGGCCGAAACGCTTCAGGCCGCGATCCATCAGGCTTACGAAGCCGGGCTGATCGGCAAGAACTCCTGCGGTTCGGGCTATGATTTCGACGTCTTCATGCACCGCGGCGCGGGCGCCTACATCTGCGGCGAAGAGACCGCGATGATCGAGAGCCTTGAAGGCAAGAAGGGCCAGCCGCGCCTCAAGCCCCCGTTCCCGGCGGGCGCAGGCCTCTATGGCTGCCCGACCACGGTCAACAATGTCGAAAGTATCGCGGTCGCGCCAACGATTTTGCGGCGCGGGGCATCTTGGTTCTCAAGCTTCGGGCGCGAGAACAACAAGGGCACCAAGCTGTTCCAGATTTCTGGCCACGTGGAAAAGCCCTGCGTGGTTGAAGAATCGATGAGCATCTCGTTTGAAGAGCTGATCGAAAAGCACTGCGGCGGCATTCGCGGCGGGTGGGATAACCTGCTCGCGGTGATCCCCGGCGGTTCGTCCGTGCCGCTGGTCCCGGCCGCGCAGATCCGTAACGCGCCGATGGATTTCGACGGGCTGAAGGAACTGGGCTCCGGCCTCGGCACGGCGGCGGTTATCGTGATGGACAAGTCGACCGACATCGTCCGCGCGATCAGCCGCCTGAGCTATTTCTACAAACACGAAAGCTGCGGCCAGTGCACCCCCTGCCGCGAGGGCACGGGCTGGATGTGGCGCATGATGGAACGCCTGCGCACCGGGGACGCAGCAATCGAGGAAATCGACATGCTGCAGGAAGTCACCAAGCAGGTCGAAGGACACACCATCTGCGCGCTGGGCGATGCGGCGGCGTGGCCGATTCAGGGCCTCATCCGCCACTTCCGGCCTGAGCTTGAGCGGCGGATCAACGAGCATAATGCGCAATTCCAAGAGGCAGCCGAGTAATGCCTAAAGTCACCGTAGACGGTCAGGAAATCGAAGTCCCGGCGGGCGCGACTGTGTTGCAGGCGTGCGAGCTGGCGGGCAAGGAAATCCCGCGCTTCTGCTATCACGAGCGCCTGAGCATCGCGGGCAATTGCCGGATGTGCCTTGTCGAGGTGAAGCCCGGGCCGCCCAAGCCGCAGGCCTCTTGCGCGCTTCCCGCTGCCGAGGGTCAGGAAATCCGCACCGACTCCCCGATGGTCAAGAAGGCCCGCGAGGGGGTGATGGAGTTCCTGCTCATCAACCACCCGCTCGATTGCCCGATCTGCGATCAGGGCGGTGAGTGCGATCTGCAGGATCAGGCGGTCGCCTATGGCCGCGGCGGCTCGCGCTATCACGAGAACAAGCGTGCGGTGACCGAGAAATACATGGGCCCGCTGATCAAGACGATTATGACCCGCTGCATCCACTGCACCCGCTGCGTGCGCTTCTCGGAAGAGATCGCGGGCGTGGACGAGATCGGCGCGCTGTATCGCGGCGAGGATATGCAGATCACCACCTATCTCGAGCAGGCGGCGGCGCACGAGCTTTCGGCCAACGTCATCGACCTGTGCCCGGTCGGCGCACTGACCTCGCGGCCCTATGCGTTTGAGGCGCGGCCGTGGGAGCTGAAGAAGACGCTCAGCATCGACGTCTCCGACGCGGTGGGCGCCAACATCACGCTCCATTCCAAGGGCCGCGAAGTCATGCGCGCGCTTCCGCGGGTGAATGACGACGTCAACGAGGAGTGGCTGTCGGACAAGGGCCGCTATCAGGTCGATGGTCTGACCAAGCGGCGCTTGGACCGGGTGTGGGTGCGCCGTGACGGCAAACTCCAGCCTGCCGAGTGGACCGAGGCGTTCGGCCTGATCGCGGGCGCTCTGGAAGGCGACAAGGCGAGCATCGCGGCGGTCGCTGGCGATCTGCTCGATGCCGAGACGATGTTTGCCGCCAAGGCTTTGGTCAACGCCTGCGGTTCGCAGCTCACCGAAGCGCGCCAGACCGGCATGACCTATGACGTGTCGAACCTTGCGGCTGTGAACTTTAACTCGACCTTCGCAGGGATCGAGACCGCTGACGCAATCCTCATCGTGGGCAGCAATGTCCGCTGGGAAGCCGCGCTGCTCAATGTCCGCCTGCGCAAGGCGGTGAAGGCGGGGGCGAAGGTCTATATTATCGGCTCCGAGTGGAACCCGACCTATCCGGCGACTTTCCTCGGCTCCGACCTCAAGCTGCTGAACCGCATCCCCAAGGAATTGGGTGACGTCATGAAGTCCGCGAAGCGTCCGGCGGTGATCCTCGGCGCGGCGGCGCTGGCGAAGGGCGCGCTTCCGGCGGGCCTGAAGCTGATCGACAAGTTCGGTCTGGTGAAGGACGGTTGGAACGGCTTCAACGTGCTGCACATTTCGGCGGCGCGCATGGCCTCGCTGATGCTCGGCTTCACGCTTCCCGGCGGGATGGGCGATATCGCTGCGGCTTCGCCCAAGGTGCTGCTCAGCCTCGGTGCGGACGAGATGGATTACGCGGCGTTTCCGAACAGCCTCAAGGTCTTTATCGGTCACCACGGCGACAAGGGTGCGCATCACGCTGACATCATCCTTCCGGGCGCATCCTATGCCGAGAAGGACGGCACCTACGTCAACGCCGAAGGCCGGGTGCAGTTCGCCGAGAAGGCGGTCTTCGCCCCCGGCGATGCCCGCGAGGATTGGACGATCCTGCGCGCGCTCGCCGATGCGCTTGGCGTAACCGTCGGCTTCGACAGCTTTGCCGCATTGCAGGCCAAGATGATCGCTGCGGTCCCGGCGCTGGGCGAAGAGGGCCTCGCAGATTACGGCGCGCTGCCCAAGGCAGACGCCGGCGCGAAGTTCGAAGGCGAGCTTGTGGGCTACCCGATCAAGGACTTCTACCTCACCAACCCCATCGCCCGCGCCAGCGAGGTGATGCAGCGTTGCTCGGATGAGCTGCTTCATGGGGCCGATGTGAAGGAGGCTGCGGAATGACCGCCTTCTTCCAATCCCTCGGCCTCAGCTACGAATGGGCCTGGACCGTCGCGACGCTGACCGGGATCATTGTGATTTCGCTGCTCGTCATGTTCAGTGTCGCCATGGTGATCTATGTCGACCGCAAGGTGCTGGGCGCGATCATGATGCGGCGAGGGCCGAATGTGGTCGGGCCGTTCGGCTTGCTGCAGTCTTTCGCCGACGGTTTGAAGGTCTTCCTGCAAGAAACCATCATCCCGTCAGCCGCGAACAAGGGCATCTTCCTCCTCGCTCCGATCATCACATTCACCGTCGCGCTGGCGGCCTGGGCGGTGATCCCATTCTCGGCGGGCGTGGTGTTGGCCGATATCAACGTGGGCCTGCTCTACATCCTCGCGATCTCCTCAATGGGGGTTTACGGCGTGGTGATGAGCGGGTGGGCGTCGAACTCCAAATACCCGTTCTTCTCGGCGATGCGCGCCTCGGCGCAAATGATTTCCTACGAGGTGTCGATCGGCTTCGTGCTGGTGTGCGTGGTGCTGTTTGCAGGCACGTTCAACCTCTCGGGCATCGTCAACGAGCAGCGCGGTTTCGGCCTTGGGCTGATCAACGCCTATGTCGTGCACCCGCTGCTGTTCCCGATGTGGGTGGTGTTCTTCATCTCCTCGCTCGCCGAAACCGCGCGCGCGCCCTTCGACCTCACCGAGGCGGAAAGCGAGCTCGTCGCGGGCTACCAGACCGAATATTCCTCGATGAGCTTCGCGCTGTTCTGGCTCGGCGAGTATGCGAACATCCTGCTGATGTGCTCGCTGAACACGCTGTTGTTCTGGGGCGGGTGGCTGCCGCCGCTCGACATTCCGGTCCTCTACATGGTGCCGGGGATCATCTGGTTCCTGCTGAAGACCTTCATGTTCTTCTTCATGTTCAGCTGGATCTGGGCGACCGTGCCGCGCTACCGCTATGACCAGCTGATGCGCCTCGGGTGGAAGGTGTTCCTGCCGATGAGCCTCGTGTTTGTCGCGGTGACCAGCGGGTATCTGATGGCGACTGGGCATTTTGACCGCTCGATAGCGCCGACGGCGCCTGCGACCTCCACCGAAATCGTCCAAACCACCCCTGCGCAGCCTGTCGCTGTGAGAGGCCAGTCATGACCACCGTCTCCCACCTCATCAAATCGTTCACCCTCTGGGAATTCCTCAAGGCGCACGCCTTGACGCTGAAATATTTCTTCAGGCCCAAGGTGACGATCAACTATCCCTTCGAGAAGGCCCCGCTTTCGCCCCGCTTCCGCGGTGAGCATGCCTTGCGGCGCTATCCGAACGGCGAGGAACGCTGCATTGCGTGCAAGCTGTGCGAGGCCGTGTGCCCCGCGCAGGCGATCACCATCGAGAGCGAACCGCGTGAAGACGGCAGCCGCCGCACCACCCGCTACGACATCGACATGACCAAGTGCATCTATTGCGGCTTCTGTCAGGAAGCTTGTCCGGTGGATGCCATCGTCGAGGGACCAAATTTCGAATACGCCACCGAAACGCGCGAAGAGCTGCTTTACGACAAGGCCAAGCTGCTTTCGAATGGTGACAAGTGGGAACGGGCCATCGCGGCCAACCTTGAAGCCGACGCACCCTATCGTTAGGGCGCGGCGGACGATGGACACGGGGTCAACATAAATACTGCCCCGGCACCGAGGGATCGGGACCGGGACGGAACTTGGACTAGGGATCACATTGCCGCTTTCTGGGCTCGGGCGTTACGCCGGGGCTGCGGATCGGCGGAGTAAAGTCATGATACAGGTCATCGCCTTCTATTTCTTCGCGACCATCGTCGTCGCCGCCGCTGTGATGACGATCATGGCGAAGAACCCCGTGCACTCGGTGCTTTGGCTGATCATGGCGTTCTTCAACGCGGCCGGCCTGATGGTGCTGGTTGGCGCGGAGTTCATCGCGATGCTGCTGGTGATCGTCTATGTCGGCGCGGTCGCGGTGTTGTTCCTGTTCGTTGTGATGATGCTCGACATCGATTTTGCCGCGATGCGCGCGGGCTTCAGCCGCAATGCGCCGCTGGGTTTGCTGATCGCAGCTATCTTGCTGGCGGAATTGCTCCTGGCAGCGGGGGCCTATGGTGCCGGGGGTATCCAGTTGGGCACGCCGGATGGCAGCGCGATGCAAGCGACTGACAGCAGCAATATCGAAGCGCTCGGCGCGCTGCTGTATGGCCGCTACATCGTGCTGTTCGAGATCGCCGGGATCATTCTGCTGGTCGCGATGATCGGCGCGATCGTGCTGACCTTCCAGCCGCCCAAGCCCGGCGCGCGTGCGCGGCAGGACGTGGGCAAGCAGATCCGCCGCCGCCCGGAAGATGCAACCGTTATGAAAAACCCGGAGATCGGGCAAGGGGTCGAACTGTGATCGGCATCGAACATTATCTCACCGTGGGCGCGATCCTGTTCGTGCTGGGTGTGCTGGGGATTTTCCTCAACCGCAAGAACGTGATCGTCATCCTGATGGCGGTCGAGCTGATCCTGCTCAGCGTGAACCTCAACCTCGTCGCCTTCAGCGCCTTCATGCAGGATCTGGTGGGTCAGGTCTTCGCGATGCTGGTGCTGACCGTGGCTGCGGCCGAAGCGGCGATCGGGCTGGCGATCCTGGTGATCTATTTCCGCACCCGCGGGTCGATCGCGGTTGACGATATCAACCGGATGAAGGGGTAAGCGCGACGTGCATACCATCCTCATCATCGTTTTTGCGCCGCTGGTTGCTGCCCTCATCGCAGGGTTGGGCAACCGGTTCCTCGGCAATGTGGCGGCCAAGTCCGTCACCACCGGCGCGCTGCTGCTGTCTGCGGGCCTGAGCTGGCCGATCTTCCTTGGCTTTATCGGTGGGACGGAAAGCGCCGAGGTCGTTCAGGTGCTGAAGTGGGTTGAAAGCGGCACGCTCAACTTCGATTGGGCGCTGCGGGTCGATACGCTGACCGCGATCATGCTGGTCGTGATCAACACTGTGTCGGCGCTCGTGCACCTCTATTCGTGGGGGTATATGGAGGAAGACCCGGATCAGCCGCGGTTCTTCGCCTACCTTTCGCTGTTCACCTTCGCGATGCTGATGCTGGTGACGGCCGATAACCTCGTCCAGATGTTCTTTGGCTGGGAAGGGGTTGGTCTTGCGTCCTACCTGCTGATCGGTTTCTGGTTCAAGAAGCCAAGCGCTGGCGCCGCCGCGATCAAGGCCTTCGTGGTCAACCGCGTCGGTGACTTGGGCTTCATGCTCGGCATTTTCGGCACCTATCTGGTGTTCCAGACCACCTCGATTCCCGAGATACTGGCGGCGGCCCCGGGCATGAGCGGATCGACGATCACCTTTGTCGGCATGCGGCTCTACACCATGGACATCCTGTGCATCCTGCTGTTCATCGGCGCGATGGGCAAGTCGGCGCAGCTGGGCCTGCATACCTGGCTGCCGGACGCGATGGAGGGGCCGACGCCCGTCTCCGCGCTGATCCACGCCGCGACCATGGTGACGGCCGGCGTGTTCATGCTGTGCCGCCTCTCGCCGATGTTTGAGACTGCGCCGACCGCGCTGACGATCGTTACCATCGTGGGCGCCGCCACCTGCTTCTTTGCCGCAACCATCGGCACGACGCAGTGGGACATCAAGCGGGTGATCGCCTATTCGACCTGCTCGCAGCTAGGCTACATGTTCTTTGCCGCGGGCGTCGGTGCTTATGGCGCGGCGATGTTCCACCTGTTCACCCACGCCTTCTTCAAGGCGCTGCTGTTCTTGGGTGCTGGTTCGGTGATCCACGCGATGCACCACGAGCAGGACATGCGCTATTACGGCGGCCTCAGAAAGCACATCCCGTTCACTTTCTACGCGATGCTGGCCGGCACGCTGGCGATCACGGGGCTGGGGGTCTATCACCTCGGTGTCGGCTTTGCAGGGTTCTGGTCGAAGGACGCGATCCTTGAAGTCGCTTATGCGCGCCACAATGGTGCCGGCCAGTTCGCCTTCTGGGCCGGTGCCATCGCGGCGCTGCTGACCAGCTTCTATTCGTGGCGCCTGATGTTCCTGACCTTCTGGGGCAAGCCGCGCTGGATTGAGAGCGAGCATATCCAGCACTCGGTGCACAAGACACCTGCCGAAGCTGGCGAGGACACCACGGGCGGTTATCATCCGCATGAAAGCCCGATCACGATGCTGATCCCGCTCGGCCTGCTGACCATCGGCGCGATTGCCGCAGGGCAGGTGTTTGCGCCCAGCTTCCTCGACAGCGCGGCCTTCTGGAACGGGTCGATCTTCTACAACGAGGATCTGATCCACGCCATGCACGCCGTGCCCTACTGGGTGAAGTACACCGCGCTGATCGTGATGCTGATCGGGTTTGCGGGCGCTTATGTCGCCTACATCGCCAAGCCCGATATCCCTGCAAAGTTCGTAGCGACCTTCGGCGCGCTGCATAACTTCGTCTACCGCAAGTGGTACTTCGACGAGTTGTACGATGCGATCTTCGTAAAGCCCGCCTTCTGGCTCGGTAACAAGTTCTGGAAGCTCGGCGATATCGGCACCATCGACCGCTTCGGCCCCAACGGTATCGCCTGGGCGGTCGAACGCTCTTCGGTCGCCGCCAAGTCGATTCAGTCGGGCTACGTCTACACCTACGCGTTGATCATGCTGCTCGGGCTGGTCGCCGCTGTCACTTTTGTTCTGCTTTAGGAGCGCGCTTCGTAATGGAAGGCCTTCCCATCCTGTCGCTGATGATGCTCGCGCCGCTGGCGGGCGCTGCGGCGTGCCTGTTTGCGGGCGCAGCTGCGGCCCGCTGGATCGCGCTCGGCGCGACGCTTGTCACCTTCGTGCTCGGCGTCGTGCTGTGGTCGAATTACCAGATCGGCGGACCGCAGTGGCAGTTCACCGAAGAAGCGAACCTCTTCGCCGGTTTCCAGTACAAGCTTGGGATCGACGGGATCGCCCTGATGCTGATCATGCTGAGCGTCTTCCTGATGCCGGTCTGTATTCTGGCGAGCTGGGAATCGGTGCAGAAGCGCGTGGGCGAATACATGGCCGCCTTCCTGTTCATGGAAGTGCTGATGATCGGCACCTTCGCGGCGCAAGACCTGTTCCTGTTCTACGTCTTCTTCGAGGCGGGCCTCATCCCGATGTATCTGATCATCGGGGTGTGGGGCGGGGACAACCGCATTTACGCCAGCTACAAGTTCTTCCTCTACACGCTGTTCGGATCGGTGCTGATGCTGATCGCGATGTTCTGGATGGTGGCCGAAGCGGGCACGTCCGACATCCCGACGCTGATGCAGTACAGCTTCCCGGCAGGCGCGCAGACGTGGCTATGGCTCGCCTTCTTCGCCAGCTTTGCGGTGAAGGTGCCGATGTGGCCGCTCCACACCTGGCTGCCGGATGCGCACGTGCAGGCGCCGACCGCGGGTTCGGTGATCCTTGCCGGCGTGCTGCTGAAGCTGGGCGGATACGGCTTCATCCGTTTCAGCCTGCCGATGTTCCCCGAGGCTAGCGCGCAGTTCGCTTGGCTGGTGTTTGCTCTGTCGATGATCGCGGTGGTCTACACCTCGCTGGTCGCGCTTGTGCAGACCGACATGAAGAAGCTGATCGCCTATTCCTCCGTCGCGCACATGGCGATTGTCACGGTCGGCCTGTTCGCTTTCAATGTGCAGGGGCTGGAGGGTGCCATGATCGTCATGCTCAGCCACGGCCTCGTTTCGGGTGCGCTGTTCCTGTGCGTCGGTGTGATCTACGACCGCCTCCACACCCGCGAGATCGCGCGTTACGGCGGGCTCGCGATCAACATGCCCTATTATGCGCTGTTCTTCCTGCTGTTCACCATGGCGAGCATCGGCCTGCCGGGCACCAGCGGTTTCGTCGGCGAGTTCCTGTCGCTGGCGGGCATCTACCAGACTTCGAGTCTCGTGGCGCTGATCTGCACCACCGGCATCATCCTTGGCGCGGCCTATATGCTGTACCTCTATCGCCGCGTTGCCTTTGGCGGACAGGTGAACGAGGACGCGGCCGCGATGCGTGATATCTCGGCGCGTGAGTGGGTGATGATGGCCCCGATTGCGGCAGCGGTGATGTGGATGGGTGTCTATCCTGAGAGCTTCCTTGCGCCGATGCGCGCCGACATCGCCGTGCTTGACGCGCGGCTTGCGGCAGCCGCTCCGGCGGGTGATGCGAAGCTGGCCCCCGGCGCCCCGCGCGCTGCGGCTGCCAATGCGATGCCACATCATGAGGGCTCCGAGACTTCGAGCGCCAAGGAGGGCGCGCACTGATGGAATTCGCTGCTTCTTTCGCACTTGTGATGCCCGAGCTGGTGCTGATCGCAGCTGGCCTTGTGCTGCTACTGGTCGCTGCCTGGGGCGGGGACAAGGCCGCACGCTTGATCGCCATCGCTGCCGCCGCTGCGCTGTTCGCGGCCGGGTTACTGCTGGTGCCGGGCCTCCATTTCGGCGTTGATGGCCCCGCCACGCTGGCATTCGGCGGGTTGATCAAAGTCGATAGCTTCGCCCTGTTTGCCAAGGCGCTGATCTACCTCGCCGCGATCGGCGCGTTGATGATCGCGCCGCCGTTCTTCGATGGCCCCTCGGCGGGCTCCGAGCGCGGGATGCGCGCGGAATACCCGGTGCTGATCCTGTTCGCTGCGGTTGGCATGAGCATCATGGTCTCGGCCAATGATTTCATGAGCCTGTACCTCGGGCTCGAACTCAACAGTCTGTCGGCCTATGTCCTTGCGGCGATCCTGCGGCGTGATCCGCGCTCGGGCGAAGCGGGGCTCAAGTATTTCGTGCTGGGCGCGCTGGCATCGGGCATCCTGCTCTACGGGATGAGTCTGCTCTACGGCTTCACCGGTGGCACGTCCTTCACCGCTGTCCGTGCAGGCCTGACGGGCGAGATGGGTTACGGCGCGCTGTTCGGAGTGATCTTCGTGCTCTCCGGCCTCGCGTTCAAGATTTCCGCTGTGCCATTCCACATGTGGACGCCCGACGTCTATGAAGGCGCGCCGACGCCGGTCACCGCCTTCTTTGCCACTGCACCGAAGGTTGCCGCCGTTGCGCTCACCGCGCGGGTGGTGTTCGAGGTGTTCGGGGGGCAAGTCGCCGCGTGGCAGCAGATCGTGATGTTCATGGCCTTGGCCTCGATCATCTTCGGCGCTTTGGGAGCGATCGGTCAGGAGAACCTGAAACGGCTGCTCGCCTATTCCTCGATCAACAATATCGGCTTTATCCTGCTTGGGCTTGCGGTGGCCAATGCCGATGGGGCGAGCGCGATGCTGGTTTACCTGTTCATCTATGTCGCCATGAGCCTTGGCAGCTTTGTCGCGCTGTTGATGCTGCGCGGCGAAGATGGCGCGCTGTTCGAAACCTTTGCCGACATCCGCGGGCTTTCCGTGACGCAGCCCGCAATTGCGTGGGCGCTGCTGCTGTTCATGTTCAGCCTCGCCGGCATTCCGCCGCTGCTCGGCTTCTATAGCAAGTTCGTGGTGTTCCAGGCGACCATCGAGGCCGGGCTGGTGGCATTCGGCGCGATCGCTATCGCGGCGAGCGTGATCGGCGCGTTCTATTACATCAAGTTCGTCAAGGTGATGTTCTTCGATGAGCCTGCGGGCGTAGTCACTGGCAAGAGCGGCGCGGCCCACTGGGTGCTGCTGGGGCTGACGGCGCTGATCGTCTCGCCGCTGGGTTATCTGCTTACCCCGTCGCTCACCGATCTGGCTGACAAGGCTGCGGCCTCGCTGTTCCTTACGGTTTGATCGCCTTCGCCGAACAGACCGGCTCGACCAACGCCGACCTCGCCGCCGCCTTGCGCACGGGTGAGGGCTGGGCCGAGGGGCGCTGGCTGGTTGCCCGCCGCCAGACCGCAGGACGCGGGCGGCAAGGGCGCGCATGGTTTGACGGCGCGGGCAATTTCATGGGCTCGACCGTGGTAAGCCTGGGGGAGGGTGGTCCGCCGCCCGCTAGCCTCAGCTTCGTCGCGGCGCTGGCCGTCCGCGATGCCGCGGCAGCCGCATTGCCCGACGATACCGCGCTGGCGCTCAAATGGCCCAATGACGTGCTACTAGATGGCGGCAAGCTGTCCGGCATCCTCTTGGAGATGGTGCGCAGGCACATTGTCGTCGGGATCGGGGTGAACCTCGCCCGCGCGCCTGACCTGCCTGACCGCAAGACGGCGGCGCTCGCGGATGTGATTCCGCCGCCGCCGCTGGAAGATTTTGCTGCGAACCTCGCCGCAGCCTTTGATCGCAGGCTGGAAAGCTGGCGCACCTACGGCCTTGGCGCGACACTCCACGCCTTCCTCAGCCGCTCCATCCATGCGCAGGGTTCCGCCGTAACTGTTCACGATACCGACGGCTCGGTGCTGTCGGGCTCCTTTGCTGGCCTTGAGGAAAGCGACGGCGCTTTGCGGCTACGCTTGGCGGATGGCAGTGAACGTGTCATTCGCGCAGGCGACATTTCGTAAGTTAAGGACTGCCAGATGCTGCTCGCCGCCGATGTCGGGAACACCAATGTCGTCTTCGCCCTGTTCACCTATGGGGAGGACGGCACGCACCATATTCGTGCGCGCTGGCGCATCGCCACCGACCCGCGCCGGACGGGCGATGAATATGCGGTGTGGCTGCTGCAATTGCTCAAGATCGAAGGGTTCGAACGCTCGGACATCTCCCAGATTATCGTCGCATCGGTCGTCCCGCGCGCGGACCACAATCTCACCGTATTGTGCGAAAAGTATTTCGGCATCACACCGTTGTTCGCTGGGCAGGGAACCGCGCGCTGGCGCTTCGAGATTGATGTCGACCAACCGTCCTCGCTCGGGGCCGACCGCGCGCTCAACATTCTTGCCGCGCACCACAAGTATGGCGGCGACCTCATAATCGTCGACTTCGGCACCGCCACCAAGTTCGAAGCGGTCGACTTCACTGGCGCCTACAAGGGCGGCTCGATCGCGCCGGGGATTAACCTGTCATTGGACGCGCTGGTGGGCAAGACCGCCAAGCTGCCGCGCATCGCCATCAAGGCCCCCTCCAGCCGCAGTGTCATCGGCCGCAACACCGAAGACCAGATGCTGATCGGCGTCTTCTGGGGCTATGTCGCGATGATGGAAGGCATGGTTGCCAAGATGAAGGCCGAAATTGGCCGCCCCGCAAAGGTTGTAGCCACCGGCGGGCTTGCCATATTGTTCGACGACGCCACCGAAATCTTCGACCACGTTGATGCCGACCTTACACTGGACGGCCTCGCCATACTTGCCAGGCAGGCAGAAGCCGCCTGATCCTCTCTCACAGAACCGGAAACACATTGAAGAAAGATTTTACCCCCGAAGACGAACTCCTGTTTCTCGCCCTTGGCGGTTCCGGGGAGATTGGCATGAACGTCAATCTCTACGGCTGCCAGGGCAAGTGGATCATGGTCGATCTCGGCATGACCTTTTCGGGCAATGAATATCCCGGTGTCGAGCTGGTCTTCGCCGATCTCGATTTCATCGAGGAGCGCCGCAAGGACCTGATCGGCATCGTCCTCACCCACGCGCACGAGGATCACATCGGCGCGGTTCCCTATTTCGCGGGCGAGCTGGGCGTGCCGCTTTATGCCACGCCGTTCACCGCCGATCTGGTGGCGCGCAAGCTGGAAGAGGCCGGGCTGCTCGGCAAGGTCGAGATTATCATCATCGAAGAAGATCATGGTGAAATTGAGCTTGGCCCATTCACCATCACCTACCTCCCGCTGGCGCACTCGATTGCCGAGGGCAACGCGCTGCTGATCGACACGCCGCACGGCCGCATTTTCCACACGGGCGACTGGAAGCTCGATGACGATCCGATCATCGGCGAACCGACCACCGAGGAAGAACTGCGCGAAATCGGCGATGAAGGCGTGCTCGCACTGGTGTGCGATTCGACCAATGTGTTCAATCCGAACACCTCGGGCTCGGAAGGCGCAGTCCATAGTGCGCTGATGGAGGAAGTCGCGCGCCACAAGGGCAAGCGGGTCGTCGTCACCACCTTCGCCAGCAATGTCGCTCGCCTGCAAACTCTCGGCGAAGTCGCGATTGAGACGGGGCGGAAGCTGTGTGTCGCCGGCCGTTCGCTCGACCGGATTATCGAGGTGGCGCAGGACAATGGCTATCTTGAGGACTTCCCGACCCCGATCAGCTTCGAGACCGCGATGGGCCTGCCGCGCGGTGAGGTGCTGATCATCGCCACCGGGGGGCAGGGTGAGCCCCGCGCCGCCTTGGGCCGCATGGCGGATATGAACCACCCGATTGAGCTGGTCGCAGGCGATGTGGTGCTGTTCTCCTCACGCCAGATCCCCGGCAACGAAATTCCGATTGGCAAGATCCAGAACCAGCTTGCTGCGCGCGGAATCCAGATGGTGACCGACCGTCAGGCCCTGATCCACGTCTCGGGTCACCCGGGGCGGCCGGAGTTGGAAGCGCTCTACAGCTGGCTGAAGCCTGAAATTCTCGTACCGGTCCACGGCGAAATCCGCCACATGGCCGAGCAGGCGCGGGTCGGTAAGGCTGCGGGCATCCCGCATCAGGTGGTGCAGAAGAACGGCGATATGGTCCGTCTCGCCCCTGGCAAGCCGGGCAAACTCGCCGAAGTGCGCGCCGGGCGTCTGGTGCTGGATGGCGATATCATCACGGCGGCTGACGGCGACGCAATCACCATGCGCCGCCGCATTTCGGGTGATGGTGTGCTGATCGTGGTGTTGGCGCGCGGCGCTAAGCCCGTGATCGAGGCGATCGGCTTGCCGCTCGACGAGGACTTGCCCGACTTCCTTGAGGAAGCTGCGGGCGATGTGCTGACCGCGATCAATCGCTTGAAGGGCAAGGATGCGCGCGATGTGGCCGGGATCCGTGAGGCCGCACGCCTTGCTGCTCGCCGAGCGGCGCAGCGCTGGTCGGGTAAGAAGCCGCAGGTGCGGGTGGTGATGCCGGGGGCGGCGGCCTGATGCAGATCACCTCGATTGCGGCGATCTACTTCCTGTTCTTCGTGATGAGCGGCTTCATGATGCTGCCGTTCGGCGTGAAGACGGCGGACGAGGCGGGGATCGAGAAGGTGCCTGGGCAGGCAGACAGCGCTCCGGTCAACTTCCAGCCGGGCAAGGTCGCTGCGCGCGCATCCATAGTGGCGGCGGTGGCGACCGCGCTGTTCGTCGCCAACTATACCTATGGCTGGATCACCGCCGCCGATATCGACTTTCTGCCCAAGCCGCCGTCCGCTGCCGATTAAGTCCGGAAACGCTGGATCGCCTGAGCCAGCGCCACGTAGAGCTTGCCCATGTCCGAACCCAGCATCGTCACGCTCAGGACATGGCCATCGCGGGTCGAGAGCGTCTGGCGCAGCATGGCTTCAAAGTCGTGGATGTAGCGGCTGACATTGGCCTTGAACGCTTCGTCCGCGCTGTACAGCGCGGCGATATCCTTGGCGGTGCCATTGTCGATCAGCCGCACCGCGCGGCGGGTGAAGATGCCGCGGTCGCCCTTGAGATAGGCTTCCCACGCCGTGTCGGCCACTTCGTCGGCCAAGGCTCCAGTGATGTCGATCGCGGCGGAATTCAGGCTGTCGGTGATCAGCGCCATGCGACGGGCGAAGTCGTTGTTGACCTGCTCTTCGGCGAGTTCGCGCGCGTGCATAACTCGTTGTTCGAGATTGCCGGTGAGTTCGTTCACCTTCACCAACTGATCGCGCAGTTGGATCGCCGCCTCGCGGCCGACGCCCGAGGCGTGAGCGGCTGACTGCTCAAGCTTGCCGAGAGTCGCAGCAGCCTCGTTGCGAAGCGCGCGTTCGAGCACCTCAACCGCTTCGCCGCCGAGGTTGTTCGCCAGCGCCAGCGTCTTCTCGCGCGCGCCTTCATCAAGCGTGGCGAAGGCCCGGTTGATCGCGGTTTCTAGCGCCGCAAGCGATGCGCGCAGGCTGTCCTGCGTCTCGACCGCCAGCGTGCCGCTTTCTTCGGCAAGCCGCGCAAAGCCGCCGCGCAGGCCTTGCAGTCGGGCGAGGGCATCTTCGGTTTCTTCGGCGAGATGGGACTTGAACCCGGCAATCGCAATTTCAGCCGTGTCGATCTCCGCGCGGGTGCGAAGGAGATAGTCCGACAACTCGCTGCCCGCCTGCGTGCTGCGCAGCATCAGCGCCTCGACCTTGTCGGCCCGCGCTTCGACCCCTTCCAGAGCGATGTTAGCTCCGCTGATCGCGGTGCTGAGGTCTTCGTGGCACGTGCGCGCGCCGGACTGCAAAATCTCCAGCAAACGCACGCTGCTGTCGGTCAGTTGGAGCAATTGTGCTTCGGTTGCGGCGATCACAGCGCGCTTCTCGCCAAGCTGCTGGGACAGCGTACCAAGGCCCGCGCCAAGGCTCTCTCGCGCAGCCGCACTGGTCTGGTCAATCTCGGCCAAGACCCGCCCGAGTTCCGCGACCCGCTCGGTCATCGCTTCACCCTGCACGACCAGCTTTTCGATTTCGGCAACCTGCGCCTCGCGCCGCTGGGCGAGCGCATCGTCAAGCGCCGCCAGCCGCTGGGCCAACACCTCGCTCGCCTGCGCTTCATGGGTCTCAAAGGCCGCCTGCCGCTGTTCGATCAGCTCGTCGAACTGGCGGTTGCGTGTCGTCAGCTGCTCTTCAAATTGCACCGCTTCTTCGCGGAGCTTGGCGATCCGCTCGTTTGCAACGGTTGCAGAATTGCGGTCGAGCTGGTCGACCAGATTGAGCTTCTCCACCAGCGTCTCGTGCAGCGCGGCAATCGCGGCGGCATAGCTGGTGCGCGCGTTCTCTCCCGCTTCGCGCAACTGATTGGCGAGCGCTTCGCTTTGGCTGGCGACGGCTTGCGCCCGCTCGCCATGCGAAGCCAGCGCTTCTTCTTCGAGCGCGGCGATGCGGGTGCGAAAGGCCTCGGCCTCCGTCTGCAAGGTCGCAAACCGCTGCGTGACGATAGCTTCGATCCGGGTCAGCTGCGCCTCATACTGGCCGAGTGTATCGCCCACCTGCACAGTTAGGCGCGTAACCTGCGCCTCACTCTCGGCGCCGGCGGTGCCGAGCCGGTCAAACCCACTCGAAAGCCGCGCCAACTGATCTTCTGCAACGCGGCCCGCTCCGCCGATCTGGTTGGCGACATCGCGCGCGGCATTGGCGATCACCGGCAGATCGTCGCGCAGCCGGTTCATATTGCCCAGCGCGGTTTCGCTGGTGGTGCCAATCGCTTCGACCTGCGCGCCATTGGTGGTGATCAGCGCCTGCAATTCGCCGGCATGAGTGGACAGGCGCTCCGCTGCGATCCGGCCAAGCGCCTCAAGATCGCGGGCTTCGGCGGCGAGAAATTCGCGCGCCAAGCTCAATTCGCGGTTCACCACCTTAAGCCGCGCTTCGAGAGCGGCGCCTTCGCGATTCATCATCGCAGCGGTCGCGGCAAACCGCCTGCCCTCAGCGTGTGAGGACCGCATCGCCAGCAGCCACACGATACCCACCAAGGCCACCGGCATGGCCCATTCGACCACCCAGCCAGCCCATTGCGCAGGCACGGCTCCGGCGCGAATGTCAGCAAGGTGAGCCCAGACGAAAAACCCGCTCCATCCGGCAATCACCAGCACCGCAAGGCTTGGCGCGAGCCAGCCGGATCGCGTGGGGGAGGGCGCTAGCTCATCATCCTCTGCCCAGGTTTCGGACAGATCGAGCATCCCTTCGGATGCCCCATCCTGCCCATCAGCCTCTGCAAAAGCCATGTCGCCTGCGCCGTCATCGCCGCTCTTGCGCCCCAACGCGCGCATCTGGTGCCGTCCTGCCATAAGCCACGTCATACCACAGCCGGAATCGGGATAAACCCCGCATTAACCCAATTTGGTCTATCTGCCTGACATGGCTTTCAATCACGGTGCTCTTGATGCGACTCTTGCGGCAGCGGCCGGCGACGATGCCGCCTTGCTGCGTGAGCTGCGCGCTGCCTTCCTTGAAAGCGCTGCCAAGCAGCTAGATCTGCTCAAGCGCGCGCGCTGTGATGGCAATTGGCATGTCGCAGCGATGCGGCTGAAGGGCCTTGCTGCCAGCTTCCACGCTGAAGACCTGCTCCAGGCCGCTGAAATCGCGCTCCATGCTGCGCCGGGCGAGCCGATGGCGATCCGCGAGGTCGAGGCTGTGCTTGCCCGCTTCAACCGCGCGCAAAATCGCGATATCCGGCGCTGATTCGTCGCGCCGTGCGCTGCGTCGGGGCAAACCGCGCAGTGCCGCTTGAACCTCTGCTCTGAAACCGCCAATCCTTGGCCGCTTGCTGGCGGCTTAAGGGAAGGGGGTTGGAAATGCGCATCGGCCTGATTGCCGCAATCCGGCGCAGCGCGGATGGTGGACTTCGCGCCGAACTTCCGCTCGCCGGGCGCAGCGTTCTCGCCTGGCAGGCGGATCTGCTGCAATCCTTGGGCGCTGAGCGGGTGCTGTGCCTGACAGAGACCACCTCTGACGAAGTGCTGCAATTGCAGCACAGGATCGAAGCGGGCGGGGCGGCGTTTCATGCGCTGCCGAACTTTGCCGCACTGCCTGCGTTGGTGCGGTCAGAGGATGACCTCATCATTCTGCGCGATGGGCTGGTGCCCGATCCAGCGGTCGTGCGGGCGGTGCTCGGGGGAGACGTTGCGCTGCAAAGGGTGATCGCGGCCATCCCGGCTGACCACGCGCTCGCTGCCGCTTACCCCGATGATTTTGAGCGGATTGATGCCGCGCGCCATTGGGCGGGCGTGCTGGTGATGCGCGGCGCGCCGGTGCAGCAGCTGGCCGAATTTCCTGACGATGCCGACGCAGTCTCTTTACTGCTGCGCCTTGCCTTGCAGGCCGGAACCCCGTGCCGCGATCTCGCCGCGCGCGAGCTGGTGCCGGAACGCTGGTTGCTGGCCGATGGCACAGCTGCCGTTGCCGAGGCCGAGCAGGCGCTCATCGCCGATGCCGCCGCGCCGACCAACTGGCGCGCGCCGCTTGCGACGCTGGCGGCGATACTCGTGCGCGCGCTGGCTCCGAGGGGACTTGAACAGGGCGGGCTTGCAGCGGGCGGGTTGGCTTTGGCGCTGCTGCTGATCGGTGTGATGTTTGCAGCATTCGGCCCGCCTGCTGTGGGGCTGGTGCTCGCGGGGCTGGGTGCCTTCGCAGCGCGCGTTGCGATCGACTATACCGCATTATCCGCAAGGCTCAGGCGGGCGGGCGATCCAGGACGCGGGCCAGCCGTGCTGGCGGCGGCGGTAGACGGGCTGGCGGCGCTCACCACATGGTTTGCGCTGTCGCCCTGGCCCGAATGGCAACCGCTCGCGGTGCTGGGGCCAGTGGTGGTCGGTCTCGCCCGCCTGACCGCGGGGCAGCCCGGCGCAATGTTGGCTGCCCCCGCCTCTGACCGTGCGAGCTTGTTGCTCGCGCTGGCGCTTGCCGCCGCCTTTGGCGTCTTGCCTGAAGGATTGGCCTGTCTCGCCTTGGGGCTACTCTTCGCTTTGCTGCTGCGTCCTGACCGGGTTTGATCTAACGCCGTCTTAACTATGTGGGCGCTATGGCCTGCAAGTATGGGCGAAAAGACGATGGACCTGGCCGCCGACGCTGATGTCGAGGCGATCCTCACGGATGAATTCGCGCGGGAAAGCCGCGCGCTGGCGGCGGTCGTCCCCGTTCTGCGCCATCTTCTGAGCAGCGATGCTGAAGCGCTGGTAAGCGAGGCGATCCTCGCCCGCGTCCGGGGCATGATCTTTGATCTCGCCGCGCAATTGCTGGCCGCGCTTGCGGGCCGCGATCCTGTCACCCGCGCGCACGCCTCCGCCGATCCCGCCGCGCTCGACCGGCTTGCCGCGGTCTTGATGGCGGACGAGGTCCTGCTCGCTTTCTGCCATGCGCTCGCGGCCGAGGGGCTGATTGCCGAACGCTTGCACCAACGCCACGCGATCGATCCGGTGCTGAGCCCGCTCTTGCAGGAGTTGATCGCCTCCGAAGACCCGGCCATCGCCAGCCTCGCCATGAGCACGCTCGCCGCGCAATCGCGGTTCGTCCAAGGCCAACGCCGCATGGAGCTGCCGTTGGGCGAATTGCCCGCCGAACTGTTCCACCGCTTGATCGGCAGGGCCCAGACCGAAGCGCAGGACGCCGCGGCGCTAGGGCGATTGCAGGCAGGTTATGACGAGGCGACCGGGCGGCTCGGCCTGCTCGCGCGGTTGGTCGCAGCGATGCGGCGCGGGGCGATGGCGGCGCTGGCGCTGGATCATGCCGGGCTGGCGCTGTTTGCGAGTGCGCTGTCGATCACCACACGCCAACTGCGCGGAGACGCGGTGCTCGCCTGCCACGAAGGGCAGGGCTTGCGGCTTGCCCTTATGCTGCGCGCGGGCGAACTGTCCCCCACCGCGATTGAGCGTCAGCTGTTGCTGGTCGAGCCTTCGGGCCGGTTGCCGCGCGGCTTTGGCGGGGTTTCGGCCGAACGGGCCGCCGCGCTGCTCGGCGGCGGCGGGCTGTGATGAACACGATGGACCGCACGGACGGCCTTCTGGGCGCCTATGGCCTCACCGATGCGCGTGACCGGCTGCTGAGCGCCGATGCGCCGCTCGCCGAATTGCAGGAGCGGTGCGGCGGCGATTTGCCCGGCACGCTGGCGATCCCCGAGCTTTTGGCGCTGGTGCAGCAAGCGCGGCGCATGGGACTCAGGATCGCGCGCGCCTTCAGCGCCTTTGACGGGGATGCCGAGATCTCCGGCTTCGCCCGCATCCATCCCCTGGCCGAGGATGATGGCGGCGGGTGCGAAGTGCTGGTCGAGAACTGGCAGCGCAGCCCGCTCACGCCCCCCAGCGCCCGCGACTTCGCAGAGAAAATCGACGCGATCGACCGCGCCACCGCCGAAGTTAGCGCCCGGCTCGATGCCCGCCAGCGCTTGCAGGTGTTGAGCGCCCGCGCAGCCGATGCCGCCGCGCTCCAGCTCGCTGCGCTGGCCGCGCCCGCCACGGTGTGGAGCGAGTTGGTCGAACTTACCGGCATCACCCACCACCAGCCCTTGCACTGGCGGCTGCTCGACGGGGCGACTTGCCGCTTTGCCGGGTCGCAGCGCCATTGGCGCGTGCGATTGATCCCGCTGGGGACGGATGTGCAGAACCCGGCGGGCTTCGAATTGCTGCTGATCGCCGAGGAGCCGCTCACCGCGCCGATCGAGCCCGATCCGGCCGAGGACGGCGCACCCGAAACCTCGCCCACACGGCTTGTCGGCACTGCGCTCACCCCGGTGTTGCGCCAGCCGGTCGCACGCATCATCGCCAATGCCGAGACGATCCGCGCTCGGCTCGCCGGGCCGTTGCGCGACGAATACAGCGAATATGCCGGCACCATCGCCAGCGCCGGGCAGCATCTTGCCGCGATGCTTGATGATCTCGCCGATCTTGAAGTGGTCGAGACCCCCGGCTTTGCCACGGCGAAAGAACCGGTCGATCTGGCTGATGCAGCCGTGCGGGCCGCAGGCATTCTCGGTGTGCGTGCGCGCAACCGCGACACCGTGCTGGTGACCGAGGGCGTGCATGGCGAGGCGGTTGCCACGGCCGAGTTCCGGCGGGTGCTCCAGATCCTCATCAACCTGATCGGCAATGCGATCGCCTATTCGCCCGCGGCGAGCACAGTCACGATCACGGCGCACGGAGCGAGTGAGGGCAGGGTGGCTGTCACCGTCGCCGATGAAGGCTCCGGCGTCACACCCGAACAGGCCGAGCGGATCTTCGACAAGGGCGAGCGTCTGGGCCGCGACAATGACGGCGGACGAGATAGGGGTTCAGGTCTCGGCCTCTATATCTCGCGCCGTCTGGCCGAGGCGATGGATGGCAGTCTGACAGTGGAGAGTGCGCAGGGTGGAGGAGCATTGTTCCGGCTCGAACTGCCGCGCGGCTGAGGTAGACCGCGTTTCGCCAATCCCACCTTAGAACGTCACCTGCGCTGACGGTAATGAACCAGGCCAAGCAGCGCGCCGCCAATTGCCGCCGTCGCAAGTCCGCGCAGCACCCAATTGTCTTGCCCGAGCATGAAGCTGTCCGCTGGCCACGCCAATAATCCGGCGCCCTGTAAGGCCCAGATGATGCCCATCGCGAACAGGAATATGCCTGCCGCGCGGAGCATCATCATAGGTATTTACTCGGCTTAGCGTTTATCGAGCGAGATGTAATCGCGCTCGGTCGGGCCGGTGTAGAGCTGGCGCGGACGCCCGATCTTCTGGCCGGGATCGCTGATCATTTCGTTCCACTGCGCCACCCAGCCGACGGTGCGGGCCAGCGCGAAGAGCGCGGTGAACATGGTGGTCGGGAAGCCGATCGCCGAAAGGATGATGCCCGAATAGAAGTCGACATTCGGGAACAACTTCTTCTCGATGAAGTAGGGATCGTTCAATGCGATCTCTTCCAGCCGCAGCGCGGTTTCGAACAGCGGATCAGTGACCTTCAGCGCTTCGAACACCTCACGTACGGTCTTTTGCATCACGGTCGCGCGCGGGTCGTAGTTCTTGTACACGCGGTGGCCGAAGCCCATCAGGCGGAACGGATCGTTCTTGTCCTTTGCCCGCTCGATGTAATGCGGGATCTTGTCGGGCGTGCCGATTTCCTTGAGCATGTTGAGCGCAGCTTCATTCGCGCCGCCATGCGCCGGGCCCCACAGACAGGCAATGCCGGCCGCGATGCAGGCAAACGGGTTCGCGCCCGAGGAACCGGCAAGACGCACAGTCGAGGTCGAAGCGTTCTGTTCGTGATCGGCGTGGAGGATGAAGATGCGGTCGAGCGCGCGCTCCACCACCGGGTTCACGATGTAGGGCTCAGCCGGCACGCCGAAGGTCATGCGCAGGAAGTTGCCGGTGTAGCTCAGCGAGTTGTCCGGATAGACGAAGGGCTGGCCGACCGAATACTTGTACGCCATCGCCGCAATGGTCGGCATCTTGGCGATCAGCCGGTGCGAGCTGATCGTGCGGTGGGTCGGATCGGAAATATCGGTGCTGTCGTGATAAAACGCCGACAGCGCGCCGACCACGCCGCACATGATCGCCATCGGGTGCGCATCGCGGCGGAAGCCGCGGTAGAAGGTCATCAGCTGCTCGTGCAGCATAGTGTGGCGGGTGATGGTGTAGCTGAAGTCGTCAAGCTCATCCTTGCTCGGCAACTCGCCATTGAGCAGCAGGTAGCTGACTTCCATGAAGCTCGAATGCTCGGCCAGTTGCCCGATCGGGTAGCCGCGGTGCAGCAGCACGCCTTCATCGCCATCGATATAGGTCAGCGCGCTTTCACAGCTGGCGGTCGAGGTGAAGCCCGGATCGAAGGTGAAGGCCCCGGTTTGTGCGTAGAGCTTGCGGATGTCGATCACATCCGGCCCGGTGCTGCCTTCGAGCACGGAATAGTCGAAGGTTTTGCCCCCGAGTTCGAGTTTCGCCAGCTTGTCTGCCACGATGTTTCTCCTGTCCAAGTTTTCTGCCCCCGCAGCGGCGCGGCTACGCAGCCTGTGCGTCGAGCCGAGCGAGAGCTTCGTCCCGGCCCAAGAGGACCAGTACGTCAAAGATACCGGGTGAAGTGGTCGTCCCGGTCAGCGCCGCTCGCATCGGCTGCGCCAGCTTGCCAAGTCCCAATCCCTGCTCCTCGGCGAGCGCCTTCGTAGTGGCTTCGAGCGCCTCGCTTGTCCAGTCGTTTTGCGCAGCCAAATGGTCGTGAATCTTGCGTAGGATCGCGGGCGCATCGCCTTCGAGCAAAGCAGCGGCCTTCTCGGTCATGGCGAGCGGACGCTTGGCGAACAGAAATGTTGCGCCTTCAACCACTTCATTGAGGTTCTTTGCGCGCACTTTGAGCACTGGCATGGCGCGGGCGAGCAGGTCTTCGTCGGCCGTCTCGCCAATCCGCGCGGCAACCAATGCGGCAAGGCGCGCATCCTCGGCCTCGCGCAGGTAATGGCCGTTCAGGTTTTCGAGCTTCTTCATGTCGAAGCGCGACGGGCTCTTGCCAACGCCGGCCAGGTCGAACAGTTCGACGGCCTCATCGCGGGTGATTTCCTCGCGGTCGCCGTGGCCCCAGCCAAGCCGCAGCAGGTAATTGAACAGCGCTTCGGGCAGGATGCCGAATTCGTCGCGATAGGCCTCAACGCCAAGCGCACCGTGGCGCTTGGACAGCTTTGCCCCGTCCGATCCGTGGATCAGCGGAATGTGAGCATAGACCGGATCGGGCCAATTGCTCTCGATCGCGTTCATCGCGCGGTTGATCGGTAGCTGGCGGAAGGCATTGTTGAGGTGATCATCGCCGCGGATGACGTGGGTCACGCCCATGTCGTGATCGTCGACCACCACCGCGAGCATATAGGTCGGCGTCCCGTCCGCGCGCAGGATGATGTAATCGTCGATTTCCTCGTTCCTCACCGTCACCGCGCCTTGCACCTGGTCGTGGATGGTGACGTCGCCCTCGGTCGGGGTCTTGAGACGGATCGTGAAGGGCGCGCCCTCCGGCGCCTCCGAAGGGTCGCGGTCGCGCCAACGCCCGTCATAACGCAGGGGTTGCTTGTTCATGCGCTGGTCGTTGCGCATCGCTTCAAGCTCTTCGGGGGTGGCGAAGCACTTGTAAGCGTGGCCTGCTTTCAGCAATTGCCACGCGACTTCGGCATGGCGCTCGGCCCGGTCTGACTGGAACACCGGCGGCGCATCGTAATCGAGCCCGAGCCAATCGAGCCCTTCGATGATCGCGTCAATCGCCACCTGGGTGGAACGCTTGGCGTCGGTATCCTCGATCCGTAGCAGCGTGCGGCCGCCGTGGTGGCGGGCATAGAGCCAGTTGAACAGCGCGGTGCGCGCGCCGCCGATGTGCAGGAACCCGGTGGGCGAGGGGGCGAAGCGGGTCACGACTTCGCCCGGCGCGCTTGCGAGGGGGGTGCTGCTTTCGCTTGCCATTGGCTTCGACTTCCTGTTCAATTTGAACGGCTTGGGCGCATGCCGGGCCTGTCGGGGGGACAAGCCGATGCGCGATGTGCCGATCATTCCGATGGGGGAGAACCCGGGCGGCCTGAGTAGCCCCGGAGAACCGACGCCGCGCCCTTGGCAAACCATGCGCCGAATGTCCAGCACCCGAGGCCTCGGCGGGCGGCTACTGGACAGGGCCGAGCGCTTTTTGGGCGAGGCCGGTTTCGACCGCGCGCCGTGGCTGGCGGTGGTGTTCGCGCTCGGGATTATCACATGGTTTGTGCTGCCTCAGGGGTGGCACTGGATCGCGGCGATGGCGGGCGGCGTCGGGATCGCGCTGGGCGCGCTGACGGTATGGCCGACCGGGAGTGGCGCTGATGAGGCCCGCGCTAATCTGCGCCTCGCGCTGGTCGTGTGCGGGCTGGTGTTCGCAGGCGGGATTGCGACCGTGTGGGCCCGCTCGGCGATTGTAGGGGCGCCGCCGATCCTCGCTCCGGTTGTCACCTTGCTCGAAGGCCATGTGCTGGCGCGCGAGGATCAGCCAGCCGATGACAGGTTGCGGTTGACCTTGGCGGTGCGGCTGCCAGTGGAAGGCGCTGAGACCGGAGCGGCGCGCAAGGTCAGAGTCAACGTGCCGCTGGCAGCCCTTGGCGAGGCCGGGGTGCCCGCTGGCCTCACCGAGGGCGCGGTGGTGCGCCTGCGCGCCCGGTTGATGCCGCCAGCGAGCCCGATGCTGCCCGGGAGCTATGACTTTGCGCGAGCGGCGTGGTTCAAGGGCTTGGCGGCGACCGGCACTATGGTTGGCCCGTTGACGCTGATTCGACCCGCGCCTGAAGACGGCGGGATAGCCAATGTGCAGCGGTGGCTTTCGACCTATGTCCGCGCGCGGGTTGAGGGTTCGCCGGGGGCCATCGCAGCGGCCTTTGCCAGCGGTGACCGCGGGGGGATCGCCGAGGCTGACGAGGTAGCGATGCGCGATTCGGGCCTCACCCACCTGCTGTCGATCAGCGGGCTGCACGTCAGCGCGGTGATCGCGGCGGCCTATTTCGCCGCGCTACGCCTGCTGGCGCTGTGGCCGGCGCTGGCCTTGCGGGTGCGGCTGCCGGTAGTCGCGGCGGGGGTCGGCGCGCTGGCCGGGATCGGTTATACGCTGCTGACCGGCGCGGAGGTGCCCACGGTGCGCAGCTGCATTGCCGCGCTGCTGGTGCTGGGTGCGCTGGCGCTGGGCAGGGAGGCACTCTCGCTGCGGATGGTGGCGGTGGGGGCGGGCTTCGTGCTGCTGCTCTGGCCCGAGAGCGCGATTGGCCCGAGCTTCCAGATGAGCTTTGCCGCAGTGCTGGCGATCATCGCCCTGTCGAACAGCGCGCCGGTCCGCGCCTTTCTTGCCCCACGCGAGGAGGCTTGGTTTGTGCGGCTAGGGCGTCAAGTTGTGATGCTGTTCGTGACCGGGGTGGTGATCGAATTGGCACTGATGCCGATCGTGCTGTTCCATTTCCATCGGGCCGGATTGTACGGCGCGGTCGCCAATGTGGTTGCGATTCCGTTGGTCACCTTCGTCTCCATGCCGTTGATTGCGCTGGGTTTGTTATTCGATCTGATCGGCTTGGGCGGCCCGGCGTGGTGGCTGGTCGGGCGCTCGCTCGCGCTGTTGCTCGCCATTGCCCATGTTACGGCGGGGCAGGCGGGGGCGGTCACGCTGATGCCGCAGATCAGCGGCTTTGCGGTCGGATTGTTTGCGGCGGGCGGGCTATGGCTCGGGCTCTGGAGCGGGTCGGTTCGGCTTGCGGGGTTGGTCCCAGTAATGCTGGCGAGCGTGCTGGTGGCGCTGACCCCGATCCCCGATCTATTGGTGGCAGGTGACGGGCAGCAGGTGGGCATCACTGTCCCCGGTCCTGATGGATCGCCGCAGCTGCTGTCTTTGCACGACAGCCGTTCGTCCTACACCCTCGACAATCTGATGGAGCTTGCCGGCGTTGCGGCTGAGCCTTTGCCGCTGGCGGACTGGGAGGGCGCGCGTTGCACTTCGGCGTTCTGCACGCTGATCTTGGACCGCGGCGGGCGGGACTGGGTGCTCTTGCTGGGGCGCGGGCGTGAGCAGGTCGAGGAGCGCGCCTTGGCCGCGGCCTGCGCCGAGGCGGATGTGGTTATATCGGAGCGGTTTCTCCCCCGCTCCTGCCGTCCGCGCTGGCTCAAGGCGGATCGGCGCTATCTGCGGCGGAGCGGGGGACTGTCGATCAATCTCGCCAGTCAGACCGTGACGACGGTCGCGGCGGGGCAAGGTTCGCATGGCTGGTGGCGGATTAAGGAAGATCGCCCCCGCCGCGCCCTCCCGGCAGCCGCAACGAGTCCGGACCCAGGCGGGCCTAACGTGGGCCAAACGCAGCCTGACGGGGGGCTGGAACCAGCAAGGCCGCCTCAAGGGATCCCGTGACGCGGCCTTACATTTCTCTAAGCGTTTGCAATCGCGGGGTAATCACGACCGAAAACACGCTCTGCATCCGCAAACAGCGCCAGCGCCTCAGTGATAGCGCCGCAGCAAACCTGCCAGCTTGCCCTGCACTTCGACTTCGTCAGGGCGGTAGAATTGCGGATCATAGGCCGCATTGGCCGGATCAAGCCGCACCTGACTCCCTTCGCGCCGCAAGTACTTGAGCGTCGCTTCCTCGCCGCGCACCAGCGCAACCACGATCTCCCCGTCACGTGCGGTGTTTGTCCGCCGCACCAGCGCGAAATCGCCATCGAAGATTCCGGCCTCGACCATCGAGTCGCCCGACACTTCGAGCGCATAGTGCTCACCCGGCCCAAGCAGTGCAGCCGGTACCGGCAAGGTGGTCTGGCCTTCCAGCGCCTCTATCGGGGCGCCAGCCGCGATCCGGCCATGCAGCGGGAGTTCGATCACATCGTTCGCGGCGACCGCTTCCGCAACGCGCGGGGCGGGCGGAACCATTGGCACCACGTTGTCACCCGCGGACACAGCGGCACGGGTAGGAGTCGCATCTTCAGGCTGGCGGATCACTTCCAGCGCACGCGCCCGGTTGGGCAGGCGGCGCAGGAAGCCGCGTTCTTCCAGTGCGGAAATCAGCCGGTGCACGCCCGACTTGCTCTTCAGTTCGAGCGCTTCCTTCATTTCCTCGAAACTCGGCGAGATCCCGGTCTCCTCCAGCCGCTGCTGGATGAAACGGATCAACTCGTGCTGCTTGGCCGTCAGCATGGATCAAATCTCCCTTGGTCGCATTCACGCCCGACCCATCGGCCAAGCGCCAGTCCCACTTGTGCTCCAAGAGGCACCCGCGCCGGTCAGCGCGTGGTGCGTTGCATGCACGTTCGATCCGCCATTAAGGTGAACGAACAAGGAACAATTAGGCAACTCAATGTCAGGTGTCAAGCGCGCCTTGCGCCAAATCCGCGCATTTCAGCCATTTTGGAGCTTGAACACCGGAACGGGCTCGCCTGCGTGCAGGGCAGGAGAATGCGCTGGGCGGTCAATCAAGCAATCGGCCTCGGCCAATGCGGACAGTGCGGAGGAATCCTGCGATCCGGCCAGTCGCACATGGTCGCCATTACGCACCGCGCGCAGGAACTCGCGCCTAGGACCGACCGCAGGCAGATCCTCGCCCGCGCGCAGCGTCTCAGGCTTGGGCAGCGGATCGGGATCGCCCTGGCTCGCGCGGATCAGCGGCAGGGCAAACAGGAGCGCGGTGACGAAGCTCGACACCGGATTGCCCGGAAGCCCCAGCACCACTTGCGAGCCGCGCGTGGCGACCAGCAGCGGCTTGCCCGGCTTGATCGCGATCTTCCAGAACGCGATCTGCGCGCCCCAATCGGTCAGTGCAGGCTTAATGAGGTCATGATCGCCGACCGACGCGCCGCCCGAGGTGATGAGGATGTCGGACGCTTCGGCCTGTGCCAGCGCCGCGGCGAGCGCCGCGCGGTCATCGGGGACGGGACCGATCCGGACGACCTCGCAGCCCAATGGCGCGATCAGGGCCGCGATCATCGCGGCATTGCTGGCGGGGATCTGGTGGGGGAGGCAGTGGGCCGGGTCGCTCGCCAGCTCGTCCCCGCTGTCCATCACTGCGACGCGGACGGGGCGGGTGACCGTGACTTGCCCATGCCCAGCGGCCAGCGCCAGCGCCATCCGGCCCGCGGTGATGCGGGTGCCACGGGTCAGGAGCAGGTCGCCGCTGCGAAAGTCGAACCCGGCCAGGCGGATGTGGCGGCCGGGCGGAGGCAGTTCGGTGGCGGTGACGGTGCTTTCGTCTCGCACCGCGTCTTCCTGAAGCAACACCCGGTCCGCGCCTTGGGGCACGATCGCACCGGTTGAGATCCGCACGCATTCGCCTGGGGTAAGCGTGCCGGGGAAGGGTGCACCGGCACGGCTCTCCCCGACAAGCGTCCACGGACCTTCATCGGGGGTGAGCGCATAGCCGTCCATCGCCGACAGGTCGGCAGCAGGCTGGGTGCGGGCCGCGCGGATATCCTCGGCGATGATGCGGCCAAGCGCCGCCTCGGTTGGGATCGACTCCAGCGGCAGCAGCGGGGCCAGCGCCAGCAGACGGGCTTGCGCTTGTTCGAGGCCCAGCAGGTCGGTCAAAGTGGCGCGTTCCAGTCGCCCGACTTGCCACCGGACTTGGCGATCAGGCGGATGTCGGAGATGACCATGCCCTTGTCGATGGCCTTGGCCATGTCATAGATTGTGAGGAGTGCTACAGAAGTCGCTGTCATCGCTTCCATTTCTACGCCGGTACGCCCGGTCAGCGAGGCGGTGGCGGTGGCGCGGATGGCGCCTTCCTCATATTCGAAGTCCACGCTTACCGCTTCAAGCCCGAGCGGGTGGCACAGGGGGATGAGATCGCCAGTGCGCTTGGCTGCCATGATCCCGGCGATGCGTGCGGTGCCGAGCACATCGCCCTTGGGCGCGTTGCCCGCCCGGATCGCGGCAAGCGCCTGCTCGGACATGGTGATCCGGCCCGACGCCACAGCCCGCCGCGCGGTGGCGGGCTTGCCGCCGACATCGACCATGCGGGCCGCGCCGTCTTCGCTAAGGTGAGTGAGTCGCGCACCGCTATCGTTCATCTTGAAGCCCCACAAGCTTGCCGAACCACCGTGTTGGAGACACGTGAGACACCGTCCAGAAGCGAAAAACCCGGCCAGGCGCAGGCACGGTCGTGGACTTGGCTAAGGGGTTGGGGCGGGTGTGTCATGGCTGAAGCCTTGCCCGATTTTCACCAAGTAGGACAGTCAGCGCTTTGATCAGGCCAGCCCGCTCAGCAGCGCGGTGGTGGCACTCGCAATATCGTCAGCGCGCATCAGGCTTTCGCCGACCAAGAAGGTGCGCACGCCTGCGGCTTCCAGCCGGGCGATGTCGGCATGGGTGTTGATCCCGCTTTCGCCCACCAGCAGCGTGCCTTCCGGCGCGAGCGGGGCGAGGCGTTCGGTGACGGCGAGGCTGGTGGTGAAAGTCTTGAGGTCGCGGTTGTTGACCCCGATCAGGCGCGATTTGAGCACACGCGCGGCGCGCTCCAGCTCGGCCTCGTCATGGACTTCGACCAGCACGTCCATGCCGTGATCGCGCGCCGCACTCTCGATTTCGGCCATAACGCTGTCCTCCAGCGCGGCGACGATGATCAGGATCGCGTCGGCCCCGATGCTTCGGGCTTCAAGACATTGCCACGGGTCGACCATGAAATCCTTGCGCAGCACCGGCAGTGCGCAGGCGGCGCGGGCGGCGATGAGGTAATCCTCGTGCCCCTGGAAATAGGGCGCGTCGGTCAGCACCGATAGGCACGCTGCACCCCCTGCTTCATAGGCGGCGGCGTGGGCGGCGGGGTGGAAATCGGCGCGGATCAGGCCTTTGGACGGGCTCGCCTTTTTGATCTCGGCGATCAGGGCGTAGCCATCGGCAGCGCGCGCGCGCAGGGCAGCCTCGAACCCGCGCGGGGCCGTCTGCGCGGCGGCAGCGGCTTCGAGCGCGGCGAGGGTCGCCTGCGGCTTGCGGGCCGCGACTTCCTCGCGCTTGGTGGCGCAGATTTCTTCGAGCTTGTTCACCTAAAAAACTACCGTTCGTGCTGAGCCTGTCGAAGCACCGTTTTTCTTCGAGCGGCAGATAAGAGGAAGTACGGCCCTTCGACAAGCTCAGGGCGAACGGGTGGGGTTACTTTGCCATTTCGATCCAGCGTTCGAGCAGCCCCATCGCCGCGCCCGAATTCAGCGCCTCGCCCGCCATTGCTGCGCGTTCCGTCCAGTCGTTCCCGCGGCCCGCGACCGTCAGCGCACCGGCTGCATTGAGCAGCACAGCATCGCGATAGGGGCCGGGGGTGCCCATCAGCAACGCCTTCAATGCCGCCGCATTGTGCTTCGCATCATCACCGCGGATCGCTTCGATCGGGGCGTGCGGCAATCCGGCGATGCTCGCATCCAAGCGCTCCATCGTAAAGGCGTTGCCGGTGACCACTGCCACCTCGTTGCCGCCCGCGAGGCTCAATTCGTCGAGGCCTTCGTCGCCCGAGACAATCAGCGACTTGCCGGTGCCGAGCCGCGCCATCGCGCCGGCATAGATCGGGACATAGGCGGGTCGAGCAATGCCGATCAGCTGGCTTGTCACCTTCGCGGGATTCGACAGCGGGCCCATCAGGTTGAAGATCGTGCGCTTGCCGATTTTCAGGCGGATGGGCTGGATGCGCGCCATCGCGGGGTGATGGTTCTTGGCAAACAGGAAGCAGATGCCGATTTCGGCGAGGGTGCGTTCCGCCGTCCGCCCAGCGGCGTCCATGTCGAGGCCGAGCGCTTCCAGCGTATCCGCCGCGCCCGCTTTCGACGACGCCGCACGGTTGCCGTGCTTGGCGACCGGCACACCGCAGGCGGCAACCACGAGGCTGACGGCGGTCGAGACGTTCAAGGTGTGATGCCCGTCGCCCCCCGTCCCGCAGACGTCGATTGCGTCTTCGGGGGCGTTGATCGGGATCAGGCGTGCCCGGAGCGCCCGCGCTGCGCCCGCGATTTCGTCCGCCGTCTCCCCGCGCGCCGACAGGGCGACGAGGAAGGCTTCGATCTCGCTTTCGGACGGTGCGCCATCCAACAGCACGCCGAAGGCGGCTTCGGCCTCGGCCTCGCTGAGCGGTGCGTTGACATCGGGGAGGGTGTTCATGCCGTCAGCCTTGCAGGCATCACCGGCTCCAGACCGCACAGCCGCACGAAATTCGCCAGCAGCGCGTGGCCATGTTCGGTGGCGATGCTTTCGGGGTGGAATTGCACCGAGTGGATCGGGAGGCTTTCGTGGCGGAAGCCCATCACGCTCGGGTGATCGGAGCCGGGCGTTTCCGCGTGAGCATTGGCGATCAACTCGGGCGGCACATTCACCACCTCAAGGCTGTGGTACCGGGTCGCGATGAACGGCGAAGGCAGGCCGGCAAACACGCCCGTCCCGTCATGCGTGACCGGTGAGGTCTTGCCATGCATCAACCCGCCGCGCTGCACGGTGCCGCCGAAATGCTGGCCGATTGCTTGATGGCCGAGACACACCCCCATCAGCGGCTTGCCCGCATCGGCACAGGCCGCGACCAGATCGAGGCTGATGCCCGCCTCGGTCGGCGTGCAGGGACCGGGCGAGATCAGGAAGCCTGCCGCATTGGTGCGCAAGGCATCTCCGGCCGTCATTGCGTCGTTGCGTTCCACGCGCACCTCGGCCCCCAGCTCCATCAGGTAATGGACGAGGTTGAAGGTAAAGCTGTCGTAATTGTCGATAACGAGAATCATTCTGCGGCTGCCTTCTCGCGCTTGGTCACCACGATGATTGGCCCCACGCGGCCCTTATCCTGCCGCCCGCTCGCCGGGTCCCACAGGCTCGACACCTGCCCGTCGAGGTAGAGCGCGGTCGACACCTTCAGCTCATCGCGGAAGAAGCGCGCCAATTGCCCGAAGCTGACCGGCGCGTCGGAAATCACGAAATGCGCTTTGCCCGAAGCATCGACGCCAACGCCGTTGCGGATCGCCTTTGACGGGCCGTCGGCCTGAATCTCCGGGTGGAGCTTACCATCAATCAACAGCAGCGGGCCGGATTGCGTGCCGAAATTCGGCCGGTCGCCCACCGTCTCGAAGAAGGTGTTGCTCCCCAGCACCCGCCATGTGTTGCCGGTGCCGAAGAACACCCCGTTGGGCTTCATGTAGAAATTGCCGTCGCCGTTTGCGCGGTTGAGCTCGCCCAGCCGCTCGCCGTTCTGGACGTAGTAGCCGATGGGTTTGAGGTCATCGCCGTACATCCCGCCATTGACGGCGAAGGCGATACGTTCGGGATCGACGCTCCCCGCGAAGGCAGAGAGCGAACCGAAGGGCTGCTTGTCTGCGCTCAGGTTCGCCATGGTGATCGCGTGCGTGGCGGGATCGGCAATGCAATGGGTGAGCGCGACGGTTTCAAAAGTCACGCTGCGGCAAGCGGACGGTCCGGCAGCCACGCTAGGCGTGGGGGAGGGCGAAGTGCCTCGCTTGACCGGCGACCCATCAAGGTTGACGGTGACCACCGCATCACCCGCCGGCGCCTCGGAACAAGCGGAGAGGGCGAGGATCAGACCGGCGGTAAGCAGAGATGCGCGCGTCACTGGCCATACCCCGGCTCGCCCGCGACCCGCACAGCCTCACGCGCGGCGGCGATCAGCGCGCCGGACTTGGCGCGGCATTCGGCGAGTTCGTAATCGGGATCGGAATCGGCGACGATGCCCGCGCCCGCCTGCACATGCATCACCCCGTCCTTCACCACGGCGGTGCGAAGCACGATGCAGCTATCAAGGCTGCCATCCGGGGCGAAATAGCCCACGCCGCCCGCATAGGCTCCGCGCGTTTCGGGCTCGAGTTCAGCGATGATTTCGCAGGCGCGGATCTTGGGCGCGCCTGATACGGTGCCTGCCGGGAAGCCTGCAAACAGCGCGTCGAGTGCGTCTTTGTCGGGCGCGAGATTGCCGATGACATTGCTGACGATGTGCATGACGTGGCTGTAACGCTCGATCGTGAAGCTGTCGGTGACCTCCACCGTTCCCGCCGCCGCGACCCGGCCGACATCATTGCGCCCGAGATCGAGAAGCATCAGATGCTCGGCCCGCTCCTTGGGATCGGCGAGCAGGCTGGCTTCGTTGGCGAGGTCTTCCTCACGCGTCGCGCCGCGAGGGCGGGTGCCGGCAATCGGGCGGATGGTAACTTCGTTCTCGCCCTTGTCGTTCGGACGCACCCGGACGAGGATTTCGGGGCTCGATCCCACCAGCGCGAAGCCCGGAAGGTCAAGGAAATAGAGGAACGGCGAGGGGTTCACCCGCCGAAGCGCGCGGTAGAGCGCCAAGGGGGGCAGAGTGAAGGGGCAGGTGAAGCGCTGGGCCAACACCACTTGGAAGATGTCGCCCGCGAGGATGTAGTCCTTCGCGCGCAGGGCCATCGCCTTGTAGTCGTCCGGCGCGATGACGGGGGCAAGATCGGGCAAGCTGTCTGGCACCGCATCGACAGGGGCCGCAGGCATGGCCTGACCGAGCTGGCTGAGGGTCGCGTCGATCCGCTCGCCCGCGCGTTCGACGGCGGCGGCGGGATCGCTCGCCTCCCAAATCGGGGCGATGGCGAACAGCGCGTTGGTCAGGCCGTCGAACACCAGAATGACCGTGGGCCGCACGAACAGCATGTCGGGCAGATCGAGCGAGCTGTCGGCGGCGCGGGGCAGGGTCTCGACCAGCCCGATGGTCTCGTAACCCAGATAGCCGACGAGGCACGCAAGCGCGGGCGGCAGGCCTTCAGGCATCGGGTCGATGCGGCAGGTGGCCGCCAGCGCGCGCAGTTCCGCCAGCGCACCGCCGGGGCAGGGGGAGAAGGCCTCGCGGTCAATGCGCCAGTCGGGGTTAATCTCGGCCGCGTTGCCTTTGGCCCGGAACACCAGATCAGGGTCGAGGCCCAGCAGGCTGTAACGCCCGCGCACTTCGCCGCCTTCGACCGATTCGAGCAGGAAATCGCCGCGCCCCGGCACGATCAGCCGCCGCGCTGCGCCCACGGGCGTGTCGCTGTCGGCAATGATCCGCCGCCACACCAGCGCCGCGCGGCCCTCGGCCAGCATGGCTGCGGCTACGGCGGCGTTTTCGGGCAGGCCTGTGGCAGCGCCGGAGAGGGGTGCAGTCACGAAGCCAGCCCGCCAGTCGCTTACTGTTCGCCCGAGAGCCGCTTGCGCACCGCCGCGATGGCGGGCTCGTTGCGGGTCACGCCCAGCGACTTGCGCATAGCAGCCGCCGCCTGCGCGCGATATTCATCGCTCAGCGCCGTGCCAAGCTGCTGGCGGGTCTGGGTGACGAGGTTGGGTTCCTGGTCGAGCGGCAGGGTGCTGATGTCCTCCAGCGCGACGACATACCAGCCGAGCCCGCGCGGGCCTTCGAGCGATTTCACCGTTCCTTCGGCCATGCTGAACAGCAGCACCAACGGCGGCGCAATCCGCTGGCGCTGGCTGGCGAGCAGTTCGCGGCGTTCCAGATTGATCGCTTCACGCTCGAAACCGGGCTTGTTTTCGGCGGCCATCGCAGCGGCCAGCGGGGTTCCGGCACGCACCTTGGCCATGATCCGGTCAGCCGCCTGCTTGGCGAGGACCGCACCCTGACTGCGCTTCCACCCGGCGATTGCGCCTTCACGCACTTCGGCGAGCGGCGCGGCGCGAGCTTCATCGACCCGGGCGACTTCGAAGATCACGAATTGTTCGGCTTCGATCTGCGCCAGCTGCGGCTCGCTCTCTTCCATCTGGAAGGCAGTGCTGAGCAGCGGTGCGAGCTGCGGAACGATCTGCACCTGCGGCTGCCCGAAGGCGCGCCCATCCGCCAGCAGCGCCGGCGTGGTCTCGACCTTCAGCCCATAGGCCTTGGCCACTTCGGCCAGGGCCGTGCCGCCATCGATTTCGGCTTCGATTTCCGAGGTGAGATCGGCGATTGCGGCGGCGCGCTTTTCGGTGGTGAGCTGTTCGGTCAGTTCAGGCGTGACCTGCGCCAGCGTGCGGGCGGGCGCGCGTTGGATTGTGTCGACCCGCGCCACATACCAGCCGAGCGTCCCCTGTGCCGGATCGACAACGCCGCCCTCGCTTGCCTTGAAGGCGGCCTGAGCAAAGGCGAAGCTGGTGGCGCTTGCCATGGCTTCGCGGGTGCGCGCCGGTGAGCGTGAGGCGGTGAAGTTCGCCTCGCGCGCGACCGCCTCAAGCGAGGCTCCGGCGCGGATGCGGGCGGCGAGCGCCTTGGCCGCGTCCTCGGTAGGCACAACAAAGCTGGAGACGATGCGGCTCTCGCTCGCTTGATACTTGGCGGCATCGCGCTTGAACCGCTCGGCGATTTCGGCCTGGGTGGGCGCGGCGTTGACCTTGAGCGTGTCCGTACCCAACACCGCGAAACGCAGCGTGCGCCGCTCGGGGCGGATGAACTGGGCACGGTTGTCGTTATACCAGGCGGTCAGCTGGCTTTCGGACGGGTTTCCGGCGGGAGCGAACGCGGCGCTCGGAATCAGAGCGATCTCGCCCTTGCGCTTTTCCAGCACCAGCGCGGCATATTGTCGCGCGACCTTTTCAGGCAACTGCGGCGAGGCCACTGCCGAGCGCAGCAATTGCTGTTCGATCAGATCAATCGCGAGGTCACGGCGGAAGGTCGCGTCAGTAAGGCCGCGCTGGCCGATAGCGGCAAGATAGGCCTGCTGGTCGAACTGGCCGGTGAGACCCTGGAAGGCCTGAATCTGCAAAATCTCGCTGTTCACCAGGTTTTCGCCCGCGCGCAGGCCATAGTCCTTGCCATATTGGCCCACGGCGAAACGATCGATCATCTGCTTGACCACTTCGTCAAGCGAACCCTCAGCGATGAATTCGGGCATGGTCAGCGTCGGATTGCGCTGGCGAACCTGCGCCAGCGCGTTGTTCGCCGAGACGGTAAGATCGGAAATCGGAATCGCTTCACCGCCCACCACAGCCATGCGGTCGGTATTGGTCACGCCGCCGAAATTCGTGTTGCCGAGGTCCGACGCCACGAAGGCCAGCGCCATCAGGCCAAGGAACGCAAGAAAGATCGGCAGCCCGATCTTCGACTGGAAAAAGCGGCGGAAAAACGAAAACATGGCGTAATTGACCCATCCGAGGCTGGCTGATGGCAGGACGCGAGCGCCCTTAGCGCACACCGCGATCACTCGCGTTGCCCGGGCGCTTTAGAGGCCCTGCGACCGCACGGCAACAGGTGGCTGCGCGTTTTGACTAGTCCGACTTCCTCGGCTAGCGAACCGGGACCCGGGCCACTACAGCGAGCACAGAATCATAACCCGCCCAGGGCTATCCCTCTCAATTATATAAAGTGCAGGACAAGTCATGACCCGCCGACCCTATATCGTCGGAAACTGGAAGATGCACGGTACCCGCGCGATGCTGTCCGAAGCGCGCGCGATCGACCGTGCGGCTCAGCGTCACATGAAGGTCGAGGTGGCGCTTGCGCCGCCTTACACGCTGATCCATCCGATCCACCGCGAAGCCGAACAGATCGGCGTTGGCGCGCAGGACTGCCACCATATGGATGGCGGCGCGCATACGGGCGATATCTCGGCGGCGATGATCGCTGATGCGGGCGCGAAGTTCGTGATCCTCGGCCATTCCGAACGCCGCACCGAACATAGCGAAGGCGATGCCCGCGTGCGCGCCAAGGCTGAAGCCGCGCTGGCCGCGGGCCTGCGGATCATCATGTGCTGCGGCGAAAGCGCGGAGACGCGCGAATCGGGCAAGGCGGTCGCCTTCGTGAAGAGGCAGCTCAAGGCCTCACTCCCGCCAGCGGACCAACTGCCCGCCGACATAGGCGACAAGCTGACGGTCGCCTATGAGCCGATTTGGGCGATCGGCACCGGCAATGCCGCCACCACCGACGATATCGCCGAGATGCACGGCGCGATCCGCGCGCTTTTGGTCGAGCTGTTCGGCGAGGAGCATGGGCGCGACGTGCGCATTATCTATGGCGGCTCGGTTAAGCCCGAGAATGCCGCTGCGATCTTCGCTGTCCCCGATGTCGGCGGCGCGTTGGTGGGCGGGGCGAGCCTGACGGCGGATAGCTTCATGGGCATAGCCCTTGCCGCAAGCGAGCCGTTCGAGAACTGAGCGCGCCAATGCTGTGACGGGCGTGAAGGCGGTGCGGGCTTGCCGCGCAGGCCTTGCGCCCCTACATGGCGCGCAAGCAATGCAACCGGGCGGTCAATCGCCCTCGGCCACGAGAATCGTTCATGTCCCTGTTCATCTTCCTCACCGTGATCCAGGCCCTCGTGGCCGCCGCGCTGGTCGGCGTCGTGCTGATGCAGCGCTCCGAAGGCGGCGGGCTCGGTATCGGCTCCAGCCCCGGCGGGGCATTTGGCGCGCGCGGTGCGGCGGATTTCCTGACCCGGTCGACCAAGTGGCTGGCAGTGGCCTTCGTGACGCTCTCGATCGTTCTGGCAGCGCTCGCCGTGCGTGAAAGCCGCGTCGGCGGGGTGACGAGCACGCTCGACCGCAATGCACCGGGTGCAGCGGCTCCGGCAGTGCCTGACCTGTTGGCCGATCCTGCTCCGGCTCCGGCCCCGAACGAAGCGGCGCCCGCGCCCGCTGCACCGGCACCTGCGGCTCCGGCCGGCCAGTAATCGTCCGCAAGGGGCGGCGCGCTGCTGCCCCGCGGCCATAAAATCTACGTGACTGTGGATGGCGCGCATCCTGTGCGGCGCAATTCGCTTGCTCCGAATCCCTCCTGTTGCTTAAGGCCCAAATCCCATGGCGCGGTACATTTTCATAACCGGCGGCGTGGTCTCCTCGCTCGGCAAAGGTCTCATGGCAGCCTCACTGGCGGCCCTCCTGCAGGCGCGCGGCTTCAAGGTCCGCATCCGTAAATTTGATCCCTATCTCAATGTCGATCCGGGCACGATGAGCCCGTACCAACACGGTGAGGTCTATGTGACCGATGACGGGGCCGAGACCGATCTCGACCTAGGGCATTACGAACGCTTCACCGGGGTCTCCGCGCGGCAAAGCGACAATATCACCTCTGGCCGGGTTTACCGCGACATTATCGCGCGCGAACGGCGCGGCGACTATCTTGGCGCGACGGTGCAGGTGATCCCGCACGTCACTGACGAGATCAAAGCCTTCGCGCTCGCCGATCAGGACGATCACGATTTCATCCTGTGCGAGATTGGTGGCACGGTGGGCGACATCGAATCGCTGCCCTTCATGGAAGCGATCCGCCAGCTCCGGAACGAGTTGGAACCGCTCCAGACCCTTTCGGTTCACGTGACGCTGGTGCCCTATATCAAGGCCGCGGGCGAGCTGAAGACCAAGCCGACCCAGCACTCCGTGCGTGAGTTGGCGAGCCTGGGGATCAAGCCCGACATTCTGCTGTGCCGCGCCGAGCATCCGATCCCGGAAAGCGACCGCCGCAAGATCGCGCAGTTCTGCAACGTGCGCACCGAAGCGGTGATCCAGGCGCTTGATGCGCCTTCGATCTATGCGGTGCCGCAGCAATATCACGCCGAAGGTCTCGACGCCGAGGTGCTCCGCGCATTCGGTATCACCGATGCCCCCGCGCCCGACCTTTCGGCGTGGGAGGATGTGACCGACCGCCAGTTCAACCCCGAAGGCGAAGTGACCATCGCTGTGGTCGGCAAATATGTCGGTCTTCAGGACGCCTATAAAAGCCTCAACGAAGCGCTGGTGCATGGTGGTCTGGCCAACCGGGTCAAGGTCAACATCCGGTGGATCGACGCCGAAATCTTCGAAGGCGACGACGAATCGCAGATCATCGCCGCTTTGGAGCCGATGCACGGCATTCTCGTCCCCGGCGGCTTTGGTGAGCGTGGCAGCGAAGGCAAGATCGCCAGCGTCCGCTTTGCGCGGGAACGCAACGTGCCGTTCTTTGGCATCTGCCTCGGCATGCAGATGGCCTGCATCGAAGGTGCGCGTGCGGCCGGTTTTGCTGATGCCTCGTCGACCGAGTTCGGTCCGACTGATAGCCCGGTGGTCGGCATCATCACCGAGTGGATGAGCAAGGAAGGCCTCCAAAGCCGCGCCGAAGGCGGCGATCTGGGCGGCACCATGCGTCTGGGCGCCTACCCGGCCAAGCTCAGCCCTAACAGCCACACCTCGCAGATCTATGGCGGGGCCGAGGTCATCTCCGAACGCCATCGCCATCGGTATGAGGTCAACAGCGCCTTCATCGAGCCGCTGGAAAAGCAGGGCCTGATCTTTGCTGGCATGTCGCCTGACGGGTTGCTGCCCGAAATTGTCGAGCGGCCCGACCATCCGTGGTTCGTGGGCGTGCAGTTCCACCCGGAGTTGAAATCGCGGCCATTTGATCCGCACCCGCTGTTCGCCGGGTTTATCGCAGCTGCGCTGGAACAGTCACGACTCGTTTAAATCGAGGTCCTGTCACTTTTCTTAGCCCGCAATTCGGGCCGTTAGCTACGTCATTTGAACCCTTCCGCGCAGTGTAAACCGGCGTTTAGCAAGTCTTTGCAATCCTTTGTTTCGCAAGCCGGACTTTCTGTGTCGTTTCCTTACATGGTTTGCAGATAGGCCTTGCGTGTTGTTGCCTTTACGCATTAGACGGAGCCCGGATTTAACGGTTTTCTAGGGACGATTGCGCTGGGTCAAACGAATTGCTGCTGTACAACTGTACAGTGATTCGACCCCGCTTAGACGGGTCTCTATGAAACAGGCTTGTCTGGTCTTGTCCGTCTTCTGCGACCCGGACGGATAGGTTCAGATGAGGCGGCGCAAGCCGCGGGGGGCGGATCGCAAGATTCGCCCCCTTTAATTTACATTATCGGCTTGAACCGGGCGTGCTTCAGGCAGCGCTGGCCGTATCGTCACCTTCGTTGGTCGGGACGGCGGTGAGCGTCGTGGTGCCACCAATCGCGATCTTGCGGGGCTTCATCGCATCGGGCACTTCGCGCACCAGATCGATGATCAGCAAGCCGTCGGCCAGATCAGCACGTTCGACCCGGACGAAATCGGCCAGTTCGAAGCGCCGCTCGAAACCGCGGTTGGCGATTCCGACATGGATCAGCTCCGAGCCATCCTCAGCCTCGTCGCGCTTACGGCCTTGCACCACCAGCAGGTTCTGCTGGGCGGTGATGTCGATATCTTGCGGGCGGAAACCAGCCACCGCGAGGGTGATGCGGTAATTGTCCTCGCCCCGGCGCGAGATGTTGAAGGGGGGGTAATTGTCGCCAGCATTCAGGCGCGCCTGATTTTCGAGCAGGTCGAACAGACGATCAAAGCCCACGGTGGAGCGGCGGTAGGGGGTGAAATCGAAACGGGACATAGTTGCAAATCCTCTTGGCTGAGCAATTTGGTTCGGATGCGGGCCTGCCGGATGCAGCACCCGCCTTGTCGCCGTTGCCGTTTCCCAAGACTGGCGAAACGCGGCGACACCGCCTATCTGGTTTATCCACCCGTGCTTTCAAGAGCATTTGGCAAGAGGGACCTATGGCTAGCCCGCAGATCGATATCTACACCAAGTTCGCCTGCCCCTTCTGCGTGCGGGCCAAACGGCTGCTGACGCAAAAGGGCGCCGAATTCACCGAACATGACATCACCATGGGTGGAGCACGACGCGACGAGATGCTCGCCCGCGCACCCAACGCGATGACAGTGCCACAAATCTTCATCGGCGATGTGCACGTTGGCGGGTCGGACGATCTCGCCGCGCTGGAAGCTGCGGGCAAGCTTGATGCGTTGCTGGCGGGCTGATGCCGAAGATCGCGGTCTTGCAGATGTGCTCGGGGACTGATCCGGGCCGCAATTTCGATTGCATCCGCGATGCCGCTTATGCTGCTCGCGAGGGCGGGGCGGCGATGCTCTTTACTCCGGAAATGTCGCTGTTGCTTGACCGCAACCGTTCTCGGGCGGCAGAGCATATCGTGTCCCAGGACCAGTCGCCTTTTGTGCCCTTCCTGGCCGATCTGGCGCGCGATACGGGGCTGACTATCGCGCTTGGTTCCATGGCTGTGGCTGTGCCGGGCGGCAAGAACGCCAACCGCTCAATGCTATTCGCCCCCGCCGCCGCGCAGCCGGTGACCTATGACAAGATCCATATGTTCGATGTCGAACTGGCGACGGGTGAGACTTGGCGGGAAAGCAATGCCTATGAACCGGGGCGCGAGGTTGTGACCGTCGAAAACACGCCCGTCGGTCGGCTTGGCCTGACGATCTGCTACGATCTGCGCTTTCCCGCACTCTTCGGCGAGCTCGGCAACCGGCGCTGCGATGCGATTGCCGTGCCAGCCGCCTTCACTAAACCCACCGGCGCCGCCCATTGGCACGTGATGCTGCGCGCCCGTGCGATCGAGGCGAGCGCCTTCGTGATTGCAGCTGCACAGGTCGGTAGCCATGAGGACGGGCGTGAGACCTATGGCCACAGCCTCGTCGTCGATCCGTGGGGTGAGGTTTTGCTCGATATGGGCGGCGATGCGCCCAGCTTGGCGTTCTGTGACATTGACCTTGCCCGCATCGCCGAAGTTCGGGCGCAGGTGCCCGCTCTTGCCAACCGCCGCCAAATTGCCACATCGTGATTTGCGATGATCGTTTTCGACCTCTCCTGCCATGAAGGCCACCGCTTCGAGGGCTGGTTTTCCTCCTCGACCGATTATGCGGATCAGCAGGAGCGCGGATTGCTCGCCTGCCCGTCCTGCGGCTCGGCCGAGGTGAGCAAGGCTCCGATGGCCCCAGCCGTGCCGGCCAAGGGCAACACCCGGCAGGAAGTCCTCCCGCCCGAGGCACCGCGGCAGGTTGCCAACACGCCGATGCCGCCCGAGGTGCAAAAGGCGCTTGCCGCGCTCGCAAAAGCGCAGGCTGCGGCGCTGAAGAACAGCACATGGGTTGGCGACAAGTTCGCCGAGGAAACCCGCAAGATGCATTATGGCGAGCGTGACGAAGCTCCGATCCACGGGCAGGCGAGCCTCGCCGAGGCCAAGGCGCTGATTGACGAAGGCGTGCCGGTCGCTCCGCTGCCGTTCCCCGTGGCGCCGCCCGAAAAGTTGAATTGAAACGCGCGGCTGCTATGAAGCGCCTCGGGACCCCGTAGCTCAGCCGGATAGAGCATCAGATTCCTAATCTGGGGGCCGCGCGTTCGAATCGCGCCGGGGTCACCACTATGCTTGCAGCCGCTGCCAGCGCCGCTCGGCGTGGAGGGCCAACCCCAGCACCCCGCTCGACATGGCGAGCATCAGCGCGCAGGTGCCGCCCCAGCCACCAAAATCATACACCGCCGTGCCCAGCGCGCTGCCGATCGCGCCGCCGACAAACATCGTCACGATATAGGACGTGGTCAGCCGCGTGCGGATTTCCGGGGCGAGGGTGAACAGGGTCATCCGACCGGTCACATCAATGGTCGGCCCGACCATGTTGACCACCAGCAGTGGCACCAGCACGCCCCAGATGCTGAAGCCCAGCGGATAGAACAGCGCGATGCCGAAAATCTGCACCGCCGCCGCCGTCAGTCGGGCCTTGCGCGGGCCGACTTTATCGGCCCAGCGCCCCAGCCGAGGCGTGGTGAACACGCTGATCGCCGCAACGCCCGCAAGATAGCCGACATCATCCGTGCCGTAGCCCATGGCGGGGCTGGTGAGGTGCAGCGCTAGTGCCAGCCAACTGGCGGTGAAGATCGCAAAGTTCAGCCCCTGGATCGCGGCTGAAATCCGCATGTCGGGGTGCTTGGCCGCCAGCGTGAAGACTGAAGCGATCAGCGCGCCGTAACGGGCCTGCGATTGCTTGGGCGCGGCAGGCTCGCTGCGCATGGCGATAGGCAGAAAGGCCGTCACTGCAGCCATCAACCCGAAGGCCCCGACGTAGACCGTATGCCAGTCGGCATGCTCGGCAATGATCCCCGCACCGACCCGCGCGACGAGAATGCCGAAGATCACCGCCGCGGTGAGTTGCGCGGTGACCTGTCCCAGCCGCTCGGGCGCGACGCGTTTCGAAGCGAAGGCGGGGATCAAATAGGGCGCGATGGTGACGAAGCCGAGCAGAGTGGAAGCGGCGGTGAACAGCACCAGATCCTGTGCCAGCACCATGCCGCCAAGGCACACAGTTTGCGCGGCGACGAACACGATGCACAGCCGCCGGTTCGAATAGAAGTCGCCCAGCGGCAGCAGCAGCAGAATGCCCAGCGCCAGCGCCAACTGGTTGAGCGCCGGCACCAACCCGATCTCCGCCTCGCCAACACCGAAAGCGCGGGCGACTTCGCCGATGATCGGGTGGATGTAATAGGCGTTCGCTGTCACCACCGCGATGGTGAGCGCCAGCGCCCGTTCCTGCGTGCGGGTGAGATAGGCAGGAACGGGCGCGGTCTGGGTCAAGCGAGGAACCCTGCCTGCCGTGCCATGTCGATCACGCCTTGGGAAAGCTCGGCCGGGCGGTCTTCCTGACTGAAGTGGCCGCATTTGGGCAGCATTGCATGGGGCTGGCCCTCGGCGCCCTTAATGCGTTTGGAAAGCAGCGGGCCTGCTTGGCCGAGCACTGGGTCATCCTCCCCGAACAGGGTCAGGAACGGCTTGTCGAAGGCGGCGAGCCCATCCCACGCGGCGATGTTGTCAGCGACCCCGTCCTTGTCATCCTCGACCGGGACCAGCTGCGGGAAGGCGCGCGCACCGGCCTTGCTGGGTTCATCAGGGAAGGGGGCGTCATAGGCGGCAATCTCGACAGCACTGAGTTCGCTCTGGCAGCCGCGGTCCATGATCCCGCCGATCTTGAAGTCGGGCGACGAACGGGCAAATTCGCGCCACGCAAGAAAGCCCGGTGAGGCTTTGCCGCCACCAGTGGGCAGGAAGGTGTTGCTGGCGACGACAAGGGCAAAGCGCTCCGGCTCCTGCCCGACGATGCGCAGGCCCAGCAGCCCGCCCCAGTCCTGACAGAACAGCCCGGCGACTTCCGGTACCACGGCATCGCGCCACTGCTTGAGCCAATCGACATGGCGGGCATAGGTGTAGAAGGCCTGATCGTCCGGCTTGTCGCTCTTGCCGAAGCCAATGAGGTCGGGCGCCAGGCAGCGGAACCCTGCTTGCACGAGCAGCGGGATCATCTTGCGGTAGAGGTAGGACCAGCTTGGCTCGCCATGAAACAGGATCAGGGGAGGGGCATCCTTCGGCCCTTCATCGAGATAGTGCATTTGCGCTGACAGCCCTTGGCCAAGGTCGATCGTCAGCCAGTTTTCGGCAAAAGGATAATCGGGCAAAGCGGCAAAGCGCGCCGGATCGTGAGCGATGATTTGCATGGCGGTTCCTCCCATCACCATGGTGAGTAGCAGATCGAAACGGGATTGCTATGCCCGCCGTCTTGCCCAAAAGCACCCAAATTGATGAGGTGGACTTGGCCGCGGGGAGCGGGCAAGCCTCCCGCCAATAGCAGGAGAGAAGGCTTGTCGATGTCCCGTCACGAACCCGAGGAAATCACCGAAATCCGGCGTGCGGTCCGCAGCCTGTGCGATGGTTTTCCGGGGGACTATTGGCGCGCCAAGGATGCGGTTCGGGCCTATCCTGCGGAGTTCGTCGACGCGCTGACCAAGGCGGGCTTCCTCGCCGCTCTGATCCCAGTTGAACACGGAGGCAGCGGTCTCAGCTTGGAGGCGGCCTGCGTGATCATGGAGGAGATTCAGGCCTCGGGGTGCAACGGCTCCAGCGCCCATGCGCAAATGTACATCATGAACACGCTGCTGCGGTACGGCTCGGAGGCGCAGAAGGCGGCCTATCTGCCGCGCATCGCTAGCGGCGAATTGCGGTTGCAGGCGTTTGGCGTCAGCGAGCCAACCAGTGGCACCGATACCCTTAGCCTGAAGACCCGCGCAGTCCGGGATGGTGACGAGTATGTCATCACCGGCCAGAAGATCTGGACCAGCCGCGCCGAACATTCCGACCTGATGCTGCTGCTCGCCCGCACCACCCCGCGCGAGGATGTGGCGAGTAAGACAGAGGGGCTGTCGATCTTCCTCGTCGACATGCAGGCCGCGCTGGCGTGCGGCATGTCGGTCAAGCCGATCCGCACGATGATGAACCACTCGTCCTGCGAAGTGTTCTTCGACGACCTGCGCATTCCCGCATCGGCGCTGGTGGGCGAGGAGGGGAAGGGCTTCCGCTACATCCTGTCGGGGATGAACGCCGAACGCATCCTGATCGCCGCCGAGTGCATCGGCGATGCCAAGTGGTTTATCGAGAAGGCGACGGGCTATGCCAAAGACCGCTCTGTCTTCGCACGGCCCATCGGCCAGAATCAAGGTGTTCAGTTCCCGATCGCCCGTTGTTACGCGCAGATGCGCGCCGCTGAGCTGATGGTGTACCATGCCGCGCGGGTTTACGATGAGGGCGGCAATCCGGGCGAGGAGGCCAACATGGCCAAGTTGCTCGCGTCCGAAGCCAGCTGGGCCGCAGCCGACATGTGCGTGCAGACCTTCGGCGGCTTCGGGTTCGCCGAAGAATATGATGTCGAGCGCAAGTTTCGCGAGGCGAGACTCTACACCGTGGCGCCGATTTCAACCAACCTCATCCTCTCCTACCTCGCTGAACACGTGCTGGGGTTGCCGCGAAGCTACTGAAACCTGCAATCCCCAAGGAATTGCAAGCATTGTGTCCCATTGTGTCGCATTATTCTTGCAGAGGCCGAGCAGATATGATTCTGTTCGATTTAACGGACGAGGGATCATTCGCGGCGATGCGCAAACCAGGATCTGAAAACAGGCTGAAGCGGTTTGGCGCCTTGGGTGCCTTGCTGCTGCTGACGGGCGTGGCTGTGGCCGGTCCGACGGGCCTGCTCGCCTGGAGCGAAAATGCCGCCGCGCTCGAAGTGCGCGAGAGCGAAATCGCCAAACTCACCGCCAAGCGCGATGCACTGCGCAACCGCGTGATGCTCCTTGATCCTGAAGCCGCTGATCCTGATCTGGCCAGCGAGCTGGTGCGCGATCAGCTTGGCGTGATGCGCGAAGATGAGGTCGTGATCACGCTCGAAGACTGACTTCGGGTAGCCGGCTCGGCTCACCTGATTTCGTATGCGTGAGCGATTACCGTTACGGCTTGGCGTTGCGCGGGCCTTATCTCCCTGCCTATAGAGCCACGATGCGCTTCTCCTCCCCATGAGTGCGCCAGAGAGAGGGATACTTGTCTTGGCCAAACAGCCTGCAAAGAAGTCCGCAACCGCTGCGGACGACGCCGATTTCATGCTCCACTCGTTGCAAGCCGCCTTCGAGGCCAAGAAGCGCTATGACGCTTCGCCGGAAGAGATGCTGGAGTTTTACCGCCAGATGCTGCTGATCCGCCGGTTCGAGGAAAAGGCCGGCCAGCTTTACGGCCTCGGTCTGATCGGCGGTTTCTGCCACCTCTATATCGGCCAGGAAGCGGTCGCGATCGGGTTGCAGAGCGCGCTGGATAACGAGCGCGACAGCGTCATCACCGGCTACCGCGATCACGGCCATATGCTCGCCTACGGGATCGATCCCAAGGTGATCATGGCGGAGTTGACCGGGCGCGAAGCCGGGATTTCCAAGGGCAAGGGCGGGTCGATGCACATGTTCTCGACCGAGCATAAGTTTTATGGCGGCCACGGCATCGTCGGCGCGCAGGTGGCGCTTGGCGGGGGCCTTGCGCTCGCCCACCAGTACAACAATGACGGCGGGCTGTGCCTGGCCTATTTCGGTGACGGCGCGGCCAACCAGGGTCAGGTGTATGAGACCTTCAACATGGCGGCCTTGTGGAACCTCCCCATCGTCTTCGTGGTTGAGGACAACCAATACGCGATGGGCACCGCAAGTTCGCGGTCGTCGGCCGAAACCCGGTTCCACCGCCGCGGCACCGCCTTCCGCATCCCGGGGATGGAAGTGAACGGCATGGACGTGCTCGAAGTGCGCGCGGCGGCCGAAGTCGCTTTCGCCCATGTCCGCGCGGGCAAGGGCCCGGTGCTGATGGAGTGCAACACCTATCGCTATCGCGGGCATTCGATGTCCGATCCGGCCAAGTACCGCACCCGCGAGGAAGTGCAGGAGCAGCGTGACCACCACGATCCGATCGAGGGGCTGAAGAAGACCCTGATCGAAGCAGGCAAGACCGAGGACGATTTGAAAGCGATCGACAAGGCGATCCGCGCCGAGGTGGCATCCGCTGCTGACTTTGCGGAAACCTCGCCCGAGCCCGGTGCAGCCGAACTCTACACCGATGTTCTGGTGGAGGCGTATTGAGCCATGGCGATTGAACTGAAGATGCCGGCGCTGTCGCCGACGATGGAACAGGGCACGCTCGCCAAGTGGCTCAAGCAGGAGGGCGACCGGATCGAACCGGGCGATATCCTCGCCGAGATCGAGACCGACAAGGCAACGATGGAATTCGAAGCCATCGACGAAGGCGTGCTGGAGAAGATCCTGGTCGCAGCCGGGACGGAAGATGTCGCGGTCGGCGCAGTAATTGCGCTGATCGCCGGGGAAGGGGACGAACCGTCTGCGGCGCCCGCACCCACTCCGGCCGAGGCGGAAACACCCGCTGCTGCGCCAGCGTCTGTGCCCGAACAGGCTCCGGCGCCCAAGGCAGCGGCCCCAGCGCGCGCCCCTGCGGCTGCTGATCCCGCGATCCCTGCCGGAACCACCCTCACCAGCACCACAGTGCGGGAAGCTTTGCGCGATGCCATGGCCGAGGAAATGCGGCGCGACCCGCGTGTCTTCGTGATGGGTGAGGAAGTGGCCCAGTATCAGGGCGCCTACAAGGTCACCCAGGGACTGCTGGCGGAGTTCGGTCCCAAGCGCGTGATCGATACGCCGATCACCGAATACGGCTTTGCCGGGATCGGCACGGGCGCGGCGATGGGCGGACTGCGCCCGATCGTCGAATTCATGACCTTCAACTTTGCGATGCAGGCGATCGACCACATCATCAACTCTGCGGCCAAGACGAACTACATGTCCGGTGGCCAGATGCGTTGCCCGATCGTGTTCCGCGGCCCCAACGGCGCGGCCTCCCGCGTCGGCGCGCAGCACTCGCAGAACTACGGCCCGTGGTATGCCAGCGTCCCCGGCCTGATCGTGATCGCGCCATTTGACGCGGCCGATGCCAAGGGGCTGATGAAAGCCGCGATCCGCTGCGAAGACCCGGTCGTCTTCCTCGAAAACGAGCTGGTCTATGGCCGCAGCTTCGATGTGCCGGATATGGATGATTACGTCTTGCCCATCGGCAAGGCGCGGATCATGCGCGAAGGCAGCGATGTGACCATCGTCACCTATTCGATCGGGGTCGGCATGGCGCTCGAAGCGGCAGCAACGCTGGCGGATGAAGGTATTGATGCCGAAGTGATCGACCTGCGCACGCTGCGCCCGCTCGACAAGCAGACCATGCTAGATAGCCTCGCCAAGACCAATCGGCTCATCGTAGCCGAGGAAGGTTGGCCGACCTGTTCGATCGCAAGCGAAATCATCAGCATTTGCATGGAGGAAGGCTTCGACCACCTCGATGCGCCAGTGCTGCGGGTGTGCAACGAAGACGTGCCGCTACCCTATGCTGCCAATCTCGAAAAGCTCGCGCTGATTGATCCGGCCCGAATTGCGGCTGCAGCGCGCAAGGTCTGCTACAAGTAACTGATGACGGCATGAACCGCCCGGCCTTGGTTAGGTCGGGCGGGCTGCCGAAAAGACGTTGCAACGCGCCACCGGGCCACCAGCGTAAAGCCGGGTCAGGTCGCGGTTGTCGCGGACGTTGAATGCAGCGGTGTACACAATGCGGCGGTTCTCAAAAACGGTGATCGGTGTGATCGGCTCGTAATCGAACGCCACTTCCACAAACATCACGGCGGTGCCTTGTGATGCCGTGATATAACGCCCGGGCACACCCATGCCGGGGAAGCTGGTTCCCGACGCGCCGTTGCCTTCAACCCCGAAGCTTGAGGCATGAGCGACCGCTCCGCGGCACCGCTGCCAGGCAATCCACTGACCGCCCTGAGCATTGCGCTGCAAGCTGGAAATGATGACCCGTGCGTTGTTGTAAAAGTCGAGGTTCTGGCCGAGCTTTTCCGCACCGATCAGAGTTTCGGCGACGTCGCGCTCAAACACTTTGCGCGCGGTCAGCACGTCCTGTTCGCCCACGCGTGAAGCGTTGTCGGCGACCTGCATCGCGATTTGGCTGATCTGCATATGCGTGATCACGAGAAAGGCCGTATCAGTGCCGAGCATCCCCATGCCGAGCACCAGCGGTGCAGCAAAGGCAAACTCGATCAACGCAAGGCCGGATGTGTCACCCGAAAGCCGACGGGCAAGGCTTCGCACGCGGCTACGCAGCGGTTTCCTCGTGGTGTTGGTCATGTGCAATTTCCCGGAGTGGTGACACGGTCATTCTGTTCGTCGAACGGCTGATTGCGCAGCACGGTCGATGCCTCAAGCGTGACGGTGTCCGACAAGCCAGCCATGCCGTACATCGGAAACAGGCGAGGGTAGGTGACGGTAGCGGTGTAGAGCACCACATCGCGCGCGCCGCCGATCCCGTCTCTGCCGCGGTCTTCGTCCCAGCTGCCATTCTCGTTGGCATCGATGTAGGGTTCGTTGTTGTTGCAGATGCTGTCGCTGTTCAGGTCGGTGAATTCCTCGGGCTCGCTGACGTCGGCGAATTCGAAAAACGACAGCTTCTCAAGCTCGATCGTCGTGCCTGCGGGCATCACCGTGGTGATCTGATCTGTGACGCGCTGATCAATACTCTCTTGCTGGCTGTTAGCATTCTCCAGCGTCAGGTCGCGTCCCGCTTTCTGCATGGCGCCGTGCAACACCGAGCTCGAGTATTGGGTATGCGCCATGTCGAACAGGCCCATGACCATCAGGAGCAGGACCGGCGCTACGATCGCGAATTCGATCAAGGTCGTGCCGCCGCGATCGGCGTGCAGGCGGCGCAGCAGCGCGCCTGTGCGTGACAGCCGGCCGATCACGAGGTGAGCCTCAGCGCTGCGATCTTCTGCGCGATTTCCTGGAACCGCGCGTTCAGGGTCACGGAGTCGCTGGCCTGGAAGGCACGGCCGGGTGAAGCGCAGTCGATCAGGTTCTGGGTCAGCGCTGTCCCGAAGGCCACCACCCAGACGGTGATGTTCTCCTGCTGGGCAGCGCGGCAGATGGCTTGCAGACGGGCCGCACGCCGGGTCGCTTCGCGCGTTTGATCGCCATTGCCCGTGACGCGGCGATTCCACCATTCAATCCCTTGAGGCGAATAGTTCTCGACGCCGGTGACAAGCACACCGTCCGTCATGAACACGATGTGGCGGGCAATGGCGTCGCCATTCGGCGCGGTGGTGTTTTCGGCGGCGAACATGCCGCGCGGCGATACGAAGCGCGCGCCCCACACCATACCAATGTCGTGATAGGTGTTGCCGCTGGCAGCTAAGCCATTGACGTAGGTTTGCAGAGCAGTGCGGTCGATTTCGGCCAGCTTGCGCGCTGCCGCAGGGCAGACCCAGCCGGGACGGTCCTGAGTTGTCGACAATCCGGCGGCGATCCGGTCCGAATCGGTTACCTGGTTCGTAGTCCGGTTTCCGGTGCCATCGCGGCGCTCATAAGCCGCAGTGTTGAGCGCCGGCTTCCACTTCTGCGATTCGTTTGCCGGCACCAGATTGATGTTGAGATCGTGGGCCGCGGCAGGAATGGGGCTGTAATTGCCGGTGGTGTCCATCCACACCGGCTCTTCGACGCAGCCGCTCCAGGTCTGGGTTGTCATTGCGCCATTGGTACCGACCGGGATCTGGAGCGTGTTGGCGGCATAGATCGATGCAAGGTTGACCGATTCCCAACCAGCAGGGCTGCGGGGCGGGTTGTTGACGTTGCACGGATTGGATGTTCGTGGCGTGACCTCGCAATAAATCCATTCACGGAACTGCGGGATCACGTCAGCGGCGGTCGCAAGTCGGGTCTTGCGCACACGCCCATAGCAACCGGCACGCTCGTTCGAGTTGCCGCCCGACCATTGCCCAGTGACTATCTGAGGTGTGGCAAACACTTGCCAGCTCTGGGTCTGGCCGCTGACCGTCACGTTACGTGTGCCAGGCAGAGTGGTCTGGCAGAAGTTGCGCGCGGTGGTTCCGTTAGAACCATCGGTGCGGAAGCGGTAGTGATCGGTGTTGCTCGAATTGAAGTTGTTGGTCGCACGCGGCAACCATTCGCTTTGATCCGAGATCAGGATCGTTTCACCGACTTGATCGACGTCAGGATTGCCTGAATTCGGGAACGGCGCAGGATTGTACCGTGCCACGCGCGTCTGGTAGCTGTGCGTGTCAGCCATATAGGCGCGCGGGATCGAGAAGCCGACATTGACCTGCTGCGAATAGGGCACAAAGCCATAACGCACCTGCGCGCTGGTGGAGGTTGCCGCTTCCACCGTATCGTAGAAGTTCATCACCGCGCTGCGCAGCGCGACGATCTTCGAGCTGGAGTTCGAATTGCACTCATTGCCGTTGGGGCACTCCGACATGGAGCCCGTAACGTCGAGCACGAACATGATGTCGGAGTTGGAGATGTTTATTTCAGCGGTGCAGCTGACCTCGATGGCGAATTCGGTGTAGCCAAATGCGCCCATGATTGTCGTCGGCAAGGTCGCGCTGGCATCGCCGAACACGACGCCGTCACCGTCAGTAGTAAAATCGCGGGTGCGGTTCTCGGTACCAAAAATGCCGTCGTTGAAGTTCTGATCGAAGAAGTTGAGCCCAATCGTGCGATGCGCTGATGTGAACGTGTCATTCGTCATCGCGCGCCGCGCTGCGAGTGCGCCTGCGTCACACGCGGCCTGCATACGTGCAGCGGTCATATAATAGCGGCTCGCATCGACGCCGCCGCCCACCATTGCCATGATCGGAACCATCGCCGCGGCTGAAATCACGAGCGTGTTGGCGGTCTTGTCGCGCACCAGCTTGCGCATGAACGACATATTGGCCTGCTTTTCTCGCCCCATCACTTAGGTGCCCTTCCCCTGATGTCCGCACGGAATTACCGCGGACAATCCAGATGCAGCCTTCGCCCTTAAGTCGTTCTGGTAAGCGGAGTGCGAAAAGACCTGGTTAACAAAGTCCTAATGACAGGTTTAGCGCTCCCCGAAATGGTGACGTCCCGGGCCGGGACAGTTTGCTTGCCAAGTGTGCAAATGCTTGGCTAGGCGCTGGAAGCGTGACGAACGAGACCCCCGAACCCCTATCTCCCGAAGCAGAACTGGCCCTTGCGTGGAGCAGTCCAAAGGTTCGCGGGCCGTTAAGCATAGCTCTTCAGCTTGACCGGCGGCTGGCGCGGATCGTGATGCGTACCAGCGAGCCGATGCTGGGTCAGATGCGGCTGGCGTGGTGGCGTGACGCTCTTTCCAAACCTGTGGCGGAGCGTCCGCGCGGCGATGTCGTGCTCGATGGAATTGGGCTCCACTGGGCTGGGAGTGAGAGCGCTCTGGTAGCGATGGTTGATGGGTGGGAAGTGCTAGTGACCGCCGACCGCTTGGGACAGGGCGAAGCCGCCGCTTTTGGCACGGCCCGCGGGGCGTTTTTCGCGGCACTGGCTTCGGATAGCTCCGCCGCATTGGTCACGCGTTTGGCTACAGCAGGATCGCGCTGGGCGATGGCCGATGCCGCAGCTGCTGTTTCGGACGAGAGCGAGCGCGCCGCATTGATCGCCGCTGGCCTTTCAACGTTACAGGGCGAGACGGTCACGCGCTTTCCGCGAGGTTTGCGCGGGCTCGCTGTCCTCGACGTGCTGGCACTGCGCGCGCTTCATCGGGGTGGGCGACCACTTATGGAGGGGAGGGGGGCCTCACTCGCGGCGCTCAGGGGTGCTATCTTTCTGAACTGATTGGGTATATTCGCGCAGGGGTATTCAGCAAAAGGGGGCAGACCTTTGCGACAAGCCGCGTTGGGAGGGGTGGGGGCCTTGGCCCTCGCTGGGATTGGAATGTTCTGGTGGCAGGGCCGCGCGGCGGTCGAACAGAGTGCACCGCCGCCTCCGGTGGCTGCGCCTGCGCCAGACCCTGAGGCGCTCCCCATTGCCGATCCCGGTAGTCTGACCGGCCCCGCACCGCCCGAGATGAGCGACCTCAGCCGCGAGGAGCAGCGGTTCTTCCGCTATGATCGCAACCGCGACCGGCTGATCACCCGGAACGAAATGCTCAGCACCCGGACGGAGGGCTTCCGCGCGCTCGACAAGGATGGCAACAATCTGCTGACCTTTGAGGAATGGGCGGTGTCGACGGTCAACCGGTTCGAGAAGGCCGATGGGGATGGCGACGAACGCCTGACCCCGCGCGAATTCGCGGCGACTGCGCCCAAGCCTGTGGCGAAGAAGCCTGCCTGCAAATGCTGAGTTTCAGGCGGGTAAGGCCTCGCGGGTTTCGCTGATCCAGCGTGCGAGGTCTTCCTTGGCGCGGCCGGTATATGCCTCTTTGCGGACCTTCTTGCCGATGTCGTGAAGCGGTGGGAACAGGCCGAAATTTACGTTCATGGGCTGGAAGGTCTCCGCCTCGGCATCGCCAGTGATATGGCTCAGCAGCGCTCCCAGCGCCGTAGTGGCGGGAAGGGGCCGCCAATCGTGTCCGGCGATCTCGGCAACGGTCATCATGCCAGCGACAAGACCAATTGCCGCGCTTTCGACGTAGCCCTCGCACCCCGTCACCTGCCCGGCAAAGCGGATATGCGGCGCAGCGCGCAACCGCAGCTGGCGGTCGAGCACCTGCGGCGAATTGAGGAAGGTGTTGCGATGCAACCCGCCGAGCCTGGCGAATTCAGCATTCTCCAGTCCCGGTATGGTGCGGAACAGCTCGATCTGCGCGCCATATTTGAGCTTGGTTTGGAAGCCGACCATGTTCCACAGCGTGCCCAGCTTGTTGTCCTGGCGCAGCTGCACCACGGCATAGGGCCAGCGGCCTTGCGGAAATTCGGGGGTGGTATCGAAGGGATTATCCAGCCCGACGCCCTTCATCGGGCCATAGCGCAGCGTCTCCCAGCCGCGTTCGGCCATCACTTCGATCGGCATACAGCCGTCGAAGTAGGGCGTGTCCTTTTCCCATTGCTTGAACTCGGACTTTTCACCTTCCATCAGCCCGCGATGGAAGGCGCGGTATTGCTCCTCGTTCATGGGGCAATTGATGTAATCGCCGCCTTCGTTCGAGGCCTCGGTGCGCTTGTTCCAACGCGATTGAATCCAGCACTTCGACATATCGATGCTGTCGCGGTGGATGATCGGCGCAATGGCATCGAAGAACGCAAGCCGCTCGGCCCCGGTGGCGCGCACGATGCTGCCCGCCAGCGCTTCAGCCGTCAGCGGCCCGGTGGCGACAATGGTGAGACCTGCGTCGGGAAGGGCGTCGACCCGCTCGCGCACGATGGTGACATTAGGGTGGCTGGAGAGCGCCTTTTCGACCTCGGCGGAGAAGACATCGCGGTCCACAGCCATCGCGCTTCCCGCTGGCACCCGTGCGACATGGCCAGCGCGCATCACCAGGCTGTCGAGCTCGCGCATTTCGTGATGCAGCAGCCCGACGGCGTTCTTGGTGTCGTCGTCCGAGCGGAACGAATTGGAGCATACCAGTTCGGCCAGCCCATCGGTCTGGTGCGCCGGGGTCATTTCTCCGCTGCCGCGCATCTCCGATAGACGCACTTTCACACCGCGCTGGGCGAGCTGCCAGGCAGCCTCACTCCCGGCGAGGCCGCCGCCAATGATGTGCACATCGTGATTTGTCGGGTTTCCGGTCATGGCAGGGCAGGTAATTGCGTGATAGCTCCGCGGCAAGCCCCAAGGGGCGCGGCACATCCGGCAAGGGAAGGGCGGACATGGCAAAGCAGGCGCTGATCGAACAAAGGCCGTGGCTGCTGGCGAGCATCACGGCGGCGACCGCGTTCTATTTTCTGAGCGACAATCCGGTGTTCGAGGGCACTTGGGGCCTGCTCGCCAAGGGTGCTTCGGTGGGGCTATTGGCGCTCTATGTGCTCTTGCGTCTGCCGCATGGTCGTCGGGGACTGGACGGTGCGCTTGTGGTCGCAATGCTGGTGCTGGCGGCGGCGGGCGATGTGGCGATTGAGCTGGATTTTTTTATCGGCGGCGCGTTCTTTGCGGCGGCGCATTGCGTGTCGGCGGGGCTCTACCTCCGCAACCTGCACAAGCGCCCTTCGCCAACGCAGAAGCTGACCGGCGCAGGGCTGCTGATAGGCACCCCGCTTGTGAGCTATTTGCTGAGCGGCGATGCGCAGATCGCGATTTATGCCAGCTTCCTCGGCGCAATGGCTTCGGCGGCGTGGATGAGCCACTACCCGCGCTACCGCGTTGGCACCGGGGCGCTGCTATTCGTGCTCAGCGACTGGCTGATCTTCTCGCGCATGGGCACGTTCGATCTGGCGCCGCTGCCCGATCTGTTGATCTGGCCGCTTTACTATGCCGGGCAAGTGATGATTGCGACCGGCATCGTGCAGTGCTTGCGGGGCGAACAACCCGTCAGGTGACGGGCGGCTCGCCCGCATCAGGCGCCGCATTCATTTCGGCGGCAATTGCTTCCTCGGCCGGGTTTTCCGGCTCGGTTGTCTCGTCGATCAGCGCGGCACCAACGATGTGTTCGTCCTTGGCAACGTCGAAGATGCGGATGCCCGAAGACCCGCGCCCGGAAATCGAGAAGCCCTTCAGGCTTTCGAACCCGCCTTCGATCATGTGCCGCAGATCGATGCCGAGGCGGATCAGCTTGGCCTGATCCGTCACCAGCATGAGCTGCGATCCATGCTTGACCGGGAAGCTGGCGACGACCGGGCCGTTGCGGTCCGGGTTGCTTTCAGGAGTGCCGATATTGGTGATGCCCTGACCCCCACGCGAGGTGGTGCGGTATTCGTAAGCCGAGGAAATCTTGCCATAGCCATTGGCGGTGATGGTGAGAATGAACTCTTCGCCTTCCGCCATGGCAGCCACTTGTTCGGCGGGCAGAGTGGAGACGGCGTCGTTGTTTTTCCACGCGGCGGCGCGCAGATACGCCTCGCGGGTTTCCATGTCGGCGGTGAGCGGATCGAGCACTGCCATGCTGACGACCTTGCCGCCCTTCTTGAGGCTCATCCCGCGCACGCCGATGCCGGTACGGCTCTTCGTCTCGCGCGCATCGGTGGCCGAGAAGCGGATCGCCTTGCCGGTATCGCTGGCGAGGAAGATTTGCTGGTCTTCCGTCAGCAATTGCACCCCGATCAGCCGGTCGCCCGAGCCTTCGACGAAGCCCATCGCATATTTGCCCGCGGTGGGGATATTGGCGAAGGCGTCCATCGAGTTGCGGCGGACCATGCCCTGCTCGGTCGCGAAGACGATGTTGAGGTTATCCCACGAGGCCTCGTCCTCGGGCAGCGGCAGCACGTTGGTGACGCGCTCCTCGTCGCCCAAGGGCAGGAGGTTGACCATCGGGCGGCCCTTGGTCTGCGGCCCGCCTTCGGGCAGCTTCCACACCTTCATGCGATAAACGCGCCCGGTGTTGGTGAAGAACAGCACCGGGTTGTGGGTCGAGGTGACGAAGAGTTCGACCACCGCGTCCTCGTCCTTGGTCGCCATGCCGGAGCGGCCCTTGCCGCCGCGCGCCTGCGCCCGGAAGGTGTCGAGCGGTGTCCGCTTGATATAGCCGCCGTGGGTGACAGTGACGACCATGTCTTCGCGCTCGATCAGGTCTTCGTCTTCAAGGCCATCCCAGGCGGGGGCGATTTCGGACAGGCGCGGGGTGGCGTAGGTCGCGCGGATTTCAACCAGTTCCTCGCGCATCAGGGCATAGAGCTTCACCCGGTCAGCGAGGATCGAGAGGTATTCCTCGATCGCAACCGATAGCCCTTGCAACTCGCCGCCGATTTCGTCGCGGCCCAGCGCGGTCAAGCGGTGGAGGCGCAGTTCGAGGATCGCCTTTACCTGCCGTTCGGACAAGCGATAGGTTCCGCCTTCCTGATCTGCGGAAGGCTCGATCGCTTCGACCAGCTGAATATACTGCGCTATGTCGCCGATCGGCCATTCCTTGGCGATCAACCGCCGCCGTGCTTCGGCCGGGTTGGGGGCGCTGCGGATCATCGCCACCACCTCGTCGAGGTTGGAGACCGCCACCACCAGGCCGAGCAAGATGTGCGCCCGCTCCCGCGCCTTGGCGAGTTCGAATTTGGTGCGCCGCGTGATCACTTCCTCACGGAAAGTGATGAAGGCGGCGATGAAATCGCGCAGGCGCAGTGTTTCCGGGCGTCCACCACGGATCGCCAACATGTTCGCTGGGAACGAGGATTGCGCCGGTGTGTGGCGCCAGATCTGATTGAGCACGACATCGGGCGTGGCATCACGCTTCAGATCGATTACCACGCGCACGCCTTCACGCGAGCTTTCGTCGCGGATGTCGGAGATGCCTTCGATCCGCTTTTCCTTGGCGGCATCGGCGATCTTCTCGACCAGCGCGTTCTTGCCGACCTGATAGGGGATCGAGGTGAAGACGATGCTTTCGCGGCCTTCGCTCTTGGCACCGCGCGTGCTTTCGATCTCGTGTCGGCAGCGCATCAGGATCGACCCGCGCCCGGTGGTGTAAGCCTGCCGCGCGCCGTGCGTGCCGAGGATAAGCGGTGCAGTCGGGAAGTCGGGACCGGGGATGTATTCGATCAGCTCTTCGGAAGTGATCGCCGGGTTGTCCATATAGGCAAAGCACGCATCGATCACTTCGCCAAGGTTATGCGGCGGTACATTGGTCGCCATCCCGACCGCGATCCCGCCCGCGCCGTTGACCAGGAGGTTGGGGAAGCGCGCCGGCAGCACCGTCGGTTCCTTGCGGCTGCCATCATAGTTGTCGGTGAAGTCGACCGTGTCCTTGTCGAGGTCGTCGAGCAGCGAGTTCGCCACCCGCGCCAGACGCGCTTCGGTGTAACGCATCGAGGCTGGCGGATCGGGGTCCATCGAGCCGAAGTTGCCCTGACCATCAATTAGCGGAACGCGCATGGACCAAGGCTGCGTCATGCGTGCCAAGGCATCGTAAATCGCGCTGTCGCCGTGCGGGTGGTAGTTACCCATCACGTCACCGACGATCTTGGCGCTCTTGCGGTACGGCTTACCCGCGACAAAGCCGCCTTCCTGACTGGCGAACAGAATGCGGCGGTGCACCGGCTTCAACCCGTCACGCACATCGGGCAGCGCGCGGGCCACGATCACGCTCATCGCGTAATCGAGATAGCTCGACTTCATCTCATCAACGATGTCGATGCGTTCAAAGCCGCCCATCGGTGCTGGCGCGGGAGAATCGATAATGTCGCTGTCGTCGCTCAAGGTCTGGGCCGTTTCTAATTGTGTTCTGCTGCCGCTGCGGCAGTTCGAGCCCTATCAGGGCCGATGATCCTGCTCTATCTAGGCGCATGCCGGGGCTTTCGCCACCTTGGGCAGGGAACACACCAAGAACCTGCCGCATTTTTCCACATTTGCGGGGCTGATTAGCCGACCGGGGGCTTCGCGGGCATTCAAAGCCCGTTCAGCACGGCATGCCTAGCGGGAATTGCAAATCCCGTGCGAGCCGTTCAAAGGCTCTCCCGGAATTCGGGCAGCGTCCGGGCCGCATCTGGCACGCCGCTGCACTACTTGTGGAGGATGCAGTGACCAATTTGTCTTCGCCCCGTCGCCCCGCTAGCTTTGCGCGCCAGCTTGCTCTGGCCGTGGCGCTCGCCAGCGGCACCGCTGTGCTCGCCGTTCCGGGCTTCACTGATGCGGCTCACGCCCAAAAGAAGAAAAAGAAGGACGAGCAGGCCCAGGCAGCCGCGCCGGTTTATGCTAAGGAATTCGTGGCCGCTTATACGCCGGTCGAAACTGCACTGAAGGATCCGGCCGTCAATGTGGCTGCCCTGAAGCCACAGATCGAAGCCATCGCGAATATGGCGGCGTCGCCGGACGAGCAGCTTGCCGCTGGCGGTATGCTGTTCAACGCCGGGATCACCGGCAAGGACATGACGCTCCAGCTGCGCGGTGCCGAGCTGATGCTGGGAAGCGGCAAGGTTAAACCCGAAGATACCGGCCGCTTCGCCTTTGTCGCGTCGCAGCTTGCCACGGCGCAAAACCAGTTCGCCAAGGCCGAGACCTATCTGCAGAAGGCGATCGACCTCAACTACAGCGGGCCGAACCTCAGCACTTATGATGTGCGGATGAACATGGCCGAGCTCTACTTCTCGCAAGAGCGTTTTGCCGAAGGCGTGGCCTACATCAGCCAGCTGATCGCGGCCCGCAAGGCCGAAGGCCAGCCGGTCAATCCCAACTGGTATCGCCGCGGGGTGCAGATCGCCTATAACAACGAACTCGTGCCGCAGATCTATGACTTCGTGCAGGGCTGGGTGATCGACGTTCCGACCCCGGAAAACTGGCGCGATGCGGTGAACCTGACGCGCAACCTGAACGATTATGACGGCCCGGTGCTGCTCGACTTGCTGCGTCTCGGCAAGCGGGTGGGGACGCTCAAGGAGAAGAACGACTACGTCTTCTACATCGAGGCTGCCGATACGCGCCGCCTGCCGATGGAAGTGAAGTCGGTAATCGATGAAGCCAATGCTACGGGTGCTATCCCGAAGGGGAGCGATCCGTGGGTGGATGAGCAGCTCGCCACAGCCAACAGCCTGATTGCCGAGGATCGGGCCGCTCTTCCTGCGCTCGAACGTGATGCCAACGCTTCGGCTGCCAAGCTGCGCACCGTGCTGGCGGCGGGTGACACCTTCCTCAGCTACGGACAGTACGCCAAGGCGGCTAGCTTCTACGAGCGCAGCCTGACCATGCCCGAGGTTGATCGCAATCTCGCGCTGACAAGGCTCGGCATCGCCCAGATCGGCGCTGGCAATATCGATGGGGCGCGCGAGACGCTGTCGAAGGTCGATGGTCCGCGCTCGCCGATTGCGAAGTTGTGGAGCGCCTATGCCTCACAGTCGGCTGCTCCGGCCGCGCCAGCCGTGGCCGCCGTTGGTAGCTGATCGCACCGCGCGATAGCCGGATTTAAAAGTTGCGCCGGGCGGTCTGACCGTCCGGCGTTCTTTTTTGGCAGGGGCTATGCTGCAAAATGCAACGAGCGCCGTGCTTGCGGGAGCGGGTTTGCGCGCCTAAATGGCGTGCCATGAACGACCTCGCCAGCACGCCGCAGCCTGCCACACCCGCCGAGCGGCCCGCCCGCCAGCGCAAGCCCGACTGGATCCGGGTGCGCGCGCCCGTCAGCGAGGGCTACAACGAAACCCGCAAGCTGATGCGCGAACTGAACCTCCACACCGTGTGCGAGGAAGCCGCCTGCCCGAACATTGGTGAATGCTGGACCAAGAAGCACGCCACGGTGATGATCCTCGGCGATGTCTGCACGCGCGCCTGCGCCTTCTGCAACGTCAAGACCGGGATGCCCAAGGCGGTCGACCCGTTCGAGCCAGAGAACACCGCGATTGCCGCGGCCAAGATGGGCCTCGAGCACATCGTCATCACCAGCGTCGACCGCGATGACCTTCCCGATGGTGGCGCCTCGCAATTCGTCAAGGTGATCGAGGCGTTGCGCCGCAACACGCCCAACACCACGATCGAGATCCTCACCCCCGATTTCCGCGGCAAGATGCGCCGTGCGGTCGAGATGATCTGCGAAGCGGGGCCGGATGTGTACAACCACAATCTTGAAACGGTCCCGCGCCTTTACCCCACGATCCGCCCTGGCGCGCGCTACTATGCCTCGCTGCGGCTATTGGAAGAGGTGAAGGCGCATAATCCGCTGATCTTCACCAAGTCCGGCATCATGCTCGGGCTGGGTGAGCAGCGGCTCGAAGTCCATCAGGTGATGGATGACATGCGCTCGGCTGAGGTCGATTTCATCACTATGGGACAATATCTTCAGCCCACTCCCAAGCACGCGGCGGTCGAGGAATTCGTCACGCCCAAGGCGTTTTCGGCCTATGGTGCGATCGCGCGGGCCAAGGGCTTCTTGCAGGTCGCGGCCACCCCGCTGACCCGTTCAAGCTATCACGCCGGTGATGATTTCGCGAAGATGCGCGCCGCACGCGAAGAAAAGCTTGCCCGCGCTGGAGCCAAGGCCAAGGCCTGATGCCCGGCATCCGCGAAACCCGCCGCCTGCCCTATAGCGCCGAGCAGATGTTCGATCTGGTCGCCGATGTCGGCCGCTATGGTGAATTCCTGCCTTGGGTGATCGCCACCCGCGTGCGTTCCAACACCGAAACCGAGATGGTCGCTGACATGGTGGTGGGCTTCAAGGCGATCCGCGAAAGCTTCACCTCACGCGTCAAGAAAGTGCGGCCGTTGGAGATCGACGTGCATTATCTGGATGGCCCGCTGAGCGATCTCGACAATGTCTGGACCTTTCGCGCCATAGACGACCATAGTTGCGAGATCGACTTCCTCGTCGACTTCACCTTCAAAAACCGCCTGTTCGAAAAGATTGCTGGGCAGTATTTCGACAAGGCCTTCCGCAAGATGGTCGAGGCCTTCGAAGCGCGCGCTGCGCAGCTTTACGGCAGCAGCAATTCGAGCGCGCAGAGCGTCGCCTGACGGCGGATTTCGGCGCGGCCATCCGGGCCTTCACCGCCGTCGAAGAACTTTAGCTCACCTTCGGGCTCTCCGGTCGCGTTGCGCACGAGCCGGGCAAAGACGACCGTGCCGACCGGCTTTTGCGGCGTCCCGCCGCCAGGCCCCGCCACCCCGCTGATTGCCACCGCCACATCGGCCTTTGAGCGGTCAAGAGCACCTTTTGCCATCGCCCAAGCGCAGGCAATCGAGACTGCGCCGAAGGTTTCGATAATGTCGCGGGCGACGCCCAGCATCTCCATCTTGGCTTCGTTCGAATAGGTCACGTAGCTTCGATCAAGCACTGCCGAAGACCCGGCGATCTCGGTTATCGCCGCAGCGACCAATCCACCGGTGCAGCTTTCTGCGGTCACGACCTTGCGCCCGATCGCGGCGTTTTCGGCCACAACGCGGGCGGCAAGGGCGGCAATATCGTCAGGTAGCAGGGAGAGGGGCATGGCAGGCTTACTTGCGCGCCGTGCCGGCGGTGGCCGAAGCTGCCCCGCAGACCGGCGGGTTCTTGAGGTCGGTCAGTTCGGCGATGAAGGCCACGATTCCACCGACATTCTCGACCGGCATCGGGCTGAAGAGCTCAAGCCCACGCTCGATCTGGCCGCAGGTATCGCCCTTGATCTCGGCTGCGATCATCTGCCCGACGAGGGCATCGACGAAGGGACGCAGCGCTTCTTCAGGCATGGAACCGAGCATTGCGCCCATCTGATCCTGCGAGCCACCTTCGCCGCCGCTCTCCTTGTCCATGAAGGTCTTGAGGAAGCGGAAGGCACCGGGCCAAGCCTTGTCCTGACCGCTGCGGAACTGGCTGATATAGGTCTCGCCCCCGGTTGCCATGAAGCCATCGCGCGACAGGCGGTTGGCGCATGCGGACTGCGCCGCGTCAAAGGCGATCGGCATGACATAAACCACGGCATCCGACAGATCGGCCGGGGCAACACAGGCCTGCTGCTGGGCAAGCGCGGCTTGGGAAGTGGCAAGCGCGGTCAAGGCGAGGGCAGGTGCGATCAAGCGGGTGGGCAGACGATGCTTCATGACGTGGGTCCTTCCGATGCTAGCATGACACAAACGATGGCCTGCGCAGCGATCCCCTCGCCGCGGCCGGTGAAGCCAAGTTTTTCGGTGGTGGTGGCCTTGATGCTGACCGCGTTTTCACTGAGCCCCATCAGCCGCGCCACTTCGGCGCGCATGGCGGGGCGGTGCGGGCCGATCTTGGGCTCTTCGCAGATCAGCGTGAGGTCGATATTGGCGATGGCATAACCTGCCGCGCGGGCGAGGCCGATGGCGTGCTGGAGAAATTGTCCCGATCGCGCGCCGCGCCATTGCGGGTCGCTCGGCGGGAAATGCGTGCCGATATCGCCTTCGCCCACCGCGCCAAGCACCGCGTCGGTGATCGCGTGGAGCGCGACATCTGCATCGGAGTGTCCGGCGAGGCCCTTGTCATGCGGAATCTGCACGCCGCCCAGCCACAGTTCCTCGCCCGGCTCGAGACGGTGGACGTCAAAGCCTTGGCCGATACGGAATGCGGGGGCGGTCATGGGGGCGGCAAAGTCCTCGGCAAAGGTGATTTTCTTGAGGCGTTCATCGCCTTGGGCGAGTGCAACTGAACCATTGCTGGCCATCAGAACCTGCGCGTCGTCGCCCGCATCGGTGACGCCTTGCCACGCGCGGTGAGCGGCCAGGATTGCGTCGAAGCGGAACGCCTGCGGGGTCTGCACGCGGCGCAGGGTTTCCCGCTCAGCCTTGCCGCTCATCACACCGCCATTGTCGACCGCGAGGCTATCGACCACAGGCAGCACGGGAATTGCGCCGGGATGCTCGCTCAAAGCTGTCAGCAGCCGCTCAATCACAGTGTGCGGCAGATCGGGGCGGGCGGCATCGTGGATCAGTACGCTCTGGGGCTTGGCGTCAGCAAGCGCTTCCAACCCGCAGCGGACCGAATCCTGCCGGGTAGCGCCGCCGGTGATAAAGATAACCCCTGAAATTCCTGCCAGCGCTGCCTTAGCATGGTCCTGCGCATCTGCCGCAATCACAGCCACCAACGGATCAGCCCCAGCGGCATTCAGCGCCTCGACAGAATGGCGGATCAGCGCCTTGCCGCGCCAGTTGCGGAACTGTTTCGGCGTATCACCGCCCACGCGCAAACCCTTACCTGCGGCCACCACAATCGCGGCAAATGGGGGGAGGGGAGCGGCGCTGACCATCGGGGGGTTCGCTTAGGGTCTGGACGCGCTTTCGGCAATCCACTATGCGCCTGCCCATTATTTAGGCAACGCTCCCGCACATGACCACGCTTCCCCCTCCGCCGGCCCTGAAGCCGATTGCCATCGGCCCGGTTACGGTTGCCGAGCCGGTTGTGCTGGCGCCGATGACGGGCGTCACCGACATGCCGTTCCGCACACTGGTGCGGCGCTATGGCTCGGGCCTCAACGTCACGGAGATGGTGGCGAGCGAGGCGGCAATCCGCGAGACCCGCGTGAGCACGCAGAAGACCGCGTGGGACCGGATCGAAGAGCCGGTTTCGATGCAATTGGTCGGCTGCGATCCGGGCAGCATGGCCGAGGCGGCGAAGATTCAGGAAGGCAACGGCGCGGCGATTATCGACATAAATTTCGGCTGCCCCGTGCGCAAGGTCGTCGGCCAGCTCGCAGGTTCCGCGCTTATGCGCGAAGTGCCGCTCGCTGTCCGGCTGATGGAAGCGACAGTCAAGGCGGTGAAGGTGCCCGTGACCGTCAAGATGCGAATGGGATGGGACCACAACAGCCTCAACGCGCCGGAGCTTGCCCGCATGGCCGAGGACATCGGCGTGCAGATGATTACCGTCCACGGCCGCACCCGCAATCAGATGTACAAGGGCAGTGCCGACTGGGCGTTCATCCGCCAAGTCAAAGATGCGGTGAAGGTCCCCGTGATCGTCAACGGCGACATCTGCTCGATCGAGGACGCTGCCAAAGCGCTCGAACAGTCAGGCGCGGACGGGCTGATGATCGGACGCGGTGCCTATGGCAAGCCGTGGCTGCTCGGGCAGGTGATGCATTGGTGGCGAACGGGAGAGGCGCGGGCGACCCCCGGCATTGACGAGCAATATGCGCTGGTCGTTGAGCACTATAATCGGATGCTCGATCACTATGGCCGCGACACCGGGGTCAAGATGGCCCGCAAGCATCTGGGCTGGTATACTAAGGGGCTCCACGGCTCGGCCGAGTTCCGCAACATGGCTAATTTCATCGATGACGCCGATCAGGTGCTCGGCGAGATCGAGCGTTTCTACGCGCCCTTCCTGATGCAGCAGGCCGCCTGATAATGGCGGCCAGTCCGATTGAGCCGCAGGGCGGTGGCCGTCCAGATGCCCGCGCGCAGCTATCCGGCCTGATCTTTGCGGTAATCCTGATCGATGGCGAGGGTCGCATCGCCGAGGTCAACCATGCCGCTGAAGATCTGCTCGGCACCAGTGCCAGCCGCTTGGTTGGCACGCTGTTGACCGACCGGATCGGACCGCTCGATCCCCGGGTCGAAGCGCGGCTGATCGCCAGTGACGAAGCGCTGGTGGCGCGCGACCTGGCGATTGCGGTCGGTGAGGTGCAAATCCGCATCAACCTCACCGCCTCGCCGCTAGGGGGATTTGCGGGCTGGCGGGTGGTGACCCTGTCGCAGATCGGCCATGACGAGGCTGCGGGCACCGTGGGCGGCGAAGCGCTTCTGGGTGCTCCCGCCGTGCTGGCACACGAAATCAAGAACCCGCTCGCCGCAATCCGCGGGGCGGCGCAGCTGGCGGCGCGCAAGCTGCCGCACGCCGACAAGAAGCTCGCCCGCATGATCACCGATGAGGTGGATCGGATCGCGCGACTGATCGACCGGATGCAGCAGCTTGGCAGCACGCGCACAGGGCCGGTCGATGCTTGCAACCCACACGAAGCAATCCGCGCCGCTATCGCCACTATGCGCGCGGCGGGATCGACCTTAGGTGAAATTGAAATCCGCGAGGAGTTCGACCCCTCGCTCCCCCCGGTGCTCGCCAATCGCGATGCGCTGGAGCAGGTGCTGATCAACCTCATCTCCAACGCGCGCGATGCGGCGCTCGGGCCGCGCGGGGCAGGCGCTGCGAGCGTGGTGATCGTCCAGACGCGCTTTGTCAGCGGGCTCGCCTTCAGCGCGATCCGCAACGGGCGCGCGGTGCCGCTGCCGATCGAAATCACCATCAGCGACAATGGCCCCGGCATCGACCCGACCTTGCAGGGCCATGTGTTCGAGCCGTTTGTCTCCTCCAAGCCTTCCGGTCAGGGTCTTGGCCTTTCGCTCGTACGCAAGCTGGTGCGCGATATGAACGGCAATGTCAGCCATGACCGCGACCCGCGCGCCGGGCTCACCCATTTCCGCCTGCATCTGCCGCAGGCCTAGGACACGCCCGGCTTATGCCTGCAACTCTATCCGATCCGATCCTGCTGGTCGAAGATGATGCCGCGATTGCCACGGTGATCATTGCCGCGCTGGAGGACGAGGGCTTCGCGATCGCCCATTGCAGCAGCATCGCTGCGCGTGACAAGCAGCTGGCCGGGCGGCGGTTCGCGGTGATGCTGACCGATGTGATTCTGGAAGACGGGGACGGGTTGGCGAGCCTTTCGGCTGTGCGTGACCGCGCGCCAGACATGCCAGTCATCGTGCTCTCGGCCCAGAACACGCTCGATACCGCCGTGCGCGCGAGTGAGAGCGATGCCTTCGAATATTTCCCCAAGCCCTTCGACCTCGACGAGCTGGTCCATGCTGTGCGTCAGGCCGCTGGCGCCCGCGCGCCAGCGGCTGATGAGCCCGGCAATGCTCTGGCGGGCGGCGAAGGCGAAAAGATGCCGCTGGTCGGGCGCAGTCCGGCGATGCAGGGCGTCTACCGGATGATTACGCGCGTGCTGCGGAATGATCTGACGGTGCTGGTCACCGGCGAAAGCGGGACCGGCAAGGAGCTGGTCGCGGAGGCAATTCACGAACTCGGCAATCGCCGGACCGGGCCGTTCGTGGCGGTCAACACCGCAGCGATCCCCGCCGACCTCGTCGAAAGCGAGCTGTTCGGCCACGAAAAGGGCGCTTTCACCGGCGCAATTGCGCAGGCGATCGGCAAGTTTGAACAGGCCAATGGCGGCACGCTGTTCCTCGACGAGATTGGCGATATGCCCGCCGAAGCCCAGACTCGTCTGCTGCGCGCGCTGCAATCGGGCCGCATCCGGCGCGTTGGCGGGCGGCAGGAGATCGCGGTCAATGTCCGCATCATCGCCGCGACCAATCGCGACCTCACGCCAATGATCGCCACCGGCACCTTCCGCGAGGATCTGTTCTACCGCCTCAACGTGGTGCCGATCGTACTGCCACCCTTGCGTGAACGGCGCGAGGATATTGCTGCGTTGGTGCAACACTTCCTGGTGCTGGCTGCCGAAGACGGCCTGCCGCGCCGCATTCTGACGCCCGATGCGATCGAGCGCCTTGAACAGCGCACCTGGCGCGGCAATGTCCGTGAACTGCGCAACGTGGTCTATCGCCTTGCGCTGATGGCGCGCGAGGAACGGATCGACGCCGACAGCGTGAATGACATCATCGGGCCGGAGAACACCCCCACGATCCTGCCGCACACTGATGGGCAGGGCGGCTTCGGCGCGGCGCTCGCGGGCTGGCTTACGGCGGAAAGCCCTCCGCCTGGCGCTCTGTACCACCGCGCTCTGGCGGCTTTTGAGAAGCCGCTGATCGAATATGCGCTCGGCCGGACCGGCGGTAACCAGCTTCGCGCGGCGCAGTTGCTCGGCATCAACCGCAACACGCTGCGCAAGCGGATCGGTGAGCTTGGACTGGAGCCAGAGCGCTTCACCACATCATAACGGCGCTGGCGCGGGGCGGATTGTCGGATTGGCCTTGCATTTCTGCCACACCATTGTTGTAAAGCGGCAACGATGGAGCCTTCCCAAACCCGCGCATTGAACCTCATCCCCCGGCAACCGCCGCGGTGGTGGCGGCGTTTCATGATTGCCGCGCGGCGGGCCAATATCTTTCTGTGGCTCGAAGGCATCGCAGTAGCGGCGTTTCTGGCGGCGGTTGTGGCGACGTGGTCGGCCTATAGCCGGTCGGGCGCGGGTGATGACCTGTTGCCTACTATGAAGGTCTCGGTGCTGTTGATGGCCACACTGGTGCCAGCGATGGCGCTGCTGGTGCTGATTGGTCGCCGGGTGGCCCTCCGCCGCGCGGCGGGCAGCACGGCGCGTTTGCATGTGCGGCTCGTGTTCTTCTTCTCGATGGTCGCCGCGCTGCCGACGCTGCTGGTCGCCGGCTTTGCGGCCTTCCTGTTCCAGACAGGAGTGGACTTCTGGTTCTCCGACGAATCCCGCGGGCTGATGGAGAACGCCAATGCCTTGGCGCAGAACTACTACGACGCGAACCAACGCGACGTTGAACAGAACACCGTCATCATGGCCTCCGACATGCGCGATACGCTGGCGCGTGTGCCGATCACTGACCCGGACTTCCCCGACTTCTACGCCTATCAGGCGCAGGCCCGCGAGATTTCCGAGAGCGCGATCCTGCAACGGATGGCTGATGGCTCATTCCGGACAGCCGCAGCGCTCAACCTGACGCAGAACAACAGTCCGCTGGAATTCAGTCGTTCGGCTTTGCCCCAATTGGACAGCGGCGACATCGCGGTCGTGATCGGCACCCCGGAGCGGATTGAGGCGCTGGTGCCGATCGATGCACAGTCCGGCGTCTACCTCTACAACGCCCGCACCACCGAGGAGACGATGTTCAACTCGTGGTCCAAGGCGCAGTCGATCGTCACCGCCTATGACCGCCTGACCGGCAGCGCGCGGATGCTCCAGCTGCAATTCAATGTCGCGCTGGTCGTGGTCAGCCTGTTGCTGGTGGGGCTTGCCATCTGGTTCGCGCTGCGGTTCGCCGACCGGCAGGTCGAGCCGCTGACCGCGCTGGTGGGCGCAGCGCGCAAGGTTGGGCAAGGCAACTTTGCGCTCCGGCTCGACGGGCGCACCGGGCCGGACGAGATCGGACTGCTCAACCGCGCCTTTAACCGCATGACAGGGCAGCTGGAAAAGCAGACGCAGGCGCTGGTTAGCGCCAACCGCCAGATCGACGACCGGCGCGCCTTTACCGAAGCCGTGCTCGAATCCGTGACCGCTGGCGTTGTGTCGGTCGATGCGGAATCGCGGGTGACGCTCATGAATTCCTCCGCGCAGAACCTGCTGGCGCCTCAGGGTGACGGCAATGACGGCGTCAGCATGATCGGCCAGTCGCTCGAAGTGCTGTCGCCTGAGCTTTGCCGCGTGATTGCCGATGGCAAGGAGCGTGCTATCATCACCCACGCCAAGGGCACCGAGCTGCTGACCCTTGCGGTCAAGGTCGCGCCGGGGACGAGCGGCCATGTGATCACCTTCGAGGATATCACGCGCCAACTGCTCGATCAGCGACAGGCGGCGTGGTCCGATGTCGCGCGCCGGATCGCGCATGAGATCAAGAACCCGCTGACCCCGATCCAGCTAGCGACCGAGCGCTTGAAGCGTCGCTACCGCACGCAGGTGAGTGACGAGGATCGCGATCTGTTCGACGAGCTGACCAGCACGATTGTCCGGCAGGTGGGCGGCCTCAGGAAAATGGTCGACGAATTCTCCTCCTTCGCGCGACTGCCCAAGCCGGTGTTCCGCGATGAGGATGCGCTTGATCTTGTCCGGCAGGCAGTCTTCCTGCACGAAGTCGCCCATTCCGGCATCGCCTTCAGCGTCGCCTCTTCGGAGCTGATCGACCGCGAAGTGCGCTGCGACCGGCACCAGTTTGGGCAGGCCATGACCAACGTGCTCAAGAACGCGGTCGAAGCGATTGAGGCGCGCGCAATTGAGGCCAAGGGCGCCTATGCTGGCGAAATTGCCGTCACAATGCGCGATGCAGGTGAGGCGATTGTCGTCACCATTGAGGACAACGGCATCGGCCTTCCGGCTGACCGCGAGCGCATCACCGAACCCTATGTGACCACGCGCGAGAAGGGCACCGGCCTCGGGCTCGCCATCGTCAACAAGATCGTGGACGAACATGGCGGGGATATGAGCTTTGCCAGTGCGCCTAGCGGCGGCACCCGCGTTTCCTTGCGCTTTGCGCGCAATCCCAACCCAATTGAAGGCGGCCCCCTGTGATCCTGTCTTCGCTTCACCATGACCTCACAGCCAAAGGACCCTTCCCATGGCGCTAGAAATCCTGATCGTCGACGATGAACGCGACATCCGCGAGTTGGTGGCCGGCGTGCTTGGCGACGAAGGCTATGCCTGCCGCACCGCAGCAGACAGCACCGAAGCGCTCGCCGCGATTGACGAGCGCCGGCCTTCACTTGTGCTGCTCGACGTGTGGCTCCACGGCAGCCAGATGGACGGGCTGGAACTGCTCGATGCGATCAAGGCACGAGAGCCCAATCTGCCGGTGATCATCTTCTCGGGCCACGGTAACATCGACACGGCGGTCGCCGCGGTCGGGCGCGGGGCGATGGATTTCATTGAAAAGCCGTTCGAGGCGGAGCGCCTGCTGCTGCTGGTCGAGCGCGCGACTGAGACCGAACGGTTGCGGCGCGAAAACTCGCGGCTGCGCGAAGGCAGCTGGGGCAGCGCTGAGTTCACCGGCAATTCGCCCTCCATCAATGCCGTGCGCGCAACCCTCAAGCGCGTGGCGAGCACAGGCAGCCGGGTATTGATTTCAGGCCCCGCGGGTGCAGGCAAGGAAGTCGCCGCACGCCTGCTTCATGCGTGGAGCGCGCGGGCCAACGGCGCTTTCGTGCTGGTCAACTCGGCCCGCATCACACCCGAACGCTTCGAACAGGAGCTGTTCGGTGAGGAAGCCAATGGCAAGCAAGTCCGCCCCGGACTGCTCGAACTGGCTGATGGCGGTACGCTGTATCTCGACGAGATTGCCGATATGCCGTTGTCCACCCAGGCGCGGATCCTGCGTGTGCTGACGGATCAGAGCTTCGTGCGCGTTGGCGGCACGCGCCAGATCGGGGTGGATGTCCGCGTTGTCTCGTCCACCACGCGTGATCTGACCGTCGAAATGGCAGAAAAGCGCTTCCGCGAGGACCTGTTCTACCGGCTCAACGTGGTGCCGGTGGTACTGCCGCCCCTGTCCCAGCGGCGCGAGGATATTCCCGCGCTCGCCGAGCATTTTTTCACCCGCTATTCCAACGATCAGGGCCTCGTTCCGCCCGACATTTCCTCCGAGGCAATGGCGGCGCTACAGGCCTATGACTGGCCGGGAAATGTGCGCCAGCTGCGCAATGTGGTCGAGCGCACCATCATCATGACTCCCCGCGAGAAGCTCGGCACGGTTGAACCTGACATGCTGCCCCCGGAAATCATCGGCGGTCAGATCGGGCTGGCGAGCGACAGCCTGTCGGCGATCATGGGCGTGCCGCTGCGCGAGGCACGGGTCAGTTTCGAGCGGGAATATCTCGCGATCCAGATCCGGCGTTTCTCCGGCAATATTTCCAAGACGGCGAGCTTCATCGGCATGGAACGCTCGGCCCTGCACCGCAAGCTGAAGCTCTTGGGCATGGCCGACCGGCGCGATGACGACGATTAGGGTTGGATGATCCGGCCGTAATTTTGGTGGAAATCAGTCCTTGTCCAGCGGCGGTCCAGTCGCCATTATGGATAGCGTAAGGCGCCGCGCCTCGTTTTTTGCGGTGACCTGCTACCTGCGGACCGAAAATCGGCCGCCAAGAACAAAGGAGCCACGACAATGTCCAACGGGCGAACGCTCTCCCCCCGTCCGGTTGCACGTGCTGCCACATCCAGCGAACCGCGTACCAGCGACGCCGGCAGCCCCCCTCAACGTCAGAGTGGCAATCTTCAGGACGCTTTCCTTAACCTGCTGCGCAAGAACAAGATTCCCGTCACCATGTTTTTGGTGAAGGGCGTGAAGCTGCAAGGGATCGTCACGTGGTTTGACAATTTCTCGATCCTGCTCCGCCGTGATGGCCAGTCGCAACTGGTTTATAAGCACGCGATCAGCACGATCATGCCGGGCCAGTTGCTTGATCCGGCGCAGTTCGGGAGCCAGTCGGGCAGCCGCAAACAGAAGTTGCTTCAGGACGTGTTCCTGAGCCGCGTTGCCGAGGCTAACGTGCAGGTCACCATGTTCCTCGTGAACGGCGTGATGCTGCAAGGTCGGATCGCGGCCTATGACCTGTTCTGCATGCTGCTCGAACGCGACGGCGCGGTGCAGTTGGCTTACAAGCACGCGGTCTCGACCATCCAGCCCGCCAGCCCCGTCGACCTGAGTGTCGATGACGAGGATGGCGACGATTTCGGGGCAGACGACTGAGCTTCGATAGCGATCTCCAAGACGAGGTAACCCGCGGTGCGCGGGCGCTGGTGCTGTGCCCGGATATCCGGGCGCTGCGCTATGATCTCGATTCTGCGGAGCGCTTGGCTGAAGCCGAGGGGCTGGCGCTGGCGATCGGAGTGGTGATCGCACATTCTGCGATCCTGCCCGTGCGCCAGATGCAGCCCAACACGCTGTTCGGGTCGGGTCAGGTCGAGAATATCGGCGTCTGGTGCGAGCAGCACGAGGCCGAGCTGGTGATCGTCGATGGCGCGCTGACCCCGATCCAGCAGCGCAACCTGGAAGACAAGCTGAAGCGCAAGGTGATCGACCGGACCGGCCTGATCCTCGAAATCTTCGGCGAGCGCGCGGCAACCGCCGAAGGTCGTTTGCAGGTCGAACTGGCGCATCTCGATTACCAGCAGAGCCGACTTGTACGCAGCTGGACCCACCTTGAACGCCAGCGCGGCGGCTTCGGCTTCCTCGGCGGTCCGGGCGAAACCCAGATCGAAGCGGACCGGCGGATGATCCGCGCGCGGATGGCGCGGCTCCGGCGCGAGCTCGATCAGGTAAGGAAGACCCGCACGCTCCATCGTGACCGCCGGGGAAGGGCGCCCTGGCCGGTGGTAGCGCTCGTGGGCTATACAAACGCCGGGAAATCGACGTTATTCAACCGCTTGACCGGCGCTGAGGTGATGGCCGAGGATTTGCTGTTCGCGACGCTCGATCCGACGATGCGGGCGATCAGCTTGCCGGGTGTGGAAAAGGCGATCCTGTCGGACACGGTGGGCTTCATTTCGGACCTTCCGACCCAGCTTGTCGCGGCGTTTCGCGCCACATTGGAAGAGGTCACCGCCGCCGATGTGATCTGTCACGTGCGCGACATGGCGAACCCCAGCCACGCGGCGCAGAAAAAGCAGGTTCTGGATGTGCTGGCCGACCTCGATGTCGTCGATGCCGAGACGGGCACCAGCACAATTCCGATCCTGGAAATCTGGAACAAGGCTGACCTGTTAGACGCTGAAAGTCTTACGGAATTGCGCGAGGCCGCTGAAGGGCAGGGGGCAGTGATCCTCTCCGCGGTGACGGGGCAGGGCGTGGATCTGCTCGAGGCCGAATTGACCCGGATGCTGACGGGCACCGCGCGTGAGGTCAGCTTCATCCTGCCTGCCACCGATGGGCGGCGGATTGCGTGGCTGCATGCTCATGGCGACGTGTTGACCGAAGATGAGGTCGAAGACAGCGATGAGGGCCCCATGCGCAGGCTCACCGTACGGCTCAATCCCAAGGAACTGGGGCAGTTTGCTGCCCTTTCCTAAGCGCTTACTCGCCTTGCTTGACCCGCTGCCAGAGATCCTCCTGGGCTTCGAGTGACAGCGATGGGAAGTCAGACCCAGCCAGTGCTTCCATGCCCCTGAAGCGACGTTCGAACTTGGCGTTGGCCGAGCGCAGGGCGTCTTCGGCGCTGATGCCGTGGGCGCGTACGAAATTCACCGCCGCGAACAGCAAATCGCCTGCTTCTTCGACCTTCTGTTCGTCTGAGGATGCGGTCTTCAGTTCTTCGATTTCCTCGGCAATCTTGGCTTCCGAACCCGACGGATCGGGCCAGTCAAACCCGGTGCGAGCGGCGCGTTTCTGGAGCTTCTCGGCGCGCATCAAGGCTGGGAGTGCCAGCGCGACGCCGTCCAAAGCGCTCACAACGCCCTTGGCTTCGCGCTCCTTGGCCTTGAGGTCCTCCCAGCGGGCTTCGTCCATCGTGCCGCCGGTGCTGGCGAAGATGTGTGGGTGGCGTGCTTCCATCTTGGTGTTGATAGCGTTGGCAACATCGGTGAAGGCGAAGAGGCCAGCTTCTTCGGCCATGCGGGCGTGGAACACGACCTGAAGGAGCAGGTCGCCAAGTTCGTCACGCAGGTCTGCCATGTCACCGCGCGCGATAGCGTCTGCGACCTCGTAGGCTTCCTCAATCGTGTAAGGCGCGATGCTGGCGAAGTCCTGCGCGAGGTCCCATTCGCAGCCGCGCTCCGGATCACGCAACCGGGCCATGATGGCGAGAAGGCGTTCAATAGGGGACTGGTTCGGGGTCTCGGTCATGCCGGTCCTCAAGTTTGATAATATATATTATGTAAAATCTAGAACGCTGCGCTGGCGGTTCCGCGGATCACCATGAACCACTCCACGATTAGATACAGGAAGCCGAAGATCACCACCCAAGCCAACGCCATCTTGATCATCTGGCTCCATTCCAAACGGCGCGACGCCAATGACACGCAGCAAAGGACCAGCCATCCAAGGCTTGTGACGATTGGCATGATCAGATCCGGGTTCACGCGACCATCTCCAATCCGTCATAGCCGACCGTCACGAAGTCCGGCACTTCGTCGCACAGCGTCCGGTAATCCATGCTCTTGTCGAGATGGCTGAGCACCACGCGGCCCGCACGGCATTGTTCACCAAGCTCGATCGACATCGCCAGATGCGCATGGGTTGGATGCGGGTCGCGTCGCAGGCAGTCGCTCACCAGAATGTCGACCTTGTAGAATAGATCGATCATTTCATCGGAAATGGCACTGAAATCAGTAGCGTAGCCGATACTCTTGCCATCGGCTTCAAAGCGGTACGCCGTGGTTTCACCGGGGCCATGTGCCATCTGGCACCAGTCCACGCCAAAGCCAGCAATCATCCGTAGCCGGTCCAGCGTGTCGAGCGTGCAGATTGTCGGATAGCCTTCCTGTCCGGCAAACACATAACCGAACCGTTGGCGGAGCCGCCGAACGGTCTCCGTCTCCGCAAACCCCGGAATCGGCCCGCCGCGTCCGTATCGCAACACCCGCAGGTCATCGATGCCGTGACAATGATCGGCGTGGTCGTGAGTCCAGAACACCGCATCAATGTGGCCAACCCGGTTGGCCAGTAGCTGCGCGCGGCAATCCGACGATGTATCGACCAGCAGCCGCTTGCCGTCATCGCTTTCGACCATGATCGAGACCCGCGTGCGGCGGTTGCGCGGCTCATCGGGGTCGCAGTCACCCCAATCGCCCGTGCCATCCGGCCCGCCCAGCCGCGGCACCCCGGTCGAGGTGCCAGAGCCGAGCATGACCAGCTTCACGGCCGCGCCTTGCTGAAAAGGTTGAAGAAATTGGCGGTGGTCTGCGCTGTCAGATGTTCCACATCCGTTCCGCGAAGGCCTGCGACGAAGGCCGCCGTATCGGCGACATAGGCCGGTTCGCACACCCTGCCCCGATGCGGCACCGGCGCGAGGAATGGGCTGTCGGTTTCGACCAGCAGGCGGCCATCAGGAATGATCGCAGCGACCGCCTGCAAGTCCTTGGCATTCTTGAATGTTACGATTCCCGAGAGCGAGATCGTCAACCCAAGCGCCAAGACCTTTTCCGCAAAATCGGCCGACGCTGTGAAGCAGTGGATCAGGGCGGGGAAGGCCCCCTTCCCCATCTCCTCGGCGAGGATGGCATGGGTATCTTCCTCGGCATCACGGGTGTGGATGATGATCGGCAACTGCGTTTCGCGGGCGACATCAATATGCATTCGGAACAGGGACTTCTGCGCGTCTCTGTCCGATTTGTCGTAATAGTAGTCGAGGCCCGTTTCACCGATGGCGATGACTTTGGGATGGCGGGTCGCCTCCAGCAGCGCGGCGCGGCCCAAATCCTGATGCGCGTCAGCCTCGTGCGGGTGGATGCCGACGCTGGCGAACACGTCCGGCTCGCGCGCGGCTGTGGCAACCACCTGATCCCATTCGGATTGGCGGGTGGAGATGTTGAGAAAGGCTCCGACCCCTGCGGCCCGGGCGCGCGCCAGCACCTCGGTCTGTTCCTCCACCAAACCTTTGTATTCGAGGTGGCAGTGGCTATCGACCAGCATCAGGCAGTCTCGGCCTCGTCGAGGGGCAGTTCGAGCCGCGGGAACAGCGGGGCTGGCGCGATGATCCTGTGATCATTTTCGGCCAGCGGCGAATACCAGTGGCTGCGGATGCCTTGGATTGTGCGCAGGTCTTCGGGAATGCCCAGCGTATCCAACAGTTTGGCGCTGCTCGCCGGGATGACCGGGCTGATCGCGACCGCCAACTGCGCAATGCAGATGTAGAGCGTGGCGAGCACCGTCTCCATTCGCTCGGGATCGGTCTTGCGCAGGGTCCAGGGGGCCTCGCTGTCGATATAGGCGTTGCAGGCGAACACGGCTTGCAGCCATGCTTCGGCGGCTTGCTGGAGCGCAAGGCTCTCGAAAGCCTCCGGAATGTCGACAGTGATCGCGCGGTCCACTGCGGCGAACAGAGCGTTGTCCGCGTCCGTGTGCCCCCGGATAGCGGGCAGGTAGCCGTCAAGGTTCTTGGCGATGAAGCCCAAGGTCCGCTGTGCCAGGTTGCCAAAGGCGTTCCCCAGCTCGCCATTGGCACGCTGAACAATGGCTTCGGGCGAATAGCTGCCATCCTGCCCGAAGGCGACTTCGCGCATCAGGAAGTAGCGCAAGGCGTCCACACCGAAGGTCTCGGCCAGTTCCACCGGATCGGTCACATTACCAAGCGACTTCGATTCCTTCTGGCCGCGATTGAGAAGGAAGCCGTGACCGAACACCTTTTGCGGCACCGGCAGATTGGCGCTCATCAGGAAGGCCGGCCAGTAGATCGTGTGGAAGCGCACGATGTCCTTGCCGATCAGGTGCAGGCTGGCCGGCCACATGTCGCCCATGTCATCGGGATAGCCGAGACCGGTCAGGTAGTTGGTTAGCGCGTCGACCCACACATACATCACATGGCCATCGCTGCCGGGCACCTTCACACCCCAATCGAACGAGGTGCGGCTGACCGAAAGATCGCGCAGGCCCTGCTCGACAAACGCGATCATCTCGTTGCGGCGGCTCGCGGGTTCCAGGAAGCCGGGGGTCTTCAGCAATTCAAGCAGTTGGTCCTGATACTTCGAAAGCCGGAAGAACCAGCTTTCCTCGACCGTCCACTCGACGGGCGTGCCTTGCGGGGACAACTTCTCCACGCCCTCGCCTGCGACCAGTTCGCTGGCGTCGTAATAGGCCTCGTCGCGGACCGAGTACCAGCCTTCGTAACGATCGAGGTAGAGATCGCCCGATGCTTCCATCGCCTGCCAGATCGCTTGACTGGCGCGGTGGTGATCGGGCTCGGACGTGCGGATGAAACGGTCATAGGACACATTCAAAGCGTCGCACATGCTGCGGAAATAGCCCGACATTTCGTCAGCGAGATCAGCCGGGGTGCGGCCTTGCTCCTCAGCCTTGCGAGCCATCTTTAGGCCATGTTCGTCCGTGCCGGTCTGGAACCGGACGCGGCGGCCCATGAGCCGCTGGAAACGCGCGATCACGTCGGCGGCGATCGCCTCATAGGCGTGGCCGATATGGGGCCGCCCGTTGGGGTAGCTGATCGCGGTGGTGATGTAGAACGGGGTCTCAGCCATGGGCCGGTTCGCTAGCGGGGGCAGCCGCCACAAGCAAGCTGCCGATCTCGAACGGCAGCATCCCCGAATCGAAATTGGCGGTTGGCGCTTCGGCGGCAAGGCTGACCAAGGCGGTGTGGGCGTTGATCAAGCGTGCGCGGGCCTGCGGGTTGTCCGAGGCGCGGGCGGCGCGGGCGACCAGCGACTGCGCCAGATCCAGCACAGCCTGCACCCGCTCGCGATCAGCGCGCGGCCCAATAAGGCGGGCCAGTTCGCCGCGCCCGGTGATGCCGTTATCGCCCTGCGCCAGCAGCGCGGTGATGACCTTGGCGACCGGAGCGAGGTTCTGTTCGGCAAAGCGAAGAGCTGCGCCAAAGGAGCCTTCGGCGGCAGCAATGGCTTGCGGGTCGGGCGGCAGGCCCCCGTCTGCCAGCAACGTGGCCAGCTGGCTGTCGGTGAGCGCCGGGAAGCGCAACGTGCGGCAACGGGAACGGATCGTTGGAAGCAGGCGCGCTGGGCGGTGGGTGACGAGCAGGAAGAAAGTGCCGACGGGCGGTTCCTCAAGGCTTTTCAGCAGCGCGTTGGCGGCGGATTTCTCCATGTCGTCGGCCGGATCAATGATGATCGCGCGGCGGCTTCCCAGCGTCGGGCGCGTGATCAGGCGGCGCTGCATCCCGCGGATCTGCTTGATGCGGATCGAGCGCGCGAGGTCGAAGGGCTTCCCTTCGGCCTGGGCTTTCTCGCCCTTGTCGTCCTTGGGGCCGTAGGTGAGCGCGATGATGTCGGGATGCTCGCCCTGTGGCTGCGGCACGCCCGTCTCCGCGACCAACTCGCGTGCGGCGGCCATAGCGAAGTCGCGTTTGCCGAGGCCCGCTTTGCCCGCGAGCAGCCAGCCGTGATGCATCCGCTCACCCGTGAGCGCGTCGCGCCACTGGCGCCAGGCCTCTGCATGATTGGGCCAGTCGGTCATTCGAGCAGGTCGCCGACTGCTGCAAGGATGTGGGCGTGGATGTCTTGCGGCGCCCCGATTGCGTCGATCCGTACAAACCCGTGTGGGTCCGCCTCGGCCAGCGCACCGAAGGCTGCGGCGACGGCGCGGTGGTATTCGGCCGAGCGGCCCTCAATCGCGTCCGAGGCTTCTCCTCGTGAAGCGATACGGCCTGCCAACGCGCCTTCATCACCTTCGAGCAGGATGACCCGGTCAGGCCGCAAGCCGTCACTGCCGAAGGCGTGGAGCGCGGTGATGGCCGCATCTCCTATGCCCCCCGCCCCGCCCTGATAAGCGCGGCTCGAATCGACGAAGCGGTCACAGATGACCCACTCTCCCCGCATAAGCGCTGGGCGGATCAAGTGCGCCACATGATCCGCGCGGGCGGCGGCAAACAACAAGGCTTCCGCCTGAGCGGGCCAGCCTTCCCTCGGCGGTGCCAGCAGCAGGTTGCGGATCGCTTCGGCCCCCGGTGTCCCGCCCGGTTCGCGGGTGACGACGACCGTGAGGCCTCGCGCCCGCAACGCTTCGGCCAGCAGGCGGGCTTGGGTGGATTTCCCGGCCCCCTCCCCGCCCTCAAAAGCGATGAACCGGCCGCGCGGAGGGCTCATGAGAACACCGCTGCAATCGCGTTGATCACGCGGTCGATCGGGCCAGCCGTTCCCACCGCCTCGGCAGTGTAAAGCGGGATGCGGGCCGGTGCGACGCCGGGCGCGGAGATCTCCATCACGGCGACTTCCTGATTGGCTGCGACTGGCGCGCGCAGCGGGCCTTCGTAGCGGATCGTGGCGGTAAGCTTGCCGTCACTCCCGCGCGGCAGGTTGACCGCCACCGGCCCCGCAGCTTTCAGCCCGACCCCGCGCGCATCGCCATCCTGCACCCGCGCCGTGCCGACCACGGTGCCCGGCGCAAACAGCTGGCGCCGTTCGAAGGCGGAGAAGCCCCACTCGACATAGGACCGTGCAATCTTTGCCCGCAGCCGGCCGTTCTCGACCCCAGCGAGCACCAGCACCAGCCGCTGGCCATCGCGCCGCGCGGTGCCTAGGTAAGAGAACCCAGCTTCGTTGGTGAACCCGGTCTTGATCCCGTCCGCTCCCGGCACGCGCCCGATCATGGGGTCATGATTGACCTGTGCGATGCCTTTGTAATCGAAGCCCGCGCGCCCGATGTAATAGCCGAACTTGTCCGGGTGCCGCGTAATCAGCGCCCGTGCTAGCCGGGCCAGATCATTGGCGGTGGTGAAGGTCCGCCCCTCATCCGGCCAGCCGTTGGGACTGGCAAAGTAGCTCCCCGTCATCCCCAGCCCCAGCGCGATGCGGTTCATCTCAGTCGTCCACGCCGCCACCGATCCCGCCTGCCCTTCAGCCAGCACTGCCGCCCCGTCATTGGCCGAGACATTGGCGATGCCGAGCAGCAGATCATCCACCCGCACCCGCTCCCCCCGGTCGAGGAACATGGTCGAACCCTTGCGCCGCCACTCACTCGCCACAACCGGGCTCATCATGAACACTTGCGACGGATCGAGCCGCCCGGCCGCGATGAGCTCGAATGCGAGATACAGCGTCATGACCTTGGTGACGGAAGCCGGCATGAACCGCGCATCGGGATTGCGCGCATGGAGCACCTGCCCACTGCCCAGATCGACCAGCAGCGCCACCGGCGCCTCGGTAGCGGTGGGAACGGCAGGCGTGACAGGGCCGGGATCAGGCACCAGCGCGCGCAAAGGCGGCGCAAAGCTGACGGCAAACAGGGCAAGCAGGGACAGCGACAAGCGCGAGGATTTCGGGGGCATCACCGTCTCGCCTATACCCGTCCCCTCACCGCTTGGCGAGGTGCGGGGCGCGTCAGTTCACGATTTCGTCAGCCAGCAATCCGACGCTCAGGGCATAATAACTTGAGCAGTTATATTCGAGGATCGCACGATAATTGCCGGTCAGCAGCCATGCGGGCGTTCCGGGGCCGTCAGGCTGGAAGAATGCGGTCATCACATCATCGCCAATTCCACCTTGCGCTACCACGCCTTGCGCGCGCCATTCGGCCACCGTCATCCAGCGGCTGAGGCGGTCATGCACGCGCGGGCAGACCGGCGAGACGAGCCGGGTGCGATAAGCTGAGGCATCGAAACCTGCCGGCACCGACGCACGCACACCCCAGGGTTGACCGGGCCGCCATCCGGCGTCGCGGAAATAGTTGGCGATCGAGGCAAAGGTATCGGCGCGGTTCGAAAAGATATCCGCGCGTCCGTCCCCGTCGCCATCGGTGGCCAGCCGCAGATAGACGCTGGGGAGGAACTGCGGGTTGCCGAAGGCCCCGGCATAGGAGCCCACCAGTTGCGAGCGGTCATAGCCCTTGTCGGCGACCTTCATGAGCGCGATGAACTCGCCCGCGAACAGCTCACGCCGCCGCCCTTCCCATGCCAGCGTGGCGAGACTTCGGGCCAAATCGAAGTTGCCTTTGACCTGACCATAGCTGGTTTCATGCCCGAAGATCGCGACGATGATCGGCCCAGGCACGCCATATTGCGCTTCGATCCGGCCAAGCAGATCGCGGTGCTGACGGTAAACCGCACGGCCGCCTCCGATCCGTGCCGAATCAACATGGGTCGCGACATAGCCCGACATCGGTGGATAGCCGCGAGTGGTGGCGCTGCCGGGCTGGTTGTTATCGAGCCGGATGACAGTCGGATTGGGCGTGAGCCCCGCCGTCATTCGCGCCACCGTATCTTCCCGCACACCCTCGCCTAACGCACGGGCCTTTAGCAATTCGAGATAGGCATCGAACGGAATCCCGTCCGCACTGACCTGCGCGGTCGCCGGGGCGGACGCAGGCGGGGCGCCGAGAATCGCAAACGCTGCAAGGGTCAGCGCCGCGGCGGAGAGAAGCCGGGGAATCATGACTATAGGGATGTCATACCTTGGATGAATTCCCAACAACCTGATTGGCGAAGTTGCGGTTGCTCCCCCGTTGGGCGGCAAAGCAGTCTTCAATCGCGACGACCTGCCACGCTTAATGGGACAAATGGGCCACAAGGCAGGTGACAATCGCGCTCTTCGGCGCTAGCCGCTTCGCACAGAGGACAGGTGGCCGAGTGGTTTAAGGCAGCGGTCTTGAAAACCGCCGTAGGTGCAAGCCTACCGTGGGTTCGAATCCCACCCTGTCCGCCAAGTTGCGCTGCATTTCGTCAATCTTTGCATCTGTGGTCTATTGGCTGAACAACGCCGCGACTGCCTATCAGTGCAAGACGCGGTCGCTTCCCTGCTTGATCGCGGGCGTAGCCATCCAATCCGGCCAATCTGTCCCGCGCCATTCGGCGGCAACATAGACCCGTTGAAGGATCGACAACCACTGGCGCATCAAATCGCCATTGAAGCCGATTCGCGCACTTTGGCCGGTCGGGCTATAGAAAATCACGACTGTGCCCGAGGGCGGCATTTGCAAATCAATCTTGCTAACGAGCCATTCATGTTCCGGTTCGGTCGCTGTGACCGGAGCTGAGGGCTCCTGTCGGGCAACCGCCTTCTGATGTGAGACGCCCGCGATGATGTCGGCGTAAACAGGATCGTCATGACGGGGCTTGATGACATTTATCAGAGCCGGGATCAGGCGATTGGTCATCCGCTGGGTGAGCCAGATTCGCGCGGTTTCCCCGTCTCGCACTGCCGCATTGATCGAGATGCGGTCCTGTTCCTCTGAATAAAGGACGGTGATTCTCTGAAGGTCCAGCATGGCCGAATGATTATCACTTTGTGGTGCGGGGAGGCACCCCCTTGCGTCCGTATGCTTTGAAGCCTTGGACTACAACGCCCCAACCGGAAACGCGGCCGCCGAAACAGCCGCTTGAATCGCTGAACGCTCCGCAGGCGAAAGGTCCGGATGCCACAGGTCGAAGATGAGGATCACGCGCAGGCGGTCGGTCTCGTTTTTGGCCTCATGCTCGATGGTGTCGTCGAACACCCACGACTGTCCCTCGGCAAAATCGCGGGTTTCCGCGCCAACGCGGAACCAGCAGCGCTTGGGCACGATCAGCGGGAGGTGGCACAGAAGACGGAAATTGGCGACGCCGACATGGGGCGGAATGTGGGTGTGCGGGGCGAGCAGCGAGAACATCGCATTGGCCCCGCACCCCGGGATAACGGGTTGATCCATTCGCGCCAGAAACGCCATCGTTTCGGGGCAATGGGCGGCGTTGGCGGCGACATTCGTCCCGCGCTCGATCAGGTGGATCGCGGTCCAATCGCGGTTGTGATTCAATTCGCGCCACTGCGCCAGCGGCTCACTGTCGTGGTATTTGACGTAAGGCACGAGGCTCGCGTCCGGCGCATTGGCGACCCGGTCCATCTCGGCGCGGATCGTGGCGGTGAGGCTCTCGAGTTCGTCCGCCCAGGAGAAGCCCGCACGGTCGTGGAATTCGGCTTCGCGCAGGCCGGGATAAGCGAAATGAGTTGCCTCGGAATGATAGGTGCGCGTGGTCCGCGCGATGTTGGTAGCAAAGCGTTCTGCCCGGCGGCGCTCGGTTGGGGTGAGATCGGCGCCGCTCGCCTCAACCGCTGCGCCGAGCCGGCGTTGCATGGAATGCTGATGTTCGGCCCACAAAGCTTCGGCGCGCATGATAGTCTGCACGAGCATCGGCGGGAGCGGATGGGGACGAGGTTGTGCGAGCGCGCGGCCATAGGCTTCGCCCGCATCGGGATGGCCAGCAGAATCGAGCAGGTGCGCCCGCATCAGCAGGTTAACGAAATCGAGCGGGGAAAGCGCTAGCGCGCGGTCGATCGCCTCGATTGCCAAGAGCGGCGCGCCGGCCATCTTCCGCACTGTGGCGAGGCGCTGCCAGAACGGCATCACCGGCGGATCGAACCGCGCGGCTTCTTCCAGAATGTTGCGAGCCTGCACGAGGCTACCCGACGCCAAGGCACGGTCTGCGGCGGCTAGGCGCTGGGCAAGGTCGGGCTCGGCGAGGGTCATTGCGCCGAAATGATATAGATTAGGATTTAACGCAAGTTGCCTCAGCTGATGCACGCTTCAGCGCGACAGGTTATTGCGCGGAAACGTCCGATAAGTGCGCTTAGGCGTGTGCAGTGACCAGCCAGACCTTGCAGGGCAGCATAACGCCCTCACCTGCGCGATGATGGCGCGTGAACATTGCGGCAAGATCAGCCCGCGCCGAATCGCGCACGCCTGCGCCCTCTTCGGCCAACACCCGGCCGACGGCCATCGAGGCGAGGACAAAGTCGGTCGCCTCGTCAGGCGTCGCGCCTGGCCCGCCCACGGGTTGCAGTCCTGCATAGGTGGCGACGTCCATGCCCGAGAAGCCTGCGCCGGTGAGCACTTCCTCAAGATAGCCGAGGTCCTCGAAGGCGAAGGGCCCCGGAGCACGCGGCACGGCGGGCGGGATTTCGACGTGCTGGCGGACGACCCCCATCACCTCCATCATCCACAGATTGTCGCGCGGGTGCGCCCAGACCGCGAGGTCGATCCGCGCACCGGGCTTCAGCAGGGTCCGCAGATTGGTGAAGGCGGGCACCGGGGCCTCGAAGAACATCGAGCCGAAGCGCGAGAACAAGCGGTCGAACGGCGGCTCGTCCAACTGCGCTGTGGCCGCATCCGAACACACGAACCGCGCGGCGCTTCCCGCAGCAGCAGCGCGTTCCTTTGCCCGCGCGATCAGCATCGGTGCGACATCGAGACCGAGCGCTGCGCCTCCCGGCCCCACGGCCTCGGCAATCGCCAGCGTCGTCGCCCCGCCGCCGCAGCCGAGATCCAGCACACGCTCGCCCGGCTGATACCCTGCCCGCTCCAGCAGTGCTGTGCCGATGGGCGCGATCATGCTCTCGAACCGGTCGAGGCTGGCGAGCCAGCGTTCGCCCATCTCTCCTGCCCAATCCTCGCCCTTCAATGCTTCCGGTCCGGTCTGGGTCATGCGTGTGGTCCTTTTCGCATCTAGAAGTGCAGCGCCCGCCCGTAAGCGTCGAGCACGCTTTCGTGCATCATCTCGCTCAAGGTCGGGTGCGGGAAGATCGTCTGCATCAGTTCGGCTTCGGTCGTTTCGAGCACCTTGCCGACGGTGTAGCCCTGGATCAGCTCGGTCACTTCCGCGCCCACCATGTGCGCGCCGAGCAGCTCGCCGGTCTTCGCATCGAACACGGTCTTGACGAAGCCCTCCACCTCGCCGAGCGCGATGGCCTTGCCATTCCCGATGAACGGGAAGCTGCCGACCTTGAGTTCATAGCCCGCTTCCTTCGCCTTGGCTTCGGTCAGCCCGACACTGGCGATCTGCGGGTGGCAGTAGGTGCAACCAGGAATGGCGTTGCGGTTGAGCGGGTGCGGATGCACCTCGGTGTTGCCGAGCTCCTGCGCGATGGCTTCGGCGCAGGTTACGCCCTCATGGCTCGCCTTGTGCGCCAGCCACGGCCCCGGCGTGCAGTCGCCGATGGCCCACAACCCCTTGGTCTTGGTGCGGCCATAGGGATCGATCTGGATGAAGCCGCGCTCCATCTCGACAAGGCCATCGAGGCCGATATTCTCGGTATTGGGCACGATGCCGATGGCGACGATCACATGAGTGAAGTCACTGGTGGCGGCGTTGCCCGACTTGTCCTTGATGGTGGCGGTGATGCCTGCATCACTCACCTTGATCGCCTCGACCCCGGCGCCGGTCATGATGTTGATGCCCTGCTTGCGGAGCGACTTTTCGAGGAAGGTCGAGACGTCTGCATCTTCCACCGGCACGATCCGGTCGAGCATTTCCACCACCGTCACTTCGCTGCCAAGGTCGTTGTAGAAGCTCGCAAATTCAATCCCGATCGCGCCCGATCCGATCACCAGCAGCTTGGCCGGGAGTTCGGTCGGGGTCATGGCGTGGCGATAGGTCCACACGCGCTTGCCGTCAGCAGGCGCGAAGGGCAGGTCACGTGCGCGCGCGCCGGTGGCGACGATGATGTGCTTGGCGGTGAGGGCTTCGTTACCCTTCTCCCCCTTCACGGTGAGGCTGTTTGCGCCGGTCAGCGTGCCAGTGCCCATGTGCACCGTGATCTTGTTCTTCTTCATCAGGTGGGCGATGCCCTGATTGAGCTGCTTGGCCACCCCGCGGCTGCGCTTCACGATCGCGGCCAGATCCGCCTCGATACCCTGCGCGACAAGGCCGTAATCGCCCGCGTGCTGCATGTAGTGGAAGATTTCCGCCGAGCGCAGCATCGCCTTGGTCGGGATGCAGCCCCAGTTGAGACAGATGCCGCCGAGGTTCTCACGCTCCACAATCGCGGTCTTGAGGCCCAGCTGCGCGCAGCGGATCGCTGCGACATAGCCGCCGGGGCCGGAGCCGAGCACGATCACGTCATAGGATTGGGTCATCTGCATTCTCGCCTTCAGGTAATGAGGTTATGCCGGATCGAAGTTGACAAAGTTGACAGCGTGTCAAGCTGGGAAATCAACTAATTATCCTTTAAAACCAGAGTATTGTGTCGATATTCCGAAGTTGACATTTCGCCGGGAGGCGCCCCCCCCTCCCCTTATGCATGACGGCTTGGGGCACGGCACCACGGCATAGGCATTTGCCGATCTGTAGGAAATGCGCCCGCTGGCCCTGCGATCATTGTGCGATCACTGGCCACTGTGATTGTCCTTGGCGAGAAGAAGGGTTTCCGGCTCGGCGATAGCGCGCGGGCGGCCGTCATCGCCGATCAGGACGAACTTGTAGGTGCCCTCAGCGACCTTGATGGTCGCCTCGCCGTTGCGCTCGCGCGCGAGGGCCTCGGCGGCGATGGTGAGCGAGGTGGTGCCGGTGGCGAGGACCTCGCAATAGACGCTGAGTTCGTCCCCCACCGCCATCGCGCCGGGAAAGGCGAAGTCGGTGGCAGAGACGACCACCGCTTTGCCCTGCCCCACCCGGCTCGCAAGCGAGCCTGCGCCAAGCGCCATCTGCGCCATCAGCCACCCGCCGAACACCCCGCCATAGGGGTTGGTGTCGGAGGGCATGGCGGTAACGCGGATGAGGGGATCGCGAGTGCTCATAGCCCCTCTCCTTCCCACCGCTGCGCGGCGGGCCCCTTCCTCTCCCGCAAAGGGAGAGGAGGTTTAATCGCGTGGCGGCTCATAGCCCCTCTCCCCTTGCGGGAGAGGGGTTGGGGAGAGGGGGCTGCGCTGCGTCCAAAATCACGCACGCCACTCCCTCAGGATTGCCAAGAATGTCATTGTTCCAGAACCGCAACACGCGGAACCCTTGTTCGGTCAGCCAAGCATCGCGGACGGCATCTTTATCATTTTCCGCGTGCTGACTGCCATCAGCTTCAACAATCAACCGCGCGCCGAAACACACAAAATCCACGATGTAATCGCCGACCTGCTCCTGCCGCTTGAACTTCATTCCAGCGAGGCGCTGGCCGCGCAACATCGACCACAGCTTGGCTTCGGCCTCGGTCGGCTCACGCCGCATACGCTTTGCGAGTGGCAACAGGTTGCGCCTGCCCCCTCTCCTTCCCACCGCTGTGCGGCGGGCCCCTTCCTCTCCCACGCGGGGAGAGGAGTTTGAGGTCAGGTCAGGCACGCTTTCCTCTCCGCTTGTCGGAGAGGATACGGAGACTTGCGGGCTTGCCCGCTAGTCGAAGTTGGAGAGGCAGAGAGGTCACACTACCAACCCCATCGGGTTCTCCACGAGCTGCTTGATCGCCTCCATCAGCTGCGCGCCGTCTGCACCGTCGATGGCGCGGTGATCGAAGCTGCCGCTGGCGTGAAGCACCGTCGCCACTTCAATCGCGCCGTTCACCACATAGGGCGCTTGCTGGCCCGCGCCGACCGCGAGGATCATGCCCTGCGGCGGGTTGATGACCGCGTCGAACTGCTTGATCCCGAACATCCCGAGGTTCGACAGGCTCGCCGTCCCGCCCTGGTATTCATGCGGCATCAGCTTGCCGTCACGCGCCTTGCCCGCGAGCGTCTTCATCTCGGTTGAGATCGCAGCGAGGCCCTTGGTGTCGGCGCTGGTGATCACCGGGGTGATGAGGCCCGAAGGCGCGGCCACCGCTACCGAGATATCGGCGCGGCTGTAACGGCGCAGCGTGTCGCCATGGAAGCTGACATTGCACTGCGGCACGCGGATCAGCGCGCGGGCGAGCGCCTTGATCAGCAGATCATTGACCGACAGCTTCACGCCGTCGGGCTCCAGCGACTTGTTGAGCTGCGCGCGCAGTTCCAACAGCGGATCCAAGCGGATGTCGATGGTGAGGTAGAAGTGCGGGACGGTCTGCTTGCTCTCGGTGAGGCGGCGAGCGATGACCTTGCGGACGCCCGACAGCTTCTCCTCGGCAAAGGGCGCGCCGCCTTCGATGGCGGGTGCCGGTGCGGGCGTCGGTGCAGATGCGGAGGCCGCCGCTGCCGTTGCTGCCGGAGCAGATGCCGCCGCAGCGCCGGAAGTGAAGCCTTCGACATCTTCTTTGACGATCCGGCCATTGGGGCCGGTGCCTTTGACGAGCGCAAGGTCGATCCCCTTGTCCGCTGCAATCCGCTTGGCGAGCGGCGACGCAACGATCCGCTCGCCGCTTGCTGTCGGGGCGGGCGTCGGTGCAGGGGTTGGAGCTGCGGTCGGCGCAAGTGCGGGGCTGATGGAGCCACCACCCGCCACGATAGCCGCCTCGACATCTTCCTTGGTGATCTTGCCCTTGGGGCCGGTGCCCGTCAGGCTGGCGAGATCGATGCCGTTCTGTTCGGCGAGCTTCTTCGCGGTCGGCGTAGCAGCGGGGCCATCAGCGGCAGGGGCGGCTGCGGGCGCACTTGCCGCAGGTGCCGGGGCGGCTTCCTTTGCGGCCGCCGGAGCAGGGGCAGGCGCAGCTTCTTCGCCTTCGACCGTCAGCCGCGCAATCACCTCGCCGACCTTCACGTTCTCGCTGCCTTCGGGCACGATGATCTCGGCGATTACGCCTTCATCGACCGCTTCGAACTCCATCGTCGCCTTGTCGGTCTCGATCTCGGCCATGACGTCGCCGGAGCGGACGGTGTCCCCCGCCTTTACCAGCCACTTGGCGAGCGTGCCCTCTTCCATGGTGGGCGACAAAGCCGGCATCTTGATGTCCAAGGCCATGATCCGCGATACTCCCGTAAACGATCCGTTGCCTGCGTCTCTGGCCAATTCCCAAGCGGCGGGCAAGGCCCAGAATAGAGGCAAAACGCAGGGGACTTGCCAATCCATACGAATGCATTGATACCCTGCATCCCAACGGGGCCTCAGCAATATGCGTACATTTCTGGTCATCATCGACGAGAGCGAGGAGGCGACCTCGGCCTTGCGCTACGCTGCGCGGCGCGCGGCGGTGGTGGGCGGCGCAGTGCATTTGCTCGCGCTGGTGCCGCAGCAGAACTTCAGCGCCTTCGGTGCGGTGCAGGCGACGATCGAGGCCGAAGCACGCGACCGGGCCGAGATGCTGGCGCACGGTGTGGCGGGCAATCTGCTGGCCGAAAGCGGGATCATGCCGACCATTTCGGTGAAGATCGGGCAAGGCCAGAAGATCGTCAGCGAATTCCTGGCCGAGCACAATGAGGTCGCCGCGCTGGTGCTGGGCGCGGCCAAGGGCGCCGCTCCCGGGCCGTTGGTGACGCACTTCTCGGCTGCGGCGGGCAACCTGCCCTGCCCGCTCTACATCATCCCCGCCGATTACGACGAGACCAAGAGCGACCACCAGGCCTAGGCGCTATTTCTTGCGGCCCTGGTGACGGATGTTGCCCGGACGACCGCGCTGGCCGACCATGAACTTGCCCGCCTTGCGCGGCCCGCCGCCGGAGCGGCTGCTGCGATCCTCCGGACGTGCACCACGAGTCTCGATCCGGCTCGCATCGGCATCCGGCAGCACGAATTTGAGCGCGCCGGTGAGCGGATTGGCCTCCGCCAGTCTCAGCTGCAGCTGGTCGCCGCTGGCATAGGTGGTGCCGCTGTCAGTGCCGACCAACGCCTTGGCAGCCTCGTCATGGCGGAAGTATTCGCCGCCGAGGGTCGAGATCGGCACCAGCCCATCCCCGCCGAGGCCGACGATGGTGGCAAAGAAGCCGAAGCTCTGCACGCCGGTGATCCGGGTTTCGAACACTTCGCCCACGCGGGCTGAGAGCCATGCGGCGACATAGCGGTCGATAGTATCACGCTCGGCCTCCATCGCGCGGCGCTCGGTCTGGCTGATCGCGTCGCTCACTTGCTGCAAGCTAGCGCGGTCGCGGTCGGACAGGCCGCTGGCGGCGGGGATCGACCCCGGCGGGGCGGGCTGCTCCAGCTTGTAGGCATCGACCAGCGCACGGTGCACCAGCAGATCGGAATAGCGGCGGATGGGCGAAGTGAAGTGGGCGTAGGAGCCCAGCGACAGGCCGAAATGCCCCGCATTGGCCGGGCCGTAATAGGCCTGTGTCTGACTGCGCAGCACGGCTTCCATCACCAGCGCCTTTTCGGCCTCGTCGGTGACGTCCTTGAGCATCCGGTTGAACAGGCCCGGCGTCACCACCTGCCCCAGCGCCAACTTCTTTCCCATCGTGGCGAGGTAATCGCGCAAGGCAATGAGCTTCTCGCGGCTTGGCGGTTCGTGGATGCGGTAGACGACCGGCGCGGTCTTCGCCTCCAGCGCCTTGGCGGCAGCGACATTGGCGGCGATCATGAAATCCTCGACCACCCGGTGCGCATCGAGGCGTTCGCGGATCGCGATTTCGGCGATTTGGCCCTTCTCGTTCAGCACCACGCGGCGCTCGGGCAATTCCAGCGCCAGCGGATCACGCGCATCGCGGGCGGCAGACAGCGCGCGCCATGCTTCCCACAGGTTTGCGAGATATTCGGGCGGGTTGCCTGCATCGACCGCCTTCTGCGCATCCTCATAAGCGATGTTGTGCGCAATCCGCACCAGCGCGCGGGTGAAGCGGAAGCTTGATACCTTGCCATCGGCGTTGATGTGAAGGTGGCAGGCCATCGCCGCACGGTCCTCGCCCTCTTTGAGGGAGCAGACGTCGGCGGAGAGGATTTCCGGCAGCATCGGCACCACGCGGTCGGGGAAATAGACCGAGTTGCCGCGCTTCCTCGCCTCACGGTCGAGCGCGGAGCCGGGGCGGACGTAGAAGCTGACATCGGCGATGGCCACGAGCGCGTTGAAGCCGCCCTGCCCGTCCGGCTCGGCCCAGATTGCGTCGTCATGGTCGCGCGCGTCGGCAGGGTCGATCGCGACGATGGGCAAATGCCGCAAGTCTTCGCGGGTCTTTTCCGATAGCTTGAGCTTGGCGGAGCGCGGGGCTTCTTCCAGCACCTCTTCGGGGAAGACGTTGGGAATGCCGTGCTTGGCAATCGCGATCAGGCTGAACGAGCGCGGCGCGAGCGGATCGCCCACGACTTCGATGACCTTCACGCCTGCCCGGTCTGAACGACCGACACGCTCGGCGATCACCAACTGGCCCGCCTCGGCCCCGCCCACATCGGCAATCGGCGCCGACTGGCGCACGCGCTTGTCCACCGGCGCGAGCCAAGCCTTGCCGGTCTTGTCGATCTCAACCACGCCCATCAGCCCCTCGGTGCGCGAGGGCAGCTTTTTCATCACATGCGCGCGCCAACCCGTTTCGGTCTCCTCGGTGCGGGCGAGCACCCGGTCGCCGCGCTTGAGCGCAGGCGGGCGCTTCACGCCGGGCTTCGGGCGCGGTTCGCGGATGGTGAGGCGCGGCGGTTTGCCGGGGGCTTCGGGGTCCCAGTTGTCGGGCTCGGCGATCAGTTCGCCTTCGTCGATGTCGACGATCTTCAGCGTCGTGACCTTCGGCACCCCGCCCATGCGGTGGAATGCGCTTTTCTTGCCGTCGATCAGCCCGTCTTCGGCCATGTCCTTGAGCAGGGCCTTGAGCTTGATCTTCTCCTGCCCCTTCAGCCCAAAGGCTTTGGCGATCTCGCGCTTGCCCGCGGGAATGTCGGAGGACTGGATGAAATCGATCACCTGCTGCGGTGTCGGCATTCCTTGGGGGAGTTTGAGGGGTTTGGGCATTTCAGTCTTTCTGGTTCGCGCCGCGATTATGGGGGTTCGCGCCAACGAGCGAAGAGGCCAAGAGGGCATCGCTGTTGATCAGGCGTCGGATGCCATCCTTGAACATGGCGGTGCCGAAGTTGACTACGAAACCCAAAGGGAATTGGCCGAGGCGAAGATAGGTTTGGAGTTGCTTGGCATGGATCGGCAAGGTCTTCTCCACCGACTTTACCTCGACGACAATCGACTGATTGACCAACAAGTCGATCCTGAATGCCGATGGCAGGTGGATATCATCCACCACGGCGTCGATCGTTACCTGCCGCGCCACATGGAGGCCAATGGCTGTCAGCTTTGCTGACAGCAATGTTTCATAAGCCGATTCCAGCAAGCCGGGACTGACATCACGATGCAGCCGGAAGGCCGTATCGACGATCTGGCGCGCGATAGCATCGAGGTTCGCGTCAGGCTCCTCCATCTTGGCCCCTTGGCAACTTGGCGCGAACCAACTTCACTTCCCCACCGGCGCAAACGCCCCGCCGGGGACGGCGCTGGAGACAGGCGAGCAATATCCGCCCGCACAGGCCGCCACGCCGAACATCCAGTCATCGCCGCGCAATTTCTTGACAGTCTTGAACTCGCGGGCTTCGGCGGCGGCCGCGTCATTGGCGGCCTGCGGTCCATCGATAGTGACCAGCGCGGAATCTTTGCCCCATGCCGGAGCATCGGTGGCGCGGGTGACGACTTCGTAGAGCGAGGCACCGGGCACGGCGTTCCATTTGATTTCCGTATCCACCCGCACCGCAGCATCCACGCTCACCTTGGGCGGCATTGGCGCGCGGGCGAGTGCGTCCAATGCGCGCACGTTGAGCTGCGTCACCCCGGCGAGGTAGGCGAAATCCATCTCCTCAATGGTATCGCCATAAAACACGCCATCCTCGGTGCGCAGGTCCTGGTGCTGGTGGTCGTAATCTTCGACGCCAACGGAAAAGCGGATCGCGGGATAGCCCTTCTGGAGGAACGGCACTTGATCCCCGCCCCGTCCCATGCGGTCGGTGCGCCAAATCTGGCGGACTTGCAGACCATCGGGCTGCTTCTCAGCCAGCCCCGCCACCCAGCGCGACAGGTTGCGCGCGGGGGTATCGTTCTCGCCCCCAAACCGCGTCTGCGCCGCGCGCAGCCGCTCGGTCAGATCAGCGCGCGGGCCTTCGGAGAAGACGCGCACCACCTTCGGCTCGCAGTATCCATCCTTACCGCAGGAATTGCCGACGATGTCGTTGTTGAGCACCGCCTTCACCGTAAAGCCCTGCGCCTCGGCCCAGTTGGCGAGGATTTGCCCGCCGTGGAGCCCCTGCTCCTCGCCCGAGAGCAGCGCGTAGATGATGGTGGTGGGGTATTTGGTGCCGCTGAGAACGCGCGCCGCCTCGATCACCAGCGCGGTGCCGCTGCCATCGTCATTGGCGCCGGGCGCGTCGGAGGTCGCGTCCATCACATCGCTGACACGGCTGTCGATATGGCCCTGCACGATCACGACCTCGTTCGGCCGTTCGGTGCCGCGCTGGATCGCGACCGCGTTGCGAACGAGGGTCGGTGTGGGGACGCGCGGGCCGGTGACGGTTTCACCCACCGGCAGGACTTCGAGGCAATTGCCGCACTTGGCGCCAATGCGCTTGAACTCCGCCAACCCCCAGTCAACCGCCGCGCCGATCCCGCGCTCGGGATCGGTCTGCGATGAGAGCGTGTGGCGGGTACCGAAGCTGACCAGCTTCTCGACGTCCTTCTCAAGCCTTTCAGCGGAGACCTGTTCAGCGGGGTGGGTCTGGGCGGTGAGGGGTGCGGCCGCGAGGGCGGCGAGGAGGATCAGTTTGCGCATGGGGGGCGTTGTTGCGTCTGACCGCCCAAAACACAATCCCTCGTCGCCCCGGCCCCCGAGCCGGGGCTTGGATTTTCTTGCGAAAGGGGCAGCCAAGCCCCGTGTCAAGCACGGGGCGACGGAAAGGATCAGTAGGCTCGCGCGACCAGAATGCGTTCGGTCGCGGGAGCGCCGGTGAAGATGCAGGTGCCGGTCGCCGCCTTGCCGCCACGCGGGACGTTGCGGATAGTGAGTTTCAGCGCCTTGAGCTTCTCAACCACCTGTTCAAGCACATCGCCGGTGGGCTTCGACCATTCAACCTCGACCCAGCCCGGATACTTCCCGCCCTTGTCGAAATGATCGGCGACGGCTTGCCACTCGGTCACACCGCGCGTGATATTGGCATCACGGCGCGCGCGGGCTTCTTCGTAGAGCGACGACTGGATCGCTTCGAGCACCGCGCCTGCCTCGGCCACGAAATCGGCGTGGGCGGGATAGGTGAAGGCGGGCTTGCCGTTGGCCGTGTTCCACAGCTGATCGCGGCGGAGGAAGGCGAGCTTGCCGTCAGCCATGTCGCGCGGGCCGACTTCGATGATCACGGGCGCGCCTTTGCGCACCCAATCCCAACGCTTGGCCGCAGCCTTGCCGGGCTTCACGTCGAGCAGCACGCGGATACGTTCGCCGAGCGCAGTTTGCCCAGCCAGAGCGGCGCGGACCTGTTCGCAATATGCGATCAACTCGGCGTCTTCCGGCGCCTCGCGCAGCATTGGGATGATGACGATCTGTTGCGGTGCAATCGCGGGCGGCACGCGCAAGCCGTCGTCGTCGCCGTGGGTCATGATCACCCCGCCGATCAGCCGCGTCGAAACGCCCCAGCTGGTGGTGTGGGAGAACTGCTGGCTGCCCTCGCGGTCCTGATATTGGATACCCGCCGCGTGGGCGAAATTGGTGCCGAGATAATGACTGGTGCCCGCTTGCAGCGCCTTGCCGTCCTGCATCATCGCCTCGATCGACCAAGTCTCGACCGCGCCGGGGAAACGCTCGTTCTCGGGCTTCTCGCCCGCGATCACGGGGAGCGCGAGATCATCCTCGGCGCAGGCGCGATACATTTCGAGCGCGCGGTGGGTTTCGGCCAGCGCCTGCTCGCGGTTCTCGTGCGCGGTGTGGCCTTCCTGCCAGAGGAACTCGCTGGTGCGCAGGAACATCCGCGTGCGCATTTCCCAGCGCACCACATTGGCCCACTGGTTGGTGAGCAGCGGCAGATCGCGCCACGATTGCACCCAGCGCGCCATCGCGTCGCCGATGATCGTTTCGGAGGTGGGGCGCACCACCAGCGGCTCTTCGAGCTTGGCGGCGGGATCGGGGATCAGCCCGCCCTTCCCATCCGAAATCAGACGGTGGTGGGTGACGACCGCCATTTCCTTGGCAAAGCCTTCAACGTGCTCTGCCTCTCGTGTGAAATTGGACAGCGGGATGAACAGCGGGAAGTAGCAGTTCTGCACGCCCGCCGCCTTGATCCGGTCGTCCATCAACCGCTGGATGCGTTCCCAGATGCCGTAGCCCCAGGGCTTGATCACCATGCAGCCGCGCACGCCCGATTCCTCGGCGAGGTCGGCGGCGCTGATGACCTCCTGGTACCACTTTGCAAAGTCGTCTTCGCGCTTGACGGTGAGCGCGTGGCGGATCTGGGACACGGGATCGATTCCTGTTTGAACGGGTGCGGTGGGCTCGCCGCGATGGCGCGCCGCTTCGCGTTATTTGCCCAGTTCGTCCAGCTTCTTTTGCATGGCAGCCATCTGCTCGCGCAGCACCGCGAGCTCATCGGTGGCGGCCGGCTTGGGCTTATCCTTGGTCTTGCCCATGCCCGGCAGGAACACATCCGCCGCTGCGCGCATCATCGCCATGTTGGTTTCGTGGATCGCGGCAAACGGCGTCGCACTGAGGCCCTTTTCGAAGGCTTCACGGATTTTCGACTGGTTGTCGCGGAAATTGGCCATGCTGGCTTCGAGATAGGACGGCATCATCGCCTGCATCGAATTGCCGTACATGCCGATCAGCTGACGCAGGAAGCTGACGGGCAGCATCTGCTCGCCATTGGCTTCTTCGTCCATGATGATTTGCGTCAGGATCGCATGGGTGATGTCATCACCGGACTTTGCATCGAGCACCTGAAAATCGATATTCTCGCGCACCATTCGGGCGAGATCTTCCAGCGTGATGTAACTTGACGAGGCCGTGTTGTAGAGTCGCCGGTTGGCGTACTTCTTGATGATAATCGCATCGCCGACTTCGCCCGATGCTGCTTTTGCCCTGCCGACCATTGTGTTTTTGATCCCGTTGGATGACCCGTATGAGGTCTCTTAGCACCTGCACAAGCTGCGGTGCAACAAGCACCGGTCAGGCAGGTTAGCCGCGCCTTAGCCGCCCGCCGATCACCGTCAGCATTTCGTACGGCGACAGACCGGTTTGCTGCGCAGCATCGCCGATGTTCCAGGGCACGTCGACCCAGTCTCCGGCGGCAAGATCGTGGGCGGCGGTGAGATCGATCACCACCATGTCCATCGACACCTTGCCCAGGATCGGCAGGCGGCGGCCGTGGTGCGAAAAGTCATTGCCCGGACCGCGCGCGCGCAAGAATCCGTCAGCATAGCCCATCGACACCGTCGCAACCCGCATCGGTGCGGGCGCAGTGAAGGTTGCGTTGTAGCCGACGCTCTCACCCGCTGCGAGAGCGCGGGTCTGGAGGATCGCGGCCTGCACCTGCGCCACCGGACGGATCGCAGCGGCGAGTTCAGGCCGCGGCACACCGCCGTAGAGCGCGAGGCCGGGGCGGGTGAGGTTGAAGGCATAATCCGCCCCCAACGCAATCCCCGCACTGTTGGCGAGGCTGGCGCGGCGGTGGGGGATTGCGCCCAAGACGCCTCGAAACGCCGCCAATTGGCGCGGGTTCATGGCGCTATCCGCTTCATCAGCGCTGGCGAGGTGGCTCATCAGAATGTCGATGTCGAGCGCTGCAATTGCTGCGTCATTTGCCTCGCTTGCCGCAATGCCGAGCCGGTTGATGCCGGTGTCGACCATCAGGTGACAGCGCCGTCCCCCGCTCGCCGACCACCGCTCCGCCTGCTCCAGCGAGTTGATGACCGGCACCGCCCCAACAGCGCGGGCATAGGCGCATTCCGCCTCATTCAGAACGCCGTGCAAAACCGCCACCTGTTGCGGCGGGACATGAGCGATGACTCCGGCCACTTCGCTCCAGTGGGCCACGAAGAAAGTCTCGCACCCAGCATCGCGCAGCACCGGGACGCAGGTCGCAGCGCCAAGCCCATAGGCATCCGCCTTGACCGCAGCACCCGCCTTTGCCGATCCCGAGAGCGCATCAAGCGCGCGCCAATTGGAGTCGAGCGCACCCCTATCCACGGTCAAACGCAAGCTGGCGGGCGGCAAGGGCACGCTGCGATCAGCGCGCTCGCCGCCCGAGGCATTGTCAGTCATCAGCAAAATCTCGCGGCGGACCGTTCGGAATGCCCCACCATGCCACGATGAGCCCGAAGGCCACCACCGCCCACGTGTACCACAGCCCGGCATAGATATCCCCGGTCCGCGCCACGATCACCCCGGCGATCAGCGGCAGGAAGCCGCCGAGATAGCCAGCACCGATATGGTAAGGGATCGACATCGAGGAATAGCGGATGCGCGGCGGGAACATCTCGGACAACAAGGCCGCGACCGAACCATAGGTCAGCGCCGACAGCATACCCAAGGCGAGCAAGACGCCCACGATGCCGATCACATTGGCAAGCGGCGGCTGCTGCTTGGCGAAATCGAAGCCGTATACCCCGAGCGCTGCGTGCAGTCCGGTGCGCCGCGCTGCGCCATCGGCAAACCATGCCGGATCAATCGCGATGGGATTGCCGCCCGCTGTCACGCTCAAAGTTTCGCTCGGCGTCAGGGTGTAAGGCACACCCGAGGCGGTGAGCGTCTCCAGCATCTTGCCGCAATCGGTCTGATCGCGCTGGAACATCTCGGCAAAGGGATCGGTCTCGCAAGCCGGCCCGCTGACCACGATCGGGGTGGCTTCTGCCGCCGCGGCCAGCTGCGGGTTGGCAAAGCTCCCCATCAGCCAGAACAGGGGGAAGAGCAGCGCGAGGCTCAGCGCCGCACCGATGATGATCGGCTTCTTGCGTCCCACCCTGTCCGACCATTTGCCGACGATGACATAGAAGCTCATCACGATCAGGCCGGACACCAGCAGCACCAGCTCCACCGTCAAATCATCGACGTGCATCGGCCCGCGCAGGAAGCTCATCGCCGAGAAGAAGCCGGTGTACCACACCGTTGTCAGAATGCCGGTGATCCCGAACAGCGCGACGAACAGGCGCTTGGGATTGCCGGGATAGGTCATGCTTTCAATGAATGGATTGCCCGCAGTCTCACCCGCAGCCTTCATCGCCTGGAACACCGGACTTTCCGATAGCTTCAACCGCATCCACAGCGAAATCGCGAGGAGGCCGATCGAAAGCAGGAACGGCATGCGCCAGCCCCATGCGGCAAAGGCATCTTCCGGGATCAGCGCGCGGCAAGCCAGCACGACAATGATCGACAGCACGAAGCCGCCCGCCACGCTCGCCTGGATGAAGCTGGTGTAAAACCCGCGCTTTTCGGGCGGAGCGTGTTCGGCAACATAGATCGCCGCGCCGCCATATTCACCCCCCAGTGCGAGGCCTTGCAGAACGCGCAGCAGGATCACGATGATCGGCGCGGCCATGCCGATGGTGTCGACCGTCGGGATCAGGCCAACGCCTGCCGTGGCAATGCCCATCAGGGTAACGGTCACGAGGAAGGTATATTTGCGCCCCAGCTTGTCGCCCAGAAAGCCGAACAGCACCGCGCCAAGCGGGCGGAAGGCGAAGCCGACTGCAAAGGTCGACCACACCAGCAGCAAGCCCAGCGTCTCGTTATCGGTGGCGTAGAAGGCACCCTTTAGGATGTAGGCGAGCGTGCCGTAGATGAAGAAATCGTACCATTCGAAGATGGTGCCTGCGCTTGATGCGCCGATCACCAGCCGGATTTCCTGCTCGCTCGGCTCACGTGCGGCGAGCGCTTCGGCTTCTGCCATGTCTGCTACATCCCCTTTGCCCCTGACGGGCGACCTCTTGCGTGTGTCCCTAGCCCTGCTCCGCGCCGCTTGAAAGCGCCTCGCACGCCGCCTTCCACGGCAATAGCAGCGCGCCATGCCGTCCGGGATGGGGAAGCGCGGGCGAGAGCACGTCCAGCCCGGGCCAATTCGGCAAGTCGCCCTCACCCGCCAGCCAAGCGGTGAGTGTGGCCGTGGTTGCTGTGATCCGAGCAGGCTCGGCCCCGATGGCGCTGCGGGCGAGTAACGCAGCCGATGCCTGTCCGATGGCGCAGGCGCTTACCGTCATGCCGATTTGTCCGACGTGCCCGTCCTCTGCCAGCGCCAGTCCTAGCGCGATCACGCTGCCGCAGCTGCGCGACCGGGCTTCGGCGCGCAGGGGCAGCGTGTCTTCGAGCGGAAACTGCGCAAGCTCCGTCGCCAGCCCGAGCAGCGCGGGCGAATAAAGCTTGGCCGCTGGGCGGGCGGTCATTGCGGTCAGCGGGCGGCCCGCTTGGCCGCGGCCTCCCGCGCTTCGAACTCGCCGCGCAGCCGTTCACGCCGGACTTCGATGGCGGGGAGCAGTTGGCGCGAGAAGGCATCGGCAGCGGCATAGGTGCGCGCTTCGGTAATCCACTGCGGTCGGCCCGTGTAACCCCAGCTTTCGTCATAGCCGGTGACGAGAAGGGCAAAGGCGAAGATCGCCATCAGCGCGCCCTTGACCGCGCCGAAGCCGAAGCCGAGCACGCGGTCAACCGGCCCCAGCACCGCCCCATCGGACGCGCCGCTGGAATTGCCGATGATCAATTTCATTGCGGCATAGGGGATCAGCAGCAGCAGCACGAACGCGAGCAGAGCGTCCCCCGGCTCGACCGGATAGAGCATCCGCAGTGCCTTGGTCAGATCGGGATGGAGGAAATGCAGCGCGAAGGCCGCCAGCACCCACGCGGCGAGTGAGAGCACTTCCTGCACCAACCCGCGCATGAAACCGCCAATGGCAGCGATGACCACGATAATGGCGATGATGATGTCGAGACCGGCCATAGGTGGCAAAGGTTATGCGCTGCCCATCACCTGGTCAACGACGTTCGCCAGTGCGCCAAGCCCACGATAGTCCGCGCCCGCGCTGGCAGTGGCGCCGCCAGCCGGGCCATAGCAGCGCGCAAAGCCAAGTTTGGCCGCCTCGCGCATTCGCAAGGGGGCGTGGGCAACCGGCCGGATCTCACCCGCCAGACTGACCTCACCGAACCACGCCGTCTTGTCCGGCAACGGCCGGTCCGCCAGTGCCGAGACCAGCGCAGCAGCCACGGCAAGGTCGGCCGCAGGGTCGGTCAGACGGTATCCGCCGGCGATGTTAAGATAGACTTCGGCTGACGAGAAATTCAGCCCGCAGCGCGATTCCAGCACGGCGAGCAGCATCGCGAGCCTTCCGGAATCCCACCCCACCACTGCCCGCCGCGGGGTCGCGCCGGACTGCAACCGTACGATCAGCGCTTGAATTTCCACGAGAACCGGGCGGGTACCCTCCAATGCCGGGAACACAGCGCTTCCGGCTAGCGGCGTCTCGCGGCCTGACAGGAACAGCAGTGAGGGGTTGGCCACTTCCTCCAGCCCTTCCGACGCCATCGCGAAAACGCCGATCTCATCCACCGCGCCGAAGCGGTTCTTCAATGCGCGCAGGATGCGGTACTGGTGCGAGCGCTCGCCCTCAAAGCTCATCACCACATCGACCATGTGCTCAAGCACGCGGGGACCAGCGATGGTGCCGTCCTTGGTGACATGGCCGACCAGCACCACCGCGCAACCGCTTTCCTTGGCGTAGCGGATCAGTTCGAGCGCGCAGCCGCGCACCTGGCTGACGGTGCCGGGAGCGCCTTCGATGGTGTCGGAATGCATCGTCTGAATCGAATCGATCACTAGCAAAGCGGGCGGCTCGCCATTGCTAAGCGTCGTCAGGATGTCGCGGACCGAGGTTTCCGACGCGAGTCGAATCGGCGCATCGATCATTCCCATGCGGCTGGCGCGCAGTCGCACCTGCCCTGCCGCCTCCTCACCGCTGACATAGACGACATCATTGCCGCCGCGCGCGATGGTCGCAGCGCATTGCAACAGCAGCGTCGATTTGCCGATCCCCGGATCGCCGCCGAGCAGCACCGCGGACCCCGGCACCAGCCCCCCGCCCAGCGCCCGGTCGAACTCGGCCATGCCGGTCGATTTTCTGACGGGAAGCTGCGTCGGCGCATTCAGCGGCTCGAACATCACCGCCCGCCCGCCGCTCGACAGGTCGTGCTTCTGCGAGAACACTGTCGCGGGCACATCCTCCACGAGCGTGTTCCATTGCCCGCAATCGGCGCATTGCCCCTGCCAGCGCGGGGAGACCGAGCCGCATTCCTGACACACAAAGCGGCGTTTCGATTTTGCCATGGATACGCGCAATAACGAGAACAGATGACGAACGCAATTGCATTGCTGTGGACTTCGTCGCTACATACTAGCCATGCGCCAGAAGGAACTGCGCCTAGCTTTGGTATGTTACGGCGGGGTCAGCCTGGCGGTCTACATGCACGGCATCACCAAGGAGGTGTGGCACCTCGCCCGGGCGAGCCGTGCGTTCCACCATCCCGCCGCCGTTCCGCTGGACGGTGTCGCGGCCGCCTATCGCGATTTTCTGCGCACCGTGGAGCGCGATCATGCGCTGAGGCTGCGGGTGCTCCCCGATATCCTCACCGGGGCGAGCGCGGGCGGGATCAATGCGGTGTTTCTCGCGCAGGCGCTTTATGCCGGGCACAGTCTTGAGCCGCTCACCGACCTGTGGCTCACCAACGCTGATGCAAGCGAGCTGACCGATCCCGATGCCGAGCCGCTCTGGCGCTATGGCAAGCTGTGGGCGCAGCCGATTGCCGAGTGGTTCCTGAGCCGTCCGGGCAATGCGGTCAGCGCGACGGTCTCGCCCGAAACCCGCGCCGAGGTGCGCGCCAAAGTCTCGCGTCTGGTGCGCGGGCGCTGGTTCAGCCCGCCGTTTTCAGGCTCGCGGTTTTCGGCGATGCTGTTTGAGGCGCTGATGAAGATGGAAGCGGAGGGCGACGGCCTCCCCTTGCTACCCGCCAGCTATCCGATCGACCTGACCGTCACCGCCACCGATTTTCGCGGACACCCCGAACGGTTGCGGCTCAATTCCCCGCCCCATGTCGAGGAGACCGAGCATCGTTTGCCGATCACCTTCCGCGCGCGGGTGGGCGAAGGGAGCCGGGGCGGAATGCCGGGAATGCTGGCCGATCCGCTCGAACTGGTGCTGGCAGCCCGCGCGACGGCGAGCTTTCCCGGCGCCTTTCCTCCCCTGACAATCGCCGAGATCGATGCGCTGGCCGCTGCCGAGGGGCAGGAATGGCTCAGCCGTGACGCCTTCCTCGCGCGGATCATGCCTGCCCATGTCGCGCGTGGAAGCATGGCCGAGGTCGCTCTGATCGATGGGGCGGTGCTGGTGGGCGCGCCCTTCGGAGCCGCCCTCACCGCGCTCCACGGCCGCCCGGCGCAGCGCGAGGTTGACCGGCGCTTCGTCTATCTTGATCCGCGCCCCGATGGTGCTCGTCCTGCTCCCGGCACCCGCACCCGCGACGTGGGCTTCTTTGGCGCGATCTTCGGCTCGCTCTCTACTATCCCGCGCGAACAGCCGATCCGCGATGATCTGGAACGCATCGACCAGCAATCGCGTGACGCCGCGCGGCTGAAGCGGATCGTGATGGATTTGCAGCCGGATATCGACCGCGCGGTGGAGAAGTTGTTCGGCTACACCTTCCTGCTCGACCGCCCAACGCCCAAGCGGCTCGCGGCCTGGCGCTCCAGGGCGCAGCAAGCCGCGGCCGAGCGGGCGGGCTATGCCTTTGGCGCCTATGCGCTCACCAAGTTCGACGGCATCCTCGGCCAGTTAGCCACGCTGATCCTGCGCGCCGCCGGGCAGCCGATGGCGGACACGGGAGCATTGATTGAGGCCTTGCGCTGCGAGCTTGAGGCGCGCGGATTGCACCAGCTGACCGGCGCGCAGGGCGGCGCGACTTTGGGAGCGATTACCTTTTTCCGCGCGCATGACACCGGCTTCCGCATCCGCCGGCTGCAAATGCTGTCACGCAAGCTGGCGCGCGATTGGCAGGTCGATCCCGAGATATCCGAAGATGCGCTCGACCGCGCGCGCGACCGGCTCTACGAAATTCTGGCGCTCTATTACCGCGCGGATGATGATGTGCTGCCCGCCCCGCGCTTCCGCGAATTGGCTGCAAACGCCCTACAGGCTCCTGCTGCTGTGATCGATTACCTCAGCGCCGAGCGCCTGCTCCCCGCGACTGATCTCGCCGCCGAGGAATTGCTGATCGACGCGCTGGAGGACATGCCGAAAAGCCTCAAGCGGCGGATGCTGCTGACCTATCTCGGCTTCCCGTTCTACGACGTTGCAACTCTCCCCCTGTCGCGGCGCGAGGGGCTGGATGAGTTCAACCCGGTAAAGATCGATCGCATCTCACCCGACGACGCGCGCTCGATCCGCGACGGCGGGACGGCGGCGACCTTGCGCGGGATCGAGTTCTACAATTTCGGCGCGTTCTTCAGCCGCGATTACCGCGAGAATGACTACCTGTGGGGACGTCTGCACGGCGCGGAGCGGATGATCGATCTGGTCGCCTCAACGGTCACTGGCGGGGTTACCCCGGAAACCGTCACCGCAGCCAAGCGCGCGGTGTTCATGGCGGTGCTGGAGGAAGAGGAACTATCCGGCCGCTGCCAGCGTGGGCTGATCGACCAGATCCGGCTCGAAGTGCACGAGCGGATGGGTTGATATCGCCTGCGCTAGTAGCGCCTCAGCCCCCGAACACGTCTTTCAGCTTGTCGAAGAAGCCGCGGCTTTCGGGGCATTCGTCCCCGGTCTCGGTCGCCTTGAATTCCTCGAGGATTTCCTTCTGGCGACGGCTGAGCTTGGTCGGCGTTTCGACTGCGATTTCCACCACCAGATCGCCACGCCCGCGCCCTTGCAGCACCGGCATCCCGGCGCCGCGAATGCGCAATTGCTTGCCCGACTGGATACCGGCGGGGATTTCGAGCCGGTTGGTCGAGCCATCCAGATCGGGAATCTCCACGCAGCCGCCCAGCGCCGCCGTGGTGAAGCTCACAGGCACGCGAGTGGCGAGCGTTGTGCCGTCGCGTTCGAACACCCGATGCGGCTTGACGTGGAGGAAGATGTAAAGATCGCCGGCGGGCGAACCGCGCTGGCCGGCTTCGCCTTTGCCGCCGAGGCGGATGCGGGTGCCGGTGTCGACGCCTGCGGGAATATCGATCTTGAGGGTCTGGGCCTTGTCCACCCGCCCTTCCCCGCCGCAGACCCGGCACGGGTTTTCAATCACCTTGCCGCGGCCGTTGCAGGTGGGGCATGGACGCTCGATCACGAACAGGCCCTGCTTGGCGCGCACGCTGCCCATGCCGTTGCACAGATTGCATTGGCGTTCGCTGGTGCCGGGGGTTGCGCCGCTGCCATCGCAGGTGTCGCAGGCCTGGCTGACTTCGATCTCGATCTCGGTCGATTTGCCGTGAAAGGCCTCTTCGAGCGTGACCTGCATGTCGTAGCGCAGGTCTGCGCCGCGCCGCTTCTGCTGGCGCTGCGCGCCGCCGCCGCCAAAGGCGCTGCCGAAGATGGTTTCGAAGATGTCGCCAATATCGGCGAAGTCGCCGCCGCCCCGGCCGCCAAACGGGCCGCCGCCGCCGCCATTCATGCCTTGCGTGAAGGCCTCATGGCCATAGCGGTCATAGGCCGCGCGCTTTTGCGGGTCCTTGAGGCAATCATAGGCCTCGCTGATCGCCTTGAACTTGGCTTCCGCGCTGGCATCGCCCGGATTGCGATCCGGGTGAAATTTCATGGCGAGCTTGCGATAGGCGCTCTTGAGCGCCGCGCCGTCAGCGTCGCGGGCACATTCAAGCGTGGCGTAGTAATCTGTCTGGGCGGTGGACATGTCTTTGACCTATTCCCCGTGACCAGCCGCAGCCGATGCGCCGGAATCAGGAACCGGCTGCATCTGCTGCGCACTGGGTTGCATCGGGGCCTTAGCCCTTCTTGTCTTCGTCGACCTCGGAGAACTCGGCATCGACGACTTCTTCGTCGGCGGCCGTTTCGCCAGCCGTCTCGGCAGCGGCGTCCGGCCCTGCGGCCTGCTGCTGTTCGTAGATCTGCTGGCCCATCTTCATCGCCGATTGGGTCAAGGCCTGTGCCTTGGCGTTGATGTCATCGGCATCGCCGCCTTCGAGCGCAGTCTTCACCGCCGCGATGGCTTCCTCGACTTCCGTCTTGGTCGCAGCGTCGATCTTCGCGCCGTGCTCTTCGAGCTGCTTTTCCGTCGCGTGCACCAGACTGTCGGCCTGGTTGCGCGCTTCGGCAGCTGCCCGGCGCTTCTTGTCTTCTTCGGCGAACTTTTCGGCGTCCTTGACCATCTGGTCGATGTCGGAATCCGACAAGCCACCCGAAGCCTGGATCTTGATCGTCTGCTCCTTACCGGTGCCCTTATCCTTCGCCGCCACCGACACAATGCCGTTGGCGTCGATGTCGAAGGTCACTTCGATCTGCGGCACGCCGCGCGGAGCAGGCGGGATGCCGATCAGGTCGAAATTGCCGAGGATCTTGTTGTCCGCCGCCATCTCGCGTTCGCCCTGATAGACCTTGATCGTCACCGCGTTCTGATTGTCTTCGGCGGTCGAGTAGGTCTGGGTCTTCTTGGTCGGGATGGTGGTGTTGCGGTCGATCATGCGGGTGAACACGCCGCCCAGCGTCTCGATACCGAGCGAAAGCGGGGTCACGTCGAGCAGCAACACGTCCTTGACGTCGCCCTGCAACACGCCTGCCTGAATGGCCGCGCCCATGGCGACGACTTCATCCGGGTTCACGCCGGTGTGGGGCTTGGCGCCGAAGAACTGCTCCACCACTTCGCGCACGCGAGGCATACGGGTCATGCCGCCGACGAGGATCACTTCGTCGATCTGGTCTTTTGTAACACCGGCATCTGCCAGCGCCTTCTTGCACGGATCTAGCGTGCGCTGGATCAGCGTGTCGACCATCTTTTCGAGGTCAGCGCGAGTGATCGTCTCCACCAGGTGCAGCGGGGTGGTGGTGCCACCTTCCATGCGCGCGGTGATGAAGGGCAGGTTGATTTCGGTCGAGGCCGCGCTCGACAGCTCGATCTTGGCCTTTTCGGCAGCTTCCTTCAGCCGCTGAAGCGCGAGCTTGTCGGTCTTGAGGTCCATACCTTCCTTCTTCTTGAAGGCATCGGCGAGGAATTCCACGATCGCATTGTCGAAGTCTTCACCGCCGAGGAAGGTGTCCCCGTTGGTCGACTTCACTTCGAACACGCCGTCCCCGATTTCAAGGATCGAGACGTCAAAGGTGCCGCCACCAAGGTCATAGACGGCGATGGTCTTGCCATCTTCCTTGTCCATTCCGTAGGCGAGGGCAGCCGCGGTCGGCTCGTTGATGATACGCAGCACTTCAAGGCCGGCGATCATGCCGGCGTCCTTGGTCGCCTGACGCTGGGCGTCGTTGAAATAGGCGGGCACGGTGATAACCGCCTGCGTTACGGTCTCGCCGAGATAGCTTTCGGCGGTTTCCTTCATCTTCTGGAGAATGAAGGCCGAGACCTGCGACGGGCTGTATTCTTCTTCACCGGCCTTGACCCAGGCATCGCCGTTCTTGCCCTTCACGATGGAATAGGGAACCAGGCCCATGTCCTTCTTGGTCAGCGGGTCTTCAAAGCGGCGGCCGATCAGGCGCTTGATCGCGAAGAGGGTGTTGTCGGGGTTCGTGACCGCCTGACGCTTGGCCGGCTGCCCGATCAGGCGCTGGCCATCCTTGGTGAAAGCGACGATCGACGGCGTGGTGCGCGCGCCTTCGGAATTTTCGATAACCTTGGGCTTGCCGCCATCCATGACAGCAACGCAGGAATTGGTGGTGCCGAGGTCGATACCGATAACTTTAGCCATTTTTACCCCATCCATAGGACAATTGTTGGACACCGCGCCGGTAGGCTTCCCCGATATGGGCAAAGCGCTTTGGCGGCTCGTTTGTGAGGGCGATATAGGTGTGGTTTTGCTTGGCACAAGAGACCGGCGCCCCTAGTTTTGCCGCCATTCCACAAGGGAGACATGCAAGGTGAACACCATCCGACGCACCGCACTGGCAATTGCCCTTGGCGCAAGCCTCGCCGGTCTTGCCGCCTGCTCAGGCGCGGCTGACGCGCCTGCGGGTGAGGCCAAAGGCGCCACCAGCCTCACAGTGAGCAATGCGCGCGTGGTGCTCGCCCCGGTCGCGGGCAATCCGGCGGCGGTCTATTTCGACCTTTCCTACAGCGGCACAGCGCCCGTAACTCTCACCAGCGTTGCGGTTGAGGGCGCGGGGATGACGATGATCCATGATTATGCCGAAAGCGCTGGAAAAATGCAGATGACGATGACCGATGCGGTCCCGCTATCCGCGGATGCGCCGGTGACATTTGCGCCGGGCGGCCTGCATGTGATGGCGATGGAGCCTTCGGCCGCGCTAGCAGCAGGCGGCATCGCCAAGGTGACGTTGACCTTGTCGGACGGCACCAGCGCCACTGTCGACGCGCCTGTACGCGCGGCCGGGGAAGAGCGCTGAAAAAGGCGCTGACCGGGAGGCTGGCTAAAGGGGTGGCCAACGCGCCGCCGCTTTATCCAGATGCCGGTTGCCCGGTCGGCGGCGCACGTTCGCTGACCACTGGAGAGGTCGCCCTCGCCCGCTCGATGTTCGGCGAGGCGATCGATTATGCTCGTGTGACCATCCGCCGCCGCAAGTTCTTCCCGCTGCATCCCAGAGGCGTGACAATGGCGCCAATGGGGCACCTACACTTTCACCCCGGCGCGGCGCATTATTGCGACGATTTCGCCGCCGCTTCGGTGGAGCGTCAGGCCCACTTCATCCACGAAATGGTGCACGTGTGGCAGGCGCAGACGCTTGGCCGCTGGTATCTCGTTCTACGCCGCCACCCGTGGTGCCGCTATGACTATGCTCTGCGACCGGGCTGGACGCTGGGGCGCTACGGGATCGAGCAGCAGGCCGAAATCGTGCGCCACGCGTTCTTGCTGCGCAGTGGCGGGCAAGTGCCGGGCGCCCCAGCACTTGTCGCTTACGAGAGCATTCTGCCCTTCGCCGCCTAATCCGGAGCCTTCGCCACCGCCACCATCGCGGCGCGCAGCAAGCGGTCCTTGATCATCCACCCGGCCTGCATTTCCGACACGACAGTGCCGGGCTCATGATCAGTAGTCGGCACTTCGAGCATCGCTTGATGCTGGTTCGGGTCGAGCGGCAGGCCAACTGCAGCGATGCGGGTGATGCCGTGGCTGGCGAACACCTTCTCGAGCTCGCGCTGGGTTGCTTCGATGCCAATCACCAGGCCCTTCATGCTGTCATCAGCGCGCAAGGATTCCGGGATCGCCTGCACCGCACGGGCGAGATTGTCGGCAACACTCAGGATATCGCGGGCAAAACCGGTCGCGGCATAGGCGCGCGCTTCGTCCTTTTCGCGTTCCAACCGGCGGCGCACGTTCTGCGTCTCGGCCTGAGCATAGAGCACTTCCTGCTTGGCACCTTCCAGATCGCGGCGCAGCGATTCGAGCGCTTCGGCCATCTGGTCATCAGCGTCCCCGCCTTCGCGAAGATGTTCGGGCACGCCCTTCAATTCGTCTTCAACCGCTTGATCCAGCGGCTTTTCATTGTTGGTCATTTCCTACGGCTTTCCATTCAAGCGATGAGCTTGCCCAGCGAACGGGCGGTCAAATCCACCATGGGGACTACCCGCGCGTAATTCAACCGCGTGGGGCCAATGACGCCCAACACGCCGACCACCCGGCCCTCGCGATCACGATAGGGTGAGGCGATGACGGAGGACCCCGAAAGTGCGAACAATCGGTTCTCTGAGCCGATGAAAATCCGGGTCGCCTCGGCCTCGCGTGCGGAATCGAGCAGTTCGGCAACCGATTGCTTGTTTTCGAGGTCTTCCAGCAGGCTGCGCACCCGTTCGATATCACCCAAGGCGCTCTCATCAAGCAGGTTCGCCGCGCCGCGCACGATCAACACCGGGCGCGCGGCAGCATCCTCGCTCCAGACGGCCAGCCCGCGCTCGACCAGATCGCGGGAGGCATCATCGAGCTGCGATTTGCCGGCATTGATTTCGGTGCGCATCGCCTGCGCGGCTTCGGCCAGCGTCCGGCCCGCGAGCCGGGCGGTGACGTAATTGCTCGCCCGGTCGAGCGCCCCCGGATTGAGCGCGCCGCCGATGTTGACGACGCGGTTTTCGACACCGCCATCCTCCCCCACGAGCACCGCGAGCGCGCGGCCCTGCCCCAGATCGACCAAGCTGAACTGCGCCAGCTTCTGTTCGCGCGGCGCGACCAGCACCATTCCTGCCGCACCCGACAGGTCGGACAGAATCGCGCTCGCCTGCTTGATCGCAGCCTCGACCGGCCCGGCTTCGGCGAGGCGCGCCTCGATCGCCGCCTGTTCCTGCGCCGTGGGTTCGGCCACGCGCATCATCCCGTCGACAAAAATCCTGAGGCCCGCATCGGTCGGCATCCGCCCTGCGCTGGTATGCGGCGCGGCGAGCAGGCCCGCCGTCTCCAGATCGGCCAGCACGCTGCGGATCGAAGCGGGCGAAAGGTTCAAGGTGCCATCCGCAGCCAGAGTCTTGGAGCCGACCGGCTGCCCACTATCGATATACCCCTCCACCACCCGGCGAAAAATTTCGCGGGCGCGGTGGGTCAGTTCGGTGACGGGGAGCGAGGTCATACGCGCAATGTTTAGTCTTTGCGCTTGCGGCGGCAAGTGCGCGCCGCTTAATGGCCCGCGAAACAGCAAAGGAACACCCATGCGCCCTTCAGGACGCGCGCCCGATGAAATGCGCGCCATCACGATTGAAACCGGGTACACCCGCCACGCGGAAGGATCGGTGCTGATCGGCTTCGGCGATACCAAGGTGCTGTGCACCGCGAGCGTCGAGCGCGGCGTGCCGCCGTGGCTGCGCGGCAAGGGCGAAGGCTGGGTGACGGGCGAGTACTCGATGCTCCCCCGCGCCACCCACACCCGCGGCGCGCGTGAAGCGGCCAAGGGCAAGCAATCGGGCCGCACGCAGGAAATCCAGCGGTTGATCGGGCGCAGCTTGCGCGCAGTGGTCGATCTCCAGAAGCTGGGAGAGCGCCAGATCACCTTGGATTGCGACGTGATCCAGGCCGATGGCGGCACCCGTACCGCCGCGATTTCCGGCGCGTGGATCGCACTTCGCCTCGCCATCAACGGGCTGATGGCATCGGGCGATATCAAGCACGATCCGATCTCGGCGCAGGTCGCCGGGATTTCCTGTGGCATCTTCAAGGGCACCCCGGTGCTCGACCTCGATTACGACGAGGATTCAAACGCCGAGGCTGACGGCAATTTCGTGCTGCTGTCGGGCGGCAAGATCGCCGAAGTGCAAGCTACTGCCGAAGGTGCGACCTATGACGAGGAAGCGCTCCTGCGCCTCCTGCGCCTCGCCCGCATCGGCTGCGACCGGATCTTCGCGGCGCAACTGGACGCGGTGAAATGACACGCCGCCTAGGCTCCGGATCTCTGGTGATTGCCACGCATAATGCGGGCAAGCTCAAGGAGATTTCGGCGCTGCTCGATCCCTATGGGGTCAAGTGCCTGTCTGCTGGGTCGCTCGGTCTGCCCGAGCCGGACGAGACCGGCACCACCTTTGCCCAGAACGCGCTACTCAAGGCGCGCGCTGCGGCGGAGGCATCGGGTTTGGCGGCGCTGGCCGACGATAGTGGTCTCAGCGTCTCCGCGCTCGATGGCCGCCCCGGCGTCTACACCGCCGACTGGGCCGCACGGCAATGGTTCGAGGGCGCTCCGGGCCGCGATTGGTACATGGCGATGGGTAAGGTCGAGGGCATGCTGGCGGAAAAGGGCGCCGACGTGGACCGCTCGGCCGCGTTCCACTGTGTGCTCGCGCTGGCATGGCCGGATGGCGAATATGCGATCTACGAAGGGCGCTGCGATGGTTCACTGACATGGCCGCCGCGGGGGCTGCTCGGCTTTGGCTACGATCCGGTGTTCGTGCCGGCGGGCAGCGATCAGACCTTCGCAGAGATCGCGCCGGAGGAAAAGCACGCGGTCAGCCACCGCGCGGACGCCTTTGCCAAGCTGGTCGCCGAACAATTCGGATAGAGCGTCAACGCCGCGACACCTGTTTACTGGTTTCCACCCGAGCCCCCCAGATATTCCCCGCAGGCCAATAGCGGCACACCAGCACTTCGTCCGATCTGGTGCGGGCAATGGCACAGCCCACCTCGCGGGTCTGCGGCCAGATCACCTGCGTGTAATGCCCGACATCGCTCCATTGGCCGGTGCGTGAAACGTCAGGAAAGTCACCATCGCGGAAATGGCGCTTCTCTTCGACGAAGAACCCCACCATTTCCCACGGCGACCAACGATCGCGTGGCCCGCGCCACAGGTTCTCCCCCTGCCCTTTGCGCCTTGCGGGCGGGGCGTGGTCGTAGCGATCACTGGCGGCAAGATGCTCGGCCCAATCCAGCGCGTCACGTTCGAGTTGCTCGCTCCACACCAAGGGCGTAGCGCCAGCTTCCACGCGGGCTAGGTTATGTGCGGTCAAAAAATCGCGCTCGTCGGGCGAAGGATAGCGAAAGGCTTGCGGCTGCACTGGCGCGGCTGTCATAACCAGCGCAAGACCAAGGGTCCGGGCAATGATGGACACGATACAGGAACTCCGCATGACTTCGATCTATCCGCCAACAATTAAGCGGGGCTGAAAATTCCACCCGTGGCCCGCGCGCTTTATATTCACTGGCCGTTCTGCGCCAAGAAATGCCCCTATTGCGACTTCAACTCGCATGTCCGCGAAAGTGTGGATGTGGCAGCGTGGCAGTCGGCTTTGCTGGCCGATATGCGCGCCGAGGCAGAGCTGGCCGGCGGAGAGGCGCTGACGTCGATCTTCTTCGGCGGCGGCACGCCTTCGCTGATGCCGCCTGCGCTTGTCGCCGCGCTGCTGGCGGAAGCCGAGCGGCTGTGGGGCTTTGCTGACGGCATCGAGATCACGCTCGAAGCTAATCCCTCCTCGGTGGAGACCGCCAATTTTGCCGCGCTGGCCGCAGCCGGGATCAACCGTGTGTCGCTGGGTGTGCAGTCGCTGGATGATGCCGAGCTCAAGTTTCTCGGGCGGCTCCATGGGGCCTCTGAGGCACTGGATGCCCTCGAAACTGCGCAAGCCCACTTCAAGCGCGTGAGTTTCGATCTGATCTACGCCTTGCCCGGCCATACGCCTGAATTGTGGCACGACCGCCTGACCCGCGCGCTGGGTTTCGGCACGGGGCACCTGTCGCTCTACCAGCTGACGATTGAACCCGGCACGCGGTTCGCCAGCGATGTCCGGCGCGGGCGGTTGGTGCCGTTGGATGATGACGAAGCTGCCGAACTGTTCGACATCACGCAGGCACTTACCGATGCTGCAGGGCTGCCCGCATACGAGACCAGCAACCATGCCCGCATAGGTGAACAGAGCCTCCATAACCTCGCCTATTGGCGCTATCAGGATTACGCCGGTATCGGTCCCGGCGCGCATGGGCGGCGCGGGGGTGTGGCGACGGTACGGCACAAGAAGCCCGAAAACTTCCTCTCCGCCGTCGCGCGGCAAGGCAACGGCATCGCCGAAGCGCGCGCGTTGGCGGTGTCCGAACAGGCTGCCGAGGCGCTGTTGATGGGGTTGCGATTGACCGAGGGGATTGACCTTGCAGCGCTTTCGACCCGCTTCGGCCTGCCTCGAGCTGGTTTGGTCGATGAAGCCGCGCTCGCCCGCCTGCAAACGCTTGGGCTGGTCTGGGCCGATGGATCGCGCCTCGGAGTCACGCCGCCGGGTCGAGGCCTGCTGGATGCGCTGCTCGCTAAGCTGGTTGCTGACACGTTGGTCGCGGCATGAACGGGGGCGCGGTGATCGCGGCGTGGCGCGCGCACCTCGCCGATAACCGCCGCCGCTCGCCCCACACGGTGCGCGCCTATGTTGCCGCTGCCGAGCGGTTGGTGGCAGCGGGCGGGCTGGAGGACTGGGCAGCGGTCGCCCGCACAGAGGCGCACGGTTTGCGCGCTCACCTCGCCGCACGCCGGGCCGAGGGGCTGGGCAATGCCAGCACGGCGCGGGAACTGTCAGCGCTCAAAGCTTTCATCGCCTTTGCCCGCCAGCAAAGCGGCGATCCCGAGCCTGCCGCACCGCGTCTGCGCGGGCCGCGGATCAAGAAGGGCCTCCCTCGCCCTGTCACCCCGGACGAGGCGGTCAATCTCACCGAACTGGTCGACACGCTCGCCGCTGACGATTGGATTGGCGCGCGTGACCGGGCGGTGCTGCTGCTCATGTATGGATCAGGCCTGCGGATCGCCGAGGCGCTGTCGCTGACCGGGCGCGATGCGATTCTCGGCGAAGTGCTGCAAGTCACCGGCAAGGGCGGCAAGCAACGCGTGGTCCCGATCCTGCCGATCACGCGCGCGGCCGTGGCGGAGTATGCGCGGCTGTGCAAATGGCCACTTGCGCCCGATGAGCCGCTGTTTCGCGGGGCCAAGGGTGGGCCGCTCGCGCCCGCGATGGTGCAGCGCACCATGGCGCAGGCGCGCCGAGCGCTCGGCCTGCCCGAGACCGCTACGCCCCACGCGCTGCGCCATTCCTTCGCCACGCACCTGCTAAGCGCCGGGGCGGACCTCAGAAGCTTGCAGGAATTGCTCGGCCACGCATCGCTCGGATCGACGCAGATCTACACCCGCGTCGATGCGGCCAGCCTGCTCGAGAATTATCGCAATGCTCACCCGCGGGCAGAGCGCGGTTAGTCCTGCTTTTCGTGGGCCTTGACCGGCTTCCACGTCACCACACGGTAGACATAGAAGGCCACGCCGGCGAGCACGAAGGCGACCACGCCGAAGCCCGCCAGCTTTTCGAACCGTTCGACCAACGGCGCTGCCGCCCGTCCGCCGAAAATCAGCACCGCGTTCCAGATGCCCGAGCCAAGCGCTGTGAAAATGACGAAGCGCCACAGCTTCATATGCGCAAGGCCCGCAGGCAGCGAGACGATGGTGCGCAGGATCGGCGAAAAGCGCAAAGCGAAGACGATCCAGTCGCCATATTTGCGGAAGATGTTGCGCGCCTTGGTGAATTCGTCCCATTCGAAGGTCAGCCAGCGGCCCCAGCGGTCGATGATGCGCTTCAACTGTTCCTCGCTCCAGCGCACCCCAATCCAGTACCAGAACAGGTTGCCCACCGCCGTGCCGACCGTGGCAACGATCCACACCGCCCAGAACGTCATCTCACCCTTGGCGACCAGCACTCCGGCGCCGCCCATGATCACCTCGGAAGGGATCGGCGGAAAGATGTTCTCGGCCGCCATCAGCAGGAAGATGCCGAGATAGCCGCCCTTGTTGAGCAGTTCGAGGAGGAAAGCGGTCATGACGTACTAGGGGTTTCCGTTGGTTGGCGATCCCGCAGCCCTTGCATGGCCCGCGAACGCTGTCAGGTCAGGCTGGCAGCAAGCTCTGGCCATTGCCGCAGCAGCGTGGCGAGATCGAAGTATTCGCGCCATACCGCAATTTTTCCCTCACGAAAGACGAATACGCCCGTCACCGGCAATTCGACCCACCCGCTCTCAATCTGGTGACGGTCGAGCCTTTCGGTAAAGACGGTATCGCCTTCCACTGCCGTGCGCAGGATGAGCAATTCGTTTGCGATGGTCGGTGCAAAGAACGGTTCAAGCACCGCGCGGATGGCGGGGAGGCCGATGACGCTACCCATCGGCAAGTTGGTGTATTCGCAATCCTCAGTGAAATGGGCGAGCGCGGTGTTGTAATCCTTGACCGCCACGGCGGCGATCACGGCATGGACGGTGGCGAGATGATCGGAAATGGCAGCGACTCCTGTAGCAGTCGCTACATAGCTATCACTGCCCTGCCATTGCCGCAACCCGCGCTTCAATCGCGTTCCAGATCATGCCCGCCGTATCCGTGCCGTTGAAGCGGTCGATGGCGACGATGCCGGTGGGCGAGGTGACGTTGATCTCGGTCAGCCACTTGCCGCCGATCACGTCGATGCCCACGAACGTGAGGCCAAGACGCTTCAGGTCCGGGCCGAGCGCATCGCAGATTTCCTGTTCCCGCTCGGTCAGTTCCGTTTGCTGCGCCGATCCGCCCATTGCGAGGTTGGAGCGGAACTCGCCCTCGCCCGGCACGCGGTTGATTGCGCCTGCCACTTCGCCGTCGATCAGCACGATCCGCTTGTCGCCCTGTGCGACCTCGGGGAGGAAGGGCTGCACCATATGCGGTTCGGGCCAGGTCTGGTTGAACACCTCGAACAGCGCGGTGAGGTTTTCGCCGTTTTCACCGATGCGGAAGATCGCCTTGCCGCCATTGCCGTGGATCGGCTTGACCACGATCGCGCCGTGCTCGGCCATGAAGCGGCGCACCTCGTCCACGCTGCGCGTCACCAGCGTTGGCGGCATGAAGCGGCGGTAATTGAGCACCATTACTTTTTCGGGCGAGTTGCGGACATTGGCGGGGTCGTTGACCACCAGCGTCTCCGCCCCGATGCGCTCCAGCATGTGGGTGGCGGTGATGTAGCCCATGTGGAACGGCGGGTCCTGCCGCATCAGCACCACATCGACATTCTTGCCAAGGTCGAGTCGCACCTGATCGCCGCGCGTGAAATGGTCACCCACAATGCGCTGCACCGTCACCGGGAAGGCATGGGCGAACAGGCGGTCATCCTCGTCCAGTGTCAGGCTATCGACGTGGTATTCATAGAGCGTGTAGCTGCGCGCCTGAGCGGCGAGCATCAGCGCAAAGGAGCTGTCGCCCGCGATATTGATCTGGTCGATGGGGTCCATCTGGACGGCTATGCGCAATGTCATGAATTCACTCCGAGGGATCAGCCGAACGGCATCCAGGCATTTTCGATGTGGGTGGGCTTGCGGCCGGGCGCAAGCAGGATGACGTCGATTCGGATATCCTCACCATCGGTCGCGTAATCCTGCCAGACGCATTCGACCGCCGCCGCAACGCGTTTGAGGCGGCGTTCGTCGATGGCATCGGCGAGCGCCACACTGCGCGCGCGCCACTTTACCTCGACGAAGGCCACAAGGCCGGCGCGGCGAGCGATCAGGTCGATCTCGCCCGCCTTGGTCTTGACCCGCTCGGCGACGACGCGCCATCCGGCTTGCGCGAGGAACATGGCTGCCTCGGCCTCGCCTTCGCGCCCGCGCTGATCGGCGTCACGGCGGCTTTCGGGACTGCGGCTCTCGCTCATTCCCCCTTCAACTCCAGCGCGCGGGCATAAAGCGTCGCCCGGTCGATCCCGGTGGCCTTGGCGACGATTCCCGCAGCCTTGCCCGGCCCGGCATCCACCAGCGCCGCCTTGAGCATGGCATCGGCATCAAGCACCGGCGCCTCGGCATCAGTCGGCGGGCCTATCAACAGCACGATCTCACCCTTGGGCGGGTGCGCGGCGTAATGCGCCGCGAGGCTGGCGGCGGTGCCACTACGGCATTCCTCGTGCAGTTTGGTGAGTTCGCGCGCGACCGCCACCTCACGGTCCGGCCACAGCTCGGCAATGGCGAGCAAGGCGCGTTCGAGCCGCGGGGCGGTTTCGTAAAACACTAACGTCGCGGTGACATCGGCCAGCCCTGTCAGCGCCTCGCTGCGGGCCTTGTCCTTGACCGGCAGAAAGCCGGCAAACAGGAACCGGTCGCTCGGCAGTCCGGCAATCGACAGGGCCGAGACGGCCGCGCAGGCGCCGGGGATGCTGACCACGTTGACGCCAGCCGCCCGCGCCTCACGCACGAGCCGATAGCCGGGATCGGAGATCAGCGGCGTGCCCGCATCACTCACCAGCGCAACCGGCATACGCCTCGCTTCGTCGATGATCCATGTGCGGGTTTCGGGCGAAGCGTGGTCATCAAGCCGCTGAAGCCGTCCCTTGATTCCGAAATGTTTCAGCAGCTTGCCTGTCACCCGCGTATCCTCGCAGGCAATCATGGCCGCGCCTTGCAGCACGCCAAGCGCGCGCAGGGTCATGTCGCCAAGATTGCCAATCGGGGTGGCGACGATATACAGCCCGGGCTCGGGAATGTTTGCGGGAATGGATGGCAGCTCCACGGTCATCGATCTGTCCATGGAGCACGACTGAGGGGTCGGCAAGAATGAAGCTTTGGAACACACCGGTTTGGGCCGGTTGGTTGATGGATGCGGCACGGCACCTGCGCGGGCGCAATGTCGCTCTGGCTGGCGCGGCGATGCTTGCGGCAGGCTGTCAGGTGATCCCCAAGACTGACGTGGCCACTGCCCCGCCGCCTGCACCCGCGCCCGAGCCTTCGGCGACTGCGCTCCCCACCGATACCGGCCGCCACCGCATCGCGCTGCTGGTGCCGATGAGCGGCGACACCGCCGCGGTCGGTCAGGCGATTGCCAATGCCACCACCATGGCACTGCTCGATACCACTGCGGACAATCTGCGCATCACCACCTATGACACCTCCGAAGGCGTGGCGACTGCGGCACGGAAAGCCATCGCGGACGGAAACAAGCTGATCCTCGGCCCGCTGACCGCCGACGCCGTCCCCGCAGTGCAAGCCGCCGCACGCCCCGCCGGTGTGCCGGTGATCGCCTTTGCCAATGACGCCGCAGTTGCCGGGCCGGATGTCTTCGTGATCGGCCATATGCCGGAACAATCGATCCGCCGCACGGTCGCCTTTGCCCGCTCGCGCGGCGCGGCGCGCTTTGCGGTGCTCGTGCCTGAGGGCGATTATGGCGCGCGCGCATTCTCGGCTTTGGAGAACTCGCTGCGCGATTATGGCGGGTCGCTTGTTCGCAAGGAAGGCTATGCGCGCGGCAACACCTCGATTGTCTCCGCAGCGGCCAGGCTGCGGGCGGCGGGTGGCTATGACACCGTGCTGGTGGCCGACAGTGCTCGGCTCGGGATCGATGCTGCGGCCGAATTGCAGCGCGGCGTCCGCACCCGTGCGCGCATCCTTGGCACGGAACTGTGGAGCGGTGATGCCGCCCTCGCCCGTGCCCCTGCGCTGGAAGGCGCGCTGTTCGCGGCGGTTTCGGACCAGCGCTATAAGCGTTTTGCCGATAGCTACGCCGCTCGTTTCGGTGCGCAGCCTTACCGAACGGCGACCTTGGGCTATGACGCCGTGCTGCTGACCTTGCGTGTCGCGCGCGACTGGAAGGTCGGCACGCCTTTCCCCAAGTCCGAGCTCTATGACAAGGGCGGCTTTCTGGGGGTGGACGGCGCCTTCCGCTTCACCCGCAACGGCGTGATCGAACGCGCGCTTGAAGTGCGCGAGATCAAGGGCGGCGAAGTCACCCCGGTGGACCCCGCTCCCACCGGCTTCGGCAAGTGAGTAAAACCACGGGGGGTGGCTTGTGAGGCTGCGCGCAGAGGGCCTATAACCCGCGCATGGCCGATACCACCCCCGACGATCTCTTTGCCAACACCCCCACCTCCAGTGGCGATTACAACGCCTCCGCGATCGAGGTGCTCGAAGGCCTAGAGCCTGTCCGCCGCCGCCCCGGTATGTATATCGGCGGCACGGATGACCGCGCCTTCCACCACCTCGCCGCCGAGGTGCTCGACAATTCGATGGACGAGGCCGTCGCGGGCCACGCCACCCGGATCGAGGTGCGTCTGGATGAAGGCAACCGCCTGACCATCGCCGATAATGGGCGCGGGATGCCGGTTGACGAACATCCCAAGTTTCCGGGCAAATCTACGCTGGAAGTGATCCTCTCGACGCTTCATTCAGGCGGTAAGTTCTCGGGTAAAGCCTATGCCACTAGCGGCGGGTTGCATGGCGTCGGTATCAGCGTGGTCAACGCGCTGTCGGTGCATACCCGGGTTGAAGTGGCGCGGGACAAGCAGCTTTACGCACAGGAATTCTCGCGCGGGGTCACGCAAGGCCCGTTGCAGATCCTCGGCGCGACGCCGAACCGGCGCGGCACCACGGTCAGTTTCGTCCCCGACGAAGAGATCTTCGGCGACCGCAAGTTCAATCCCAAGCGGTTGTTCAAGCTCGCGCGGTCGAAGGCCTATTTGTTCGCGGGCGTCGAAATCCGCTGGAAATGCGCAGCCTCACTGGCGAGTGAGGATGTCCCGGGCGAGGCCGTGTTCAAGTTCCCCGGCGGCCTCGCCGATCATCTCGCGGAACAAGTCGGCGCGCGCGAATGTGTGACCGCCCAGCCCTTCACCGGCTTGCAGGAATTCCCGATGGTGGACGGCCTTGGGCAAGGTCGGGCCGAATGGGCGATTGCCTGGCCGCTCTATTCTGATGGCGCGACCAGCTGGTATTGCAACACCGTGCCGACGCCGGATGGCGGCACGCACGAGCAGGGCCTGCGCACTGCCCTGACGCGCGGACTACGCGCTTTCGGCGAGCTGGTCGGTGCCAAGAAGGCCAAGGACATCACCGCCGACGACGTCATGAACGGCGCAGAGGTGATGCTCAGCGTCTTCATTCGTGATCCGCAGTTCCAGTCGCAAACCAAGGACCGGCTCACCTCGCCAGAGGCCGCGCGTTTGGTGGAAAACGCGGTACGCGACCACTTCGACCACTTCCTCACCGACAATATGGAGCGCGGGAAAGCGCTGCTCGGTGAGGTGATGGAGCGCATGGATGAGCGCCTGAAGCGCAAGCAGGAACGCGAGATCAAGCGCAAGACCGCGACCAACGCCAAGAAGCTGCGCCTGCCCGGCAAACTCACGGATTGCTCAGGCGAAGGCGGGCGTGAGACCGAATTGTTCATCGTCGAAGGCGATAGCGCTGGCGGCAGCGCCAAACAGGCGCGCGACCGCAAATCACAGGCGATCCTGCCGATCCGCGGCAAGATCCTCAACGTCGCGAGCGCCACCGCCGACAAGATCCGCGCCAACAGCGAAATCGCCGATCTTGCGCTGGCGCTCGGCTGCGGCACCCGCAAGGACTGTGACGCGAGCAATCTGCGCTATGACCGAGTCATCATCATGACCGATGCGGACGTCGACGGCGCGCATATCGCGACGCTGCTGATGACGTTCTTCTTCCAGGAAATGCCTGACATTGTGAAGAAGGGGCACCTGTTCCTTGCCCAGCCTCCGCTCTACCGCCTGACCGCAGGCAAAGAGAGCCGCTACGCCCGTGACGAGGCCGCGCGAGCTGAACTGGAAGCGACCGTTTTCAAGGGCAAAAAGGTCGAAGTCGCCCGCTTCAAGGGCCTCGGCGAAATGAACCCCCAGCAGTTGCGCGAAACCACGATGGCGCCCGAAACACGCGGGCTGATCCGCATCACCTTGCCGCAGGAGTTCGAGGACCGAGCGGGGGTGGCGCGGCTAGTTGATGAGCTGATGGGGCGCAACCCCGAACACCGCTTTAACTTCATCCAGAACCGCGCGGGTGAGATTGACCGCGATCTGATCGACGCGTGATCTATGCCGCGATCTCGCCCCGAACCCGGCGCCACACCAGCAAGAACAGCAGGGTCAGCAGCAGCGGCATGATCGGCACCCCGGCATTGATCGCCAGCGGCCGGGCGAAGGCTACGGCGGCGAAGGTGGCGGCGATCGTGATCCGCTCCCAATCAGCAAACCCCTCGGCCCGCCCGCGCGCGAATAGGTAAGCGAGCGGAAACGCGGTCAGCACCATATCGTAATCGAGCACAAACGGCGTGGCGAGCGGCGCGCCTGCCAGCACCAAGGCGCCCATGCCGGGCGTGAAGCTGCGCCGCCAGCACGCCGCTGCCACCGTCGCCGGCACAGCGATCGTGACGCCAACCTGTAGCGCCATCGCGAAGCCGCTGGGGACACCGATCAGACGCAGGCCTGCAAACAGGCTCACCATCTTGGCAAAGCCGATGGTGCCGCTGTCGGTCGCACTGCTGGCGGTCTGCGTGATTGCGAGCCAATCCGCCCACACCTGCGGCCCGAAGATTAGTATCGCCAGCCCCGCCAGACCCAACGCCGCCCCGCCCGCGCCCGCAATCGTGCGCCACTGCCCGCTCGCCAGCAGCGCCACCGGCACCAACAGGCCGAGCTGCGGCTTGATCGTTGCCAACCCGATCAGTACGCCCGCGAGCCAAGGCCGCTCTCGCACCAGCAACAATCCGCCGCCGAGCAGCGCCGCCACCAGAAACGAGGTCTGCCCGTGGGTCAGCGTCACGATCACCGGCGGGAAGGCCGCGATCAGCACCAACGCCGGGCCCTTGAGCCCGAGCGCAGCGAACCACGCCCGCACCGCTGCTAGAAAAGCCCCGCCTGTCAGCGTCAGCCAAGCCGCCAGCGCCGGGAAATAGGGCAGGAAGCCCAGCGGCCAGACGAATGGCAGAAAGCTCGGCGGGTAAAAGAACGCGGTGTATTCGCCCGGCAGCGTGTAGAATTCGCGCTGCGCGGCGACATGGGCAAGCGTGTCATAGACATTCGCGCCCGCCACCAGCATCCGGCCCGACGTCCAGAAGCTGATGAAATCCGTGCCGATCAGAAAGCCGTTCCGGTCGATCCCGTTGGTCGATGTCAGCAATAGGAACGCCAGCGTCGCCGCATTGACCAGCGCCAGCAGCACCAGATAGCCGCGCGCCCGCTCCGCGCCGAGCCATTCTGCCTTGCGAAGAACATCCCATCCCATGCCCCATCCCTGCCGCGCAGGCTCGCCCGTGTCCATTGTTGCGGGATGCTGGCATGTGGGGAAAATACGTGGCAGCTTTGGCTGGCAGCCAAAGGTGGGAGAGAACCGAGATGCGCCATGTCCTTGCAACGCTCGCTTTGGGAGCGCTGGTGCTGACCGCCGCGCCCCTCGCTGCGCAGGCCGAGCCGCCCGCCAAGGCCGCCGCCGCCGAGCAGACGCCGCTTGAAAAGCGCGCCGGTCAGGTCGTGGCCTTGCTCAACGGGAAGGCCGATCCCGCCGACATCTTCACCGCGGGCTTTCGTGCAGCCGTTGCCGATGCCCAGATCGTGACCTTGAGCGCGAGCCTTGTGGCGCAGTTCGGCCCGGCGACCGATGTCGCGCTGCTGGTGCCGAGCGATGGGAGGCGGGCCAACCTCGAGATCCGCTTCGAGCGGGGACTGGCCAAGGGGGTCATCGCGATCGATCCGGTCGACGGTAACCGCGTAAACGAGCTGGTGTTTACCAGCGTCGATTCGCTCGCCGTGGCAAATGACAATGCGCAGAAAATCGCCGCCGATCTGGCCGCGCTGCCCGGCAGCGTTAATGCGTGGTTTGGCCCGCTGGAAGGTGGCGCGCCGGTAATCAGCTTGGGTGCGGACACGCCGCTGGCGCTGGGATCGGCCTTCAAGCTTTATGTGTTGGCCGCGCTGGCGGAGGATGTGAAAGCAGGCCGTCGCAAGTGGAGCGACGTCGTGCCCCTGACCGAGAAGAGCTACCCCAGCGGGCGGTTGCAGGACTGGCCCGAGGGTTCCCCGGTGACGCTTCACACCCTCGCGAGCCTGATGATTTCAATCAGCGACAACACCGCGACCGATCAGTTGATCAAGGTGCTTGGCAAGGAGCGTATCCTCAAACTGATGAAGGATAGCGGTCACGCTGATCCGAGCGCGAACGATCCTTTCCTGACGACGAAGCAGCTGTTCATCCTAAAGGCCGGCAATTCACAGACCCTCGCTGATTGGCGCAGTGGTGACCCTGCGAAACAGGCGATTATTGAGGTTGTGCAGGTGGCGGAGGAAGACCCCTCACTCGACCAGATCAACGCCGCCTTTGCCAATGGCCCCAAGGCGCTCGACGTCGAATGGTTTGCCTCGCCCGCCGACCTCGCCAAGCTGTTCGGCCATATGCGCCGTAATGCCGATCCCAAGGTGTTCGACATCATGGCGATCAGCCCCTCGGCCACGGCGGCGATCAAGGCAAACTGGAGCTATATCGGCTTTAAGGGCGGCAGCGAGCCAGGAGTGATCAACCTCACCTGGCTGCTCACCGACAAGGCCGGGCGCGACTGGGTGCTGACGCTGGGCTGGAACAACCCTGCCGCAGTCGTGGATGACGGCAAGCTGGAAGGGATCGCCCAGCGCATCCTGCTGCTCCCTCGCTGAATTGCCAGCCCCCACCCCCTTGCACCCGCGCCGCCCGCCCCTTATCGCTGCGCGTCGAAATTCAGTCTCACAGGAAAACCCATGACCGACACGCAGCGTTTTGAAGGCACCAAGTCCTATATCGCGACCGAAGACCTCAAGGTTGCCGTCAACGCCGCCGTGATGCTGCGCCGCCCGCTGCTGGTTAAAGGCGAGCCTGGCACCGGCAAGACCGTGCTGGCGCATGAAATCTCCAAGGCGCTGAACGCCCCGCTGATCGAATGGAACATCAAATCCACCACCAAGGCGCATCAGGGCCTGTACGAATATGACGCCGTGGCGCGTCTGCGTGATGGCCAGCTGGGCGACGAGCGCGTCCACGACATCAAGAACTACATCAAGAAGGGGAAGCTGTGGGACGCCTTCACCGCGCCGCAGCTGCCCGTGCTGCTGATCGACGAGATCGACAAGGCCGATATCGAGTTCCCGAACGACCTGTTGCAGGAACTCGATCGGATGAGCTTCGACGTTTACGAAACGCAGGAGCGGATTGAGGCCAAGGAACGCCCGATCGTTGTCATCACCTCGAACAATGAAAAGGAGCTGCCCGACGCCTTCCTGCGCCGCTGCTTCTTCCACTACATCAAGTTCCCCGATCGCGAGACAATGCAGGAAATCATCGACGTCCACTTCCCCGGCATCCAGAAGGTGCTCGTGAAGAAGGCGATGGATGTCTTCTACGACCTGCGCGAAGTGCCGGGGCTGAAGAAGAAGCCCTCGACTAGCGAGCTGCTCGACTGGCTGAAGCTGTTGCTGAACGAGGATATGCCGCTGGAAGTATTGCAGAACAGCAATCCGGCGAGCGCGATCCCTCCGCTGCACGGCGCGCTGCTGAAGAATGAACAGGACATTATGCTGTTTGAGCGCCTCGCCTTCATGGCGCGCCGCAACCCGTCGTAAAGCGCGTGAGGGCGGGTCAGGAACCCGCCCTCACGTCTCAATCGAAGCTGTAGGCCAGCTCGAAATCGCCCCAGCGCCGCCCGCCGATCACCAGCGGGACGTACACATTGCGCACCACCACATAGCTATCACCGTCGCCTTCCTGGCGGTACACTGCCATCATGTAGGGCGCGGTTGAGACTTTAGCCTTGCGGTCGATTGCCTCAAGCATGATCCGCCCGTTGCGGCAGAACTGCGTGTCGTGATTGACGTCGCCCGTCGGCGTGCGGGAGCGTTCGGTGAGGTGAGCGGGCAGGAAGCCGTTCATGTCGGTGCAGGCGGCGGCCAGCACACGCATGTCGCTCGCCTTGGCGCGGTCTAGGAAGGGACGCCATTCGGCATGGGCCCAATCGGTCAGCCGGGTGCGATAAAGCTGCGGGTTGGTGCCGGGGACAGGCTGGTAATCAGTATCAAACAGCGCTGACATCGTCACCGCGCCGCGCGCCAGGGCTGCCTCGGTATGAGCGACTAGCTCCTGCATCATCGCCTGCGCCTGTGCGACCATGACGCTGTCTTCCGGCGAGAGTCCGGCATGAACGATCCGGTCGAACATCTCGCTCGCGGTGATCTCCAGATCTTCCATCTTGCGATGCGCGCCGTGGAGGCGGTCTTCGTTGCTACGCGCGGCAGCGTCGTAGCTGGTCAGCACGCGCTGGACCTTGTCGACATGGTTGCTGATCGTGCCAGTTGAGCGGGCGATGACGTCATTCTGCTTGTCGACTTCCTCGACGAGGTTGCCGACATTGGCGAGGCTGCTTTCGATCCGCGCCACGCTGGCACGCGCTTCGCCGCTGGCTTTCGCGCCAGCTTCGATCCGCCCGATCACTTCCTCCGCTTCTCCGCCCAAAGCGTCGATGGTGGCCGCAATTTCCTCGGTCGCCTTGCGGGTGTCGCTGGCAAGACTTTTGACCTCGGCGGCGACCACAGCAAAGGTGCGGCCCGCGTCGCCTGCCCGCATCGCCTCGATCGTAGCATTGAGCGCGAGGATGTTGGTCGTCTCGGCAATATTGTCGATGTCCTGCGCAGAACGGCGCACCTGCTCCATCGCGGCGGAGAAGCTGGTGACATGTTGGCCGAGCGTATCGACCAACTCGATCAGCCCGGCAATCTGGCCGAGCGAGGACTGGATCAGCGACGTGCCCTCGTTGAGGCGCTCGATCGCGCGTTCGGACAACAGCCGCGCCTCGTCGCTCGCCTGTGCAACCTTGCTCTGGTCAGCCTCCAGCGCGCGAACGGTTTCGGCCAACGCCTCGTGTTCGGACCGCAAGGATTTGGACGAGGCGATCACCGCCTCCACCACGCCGGCCACATCGGTGCAGCCCACGGTCACCGCGCCGCAGCTTTCCGGGATCATCGCCAAGGCTTGGGCGTTGGCGGTGTCGATAGCGATCTGATGCATTGCGGACGCGGCCCCTGTTATGTGCGCAGAATGTCTAGCCGCAGGATGGTAAGCGAAGCGTTAAGGTGGCGGCTGTCTGCCTGCCAAGAATGAGGCTGGTCAGGCACCGGCCTGCGGGTTAATCACCCTCCCATGTTCTTCAATTTCATCGACGAGCTTCGCGCGGCCGGCATAGGCGCCAGTTTCAAAGAGCACCTCACCTTGCTTGAGGCGCTGGACCGGGACGTGATCGATCAGACGCCCGAGGCGTTCTATTACCTTTCCCGCGCCACCTTCGTGAAAGACGAAGGCCTGCTCGACCGGTTCGATCAGGTGTTCCACAAGGTGTTCAAGGGGATCATGACCGATTACGGTCAGAACCCGGTCGATATCCCCGAAGACTGGCTGAAAGCGGTCGCCGAAAAGTTCCTGACGCCCGAGGAAATGGAAGCGATCAAGTCGCTCGGCGATTGGGACGAGATCATGGAGACGCTGAAAAAGCGGCTCGAAGAACAGGAAAAGCGTCACCAGGGCGGCAATAAGTGGGTCGGCACCGGCGGCACTTCGCCCTTTGGCAACTCAGGCTACAACCCCGAAGGCGTGCGGATTGGCGGCGAGGCGCGCCACGGCAAGGCGATCAAGGTCTGGGAAAAGCGCGAGTTCAAGAACTTGGATAACACCAAGGAACTGGGCACCCGCAACATCAAGATGGCGCTGCGCCGTTTGCGCCGCTTCGCCCGCGAAGGCGCGCAGGATCAGCTTGATATCGACGCCACGATCAAGGGCACGGCCAAGCAGGGCTGGCTCGACATCCATATGCGCGCCGAGCGCCGCAATGCGGTCAAGCTGCTGCTGTTCCTCGACGTCGGCGGATCGATGGACCCCTTCATCAAGCTGGTCGAAGAGTTGTTCAGCGCCGCCACCAGCGAATTCAAGAACATGGAGTTCTTCTACTTCCACAACTGCCTCTATGAAGGCGTGTGGAAGGACAACAAGCGCCGCTGGCAGGAACGCACCAAGACCTGGGACGTGCTCCACAAATATGGCCACGATTACAAGATCGTGTTCGTCGGCGATGCGGCGATGAGCCCCTATGAGGTTACGCACCCCGGCGGCTCGGTCGAACATATGAACGAAGAAGCGGGCGCCGTGTGGTTGCAGCGCGTGGCCAACACCTATCCCGCGACTGTGTGGCTCAATCCGGTGCCGGAGAAGCAGTGGAACTATTCGCAGTCGACCAAGATGATCAAGCAGCTGGTCGGCGACCGGATGTATCCGCTGACGCTGGGTGGGCTGGACGACGCGATGCGGGAGCTGTCGCGGAAGCACGGGGCTTGAGGCGGAACCTCTACCCCTTCTGGTCCAACTCCTCGTTCAGCCGCAGCCCGCACCGCCAGAAGAAGAACGCCGGCACCAGCCCCAGGATCGCCGCGCCGTACAGCACATAGCGCACCGAATCGGCGCCGTAGGTCGGCTGCAGCCAGTCCGACAGCATCCCGAAGAACAAGGGCCCCAGCCCCAGCCCGATGAGGTTCTGGAAGAACAGCAGGCTTGCTGCCGCAATCGCCCTTGCGCGCACCGGCACGAGACCTTGCGCGGCGGAATAGGTCGGGCCGTAGTAGAACGAGTTGCACACGGTCGGGATGAACAACAGCGCCAAGGCCAGCGGCCAGCTTGGCGCGTGATAGGCGGCAATCGCTAGCGGCACGGCCAGCGCCATGCCGATCGCCGGCGCGCTCAGCACGTGGCGGCGGTTCTTGGCGCCGAAGCGGTCGGCGAGATAGCCGCCTGCCCATGTGCCGAGAATCCCCGCGACCCCGCCCAGTAGCCCGAACCACAGCCCCACCTGCCCCGGTGTCAGATCATGGGTGCGCTGGAAGAATATCGTGGTCCAGGTCGTCTTGCCGTAAGCGAGAAAGGACGCTGCCGACCCGGCAAACAGCAGCAGCACGAAAGCGCGCGAACGCATGACCTCCGCCACCGCCTGACCCAGCGGCAAGGCGGCGGGTTGGTTCTTGCCGCGCAGGATCGCTGCAGCATTGCTGTGGCGCGGGTCCTTGATCACGAACAGCACCACCAGCGCGAGCGCCACGCCCGGTAGGCCGACAATTACGAACGCCTCGCGCCAGCCGACATGATCCGCCAGCGTCCCGCCAATGATCATGCCCAGCAGCGTGCCGACCGGGATGCCGAGGGAATAGAATGCAAGGGCTGAAGCGCGCCGCTCGGGCGGCACCATATCGCTGATGAGCGAATGCGCCGGCGGCGTGCACCCCGCCTCGCCGACGCCCACGCCGATGCGGGCGAGCAGCAATTGCGCAAAGTTCTGCGCCAGCCCGCACAGCGCCGTCATCGCTGACCAGACGGCCAGCGCGACCGCGATCACCTTGGGTCGGCTCGTCGTCCCGCGATCAGCAAAGCGGGCGATGGGGATACCAAGCACGGTATAGAACAGTGCAAAGGCGAGCCCCGTCATCAACCCGATCTGGGTGTCGGACAGATCTAGGTCTCGCGCGATAGGCTCGGCAAGGATGTTGACGATCTGGCGGTCGATGAAATTGAAGACATAGACGACCAGCAGGATCCACAGGGTGATCCTGACGGATTGCGTGCCGGACGCGGTGCCCGCCGTGGTTGCCATGTCGTACTCTCTCCCATCGGTGGCGGTTCATCCGCCATCCTTTGTCGCAGCGTTGCCGGGTCATTGCGGGTGCATTGACGCCGCAATGACCGGGCCATGACGCCAATCAGTAAAGCAGGTGCGGCCGCACTGCGGCGATCCATGCCCCCTCATCATGTGACGTCATGGCGTCAAGATCATCCGGCGTCGCAGACGGATTGTCGACCCACTCGCGCAAGGCAGGCCCGCCATTGATGACGTCAATCGCAAGCCGGTCGAGCTCGTACTCGTAAGGGAAATCGCGCCACAGCGGGTAATCGGGATAGAGCAGCCGGATCGCCTTGAACGCCAGCGCCTGAAGCCGCCAGGGCTTGAACAGATCGTGATCGTAGAAGGTGCTTTCTGCATGGATCATCAATGCATTGCAGAGCATACCTTTGTGTTTGTGGAAGGTTGGCTCGAACCAGCATTCGCGGACCGCGCAACCTTCCAGCCACTCGGGCGCAAGCTTACGCATCACCTTGAGCACCCCGCCCGCGTCGATATCGGGCGCGCCGAACAGCACCTCCAAAGGCCGCGTGGTGCCGCGACCCTCCGACAGCGTGGTGCCTTCCAGCATCACGGTGCCAGCATAGCAGCGCGCCATGTTGACGTTGGCGGCATTGGGCGAAGGGTTGATCCACAGGCGTGACGTCGGCCACCCGAAGCCGTCACTCTCGTCTGGACGCCAACCCTCCATCGCCACCACCTTGTAAGTGACGTCGAGACCGAAATGTTCGATGAACCAGTGGCCCATTTCCCCCATGGTGAGGCCGTGCCGCATCGGCATCGGCGCCGCGCCGACGAAGCTCTCCTGCCCCGGCACCAGCAACGTGCCTTCGACCGGGCGACCGGCGGGATTGGGCCGGTCGAGTACCCACACTTCCTTGCCCGCCTTGGCCGCTTCTTCGAGCAGATACAGCAGTGTGGTCACGAAGGTGTAGATCCGGCAACCCAAGTCTTGCAGGTCGAACAAGAAAACATCCGCGCTCGACATCATCTGCCCGGTGGGGCGGCGCACTTCGCCATAGAGCGAGTAGATCGGGATACCGTAACGCGGGTCCATTTCGTCCGCGGTCTCAACCATGTTGTCTTGCTTGTCGCCCTTCAGCCCGTGCTGGGGCCCGAAGGCGCTGTTGACCGGCACGCCCGCCGCGATCAGCGCGTCGAGACTATGGGTGAGATCGGCCGTCACACTGGCCGGGTGCGCCACCAAGGCAACGCGGCGGCCTTGCAATTGGCGGAGGAGTTCGGGGTCGGCCAGCAGCCGGTCGATGCCTGTCTTCATCTGCCTAGCGTTGGATCAGCGCGATATGAAAGGCAAACGCTTTGCGCTGCGACGGGAACATTGCACCCCCTCCCCTTGTTACAGGCACATGGAGACAGATTGGACACCGATAGCTATCGCCGCGGGATGGGCGATTATCCTTGGCGGCGCGGGCGGTGCGCTGACGGAGATCGGCCAATGGTACCGCGAACTTCGCAAGCCGCCGTGGCAGCCGCCTGACTGGCTGTTCGGCCCGGCGTGGACGATCATTCTCGGGTTAGCAGGGTGGAGCTTCTATGTCGGATTGACTGAGGCCCCCACGCCCGAGGCACGCGCCGGGGTGTGGGCGTTGTTCATCGCGAACTTCGTGCTGCACTTCCTGTGGTCGCCCCTGTTCTTCAAGCTGAAGCGACCTGACTGGGCTTTGGCGGAGAATGTGTTTTTGTGGCTTTCTGTCGTCGGGCTCATGACGGTGCTGCCGCGTCTCGCGGGTGACAGCTTTGCTGGCTGGCTAAACGTGCCCTATTTCGTCTGGGTCAGTTTTGCATTCCTGCTCAACGCCAAGATCGTCCAGTTGAACCGCCCTTTTGGCAAGGAGCCATCAGCGGCCTAACGTTCAATGATTATCGCGCGGCAGGCTTCGGAGTGGAACTCTGGCTTGCCAGGCGCAAAGGCGAGCGCCCAGAATTGCAAGGCGCCGCCGGGGTGCTCGACGATCGCGTTCAGTGCAACCTGCGCAGGATCGGGTAACCCGGCCGCGATGCTGGCTCTCAAAACCAAGCCGCTTTCATCATGCGAGCACGCAATCGCGATGGCATCGACCGGCGCGTCGCGCATGCCTTCGCGGAAAGAGTCGAAGTCATAGGCCGCCCACCGGCCCGAAGGCGACAGATTGAACTCGCGGTAGGCGGTCCCGCCCAATGGCTGCCAGAAAATCTCAAAACAGGTGGTCTTCCACAGATCGTCCATCCGCTCGGGCGCGGCGTGGGGCGGCACGATGATCGCCGGGATATGTCCGTCGAGCCGGAATTCGGCCTCGCAGCCTTGAGGCGTGGCCGTTATGGAGGCGGTCACGGCGCGGATCGGGCCGAGGTCACAGGCGACATGGAGCATGAGTGGGTGCATCATCCCTTTCTGCCCCCTCACCCTGCCTCCGGCAAGCCACTTCCCGTTAAGCTCACGCACTGGTAGGGCCGCGCCCTATGAGCACTTACGATTCCGCCCTTCTCCGCCTGCTTGACGAGCGTGGCTACATCCACCAGCTGACCGACGCGACCGGGCTCGATGCCCTGGCCGCGAAGCAGATCGTGCCGGGGTATATCGGGTTCGACGCAACCGCGCCGTCGCTCCACATCGGGTCGCTGGTGCAGATCATGATGCTGCGCCGTTTGCAGCAGACCGGGCACAAGCCGATCGTGCTGATGGGCGGGGGCACGACCCGGATCGGCGATCCCACGGGCCGCGATGAGAGCCGCAAGATGCTCACCGACGAGACGATCGAGTCGAACATCCAATCGATCTTCACAGTCTTTGATAAGCTATTGAAGTTCGGCGATGGGCCGACCGATGCGGTGATGGTCAATAATCACGATTGGCTCGGAAAACTGGGTTACATTGAACTGCTCCAGCAGGTCGGCACCCATTTCACCGTCAACCGGATGCTGACGTTCGATTCGGTCAAGCTGCGGCTTGAGCGCGAACAGCCGATGACCTTCCTCGAATTCAACTACATGATCCTGCAAGGATACGATTTCAGACATTTGTCGCGCGAACTTGGCGTGCGCTTGCAGATGGGCGGCAGCGATCAGTGGGGCAATATCGTCAACGGGATGGAGTTGGGGCGGCGCATGGATGGGGCCGATCTGTTTGGTCTCACCACCCCGCTGCTGACGACGGCTGACGGCGCGAAGATGGGCAAGACTGCGGCGGGAGCCGTGTGGCTCAACGAGGATCAGCTGCCCGCCTACGATTTCTGGCAATATTGGCGCAACGTCGATGACCGTGATGTCGGCAAGTTCCTGCGGCTGTTCACCGACTTGCCGTTGGATGAGATCAATCGCCTTGAAATGGTTGAAGGCGCTGAGATAAATTCAGCGAAAGTTGTGCTCGCCAATGAAGTCACGAAGATGGTGCGAGGCGAGGATGCCGCCACCCGTGCCGCGGCAACCGCGCGGGAAACTTTTGCGGGTTCGGGTGCGGGTGAAGATTTGCCCACGCTTGCGGTCGGTGCAGAGGGGATGCGCATGGCCGCGCTGCTCACCGCCATCGGTCTCACATCCTCGGGCGGAGAAGCCAAGCGCAAGCTCGCCGAAGGTGCGGTCAAGCTTGAGGGCGAGACGGTGACGGACCCCGCGCAACTGGTCCTCCCGGCCGAGGGTGAGACCCTGCGGCTAAGCTTGGGCAAGAAGCGTCACGCGCTGGTGCATCGCTAAACCTCCGAATTTTTACGAATTGTCAGCCTTTCTGCTGCATCCTCTCTTCTTGCCCAAACGGAGGGAAGGATCGCGTCACGTGACGGGTGGAGCAAATCTCAGCGTTACCGAAATGCGGCGCGCGGCGCGGCATCCGGTCGATTTCCCGGCGATTGTCGAGCACTTCGTGCACGGCGACCTGCATCTGCACGTCTGCAACCTGTCGGCGCATGGCTTTATGGTTGACGATGCCCAGCAATTGCAGCGCGGCGATCGCATCATCATCCGCCTGCCGGTGGTGGGCCGGATCGAGGCCTATGTGATCTGGACGCGTGACACACGTGCGGGTTTGCAGTTTGAGCGGATTATCAGGCTCGACGATTTCGTCTCGATCATCGACCAGCTCCAGCCCAACCCGCGCCTGCGTCGCTCGCGATAGGGCAGCCTTAGCCCGCGCAAGTTTCGCCTGCTTGGCAGCGGCCCTGCGGCCTGCCATGGCGCAGCCGTGACAGAACCAACCTCCCCGCTTCAGATCGGTGATTACCGGCGTTACTGGCTTGCCCGCTTCATGGCGGTGTTCGCCACGATGTCGATGGTGGTGCTGCTCGGCTACCAGCTCTACGAAGTCGCACGCGACGATTACGGGATGAGCGTGGCCGAGGCCTCGTTCCAGCTGGGCTTGCTGGGACTTGCGCAGTTCATCCCGCTGTTCGTGCTGACACCCGTGGCGGGCTTGGCCGCTGACCGGTTTGACCGGCGCCATGTCGCTGCCTTTGCCAACGGGATCGATGGCTGTGTGGCCGTGGCCTTGGCGCTAGCGACGTGGGCCGATGCGCTCAATATCCCGATCCTGTTCAGCCTTGCCGCGGCGCATGGCGCAGCGCGGGTGTTCGTGGGCCCGTCGATGAGCGCGATTGCGCCCAATATTGTGCCGCCCGCTCTGCTCCCGCGCGCTATCGCGCTGTCCTCGATCGCTTGGCAGACCGCCAGCGTTGCCGGGCCGGCAGTAGGCGGATTGATCTTCGCTGAGGCCAACTGGCTCCCGCACGCGATCTCCGCCGGACTGCTGGGTGCGGCGATGTTGCTGATCCTGACCGTCCGCCCGATCAAGGCGAAGCACGAAGGCCAGCGCCTCAAACCGCTCAAGCAGATCATCGAAGGGCTGGTTTATGTCTGGCGTGAGCGGTTCCTGCTCGGCTGTATCACGCTCGATCTGTTCGCGGTGCTGCTGGCGGGGGCGACCGCATTGTTGCCGGTGTTTGCGCGCGACATCCTGTTTGTGGGGCCCGAAGGCCTCGGCCTGATGCGCGCGGCGCCTGCGCTTGGAGCGGCGAGCGTGGCGTTGTGGCTGAGCTTCCGCCCGCTCGAGCGCGAGGTCGGGCTCAAGATGCTGTGGGCGGTTGCCGCCTTCGGAGCGCTGACGATCACCTTCGCCTTTTCGCGCAACTTCCTGCTGTCGCTGGCGATTTTGGCGGCAATGGGCGCGGTCGACATGATTTCGGTCTTCATCCGCTCATCGCTGGTGCAACTGTTCACGCCTGACGATAAGCGCGGGCGGGTGTCATCGATCTCGGGCCTCGCCATCTCTGCATCCAACGAGCTGGGCGAAATGCAGTCGGGCCTCGCCGCTGCCATCCTCGGCGCAACCGGCGCGGTTGTATTCGGCGGCGCGGGTGCGATATTCGTGACTATGGTCTGGGCGTGGTATTTCCCCGAGCTGCGCCGCGCCAAAAGCTTCGAGCCAGCTGCGCTCAAACGAGAGGTATCGACATGAAGGCTGACAACATCCTCGCCACCATTGGCGCCACCCCGCATATCCGCCTGTCGCGGCTCTTCCCGGATCACGAGGTGTGGGTGAAGTCCGAACGGTCAAATCCCGGCGGCTCGATCAAGGATCGTATCGCCCTCGCAATGGTCGAGGACGCCGAAGCGACTGGCAAGCTCCAGCCCGGTGGCACCATCGTCGAACCCACCAGCGGCAACACCGGGATCGGCCTTGCGATGGTCGCGGCGGTCAAGGGCTACAAGCTCGTGTTGGTCATGCCCGAATCGATGTCGATTGAGCGCCGCCGCCTGATGCTGGCCTATGGTGCCAGCTTTGACCTCACCCCGCGCGAACGCGGCATGAAGGGCGCGATTGAGCGCGCGCAGGAGCTGGTTGAACAGACCCCCGGCGCGTGGATGCCGAGCCAGTTCGACAATGCCGCCAACCCTGCGATCCACGCGCGCACCACAGCGCAGGAAATCCTCGCCGATTTCGCCGCCACGCCGATCGACGTGATGATCACCGGGGTCGGCACCGGCGGGCACCTCACCGGCTGCGCCGAAGAGCTGAAGAAGCACTGGCCCAGCATGAAGGCCTATGGCGTCGAGCCCGCGCTCTCTCCGGTCATCAACGGTGGCCAGCCCGGCCCCCATCCGATCCAGGGAATCGGCGCAGGCTTCATTCCCGGCAATCTTCACACCAATGCGATCGACGGGGCGATTACAGTCGATGCCGAGGAAGCCAAGGACATGGCCCGCCGCGCCGCGAGCGAGGAAGGCATGTTGGTCGGGATTTCCTCCGGCGCGACCCTTGCCGCCATCGCGCGCAAGCTGCCCGAGCTGCCGCAGGGCGTACGAGTGATGGGCTTCAACTACGATACGGGCGAACGCTACCTTTCCGTGCCGGACTTCCTGCCAGTGGAATAGAGCGATTCCTTAACCGTAGCGGTCTATCTCAGGGGCAGAATTCTCACGCTTTTTGCGTAGCTGCTCAGGGACTGCCGCCCATGAAATTCATCAAGCTCCATTCGCGCGGCGGCAATTATCTTGTCGTGGCCAGCAATATCGCCTGGCTGCGCAGCGCCGAGAACGGGCAAACGAACGTCGGCATGGTCGGCGGGCAACCACTGCTGGTGGTGGGCTCGATCGAAGAGGTGGCTGAGCAGATCCTCAACGCGACCGCAGATCGGGAACCACTGGCAGCTGCGCCCGCTCCGGCAGTGGTCCCGGAAGCGGTTGAAGCCCCCGCGCCGCCCCCGGCAGTTGCCGCACCGCCGGAGGCTGAACCTGTTCGCGAAATTGTCGCTACAGACCCGGAACCGGTCGCACCGCCCCCCGCTCCTGCTCCCTCTGATCCTGAGCCTGTTGCAGCATCGCCCGAGCCGATCGCCCCGCCAGCTCCCGAGCCGGTTGCCGAAGAGCCTGAGCCTGAACCAGTCGCTACAGCCCGAGCACCGGTTGCCAAGGCCTCTGCCCGTCCGCGGCCCGTTCCCCGAAATTCAGCGAGCCTGTGGGAACGACCCGCAGCTCCGACCGCTGCCCAAGGTCTCAAGATCAAGGCTGGCTCGCAGCGGATGATGGGCAGGCTCGAGTAGGCCAAGCCTTCTCAGGTGCCGCAATAGCCATTGCGAAACCAAGGACGGCTGTTACCTGTTCTCCCTCACAACAGGGGGAGAGATCGGTGATGAAACGGCTGACGGGAATGACAATGGCGGCGGTAATCGCGCTGGCGGTAGCACCGTTGGCCGCCGAGACGCCCAATCGCGAAGAGCTCGTCACGGCGGTCGAGGCGCAGCAAGGCACAACGGTCAAGGCGCTGCAGGACTGGGTCGCCCTTCCCACCATCGCCGCCGAAAAGCGCGGCACCCCCGAAGGCGCGGAATATATGCGCAAGTTGGCGCTCGACGCCGGGTTCCAGCAGGCCAAGATCATCCCGACGGACGGCGTTCCAGCGGTCTTCGCCACGCTTGATTCGGGTGCCAAGACCACCGTCGGCATCTACTTCATGTATGACGTGAAGCAGTTCGATCCGGCAGAATGGAGCTCGCCGCCGCTCGATGCCAAGCTGGTCGAGCGACCGGGCGAAGGGACCGCGATTGTCGGACGCGGGGTGGTCAACCAGAAGGGGCCGCAGATGGCTTTCCTCGCCGCGATCAAAGCGATCCAGGCCAGCGGCCGCAAGCTGCCCGTTAATCTGGTGCTGGTGGCTGAAGGCGAAGAGGAAGTCGCCTCGACCCATTTCGATCAGGTTGTCGCCGTGCCAGAGGTTCAGGCTGCACTCTCCACAGCGGTCGGCGTGTTCATCCCCTCGGCCAATCAGAACCGCGATGGTAGCGCGGGCATCACCTTGGGTGCCAAGGGTGCGGTTGAGTTCCAGCTGGTTGTCGGCGGTGAGACGTCCGACAAATATCCCAAGACTGACATTCACTCGTCCAATCACGCCCGCATCGAAAGCCCGGCGTGGCGGCTCGTCAAGGCGCTGGACACGCTCGTCGCCGATGACGGCCATACCCCGGCGATCGACGGATGGTTCGAGAACGTCCAGCCGCTGACCGCGCGCCAGAAGGAGCTGATCGCGCAGAGTGTAAAGCCAGACGCGGAGGCGGGTGAAAAGACGCTGCTCGGCGTCGGGCGTTGGATCAATGACGAGGATTACGTCACCAGCCTTGAGCGGTTCTTCTCGCAGCCCACGGTCAATATTCAGGGGCTTGTGGCGGGCTATACCGGCGAAGGCGGCAAGACGGTGCTACCCGGCCGCGCCGAAGCCAAGCTTGAATTCCGTCTGGTGCCGAACATGACCAAGGACGAGGCGGTCACCAAACTGCGCGCGCATCTTGCCAAGCGCGGATTCGACGATGTGCAGGTCACGGTCTCGGGCGGCTATGGTCCCAACGAGACCGAGGAGGATTCGATCCTGATCCGCGCCCAGAAGCGCATGTTCGACGATAGCGGCGTCCCCTATACCATCCGCCCGCGCAATGCAGGAAGCTGGCCGGGGGTGGTGTTCAACGGTCCGCCGTTGAACCTGCCCGCATCGCAATTCGGCCTTGGCCGCGGCGGCGGCGCTCATGCTCCCAACGAGTGGTTTCTGATCGAAAGCACCAATCCCAAAGTCTATGGCCTTGACGAAGTGACGATGGCTTATGTCGACTACCTCTACGCGCTGGCCGAGGAAGCCGAACGCTAGGACATACATTACAAGGGCCGCCCTGCGGATGGCAGGGCGGCCCTTGGTTATTCCATTGGCGATTGAGGCCTACGCCGCCGTGGCGAATGCCTCAGCCGGCAGCTTCATCATATACTCGCTACCCGCTTCAAGCTTGCGGCGCAGCGCGCCCGCATCAGGCAGGAAACGCTCGGCGTAGTAATTCGCCGAAACCAGCTTGGCCTCGTAGAACGCCTTGTCCTCGGGCTCACCCGCCAGCTTGTCGAGGGCAACCTTTGCCATCTTGAGCCAGAAGAAGCCGAGCGTCACGATGCCCATGATGTGCATGTAGTGATGCGCGCCTGCGCCGAGGTGGTTGGGGTTGGCCATCGCGTTCTGCATGAACCACATGGTCGCGGCCTTCTGTTCGCCCAGCGCCTTTTCGAGCCGCTCGGCCACTGAGGCCAGTTCCGGCACTTGCTTGGCCGCGGCGATCTCCTCGTCGATCATCGCAAAGAAGGCCTGGATCGCCTTACCGCCGCCCGCAGCCAGCTTGCGGCCGCACAGATCCATCGCCTGCACGCCGTTGGCGCCCTCGTAGATCATGGCGATGCGGCTATCGCGCACGAACTGCTCCATGCCCCATTCGCGCACATAGCCGTGGCCGCCAAAGACCTGCTGCATGTTGTTGGCGATGTCATAGCCCTTGTCGGTACCGTAGCCTTTGATGACCGGGGTCATCAGTCCGATCAGCAGATCGGCTTGCTCGCGTTCTTCCGGGGTCTGCGCCTTGTGGGTCAGATCGACCTGCAACGCGCCCCACAGGCAAAGCGCCCGCATCGATTCAGTGAACACCTTGGCGTCCATCAGCATCCGCCGCACGTCGGGGTGGACGAAGATCGGGTCGGCCTTGGCGGCAGGATCGGCCGGGCCGGTGAGCGCGCGGCCTTGACGGCGATCAAGCGCGTAAGTCACCGCGTTCTGGTAAGCGACTTCGGCCTGGGCATAGCCCTGAATGCCGACACCAAGGCGCGCAGCGTTCATCATGATGAACATCGCGGCGAGGCCCTTGTTCTCCTCGCCCACCATGTAACCGGTCGCACCGTCATAGTTGAGCAGGCAGGTCGCGTTGCCGTGGATGCCCATCTTCTTCTCGATGGAACCGCAAGTCACGCCATTGCGCGCGCCCGGTTCCCCGTTCTCGTCGAGCAGGAACTTCGGCACGATGAACAGCGAGATGCCCTTGACGCTGTCGGGGGCGCCCGGGGTCTTGGCCAGCACCAAGTGAATGATGTTGCTGGTGAGGTCATGCTCGCCGGCCGAGATGAAGATCTTGGTCCCGGTGATCGCATAACTACCATCCCCGTTCGGCACGGCCTTGGTGCGGATCATGCCGAGATCAGTGCCGCAGTGCGGCTCGGTCAGGTTCATGGTCCCCGACCATTCGCCCGAGATCATCTTGGGCACGTAAGCGGCCTTCTGCTCGTCCGAACCCTTGGCGAGGATCGCCGAGATCGCCCCGGCGGTGAGGCCAGGATACATGGCGAAAGCCTGATTGGCCGTGCCGGAGAATTCCTCCAAAGCAAAGCTGAGCACGTGGGGCAGGCCCTGCCCGCCATATTCGACCGGCTGCCCAAGCGTGCCCCAACCGCTTTCGACGTAAGCCTGATAGGCTTCCTTGAAGCCCGGAGGCGTGGTGACGCTGCCATCTTCATGGCGGGTGCAGCCATGCTCGTCACCCGCCTGATTGACGGGCGCGAGCACTTCGGCGCAGAACTTGCCCGCCTCGTTGATCACGGTGTCGATCATATCAGGCGTGGCGTTCTCAAAACCCGGCAGGTTGCCGTAGCTCGCCAAATCAAGCACTTCGTTGACGACGAAGCGCGTATCGCGGGTGGGGGCGGTATAAGTCGGCATCACATGATCCCTTTGGTGAGCAGCATTGTTTGAAGAGGCGGTGGGCCTATTGGCTCAGCCGAGGTCGAGCTTCTCGATCTCGGCGACAAAATCGGTGAGTTCCTTGATCGAGCTATCGATGTCGTCGCGCTGCTCTTTCAGCTTGGCGATGTGCGTGCGGCACTTGGCGATCGTGACGCGGCGCTGTTCGACGCGGCCATCGTCAAGATCGTAGAGGTCGATCATCTCGCGGATTTCAGTGAGGCTGAAACCGACATTCTTGGCGCGCATGATCCAAGCAAGCCGGGCGCGGTCGCGCTTGGAATAAACGCGGGTGAGACCGAGGCGGGCCGGATTGATCAGGCCTTCGTCCTCGTAGAACCGCAGCGCGCGGGCGGTGCAGCCAAATTCCGAAGTGAGGTCGGAAATGGTGAACTGTTCACGCTCGTGGACATCGGGCCTGTCGAGATGCGCGCCGTTGCGACGCGGCTCGCTGGCCGGATCCTTTGGAACGTGCTGGGCGGGGTCCGAGGATTCGGTGGGTGCAGGAGCGGTAGCCATGCCCGCTCCATACCTTCCGTTTACGTGAGCGTCAAGTTCAGAGCCTCACAAGCACCGGCTTGCCATCGCGCACATCGATCTGCCGATAAAAGCAACTGCGCGCACCCGTGTGGCAGGTTGGCCCCGAAGGCACGGCACGGATCACCAGCGCGTCCTGATCACAATCGACCAGCGTCTGCACGACAGTCAGGACATTCCCGGATGTCTCGCCCTTCATCCACAAGGCCCCACGCGAACGTGACCAGAAGTGGACCTTGCCGGTGCTGAGTGTCGCCTCAAGCGCCTCGGCGTTCATGTGCGCGACCACCAGCACTTCGCCGCTGGCATCATCGACGACCACTGCGGTGAGCAGTCCAGCCGCGTCAAACTTCGGCGCGAACACGGCGCCGCTCTCGCGCTCTTCAGGGGTCAGGCTTGTGCCGGTCACCTTGTATCTCCACGCAGATAGGTGATGCGCGCGGGCCCGTCCCCGTGCGCGATAAATGTCGTAAGCGGCGCGCTCATGCGACGATTGTTGCACGCACACAACAGGCGCACGCAAAAAATGCGCCTATCACAGGTTTGATCTTCCGCCGAATGCAACAGCGTGGAACAAGCGCGTCAGGAGCCTTCGCAAGGGGTTCTCCACCGAACAATGGCACCGCCCGGTGTCAGGTTCAGGGGGTGATCGGACCGCAAGCTGGCAGCGGGGTGCCAGCGCGACCGATTGAACGATAGGGATTGGATCCCGGCAGCGAAGTTAGGGGGTCGCTGCCACAGCCTGCAAGGGTGGATCCGCACCGTTTCGTCACGTGGCGCCCGGGGTCGAAAGACCTCGGGCGTTATGTTTTACGGATGGATGAGGCGATGATCCTGATCGACCCGGGCGAAACAGGCGACTGAAATCGACGCAGCCCCAGCCTCGGACATCGCTGCAATACAGGCTCTGCTCGTTGCCCCGCTGGTCAATACGTCATCCACCAGCACGACATCCCGCCCCGCCAAACGCGCCGACCTTGCAGGATTGAGCCGGATCGTCCCGGTCAGCACCCGCTCGCGTGCCTCGCGCCCCAACCCGCCGAGATTGGGCGTGCGCTTATGCCGCGCCAAAGCCTCGACCGCGGGTTCGCCCTTTCCTAACCGCGCCAGCTCATGGGTCAGCAGGGCAGCTTGGTTGAACCCGCGCTGCCATAGCCGCCAGCGGTGGAGCGGAACCGGCACCAACACCGGCGGCGCACGCCCCTCCTGCGACTCGGGCAAGCGTGCCGCAACCAGCTGCGCGAGCAGCCGCGCCAGCGCAATCCGCCCGCCATGTTTGTAAGCCAGCACCAGCTTGCGCGACGTCTCGTTGTAATAGGTTGCCGCATAGATCGGCACCGCGCCGACTTCGTTCTCGGTGGGGGTGGGCACCTCAAGGCTGCTCCAGCAATCTGTGCACAGCCCAGCCTGACTGGCAATCGTAACCCCGCACGAAGGGCACCGCGGCGGATAGAGCACATCCACCACGGGTCCGAAATGTCTGGCAAAGCGTGCGACCGCGACCATGGCGCAAGGTGTCGCACGGCTTGCACTGCGCTGGCAAGCACGGCAGGGCGCGAGCGATGAATGCTCCTGCGATCCCCATGATCTTCAGCGCCCACCGCCGCACTCTGCGCCTCACCCGCGCGCGGCACCGCTCGGCGGGTTCCGATGCTGCGCGCTTCATCGCCGAGGACATGATCGAGGACACGCTGGAGCGCCTTGCCTTCCTGCGCCACGAGCCTGCGCGGGCATTGGTGCTTGGCGATTCGACCGGGACACTCGTGGCATCGCTTCGGGAGCAGGGTGCGGCAGTCGAAGAACCGGCTGCGCTCGACCTTGAAGCGCCGCATCCCTCTGGCGGATATGAGCTGATCGTAGTGTTCGGCCTCCTCGATGCTGTGAACGACTTGCCCGGTGCGCTGATCCATTTGCGCAATGCGCTTGCCCCTGGCGGGTTGGTGATGACGCACTTCGTCGGCGGCCAGAGCCTTCCCGCCTTGCGCGCCGCCATGTTCGCCGCCGAGCCCGACCGTCCTGCGGCCCGGATCCACCCACTGGTCGATCCGCGCGCTGCGCCGGGATTGCTCCAGCGCGCCGGCTGGAAGGACCCGGTGGTCGACACCCATACGCTGACGGTGCGCTACGCAAGCCTCGACCGCTTGGTCGCCGACCTGCGCGATCAGGGCCTTGGCAATGCGCTAGCGAAGCCTGCTGCGCCGCTTGGCAAAACCGCTCTCGCCCGCGCCCGCGCCGCCTTTGCCGCGCGCGCCGACGCCGATGGCAAGACCGCCGAGACCTTCGAGATCATCACCCTGACCGGGCGCCGCTCGCTCGCCGGAACCTAGGCCTTCTTCAGCGCCGCCTGGGCTGCCGCAAGCCGCGCGATCGGCACGCGGTATGGCGAGGCGCTGACGTAATCGAGCCCCACCTTCTCGCAGAAGGCGATGCTCGCCGGATCGCCGCCATGCTCGCCGCAGATACCGAGCTTGATGTCGGGCCGGGTCGCCCTGCCCCGCTCTGCCGCCAGTTCGACCAGCTGACCGACGCCTTCGATATCGAGGCTGACGAAGGGATCACGCGGGAAAATGCCCTTGTCGACATAGACGCTGAGGAACCGCGCCGCATCATCGCGCGAGACGCCGAGCGTCGTCTGCGTCAGGTCATTGGTGCCGAAGCTGAAGAACGCGCCTTCCTCGGCAATATCGCCCGCCATCAGCGCAGCGCGCGGCAATTCGATCATCGTGCCGACCAGATACTCGACCCGTGTGCCGACCTCGGCGAACACCGCTTCGGCCACCCGATCGATCAGTGCGCGCAGGATCGCCAGTTCCCGCTTGGTGGCGACCAGCGGGATCATAATCTCCGGCAACGGCGCTTCGCCCGAGGAGGCCTTCACCGCACACACCGCCTCAAAGATCGCGCGCGCCTGCATCTCGTAAATTTCGGGATAGGTAATCCCGAGACGGCAGCCGCGATGGCCGAGCATCGGGTTGAATTCATGCAGTTCGCCCGCGCGGCGCTTGAGGTGATCCACACCCAACCCGGTCGCATCGGCCAAATCTGCAAAATCCTCGTCCGCATGGGGGAGGAACTCGTGGAGCGGCGGATCGAGCAAGCGGATCGTGCACGGCAGCCCAGCCATCACCTCGAAGATCGCAGTGAAATCGGCGCGCTGTTCGGGCAGAAGTTGCTCAAGCGCACGGCGGCGTCCGGCTTCATCATCGGCCAAAATCATCTGGCGAACCAGCGAGATACGCGAGGCTTCAAAGAACATATGCTCAGTCCGGCACAACCCGATGCCTTCCGCGCCGAACTGCCGCGCCATGCGGCAGTCATCGGGCGTTTCGGCATTGGTCCGCACCTTCATCCGCCGCAGCTTATCCGCCCACACCATCAGCGTGCCGAAATCGCCTGCCAGCTCCGGTTCGACCGTGGGGACGATGCCGAGCATCACCTGCCCGGTCGCCCCGTCGAGCGTGATCGCGTCGCCTTCCTTCAGCTCGGTGGAGCCGATCCTGAGCTTGCGCGTCGCGCGGTCGATCGACACTGCGCCTGCGCCAGACACGCACGGCCGACCCATCCCGCGAGCAACCACCGCCGCGTGGCTGGTCATCCCGCCGCGCGCGGTCAGAATGCCCTGCGCCGCGTGCATCCCGTGGATGTCCTCCGGGCTGGTTTCGACCCGCACCAGAATGACCTTCTCACCGCGCCCGGCCCATTGCTCGGCCGTATCGGCATCCAGCACGATCTTGCCCGCCGCCGCGCCTGGCGAGGCTGGCAGGCCGGTGGTCAGCACATTCCGCTCGGCCTTGGGGTCGAGCGTCGGGTGCAGCAGCTGGTCCAGCGCCATCGGATCAACCCGCCGAACCGCCTCGCGCTCATCGATCAGCCCTTCGGCCACCATGTCGACCGCCATCTTGAGCGCGGCCTTGGCAGTGCGCTTACCGGAGCGCGTTTGCAGCATCCACAGCTTGCCGCGTTCCACCGTGAATTCGATGTCCTGCATGTCTTTGTAATGCAGTTCCAGCAGATCGAACACGCGGGCGAGTTCCGCGTAGGCGTCAGGCAGCGCCTCTTCCATCGACAGCGGCTTGGCACCTGCCGTCTCGCGTGCGGCCTTGGTCAGATATTGCGGCGTGCGAATGCCCGCGACCACGTCCTCGCCCTGCGCATTGATCAGGTATTCGCCGTAATAGGCGCGGTTGCCGGTCGCCGGGTCGCGGGTGAAGGCGACGCCGGTGGCGCTGGTTTCGCCCATGTTGCCGAACACCATCGCCTGCACATTGACCGCCGTGCCCCAGTCGCCCGGAATATCGTTCAAGCGGCGATAGACCTTGGCGCGGTCGCTATCCCAGCTGTCGAACACGGCGCGGATCGCACCCCACAGCTGTTCGTGAACGTCCTGTGGGAACGGGCGACCCAGTTCGTCGGCGACGATGGTGTTATACTCGGCCACCAGCGCCTGCCAATCTTCAGCCGCCATCTCGGTATCGTTGTAGAAGCCCTTGTCTTCCTTGGCGATCTCGAGCGCTTCCTCGAACAATCCGTGATCAATCCCGAGCACTACGTCGGAATACATCTGGATGAACCGGCGGTAGCTGTCCCAAGCGAACCGCGCATCGCCCGAGGAGGTGGCAAGCCCTTGGACCGTCGCATCGTTCAGCCCGAGGTTGAGGACCGTGTCCATCATCCCGGGCATCGACACCCGCGCGCCTGAGCGGACCGAGACCAGCAGCGGATCGGCCGCATCGCCAAACCTCTTGCCCACAGTCGCTTCCACATGGGTCAGCGCGGCGGCGACGGCAGTTCGCAGATCATCGGAGAAATCCGCGCCATCTTGCAGATAACGCACGCATTCTTCGGTCGTAATCGTGAAGCCCGGGGGCACTGGCAGGCCGATGCTCGCCATTTCAGCGAGGTTGGCGCCCTTGCCGCCAGCGACGGTCTTGTCCTTCTGGCGCGGGTCGGAGTGGTCGGCGTTGCCTCCGAAAACATAGACCGTCTTCAACGTCATGGCAGTCCTCGGTTGGTGCGGCGAAGTTGACAAAGTTGACACCGTGTCAAGCGCCAAATATGACAACAAGCCCTTGAATTCACTATGCTATCATGCCGAAAATCGAAGTTGACACTTGGCGTGGTGGCGGGGGGGCTACCCCTCGATCCGACTGAAATCGGCGACCCGGTGGACCGCATCGCGGAAACGCGCCAGCAGCGCAAGCCGCGCGGCGCGCTTGTTCGCATCCGCGTCGTTGACGGTCACCTCTTCAAAGAACCGGTCAATGGGAGCGCGCAAGGTGGCGAGCGCTGCCATCGCATCGGCGAACCGTTCGTCCGCCACCGCCTGCGCAGCGCGCGGGGCGGCGGCATCAAGCGCGTCGATCAGCGCCTTTTCGGCCGGTTCGGGCGTGTAGGAAAGCTCAACCGCACCATCGTCATTCCGGCGCAGGCCGGAACCCAGTTCTGCCCCATCGTTCTGGGCCCCGGCCTGCGCCGGGGTGACGGGATAGTTTTCTTTCTTGAGGATATTCGCCGCACGCTTGTAGCCTGCGAGGAGGTTGGTGCCGTCCTCGGTGGTGACGAAGGCTTGCAGCGCATGGACGCGGGCGAGCAAGCGGACAAGATCATCCTCCCCACCAAGCGCGAACACCGCGTCGATCAGGTCGTGGCGAACGCCCGCCTCGCGCTGCTGGACTTTGAGGCGGTCGGCGAAGAAGTCGGTGGTGAACTCTTTGAGGCTTTGGATACCGTCTCGGAGATCATTCTCATAAGCGCCGGACAAAACATACTCAGGGTCATGCTTTCCCGGTGAAAGGTCGCTTCCAGAAAGGGTTTGGGTAATTGCGTGCGGCTCGTAAAGGATCGACTCAAGCCAAATTTCAATTACTGCTTCTGCAATCCGCTCGACGGGAAGTTGGTTTAGATTGGTCAGTCCTAGACCTAAGGTGCCCAGAGTCGCGCGCCTCAACGCGAACGGGTCCTTTGAACCAGTTGGAGTTTCGTTGATAGCGAAGAACGAAACCAACGTATCCAGCTTATCCGCCAGCGACACCGCCACTGTCACGGGCGCAGTGGGCACATCATCGCCCTGCCCGACCGGCTTGTAGTGATCGCGGATCGCCTCGGCGACCTCCTGCGGCAGACCTTCCTTGGCGGCGTAGTAACCGCCCATCAGGCCCTGCAATTCGGGGAATTCGCCCACCATCTCGGTGACGAGGTCAGCCTTGCACAGGCGCGCGGCTTGTTCGGCTAGGTCGGGGTCGCCCGCGACAATCCCCTCCTCACACAACCACCGCGCCAGTTTCGCCACGCGCTCGACCTTGTTGGCCACCGTGCCCAGCTTTTCGTGGAAGGTAATCCGCGCCAGCTTCTGCGCGTGATCCGCAAGCGATGTCTTCTGATCCTGCTCCCAGAAAAAACGGGCATCGGACAGCCGCGCGGCGAGCACCTTGCGGTTGCCGTCAACCACCACTGCGGGGTCAATCGCGTCGATATTGGCGGTGCAGACAAAGGCGTTGGCGAGGTTGCCGTCCGGCGTCTGACACACAAAATACTTCTGGTTCACCCGCGCGGTGAGCTGGATCACCTCGGGCGGCACGTCGAGGAACGCCTCGTCAAAGCGGCCGAGCAGCGGCACCGGCCATTCGGTGAGGCCGGCGTTCTCGATCACCAGCCCTTCGTCGGCAACCAATGTCAGGCCAGCCTCGGCAGCAACCTTGGCCGCGCCGTCGCGGATCAGTTTGCAGCGCTCGGAGAAATGGACGACCACATGGGCCGCGCGCAGGGTTTCGATATAGCTCCCGGCATCGGCGATTGCGACCGGGCCGGAATGATGGAACCGGTGTCCCATCGTCGTGCGCCCGCTCGCGATGCCGTCGATCTCGCAAGGGACGACCGCGCCGTCCAACAAGGCGATGATCCCGGAAAGCGGACGCACCCAGCGCAAGGACTCGGTGCTGAGCGACGCTTCGCCCCAGCGCATCGACTTGGGCCAGGGAAAGGCGCGGATGATCGCCGGGATGGTTTCGGCGAGCACCGCAGCGGTGTCGCGTCCCGGCTTCTCGACCACGGCGAAATACACGCCGTCACGTTCGACCAGCTGCTCCGCGGTAAGGCCGACCTTGCGCAAGAAACCCTCGAGCGCCTGCGGCGGTGCGCCTACCTTTGGCCCCTTGGTTTCCTCGCTCACAGCCTCGGTGGCAAGCGGCAGGTCCTTGGCGATCAGCGCCAGTCGGCGCGGGGTGGCGAAGGTTTCGATCTCTCCCACCGGCAAGCCGGCCTTAGCGAGTGCATCGGCAAACAGCCGCGCCAGATCCTCCTTGGCCTTCGGTTGCATCCGGGCGGGGATTTCCTCGCAGCGCAGCTCGAGAAGGAAGTCAGCCATCAGACGAGACTCCACTCGGGATATTTCGCTTCCCACTCCGGCGTCATCTTCTGCGCGTAAGCCTCGCAAGACGACCGCGCCAAGTCGCGCACCCGGCCCATGTAGCTGGCGCGTTCCTGCACCGAAATCACGCCGCGCGCTTGCAGTAGGTTGAACACGTGGCTCGCCTCGACGGCCTGCTCATAGGCGGCGATGGGTACGCCTGCGGACAGAGCATTGCGGCACTCGGCCTCGGCCTTAGCGAAGAGGTCGAACAGCGCGTCGGTATCCGCGACCTCGAAGTTCCACTTCGACATCTGGCGCTCGTTCTCAAGGAACACGTCGCCATAAGAAACGCCCGACGCATTGAACGCCAGATCGTAAACGTTGTCGACGCTCTGAATATACATCGCCAGACGCTCAAGCCCGTAGGTCAACTCGCCTGCGACCGGCTTGCAGTCGAAACCGCCCATCTGCTGGAAATAGGTGAACTGGGTGACTTCCATCCCGTCACACCAGACCTCCCAGCCCAGCCCCCACGCGCCGAGCGTGGGCGACTCCCAGTCGTCCTCGACGAAGCGGATATCATGCGCCAGCGGATCAATGCCGATGGCGCTGAGGCTTTTCAGGTAGAGCTCCTGAATGTCGCTGGGCGAAGGCTTCAAGATCACCTGATACTGGTAGTAATGCTGCAACCGGTTGGGGTTTTCGCCATAGCGCCCATCGGTCGGACGGCGGCAGGGCTGGACGAACGCCGCGTTCCACGGCTCCGGCCCGAGCGCGCGCAGAGTGGTCGCCGTGTGGAACGTCCCCGCGCCCATGCGCATGTCATAGGGCTGGAGGATGACGCAGCCGGCCTCGGCGCTCCAGAAGTCGTGGAGCGTCAGGATCATGTCCTGAAACGAACGCGCCGGATCGCGCGGAGCAGGCTTGTAAAGGGGTGCAGCACTCATGGCGGCTCGCCATGGCCGAACACCCCATTTGCGTCAATGCCGCAGCGCAGCAACACGGGGCGCGGGCATAGGCAAGTCAGGCGATAGTGACACAAAGTCAGGTCATCTTGACATAGTCAGCGAATCGCGACATATAGTCAGGCATACCTGACAAGCCGGTCAGGTCGATGTGATGGAGTTTTGTGATGACAGCCCTTGTTGAAACGATCTGCGTCAAGCGTTGGCAGGTCTTCGCTATGCTTGGCCTGAGCGGCTACGCCGTCGGTAATCTGATCGCCAAGGCGGTGGGCGCGCTGGGTTTTTGACCCGATGAAAAACCGCCTCAAAGTCCTGCGCGCCGAACGCGACTGGTCACAGGCGGAACTCGCCGGGCGGCTCGACGTGTCGCGTCAGGCAGTCAACGCGATCGAGACCGGCAAGCACGACCCCTCGCTCCCCCTCGCCTTCAGAATTGCCCGCCTGTTCGACATGCGGATCGAGGAGATTTTCGATGACGAACTTTGATCCCCCTCGCACCGGCACCGGAATGTCCGAAGGTGCCGTAATGCTCGTCCGCATTGCCATTGTGATCGGCGGCGTCATTGCGCTGATATTCCTTGGCGCAACGGCAGTTGGTTTCATCAGCGCGGTGACCGAAGGTGGTAACACCAGCGCGACGGATATCGCCATCATCGGCGGCATCGTGCTGGCCATGGCTGGCGTCATATACGCGACTTGGCGGTTCTGGCCGCGCGTGACTTCGGGCGAGGCGCTCTCAACCGGCCCCGGCGAGGCGCGCACCCGCCAGCGCAATCGCACGCAGATGATCTATATCGGCGTTGCCGCCGGTATTGGCGGCGTGATCGGACTTGCCACCGGCCTCTTCGATCAAGGCGACGGCAACCTGTTTGGCGGCAATTGGGAAGACCTCAAACTGCCGCCGCTGCTGGCGCTGGTATTGGCGGCGTTGCTGATGGGCGCCTTTATGGTCCTGCCGCTCTACGGTTTCCGCATGATCGATGATTACAAGCGCGAGCAGAACTTCATCGCCTTTACCGGCGGCTGCGTATCGGTGCTTGCGGGTTTCCCGGTTTGGGCTGTGCTTCACGCCGGTGGCTTCGTGCCGCCGCCGCACGCCTTCGGGATCTTCGCTATCGCTTATGTGTCGATGTTCGCGTCGTTTATTTATGCCCGCTGGCGGCTCTGATCCTCCGGATCGTGTCAGCTTACTTGCCCCAACGTTTCTCCTCCCCCACACTCTCATAACCCCCCGAAAGGAACCACCCGATGAAATTCGCTTCACTGCTTGCCCTTACCGCTGCCCCCTTTGCACTGCTGGCCGCCAGCCCCGCTCTGGCTGACAACCATGCCGCTACCGAAACCGCCGCTGCACCCGCTGCCAAGGGCCCCGCGCTGTGGAAGGTCGCGGATGCGGACACCACCATCTACCTGTTCGGCACCGTCCACGTCCTTCCCGCAGGGATCGAGTGGTACGATGACACCATCGCCAAGGCGCTCACCGGTTCCGACATGATCGTGACCGAAATCCCGATGGACGCGGCCAGTGAAGCGGCCATGGGCCAGCTTGCCCAAAGCAAGGGCAGTCTGCCCGCAGGCACCACCCTGCGCTCTTTGCTCACGCCTGAGCAAACGGTCACTTACGAAGCGGCCCTCGCCAAGCTCGGCGCCCCGCCCGAAGCGTTTGACCAGATCAAGCCCTGGCTGACCGGCCTCACCATGTCGCTGATCCCGCTGATGCAGCAGGGCTATACCCCCGGCGCGGGCGTGGAGAAGGTGTTGCTGTCGAAGGTCGGCGACAAGCCGCAGGGTGCACTGGAGACGGCGGAATTCCAGCTCGGCATTTTTGACGGGATGGATCAGGCCGCCCAGATCACCTTTATGATGGAAGCCATCGAAGGCATGGACGAAACCGCGCCGATGCTGAACCGGATGGTCGCCGAATGGGCCGAGGGCGATGCCGACGAACTCGCTGCCATCATGAACGAAGGCATGACCGATCCCGCCGTTGCCGACGCCCTGCTCTACAGCCGTAACGCCAACTGGGCCGAGTGGGTCGACGCTCGGCTCGACCAGCCCGGCACGGTGTTCGTCGCGGTCGGTGCAGGTCACCTTGCAGGTGCCCAGAGCGTGCAGGATTACCTCGCGCAAAAGGGTATCACCGTCAGCCGCGTGAAGTGATCGGGGCGCTGCCGCAATGACCACGGAACGGGGGGCAGGATTGCTGATTGCGGTGCGTAGAGCCGCAGCTGCGATCCTTGCCCCCCTCTTCCTCCTTGGCCTTGCCGGATGCAGCGATGCACCCGGCGAGGCCGCAGGGGACAGAACCCCGCCCAATCCGCTGCTCTATGAAATCGCCTCGGCCGATGGAACGGTGGAGGGCTGGATGGTCGGCACGATCCATGCCCTCCCCGACGACACCGAATGGCGCACGCCCGCGATTACGCAGGCGACCGATGCCGCCGACCTGCTGGTGGTTGAAATTGCCGCGCTGGATGATGGCGAGCGGGTCGCCGGGACCTTCACGGAACTGAGCACCACTCCGGGCCTGCCTACCCTCGAACAAAGACTGCCGGACGATCTGGCCAACTCGCTCACCGACTTGCTGGAGCGCGGCGGGATCGAACGCACGCGCTTTGCCGCAGTCGAGACCTGGGCGGCGGCGATCATGCTGGCGCAGGTTGATGCGACTGGCGATCCGGCCAATGGGGTCGACCGTGCGCTGATCAATGACTTTGCCGATCGTCCGGTGCGCGAGCTGGAGGGTGCGGCAGCGCAGCTTTCAATCTTCGACCGCCTGACTGAAGCGCAGCAGCGCAGTATGCTCGCCGCCGTGGTGCGCGGGAGCGAGGCCGCGCGCAAGGACCCCGCCCGGCTCCAGCGCGCGTGGCTGGCTGGTGATGCTGCGACGATCGAACAATCCACCCGCGAAGGCTTTCTGGCAGATCCCGCCTTGCGCGCCGCCCTGCTCACGGATCGCAACCGCCGCTGGGCCGCTGCGCTCAGCCCGCTGCTGCAAGAGGCCCCCCTCCCCTTGATCGCCGTCGGCACGGCGCACCTCGTTGGGCCCGACGGGTTGGCCGCTCTGCTTCAGGCCCAAGGCTACCTTATCCGGCGCCTGCCCTGAGGGCTGCGGCCTAAAGCGGTTGCCAAACGGGCCTTCTCTCTCTAAGGGCCCGCGCTTCGACGCTCCGGTCATCCCTGGAGGCGGTGCGTTCGATGATACTCTTTCAACATGCATTCGAAAGGCACGATTATGAGCGAAGCTCTGAACCTGCCGGCTGAAGCGCGCGAACGGGCTGGCAAGGGAGCCTCCCGTGCAATTCGCCGCGATGGTCGGACACCTGCTGTCATTTATGGCGGCAAGGAAGAACCCACCCTGATCCACGTCGAGCAGAAGGAACTGGTCAAGCAATTGATGACCGGTCACTTCATGAACTCGATCGTCAACATCGAGATCGGTGGCAAGATCATTCGCACTCTGCCCAAGGATGTTGCGTTCCACCCGGTGACCGACCGTCCGCTGCACGTCGACTTCCTGCGCATGACCGGCGACAGCATGGTTCAGGTGCAGGTGCCCGTCGTGTTCGTCAACGAAGACGCATCGCCCGGCCTCAAGAAGGGCGGCGTGCTCAACATCGTTCGTCACGAGCTGGAACTTATCTGCCCCAACGCCGACATTCCGGATGATATCCAGATCGACGTGACCGGTAAGGATCTGGGCGACTCGATCCACATCAGCGAAGTGACCCTGCCCAAGGGCGTCACCAGCGCGATCACCGACCGCGACTTCACCATCGCCACGCTCGTCGCCCCCTCGGCGCTCAAGAGCAGCGAAGGCGACACGACGACCGCTGAATAAGCGATCATTGCCTATTGCGGCTATCGAACGCCGGGCTTCGCAAGAAGTCCGGCGTTTCGTTTTGTGTGAGCGGCAGCTAGGGGACTTGCCATGCAAATCTGGGTCGGCCTTGGAAATCCCGGACCGCGCTATGCGCTCCACCGGCACAATGTCGGCTTCATGGCCGTGGACGTCATTGCCGATATGCATGGCTTCGGCCCAATCCAGACCAAGTTTCAGGGCTGGGTGCAGGAAGGCCGGATCGGCAGCCACAAGGTGCTGCTACTGAAGCCCGCCACGTTCATGAACGAAAGCGGCCGCGCTGTCGGTGAGGCACTGCGCTTCTACAAGCTCGGTACCGAAGCGCTGACCGTGTTCCATGACGAACTCGACCTCGCCCCCTTCAAGGTCAAGGTGAAGCAGGGCGGCGGCCATGCCGGGCACAACGGTCTGCGGTCGATCGACCAGCATTTGGGCGCAGAGTTCCGCCGCATCCGGCTCGGCATCGGCCATCCGGGACACAAGGACCGGGTGACAGGCCACGTGCTCGGCAATTTCGCCAAGGATGAACAGGATGATCTGGTCGCCATGCTGGGCGCAATTGGCGCGGAGGCAGAATGGCTGGCAAAGGGCGATGACGTGCGCTTCATGAATGATGTTGCGCTGAGGATGCAGGATATGACCCCATGACCGACGGCGCTGCCTATCTCGAGGTCAGTCAGGAACAGGGCGCAGCCTTTTTCGGATCACCCGGTGAAGGTCCAGTGGTGATGCTCAACCTGCTGCGGTTCCGTGAAACAGCCGATTACACCCATGCCCCTGACCTTGCGCCGCCTGCGCCCGTCAGCGGGGCGGAGGCCTATGCCCGTTACATGCGCGAAATGTTGCCATTGCTGAATCGAAGCGGCGGCGAGGTGCTGCTTTCAGGTACTTCGGCGAATTTCCTGATTGGGCCAGCTGCTGAAATCTGGGATCATGTCCTGCTTGTGCGGCAGAATAGCAAAGCGAGCTTCCTCGCCTTTGCAAGCGATCCAGAAAGCATGAAGATCACCGCCCACCGGACGGCTGCGGTTTGCGATTCTCGGCTGCTACCGATCAGCGCAGACTGATCGGCCATGCGCCGCGTCCTCCTCATCGGCCCCTGCGGGTCGGGCAAGAGCACCCTCGCCCGCGAGCTTGCCCCGCTTATGGTCCTTCCGCTCGTCCACATGGATCAGCTGGGCTGGCAGGCGGGTTGGGTCGAGACGGAGAAGGCCGAACTGAATGCTCGGCTCGCTGAGGTGGTGGCGCAGGACGCATGGCTAATCGAGGGTAACTATGGCAGCACCCTTGCCCCGCGTCTGGAACGGGCGGACACGGTGATCTACCTCGATTTCCCGATCCGCCTGTGTCTGTGGCGGCTCGCAAAGCGCATCATCACCCATCGCGGCCGTTCCCGGCCCGATATGCCGGAGGGCTGCCCGGAGCGCTTCGATGCCGCGTTCTTCTGGTACGTCATGAACTGGAACACCGGCCCGCGTGTGCGTACCGAGGCGAAGCTTGCGGGATATTCGGGCAAGGTTATCCGCCTGCGCTCCCCCGCAGCTTTGGCCGAATGGCGGGTGCGCCACGGCTTGGTCTGAGCACCGCCTCTAGCCATCCGTTCCCCTCCCCGCTAAGGGCGGCGCTTTCCAGATAGCCAAGAGACAATCATCATGGGTTTCCGTTGCGGGATCGTTGGCCTGCCCAACGTGGGCAAGTCCACCTTGTTCAATGCATTGACCGAGACGCAGGCCGCGCAGGCCGCGAATTATCCGTTCTGCACGATTGAGCCCAATGTCGGTCAGGTCGCCGTGCCGGATGAAAGGCTGCAAAAGATCGCGGCCATCGGCAAGAGCGCCAAGATCATCGAAACGCAGCTCGGCTTCGTCGACATCGCCGGCCTCGTGAAGGGCGCGAGCAAGGGCGAAGGCCTTGGCAACCAGTTCCTCGGCAACATCCGTGAGGTGGATGCCATCGTCCACGTGCTGCGGTGCTTTGAGGATGACGATATCCAGCACGTCGCCAACAAGGTCGATCCCATCGCCGACGCCGAAGTGGTCGAGACCGAGTTGATGCTGTCGGACCTCGAAAGCCTCGAAAAGCGCGTGCCCGCGGCTGCCAAGCGCGGCGCGGCGGGTGACAAGGAAGCCAAGGCGATGGCGAGCGTGCTCGGGCAGGCTTTGGAGCTGCTGCGCGAAGGCAAGCCCGCACGCCTGACGGTGCCGGGGGATGACGAGGAAGAGCGGCTGTTCAAGCAGGCGCAATTGCTCACGGCCAAGCCGGTGCTTTACGTCTGCAACGTCGCTGAAGAAGACGCCGCTGAGGGCAATGAACTGTCGGCCAAGGTCTTCGCCAAGGCCGCAGCTGAGGGCGCCGAAGCGGTGGTCGTTTCGGCTGCCATCGAAGCCGATCTGGTGACGATGCCGGTCGAAGATCGGGGTGAATTCCTCGAAGCGCTCGGCCTCACCGAAAGCGGCCTCGCCCGCGTGATCCGGGCCGGGTACAAGCTGCTCGGCCTCAAGACATTCTTCACCTGCGGCCCCAAGGAAGCGCGTGCCTGGACGTTCCCGGCGGGCGCGAAAGCCCCGCAGGCGGCGGGCGAAATCCACTCGGACTTCGAACGCGGCTTTATCCGCGCCGAAACGATTGCCTACGATGACTACGTGGCGCTCGGCGGCGAAGCGGGCGCAAAGGAAGCGGGCAAGCTGCGGCAGGAAGGCAAGGAATACGTCGTGCAGGACGGGGATGTGCTGCTGTTCAAGTTCAATGTTTGAGGGTGAGACAGGGCGGCCCTAGCCCTCCTTCGTCACCCCGGCGAAGGCCGGGGCCCAGTTGCTTCCGTAGCGACGTCTGTCACTCTGGATCCCGACCTTCGCCGGGACGACGACCAGCGTGGCTAGTGCCGCCCAAACAGCTTCTCGACATCCTCCATACTCAGCTTCACCCAGGTCGGCCGCCCGTGATTGCACTGGCCTGATCTCGGCGTTGCCTCCATTTCACGCAGCAACGCGTTCATCTCCGCCACGCTGAGCACCCGTCCGGCCCGCACCGATCCGTGGCAGGCCATCGTCGCCAGCACCAGTTCAAGCCGCTCGGCCAGCAACAGCGCGCCGCTGTCTTCCTGCTTGCCGTGCTTGGCGATGTCGTCAGCAAGATCGCGCAGCAACCTCGCGCTGTCCGCCTTGGCAATCGCTGCCGGAACCGCGCGGACCAGCATAGCGCTCGGGCCGAAGCGCTCGATCACGAGGCCGTAACGCGCCAGCCCCTCGGCGGCGTCTTCGAGCCGCTCGCAATCGACCTCGTCCAGTTCGACCACATCGGGGACCAGCAGGGCTTGGCTGCGGCGGTTGGCTTCCTCCGCCCCGGCCGCGCGCAAGCGTTCGAGCACCAAGCGTTCATGCGCGGCGTGCTGATCGACCAGCACCAGCCCATCGGCGGATTCGGCGACGATATAGGTGTTCGCCACTTGCCCGCGCGCGATGCCGAGGGGGTATTGCTGCGCCTCGGCAGGCACCGGGGCGGCTTCCTCGGCGCGGCCCTGTGGCTGGGCGAGCGGCGCTGTCCAGACTGGGCGCGCTTCGCCGAGGCGGGGCTGCGAAGCGCTCCAGTCACGGCCTGTAAAAATGCTCTCCAGCATCGGGGCTATTGGAGCAGCTGTTGGTGCGACCGGCTCGGCCTGCCACCGTCCCATCGCCGCACGATCCGGGCCTTGCGCAGACCGGCGGTCACCCGTTGCCAATGCCTGCCGCAGCCCCGAAACAATGAACCCTCGCACCCCTGCGCTGTCGCGGAAGCGCACCTCGGTCTTGGCCGGGTGGACGTTCACATCAACATCCTGCGGCGGCAGGTCGAGGAACAGCGCCAGCACTGCGTGACGATCCCGCGCGAGCATATCGGCATAGGCCCCGCGCACGGCGCCGACCAGCAGCCGGTCTTTCACCGGACGACCATTGACGAACAGGTACTGATGATCGGCCACGCCGCGATTATAGGTCGGCAAGCCCGCCAGCCCCGTCAGCCGCATCATCCCATAGGGCGTGTCGCGCTCCTGCGAGATGGCGACAGAATTATCCTTCAGTTCATGCGCGATGATCCGCGCCACGCGGGTTGCCAGCTCTTCATCCGCTTGCAGGGAGAGCACTGTCCGCTTGCCCGCATCACCCACTGTCTCCAGCGTGAAAGCAATATCGGGCCGCGCCATGGCGAGCCGCCGCACCACATCAAGGCAGGCCGCATATTCGCTGCGCGCCGTGCGCAGGAACTTACGGCGCGCGGGCACCTTGGCGAACAGGTCTTCCACCCGCACCCGCGTGCCGGGCGGGAGCGCGGCGGGTTCATCAGCCAGCACCGCGCCGTGATCGACCACGCGGCGCCAGCCTTCTGCGGCGCCAGCCTCGCGGCTTTCGATGGTGAGGCGCGCCACGCTGGCGATGCTCGGCAATGCCTCCCCGCGAAAGCCCAGCGTCGTCACCAGCTCGATCGCGCCTTCCGGGCCAATCAGCGAATCGGGCAGCTTGGATGTCGCGTGCCGTTCCAGTGCCAGCGCCATGCCATCGGGCGCCATCCCGCAGCCATCATCGACCACTTCGATCCGCTGCAATCCGCCATCCGCAAGTACCACACCGATTCGCCGCGCACCAGCATCGATCGCGTTCTCGACCAGCTCTTTCAGGGCCGCCGCCGGGCGTTCGACCACCTCACCCGCAGCAATACGGTTCACAAGCGCGGAAGGGAGACGGCGGATTTCGGGCATTTGTCGCACGCTAGCGGTGAGCCGCCGTAATTTCGAGACTACACCCCCAGAAATCAGTTCTGCGGTGGACAAATATTTTGGCCTTTTGTGCGCGGATTCGCTAGGCGCGCGGTGTCATGTCATAACCGGGTCGAACTCCCCTGCAACGACCGCGTGTTCAGCTTGCAGCCTCGCCACCACTGGAACACCACCACCGATGAGCTTTCTGTCCAACTTCTTCAAATTCCGGTCGCAAAACATGGCGATCGACCTCGGCACCGCCAACACGCTGGTCTATGTGCAAGATCAGGGGATCGTGCTGAACGAACCCTCCGTGGTCGCCATTGAGACGATCAACGGGATCCGCCGAGTCAAGGCCGTCGGTAACGATGCCAAGATGATGATGGGCAAGACCCCGGACAGCATTGAGGCGATCCGCCCGCTGCGTGACGGCGTGATCGCCGACATCGAAGTGGCCGAACAGATGATTAAGCACTTCATCCAGAAGGTGCACGGCAAAAAGAGCATGTTCCGTTACCCGGAAATCGTGATCTGCGTGCCCTCGGGCTCGACCTCGGTCGAACGCCGCGCGATCCGTGATGCGGCCTCGAACGCTGGCGCATCGGACGTGCACCTTATCCTTGAGCCGATGGCCGCCGCGATTGGCGCCGATATGCCAGTGACCGAACCGGTCGGCAGCATGGTCGTCGACATCGGCGGCGGCACCACCGAAGTCGCCGTGCTTTCCTTGCGCGGCCTCGCTTACACCACCTCGGTCCGCACCGGCGGTGACAAGATGGACGAAGCGATCGTCTCTTACGTGCGCCGCCACCACAACCTGCTGATCGGCGATGCGACCGCAGAGCGCATCAAGAAGGATTACGGCATCGCCATGATCCCGGAAGACGGCATCGGCGAAACCATCACCCTGAAGGGCCGCGACCTTGTGAACGGCGTCCCTAAGGAAATTACGATCAATCAGGCGCATGTCGCCGAAGCGCTGAGCGAACCCATCGGCGCTATCGTCGAAGGCGTGCGGATCGCGCTGGAAAACACCGCGCCGGAACTCGCTGCGGATATCGTCGATCAGGGTATAGTGCTCACTGGCGGCGGTGCCTTGATTCGGCGGCTCGATGAGCACCTGCGTGAGGAAACCGGCCTGCCGGTCTCTGTCGCCGAAGATCCGCTCCTGTGCGTCGCCATCGGCACTGGCCGGGCGATGGAGGATCCGATCTATCGCGGCGTGCTGATGACCGCGTGACGCGCCTGCATCTGAGCCGGGCTGTTCGGCAGAAGGGACTCTAACCCATGGCGCCTCCCTCTTCGCGCCGCTCGGGCTTTTCGAAGAAGGCGCAATTCTCGCTGTTCACCGGCTACCTCTTGGCCGGAGCGGGGGCTGTGCTCGGCCTGGCGCTGTTGGCGCTGTCGTTGTGGCAGCCGGCTGCTTTTGCACCCCTGCGCGGGGTGGCGAGCGATGTCGTCGCACCCGTCGGCACGGGCGGCGCGGTGACGCGCTCGGGCTCGCAGGGCTTTTTCGCGACGATTTCCGGCTATTTCAACGCGGGCCAGCAAAACGCCGAGCTGCGGCGCGAGAACGAGCTCGCCCGCATCCGCCTCGCCGAAGCCGACGCCATCAAGGCGGAGAACCAGCGCCTGAAAGGTTTGCTGGACCTGCGCGATGGCGAGGCCAAGCCTGTCGCGATGGCGCGGCTCGTTGGTTCGACCGCGACCAGCGTGCGCCGACATGCCTATATCAGCGCCGGGACCAGCAGCGGAGTAGCGCCGGGGATGCCCGTCCTGTCCGAGCGCGGGGTGATCGGCCGCGTGCTCGAGACCGGACGGAACTCGGCCCGCGTGCTGCTGTTGACCGATAGCGAGAGCGTTCTGCCGGTGCGCCGCGCCAAGGACAATGTGATTGCCTTTGCCGAAGGGCGCGGTGACGGCTTGTTGCGCATTCGCCTGGTCAATCTCGGCGTGAACCCGCTCAAGGTGGGCGACATGATGGTGACGAGCGGTGCTGGCGGATATTACCGCCCCGGCGTGGCTGTGGCGGTGATTGCCAAGATCACGCCCGACGGCGGGATTGCGCGCTTGGTGGCCGAGCCTTCGGCGACCAATTTCGTTGCGGTCGAGCCGGTGCACGAAGCCGCCGCTGTGGCTGAACTCGAAGACACCGTGCTGCCCGGCCCCTCACCCGCTGCCGGTGCCACGCCCACTCCCACGCCTGCGCCGCCTTCGGGCGCTGCGGCCGGGGAGGAGTGATGGAGCGGATCGACCCCCGCGCCCGGTCGGATATCTATGGACTGCGCATTAACCGCGCACCCTATGCATGGCGCGTCCGCAGCGTTCCCTATGTGACGATCATGCTCGGCTCGCTTCTGCCGGTGCTGCTGATCGCGGACCTGATGCCGCTGTTCCCCTCGCTGGGGTTTCTGCTGCTGTTGGGCTGGCGCATGGTTCGCCCGGGGCTGCTGCCGCTGTGGGCCGGGGCGCCGCTGGGGGCGTTCGACGATCTGGTGAGCGGCCAGCCCTTCGGTAGCGCGATCCTGCTATGGTCGCTGGCGATGATTGTGATCGAACTGATCGAGACCCGCTTTCCGTGGCGCGGGTTCTGGCAGGACTGGTTCACCGCCGGGGTCATTGCCGTCAGTTACTGGTTTGCCGCCCTGCTCGTCTCGGGTGCGAGCGTAACGCCCGAAATGTTCATCGTCGCCCTCCCACAAGCCTTGCTGTCAGTGATGCTCTATCCGATAATCGCGCGCATGGTTGCTGGTCTTGACCGCTTCCGCCTCGCCCGGGCGCGAAAGATCGACTGATGAAGATCCCGTTCCTGCGTGACGGACCGGAGCGCACCCCGCGCATGATCAACGCCTCGATTCTGCGCGGCAGTTTCGAGCGTCGCGGCTTGCTGATCGGGGCCGTGCAAGGCGGGGTTGGTGTGCTGCTGGCGCTGCGGCTTGGCTATCTCGCCATCGCCGAGAACGAGAAGTACCGGCTCGAATCCGAAAGCAACCGGGTCAATTTGACACTGGTTCCGCCGCGGCGGGGCTGGATCCTTGACCGCAACGGCGCGCCGCTGGCGTCGAACCGCGCCGATTTCCGCGTCGATCTCATCCCGGAACGACTGGTGAATGCCGACGCGACGATCGACCGGCTTGGCCAGTTGCTGTCGCTGGAACCGGCACGGATTGCCGACATCAAGGACAAGGTTTCAACCGCGCGCGGGTTTCAGCCGGTCGAGGTGGCCAGCGGTCTGGGCTACGAACAATTTGCTGCCCTTAGCGTGCGCTTGCCCGACCTTCCCGGCGTGGTGCCGCAGCGCGGCTTCTCGCGTTTCTACCCGACCGCATCCAGCGTCGGCCACCTGATCGGCTATGTCGGCCCTGCCTCTGCCGAGGAATACGAGAAAGACCCCAACCCGCTGCTGATCACGCCGGGTTACAAGATCGGCAAGGACGGGCTGGAAAAGCAGTTCGAGAAGAATCTGCGCGGCGTCCCCGGTGCGCGGCGGGTCGAGGTGACGGCGGGCGGGCGGATCGTGCGCGATCTCGAAACGCGCGAGGATGTGCAGGGCCAGCCCGTCCGCCTTACCATTGACGGCCCGTTACAGGATTATGCCGCGCGCCGCATCGGGCTCGAAAGCGGCTCGGTGGTGGTGATGGACTGCCGATCCGGCGACCTGCTCTGCATGGCGTCAATGCCGAGCTTCGATCCCAATTCCTTCTCGGATGGCATCGGCGGGGTTGAATACGCGATGTTGCGCGATGACGAGCGTGTGCCGCTGCGCAACAAGGTGCTGAAGGGGCTTTATCCGCCCGGTTCCACGGTCAAACCGATGGTCTCGATGGCGTTTATGCAGGCTGGGATTGATCCGAACGAGACGGTGTTCTGCGGCGGCGGCCTGCAGGTCGGCAATCGGCGGTTCGGCTGCTGGAACCGCCGCGGGCATGGCTCGGTCGACATGGCCAAAGGCATCTACCAAAGCTGCGACGTCTATTTTTACTCAATGGCCCAGCGGATCGGGATGGACCCGATTGCCGCGATGGCGCGGCGCTGCGGGATGGGGCAGGAATTCCCCCTCCCCGTCACCAGCCAGTTCTTCGGCACAGTGCCTGACCCGGCGTGGAAGATGAAGAAGTGGGGCCGCGAATGGCAAGCGTTCGACACCGTCAACGCCACTATCGGCCAGGGCTACATGCTCTCCAGCCCATTACAGCTCGCGGTGATGGCATCACGCCTTGCAACAGGCCGCCATGTCATGCCGCGCCTGACGCTCGATACCAAGCCCAAGGGCTTCGACAATATCGACTTCCCGCTTGAGCAGGTCGAATATGTCCGCAAGGCAATGAGTGATGTGGTCAACGGCCCCGGCACAGCAGGCCGCGCGCGCCTGCCGATCGATGGCACGCTGATGGCGGGCAAGACCGGGACGGCGCAGGTCGTCTCGCTCTCGATCTCCAACGGCAAGTCCGGGCCGTGGAAGTACCGCGACCACGGGTTGTTCATCTTCTTCGCCCCCTATGACAACCCGCGCTATGCGGGCGCTGTGGTGATCGAGCATGGCGGCGGGTCAGGATCGGCCTATCCGATTGCGCGCGATGTGATGACCTTCCTGTTCGACCCGGCCAAGGGGCTGGAGGCGCTCGCCGCGCTGGAAGCCGGATGGGGCGGCACCGCGCAGCAGCGGCTCGAAGCGCGCTATGCTGCCTATGCTGCCGAGCGTGGGGCCAGCGTCAGCCGTCCGCCGCGCCGGGAGGAGGAAATCTTCGACCGGGTCGAGGCCGAAGCCCGCCGCGCTGCCACTCAGCCCGAAGCTATCGCTGACGAAGTGATCGCGCCGCGTCCCGAAGCCAATCCCTCCGGCACCCCGCCGGGTGCTGCCGCCCCGCCGCCAACCACAGCGCCTGCGGCCCCCGCCCCTGCCCCGCCGGCCGCGGAGATCAGCGAATGAACACCATCGCCGCCCGCGGAATCGTACCCGAACCGATTGCCCGCCAGCCTTGGGAGATGCTGATCCCGTTGCTGCTGATCACGGGCTTTGGCGGTCTGGTGCTCTATTCAGCAGGTGGCGGCTCGATGCAGCCCTTTGCGATGTCGCACTTCATCCGATTTCTGGTGTTTTCGGTAATGGCGGCGATCATCGCCTCCATGCCGCGCGACGCAGTGCGGGTGCTGACCTATCCCGCCTATCTGGCCGTGCTGGTCATGTTGCTGGGGGTTGAGATCGTTGGCCAGGTCGGCGGCGGGAGCCAGCGCTGGCTCGAAGCCGGGCCGATCCGCATCCAGCCTTCCGAGATCATGAAGCCCGCGGTGGTGCTGGCGATGGCTCGGTTCTACGAAACGCTCCCGGCCGGGATGATCGGATCGTGGCGATCGGTGGTGCCATCCGGGATGCTGATCGTGCTGCCTATTTCGCTGGTGCTGTTGCAGCCCGACCTTGGCACGTCCGTGGCCATTGCGTTCGGCGGGGTGGTGGTGATGTTCCTCGCCGGCCTGCCGCTTTGGTGGTTTTTGCTGGCGGGCGGCACCGGAATTGCCGCGATGCCGCTGATCTATTTCTTCGCGCTTCGCCCCTACCAACAAGCGCGCGTCACGACTTTCCTCGATCCCGAAAATGATCCGCTGGGCGCAGGCTATCACATCGCCCAGTCTAAGATCGCAATCGGATCGGGCGGGATTTTTGGCAAGGGCTTCAACAACGGCACGCAGAGCCACCTCAATTATCTGCCCGAACCCCACACCGATTTCGTCTTCGCCACCATGGCCGAAGAATGGGGCCTGGTGGGCGGGCTGTTCGTGCTGACGATGTATGCGCTGATCCTGCGGTGGGGGTGGAAGGTCGCGAACGAATCGCAGGATCGCTTCTGCGCCCTGCTCGCCGCCGGGGCGACCGCGACGATCTTCTTCTACATCGCGATCAACCTGCTGATGGTGATGGGCATGGCACCCGCCAAGGGCATTCCGCTGCCGTGGATGAGCCATGGCGGCTCGTCGATGATGACCAACATGATCTGCATCGGCCTCCTGATGATGGTCAATCGCTGGAACCGCATGGCCCCGCGCCGGGGCCTGACGGTCTAGCAACGATTTCGCGCGAATAGGCCCTTGCCATCAGGGCGAGACGCGCTAAATGCAGCGCCTCACGCGAATCGGGACGCGGCTTCGGCCCTTCGTTTCGCTGTCCGACCTTGTCGGAATGGACGCATAGCTCAGTTGGTAGAGCAGCTGACTCTTAATCAGCGGGTCCTTGGTTCGAGCCCAAGTGCGTCCACCATCCCTTCCCCTTAAGCGATAACCGCTTCACGCCCCGAGGCTCGCGTCGAGCGCGTCGTGGAAATGCTGGACGCGACATTCCTCGTCGCTGAGCCAGACGCTATCAAAGCCGCGCGAGGCCATGCCCTGTTGCACGCGGCCAAGCAGCGAGATGTCCTCGTCGATCGTCACCGTCATAGTCTTGCGCCCTGCGATGATGTCTTCGTGGGTGAAGGCATCACGCGGCGGCCTGATGTAATCGGCCGGGCGCGGACCGTTGAGGCGGAAGTGGGTGCCGATGCGCGCGCCGTCCGCCTCATCGCTCCCGGCAGCTTCAGGGCTTTCTTCGCCGTGGAAGCGCACCAGCGTGATCATGTCGAGTATGCTTCGGCCCGGATCGGTAACATCGGGCCGCGACCGCATCAGCCACGCACTTTCTGGCGTGACCGAGAGGATGACGTTGGGGAACAGGTTGAACTGCCAGACATCGGTCAACTGCGCGTCGGTGAAGGAGTCATAGGCTAGGCCTTGCTCCCCAGCGAGCGCGCGCTTGGCCCGCTGCAGTGCGGGCCTGATCGCCCCCACCAGTCCGCGATAGTCAGCAGGGTCGAGCCCGAACGCCTCTAGCTGCATGGCCTGCATGTCGCTTGGCACTTCGGGTGTGGGGAAGCCCGAATCTGTCACGCCGCCCTCCACGTAGACCGCCGTGTGACCGTGGTCGAACAGCGCAATCGGGGCGGTGGCGCAATCAAACATCCGGCGATGGATCGGGTGGAGGAAGGGGACGTGATAAAGCTCGGCGAAATTGTCGATAATCGCCTTCCAGTTGCAGAGGTGAGAGACAGTCTGGTCGTTGGTGACATCCATCAAATCGAGGCGATAGGTCCCGATTGCTTCGTGCAGGGGCGCGAGAAAATCCGCTAGCGACAACGCGCCTGGCGTCAGCCGGACGAAGATGAGGCCCAAGGCTTCTTCAACCTCGACTGGCCGAAGACCCAGCTTTTCGCGCGGCACGCCATTGGAGAACCGCGCGGCCCCCGGCACGCTTTCGAGGCTGCCATCGAGGCCATAGACCCACGCATGATAGGGGCAGACGAACTTCCTCAATGATCCCATCGGCTCGGTAACAAGTTTGGTGCCGCGATGGGTGCAGGTATTGTGCATGGCGCGCAGGAGCCGGTCGGCGCCGCGGGCGATAATAATGCTTTCCGCACCGATATCGAAGGTGATGAATTGCCCCGCTTCGCGCACATCACAGGCTACTCCAGCCACCAGCCAGCTTGTCGCCCACAGGTCGGTGCGTTCGCGCTCCAGCCACTCGGGCGAGACATAGCGCTCCTTGCTGAAATTGCGGATCGCGATTGGCGAGAGGTCGGGCGCGAAGGTGTGCGAGACTGTTGTGGCCATGCGGGACTCCCTCTGTTCCGGACCGAGGATATGATGACGGAGTAGACGGCGAAACTGGCGATAGTCACACATCCGAACCCACTTGCCTTCACATCGCGATGTGATATTTGCGACTCATGAGCACATCGACCATCACACGCGTTCGCGATCTCGTCACATCGAGCACCATGACCCGCGCCGGCCTCGCCCGTGCCGCTGGCCTCCATGCCAACACTTTGCGCGATTGCACCGAGGACACGTGGAACCCCACCGCTGAGACCCTCGCCAAGCTTGACGCCTTCCTTGAGGCCAATGCCGACCGCCCGGTGCTCGCCACCATCGAGGAGATCATCGACGAGGCGCGCAATGGGCGCATGTATATCCTTGTCGACGATGAAGACCGCGAAAACGAAGGCGATCTCATCATCCCCGCGCAGATGGCGACCCCGCAAGCGATCAACTTCATGGCGATGTACGGACGCGGGCTGATCTGCCTGGCGCTGACCAAGGATCGCGTGGAGACGCTCGGGCTGCAGCCGATGAGCCGCAACAACAAGGAATCGATGCAGACCGCCTTCACCATTTCGATCGAAGCGAAGGAAGGTGTGACCACCGGCATTTCGGCGGCAGACCGCGCGCGCACGATCTCGGTCGCGATTGACGCAGCCAAGGGCGCAGACGATCTCGTCACGCCGGGCCACGTTTTCCCGCTGATGGCGCGCGATGGCGGCACTTTGGTGCGCGCTGGGCATACCGAGGCTGCGGTCGATATTTCACGGCTTGCCGGGCTCAACCCCTCGGGAGTGATCTGCGAGATCATGAACGAGGACGGGACGATGGCCCGGCTCGACGATCTGGTGAAGTTCGCGCGCAAGCATGACCTCAAGATCGGCACGATCCGCGATCTGATCGCCTATCGGATGCGCAATGACCACTTGGTCGAGCGGCTGAACGAACGCGCCTTCACCTCCGATTACGGCGGCCAATGGCGCATGATCACCTATCGAGACCGTGTTGCGGGCAGCGAGGCCTATGTGCTGCAAAAGGGCCACGTCATACCTGGCGAACCCACCCTCGCCCGCGTCCATCCGATTTCAGTGTTCGACGACGTGCTGGGCGCTCCGGGTGCGCGCAAGCGTACACTTCAACGCGCCATGCAGGCGATTGGCACGCATGGTTCGGGCGTGATCGTGATCCTGACCGGGCGCGTCGGCACGGGCGAGTGGAGCCGCGACGAGGAATTGCGCAGCATCGGAATCGGCTCGCAGATCCTTGTCGACCTCGGCGTTACGGACATGGTGCTGCTGTCGAACAGCCGCCCTGATCTGGTCGCGCTTGAAGGCTATGGCCTGACCATCACCGACTTCCACCCCATTCCGGAGTAATTGCCATGGCCGATATCCTCATCGTCGAAGCGCGTTTCTATGCCCACCTTAACGACATGCTCGTCGCTGGCGCGCGGGCAGCGTTGGAGGCCGAGGGCCACAAGGTCGAGGTTCTGACCGTTCCCGGCGCGCTCGAAATCCCCGGCGCCATCGCTCTGGCGGCCGAGGCTGACCGTTACGACGGCTTCGTCGCCATCGGCGTCGTGATCCGCGGCGAAACCTACCACTTCGAGATCGTGGCGGGCGAGAGTGCGCGCGCGATCATGGCCCTGACTATGGACGGCATCGCCATTGGCAACGGTATCCTCACGGTCGAGAACGAAGCGCAGGCTCTGGTTCGGGCTGACCCGGCCCAGAAGGACAAGGGCGGCGAAGCGGCCAAGGCGGCGCTGGCCCTGCTCGCCTTGCAGGATCGCTTCGGACGTTGACAGTTTAGCAGGCAGGCGTCCCGTTCTGGGGCGGCACTGCCGCTACGTAGTTTTCCTCGGTAGCTTTCCATAGGGCGGTAACGCGATATCCGACCCACTTCTGCTGGCGCCGACCTATGGCGGGCGCTTGCAGACGGGACAGCGATATCTTGGGATCTGACATTGGAAAACCTCTCACCGGCCGCATTGCCCGATGGCGGCGCGCAAACCGTTCTGGCGGCGCTAGAACAGCAGCTCGCTGCGCTCGACCGGCTCGGCTCGTATATCGCGGCCGCTCATGTCGATGCAGCGATCCAGCAAATGCGCCGCGATCAGGCGGCGCGCTGAACCGGCGTAGGATATCCTGCTCGACCTGTGCATCGCACAGGCCGAAAGGCAGTGCTGCGTGAAAACGACGCCGAAGATCATCGCCGCGTGCTGGTCAGGCTAACGCCTGCCGGCACTGCGGCAATGGAACGGTTCTTTAACGCGGTCGAGGGAACTTAAGCCCGCGCGCCGAAGCAGGCCTTGCCCGCAAACCCGGCGCTGTCGCCCAGCTCTTCCTCGATGCGGATCAGCTGGTTGTACTTGGCAAGCCGGTCCGACCGCGCGAGCGATCCGGTCTTGATCTGCCCGCAATTGGTGGCGACCGCGAGATCGGCGATCGTCGCGTCCTCGGTCTCGCCCGAACGGTGGCTCATCACGCAGGTGTAACGCGCGCGGTGGGCCATATCGACTGCCGCGAGGGTTTCGGTCAGCGTGCCGATCTGGTTGACCTTGACCAGCAGCGAATTGGCCAGACCACGGGCGATCCCGTCCGACAGGCGCGCAGGGTTGGTCACGAACAGATCGTCGCCGACCAGCTGAACCTTGTCGCCCAGCAAGCCCGTCAGCGCGGCCCAGCCTTCGAAATCATCCTCGCTCATGCCGTCCTCGATCGAGCGGATCGGGTATTCGCCGCACAGCTTGGCGAGGTAATCGGCCATTTCATGCGGGGAGAGGCTCAGCCCCTCGCCCGAGATTTCGTACTTGCCGCCCTTGAAGAACTCGGTCGCAGCGCAGTCCAGTGCCAGAACGATATCCTCGCCCGGCGTGAAGCCCGCCTTGGCAACGCTTTCCATGATGAAATCCAGCGCGGCGCGGGTGCTGGCGAGGTTCGGGGCGAAACCGCCCTCATCGCCGACGCTGGTGGCGAGGCCCTTCTGCGCCAGGCCCTTCTTCAGGGTGTGGAACACTTCAGCGCCCCAACGCACGGCCTCGGTGAGGCTGCCCGCGCCGACTGGCATGATCATGAATTCCTGAATGTCGATCGGGTTATCAGCGTGCTCGCCGCCATTAATAATGTTCATCATCGGCACCGGCAGCATGTGCGCCGAAACCCCGCCGAGGTAGGAATAGAGCGGAAGGCCCCGCGCGTTGGCCGCCGCCTTGGCTACCGCCAGCGACGTGCCGAGGATCGCATTCGCGCCAAGCCGCGCCTTGTTCGCCGTGCCGTCGAGCGCGATCAGCGCAAGGTCGATATCACGCTGGTCTTCGGCATCGAAATTGTCGGTCAGCAATTCCCGGATTTCGCCGTTGACCGCCTCGACCGCCTTCAGCACGCCCTTGCCCAGGTAGCGCGAAGCATCGCCATCGCGCAGTTCCACCGCTTCATGCGCACCGGTCGACGCGCCCGAGGGTACAGCGGCGCGGCCGAAGCTGCCGTCGTCGAGCAATACGTCGACTTCAACGGTCGGATTGCCACGGCTGTCGAGGATTTCACGCCCGTGCAGGTCGATGATGGCGGTCATGTTTGGCTCCGGCTGTAATGTGGTTTAGGGTGTTAAGACACTTCGACGCTATGGTATTAGGAACGGCATGATTCTGGTTCGATGATTCCAGCATTGGCCGGACGCGTGACGTCCCTATGCGCGGGAATGGCCTCGTGCAAGCAGGTGGCGAGACGCGAACGGGATCGACCCAAAACACGCCCAGACGACAAGGAGCACCGCAATGGCTGACACTAACCCCCCGAAGAAGACCCCGGCGAAATCGACCAAGGGCGCGACCACCAAGACCGAAGGCCTGACCAAGGCTGCGCCGGTCAAGCTGGCCGCGACGACCAAGGGCGAAGATGCAGCCCCGGCTTCTGCTCCGGTGATCGAAGCCAAGAGCCGTTTCAACGCCGCGCTTGAAGAAGCCAAGGCTGGCGCCGCAGCGCTGCGCACTGAAGCGGAAAACCGCCTCAGCACCGTCAGCGGTCAGGCCAAGGGCAAGGGCACCGATCTGGTCGCCGAAGCCAAGGTCTATGGCGAACAGGCCAAGGGCAAGGCCAGCGAACTCGCGGTTGAAGGCAAGCAGGTCGCCACCGATGCCATTGCCTCGCTCGGCAAGGTCGTGGGTGACACCGCTTCGCAGATCGACGAAAAGCTCGGCGAACAATATGGCGATTACGCCCGCAAAGCCTCGCGCACCTTGCAGGAAACCTCAGCCAAGCTCGAATCCAAGAGCGTCGATGAACTGAGCGAGGATGCCCGCGCGATGGTCCGCAAGAGCCCCGGCGTGGCTGTCGGGATCGCGGCAGTTGTCGGCTTTTTCCTCGCGCGGATGCTGGGCGGGAAGAAGCGCTGATCCTGCTGAAAAGGCACGCTCATGTATGATACCGAGCCCGGCCAGTCGCCGCCGCCGGATGGCACCCTTGCCGATCCGTCAGTGACGCCCGAGGACGCTGAGGCGACCGAGGACAGCACCGGCTTTACCTCGCTGCGTGACGATATCACCGCGTTGGTGGATGATGCGCGCACCTATGCCGAGGCGGAGATCGCCTTCCAGAAGACCCGCGCCAGCCTTGCCGGAAAGCGGGCGGGCCGGGCGCTGGTGCTGCTGGTGCTGGCCTTGGTGTTGCTCCACATCGCCTTGATCGCGCTGGCCGTTGGCGCGGTGATTGCGCTGGCGCCGTTGGTGACGATTTGGGGCGCGATTGCGATTGTGGTGGGCGTGCTGCTGATCGGCGTTGCGCTGCTGGTGTGGAGCGCCGCAGGTGACGGCAAGGCGCTCTCGGCGATGTTCGACGCGGGAGAGGATGCATGACCCGCCTTCCGCAAAGCTTCATCGAAGACCGTGCACTGCGCGATGCGGCCCGCGCCGTGTTGGCTGAGGATATCGAACGCCTGCGCGCCAGCCTCAGCGAGGAAGGCATCGCGAGCCGCGTATCGTCCGGTGTCAGCTCCACGATCACGAGCCGCATTCGAACCGGCGCGCGCGATGTGCTCGCACAGGCCAAGGCGCAGGCGGGCGATCACAAGGGCGTGCTTGCGGTGCTCATCGGCGCCATTGTCCTTTGGTTCGCCCGCGGGCCAATCCTCGATTGGCTCGACGAATTCGCCGACATTGACGACGACACTGATACCGACGCCGCCTTCCCCGAAGGCGATGCGCAAGGAGACCCCGCATGACCGAACCCACCCCCATCTCGTCCACCGACAGCCGCGACGCGCTGCGCGCCCGGATTGAAGCGGCCGAGCGTCGCAATGCTGACCGCACGCTAGCCGACCAAGCCCGCGAAGCCGCAACGGCAGCGGTGGACTACACCCGCGCCAATCCGCTGACGGTGATTGGCGGAGCGCTGGCCGCGGGCCTCGTAATCGGTCTGCTCACCCGCCCCGGGCGCCGGGTGGCAAGCCGGGTTGCGCACAGCACGGCCGGTGCGATTTCCGGCGCGGCTTCCAGCGCCAGTTCCGGCGTGAAGAATGTCGCCTCGCGTGGCGGTTCGCGCTTTGGCCAGATGATCGGTCAGGCCGCAGTGACCTATGCCATGACGCTGATCGACGAGGTGCTGGAGACCGCCCGCGCCGGTCAGGAGCGCGCTGAGGAACTGGGCGATGCTGCGGGCGTGCAGGCGAAGAAGATTACCGCACGCACGTCCGATGCCGCAGGTTCGGCGGCGGACAGCACCCGCGCGCTGGCCCGCAAGACCCGCGCTGCTGCTGCGGATATCGTGCGCGATCTGGGTCGCAAGACCAAGGGCTGATCCTGACACGGTCCCTGAAGGCTTGCCCTCGCGCTCCAAGGCGCTAAAGGCGCGCGCATCTTTCCTCCCCAGGGACACATATCATGGCAGAAACCACCCCCACCCAGCGCCTCCACCTCGTGATGGGCGGCCGCGTGATCGATCCGCGCGGGATCGAGTTTCAGGACCCCGAAAGCATCCACGTCGTCGGCGTGTACAGCTCCTATGACGCCGCGGTCGACGCCTGGCGCGCGCAGGCACAGCGCACGGTTGACGATGCCGAGATGAAGTACGTGGTGGTTCACATTCACAAGCTGCTGACTCCGGAAGATTAATTCGCGGAAGCCTATCGCCATGGCGGAGTATACCATCCGCGCCTTCACGCCCGCCGATGCGGAGGCCATTGCGGCGCTGACACTGGCGGCGATCCGGCAGACGGCGCTGCGGGCCTATTCCTTCGATCAGGTCGCCGCGTGGTCGGCACGCTACTCGCCTGCGAGGCTGCTGGAGAGTGCGGCGCGGGGCGATGTGATCCTGGTCGCTGCCGATGGGGATGAGCGGCCAGCGGCCTACACCGTACTTGAGGCGGACGGGCATCTCGACATGCTGTTCTGTCACCCGGATCACACCGGGCACGGGCTAGGCCTTAGGCTTCTGAACGATGCGGAGGTGGCGGCGCGCGCTTTGGGGGCCGAACGGCTGTATACCGAGGCGAGCGAGCTTGCCCGCCCGGTGTTTGCGCGGGCCGGATATGCGCTGCTCCACCGCCGCGATTTCACCATTCCCTTTGAGGGTAGCGAGGTGGCGATCCACAATTATGCGATGGAAAAACGCCTCGGCTGACAGCGCGACGTTAGCACCCGCCCAACCAGACTCAGCGGAGCGCGGCGAAAGCCCCGGCCGCAGCCACCGCAAGCATCGTTAGCACCACCCGTGTACGGCGGTCCGAACGTCTTGAGCCCCAGCGCTCTTCGTCGAGATACCAGCGCCCCTGCCCATCGGTCTTGAGGACATCCGCGCCCTTAAGCCGAGCGAAGGCATGCTGACGGCTTGGCAGGCCGGGATCATAGCCAATCGCGTCCGCCATGCTGACAGCGCCGGCATCAACGAAATGCTGCACCACCCGCCGCTCGGCAATCGGCCTGACGGGCGGAACCGCCACGCCTCAGATGAACTCGATCTTGTTGACGTGGTAGAACTTCTCGCCCGACGGCACGGTGACTTCGATATCGTCACCCACCTGCTTGCCGATCAGCGCGCGGGCGAGCGGTGAGGTGTAGGAAATACGCCCCTTGGCCGCATCCGCTTCGGTCTGGCCGACGATCTGGTACCGGATCGGCTTGTCGTTCTCGTCTAGCAAGGTCACGGTCGCGCCGAACACGATCTTGTTGCCCGACAGCGTGGTCGGATCGATGATCTGCGCGCGGCTGACCATGCCTTCGATGTCGCCGATCATGGCTTCAACCTGGCCCTGCCGCTCCTTGGCAGCGTGGTATTCGGCGTTTTCCGACAGATCGCCGTGCGCGCGCGCTTCTTCGATGGCCTCGACGATTTTCGGGCGTTCCTCGCGCAGCACCTTGAGGTCGGCTGTCAGCCGCTCATACCCCTCGGCCAGCATCGGCACCTTGTCCATCGTCGCCATTTCTGTTGTCTTTCTGTCTGTTATGCTTGGCTCTTCACCCCGCTTGGGAAGAAAGGAATCCCGGCCGTTCGATCCATACGGCGCGGGGACTTTCAATCTGTGGGGAAGTGCCAGTCAGATGCCATAATAGTCCTGCATCGACCGGACTTCAAGCTGATCAGGCCGGATCGCCGAAATCGCTGCCGCCGCCGCCGCGGATCCGGCCGCCGTCGTGTAATACGGGACCTTGTTCGCCAGAGCAGCCATGCGGATGGATTTGCTGTCGAGCAGCGATTGCCAGCCTTCGGTGGTGTTGAAGATCAGCGCGATCTCGCCATCGATGATCTTGTCGACGATATGCGGCTGACCCTCAGCCACCTTGTTGACGCGCTCGACCGCAAGCCCCTGTTCGGCAAGGTAAGTCTGCGTCCCGCCGGTCGCGATGACTTTGAACCCGTGCTCGATCAGCTGCCGCACGCCGGCGACGATCACCGGCTTGTCGGTGTTCTTCACGGAGACGAACACCGTGCCCGATTGCGGCGGGACCATTCCGGCCCCGATCTGCGACTTGAGGAAAGCGGCCTCGAAGGTCGCATCGATCCCCATGACCTCGCCGGTGGACTTCATCTCGGGGCTGAGCACCGGGTCGGCACCCGGGAAGCGCGCGAACGGGAACACCGCTTCCTTGACCGCCATATAGGGCAGATCGCGCTTGAACGGCGGGAAGGCGCTGAGCTTTTCGCCCGCCATCACCCGTGCCGCAATCTTTGCAACCGGCTGACCGATGGCCTTCGCCACAAACGGCACCGTGCGGCTAGCGCGCGGGTTGACCTCGATCAGGTAGACCTCGCCATTCTTGACCGCGAACTGGATGTTCATGAGGCCCACCACGCTGAGTGCATGGGCGAGCAGCACGGCCTGCCGCTCCATCTCGGCGATGATTTCGGGTGCAAGCGAATAGGGCGGCAGAGTGCAGGCGCTGTCGCCCGAGTGGACGCCGGCCTCCTCGATGTGCTGCATGACCCCTGCGATGCGGACTTCCTCGCCATCGCACAGCGCATCGACATCGCATTCGATCGCGTCGCGCAGATACTGGTCGATCAAAACGGGGCTGTCGCCCGACACGTTCACGGCGGTGGCAATGTAGTTGTCGAGCTGCGCTTCGCTGTCGACGATCTCCATCGCTCGGCCGCCCAGAACGTATGAGGGACGCAGCAAGACTGGATAGCCGATGCGGGCGGCCACAGCGGCTGCTTCATCACGGCTGCGGGCGATGCCGTTTTCGGGTTGCTTGAGCTTTAGCTTGCTGACCAGCTTGGCGAAGCGTTCGCGGTCTTCGGCAAGGTCGATAGCATCGGGCGAGGTGCCGAGGATCGGGATGCCCGCATCCTCCAGTGCCTGCGCCAGCTTGAGCGGGGTTTGCCCGCCAAACTGCACGATCACCCCCACCAGCGTGCCGTTCTGCTGTTCGACCCGCAGGATTTCGAGGACGTCTTCGTCGGTCAGAGGCTCGAAATAGAGGCGGTCTGAAGTGTCGTAATCGGTCGACACGGTTTCGGGATTGCAGTTGATCATGATCGTCTCGAAGCCCTGCTCCGCCAGCGCAAAACAGGCGTGGACGCAGCAGTAATCGAACTCGATCCCCTGCCCGATCCGGTTCGGCCCGCCGCCGAGGATGACGATCTTCTTGCGATCGGTCGGCGCGGATTCGCATTCCGCTTCGCCGAACGTAGGCGCTTCGTAGGTCGAGTACATATAGGGCGTGATCGCCTCGAACTCGGCGGCGCAGCTGTCGATCCGCTTGAACACCGGGAAGACGCCGAGCTTGTGGCGCAGCGCGCGCACTTCGTCTGCGCTGGTCGCGCCGGCCATCGCAACAAGCGCGTCGTGGAGCAGACCGGAGCGCTTGGCCTGCGTCTCCCCCATGCCGCCGGCCACGCCGACCGATCGCACCGCCAGCGTCGCCAGACGGCGATCTGAGAAGCCCATGGCCTTCAACCGCCGCAGCCCTACCGCGTCGCGTGGCAAGCCATTGGCCTGCACCTCGCGCTCGGCGGCAATGATTTGTTCGATCTGGCGCAGGAACCACGGATCGTAGAAGGTGACGGCGGCGATTTCCTCGACGCTCATGCCTTCGCGGAAGGCTTGGCCGACCTTGAGCAGCCGGTCAGGCGTCCGGCGCGACAGGGCGGCGGTGATGACGTCGCGGGGCTGGCCTTCCAGCTCCGTCACGCGGTTGAACCCGTCGAGTCCGGTTTCGAGCCCGCGCAGGGCCTTCTGCATCGATTCCTGGAAATTGCGCCCGATCGCCATGACTTCGCCGACGCTCTTCATCGCGGTCGACAGATCATTGGCCGCACCCTTGAACTTCTCGAAGGCGAAGCGGGGGATCTTGGTGACGACGTAATCGATGGTCGGCTCAAAGCTGGCAGGCGTTGCGCCGGTGATCTCGTTGGTAAGCTCGTCGAGCGTGTAGCCAACCGCCAGCTTGGCCGCGACGCGGGCGATAGGGAAGCCCGTCGCCTTGGATGCCAGCGCCGAGGAGCGCGACACGCGCGGGTTCATCTCGATCACGATCAACCGCCCATCCTTGGGATTGACCGCGAACTGCACGTTGGAGCCGCCCGTCTCCACCCCGATCTCGCGCAAGCAAGCAATGCTCGCGTTGCGCATGATCTGGTATTCCTTGTCGGTCAGCGTCAGCGCCGGGGCGACGGTGATCGAGTCCCCGGTGTGGACGCCCATCGGATCGACGTTCTCGATGGCGCAGATGATGATCGCGTTGTCCTTGCGATCGCGCACCACCTCCATCTCGAACTCTTTCCACCCGAGCAGCGATTCCTCGATCAGCACTTCGGTGGTGGGGGACGCATCGAGGCCTTCGCGCACGATCTGGTCGAACTCGGCCTTGTTATAGGCAATCCCGCCGCCGGTGCCGCCGAGCGTGAAGCTGGGGCGGATGATCGAGGGCAGCCTGGTGCGTTCGAGAATCACGCGCGCTTCCTCGAGCGTGTTGGCCACGCCCGAGCGCGCACTTTCCAGCCCGATGGAGGTCATCGCATCGCGGAACCGCTGCCGGTTTTCGGCCTTGTCGATCGCGTCGGCCTTGGCGCCGATCATCTCGACGCCGTATTTCGCGAGCGTCCCATCCGCATCCAGCGCCAGCGCGCAGTTCAGCGCCGTCTGCCCGCCCATCGTCGGCAGCAGCGCATCGGGGCGTTCCTTGGCGATGATCTTGGCGACGATATCGGGCGTGATCGGTTCTATATAGGTCGCGTCGGCAAACTCCGGATCGGTCATGATCGTGGCCGGGTTGGAGTTGACGAGGATGACGCGGTAGCCCTCCTCCTTCAGCGCCTTGATCGCCTGCGTGCCGGAGTAATCGAACTCGCACGCCTGCCCGATAATGATCGGGCCGGCGCCAATGACGAGGATGGAGGAAATGTCGGTGCGTTTGGGCATCAGGGGATCAGGTCCTTGATCTTGGGTCTATCAAATTGCTGTTCGAGCTTGCGCATTTCCGCAGAAGTGAAGTCAGAGCGCGGCAATTCGCCGTCAACAAGTTGATCCTCGCGGGTGAACCGATAGCTGATGAGCCGCATTCCGGCACGCTGGCCTTCGCAGCCCTGCCGGATAAGTTCGCGGTGTAATCCTGGCTTTCCACGGACTTTGAAAAGCGCAGGGTCCTCCGCAATCAATAGCACCCCAGCCTCGCTTGCGGGCGTGTCTTCGAAAGCTTCCCGGGCTTTGATATCGGAGCCCTCACCTGCAATTATCCCGGATCCCGCAGTCCGCGCTTTCGCGTCAGACGCATTGATCAGGTCACGCAAGTTCTCCGCACCCATCTTGGTGACGTCAAAGGTGTAGGAAGGAACCCATTGGCCCGGATCATCGGCCAAGGGATGGACCGCGCCCTTCTTGAGCGCAAAACGCTCCACGCACGCCTCGACCGTCTCTGATCCCTCACGCCAGTCGGTGCATCCCGTAAGCATTCCCACAGCAATCAAAGCGGCGATCATGGTGCGACCCATCAGCCTTCTCCTCCAGTTGGTGCCTGCGCGCTTATTTCGGGCGTGAAGGCAAAGGTTATCTTGGTGTAGCGGTTCACAAGCGGCAGGACGTCTGGCTTGGACGCGGCGCTGCCGAAGATGAAGGTGCAGTTGCGGCGGATGTCGACCAAGCGGTCGCCGTCGCGGGCCATGATGTAGCTCAGCACGTAATAGGAGCGCGGCGCGTTGCGGCGGCCGATGATGTCGAGCTGCTTGATGGTGTCGGTGCCCGAGGCGAGTTGCTCGGCATCGGTGTAGCCCTGCTCCTTGCGCGCATCCTTGGCGGCGGCATGGCGGACAGCGGGGTCGAAGTCGGCGGCGTCGAAGGGGCTTTCAGCGGCGGCAATTCGGCAGTCCATCCGGCCCGCAACGGGATAGCGGCTGCCCTCGTCATGCAGGACGGGGCGCCAGAAAGTGAACACCGGGAGGCCGGTTTCGGATGATGCCTCGATGGTAACGGAGCCATCGCCCTGAAACGCAACGCCCTCGGCGATCTCCGCGCCGGGCCATTGTGCGAGGGGCGGCGGAGTCATCGCGGGGTTTTGGGCGGAGAGTGTTGTCGCCGCCGCTAAAACCGGAAAGGCAGTTATCCGAAGCAGCGTCACAGCCCCCCGACAAACTTCTCGAACAGATAGAAGCTATCCTGCGGCCCCGGCGACGCTTCAGGGTGATACTGCACCGCAAACGCCCGCTTGCCCTTGATCGCAATCCCGCAATTCGTGCCGTCGAACAGCGAGACATGGGTCTGCTCAACCCCCTCAGGCAAAGTCGCCGCATCCACTGCAAAACCGTGGTTCATCGAGGTGATCTCGACCAGCCCGGAGGTTTCGCCCCAGCCCTCGCCCACGCGCTGCACCGGGTGGTTCGCACCGCGGTGGCCCTGGTGCATCTTGAGCGTCTTCGCCCCTGCCGCCAGCGCCAGCATCTGGTGGCCGAGGCAGATGCCGAACAACGGCACGTCTGCGTCCAGCAGCGCTTTGATCACCGGCACGGCATATTCACCGGTTGCCGCCGGATCGCCCGGGCCGTTGCTCAGGAACACGCCGTCGGGCGCGAGCGCCATCACCTCGTCAAACGAAGCCTTGGCCGGCACCACCGTCACCCGCGCTCCGGCCTTCACCAGATTGCGGAAGATATTGTCCTTTGCCCCGTAATCGATCGCCACGACGTGGGGCTTCGCGTTGAAGGCGGCGCGGCCATAGCCCTTGCCGAGCGTCCAGTAGCCGCCTTCCCAGCCTTCCTGCGCCTCGCGGGTCACGCGGATGGCGAGGTCCATGCCCTCCAGCCCCGGCCAAGCCTTTGCGCGTTCCAACAGCGCAGGCAGGTCAAACTTGCCGTCTGGCGCATGGGCGATCACCGCATTGGGCGCACCGCTCTGGCGGATGCGGCGGGTGAGCGCGCGGGTATCGACGCCCGCCAGCCCGATCTTGCCGTTGCGCACCATCCAGTCGGCGAACTTCTCGATCGAGCGGAAGCTCGACGGTTCGGTGACATCCTCGCGCACAATGCAGCCAACTGCGCCTTCGACCTTACTTTCAATATCCTCGCCGTTCGCGCCGACATTACCGATGTGCGGGAAGGTGAAGGTGACGATCTGCGCGGCATAGGAGGGATCGGTCAGCACCTCTTGGTAGCCAGTCATCGCGGTGTTGAAGCACACCTCACCCACGGATGCGCCCACAGCCCCGAATCCCCGGCCCCAGACCACTGTGCCATCGGCCAAAACAAGGACTCCCGTCGCGCCAGAGGGTTGTGCGCGGAAAGATGCGGGGTCGGCCATGGGGCGCTCCGTTTGCGGTAAAGCCAGCGATGTTGCTAAGTTTCGTCCGCTAGGCCCGGTGGCGGGCCGCGTCAACCTAGGCGTGCCGCGCTAATTGCGTTAGAGGCGCGCGCCTGAGTTCAATCCACAGGAAACACGTAATGATCCGTGACGATATCAAGGCCGCCACCATCACCGCGATGAAAGCGGGCGAAAAGGACCGCACCGCCGCGCTCCGCCAGATCAGCGCCAAGATCAAGGACCGCGACATTGAGGAGCGCACCGCCACCTCGCCGATCACCGATGATGATGTGCTGGTGACGTCGGTGTTGCAGAAGATGGCGAAGCAGCGCCGCGAATCGATTGAGATGTATGACGCCGGCGGCCGAGAGGAGCTCGCCGCAGTGGAGCGCGCCGAGCTTGCCGTGATCGAGGAATTCCTGCCGCAGATGATGAGCGAGGCCGAAACTGCCGCCGCGATCGAAGCGATCAAGGCCGAGACCGGCGCGTCGACCATGAAGGACATGGGCACCGTTATGGCCGAGCTGAAGGCCCGCCACGGCGCGGTGCTCGATGGCAAGCTGGCGAGTTCGCTGGTGAAGGCGGCGTTGAGCTAATCCACAACCGTTGCCCCGTGCTTGACACGGGGCTTGGCTTTTCTGCGTCAACGTCTGAAGCAAACTTAGCCAAGCCCCGTGTCAAGCACGGGGCGACGATGTCGTTTTTATTTGGGTGCTTGAACCCCGCCCCATTACGGCGCACCTAAACCCCATGGCCATCACCCCGCAATGGAAGGACGAGCTGCGTGCGCGGATCACGCTCTCGACGCTTGTCCAGCGGTCGGTGAAGCTCACCCGGGCGGGGCGCGAGTGGAAGGGGTGCTGCCCGTTCCACGAGGAAAAGACGCCCAGCTTCTATGTGAACGACCAGAAGCAGTTCTATCACTGCTTTGGCTGCGGCGCGCATGGTGATGCGATCAGCTGGATGGTCGACCAGCAGGGCCTGCAATTCATGGACGCCGTCAAGGAACTCGCCGGGATGGCGGGCATGGAGGTCCCCGCCCCCGATCCGGTCATGGCGAAGAAGGCCGAAGCCCGCGCCAGCCTGATCGACGTCACCGAGGCGGCGCAGCGGTTCTTTGTCGAGAGCCTGTCCGGCCCCTCCGGCGGCGCGGCGCGGGATTATCTGCAACGGCGAGGGTTCTCGGCCCAAGTCATGGCCGAGTTCGGCTTCGGCTGGGCACCCGATGACCGGCAGGCCTTACCCCGCGCGCTGATGCAGTTCGCCGAGGATATGCTCGAAGGCGCAGGGATGCGCGCCGCCAATGAGCAGGGCGAGCGGTACGACCGCTTCCGTGGCCGCGTCATGCTACCCATTCAGGACGCACGCGGGCGGGTGATCGCTTTCGGCGGGCGCATCCTCGACAAGCGGGACGGCGTCGCCAAGTATCTCAACTCGCCCGACACCGATCTCTTCGACAAGGGCCGCACGCTCTACAACCTGCACCGCGCCGCGCCTGCCGCGCGCCAGAGCGGACGGGTGGTGGTGGTCGAAGGTTATATGGACGTGATCGCGCTTGCCAATGCAGGGATCGCTGATGCGGTCGCTCCGCTCGGCACAGCGCTGACCGAGATGCAGCTCGAGTTGCTGTGGCGCATGGTCGACGCCCCGGTGCTGTGTTTTGATGGCGATGCAGCGGGCCAGCGCGCCGCCATGCGCGCTATTACCCGCGCCCTGCCGCTACTGGCGCCGATGCGCTCGCTCAGCATCGTGCGCCTGCCCGCAGGCCTTGATCCCGATGACCTTATCAAAGCGCAAGGCAAGGCCGCGATGGAACGGTTGCTCGCCAGCCCTGCCAGCCTGATCGAAACGCTGTGGGAATTTGAACGCGACTCCCAGCCCCTCACCACGCCCGAAGCCAAGGCCGGGCTCAAGGCGCGGTTAATGGCGCACGTTGAAACCATCGCCGATCCCGAAATCAAAGGGCTGTATCGCCGGGAATTGTCTGATCGCTTCTCAGCCTTCGCCTATCCTCCGCGTTCGCCGAAACCCGCGTTTCAGCCCGGTCAGCGCGCGCCGTGGAAGGGCAGCCCGCCGCAGCCGCAAGGCCTCTCCGACGGCGCGCGCGCACAGCTTTCTGGGATGATGGCGGGCGGCCAGCAGCAGGGCCTGCTCAGCGCGGTTCTGGCAGGCTTCGTGCGCCATCCCGACCAGATTGCGCGCCATGCCGAAGCGCTTTCGGTCCTGGCGCGGGCTAACCCCAAAGCAGCCGCTTTGATCGAATCACTGTTCGAACTTGCAGAAACGCTTGATTCGCGAGCCGCAACCGCCATATGCAACGCGCAAGGCCAACCTGCCCCGCCGGCAGATATCCGCTACGCCTTTCTTGATGAAGGCAACGATCCCGGCGCTGCGTGTGAGGAACTGGCTGAAGCTGTGTCGCTGCTGGTCGAAAGGCCGGCGCTGGAGGCTGCGCTTGCGGCCACCATTGCTCGTTTCGAAAGCGATCCGGAAGGGTCGTTTGCGGAACAGACCCGCCTGCGCGCGCAGCTCATGGCAGTCGAAGAACGCCTCAAGGCCTTCGGGCGCCGCAAAGCGGGCGCTACGGCCACGGGTGACGATACCGCTTAAGTGGCGGATATGGGATTAATTGGCGGCCCCGCGCATCTCGCGGACCGCCCGGCAACGGATAGACACGAAAAATATGGCCGAGAAGGAAGATGCCCCGCTGATCGATCTGAACGATTCGTCGATCAAGAAGCTCATCAGCAAGGCCAAAAAGCGCGGCTATGTCACCTAATGACGAGCTCAACGAGGCGCTGCCTTCGGGCGAGATGAGCCCCGATCAGATCGAGGATATCCAGACCGCGCTGTCGGAAATGGGCGTGCAGATCGTCGAAAGCGACGAAGACGCCGAGGCCGAGGGTGAAGAGGGCGAAGCCGAAGAAGTCGTCGCCGAGGACGATGACGACGAGGAGGACGACGAGAAAAAGGGTCCGACCAAGGACGCTCGCGCCGGGAACCGCAAGCTCGTCACTGGCGAACGCACCGATGATCCGGTGCGCATGTACCTGCGCGAAATGGGCGCGGTCGAACTGCTCAGCCGCGAAGGCGAAATCGCCATCGCCAAGCGGATCGAAGCTGGCCGCGACATGATGATCATGGGCCTGTGCGAAAGCCCGATCACATTCCACGCGATCATCCAGTGGTCCGAAGCGCTCAACAACGGCGACATGCAACTGCGCGAGATCCTCGATCTTGACGCGATGCTCTCGAAGGAACCACCGGCCGACAAGATGGCCGAAGGCGCCGAAGATGACGACGACGATGGCGAAATCTCCGAAGCCACCGCCGGCCCCACCATCCGCGAGGATGACGAAGTCGCCGATGAACCTGATGCCGACGGCGATGACGACGAAGACGGCGAAGGCCGCCCCAAGCGCGAAGAGGAAGAGGAGGAGGACAACACCCTCTCCCTCGCCCAGATGGAAGCCGCGCTAAAGCCCGAGGCGCTTGAGCGGTTCGCGCGCATAACCGCGCTGTTCAACGCCTTCGAAAAGCTTCAGGGCGAGCGCGTCGATACGCTGGCAGTGGGCAATGACTTCCCGGCCGCCAAGGAAAAGAAGTACGAACAGCTGCGCGAAGACCTCACCGCCGAGGTCGAAAGCGTCCAGTTCCACGCGACCAAGATCGAATTTCTGGTCGACAATCTCTATGCCTTCAACCGCCGCCTGACCACGCTAGGCGGGCAGATGCTACGTCTGGCCGAACGTCACAAGGTCAAGCGCGTCGACTTCCTCAACGCCTATGTCGGCAACGAAATGGACGACGCTTGGATCAAGGAACGCGCCAAGAAGGACAAGAAGTGGGCCGCCTTTGCCGAGCGTGAGGAAGACGCGATCGAGCGCATCCGCTCGGAAATCGCCGATATCGCCGCGCAGACCGGCATGAGCCTCACCGAGTTCCGCCGCATCGTCAACATGGTCCAGAAGGGCGAGCGCGAGGCGCGCATCGCCAAGAAGGAGATGGTCGAAGCGAACCTGCGTCTGGTGATCTCCATTGCCAAAAAGTATACCAATCGCGGCCTGCAATTCCTTGATCTTATTCAGGAAGGCAACATCGGCCTGATGAAGGCGGTCGACAAGTTCGAGTACCGCCGCGGTTACAAGTTCAGCACTTACGCCACATGGTGGATCCGGCAGGCGATCACGCGTTCAATCGCGGATCAGGCGCGCACCATCCGTATTCCGGTGCACATGATCGAGACGATCAACAAGCTGGTCCGCACAAGCCGCCAGTTCCTCCACGAGGAAGGCCGCGAGCCGACCCCTGAGGAAATGGCGCAGCGCCTTTCCATGCCTTTGGAGAAGGTGCGCAAGGTGATGAAAATCGCCAAGGAGCCGATCTCTCTCGAAACCCCGATCGGGGACGAGGAAGACAGCCATCTGGGCGATTTTATCGAGGACAAGAACGCGATCATCCCGGTGGATGCCGCGATCCAGGCGAACCTCAAGGAGACGGTCACCCGCGTGCTGGCCTCGCTCACGCCGCGTGAAGAACGCGTGCTGCGGATGCGCTTCGGCATCGGGATGAACACCGATCACACGCTCGAAGAAGTCGGCCAGCAGTTCTCGGTGACGCGCGAACGTATCCGCCAGATCGAAGCGAAGGCGCTGCGGAAGCTGAAGCACCCGTCGCGGTCGCGCAAGATGCGGTCGTTCCTGGACCAGTAATCCGAGCCGCAGGTCAATCGGTCGGCCGTGTTCCGGCCGATGCTCCAGCGTGCGGATCGACATAGGTTGTGGTCCAGCGTCCCGTCGCGGTGCCGATGATAATCGTGTCGACGTCTGCCCCGTCGAAATGGACCGTGCCTGCCGACACAACGACATAGCTGCCCTGCGGATAGGTAATCATCTTCGCCGGGTCAGGGGTGGTGCCGTACCCGAGCTTCAACGCCCCGCGTGCCACGAAGACCCGCGCCGTACTGCTATGGGCGTGCGGGCCATCGAAGCCGCCTGCTGGAATGAAGAAAGCATAGGAAAACGCCTCGTCCGGCGCATCCCGGTTCCCCTCGAGCAAGGCGAAACGCGACCCGTCGGCTGCTTGTTCCTGCCACGGAATCGAATCAATCGGCCATCCCCCTGCCTGCTGGGCGGCTACGGCCGCAGGCAGACACAGCAAAGCGCCCAGCACCATCAGAGCCTTCGTGTTCATCGCTCTTCTCCTTCGGGGCTGCCCTAGCCCCGGCAAGAGCGGCAATCTATGTCGCGGCTTGCGTTCAAACTGCGGACACCTTCTATTCGCGGGGCTCCGCAACCTCGGTCGAAAAGGCGGTCGTGGGGGGTGGAGAATCTCCGCTCATGCGACTATGTGGACGCCATGCGCATCGCCATTGCCTCTGATCATGCCGCCGTCGAGCTGAAGGCGGAACTCGCCGAATGGCTCATCGAAGAAGGCCACGACGTCGCCGATCTCGGCCCTGAGCCAGGAGTGAGCGTTGATTACCCCGATTATGGCTATCGCCTCGCCGAGATCATCGCTGAGGGCACAGTCGAATTCGGTGTTGCCCTGTGCGGCAGCGGGATCGGCATCTCGATCAGCGTCAATCGCCACCCGCAGGTGCGCTGCGCTCTGGTCTCGGAGCCCCTATCCGCCGCCCTCGCCCGCGAACATAATGACGCCAATTGCATCGCAATGGGCGCGCGTCTCGTAGGGATTGAGATGGCCAAATCCTGCATCGCCACTTTCCTTGATACCGAATTCGCCGATGCCGGCGATCCGGCCGGTCGCCACCAGCGCCGCGTCGGCAAGCTCGGCCAGCCCCCGTTTCAGCCTGATCATATCGAGACCCATCAATGAGCACTGCCCCGATTGATTTTGCCGCCCGTTCCGCCGTTCAGTCGATGGACGGCTTCTGGAATGACGATCTGGCCCATGCCGACCCAGAGATCGCCGCCGCAATCGGCAAGGAACTCGCCCGCCAGCGCGACAAGATCGAGCTGATCGCGTCCGAGAATATCGCAAGCCGCGCCGTGCTTGAAGCTGCGGGCAGCGTGTTCACGAACAAGTACGCCGAAGGCTATCCCGGCAAGCGCTACTACGGCGGCTGCGACTATGCCGACGTGGTTGAAACCCTGGCAATCGAGCGTGCCAAGCAATTGTTCGGCTGCAACTTTGCCAATGTGCAGCCCAACAGCGGCTCGCAGATGAACCAGGCGGTGTTCCTCGCCCTGCTCAATCCAGGCGACACATTCATGGGGCTCGACCTCAATTCGGGCGGGCACCTTACCCATGGTTCGCCGGTCAACATGAGCGGCAAGTGGTTCAACCCGGTCTCCTACGGCGTGACGCAGGGTGCCGAAACCATCGACATGCAAGAAGTCGCCGCCAAGGCGCGCGAGCACAAGCCCAAGCTGATCATCTGCGGCGGCACCGCCTATTCGCGGCTGTGGGATTTCCCCGCCTTCCGCGCCATCGCGGATGAAGTGGGCGCGATCCTGCTGTGCGACATGAGCCACATTTCTGGCCTCGTCGCTGGCGGCGCGCACCCCTCGCCCTTCCCGCATTGTGACATCGTCACTTCGACCACCCACAAAAGCCTTCGCGGTCCGCGCTCGGGCATCATCCTGTGGAATGATGAGAAGTACACCAAGCCGCTCAACATGGCGGTCTTCCCCGGCCTTCAGGGCGGCCCGCTGATGCACATCGTTGCTGCCAAGGCGGTGGCCTTCAAGGAAGCGTTGGCTCCTGAGTTCAAGACCTACGCCCATCGCATCGTCGCAAACGCCCGCGCTCTGGCCGCGAGCCTTGAGGAGAACGGCCTGCGGATTGTCAGCGGCGGCACAGACAACCATTCAATGCTGGTCGATCTGACCGCCAAGGATGTCACCGGCAAGGATGCCGAAAAGGGCCTCGATCGCGCCTGGCTCACCTGCAACAAGAACGGCATCCCGTTTGACACCCGCTCGCCCTTCGTGACCAGCGGCATCCGTTTGGGCACGCCCGCCGGCACGACCCGCGGTTTCGGCCCGGAAGAGTTCCGCACGATCGGCAAGCTCATCGCCGAAGTGGTGGAAGGCCTGTCCAAAAACGGCCCCGAAGGCGATGCCCAGATCGAAGAGAGCGTTCGTCAGCGGGTCAGCGCGCTGTGCGCTGCCTTCCCCGTTTATCCCGGAATGTGAGGAGGCCTCGGCCATGAATGATCAGGATCCACGCCAAGGCCCCGACTGGGTCGAAGATGTGAAGACCGAAGTGACCGGCATGGCCAAGGAGGGGATCAACCACCCCTCGACCGGCCCTGTCCTGACCGGAGCGGCCATTGGCGCAGTTGCTGGTCTTGTTCTGCCGATTGTGTCCTGGCCGGTGGGCTTGCTCGCGGGCGCCGGCTTCGCACTTTATCAGAGAATTAAGAAATAACCCTCTGAATGCGTTGCCCCTTTTGTGCTCATGATGATACCCAGGTAAAAGACAGCCGCCCGACCGAGGACAATGCCTCGATCCGGCGGCGTCGCCAGTGCTCGTCCTGCGGCGCGCGCTTTACCACCTTTGAACGCGTGCAACTGCGCGAGGTGGTGGTGGTCAAGTCAGGGGGGAATGGCGAGGCGTCGCGGCGTGAGCCGTTTGATCGGTCCAAGCTGGAACACTCGGTCGCGCTCGCCTGCCGTAAGCGCGGGATTGATCAGGAACGGCTCGATCAGCTGATCTCTGGCATCCAGCGGCAGGTCGAAACCTCGGGCGAGGCGGAAGTGCCGTCCTCGCATATTGGCGAGCTGGTGATGGAAGGGCTGCGGCAGATCGATTCCGTCGCCTATATCCGCTTCGCCAGCGTCTACCGCGATTTCTCCGAAGCGCGGGATTTCGAGGAATTTGCCAGCACCGTCCAGCAAGCCGCGAAAGAATAGGCAGAACATGGCTGAACTCAACAAGCCGGTGATCGTGCTCGTGCGTCCGCAGCTGGGTGAGAACATCGGCAAGGCTGCCCGCGCGATGCTCAATTTCGGGCTGACCGAGATGCGGCTGGTGTCCCCCCGCGATGGCTGGCCCAACCCCTCGGCAGGGCCTGCTGCCTCGGGCGCAGACATCGTGCTGGAACAGGCCAAGGTCTACGCCACAACGGCCGAAGCGGTGGCCGATTGCCAGCACGTCCACGCCACCACTGTGCGCAAGCGCGGCGTCACCAAGCCGGTGATCGGCGCAGATGAAGCTGGGCGGTTGGTCCACACCGAGGCTGGTCGGCACGCGATCATTTTCGGCCCCGAACGCTCCGGCCTTGAGACCGAAGATGTGGCGCTGGCCCGCAATATCCTGACGATTCCCATCAACCCTGAGTTCGGCTCGCTCAATTTGGCGCAGGCTGTAATTCTGGTCGCCTATGAGTGGTCGCGCGCCGGGCGCGAGATGGCAGGAGTCGATCCGGTGCTGGTGCAGCCGACGATCGAAGAAATTCTGCCCCCCGCGCCGCAGGAAGAACTTGAGGGCTTGATCGCCCATTTCGAAGCGCTGCTCGGCCCGCGCGGCTATTTCCGCCCTGAAGGCCGCGCCGAGGCCAACCGCCGCACCTTGCGCGGGGTGCTCACCAAGCCGGGCTGGAACCATCTCGAAGTGCGCACCCTCAGGGGGGTTCTGACCACAATCGAGCGCGGGCGGATCGAGTAACGTCGTTCGTCGAACGGGGTTGGACACTGGCCAGTCAGCCGTTAGCTCTAGGGCACCCCGCCCCCAACCAATTGAGATTGCTGATGATTCCCCTGCGCCGCTTCCTGCTGGCCTGTGCCGGCAGCCTGCTGCTTTTGCCCTTCGCCGCAGCCGCCCAGTCTGACGGGCAAGCCAGCGAAACCCCGCCCGCGGCTGAGACGCCCGCTCCCAAGCCGGACGACGAAACGGCCAAGGAAGACACTGCCGAGGAAGACAAGCGCGTATGCAAGTCCGTCCGGGCCGATCCGTCGAGCCGCCGCAAGACGCGCGTGTGCCGTACGATCGAGGAATGGCGCGAATTGAACGTTCCGCTCTGATCGGACTCAGTGCAATCCGGCGCGCAACGCTTGACCTTCACGGTCATCCTGCTATGCGCGCGCCTTCGCAAATGGGCCCTGCACCCCGGTGAAGCAGTGGCCGCATCCCGCCTGATGGCGTGATGGAGCGATACCGGGTTCAATGGCTGCCCAATGGGGGCGGCCCAGCAATTTGAAGGAAGACGTATGTCGAAGCGCAAAAGCGCCAAGTACAAGCTTGACCGCCGGATGGGCGAAAACATCTGGGGTCGTCCCAATTCCCCGGTGAACAAGCGTTCCTACGGCCCCGGCCAGCACGGTCAGCGCCGCAAGGGCAAGATGAGCGATTATGGCCTCCAGCTGCGCGCCAAGCAGAAGCTGAAGGGCTATTACGGCGACGTCACCGAAAAGCAGTTCAAGCGCACCTATGCCGAAGCATCGCGCATGAAGGGCGATACCAGCCAGAACCTGATCGGCCTGCTCGAACAGCGTCTCGACATGGTGGTGTACCGCGCCAAGTTCGCGCCGACCATCTTCTCGGCCCGTCAGGTCGTCAGCCACGGTCACATCTATGTGAACGGTGTGAAGTGCAACATCGCCTCACGCCGCGTGGAAATCGGCGATGTCGTCAGCCTTGGCAGCAAGGCCAAGGAAATGGCGCTCGTGATCGAAGCCCAGGGCCTCGCCGAGCGTGATATTCCCGATTACGTCCAGCCCGATGGCAACGACAAGATCACCTTCACCCGCGTGCCGAAGCTCGACGAAGTGCCCTACCCGGTCACGATGGAGCCGAACTTGGTGGTGGAATTCTACTCGCGCTGATCCTTCGGACAGCGACGAATACGAAAAGGGCGGCCTTGCGGGGCCGCCCTTTTTCGTTGCAGGCTTAGGAAACCGGGGTCAGTCCCTGATCCGGTCCCATTCGCCGAATTCATAGGCGATCGAGCCTTCGACGAGGCGCTCCCAGATGTCGGCAATGACATCGGCGGGGATACCCTGAGCCTCGGCTTCGGCGACAGCGGCAGCGATCACGCTCGCTTTGCGCGCTTCGTCACGCACCGCATCGCGGGTCGGCTTGATCCGGGCAGCGGCGCGCATGTAGCCGAAGCGCTTGGCGAGCAGCGCCACCAGCTCGGCATCGAGCGCATCGACCCCGGCGCGCACTTCGGGCATGGTCTGGCAGTCTTCGGGGCTCAGGGGAAAATCGGTCATGGCCAGCGCCCTAAGCGGTCACAATGCCTCTTGTCGAGGGGCTTCCCGCGCCATCAACCGCCGGCAAGCGCCTCATCGAGAAAACGCCCGATATCGGCCAGCATCTCAGCGCGCGCTGCGCTGTCATCGAGCCCATGCTGAAGATCGGCATATTCGCGATACGTCACGGACTTTCCCGCTTCTTTCAAGGCGCGCTCCATCGCCTGCGCGTGACGCACATCGACATTGAGGTCGCGGGTGCCATGGAACAGCGCGACCGGCGCGGCAAACTTCTCGGCATGGCGGCGCGGGCTGCCCGAAGCGACGTGCGGACCCTCGCCCACATAGTCCCGCACAAGCCGAGAATTGGTGTAATCGCGAGCGTCAGCGATCAGGAAACCGAGATCGGTGACCGGCGCGATCGCCACTACCGCTTTGAACAGCGCGGGATCCAACACCTGCGATTGCAGCGCCGCATAGCCTCCATAGGACCACCCGGCGACGGCAAGCTTGTCTGGCACAACGATCCCTTCGCTCACCAGCCAGCGGCCTGCATCATTCACATCGCCAATCGCGACTTCCCATGCCTTAAAGCCGTTGCGCCCGTACCACGCTTCGCCATAGCCCGATGAGCCACGATAATTGGGCTGAAGCACGGCATAGCCCTTGGCCGTGAAGTACTGCACCAGCCAGTCAAACCCCCATTCGTCGCGCGCCGCCGGTCCGCCGTGGGGCAGGACGATGGCGGGCAGGCCCTTGCCATTCGAACCGGGCGGGAGGGTGAGATAGGCGGGGATCATTGTCCCGTCGCGCGCGGGGTAACTGACTGGCTTCATCTGCCCCATCGCCTGCCCTTCAAGCCGCGGACGCAGCGGCAGCAGTGGTTCCAGAGCGCGGGCCTTACGGTCGAACAGGTAGACCATGCCGGGCTGTGTGTCGCTTGAGGCGATCAGCAGCAGCTTCTGCTCGTCCGCACTGGCGCCAACGATATTGACCAGCGGTTGATCGGGCAAAGCCTTGCCGAGATCGGCGGCGAGCTTGGCCAGCGCCGGATCGAAGTAAGCGATCTCGCGCTTTTCCGTAGCGTAGCTCGCGCCGACCACGCGGTTCTTCCGGCCGATCCGGATCAGCCCGTCAACATCGACATCGCCGCGCGCCATCAGCAGTTTGCCAGACCCCGTGCCGTCCAGCGCAACTTCGGCAATCGCATCATAGCCGCTTTTGGTGACAAAGCCGAAAGCGACATTGCGCGCGCTATCGACCGCCAGCGGTATCATCCGCTCGACCGGCATCCCATCAATCGTGAGGGCTTCTAGCGGCACCCAACTGCTGCTGTCGGGCTTACGGAAGAAATAGCGGTAGGCGCCGGTAAGATTGCCGTTGATGTCGCTCAAGGCCTGCACCTTGATCCGAACCTGACCCTGTTCGTCGGCAATATAGCGCAATGTTGCATCATCGGGCTGTTCGCGCACCCGCCCGCGCCCATTGGCGGTATCGACCAGATCCACCCCCAGCCCTCTTTTCTCATTTCCGAGGCGTGACCCTGTCGTCGTCTCCGGGATGAAATTGCGGGTCATCATGACCATGCCTTCTTCGCCCGCCACATCCAGAGCAATCACATCGCCGCCGAACTGGTTGATGCCCAAGGCGCGCGGCGAATCCCGCTGACTTAACATCCGAATGTTGGTGCCGTCGGCGTTAAGCGCGATCAGGCGATCGAACGGGATCAGGATGCTGCCATTCCCGCCCCCCATGCCGGAGAACTGGCACAGCAGCCGTTCCTCGCTCGCCCACTGGCACGAATCGATGTCGACAACTTTTTCGGTGTTGGTCAGAACCGGCTTGACGGCAGCATCAGCCGTGAAGTCGATGACGTTGACGACCTCGGTGTGCCCAGGCCCGGCGGCCACGAAGACGATTTTGTTGCCCGAGGGCGAGAGGCTGATGTCGAGCACATCGCCGCGCGCACCGAAGCGGGTCGCTGCCGCGTCAGCACTCTCTTGCGCCCAAGCGTCGGAGGAGAATGCGCCCGCGGCCAGCACGCTGCCCGCGAGCAGCAGATCACGCGCCGCCAATGCGGCTTTGTTTGCCAAGATCATGAAGGCTCCCCGGTTCTGCAATGAGGTGCAGACTAGCGGGGGCAAGGCAGGGTTCAAGCCCCCCGGTGCAGATAATCCCGGCGGAAGTCGCTGGCAAAACTGGCAAAACGCCCGCCTGCAATGGCGTCGCGCATGCCCTGCATCAAGGCCTGATAGAAGCTGAGGTTGTGCTCGGTCACCAGCATCGCGCCCAGCATCTCGCCCGATTTGACGAGGTGATGGATATAGGCGCGGCTATAGGTGGTGCAGACGGGGCAGTGGCAGCGCTCATCCAGTGGGCCGGTATCCTCGGCAAAGCGCGCGTTCCTCAGGTTCAGCGGGCCATTCCACGTAAACGCCTGCCCGTTGCGGCCCGAGCGGGTCGGCAGCACGCAATCGAACATGTCGATCCCACGCTCAACCGCGCCGACCAGATCATCGGGCTTGCCCACACCCATCAGGTAACGCGGGCGGTCCGTCGGCAGCATGTCGGGCGCGCAGTCGAGCACGCCGAACATCGCCTCCTGCCCTTCGCCCACGGCAAGCCCGCCGACGGCATAGCCATCGAAGCCGATGTCGGTGAGCTTGTCGGCACTGATCCGGCGCAAGTCTTCATGCAGGGCGCCCTGCTGAATGCCAAACAAAGCGGCGCGGCTCGCATGTTCCTCGCCGCTGTCAAAGCCTTCGCGGCTACGCTTGGCCCAGCGCATGGAGAGCTCCATCGAGGCAGCGATCTCGTCCCGCGGACGGTCGGCGCGGGGACATTCGTCGAACGCCATGACGATGTCACTGCCGAGCAATCGCTGGATTTCCATCGAGCGTTCGGGCGTGATCATGTGCTTGCTGCCATCGAGGTGGCTGCGGAATTCGACGCCCTGTTCGGTCAGCTTGCGCAACTCGCTCAGGCTCATCACCTGATAGCCACCGCTATCGGTCAGGATCGGGCGCGGCCAGTTCATGAAGGTGTGCAGCCCGCCAAGCCGCGCCACGCGCTCCGCGCCGGGGCGCAGCATCAGGTGGTAGGTGTTGCCGAGGATGATGTCGGCGCCCGTGCCGCGCACGGCTTCGGGCTTCATCGCCTTGACCGTCGCCGCCGTGCCCACCGGCATGAAGGCCGGCGTGCGGATCTCGCCGCGCTGCATGGCGATGGTGCCCGTACGGGCCTTGCCGTCCGTGGCGTGGAGGGTGAAGGAAAAACGGGGGGCGGTCATTGGCCCCGCGCGCTAGCGAGGCGGCGCCCGCCTGTCACCCCTAAAGCGAGCCGGCCAAAAGCAAACGGGCCGCCCGCCATGATGACGAGCGGCCCGTTGCCAGTCTCAGTCCGGATCAGGCGATCAGAACTTGAAGCCCACGCCGACCGTGCCGCGCAGGGTGTCGAACGCGATGGTATCGACGTTGGCGCGCAGGACAACCGAGCTCACGGGAACTTCAACGCCGACGCCGACGAGGTAGTCACCAGCGGTGGTGTCCAGATTGGGGAAGTCGCTCTCGTCGAAATCGGGCACGCCGATCAGGTTACCGGCGTCGAGGTCGACCCACTGGTAGCCGCCGCGGGCATAGATCTTCGCGCCGCCATCGGTGCGGAAGCCGAGACGGGCTGATGCGCCGTATTCCGCGTCGATCGGGCCGCTGCCGAAGTGGGCGTTCCCTTCCACACCGGCGAACAGGTTGGTGCCCAGCGGGAAGTCGACCGCAGCAAAGCCACCGAAGATTTCGCCGCTTTCGTCGACGTCAAAGCCGTCGAGGTCGGCATCTTCAACATCCACGGCGAGGTCGTGGAGACCGACCGAAGCACCGATGGTGACTTCCGGCTGGTTCGAATCTTGGGCCTGCGCTGCGGCCGGCAGCGCAATCGCGCCCATCGCTGCGAGCGAAGCGAATGCGATCTTTTTCATTCTTGTTATCCTTCGTTTGACCGGCCGCAGGGGGTGCAGCAGGTGGTCAAACATCTAGGAATGCGTGACTTTCTGCGCAATGAACGAAGGTTGGACTTGCCGTTAATGTCAGCCAGACAGTGCATATGGTCCGACCAAGAGCCTTTGGCGATCTACGAACGTCACTCGCGAAGACGCCATCCTGTGCGGAAAATCACTGCAATAACAAGGGTACATAGCGCCAGGAAGCCGATTGTGAGGCCGAGCGACACGCCAATCGGCACATCGGACACACCGTAGAAGCTATAACGCAGGCCGCTCACCAGAAAAGCGATCGGATTGGCGAGCGCGACGGCGTCCCAGGGGCTGGGCAATTCGCGGATCGAATAGAATGTGCCGCCCAAAAAGGTCAGCGGCGTAAGGATCAGCATCGGAATGATCCCGAGCTTTTCGAAGCTATCCGCCCAGATGCCAAGAATGAAGCCGAACAGCGCAAAGCTGGCCGCGACCAGCATGATGTAGAACGCGGCCAGCAACGGATATTTGATCTCGTAATCCACAAAGAACGTCGCCGTGCCGAGGATGATGGCGGCCAGAATAAGCCCCTTGGTCGCCGCCGCCCCGACGAAACCGGCCAGCGTCTCGGCCACGCCGACAGGTGCGGAGAGCAGTTCGTAGATCGTGCCGGTGAAGCGCGGCATATAGATACCGAAACTCGCGTTGCTGGTGGTCTCGCCCAGCAGCGTCAGCATGAGCAGGCCGGGAATGATGAAGGCACCGTAAGGCACGCCGCCAATCGGCTCCATCCGCGCGCCGATTACCGATCCGAACACCACGAAATAGAGCGAGGTGGTCAGCACCGGAGAGAGGATCGACTGGAATGCGGTGCGGAAAGCGCGGGCCATTTCGCGGCGGTAGATGGCGAGCGCGCTGCGAGCGTTGAAATACATCACGCGGCCTCCTTCTCGCCCAGCAGGCCGACGAAAATGTCTTCCAGCGACGAATCGTGGATGTCGAGGCTGGTATAGGCAATGTCCGCGCGGGTTAGCGCTTGGGTAAGCTGCGCCACCTGTGCACGGCCCCCGCCCTGCCCGTTCCCGCCGCGATAGATCAGCTGCATCCCGTCCGCACCAATCTCCACCGGGAACCCGGCAAGCGCAGGCGGAATCGCGGCCAGCGGCGCGGCCAAGGTGATCACTGCCTCGGTGGTGCCGAGCCGCTCCATCATCGCGCGTTTTTCATCCACCATCAGGATACGCCCTCCGCGGATAATGCCGACGCGGTCGGCCATTTCCTCGGCTTCCTCGATGTAGTGGGTGGTGAGGATGATGGTGACGCCGCGCTCTTTCAGCGCCGCAATCTGCTGCCACATATCCTTGCGCAGTTCGACATCGACACCGGCGGTTGGTTCGTCGAGAAACAGCAACTCTGGCTCATGCGCCAGTGCCTTGGCGATCAGCACGCGGCGCTTCATCCCGCCGGACAGCGCGCGAATCTGTGCGTCCTTCTTGTCCCACAGCGACAGGCTGCGCAGGATCTCCTCAAGCCGCGCGGGATCATAGGGGCGGCCGAACAGACCTTGCGAATAGGCGATGGCGCGCCACACGGTCTCGAACATATCGGTCGCGAGTTCCTGCGGCACCAGTCCGATCCGTGCGCGGGCCTTGCGCCAATCGCGCGACAGGTCTTGCCCGAAAGCGGTGATCGTCCCGCCCGTGGGCCGAACCAGCCCGCATACCGCGCCGATCAACGTGGTCTTGCCCGCCCCATTCGGCCCCAGCAGCGCAAAGATCTCACCCGGGCGGATATCGAGATCGACCGAATCAAGCGCCCGCGGGCCGTTCTTGTAGGTCTTGGTCAGGCCGCGGATCGAGAGGATAGGTTCGCTCATTGCTACCGATTACGGGAGCAGCAGCGAGGAGTCACCATAGGAATAGAAGCGGTATTCATTCGCGATGGCGTGCTGGTAGGCCGCCATCATCCGATCACGCCCCATCAGCGCAGAAACCAGCATCATCAGGGTCGATTTAGGCAGGTGGAAATTGGTCATCAGCCCATCGACCGCGCGCAGTTTGTAACCCGGCGTGATGAAGATCGCGGTGTCTCCGGCGAAAGGCTGGATGATGCCGTTCTCATCCACCGCGCTTTCGAGCAGCCGCAGCGAGGTGGTGCCGACCGCGATGATCCGGCCACCCTTGGCGCGGGCTTCGTTGAGCTGATTGGCGGTCTCTGCCGAGATGCGGCCGAACTCGGCGTGCATCTGGTGATCGTCGGTGTCGTCCGCCTTTACCGGCAGGAATGTGCCCGCCCCGACGTGCAGCGTCAGCATCGCCCGCCCGATCCCGGCGGCGTCGATCGCGTCGACCAGTCTTGGGGTGAAATGCAGCGAGGCGGTGGGAGCGGCAACCGCGCCTTCCTCGCGCGCGAACATCGTCTGGTAGTCCTCGAGATCCTGCGCATCGACCCCGCGCTTCGACGCGATATAGGGCGGCAGCGGCATGGTGCCGGCACGGTCGAGCAGAACTTCGACGGGTTCCTCGCCTTCGAAGAACAGAGTGATCGACCCATCGGCAAGCCGCGCTTCGGCAATCGCGGTGACGCCGCCGCCGAAGACGATCTGGTCGCCCTCCTTCACGCGCTTGGCGTTGCGGACGAAAGCCTGCCAGCGCCTGAGGTCGAGCCGCTTGTGGAGAGTGGCGCCGATCTTGGCCTCGCCATCGGCACGTCGGCCTTCGAGCTGAGCGGGAATTACGCGGGTATCGTTGAACACCAGCACGTCGCCCGCGTTCAGCAGGCTCGGCAGGTCGCGCACGCCGCGATCCTCGAATGGAGCATCCGCCCCGCGCACAACGAGCATCCGCGCCGCATCGCGCGGGCGCACCGGTCGAAGCGCTATGCGTTCATTGGGCAAATCGAAATCGAACAGGTCAACCTTCATGGCGCGCGCCCGTAGCCCGATGGCGCGCCCGCGGGAAGCCCCTTAGGGGATCGGCGCGCTCAACATATCAGCCGAAATCGGCGCATCCTGAGCCGGAGCGGGCGGCGGCGGGGGCGGCAGGTTGTCGCTGGCGAGCGAGGCCTGGAGGATATAGGTCGGCGTCGCGGGAGGCTCGCCACGGTTGATCGCATCAACCGCTTCCATGTTCTCGATCACCCGGCCGAAATTGGTGTATTTCTTGTCGAGGCTGAAGCGCGGGTAGAACACGATGAAGAACTGGCTGTTGGCGCTGTCCTCCTCCGAAGCGCGCGCCATCGACAGCGTGCCGCGCACGTGCGGCATCGGGTTGAATTCGGCCTTCAGATCGGGAAGCTCGCTGCCGCCCTGCCCGGTGCCGGTCGGATCGCCGCCCTGCGCCATGAAGCCTTCGATCACGCGGTGAAACACCACGCCATTGTAAAAGCCTGCGCGGGTGAGCGTCTTGATCCGTTCGGCATGGGCGGGCGCCCATTCGGCAGCTAGGCGGATCTTGACCCGCTGGCCGTTCGACAGATCGAGCACCCAGACATTGTCGGGATCGACCGTGGGATCAAAATTGATCGGCGGATAGGTGCGCGCGACTGTGGGGACGGCTTCCTCATCCGCCTTTTCGGCATTGTCGCCGAAAGCCTCGGGCGGGGTATCGTCCTTCTGCTTCTGGGCGAACGCCGCCTGCGGGGCGGTGAACAGCAACAGGGCGGCAAGGGCAGGCGCAAGCTTGGTGATGATCATGGTTCCATCCGGATTTATGCGGGCGCTTTAGCCCTGCCCGGCTGACACTGCAATGAATGAGAGGCGCATTACCGCGATGGCTGAGCCTTAGTAATCGCCCTTCATCCCCTGCTCGCGCACACGGGCGTTAACTTCCTCGCATACAGGCTGGCTGACGAAGCGGGCGATATCGCCGCCATAGACCGCGATTTCCTTGACCAGCTTGGACGCGATCGGCTGGAGCGAGACATCCGCCATCAGGAACACGGTTTCGATATCGTCGTCGAGCTGCTGATTCATGCCAGCCATCTGATATTCGTACTCGAAATCGGCCACGGCGCGCAGGCCGCGGATAATGACATTGGCGCCCTGCTTCTGTGCGAATTTCACCAGCAGCGCGTTGAAGCCCACCACCTCGACATTGCTGAGGCCCATGTTCGCGACCTCGCGCTCCACCATGCGGAAGCGTTCGTCGGTGGAGAACATCGGGTTCTTGGACGGATTGGTGGTCACACCGATTATCAGGTGATCGACCAGCTTTGACCCGCGCCGGATGATGTCGGCGTGGCCCAGCGTGATGGGATCGAATGTCCCCGGGTAAATCCCGATGCGGCGGCTCATGACAATGTCCTCTCCCTTGGTCTGGCGCGTGTTCGGCTCAGGCGATCCGGGCTGACGGCGTGACCCAGACGCTGCCGGAACCACGCATCTTGTAGACAAATCCCTCACCTGACCGCATCGCGCTGCGCAGGCCCTGCACCAGCGGGCCAATCGTCACTTCAAGCGAGGCGGAATACATCAGCATGAAATCGCCATCGACCACGACTTCCTCACCGGGGCGCACCGGCACCTCGTCAATTTCGTGCACCGGCACCGGGCTTTCGACAGCGAACACCCCTGAACCCGTGATCTTGGGCTGTGCGAGGCCATTGCCCGAAAACATGCCCGAGACCGATTTGTGCATATGCGTGGTCAGCGAAATCTCTGCCGCGCAGGCATAGAACGCCCGGTCATCCAGCAGCAAAGCATCTTGCGGGCCATCCATCGTCGCCAGCACGAAATGTCGGCGCACCGGCTCGCACCAGATCGTGCCCGATCCGGAATAACGCGTCGCATGGGCAGATTCGCCGGTCGCGGCTGAGGCGGCGGCGCGCGCGAAGAAGCCCTTGTTCGCCTCGTGGCGGACCACTTCGGCGCTGAGGTTGCCATAGGAGTATTGCAGCGCGCCCGGTTCGATCAGAACCGATGCGTTGCTGAGTTCGATTTCAAGCTGGTGCACATCCGTCGGCTCGGCGATGTAGTGCATCTGGCCTTCCACACCGGTGGGCAGCCCGCGCGCGACCATCTTCTTTTCGACATAGCGATGCACCCGCATGGTGACACCGCCACGGCTTTCTTCCTGAATCATCTGCCGGAATGCCATCAGCTTTCCCCTCTGTTTGCCGTGAGAACTTCGCTCAGGACTCGCGTTCGACGATAAAGCGGGCGAGCGCGCGCAGGATGTCCGCCTCGCTGCCATAGGAGGCAAGGCGCAGGACGGCCTGATCGACCAGCGCGCGGGCCTGTTCACGGGCCTTTTCCGCGCCCATCAGCGTCACGAAGGTCTGCTTGCCTTGGCTTTCGTCCTTGCGCAGCGCCTTGCCCGCCTTCTCGATATCGCCTTCGACATCGAGCAGATCGTCAGCGATCTGGAACGCGAGGCCGATATCGCGGGCATAAGCCCTCAGATGCGCGCGGCCCTGCGGCGCGACCTTGCCGAGGATTGCCCCCATCTCGACACTGGCAGCCAGCAGCGCGCCGGTTTTCAGCTGTTGCAGCCGGGTGATGGTGTGGAGGTCATATTCGACCCCTTCCTCATCCGCGACCATGTCCATCATCTGCCCGCCGGCCATGCCGTGCATCCCCGATGCCTTGCCCAGCGTCAGGATCAGCTCACTGCGGGTGAAGGGGTCTTCGCTGGTGGCATCGTCCGCGAGAATTTCGAAGGCCAGCGCATGGAGCGCATCGCCCGCCAGCACCGCGGTTGCCTCGTCATAGACCTTGTGCAGGGTCGGCTTGCCATGGCGCAGATCGTCATTGTCCATGCAGGGCAAGTCATCGTGGATCAGCGAATAGACGTGGATCGCCTCAATCGCAGCGCCCGCGCGCAGCGCCGCATCACGCGAGACGCCGAACAGGCTGGCGGTGCTGCACACCAGCAGCGGGCGCACCCGCTTGCCGCCGCCGATCGCGGCATAGCGCATCGCCTCGATCAAACGCGCGCTGGTATCATCCGGCACCGGCAACAGCGCATCGAACAGCGAATCGATTTCGGACTGCACATTGCGGATCGCGTCGCTCAGCACATTGCCTTGTGTCTCTGCCAGCATCGGTTCAGCCTTCCGCGTCAAAGGCCTGAGTGCCGGTCGCCCGGCCATCGGCTGCCGTCACAATCCGCTCGATCCGAGCCTGCGCCGCGTCGAGCCGCTGCTGGCAGGCAAGCCGCAGCGCCTCTCCGCGTTCATAAAGGCTGATCGACTGATCCAGCGGCACATCCCCGCGCTCAAGCGCCTGCACGATCTGTTCGAGCGCGGCCAGCGCCTGCTCGAAGCTCATGCCTGCAATGTCTTGTCCGGCAGTTGCCGGTGATCCTGTGCCCTCGTCCATGGTGCCAAGCATTGACGGGGCGCGCGGGCGCGGTCAAGGCTGGCCGTGACGGGCGGGATCACCAAAACAGGAATTGCACGCAATATGCTTAAGTGGATCATCGCCTATGGCGTCGCAGCCGTATCCTTTCTGGCGTTTGACATCGTCTGGCTGCGCTGGGCGGCGGGCAATCTCTATCGCCCGGTGATCGGCGAGATCATGGCCAAGGACTTCAACGCCGGTGCGGCGATTGCCTTCTATCTGATCTACATCGCCGGCATCACCTGGTTTGCAATCCGTCCGGGGATCGAGAGCGGGACGGTGCAAGCTGCCGTGCTCAACGGGATTTTGCTTGGCGCGCTGTGCTACGCCACCTTCGACCTCACCTCGCAGGCGGTGATGAAGGTCTGGGCGACGCATATCAGCGTGCTCGATATCTTGTGGGGCGCGTTCGTGACCGGCGCGGCGAGCGGGATTGCCACCTTTGTGGTGCTCCGCTTCGTCCCGGCCACCGCCGCAACGCCCAGCTGAGGCGCACGCTGCTTCCATGTTCATCGGCCACTTCGCCCCTGCTTTCGTCGCCGCTGCGGTCAGCCCTGAGCGGCCGCGGTTGGGGCTGATGTTCGTGGCGGCGCAGCTGGTCGACTGGGCGTTCTTCATCTTCAGCATCATCGGCGTCGAGCACATGCGCATCGTCGACCCGCCAGCAAGTGTGATGTCGCCGATCGACTTTTATCACATGCCCTATACCCACAGCCTGATCGGAACCACGATCTTTGCCGCCGCGCTGCTCGGCGTGGTGGCGGTGCAGCGCCGCGATGTGAAGCTGGGCGCGCTGGCCGGACTAGTGGTGCTGTCGCACTGGCTGCTCGACTGGCTGGTACACGTGCCCGATCTGACGCTGGACGGCACGCCGCCCAAACTCGGGCTGGGCCTGTGGGACATGCCGTGGGTCGCGATCCCGCTGGAGCTGGGGCTGACGCTTGGCGCCTTCGCCTTTTATCTGCGCCGGACGCGTGGCCCGGCGGGGCCGCCTGCGATTCTCATCGGCGTGATGCTGCTGTTGCAGGCGATCAGCTGGTTCGGCCCGCACCCGGAGAGCGCCGGGGTATTCTTCGCCATGCAGGCGCTGCTCGCTTTCGGGATCATGACCGCGCTGGCGACGTGGGTCGGGGAGAATCGCTGGTTCCGCAAACGCGGCAACTTGGCCTTCGCGCTTCAGTAATCTAGGGGGCTGCCCAAGGAGTCCCTGTCCATGTCCCAGTCGACCACCATCACCCCTGAAATCGTCGAACAGCACGGCCTTTCGCCCGAGGAATACGAGCGCGTCCTGCACGCGCTGGGCCGCGAGCCGAACCTTGTGGAGCTTGGCATCTTCTCGGTGATGTGGTCGGAGCATTGCAGCTACAAGTCCTCGCGCCTGCACCTCAAAAAGTTGCCGACCGAGGCCCCGTGGGTGATCTGCGGTCCGGGTGAGAACGCGGGCGTGATCGACATTGGCAACGGGCAGGCGGCGATCTTCAAGATGGAGAGCCACAACCACCCGAGCTACATTGAACCCTATCAGGGCGCGGCGACGGGCGTCGGCGGCATCCTGCGCGACGTCTTCACTATGGGCGCGCGGCCGATGGCCAATGCCAATGCGCTGCGGTTCGGACGGCCCGAACACCCCAAGATGAAGCATCTGGTCCAGGGCGTGGTTGCGGGCATCGGCGGTTACGGCAACTGCGTGGGCGTGCCGACCGTGGCGGGCGAAACCAATTTCCACCCGGCTTACGATGGCAACATTCTCGTCAATGCGATGACCGTGGGCGTGGCTGATCAGGACAAGATTTTCTATTCGGCTGCGACCGGGCTCGGGAACCCGATCGTCTATGTCGGCAGCAAGACCGGGCGCGACGGCATCCACGGCGCGACCATGGCGAGCGCGGACTTCGGCGAAGATGCCGATGCAAAGCGCCCGACGGTGCAGGTCGGCGATCCCTTCACCGAGAAGCTGCTGATCGAGGCCTGCCTCGAACTGATGGCGACCGATGCCATCGTCGCCATTCAGGATATGGGCGCGGCGGGCCTGACCTCGTCGTCGGTCGAAATGGCGTCCAAGGGTGGCGCGGGCATCCGGCTCGACATGAACAAGGTCCCTTGCCGTGAAACCGGTATGACGCCCTATGAAATGATGCTGAGCGAGAGCCAGGAGCGGATGCTCATGGTGCTGAAGCCCGGCAAGGAGCCGATGGCCGAGGCGATCTTCAAGAAGTGGGAGCTCGATTTCGCGGTGATCGGCGAAGTCACCGACACCGGCCACATGGTGCTCGAATTCAATGGCGAAGTGGTGTGCGACATTCCGCTCGATCCGCTCGCCGACGATGCCCCGCTTTATGACCGGCCTTACCTCTCCAAGGAAGAATACGCGGTGTGGGCGGGCGTGAAGCCGCTCGGCGAGGTGCCCGCGAGCGATGACATCGCGGCGGACCTGCTGACGATGATGGGCTCGCCCGACCTCGCCTCACGCCGCTGGATTGCCGAGCAATATGATTCGCAGGTCGGCGCCGATACGCTCCAGACTGGCGGGGACGCGGGTGTGGTGCGAGTGCATGGCACGGGCAAGGCGCTCGCCATCACCACCGATTGCACCCCGCGCTATGTCTTCGCCGATCCGTACGAGGGTGGTAAGCAGGCCATTGCCGAAGCCTACCGCAACCTTTGTGCGGTTGGTGCACGCCCGCTGGCAGTGACCAACTGCCTCAACTTCGCCAACCCCCAGCGTCCCGAGATCATGGCGCAGATCGTCCACGCGCTCGAAGGCATGGGCGATGCCTGCCGGATGCTGGACTTCCCGATCGTGAGCGGGAACGTGTCGCTCTACAATGAGAGCAAGGCCACCGGCGGCGGTTCGGCGATCCTGCCCACCCCGGCTATCGGCGGCGTCGGCATCATCACCGATCTGTCGAAGATGATGACGATGCACTTCAAGCAGGCCGGCGATGCGATCTACCTCGTCGGGCCGGAATTCTGGGCCAAGCCCGACCCCACCCGCTCGCACCTCGGCCAGTCGCTGTGGCTGCGCGTCGTCAAAGGCGTGGAAGCGGGTCGCACCCCGCCGACCGATCTGGTGGTCGAGCGCACGGCTGGCGAGATCATCCATGAATTGATTGCTGATGGTCTCGTCAATGCTGTCCACGACCTGTCCGACGGCGGCCTTGCCGTGGCGCTCGCGGAAATGGCGCTCGCAGGCGGCATCGGGGCCGAGGCCGATCTGGCGGGCAATCCCGATTATTCACCTGCGCAATGGTGGTTCGGTGAGGATCAGGGGCGCTATCTGGTGACCGTCCCCGATGTCGCAGCGCTCAACGCCGCCCTCGCCAAGGGCACGCGCGATGCGGACACGGCGCAGATTGGCTTCCAGCGGATCGGCACCGTGGGCGGTGATCAGGTGCTCGGCATCCCGCTCATCGAATTGCGCGCCGCAAACCAGCGGTTCTTCGACGAGTGGATGGAATCCTGAGCAATGACCTCCGGCTATTCCGGCACGCCGCTCGTCAAGAAGCTGAACTTGCGTGACGGGATGCGGGTGTGGTTCGACGCCATGCCCGAGCATGTTATCGACGAGATCGACGAATATGCGCTCGAACTGTTCTTCGTAGCCGACCCGGCCGAAGGGATCGATGCCGCGCATATCTTCGTGACGACCCGCGCCGCGCTGGAGACGCAGCTCACCGCGCTGCGGCATCAGATTGCGCCAGAAGGTCAGATCTGGGTGAGCTGGCCGAAGAAAGCCGCCAAGGTCGAAACCGACATCACCGAAGACACAATCCGCGAGATTGCCCTGCCCCTCGGTCTGGTCGACACCAAGGTTTGCGCGATTGACGAGGTCTGGTCAGGCCTCAAGCTCGTGATCCGCAAGGAACTGCGCTGAAGCCTCAGGCCGCCTCCGCGCCAGCCCCGCCGAGCGTCAAATCCTCCCGCATCATGCCCTCGCCCTCAAGGATCGCAAGACACTGGCGATAGACCTCGGGCTTGCCGATATTCAGCCGCGCCCGCGCTTCGCCGATATCCTCGTGCATCAGCGCTGCAATGTCCTGATGCGAAATCTTGGCGGCAGCACGGCCCAGCCTGCGGCCTTCCTTGATCGCGGCGAAGATCGGCGCCTTGGTGCCGCTCACCTTCTTGATCTGGCGCGCGCCGGCATAGGCGATGAACAGGATGCCGGTGTTGTGATTCTGCTCATAGGAGAAGCCCAGCAAGCTGACCTCGCCCAGCGCATCGCGGCCATAGCCGGTCAGCACGTGGAACAGGTCATGCGTGTCGCGCTGGCGATCGAAATACCACTGGGTCTGATCGCGCGGCAGGCTTTCTGGCGGCGCCCAGCGGTGGCTCTCGGCCACCAGACCTGCCGCCGACAGGCCTTCGCGCTTCATGAAGGCGATGTAATGCGCCGCAACGCTGTTCGGCGCGCAATCGGCCCAGCGCGCGTGATCATCGAGCATTGCGGGGATATCCACGCCATCGGCAAGGAAGCGCTGACCTTCGGTCGATCGGACGAAATCGCGCGCCTGCGCAAGGCTGCGCCTGCCTTTGGTCGCTTCGATGATGTGGAACACCTGCTCGGTGTCCTCCTTGTCATCGACCAGCTTGCCGAAATGGTGCAGCACCTTGAGCGGCCGGAAGCCCGACACCTTGCGTTCGGGGGCAAGCAGCGGAAGATCGGTGAAGGCCATCGTGTAACGTCCTTTGCGCGAGTCGCGAATTAGGTTCAGGAAATGCCACTTACATCAATGTCAGTTAAATGTCCATTGCCCGCTCGATCGAGGTCACACGCCCACCGATGAACGCCCATGACGCCCAGCCATATACCCTGCCGCATCTGTCTGATGAGGAGGCTGTTGCGCGCGTGCAGGATTTTGCCCAGCGCCTGAAACAGCGCCGCACCTGCCGCTGGTTCTCCGACGCGCCCGTCCCGCGCGGCGTGATCGAAGCCGCCATTGCCGCTGCCGGAAGCGCGCCTTCGGGCGCCAATCATCAACCGTGGCATTTCGCCGTCATCACGGCGCCTGACCGCAAGCGCGCGATCCGCGAAGCGGCGGAGGCTGAGGAGCGGCGCTTCTATGGCGCGGACGGCGATGAGCCCAAGGCAGGCGCGGAATGGCTCTCGGCGCTCAAGGACTTGGGGACCGATGCCGACAAACCCTTCCTCGAAACGGCGCCCTATCTGATCGTCGTCTTCGCACAGCGGAAGGGCGGGATCGCCGAGGATGGGGAGACGCAGAACTACTACGTCAATGAAAGCGTCGGCATTGCCTGCGGGCTGCTGCTGGCGACCCTGCACGAGGCTGGGGTAGCAACGCTCACCCACACGCCGTCCCCAATGGGATTCCTGCGCCGGATTTGCGAACGGCCCGAATGGGAAAAGCCGGTGATGATCGTCGTCGCAGGCCGCCCTGCCCCGGACGCGACCGTTCCGGCCCATGCATTGGTCAAGAAACCGCTGGAGCAAATCGCCAGCTGGCTATGACGCAAGGAATTAAGCAGCGAGCAGTTCCGGTTCGGCCGACTTGCTTGCCAGAAGGTTGTGAGGGTCAATCCCCTCGGCCTGCCAGATGCGGTGGCATTCGCGATATTGTTGGGGCTGCGGGATGCGCATTTCGGCGCGCACCTCGTCAAGCGGACGGGCCAGCAGCTCGCGGATCGGCTGAGCCATGAGCTGCGGCGCACCCTTGCCGGTCCGATGCGCCTCGCGCACGGCACCAAACACCGGCGCGGCGCTGCCCTTGGCCAGATTTTTGATGTTGGCGGCACCAGCATAACCGATCAGCAGGTGGCCCTGGCTGGGCGACTGGCCATGCGTGAACAGCAGTACGCTGGCTTCGCCCAGCGCATCGCGGCCATAACCGGTGAGAATGTGGAACAGGTCATGCGTATCGCGCGAACGATTGATGAACCATTCGATCAGATCAGGGTATCGCGGCCGCCCAGCGCGATCGGATTCGGCGACCAAGCCCGCAGCTGAAAGCCCCTCGGCCTCCATGAAATCGCAATAGGCATGAGCAAGGCTACCAGCAGGTGTGCGGCGTAGAGCGGCATGATCGTCGAGAATCTCCGGCAGGTTTGGCTCGGCTGACCGCAGCATTTCACCGCGCTCGGACAAGGCAAGTTCTGCGACGCGCGGAAGGAAATCCTTCGAGGGCAGCGATTCGAAAATCTTGAAGACGGCTGCGGTGTCTTCCTTGTCTTTCATCAACTTCCGAAAGTTGCGGACCGCGCGCATCGGGCGATACTTCGCCGCCGGGCGATCAGGGTGCAACAACACGGTGCCGTCGGCGGCGAACATGCGGGTGTAGGCGTCACGATCGGGTTGGGTCATGCGAGTGCGGTCCTTCAAGATGGGCTGGCTTTAGCCCCGCTTGCTTACACCAATGTTAATAACCGATTCGGTATCACAAACAAAACCCTTTTTGCGCCTCCCCGTTCCCGGTGGCGATCACGCGTCACGCCAGTCACTGCGCGGCACACCGAGAAGGCACAAAACCGCCGTCAGATCGCCCGCATCGACACGCCCATTGGCCGCTGCGCGCGCCTTGGGCTTGGCGCGATAGGCAAAGCCATAGGTGGCCGCTTCGATCATCGGGATGTCATTCGCGCCGTCTCCGGTGGCGAGGCTATGTGCGCCCTCGCCCAGCCCAGTCAATTCATCACGCAACACAGCAGCCTTGACCGCGCTGTCGGTGATAGGGCCGATCAGCCCCCCGGTGAGCTTGCCGCCTTCGACCCCAAGCCGGTTGCCGACCACCCGGTGAAAGCCGAGCATCTCTGCCACGGGATCAGCAAAGTGATGGAAACCGCCCGTCACCAGCACCGTCCGCGTGCCGAGCGCCGCCAGTGTCGCCACCAGCACCTTTGCCCCCGGCGTGGCAGTGATCCGGTCAGCAAGGCAGGCATGTATCGCGCTTTCCTCCAGACCCGCGAGCAGCGCCACCCGCTCCCGCAACGCGGCTTCGAAATCAAGTTCGCCCTGCATCGCGCGTTCCGTGATCGCGGCGATTTGCGGCTTCAAGCCGGCGTAATCCGCCAGCTCGTCGATGCATTCCTGCCCGATCATGGTCGAGTCCATGTCCGAGACGAACAGCCGCGGCACTTCGATCGCCCCGCGCGCAACCAGCATCGCGGCAGGCTCGAACACTGCATCGATAGCAGCCAGCACGGCGGCGGGATCGCCCTCACCCATATGTAGTTCGAGAACGCCGTCATCGCCTTCGGGCATGGCGGCTGCTTCCAGCGGCACGCCGCTTTGCGCCAAAGCACCCGACAGCGCATCGAGACGCGTTTCACATTCTGTCGTCTCTGCTATCAGCCGCGCAATGAGCATTCCTGTATCTCCACCAGCACCGCTCGCGCTCATCGCAGGGCCGACCGCGAGCGGCAAGAGCGCGATTGCGCTCGCACTTGCCCACGCCCTCGCCGAGACCGGCCAGCGGCCTGTCATCATCAATGCCGATAGCGCGCAGGTCTATGCCGACTTGCAGGTGCTCTCCGCGCGTCCCTCCGAGGATGAGATGGAAGGCATCGAGCATCGCCTGTTCGGGGCTTGGGACGGGGCGGAGGCGTGCTCGGTCGCCGCATGGGCGACAGCGGCCAAGGCCGAAATCGCCAAGTGCCATGCGGCGGGCGATGTGCCGATCCTGGTTGGCGGCACCGGAATGTATGTGAAGGTGCTGATCGAAGGCATCGCCCCGATCCCTGAAATCGACCCCGCCGTGCGTGCCGCCGTTCGCGCACTGCCCGAGGATGCGGCTTACAAGCTGCTCCAGCTGGAAGACCCCCTGCGCGCCGCCGAGCTTGATCCGGGAGATCGCCAGCGGATCGCCCGAGCGCTTGAGGTGAAACGCTCGACCGGCGTGACGCTGGGCGATTGGCAGCTCGCCAAGGCAGGTGGGATCGGCGACGAGGTGACGCTCTACCCGCTGCTGCTCGAACCCGACCGGCCGTGGCTTTATGAGCGCTGCGACCTGCGGTTCGAAACGATGCTGGAGGCAGGCGCGATTTCCGAGGTCGAAGCCCTGCTCGCCCGCCAGCTTGACCCCGATTTGCCGGTCATGCGTGCCATAGGCGTGCCCGAGATTGCCGCGTTTCTCTACGAAGAAGTCACCTACGAAGCGATGATCGCCGCCGGCGCGCAAGCGACCCGCAACTTTGCGAAACGCCAGTTCACGTGGTTCCGGCGCCAACCCCCGCCGGAATGGCCTCGGGTGGCACTCGGGTATGAATCCGAATGTATCGAATTGGGCGCGTATTTCGCATCATTATTACGCAATTAAGGGTTGACCTATCAGATTATAACCTTTAGCGGCGACATCAATCGGCCCGATGCGCCCCCTGCGTCGGGCCAGTTTTGTTGTTAACGCCCTGTCCGTGCGGCCCTTTCTGGCTTCATGCGATCCAATAGATGGAGTTGCCCCGTGCCCGGCAAGCCGGACTCTGCCCCGACCAAGCGGCCTTCGGACAATAGCAGCGCCATGAGCGGCGCGGCGATCCTCGTGCAGTGCCTGATCGAACAGGGCGTCGAATATGTCTTCGGCTACCCGGGCGGCGCGGTGCTGCCGATTTACGACGAATTGTTCGGCGATGAGCGCATCCGCCACATTCTCGTCCGCCATGAAGCAGGCGCGGCTCACGCAGCAGAGGGCTATGCCCGCTCCACCGGCAAGCCCGGCGTGGTGCTGGTCACTTCCGGCCCCGGCGCGACCAATGCGATCACCGGCATCGCCGACGCGTGGATGGATTCGATCCCGCTGGTCGTCATAACCGGGCAGGTGCCCACCAGCCTGATCGGCACGGACGCGTTTCAGGAAGCGGACACGATCGGCATCACCCGCCACTGCACCAAGCACAATTATCTCGTGAAGGACCCGGCTGATCTGGCCGCCACGATCAAGGAAGCCTTCCTGATCGCCACCACAGGTCGGCCCGGCCCGGTCGTGATCGACATCCCCAAGAACGTGCAGATCGCCGTCCCCTCGGAACGCCGCGCGCTGACGCGGGCGGGCGCGCATCGCTATGCGCCGCAGACGGTTGCTCCGGTCGATCAGATCATCGAAGCGGTCGAACTGATCGCCAATGCTCAGCGCCCGATCTTCTACACCGGCGGCGGGGTCATCAATTCGGGCCCGGAGGCGAGCCGCCTGCTGCGCCAGTTGCAGGACATCACCGGCGCTCCGGTCACGTCCACGCTGATGGGCCTCGGCGCCTTCCCTTCGCAGCACCCCGATTGGCTCGGGATGCTCGGGATGCACGGCACCTACGAAGCCAATATGGCGATGAACAAGTGCGACGTGATGGTCTGCATCGGCGCGCGCTTCGACGACCGGGTGACCGGCCGGCTTGATGCCTTCTCGCCGGACTCCAAGAAGATCCACATCGATATCGACCGCTCCTCGATCAACAAGACCGTGCCGGTCGACATGGGCATTGTCGGTGATTGTGGCACGGTGCTGGCGCAGATGATCGAGGCGTGGGGCGCACGGCAAGCGCGCAATCTGGGCGAATGGAAAGCCCGGATCGCCGGTTGGCGCGCGCGTGAGTGTCTTGCCTATCCCGAACGCTCGGTGAAGCATCCGGGCATGATCATGCCGCAAAAGGCGGTTGAGCGGCTCCACGCCCTCACCCACCGCCGCAATCCGATTATCACCACCGAAGTCGGCCAACACCAGATGTGGGCGGCGCAGTATTTCGGATTTGAAGACCCGAACAAATGGCTGACCAGCGGCGGCCTCGGCACGATGGGCTACGGCCTGCCCGCCGCGATCGGCGCGCAATTGGGCCACCCGGACGCGCTGGTGATCGACATCGCGGGCGAAGCTTCGATCCAGATGAACATCCAGGAACTCGGCACCGCGAGCCAATACCGCCTGCCGGTCAAGATCTTCATCCTCAACAACGAATATATGGGCATGGTCCGCCAGTGGCAGGAACTGACCTATGAGAGCCGCTATTCGAACAGCTACTCCGACAGCCTCCCCGATTTCGTGAAGCTAGCCGAAGCTTACGGGTGGAAGGGCATCCGCATCACCGAGGAGCGCGATCTGGATGACGGGATCATGCGGATGCTGGATCATCCCGGCCCCGTGATTGTCGACTGCCTCGTCGCGCAGGATGCCAACTGCCTGCCGATGATCCCGTCAGGCGCGGCGCATACCGACATGATGCTGTACGGCGACAAGGTCGACGGCACGATGGACGACGAGGCCAAGGCGCTGGTCTAAGGCCGCTGCTTTACGGGGAACCATGCAATGAAAATCACCGAAGCGGCCTCCGAACGCCATGTGCTGACCGTGATGGTCGACAACGAGCCGGGCATCCTCGCCAAGATCACCGGCCTGTTCACCGCGCGCGGCTACAACATCGACAGCCTGACCGTGGCCGACATCACCGAAGATCACGCCGTCAGCCGCATCACCATCGTCACCAATGGCCCGCCATCGGTGATTGACCAGATCGAAGCGCAGCTCGAACGGTTGGTGCCGGTGCACAAGGTGATCGACCTCACCACCGCCGGGCCGCACGTGGAGCGCGAGCTGGCGCTGATCAAGGTCACGGGCACCGGCGAAAAGCGGGTCGAGGCGCTGCGCCTCGCCGACATTTTCCGCGCGCGGCCGGTCGACACCACGACCGAGAGCTTCATCTTCGAAATCACCGGCCCGCCCGAAAAGGTCGACAGTTTCATCGCGTTGATGCGCGAGCTGGGGTTGGTCGAGGTCGGTCGCACCGGCGTGGTCGGGATGCTGCGTGGGCCGCTGGGGGCATGATTTTTTGAGATTTACGTCTTCCCGGCGCAGGCCGGGATCCATTTTCACTGGCGCCGGAACTGGGTTCCGGCCTTCGCCGGAATGACGAGGAAGAAGAAATGAAAGTCTACTACGACGCCGATGCCGATCTCAATCTGATCAAGCCCAAGAAGGTCGCGATTGTCGGCTATGGCTCGCAGGGCCATGCCCATGCGCAAAACCTGCGCGACAGCGGCGTGGCCGAAGTCGCCATCGCTCTACGCGAGGGTTCGGCGACCGCCAAGAAGGTCGAAGCGGCCGGCTTCAAGGTGCTGACCAACACGGCGGCCGCGCAGTGGGCTGACCTCATCATGATCCTCGCGCCCGATGAACATCAGGCGGCGATCTGGGAGAATGACATCAAGGGGCACATGAAGCCCGGCAGCGCGCTCGCCTTCGCACACGGCCTTAACGTGCATTTCGGCCTGATCGAGCCGCCCGCCGATATCGACGTGATCATGATCGCGCCCAAGGGCCCCGGCCACACCGTGCGCTCCGAATATGTGAAGGGCGGCGGCGTCCCGTGCCTGATCGCCATCCATCAGGACGCAAGCGGCGCTGCGCATGACGTAGCCCTCGCCTATGCCAGCGCTGTCGGCGGCGGGCGTTCGGGCATCATCGAGACCAACTTCCGCGAGGAATGCGAAACCGATCTGTTCGGCGAGCAGGCCGTGCTGTGCGGCGGGATCACCCACCTGATCCAGGCCGGGTTCGAAACGCTGGTCGAGGCCGGTTACGCGCCGGAAATGGCCTATTTCGAGTGCCTCCACGAAACCAAGCTGATCGTCGACCTGCTGTATGAAGGCGGCATCGCCAACATGCGCTATTCGATCTCGAACACCGCTGAATATGGCGACATCACCACCGGCCCGCGCATCATCACCGATGAGACCAAGGCCGAAATGAAGCGCGTGCTCGCCGACATCCAGTCGGGCCGCTTCGTGAAGAACTTCGTGCTCGATAACCGTGCGGGTCAGCCCGAACTCAAGGCCGCGCGCAAGCAGGCTGCGGCTCACCCGATCGAGCAGACCGGCGAAAAGCTGCGCGCCATGATGCCGTGGATCGCCGCCAACAAGCTGGTCGATAAAGCCAAAAACTAGGGGCCAAGAACTGACGCCAAAGCAACGGCCTGATGTTTGAAGGCCGCAACGCAAAGCTGGTATACACGGCGATCGCCATCATCTGGGTGGTGATCGTCGTGCGTGCCGCGTTCAACGTCAAAGGGCCGGAAGGTTTCGTCGTCACCGTCGCGCAAAGCGAAGTTCAGGCCTTCGCCCGCGAGCGGCTTAACGCGATGCAGGCACGTTCCTTCGCCGAGAAGGTCGAACTCTGCGCCATCGTGTTCGAAACCAGCACGGGCGAACTCGACGCCACCGAAGTCCGTGTTGGCGATGAAGCGACCTGCGACCTGCGCTATTTCGACGAGCCGGGCATGGCCCCGCTCGCCAGCATCCACACGCATGGCGCCTTCGATGAAAACTACGACAGCGAAGTCCCTTCGCTGATCGATCTGGAAGGCGATATTGAAAGCCAGATCGATGGCTATGTCGCAACCCCGGGTGGCCGGCTGTGGCGGGTCAATTGGCAGCAGCAACGTGCTGTGCTGGTCTGCGCTGAAGGCTGCCTGCGACAAGACCCCGCCTATCGCTCTTGCCCCGGCGATCCAATCGCTCCTGCTTATTCGTCACCGCAACTGACCGCGCGGAATCGTCGGCCTGTCGTGCAGTGCTGACCGGCCGTGCATTGGCTGGAACCGTGATGGCTCCTGCGAATTGGGACCTTTTGAAGAAGGAGACCTTTTCGATGAACCGTTATGCTTTCGCAGCCGCCACTGCCGCTGCTCTTGCCGCCGTTACCGGCGGGATTGCCGCCGCGCCTACGATCTTTGCGCAAGGTGCGCCGCAGGTGCCCGGCGTGCAGGACCCCGCGCGCGTCACCGCCGGGACCTATGCGCTCGATGCGGGTCACACGCTGGTGGGTTGGGAGGTCAGCCACTTCGGCTTCAACGACTATCTCGGCCTGTTCGGCAACATCACCGGCACGATGACGATGGACCCGGCCAATATCGAGGCCGCCAAGGTCGAGGTTATGGTGCCAATCGCCGAAGTCAGCGTTGCCAGTGCAGGCCTCAAGGATCACCTCCTGCGTCCCGGCAAGGACGGCGGCGCGCCTGATTTCTTTGGCCCCACCCCGGGGATGGCAACCTTCACTTCGACCAAAGTGGTCAAGACGGGCGCCATGACCGCTGACGTAACTGGCACGCTCACCATGAACGGCAAGAGCGCGCCTGTGACCCTCACTACGGAATTCGTCGGCGCGGGTGCCAATCCCTTCAACAAGAAGGACACCGTCGGCTTCCACGCCCGCACTACCATCGACCGCACCCAGTGGGGCGTGAACTACGCAGCGCCGTTCGTCGGCAAGGACGTGACGCTCACGATCAGCGCGGCCTTCGAAAAGCAGTAAGAGCGCCTGAGTGGCTGGCGGGTCGCAAGGTCCGCCAGCCACGCTTCGTAGTGCGGATCAGAACCCGAACCAGGATGATCCGCTATAGGTTTTGCCCGCCGGGGTCTTTGCCCAGTTGGGGCCACCCTTGGCGATGAACCCGGCGGTGTTCTTGCGCCACTTTGCTCGAATGTCCTGATCGTAATTCAGGTAGAGCTTGCCGCCGACGATATCGAAGGCGGTCGGATCACCTGGCGCGAGATAGCCTTGCGCCATCGCCCAGGCGCAGTGGCCGCCATATTGCGGGGCATAGGCAATCGGATTGGCCTTGAACGCCGCAGCATTGGCTTCACTCGAAAAGTGCCAGTCGGCGCCCTTCCACTTCAGCTTGTAGCGGGCATTGCCCTTCACCGGCGCGCCCGTGCCGCGAAAATAGCTCACCGTGTCATAGCCGCCCACCGCGACCTTCGCGCCCTCAGTACCGACATAGATGCCGCCCTCTGCCATCGCGGCAGTGGGCACAGTGAGCGGGGCCAACACGGCAGCGACTGCCAGAAGCAAGCGGTTCATTTTCATCGAAAGCTGTCCTTCTCCTGAGCCGCTGCGCAATGGGGAGAGGCGATCATGAGCGCTGCGGCGTCTGCCCATCTTTCGATAGCTTCGGGCGAAACGTGACAGGCCTGCGCAAAAATGTTCGACAGGGCCGAGCGCCTGTTTCAAGACGGTGGCCAGATGCGCCTCTCCGATTGCCACAATATCGACGATTTCCGGGTGCTGGCGAAGGCGCGCCTGCCCTTCCCCGTGTTCGACTATATCGACGGCGCAGCCGATGACGAATTGACCAAGGCACGCAACACCGCCGCCTTTGACGAGGTCGATCTGGTGCCCGATGTGCTGGCTGGCGTGGCCGAGATTGACACCTCCTGCACCATCCTCGGCCGCAAGTCGGCGCTGCCGCTGATGCTCTCACCCACGGCGGTGCAACGCGCCTTTCACTGGCAGGGCGAGCGGGCGGTGGCCAAGGCGGCGGAGAAATACGGGCTGTGGTTCGGCATTTCGAGCCTCGCCACCCGCTCAATCGAGGAAATCGCCGCGCTGACCAGCGGGCCGAAGCTGTTCCAGCTCTATGTCCACAAGGACAAGGGGTTGAACACGCATATAATCGAGCGGTGTCAGGCCGCGAAGTTCGATGCGCTGGCGCTGACGGTCGACACGATCGTTTCGGGCAAGCGGGAGCGGTGTTTGCGGAGCGGGTTCACCACTCCGCCGCGCTTCACGCCTGCGAGCATCTGGAGCTATGCCACCCGCCCGCGCTGGACGCTCGATTACGTGCTGCGCGAGAAGTTCCGGCTGCCCAATCTCGACACCCACGTGACTGAAGGCAGCGGGCAGGCGGTGAGCATTGCGCAGTATTTCAACACGATGCTCGATACGTCGATGGACTGGGACACAGCCGCGCGCATCCGCGAGCAGTGGGGTGGCACTTTCGTCCTGAAGGGTGTGATGAGCGCTGCTGACGCGCGCCGCGCGGTCGCAATCGGCGCGGATGCGATCATGGTTTCAAACCACGGCGGTCGCCAACTGGACGGCAGCCGCGCGCCCTTCGATCAACTGCCTGAAATCGTCGATGCGGTCGGCGGGCAGATCGAGATCATCTGCGATGGCGGTGTCCGGCGCGGCACCCATGTGATGAAAGCGCTGTGTTCTGGCGCGACGGCGGCTTCGGGCGGGCGGCTGTATCTCTATGCCTTAGCGGCGGCGGGGCAAGACGGGGTCGAGCGGGCGCTGGGCATCCTCAAGGACGAGTTGGAGCGAGGGATGCGGCTAATGGGCGTGACGCGGATCGACCAGCTCACATCCGACCGGCTTAGACATCGCGGCTAGAGCAGCGCGTGTCATAATCCGGTAACGCTAAGGGCGTTTTGGCGAGCAAACTATACGGAATGGACCAATACCCATGATCACCGCAGCCCGCACCCTGCCGCTTGCTCTCGCCGCCCTCGCCCTAACCGCTTGCGGGAGCGAGCCCAAGCAGCCGGGCAATGACGCCGAAAGCTTCGCCGCCCGGATCGGCGCTGGCGAGGCTACGCCGACACCTGGAGCGACGCCCGCGCCTGCGGCAACAGCCACGCCGCAAATCGCGGCCCCGCTTCCCGGCGCGGCGCCCGGTCCCTTTGCCAAGGGGACGCTCACAGATCCGGCCTCGCGCACCTGCGGCGCGCCGCTGATGGGGCCGTTCATCGGCAAACTCGCGGATCAGACCACTCGCGCCGAGATTGCCAAGATGCTCGGCCGCACCGACAATCTGCGCTTCGTCGCCTTTGGCAGCGCTGGGACGGTCAACCCCGATGCGACCAATCCGCGTCTGTCGATCATGCTCGATGCGCAGAACATCATCCGCGATGCGCGCTGTGGCTGAACGCACAGTTGAAACAAGCGCCATTCCCGGCTTGCACCCCGCGCAATAATCGGCATAGACAGCTCGCATGACGCGGAATGGACTTACGCTGCTTCGACTTATGCGCCCTTGGGCGTAGGCGGCCGCGCGCGAAGATCAGCGCGGCACCGCTCCCAAGGGTAACCTGCCGCAGCTTCCCATTCCCCTTCGCGACGAGCCATCCACCATGCCCATGCTCAAGCAGCCTTCCGCCAAGTATCGCCCGTTCGGCCAGATCAACCTGCCCGATCGCCAATGGCCTTCTCGCATGATCGAGAAGGCCCCGCGCTGGCTTTCGACCGACCTGCGCGACGGCAACCAATCGATCATCGACCCGATGGACGCGGTGAAGAAGCGCCGCTTTTTCGACCTGCTGCTGGAAATCGGCGTCAAGGAAATCGAGGTCGGCTTCCCCAGCGCTGGCGCGACCGAGTTCGACTTCATCTCCGGTCTCGTAAAGTCCGACGCGATTCCCGATGATGTGATCGTGCAGGTGCTCACGCAAAGCCGCGAAGACCTGATCCGCACCAGCTTCGCCAGCCTTGAAGGCGCGCGCGCGGCCATCGTCCACCTCTACAACGCGGTCAGCCCCGCATGGCGCGACATCGTGTTTCGTATGTCGAAGGACGAGGTGAAAGCCATCGCCGTCGCGGGCGCCAAGGTGATGCGTGATGAAGCGGCGCGCTATCCCGGCACGGACTGGCACTTCCAGTACAGCCCGGAAACCTTCTCCACCGCCGAGCTCGATTTCAGCATCGAGGTGTGCGCCGCGGTGATGGAGGTGCTCCAGCCCACGCCCGACCACCCGATCATCCTCAACCTGCCCGCCACGGTCGAAGCGGCGACGCCCAATATCTACGCCGACCAGATCGAGTATTTCGGCCGCCACCTGCCGAACCGCGAAAGCGCGGTCCTCTCGCTCCACACCCACAATGATCGCGGCACCGGCGTCGCGGCGGCGGAGCTGGGGCTGATGGCAGGCGCCGACCGCGTCGAAGGCTGCCTGTTCGGCAATGGCGAGCGCACCGGCAATTGCTGCCTCGTGACCATGGCGCTCAACCTCTACACGCAAGGCGTCGAACCCGGCCTCGATTTCTCGGACATCGACCGCGTGATCGAGACGGTCGAATATTGCAACGACATCCCGGTCCACCAGCGCCACCCCTATGGCGGGGAGCTGGTCTATACGGCCTTCTCCGGCAGTCATCAGGACGCGATCAAGAAGGGCTTCGAGGCCCGCGATACGCAGAATGACGAGCAATGGCGCGTCCCCTATCTGCCGATTGACCCCGCCGACCTAGGGCGCAGTTACGAAGCCGTCATCCGGGTCAATTCGCAGTCCGGCAAGGGCGGGTTCGCCTGGGTGCTTGAGAAGGATCAGGGCCTCAAGCTGCCCAAGAAGATGCAGGCCGATTTCAGCCGCCATGTGCAGCACATGGCCGACGAATTGGGCCGCGAGCTCAATGCCGCCGATATCTGGGATGCCTTCCGCAAGGCCTATCACGTCAAGACCCACCCCAAGCACTTCCAGCTGGTCCGCTACGAGGAAAGCCGCGCAACCGATGGCACCCGCATCTTTGCCGGGACCATCGCGGTCGAAGGCGCCGAACAAAGCGTTTCGGGCCGCGGCAATGGCCTCATCTCCAGCGTGATGGGCACCTTGCGCGAAGCCTTCGGGGTCGAGCTTGAGGTGGTCGATTACACCGAGCACGCGTTGGGCGCAGGCACCGATGCGCGGGCGGCGGCCTATCTCGAATGCCGCGCCCCTGATGGGCGCACAATCTGGGGCTGCGGGATCGACGAGGACATTGCCACGGCCAGCGTGCGCGCGGTGCTGAGCGCCGCCAACGCCGCCGTCGCTTCCCCCGCCGCCTGATCGCCCGCGCTTGCGCCATGCCCGATTTCGGCGCAACTTGGGTGGCAAGGGAGGAGAGACAGGCAATGACCAGTTGGGAGCAGAATCCCCCCGTACCGACCGCGCCCATGGGGCCGCAGATTGCGGATGACCTGGCGTGGAGCGACCTCACCGCCGCGCTTGGTGCCGGCTGGCGCGATTTTCTCGCCATGCCCCGCTTCGGCCTGTTCTTCGGCGGGGTCTATGTGCTGGCTGGCCTCGCAATCGGTTGGTTCACGGTCACCGGCGGTGAGCTCACTTGGCTGATCCCGGCGATTGCAGGCTTCCCGCTCGTGGCGCCCTTCGTCGCTGTGGGCCTGTATGAAGCAAGCCGCCGCCGCGCTGCCGGAGAGGCCCTGTCATGGCGCGCGGTGCTGGGCGCGTTGAAGGGGCATGATGACGATCAGATCTTGTCGATGGGTGTGATCGTGTTCGTCGCCTTCTCTTTCTGGATGATCGTGGCCCATGCGATTTTCGCGGTGTTCATGGCCGAAAGCGGCATGGGGCACGATCCGATCGCCGCCTTCCTCACACCGCCGGGCCTCGCCATGCTGGCGGTGGGAAGCGCGGTCGGCGGGTTGATGGCCTTTGCCTTCTACGCCATGACTGTGATCAGCCTACCGCTGTTGGTGGAACGCAAGGTCGATTTCCTCACCGCCATTTTCACCAGCCTAGGCGTGGTGCGGCGAAATTTTGCGGTGATGCTCGGCTGGGCGGCGGTGATTGCCGCGCTGCTGTTCGTGGCAATGCTGCCGGGGTTCCTCGGGCTGATCGTGGCATTGCCGGTGCTGGGCCACGCGACATGGCATCTCTATGTGCGGGCGGTGGGCTGACGGCATTCACATAACAACAAGCGGAGAGAGCCTTGAACACCCCGACCCACACCGCCGAGGACATCCTCGAACCCGATCTGCCGATCATCGACCCGCATCATCACCTGTGGGATTTGCGGCCGATGCTGGGCATGTTCCCCGAGCCACATCACCACTTCGTCGCCGCGCTGGTCGACAATGCGCATTACACCTTCGACCAGCTTCACGCCCATCTGACCACCGGCCACAACATCATCGGCACGGTCTTCATGGAGTGCGGGGCGTTCTACAACGGGGCCTATGGCGATGCCTTGAAGCCGGTGGGCGAGGTCGAGTTCGTGAACGGCGTCGCGGCGCAATCGGCCAGCGGCCTCTATGGGCCTTCGCGCTATTGCGCAGGGATTGTCGGCCACGCCAACCTGATGCTGGGGAGCGAGGCTGGCGCAGTGCTCGATGCGCTTCACGCGGCGGCCCCGCGCCGGTTCAAGGGAATCCGCCACGCCGGGGCCTGGGATGCCGACGCCAATGTCCTCGGGCCGCCGTTCCACCATCCGGAAGGCCTGTATAGGGACGCCACCTTCCGCCAAGGCTTCGCCGAATTGGGCAAGCGCGGGATGACCTTCGATGCCTGGGTCCTTGAACCCCAGCTACCCGATGTGATCGACCTCGCGCGGGCCTTCCCTGATCAGCCGATCTGCCTCGATCATTGCGGCACGCCGGTGGGGGTCTCTGCCTACAAGGGCAAGCTGCACGAACGCTTTGACGAATGGCGCCGCAATATCCACGAACTCGCCAAGTGCGAGAATGTGGTGGTGAAGCTCGGCGGTCTTGCGATGGCGTTTTGCGCCCTGCCCGAAGATGGCCCCGCTGCTGATCACGGATCGGAGCATCTCGCCGCGCTGTGGCGGCCCTATATCGAAACCTGCATTGAGGCCTTCGGGCCGGATCGCGCGATGTTCGAGAGCAATTATCCGGTCGACTATTGGGGCGCGGATTACGCGGTGCTGTGGAACGCCTTCAAACGCCTCACCCGCAGCGCCAGCGCAGATGAGAAAGCGGCGCTGTTCGCTGGCACGGCGGCGCGCTTCTACGGCATTGAGGATTTGCTCGGCTGACGGAGTGATAAGGCTCGCGCGGGCCGCGCAGGGAAAGCGGCGGCTTTCCTACAGCGCCGGTGCGGGCCTATTCTTCCCGTCCTGCGGTTCGCTCCGTCGATGCCACCCCCTCCCCCCCGGGGAACGGCGAATTGTCAACTTCGATATTTAGAACCATCTGTCTGTTTTCAATGCAAAATATCCGAATTCTGGCGCTTGACACGCTGTCAACTTTGTCAACTTCGCCGTGAGGCTAGAGCTGACCCGACGCCGCCAAGCACCGGCGTAGCTCCTCCCGAAAAGAGGGTTGGCAGCGTCAAAACCGGCGCTAGAGAACGGGTTGAGAATACAGTTTTAAGGAGAAACCGATGCCGCTTCCCGCCCCGTTCGATCGTCTGCGCCTGCCGCTGATCGGATCGCCGCTGTTCATCGTCTCCGGCCCTGAGCTGGTGATCGCACAGTGCAAGGCGGGGATCATCGGCAGCTTCCCGGCGCTGAATGCGCGGCCGCAGTCACAGCTGGACGAATGGCTCCACCAGATCACCGAGGAACTGGCCGCCCACAACCGCGCCCATCCCGAGCGTCCGGCGGCGCCCTATGCGGTCAACCAGATCGTCCACAAGACCAACGACCGCGTCGATGCCGACATGGCGACCTGCGAGAAGTGGCAGGTGCCGATGGTGATTACATCGCTCGGCGCGCGCGAAGACATCTACACCGCCGTGCGCAACTGGGGTGGGGTCACAATGCACGACGTGATCAACAACCGCTTCGCTCGCAAGGCGATCGAAAAGGGTGCGACCGGGCTGATCCCGGTGGCGGCCGGTGCGGGCGGTCACGCGGGGGCACTGTCGCCCTTCGCGCTGATGCAGGAAATCCGCGAATGGTTTGACGGGTTGGTCGCGCTGTCGGGTGCGGTCGGGCATGGGGCTACCATCCTCGCCGCGCAGGCCCTGCGTGCCGACTTCGCCTATGCGGGCAGCGCGTTTATCGCGACCAAGGAAGCCAACGCCGATGCCGCGTACAAGGACGGCATCGTTGAAGGCTCGTCGGAAGGGATCGTCTATACCAACCTCTTCACCGGGGTGCACGGCAACTACCTGCGCTCCTCGATCGAGGCTGCGGGGATGGACCCGGACAACCTGCCCGTGAGCGATCCCAGCAAGATGAATTTCGGCAGCGGCGGCAACACCAAGGCCAAGGCGTGGAAGGACATCTGGGGTTCGGGCCAGGGCATCGGGCCGATCAAGGAAGTCGGCACGGTCGAGGATCTGGTCGCCCGGTTCGAGCGCGAATATCACGCTGCCAAGGCGCAGTTGCTCGCCAATTCGGGCTATGCCTCGTGGGGTGCGATGGCTGAGGCTGCGGAGTAGGAATACTCGGCCACCCACAGCAATTCGGCCATCGCGTCGAGTTCGCTGAAATCAAAGCCGGCGCCGAGCGGGTCCTTGCGATTGAGCAGGACCCGTCGGCGCTGCGCCAGCAATTGCCGCCGCAAAGCACATTGCAACAAGTGGAGCCGTAGCAGCGCTTCATCCAGCGCCGCTTCCGGATTACCGTACCGGGCAACCGACCAACTTGCCTCGATCTGGCCGACACGGGCGATCACCACCTCGTTGTAGCGCCGATGCGGCCCGCGGTGGAGCGGCATCCCGGTGCTGACGCTGGCCGACTCGGTCGCGGGCAGCAGCAGGCCGTTGCGGCGGAAATCGTCAAACCCGACCCGCGCTCGCCCGACATTGGCAAACAGCGCACCAAAGCAGCGCTGCGAGAGCAGTTGTCGGGGCAGCAAGTGGTGGCGTTGCAGACCGGGATCATACCCCTGCGCGCCCGGCGAATTGACCGAGCGGAACGCGATGACATTCAGACAGGCGGTGCGACCCGAATGCGGCATCTATTCACGCCACACACTGATAAGCGCCCGCTCGCGCGATGGTCGCAAGACCAGTCGTGTGCCATCTGGTGCGGTAATGTGATCATCCGCCTCCAGCTCGCCGATAAGGACCAGATGATTGACCAGACGGATCGCAAGGCGCGTTGCTGCCACCCGGTCGGCGCTGAGCGGTGGTTCGATCCGCAGTTCCCGATCAATCCAGAACGCCAGCCCCACGCTTTGCAGCGCGCCATCGGGCGCTTCGACAAAGGCGGTCAGCCCCAAGGCCGGGAATGGCCCGCCATCAAGCCACGCGGTGGTGACGGATTCGAAAAACCTCCGCCCGATCACGCTGCCCGCAGGCGCCCAACCGACCGCAAGGAGATCATCGAAATGCCGCACCAGATCGCAAGCAAGCGCCATCACCGTGCAGACCACCGGCATGCTATTTCCGGCAGAGGCGACATGCGGACCCGGCCGCAGCGTCATCGCTTCGTGATCACGCAGATCCGGCTGCGCGGGCAGATCGAAGCGCTGGGCCAGTTCGGGCAAGGGGCTTTCGGGACCAGGGGCAAGGCCAGTGAGATCGAAGGTGAGCCCATCGCGCAACAATTCCAGCCAATGCTGCTCGCTGGGCCGGAGCGTTTCGGCATGGGGCGCGTCTTTGGGAGAGGGATCGTGGCTGATGCTAACGGACTGACAGCGCGCAGCAAACGCCCTGATCGCATCCCGATCGGGCCGCTTGCCACGGCCAAACAGCAAATGCAGTTCAGCATGATGGGCGCGCTGCAACTGTGAAATTGTCCCGGCTCCCTTCGACTGCCCCTGAATGGCGTTTGAACCGCGAACTAATTGACGGCTTTGCCGATCATCGTCGAGTCCCCCAACCGACCACCATTACCGTTTTGGAGCAATCTCTAGAACACTCCGAGGCGGAGCCCTTCGGCTAGGGCAGCGCCAATTTCCCGGGACTGATTCAAGGCCTTGGCCGGGACGTCTTTAGGCGCCGTGATGGCTTCAGGGGTCTGCGCCGCAAGATTGACGATGCAAGGTGCAGCGACCCGCCGCAAGCGCCACCCGGTTGCGATCCGGTCAATCTGGCGCGTGGCACCCTCCCCGTCCGATCCGGCAGCGATCAGCGTGGCATAGGGCCGACCTTCGATTTGCCCGAGCACGGGGTAATAGGCACGGTCGAACATTTCTTTCATCAGCCCGCTCATGCTGCCGAGGTTTTCGGGGCAGCAGAAGATGTAGCCGTGCGCTGCCAGCAGCAACGTGGGCGTGGCGTCAGCAGCCTGCACCAACAAAGCCGCCTCTCCTGCCCCGTCGGCAGCAGCCTTAGCCATGGCCTCGCTCGCTCCGGTGCGGCTGTGCCAGATGATCAGCAGGCAAGGTTCGGCAGGTACCGTGGTCATGACGCAACGCTGGGCTCTGCGCCTGTCGATTGTCAACCGCGCGCACCTGTCAGCGGCCAAGGAGTTGCGCTAGAACGCCCGAATGGCCTCCCACACCCTGTCACCCCCTCCTTTTGCACCGGTTCTCGGCGTTGCCGTCTCGCTTTCAGGCAAGGCGTGGCGCTGGCGCGGTGGCAATATGGAGCTGGACGCGGCGCAAGCGGGCGGGCCGCATGGGCTCAATCATGCGGTCCTTGATCAGCTGCTGCTGACCCGCGGGGTGGCCGAGGATGATCTGGCGCGCCATGCCCAGCCCACGATCCGTGCCTTCCTGCCAGACCCATCGACCTTCCGCGACATGGACACCGCCGCCGAACGCCTCGCCCACAGCGTGATGACCGGCGAGCGGGTCACGATCTACGGCGACTATGACGTGGACGGTGCCACCAGTGCCGCGCTGCTGGTGGAGTTGCTGCGCCAATTGGGGCTGAACGCGGGCTATTACATCCCTGACCGCCTGCTCGAAGGCTACGGTCCATCGGGAGAGGCGCTCGTCAAGCTCGGCGAAACCGGGTCGAGCCTTATCGTCACGGTCGATTGCGGCGCGATGGCGCATGAGGCGCTCGGCATGGCGCGCGATGCCGGGGTCGATGTGATCGTGGTCGACCATCACAAATGCTCGCCCGACCTTCCGCCCGCGACCGCGCTGGTCAATCCCAACCGGCTGGACGAGAGCGATCTTGGTGCGGCGCACGGGCATCTGGCAGCGGTGGGCGTCGCCTTCCTGCTCGGCGTAGCGCTGGTGCGGACGTTGAGAGGGCGCGGCTGGTTTGGAGAACACCGCCGCGAGCCTGATCTGATGGGCCTGCTTGATCTGGTGGCGCTCGGCACCGTAGCCGATGTCGCCGCGCTCCACGGTCTCAACCGCGCCTTCGTGGCGCAGGGGTTGAAGGTGCTGGCCCGACGCGAGCGGATCGGGATGGCGGCGCTGATGGATGCAAGCCGCCTCACCCGCGCGCCGCAAGCCAGCGACCTCGGCTTTGCGCTGGGCCCGCGGATCAATGCGGGCGGGCGGATCGGCGAATCGACTTTGGGCGTGCGGCTGCTCACCACCACAGACCCCGAAGAAGCCCGCGCCATTGCCGCGCAGCTTTCGCAATTGAACGAGGAACGCCGCGCGATTGAGGGCGAGGTTCAGGAAGCGGCCGAGGCGCTGATTGCCGGCCAGCACAATATGGCAGTGCAGGTCATCGCCGGGCATGGCTGGCACCCCGGCGTGATCGGCATTGTTGCGGGCCGCATCAAAGAAAAGACCGGCAAGCCCGCCGTGGTGATCGCGCTGGACGAGACGCAGGGCAAAGGCTCGGGCCGTTCGATCAGCGGCGTGGACCTCGGCGCAGCTATCATCGCCGCGCGTGAGGCCGGGTTGCTGGTGGCAGGCGGCGGCCATGCGATGGCAGCAGGGCTGACAATCGATCCGGCGCGGCTTTCCGACTTTGCCGGGTTCCTCGATGAACGCCTCGCCCGCGATGTGGATCGCGCGCGGGCGGGCGCTGCGATGTTGCTAGATCTGGCGCTGGCGCCGGGTGGGCTCACGCCGGAACTGGTCGAGACGCTGGAAGCTGCCGGCCCTTACGGCGTCGGCTGGCCCGCCCCACGCATCGCCGTCGGCCCGGTGCGGATCGTCAAGGCGGACATCGTCGGCAAGGATCACCTGCGCCTGATCGCCAGCGGCAATGACGGGAAGAGCTTCAAGGCCATCGCCTTCCGTGCAGGCGAAAGCGAGATGGGCCAGACCCTGCTGCACCGCCACCAGGGCCGCCGGTTTTACCTGGCCGGTCGGGTCAAGCTTGACGACTGGGGCAACCGCCCAGCAGCTGAATTGCATCTCGAAGACGCAGCCTTTGCCGATTGATCCAGCGACGGCGTAAATTTCCCGCACGCTGCGCAAACGGGGCTTGACCGATCCGATTCACGCCCCTAGTTGCGCGCTCTCGCAATCGAGACGGCCCCTTCGTCTAGCGGTTAGGACGCGGCCCTTTCACGGCTGAAACACGGGTTCGATTCCCGTAGGGGTCACCATCTTCGGTTGGGACAAAACAGGGCGGCAGGCTTCGGTCTTGCCGCCCTTTTTCATGCTCCGTTCCGGGCAGCCACCCTTCCCACACCCAATGCTTGGCTGTAAGAGCCAGAGCCATGGGCAACGGCCAGAACATTCCCATCGCCGGCATCAGCCTTGCGGCGGTGACCTTCGTGGCGCTGTTGCTGCTTGGGACCGAGGTGGTCATCGCGATTGCGGTGCTGACGGTGTGGGTCGGATCATTGCTGGTCGCCGCCGGTCGCCCGCCCGAACCGCCGCAAGCCAAGGTCAAGCAGCGCCTGTCGCTCGATTCGATCCGCGACCTGATCGAGAATTCCTCTACCCCGCTGGTCATCACCGAACGGAGCACCATCGCGATTGCCAACCGGGCAGCGCGCAAGATGCTGGGGCCGCATGTGATCGGGCAGGATGCCCGCGTGGCGCTGCGCCAGCCCGAGGCGATTTCGCTGCTCAATGAGAACCGTCAGGGCGAAGCGATCGTGCGGGGGCTCGTGCGGCGCGGCGATATCTGGCAGATCAACCGCCAGCGGCTCGACGACCGGCTGGCGATGCTCGAATTCATCAACCAGACTGCCGAAGCTGACATCAGCCGCGCCCACACCGATTTTGTCGCCAATGCGAGCCACGAATTGCGCACGCCGCTCGCGGCCATTCTCGGCTATGTCGAAACCTTGCAGGAAGGCGACGAGGGGCTCGACACCCCGACCGCGCGCAAGTTCCTCGGGATCATCGAGCGTGAGGCCCAGCGGCTGCACGCACTGGTCAGTGACCTGATGAGCCTGTCGCGCGTCGAAGCGGAAAAACACGACCTGCCGACCGAGCGCATTGACCTTGCCTCACTGGTCGAACGCGCGGCGCGCGATGCGGCGGGGCCTGCGCGGCTCGATCGCCTGATGCTCGACATCACGGCTGAACCGGTGGTGCTGGGCGACCTCCAGCAGGTTGAGCAGGTTGTGCGCAACCTCGTTGATAATGCGCTGAAATATGGTGCGGCAGATACGCCCGTCAACGTCGTGCTCGACCTGGCGCAGGGCGATCTGGCGCGGATTGCGGTGGCCGATCAGGGCGAAGGCATTGCGCCTGAACAGATCCCGCACCTCACCCGCCGCTTCTATCGCACCGATCCGGGCCGCAGCCGCGCTTCGGGCGGAACGGGGCTCGGGCTCGCCATCGTCAAGCACATCGTTGAGCGTCATCGCGGGCGGCTCGACATCACGAGCGAGCTTGGAAAAGGCACGCGCGTCGTTGTCCGAATCCCGCTCGCCGAGCCCGATCCTCGCGCCGATATTGTCCCGATTGAACCCGAAGAAACCACCGAGCCTCAGACGGAAACGCAACAACTGTCATAGTAGTGTCTTATTTCTTCAACATGCGCCCGTCATGGCATAGGGGCTGGACCGCCCGCCGATCTCGAATCCGAGATTCGGAGGCCTGAACGCCAAAGCGCATCTCCTGCAGGGAACACAGGTCTCTTTCATGTCGCCGATCACGCTGATCCTGATTGCTTTGGGCCTGGGCCTGCTGGGCTGGCTGGCTGGCCGTGCGAAGGCGTGGAGCTTTGCGTCAAGCGACCCGGCGCTGCGCCCGGCCTCGCGCCCGATCTATCATGCCTGGTACGTCGCCCTGTGGGTGGTGATCCCGGTGCTGGTGTTTGTGGTGGCTTGGTCGGTGATCGCGCCGCAACTGGTGCTGCAAACCGTGCTGACCTCGCCCGCCGCCGATGGTCTGCCCGTTTTCGGTTTCGAGCGTGACGCCTTTCTTGGCGAAGCGCGCGCCGTGGCATTGGGTCAGGCGCCCGGCGTGTTCAATGACGAGGCGGAACCGCTGATCGTCCCGTTCCGCGATGCCTTTTCCTATTACAACACCATCGGCATTCTTGTGACCGTGTTGATTGCGGCGGCCGGCGGCGCGCTCGCATTCCTGCGGCTGCGCCCGCAATTCGGTGCGCGCACGCGGGTTGAGCGGACGGTAATGATGATCCTGCTGCTGGCCTCGCTGGTGGCGATCCTCACGACGCTTGGCATTTTCGTGAGTCTGGTGTTCGAGACCGTGCGTTTCTTCGGCATGGTCTCACCGATCGATTTCCTGTTCGGCACCAAGTGGGGCCCCGACACGATGGGGAGTCCGGATGCGGTCGATCCGTCGCGCTATGGTGCGATTCCGCTGTTCTGGGGGACGATCTTTATTGGCGCCATTATCGCCATGATCGTGGCGATCCCGCTCGGGCTGATGAGCGCGATCTACCTGACCCAATATGCCGATCCCAAGGTGCGCACCTGGATCAAGCCGCTGCTGGAGCTGCTCGCGGGTGTGCCGACGGTGGTTTACGGCTATTTCGCCGCGCTAACGTTGGCCCCGATGATCCGGGATGCAGCCGTGGCAATCGGTATCACCAGCGCCTCGACCGAGAGCGCGCTCGCCGCAGGGATCGTGATGGGGGTGATGATCATTCCCTTCGTCTCCTCAATGGCGGACGATTCAATGGCCGCTGTACCCGGCGCAATGCGTGATGGGAGCCTCGCGATGGGCGCGACCAAGTCCGAAACGATCCGCAAGGTGCTGTTCCCCGCTGCGCTGCCCGGCATCGTCGCCGGGATCATGCTCGCGGTCAGCCGCGCGATTGGGGAGACCATGATCGTGGTCATGGCCGCTTCGCCCGCGGCCAATTTCACCGCCAACCCGCTTGAGCCGATGTCGACCGTCACGGTGCAGATCGTCAAACTGCTGACCGGCGAGCAAAGCACCGATCACCCCGCCACGCTCAGCGCTTATGCACTGGGCTTCGTGCTGTTCATGGTGACGCTGGCGCTCAACTTCATCGCCCTGCGCGTCGTCAAGCGTTTCCGCGAGGCCTACGAATGAGCAGTTCCGCCCTTCCCCACGACGACGTTGCAGAAGCGCAAACAATGCGCCCAACCCGCACGCCCGCCTTCGAACAGCGCCTTGCCAAGCGCTACCGGGCCGAGCGCAATTTCCGCCGGGTCGGCCTAGGCGCGGTGGTGTTCTCGGTTGCCGTGCTGGTATTTCTGCTCGGCAATATGTTGATCAACGGCGTTGCGGGGTTTCAGCGCGCCGAAGTTGAAGTCACCATCGATTTTCCCACCAGCGGCGTGACCGGCGATGCCATATCGCTGACTGCGCCGAGCGCGATGCAGACGCTTGAAATGCAGGGCCTGCCCGATATCGTGACCTTCTTTGCCGAAGCACAATTGGGCAAGGATGCTGCCGCAGAAATCTCGCCCGATGCATGGCGCGATATCGCCACGGCGCTGGCGGAAGACCCCGATCTCATCACCCGTAGCCAAAGCTTCAACCTGCCGACGTCCTCGGCGCTGGCGGCCGGACTTCAGGGCGAAGGCCCGCCCGCAATGCAAGCGCTGGCGCAGGGGCTCGACAAGGAAGGCAAGCTGTCGCGCAACTGGGATATGGGCTTCCTCAGCCGCTCGGACGCGACCAGCCCGCAGGCGGTCGGCATCTGGGGGGCGCTCAAGGGCTCGATGCTGACGATGCTGGTGACGCTGGTGCTGGCCTTTCCGATCGGGGTGCTCTCGGCGCTCTATCTGGAGGAATACGCTCCCAAGAACCGCTGGACCGACATCATCGAGGTATCGATCAGCAACCTGGCCGCGGTGCCCTCGATCATCTTCGGCCTGCTGGGACTGGCGGTGTTCCTCGCCCTGTTCCCGAACCTGCGATCCGCGCCTTTGATCGGCGGGATGACGCTGGCGCTGATGACGATGCCGGTGATCGTGATTTCCGGTCGCAATGCGATCAAAGCAGTGCCGCCGTCGATCCGTGACGGCGCGCTCGCCATCGGGGCCTCGCCGGTGCAAGTGGTGTTCCACCACGTGCTGCCGCTCGCGCTGCCGGGGATGCTGACCGGGACCATCATCGGCATGGCCCGAGCGCTGGGTGAAACCGCGCCGTTGCTCTTGATCGGGATGCGCATCTTCGTTGCCACCCCGCCCGAAGGCTTCTCTTCTCCCGCCACCGTTCTGCCGATGCAGATCTTCCTGTGGTCCGATGAAATCGACCGCGGCTTTGTGGAACGCACCAGCGCCGCTATCATCGTGCTACTGGTGTTCCTGCTCACGATGAACGGCCTCGCCATTTACCTCCGCAACAAGTTTGAGAAACGCTGGTGACTGTAATCCATCCCAACATGGCCGACGAAAGCGCGAAGATCCGCGCGCGGGACGTCTGCGTCTTCTACGGCGACAAGAAGGCGATCGACGAAGTGTCGATCGACATCTCGCCCAATTACGTCACCGCGTTCATCGGCCCGTCGGGCTGCGGCAAGTCGACCTTCCTTCGGTGCTTCAACCGGATGAACGACACGATTGGCACGGCCAAGGTGACCGGTCTGATCGAGCTGGACGGCGAGGACATTCACGGTAGCCGGATGGACGTGGTGCAATTGCGCGCCCGTGTCGGCATGGTGTTCCAGAAGCCCAACCCCTTCCCCAAGTCGATCTACGAGAACATCGCCTATGGCCCCAAAATCCATGGCCTCGCGGAGAAGAAGGCCGATCTGGACATCGTGGTCGAACGTTCCCTTACCCGTGCGGGTCTGTGGGACGAGGTCAAGGACCGGCTCGAGGATTCGGGCACCGCGCTTTCGGGCGGCCAGCAGCAGCGGCTTTGCATTGCCCGCGCCATCGCGGTAGACCCCGAGGTCATCCTGATGGACGAACCGGCCAGTGCGCTCGATCCCATCGCCACCGCCAAGATCGAGGAACTGATCGATGAACTCTCCGGGCGTTATGCCATCGTGATCGTCACCCACTCGATGCAGCAGGCCGCCCGCGTCAGTCAACGCACCGCGTTCTTCCACCTCGGCAAGATGGTAGAATATGGCCCGACTTCGGAAATCTTCACCAATCCGATCGAAGAACGCACCAAGGATTACATCACCGGAAGGTACGGCTGATGGCTGAGCATACCGTAAAGGCATTCGACGAAGACATCACCCGGCTGCGCGGCCTGATCGCCGAGATGGGCGGCCTTGCTGAAGTCGCGATTGCCGAATCGCTCGATGCGCTGGTGCGCGGGGACGAAGCGTTGGCCGAACAGGTGGTGCTGCGTGACAAGCGGATCGATGCCCTCGAAATCGAAGTCGACAAGCTCGCCGTGCGGATCATCGCTCTGCGCGCGCCGATGGCGGACGACCTGCGCGAAGTGATCGCCGCATTGAAGATCGGCGGTGTGCTCGAACGGATCGGCGATTATTCCAAGAACATTGCCAAGCGCACCGGCATGATCGAAGGCCGCGCCCGGTTCGAACCGCTCACCCTGCTCCCCACCATGGGTGAGCTTGCGGGCGAAATGGTGCATGACGTGCTGACAGCCTATGCCGCGCGTGACCCTGATCTGGCGCGCGAGGTGATCGCCACCGACGCCAAGGTTGACGGCTTTTACAACAGCATTTTCCGCAATCTTGTCAGCTATATGGTCGAGAATCCTTCGACCATTTCGAGCGCGGCGCAATTGCTGTTCGTGGCCCGCAACATCGAGCGGATCGGCGACCATGCGACCAACGTGGCGGAAATGGTGCACTTTGCGGCAACCGGGGCCTATCCGCCAGAAGGTGACCGCTGAGGCGTAGCTGCGGCAGGTGCAATGTCATGTGCCTGTTGAAAATTTGCCATGTACAGTTTCATCAAATTGTCGCTCAAGTGACACATAGCGCATGGCATCGCCCGCCTGCGCGGGCTTGAGGAGGCATCCTGCGCATGTCCGCTGCCAAACTTTTGCTGGTCGAAGACGATCCGGCCCTGTCCGAACTGCTCGAATATCGTTTCCAGAACGAAGGCTATGCCGTGCGTTGCACCGGCGATGGCGATGAAGCGCTGATGCTGGCCGCCGAAGAAGTGCCCGATCTGATCATTCTCGACTGGATGATCGAAGGCACCAGCGGCATCGAGGTCTGCCGCCGTCTGCGCCGCGACAAGGAGACCGCCCACGTGCCCATCATCATGCTCACCGCGCGTGAGGCTGAGGATGACCGGGTGCGCGGGCTGGAAACCGGCGCCGATGATTACCTGACCAAGCCCTTTTCGCCGCGCGAATTGCTCGCGCGTGTCGCTGCAGTGATGCGCCGCATCCGTCCTGCGCTGGCGGGCGAGACGATCGAGGTTGGCGATCTCAAGCTCGATCCGGTTGCGCACCGGGTCCAGCGGCGCGGTCGGGCGCTGCAATTGGGGCCGACCGAATACCGGCTGCTCAAGTTCTTCATGGAGAGCCCGGGCCGGGTGTTCAGCCGTGGCCAGCTGCTCGACGGCGTGTGGGGCACGGGCTCGGACATCGAGTTGCGCACGGTCGACGTCCACATCCGCCGCCTGCGCAAGGCGATAGGGATCGATGGGGCGAAAGACCCGATCCGCACGGTGCGTTCAGCTGGATACGCGCTCGAAGCCAGCTAACGGCACACCCCCGCCCAGCGATCGTCCTGATCGAAGTGGAAGTGGTCGGCGTGGGCAGCATTGTAATCGGGTGAAAGCACGGTCGCAAAGCTGCCGCACGCGCCGTCTCGCACAGCGCGCAGGAAGGCTGCCTTGTCTCCGTCGTCATCCCAGTCCTTGAGGACGCTGATGCGCCGCCCATCTTCCAGTACGAAGGCGGCGATATCGATCGCATTGGCGGTGGCGTGTTCGCTCCACGGGCCGTCGGCGCCGCCATACATCCGGCGGCAGGAGAAGGCGCCGAGATGTTCGATCCGCGCCAGATCGCTGCCAAGGATGTTGCGCGCAGCGGGCGCTACGCTCTTGCGCCGCCACAATTCAAGCGCTGCCGCCACCGGGCAGGTCACCGCAGGCGTATCCGGCACGAGCGGATAATCGCCGAGCCGGGTACGATCAGGCCGCGCGCAGGCTCCCTCGCCCGTTTCGGGCAGTGCGGTGAAGGCAATGTCGCTACCCTCCAGCACGGCGCGGCACTCGGCCACATCGCTGCGCAGGGCAATCAGCTTGGTGCGCGTCGCCCAACCCGGCGGATCGCGCAGGTCGAGCGGCGCCCAGGGGTTGTGCTGCGGGTGTGACTGGAGCCACTGCCACCCGGCGATTCCCGCCACCAGCAGCGCTAGCGCCAGCATCGCTCGGCGTGCGGCGGCCAAGTGTTTGTTTGTTCGGGAACGGGGCATGGCCTTTCTCTAATGGAAATCGCGTGACTTTGGCAAAATCCGATGATTGCGCGGGTGGCCAGTCACGTTGGGCTTTGGCGCCAATTCGTCGATAATGTCGCGCGGCACAGGCGGGCCACGCTCAGGCATCGGGCGGTTGACCTCGTCGGCACGGGCAAGCGGGGCATCGAGCAGATCATCGGATAGCGCATGCAGCCGCTGTGTCGCATCGGTCATAGCCTGGGCAATCACATGGATCACCTCGTCGTCATATTCCACCCGCCCGCGCACCTCCATCAGCCGCGCGCCCATCACGACCTTGCGGTTCTTCTCCTTGAGATCGGGCCAGACGACGAGGTTGATGACCCCGGTTTCGTCTTCGAGGGTGATGAAGGTGACGCCCTTGGCGCTGCCGGGCCGCTGGCGGATCAGCACCACGCCCGCGACTTGCACCATGCTGCGGAACTTACGGGCGCGAAGGTCTGACGCGCGCACAAATCCGCGCGCGGCGAGATCGGCGCGCAGGAAGGCCATGGGGTGGGCTTTCAGGCTGAGGCGGGTGGTCTGGTAATCGGCGACCACCTCCTCCGACAAAGGCATGGCGGGCAGACGGATCGCCGCACGCTCGCCCCCCTCCTCACGCACTCCCGCCGCGCGGAACAATGGCAGATCGGGCGCAGCGATAAGGCTCCTCGCATCCCACAAAGCCTGCCGGCGCGAGATGCTTAGCGAATTGAAGGCATCAGCGCTGGCGAGCCGCTCGATATGCGCAGGCGAGAGCCCCGCACGCGTGCGCAGATCGGCGATGTCGCGGAACGGCCCACGCTCCTCACGCTCCGCCAGCAGGGTGGCGGCGACGTGTCCGGGCAGCCCGTCGATCTGGCGCAGGCCAAGGCGGAGGGCGTGGCTGCGATCAAATCCGGGTTCACGCAGAGACGCAGAGGAGAAGGGAGACGCAGAGATATTGTGCGTGCCGAAGGCACTCTCATCACCTGCAACCTCGCCGCCTTCCGTGCCGTTCAGGCAGGATTGCGGCTGCGCCGCTGGTGCAACCTCTCCGCGCCTCCCCCTTTCTTCCTCTGCGTCTCTGCGTGAACCCCCTTCTTCTTCCAGCGTGCAATCCCAGCCTGAGTGATTCACATCCACCGGCAACACCCGCACCCCATGCTCAGCCGCATCGCGCACGATCTGCGCGGGCGCATAGAAGCCCATCGGCTGCGAATTCAGCAGCCCGCAGGCAAAGGCCGCCGGGTAGTGGCACTTGAGCCAGCTCGACACATAGACCAGCTGCGCAAAGCTCGCGGCGTGGCTTTCAGGGAAGCCATATTCGCCGAAGCCCCTGATCTGATTGAAACAGCGCTGCGCAAAGTCGCGGTCATATCCGCGCGCGACCATGCGTTCGACCATCATGTCCTGAAGTTCATCGACCATGCCCCGGCTGCGGAAGGTCGCCATGGCCTTCCTCAGCCGGTTGGCTTCGAGACTGGAGAACTTCGCCGCATCCAGCGCGATCTTCATCGCCTGCTCCTGAAAGATCGGTACGCCCAAGGTGCGCCCCAGGATGCTGGTGAGCTCGTCCGGCGGGCCGTGTTCGGGCGCAGGCGCGGGGATCTGCACCGGCTCGGCACCCCGGCGGCGCTTGAGATAGGGGTGCACCATGTCGCCCTGAATCGGGCCGGGGCGCACGATAGCCACCTGAATGACGAGATCGTAGAACTCGCGCGGTCGCAGGCGGGGGAGCATGTTCATCTGCGCGCGGCTTTCGACCTGAAACACCCCGAGCGAGTCGCCCTTGCGCAGCATTGCATAGGTTTCGGGGTCTTCGCGCGGGACTGTGGCCAGCGTGAGTGCGCGCCCGTGGTGTTCGCCCAGCAGATCGAGGCATTTGCGGATGCAGGTCAGCATCCCCAGCGCCAGCACATCGACCTTCAGGATACCGAGCGCATCGATATCGTCCTTGTCCCACTCGATGAAGGAGCGCTCCGGCATCGCGCCATTGCCGATCGGCACGGTTTCGGTCAGCGCGCTTTCGGTGAGGATGAACCCGCCGACGTGCTGGCCCAAATGACGCGGCATTCCAATCATCTGCTCGGTGAGTTTCAGAACCCGCCTGAGGTGCGGGTCGGTGATATCCAGCCCGGTTTCCGCCGCGTGCTTCTCGCTGATCTCGCGGCCCCACCCGCCCCACACGCTCCGCGCTAGGGCGCTGGTGACATCCTCGCTGAGGCCCATCACCTTGCCCACCTCGCGGATCGCCATGCGAGGGCGGTAATGGATCACGGTCGCGCACAGTCCGGCGCGGTGGCGACCATATTTCTTGTAGATGTACTGGATCACCTCTTCGCGCCGCTCGTGTTCAAAGTCGACGTCGATGTCGGGCGGCTCTTTCCGCTCCTCGGAGATGAAGCGGTCGAACAGAAGCTGGTGTTTGGCGGGATCAACTGAGGTGATGCCGAGGACGTAGCACACGGCAGAGTTGGCCGCGCTCCCCCGCCCTTGGCACAAAATCGGCGGCTCCTGCCCGCGCGCGAAATCAACGATGTCCTTGATGGTGAGGAAGTAGCGCGCGAGATCGAGCTTGGCGATCAGCGCCAATTCGCGTTCCAGCGTGGCGCGGACGGTTTCGGGCAGGCCCTCGGGGTAGCGCCGCCCTGCCCCGGCCCAGACTTCGGTTTCGAGGAAAGCCTGCGGTGTCTGCCCGTCCGGGTAGATTTCCTCCGGGTATTCGTAGCGCAATTCATCGAGGCTGAACTGGCAGCGGTCGGCCACCTCGCGTGCGGCGCGGATTGCGTGGGGCCAGCGGGCGAAGAGGCGCTGCATCTGCGCCGGGGACTTCAGATGCCGCTCAGCATTGGGGTGAAGCAGGTGGCCGGCCGCCGCGACAGTGGTCTTGTGCCGGATCGCGGTCATCACATCCTGCAACGCACGGCGCTCGGGCGCGTGGTAGTGGACATCGTTGGTGGCGAGGAGGCTGAGGCCGTTGGCCCGCGCGAGGCTGTCGAGCCGCTCGATCCGGGCGATATCATCGCCGCTGTAGAGATAGCTGGCGGCGATGTGGCCGAGGTTGGGCAGCTGGCGGGTGAGGTGGGGGAGGAGATCGAGGAACTTTGCGCTGCGTTCCATACTTCCCCCGCCCCGGACTTGATCTGGGGCCCCGCTATCTTGCGAGGCAGCATCGGGAGGCAGCGGGGTCCCGGCTCGGGGGCCGGGACGGGGAAAAGGGATGACATTGCTCGGCACCGTGATGGAGAACCGGGCATCCAGATCATCCGGCGGGAGCAGGATCAACTGCACACCTTCGCTGTGCTCCGCCAGCAGGGCAAGGTCGATATCGCACACACCCTTGTCCTGCCACTCGCCCGAAAGCGTCTGCATCCGTCCCGCGCTGATAAGGCGGCACAACCGGCCATAGGCGGCGCGGGTTTCAGGGTAGGCGAGGAAGACTAGGCCCTCGACCGTCTCGATCCGGCAGCCGATCAACGGGCGCAGCTTCAGCGTCTTGGCCTCGGTATGCAGCCGCACCACGCCTGCCATCGAGTTCACATCGGCAATCCCCAGCGCGTCATAGCCGTGGGCGTGGGCGGTCAGCACCAGATCGACCGCGTCGGACGCCCCGCGCAGAAAGCTGAAGCAACTCGCCACCCCCAGTTCCACGAACGGCGCACGCGGCGGGGGCACAATCCCGTCGGGATCGACCTGCAAGGTGCGCTTGTCGGGAGTGAGCGGGCCTTCGGGCATCTCAGCCCGCCAACTCCGCGAGCCGCTCCCGCACCGCCTCAAGATCAGCCGCGAACAGCGCCGCCTGTTGCGCCTGCGCTTCGCCGTCCAGCCTGAGCAGGTAGGACGGGTGCACCGTCACCCACAGCTCGGCTCCGTCATCGAGCATGATCGGAGTGCCGCGCGCCTTGGACACGCTCACCGTACGGCCCAGCATCCCGCGCGCCGCGCTCGCACCCAGCGCCAGCACGATGCGGGGCTGGACAATCGCGCGTTCGGCTTCGAGCCACCAGCGGCAGGTGTCGATCTCCTTCGCACCGGGAGACTGGTGCAACCGGTGCTTGCCCTTCCATGTGAACTTGAAATGCTTGACCGCATTGGTGACGTAAGCCGCGCTGCGGTCGATCCCCGCGCGGGTGAGGTGCTGATCGAGCAACTGCCCCGCCGGGCCAACGAACATGCGGCCTGCCATATCCTCCTGATCGCCGGGCTGTTCGCCGATGATCATCAGGCGCGCGCCTTCCGGCCCCTCACCCGTCACCGCACGGGTGCCGCAGTCGGCAATCGGGCAATCGCGGCAATTCGCCGCTCCCTTCGCGACCTCGGCGAGCGTCGTAGGCCGTACCCGCTCCTCGCGCGCGCCGGCCCTGACCATCACCGCCTCGCGCGCCTGTGCGCCCGCGATCAGCTGCGGGATGAGATCGGCCTCGGGCAGGTTCTTCCAGTATTTCTTGGGCATTTCGGACAGCATCGCCCCCACCTTCAGCCGCGCGGGATTGAAGGTCGAGGCGTAGTAGGACCGCCACAGCACCTCGACCGGATCGCCGCCCGGCGCATCCTCACGGCGCGCTGGGGGGCCTTCGCGCATGGTCTCGGCGTCCCAATGCACGCTGCCGCGCGGGGTCAGGATTGACCAGCGCATATTGGCAAAGCGGCGCATGAAGAACGCTGCCTCGGCGCGGACGATATGGTGATCGGGCTCGAACCAGGCGACGAAATGCGGGGTGCCGTCCTCTTCTGTCACCTCGCGGAAGCGGACGAAGGCGTGCATCTTGTGCGCATCGCGCCGCACCGATTTGGCGAGCTCCTCGATCCGCCGCACCTCCGGGTCGGCCTTGTCTTCCATTATGCGGAGATTGCGCTGGAGCCGCCACAATAAGCGGTAGAGCAGCCCGAATCGCGCCGGATCGGAGTGCAGCGCCGCGCTGCGGGCAACCGTCAGAAACCGCTGGCTGGCACGCACCGGCGGCGCATCGGCAGGCGGTGGCGGCAGGCGCTTGTCTCCGCGCGACGGCCCCTCGGCAAATAGATCACCCGTCCCTCCCGGCTCGATCCACGAGACGCGGTCAGGCGGCACATCGCACTGGATCAACCCGCGCGCCCGTTCCCGCCAGAAGGCGAAATCGTCGGGCGCGGGTAAGTGAATCGCGTAGTGGGCGCCGAGAGAGGCGTTCTGCCCAGAACGTTTTTGGGCGGTCATGTGCGGCCCCAACAAAGGGGTTCGCGCAGAGACCACAGAGGAGCAGGGGGCGCGGAGAAGGTTACGCGGCGAAGCCGCGGGGTGTTTCTCGCAGAGGCGCAGAGAAGAAAGGGGAGACACGGAGGGGCTGTGCGTGCCGAAGGCACTTTCCGCTCGTTCGACATAGCCGCTGGTCGGACTGTCAGACGAGGAGTGCGGCTGCGCCGCGGGCGCGACATCTCTGCGTCTCTGCTTCCTCTGCGTCTCTGCGGGAAACCGTTCTTTCCACCCATCAGAACAGCTCCAGCTGTTCCGACTTCGGCGCAAGCAGGCGGCGCAGGTCGGCGCGGTCGGTCAGCAGTGTGGGCCGCCAGTCGAGCGCGCAGATGAAAGGACGCACCTTGGCGATTGAGGCGGTCAGGCGCGCCACATCATCCAATCGCAGCGTCCGGTGCCGCCGCGCCGCGATAATGCGCGCGACCGCCGTGGTTCCCAGCCCCGGCACCCGCAGCAATTGCTCCTTCGCGGCGCGGTTCACATCGACCGGGAAGCTTGCGCGAAACTTCAGCGCCCACGCCAGCTTCGGGTCGATATCGAGCGGCAGGTTGCCATTCGCCTCGGTCACGTCGGCCACTTCTCCCGGCGCAAAGCCGTAGAACCGCATCAGCCAGTCGGACTGATACAGGCGGTGTTCGCGCAGCAAGGGCGGGCGCTTCAGCGGCAGTACGGCACTCGCATCGGGGATCGGCGAGAACGCGCTGTAATAGACGCGCCTCAGCCCGAAGCTGCCATAGAGCCGACTCGCCTTGCCGATGATCGCGGTGTCATTGGACCCGTCCGCGCCGACGATCATCTGCGTGGACTGGCCCGCAGGCGCAAAGCGCGGCGCGTGGCGGAAGCGTTTGCGTTCGTCCTTGGCCTGGATGATCCGCGCCTTGGTACGCCCCATCGCGCCTTCGATCTGGCTTTCGTCCTTGTCGGGCGCGAGCCGCGTCAGGCCCGCGCGGGTCGGCAGTTCGACATTGATCGAGACGCGATCGGCATAAAGCCCGGCCTGATGGATCACCTCGGCATCAGCCTCGGGGATGGTCTTCAGGTGGATATAGCCGCGAAAATCATGCTCCTCACGCAGGATGCGCGCTACTTCGACCAGCTGCTCCATCGTGTGATTGGCGCTGCGCACGATGCCGGAGGACAGGAACAGCCCCTCGATATAATTGCGGCGGTAGAAATTGAGTGTGAGGTCAACCACCTCCTGCGGAGTGAACCGCGCGCGGGGCACATTCGAGCTCTTGCGGTTGATGCAGTAGTGGCAATCGAAGATGCAGTGATTGGTCAGCAGGATCTTGAGCAGCGAGATACACCGCCCGTCCGGCGCATAGGCGTGGCAGATGCCCATCCCCTCGGTTGAGCCGACGCCCTTCCCGCCCAGCGAATTCTTCTTCGCTGTGCCGGATGACGCGCAGGACGCATCATACTTCGCCGCATCGGCGAGGATTTCGAGTTTCTGGCGGAGAGTCTGCTGAGCCATCGGAACGAGGAACACCTTTCAAGTGTTCCTTATATGTTCCTACTTCTCCATCGCCAAATGCAAAGCTTGCAAGCGGCCTGTCAGACGATGCGACGCAACTCTGGGCCGGTGTCGCGGTCGTCTTGCTTATCGCACAGATAGTCGATCACAGCGGGGTGCATCGCCCCTTCGAAGGCGACACCGGCGACCTGCCCTTCGATCCAAGCGATCGTGCCGAGCGGGGCGTTGATCCCATTGACCTTCATCGTCACCCGGTCACCGACTTCGGCAAACCCAGCGCGCGCGCGGATTTTGCAGCCTCCTTCGGAAATATCGATCAGATCGACAAACACCACGCGCGAGCGCACCCGGCTTTTCACCGTGAGGCTCATCGGCCGGCGTTCGGACGCGCGCGAGATCGAGTGGAGGTTCATAGGCGGAGCATGGCACAAATCTGTAAAGGAAAGCTAAGCAAGCCTGTAAGAGGAATTAGGGTTAAGCGCTATCAGGCATAGAGCCCTTGCAGGAACCAGTCGGGCACCCCGCCCCGCCCGTCACCAAGGGTTCCCTGCCGGTAGATCCAGTACCGCCGCCCCGCCTCATCCTCGATCCGGTAATAGTCGCGCAGCCGCGCGGTCGAGCGTTCGCGCCACCATTCGGGCGCGATCCGCTCCGGCCCCTCGACGCGGCAGACCTCGCGCACATTCCCGCGCCAGCGGAACCGCTGCGGCACGCCATCGGGCGAGGCATAGAGCACCGCGATCGGCTCGGCCCGGTCGAGCAGTTTCAGCGGGCGGGTGTGGAAGGCAAGCGCGCCTTGCGAAGGCGGCACCGGGGCGAGCGGCGGCTGCCAGCTTTGCGCGCGTTCGGGGATGTGGCTGGCACGAGCGACCGGGCGGGTGACAGCCTTGGGGCCGAGCCGAACAGTCAGCCGGTCGATGCAGGCCGCCAGCGCAGTGCCGTGGTCTTCGGCGGCCGCATCGAGATCGGCCTGGCTGAGGCTGAGCGGTTCGCTCCAGCTGGCGCGCAACTGCACCGCTTCGATCCCGAACCCGGCCTCGACATCATCGAGCCGGGCGGCAAACAGCCGGTTGATATGGCTGGCCTCGCGCGTGGCGGCAGCGAGTTCGATGCGGCGCTGTAAGACTTCGCCATCGACCCGCCACAGCGCCAGTTCGAGCCGTCGTGCGCCCTCCCCCCGCGCTTCGAGCGCGCGCACCATGTCAGCGGCGAGGTCTTCCACCACCCGGTCGAGCAGGTTGCGGTGACGCAGCGGCTCCATCAACCGGCGCTGCACCAGCGGCATCGGCCGGTCGATCACCGGCAGCAGCGGTTCGGGCACGCGGCCCAGCAATTGATCGAGCCGGAGCAGCGGATTGGCGGCGGGGGAGCGGTGATTGCGGAACCGCCGGCGCAGGGCATCGCGCGCGGCGGCCTCCTGCCCCGGATCCTCACCCATGCCGCTCACCCCTGCAAGCTCGCCGAGCCGCTTGATCCCGAGCCGGCGCAGCACGGTCAGCACGTCGTCATCGAGCCTGAGTGCTGCCACAGGCAGATCGCCGAGCTGACGCAGCGGATCATCATCCGGGGCGAGGATCGCACGCGGCCGGGCGTAATGCGAAAGCGCCCAAGCCGCCCCCGCCGTCGGCGCGAGCGCGGCGCGCGCTGTCAGCCCGCGCGCTGCGAAGGCCCGCATGACATCGGTGAGTAGCGCGTCCTCGCCGCCGAACAGGTGGGCGGCTCCGGTGACATCGACCAGCAGACCGTCGGGCGGATCGAGCGCGCTCCACGGCCCCCAGCGCTGCGCCCACAGGGCGAGCTTCTCCAGCGCTGCGAGATCGCCTGCGGGGTCAGCCGGAACAGCGGCCAGATCAGGGCAGAGCGCGCGCGCATCAGCCAGCAACATCCCCACCCGCGCACCCGCCGCGAGCCCGGCGCCATTGGCAGCGGTGATGCGCGGGCCGTGCGCGGTTTCGAGGATCAGCGCTGTGGGCGCGGCATCGGCGGCGGCTTGCGCCTCAGGCGCGTGCGCGCGCCGCCAGCGATCGACCGACAGTCGGGCGAGCCAGATGGACAGGATCCGGCGCGGCGGCGACATCGGTGTCAGGATCAGAGCGGAGGCGCAGGGTTCCAGTGTCATCGCAAAGCATCCATTCGCCCGGCGCATGGGCGCGCGCACGGAACAGTTCGGCATGCCAGCTGGCAGTGCCGGGAGCGGCAGGGTTCCAGCGCGGCAGAGGCGAAGGTGCCGCGCGCACCTGCCAGCGCATTCGGGCCGAGGAAAGGTCGCGTTCGGCATCGAGCCGCACCAGCCACAATCGCACTCCGTGGCGTTCTGCGGTAAGGCTCAACCGGCGCGAGGCGGTGAAGCTGAGCGCGCGCGGATTACCCGCGATCTCCCCGATCACGCAGGCGAGGTCACGGCACTTCAACCCCTCCTCCAGCGCGAACAGCGCGTCCTCTGGCGTGGCGGCGGCGACATGGATCAGGTGGCGGCGCAGATCGGGCGAAAGGCCGGCAAGGCAGGGCCGCCCGCCTAGGCGGATCGCGGCGCGATCCTGCACCCACAGGACTTGGCGGGTGTCCTCAATCGCCTCATCCGCTGCGTTTGACGTCAAGGCGTCACGCGCCAAAGCCAGCGCCAGCCCCACTCCGCTCGCCTCACTGGCGGACGCGAAGATTTCGGAGTGGAACGGGTGATCCGCCAACCCCGGTCGCCACCGCGCTTCAGGCGTAGATAGGGCAGCAGCGCGGGACAGCACGCGCGCAGGTGACGGTTTGGAGGGCGTAAAGGGCATAAGCGAACGACTCATATGTTCGCTTTATGTTCCAATATTGGTCCGCTTGCAATGAAAAGGGCGCGGGGAGCTGTGTGCTCCCCGCGCCCTTAGATTTGAGTCTCAACGAGACCTAGTCGTCGACCACCGGCCCCGGAAACTCACCCATGTCAGGCGCAGGGTCCTGCCACTCGCCATGCTGGAGGTTGGAATGCGACAGGCCGTAAAGGAAATACAGCGCGATCATCCCGGCCATGAACCATGCAAAGAAGATCAGCACGCTCGGCGGCACGGTGTAGATCAGGTAGGCACACGACAGGATGCCCAGCACCGGGGTAACCGGATAAAACGGCACCTTGAACCCGCGCGGCAGTTCCGGCGCGTTGCGGCGCAGGTAGATCACCGACAGACAGACGATGGCGAAGGCCGCCAGCGTACCGACCGAGGTCATGTCACCGAGCACGTTGATGTCGAAGAAGCCCGCAGCAACGGCCGTGATGATGCCGACCAGCGCCGTGTTCACATAGGGCGTCTGATACTTCGGATGTACCTTGCTGAACACCTTGGGCAGCAGGCCGTCACGCGCCATGGTGTAGAAGATGCGCGTCTGCGCATACATCAGCACCAGCACCACCGACGTCAGACCGATGATCGCACCGACCTTGATGATCTTCGCGAGCCAGCCCCAGGTGGGGCCGAAATTGTCGACCACCACCGCAACCGGATCGGGGACGTTGAGCGTGCCGTAGGGCACCAGCAACGTCATGATCGCGGCAACAAGCATGTAGATCACGGTGCAGACAATCAGCGAGCCCAGAATGCCGAACGGCATATCCTTGGCCGGGTCCTTGGCTTCCTGTCCGGCGGTCGAGACTGCCTCGAACCCGATATAGGCGAAGAACACGATCGAGGCGGCGCGCATGATCCCGTCGACCCCGAAGGCGCCTTCGCCATTATTGGCCGCAGCGTCATACTCAGGAATGAACGGCACCCAGTTGGTCGCCATCAGCTCGCCGAGGTTGGAAAGCACAATCAGCCCGCCGACCGCGATGAACGCCACCAGCACGCTGACCTTGATGCCGACGATGATGTTGTTGACCTTGGCCGATTCCGACACGCCCAGCATCAGCAGGCCCGATAGCGCGATGCAGATCAGGAACGCCGGCATATTGAAGATCGTCGTGACCGTCTGGCCATCGACAATCACCGGCGCGCCATCCTGCATCAGCGTCATGCCTGCAGGCCCGGTAAATTGTGGCGGTATAACAAGGCCGAAGTCAGCTAGCAGGCTGACCACATAGCCGCCCCAGCCCACCGCGACCACCGAAGCAGCCAAGCCATATTCCAGCAGCAGCAGCGCGCCCATGATCCAGGCGACGAACTCGCCCAGCGTGGTGTAGCTGTAGGTGTAGGCTGAGCCAGAGACCGGCAGTGTCGAGCTAAGCTCGGCATAGCACAGCCCGGCAAAGGCACAGACAATGCCCGCCACCACGAAGGACAGCATCACAGCCGGCCCCGCATGGAGCGCCGCCGCACTGCCGGTGCGAACAAAAATGCCCGCCCCGATGATGCAGCCGACGCCCAGCAGCAGCAGGTTCCACTTGCCGAGCGTGCGCTTCAACTCGCTGGTCTGGGTTTCACGCTGGACCTGCGCAATCGACTTGCGCGCGAACATCCGCTGAAAAACGGTTCCTCTGGGTGCACTCGCCATTACAAATCCCCCCTGCGCGCCTGCACGGCGCACGGCTTAATCCGGTCAAGAAACATCTGGAATAGGTCTCCCACTGATCGCAAGCAGATCCCCCGCGCGATCGAATGGCCGTAACGCTAGCGCAACAGGCTCGCAACACAAGCCGAAAGAGCGGGTTTCCCCCGGTGCGCGCAAGCGCTACACCGCCGTTCATGTCCACGACCTTCCAGCTCGACACCAGCACAAGCCGCGCAAACCCCACCCCGCAGGTGATGAAGCGGCTAACCGTGCCCGCCATTCGCGCGCGCAAGAAGGACGGTGTCACCGCCACTCCGCTGGTAATGCTGACCGCCTATACCGCGCGTCAGGCGCAGCTGCTCGACGCGCATTGCGATATCCTGCTGGTGGGGGATTCGCTCGGCCAGGTGATCTACGGCCTGCCGTCGACCGTTCCGGTGACGCTCGAGATGATGGCCAATCATGGCGCGGCAGTTGTACGCGGGTCGTATCATTCGGTCGTGGTCGTCGACATGCCGTTCGGTTCCTACGAGGCGTCGCCAGAGCAGGCGTTCGAAAGCGCGGCCTTCCTCCTCAAGCAGACCGGCGCTGCGGCGGTGAAGCTGGAAGGCGGGGCGGTGATGGCGCCGACCGTCGCTTTCCTGAGCCAGCGCGGCATTCCGGTGATGGGCCATGTGGGCCTCACTCCGCAGGCGGTCAACGTGCTCGGCGGCTATGGCGCGCGCGGGCGGTCGGATGCCGAGGCGGAGAAGATCGTCTCTGACGCCAAGGCGCTGGATGAAGCGGGCGCCTTCGCGATCGTGATCGAAGGCGTGGTTGAGCCCATCGCGATTGCCGCGACACAGGCCGTCACCTGCCCTACCATCGGCATCGGCGCTTCGGCCCAATGCGATGGGCAGGTGCTCGTCACCGAAGACATGCTCGGCATGTTCGAGCGGGTGCCGCGCTTCGTGAAGCGTTACGAGGATATCGCGGGCGTGATTGACCGCACCGTAGCCCGCTATGCCGAAGAAGTGCGCAGCCGCGCCTTCCCGACCGAAGACCAGACCTACCAGCCCAAGGCCTAGTCCGCGTCTTTGGCGAGGCGCAGCGCCAGCGGTGCCGCTAGCACCAGCTGGGCCAAGTGATAGAGAAGAAGCGGCGCGATCACGAACCCGGCGCTGGCGGGCGGAAACAGGATCGCGGCCAGTGGCGCTCCGATGGCGACACTCTTTTGCGATCCGGCGAACAGGAACGCGATCCGGTCAGGCCGCGGCAGGCCCAGCAAGCTGGCCGTGCCCCAAGCAGCTCCCAGGGCGAGCGCGAGCATCGCCAGCACCAGCGCGATCATCACCGCCCAGTCAGCGGGCGCGAACATGGTGGCCAGCCCCTGCTCAACCGCGCCTGAAAAGGCGACATAGACCGCGATCCCGATCACCGCCCGGTCAAGCCACGCGATCCGGGCCCGGTGGGCAGCGATGCGCTCTATCACCCGGTCCTGCACCAGTTGTCCGATCACGAAGGGCAACACCAGAATGAGGCCGATGCGGATGATCGCCTCGCTCCCGATCTCTCCCGCTCCGCCGCCGCCCAGCAGCGCAAATAGCGGCGCGCTGATGAAAACGCCCGCGATGTTGATGAGCGCCGCGCCGACCACCGCCAGGCCAACGTTGCCCTCGGCCAAGCTCGTGTAGCTCGTGGCTGACTGGACCGTGGACGGCAGGCAGCCGAGATAGATGAAGCCCAGCGCCACCATCGGCGGCAAGACCTGTCCGGCAAGGCTCGCAAAGCCCACCCCGCCCAGCGCCATCGCGCCGAAGACGAACAGCATCAGCGGCCCGAAATAGCGCCAATTGGCCAAGCCCCGCGCGATCTCGGAGCGGCGGATGCGCATCCCGTTGACCAGGAATAACAGAAAGATACCGGCATTCGACACCAGCGTTGCAGCCGCCCGCGCTTCCCCGGCTGCGGGCACAAGCAGGGCGAGTCCGGTCGCGATCACCAAGACGGCGATCATCGGATCGGTCAGGAACGGGAAGCGGGAGACAGCAGGCTTGGACATAGGCGCTAGGCGCCCTGCCCTGCCCGGGAGCGCTTGTCGAGCGGCAGTGCGGCTACCGCTGCACGAGGTGGCGCGGATGGACCTCTGCGAGCCATGCGGCAAAGCGGCGTGCCTCATCCGGCTGGTTGAGCGCCCGCGCCGCGCGCAGTCTCAAGCCGAGCGGCGCCGGATCATGCCCGGCCCCAAGTGCGATGGCATGATCGAGCAACTGCGCCGCCCGATTCCAATCGCCGCGCCGGCCAAAGCGCTCGGCCAGAGCGATCAGAGCGCTCGCATTGTCAGGCTCGCCGGCCACATGGCGCGCCAACAAGGTGTCAGCCGCAGCCTCGTCACCCGAACGCGCATATGCGAGCACCGCCTTGCGCGTCAGCGGCCAGGGACGTTTCACTTTAGTGGCCACCGAATAGACTGAGAGCGCGGCCTTCGGATCACCTGCCCCGAGCAAAACATCCCCGCTCAGCGCTGCAACGTCCGCCGACGCCGGGAAGCGTTTGCCAAGCGCCTGCGTGCTTGCCCGTGCGGTGACCCAATCGCCTACCAAGCCTGCCTGACGCACTGTCGCCGTCGGCGGCGGCAAGCCTTCGCGCACCGCCAGCACCATCGGCGCAGTGCTTGCCCCGCGCATCGCCCGGGCCAGCAAGGGGGCCGCGTTCAATCTATCGCCGCGCTGTTCATAGGCCCGCGCGACCAGCATCACGAGGTAGGGCGATGCTTCCCGCAATCCGGCTTCCGGCCCGAAACGGGCGATCAATTCGTCCCCTCTCCCCGATTCGAGCATCGCCTTGGCAAGCAGTTCGCGCAGCTTGGCATGGGAGGGCTGGCGCGCGACGAGACCTTCGAGGATCACCGCCGCGCTATCGGCATTGCCTTCCGCGAGGCTGATGACAGCATCGAGTTGCAAGGCCGCAGGCACGCCGCGAGCCGCCATGCCGCTGCGCGCCAGCAGACTGCGGGCAAGCGCGTATTCCCCGCCACGCGCGGCCAGCACCGCTTGCAGATAGGGCACCCGTTCATCGCCAGGCGCGACTTCGGCGAGCTTGCGCACCGCATCAAGCATAGCTCCAGCCTCCCCGGCATCGCCAAGGGTTGCGGCATATTCGGCCCATCCGTCGCGGTAGTAGGGATCAGCGGCTAGTGCCGCCTTGAACCAAGGCACGGCCGCAGCAAAGCCATGCGCGTCGCGCAGCATAACCGCGCGCAATAGCAGCGCGGGCGGATAATCGGGACCGAGTTCCAGCGCACGGTCGGCGGCCTCGATTGCCGTCAGGTGCTCCCCGCCGCGAAAGCGTAGCCGCGCAATGGCGACCCACAGCGCCGGATCGTTGGGATCAAGCCCGCGCGTCTCATCCAGTTTCCGTCCGGCGTCCGCCAATTGGCCTGCCGCCATCGCCCGGTCAGCATCGCCCAGCAGCTGCACCAGCGCGGGTTTCCGCGCCTCGTCACGCGCGGAAACCCCTGCACCGTTTTCCTCCGAGCAGCCCGACAATGCCAGAACCAGCGCGGTCAGCCCGGCGGCTGTGTCACGCCTGAAGGTCATATTGCTTGAGCAGGTCATACAGCGTCGGGCGACTGATCCCGAGCAGCTTGGCAGTGCTTGAGATATTGCCCTCGCTGCGCGACAGCGCATGGCGGATCACCCGGCGGTCCGCCGACTCGCGCGCAGCCTTGAGGTTGAGAACATCGGCGTCCTCGTCCTCGCCAGCACCCAGATCGAGGTCGTCAGCGTTTACCAGCTTGCCATCAGCCATAATCACTGCGCGCTTCACCCGATTTTCGAGCTCGCGGACATTGCCCGGCCATTCATGCGCATCAATCGCCGCAAGCGCATCGGCGGCAAAGCCGTTGACGGAAGGGTTCATCTCGGCCGCAAAGCGCTTCAAGAACACCTTGGCGAGCAGCACCGGATCGCCGTGCCGTTCGGCTAGACCGGGGATGCGGATCACGATTTCGGCGAGGCGGTAAAACAGATCCTCGCGGAAGCTGCCTGCGGTGATCATGCTTTCGAGATCCTGGTGCGTGGCGCACACGATCCGCGTGTTGACCGCAATCGCCTTGCGTCCGCCAACGCGCTCGATGGTGCGTTCCTGAAGGAAGCGCAGCAACTTGACCTGAAGCGGCAGCGGGATGTCGCCCACCTCATCAAGGAACAGCGTGCCGCCATTGGCGCTTTCGATCTTGCCTTCAGTGGTCTTGACCGCGCCGGTAAACGCACCCTTTTCATGCCCGAACAGCTCACTTTCGAGCAGGTTTTCAGGGATCGCAGCGCAATTGATCGCGATAAACGGCCCATTCGCGCGGTCGCTGGTATCATGCAGACCCTTGGCGAGCAGTTCCTTGCCTGTCCCGCTCGCGCCCAGCAGCATCACCGAAACACTGGTCTTGGCAACGCGCTCGATAGTGCGCGCGACCTTGACCATTTCGGGCGCGCCGGTGATCAGGCGGCCGAGCACGGTCTTGTCAGCACTGCTGGTGGCGACAAGGCGGCGGTTTTCCTCCTCGATGGCGCGTAAGTTGAACGCGCGCCGTAAGATCAGCCCTAGCGCGTCGATATCGATCGGCTTCTGGTAGAAATCGTAAGCCCCGCGCGCAATCGCCGCCAAAGCGCTTTCGCGGGCACCGTGGCCGCTGGCGACGATGACCTTGGTATCGGGCTTCAGTGCCATGATCGCATCAAGTACGGCAAAGCCTTCAGTCGTGCCATCGGGATCGGGCGGCAAGCCGAGATCCAGTGTCACCACTCCCGGCGCTTCTGACCGCAACGCGGCGAGCGCGCTATCGCGGTCGCCTGCGATCACAACCTCGAAATCATCATAGGCCCACTTGAGCTGCGCCTGAAGGCCCGGATCATCCTCGATCACCAGCAGTACGGGTTTCTTGTCAGGCATTATGCGACCCCTTGTTCGGTTTCGGCGTCTTGGCCGCCGAGCAACTGCACTGCATAGGCCAAGGGCAGAACGACGGAAAAGCGCGTGCCGAGCCCCTCGCGGCTTTCCACCGCAATCCGCCCGCCCATCGCCTTGACCAGTTCGCGTGCTTCGAAGGCACCGATGCCGAACCCGCCCGACTTGGACGAGACGAACGGTTTGAACAGCCCGCTGCGCACAAACGCTAGACTCATGCCCTCGCCGGAATCGACCACGTCGATCGCGCCGTGCAGCCCTTCACCGGTGACGTCGAGGAACACCGGCATTCCCGGCTCGCTCGCATCAATCGCGTTCTGCACCAAGTGGATCAGCGCCTGCTCAAGCGCCTCGCGGTTGCCCATCACGCGGACGGGTTGCTCGCGGGTGAGCGCAACGGGGTGAACGCCCTTAAACCGCTCGGCGATGCCGCGCGCCATATCGACGAGCTCGATCTGCCCGAGCGCATTGACCTGTCCCGAGCCATAACGCCCAAGCCTTGCGAGCAGCGCGGAAAGCTTGTCCGCCGAATTGCGCAAGGTCACCAGCATATCGGCACGGAAGGCGGGATTGTCTGCATGCTTTTCAGCGTTGGCGGCCAGCAGGGAAAGCTGGCTGACGAGGTTCTTGATGTCGTGCATCACAAAGGCCATGCGGCGGTTGAATTCGTCAAACCGGCTCGCGTCCATCAGTGCCTGCTGCCCGGCCTGTTCGGACAGATAGCTGGCAAGCTGCTGTCCGGCGACGCGCAGCAGATCGAAATCCTCCCAATCAAGCTGGCGTGGATTGCGCGGCCGAGCGAGAACGATGACGCCGACCAACCGGTCAAAGTGGAGCAGCGGGACCAGTGCCCAGGCGTCCTCGGCGTCAATCAGCCAGGCTGGCACTTGCGCAGCCTCGCCATGATGGTCGATCCCGCTGCGCACCTCGTCGATGGCGAGGATGAAGTTGTGCCGTTCGAGAAGACCCGACAACGCATAGTCGCTCGCCACCGCGGGAATTGCGATGGTCGGCCAGTTCCAGCGCCCGGTGAGTTCCAGTTGGGCTTCCTCGTTGGGCATCAACAGCAGGCCGGCGGGGCTTTCGGTGATGTCGGCGAGCGCCTGGACCGCGCGTTCTTCCAGGCTGGCATTGCCTGTGCCGCTGCGCCCGATGGTGCGGGTGAAGCGCAGCCATTCTTGGCGGTATTCATAGCGGTGCTGGAACAGGTGCTTGGTCGCAGTCACACGCAGCCATCCGCGCAGCCGCGGCGAGGGCAGAGCCAGCGCCGCTCCCATAATCGCGACCACCACGAAGGCCGCCTGGCTGGCACGGGCCATATCGCCCCCCAGCAGCGCCAGCGACTTGGTCACCAGCGCCATCCCGATCAGATAGCCGCCGATCAGCAGTAGCGAGAGCGTGCGGAAAGTGACCGTGCGCGACGGGCTGAATTGCACCCGCGGCCCGGCAGCATTCATCCCGAGCGCAAACAGCGCCGCCATGATCCCGGCAAACAGCCCACGCAAATCGCCGAGCGCTCCTGCCCTTGATCCGCTGAGGTAGGCCAAGGTCTGAAGGTTGAGATCATAGGCGAAGATCCCCGCCAGTGCTATACCAGTCCAGCGCAGCACCGGACGCAAGGCACTTGCAGCGCCGGCATAGAGGTTGTGCAGCAGCATCAGCGCGCCGATCGCGACCAGCATATCGATCAAGGCCCGCGCCTCGAACACCGCCTGACTGACCTCGGGCGTACCTGTGAACCTGAACCCGACCAGCAGCAGCACCGGCTGAAGCAATTGCACCAGCACCAGAGCGACGATGACCGGGCGAACAGGCTTGAGGCTGGCCGCACGGCCATCGGCACCAAACAGGCAGAAGATCGTAGCGATCAGGGCGAGGTTGCGCGCCATTGCCGCGATAACGGTCGCATTGTTCTCGGTGCCAAGCCCGGCTGCGAGCGCGCACCACACGCTGCTTGCGCCAGCAGCAATCTTCAGCGTGGTCCGGTCAGGCCGCGCGCGCTCACCATGGTGCCAAATCCACAGCACCGCGCCTGCGCTCATCACTGCGCCTGCGACCCATGCGAGGAAGCCCGCCAAGGGAACCATGCCGCCCAGCCAGATCATCGCGCGCCCTCCGGCCACAGGACCACGCGCAAAGTTTGCAGCAGGATCACGAAATCGAGAAAGGGTGTGTAGTTCTTCGCATAGTAGAGATCATATTCGAGCTTGCAGCGGCTATCCTCGACCGACGCGCCGTAGGGATAGTTGATCTGCGCCCAACCGGTAATGCCGGGCTTCACCATGTGCCGTTCGCCGTAGAAGGGGATCTCCTCTTCGAGACTTTCGACGAATGACGGCACCTCCGGACGCGGGCCGACGAAGCTCATTTCACCCTTGAGCACGCTCCAGGTTTGAGGGAGTTCGTCGATCCGCACCTTGCGGATGAAGCGGCCGAGACGGGTGATGCGCGGATCGTTTTCTGACGCCCACTTGGCGCCGTCCTTCTCGGCATCTGTCCGCATCGAGCGCAGCTTGATGAGCGTGAAGGTCTCGCCATAAAGCCCCACCCGCTTTTGGCGGAAGAAGGCCGGGCCCTTGCTGTCGAGCTTCACTAGCAGGGCAAACAGCACGATCAGCGGCAGCGTGAGCGTTAGCAGGATCACACTCGCGGTGATGTCGAAGATGCGCTTGACCGCGCTCGAGAACATCCTGCTGCTGGAAAAGCCGTCGGAGAAGATCAGCCAGCTAGGATTGATCGTATCAAGGTCCACCCGGCCCGTCTCCCGCTCGATGAAGCTGGAGAAATCATTGACGTGGACGCCCTTGGTCTTGATCCGCAGCAAGTCTTTCAGGGGCAAGGCGTTGCGACGCTCTTGGAGCGCAAGCACGACTTCGGACACGCCGAGATTCTCGACGAACCGGCCCAGATCGTGGATTGCCGAGCGCGGGATCGCCTCTTCGACGACGCGGGCATCGTCGCTCATGGCGATATAGGAGACGATGGCAAAGCCGGTCTCAGGCTTATCGCCCAATTCGCGCAGGCGCTGTGCCCGGTTGCCCGCACCCAGCACCATCACGCGGCGGCGAAACGCCGAAGAGCCGAGGAAAGAACTCAGCAGCAGCCGGTCCGCCACCAGCACCACGATGGCAAGCCCCATGGTGTAGAGTAGCGTTGAACGCCAGAACAGGTCGCTCGGTAGGACGAAATCCACCACCGCCAGCGCAATGATGCCCAAGCTGATTGCCACCAGCACCCGCGCACCTGCAAAGCGGAGGGATCGCAACGAATTGGGGCCGTAAACCCCGACCGCAATCATCGCCAACCAGATCACCGAAGCCGTGCCTAACAGCGCAAGGCCGCGGCCGCCGAAATTGCCCAGATCCATGCCGATCTGATGAGCGCGCCACTGCCAAGCGATCTCGCTCGCCAGCACCAGCAAGCCGAGATCAAGCAGTCCGAGCAGCAGCACGGCGTGCGGGATATAATGCTTGAACAGGCGGATCATTTCAGGGGCGGCCTCTGGTGCATGCCCTGCCGCTTCTAGGACCGAGACCTTAAGTGTCGGTAAACTTTACACCGCTCGCGAAGCCCGCAATTCTGCGGCTCGCGACGGTTAATGCCATGCTTAGGATGCGGAACGCGGGCGTGGTAGCGCACTGGCTATCCGTGCCGGGGCCGGGGTCAGGCACTCCGCCCGCCCGCACCTGCCACACGGCACTCCGAGCGGCACAGCGTCAAGCCGGTCGAGTGAGACGCCGCGGGCATGGGCCAGATCTCCGGCAAAGCGCGCCTCGATTCCGAGCACCACCGCGCGGCGACCTGCGCACATCACCCCGTCCCCATCTACCGTGCGGGTGATCGTGAACCAGTGCCGTGCTGCCGCTTCGCCCTCGCCGAAGGTGACGGCTTGGGTGAGCACGGTTCCGGGACGCTCGAAGGCGGCAAAAGGCACCCAAGCGGGCCAGCGCGCACCTTCGAGCGGATACATCGCGCCGCTCCCGCCAGCGGTGAAACTGGTCATCCGCCCCGCCCGGTCGATCACCGCCATGAAGAACGGCAATCCCCGCTCGCCGACCCGCCCCAGCGTGGTGAGCCGCTGGGCGACCTGATCAAAGCTGACCGCAAACCGGCGCTGAAGGACAGCCAAGTCATATCCGGCCGTCTCGCAGGCGCGCAGGAACCGGCGATAGGGCAACAACAGCGCGCCTGCGAGATAATCGGCGATATGCTCGCGAAAGGCGTCCCGCGCGTCGGCACTGGCAAGGTTCGCGCCTGCCACCAATGTCTCGATGCCCTCGCGCATTTCAAGCTGGCCCACTTGCCGGGCAATCTGGAAGCGCCGTGCGGCACCAGGGAGCATTTCGGAGAGTTGCAACTGCCGCGCGTGAAGGTCAAGTCGGTGGACCTGCCCCGGCATTACCTCGGCAGGGAGAATACGCACCTGAAGCTGGTGCTTCTCCCGCAGCCGCTCTCCCAGAGCTGCACTGATTTCTCCGCGAGAAAGCCGCAATTCATCGGCCAGATCCTCGGCTGCGTGGTCAAGATCGGCGAAGTGGTTCTGCCAACGCTCGACCGCGCGGCGCCCGGCGGCGGCGGTGTCCTCGACCACGATTCGCTCGCCCCCGCCCGTGTCGTACAGCCGCGCGAATGCAGCGGCGATCTGCGGCGCGGCGGCAAGAAATTCCTGCACTTCCTCACGGTCGATCCCGAGATCGCCGAAACGTTTGTCGGCCATGCGCCGCACCAGGCCGTCGAGCCCGCCGATGGCGTCATCTTCGCGCAGGCTGCGCGGGTCGAAATCGAAGCGTTCGATCACCTGTACCAGCACGCGGGCTGATAGGGGACGTTGGTTACGCTCGATCAGGTTGAGGTAAGACGGCGAGATCCCGAGGATACTCGCCATCCCGGCTTGCGTGAGGCCTTCGCGCTTGCGCAGACGGCGCAAGGCAGGCCCGGCGAGGAGGTTGGTGTCAGCCATAAGTGGTTTTGTAAATTAATTTACCGATTGACACAAGAATGCAGGCGATTGTCGGCATAGCGACACGATTATCTGTAAGTTTTCCTGTCATGCTGCGCCGCACCACGTCAAAGCCTGCCTATCCAGCGGCGCGAGTCTGCAAGGCCTCAAACCCCTCCCCAGGATGGACAGGAGACACTTATGACCTACCAGAACACCATCACCCGGATGCAGGGCATCGTTTCTGCGAACGGACCGAGCTGGGCTGCGATCGATCCCGAGAGCGCCGCACGCATGGCGATCCAGAACCGCTTCCCCACCGGACTCGACATCGCCAAATACACCGCCAAGATCATGCGCGCCGATATGGCCGCCTATGACGCGGACCCGGCGCAATACACCCAGTCGCTGGGTTGCTGGCACGGCTTCATCGCGCAGCAGAAGCTGATCGCGATCAAGAAGCACTTCGGCACCACCAAGCAGCGTTACCTGTATCTCTCGGGCTGGATGGTCGCCGCGCTGCGCAGCGAATTCGGTCCGCTGCCCGACCAGTCTATGCACGAGAAGACCTCGGTGCCCGCACTGATCGAAGAGCTGTACACCTTCCTCAAGCAGGCTGATGCCCGCGAACTCGGCATGATGTTCCGCGCGCTCGACAAGGCCCGTGAAACCGGCGACGCCGTGGAAGCCAAACGCCTCGAAAACGCCATCGACAATTACGAAACCCATGTCGTGCCGATCATCGCCGACATCGACGCAGGCTTCGGCAATGCCGAAGCGACCTATCTGCTCGCCAAGAAGATGATCGAAGCGGGCGCCTGCGCGCTGCAGATCGAAAATCAGGTGTCGGACGAAAAGCAGTGCGGCCACCAGGACGGCAAGGTCACCGTCCCGCACGAAGATTTCCTCCAGAAGATCCGCGCTTGCCGCATGGCGTTCCTCGAAATGGGTCTGGACGACGGCGTCATTGTCGCCCGCACCGACTCGCTCGGCGCTGGCCTGACCAAGCAGATCGCGTTCTCGAAGGAGCCGGGCGATATGGGCGACCAGTACAACAGCTTCCTCGATGCCGATGAAGTCGATCCCGCGAACATCACCAATGGCCAGGTCTTCATCAGCCGCGACGGCAAGCTGCTTGCGCCCAAGCGCCTGCCCTCGAACCTCTTCCAGTTCCGCGCCGGAACGGGTGTGGACCGCGTGGTGCTCGACTGCATCACCAGCCTCCAGAACGGTGCCGACCTGCTCTGGATCGAGACCGAGAAGCCCCATGTCGAGCAGATCGCCGAAATGGTCGATCGCATCCGTGAAGCCGTGCCGAATGCCAAACTGGTCTACAACAACTCGCCCAGCTTCAACTGGACGCTGAACTTCCGCCAGCAGGTGTTCGATGCGTGGGAAGCGGCGGGCAAGGACGTGTCGGCCTATGACCGCGCCAAGCTGATGAGTGTCGACTACGACGGCACCGAACTGGGCGCGGAAGCCGACGAAAAGATCCGCACCTTCCAGCGCGATGCCGCTGCGCGGGCCGGCATCTTCCACCACCTCATCACCCTGCCGACCTACCACACCGCCGCGCTCAGCACCGACAATCTCGCCCGTGAGTATTTCGGCGAGCAGGCGATGCTGGGCTACGTCAAGAACGTGCAGCGCGAGGAAATCCGTCAGGGCATCGCCTGTGTGAAGCACCAGAACATGTCGGGCAGCGACATTGGTGATGATCACAAGGAATACTTCGCCGGTGAAGCCGCTCTGAAGGCGGGCGGCGCACACAACACGATGAACCAGTTCGAGGCGGCATAAGCCGCCCGGGAGAGGAGCCGGAAGGTCGCGTTATTGTGGCCTTCCGGTTGCCTGCAAAGCCGCCTAAGGGCGTGAGACCATCACCCCGAGGAGAGTGACGATGACCGATACCGAAACCCCGAATCCCGAGCCGGCACGCGCCCGCGCGCTGCTTTCGACCGCGGACATGAAGCTGCTGCGCCGCGCGCTGGAAAGCCACGCCCGCAACACCGAAGACCGTGAGGAGCTGGCCAAGATCAACGCTCTGCACCACCGTCTGGGCACTTACGTTCCTTCGTAAGACCGCACCCCTTTTACAGTTCTCCTGGGGAGGAGAAACGGCCGTCGGAATGCGCCCCAAAGGCGCGCTCCGGCGGCCGCATTTGTTTAGACGCCCCTCTTGGGCATCAGGTCTAGCGTCGCCGCCGTTAGCGCCTCGGTTGCGGTGGCGATCACCACAGGGGCATCGGGCGCCCAGAACGGCGAGTGGAGCGAAGGCAACGTGATCTCGCCCTTCTGCGCCTTGGCCCATTCTTCGGCCCGCACGCCGCCGACCCACAGAATCAGCGATTCCACATTCTCGCGGTCGGCGCGGTAGAACTGGCTGAAGTCCTCTCCGCCCATCACGGCAGGCACCTCGAACACCCGGCCTTCGAAGCGCGGTTTGAGCCCTGCGACCACCCGCTCCGTCAGAGCAGGCGTGTTGTAAGTGGCCGGCACGTAGGGATCGGCGACCGTGACCTTCGGCATCTTGTCCTGAGGCATCCCAGCAGCAATCGCCTCGCCCCGCGCAATGCGGGCGATGCCTTCGAGCAGCTGCTTGCGCGCCGCGTCGGAATAGCTGCGGACCGTGATCTGGAGCCGGGCTTCATCGGGGATGATGTTGTGCTTCGATCCCGCCTGGAAGCTGCCGACCGTGACCACCGCCGAATCGGTGGGGTTCAGCTCGCGGCTCACCAGCGTCTGCAAGCGCATGACGATGGCCGAGGCGAGCACCACCGGGTCCTTGGTCGTATGCGGATAGGCGCCATGCCCGCCCACACCCGGCACCACGATGTCGACCGAGTCCACATTGGCGAGCGCGAAGCCATTGGCGTAGCCGATATGCCCCGCCGGAGCCTGCGCTGCATCGTGGAAGGCGAGCACGTAGTCGGGTTTGGGAAAGCGGGTGTAGAGCCCGTCATCCAGCATCGCCTTCGCGCCTTCGCCGATTTCCTCGGCGGGCTGGAGGATCATCACCAGCGTGCCTGACCACTGATCGCGCCGGGCGACGAGCTGCTGCGCCGTACCGATCCATGCGGCCATGTGGGTATCATGCCCGCAAGCGTGCATCACGCCGGTCTCGATACCGGTCTGCGGCACGGCCCGGCGCTTGGAGGCGTAGGGCAGTCCGGTCTGTTCGATCACCGGAAGCCCGTCCATGTCGGCGCGCAGCATTACGGTGGGGCCGTCGCCGTTCTTCATCACCGCGACCACGCCGGTCTTGCCGACGCCTTCGGTCACCTCGAACCCCAGCGCCCGAGCGCGGGCGGCGAGCTTCTTGGCGGTCTCGACCTCCTCAAAACTCAGCTCAGGGTTGGCATGCAGGTCCTTGTAGAGCTCCACGAGGGCGGGCAGGTCTGCCGCGACCGCATCGCGCAGTTCGTCCGCCTGTGCTGGCACTGCCATCAGCGCCGCGGCGGCCACCCCTGCCCGAATCGCCTTGATCCGCATCACGCTTGCCTTTCGTTCATTTGCCCGTGCCCTTGGGCCCGTGTTGGAGACACATGAGACACTGTCCAAGGAGAGAAAAACCGCCCCGACTGGGAACGCCCCCGCCACATGGCCAGACGTGGTCTCAGCAGAGGGGTGCGAACTGTCATTACCGAAGCATGGCACAGCCGGCCCAGATTAGGAAAGCCCCGCGGGCCTAAAGCCCATACCACAGCACCAGCAGCACCGAGAGTACCGTCACCATCAGCGCAACCAGCGGCACCCCGGCGCGGACATAGTCGCCGAATTCATAGCCACCCTCGGACATGATCAGCAGGTTGGTCTGATAGGCAATTGGTGTCGCGAACGAAAGATTGCAGCCGAACAGCACCGCCAGCACCAGCGGCTCGGGCGGCAGGCCAAGCTGAATCGCGATGCTGTAGGCAATCGGCGTGCCGATGGTCGCCGCGGTCGCGTTGGAGGCAAAGTTGGTCAGGATCGTCACGAACAGCATGATCGCCGACAGCACCAGTGCAGGCGGCAGATAGGCAAGGCCGAGCGAGAGCGCCTGCCCCAACCATGTCGCTGCCCCGCTCTCGTCGATCACCCGGCCAATGGCGAGGCTGGCGGCGATCAGCACGATCACCTTGGCCGAAAGCGCGCGGCCGACCCGGTCAAACTTGACGCAGCCGGTCACGAACATCGCAATCGCACCCGCCAGCGCGGAAATCGCGATCGGCAGCTTGATCGGCGCATAGGTCATGCCGTCGAACCACGGCAGGCCGAGCGAGGCGGTGGCGATCGCGCCGAGCATGATCGCGCCTGCCAGCACCGCCTTGGAGCGGCGCGGCAACTCACGCGCGCCTTCGAGCCTCAGCAGTCCGTCATTGCGGGCGAAAGCCTGCAAGTCCTCGTCGATCCCCATCACCAGCAGCACGTCGCCTTCAAGGATCCTGAGATCGCCAGCGTCGGTGTAGCTATCGCGCTCACCCAACAGGCGGTTGGGGCGGTGGATGCCGAGCACGGCCACACCATAAAGATCTGCGATACCCGAGCTTGCCAGCGTGCGGCCGACCAGGCGTGAATCCGCCGTCACCGTCATTTCGACCGCGACGATATCCTGCCCGTTCGCCTTGGAAATGCGGCGAATGCGGTCAACCACCCACGACGGCGCAAGTTCTCCCTTGAGCGCGCGCGCCGCTTCCTCCAGCGCTTCGTGGGTGCCTGATATGTGCAGGCGCTCGTCAGCGGCAAGCGCGCCTGACGGCGCATCATGGAAGGTGATCCCGTCGGGCAGCTTGCCGCGCGCAGCCGATAGATCGCCGCCCGCCAGCACGCTGTTCGCCCCGACCCGCAGGCGGGTGTGAAAGGTGCGCCGCGCATTGTCCGGCGCGACGCTGTTGTCGCGCAGCATCCGCGGCATCACCAGCCACAGATAAGGGATCGCAACCAGCCCGGCCATCAGCACGATCGGCGTAAACTGGAACACGCCGATGGGCGCCATCCCGATATCATCAGCGATGGTGACGACAAGGATGTTGGTCGAGGTGCCGATGGTGGTCGCCATGCCGCCCAGCAGCACCGCAGTGTTGACCGGCATCAGGATTTTCGAAGACGCCATCAGGCCCTTGGCGGCGATCCCGACAATGATCGGAATCAGCAGCACCATCACCGGCGTGTCGTTGACGAACATCGACATGGAGAAGGCCAGCAACAATGCCGTCAGCAGGCCAAGTTGCGGACTGAACCTGAACACACTCTCCAGCAGCCGCGCGAATGGCTCCAGCGCGCCGGTCACCACCAGCCCCCGGCCCATAATCATCAGCGCGCAGATCGTGATCAGCGCGGAATGACCGAAACCGCCAAACGCAATGGCCAGACCGTCGGTCGGCTTGGTGCCTTCGAGCGGCGCAAAGTAGAGACCTACTCCGATCACCGCGATGGTGACGAGCGAGATGATCTCCTCAGGGTAACGTCCCCGGGCAAAGCCGATAAACATGGCGATGGTCACCGCCATAGCCGCTATCGCGTGATAGGATGGAGCTTCCAACATGGCGTTGCCTTAAGGGCTAGCCAATCGGCTGGGTGCCGGGCAAGCGGTTTATGACTGCGGCGGCTTTGCGTTGCCTGTCGCTCTGCACCAAATCTGCACGACAAGCGGGCTGCATCAGCACAGCCTCCACCACCTTCACACCATCCCATGTTGGCAAGACCCCGTCAAACAGACGGAGAAATTGCATGACTGGTGCTCTGACAATACCCTCTTGGTCCCGCTACAGTTTCGCGATGAAGCTGGGCGGCGCGCTTGCCATACTCGCCGCCGCCGATGTGCTGCTTTACGGATTTGGCGGAGGATCGGTCATCGGCCTGTTTGCGCTGATCTGGCTGGCGGTCATGGTGCTGGTGCGGCCCGCGGTGCGAAATGCACGCGGAGGGTGGGTCGCCATACTTTGCGGCGCGGTGTTTGCAGCCAGCCTGATCCATAACCCCGGTCCTCTGGCCGGGTTGTTGTTCCTGATTGCGATAGGTAGCGCGGCGCTGCTTCCCCGGCACGTGTTCGATCATGCCGGGCTGTGGTGCTTGCGGCTGACGACGCTCGGAGTGGGAGCGACATTCTGGCCGCTTGCAGATGCATGGCGGCTCGCCAGCATGTCCGGCCACCGTGGATCGGTAGGCAAGTCCATGTTGCTCAACATCGCGCTGCCACTCATCGGGGGCGCGATGTTCCTCAGCCTATTTGCCAGCGCCAACCCGATCCTCGGCAATGCGTTTGCGGCGATTGAATTGCCGGATTTCACCACGCTCATCGGCCACGCGCTGCTGCTTGGCGTGACGCTCGTCTTCGTCTGGCCGACCTTGCGCCCACGCGCCCTGCGCTTCGCCAGCGAGCGGCAGGCGTGGTTGCCGCAGATGCCGGATCCTTCGGTGACGATGATGCTGAGCACGCTGGTGGTCTTCAACGCGGTCTTCGCACTGGAAAACGGCCTCGATCTGGTGTTCCTGTGGAGCGGCGCGCCGCTGCCCGAGGGCATCACGCTGGCTGATTATGCGCACCGCGGTGCCTATACCCTGATCGCAACGGCGCTGCTGGCCGGACTCTTCGTCCTGTTGGCTTTGCGACCGGGCTCAGCCTCGGCCCAGACCCCGATTATCCGCCGCTTGCTGCTGGTGTGGGTCGCGCAGAACCTTCTGCTGGTCGCCTCCAGCATCCTGCGTTTGCTCGACTACATTGATGCCTATTCGCTGACCGAATTGCGGATCGCAGCGCTTGTGTGGATGGTGCTGGTGGCGACCGGGCTCGTGCTGATTTGCTGGCGCTTTTTCCATGGGCAGTCGGCGGCGTGGCTGATCAATGCCAATGCGCTGGCCGCCGGGATCGTGCTTGCCGGTTCAACGATGGCCGATTACGGCGCGATCGCTGCGCGGTGGAATGTCGATCACTTGCGCGATCCGTCGCGGCTCGACCTGTGCTATCTGGAGCGGCTGGAAAGCTCGGCGCTGATCCCGCTGCTCGAATTGCGGAGCGCTCCAGTTGGCGACAGGCTGCGCGATCAGGCCACCTATTTGAGCGCGGAAGCCTATCGCAAGCTTGGAGAAAGTCAGAGCGATTGGCAAAGCTGGACCCTGCGCGGCGCTCTGCGGCTCGCCGAGGCTGAAGCGCTGCTGGCGGGCGATGCTCGCAAGCCAATGCCCGCAACCTATGGCCGGATGTGCGGGGGTGAAATCCTCCCGCCCCCTGCACCGCCGATCGCGCTGCCACCGCCGCCAACTGCAACATTGACGCCGGGAGAAAAGCCGTGATCTTGCATCCCATGCCGCGCTCCATCCTTGTCGTCGATGACGATCCCCACATCCGCCAGCTGCTGGTCTTCGCGCTGGGCAAGGCAGGCCTCGCCACGCTTGAGGCCGGTGATGGGGAAGAAGCGGTGGCGCTCATCACCGCGCTGAAGCCCGATCTGGTGATCCTCGACATCAATATGCCGCGTATGGACGGGCTGGAGGTGTGCCGCCGGGTGCGAGCGACAAGCAGCGTGCCGATCCTGTTCCTGTCCTCCCGCGATGACGAGATTGACCGGGTGCTGGGGATCGAGCTTGGCGCAGACGACTATGTGGTCAAACCCTTCTCTCCCCGCGAGGTCGTTGCCCGCACGCAAGCGATCTTGCGGCGGGCCAGCACGGCTACACCGGAGGAGAAGCCCAGCACGGCGATCATCACGCATAATTGCCTGACGCTCGATTGCGAAAGCTGGCGCGCCACTTGGGATGGGCAGGACGTGCCCCTGACGGTGACCGAGTTCACGACACTGCGGACGCTTGCCACGCGGCCCGGCAAGGTGTTCAGCCGCGATGCAATCATCGACCAGCTGCACGGCCCCGGCTTTGCTGTCACCGATCGCACGATCGACAGCCACATCCGCAATGTCAGGGCAAAATTCGCCGCCGTCGGCGCGGATGGGCTGATCGAGACGCGCGCCGGCATCGGCTATGCGCTCGGGCCCTGCACCCGCGCGGGCGGCTGAGGGCGAGGCGTGATCCGTGCGGTCAAAGAATGGCTCAAGGCGCGCTGGCCGCGGCTCAGGCTGCGCACCATCGTGTTCGCCACGCTGTTCACCGTCGCCGCCCTGCCCGGCATCGCGGCGATGTTCCTGCGGGTCTATGAGAACACGCTGGTGCGCCAGACCGAAGCAGAGCTGGTCGCGCAAGGGGCTGCGCTGGCCGCCGTCGCCTCGTCGCAATGGCCCGGGGCGGTCGTCACGATGCCCGATCCGCAGGACTTCCGGCCCGAGCCGCCGACCATCGATCTCAGCAGCAGTGACATCCTTGGCGAGCGCCCCTTGCCGCAACCCAGCGGTTTGGCGCCTGATGCCGATGCCGCTGCTGTCTGGAGCACGCTCGCACCGGTCGCAGCGCGCACGCGGCAGGTAACGCTGTCCTCGATCCTGCTGCTCGACCGGCAGGGTCTGATCGCCTCGGAACCAAGCGGACAAAGCCACGCCACTATCCCTGAAGTCAGCACCGCGCTCGCGGGCCGTCCCGAGACCGTGCTGCGCCGCAATGGCGATTACAGCGCCACTTACCAGTTCGAATGGCTGTCCCGCGCGGCGGCGGTGCGGGTGCATCATGCGCGCCCGATCATCGTCAATGGCCGCGTGGTCGGTGTGTTGTTGCTGTCCCGTTCGGCCCGCAGCCTGTTCAAGGGGCTTTACGCCGATCGCGGCAAGATCCTGCTCGGCATTGCGGCGATCTTCATGCTCCTGCTTGTGCTGAGCAGCGTGCTGTCGCGCGGCATTGTGCGTCCGGTCGAAGCACTGGCACGCGCAAGCCGGGCGCTCGCCTTGGGACGGCAGGACTTCCCCAAACCGCCCCGCACCGCCGCCGCCGAGATCCAAGACCTCTACGCCGATTTCGCCCGCATGGCCGAAGCGATCGAGCGGCGCTCGCGGTACTTGCGCGATTTCGCCCACGCCGTCAGCCACGAGTTCAAGACCCCGCTGTCGGGCATCCGCGGCACACTGGAGATTCTCGGCGATCATGGCGACAGCATGGCCCCGGACGAGCGGCGCCGGTTCCTCGCCAATGCCGATGCCGATGCAGCGCGGCTGACGATGCTCTCAACACGTTTACTGGAACTCGCCCGCGCCGACCTCAGCGCAAACGACCCCGCTGGACGCGCAGACCTTGCGGCAATCCTGAACCGGCTCGCGGATGCCTATCGGGCTGACACGTTTGCTGTTGCGGCGACCCTGCCTGACGGCCTGCCACTCCTCGCCATCCGCGACGCATCGCTCGAAGCCATTGCCAGCGCGCTGATCGACAACAGCCGCCAAGCCAGGGCAAGTCGGGTTAGTTTCACCGCCGATCAGGGGGTAGCTGCCGTGCGGATAAAAGTGGCAGACAACGGCCCCGGAATTGCCGAAGCCGATCGCACCCGCATCTTCGAGCCGTTCTTTACGACGCGGCGCGCGAGTGGCGGGAGCGGCCTCGGACTGCCAATCATCAAATCGCTGATCGAGGCGGCAGGCGGTTCGCTGGCATTGGCGCAAAGCGATACGGGTGCGGTGTTTGTGCTTGAACTACCGCTTGCCAATTGAGCGGCATGGCAAGCCCACGGCCTTCTATTCCCCCCGTGCCGCGATCAGTTCAGCCGCTGCCTTTGCCATCAGGCCGTTCTTGTGGCCAACGCCGGGGACGTGTTCCATCCGCCAGCCAAACGGCGTGTCCAACCGCGTTGCGAGAGCACGCCCTTCGGCAAAGAAACTCTGACCGCGCGCAAAGCGATGGGGGCCTTGCCGGTTCGCCTCGGGCGTGGTGCGCAGATCGGGATCAGCAGGGTCCGTGTCCGCTGTGCCGAGCAGCACCGTTAGCGGCTTGGCCAGCACGGCTTTGAACGTGTCAGGTGCGACAGGTGCGCCTTCCACTCCATAGGGAAAGGCAATTGCGGGATCGGGCATAGTGTACCACCCGGCATTGGCGGCAATCGCCTGCTCGATCCGGGCCTCGGGCATGAACATGACGAAACGATGGACGAACTGTGCGCCGGCCGAATGGCCGTAGATCGTATAGCGTTCCGCAGCCGTGCCGAAGCGGCGACGGGTTTCGTCGAACAACGGCTCAATCACGGCAAAGGACCAGCGGGTGCGCGGACCCAACTTGCCGTCCGCCTCGGCAAAGAAGCCGGTGTTGTAGCTGGCAGCTCCGGGAAAGTCAGACCGGCTGAATTCCGGGACGATCACGATGAAGCGGTGTTTCACAGCTAGGCCCGCCCATTCGTCGCGGTAGCGATCAGCATCGCGGTTGACGCCGTGCATGACCACCACGACCGGCGTATCAGGCTTCACCTCTTCCGGCAGCTGATACCAGACCGGCAGCGGTGGCCCCTCCCATCCGGTGAACACAAACCGACCTCGCCCATCCTCAGCAGAGGCGACCGTGGCACAGCCGAGCAACAACGCCATCGCCGCAGCGATCAACCGGGAGAACATTCGCAAAACCAAAGCGGCTCTCGGCATCATTGCAGTTTTTCCCATTCGACCTGACCAGCCCATCACTAACGGAAGCGCGCCGGTTTCAGATCATACTTCGCCAGCTTGTCATAGATCGTCTTGCGCGGGGTTTGGAGCATGGCTTGAAGCTGAGCAATGTCGCCCCGGCACTGGCGCAGTGCGTCTTCCAGCACAGTCCGCTCGAAATCGGCGACGATCGCATGGAGTGGGCGCTGTCCGGTGAGCGGGCTTGCCGGACTCTCGATCTCCGCCAGACCCAGCACAACCGCGCGGGCATAACCGCTGAGTTCATGCAAGTTACCCGGCCAGTCATGCGATTGGACATGCCGCCAATGCGCCTCGCCGATTGTGGGCGCTGGCACGCCCGCGTCGCGCGCATGACGGGCAACGAACAGACGGAAAATCTCCGGCACATCCTCCCGCCGGTCAGCCAGCAGAGGAAAGGCAATCTGGACCGCGCCCAGCCTGTGCCAGGCCGGGTCACGCAGGCTGTCCTGCGGTTGTTCGGCAAGCCTGGCGATGATGATGCGGATGTTGAGCCGCCGCGCCGTGGCTGCACCAAGTGGCCAGACCTCGCGCTTTTCGACCAGCGAAACGAGCCGCGTGGTCAAAACACCGCTGGCCGCGGCGATGTCGTCGAGAAACAGTGTCCCACCGTTGGCGCGTTCGATCAGGCCGGTGCGCGACAATTGCCCCGCTCCCGGATCGCGCCCGAACAGCAGCAACTCCGCATCCTCATGCGCCAGTACACCGGCATCGACTGTCACGAATGGACGGCTGCGACGGGCGCTGAGGTCATGGATTAATCTCGCGCCGTAGCTTTTGCCGGTCCCCGCCTGACCGGTCAGTACGACATCGATCTCCGACCGCGCGACGCCTTCGATTACAGACCGCAGCCGCTGGGCCGCAGCAGAGGAACCGGGAATGGAAAGGCCGACATTGCGCCCGGCCTCTTGACGCAGACGCCGGTTCTCCAGCGCCAAGGCGCGCCGCTCGCTGGCGGCGCGCACGGCGCGGATCAGATCGGCCGAGGCGTAAGGCTTGGTGAGGAAATCGGCCGCGCCATTCTTCATCGCCGCCACAGCCATCGCGATATCTCCATGACCGGTTGTGAGGATCACCGGCAGGTCGCTGTCAACCTCGCGCAGCGCGGCGAAGAAGGCGATCCCGTCGATCCCGGGCATCCGCACATCGCTGACCACCACGCCGGGAAAGTCGGCATCCAGCCAGTCTAGCGCCGCGCGGGCATCAGCGAATGCGACCACGTCCGCCCCTTCAAGCGTGAGGGTCTGAAAGGTCGCGTCACGCAGGTCGGGATCGTCCTCGACCAAGGCGACCTGAATCGGGGGGGCGGCAGCGGCGCTCATGCGGCGGGCATTACCATGGTGAAACGCGCACCGGCGGCGGTCGCTTCATGAACCAGATCGCCGCCGAGCTGACGCATGATGTCATGCGAAATGGCCAAGCCAAGTCCGATCCCCTCGCTTTTGGACGTAACGAAGGGCTGGAACAGGGTTTCGCGCAGTTCAGCGGGTACGCCCGCCCCATCATCGCTGACGCTGAGACGCACCGTGTTGCCCTCCGCCGCAATCGCGAGCGCGATCTGCCCACCCTCCCCGCAGGCCTGCACCGCGTTCTGGAGCAGGTTGACCAACACCTGCTCAAGCTGGACGTGGCGCGCGCGCACCGTTGTCGCGGCAAGGTCTGCGGCGGGGCGATCGAGGGTGAGGCCCTTCTGCCGGATCTGATCGCGCAGCAGCAACAGCGATCCGTCGATCACTTCGGCGAGCCGAATTTCGCGCGGCTCCTCTGGCGAACGGCGACTGAAATGAAGCTGTTCGGCGGTGATCTCGCCGATGCGGCCGGCAAGCTGGGCAATCTTGTCGAAGTTGGCCGCAGCCTCGGTCTGGCGATCCGCTGCCAGCAGGCGTTCGCCATTTTCGGCATAGACCCGCATGGCGGCGAGCGGCTGGCGGATTTCGTGGCCTAGGCCTGCGGTGATCTGGCCAAGCGTCGCGAGCCGGTTCGCTTGCTGCAATTGTTCGCGCAGCAGCGCCGTTTGCGCTGCGACCTGAGCGCCGGCGCGGGACTGCCGCTGGCGCTGCCACAGATAGGCCCCCGCCCCTGCTAGCCCAAGCAACGCCAAGGCGATCACACCGGCAAGCCGCCCGTTGGCCAGCGCAACCGACAAGCGCGGCGCGGGATCGGCGAGCAGATGCAACTCCCAACCCACCGGGGCGATGGGCTGGATCTTCTCGATCATTCGCAACGGCGAGGACGCATCGCCGGTGGCCGGAAGATCAAAGCGCTTGGGCTGCGCCACACCAAAGCGCCTTGCGTTGCGCTCCGGATCGACCGCCTGACCGTTGGCGCCGCTTCCCTCAGCCGTTCTGAAGCGCCACCCGGGATTGCTTGCCAACAACACGATCCCGCCCGCGTCGGTGACGAACACGCCATCCTCGGCATCGCGCCATTTGCGTTCGAGACTGTCGAACTCAACTTTGACCGCCACCACCCCGAGCGGGGCTGACGCCGGGCCGACCCGTTCGGCGAGATACAGCCCCGGCCTGCGGCTGACTGTGCCGAGCGCGAATTCGCTCGCCGTGCCGCGCTTGGATGCGCCGGAGAAGTACTCGCGGAAGCCGTAGTTGGAACCAATGAAACTGTCGGGGCGGTCCCAGTTGCTGGACGCCAGCGTCAGCCCGCGCGCATCCATGAGGTAGATCGCGGCGGCATTGGTCTGTCCCGCCAGCGCGGCAAGCCGGAGATTGAGCACTTCGCGGCCAGCGCTTTGCCCACCCAACAGCGCTGCGACCTCGGGATCGACCGCCAAGACGCGCGGCACCAGGCTGAACTTGTTGAGCTCGCTCTCCAGCCCCGCAGCCAGGATCGCCGCCTGACTTGTCGCTTCGGCGCGGGTCTCCGCCAGCGCATTGACCCGCACCGCCCGCTCAATCCCGAGCATGGCGAGCGCGGCCAACAGCGTCAGGGCAATTAGCCCCACCGCCACCAGATACCACCGCCCTAGCCTGACCTGCCGCACCATCCCCCTTCCGATTCCGCGACCGACTTGTGCGGATTTCCGCAAGCGGCGCAAGAAGCTTGTGCGGATTTCCGCACAAAGAGGCTGAATGGATAGTTTAACCCCCTGTTATTGCGTGGCCATATCGCGGGCAACGAAAAACTTGCAACGCGCAGGTGCGTGGCCGATTTTGGATGGCGGAGAGACACTGAAAGGGGAGGGAACCGCGCAGCCCATGGGTTTGCAAGCAACCATGACGCCGCCCGCGCGCCCCGCGCCTGCGCGAAAGCCGTTCTATCGCCAGCTTTATGTGCAGGTGCTCACCGCGATTGCGTTGGGGGCGCTGGTCGGCCACCTGTTCCCGGAAACCGGTGCCGCGCTGAAACCGCTGGGTGACGGCTTCATCAAACTCGTCAAGATGATCATCGCGCCAGTGATCTTCCTCACCGTCGCCACCGGCATCGCCGGGATGCGCGACATGAAGGCAGTGGGCAGCGTTGCGGGCAAAGCGTTCGCCTATTTCCTCACTTTCTCCACCCTCGCGCTGATCATCGGGCTGTTGGTCGGCAACATCGTGCGGCCCGGCGAAGGGCTGAACATCGACCCGGCCACCCTCGATACCACCGCGGTCGCCGATTATGCCGACAAGGCCGAAGCTCAGAGCATCAGCGGGTTCCTGCTCAACATCATCCCCGACACCCTGTTCAGCGCGATGACCGACGGCCAGATTCTGCAAGTTCTGCTGGTCGCGATCCTTGCCGGCGTCGCCATCGCCATGACCCGCCCGGCGAGCGATCTGGTGATGGACGTGCTCGCCTCGTTCAGCGAGGTGGTGTTCCGGCTGGTGCACATGCTGATGAAGCTCGCGCCCATCGGAGCCTTCGGGGCGATGGCTTTCACCATCGGCGAATTCGGGATCGGAAGCCTCGCCAACCTCGCCGCGCTGGTGGCGACGTTCTACCTCACCTCACTGTTGTTTGTGCTGGTCGTGCTGGGGCTGGTCGGCTGGTTCAACGGCTTTTCGATCTTCGCACTGATCCGTTACCTCCGCGAAGAGCTGCTGCTGGTGCTGGGCACATCATCCTCCGAAGCCGCTCTGCCGAGCCTGATGGAGAAGATGGAGATCGCCGGGTGCCGCAAGGCGGTGGTCGGGCTGGTCGTGCCGACGGGCTATTCCTTCAACCTTGACGGCACCAACATCTACATGACGCTGGCCGCGCTGTTCATTGCGCAGGCTGTCGGGGTGGAGTTGAGCCTCGCCGAACAGCTGACGCTGGTACTGGTGGCGATGATCAGTTCCAAGGGCGCAGCTGGCGTCACCGGATCGGGCTTCGTGATCCTGGCTGCGACGCTGTCGGTGGTGCCGGGGGTGCCCGTGGCGGGCATGGCACTGATCCTCGGCGTCGACCGCTTCATGTCGGAATGCCGTGCGCTCACCAATTTCGTCGGCAACGCGGTGGCAACTATCGTGGTGGCTGGCTGGGAGAACGCGCTCGACCGTGAGCGGCTGGCCGCAGCCCTTGCAGGCGCGCCCATGCCACTGCCCGAAGAAGACATCGAACGCCACGAACGCAGCGGCCCGGTTAGCGAAACAATCGCCAGCGCGCTGGAGAAACGACCATGATCGCCCGGCGCCTCTTTATGGCGCTGACCGCGCTGCTGTCGCTGCTTGCATCGGCGCTGCCGGTTGCCGCAGCCTCGCCCGAAGAAATCCTGCTGTGGCCGGGCACGCCTCCGGGCAGCGGCACAGTCACCGGACCGGAGAAAATCGGCGGCGAAGGCGCTGGCTACGGCGCGGTCTCGAACATCGCAGCACCCCGCATGCGCGTCTATCGCCCCGCTGTACCCAATGGTGCTGCCGTGCTGGTGGCGGGCGGCGGCGGCTATTTCCGAATCCAGCTCAAGAAGGAAAGCACGCCTGCGGCCGAGTGGCTGCAAGCCCAAGGCTTTACCGTGTTCGAGCTGATCTATCGTCTGCCCAATGATGGCTGGGACGCCGCCGCGCCCTTCATGGATGCACAGCGGGCGATGAAGATCATCCGCACCCGTGCGAGCGAGTTCGGGGTCGCGCCGGACAAGATCGGGATCATGGGCTTTTCCGCAGGCGGGCATCTGGCGGGCTTCACCGCCTACCAACCGGCCCGCACGCTCTATGCCGGGGCGGATCGCTACGAAACGGCTTCCGCCCGGCCCGATTTTGCCGTTCTCTTGTTTCCGGTCGTCACCCTGCGCAACCCCTACGACACCACCCGCACTCGGCGCGAGATCATCGGCGACAAGGCAGGGCCGAAGGCCGAGAACGAATGGTCGCTGGATACCTACGCCAGCAAGGACGCGCCGCCGACGATCATCTTTGCCGCCGCCGACGATCCGACCACACCGCCGGGGCACGGGATCCTGCTGTTCCAGACTCTCATCGCTGCCGGGGCCAGCGCCGAGCTGCATCTGTTCCGCAACGGAGGGCATGGTTGGGGTCTAGGCACGCCCGAGCAAGTCATCAGCCAATGGCCCGCGCTGTTCGCGCATTGGGCACAGTCACTCAAAATAATTGAAAAACGGGGAGAATAATGATGTCGACGAAATTTCTGAGCAGGCTCGCCCTGATGTGCGGCGGCAGTCTGATCGCCGCGAGCGCCGCTTATGGTCAGGAGGCACCAGCGCCCGCGCCTGCACCGGAAGACGATGTTACGAGCGAGATCGTCGTCACCGGCACCCAGATCCAAGGGGCCAAAATCAACGATGTGCTCCCCGTCACCGTGCTTGACGAAACCGACATCGCCAACGTCGCGGCGACATCGGGTGACGAGCTGTTCCGCGCCATTCCGCAGGCAGGCGCGGTCGCGTTCAACGAACAGAACGATGTCAGCTCAAACAACGTGCGCGGCGATGCGGCCTCGATTAACCTGCGCGATCTGGGCACTGGCAACACGCTGCTGCTGATCAACGGACGGCGCATGGTGCTGAACCCCGGCTTCCAGACCGAGCTGCTGGTGCCGGTCGTCAGCCCCGACACCAACGAAATCGCACCGGGCAGTGTGCGGCGGCTGGAAGTGCTGCGCGATGGCGCGTCGGCGATCTATGGCGCGGACGCGGTGGCGGGCGTGGTCAACACCGTGTTGCGCGGCAACCGCAAGGGCGGCTTCATCGAAGGCGAATACCGCAACTCGGACGGCACCGGCCTTTACAGCACCCAGATCAATGGCGGCTATGGCTTCGATTTTGCCGGCGGGCGCGCCAACCTGACCGTCTATGGCGGCTACTTCTTCGAGAACGGAATGGACGCATCAGAGCGGGCCTATTCCGCCGATGACGACAAGACTCAGCTGCTGGTCGGCACCCCGTTTGAAGGCGATACGCAGTTCAACAACCGCAACACCTTCGGCCCGTTCGGCCAGTTCGATATTCAGATCACGAACAACAACCAGACGCCGATCCGCGACGATGACTTCTATCTTCAGCCGTCCACCTTGACCGGTTGTCGCCTTGAGCTGGGGAACGGTTTGTGCGCGCGTAACGGCGATAACCCGGCGGTCGGGGTGCGCTACAACCGCGCCTTTGGCACCACGCTGATCAGCGAGAAGACCCGCATCAACGCCGTCGCGCTGTTCAACTACGAATTCAGCAACAATGTCGAAGGCTATTTCGAAGGCACCTATTACCGTTCGGAAAGCAGCCGCAACATCACGCCTGCCGCGATCCTCAGCGCAGTGCCGGTGGGGATTTCGCGCAATGCCTACTGGAACCCGTTTGGCCCGGTGACCTTCCCGGGCGGGGCGGCCAACCCCAACCGCGTGCCGGGCACTACCATCCCTGCCGCCGGTGCTAATCTCATCATGGAGCGTTACCGCTTTGTCGATGCCGGCAACCGATCGGTTGATGTCGACAAGGATTCCTATCGCCTGGTCGCCGGTCTGCGCGGCAATTTCGGCGCGTGGGATTTCGACACGGGCTTTGTCTATTCCGAAGCCAAGAGCACCGACCTTGAAGGCAACCGGGTCTCGCTAACGCTGTTGCAGCAGGCCATCAACAAGTCGACGCCGGATGCCTACAACCCCTTCAATGGCGGCTGCGTGACCGGCGATCCGGGCAATGACGATTGCACCCCCAACCCTGCCAGTTCGATCGACCCGTTCCGCATCAGCGTGTTCCGCACCGGCGGCACCAGCCTTGCGCTGGCTGATTTCAAGGTCAGCAACAGTGCTCTGCTCGCCCTGCCCGGCGGCGATGTCGGGGTTGCAGCGGGGGTCGAATGGCGGCGCGAAACCTTCTTCGACGACCGCGATCCGCGCATTGATGGCACCATCACCTGGACCGACAGCGTCACCGGCGTGTTCGACGGCAGCGACGTTGCCGGCACCAGCGCATCGCCCGACACCCGCGGCGTGCGGACGGCCTATTCGGCTTTCGTCGAAACCTTCGTTCCGTTGGTGAGCGAGGATATGGACATCCCATTGATCAGCGCGCTCAACCTGCAACTGGCCGGGCGAATGGAGCACTTCAAGGATATCGGTGAGACGGCCATCGTCCCGCGTGCCGCTGCATCGTGGACCGTGGTCCCCGGTCTGATGTTCCGGGGCGCATGGTCGCAGGGCTTCCGCGCGCCGAATCTGGTGCAGGTCAATGACGAAGGCACCACCCGTTCCAACACCCGCGACGATTTCGTGCGCTGTCAGGCGCAGGTCGAAAAGGGCGTGATCGCCAATCTGGGTTTGTGTCCGGGCGAAGGCATCATCAGCTTCCGTTCGGGAACCGACCAGCTGCGCCCCGAAGAAAGTGAGAGCATCAATCTGGGCACCGTGCTGGAGCCAGCGTTCATTCCCGGACTGACGCTGACCGCGGATTACTGGCGCGTGAAGCAGACCGGGCTGGTCGGCGTCTTCGGTGATGACAACGCGATCGCGCTCGATCTCTTGCTTCGCCAGAATGGCAGCAGCAACCCCAACGTGATCCGTGCTGCGCCGAATGCGGAACAGATCGCACTCTACCAAGGCACCAGCCTTGCCGCTGCGGGTGATATCATCCGGGTGCTCGATCCCTATATCAACCTGGACAGCCGCGTATCGAAGGGCTGGGACTTCGGACTTGCCTACAACGTCCCCGAATTCGGCCTCGGCCAATTCCGGTTGCGCTTCAACGCGGCGCGGCTCGAAAGCTTTGTCCAATCCGCCGGAACGGACGGAAAGACACTGGTCGATGCAGTCGCCAACGGGGACTTGCCGCCCGAAGTCAGGATCGAAGGTCTGGGCCAGCTGCTGGAGATCGAAGGCAGGCCCAAGTGGCGCTATAGCGGCTCGATCAACTGGGGCAGCGGCCCGTTCGACGCGTCGGTGTTCGCGAGTTACGTCGGCAAGGTGTGGAACACCAGTGTCAGCCGCGACGTGCCGCTGGTGTCGGACGATCCCAACGCCAACTTCTTCCGCGTGAACGATATGTTGACGATTAACACCTCGATCAGCTACACCTTCGACAACGGCGGCGCGCTGGATGGCACCCGCATCCGCTTGGGTGTGAACAACCTGTTCGACGTCGATCCGCCGCTGGCTGATGACACATACGGCTTCTTCAGCGCCTTGCACTCGCCGCGTGGGCGGGTGTTCCGGGTCGATATCCGCAAGACCTTCTGATAGGCCGCACCCATGGGCATCTCGCTGCGATACCTATGGGCCGGTTTAGCCATGACGCTGGGGGCGTGCGCGCAAACGCCGCCCCCTGCTTCTCTTGCGGCGGCGAACAGCGCATGCCGCACCGATTCTGTGATGCTCGCCTTTGATTTCGACGGAGCCTCTCCGGCGCGCTGCGCGGTCATGGGAGAGCGGGCCTTCACCCTGCTGATCACGCCCGAACACGCGCCGCCGATCAATCCCAGCTCGTGGTACGCCTTCCGCTACGAAGCCGATGGCACCGCGCCGGTCAGCGTGACCCTGCGCTATCTCGGCGGCGCGCATCGCTACGCGCCAAAGTGGCAGAGCGGGGATGCGACCCGTGACCTGCCGGTGACGGTCAGCGCCGATGGCACCGCAGCCAGCATGGATCTGCCAGCGGGCGAGGCGATCGTCGCAGCGCAGGAACTGATCACTCCTGCCGACACCAGCGCCGACTTGCTGCGTTGGAGCAAGATGCTCGGCACGCCCCCCTTCACGCTGGGAAGTTCGCTGGACGGGCGGGCAATCGAGGCGATCCGCATCGGCCGGACGGATGCGCCGCGACTGGTGATCCTGCTCGGCCGCCAGCACCCGCCCGAGGTCACCGGGGCCATGGCGATGCAGGCCTTTGTCGAGACACTGGTCGGCACCGCCGCGCGTGGCGGGCTCGGCGATGTGCAGTTTCTGGTCGTGCCGATGCTCAACCCCGATGGCACCGCGCGGGGGCACTGGCGTGCCAATCGCGGCGCGGTCGACCTCAACCGTGACTGGGGCGATTTCTCTCAGCCCGAGACCCGCAGCGTAAAGGTGTGGCTCGATGCCCTGCCCGCAGGCGTGCGCCCGGCACTGATGGTGGATTTCCACTCGACGGGTCGCAACCTGTTCTATGTGCAGGGTGACGAGGCCAGCCCGGCGCAGCAGCGCTTCCTTACCGCATGGCTGGGAGGGCGGGAGCAAGCCTTTGCGGGCTATCCCTTCACGATCGAACCGCGCAACGCCAATCCGGGCAGCGGCACGGCGAAGAACTGGTTCCACGCCCGCTATGCTATTCCGGCCTATACCTATGAGGTCGCCGATACCGCTGATCGCAGCGCGACGCGCGCAGCTGCCAGCGACTTGGCAGAAGGACTGCTGGGAGCGTTGGCAACGCTCGAGCATTAATATCGGGAAAAAGCCGGAATGGTGCCCCTGGCCAGACTCGAACTGGCACTTCTTTCGAAACTCGATTTTGAGTCGAGCGCGTCTACCAATTCCACCACAGGGGCGCCCAGAGCGGATGCGGCGCTGTTAGCGTTGCACCGGCGTCAAGGCAACAGTCTCTAGCGCAAAGCTCCCGCTAAAAGCTTGTGCAGCTTGGAATGTAGCGCATCATTCGCTGCCAGAACCTGATTCGCATGAATCGGCTCGGACCGGCCGCGATAGTCGCTGACGAAGCCGCCAGCCTCACGCACCAGCAGACAACCGGCTGCCGTGTCCCATTCGCTCAGGCCGCTTTCCCAGAACCCGTCAAACCGGCCCTGCGCCACGTAAGCCAGATCGAGCGAGGCCGCACCGAAACGGCGGATGCCCGCAACCTCGGGGCCGACGGCGCCGAAAATGCGGCTCCATTCGGCAAAGTCGCCGTGGCCGAAGAACGGAACACCAGTGGCGACCAGCGCATCGGCGAGACGCGAACGGGCCGAGACGCGCAGCCGCGCATCCTGAAGCCACGCCCCGCGGGACTTTTCCGCCCAGAAGGTCTGATCGGTGATCGGCTGATACACCACACCCGCAACCACATCGCCCCAGCCCTTCCCGTCCGCGCGCGGTTCCTGCGCGGCGATGGAGATGGCGAAGTGCGGGATGCCGTGGAGGAAGTTGCTGGTCCCATCGAGCGGATCGACGATCCAGCGCGGCATCCCCGGATCGCCCTCGATCACGCCCGCCTCTTCCATGACAAAGCCCCAGCCCGGACGGGCCGCGAGCAGTTCGTCATAGAGCGTGCGCTCGGCGCGGATATCGGCCTTGCTGACGAAATCGGCCGGGCCCTTGCGGCTGACCTGCAAGTGCTCGACTTCGCCGAAGTCGCGCCGCAAGCGCCCGCCCGCTTTGCGCGCGGCGCGTTCCATGACGCGGATTAGGCCGGAAATAGCTGCCATGATCTGTGCTCAGCTCGCCTTGCCGACGTAGGCTTGCTCATACACATCGACGATGATGCGCGTGCCGCTGCCAATGTGGGGGGGCACCATGATGCGCACGCCATTGTCGAGGATCGCGGGCTTGTAGCTGGACGAGGCGGTCTGCCCCTTCACCACGGCGTCAGCTTCAACGATGGTGGCTTCGATCTGCGAGGGCAGTTCGACCGAGATCGGCTTTTCGTCCCACAGCTCAAGGTTCACCTGCATCCCGTCCTGAAGGAACGGGCGCGCATCGCCGAGCAGGTCGCCGGGCAGCGTGATCTGTTCGTAGGTGTCATTGTCCATGAAGACGAGGTCATCGCCCTCGGCATAGAGGAACTGGAAGGGCTTGGTGTCGAGCCGGACGCGCTCGATCGTGTCGGCGCTGCGGAAGCGCACGTTGGTCTTGCGGCCATCTTGCAGGTTCTTCATTTCGACCTGCATGTAAGCCCCGCCCTTGCCGGGCTGCGTGTGCTGGATCTTGGCAACTTTCCAGATGCCTTTCTCATATTCCAGAATGTTGCCGGGGCGGATATCGACGCCGCTGATCTTCATGGGGCTGTGGGCCTTCTTACGTGGTGGAAAGAGCGTTGAGGCGCGCCGCCGCAAAGGCGCACGCCCGCAAATGATGCGCGCCCATAGCCGAGCGGACCGGTCCGGGCAAGCGCGGGCAAATGGCTTGCGAAAGACTTGGCCTTCCCGCCCGCCTGCTGGTAGAGGCGCGAGCATTATGAAGACCCGCTATGTGTTCCTGCTGATCGTCAGTGCTGCGGCTGCCGCCGCGTTCCTGCCGGGCGGTGCCCAAGGGCAAGACCGTAATGCGTCGCGCCCGCAATCCCGTGCCGCTGCGCCTGCCAGCGGGATGCTCGGCATTCTGCAGCACGGTAACTGGCAATGCGCGCTGCCGGGTGATGCCGGGGGTGAGGCCTTTGTCGAAGTCCCCGAAGAGGCGTTTCGGATCGGCACTGCCTCCAGCTATGAAAACCCCGAAGGCAACGGCATCTACCTGCTGCGCGGCACCGAGGTGGTCTTCACCCGCGGCCCGAAGAAAGACCAGCGCTTCCGGGTGCTGGGCGAGAACACCTTGCAGAAGCTCAACTCGGACGGGAGCCTCAGCAAGCTGATCTGCACGCGGGTGAGCAACACCAACTAGGCTTGGGACGCGGAGGCAGCGGCAGGGATCGCGGGAGTAAAGCTGCCATTCGGCTAGCGGCCCAAAGTGCCCCCCTCTTACCCGTCGCCCCGTGCTTGACACGGTGGTTGGCTAACTTCGGTGCCGTTGCAGGAAAAAAGCCTAACCCCGGATCAAGTCCGGTGCGACGTGCGGGAGGATGGCAATGAACTACCCAATCCAGCAGTTGGCTCGTTGTTCAGCAGTAGGTGGCGATGATAGCAGATTTCCGCCCGATGCGGTGCAGCCAGTCAGGCGAACCCTCGCTTCAGCTGCGCATCGCCTTGGCGAACGCCTCGATCGCCGCGACCTCGTCGCCGTTCCACACCGCGCCCGATACCGCGAGGAAATCCGCGCCCGCTTCGATTAGCGGCTTGCAGTTTTCCGGCGTGATCCCGCCAATGGCGACGCAGGGGATTTCGAAAATGCTCGTCCACCATTGCAGCGTTTCGAGGTCAGGCACTTCGGCGTCCGGGCCCTTATCCTTGGTGGTCGAGGGGTAGAACGCGCCGAAGGCGACGTAATCAGCTCCCGCTTCCCCCGCTTCCATCGCCATGTGGCGGCTGGCGTGGCAGGTGACGCCAATCTGCGCCTCGCGGCCCAATTCCTCGCGCGCATCGCGCGGGGAGCCGTCGTCTTGCCCCAGATGCACCCCGTCAGCTTTAAGCCGCTTGGCCAGCGAGACCGAATCATTGACGATAAAGGCCACGTCATGCTCGGCGCAGATGGCTTGAAGCGGCTCGGCCAGCGCTGCAGCTTCATGGCTTTCGACGCCTTTCACCCGGAATTGGAACGCGGTCACAAGACCCTTGCCTGCCTCCAGAGCGCGTTCGAGCCGCTGGGGAAAGGTGCCGCCCACATCGAGTGGGGAGATGAGATAAAGCTGTGTTTCGGTCATGGCCGCAACCGCTAATCGCTCACGCGGTCGCTGTCACCTGTTCAGCCGCCACTCAGCCATCGGCGCGCTAAACTGCGGGCATGAACCATCTGCTCCGCGCCGTCCTGCCCCTCACCCTCGCCGCTGTGCTTGGCGCCTGCGCCGTCATCCCTGACCGCGCCGGGGTAGAAAGGATTTCGCTGCCTCAGGGGAGCCCCACCGCGCTGCTCCAGACTGTGAAGGTCGGCGATCTGACCGTGACGCCGCAGGAAGTGGTCGAAGATAGCCGCTGCCCGATCAATGCCCGTTGCATCTGGGCCGGACGGTTGGTGGTACGCACCCGGATCGACGGCGCAGGCTGGCGCGACACGGCTGACCTGACGCTGGGCGAGCCCTTCGGCACGCATGGAACGGTGTTTGCCCTCACCTCAGGCGAACCGGCGCCCGAAGCCGGAGCCGGACGCGAAACTGCCAAGGAGGAGTACCGCTTCACCTTCGAAGCGCGGTGAGCCTCAGACGCTGGCGCTGGCGATCTTTTCGATCGCCTTGCCGAGCACTGTGTTGAATTCCGCATCCGACTGGCCCTTGCGCAAATCCTGCAATAGCCCGCGGCTGAAGCTGGCAATCATGCCGGGGTTCTGGGCGAGGCGTGAACAGGCGTCGTCAGTCGAGAATCCACCCGACAGCGCGACCACGCGCAGCACCTTGGGATGCTGCGTCAGCGGAGTGTAGAGACCGGCGGTGGCCGGAATCGAGAGCTTCAGCATCACCTGCTGGCCTTCGGGCAGCGCGTCGAGGTGCTTGAGGATTTCCTCGAGCAGGATCGCTTCGCCTGCCGCGCGGTCGTCCGAGGTGATGTCATATTCCGGCTCGATAATCGGCATCAGGCCCGCAGCGATGATCTGCGCACCCACTTCGAACTGCTGAGCAACCACGGCGGCGATCCCGGCGGGATTGGCCGCCTTGATCACGGAGCGCATTTTGGTGCCGAACATCCCCGCCGCCACCGACTTTTCCAGCAGCGCCGCAAGTTTCACCATCGGCTTCATCAATTGCACGCCGTCCGACTCGTCAGCCAGACCTTCGTCGACCTTGATGAACGGCACGATCCCGCGCGCCTTCAACGCATCCCCGGTTGAGACACCATCCACCACGCCGTCCATCGTGCGCTCGAACAGGATCGCCCCGATCACCTTGCCGCTGCCGAAGCAGGGCGAGGTGATGACGCGGGCGCGCATTGCGTGGATCTGGGAAAACATTTCCTCGTCACCCGACCACTCCGCGTCTTCCACCCCGTACCCGCGCAGCGCCTTGGGGGTCGAGCCACCCGACTGGTCGAGCGCGGCAATGAACCCCTGTCCGGTGGCGATGCGGATCGTCATTTCGAGGGTATTCATGGCTGGCTTTCTCCGGTGCGAAGGTGGTCTGTGGTGGGGCCTGCTTGCGTCTATGCATAGGTATGCACAAACCCGATGACGCGCCATTAGCGAGCCCTCGCGGATGCTGCAACCGCGAAGGCGGCCACGATGCGATCAGCGGCGGGTCAGGCGCCGGATGATGCCGGTGAAGCTCAGCGCAGGCTTGCCGTCGCCGGTGATGATCCCGCGCACGAAGATCGTCTTGCCACCTCCGCGCGTGATCTCCCCCCGTGCCTCGACCAGAGCGCCGTCCGCGACCGAGCCGAGGAAATCGCCCGCAAGGTTCAAGGTGACCGCGTGATCGCCGTTCAGTTCGTCGGTCGCGATTGCGAACAGGGCGAAATCGGCGAAGGTCAGCAGGCAGCCGCCATGCATGAAGCCGCCGCCGTTCATGTGGCGCGGTTCCGCACGGAAGGCGCTGACATAGGAGCCGTCCTCCTCACGCCGGTAGTAGAACGGGCCCGAGCGCGTTTCGAACGGATCGCCCTGCCAATAGCGCCACCCGGCAAACTCGCCGTTCTCCATTACGCTCAACTGGCCGTAACTGGTTTCTACCGCTTCGCTCATCGCTACTTCCACAATTGCAGGCGGCTGACGGCCGCCGCGATGCTATCGTCCTGATCAAGCCGGGCGAGACTGCGTTCGGCCAGCTTCCAGCCTCCGATTGTGCCCTTGCGCCACAGGTCAGTTACTAGAAACCCGCCGCTCCACAGCTTCGGCCCAAGCGCCAGTTCAAGCTCCGCGCCGGCGACGAACCAGGCGCTTTTGCCATAAGGGCGCACAATCACTTCGCGAAAGGCAAAGCGCGTGCAGGCAAAACCGCGCTCCATCGCTGCGAGGAAGCTCGGGCGATCAAGCAATTGCGGCGGAGAACTGCCAACCAGCAGCATGAAATCGCGGGCGGTGATCTTCTTCATCGCCTTCACATCGCCCGCCACCCAGGCGCGCATCGCGCCGAGCGCCAGCGCTTCGATCTCGGCAGTAACGTCAGCCATGGTCAGACTTCGAGCGCCGCCACGCCGGGCAGCACCCGGCCTTCCATCCATTCGAGGAAGGCTCCACCAGCTGTTGAAATATAAGTGAAATCTTCCGAAACACCCGCCTGTGCCAAAGCCGCGACCGTGTCACCCCCACCCGCCACGCTGATAAGCGAACCTTCCAGCGTCAACGCCGCCGCCGTGCGCGCCAAGGCAACAGTGGCCGCATCGAACGGCTCGGTTTCGAACGCGCCGAGCGGGCCGTTCCATACCAGCGTGCGGCAGGTCTTGAGCACGTCGGCCAGCGCTTCCACCGCCTGAGGACCCACATCGAGGATCATCTCGTCCGCGGCGACTTCGTGGACGTTGCAGGTGCGCAAGCTCGCCGGGTTGGCGGCGAATTCCTTGGCCACCACCACGTCATAGGGCAGGTGGACGGTGCAACCCGCATTGTCCGCCTCGTCCATAATCCGGGCCACGGTTGCGGCCAAATCATGCTCGCACAGCGACTTGCCGACATCGACCCCGCGCGCGGCGAGGAAAGTGTTGGCCATGCCGCCGCCGATGATCAGGTGCTGCACTTTGCCGACCAGATGTTCGAGCACAGCGAGCTTGGACGAAACCTTGGCTCCGCCGACAACAGCCGCGACCGGCTGCTGCGGCGTGCCGAGCGCGGCGTCGAGCGCCTTCAACTCAGCCTCCATCGAGCGACCGGCATAGGACGGAAGAAAATGCGTTAGCCCTTCTGTCGTCGCATGGGCGCGGTGCGCGGCGCTGAAGGCGTCGTTCACATACAGCGTGCCGTGGGCGGCGATGGCCTGCGCGAAGTTAGGATCATTGCCCTCCTCGCCCGGCCAGAAGCGGGTGTTGTCGAGCAACCCGATATCGCCGCTGCGCAGGATGGTGCTGACCGCCTGATCGACCACCGGTCCAGCGATCTCGGGGATGAACATCACTTCCTTGCCCAGCACCCGCTCGACATCGCCGATCACCATGCTGGTCGACAACATCGAAGACCGCTGACCGCCCGGACGCCCGAAATGCGCCAACAGCAGCACCTTGGCCCCGCGTCCGGCGAGCTCAAGGATGGTGGGGCGCGCTGCCTCGACCCGGGTGACATCGGTGGCCGAGCCATCCTTCATCGGCAGGTTGAGATCAACGCGAACGAGCGCGACCTCACCGGTCAGGTCTGCGGGCAGATCGTCGAGGGTCTTGAAGCGAGCCATCATTATTTATCCGTCATTCCGGCGGAGGCCGGAACCCAGGAGGCTCCGGCCACGCATGTTCGCTCTGGGCCCCGGCCTGCGCCGGGGTGACGATTGGTGTCAAAGAAACTTCGCCATCACCCCGGCGGTGTCGATCATCCGGTTGGAGAAGCCCCATTCGTTGTCGTACCAGCTGACGACACGGGCAAGCTTGCCTTCCATCACGCTGGTTTCAAGGCTGTCGACCGTCGAGGACGCCGGATAGTGGTTGAAGTCGGAGCTGACGAGCGGCTGATCGGTGTAGTCGAGTACGCCCTTCATCGCCCCTTCAGCCGCCGCCTTCAGCGCTTCATTGATTTCTTCCTTGGTGGTCTCGCGGCTCGGCACGAATACCAGATCGACCATCGAGACGTTCGGGGTCGGCACGCGGACCGATGAACCGTCGAGTTTGCCCTTCAGCTCAGGAAGCACCAGACCCACAGCGCGCGCTGCGCCGGTGGTGGTCGGGATCATGTTCTGCGCACCGGCCCGAGCGCGGCGAAGATCGGAGTGGATCTGGTCAAGCATCCGCTGATCGTTGGTGTAGGAGTGGATCGTGGTCATGAACCCACGCTCGATCCCGATCACATCGTTCAGCACCTTGGCCACCGGTGCGAGGCAGTTGGTGGTGCAGCTTGCATTCGAGATGATCACGTCATCTCCGGTCAGCGTTTCATGATTCACGCCGTAAACGATCGTCTTGGAAACGCCCGTGGCGGGCGCCGAGATCAGCACGCGCTTGGCCCCGGCGGCGAGATGCGGGCGGCTGGCTTCGTCGGACTGGAAGAACCCGGTGCATTCGAGCACGATGTCCACGCCCATTGCGGCGTGCGGCAGATTGGCGGGATCGCGTTCCTTGGTCACGGCGATGCGCTTGCCATTGACGATGATCGCATCGCCATCGGCCGTCACTTCGCCGCCGAAGCGGCCATGGACTGTGTCATAGGCGAACAGCAGCGCGTTGGACTTGGCATCCGCCAGATCGTTGATCGCGACCAGTTCGAGATCGTGATCGGTGCGCTCGAGAATAGCGCGCGCGACGAGCCGGCCAATGCGACCGAAGCCGTTAATGGCAACTTTGGTGGCCATGAGAGGTTCTCCTGCTTAAGCGTTCAGTTTGTTCAGGATTTGCGGGACAATAGCCTCCGCTGTGAAGCCGAAATGGGCAAACAGATCTTCTGCCGGGGCCGAAGCACCGAAGGTGTCGATCCCAATATTGATGCCGCTGCGCCCGGTGTAGCGTTCCCACCCCAGCGTCGATCCGGCCTCAATCGAGACGATCAACGCATCTGTGGGCAGCACGTCGGCCTTGTAGGCTTCGGGCTGAGCGTCGAACAGCTCGGCGCAAGGCATCGAAACGACGTCTGCGCCGATCCCCTGCGCTTCGAGTTCGTCAGCGCAGGTCATCGCAAGCTCCACTTCGGAGCCCGTCGCGACGATCACGACCTTGCGGGCCGCCGTCGCTTCGCGCAGGCGATAGCCGCCCTGGGCGCTGCGATTGTTCGCCTGCGACCAGTTCTCGTCACCCTTGCCGCGCAGCTGCGGCAGGTTCTGCCGGGTCAGGCACAGTACCGAAGGCGTCTCCGGTGTCGTCAGCGCCAACGCCCAGCACTCCGCCGTCTCGATCACATCGGCCGGGCGATAGACATTGAGGTTGGGGATCAGGCGCAGGCTCATCACGTGCTCCACCGGCTGGTGGGTCGGCCCATCTTCGCCCAACCCGATGGAGTCGTGGGTCATCACATAGACCACGCCAGTTTGCTGGAGCGCCGACAGGCGGATCGCGTTACGGCAATAGTCGCTGAAGATCAGGAAGGTGCCGCCATAAGGCACGATGCCGCCATGCAGCGCCATGCCGTTCATCGCCGCCGCCATGCCGAATTCGCGGATGCCGTAATAGACGTAGCGCCCCGAATAATCCTCGGCGGTCATCGGCAGGGTCGAGGGGGTCTTGGTATTGTTCGATCCGGTGAGATCGGCCGAGCCGCCGACCAGCTGCGGGATCGCCGCCGTCAGCGGGCCAAGTGCCATCTCGGATGCCTTGCGGGTCGCGACTGTCTTCGGATTGCGGGCAAGATCGTCGATGTAACCCGCAATCGCCGGGCCGACGAGACTGCCGATCGGCGCCATCTGGCTGGTGAAATCACCCTTCTTTTCCGAAGCCTCGAGCCGTCCGGCCCAGGCTCCATGCGCCGCCCGTCCCGGTTCACCCGCCAAGCGCCAGTCAGCGAGGATTTCGGAGGGGATCACGAACGGCTCAGCCGTCCAGCCCAGCGTCTCGCGCGCCGCAGCCACTTCCGCCCCGCCGAGCGCCGCGCCGTGGACGCCGCTGGTGCCCTGCTTGTTGGGCGCGCCCTTGCCGATCAGCGTCCGGCAGGCAACGAGCGAAGGACGCGGATCGGCCTTGGCCTCTTGCAAGGCCCGCTCGATATCGGCGAAATCGTGGCCGTCACACTCGGTCACATGCCATCCGGTCGCGATGTAGCGCGCCTTGATATCTTCGGACGAGGACAGATCGGTCGCGCCGTCGATGGTGATGCGGTTGTCGTCCCACAGCACATTCAAGCGCCCGAGCTTCAGGTGCCCGGCCAGCCCGATGGCCTCATGGTTGATGCCTTCCATCAGACACCCATCGCCCGCGATCACCCAAGTGCGGTGATCCACCAGATCATCGCCATAAACCGCGTTCAGGTGACGCTCGGCCATTGCCATGCCGACTGCCATCGCGAGACCCTGCCCGAGCGGGCCAGTGGTGCATTCCACCCCGTCGAGCAGGAAGTTCTCGGGATGGCCTGCGCAAGGGCTGCCCAGCTTCCGGAAATTGCGAATGTCGTCAATCGTCGGCGCGGCGTAGCCGGTGAGATAGAGCAGGCTGTAGATCAGCATCGAACCGTGGCCCGCGCTCAGTATGAACCGGTCGCGGTCTGCCCAATCGGGCGCGGTCGGATCAAACTTCAGGTGGCCGGTGAACAGCACGGTCGCCACATCGGCCATGCCCATCGGCATCCCGGGGTGCCCGGAATTGGCCGCCTCGACCGCGTCCATCGACAGGGCGCGGATGGCATTCGCCATCGGCTGGAGGCGGGCGGGCTCGAGGCTCATCGGCACGAAATTCTCCTGCTTCAGCAACCGGCCCCGCGCGCCATCGCGCCCGACTCGGCTCGGCTCAGATGGGCGTGCCATTGCCGAGGCCAACAGGGAGGTCAACCTTGGGCACGCGCGCTGTCGACCGATCGGCCTCCCTTGCAAGGGCGCATCACTTATCAACAGCCCCGCCCAAGCCTTTGCACCCCATGCATTCTGTTGGTATCGCTAGCGCCCATGACCGCCGATCGCATCGCCACTGCGCTGGCCCGTATCGAGACCGCAATTGCCCGGATCGACGCGGCGTCGAGTGATATCGCGCGCGAAGCCACCGCTAACGCCGAAAGCAAGGCGGCAGGCAGCTCTGCCAGGGTGATCGAACTGGTCAACGTTCACGAGAGGTTGCGCGAGCAAGTCGCGGAAAGCCTGCGCGAACTTGACGATATCCTCGCCAAGCTGGAAGACTGACGCCCGATGAGCACCGTCACGCTGAACATCGGCCCCAAAACCTACACCATCGCCTGCGCCGATGGCGAGGAAGCCCATATCGAAGGGCTCGGCGCGATGATTGCCGAGAAATATGCCCTGCTCGGCGCATCACGCGCGCCGCTGGAAGCGCAGAACCTGCTGTTCGCCGCGCTGTTCCTCGCCGACGAACTGGCTGAAGCACGCAAGCGTGCCGCCGCTTCCGAGCCGGCGGCCTCCCCCGAGACCGAGCCAGCAGAAGCTGATGCGCTGCGCGAGACTATTGCCCAGCTTGAAAGCGAGCTCGAAGCCGTGCGCCAAGCTGCTGCCACGCCTGCGGCGCGCCCCCCTGCCGCACCCCAGGCTGACCTGTTCGTAGGCACTGCTCCGGCAGAAGATGTGAGCGATACGCTCGCCGAACAACTCGAAGCCTTGGCAGCCCGCATCGAAGCCAGTGCCGCGGCGCTTGAAGCGGCGGCACCAAGCGCCTAGATAGGTAGGCGGCGGGACTGCCCGGCACGAGCCGATTGAACATCCCTGAGGCTATAAGTAATCCAAATGGGAGCTGTCCCTGCCCTTGTTTGCCGGTTCGTCCGGAAGGCTTGGGCATACGGCGCCCACCTGACGTAAAACGCGTCAGAGGATTTCTAGCGCAAACGACCCATGGTGGTTCCGTCACATTATTTGATTTCCGCGCGCCCTCCGGCGCGCGAAATCCTGGCTCACACGGCCTGAAGGCCGCGCCGCTGCGGGCGGGCGGTCGCCCTTCCGGCCCTGCGGGCCGTTACAATCCTCCCCTTCAGGGGAGGGGGACCACCGAAGGTGGTGGAGGGGCGAGCAGGTGGTTGATCTTGCCGCCGTCCAGACTGAAGTCTACCGCCTTGATTGATGAACAACCCCTCCAAAACCGAACTCCGCAAGGCTCTTCGCGCTGCCCGCAAGGCGCATGTCGAGGCGCTCCCTGATCATATCCGCGGGCTGCTGTTCCACCGTCCGCCCGCGCCCTTGCTCGCCCGCATTCCGCAGGAGGCGGTGATCGGCGTTTATCACGCCGGCCCCTGGGAGGCCCCCGCGGCGGCCTATGCGCGGTTCTTCCATGAGGCGGGCCACCCCATCGCCCTGCCCCATTTCTCTGGACCAGATGCGGCGATGACCTTCTGCCGCTACAGCGATGCCTATGGGCAGGACGATCTCGAAGTCGGCCCGTTCGGCATGCTGCAACCCCCAGCTGAGGCCGACACGCTGGTTCCCGAGGTTCTGTTCGTACCGCTGGTCGGCTTTACCCCGGCGCTCGCGCGGCTCGGTCAGGGCGGCGGGCATTATGATCGCTGGCTGGCGGAACATCCGCCGTTGCTGGCCATTGGGCTGGCATGGGATGCGCAGGCCTGCGACGCCCTGCCGACCGAACCTCACGATGTGCCACTCGATGCGGTCGTCACCCCGACCCGGATATATGGACTTACCTGATGCGCGAAACCCCAACCTGGCGAATCCCGTTCGGCATTGTCAGCCTCTTCATTGCGCTGATCGTTTATGGCGTGGTCATTGCCCGCTATGCGCCGGACATCATCGGACGCTGGTCGGGCGGCTCGCAGGCAGTCGTCTATGTCGTGTTGGGGCTGATCTGGCTGCTGCCCTTGAAGCGCTTCCTGATCTGGATGGAGACCGGCATTTGGAGCCCGCCTGCCGCAACGCAGGCAAAAGAAAAGGCGGACTAACGCCCGCCTTTATCAATGCCGTTTCGGCTTCCCTGAAGAACAAGTGGCGCGAGTGACGGGGCTCGAACCCGCGACCTTCGGCGTGACAGGCCGACGCTCTAACCAACTGAGCTACACCCGCGCATCTTGTCCTTCCGAGCGTTCCGGCTGTGCCGTCCCGCCCGTGGAGCAGCGCCATTAGGCGCGGGCGTTCGGGCTGTCAACGCCCTCTTGCCCTGCACCGGCGCAATATTTTTCACCTAATCCACCAGCAACAGCGCCGGCGTTTCGATCAGCTTCTTCATGCCTTGCACAAAGCTCGCCGCATCGTGGCCATCGACCACGCGGTGATCGCAGGAGATCGAGATGTTCATCAGCTTGCGCTTGGCGATTCGCTCCCCGCCCATGCCGTCGCTAACGAACATCGGACGCTCGACAATGCGGTTGGGGCCGATGATCGCGACTTCCGGGCGGTTGATGACCGGAGTGGTCGCCACCCCGCCCAAAGGCCCGAGCGAGGTGATCGTCAGGGTCGAACCGGAAAGCTCTTCCGACGTCGCCTTGCCGGTGCGCGCGGCCTCGGCCAAGCGGCCGATCTCGCGCGCCAATTGCCACAGGTTGCGGCTCTGCGCGTCGCGAATCACCGGCACCATCAGGCCATTGTCGGTCTGCGCCGCCATGCCGAGATGCACGCTGCCATAACGCGTGACGACATTGGCCTCGTCATCATAGCGCGCATTGATCATCGGGAAATCGGGCACGACCTTGCATATGGCGGTGATCAGCAGTGGCAGCAGCGTGAGCTTGGGCTTGTCACCCCGTGCAGCGTTCAACTGCGCGCGCAGGGTTTCCAGATCGGTGACATCGCATTCTTCGACATAGGTGAAGTGCGGGATGTGGCGCTTGGCCGCGGCCATGTTCTGGGCGATGCGCTTGCGCAGGCCGATGACCTTGATCACCTCATCCCCGCGCGCCTTGCCGGCTGCACCGAAGCCACTGCCCGCGTTGTAGGCGAGGAAGGCGTCGAGATCGCCGTGCCGCACGCGGCCATCTTCGGCAGACTTCACCTCAGAGAGATCGACGCCCAACTCGCGCGCGCGCTGGCGCACGGCGGGGGAGGCGAGGACTTTAACGAGGACCGCAGCCGGCGCGGGCGCGGGCGCCGGGGCAGGCTCTTCGGAAACCTCCGCACCATCGGCGTCGGACATTTCGTCTTCAATCTGCTCGGCTGCCGCTTCGGCTTCGGCCTCGGCTTGCTCCTCAGCATCACCCTCCGCCTCGGCGTCGCGATCAGCCGCGCCCTCACCTTCAACCTCAATCACCAGAAGCATCGAGCCGATGGCGATCACGTCGCCAACCTCGCCCGCGACATCGACCACCGTGCCTGCGACAGGGCTTTCGATATCGATCGTCGCCTTGTCGGTCATCACGTCGACGAGGTGCTGGTCTTCCTCGACCCGGTCACCGACCTTCACGTGCCATTCGACGACTTCCGCCTCGGCCACGCCTTCGCCCACGTCGGGCATCTTGAAAATGAATCTCGCCATGGTGCCGGTCAGTCCTTGAGAAGCTTGTCGATGGCCTCGCCGATGCGGACCGGGCCGGGGAAATAGGCCCATTCGAGGCTGTGGGGATAGGGCGTGTCGAAGCCGGTGACGCGTTCGACCGGGGCTTCGAGGTGGTAGAAGCAACGTTCGGTGACCAGCGCTGACAATTCCGCGCCGAAGCCGCTTGTGCGGGTCGCCTCGTGCACGATCATACAGCGGCCCGTCTTTTCGACCGAAGCCTCGATCGCCTTGATGTCGAGCGGCACCAGCGTGCGCAGATCGAGGATGTCGGCATCGACACCCTTGGCCTCGCACACGGCCTGCGCGACGTGGACCATAGTGCCATAGGCGAGCACAGTCAGCGCCTCACCCTCGCGCACATGGCGCGCCTTGCCGAGCGGCACCTTGTAGTAACCCTCGGGCACCACGCTGTCGGGGTGCTTCTTCCACGGCTCGACCGGCTTGTCGTAGAACCCAGTGAATGGGCCGTTATAAATGCGCTTGGGCTCGAAGAAGATCACCGGATCATTGTCTTCGATGGCGGAGATCAACAGCCCCTTGGCATCGTGCGGGGTGGAAGGGATCACGGTCTTGAGGCCAGCCACATGGGTGAACAGCGCCTCGGGGCTCTGGCTGTGGGTCTGGCCGCCGAAGATGCCCCCGCCGAACGGCGAGCGCACGGTCAGCGGCGCGATGTAATCGCCCGCGGAGCGGTAACGCAGCCGCGCGGCTTCCGAGATAAGCTGGTCGAGGCCCGGATAGATGTAATCGGCGAACTGGATTTCCGGCACCGGTCGCAGGCCGTAAGCACCCATGCCCACCGCTGCGCCAATGATGCCGCATTCGCTGATCGGGGTATCAAACACGCGGTTCTTGCCGTGCTTGGCCTGAAGCCCCGCCGTGGCGCGGAACACGCCGCCGAAATAGCCGACATCCTCGCCCATGATGATCACATCCGGATCGCGCTCCAGCATGATGTCGAGCGCTTCGTTGATCGCCTCGATCATGTTGAGGCGGCGTTCGGCGATGACCGCTTCGCCCACGGTTGCCGGGTTCTCGTTCATCCGAAGGGCCTTTCGGTGCCGAACTTGGTGATGCGTTCGCGAATCGCCTGTTCGGCCTGTTCTTCGAGGTGCCAAGGCAGCTCCTCATAGACGTCCTCGAACATGGTGTGGAACGGGTGGTGGAGGCCATGGCCGAGGATGCCGTTCTTCTCGGCCTCTTTGGTGGTCGCCTTGACCAGTTCCGCGCATTCGAGGTCCATCGCTGCGTGGCGTTCCTCGTCCCATTCGCCGATTGCGATGAGGTGCTTCTTCAGGCGCGTCACCGGATCGCCGAGCGGCCATTCCTCGCGCTCCTGCGCGCTGCGATAGCCGCTCGGATCGTCGGAGGTAGAGTGGCCTTCGGCGCGGTAGGTGAAGTATTCGATCAGGGTCGGCCCGTGGTTACCACGCGCACGGTTCGCCGCCCACTCGGCCGCCGCATAGCAGGCCAGCGCGTCATTGCCGTCGACCCGCAGCGCCGCGATGCCATGGCCCAGCCCGCGCGCGGCAAAGGTGGTGCGCTCGCCCCCGGCAAAGCCAGAGAAGCTGGAAATCGCCCACTGATTGTTGACCACATTCAGGATCACCGGCGCGTTGTAGACAGCCGCAAAGGTGCAGGCGGAGTGGAAATCGCCCTCGGCGGTCGAGCCTTCGCCGACCCAGCATGCCGCGATCCGGCTGTCACCCTTGGCCGCGCTCGCCATCGCCCAGCCAACGGCTTGCGGGCATTGCGTGGCAAGATTGCCGGAGATGCTGAAAAAGCTGTGCGCGCGGCTCGAATACATGATCGGCAGCTGGCGGCCCTTCAGCTTGTCGGCCCGGTTGGAATAGATCTGGTTGATCATGTCCAGCAGCGGATAGCCGCGCGCGATCAGGATGCCCTGCTGGCGATAGCTGGGGAACACCATGTCATCACTGGCGAGCGCCATCGCGGGCGCGATCGAGGTCGCCTCCTCGCCGGTGCACTTCATGTAGAAGCTGGTCTTGCCCTGGCGCTGGCCGCGAAACATGCGTTCATCGAAGGCCCGCACCATCGCCATGTGGCCGAGCATCGCGCGCAAGGTATCGGGGCTGAGACGCGGGTTCCACGGGCCGTGCACCTGATTGTCATCGCCCAACACCCGGATCAGGCCATAGGCGAGGCCAGATATCTGCGAGGGGTGCACGCCTTCGTCGGGGCGCGGTTGATCACCGGGCTGGCCGATGTCGAGATGCGAGAAATCCGCGCGGTCACCGGGCCGGTATTTCGGCTCCGGCACGTGCAACGCGAGCGCTGGGCGATTGGTGTCCGCCGGTTTCGCTGGTTCGGCCATCCTTGCGCTTTCCCCTCGCGTGGCACCGGCCAACACCGGTGTGATCATTGCTTGAATACGTATTTTTATTTCAACGCCATCAAGCGGTCAAGCGCCGCGCAGGTGGTGGCGCTAAACCGCAACAGGCGCGCTGATCGGGGGTAGCGGCGTGTAATCATGCACCACGAAATCATCGATGGTATATCCGAATATTGTTTCGGGTGTCCGCGTGATCCTTAGCGTCGGGCGGCCCTGCGGCTGACGCGCGAGCTGTTCCTCGATCAGATGCGCGTGGTTGAGATAGAGGTGCACATCACCCCCCATCCACACCAGCTCGCCCGGCTGCATCCCCACCTGCTGCGCGATCATCCGCGTGAGCAGCGCCGCCGACCACAGGTTGAACGGCAGACCGAGCGCGACATCGCAGCTGCGCTGATAGAGCAGGCAGTTGAGGCGTGCGTCTGCGCCTTCTCCGGTGACATGGAACTGGTAGGTCTTGTGGCACGGGGGAAGCGCCATGCGGTCAAGCTCGGCGACGTTCCAACCTTCGATGATGTGGCGGCGGCTGCCGGGGCTGGTGCGCAAGGATCCGATCACCGCGGCGACCTGGTTGATCCCCTCGCCCTTCTCGTAAAGCCCGTCGGCACGATAGCGATAGGTCGGCCAGTCCACCCACTGCTTGCCATAGACCGGGCCGAGATCGCCCCAGCGCGTGGCGAAAGCCTCGTCATCGGCGATTCGCGCCACGAACGCATCAAGGCTGATCGCCTCGCCCGTCTCGCGGACATAATTGGCGTGCGGCCACTCGTTCCAGATCTTCACACCTTGCAGCACCAGCGGCCGGATGTTGGTTGACCCGGTCAGGAACCACAACAACTCGCGCGTCGCGGTTTTCCAGTACACCCGCTTGGTCGTGAGCAGCGGCATCGCACCCCCGCCCAAATCGAATCGCAGCATAGACCCACAAACTGACCGCGTGCCGATCCCCGTGCGGTCGACCCGCTCGCTCCCGGTTTCCCAGATGGTGCGCATCAGATCGAGATATTGCTGCTCGGGATGCGGCAAGGCGGTTTCATTGAGAGGAATCGCAGCGCTGGCCATGCGGCGCATCATAAGCCGCAATTGCCCGCTTGCCACCCTCGTCTTCCACACCTATAGGGCGCGCCTTGCCTCGACCCGCGTGGTGCTTTTGCCCAAGCGGGACCGACACGGTCGGGGAGTAGCTCAGCCTGGTAGAGCACTGTCTTCGGGAGGCAGGGGCCGGAGGTTCGAATCCTCTCTCCCCGACCAATTTCGCCAAGTCTGGCATCTAATCCAACGCAAATCCGCCATTTTCCCCGACTAGGGGAAACTGGCCGGTTGGCGTTGTGGTTGTACGCGGCCCGACTTGCTAGCGCAGTCCTGAGCCGAGTGGTCTCACACCAGATTAGAGCGCGCTGCCGTCTGCGGGCCAAAAGCTCATCGCTTGGTCGCGTTCGCGTTGTGTGGGCTGCCGCAGAATTGTGAGCGTGTGGTCCTGCCATGCTACCAGCCCGAGCGCGGCGAACTGTTCCAGCCAGCCTGCCATCGGCCAGAACCCGCGCTTTTCGCGGAACCGGCGCGCATTGGCGACGATGTCGTCAAGATGTTGCAGCGGCGGATCAAAGCTCGGGTGATATTGGTGGCAGGCCAGCGCGCCGCCGAGAAAATACAGCGGCAAGCCAACAGCGCGCGCCGCAAAGCCGAAATCGGTGTCTTCGGCCCCGTAGCCTGTAAAGCGTTCGTCAAACCCGCCCATCCGCTGGAAGGTGCTGCGGCGGATGGCAAAGGCGAGTGACCAGAACAGGCCGGGATTGTCGACCTGCTCAAGCCCTTGCGCAGGAAACGGGCGGACCGGATGCACTGCGCCGTTGGCGAGCAACGCTGCCTCGTCCCACGCGCCTGACGCATCGCCCGGCCCGAGATATCGCACTTCTGCGCACACAAGCCGGTCGTGCGCGCCGATTGCGTCCGAAAGCCCGCCCAGACAATCGCGCATCGGGATGCAATCGACGTCGAGGAACACGAGCCGCTCACCCGTGGCGCAGGCGGCGGCGTGGTTGCGTGCTTTTGCCAGCGGGAGGCCATCAGTTTCGAGGCGCTCGAACCGCACCAGCGGATGCTGCACCTCAAGGCGCACCGGCGTGTCACTCATGTCGACCACGATAACCTCGTCCGGTTGCACAGCACTGCGCGCCACACCTTCGAGCAGGTTGACCAGATGCTCCGTCCGGTTGCGGACGAGGGTGAGGACCGACAGGCTCATCGCCGTACCCACAGATCGAGACGATAGGTTTCCTGCCGCTCGGCAAGGCAGGTCGTGAACTGCCCAGATGTCCCCCCTTGGAGCGCGCCCACCGCCTCGTCAGCCGTGCAGGGGTAATCGGTCTCGCCCGTGTAATGCACCAGCACCACGCGTCCGTCCGGCACAAGGTGATCCGCCAGCCATTGCGCCGCGCGGGAAAGGTCATCAGCGTCCCAGTAATAGGCGACCTCGGACATGACACACAGGTCAAACAGGCCTCGCGGCGCTTCGGTCGGGAAGCCCATCTGCGCAAATTCGAGGCCGGCCTTCGTGCCCAGCCTTTGCTGAGTGAGGGCGAGAGCCGTCTGGCTGATGTCGATCGCCAGCAACTGATCGCACAGGCGATGCAGCCGCTGCGTCAGCACACCATGCGCGCAGCCAATTTCACGCGCTGACGCATAACCCCCGAAATGATCATGCGTTTGGAACACCAAGACCCATCCCGCTGATACCCAACGACACGAGCAAGCGACGTCTGACCAAGGCCTTGGTGGTATCGCCGAGCTCGGCAAGAGTTGGGGAGGTCTGGGACGGCAAGATCGTTCTCCGGGATGATGGAGACCGATTAGCCTACGGTGCGGAGGCGCGGGCAGCGCAACGGTTAATGAGAATCGATCGGCGACCGCTGCTGGCTGCAGATCAGCCGTTACACAATGCAGAACCGGCGGGCCATGCCATCTTCATCGGAGCGTATCTTACCAAGGGAAACGCGGCCACAGAAACGAAAAAAGCCCCAGTTTCCCGGGGCTTTCTCCTATATCTGACGGAGCCGTCTTAGCGGCTGCCAAACATGTGTGTGATCCAACCCCACATAAAATACACTCCTATCAGCGCAAAAGCTGTAGGGCGTGTTTAACACATTATTAACCTTAATCAACTGTAAATTGCAGATCTTCGTCCACCCATCATCACCAGCAGCTCTGACATTGGGATCGCACGCGAGAACAGGTAGCCTTGCGCCTGATCGCAACCCATCGCCGTCAAGGCCGCTGCGACCGAAAGATCCTCAACGCCTTCGGCGACGACGGTCTTGCCGAGCGAATGCGCGATCTCGATCGTGGCGCGCACAACCGCGCGGCTTTCCTCGGAAGTAGCCATGTGCTGCACGAAACGCTTGTCGATCTTGAGCTCGGAGCTCGGCAGCTTCTCGATATATTCGAGATTGGATTGGCCAGTGCCGAAATCGTCGATCGACAGGCCGATGCCACGCGCCTTCAGTGCTGCGATCTGCGGAGCGATTCGGTCATCCTCCAGCTTGGCGGTTTCGGTCAGTTCCAGCGTTAGATTTTCGGGCGGGAAGTCAAAACGCCCCAGCAAAGTCATGATATCGAACAGCAGGTGCGTGTCCGACAGGCTCTTGGCCGACATGTTGACCGCCAGCTTGAAGCGCGGATCGAGCGCGATCGCCTGCTTACCCTCGAGCAGCGCCTTTTCCATCACAACAAGGGTGAGCTCGTTGATCCGGTCACCGGCTTCGGCTGCGAGCACCAGATCTTGCGGATTGACTGGCTCCTCACCCTCAGGCTGCCAGCGAATCAAGGTTTCCGCACCGACGATCCGGCCTGACGCAAGGTCGACCTTGGGCTGGTAAGCCACACCAATATCGCGGTCGCGCAGGCCCTTTTCCAACACCTTGATCAGCTGAAGTCGATTGTTGCGCGCTTCAAGATGTGCGGCGTCATTGATGATGAAGCGCACACCGCGGTTAGCAGCTTCGTCTGCCGCCTGCATCGCCTTCTTGATGCGCGAGGCGACCGGCAGATCATGATTGGTATCGATCCCCAGCGCAGGAGCGCTGTTGGATGACTGCCAGTCATAGCTGATTGCAGTCTTGAGCATCATCGCAAGCCCATCGGCATGGCGTTCAAGTTCGCCATTCTCCATGCGCGGCGCGAGCCAGACCAGCAAATCACGCTCGAACGCAACGTCGCCGACTTCGCCCGGACCCTTCACGTAAGCGATCAGAGTGTTGACGAATTCCCCGATCTCGCGGGCCGTCCATTCTTCCGAAAACTCGGCGAGATTGGCAATCTTGAGCGCGTAGACATCACGCTCCTCGCTCGGGCGATCCGAAGCGATAGCCGACGTCGTCATCGCATCGACATCACTGCTGTAATACTTGCGATTGATCCGCTGGAACCCGATGGCGGCCGCCCCCATGGCGAGCAGTGCGGACATAATGTCGATATTGAAGGTGAATTCGTCGAACACGAATGTCGCGATCAGCAGCCCGAAGGACGTTATCATCAAGGAATTCGACGCGCGCCGCCGGCTCACAACCTGCACGGCCATGGCAAGCGCGGCCAGGAGCATCGCCGGGTACCACATCAGGTCAAGCGGCACGCCGCGCTTCAGTGTGTGCGCACCAAGGACATGAAAATAGGAGCCCGGCACTTTCGTGTTCGGGCGGAACGGCAAGAAGTAGTAGTCACTCGATCCAAAGAAGGCCTGCCCGATCACCACGTTCTTGCCGCGCAGCTCAGCCGCCGGTACGCGGCCATTCAGCACATCGACATAGCTGAACGAGGGAACGGTCGAGGCATCGAACGCCGTGTCGGGCCGATAGAGCCGCGTCGGCCCCGTGTATTCAGCAAGAACGGCAGAGATGGACCCCTCCTTTTTGCCCCCGAGGTCGATCGAAGTCGGAAAGATCACCGACAGGCCGAAAAGATTGGCGCGCCCGTTCATCGCTGCAAGATTGACGGTTTTACGGAATTCAGGGAGGGGCGCGATCTCGTCGACCCTCTGGAACCCGATGTCGCTTGCCGGGACAACGCCCAGCCACACCTTGCCTTGATGACGGGCCAGCATGTCGGCAAACATCGCGTCGGATTTCGGCGTTTCGGGATCGGCATGCGCGCGGTCGAACACGACCCGGCGCACGCCGGAAGCGATCAGCGTATCGACCACCTTGGTGTCTTGCATCCGGTTGGGAAGGTTGTGCTGATTGGCGGCACGTGTCTTATCGTCGATTGCGATCATCACGACATCGCGCGGCGCGGGGCGGGAACGAAGCTCTGCCCGCGCGGCGCGGTAGAGGTCTTCGAGGGGTAGCGGAAGTTCGATGATCGAGGACACAACCCCGAATAGTATCGCTAGCAGCGCAACTTTGGTGCGCTTGCGGCGCAGCAAGGCTGCACCCGAACGCTGCGCAAGCTCCTGCTTGAATCCAGCGACTTCCTCGCCGGCTGAGCCGAACGTGCGCCGTATCGTGTCGGCCAGATTCTGAAGAATTCCGATCATCAAGCACGCGTTCCCGAGGGCAAAGCCAAGCTTGTCCCTAGGATACATTGGTTAATTCATCGCAAACGACAGGCGCAGCACTGACCTGCGCACCTGCCCATAAAACGCGGTCAGATCACCCGGTCGGACAGGAAGCCAAGTGCAATCGTCAGGCTCCCGAGCCCAATCGAAAGGTGCCAGCGCAGCCGTAGAAAGTCTGGCGCGGCATAGCCCAGCGCCCGGTCGATCAGCGGCGAGCCCAGGATCAGCGCTCCCAGATAGAACAGCGCGGGGCCGGGCCATTCCCAGCCAAATGTCCAAGGAAGGAAAAGCGCGAGGGCCAGCAGGCTCGGTATGACCGCGATTACATAGGCACCGCTGGTCGCGCGGCCGCTGGCGAGCGCTTGGCCCCACCACACCCCGCCCAGAAAGCTGAAGATCGCCGCCGCATAGGCAAACCCGCCTGCCAGCGCCGAATAGCGCCATTCGTGCCCCATCAGGATCAGCGCGATGCAGATGATCTGAGGCAATAGTCCGGCATAACCCAAGGCGCGGGCCGCTGCGGAAAGCGAAGCGGGAGGTTGTGGTGTTACTGCGTCCATGGCGGCTCAAACCCTGCCGCGCGTTGCGGTTCCCGATCCTCTTGCGAGCGACGCCGGTTTGCGCCACCACATGGGCCCATGAACATCTTCGATCTGACTGGCACGGCGGCCATCATCACCGGCGGCAATGGCGGGCTTGGCCTCGCAATGGCAAGAGGGCTGGCGAAGGCAGGCGCCGATATTGCAATCTGGGCCCGCAATCCCAGGAAGAACGCCGCCGCGCTTGAGGAACTGGGCGAATTGGGAACCGGCCGCGTCATCGCGCTCGCCTGCGAAGTAACCGAGGAAGCTGCGATTGCCCGCGCCATGGCAGCGACGCTCGACACGCTCGGCCGTGTCGATGTGTGCTTTGCCAATGCGGGAATTCCGGGCGCGGGTCAGGCGATCCCCGAAATCACACCCGAAGGCTGGGACAACACCATGGGCGTCAACACCCGCGGCGCGGCGCTGGTCTACAAGCACGTCACCCGCCACATGATCGCCCGCGCGCAAGACGGCGATGCGGGTGGTAAGCTGATCGTGACTTCGTCCGGGCAGTCGATCATGGGGGTCAACCGCTCGTCCGATTATGCCGCGTCCAAGGCGGCCGTGAACGGCCTCACCCGCGCCGCCGCGTTCGAACTCGCGCGTTACCAGATCACCGCCAATGCGCTGCTATTCGGCTTTTACGAAACCGATATCACTGCACGCGCCGATCCTCGGTTCGGTGAATGGATGGCCAAGCGCATCCCGCTACGGCGTCCGGGCGATCACGAAGGGCTCGAAGGGCTGGCAGTGTTCTTCGCCTCGACCCATTCCAACTACATCACCGGGCAATGTCTGCCAGTCGACGGCGGCCTAAGCATTTCCTAGTTGAGTATCAGCTAAGGTGCACCATTTCAGGTGGAACGCAGGCGCGCGCAAGCCGTTGCCCGCAAAAGCCTCTCGCAATTGGAACACCCCTCCTCGTGGCCGACGACGACATTCCCGACTTCGATAAGCTCCCCGAAGACAAGAGCCGCCAGCGCGCCGTGCCTGCGGGCCGGATCGCGCGGTTCGGCACATTCGGAAGGCTGGTCGGCGGCGTGGCGAGCGGCATGGTGGCCGAAGGCGCACGCCGGATCGCCAGCGGCGAAGGCATCAACGCCCGCGACCTGATCCTCACGCCCGGCAATGTCCAGCGCATGACCGACCGCCTGTCGCACCTGCGCGGCGCGGCGATGAAGATGGGGCAGATGATCAGCCTGGATGCGGGCGATTTCCTGCCCGAAGAATTGTCAAGGATCCTCGCTACCTTGCGCGATCAGGCCAATTTCATGCCGACCAAGCAGCTCGATGCCGTGCTGCGCGCCGAATGGGGGCCGGATTGGCGCAAGCAGTTCCGCTGGTTCAACCCCCGCCCGATCGCCGCTGCCTCCATCGGCCAGGTCCACAAGGCCCTGACCCGCGATGGCGAAGAGCTGGCGATCAAGGTGCAATACCCCGGCGTCGCCAAAAGCATCGATTCCGACGTCGATAATGTAATGACCCTGCTGAAGGTGGCCGGTTTCGCCCCGCCCGAGCTGGAGATGGGTAAGCTGATGGCCGCGGCCAAGCAGCAGCTCCACGAGGAAGCCGATTACACCCGCGAAGGCGCGCAGATGGCGATGTATCGTGAGCGGCTGGCGGGCACGCCGGGCTTCGTCGTGCCCCGCCTGCACGAAGGCCTGACCCGCGGCTCAATCCTTGCGATGAGCTTTGAAGACGGGGTGAGCATCGAGGAGCTCGGCAACGAGCCGCCCGAACGCCGAGACGAGGTATTCGCGCGATTGATCCGGCTGGTGACGCGCGAATTGTTCGATTTCGGCGTGATGCAGACCGATCCCAATTTCGCCAACTTCCGCTATCGGCGGGAGACGGGTGAGATCATCCTGCTCGACTTTGGGGCCTGCCGCCCGGTCGATCCGATGGTGGCCAACGGCTATCGCAAGATGCTCGCCGCCGGCCTGCGCGGCAATGCCGAAGACGTGCTCGCCGCCACGATCGAAGCCGGGTTCATGATGCCGATTGTCCCTGAAAAGCACCCCGAGCGGGTCAACAAGATGATCGAGATCGTGATTGGCGAAATGCGCGAGGACGCCCCCTTCGATTTCGGCGACCGGGCCTTTATCCCGCTGCTGCGCGATGAAGGCTATGCCATCGCTCAGGACAAGGACACATGGGCGTTTCCGCCGATTGAGACATTGTTTGTCCAGCGCAAGGTTTCTGGCACGGCACTGTTGGGCGCAAGACTGAAGGCCAAGGTCAATATCCGACGGATCACCGAGGACGTTCTGGCGACCACCGCGCCGCTTCCCGCCGCCGCAGCTTAGGCCGGGCCTCCCTCCGCTGTCCCAGGTGTCCCAGGGCGCTTCAATCTTGTCCCGCCCTGCTAACGCTTCGTCGACAGCGATGCATGTTCCGCATGAAACCAAGATGATAGGGCGTGGACAGGCATGATATTTTATACTAACGCACCCTAATGCATGGGGGATTTGAACACAGGATCGGCGTTTTGTTTGTGTGTCTCGGCAATATCTGCCGGTCACCGATGGCGGAGGGTGCGTTCCGCGCAGCGGCGCTGGAGCGGCAACTTTCGTTTCATGTCGATTCCGCCGGAACCGCGTCCTATCACGTCGGTAGCCAGCCCGATCCCCGCGCCATCGCGGTCGCCAATCTGAATGGTATCGATATCACCGGACAGTCGGCACGGCAGATCGAGCAGGATGATTTTTACCGGTTCAGCCACATCATCGCGATGGACCGCGCCAATCTCGAAGGCCTGCGCGCCCGTGCGCCGCGCGATGGTACGGCCACGTTGGCGATGTTGATGGACGCGGTCGATGGTCGCCGGGGTGAGCCCGTAGCCGATCCCTACTACGGCGATACCGCCGCGTTCGAGGCAGCGTGGAGCGTAATCTCGCTGGGCACAGGCGCGTGGGTCGACCGCCTGATCCGCGAAGGCGTGCAGCAGCGGGCCTAGCCGCCGCGCAGCAACTGCACCCCCCAGTCGCGTTCGAACAGATAAAGCAGCAACCGCGCCGCTTCCCCGCGCGGGCTGGTAAGGCCGCCGTCGCGCTCCATCAGCAGCCGTGCATCGCCGTGAGCAATCGGCAAGAGGCGCTGCATCTGTTCCAGATTCGCGATCCGGAACGCCGCCTCACCTGATTGCCGCGTGCCGAGCAATTCGCCGCCACCGCGAAGGGCGAGATCTTCCTCAGCGATCCGGAACCCGTCCTGCGTCTCGCGCATCAGGGCCAATCGTGCCCGACCCGTCTCGGACAGCGCACTGCCGCGCAGCAACAGGCAGGTCGATTTCTCCGCTCCCCGCCCCACACGTCCGCGTAGCTGGTGCAATTGCGCAAGGCCGAAGCGCTCGGCCTGTTCGATCACCATCAGTGTGGCTGACGGCACGTCCACCCCGACCTCGATCACGGTAGTTGCCACCAGCAGCCGCGCCGCACCGCTGGCAAAACGCTCCATCGCCGCATCCTTGACCTCGGGGCGGAGCTGGCCGTGGACGAGCACGACAGCGTCGCCAAACCGCTCCTTCAGCGCCGCATAGCGCGCCTCGGCCGCAGCGATGTCCGCCAGATCAGGCACGCCGTCGATCTCGCGCACCATCGGGCAGACCCAATAGGCCTGTTGCCCGCTTGCAAGGTGGCGTTCGACCCCGGCCACCACCTCGTCCATCCGCTCTTGCGGCACCACGCGCGTGTCAATCGCCTGCCGCCCGGGGGGCAGTTCGTCGAGACGGCTCACGTCCATCTCGCCATATTGCGCCAGTGTCAGCGAGCGCGGGATCGGGGTCGCAGTCATCGCGAGCGTATGCGGCGCACGCCTGCCTTTGGCGGCGAGTGCCAGTCGCTGCGCCACACCAAATCGGTGCTGCTCGTCGATCACCACCAACCCCAGATCGCGGTAATTGACCGTGTCCTGAAAGATCGCATGGGTGCCAACCAGCATCTGGATCGAGCCATCCATCAGCCCCATCAGGATAGACTCGCGCTCCCGCCCCTTCGCACGGCCGGTCAGCAGCGCGATCTCCACGCCCGTCGGCCCGAGCATCTTGCGCAAAGTCTCGAAGTGCTGCCGCGCAAGAATTTCGGTCGGCGCGAGCAACGCGGCCTGCTTTCCCGATTCCACCGCGATCAGCATCGCATTGAGCGCCACCACCGTCTTACCCGCCCCGACATCGCCTTGCAGCAGCCGCAGCATCGGCGCTTCCTGCGCCATGTCACCCGCGATCTCGCCAATGGAGCGTGCCTGTGCGCCCGTCAGCGCGAAGGGCAGTTGCAGCTTTGCTCGCAGGCGCCCGTCGCCCGCCAACGCCTGTCCCTTGCGCCGCCGCCCCTCGGCTTTGACCAGCAGCAGCGCGAGGCTGTTCGCCAGCAACTCGTCATAGGCAAGCCGGTCTAGCGCTTTGGCGTCGGTGGTTTCATGCCCCAAGCGCAGCGCATCGGCCCAGGCGGGCCAACCCGCGCGCTCCAGTTGCCCCGGTTCGATCCATTCGGGCAGCGCCGGAAGGCGGGTGAGCGACTGGCGAACGAAATCGGCGATGCGCGGCTGGGTCAGCCCGTCCGACAGGCGATAGACCGGCTCGCTCAAGCGACCCATATTGGCGGCGCTTTCCGCCTCGATATGATCGGGGTGAACGATCTGAAGCATGTCGCCGTAGCGGTCGAGCCGCCCGGCAATCCAGCGCTTCTCGCCCACCGGGACCAGCTTCTTCGCGCTATAGGCCGCCTTGCCGAACCACGTCAGCGCGCAGACATTGCCAATCGCATCCTGCGCCAGCACCCGGTACGGCCCGCGGCTTCCGGCCCGCGGCGTACGGTGTTCGATCGCGGTGAGCGCAATAATGACCTGCTCGCCTTCGCTGCCAGCATCAAGATCGGCAATCGCTTGGCGGCTGACGAACCGTTCGGGCAGGTGATACGCGACATCCTTCACCCGCGTCAGGCCGAGCTTTTCGAGCGGCTTCATCAGCTTCGGGCCGACGCCTTCCAGCGTCGTGACTTCGGCAAACAGCGGGTTGAGAGCCTCGGGGCGCATGATGCATTCGCTATCACCCCGATTGCGTCTTTGCGAGTTGTGCCTGCGCAAGCCTGTGGCTAGGTGGTCGCCATGACCGAAACGCCTTCCTTCGAACAGCGCCTCGCCCGCGCCAAGTTCCGCGCCTGGCACCGCGGCACGCGCGAAGCCGATTACATGATGGGCGGCTATTTTGATCGCTACCATGCCTCTTGGGGTGAGGCCGAACTGGCGTGGTTCGAAGCCCTGCTCGACGAGGATGACGTCGATGTGATGGCCTGGGCGCTGGGTTCGCAGCCGCCGCCGGAGCATCTGGCGGGCGAATTGCTGGTGGTGATGCAAAAGCTCGATTACGTCGACATCCCGCGCTGACGGGGCCTGCGCGGGAACCCTTCGGCCTCGCGCCGCTTGACTGGAAATCTATGCCCGATCTCAACCGCATCCTCGCGGCCCGTGAACCGCTGACCCTCGCCTCGCTCCCGCGCGGGAGCCTGCCGTTGGTGCTGTCCGATCTAGCGCGGGCGGCCAAGCGCCGGGCGGTGTTCATCGCGCCTGACGATGCCGCGATGCGCGCAGCCGCTGAGGCAGCGCGCTTTTTCGCACCCGAGATCGAAGTGATCGCTTTCCCCGCGTGGGACTGCCTGCCCTATGACCGGGCGAGCCCTGCGCTGACGATCAGCGCTGAACGGCTGGCCGCGCTGCACCGCTTGCAGCAACCGGGCAGCGCGCAGCAATTGTTGGTGACCACGGTCAACGCCGTGCTGCAACGGGTGCTCACCCCCTTCCGGGTGCGCGAGAGCGTGCGCGAATTCCGTGTCGGCACCACCATCGGACACGAAAGCCTCGCCGCGTTGCTGGTCCGTCAGGGTTACGGCCGCACCGATACGGTGATCGACCATGGCGAGTTCGCGGTGCGCGGCTCGATTGTCGACATCTTCCCCTCCAGCCTTGATGCCGGGCTCAGGCTCGATTTCTTCGGGGACGAGCTGGAGAGCTTGCGCCTGTTCGATCCTGCCACGCAGCTCACTGTCGAGCGGATTGACGAACACCTGCTGCTCCCCGCCTCCGAAGCGCTGCTCGACGAGGAGAGCATCAAGCGGTTCCGTAGCCGTTACCGCGAGTTGTTCGGCGCGAACGCCACACAGGACCCGCTTTACGAAGCCGTGTCCGAGGGGCGGCGTCTTGCGGGTATGGAGCACTGGCTTCCGCTGTTCGAAGATCGGATGGCGAGCCTGTTCGATCACCTCGCCAAGGACGACGTGGTCATCATCGACCAAGGCGCGCTCGGCGCGGCGGAAGAACGCCTCAATGACATTGCCGATTACCACCAGCAGCGCGGCCGGATCGCGAGCGAAAAGAAGGGCAGCTACCGTCCGCTAAAGCCCGATGCGCTGTACCTGACGCGCGCCGAATTCGACGCGGGCCTCGCGGCCATGCCCGCTCACCGCGCGACAGGCTTTGCCAGCGAGGAAAAGGCGGGCACGCTCGATTTCGGGTTCCGCTCCGCCCGCGATTTTACGCCGGAACGCGGGCGCGGGGAGAATGTCTATGAAGCCGCTGCCAAGCACCTGAAGTCGGTGGCGAAGGGGTCGCGTAAGTCGCTGGTGGCGGCTTATTCGACCGGCTCCGCCCGCCGCATCGCGTCCATTATCGAAGAAGCTGGCGCCCCTACCGCACTTACCGATAGCTGGCAGCAGGCGTTGGGGCTGGCGGCGAAGAACAAGACCGCTGTGGTCGTCCTCCCGCTCGAAACGGGGTTCGCCAGCGACACGCTGGAAGTCTTGACCGAAGCCGACATTCTCGGGGACCGGCTGGTGCGGCGCAAGAAAAAGCGCAAGGATTCCGATGCCTTCCTCGCCGAACTTCAGGCACTGTCGCGCGGCGATCTGGTGGTGCATATCGAGCACGGGATCGGGCGTTACCTCGGCCTTGAACCGATTCCGGTCGGCAAGAGCCAGCACGATTGCGTCGCGCTGGAATATGCCGGGGGGGACAAGCTGTTCATTCCAGTCGAGAATATCGACGTGCTCAGCCGCTACGGCTCGTCCGAGCTCGCCGTCCAACTGGATCGGCTTGGCGGTGAGGCATGGCAGCGTCGCCGCGCCAAGCTCAAGGAACGCATCACCGCCATCGCGGGGGAGCTGATGCAGGTCGCCGCCGCGCGTGCGCTCAGGCAGGCCCCTTCCCTCCCCGCCGATCCCGCGACCCTTGGCCAGTTCACCGACCGCTTCCCGTGGTCGGAGACCGAGGATCAGGAACGCGCCATTGCCGATGTGCTGGGCGATCTGGAAAGCGGCCGTCCGATGGACCGGCTGGTGTGCGGCGATGTCGGTTTCGGGAAGACAGAGGTCGCGCTACGCGCTGCCTTTGTTGCAGCAATGAATGGGCAACAAGTCGCCATCGTTGCGCCAACGACCCTGCTCGCCCGCCAGCATTACCAGAACTTCGCCGAGCGATTTGCCGGCTTCCCGCTGAATGTCGGGCGCCTATCGCGGCTGGTCACGGCCAAGGAAGCGACCGAGACCCGTGAGGGGCTGGAGAACGGTCAGATCGATCTCGTCGTTGGCACCCATGCGATCCTCTCCAAATCGACCAAGTTCAAGAACCTCGGACTCGTCATCGTCGACGAGGAGCAGCGGTTCGGAGTCACCCACAAGGAGAAGCTCAAGCAGCTGCGCGCCGACGTTCATGTGCTCACCCTCACCGCCACCCCGATCCCGCGCACGCTGCAGATGGCGATGAGCGGTCTGCGCGAACTCTCCACCATCCAGACCCCGCCGGTCGACCGCCTCGCGGTGCGCACCTACGTGATGGAATGGGATGACATGGTGATGCGCGAGGCCCTGCTGCGCGAACATCATCGCGGCGGGCAGAGCTTCATCGTCGTGCCCCGCATCTCCGACATGGCCGATGTCGAGGAATGGCTCCGCGAACACGCGCCCGAAATCAAATCCGTCTCCGCCCACGGCCAGATGTCGCCCAGCGAGGTCGAGGAGCGGATGGGCGCTTTCTATGACCGCAAGTATGATGTGTTGCTGTCGACCACCATCGTCGAAAGCGGGCTCGACATTCCATCCGCCAACACCATCATCATCCACCGCGCCGACCGCTTCGGCCTTGCCCAGCTTTACCAGCTGCGCGGGCGCGTGGGCCGGGCCAAGCTGCGCGCCTATGCCTATCTGACGCACGAGGCGGGCGTGGCCCTGTCGGAAGTTGCGCAGAAGCGGCTGAAGGTGCTTGGTGATCTCGACAGCCTTGGCGCCGGGTTCCAGCTCGCCAGCCACGATCTCGACATCCGCGGGGCGGGCAATCTGCTGGGCGACGAGCAATCGGGCCATATCCGCGAAGTCGGCTTCGAACTGTATCAGGCGATGCTGGAAGAGGCGATCATGGCCGCCAAGGCGGGCGAAATGGGCCTCGACAAGCCCCGCGACAAGTTGACCCCGCAGATCACGGTCGATGCCCCGATCATGATCCCCGAGGACTACGTCCCCGACCTCGCGGTCCGCATGGCCCTCTACCGCCGCCTCAATCAGGCTGAGGGGCAGCACGAGATCGAAAGCCTCGCCGCCGAAATGATCGACCGCTTCGGCGATCTGCCGCAGCCTACCAAGAACCTCATCCGTCTGATCGAGATCAAGCATCAGGCGATCCTTGCCTGCGTTGCCAAGATCGATGTCGGCGCTCGCGGGACACTCGTCACCTTCCACAACGACCACTTCCCCGATCCCATGGGCCTCATCGCCTACGTCGAGCGGCTCAATGACGGCGGCAAGGACACCGCCAAACTGCGCCCGGATATGAAGCTGGTCATCAACCGCGCCTGGGCCGATCCGCTGAGCCGCCTCAACGGGCTATTCCAGCTAACCAAGGGGCTCTCCGGGATCGTCAAGCGGGCGAGCAAGGCGAAGAAGGCGGCGTGAGGGCGGGCTTGATTGACCTCATGGCATCCCGGGCGTAGTTTCCAAGGATGGGACGGAGGGAAGCGATGCCGGTTTCTGGAGCAAGGCTTACCCTTATCATCGGAGCGCTAGCTTTGGTGGCAACGTCCATGCCCGCGCAGGCGCAGCTCGGCACCCTGCTTAACCGAGGCAAGCGTGGGGCGGATCGCGCCGACACCTGCGGCGAGGGCAAAAAGGGTGACAAGGCGCGCGGCGTGGTTGGTGGCCTTCTCGGCGGCGCGGTGAGAGATATGGCGCGCAAGGCTCGCCTCCCATCGTTCGTTCCGGTCCCGGCATTTTCCGACCAGCTGACTGAAAGCATAGCCTGTCGGTTAGACCCCGAAGAACAGAAACAAGCCGCAGCAGCGACGCTCCAAGCCACCCGCGCCGATACGGAGGACGGAACGGCCCAGGTGGGGTCTAGCGCATCATGGAATTCGTCCACGCGCGATGATGTGAGCGGCACCTCTACCGTCACCCGACGCGAACGGGCTAGCGGCGATCTCGATTGCATTACCGTGACCGATGTCGTGATCGTTCAGGGCGAGGAAACCCGTGCGGACAAGCGGATGTGCCGGGCGCCCGGTTCGGCGCGCTACTCGATCATCGCATGATGCGCGGCGTCCGCGCATTGGCTGTGTTGGCCGCGCTCGTATTGCTGACGGGCGCGACGGCGATGGATCCGGACAATCCTACCTGTCCCGCAAAGCCTGATTTCGGGCCCAAAACCGCGATGACGCTGAAAACAGCGCAGCGCGGCGGCAAGCTCGTCTTGCTGGCCGAGGGAGCGATTGATCCGACCTTGCCGACCCGGTTGAAGGCCGCAATTGAGGCGGACGACCGGATCGAGGAAATCTGGCTTCGTTCGCGTGGCGGCGATGTGAGCGCGGGGAACGAAGCGGGGCGGGTCATCCGGTCCTATCGCGGCATGCTGACCCGGGTGCCTTCGGGCTGGACATGCTTCTCGGCCTGCAACTTTGTCTTCATGGGCGGCGACCGTCGTGTCATCGACGAAGGCGGGGTGTTTATGGTTCACATGTTCACACACACGAATGACCGCGCGCTGATCGATGAAGTGGTGATCGAAGGAAGCAAGGCGACCACCGAACTGATCACCAGCATCGAACAATCCTCCGCAATGCTGGCAAGCGAGGATAATGATTTTCTCATCCGTATGGGCATCAGCCGCAAACTGCTGACCGACATCATGTACAAGCAGCAGGCCGTTAAGCGCGACGACAATCCAAGCACGCGCTATTGCCTCAGCCAAGCTGAAGTGCGCGAATACAATGTCATGCCGGTCGAGAAGCCGGCCCCCTGACGGGCGCGCTTTTAATCCCTACCCGTGCCCCATGCCTCGCGCGGTGCGGGCCAGTGCCAGCACGCTTTCGCTGGGCATCGGTTGGGCGCGCAGGAAGCCTTGCCAGTAATCGCAGCCTTCCGCAGTGATCGCGGCGCGCTGGATTTCGTCCTCGATCCCCTCGGCATAGACGGCCAGGCCCAGCGCCCGGCCCAGCGCCACGATCGCGCGCAGCACGGCGAGCGCGGTGGCGTCGCCCGGGACGCCTTCGACCATCGCCTTGTCAAGCTTCAGCGCATCCAGTGGCAGTTCGCGCAGGTAGCGGAAATTGCAGAACCCCGCGCCGAAATCGTCGAGTGCGGTGCGGAAGCCCAGCCCCCGCAGCGCCTTCAGCGCGGACGCCGCTTGGGCAAGATTACGCAGCAGCAGATCCTCGGTGATCTCCAGCATCAGCCGCTGCGGCGCGATTTCCGAACGGCCGATCAGCGCGGCGAAATCGGCGGCAAAGCGCGGATCGCCCAATTCCTCGGGCGTGATGTTGAGCGATAGGGTCAGATTGTCGGGCCAGGTCGCCGCATCCTCCAGTGCGCGGGCGACCACGTGACGCGACAACGGAGCCACCAGTGCGGCCTTCTCGGCCACGGCAAACAGATCGCGCGCGCCGATGGCGCCCAGCGTCGGATGCCGCCAGCGCGCCAGCGCCTCAGCCCCCACCACTGCGCCGGTCACGCAGGAAAATTGCGGCTGGAACAACACTTCGATCTCACGCCGGTCGAGCGCGCTCAACAGATCGGCTTCAAGCACGCCGGCGCTCACGCCCGGAAAGCGCCCGCGCACTGCGCCCCGCAAGGATGTCCGACCCTGTTCCATTACGTTCCTCATGCCCCGCTCCCCCTTAACCCTTGAATGCAAGCCTGCCTCGCATCAATTGCAATCCGCCCGAATCTGGCACATCAGGGATGACGCCGAGCGATGCGCCGGGGATAAATGGCGAGCGCTGCCTGAGGGGGATGAATGGCGAGCAATGGTACGAGCTTTCAGCGGTTGGCGCTGCTCGCGTCGGACACGGCGCGCGCGCAGGAAGCCCATGATGCGCTGCTGAGCCAGGGCGACTGGGTACCGCTGGACGAGGCCGATGCCGTCGTCGTGCTCGGCGGTGACGGGTTCATGCTCCAGACGCTGCACGCGATGCTGGATGCGGGCCGCGTGGTCCCGGCCTTCGGGATGAACCTTGGCACGGTCGGGTTTCTGATGAACCGTTATGACCGGCGCGCGGCGATTGCCACGCGGGTCAACAAAGCGCGCCACTGGACGATCTCGCCCTTGCGGGTCGAGGCGGTGACGCAGGACGGCGAGACCCATGTGATGAGCGCGATCAACGAAATCTCGCTGCTGCGCGAAACCCGTCAGACCGCCAAGATCGAAGTCTCCGTGGGGGACCGGGTGCGCATCCGGGAGCTGGTGTGTGACGGGGTGCTGGTGGCGACGCCTGCGGGATCAACCGCCTATAACCTTTCGGCCAATGGCCCGATCTTGCCGCTGGACAGCAAGATGCTGGCGCTGACCCCGATCAGCCCGTTCCGCCCGCGGCGCTGGAAGGGGGCAATCTTGCCGGACCGGATGAAGATCGTCCTGCGCGTGCTCGACCCAGCCAAGCGTCCGGTGGCCGCAGTCGCCGACCAGAAGGAACTGCGCGACATCGCCGAAGTCCGGCTCGAGATTGCGCGGGACAGCGCGCTCACGCTCCTGTTCGATCCGGGCCAGAGCCTCGAAGAACGAATTGTGGCCGAGCAATTCATCACGGCGTGACTTGCGCGGCCTCATCAGCCTTGCAGCCGCTCCGCGCCGGATTGATCTAACGCGCGGTGGCCATTCAAAACCCTCTTGCAATCATCCGCACCGGCCCATATAGGCGCGCTTCCGCTCTTCCTGAGACCGCTTGGAAGAGTTGCTCCCCGATAGCTCAGCGGTAGAGTAGGTGACTGTTAATCACTTGGCCGTAGGTTCGAATCCTACTCGGGGAGCCAATTTTCTTACGATTTTTCCGCAGCGCACACGACCTTGGTCGTGTGTTCGCCGTTGATCGTATGGCCCTATGGATCGCGGGCCGGTTTGAAGCGGATGTAATCCATCACAGCAGCGCAAGACGACACGCCGGATCACGCTCCCGCCATGACGGGATTGCCAACAAAATGGGGCGGGCGGCGCAGCTCCCCCCCGGAACCCGCGCCGCCCGCCATGATCCTGAAACCGGGCCGGTTATTTCAGAACCAATTCCTGATACTGGGTCGTCCCCAGCTCCTCCCGCATCTTGCCGCGCTCGGCTGAGGCAGCTGCGGCGCTGCGGTTCGTCTGCCCCGTCAGCTCATTCATCCGCGCACGACGGGCTTCAATCTGTGCAACCGTCTGATAATCGCGATATTCGATGAGCAGGATCAGATCGGGCTCGTCACCGCGGCGATGGTTGGTTGCCAGCACGCGATAGCTGACGACGTAGCCTTCCGCCTTCAACGTCTCCATGTTCTTCTTCCAGGTCGCGGCGAGATACTCGATATAGTTCGGACCTTGGCCGGGCAGCACATCAATGCGGTTCGCCTCCCACACCGTGCCGAGCGTATAGGGCGTTTCATCCGCCATCGCCGGGGTTGCCAGCGTCGCTGCCATCATCGTTGCCCCGATGATCAGTGATTTCATCATTTTCATTATCGTTCTCCCCCAGTCCGTCCGCTCGGGAATGAGCGGCACTCTCTTCAAAACTTACGCCGCAGCAGGCACCGCGCGCAGAACTTGCCCGCGCACCTGTCCGCGCAGCACCCAGATCAGCGCCGCATTGACGGTCATCATCAGCGCAATGCCGAGCAGGCCTGCATCAAAGTTGCCGGTCGCATCCGCCAGCGCGCCCCATGCGAACGGCGTCAGGAAGGCGCCGATCTGCGACATGGTGTTGATCGCCGCCGCCCCGACCGCCAGCTCGCGCCCCGACAGCGCATCGGCCCAGCCCGATGACACCAGCATCGCGACCGAGAACGACACGGTCGCAAAGGCGAGGTAGGCAAGGCTCACAGTCAATGGCGAGGGGGCGAGCAGCATCACAAACAACGATCCCGCCATCACAACTGCGCTGCCGAAAGCATGGATCAGGCGGTCCCCGTGCCGGTCAGCGCGGTTGCCGAGCCACAGTGTCGCCGCCGTGCCGATCAGCCCGCCGAAACCGACCAGATAGCCGATGCCGGTGGCATCCAGCCCGGTTGCCGCCTTCAGGATCATCGGGGCCGACAGCGTGAAGGTGATGAACGCTCCAATGCAGGTAAAGCCGATCGCGCCGTTGAGCAGCACCTTAGGATTGCGGAAAATGGCGAGGACATTGTGGCTCACTGCCCCTCCGATCAGCCGTCGCTCGCGCGCCAGCTCGTCGGCGATCCACGCCTTCTCCGCCGGGTTGAGCCATTCCACCTTCGCCGGACTATCCGGCAGGAACCGCAGCACCACCAGCCCGACCAGCACCGTGGGCAGGCCTTGCACCAGAAACAGCCATTGCCAGCCATGCATCCCTGAGTTGCCGTCCAGCCCGAGCAACCAGCCCGACATCGACCCCATCACCATCGAAGCCAGCGGCCCCGCGATATAGAACCGGCTGACCGCGCGGCTGCGATGGCACGGCGGAAACCAACCCGAGAAGTAGTAGATCACGCCGGGATAGAACCCCGCCTCGGCCACGCCGAGCAGGAAGCGCAGGATGTAGAACTGCTCGGCCGTGGTCACGAACATCATGCCCGCCGACAGCAGGCCCCAGGTGATCATGATCCGCGCGATCCACTGGCGCGCGCCGAATCGTACCAGCATCAGGTTGGAAGGGATCTCGAACAGAGCATAGCCGAGAAAGAACAGCCCCCCGCCCAGCCCGTAAACCGTCGCGCTGAAGCCAAGGTCGGCGTTCATATCGGCCGCCGCGAAGCTGACGTTGACCCGGTCCATATAAGCAAATAGGTAGGCGACGAGGATCAGCGGAATGATCCGCCAGAACGCCTTGCGCATCGCCGAAGCGCCGATTGCTACCTGTTGCTCGCCCGTTGCCGGCATGATGTCCCCCCGCAAGCCTGGCGCGACAAGGCGCGTGCCGGAACACTTGGTCCCGGCCTGTGCAAGCCCTTGGATTATCGCGCTAAGCCTCGCCCCGGAGAATGCATTTCCGTAGCGTCAATCGTCAATCCGGCGGATCGTCAATAAAGCGTGAAAAAGGCGTCAATCGCGCCCTTCAGGCACGGTTACTGGGCATCGGCAGCAGATCGGGCCAGCCATATTTCTCCCAAACGTCGGCCATGCCGATGCGCTGGGCGAAGGGGATGAATTCGGGATGTTGCCAAATCTGGCACATCGGATCGACCTTGGTCCAGATCGACATCAGGCAGGCAAGGTTCTGCAAGGTGATGCGCGTGCCAATGGTTTTGAACAGCATCTCGGCATAGCCCATGAACACCGCCGGCAGGGTGATGGCCTGATGCTCCTTGTCCTGCATCGACAGGTGCAGGAAATCGAGCGTGCGGCAATAGGCCTCGCGGTCTTCGGGCTTGCCGCTGCACACGCCCCTCGCAGCCACATCCCAATAGGCGTCGATCATCGCGGGCGGCATCGGCCCGGTACCACTGGGCGGCGGAATGCTGCTCGCAATCGCATAGCGCGACTGCTGGTAGGCTTCGACCGCACGTTCATGCTCGCCCGCTGCCGCTAGCGCGACCCCCAGCCACACGGACGGAAACCCCAGATCGACGCAGCGCTGCGCGTCTGCCACCGCAGCATCGATCCGGCCGAGATTAAGCTGCCCGGCAGATCGCACCATATAATGCCTGCCATCCGCCGGATCCCGGTCAATCGCCTGATCCAGAAACTCCATGCCCCGCCGGGTCAGCCCACAGAACAGCAGCAGCCCGCCGATCCGTACAGTTACGGCCGGATTGTTCGGCTCAACCTCATAGCCCTTGAACGCCAGATCGAGAGCGCCGACCATATTGTTGCGGGCGAATTCATGCAGCGCCAGCAGGCCATAAGCATGACCGAGACCGGGCTTGATCGCCAAGGCCTTGCGCACGCAGGCAGCCATCCGCATCGAAGCCTCACCCGGATCGTATCCGGCCAGATAGATCCCCATGCGCTGGTGCACATCGCCCAGCAGCACCCACGCTTCGGCAAAGTCGGGATCAATTGCGAGCGCTTGTTCCACCAGTTCGGCCGCGCGGGTCATCACCCCGTCCCCGAACAGCCGCGCATTGAGCGTGCGCCCTTGCAGATAGAGGTCATAGGCCTGCTTACTGTGCGTGAGATTGCCTACGACCGGCGGCTGGAGAGCAATGCCCAAGGCTGCCGCCAAAGCCTCGGTCACGCCGCGCGCGACGGCTTCCTGAAGTTCGAAGATGTCGTCCAGCACGCCGTCGAACCGGCTGCCCCAGAGCTCGAACCCGCTGGCCCCGTCCACCAGATGGACGTGGATGCGGACCTTCTCGCCCTGACGCTGCACCGATCCTTCGACCAGATGCGACACGCCCAGCGCCGCAGCGATCTGCGCGGGCGTCATGGTGCTGTCGCGGAAATGGAATGAGGATGTCCGTCCCGCCACCTGCAACCCTGCCACGCCGCTCAGGGCGGTGATCAGTTCATCGACCATGCCGTCGGTGAAGTAATCCTGTTCTCCCGAAGGCGACGCCGAACGAAATGGTAGAATGGCAACGCCGCGCCGATCTGCCGGACGGTCGATCAGGCGCGCGGGGATCGGGGGCCTATCGCCAATTGGGTTCGTCCGCTCGATCTCGGCCCGCCTGGCCGCTACCCAGTGTGCGAAGGGCTCGCCCAGATCGAACTCGACGAGAATCGGCCGGTCGGGCGCGGACACTTCACGCAGGTCGACCATGATCGCATCGGTTCGGATCGCCACGCTGCTACGGGTGACAAGCAGCACATCCCGACCCAACGGCGCGAGCACCTTGCCCAGATTGAGCAGGCATTGCCGCAGACTGGCCTTGGCTTGAGCGGGATAGCGGCCGGGCCAGAGCAGCTTGCGCAGCGTGTCGCGTTCAATCGGCTCTCCGGCCGAAAGGCACAAAATCGCCAATATGGCGCGCGCCCGCTTGTTGGAGATCAGGACCTCGCGACCATCAGGCTGATAAAGGCGAAAGGGCCCAATGAGAGAAGCGCGGGCCCGCTGCGCCCCGACCTCGCAACCCTGCACCTGATCGTTCGGCATCATGCCCGCAATTGCCCTCCCCCGATCACCGTCTTGAAGTCGATTGGACGCTATTGCAAACGCAAACACGGGGTGCCGGTAATCAACATCAGCCGCTCCGGCCCGCGCAATCCACCATGAGCCTGCTGGAACAGCGCGAAAGGGACTATGCGATGGGACTCGGGCACGATGTGGCGCGTCATGGTCAACTCTGTGCGCGTCACCATACGCACCATCGAACTGGTGGCGGGCCGCAAGAATCGGCGCGGATTAGTCCTTCGGTTTTCACATAGATCAGTTTACTGCTGCGCACCTCTCCCCGCCGTCAGGAGGCGCAAATGCCAGCGACTGATGAACCGACTCACCACAAGCCTGCTCGCTCAAAGTCGGCACGCAAAGCCGCAGAGGACAAGCTGGCTCAGGAATCGCTGGAGGCCAAGATCACGAAGCCAGATTCACCTGGCGGCGACGCGGTGTAGCGGCTTGGCGACGACGCGTGATGAGTTGCAACCCGGCTGCGCCTCTCGCTCGATCGCTGTAGATTGCCTTTAGTGCACCACCCGCTCGACATTGCGCCCGTGCCTCTCGCCGCAACTTTCGCTCTGCTGTTTCTGATCGGCTATTCCAGCCAGCGCAGCGGTGTCTGCATGATGCGAGCGGTGAGCGAGGTGATCGACCGGCGGCGCGTGCACCGGCTAGCGGGCTTTGCCTTGGCGGCGGCAAGCGCGATGCTGGTCATGGCGACGGCGGAAACGCTGGGCGCGCAGCCCTTTACCCTGATCCCCGGCGCCCCAGCAGACAGAAGCGCGATCGCCGGGGGTGTGCTGTTCGGGCTCGGCACGCTGCTCAGCGGGCATTGCGCAATGGGAACTCTGGCGGCGCTGACTGCGGGCGATCTGCCGCGGAGCGCAGCAATTGCGGCGATGTTTGCGGCCGCGCTGCTGCTCGGGCCAGAGATGTCGCAGGCCGCGCTGATGCTGCCGCCGCGCGGACTGGTGCTGTCACCCTTGGCAAGCAATCTGCCGGCGGCGCTGGCGATTGGCGGCGTGCTGGCGGTGCTGGCCGCGACCTATATCTACCGGCGGCTCGGCTGGAGGCAACCGCGCGGCGGGTGGTCGCCGCTGGTTGCGATGAGCCTGGTGGGGGCGGCATCGGGCCTCCTGTTCGCGCTCGACCGGCAGTGGGTCTATACCAGCCGCATCGCCGGGCTGGCCTATGGCACCATCCCGGCCGAGCCCGCCGCCTTTGCCGGGCCAGCGATCCTCATCCTTGGCATGACCGTCGCGGCACTTGTGGGCGGAACGTTCGAGTGGAAGCTCGGCACCGCGCGCGAGTGGTCGCGCGGCGCGGGCGGCGGCTTGCTGATGGGACTGGGCGCGACGCTGGTGCCAGGAGGTAATGACGCGATGCTGTTTACGGGCGTGCCGCTGCTGCTGCCCAATCTGTTGACCGGCTATGCCGCCTTTACCGCGACCTTGTTCATCGCGCTCATCTGGCGGCGGCGGCGCGCAGCTTAAACGCCCACCAGCAGGCGCACGCCGACTACCAGCACCAGCAGCGCGGTCAGCCAGCGGATCCAATGCGGCGGGAGCACGCGGGTCGCCATCAGGCTGCCCACCTGCCCGCCGATCACCACTGCAATCAGCAAGGGCAGCGCCGCGCCAATCGCCTGCCCGAACAGATCGGGGCCGTTCTTCACCATCTGGCCCGCCAGCCCGAACAGCGAATTGACGAGGATGAACAGGCTCGCCGTCGCCGCTATCCCGCGCGCTTCGTGCCAGCGTGCAAGATGCAGCAAGGGGCTGAGGAACACCCCGCCACCGATCCCGACCAGCCCGGCAAAATAGCCGAGCGGCGCGGCGGCGAGCGGCATCCACCGAGCAAACCGGGTCGCGGCACCTTTCGCATCCTCACGCACCGGCACCAGCATGAAGAGGCTCGTCAGAACCAGACTGGCTCCGAGCAGCGTCAGAAAGGTCGCCTCCTTGATCGGGGTCAGACCGCCAAGGAAGCTGGCCGGAGCGCCGAGCGCAACGATCACCAACGCCTTCTTCCACGGGGTCAGCCCCGCGCGGGCGAAGCGGATCGAGCCGCCCGTCACCACCACGATATTGCAGGCGAGCGAGACCAGCGGCAGCAGGCGGTAATCAAGGCCCGACAGCGCCAGCAGCGCCGAATAGGTCGACCCGCCGCCGAAGCCGACGCTGGCATAGAGCAGCGCGGTGACCAGGAAGGCGAGCGCCAGCAGCGCCGGAACCGCCCCGATCATCATCGCCTTCGCCTAAGCACCGCGCGCGCCGGTCAGACGTTCTGCGGTGCGCCAACCGCGCCGTGGCAATGCTTGTACTTGTTGCCCGATCCGCAGGGGCACGGTGCATTCCGGCTGATGTCGAGATTGGCATAAGGGTTGTCGGTGTTCGCCCCGCCCGGCCCGGTTGCCGCGCGCGGGCTTCCAGCGAGCGTGCCGAACAATTCGGGCCGCAGTTCCGACCCGTCGCCATCGGCCGAATTGTCCATGCCGGTGAAGGGATCGATGTGGCCGGTGAGGAAATCGGGCAGATCGGGCAGCGCCTGCATCGACGGCTGTTCGACACGCAGTTCCGAGCGGAACAGGATCTTGGTCACTTCCTCGCGCAGGGTTTCGAGCATCGTCTCGAACAGGGCAAAGGCTTCCTGCTTGTATTCGTTGATCGGCTGCTTCTGCGCGATGCCGCGCATCCAGATCACCTGACGCAGCGCGTCCAGCGTGGCGAGGTGTTCCTTCCAGTGGTGATCAAGCTGGCGCAGCAGCACGTCCTTTTCGACGATCCGCCAGATCGCGGGATCGGACGCGGCGATCTTTTCATCCATCATCGCGTCGGTCAGTTCGCGCAGGCGTTCCTCGATCAATTCAGGCTCGACCTCGTCCTCGGCAAGCCAGTCGTCGATCGGCGGGTTGAAGCCCAGCACCTCCTCGGCGCGGGTCTTGAGGCCGGTGACGTCCCATTGTTCGGGATAGGAGCCCGGGGGGCACGCGGTGCCAACAATGGCGTTGATCGTGTCATGCCGCATGTCGAGCACCACGTCGTCCACCGCCTCGCTGTCCATGATCTCGGAACGCTGTTCGTAGACCACCTTGCGCTGGTCGTTCATCACGTCGTCGTATTCCACCACCTGCTTGCGCATGTCGTAGTTGCGGGATTCGACCTTCTTCTGCGCGGTCTCGATCGCTTTCGACAGCCACTTGGAACCAATCGCCTCACCATCGGCGAGGTTCGATTTCATCATCTTCGAAAACAGCGTGTCGGGGCCGAAGATGCGCAGCAGATCATCCTCAAGGCACAGGTAGAAGCGCGACAGGCCGGGGTCGCCCTGGCGGCCCGAACGGCCGCGCAGCTGGTTGTCAATCCGGCGCGATTCGTGGCGTTCAGTACCGAGCACAAACAGGCCGCCGGCCGCCCTCACCCGATCCTTTTCCGCAGCCACTTCGGCCTTGATGCGGGCAATCGCTTCATCGCGCTCCGGCCCCTCGGGCATGTCGGCCAGTTCGTCGAGGATGCGGTATTCGATATTGCCGCCGAGCTGGATGTCGGTCCCGCGCCCGGCCATGTTAGTCGCGATGGTGACCGCGCCGAAGCGTCCGGCCTGCGCCACAATCCGGGCTTCCTGCTCGTGGAAGCGGGCGTTCAGCACCGAGTGGGTCACGCCTTCCTTGTCGAGATACTGGCTGAGCAGTTCGGATTTCTCGATCGAAACCGTGCCGACCAGCACCGGCTGACCGATTTCCTGCTTCTCCTTGATCGCCTTCGCGATGGCGCCGAACTTGTCGGCGATGTTCTTGTAGAACTCGTCTTCCTCGTCGATGCGGGCGACGGGCAAGTTGGTCGGGATTTCGACCACGCCGACCTTGTAGATGTCCCAGAATTCCGCCGCTTCGGTCGCCGCGGTGCCGGTCATGCCGGACAGCTTGGGGTACATGCGGAAATAGTTCTGGAAGGTGATCGAGGCGAGCGTCTGGTTCTCCGGCTCGATCCGCACGCCTTCCTTGGCCTCGACCGCCTGGTGCAACCCGTTCGACCAGCGGCGGCCATCCATCATACGGCCAGTGAATTCGTCGATGATAACGACCTTGCCGTCCTTGACGATGTAATCGGTATCACGCTTCCGCGCGAAATTGGCGACCAGCGCCTGATCAAGGTGGTGCACGACCTGCGTGTTCTCGACATCGTAGAGGTTGTCGGTGGCCAGCAGCTCTTTCTCGATCAGCAGCTGTTCAACCTGCTCCAGCCCGTCTTCAGTCAGCTGGACGCGCTTCACCTTCTCGTCGATGTCGAGCCATTCGACCGGGATTTCGCGCGCCACCTGATCGAGCGCGACGTAAAGCTCCGACTTGTCCTCGGTCGGCCCGGAGATGATTAGCGGCGTACGTGCTTCGTCGATCAGGATCGAGTCCACTTCATCGACAATCGCGAAGTTGAACGGCCGCTGCGCCATGGCGCTGCGTTCGTGCTTCATGTTGTCGCGCAGGTAATCGAAGCCGAATTCGTTGTTGGTGCCGTAGGTGATGTCGGCGTTGTAGGCGTCGCGCTTGTATTCCTCGGGCATTCCCGGGACGATCACGCCGACCGTGAGGCCAAGCCAGTTGTAAAGCTTGCCCATCTCGGCGGCGTCGCGCCGGGCGAGGTAATCGTTGACGGTGACAACGTGCACGCCCTTGCCTTCGAGCGCGTTGAGATACACCGCGAGCGTCGCCATCAGCGTCTTGCCTTCACCGGTGCGCATTTCGGCGATCTCGCCGCGGTGGAGGACGAGGCCGCCAATCAGCTGCACATCGAAGTGGCGCATCCCGAACACGCGCACCGAGGCTTCGCGCACAGTGGCGAAGGCTTCGGGCAGGATCTCATCAAGGCTCGCGCCCTTGTCGACCAGCGCGCGCAGCTTGACGGTCTGGTCCTGAAGCTCGGCATCGGTGAGCGCCTGAATCTGCGGCTCGAGCGCGTTGACCTGCGCGATCACCTTGCGCACGGACTTGATGTAGCGGTCATTCGACGAACCGAAGACCGACTTGATGATGTTATTCAACATAGGGGCAAACCTTTGATGCGGACGGCAGCCCGGCGTGCGGGCCCGAAACGGATAATGGGGAAAGAGCGCGCGGCCTTCAGGCCCGGCGCGCCGGAATCAATGCGGGAACGGAAAAACGCGCCTATTCGTAGGCGCGTTCGATACCCATCAGGACTGGCAAGCGCAGCGTTTCCGGCTTGGCCGGAGCGCGGCGCGGCGCTTCGATCGCGCGGGTGGCGCTGATCGTCGAGGGTGCAGGCTGCACGGCGACATGTTCGCCGCCAACCGCCTCATCGCCCGCCGCAGCAGTGATGCTGGACCCGCAAGCCAGCGCTTCAGCCAAAGACGCCTGCGCCGGGCCGCCAAGAGCGACAAGGCCTGTAAGCAGGGCCAGAAAGGCAAGAAAACGCCGGGTCATTGTGAGCATAGATAGGGAATCGCGCGCGTTTCGTCCACCTGATTTGCGGATTTACGCCGCCGCGTCGCCCGCCTAGAGGCGCTCGCCATGGATATCCAACGCTCGCCCCTCGCTCGCCCCTTCCCTGAACTGCCCTCCATCGCGGGCGTCACGCTGCGCGTTGCGCGTGCGCAGTACAAGACGTGGGACCGCTGCGACCTGACCTTTGCGGAGCTGGCCGAGGGCACGAGCGTCGCAGGCGTCTTCACCAAGAGCGCCTGTGCCTCGTCCGAGGTCGAACTGGGCCGCGAGGCGGTGAAGCAGGGCCGCGCGCGGGCGTTGATCGTCAATGCGGGCAATTCCAACGCCTTCACCGGCTGGCGCGGGCGTGAGGCGGTCGAGGCGATCCAGGCGCAGGTAAGCGCGGCATTGGGCTGCGGCGTGGACGAGGTGTTCGTCTCCTCTACCGGGGTAATCGGCGTGCCGCTGCCCAAGGACAAGGCGCGGGCCGGGATCGAAGCTGCTCTGGTGACGGAGCCCTGCGGCTGGGCGGATGCGACCAACGCGATCGGCACTACCGATACCTTCGCCAAGGGCGCTGGCGCCTCGGCGATGATCGGGGACACGCGGGTCGAACTCGCCGGGATCATCAAGGGCAGCGGCATGATCGCGCCCGACATGGCGACGATGCTCGGCTATATCTTCACCGATGCAAACGTGGCCCCCGCCTTCCTGCAAGAAGCGCTCGAACGCGCCAATGCGGCAACGTTTAGCTGCATAACGGTCGACGGCGATACCTCGACCAGCGACACGGTGATGGTGTTCGCTACGGCCAAGGCGGGCAATGCGCGGATCGAAAGCTGGGACAGCCCCGGCGCCGATGCCTTTGCGGCGGCGCTGGCTGATGTGTGCCGCCAGCTTGCCCAACTCGTGGTGCGCGACGGGGAAGGTGCTGCCAAGTTCATCACCATTCGCGTAAGCGGCGCGGCGAGCGATGACAGCGCACGCCGCGTGGGCCTCAGCATCGCCAACTCGCCGCTGGTGAAAACCGCGATTGCGGGTGAGGACGCGAACTGGGGCCGCGTGGTCATGGCTGTCGGCAAGGCGGGCGAGCCGGCGGATCGGGACAAGCTCTCAATCGCGTTCGGTGGGGTCTGGGCCGCGCGCAACGGCTTGCCGGTCGAAGGCTATGACGAAGCCCCGGTCGCTGCCCATCTGAAGGGCGAGGACATCGACATCGCCGTCGATCTCGGCCTCGGGGACGGGCGCGCGACGGTGTGGACCTGCGATCTCACCCACGGCTACATTGCCATCAACGCGGATTATCGTTCGTGAGCGCGTCCGGCCTGTCGGCCCTGGATGAGGAAATCCGCGATCTGATGCGGTTTGCGGCGCAGCGCTCGATGCTGCCGCGCTTCCGCCAACTGGCCGCGCACGAAGTTGAAATGAAGGGCGCTGACGATCCCGTCACTATCGTCGACCGCGAGGTCGAAGCCTTCCTGACCGAAGCGCTGACCAAGCTCGCCCCCGGCGTCGCGGTGGTGGGCGAGGAAGCGGTGCACGCCGACAAGAGCGTGCTCGATGACCTCTCCAGCCAATGCTGGATCATCGATCCGCTCGATGGAACGGCGAACTTCGCGGAAGGCAAGGAGCCGTTCGGCATCATCATCGCGCTTGCCGACGCGGGCCGCGCGGTCGCAGGGTGGATCTATGATCCGAACAAGGATCGCTTCTGCCACACCCGCGCGGGCGAAGGGGCCTTCGTCAATGGCGAGCGGATTGTGGCGCGCACCACCGGGCAGGATCGGCCCGTCTCCGCCGTCAGCCGCATTTTCCTTACCCCCGAACAATCGGCGATGGTCGATGCCAAGCTGGCGCCGCACTACACGCTGGTCGACATCCCGCGTTGTGCCGCCGAACAATACCCCCGCCTCGCGCTAGGCGAAAACGACGTCTCCAGCTTCAAGCGCACGCTGGCGTGGGATCACGCTGCGGGCATCCTGTGGCTCAACGAAGCGGGCGGCAAAGCCGCGCGGCTCGATGGCAGTGAATACCGGGTGGACGAGGCCGAAAAGCCGGGGCTCGTCGGCGCGTCCAGCCCGGCAATCTGGGACGAATTTGTCGCGCGAGTGCTGGGTTAAAACAGCTTTCCTACTTGCGCGCAGTTTGCCAGCCATGCGCACATGACCCGCAACGCCGCCCTGCCCGCCCCTGTCACGCCGTCCGGAATGGGGGCCGGTTCAGGGGCAGTTTTTCTGTTTCAGGACAGTGTCTCATGTGTCTCCAACAGGCCGGCAGATGCAGGCCCGGTTGACGACTCAGAGTTCGCTTTCGAGCCAGGCCTTGAGCTGCCCCTTGGGCGCTGCTCCAAGCTTGCGCGCAACCGCTTCGCCGTTCTTGAACAGCACCATCAGCGGGATCGACTGCACGCCCATCTGCGCGGCGATATCGGTGTTCTCCATGATGTCGATCTTGGCGATCTTCACCTGACCGGCGAGCTCGTCGCTGATCTCTTCCAGCGCAGGCGCGATCATCTTGCAGGGACCGCACCAGTCGGCCCAGAAATCCACCAGCACGGGGGTGTCGCTGTCCAGCACATCGGCCTGAAAGCTTGCATCGGTCACGTTGACGGTCGCCATTTCGAATTCTCCTTTGCCTACGACCATAAGAGCGCCGGTCATGTGAATGCAATCTAATGCGCAGGGCTGTTCACTCAATATCGAGCGGTAACAAGGATTGCTGCGCGGTCTGCAACGCGTTCTTGTGCGCCACTAGCGTTGCGGGGGGGAGATCGAACAGCACCGGGGCATGGGTATAGAGCACGCCAGCGCGCACTTCGCGGCCCGGATAGATCACCTCCAGCGCGGCGACATAGGCCGCCATCTGGCGCAGAGTCGCCAGCGGGATTGCGGCAGCACCGGTGGGCGGGCGGCGCGTGGTCTTGAAATCGACCACAGTGATGCGGGTCTGCTCGATCAACAGCCGGTCAACCGTGCCGGCCACGACCACGCCTTCAACTGTCGCTGCCAGCGGCACTTCGGCGAGCGCTTGGGGTGAGAAGATCGAGGCAAACTGCGGGTGATCGAGCACGCCCAGCGCGGCGGCCAGCATCTCATCCCGAAGCTCGGCGCCGAGATCGCCCGCCTGCCGTTCGAGCCAGCCCCGCGCCGCAGCCTCGCGGTCAGCCTCAGCGACATCGGGCAGCCGTTCGAGCAGCGTGTGGATCAGGCTGCCGCGCCGGGCCGCATGACGCGCGGCTTCTGGCGGGAGCGGCGGTGCGGCCCCGCCGTCCTCGCCTGCGCTCGACGGTGCCAGCGGGCGCGGTGGGCGGGGTTCGGGGCCAATCGGCGTGGTGATCCAGTGCGGCAGGGCGGGCGGCGGGGCTGCATCGGTGGTGGCATCCTCCGGCACCAGCGGTTCGGCCCGCTCACCCCATTCCTTGCGCCAAACCCAGACCGGATCGGTGATCTCCTCACCCTCGAACAGCGGCGCGAGGCGGGCGTACCAACTGTCGTCGTGGGGCACGCCCTTCTTCGCCTCGTTCTTGTTGAGAGACCCGCCGATGAACAGCGCCTCCTCCGCGCGGGTCAGCGCCACATAGAGCAAGCGCCAATGCTCCTGCAAAAGCGCGGCCTTCTTGGCTTCCTCGGCTTCGGCGATCCTGCCCTTCTTCTCGTCCTTGCCGAGCGGAGGCAGCGGCACTTCGCGCTTGCGATCACCCATCTGGCCGAGTGGATCGTCCTCCAGCACCAGATCGCCCGCCTCGCCCGGCGCGCCTGTGGCATCGGCGAGGATGACGATCGGCGCCTGAAGCCCTTTGGAGCCATGCACCGTCATCACCCGCACCTGCCCGGATGCGCTGTCGGAATCGCGCTTCAGGTCGCCCGTCCCGGCATCGAACCATGCGAGGAAACCCGACAGGCTCGGCCAATACTCGGCCTCATAGGCGAAGGCGGCGTTGATCAGCTCGTCGAGCGGATCATTGGCCTCGGCCCCCAGCCTCTCAACGAACCGCGCCCGACCCTGCCACGGGCCGGTCAGCAGCCACGCGATCAGCGCTTGCGGGGTCTGGTAGTCGGCGCGGCGCAGTAGGTCCCTTAGCTTCTCCGCCGTGGCGGCAACGGCAGGCGGTGCGTCCTTGCGCTTCAGATGATCCCACAGCCGCACCTTCTCGGGCCGCGGTACATATGCAAGGATATCATCCTGCCTCCACCCCACCAGCGGCGAGGCGAGCAGGTTGGCAAGGCTCAGATCATCTTGCGGTTGCGCCGCAAAGCGCAAGGCGGCGAGCACATCCTTTACCGCCAGCGGCGCACCGAGCCGCAGCCGGTCGACCCCCGCCACCGGCACGCCGCGCGCATAGAGCTTGGCGACGATCTGCGCGGCGAGTTCCTTTCTCTGACGCACGAGCACCATAATGTCGCCGGCCTGCGCATGGCGGCGAGTGCTCTTCGCGAGCACAAAGGGATCATCGGTCAGCCAGCGCTGCACCTGATCGGCGATGTTCTGCGCGAGCAACGTGTCGTGCTTGGGCAGCCAGTCGCGGTTCTCGCTGTCTTCGGCATCGTCCTCGTCTTCCTGCCCCTCGCCCTGCTTCGGTGCGACGGGCGGCCAAAGCGTAACAAGGCCGGGCCGCTCGGCGCCGACATGGGGCGCCGGTTCCTTATCCAACCCAAACTCGCCAAAGCCCAGCATCGCAATCATGCGGTTGACGAAGCCGAGCACGATATCGGCGGTGCGGAACGAGTGGCCGAGGTCGAGATCTTGCCAGCCCGGCTCTCGGCGATTGACACGGCCCTGCCGGATGCCCTGCTGCGCCGCGGTGATCCGGCCGTGCACCCGCTGCTTGGCGCGGGCGAAGTTCTCCGGACTGGTGCCCTGAAAGCCGAAGATCGCCTGCTTGTAATCGCCCACGGTGAAGATCGTGCGCAGTTTGTCCCCACGCGCGCCTTCGCCGCTGAAGAAGTCGTCGATCAGCGCTTCGACGATGTCCCATTGGCTGCGGTTGGTGTCTTGCGCTTCGTCGATCAGGACGTGGTCGAAATGGCGGTCGAGCTTGTAGCGGATCCAATCCGCCGCCTCTGACCGGTCGAGCAACGCGGCGGCTTTGCGGATCAAGTCGGAGAAATCGAGCAGCCCCTCGCGCGCCTTGCGGGCCTCCCAGCGGACAGCGAAGGCGCGGCCGATTTCGAGCGCCGAGGTCACGATTTCGGCGCAGGCGAGGAGCGAGCGGCGGTCTTCTGCAAGCACGAATGCATCGGCGACCGTTCTTTGCAGGTCGACGAAATCGGGATCGAACTTGGCAGCGTGCCTGAGGTTGCCGTTGGGAAGGAGGTCCCCATTCAGCACCCCGCCTACCAGACAGTCGATTGAACCGGCTCTCTCAAAATGTTCGAGCCGCAGCCAGCGTTCGATACCGGCGATTGCCTTGTCTCCCGACGCCTTGCCCCACTGCCGCAGCGCCGCAAGAATGCCGAGCAGCGCGTCATCAGGGAAGATATCGGGATGCAGCGGCTCGCTCGCCCAGACCTCGTCCGCATCCGCGGGAATGCCGAGTGTCTGACGCACTCGCCCGGCCATCGGCGATTGCCAACCGGCTGTCCCCTCCCACATGTCCTGCGCCTCGGCGGCGTGCATCAGCCACTTATGGAGCGCCGCGGGGTCCTTGCGCTTCGTGAACAGTTCGATGCCATCGAGCACCCGCATATCATTGGTACGCTCGGCCTCCTCGAATAGGTCGGTCAGCACCTCGCGGCTTAGCAGCTCGCGGCTGCGATCGTCGAGCACCCGCGTGCCGGGGGCGAGGTTCGCTTCCTCGGGGAAGTTGCCGATCAGGAACTGCGCAAAGGCGTGGATGGTGTCGATACGCAGGCCACCGCCAGGACAATCGAGCACGCTGGCAAACAGGCTGCGCGCGCGTTCCTGCGTGGCCGGATCAATGTCCGCACCGAGATAGCCGAGCTCCTTCGCCAACGTGACAGACGGCAGCCGCACCCAGCGCGCCAGCACCGCGTTGATACGGTTTGCCATCTCGGCCGCGCCAGCCTTGGTGAAAGTCAGACACAAGATCTGCGACGGCGCGACATCCTCGCGCAACAGCAACCGGAGCACGCGGGCGGACAGCACCTGCGTCTTGCCTGTCCCCGCCGAGGCCGAGAGCCAGACGTTGTCCTCTGGGTCCGCTGCCAGCAGCTGGTTGTCCATCAGCGGAAAGACGGAACCGTTTGCGCCGCTCATGTCTTGGGCTCCGGATCGGTCAGGCGGATCGCCCATTCCTCCAACCGCATAAGCTGGTCGTATTCGTTGTACCCTTTGTAGTCGGGATTCTCGCGCGCGATGAAGGGCTTGCTGCCCTTGATGAACAGCCGGATCGCTTCAGCCAGCCGGTCGGCGTGGAAGTTGAGATAATCCTCTTGGAGCAGACCCGTCTTTGCGCTGCCTTCCTTCACTGGGGTTTCCTGATAGCCGAAGCCGTCTTCCTTCTTCGCTTTGCCGAGCGACCAATATTCGAACCGGGTCGGCGTGCCCGTCACAACCTGCCCGGTCTTGTCGTTCGCGAACCGACCGGCCTGAGCGATCAACCCGAGCAGCCCCAATTGCATGGCATAGCCCGACGTCACCTGCTTCTTTGCAGGAGGTGCGCCGGTCTTGTAATCGACAATTGCGAGCGTCCCGTCAGCCAATCGGTCGATCCGGTCGGCACGGCCCATGACCGCCACACCTTCAAACACCATCTCACCCGAAATCTCGGTCGCGAGCACCGTGCGGCCCTTTTCGGCGGCATCTGCGGCGATCCATTGCTCGAACCGCTCAAGCGCGGCGATCAGACGGGGCTGCCATAGCGCGCGGAACAGCGGGTGGACTCGCTCGTCCTGGAAATAGCCGGCGGCAAAGGGGGCAAGCGCAAGGCCCGGATCGCTCGCCGTTGCCCTGTGCCATTGGTCGAGGAGATCGTGCACCAACGTGCCGCGCAGTGCCGGATCGCTGAAGGGATCGGCGGCGAGCGGTTGCAGTTGGCGAAGATCGAGGATCGCCTGCGCGTAGAACTGGTAGGGATCGCCGAGCAACCGATCGAGCGCGGTAACCTTGATCGTCACATCGCGCAGAGCGGACGAAGGATCGGGAGCGGGGCGCGGGTATTCGGGGGCGGGCGAACGCAGGCGGTCGAGATGCGGCAGCAGCGCCGGGATCGCGCGCTCACGGTGCTCCTTGTCGAGATCATCGCCGAGCAGTGCTTCGACGCGCAGCAGGAACCGCGAGGGTAGCGTCGGCCCCTCGGCATCGCGCAGGCTCCGGCTGAGCACCACTTCAGGCGCGCCCATCGCGCCGGCCAAATCATGCGCGGCGAGGCCGATGCGGAACTCCGCCCCCGGCACGCCGAGCGCGCGCAGGATCGCAGGCGCCAGCAGCGCGTCGGCACCAGGCGGCTGCGGCCATGAGCCTTCGTTGAGCCCCCCGCAAATCACCAGATCGGCCCGCGCCATGCGCGCTTCGAGCAAGCCGTAGATTGCCACGCGCGGATGGCCGCCATAGCCGGGACGCACCGCGACCGCTTCCATCGCATCGCGCAAGATTCCGGCCAGATCGGCAGTCTCGACCAGAGTGCCTGCCGCTTCGGCCTGCCCGCGCAATTCCTCGATTAGGGTGCCGAGCGCGCGCCCGTCCTCGCGCTCCCAGACCAGCGTCTGGGCGAAACCCTCGGCAGCGTCCGAGAGCCGGGTCAGCGCGTCGGCCAAGGGTATCTCGCGCGGCCAGTCGAGCAGCGGCGCGAGCAATTGTTCCGCTTCGGCCCACCACTCGGCGACCTCCGCTTTGGCTGCGGCCTTGCGCAATGGCTCCATACCGGGCGCGGGCGCTGGACCACGCAGGCGGCGATCGAAGGCACGCAGGCCCTTGAGCCAATCGCGCCGCGCCCCGCCATCGTGACCGCGCACCAGTGGATGCCCGAAAGCGGCGACAAGATTGGCCGGATCAGGTCCGTTCGCCGCCACCTCCGCCAGCAGGCCGAACAATCGTCCGGCCGGGGTCAGCGCAAGCGGCCGACCAGCGGTGTCGTCAGCCGCGATGTTCCAGCGTTCGCAATGCTGCGCCACTCGCCGCGCCAAGCCGCGGTTGGCGGTGATCACGGCGATGCGCTTTTCCGGCTGTTCCAGCGCCTCACGCACCAGGAGCGCGATCGCCTGCGCTTCTTCCTCGATAGTGGCGCTGGCGAGCAGGCGCACGCCTGACAGCCGCCGCCGGTCAGCATTGAGGTCGATCCACGCGCGGCTCGCCTGCGGAGGCAGGAACAGCGAAGAAATCGCCCGGCTGCGCGCCGGTTCCGCCGCCGCAATCCCGCGCCGGTGCCACGGCTGCACCTCGGCGCGGTTCACACCCATTCGGTTCAGCAGCAACTTGAGGTGATATTGCGGATGGCTGAGCGCGTCACCCGAAGCGAATACCGGCCCACCCGGTTCCTCGGATGCGCCGGCAAGGCCAAGCTCCGCCCACGCCGCATCGTCCATCCCCAGATCGAGATCGGGCAGCACCACCGCGCCTTCCGGCAATTCTGCCACGACCTTCAGCAACCGCGCAAGTGCAGGCGCAGCGCTCGTCACCCCTGCGGCAACGATCGGATACGGCGGCGGGGTCTCACGCCAGCGGCGGGCGGCGCGGTCGAACAGCAGGTTGCGGCGGGTCGCAGCGTCAACCTCACCCCGCTCCGCCAGTTCCACCTGCCAGCGCGTATTGACCCTCGCAAACAGACGGATCGCTCGCTTCCAGTGTTCCGCGAGATTGCCAAGCTGATCGAGCACCGGATCGGCCCACAGCTCCTCGGGGGGCTTTTCCTCGACCAGCAGCCGGTCCATCGTCCGCGCCATCTCGCGCGCGAGATTCAGCCGCGCACGGCCCGGCAGCGGCTCCGTGCCCTCGGCTTCGCGCTCCTCAGCAATCAGCCGGTCGAGCGTCAGCCAGCGCGCCACCGGATCGCAGGCCGGAGGAATATCCGCCGCCCCCAGCGGATCGAGCGCCGCACCCAGCTTTTCATCGAGATCGAGATCGCCCACCGCAATCATGCGCGGCATCAGCACGCCGCCCTCGCCTGTATCCCCAGCGTGGCGGATGAAAGCTTCGGACAGGGTACGCGCGGCGCGGCTCGACGGCACCAGCAGAGTGAGACGCGCCAACCCGAAACCTGGCTCGCGGTACCGCGGCACCAGGCCTGCCACCAGGGCATCGGCAAAACCGCGATGCGCGGCTATGGAATAGACCAGCGGGCCGATGTGGCGCGGTTCAGCCACCCTGCAGCGCCTCCTCGGTCGGGCGGATTGCTTGCGGCGTGCCGACTTCGAACCACAGCCCGGTGAAGCTGAGACCGTAAAGCCGCCCCTCCTCCATCGCCCGGTTCCAGAGGATGTTGGTCGAGAATGGACCCTCGGGCGCGTCGCGCATCAGGCGGTGGCTGACCAGCTGAATGCCGGTGTAAATGAACGGCGCAATCCGCCCATCGCGGCGGCGCGAGAGGCGGCCGAGCGGGTCCATATGGAAATCGCCGGTGCCGTTGAAATTGGCCGCTCGCGCGTGCGGCACGACCAGCAGCAGCGCGTCCATGGCTTCGGGATCCCAGCGACGCGACAGGTCGTGGAACGCACTCTTGGGCCCATCCAGCCAAATATTGTCAGCGTTGAGAGCAAAGAACGGGTCGGGCAGTTGGCTGAGTACCTTCACCATCCCGCCTCCGGTTTCGAGCAGTTGCGCGCGCTCGTCCGACACAGTCACATTGGGCACGGCGCGAGCGAGCACATGGGCTTCAAGCGCGTCGGCGAGGTAGTGGACGTTCACCACCGCCTTGGCCACGCCCGCTTCGGCCAGCCGGTCGAGCGCGTGGTCGATCAACGCCTTGCCTGCCACCCGCACCAGTGGCTTGGGCTGGCTTGCAGTCAGTGGCCGCATCCGCTTGCCGAGGCCAGCGGCGAGGATCATCGCGGTATCGGATGCGAGCTTCGTCATGCGGCGAAAGCGCCGTTCGCAGCGCGCAGTTCAGCCGGGATATTGGCATCGAACCAGCGCGCAACGGGTGCCAGCGCTGGATGCGCCAGATCGCGCTCCATCGCCGCCCAGACGCGCGGGATCATGGCGAGGTATTTGGGCTTACCGTCACGCCGGTCGAGCCGGGTGAAGATGCCGACGATCTTGGCATTCCGCTGTGCGCCAAGTCGGGCATAGTCGGCGAGGAAATCATCGCCGCTGACGCCCGCCGCCGTGCAGTAGTGCGTGAGCATCGCTGCTTCCAGCGCCTCAGACACATCGCGCCGCGCGTCCTGAAGCAGCGAGACAAGATCATAGGCCGGGTGGCCCACCAGCGCGTCCTGAAAATCGATCAGGCCCTGCGGCGCGGTCGCTCTGCCGCCCAGCAGCATGATGTTCTCGGCATGATAATCGCGCAGCACCGTCACACCAGGGTTCTGGCGGGCGAGCAGCGGTGCGAGGGTTTCCTCCCAAGCGGCGGCATAGCCCGCTGCATCCACCGTAAGGCCCTGCGCAGGGCAATACCACTCGGTCAGCAGCGCCGCCTCGCGGGCATAAACCGCCATGTCGTAAGCCGGAAACGGCCCCGGCGGCACGCGGTGGAGCGCGGCCAGCGCCTCGACCGCGGCTTCGTAAGCGGCGCGCTCGTCCGCAGGGTTCAGTTCGAGCCAGTCGCGCATCCGGTCATTGCCGAAATCCTCGGTGAGCACCCAGCCTTGGGCCGCGTCCTCGGCGAGGATGGCAGGGCCGCGCATCCCATGCGCGTTCAGCCAATGGGCAACGTGGAGGAACGGCGCGGGGTCTTCGTGCGGCGGAGGGGCGTGCATCAGCATGGCTGTTCCACTGCCCGCTAGCGTCAGGCGGAAATACCGCCGGAACGAGGCATCGCCCGGCAGCGGGTCGATATCCGCGCCCTCCCATCCAGCGTGGGCGACGAATTCGGCAAGGCCTTGGGGAAGCGGGTTCATGGCATCCGCCCTACCCAATCCGCACCGCCGCGGGCAATCGCAATCCGGCCGCCTTCCCCGCTTTCTCCCACCGGTTCCAGCGTGATCGACAGGCATCCCGGTTCATGGGCGAAGCCGCCCGCATGATCCGGCCATTCCGCGAGCAGCACCGCACCCTCGCGGTAGTCATCGAGGCCAATTTCAGCGAGTTCGGCAGGATCTTTCAAACGGTAGAAATCGGCATGCACAGCCGCGAGCCTGAGCGGCGGCGAATCGTAAGTCTCGATGATAGTGAACGTCGGCGACGGCACTTCGCCTTCATGTCCCAGCGAAGCCAGTATCGCGCGCGCGAGCGTCGTTTTGCCCGCCCCCAACCCGCCGGTCAACGCAACCACATCGCCCGCGCGTAGCCGCCCGGCAATCGCTGCGCCGTAGGCAGCCATAGAGGCCAAGTCGGGGAGGCTAGACCGGGTTTCGGTCACGGAAGGCGGATCGTCGCAGTGGTGCCCGCGCCCTTGCGGCTGACGATCTCAAGCGTCCCATCATGCGCAGCGATCAGCTGCCGGGCGAGCGGGATGCCCAGCCCCGTGCGGCGTTCCGGAGCGCCTTCGCCGGCGGGTTTCACCCCACCCTGCGCACGAGCGAGTTCCTTCGAAGTCATGCCCCGGCCATTATCGGCGATGCTGATCTCTACCCCCCACTCGGTGCCCTCGGGCGCTCTGCGGATCTCGATCACGATCCGGCCGCCTTCCGGCGTGCCGACCACAGCATTGTCGAGCAGGTTGCCGATTGCACGGCCCATCTGGCGCGGATCGGCCTCAATCACCCGACCGCGGCGGCCCTTGAGATCGAGGCTCAGCCCGGCTGCGACAATCGCTGTTTCACGATCGCGCACCAGAGTCGTGAGGAAGTCGAGAAGGTCGAGGCGTTCCTTGCGGATCGGCAGCAGCCCCGCCTCGCTCTGCGACAGGTCGAGCACGTTTTCGACCTGTTCCGTCAGGCGCTCGACTGCGCTGAGGATCGCATCGACATATTCGCCCGCCGCCTCGGGATCAGCCGCCGCGCCGCTTTTCAACAGTTCGGCATAACCGCCGATGGTGGTGAGCGGCGTGCGGAATTCGTAGCTCATGTTGGCGAGGAACTTGGCCTTGACCGCGTCAGCCTCCTCCAGCGCTTCGGCCCGTTCGCGCAGGGCCTGTTCGGCTTTCTGCGATGCGGTGATGTCGAGCACGGTCAGCAGGCCGTTGCCATCCGGCAGCGGTATCCCGGCAAAGCGCAGCGTGCGGCCATCGGCCAGATCGACCTGCCCGCCCTTCTCTCGCCGGTCGAGCGTCGCGGCGCGCACGGCAGCCCCGATCAGCCCAGCTTCTTCGGGTTTCACCAGATTGCGCCCGATCGCGCTGAGCAATTCATCGGCGCTCGGGTGCAGATCAAGCAGTTCTGGCGTGAGGCCCCAAGTGCCGGCAAAGCTGCGGTTCCAGAGCTGCACCGAGCCATCCGGCGCGAAGATCGCCAAGGCTTCAAACAGGCTGTCGAGCGTGGCGGTACGAGTCCGCAGCAGCGTGTCGCGCACGGCGGAAAGCGCGAGGCTTTCGGTGCGATCCTCGGTGATCAGGATGAGGCCCCCATCCGGCATCGGCTGAGCGACGACGCGCAAATGGGTGCCGCCGGGCAGCGGCCAGGCTTCTTCCTGCGTATCCTGCATCCCGAACCAGCCAGTGCGCTCTCGCCGCCACTCGGGGAAATCGCGCACTTCGGGCGTGCGCCCACGCTCACGCGCTTCGGCGAGGAAGCGTTCGAATGGCGTATGGGCCTCGATCGCATCTTCTGCGAGACTAAACAGGCGGCGGAACGGGCGGTTGGCAAAGGTCAGACGCTCGTCGCCGTCGAACAGGGCGACGCCGACCGACAGCTGGTCGAGCAGTGCGCGCTGCGCATCGCGGAAGGCGCGGAATTCGCGCGCGACCTGCTGCTGTTCCTCGATGTCGATGGCGTAGCCTGCAACCCCCTCCAGCCCGAGGGGGAGGTCGCTGACCCGCAGCGTCCGGCGCGCGCCGTGGATGGTCGCGGCGATGATGCGTTCGGACTTTGCCTGACTGGTCAGCGTGGCGCGGGCGATATCGGCGGGTGAGCGGCCTTCATCGGGCTCGAGCAGTTCGATTTGGCTCTGCACCACTTCGGCCGCCGTGCTCGCGCCAACGGCATCAACATAGGCTTGGTTGACGAGTTGCAGCGTGAGATCGGAACCGCGGAACCACATCGGCATGGGCGCGGCCTCGATCAAGCCGACGAGCGCAGCAAAATCCCCGGTAGCCCGCGCAGCAGCCGCGCGCAGACGGGCCATTTCGGAATGGCTTTCGGTAAAGTCGAAAACCCACACCAGCGCGGCCCCACCGGGCGAGACCTGCGGATCGGCGAGCGTCCCGTAGAGCGCGAGGCTACGCTGCGCACCGGGCAGGTTGATGGCCATGCGGAAAGGCGCGGCGCTTTTCTGGGTAGTCTGGATCCGGGACCAAAGCTGGTCGAGCTGTGCCTGCGCAAGTCCGCCGCCCTTGGGATTGCCCGCTGGCGCGGCAAGTTCGCTGAGATATTTGGGCATCGCTGCTAGGCCCAACATCCGGGCCAGCTTTTCAGGTGCCTCGATACGCCCGTCCACTCGCACCAACAGCGGCAAGGCCGGCGCGACATCGAGCAGCGTCTGCATCCGCTTCAGGCTGGTGCGCATCGCCTTGGCGCGCTTGACGCTCTGATTCGCACGCAGCACGACCATTGCCGCACCCACCGCCCAAGCGGCAAGCACGAGCGCGATCAGCACCAATGAAAGGGGCGAGAAGTCCATCGCTCAACCGCTATGCGCGTGCGCGCGGGAGCGCAACGGGGATGAACCTGTGCGCCCCCGAACCGCTTGAAAAAACGGTTAGGGGGCGCCGGTTTCGCATCGCTTAGTAGCGGTAGTGATCGGGCTTGAACGGACCAGCCTGCGGCACGCCGATGTAGCTGGCCTGCTTGCCCGACAGTTGGGTCAGTTTCACACCCAGCTTTTCGAGGTGCAGCGCGGCGACCTTTTCATCGAGATGCTTGGGCAGGACGTAGACATCGTTCTGATATTCGTCAGCCTTGGTGAACAACTCGATCTGGGCCAGCGTCTGGTTGGTGAAGCTCGCGCTCATCACGAAGCTCGGGTGGCCGGTGGCGCAGCCGAGGTTCACCAGACGACCCTTGGCGAGGATGATGATCGACTTGCCATCCGGGAAGGTGACGATGTCGGTACCTTCCTTGATTTCCTTCCAGTTGTAGTTGGAAAGCGCGGAAATCTGAATCTCGCTGTCGAAGTGGCCAATGTTGCAGACGATCGCCATCGGCTTCATGTTCATCATGTGATCGGCGGTGATGACGTCTTCGTTGCCGGTGGCGGTGACGAAAATGTCGGCGCGCTTCACGGCGTCTTCCATGGTGACGACTTCAAAGCCGTCCATCGCGGCTTGCAGTGCGCAAATCGGATCGATCTCGGTGACCATCACGCGCGCGCCGCCGTCACGGAGCGATGCTGCCGAACCCTTGCCGACATCGCCGTAACCGGCAACGCAGGCGACCTTGCCAGCCAGCATCACGTCGGTGGCGCGGCGGATCGCGTCGACCAGCGATTCCTTGCAGCCGTAGAGGTTGTCAAACTTCGACTTGGTGACCGAATCGTTCACGTTGATCGCCGGGAAGGGAAGCTTGCCCTGCTTGGCGATCTGGTAGAGGCGCATCACGCCCGTGGTGGTTTCTTCCGAAACGCCCTTGATCGCCTTCACCGTCTTGGTGAGGTAGCCCGGACGGGCCGCGACGAAGGCCTTCAGCGCGCGCTGGAATTCGATTTCCTCGGCGTTGGTCGGCTCGCCCATTTCTTCCCCGGCTTCGAGACGTGCGCCCCACAGCGCGAACATGGTGGCATCGCCGCCATCGTCGAGGATCAGGTTGCAGGTAAGATCGGGGTTTTCGTCGGTCGCCCAATCGAAGATGCGGCCCACGTAATCCCAGTAATCGGCCAGCGTCTCGCCCTTGATCGCGAACACCGGGATGCCGGCGTCGGCGATGGCGGCAGCGGCGTGGTCCTGCGTCGAGAAGATGTTGCAGGTCGCCCAGCGCACTTCGGCGCCGAGAGCCACAAGCGTCTCAATCAGCACCGCCGTCTGAATGGTCATGTGGAGTGAGCCGGTGATGCGGGCGCCCTTGAGCGGCTGGGCCGCGCCATATTCTTCACGCAGCGCCATCAGGCCGGGCATTTCTGTTTCGGCGATCATAATCTCGTCACGGCCGAATTGGGCCAGCGCGATGTCCTTGATCACGTATTCGGTGGTCGGGGCGGCAGCGAGGGTAGCCATTGCTTCAATCTCCTAAGCGCAGATCGGCACATCGGTGTGCGAAGGTCTGCTTATGCGCCATGCCCCTAGCGGCAAGGTTGTTCTGAGGCAAATATAAACTTATCTTTATATGTCTATTTGTTGCCCACCTGCCAGCACCCGCTATAGAACACCGCAGACACACCCCCAAGGCATGAGGATGCACATACAATGACCATTTCCGTTGGCGACAAGATCCCCGAAGTCACGCTGATCAAGGCGACCGCCGAAGGCCCGCAGCCGGTCAAGTCTTCCGACTATTTCGCTGGCAAGCGCGTGGCGCTATTCTCGGTCCCCGGCGCCTTCACCCCGACCTGCTCAGCCAAGCACCTTCCTGGCTTTGTCGAAAAGGCGAGCGACCTCAAGGCCAAGGGCGTCGACGAGATCGTCGGCACCGCAGTGAACGACGCCTTCGTGATGGGTGCCTGGAACAAGGCTGCTGGCAGCGACGACATCACCATGCTGGCGGACGGCAATGCCGAGTTTGTCGAAGCGATCGGCCTGACCATGGACGGCTCGGGCTTCGGCCTCGGCAAGCGTGGTCAGCGGTTCTCGATGGTGATCAATGACGGCGTGGTCGAACAGCTCAATGTCGAAGAGCCGGGCGACTTCAAGGTTTCGAGCGCCGACCATATGCTCGGTCAGCTCTGAGCCTTCCTGCTCAAATGCATAGAAACGGGGCGCTTTTCCGAAAGGGGAAGCGCCCCGTTTTCGTATCAGATCAGCGGCGGCGCGCCGTACGCCACCCATAACGCAAAGCCGGCAGCAAGCCCCACCGCGAGCGCCGCGCGTCCCCACGGCGTCGGGCCAATCCCCGCCACGCCCGGCACCGGCGGACGGTCACCGCTCACCATCGGGCTCAGCAGATCATTACCCTTCACGGCGTAAAAGGTGATCGCGGCCAAGTGCAGGCCGATCAGGCCTGCGATCACCCAGAAGAATGTCTCGTGCAATTCGGTGATCGTATCGGCGGTCATCACACCAACCAGCGGGTTGAGCGGCCCCGTCATCCCGTCATAGGGATCGCCCGCAAACAGTCCCATGCTGACCTGAACCAACATCGCCCCGAGAAGTGCCAATGTGCTCCACCCGCCAATGGGCGAATGTCCGATGCGGGTCGCGGCAACTGACAAGGTGCCCCGCAAATAGGCGATCACCTCACCCGGCCCCTTCACAAAGCTAGAAAAGCGCGCGGTCTCAGGCCCCACAAACCCCCATAGCAGGCGGAACACCAGCAGGCCGAGCAGCACCAGCCCGGTGCGGCGATGCAGCGCCCACTTGGAGTTCTCCGCCGTCCACCACATCATCGGGATGATCAGCAGAAAACTCCAATGCGTGATCCGCAGCAAGGGATCCCACACCTTCACATCATGCGAGGCAGCGGGCGGTGTACCGAGCGGATCGGTCATCAGGGCTACTTCTTGTCGTCGAGCCGGAACTTGTCGTGGCAGCCCTTGCACGCGCCGCCCATCGACATCGCCTGCGCTCCAGTGGCGGCCTTGTCGCCCTCACCTGCTACAGTCACCAGCTTGGCGCTTTCATCGACCAGCTTTTGCGCGGCAGCCTTGAATTCCTCAGGCTTCTCCCAGATCGACGGCAGAGCTTCGGTCTTGAAGCCATCGTCGACACTGGTGCCGGCCGGGAAGTGGGTTTCGATCAGCTTCGCGCGCGTGTTGATATCGTCCGCCTTGGCGGCGATTAGCGTGAAATCGGGCGCGTCCTTGTCCAGCTCCCCGCGAACCGCCTTGAAGGCATCGCCAATGCCTTCGAAATTGTCGTGCCGTTCCTTGAGCACCGGCGTGACTTCGCCCGCAGCCGCAACATCACCACTAGGTGCGGCATCGGAGGCGCCTTCGCCCGAACAGGCGGCAAGTACGCCCGCCAGCGCGGCGGCAACAAAAAAGCGGGTGGCAGGTCTGCGCAGCATCAGCAATCTCCGTCAGTAAGGCTCATCGGCTGGGCCGAACCCAAAGGCTACGACGCTTTGCCCCTGATCGCAAATGCGAAAACGGGACGCCTCCGCTATGGAAGCGCCCCGCTCTGCTACGGCCTCTTCGTGAAATCAGACGCCGCGGCGGCTGTTCTGCGCTCCCTCGGCTTCGGCGAGAAGTTCCGCGCGATCCTGATCGATCAAAGCGAGCATGGCGGTGCGAATGTTGTCTCGGCGGGAGTCGACCAGCCGGTCGATCGCCTTGGCATGGGTTTCGCACCAACCGGGCCGCGACCCGCTGACCACATCATCGCTGGTCAGGGTGCGGCGCGACCGAAGGGTCTCGCCAACCTTGGCGATCCGATCAACATTCAGCGTGGCGGTCCAGTTGCAGCGCAGCGTGTTCGGGCGTCCGGCCGGGCCGGCAGTCCCGACCTGCGTGGTTTCGATCGTGACCGAACCCTTGTAATCGGCCGCAATCGGGCCGTCCTCGTGGTCGATCACGACCTCATGCTCGAGCGCGAAGGTAGGCGAAGCGAGACAGGCGCCAAGCGCCAGTCCGGCAAAGACGTACTTCTTCATGGTACTCTCCTGCTTGATCCCGGCCGTTAGGGCCGTGGATGAGGAAAGATTACCACTGCGAATCGCACAAACCAAGGGTTGGCCAAGGTTTAGCCATGGGTTGGAACGTGCAATTCAGACACAGGAAAGTGAGCAAATTCGAAGCCAGAATATTAGCAGATAAGCGATCAATAACCCATCAGGCTCATGACTTCCTTGCGACTGCTGTCATTGTCGAGGAAGCAGCCCAAAATGCGGCTGGTGATCATACCCACGCCCGGGGTCTTAACCCCACGCCCGGTCATGCAACCATGCTGCGCTTCGATCACCACGGCCACGCCATGCGGATCGAGATTGTCCCAGATGCACTGCGCGACCTCGGCGGTCAGACGCTCCTGAATCTGCAAGCGCTGGGCATAACCGTGCAGCACGCGGGCAAGCTTGGAAATGCCGACCACCTTCTTGTTCGGCAGATAGGCAATCGCTGCCTTGCCGATGATCGGGGCCATGTGGTGTTCGCAATGCGACTGGAACGGAATGTCCTTGAGCAGCACGATCTCATCATAGCCGCCCACTTCCTCGAAAATGCGCGACAGGTGGATCGCCGGATCCTCCTTGTAGCCCTCACAATATTCAAGCCACGCGCGGCCGACCCGCTTGGGGGTATCGCGCAGGCCTTCGCGGTTCGGATCGTCGCCTGCCCACTCGATCAGAGTGCGGATCGCGTTCTGCACGTGATCCGGCACTTCCGGCTTGCCCATCGGGTTTTCCGGATCAAACTCATCATCGTGATCGTGGGCCGAAACGTAATTCATGGTCTGTCGTCTTTCTTTACTCATTGGCCCAGTCGGAGCCCCCTCACCTATCGATCCCGAGTGACGTCAACCCGTCAACTCCCAAGGCGTTCCATGCAGATACGCCGGTTGCGCGGGAAGGATGCTGTCCCCATCTTGCTTTATGTAGGGGATTGACCCGGCAATTCATCCCCCATGGTGACGAGAAAGGACATCGATCTTGCATCAACCCAGCATCGCCGACTTCGAAGCCGCCGCTGCTTCCGTTCTCGCTCGCCTGCCTGAAGCGTTCCGCCAGCCGCTGGCCGATGTGGTGCTGCGGATCGAGGAATTCGCGACCGCCGAACAATTGCACGGTGTCGGGATTGCCGATCGCTGGGAGTTGACCGGGCTATATGAAGGCGTCGCGCTTACCGAGCGGTCACAGTGGGACAGCGACGGGTTGCCGCCGGTCATCACACTGTTCCGCCGGCCGTTGCTGGCCGAGATGGAGGAAACCGGCGTCAGCTTTGCCGCACTGATCCGCCATGTCGTGATTCACGAAGCCGGGCACCATTTCGGCCTGTCCGATGATGATATGCATGCGCTCGAGGAGAGTGTGGCGGATTAGGCCAAGCCCAGAACCGACAAAGCCCGCCCCTTTTACAAGGAGCGGGCTTTGTTGGCGCACCCGGAACGATTCGAACGTCCGACCCTCAGATTCGTAGTCTGATGCTCTATCCAGCTGAGCTACGGGTGCGCGCTGAGGGGCGGCACATAGGGAGGTGCGTCAGGCTTGGCAAGAGGCGTTTGGCCCTGATCCGAGATTTTGAAACAGTCGCTGTGCCAGCATGACATCAAGCGGCGGCTTCGGCAGCGCGAGCGCCTCCTCCGGGGTGAACCAGCCAACAACCCCGCCCTCCAGCGCCTGCGGTTCGCCCTGCCAAGCGCTCACCGTGTAAAGCAGGATGACAAGTGCCTGGCCGTTGCTGGCAGTTCCGCCCTCAGCAAAACCAGTAGGCGTGCAGGCGGCGGCACAACAGGCGATCCCGAGCTCTTCCGCCATCTCCCGCACCACAGATTCCACAGGAATTTCATTGGCTTCAACCTTACCACCGGGAAATTCCCAGAGCCCGGCATGGTGCTTGCCCAAAGGGCGCTGATGCATGAGCCAGCGTCCGTCATCGCGGTGCAAAGCAGCAGCAACTACCGCCATCCAGCCCAAGGTCATGTCGGATTTCTTTCCATCAACGTGCTCGATCTCAACCATTTATTAACTCGAAGCCCGGATTTTACACTGCATTAGGCCGTGACAAACGGGGGGAACCACCAATGCTGTCGACTTTCATCAAGGACCTCGTCGACGACACCTCGGGGGCTACCGCTGTGGAATATGGCCTGATTGTCGCTCTGATCGTGATCGCCATGATTGTTTCGCTGCAAGGTGTCGCAGACACTGCGATCAACATGTGGAACACGATTGAGAGCAGAAGCGTCGATGCAATGAATGGGTAAATTCAATTTCGTTTCGAATTAGGAATTTCTCAATACGTATCGATTATCTCACAAATAGCCCGCCGCCGAACAGGGGGGGCTTGGGTACCGAAGACCAAACCAGGAGACTAGACATGACCTTCTTCAAGAACCTCGTCCGTGACGAGCAGGGCGCCACCGCTATCGAATACGGCCTGATTGCCGCTCTCATCGCCGTTGCCGCGATCACCGCCATGAGCTCGCTGGGTTCGACCCTCGATGCGACCTTCTCGAACGTCGACACCGAAATGCAGGCTGGCACCACGACCCCGTAAGGCAGTCGCTGCAAGCAAAAAGGAAGGCGGCGGGGAGCAATCCCCGCCGCTTTTTCTTTGTGGAATTGAGATACAGATACCGCCGACGGGCACAGACCCGCCAGTTATCGCGCCCGCACGACCAGCTTGACCTTCTGACCCGGCGTCAACGCCGCGCTACTGCTGAGCGCATTAAGTACCCGGAAGCGATCTTCCTGCGCGCTGTCATAGGCCATTCGCCGCGCAAGGCTCGCCACCGTGTCGCCGCGGGCCACCGTCACCACCTGCAATTTCTTCGGCACCACTGAGGTCGCTTCGGCTTGAGTGATCCGCCGCATCGACTGGAACATCGGATTGAAAGTCGCCGCGCGGCCCGCAGGCGCAATTGCGGTGAAGTGGTAGGCCCGGTCGCGGGCAAATTCATAGGCAAACACGACCACATCCACCTGGCTCTGCCCATTATTGACCCGTGCAGTGCCATACACCGCGGGCAGGCCATTGACCGTCGTGCGCTCAAGCTGAGCCGGTGCAAGGGTGCTGTTCTGACCGCCGAGGGCCGTGAACTGCTGGCGTACATAGGTTTCCAAGTTGCCGCTATAGGCCGCCAGCGTCATCTGCGCCTGCCCGCCCTGTCCCTGAATGCTGACCGCGCGGGTGCCATTGACCATGTAAAAGCCCTGAGGCGCGGTGAAAGCGAGGCGCATTTCGGGGTGAATGAACGTGCTTCCCTCGATCATCCCCTGCGCAGGATCATCGCCGTAGAGCATCCCATCGATTCGCGTGAGGAAGGTGTCGCGATTCGTTACACCGCCAGCACCCGCCGCACTGGCCTTGGAGAGCGCGCTTTGTACCCGGCTGGCGGGGTCAGGGTGGGTCGAAGCCCATTCCGGAACGCTGGCATTGCGCCCGGCGAGGCGCGCATCAAGTCCGTTTTGTGCCGCAAGACTGGCCAGGACAGTGCCCATCGCACGCTGATCATAGCCAGCGCGACCCAGATACTGGATGCCGAGATCATCTGCTTCCAGCTCCTGCTGGCGCGAGAATTTGAGCGTCAGCATCTGCGAGCCTTCCATGAAGGTGCGCGACAGGGTGTTGCCCAGCCCCGAATCGCCCAACAGAATCCCCGAAAGGATTGCCAGCCCGCCGCCAAGCAGCGTGTTTTTCTGCGATTCGGCCTGGCGTCGCTGCGAATGGCGCGCAGCGACGTGGCCGACTTCATGCCCCAGCACGCCGGCGAGTTCCGCCTCGTTGTTCATCAGCGTCACCAGCTGGCGGGTGGTGTAGATATAGCCCCCCGGCACCGCGAAAGCGTTGTGCACGGGCGAGTTCAGCAGGCTCACGGTAAAGCTCTCGCGCGCATTGCCGAGGCCCGATTGCACCGCGATATTCTTACCGACCTGCTCAACATATTGAGCATGGGTGCCCGTCATAGCCCCGCCGAATTCAGCCAAAAATTGCGGGTGATACTGCGCGCCCTGCTGCGCTTCGGTCTGGGTGATCGGGGTCGAGGCCGAGGGAATGGCCCCGCCTGCGCCCATGCACCCGGTCAACGCCAACGGCGCTGCGCCGAGCGCCAGTATCTTGCGTGAAATGCGTGCCATGGGTGGCTCCTCCCGCTGTAATGTTCTGCTGCAAGCTTATCGGCAAAGCAGCGCAGCGGAAAGCCTTGGCAAACGAAACCTTAACTTGGGATGGCGCCTTTGCCGGGCTTAACCCCCGATGCCGAGGAAGCGCTCCTCGCGCTGGGCGACCAATTCGGTGCGGCTGAGCCCCGACAGCTGTGCGATCTCCTCACTCAGCGCAGCGCCGAGCATCCGGGCTGCGGCCTGCGGGTCGCGCTGGGCACCACCCACCGGCTCTTTGACGATGCGGTCGATGACCTTGTCGCGCTTGAGATGCTGGGCGGTGATCTTCATTGCCTGTGCGGCATCGGCAGCCTTTTCGGAGGTGCGCCACAGGATCGAAGCGCAACCTTCTGGCGAAATTACCGAATAGACTGCGTGCTCCATCATCAGCACGCGGTTGGCAGAGGCAAGCGCAACCGCGCCGCCTGATCCGCCTTCACCGACGATGGCCGCGATCATCGGCACTTCCAGCGCCAGACACGCCTCGGTCGAGCGAGCAATGGCTTCGGCCTGGCCGCGTTCTTCCGCTTCAATCCCCGGAAACGCCCCTGAGGTGTCCACCAGCGTCACCACCGGCAGGCCGAATCGGCTCGCCATTTCCATCAGGCGGATCGCTTTGCGATAGCCTTCGGGTTTGCCCATGCCGAAATTGTGCGCGATGCGAGTGGTGGTGTCGTGGCCCTTTTCGTGCCCGATCAGCATCACCCGGCGGCCATCGAGCCGCGCAAAGCCGCCCATGATCGCCAGATCGTCACCATACAGACGGTCCCCGCCCAGCGGCACAAACTCACTGAAAGCATGGGCGACATAGTCGCGGAAATGCGGGCGCTGCGGATGGCGGGCAACTTGCGTCTTCTGCCACGGCGTAAGCGAGGCATAGGTGCTGGCGAGAAGTTCGGCGCTCTTGGCCTCAAGCCGGCCGATCTCACTGGCGACATCGACATCATGCAGCGCATTGACGCTGCGCAGCTGTGCGATGCGCTCTTCAAGGGCGGCGACCGGCTTCTCGAAATCGAGGTAGGAAATCATCGCGCGGGGCTAGTCGGATGTTGAGCGGGTTGCAAGCGGGTGGCGGGAATTGACGAGCGCAACAAGCCGGGCGGCATCGACATGGGTGTAGATCTGGGTGGTGGAAATGTCCGCATGGCCGAGCAGGGTTTGCAGCACGCGCAGGTCCGCGCCGCCTTCCAGCAGGTGGGTGGCAAAAGCATGGCGCAGCACGTGCGGGCTGATGGTGGCAGGGTCGAGCCCTGCACGGGCAGCCAGTGCCTTGAGCAGCTGGAACAAGCGCACCCGGCTCAGCGGTTTGCCCCCGCCGGATGGGAACAGGTAGCGAGACTGGGGAACCACCTGCGGGCGCAGCGCCAGCCAGCGGGCCAGTGCCTCCAGCGCCCGCCCACCGACCGGCACCAGCCGCGTCGTCCCGCCCTTCCCCGTCACAGTCAGGAACGGTGCATCGCGCGGGACAGCGTGGAGCGGGAGCGTCACCAATTCGCTCGCGCGCAGGCCTGAACCGTACAGCAATTCGATTAACGCTAGCAGCCGTACGGCCTTGGGATCATCGCCCGATGCTTCCTCCTCGGCGCGGGAAAACAGCGCGGTGATCTGGTCATGGCCAAGCACCTTGGGCAATGGACGGCGCGCGCGCGGGCGCGGCAAGGCACCCGAGGGATCGTCGCTGCGCCAGCCTTCGTCGATGGCAAAACCGAAAAACTGCCGCAATGCCGAAGCCTTGCGCGCGACACTTGAGGGCGCAAGGCTCGCCCATGCACCGGCCAAGCTGGCAACCGCATCGCGCGGGGCGGCGACCAGATCGCCGATGGCGTCTTCGGCTTGGTTCAAGTCACGGCGATACGCGGCCAGCGTATTCGCCGCAGCGCCCCGTTCAGCAGCCAGCATTGCAAGAAACGCATCGGTACCGGCGGACATCAGCCCCGCGCCACAGCCTCGGCAGCGATCATCCGGGCCTCGGCCTGCATCCCCACACGGGTCAGCGCGGCGGTGATGTGATAGAGGTGCAGGGGCGTCATTTGCTGCCAGCTTGTCCCCTGCATCCCTAGCCCAGCAAGGAACACCACCAGCGTCGGATTGCCGACCTCGGCCGCGCGCGCGATGGCGCGGCTCCAGCGGGTTTCACGCGCCAGATCGAAATCGAGGTCACCCGCCAGCGCATTGGCATCGCCTTCGCTCAACCGTCCGGTTCCGGCGAGCCCGGCTACGAGGAAGGCAGACTTGCGCGCGCCGTCGCTGTCGTCGCTGCTGGTGAAGCTCTCAACCGCGCCTTGACCAACTTCACCCCCGCGCGGATTGGCAAGCGCGATGAGCGCCCAGCCGAGCGAGCCTTCGTCGACCACGTTGGACCAGCGCACCGCATTGCCATCAAGCCCGGCGGCCAGCATCGCCGCGATCAGCTCGCCCGCAGTATCGGCATGGGCAGCATCGGCGGGAATGCGCGCGGCGGCATAGGCGGTCAGAACCCGCGCGCCGTACCCGTCCCCGCCGCCAAGCGCGGCGCCTGCGGCCCAAAGCCGCTCCATCGCGGCAATGCGGGCGCCGGGGTCTGCCGCAAGATAGGCTTCGCGCAACGTGGCCGCATGGGTCTGCGGATCGCCGCTGGCAGCCGGATCGGCGTAAACTTCGGAATAGAGATCGACCATCGCATCGGCCGACATGATCCCCTCGCGCGCGGCCCGCCCGGCAAAAGTGGCGCGCTGGGTCGCTGGCAGCATCGGCAGTAGCGCGCCCGCGCGGGCGTAATAAGCCCCGCCCTTGTCCTTCATCGCGCCATCCAGCAGGCCATCGGGCAGGGGCTCACCAAGCGCGGTCGCAAGGCCGAAGCGCCACGGGTTGAGGTCCTCCACCCCGTTCCATTCGATCTGAACACCGCGCTGCCCGCGCCCGGCTGCGCCCGCAAACCGGCGCGCCAACAGCACGTCGATCCGCGGCGCCACGCCCCGGAACAACGCGCGATCAAGCTGCGACGCCGCCAGCGCGCTTTCCCCGGCATAGGCGTTGCAGATCGCCTGCCACATTTGCCACTCGCCATCTTCACGCGCGGAGCCTTGCAGCCGCACCGCTGGACACGCGCCGGTGATGTCGCCGCTCCCGAGATAGGCGTTGAGTGCTTCCTGCGTCAGGCTGGGGGACCAGTCGGCGCTGTCGACATCCTGCACCACTGCGCGGGCGAGTGCATATTCGCCCATCCCATTGAGCACGCCGACGCGCAGCGCTGCAAACTCGATCGGGTCCATGCCAAGCGGCGCAGCCAAACGGCTCGCGAGTGCGCGGCGCATGAGGATGTGTCCCCAGCGCGACACCATTGGCCCGCGGGTGCCTGCCAGAACCGCGCGCACCAGCTTGTCCGGCTGATTCGCGAGCGCAGACGGCGGCAACCCGCCCTCGTCGGTCGCCAGCACGCCGATCCGCGTCAGAGCGCGCCGCGCACCAGCGGGAATATCGGACTTGGGCTTCAATCCGAGCAGCCGGTCCAGCTCCTCGGTCGACATGTTTTCCAGTGCCTCAAGGCTTGGCAGGCGGGAAAGATCACCGCGCGTGATGCTCGGCATCGGCGGCAGGGTCGACGGATCGACCGGCACGCCGGGCACCGGCGCTGTACCGGGCTGGGAGACAGGGGGAGGCGCATTGCCGGTCTGCGGTGCAGGAGCGGGGCTGGGACGCGGAGACGGCGCGGGTGCGGGATCGTCAAACCCCGGCGGCAGCAGCGATTCGGGTTTCCCCTGAGCGCCAGCGAAACCGGCCAGCCCCGCTCCGCCCAGCACACCTGCCAGCGCGATAGCCAGCACGCTGGCCCCGTAACGCTTGCCACTCATTGCGACGGCTCCGGCAGCGCCACATCATCGGCGATGGGATGCAGCGGTTCCTCGCCCCCATCGAACCACGCGAGCGCCAGCAAAGCGGCCACCACGAGGCCCGCAATCACTATCCAGCGCCGCCCCGCCGGAACACTCGGAGCGGGTGCCTCCTGAAGGCCAGTCGGTGAGAGACGCGAGGGGCGAGAGTTTCGCATATTGCGCGTGCCCTAGCCCATCTATAGGCCCTGCGGCAATGTCCGCTGCGCCGCCTCTCAACGATCCTGCCCCGCTTGCCGCGATTGCTGCGCGCATTACGCGGCCCGTGGTGCTGGTGGGGCTGATGGGCGTGGGCAAATCAACCGTCGGGCGCAAGCTTGCCAGCCTTTTGCAGCGCGATTTCGTCGATGCCGACGAAGCCATCGTCGAAGCTGCCCAGCGCTCGATTCCCGAAATCTTCGAAACCTTCGGCGAGGCCTATTTCCGCGATGGCGAACGGCGCGTGATCGCTCGGCTGATGGACGAATCCCACGGCGTCATCGCGACCGGCGGCGGAGCCTTTGTCGATCCCGCCACCCGGGCGCTGGTGCTAGAGCGCGGGATCGCGGTGTGGATCGATTGCGACATCGACACGCTGGTCGAACGCACCGCGCGGCGCGGGAACCGGCCACTGCTGAAAAGCGGCGATCCGCGCGACATTCTCACCCGGCTGGCGCAGGAGCGCGCGCCTTTCTATGGGCAAGCCCATATCCGCGTCGTCAGCGAAACCGGCCCCCATGCCGACACCGCACGCGCGATCATCGAGGCGATTGACCAATGGCTGTAATTCCCGTCGCGCTGGCCGGGCGCGAGTATGATGTGGTGATTGAGGAAGGTCTGCTTGGGCGTCTTGCCGAGGCGGCTGCGCCGTTCCTGAAGGGTTACGGGGCTGCGCGCCGCGTACCATTCGTGGCCGATACAAACACGCAACGGCTTTATGGCGAGAGTGTCGCCGCCAATCTGGCCGCACACGGGCTGGCGGCCGAATGGTTTGTGGTAGAACCAGGCGAAGATGCCAAGACCTGGGGCGTGCTCGAGAAGCTGTGCGATTGGCTGCTGGCGATGGGTGTCACCCGCAAGGATCACGTTTTCGCGCTCGGCGGCGGAGTGGTGGGTGATCTGGTTGGCTTTGCCTGCGCGATTACCAAGCGCGGCTGCGGCTTCGTGCAATTGCCGACGACCTTGCTGGCGCAGGTCGATTCGTCGGTCGGGGGAAAGACCGCGATCAACACTGCAGCAGGCAAGAACCTGATCGGTGCCTTCCACCAGCCAAGCCTTGTGCTGATCGACCCGCTGGTGCTCGCCACTCTGCCGGATCGCGAAATGCGTGCCGGGTATGCCGAGGTGCTAAAGTACGGCTTGCTCGGCGATGCGGCGTTTTTTGCTTGGCTGGAGGCCAATGGCACCAAAGTGTTGGCGCGCGATCCAGTGGCGCTCGAGCATGCGATTGCCACCAGCATCGCCATGAAAGCGCGGATCGTTGCCGAAGATGAGCGCGAGACGGAGGATCGCCGCGCGCTGCTCAATCTCGGCCACACCTTCGGCCATGCGCTGGAAGCGGAGACTGGCTTTTCACAACGGCTGCTCCACGGTGAGGCGGTGGCTTTAGGCATGGTGCTGGCGGCGCGTTATTCGGCGCGGCGGGACGAGATTTCAGTGGATGATGCCGAGCGGGCTGCGCGCGCCATCGCAGCGTCCGGCCTGCCCGCCAGCCTATCCGCGCTAGGCCTCACCTGTGACGGCGCCGCGCTTGTCGATCACATGCGCCATGACAAAAAGGCGGAGGCCGCCACCCTGCCCTTCCTCCTGCTGCGCGCGCTAGGCGAGGCCTATGTGGCGCGCGACGTCGACCTAGCTGATATCGCCGCGTTTCTGGACGGCGAACTGGCCGTATGATCATCGCGCTCGCCGATCTTGGCGATGCGGATGTGCAGGCGCTAATCGCTTTTCACCAGCAGGCGATGCAGGCGGGCTCACCCCCTGGGCTCAGCTTTGCGCTCGACCTGTCGGGGTTGGCCGATCCGGTGGTGTCGGTGTGGGCTGTGCGGGTGGATGATCGGGTGGCAGCAATCGGCGCGCTCAAGCTTTTGGGCGGCGGTCAGGCCGAGCTCAAATCAATGCGCACCCACCCCGATTTCTTGCGCCGCGGGATCGCAGCACAGCTGCTGGAGGCGATCATCGACCACGCCCGCAGCCAAGCGATCACCCGGCTCAGCCTTGAAACCGGCGGCGGCCCGGCGTTTGATCCGGCGCTGGCGCTTTACCGCAAGCGAGGGTTTGTGAATGGCGCGGCGTTTGGCGACTATGTGCTCACCGACTTTAACCAGTGCCTGCATCTGACTCTGGTCTGATCGGCGTAACTTGGCCTAGGGCACAGCAGCAAGCTGCAAGCTCACAACCTGCCGCACCGACCTTGCGCCGCGTGTATCCCCTTCAACGGCCAGTCGGAACGGGCCGTCCTCCGCGTCCAGCATCACGCCGTTGCACCGATCCGCCAGCACCACCTCGGCCTTGCCCAGCAACGGATCGAGTTCGCCGAGGGTGAAGGCAACCCGGTAACCGTCCCGCGCTTCGATCACCACGGCCATCAGCAGCGCAGGGCCGCGCATGGCACTGCCAGACGGCGCGCCAAGCCTTGCCATCACGTCGGCAAGCAGCGGCCCAGTGCAGGTCTGCGTCTCGCCGTGATGTGTCAGCGTCACGTCATGAGTGGGCAGGCCCGCGATCATCGCAGGTTCCACCGGCTCTGCCATGTTCAAGGCCAAAGCTTCGAGCATCGGGAGCGTTACTCCAACTCCAGAATTACCGCGTCCACCGCGAGGCTCTCGCCTTCCGCTGCATTGATCTTGGCGATCACGCCTTCCTTCTCGGCGCGCAGGATGTTTTCCATCTTCATCGCCTCCACCGTCGCAAGCGGCTGGCCCAGCTGCACGGTCTCACCCTCGGCCACGTGGAGCTTCACCAGCATCCCCGGCATCGGGCAGATCAGCAGGCGCGACAGATCCGGCGGGACCTTTTCGAGCATCAGCGATTCGTGCCGCGCCAGCCTGAGCGGCAGCACCAGCGCGGTGTGCGCAGCCCCGCGGGTGGTCACCTTCCAGTGATTGCCAATCCGCTCAACGATCAGGCCAAAGCTGTTACCGAGTCCATCGGTCGCGGTCGCCTGCACCATGCCGGGCATCCAGTCGCAGGTGCCTTCCACCCGCACACCGTCCACCATCGCATGGCCATCGCCAAGGATGACGTCAAAGCGCTGGTCGCCCAGCTTCACCAGCCATTCGCTCGCGACGCGCTGGACGCCGGGGCGCCCGTCATCGCCGTCCAGCTGGCCGGAGATGCGCCGCGCGCGGCTTTGCAGAGTGAACTCATTGCCCGCGCAGACCGCGGCGAGCAGGCGGTTCAGCTCGTCACTGGTGGCTGCGCCGTGGAACCCATCGGGATATTCCTCGGCGATGAAGCCGGTGGTCAATTCGCCGGAGCGGAATCGCGGGTGCTGCATGATCGCCGAGAGGAAATCGACATTGTGGCCGAGGCCTTTGATGCGGAAATTGTCGAGCGCCTCGATCTGGAGGTCGGCCGCCTCGTCGCGGGTCGGTGCCCAGGTGATCAGCTTGGCGATCATCGGATCGTAGAAGCGTGAAACCTCGCCGCCTTCGTAAACACCGTCATCGACGCGCACGGAGCCAGTGCCACGCGCCACCCCGCGACGCGCCTTGCCGCCAACCGTCTCATCCTCCTGCCAGCCCGCCAGCGGAGGCGAATACTGCACCAACCGCCCGGTGCTGGGCAGGAAGCCGCGATAGGGATCTTCGGCATAGACGCGGTTTTCGATCGCCCAGCCGTCGATCCCGATATCGTCCTGCGTCATCGCCAGCTTCTCGCCCGCTGCCACGCGGATCATCTGTTCGACCAGATCGATACCGGTGATCGCTTCGGTGACGGGGTGTTCGACCTGCAGGCGGGTGTTCATTTCGAGGAAGTAGAAGCTCTCCCCCGTCGGGTCTGCGCCGCTCACGATCAGCTCGACTGTGCCTGCCGAATAGTACCCCACCGCGCGGCTCAGGGCGACGCATTGCTCGCCCATTGCCTTGCGCATCTTGGGCGTGACGAAGGGCGACGGCGCTTCCTCGACCACCTTCTGGTGGCGGCGCTGGATCGAGCACTCGCGCTCATTGAGGTATAGGATATTGCCGTGCTGATCGCCGAGGATCTGGATTTCGATGTGGCGCGGGTTGAGGATGAACTTCTCGATGAACACGCGGTCATCGCCGAAGGAGTTCAGACCTTCGCGCTTCACGCTTTCAAAGCCCTCGCGCACGTCGGCTTCGGAATAGGCAAGGCGCATCCCCTTGCCCCCGCCGCCCGCGCTTGCCTTCATCATCACCGGATAGCCGATCTCGTTCGAGATCCGCACTGCGTGCTCGGTATCGTCAATCTCGCCGACGAAGCCGGGGACGACATTGACCCCTGCCTGCATGGCGAGTTTCTTGGATTCAATCTTGTCGCCCATCGCGGCAATGGCGTTCACCGGCGGGCCGATGAAGGCGATGTTTTCCTTGGCCAGCGCCTCGGCGAAACTGGTGCGTTCCGACAGAAATCCATAGCCGGGGTGGACGGCCTCGGCGCCCGTCTGCTTGCAGGCGGCGATGATCTTGTCGGCGATCAGGTAGCTTTCCGCCGCAGGCGACGGGCCGATATGCACCGCCTCGTCCGCCATCGCCACAAACGGCGCGCGGGCGTCAGCATCGGAATAGACCGCGACGGTCTTGATCCCCATCTTGCGGGCGGTGGTGATGACCCGGCAGGCAATTTCGCCGCGGTTGGCAATCAGAATTTTGGAGAACAAGGCGGACAACCTCTCGTGCAGATGCGTTATCTTGTGATCGGGCTATGCCGAGGGTTTGCGCTGCCTGCAAGCTAGCGGATTTGCGCCCTTAGCCGAGGGTTTCCGTCAGATCGCGCAATTCCTGCGTGCGCTGGCGGGTGAGCATGGCGAGACATCCCGAAACGATCATCGGCTGGGCCGAACCGCCGAGGAAGGCGTAACCTTCCAGCCGACACTTGGCGTCGCGATATGTGAGCCATGCGCGCTGGGCTTCGAGCAAGGTCTGGAAGTGGCCCGTGTAGGTCAGCCGGGCCGCCGCATCCTCGCTCGGGGTCACAGGGTTGAGCGGGCCGAAATCGTCGTCGGTACCGGCGTCGCGCTCTTTCATGATCGACGCGGTGATTTTCCACTGCGCGTTGAGCTCGGCGTCGGCGGCTGCGTAGTCCTGACCGGCACACCAGTTCATTTCCTGCTGCACGACCGGGTCCTTACAATTCCACTCGGGCACAGACGGCTGCGCAGCTTGCGCGAGCAGTGGGAGCAACAGCGTGAGGGTCATGCGGCTTGTCCTTCGGCAAAAGCGATCAGGCTCCCGGCATAGGCAGGAGCGCCGCGCCTGTCGCCCTCGCCGCTCACCAACGTCTGCACCGCCTTGCCGAGCATGGCGATGTTGGCGGGGGACAGCTTGCCGAGCGGCTCCACATAAATCCCGATGCCGAACAGGATCGCGCCCGTTTGCGGCAGGCGGCGCAGGGTCTGGCGTTCGGAGCGCACGAAAAGGGTCTCGCCTGCATTCTCCGGCGTGACGTGGGCGAAGGCTTCCTGCGGCGGCTGGTCGGGAAGCCAGCGGCGCTCGCCCGTAGCGGCGATGAACCAGTTGCAGCGGGCGTAGATCGGGCCGGGGCGCAGGGTCTCCATGAAACGGTCGACGCCGGTCGCGAGTTGCTCCTCATAGCCCGCAATCGGCGCGTGGAGCGCGCGTAAAGGCAGGCCGATTTTTTCGGCGGGGTGCCAGTCTGAGGGCCATGCGACCGCTGCACCGATCAGGCGGTACACCTCCTCTCCCTCACGTTTGGTGAGCAGGCAGAGATCTTCGTGGGCGGCCAGCGCCGCTTCGGGGAGCGCACCATCCACGCACAACAGCGCCGCCAATTCGCGGCCCGGCGCATCGACTTCGGGCGTTAGTTGCACACCCTGCGGCCATTCGGCAAAGCCAGCGGCCCGCGCTGCCAGATCGGGCGTGGGTTGAAGCCACTCGTGCTCCTCCAGCTTCACCAGCCCCATCCGAAGCTGCCCGCCCCCACGCGCCTTGGGGAGCAGCGTGTCGACGGAAAAGCCAAGGGTCATGGGGTACGCACTCCGTCATCCCAGCGAAAGCTGGGACCTAGAGCTGCACGCGCGGCCCATGGCAGCCCTAGGCCCCAGCGTTCAACCTTCGGTTGTGCTTCGCAACCGCTGGGGTGACGATTGCGGGTCATAGGGCGCCTCCCCGCCGATCACACCTGAGCACCATGCCGAATTCCTCCAGCCAATCCGCCTCGGTCGGGAGCAGATATTGCAGCGCTTCGGGCAGCAAGCCGTGCAAGCTGGTCGCATGACGCAACTGCTTGCGGCGGTCGGAGAAGCAATAGGGCTGCTCGGTCGGGAGCACCCCCAGCAGCCGCATCATCCCGCTCTCGGTCGCGCCCCTTTCATCCGCGAGACTGAGGTAGAGCGGCGGGCGCTTTGCGTCGCCCAAGGCGCGGCGGCTCAGAGCCTCGCTATCCCATTGCAGGCTCGGCGAGATCGCGGCGTAGCCGGTAAACAGCGCGGGCGCCTCGGCCCAAGTCTCGACCACGAAATGCCCCGCAGCGCTCTCGCCGACCAGAAGCGCGGTGCCATCGTGGCGATAGCGCGCCTCAATCATCGGCTTAACGGTGTCGGTCAGCCATTGGCGGAACGCGGCGCTCTCGCCAGCGCTAGGCCATCGCTTGCGCTCGGCTGTGTCGCCGGTTGGCGGGAGCAGCTCGCGCTGGCGATCCTTGGTCTCGATCCCGACGATGATCGCGTCCTTGCTGCGCCCCCAGAGCGCGCCCCAGCGCATCAGGCCCGCGCCCATCATCAGGTCCTGCTTCATCGCCCCGTCGAGCAGGTAGATCACCGGCCAGCGCTTCTCCGGCTCGGCGGCGTAATCGGGCGGCAGGATGATGTTGACCGCGCGCTCAACCCCGAGGGCTTCCAGAGTCACGGTTTCGCCTATGGTGAGGGGTATTGGCTCGGGCTTGGCCGAGGCCATTGACGCTGCCAACAGCGAAATCGCGAAGAAGCTGAACCGCATCACCATGTCACGTCACCCCAGCGAAAGCTGGGGCCTAGGGCCGCAAAGAGCCGCACTTGCCGCTCTGGGTCCCAGCTTTCGCTGGGATGACGGACGCGTGTTAATCACTCCGCCGGCACCGCGCTCTTACACGCCCGCGCCGGTTCCTCGCCTTGCAGCGCGGTCAGACCCAGCTTGGCAAACAGCGCGCCGTCCTTGTCATCGCCCGCATTGGGCGCGGTCAGCAGCTTGTCGCCGGTGAAGATCGAATTCGCACCGGCGAGGAAGCACAGCGCTTGCGTGGCTTCGGACATGGACTCGCGCCCAGCCGAGAGCCGCACCATTGAGCGCGGCATGGTGATGCGGGCGACCGCGACCGTGCGCACGAACTCGATATCGTCGATCTTGGCGAGCGGCGTATCGGCAAGCATATTGCCCAGCACCGTGCCCTTCACCGGCACCAGCGCATTGACCGGCACGCTTTCGGGATGCTGCGGCAGCGTGGCGAGGGTGTGGACGAAGCCCACCCGGTCATCGCGCGTTTCGCCCATGCCGACGATCCCGCCCGAGCATACATTGATCCCCGCCTTGCGGACGTGATCCAGCGTATCGAGGCGGCACTGGAAATCGCGGGTGGAGATCACGCGCTCGTAATACTCGGGGCTGCTGTCGATATTGTGGTTGTAGTAGTCGAGGCCCGCCTCGGCCAGCATCTCGGCCTGATGCGGTTCGAGCATCCCCAGCGTCATGCAGGTCTCCAGCCCCATGTCGCGCACGCCCTTCACGATCTCGACAATCGCGGGCATGTCGCGGTCCTTCGGGTTGCGCCACGCCGCGCCCATGCAGAACCGCTGGCTGCCCGCATCCTTCGCCTGCGCCGCGCGCTGGAGCACGGCCTGCACGTCCATCAGCTTGGTCGCCTCGACCCCGCTGTCGGCGTGCACCGACTGCGAGCAATAGCCGCAATCCTCCGGACACCCGCCGGTCTTGATACTGAGCAGGGTGCACAGCTGCACTTCGGTCGCGGGGTGGTAGGCGCGGTGGACGCTGGCGGCCTGAAACAGCAGTTCGGTGAAAGGCAGGTCGAAGAGGGCCGCGATTTCGGCGCGGGTCCAGTCGGTGCGGGGAGTCTGAGACAACAACTTTATCCTACCTGTTTCCATCAATCAGCGCCTCGGCGCTGCGCAATTCTTCAAGCCTGAGCCGCGCAAGACGCAAGCGGCATTTCTGACGCAACGTGTCGGTGCCGCTACCGCCGTGCGCAGCCGTAGATTCAAGCTCGCATTGACCCTCGACATACCGCGTCCAGTTCTGATGCGACATAGCGAGATGGCGTGCTAGCGGCATCTTGTCATCGGCGTTCGTCGAATCCGGCGCATAGCGGCTGTATTCCGCGTCAGCTGCCTCGGCCAGCGTCCGGGCTTTCGGCAACTCAGCCGCAACGTCATCAAGAGCCGCGAGGGCGCGTTGCCTGAAGCACTCGGTGTAGGCAGAATTGGGCGTGATATCGGCACAATCCTGCGTCTCATCAGACGAAGTGGCAGCCGAAGCGGTCGCAAAAGTTTCAGGCGGTGCCTCACCCTCTTGTCCAGGAGCGCAGTTGGCAAGGAACATACTGGCGAGGAGCACCAGCGCAATGCGGACATCCGGGGCGCGGACCTGAGGCAAACCAACACTCCGTTCGGGCTGAGTTTGTCGAAGCCCTGTCCTGCGCCTTGTAACCGCAAGAGAAGTGAAAAGCAGCCCTTCGACTAGCTCAGGGCAAACGGAGTGCGGGGAACCTTACGCCCCCTCCTCGTCCAGCCCATACCCCACCCTCACGCCGCCACCTTCAGCGCAAAATAGGCGCCGACCGCAGGCACCTTATTGCCCTGCGGATCGCGCGCGGGATCGAATTTCGCCTTGGTCATACGCTTGCACACTTCCGCGTCGCCGGCGTCGGTACCGGTGGAGATGCGGATACGGCAGCGGGTGACGCGGCCCTTGGCGTTGATATCGAGCCAGACGCCGGGGGCGGTTTCGATGAACTTTTGGGGGTCCGCCGCCAGTTGCAGCAGTGCCGCATCGCGGATCACCGGCTTGGTGTTCTGATAGCCCATTGGCGGCGGGGCGGGGGATGCGAGGACAGGTTTGCCGGGCTGGCGAAGCTCAAACACCGCGCCCATCGCTCTGCTACCGCTCTGCGGGCGCCCCTCTGCGTCGAGGGCGTGAACAAAGCGCCCGCGCTCGCGGATCACCTCGCAGGCGCGGGCACCGCCTTGCCTGACAGGATCGATAGGGATGCAATCGCTCACCGAACCATCGGCGGCAACCTTGATCGAGAGCGGCACATACCAGGTCCGAGTCGGATCAAAAGCATCCGCAGGGAAATCCGCCGGGGTCAGCCAGGTCTCGTAACCTTCGACCGGCTTGGCGGCGCGGATCATCGCGGGATCATCAAGGTCGCTGATGGTGAACAGCGTCACCACCGGCACGCGGACCTCCGGCTCCTGCGCGGACACTGCCCCGGCGCCGAGCGCAAGGAGCGTCAGCGCAGCAAGGCGGGCGATAGGATGGGACAAGTTGCGGGAGTGACTCACTCCGCCGCCTCGTCCAGCCCCTCGCCCAGCGGCGGCATGTTGTGGCCGAGCAGCACGAGGATATCTGCCGCGCATTCCACCACGTTGGAGCCGGGGCCGTAAATCCCCTGCACCCCCGCCTCGCGCAGGTAGTCGTAGTCCTGCGGCGGGATCACGCCGCCTGCGGTGACCTTGATGTCGCCGCGACCGGCTTCACGAAGGAGGCGGATCAGTTCGGGGATCAGGGTTTTGTGGCCAGCTGCAAGGCTCGACGCGCCCACCACGTCGACATCGTGTTCAAGCGCCATTGCGACGGATTCCTCGGGCGTCTGGAACAGCGGGCCGGAGACGACTTCAAAGCCCATGTCACCGAATGCGCTCGCGATCACGTTCGCGCCGCGATCGTGGCCGTCCTGGCCCATCTTGGCGATCATGATGCGAGGCGCGCGGCCCAAGCGGCGGCCCACGGCTTCCACGCCGTCCGTCACCTGCGCCCAGCGGCGGTCGAACTCATAGGCGCTGGCATAGACCCCGCTGACCGGCGCAGGCGTCGCATCGTGGCGGCCGAAGACCTCTTCCATCGCCGAGGAAATCTCGCCCAAGGTCGCATCGTGGCGGGCGGCGGCAACCGCCAGCGCCAGCACGTTCTCGCCATCCGCGCAGCCCGCCGTCAGCGCCGCAAGGGCCGCACGGCACGCGGCCTCATCCCGCCCTTCGCGCACCTTGGCGAGGCGGGCGATCTGGCCGGTGCGGACCATCTGATTATCGACCTCGAGGGTATCCATCGGGTCTTCGCTGTCCTTGCGGTACTTGTTGACGCCGACGATCACCGTCTCGCCCATATCGACCTTGGTCTGCTTTTCTGCCGCGGCGCGCTCGATTGCGGCCTTGGGCGCGCCGGTCGCGACATAGGCGGTCATGCCGCCTGCCGCGTCCACCTCGGCCATCATCGCTTCGGCATCGGCCACTAGCGTTGCGGTCAGCGCCTCGATGTAGTGGGATCCGCCCAGCGGATCGACGACGTTGCAGATGCCGCTTTCCTCTTGCAGCACCAGCTGGGTGTTGCGCGCAATCCGCGCAGAGAAATCGGTGGGGAGCGCAATCGCTTCATCAAGCGCATTGGTGTGGAGCGACTGCGTGCCGCCCAGCACCGCCGCCATGGCCTCCACGGTGGTGCGGATGACGTTGTTGTAGGGATCCTGCTCCTGCAAGCTCACGCCCGACGTCTGGCAGTGAGTGCGCAGCATCTTGGAGCGTTCGTCCTTCGCCCCCAGATCGTCCATCACTTGGTACCAAAGCGTGCGCGCGGCGCGCAGTTTGGCGATCTCCATGAAGAAGTTCATGCCGATGCCGAAGAAGAAGCTGAGGCGGCCCGCGAAAGCGTCAATATCCAGCCCCGCCGCCATCGCTCGGGCGGCGTATTCCTTGCCGTCAGCGATGGTGAAGGCGAGCTCCTGCACGGCGGTCGCGCCGGCCTCGTGCATGTGGTAGCCGCTGATCGAAATTGAGTTGAATTTCGGCATATTGGCCGAGGTATATGCAATGATGTCCGAAATGATCCGCATCGAAGGCTCGGGCGGGTAGATATAGGTGTTGCGGACCATGAACTCCTTGAGGATGTCGTTCTGGATCGTGCCCTCAAGCTTGTCCTGCGACACGCCCTGACGTTCCGCCGCAACGATGAAAAAGGCGAGCACCGGGATCACCGCGCCGTTCATCGTCATCGAGACTGACATGGTGTCGAGCGGGATCTGGTCGAACAGGATCTGCATATCCGCGACCGTATCGATCGCCACCCCCGCCTTGCCGACATCACCGACCACGCGCGGGTGATCGGAGTCGTAGCCCCGGTGGGTCGCAAGATCGAAGGCGACCGACAGGCCCTTCTGCCCCATCGCGAGGTTGCGGCGGTAAAAGGCGTTCGATTCCTCGGCGGTCGAGAAGCCCGCATATTGCCGGATCGTCCACGGACGGCCCGCATACATGCTCGCCTTCACGCCCCGGGTGAAGGGCGCGAAGCCGGGGAGGCCGGGGTCGAACCCTGCATGATCCTCTTCGGTATACAGCGGCTTGATCGCGAAACCTTCCGGCGTGTGCCAGGTAAGGTCGCGGCCCTTCACTTCCTTGGCGGCGAGGGTGTTCCAGTCGGAGAGGGTGGGTTTTTGGGTCATGTCGCTTCCCTAAGCATATCCGTCATGCCAGCGGAAGCTGGCACCGCGGGCGGCTATGGGCCCTCGCCTGCGCGGGGGCTGCGGGTCAATAGTCCTTCGGACTATTGACCCTTGAATTCGGCTTTCCGCTTCTGGAGGAAGGCCATGCCACCCTCCATCGCGTCCTTGGTCGCGCCCGCGATGCGCTGGCCCTCGGCCTCGGCGAGCAGCACCATTTGCAGGTTCTGGTCGAGCGCGGTGGCGATGTTGCGCTTCATCGTCGCGTAGGCCACCGTCGGGCCGTTCGCGAGCTTCTCGGCCAGCGCGCGGGCTTCGGTCATCAGGTCGGCATCCTCGACGCACTTGTAGACGAGGCCCCATTCCTCCGCCTGCGTGCCGCTGATCTTCTCGCCCAGCATCATCATCCGCGTGGCACGCGCGCGGCCGATGGCGCGGGCGAGCAGCCAGGTCGATCCGCCATCGGGCACAAGGCCGATGTTGACGAAGGCCTGAAGGAAGTAGGCGCTCTTGGCCGCGATGGTGAAATCCGCTGCCAGAGCCAACGAGCAGCCCACGCCCGCCGCCGGGCCATTGACCGCGCAGATCACCGGCACGCTCGCGCGCACCACTTGGCTGATCGCGGGGTTATAGTGATTGATCAGAGCCTCGTGGCTGCCGCCCTTCCCGCCGAGCGCCGAGCCGGAGCCGCGCGCCGAAAGGTCCGCGCCTGAGCAAAAGCCCTTGCCCTCGCCGGTGATCAAAACCGCGCGCGCGTCACCCAGATCGTAGAACGCCTGCCCCAACTCGTCCGCCATCGCGGGCGGCATGGCGTTGAGCCGCTCGGGGCGGTTTAGCGTGATGGTGAGCAGCGGGCCGTCACGGTCGACGCGGATGGTTTCGTAGGACATTCTTCTCAAACCTCTCGATTTCCCCGCCCCGACCTCCGAGCCGGGGCCCAGCTTTCTTCAACGTGGGTGAGAGAAGAAGCTGGGCCCCGGATCAAGTCCGGGGCGGGGGTTGTTTTCAATTCGACCAGTGCGTGCCCTCTTTGGGCGTCTCCATGATCTCGGTAAGCATGCCGCCCATGTCCTTGGGATGGACGAAAAAGATAGGGGTGCCATGCGCGCCGATGCGCGTGGGGCCGAGGATGCGTTTGCCGAGCGCCTCGAACTCGGAGCGCGCCTCGGCGATATCGGGCACCTCGAAGCACAGGTGATGCTGCCCGCCCAAGGGGTTCTTGGCGATGAAACCTGCGAGCGTGGAGTTTTCCCCCAACGGCTCGATCAGTTCGATCTGCGTGCCGTTCATCGCGCCATCGGCTCCGGGGGTGTCGACGAAGCAGACCTTCACGCCCTGTTCTTCGAGGTCGAAGGGCTCGGTGATCGAGGTCGCACCCATGACGTCGCGGTAGAACGCGATCGAGTCCGCGATGGAGGGCGTGGCGACCCCGATGTGGTTCAATCTTCCCAGCTTCACTGGCTCATTCCTCTCTCAAATGCCGTCATGCTGAACTTGGTTCAGCATCCATTCGGCGGCCCGCTCTGTTCGAGTTTGGGGCGGGATGGACCCTGAAACAAGTTCAGGGTGACGAAGGTTAGAAGCGTCGCCTCACAGCGGAATATTGTCGTGCTTCTTCCACGGGTTTTCCAACTGCTTCGTCCGCAGCTTCCTTAGCCCCAAAGCAATCCGCCGCCGCGTGGAGTGCGGGTGGATCACCTCGTCGATATAGCCGCGCTGGGCCGCCACGAAGGGGTTGGCGAAGCGGTCTTCGTATTCCTTGGTTTTTTCCGCGATCTTGGCCGCGTCCCCGCGGTCCGAGCGGAAGATAATCTCCACCGCGCCCTTGGCACCCATGACCGCGATTTCCGCCGTGGGCCAAGCGTAGTTCAAATCGCCACGCAGGTGCTTGGAGGCCATCACGTCATAGGCCCCGCCGTATGCCTTGCGGGTGATGACGGTGATCTTGGGCACGGTCGCCTCAGCATAGGCGAACAGCAGTTTCGCGCCGTGCTTGATGATCCCGCCGAGTTCCTGCGCGGTGCCGGGGAGGAAGCCGGGGACGTCGACGAAGGTGATGATGGGGATTTCAAACGCATCGCAGAACCGCACGAAGCGCGCCGCCTTCTTCGAGGAATTGATGTCGAGCACACCCGCCAGCACCATCGGCTGGTTCGCCACCACGCCCACGGTGCGGCCTTCCACGCGGCCGAAACCGCACAGGATGTTGCCCGCGTGCGCCGGCTGGATCTCGAAGAAATCGCCCTCGTCCAGCACCTTGGCGATGACTTCGTGCATGTCATAGGGCTGGTTGGCGTTGTCGGGGATCAGCGTGTCGAGGCTGTTGTCGATCCGGTCCCAGGCGTCGCTGGTCGGCAGGATCGGGGCTTCGTCGCGATTCGACAGCGGCAGGAAATCGAAGAACCGGCGGGTGGCCAGCAGCGCCTCGACATCGTTCTCGTAGGCGAGATCGGCCACGCTGGTCTTGGTGGTGTGGGTGATCGCCCCGCCCAGCTCCTCCTGCGTCACGACCTCGTTGGTGACGGTCTTCACCACCTCGGGGCCGGTGACGAACATGTAGCTCGAATCTTTCACCATGAAGATGAAGTCAGTCATCGCCGGTGAATAGACCGCCCCGCCCGCGCACGGCCCCATGATCAGGCTGATTTGCGGCACCACGCCCGATGCAAGCACATTGCGCTGGAACACCTCGGCATAGCCGCCAAGACTCGCGACGCCCTCCTGAATGCGCGCACCGCCCGAATCGTTCAGGCCGATCACCGGCGCGCCGACCTTGAGCGCGGTGTCCATCACCTTGCAGATCTTCTCGGCATGGCGCTTCGACAGCGAGCCGCCGAACACGGTGAAGTCCTGCGAGAAAACATAGACCAGCCGCCCGTTGATGGTGCCGCTGCCCGTCACCACCCCGTCACCAGGGATGCGCTGGGTTTCCATGCCGAAGTCGTTGCAGTCGTGCTCCACATAGGCATCGACTTCTTCAAAGCTGCCTTCGTCGAGCAGCACATCGAGCCGTTCGCGCGCGGTCAGCTTGCCCTTGGCGTGCTGGGCGTCGATACGCTTCTGGCCGCCCCCCATGCGGGCGGCTTCGCGGCGGCGTTCCATTTCAGCGATATTGGCGGACAATGGGCATCCCCTTCTGTGGCGTGTTTGGCCGCTGCGTTGCCTTAGCCTGTCCCAAGCGTCAACGTGGCAAAAGTGCGGGCGGTCAGAACCGCAGCGTCATACGCCGCGCCAGCCAAGGGGCGACCGCCTCGACCGTGCGCAGCATCTTGGTCATGCCGATATTGGCCTCGTCGTGGTCCTGCTCGATCGCAGCGATGATCTGGCGGGCGCATTCCTCGGGCGGCATCTTCTTCATTGGGTTGCCGTCATTCATCTGGGTGTCGACCACCGGTGGCAGAGCCTCGATCACCTGAATGGCGCTTTCTTTGAGCTGTTCGCGCAGGGCTAGGGTGTAAAACCGCAGGCCCGCCTTCGTGGCGCAATAGACCGGCTGGCGCGCTGCCGGGGCAATTGCGAGGCCGCTGGTGACGTTGACGATTGCCGCTTGCGGACGTGCACGTAGGCGTTCCACCAGCGCCGTAATCAGCCGGATCGGGGCAGAGAGATTGGCATAAATGCCGGCATCCGCCGCATCGGCATCAGGCGCGGCCTTGCGGAAATCGTGATCGACCAGCTGTCCGGCATTGTTGATCAGCACATCGAGTTCAGTCTCGGCCAACTGTGCGATCAGTGCATCGACCCCGGCAGCATGAGACAGATCGGCGGCGATCACCTCGAACCCCGCGTCCCGCATCGCCTCTAGCCGTTCGGGGCTGCGTCCGGTGAGGATTACCCGCGCGCCCTTGGCCTTGAGTTGCAGCGCGATCTCGCGCCCGATCCCGGCGCTGCCGCCCGTCAACAATACCGTCTTTCCTGCAAGCTGCATGGCATCCGCCTCCCTGCCTGTGGCTTACGAACAACAGTTGCATAGGGCAACGCATTAGGCGAGACCGACATCATGGAGCGGTGCGATTTTCTGGTGATCGGCGGCGGGATCGCGGGGCTGAGCTGCGCTGCGCGACTGGCTGCGCATGGGCGGGTGGTAGTGCTTGAGGCCGAAAGCGCGCCGGGCTACCACGCCTCGGGCCGCAGCGTGGCGGTCGCGCATTTCGGGCTGGGCGAGCGGCTGGTGCGCACGCTGACCGCCCTGAGCCTGCCCGCGCTGGCCGAGCATGGCACGCGGCATCCGGCATTGCACATCGCCTCTTCGGCACAATTGGAAGCGCTCGATGCGTTGGAAGACACGCACCGCCAGTTTGGCTGCGATTATGCGCGGATCAGCGGCGCCGAAGCGCGCGCGCTGCTGCCGGTGCTGAAGTCTGAGGCGTGCGCGGCCGCGCTGGTCGATCACGGAGCGCTGAAGCTCGATACGCACGCGATGTTGCAGGCGCACATGGCCGCCTTGCGCGCGGCCGGCAGCACGGTGGTGACAGGCGCCCGGGTCAGCGCGATTGCACACGACGGCGCTAGCTGGCGGGTCGAGGCCTCGGGCGAGACTTACGCTGCGCCCCTACTCATCAACGCTGCCGGAGCATGGGCAGATGACATTGCGCGCCTTGCGGGTGTTTCGCTCATCGGCATTGAACCGCGCCGCCGCACCGTCATCTCCTTCGCCGCATTGCCGGACGAGGATGTGCGGGAGTGGCCCTTCACCAAGACAGTCGGCGAAGGCTTCTACCTGCTGCCGGAGGGCGCGGGGCAACTGCTCGCCTCATCGATGGACCAGACCCCCAGCCAGCCATGCGACGCCGCGCCCGAGGAACTGGACATCGCCATCGCCGCCGACCGGGTCGAGCAGGCGACCACCCTCCCCATTCGCCGTATCGCGCATAGTTGGGCGGGCCTCAGAAGCTTTGCGCCCGACGAATTACCGGTGATCGGCCACGCGGCTGGCGCGCCCGGCTTCGTGTGGGTTGCGGGACAAGGCGGCGCTGGCTTCCAGACCGCTCCGGCCCTGTCACGGATTGCCGAAAGCGCGGTGCTGGGTCTGCCCTTCCCTGCGGATTGCGCCGCCGCAGACCTCGCGCCCGAGCAGTTCGCCCCGGCGCGGCTCGGCGCCTAGACCCGCACGATTCCCTGGTCGACCAGACTGCGCGCGGTCGCCTCGATACTGTCTTCGGCAGCGATAAAATCCATGCCCAGCACGCGCCGCGTGTGCTCGCCCGAGACATCGCGGGTACGGCCGAGTTCTGCTTTCACCTGCTTCATCTCGGCCATCATCGGCGCTAGCAGGGTGACGACGAAGTCGGGCAGTTTGCGGGTCGGCACCTTGCGCGCAAGCTCAGGCGTGCGGTTTCGCAGCACTTGCGCAATCTCGGTCATCCACACAAAGCGGTCCTGCACCGGAAAGCGCTCGCCGCGCACGGTTTCAGCAGGCGCATCGAGCGCCAGCAGATGGGCGCGGGCCACATCGCGCACGTCGATAATGCCGAAGCCGACCGCGGGCAGCGCCGGGATCTCGCCAGTCAGCAGCTTGCGCACCAGCTCGATCGAGGTCGACAGATCGTCATTCACCACCGGCCCCAGCACCGCGACCGGATTGACTGAGCAGAACGCCATAGCGGGCGCATTCGCTGCAACCCATTCGCGCGCGGCTTTTTCGGCCACGGTCTTGGAGCGGTGGTAAGGCGGCACGGCCGGATTTTCGAGCACGGTCCAGTCCCGCTCGTCAAAGCGATCCTTGCCGGGGCCGTGGCCATAGGCAATCGCGGCCGCCGAACTGGTCAGGACGAAGCGTCCCGCCCCCGCCGCATGGGCAAAGCGCAGCGCCCGCAAGGCCCCTTCGCGCGCCGGGATCACCAGCTCATCGGCGTGTTTCGGCACCGCGAGCGGGAAAGGCGAGGCGACATGGGCCACCCCGTCGCAGCCCGCGCAGGCCTCGGCCCAGCCCGCGTCATGCTCCAGATCGGCCTGAAACACTCGCAACCGCTCGCCTGCCTCGGGCCAGCGGGCACGCAGGCGCGGTTCGCTTTTGGCGGCATTGCGCACGGTGGTGTGCACCGCCTTGCCCGCCGCCAACGCCTGATCGATGAGCTCGCCCGCGATATAGCCGGTGCCGCCGGTCACAAGGATGGTATCGGCCATGCTGCGCTTCCCCTGTTTGAGTGTCATCGCACCTTAGCAGCACGACAGCGGCACGCAGCCTATTTGAACAGCACCAGCTCTTCCGCCATCGTCGGGTGGATCGCGACTGTGGCGTCGAAATCTGCCTTGGTCAGTCCCGCCTTCACCGCAATCGCGGCCGCTTGCATGATCTCGGGCGCGTCAGGGCCGATCATGTGAATGCCAACGATCCGGTCATTCGCGGCATCGACGATCATCTTGTAAAGGCTGCGTTCGTTGCGCCCCGCCACGACGTTCTTCATCGGCCGGAAGTCGGACTGAAAGACCTTGATATTGCCGAGCTGATTGCGCGCCTCGCTCTCGGTCATGCCGACGGCGGCGATCGGCGGGTGGCTGAACACCGCGCTGGGCACGCAGGAATGATCGACCGCGTAAGGCTCGACCCCGCCGAACACAGAGTCAGCAAACGCCTGCCCTTCGCGGATCGCCACAGGGGTCAACTGCACCCGGTCGGTCACATCGCCCACGGCATAAACATAGTCGACATTGGTCTTGCTGAAGGCATCGACGATGATTTCACCCTTGCTGCCAACTTCGACCCCGATGGTCTCCAGCCCGAGGCCTTCGACATTCGGCACGCGGCCAGTGGCGACCATCACGACATCGAATTCGCGCGGGTCCTGGCCCGTCAGCTTGACCAGCAGAGTGCCATCATCTTGCTTTTCCACCTGCTCGAACTCGGCGTGGAAACAGAACTCGATGCCCTTCACCATAGAGATTTGCAGCAGCCGGTCCCGCAGTGCCGCATCATAGCTGCGCAGGATCGTGTCCGAGCGATTGGCGATTGTCACCTTGCTGCCGAATTCGTTGAAGATCCCAGCAAACTCGTTGGCGATATAGCCGCCCCCCGCAATCAGGATGCGGCGCGGAATGGCGTCGAGATGAAACGCTTCGTTCGAGGTGATGACGTGCTCGTTGCCCGGAAAATCGGGGATAGCCGGGCGCGCGCCGGTGGCGACGAGGATGTGCTTGGCAGTGACGACCTTGCCGCTCGCCAGCGTGATCTGGTGATCGCCGGTGATCGTAGCACGTTCGTTGAAGATGGTGACGTTGTGGTTCGACAAGGTCTGCCCATAGAGGCCTTCCAGCCGGGTCACATCCTGCTGGACATTATCACGCAGCTTGATCCAGTCGAAGCTCTTACCTTGGATGGTCCAGCCAAAGGCCTGCGCGTCTTCGAGATCCTCGGCGAAATGCGCGCCGTAGACGAGCATCTTCTTGGGGACGCACCCACGGATCACGCAGGTGCCGCCGACGCGGTATTCCTCGGCAACGGCCACTTTGGCGCCGTGGGCTGCGGCAACACGGCTGGCGCGTACCCCGCCCGAACCTGCGCCGATGGTGAAGAGATCAAAGTCGTATTCGCCCGTCATCATGCTGCTCCCATCGTCGCGGACACGCATATGGCGTCACAGGGGCGGAGCGGCAACCATGCGAAGGTGAAATGCCGGATTCAGATAAGGAAAGGGCGGGAGTTTGCCGCTCCCGCCCTTCTTATTCTAATTGTTAGACGCTGGCTGCGCGGGGACGACCGCCGCCGCCGCCGCCGCCGCCGGGACGACCACGGCCGCGGTTCCCACCGCCATTGCCGCCGCCGTTACCAGCGGGACGCCCGCCGCCACCGGGGTGACGCTGGCCGCCGCCGTTGCCGCCGGGCTTAGTGCCGAAGGCACGACGATCACCCTCAGGACGACGCTCGCCCTGCGGCTTGCGATCACCCTCTGCGCGGCGCTGTTCGCCCTGCTGCGGACGACGCTCGCCATCGGGGCGACGATCACCTTGCGGCTTGCGGTCACCCTGAGGACGCTGGCCGAGCGGGCGCGGGCTGACGCGCTTCATCGGCGTGCGAGCGGCCGGCTTGGTCGGGCCTTCGCCTTCCACCACGGCGCGGAAATTGTCCGGCAGCGGAAGACGGTCAAGCTCAGCGCCGGTCACCTTGCGGATATCCTTGAGGTATGCGCGTTCGTCCTCGGCACAGAAGGCAATCGCGATCCCGCTCTTGCCCGCACGCGCGGTGCGGCCAATACGGTGCACGTATTGCTCAGGCACGTTGGGCAGCTCGTAATTGATCACGTGGCTGACGCCCGGAATGTCGATCCCGCGCGCGGCCACATCGGTCGCGATCAGCACCGGCACGCGGGCCTTGCGGAACTCGTCGAGCGCGCGCTGGCGCTGCGGCTGCGACTTATTGCCGTGGATCGCGTTGGCGGGGATGCCTGCCTGTTCCAGCTTCTTCACCACCCGGTCCGCGCCATGCTTGGTACGGGTGAAGATCAGCACGCGCTCAACCGTACCGGGCACGGTGTGACGGCCCTTGAGGATCATTTCGAGCAGGGCCAGCTTCTCGTCCTGCTGGACCATGAAGAGGTACTGGTCGATGCGTTCGGCGGTCGTGCTTTCCGGCGTGACCGAAACCTGCACAGGGTTGTTGCAGAAGCCGCTCACCAGCTCCTTGATCGCCTTCGGCATGGTCGCGCTGAAGAACAGCGTCTGGCGATCCTTGGGGGCCAGTTCGCGGATCTTGCGCAGCGCGTGGATGAAGCCGAGGTCGAGCATCTGGTCGGCTTCGTCGAGCACCAGAATTTCGATACCGGCAAGGTTGAGCGCCTTCTGGTCGATCAGATCGAGCAGACGGCCCGGCGTTGCCACCAGAATGTCTGCGCCGCGGTGCAGCTTGTTGCGATCCTTGCTCACGCTGGTGCCGCCAACGATGCATTGCACCTTGAGTCCGGCGAGCGCGCCGTAATCACGGGCGCTGTCGGCAATCTGCACCGCGAGCTCGCGGGTCGGGGCCAGCACCAGCATCCGGCAGGACTTGAACGGGATCTGCTTGTCGGCTTCGCGCAGGCGATCAATGCTGGGGAGCATAAAGGCCGCGGTCTTGCCGGTGCCGGTCTGCGCGATGCCGAGCAGGTCGCGGCCCTTCAGCACGGCGGGGATGGCCTGTTCCTGGATCGGGGTCGGCACGGTGTAGCCCTTGAGGTCAAGAGCCTGGAGCACGGGCTGCGACAGCCCGAGGTCAGCAAAAGTAGTCATATGGAAAAAAACTCGCAAACAATCTGCGACGCGCGCTGGGCCACCCCTGACGCAAATCGTCAACGGGCACGCCACGCGCGGCGCGGGGGTTGAAACCGCCCGCGTGAAAAGGGAAGTCTTGGAGGTAGAACCGAAGTGCGGCCGGGGCGGATGTTTTCAGATTTCCGCCGCTTCACGCATGGCTAGCGCGCTTCGATGGAGGCCATGTGGGCGCGCGGGGCGCAAAAGTCAAACGATTACGAGATGCCCCCAGGCCGCTAATCATCGTCACCCCGTGCTTGACACGGGGCTTGGCTGCCTTTGGCAAGTGCAGTCGGGGCCGCAAAAAGCCTAACCCCGTGTCAAGCACGGGGCGACAGATCGTGTGGGGGTTTACCCCAGCCCCGCTGCTGCCAGCAAAGCTCGCGTGCTGGCATCGAACTCGCCCTCCCCGCTTTCGATTTGCTTCGCGATCGCCTTGCCCAGCTCCACCCCGAACTGGTCGAAGGGGTTGATCCCCATCAGCACCGCATTGGCAAAGGTGCGGTGTTCGTGAAAGGCGATCAGCGCGCCCAATGCAGCCGCATCGCAATCGTCGATCAGGAAGGTGGTCGAGGGCCGGTCGCCCGGATAGGCCCGCGCCGGATCATCAGCCGGCTTGCCCGCCATCAGCGCGGCCCCCTGTGCGAGACAGTTCATCAGCAGGATACGGTGATGCGCCGGATCAAGCTGGTCGCCGGGCCCAATACTGACGAGGAAATCGACCGGGATCAGATGCGTGCCCTGATGCAGCAGCTGGAACACCGCGTGCTGCGCGTCGGTCCCCACCCCGCCCCAGGTGATCGCTGCCGTCGGCCCGTCAACCGGGGAGCCATCGGTCTTCACGCTCTTGCCGTTCGATTCCATCTCGAGCTGCTGGAGGTAATCGGGCAGCAGCGCGAGCCGCTCGTCATAAGCGAACACGGCGCGGGTCTGGCAACCGCGCAGGCGGGTGTAATATTGGTCCGCAAACGCAGCCAGCAGCGGCGCATTGGCCCGACCTTCCTCCGCGCGGAAGTGATCATCCACCGCCTTGGCGCCCGCCAGCATCGCGCGGAATTCCTCCATGCCGATGGCGAGCGCAACCGGGAACCCAATCGAGGAGAACAGCGAATAGCGCCCTCCCACGCTCTCGATGAAGGGTAGCACGCGGGTTTCGTCCACGCCCCACTCGACGGCCTTTTCCGGCGACGCGGTGAGCGCGATCACCCGGCCGCCCGGATCATCCACACCGTTTTCGGCCAACCACTTCAGCGCGCTTTCGGCATTGGTCATGGTCTCAATGGTGGTGAAGGTCTTGGAGGCGACCGCAATCAGAGTCGTCTCCGGATCGCAGGCCCGGAACGCCTGTTCCAGCGCCAGTCCGTCAATGTTCGAGACCACGTGCACATCGACCAGCGCCAGATCGCGGGTCAGCGCATCAATCGCGAGCGCCGGGCCCAGCGCCGATCCGCCGATGCCGATGGCGATGCAATGCTTGATTTCGCCCAGCGCGCCTTCGTGGATCGCTTCGACCAGTAGGCTCATGCGGGTGAGCAGCGCCTCGGCCTCATCGACCTGCGCGGGCGTGCCGCTGCCGCGCAGCGCGCCGTGGGTCGCAGCGCGGCCTTCGGTGACGTTGATGATCCCGCCGCCAAACAGCGCCTCACGCGCCGCATCAAAGCCTGCCGCTTCGGCCAGCGCTTCGAAGGCGGTGAGCGCGTCATCGTTCAGATGGGTTTTCGAAAAATCGATCCGCATCCCGGCCTCGCCGGCGCTGCCGGGCTCCACTGGCCAGGCGATCCGCCGAGTCAGGCTGGCGGGCCGATCGGGATCCGCGGCGAACAGGTCGGCGAGCTTGGGCTGTGGCAGAGCCTTCAGCTGCGTCCATGCTGCCGCGATAGCCGCATGACCCTTTGCCCCATCCGAAGTGCTCATCGCCGTTTCCCTTTACGCAAGTGTGCGGCTGCGAGTAAGGGCAGAGACGATGGATGTTAAGACCCAATCGCTTGAGGCCCAAACGCTCGACGCAGGCCAGCCTGCCGCAGATGGCGCCCGTGCCCGCGAGAGCTGGGGCGGTTTCGTCTGGTTCCTGATCAAGCTGCTGCTGGCGGTGCTGGCGTTTCGTACGCTGGTGTTTTCGCCCTTCTCCATCCCATCGGAGAGCATGTTGCCGCGGCTGATGAACGGCGATTACCTGCTGGCGGCCAAGTGGCCCTATGGCATATCGCGCCATTCGCTGCCTTTCGATCTGCCGCTTCCAAGCGGACGCTTGCTGCCCGGCACGCCCGAGCGCGGGGATATCGTGATTTTCAAGCACCCGGTCGACGGGCGCGAATATATCAAGCGGGTGATCGGCCTGCCGGGTGACCGGGTGGCGGTGATCGGCGGCGAGGTCGTGCTGAACGGCGCGCGTCTGCCGCGACAACGGATCGCCGACGTGCCGGTGGCGCAATCGTCGAATACCGGCTGCGCCTGGGGCGGCGATCTGGCCGATGGGGCGGACGGCATGGAAGTGTGCCGCTACACTGCATTCCGCGAGACGCTGCCGGGCGGCCCGTCTTACACCACGCTCGATTTTGGCCTCACCCCTTACGATGGCTTCGCCGAGGTGACCGTGCCCGCGGGCCGCCTGTTCGTGATGGGCGACAACCGCGACAGTTCGCGCGACAGCCGCTTTCCGGCGGTGGCCGGCGACGGGGTCGGCTTTGTCCCGCAAGACCTGCTGGTCGGGCGCGCCGCGATCATCGTCTGGTCGACCGATGGCAGTGCCGATTGGGGCAAGCCGTGGACATGGTTTTCCGCCGCGCGCTGGGACCGGATCGGAGACACGCTGTGACCGGCCTCGCCCCCGCGACCCGCGAATGGCTTGAGGCCAAAGGCTTTGTCATCGCCAACGAGGCTCCGTGGATCGAGGCGCTCACCCACGGGAGCTTCAACGGCTCAGGCGCGGAAGTCGCCGATTACCAGCGGCTTGAGTTTCTGGGTGACCGGGTCCTGGGGCTCTCGGTAGCGAGCTGGCTGTTCCGCGCCGGAGATGCCCCCGAAGGGCGGCTTTCGCAGCGTCTGAATGCGCTCGTCAGCGGGGCGACTTGCGCGCGCATCGCCCGTGCGATTGACCTTCCCGTCCACATCCGCCTCGGCAAGCAGGCGCGTGACGATGGCGGGGCGGACAGCGACAAGATCCTTGGCGATGTGATGGAAGCCCTGATCGGCGCCTGCTTCATCGAGAGTGGCTTCGACGCCGCGCAGGCCATGATCTACCGCCTGTGGTCGCATGAGCTGGAAGGCGACGAGGGCAAGTCCAAGCATCCCAAAAGCGCGTTGCAGGAATGGGCCGCGGGCAACCGGCGTGCGCCTCCGCTCTACGAAGTTATCGACCGCAGCGGCCCTGACCATGCCGCCCGCTTCACCGTGCAGGTCAGCGTGCGCAATGTCGGCGCGGCAGAGGCAACCGCCACCAGCAAGGGCGAAGCCGAACGGCTCGCAGCCAAGGCATTTCTGGAGGCGTTCGGATGAGGTAGTGCGGCCATGTTCTCTATATGTTTCACGTGAAACATTGCTGGCCCCTCCGCCCTACCCCTAGGCTGACGCCGGACAACCGCTGCATAACCCGCGTCATCGCCTGCATAAGCCGCGCCAATCGCTGCCCACTCCTTCGAAACAGCCCTTCGACAATGTCAGGGCGAACGGATACAATCGAACCATGACTCAGACACCCCCCTCGTCCCCCCCGACCCGCTGCGGAGTCGTTGCCGTGATCGGCGCGCCGAACGCCGGGAAATCGACCCTGGTGAACCAATTGGTCGGCCAGAAGGTCGCGATCACCAGCGCCAAGGCGCAGACCACCCGCGCGCGGATGCTCGGCATCGCCTTGCATGAGCTGGACGGCGCAGGCGTGCAGATGATCCTGGTGGACACCCCCGGCATCTTCGCGCCGCGCCGCAGGCTCGACCGCGCGATGGTCAGCGCCGCTTGGGAAGGCGCGGAAAGCGCCGATGCCGTGCTGCTGCTGGTAGATCCGATCAAGCAGCGCCGTCACGAGCTGGAGCCGCTGTTGGAGGCACTGGCGGGCCGCCCGGAACGCAAAATCCTCGTCATCAACAAGGTCGACCGTTCCAAGAAGGAGCCGATGCTGGCGCTCGCGCAGGATCTGGCGGGCAAGGTCGATTTTGCCGAGATTTACTTCGTCTCGGCACTGACGGGGGACGGGGTGCCGGAACTGAAGGACGCGCTGGCCGGCATGATGCCCGAAGGCGAATGGATGTATCCCGAAGATCAGGTCTCCGATGCGTCGGAACGCCTGCTCGCCGCCGAAATCACCCGCGAACAGCTCTACCAGCAGCTCCACGAGGAACTGCCCTATGACAGCGCGGTGCGGCCCGAGAAATACGAGGTGCGGAAAGATGGCAGCATCGAAATCCACCAGCAGATCGTGGTGGCGCGCGAAACCCAGCGCGCCATCGTACTCGGCAAGGGCGGAGCGCGCATCAAGCAGATCGGGGCGGCGGCGCGCAAGGAATTGAGCGAAGTGCTGGGCGTGCCGGTGCACCTCTATCTCCATGTGAAGCAGCTGGAGAACTGGGCCGAGGATAAGGAGATCTTCGAGGAGATGGGGCTCGATTGGGTGCGGTGAACGATGGTCTCCGACTTCTACAGACGACCGGTTCAGGCATTCCTTCGCGAGCCTCCGAGAAACCAAGCTCGGAGTGCTTATGCGGTTGAGGTGAACCCATGGTCGACGCGGGGAGACGTCGAAGCTGCGTTACTCTTCCGAGGCGCGATCATTTCTGCCCACAGCGAAATCGACTACCGACTATCTGTCCTTTGCATAAGGGCATCTAAGATGAGCGAATACATCGATGTTCGAGAGCAATACCCGTTCTCTTTTCCAGCTCGGATAAAGTATCTACGAAGAGTTTTTCAGTTTGGGCCGCTTGCAAGATTTGAGCATTTGGCCATTACAGTGTTGCACAAAGTTGATTTTGACTTTCACTTCCGGAATCTTGTGGCGCATGCCCACATGCAAGTTTTGCCAGAGAACTGGGTTAAGTTTCATGACTTTCCGATGTCCAGAGACCGAGAGATAACAAAACGGCATGAGCCAATGCCGCTAAGTGAGCTGGAGCGACGAGCCTGGAAAGCGGCACTTCGGAGCCGCGCTTGTCAGCTGCTGGACGCATCTCTCGACCAGACAGGCATCCTACCGACACTTGAATGAGAATAGCCAAGCCCCGGATCAAGTCCGGGGCGACGATTGAGGGGATAGTTGCCTTGCCCCCTCACCAAACCCGTCGCCCCGTGCTTGACACGGGGCTTGGCTAATCTTCTGGTGCGCGGGGCGCGAACCACTGATCCCACAGATCATCCCAATCGGGATTATCCGCCTCAATCAGCGCGAATTTCCATTCGCGGCGCCATTTCTTGACCAGCTTTTCGCGAGCGATCGCGCCTTCGATTGTTTCGTGGTGCTCGACATAGACCAACCGCCGCTTGCCGAAATCGTGCACATGTTGGGAGCCTTCGCCCTCGCGGTGCTGGTGCACGCGGCGGATGGCATCGGCAGTGACGCCGATATACATGCCGCCGCGATAGCGGTTCGCCATGATGTATAGCCAGCCACCCTTTTCCAAGCGGCTGATATTACGTTAATTTCGAAGAAAGAAAAGCCAAGCCTCGTGTCAAGCACGGGGCGACGGGTGGAGGGTTCACCCCCGCCCCAGCTTCTCCAGCTTCGCTTTCAACGCAGCCTCGTCGAACGGCTTGACGATGTAGTCGTCTGCACCTGCCGCGATGCCATCATGGATGTCCTGGGCCTCGCCGTTCGAAGTGCAGAACACCACCACCGGCTCTTTGGGCGTGGGGATCGAGCGCAGTTTGGTGACGAAGGTGATGCCGTCCATTTCCGGCATGTTCCAATCGGTCAGCACCAGATCGGGCATCGACTTCTTGCAGCGCGCCAAAGCCTCCTCGCCGTTTTCAGCTTCGACCGGAACATAGCCGAGGCTCAATGCGATCTTGCTGGATACCTTGCGGATCACCCGGCTGTCATCGACGATGAGGCAGGTCTTGGCGGTCGCCGCGGGCGCTGGCTGGCCGGAATAGCGGTCGCGCATCGCCTTGGCGGCAGCGACAATCGCGGCGGTATCGTCGGGTTCGGACGCGCTGCCCTGACCTGTCGGGGCCGGACGCGGCGGTACGGCAGGCTCGGCGGCGACGCGGGCTTCGTCCTCGTCGGCAGCAGCGGCCAGCACTTTTTCGTTCTGCGCGAGCTTTTCCGCCAGCGTCTTGCCATCTGTCACAGTGCGGCGATTGGGGCCGGAATTGCGCTTGATTAGGTTCTGCACGGTTACCGTCCCCCGCCCATTGTCGCAAAGCCCGACTCATACGCCTTGGCGGCGTAATCGTCGGAATAGGGATCGGCGGAGTCGAGCGTGCCGACCTCTTCGCCGGGCGTCATGCGAATGTGAAGATAGGGCATCCAGACATCGCCGAATTCGGCCTTCTGGTACCACACGTCGAGCACATCATAGCTTGCCCACATCCCATCGGGTTCGCGCAGGCGGATGCCTTCGCCGATGCGCGGCACCGCAGCAAAGCGGATGCGGCTCTGGGTCTGATGGGTCTCGTTCTGGATTTCGATTTCTATCACGGCGGGAGCCCTTTTTCCGGCCACCGTGGTAAGGTCCAAATGCTTTATTATTTGCAAACGACCGAGCACCGGAAGGGTCTTTGTCGCCCTCCGGCTCTCAGATCGTCGTTTTGTCAGGCCTTCTTGGCCGCAGCCTTCTTCTTCGCGGGCGCCTTCTTGGCCGCGGGTTTCTTGGCAGCAGCCTTCTTGGGCGCGGCTTTCTTCTTGCCCTTCTTGGCCGGCGGACCCTTAGCGATGCGCGCGTCGATCAGTGCGATCGCCTGTTCGAGCGTTACATCCTCTGGCTTGGCGTCGCGCGGGATCGTGGCGTTGGTGGTGCCATCGGTCACATAGGGTCCATAGCGGCCCGGCATGACCTTGATCTCCCCGCCGCTGGTGGGGTGCGCGCCGAGCGTCGCGATGGGCTCCGACGTCCCGCGTGTCGCCCCGCCGCGATTGGCGGCCTGCGCCAGCAGATCGACCGCACGGTTCATCCCCACCTCGAACACTTCGCGGGTGTTGGTGAGTTTGCCGTACTTGCCATCGTGCCGCAGATAGGGCCCGTAACGCCCGATATTGGCTTCGATCTCCAGCCCCGTATCCGGATGCGCGCCGATGATGCGCGGCATATCGAGCAGCTTCACCGCCCAATCCAGATCAAAATCGTCCAAGTCCTTGGGGATCGAGGCGCGCTTGGCTTCCTTGCCGTCACCCATCTGGACATAGGGGCCGAAGCGGCCGGTCTTGCGGTGGATGTCCTCGCCGGTTTCAGGGTGCTGGCCCATGATGCCGTCATCCGCCCCGCCCTCACCCTCGCCGCCCGGCTGGGCAAAGCGGCGGGTGTATTTGCACTCGGGGTAATTGGCGCAAGCGACAAAGGCGCCAAACTTGCCGCCGCGCAACGCCAGACGGCCATTGGCGCGACCCTCGCTGGCGCAGAGCGGGCAGGCGCGCGGATCGCTGCCGTCTTCGCGCGGCGGGAACAGGAAGTCAGAGAGATATTCGTCCAGTGCCTCGGTCACTTCCGAGGGGAGCTTCTCCATCACCTCGTCAGCCTTGGGCTTGAAGTCCTTCCAGAACCGGGCGAGCAGCAGCTTGTAATCCTCACGCCCGTCCGAGACGATATCGAGTTCGTCCTCCATGCCCGCCGTGAAATCATAGGCGACATAGGTGGGGAAGAAGCGCTCGAGGAAGGCGGTCAGCAACCGGCCGGATTCCTCGGCGAAGAAGCGGTTCTTCTCCATCCGCACATAGGCGCGGTCACGAAGGGTCTGGATGGTCGAGGCGTAGGTGGACGGACGTCCGATGCCGAGCTCCTCCAGTCGCTTGACCAGCGACGCTTCCGAGAAGCGCGGCGGCGGCTGGGTGAAGTGTTGGGTGGCATCGACCGCGCGCTTCGCGGGGCAATCGCCCGATTTCATCACCGGCAACAGGCTGCCGTCTTCATCATCGCTATCGTCGAAGCTTTCCTGATAGACCGCAAGGAAGCCGGGGAAGCGAACCACCTGCCCGGTGGCGCGCAGCTCGTGCTGGCCGGTCGCATCGCGGAAGGTCACCGTGGTGCGTTCCAGCTGCGCGGTCGCCATCTGGCTCGCCATCGCGCGCTTGAAGATGAGGTCGTAGAGCTTGCCCTCGTCGCCGCTCGCGGCGCGCTCACGGGTGAAATCGGTCGGCCGGATCGCTTCGTGGGCCTCCTGCGCGTTCTTCGCCTTGGTGCTGTACATGCGCGGCTTTTCGGGGCGGTAATCCTCGCTGAAGCGCGCAGCAATCGCATCGCGTGCGGCCAGAATCGCGCTCATGTCCATCTGCACGCCGTCGGTCCGCATATAGGTGATCGCGCCCGCCTCGTAGAGGCTCTGCGCCAGCCGCATGGTGTGCTGCGCCGAGTATCCCAGCTTGCGCGCGGCCTCCTGCTGGAGCGTAGAGGTGGTGAATGGCGGCGCGGGGTTGCGCTTCAGCGGCTTGGTTTCAACGCCTTCGACGGTGAAGCGTCCGGCTTCGACAGCGGCTTTCGCCTCCATCGCGATGCCCTGCTGGCCGAGGCTCAGCTTCTCCAGCTTATCGCCCCGGAACTTGACGAGGCGCGCATCGAACTCGGTGCCGTCGTGCATCATTCGCGCGACGACGCTCCAGTATTCGTCCGCGCGGAAGGCCTCGATCTCGCGCTCGCGCTCGACGATGAGACGCAGCGCGACCGACTGCACGCGGCCCGCGCTCTTGGCACCGGGCAGCTTGCGCCACAGGACGGGCGAGAGAGTGAAGCCGAACAGGTAATCGAGCGCCCGGCGCGCCAGATAGGCATCGATCAGCGGCTGATCCAGCTCACGCGGGCGGGCCATCGCTTCGGTCACAGCCTGCTTGGTGATCGCGTTGAAGGTGACGCGCTGCACATTGGCGGGGACGCTTTTGCGCTTCTTCAGCAGCTCCAGCACGTGCCAGCTGATCGCCTCACCCTCGCGGTCAGGGTCAGTCGCCAGCACGAGGCGGCTTGCGCCTTTGGCCGCGTCGGCGATTTCCTTGAAACGGCTTTGCTTGTCGCGGTAGAGTTCCCACTCCATCGCAAAGTCAGCCTCGGGATCGACGCTGCCATCCTTGGGCGGCAAATCGCGGACGTGACCATAGGAGGCGAGAACCTTGAAGTCCTTGCCGAGATATTTCTCGATGGTCTTTGCCTTGGCGGGGGATTCAACGATGACAAGCTGCATGATAGTGCCGGGGTGTCCCTTACGTGTGTACGCGCGAGGGTGGAGCGGCGCGGCTTACAGCGTCAAGCGGGTTGTGCAAGGGGGCGCTTATCCGGCGCGGCGGACGGCCCCGTCAGCCTCACGCACCAACTCGCCCGCCAGTTCCAGTTCCAGCAGTGCCATATGCACCTCGGCTGCGGTGGCGGCTGTCTGACGGATCAATTCATCGACGGCGACCGGCGCGTTGGTCAGCAGGTTGGCGATGTCGCCTGAAAGATCGGCCCGCGCCTCGCCCCAGTTGAGCTTGGCGAGTTCGGCGTAGTCGAAGTCAGCCGCCGCGTCCCCCACCCGGAAGCGCGAACGCGGGGCGCCGGTGAAGCTTTGTAGGAGTTCCACCACCTCGTCCGGGGTCTGCACCAGCACCGCGCCTTCGCGGATCAGCTGGTTGCAGCCGCTCGCTCGTGCATCAAGCGGAGAGCCGGGGATCGCCATCACCTCGCGCCCCGCCTCGCCCGCCAACCGCGCGGTGATGAGGGAGCCTGATTGCGGCGCGGCCTCGACTACCAACGTGCCACTGGCAAGCCCGGCGATGATGCGGTTGCGTGAGGGGAAATGCCGCCCGCGCGGCTCGGTGCCGGGAGGTTGTTCAGCGATCAGCAGGCCGTCTGTCGCGATGCGTTCCTGCAATGCGGTGTGCTGCGGCGGATAGGCGATGTCGATGCCGCTGGCGATCACCCCAATGGTCTGCGGAAACGCGCCTTCATGCGCCGCGCCGTCGATGCCGCGCGCAAGGCCGGATACGACAGTGAACCCCGCCTCGGCCAGAGCGGCGGCGAAATCGCGTGCCAGCTTGACCGCCGCCCCGCTGGCGTTGCGCGCGCCGACCAGCGCGACGCAGGGCTCGCTTGCCAGCGACAAGCGGCCCCGACAGGTGACGATCGGCGGAGCAGAGTCCAGCTCGGCCAACAACGCAGGGTAATCAGGCTGATCGTGGAACAGATACCGCGCCCCGGCCTGGCGGACCCCCGCGACTTCGCGCTCGATACTCTCGACGCTGGCTGGGCGATACGGCCCCCGCCCCCGGATCGCCAGATCGGGCAAGGCGTCGAGCGCCGCCGCCGCTGTGCCGAACCGCGCCAGCAATTGGCGATAGCTCACCGGCCCGATATTGGGCGAGCGCAGCAGACGAATGCGCGCGAAAGCTTCTGCTTGAGTGAGTTTGAGTGCGACCTCTTCCATACTCGTCACCCCGGCGAAGGCCGGGGCCCAGTGACCCACCGGGCTGCGCTTGCCGCTCTGGGTCCCGGCCTGCGCCGGCATGACGAAGGGTGAGGAAGGATCATGCCTTGCCCGAGGAACCCACCTTCGGCTCCTCCCCGCGCATCAATCGCCCGATATTGGCGCGGTGTTGCACCAGCACGATGGCAGCAATCGCAATCAGCGGCGGGATGGCGTCAGGATAGCCCAGCCCCCATGCCACCAGCGGCGATGCGACCACTGTCACCATCGAAGACACCGAGGAAATCCGGCTGACATACAGGGTGATGGCCCAGATCGCAGCGCAGGCCAGCATCGCGGGCCACGCCAACGCGAGCAGCGCGCCAGCAGCGCTCGCAAAGCCCTTGCCGCCCTTGAATGCGAGCCACGGCGTGAAGCAATGCCCCGCAACCGCCGCAACCGCGGCTACGCCTTCGGTGCCGGGCCAGAAGTGTCCGGCGACCAGCACCGGCACCGCCGCCTTGGCCGCGTCCAGCAGTACCGTTGCCGCAGCCAGCCCCTTGTTGCCGGTGCGCAGCACATTGGTCGCGCCAATCGAGCCGCTACCGATCTTGCGCACATCCCCCAGCCCGGCTGCACGGGTGAGGATCAGACCGAAGGGGATCGAGCCGAGCGCGAAGCCTAAAAGCGCGGCGAAAAACAATTCCATCAGACCCGTCCCGTTCGCCCTGAGCTTGTCGACCCGCAAGGGCGGGCATTGCCCAACGGCCGCCCTTTCTTCTAATGGCCATGTGAAAAAAGAAAAGGACGAGGGTTGGCCTTTGGCCTACTTCGTGTCCGACAAGCTCAGCCGGAACGGAGATTTTTTTGAACGTCGAGGCCACATCCCCCATCCTGCTGTTCGATTCCGGCGTCGGCGGGCTGACCGTGTACGACGCCTTGCGCAAGGCGCTGCCCGAGGCTCCGGTGATTTACGCCGCCGACCTTGCGGGCCTGCCCTACGGCACCAAGACCGAAGCCCAGATCGCCGCGCGGGTTGCGGGGTTGCTGGGGCGGATGGCGGAGCGGTATCAGCCGCGGCTTGCCTGCATTGCCTGCAATACTGCATCGACCATCGCGCTGGGCATGGTGCGAGATGTGCTGGAGATTCCGGTGGTCGGCACCGTACCAGCGATCAAGCCTGCTGCTGCGGTTACCCGCTCCGGCACCATAGGCCTCGTCGGGACCGAAGCGACGATCCGGCAGGCCTATGTCGATGATCTCGAAGCGCAGTTTGCCAGCGGAAAGCGCCTGCTGCGGGTCGCGGCTCCTGGCCTTGTTGCCGCTGCCGAGGCCAAGCTGCGCGGGCAGCCGGTCGATCCGGCGCTGATCGCAGACGTTCACGCGCGGCTTGCCGCCATGCCGGGCGGAGCGGACATCGACACCCTGGTGCTCGCCTGCACCCACTTCCCGTTGCTGTCTGATGAGCTCGCCGCTGCCTTCGGGAGCGATGTCGCCCAAGTGGACGGCGCCGAGGGTATCGCGCGCCGGATCGCCCACTTGCTTGAAGGGCAGAGCTTCGCCGCGCAAGGCCCCAACCGCTTCGTCGTCACCGGGCCGCTGACCGGGGCACAAGGGCTGGAAGAAGCCCTCGCCACGCGCGGATTCGGCCCGGCAGAAGCGTTCTGATTGATGCCGCCAGCCTTGCGAAACGCTCGCAAAGATCGCTGTGGCAAAAACTGCACTCGCACCCTAGATAATCGCGCGAAACCAACCGCCGTCTGGCACGTTATGGCGTGACAAAAGAAGCACGGCAGGAACGTAGCGCCCGCGTGAGCGGCCGCGAGAGCAGCGAGATGCGAGTGAACTACGATCAGATCTTCGATTCCGCCATCGACCGGTTGCATGAAGAAGGCCGGTACCGGGTTTTTATCGACATCATGCGCAACAAGGGCGCCTATCCCAACGCGCGCTGTTTCCATGGGCACAATGGTCCCAAGCCGATCACGGTTTGGTGCTCGAACGATTACCTGTGCATGGGCCAGCACGACAAGGTGATCGGCGCGATGGAAGCTGCGCTGCATGATGTCGGGGCAGGTTCAGGCGGCACCCGCAATATTGGCGGCAACACCCACTTCCACGTGCAATTGGAAAATGAACTCGCCGACCTGCACGGCAAGGACACGGCCCTGCTGTTCACCAGCGGATACGTCTCGAACGACGCAACGCTTTCGACGCTCGCCAAGCTGCTGCCGGGCTGCGTAATCTTCTCGGACGAGCTGAACCACGCCAGCATGATCGCGGGCATCCGCAATTCGGGCTGCGACAAGAAGGTGTTCCGTCACAATGACGTGGCGCACCTCGAAGAACTGCTCGCCAGCGTCGACATCGACACGCCCAAGCTGATCGCGTTCGAAAGCGTCTATTCGATGGACGGCGATGTCGCCCCGATCCACGCGATCTGCGACCTCGCGGAAAAGTACAACGCGCTCACCTATATCGACGAGGTTCACGCGGTCGGCATGTACGGCGCGCGCGGCGGCGGCATTTCGGAGCGCGACGGTGCGGCCCACCGGATCGACATCATCGAAGGCACGCTCGGCAAAGCATTCGGCGTGATGGGCGGCTATATCGCGGCGAGCCACAAGGTGGTGGACTGCATCCGCTCCTACGCGCCGGGGTTCATCTTCACGACCTCGCTGTCGCCGGTGCTAGTGGCGGGCGTGCTCGCTTCGGTGCGGCACCTCAAGGAGAGCAGCGTTGAGCGTAACGCGCAGCAGCGCGCCGCCGCCATGCTCAAGTTGAAGTTTGCCGAAGCGGGCCTGCCGGTGATGGATTCTGTCACCCACATCGTCCCGCTGATGGTGGGTGATCCGATCCGTGCAAAGAAGATCAGCGACGTCCTGCTCGCCGAGTACGGCGTCTATGTACAGCCGATCAACTTCCCCACCGTGCCGCGCGGCACCGAGCGGCTGCGCTTCACCCCCGGCCCGCACCATACCGATGAGATGATGGACGAGCTGACGGCGGCGCTGGTGGAAATCTGGGACCGGCTGGAGCTGCGGCTGGCAGAAGCAGCGTAATCGCCGTCCCCTTGCCGTAGCGTGCTTTGAGCGGCGCTCCGGCTGGGCTAACGCCTCCCGGAACAGAGATTCGGGAGAGAGAAAAATGGGCGGCACGCCTGACCAGACTTACAGTGAAATCGTCCTCGAGCGGCGGAGCATTCGCGGCTATCTCGACAAGCCCGTGCCGCGTGCGTTGATCGAAGAGATCCTCACTATGGCGATGCGCTCGCCAACCTCCATGAACACCCAGCCCTGGCACTTCCACGTCATCACCGGCGAGCCACTGGGCCGCATCCGCAAGGGCAACACCGACAACATTCTCGCCGGAGTCCCCGACAGCCGCGAATTCCGGCGGGGCGAGGCGTTTGCGGGCGTCCACCGCGATCGCCAGGTCGAAGTCGCCAAGCAATTGTTCGGCGCGATGGGGATCGAACGCGATGACAAGGACGCGCGGCAGGATTGGGTGCTGCGCGGCTTCCGCCAGTTCGACGCGCCGGTGTGCGTGATCGTCACCTATGACCGCGAGTTGGGCGGCTCGGATGACACCGCCTTCGATTGCGGTGCAGTGACGACGGCGCTGGTCAATGCGGCGTGGTCGCGCGGGCTGGGCTGCGTGATCAACTCGCAAGGGATCATGCAGAGCCCAGTGGTGCGCGAACACGCAGGCATTCCGGAGGATCAGGTGATCATGAAAGCGGTCGCACTTGGATGGCCCGATCCGGACTTCCCGGCGAACGCTGTGGTGAGCCTGCGCAAAAGCGTGGACGAGGCCGCGCGCTTCGTGGGGTTTGATTAAGGGCTAAGGCGCAGCGACGCGCGAACGCTCCGCCGCACGTTCGAGATAGGGCATCGCTTCGACCAGTTCGAATCCCGGAACACGCTCGGCGAAATGGCGCAGCCACGTGGCATGACCGCTACCCGCAAGGACAAGGACACGGTCACCCGGCTGAGCCACCATCGCGATCTTGGCGAATATCTTCGCGTTGCGCATGTACCAGTAGGCGTTGAGCTCGGCTCCGGGTTGCTTGTTGCCGTCGCCAAAGCGGAGCAGCGCGTAGTAAAGCCGGTCGTGCATCAGCGCCAAGGCCGCGCCGTCATTGTGCGCGAACAGCGATTCGGCGATCGATTGCCTCGCCAGTTGCTCTTGTTGTTCAGTCGTCATGGACTCGACTTCGGCAAACATCGCCGCAAGCTCATCCATCATTTCGTTAGCCTCGGCAAAGGCTTGCACCTCACCCATCGGGAAGTAGTCGGGCTCGCCCTCTCCCCCTCGCTCGTCATGGCCATAAACAGCCTCATGGCCGAGCTGCCGAGCGAGGCGAAAGCCAATCTGAACGCTTTCGCTGCGCTCGGTCGCCAGCAGCGCGTCAGTTTGAGCATAGTCGGGCAAGGCGAGTGTCGGCGGCGCAGCCTCGTTCTCGACAGCGATCTTGGTGGGGGCCCATTGGGCAAGACTATCCACAAGGTTGGCAATTTCCGCCTGCCGTTTGGGCGCGAGGACGTCATCGACGTTGAATTTGACCACATCAAGGCCGGGATTGGCGAAATGATACATCCCCAGAACCATGACCTGCACCGGTTCCGACGCATCATCGGACGCGGCTTGCACACCAGATGCGTCTTCAGCCAACACAGGCGCAGCAACCAAGGCGGCGATCCCGACCAAAGTCTTCAGAAGTTTCATGCAGCGCCTCCCATCTTGGTGCATTACTGCATTAATGCACCAAGATGGGGATTGGGCAAAGCCACTTGCGCGCCTACTCGCAAAGCCCAGCCGCGCGTTCGGCGATGCCCTTCAGCCCCTTGCACTTCTTCTTGGCGGGCTTAGGCGGTTCCCCGCTCCCCTCGGCAGCGGTATCCGTGCCCCCCATGCTCCCGGCCATGCCTTCCATCCCCGGGAGCAGCATGGTTGACGAACGGAACCGCACGCGGGCGATCCATTCGGGGTTCCAGGGCTTGCGGGCATCGGCCGGACGCGCCGGATAGGCAAAATCGACCTGCGGGCCATAGGCCTGGAGGTTGACCATCATCGCCTCCCCGCTCGCCTGCATCACCTCGGCAGGGATGGTGCAGTCGCGCTGTTCGGGCGGCATGACCGTTCCGGCTGCGATCAGCTTGCGCACCCCGGCGGGCGAGATCCAATCCCACAGCGGGCCGCCGAAGGCCTGCTGTTTCGATGAGGCCCACCACACCATTTCGGTCGGCGTACCGCCGCGCCCCATGCCTTTGGCCCCCATCGCCCAGGCATAATAGCCGGTCGCCTTGTCGAGCCCGGTCCACGCGAGATTGCTGGCACCGCCTGCGACATCGCTGGTGCGAGCTTGCAGCGGAGGCATGAAATCCTCGCCAAGGGTAAAATTGATTTCCTTGGAGTAGTTGGCGGCGATGCGATGCGCGCCGAGCAGCGATCCATTGGCGGGGACCGACTTATTGTCCTTGCCGTGGGGCCAAGAGGTGTAGGTCTTGCTTCCCGAGATGGTCATGGTCCAGTCTTCGGGCAGATTGACGCCGCTCGTGAACAGGCCGGGAGGCATCTCGCCGGCGGCAAGCTTGGCGAAATCGATCACCACCGGCTGTCCCTTGGGTGCACGCGCGCCGCAGCCCCAGTAGAGCAGCAGCCGCCCGCTCGGCCGCTCGAAACTCGGGGTTCCCTCGTATTCTGCTTTGGCCGGCGGCAGCAGCCGCAGCGAGGTGCCGAGGCCCGCGCCTTGGGGCATGAAGTGATCGGCCTGCGGCTTGGGCGCCGTGGTGCTCGCGCCGTGCTGCAACAGCAGCGTGCGCACCGCTTCGGGCGGGCGACCGCGCATCATGCCCATCATCGCCCCAAACCCGCCGCCGCTTGCCATCGCGCCCATGCCGCTCATGGTGGCGGCATCCATCGCGTAACGCACCGGAGGGTTGGCTGATGATTGCGACAGGGCGGTGGTCGACACCAGCGTGGCGGCGCAGCCAAGCCCCGCGAGCGTGACGAAAGCTGAGACAGTCAGACGCATAGTGATTCTCCCCCCGAGATGGCCGGAGGATACCACACAATGCGCAGCCTGACATAGCTGGTAGCAGGGGCGCCCCCGCCCTTTAGCGCGGCAGTTCGCTTACCCCCATCAACGCCTCATCCACGCTGCGCGCGGCTTGCCGGCCTTCACGGATCGCCCAAACCACAAGGCTCTGCCCGCGCCGCATGTCGCCGCATGCGAAGACGCCGGGTTCGCTGGTGGCGTAGCTTTCCGTGTCGGCATCGACATTGCCGCGCGGGCTCAGCGTCACGCCGGCCTGTTCGAGCAATCCGGCCTTCTTCGGCCCCACAAAGCCCATCGCCAGCAGGATCAGATCGGCCGGGATGGTGAATTCGCTGCCCGCCATTTCCTGCATGGACCCGCCAACCCACTCGACGCGCACGCATTCGAGGCCGGTGACCTTCTGGCCATCGCCCAGCACGCGCTTGGCCAGCACCGCCCAGTCGCGCTCGACGCCTTCCTGATGGCTTGACGAGGTGCGCAGCTTCATCGGCCAATCGGGCCAGGTCAGCGCCTTGTCTTCCTTCTCCGGCGGCTTGGGCATGATTTCGAGCTGCGTGACGCTCAATGCGCCCTGCCGGTTCGATGTGCCGACACAGTCGCTCCCCGTATCGCCGCCGCCGAGCACGACGACGTGCTTGCCGGTCGCCAGCAGGGAGCCACGCGGCGCGGCGCGGAGCTCATCGTCGCCTGCGACACGCTTGTTCTGCTGGGTCAGGAATTCCATCGCCAGCCGCACGCCCGACATTTCGGCGCCCGGTATCTGCAATGCGCGCGCATCTTCTGCGCCACCCGCCAGCACCACCGCATCAAAGTTTTCGCGCAGGGAGGCAAAGGAGATGTCGACGCCGACTTCCTTCGAGGTTTTGAACGTCACCCCTTCCGCTTCCATCTGCTGGGCGCGGCGGTTGATGAGGTGCTTTTCCATCTTGAAGTCGGGGATGCCATAACGCAGCAAGCCGCCGACGCGATCCGATTTTTCGAACACCGTGACCGAATGCCCCGCACGCGCCAATTGCTGCGCGCAGGCGAGCCCTGCCGGGCCAGAGCCGACCACCGCAACCGACTTGCCGGTCTTCTTCGCAGGCACCTGCGGGTGGATCCAGCCTTCTTTCCACCCGCGATCAACGATGGCGCATTCGATCGACTTGATGGTGACCGGCTGGTCGATGATGTTGAGCGTGCACGCCGCCTCGCACGGAGCGGGACAGATGCGGCCGGTGAATTCCGGGAAGTTGTTGGTGGAATGCAGCATCGCCAGCGCGCGCTTCCAGTCCGCCTCGTAAACGAGGTGGTTCCAGTCCGGGATCAGGTTGTTCACCGGACAGCCATTGTGGCAGTACGGAATACCGCAATTCATGCAGCGCGAGGCCTGCCCCGCCAGCGTGCCTTCATCCGGCTGGATGACGAATTCGCGGTAGTTCTTCAGCCGTTCCTTGGGATCGAGATAATCCCGCTCACGGCGGTCCAGCTCGAGAAATCCGGTTTCCTTGCCCACGTGTCTTTACCTTCGTTTAAATTCGTCATTGCGAGGGGCCGCAGGCCCCGCCGCAACCCATGACCCGTTGTTTTCAACTCACGTCCTCGGTCGATGGATTGCTTCGCCTTCGGCTCGCAATGACGAGGCTAAATCAAACTACTCCGCCGCGACGCTTTCCGCCTCGTGGCGCTCGGCCTCGAGCCGTTTGAGCGCAGCGGCGTAGTCGCGCGGCATCACCTTCACGAACTTGCCCAGCGCCGCGTCCCAATCGGCCAGCAGCGCGCCCGCAAGCTTGCTACCAGTGTGGAGTTGGTGGCGTTCGACCAGAATGCGCAGTCGTTCAGCATCGTGCCGCAGCATATCGCCCATGCCGAGGTCATTGACCGAGCGCGGGCGCTGCGAGGGGCGTCCGGTGCCTTCCTCGACATCCGGCCCTGCCGCGATCGGCAGTAGATCGACCTGCGCGTGGTTGACCAGATCGGTGAACGCGCCGTCCGGGTCATAGACATAGGCGATCCCGCCGCTCATGCCTGCCGAGAAGTTGCGCCCGGTCTTGCCGAGCACCACCACCACGCCGCCGGTCATGTATTCGCAGCCGTGATCCCCGGTGCCCTCGACCACCGCGATGGCGCCCGAATTGCGCACCGCGAACCGCTCACCTGCGACGCCGTTGAAATAGGCCTCACCCGCAATAGCGCCATACATCACCGTGTTACCGACGATGATGTTGTCCTGAGCGTTGCGCGGTGCCTCGGCGGGCTGGCGCACGATGATGCGCCCGCCTGACAGGCCCTTGCCGACATAGTCATTGGCATCACCGACCAGATCGAGCGTCACCCCGTGGGCCAGCCACGCGCCGAAGCTCTGCCCGGCCACGCCCGTCAGGTTGATGCGGATCGTGTCGGTCGGCAGGCCCTCATGCCCATGCGCCTTGGCGACCTCGCCCGAGAGCATCGCCCCTACCGTGCGGTTCACATTGCGCACGTCGTAGGCGAGTTGCACCGGTGCCTTGGTGTCGATGGCGTTCCGGCAATCGGCGATGAGCTGATTGTCGAGCGCGCCTTCGAGCCCATGATCCTGCGTGCCGCGCTGGCGCAGCGAGGCGCCTTCCTTGATCTCCACCTGATGCAGGATACGCGCAAGGTCGATCCCCCGCGCCTTCCAGTGGCGATGCATCCGGCGGGTGTCGAGCAGGTCGACCCGGCCCACCATCTCGGCGACAGTGCGGATGCCCATCTCGGCCATGATCGCCCGCAGTTCCTCGGCGACGAAGAACATGTAGTTGACCACGTGCTCCGGCTGACCGGTGAAGCGCGCGCGCAGCACCGGGTCCTGAGTGGCAACGCCGACCGGGCAGGTGTTGAGGTGGCACTTGCGCATCATGATGCACCCGGCCGCGATCAGCGGTGCCGTGGCAAAGCCGAACTCGTCCGCGCCAAGCAGCGCGCCGATGGCCACATCACGCCCGGTGCGCAGCCCGCCATCGACCTGCACCGCGATCCGTTCACGCAGATCGTTGAGCAGCAGGGTCTGCTGGGTCTCGGCAAGGCCGATCTCCCACGGCGAACCCGCGTGGGTCAGCGAGGTCAGCGGCGATGCGCCGGTCCCGCCGTCATAGCCCGCAATCGTCACATGGTCCGCGCGCGCCTTGGACACGCCCGCCGCGACCGTGCCGACGCCGACTTCGGACACCAGCTTCACGGAGATGCGCGCGACCGGGTTCACGTTCTTGAGATCGTGGATCAGCTGCGCGAGGTCTTCGATCGAATAGATGTCGTGGTGCGGCGGCGGGCTGATGAGGCCCACGCCGGGCGTCGAGTGCCGCACCGCGCCGATGCGCTTGTCGACCTTGTGGCCGGGCAGCTGGCCGCCCTCACCCGGCTTTGCGCCCTGCGCCATCTTGATCTGGATGTCGTCCGAATTGACGAGATATTCGGTCGTCACACCAAACCGGCCCGAGGCGACCTGCTTGATGCGGCTGCGCATCGAGTCCCCGTTCGCCATCGGCTTGAACCGGAAGGGCTCCTCCCCGCCCTCGCCCGTGTTCGAGCGTCCGCCGATGCGGTTCATCGCAATCGCCATGGTCGAGTGTGCTTCGTGGCTGATCGAGCCGAGGCTCATCGCCCCGGTCGAGAACCGCTTCACGATTTCCGCTGCGGGTTCAACCTCGTCGAGCGGGATCGGCCTATCGGCCTTCTTGAACTCCAGCAGGCCGCGGATCGTCAGCAGCCGTTCGGACTGTTCGTTGATGCTGGCGGCAAATTCGGCGTAGTTCTTCGGGTCGTTGCCGCGCACCGCGTGCTGCAACTGCGCCACGTTCTGCGGGGTCCAGGCGTGTTCCTCACCGCGCAGGCGGTACTGGTAGATCCCGCCAACATCGAGCATCCCGTCATACAGCGGGTTGTCACCATAAGCCTGACCGTGGCGGCGCAAAGCCTCCTCGGCGACTTCGGCAAGGCCGATGCCTTCAATGGTGGTGGCGGTGCCGGTGAAGTACTTCTGGGTGAACTCGGTCGACAGGCCGACCGCGTCGAAGATCTGCGCGCCGCAGTACGACTGGTAGGTCGAAATGCCCATCTTGGACATGACCTTGCGGATGCCCTTGCCCACGCCCTTGATGAAGTTCTGCTGCACCTTGTAGGCGGGCAGATCCGCATGACGCTTCACGCGCAAGGCCTCGATTGTCTCAAACGCGAGATAGGGGTTGATCGCTTCCGCGCCGTAGCCTGCGAGCACGCAGAAGTGGTGCACTTCGCGCGCTTCGCCGGTTTCGACCACGAGGCCGGTCTGCATCCGCAGGCCCTGCCGCACGAGGTGATGATGCACTGCCGCCGTCGCAAGCAGCGCCGGCATCGGCACGCGCGCTTCGCTTTGACCGCGATCAGACAGAACGAGGATGTTGTGATCCTGCAACACCGCTTCGGTCGCGGCCCAACACATTTCTTTCAGGGCCATTTCAAGGCCTTCGGCCCCAGTGCTGGCATCCCATGTCATGTCGATGGTGGCGCAGCGGAACGCGCCGTCGAGCGCTTCCTCCACCGAGCGGATCTTGGCCAGATCCTCGTTAGTGAGGATCGGCTGATGCACTTCGAGCCGCTTATGCGTCCCCGCATCGCGGCCCAGCAGGTTCGGGCGCGGGCCGATCATGCTGGTGAGGCTCATCACCAACTCTTCGCGGATCGGGTCGATCGGCGGATTGGTGACCTGCGCGAAGTTCTGCTTGAAGTAATCGTAGAGCAGCCGCGCGCGGTCAGACAGCACGGCAATCGGCGTATCGGTGCCCATCGATCCGATCGGATCGTCACCATCCACGGCCATCGGTTCGAGGAAGCGGGTGATGTCTTCCTGCGTATAGCCGAACGCCTGCTGGCGTTGCAGCAGCGTGGTTTCCTCAGCCGGAATTGCAGCAAGCTCAGGCACGACATCCGTGATGTCCTCCAGCTTGTACTGCGCCTGCTGGAGCCACTCGGCATAGGGCTCGGCATTGGCGAGTTCGGCCTTGAGCTCGTCATCCTCGATGATGCGACCCTGTTCAAGGTCGATCAGCAGCATCTTGCCGGGCTGCAAGCGCCACTTGCGGACGATGTCTTCCTCGGCAAACGGCAACACGCCGCTTTCAGACGCGAGGCAGACGATATCGTCCTTGGTGACGCAGAAGCGCGCGGGCCGGAGTCCGTTGCGGTCCAGCGTCGCGCCGATCTGGCGGCCATCGGTGAAGCACACCGCCGCCGGGCCGTCCCACGGCTCCATCAAGGCCGCATGATATTCGTAGAACGCGCGCCGTTCGGGCGTCATCTGTGCATTGCCGCTCCACGCCTCAGGAATGAGGATCATCATCGCGTGGGCGAGGCTGTATCCGCCTGCAATCAGCAGTTCCAAGGCGTTATCGAGGCACGCGGTGTCCGATTGACCGTGCGGGATGATCGGCCACATCTTGTCGAGATCGGGGCCGAGCAGCTCGCTTTCCATCGTGCGGCGGCGGGCGTTCATCCAGTTGACGTTGCCGCGCACCGTGTTGATTTCGCCGTTGTGGGCGATGAACCGGAACGGGTGTGCGAGCCGCCAGCTGGGGAAGGTGTTGGTGGAAAAGCGCTGGTGGACGAGGCCTAGCGCCGACACGCAGGCCGGATCGCGCAAGTCGTCATAAAAACTGCCCACCTGCGTCGCCAGCAGCAGGCCTTTGTAGACGATGGTGCGGGTCGAGAAGCTCGGGATATAGGTCTCGGTCACGCCCGGCAGGCCGTGCTTTTCAGCCAGCATCGCCAGCGGGTTCTGCACCTGCTTGCGGATGGTGAGCAGCTTGCGCTCGAACGCGTCCTGATCGGCGCAGATTGACCCGCGCGCGATAACCGCCATCTCGATCACCGGCATGGACGCGATCACCGCCGCGCCCAGCCCGTCCATGGTGGTCGGCACTTCGCGCCAGCCGATGAAACACTGGCCTTCCTTGGCGGTGAAGGCTTCCATCCGCGCCTTGACAAAATCGCGCGCGGCATCGTCCTGGGGGAGGAAGCACATGGCGACGCCATAGTCACCCGGCGCGGGCAGATCGTGGCCATTGGCTTCGGCCCAGCCGCGGATCAGCGGATCGGGAATCTGGATCAAGATGCCTGCGCCATCGCCCAGCAACGGATCGGAACCCACCGCGCCGCGGTGATCCAGGCGGTCGAGGATGTCCAAGGCCTGCGCAACAATCGCGTGGCTTTTTTCACCCTTGATATGCGCAACCATGCCGACGCCGCAGGCGTCATGTTCATTGGCGGGGTCATAGAGACCCTGGGAGGAAGGGTATCCCATGGCAAAAGTCCGATCTGTCAGATGCCGACAGGCGCGAACTCTGCGGCAGACAAGCTCACGCAGGGAACACGCCTCTTGGCAGGTCTATCGGGCGCGCCCAGCCCTTTGCAGGGTTGCTCTTGCCCGTTTTCGGCCCCCTCATGCCGACAGGATGCGGGTTTGGCAATGGGGTTGCGCGAAGTAATATTTCTCGCAGACCTATTCAGACTATCGTTAGATTGCGCATGATGCACGCCCAGCCGGGTTTGGTTGCAGCTTTTGCGCCAGTATCCCGGCTCAGCCCAACCCGCCCCCGACTTTGCGCGGCGTCTGAAGCTGGGCCAAAGCCGCTCGGAGCGGTTCCTTGGCCGCATCGCTAGTGCTTTCCCCGCTCAGTGCAGCGAGCGCCTTGAGCGCCTCGGCGAGCGCGGCTTCGCGTGCGGCGAGATCGGCGGCGGTCAGCGCGCGGGTCGGTGGGCTGGTGCGGTGTTCGTGGAGCGCACCAGCAAAGCGTTCGACCATCTCGGCCATGCTGAGCTCGCTAGTCGGCTGCGCGCGCAGACGGGCGAGCGCAGCGGTGCCGGGATCGGGCACGGTAGCGGCCTGATGCAGCGCGGTAACGGCGGTGTCAGTGACGGGTTCGTCGGCCACCGGTTCAGCGACCGGCAGCGGCTCGGGTGCGGGCTCAGGCGCGTGTTGGGCGACGGGCTCTGCCACATCTTCCACCCACACCGCATTGCGACCGGGCAGTTCGGCAAATTCGGCCAGATTAAGCTCACGCGGCACGCTCTGCGTCTCAGGCGCGACGTCTAGCATCTCTGCATCGAGCCAGGCCGGCGTAGCGAAGCGGGTTGTCTCAATCGGATCATCAAGGCTGCTGCTGCCGAGATCGCGCAACGGGTCGATTGGGTGGATCGCGCGCTTCAATATGGATGGCTCTCCGGCGCGGCGGCGGGCACGGAGGCTTGCGCCAGCGGCAATTGCGAACAATCCGCCGCCCAGCAAAAGCGCCGCAATGGCAGCCGCAATCGGCTGAAGCGGCAGGCCCGACGCGCCAATCATCGTTCCACTCAGCGCCTGTTCGATCAGGGCTGACGGGAGGACCATAACGGTCAAACCGGCCAGCATGGTGCCCCACAATCCGAGGATGGGCGCAAAAGCCCGGTGCGCCACAAGCGATCGCACTGTGCGTCCCCTCGCCTTGCGCGGCGCGCGCTCTTTCGGTCGATCCTGCTGCCCGAACTTCATTGTCATGTCATCCTGCCATAGCGGCCATGCGCCCCGCAGCGCCGCTCTGGTTACGGGCTAGCAACAGATGGTAAACAGAGAGATAATCACGGGCATTGGCAGCCCAGTCATGGCGTGTGCGCACATGGGTAACGGCGCGGTCCTTCATCGCCTCCCAGCCTTCCCGCGCATCGAGCAACCGGGCGAGCGCGGCGGCGCAGGCGGCCGGATCATCGGGCTCAAAAAGCGTGCCGGTTTCGCCATCGGTGATAAGCTCGCGGTGCCCACCCACGCTGGACGCGGCCACCAACCGGCGCTGCGCCATCGCTTCCAACGGCTTCAGAGGCGTGACAAGATCGGTCAGGCGCTGCGCCTTGCGCGGATAGGCGAGCACGTCGACCAGCGAATAGTAGCGCTCAACCGCGCCATGCGGCACGCGCCCGGTGAAGATCACCGCCTCGGGTTCGGGCAGCTTCGCCGCCGCAGCGCGCCAGCTTTCGTCCATCGGCCCCGCGCCCACCAGCAGCAGCCGCGAATCGGGGTGCGAACGGCGCAGCAGCGGCATCGCGGCGATCAGATCATCGACACCTTCATAGGCATAGAAGCTGCCGATATAGCCGATCACCGGCGCGCCATCGGCAATCCCGAGGTCGGCCGCCAGCACGCCATCACGCAGGGGCGGGTCGCCGAACAGGTCAAGATCGACCCCATTGCGCATCACATGAATCCGGCTGTCGGGAATGCCGCGCTCTGCCAGATCCTGCCGCAGCCCTTCGCAGATCGTGAACAGTGCGTCCGCCGCCTTGGCGACCTGGGTTTCGAGCGCGCGGGTCAGGCGATATTTGATGCTGCCTTCGGTGCCGGTGAGATTGCCAACCGCAGCATCTTCCCAAAAGGCGCGGATTTCATAGACGAAGGGAATGCCGAGCGCCCGCGCCGCCCGCTGCGCTGCTGCGCCGCACAGGGCGGGCGAATGGGCATGAATTATGTCGGGGCGCCATTCATCAGCAAGCGCGATGATCGACGCGGTGAGCGCTTCGATCTCGCCCATCTCGCGCAAGGGCGGCGGGCCGGACGGGGTGCCGGGCGTGCGGTGGAACGTCAGCCCGTCCGCTTCTTCGGGCGAGCCGTTCAGCACTGCTTGGAGATTATGGCGCTGCCCGGTGATCCCGCGCACCTCCAACCCCAGCCCCTCCTGCGCTTTCAGGATCGCGCGGGTGCGGAAGGTGTAGCCGCTGTGGAGCGGGAGCGAATGATCGAGCACATGCAGAACGCGGGTCATGCGCATCCATCTATCGCAGGCGTGCTTAACGCCGCGTCAACTGGAGGGGCGTAAAGCAGCACAGACCCCGCCGTCTGGACCCGCCCGACCTATGATCGACTATTTCGCGCTTGCTCTTGGACATGGCCTGCTGGCCATCGCCTTGCTGCGCCTGATGCTGCGCGACGGGTTGGACGCCGACCCGCTGATCGGCGAACTCAAAGCCGAGACCGAAGGCAACCGCATGGCGACCAGCGTTGCGGGCCGCAACGCCGCACGGCGCGCCAAGACGGCCGGACACGACGAAGCCGAAGGCGACCCACCCGCCAATGCTTGATCTCGTCTTCCTTGCCTTCATCGGATACGTGCTGGTGCTCGGTCTCCGGCGCCCGTTCCTGTGGGTGCTGCTCTATGTCTATATCGACATCCTCGCCCCGCAGCGGATCGGCTATTCCGCGATTGCCAGCCTGCCGGTGTCGCTGATCGCCTTTGCCGCGGCTTTCGGCGGCTGGGTCGCGCTCGACCGCAAGGAAGGCGCGCGCTTCACCTTGAGACAAGGGTTGATGGCGCTGCTACTCGTCTATTGCTTCTGGACAACGGGCCATGCCGATTTCCCGGTCGAGGCCGCGACCAAGTGGGACTGGGTGTGGAAGGCGCTGTTGTTTGCGATCTTCCTCCCCCTCACCCTCACCACCCGCGCGCGGATCGAGGGGCTTGCGCTCTCGCTGCTGCTGACCGTGGCGATGATCGTGATCGCGACGGGCCTGAAAGTGGTGACCGGTGGCGGCGGCTATGGCGAACTCAACTTCTTCGTCGACGACAATAGCGGGATCTACGAAAGCTCGACCTTGGCGACGGTCGCGATCGGGCTGATCCCGATGCTGTGGTGGTTCGTCAAGCACGGCACGATCTTCCCGCGGCACTGGACGGTAACGGTCTTCGCCGCCGCGCTGACATTTGCGGCCCTGCTGGTGCCGATCGGCACCGAGGCGCGCACCGGCCTCCTGTGCATCGCCGCCCTGGCTGTGCTGATGCTGCGCTACACCAAGCAGCGCTTTCTGTTCATTACGGGCGCAGGCGTATTGGGGCTGACCGCCCTGCCCTTCCTCCCGCAATCCTATTACGAGCGCATGTCCACCCTCGCCCAACCGAGCGGCGATGAAAGCGCATCGACCCGGATAGCGGTGTGGGAATGGACCATCGATTACGTCGCGCAGAAACCGCTGGGCGGCGGGTTCGATGCCTTCCGCGGCAACAAGTTCAACTATGTGATGCCGGTCAAAACAACCGACAGGAACACCACCACGGTGACCTATCAGCCGGTCGAGGACAAGGGCCGCGCCTATCACTCCTCGTTCTTCGAGATGCTGGGCGAACAGGGCTGGCCGGGCCTGATCATCTGGATTTCGCTCCACCTGATCGGGTTGTGGCAGATGGAGCGCATCCAGCGCCGCTGGAAGAATGTCGAGGCCGAGGCCGAACGCTGGATTTCGCCGCTTGCCGCCGCCTTGCAGATGGGGGCGCTGATCTATCTCGTCGGCGCGACCTTCCAGGGGATTGCCTATCAGCCAGTGATGCTGATGCTGGTCGGCCTTCAGATCGGGCTCAACACCTATTGCGCACGGATCGATTCGGCGCGCGGGTTGCTGGAGCGCAGCGTCTCTCGCAAGCAGGCCATCGCAGCCAAGATGGGCGGTGCCGTAGCGGCATAGATCAGAGCGTTGCGCTCCCCCTTGTGTTGCGCCATGAAGCCGCCCACGGACAAGCACGGCGGGCACGGGATCTCGCCGGCAAAATGTGAGGAGGAGCCCCCATGAACCCGCAGGAATTGGCCGCCAAGGTCGGCGAAGTTATCGGCACCAGCGAATGGGCCGAAATGAGCCAGGAACGCATCAACCAGTTCGCCGAGGCGACCGGTGATCACCAGTTCATCCACGTCAACGAAGAGATGGCCAAGATGACCCCGTTCGGCGGGACCATCGCGCACGGCTTCCTGACCTTGTCGATGATCCCCTATCTCGGTGCCCAGGGCGGCGCCCCGCGCATCGACGGCGTGAAGATGGGCGTGAACTACGGCGGCAACAAGACGCGCTTTATCGCCCCTGTCCGCGCGGGCAAGCGCATCCGCGGCGTCTGGAAGCTCACCGAAATGGTCGAAAAGCGCCCCGGTCAGTGGCAGCAGACCTGCGAGATCACCATCGAGATCGAAGGCGAGGAAAAGCCCGCCCTGATCTGCGAGTGGATTACGCAATACTTCGTGTAATCTAGCACGCATCGTCACCCCGGCGCAGGCCGGGGCCCAGAGCTGCAAACTCCGCCCTCACCGTCACTGGGTCCCGGCATTCGCCGGGATGACGGTTGGGGCTCAGGATAAAGGATACCCCCAACATGGCACGTGACGCAGTCATCGTCTCCACCGCCCGCACACCAATTGGCCGTGCTTACAAGGGCGCTTTCAACGCCACCCCCGGCGCCACGCTTGGAGCGCTCAGCCTTGCCCCCGCGATTGAACGCGCCGGGATCGAAGCGGGCGCGATCGACGATGTGGTGTGGGGCGCGGTCCTCACCCAGGGCACGCAGGCCGGCAACATCGCCCGCCAGGTTGCCCTGCGCGCCGGTTGCCCGGTTGGCGTCTCGGGCCAAACCATTGATCGCCAGTGCTCATCCGGCCTGATGGCGATTTCGACCGCTGCCAAGCAGATCATCGTCGACAATATGGATATCGTCGTCGGCGGCGGTCAGGACTCGATCTCGATGGTGCAGACCCCGGAAATGCGCGTCGCGATGGATAAGTCGCTGCTCGCGATGCACGGCAATGTCTACATGCCGATGCTGCAAACCGCCGAGACGGTGGCCAAGCGTTATAACATCAGCCGCGATGCGCAGGACGAATACGCCTATCAGTCGCAGATGCGCACCGCCGCCGCGCAGGCCGCAGGCAAGTTCGACGCCGAAATCGTCCCCGTCACCACCACCATGAACGTGATGGACAAGGAGACGAAGGAAGTCAGCCAGCGCGAATTCACGCTGACCAAGGACGAAGGCAACCGCCCCGAAACCACGCTGGAAGGCCTCCAGAGCCTCCAGCCGGTGATGGGCCCGGGCATGAACATCACCGCGGGCAACGCCTCGCAGCTGTCGGACGGTTCGTCCGCTGCGGTGTTGATGGAAGCCAAGCTGGCCGAACAAAAGGGCCTCCAGCCGCTCGGCCGCTATGTCGGCATGGCGGTCGCGGGCACCGAACCTGACGAGATGGGCATCGGCCCGGTCTTCGCGATCCCCAAGCTGCTCAAGCAGACCGGCCTGAAGATGGACGACATCGGGCTGTGGGAGCTGAATGAAGCCTTCGCGGTGCAGGTGCTCTATTGCCGCGATACGTTGGGGATCGATAACGACATCCTCAACGTCAACGGCGGCTCGATCTCGATCGGCCACCCCTACGGCATGACCGGCGCCCGCTGCACCGGCCACGCGCTGATCGAAGGCAAGCGCCGCGGCGCCAAGTATGTCGTCGTCACCATGTGCGTCGGTGGCGGCATGGGGGCAGCTGGTCTCTTCGAGGTCTTCTAAGGAACGCTCTGACCTAACACAAAAAGCGGCGCGGGAAGCAATTCCCGCGCCGTTTTTTGTTTGTGCCCTTCCCGTCGCCCCGTGCGTGACACGGGGCTTGGCTCGTCCTGATCGAAGTTCGAAAAAGGCAAGCCAAGCCCCGGATCAAGTCCGGGGTGACGCAGATGGCAGGAAATGGAAGGCCGCCGCCCCGCCTTTGTCAGGCGGGGCGGCGGGAAAAAGTCAGCGCAGGCTCACCACGTTATCGGTCGCCTCGCGCTTGCGGGTGCCGTTGAACAGGCTCATCATCGGCTCGTCCTGCACCGTCACGACCTGGGCATTGCCATAGCCGTTGAAGCCGGTCTTCATCGCCGCGCCGTAAGCGCCGAGCATCCCGATCTCGATGTAATCGCCCGCCTGAATGTCAGCCGGGAGCCGGAACGGGCCCTTCATGTAATCGGCGTCGTCACAGGTCGGGCCGTAGAAGGCGAAGTCTTCCTCGTCCTCGATCAGATCGTCCTCAAGCGCCTTCACCGGGAAACGCCATGCGACGTGCGCCGCATCATACAGTGCGCCGTACGCGCCATCGTTGATGTAAAGCTCCTCGCCGCGACGCTTGTTCACCTGCACGATCATCGAGGAGTACTCGGCCGACAGCGCACGGCCGGGTTCGCACCACAGCTCGGCGTTGTAGGCAATCGGTAGGCTTTCGAAGTGCTTGGCGATGATCGCGAAGTAATCTTCCATCGGCGGCGGTTCGAGGCCCGGATAGGCGCTCGGGAAGCCTCCGCCGACGTCGATCATGTCGATCACCACCGATGCCTCGGCAATCGCCGCACGGGTGCGGTCCAGCGCCTGCACGAAGGCAAACGGCGTCATCGCCTGGCTGCCGACATGGAAGCACACGCCCAGCCAGTCGCAATGCTGGCGGGCTTCGCGCAGCAGCGCGGGTGCCTCGATCAGATCGCAGCCGAACTTCGACGCGAGGCTCAGCTCCGAATACTCGGACGACACGCGCAGCCGGACGCACAGTCGCAAATCGCGCGGGGCCTCACCCGTTTCGCGGTTGCGGCAGGCGTCGATGATCTTTTCCAGCTCTTCGACAGTATCAAGGCTGAAGGTACGCACGCCGTGGTCGAAATAGGCTTCCGCGATTGCCGCCGGGGTCTTCACCGGGTGCATGAAGCACAGCACAGCATCCGGCAGGATGCCGCGCACCAATCGCACTTCGGTGATCGAAGCGACGTCGAAGTGGGTCACCCCGGCATCCCAGAGCACGCTGATCAGATCGGCCGCAGGGTTGGCCTTGACCGCGTACAGCACCTTACCCGGAAACTTCTCGACGAAGTAACGAGCGGCGCGCCGCGCGGCGTGCGGGCGGTTGAGGATGACGGGTTCGTCCGGGCGAAGGTCGCGGACTACAGCCAGTGCGTCGGGATAAATGTGCAACTCAAGGGACCCCCAAAACGGTTTTTGAAAACCATAAAACGACAAGCTGCCTTGCGGTTTGGAAGTCCCCTTGGGGCAGCGGAAGGGCGCAATTAGGGCTTGGGGGGGATATTGCAAACGAAAAATGCACCCCGGCGGGGTGAAATGTTTCTTTTCGAAGACACCCCACCAAGCACGACCGAAATGTGACGGAAATCCGCCTTTTTTTCGCGTTAGAAGCCGATTTTGGGAACCTTATCGACCGTCCCTTGTTCGCTCGCGTCGAGCCGGTGGAAATCGGCTTCGGCGAAACCAAGGCTGCTCGCAAACAGCACCGCCGGGAAGGATTCGCGCGCACCGTTGAAACGCGCCACCGCCGCGTTCAGCGCCCGGCGGGCGGCGGCCAGCTTGTCCTCGACATCGGCGAGCTCGCTCTGGAGCGACTGGAAGTTCGCGCTGGCCTTCAGATCGGGATAGGCTTCCCCCAGAGCCAGCAGATTGTCGAGCGCACCGCGCAACTGCTGCTCGCTCCCCGAATCCGGCGTGCCTGACGCCGCCGCGTTGCGCGCCGCGATCACCGCTTCGAGCGTCGCCGATTCGTGTCCGGCATAGCCCTTCACCGTCTCGACCAGATTGGGGATCAGATCGTGGCGCTGACGCAGCTGGGCGTCGATATCGGCGACGCCCTGGCGCACGCTTTGCCGCAGGCCGACCAGATTGTTGTAGATGCCGATCACCATCAGCACCCCTACGACAACCACGCCAATCGCCACCAAGCCGATCAAATTCATTGTCATCCCCTTTACCAGATGGCCCCATTTGTGCTGACACTGATTAAAGAATCGCGCGGGAGAGGCAATGCGCAACGGGATCGAAGGCCTGATGCAGGGCGGGCTGGAACAATGGCTCGCCGGACAGGCGGACATGCGCGAAGGCGCGAAGAAGCAGGCAGCCTCGCGCTGGACGTGGGGCGCGGCGATTGCCTTGCCGGTGCTTGCATTCCTGTGGTTCGGCCCTGCCATCGACGTCGAGCTTCGGCTATTCGCCACGCTCGCCGCCGCCGCGCTGATCGGGTGGTGGGGCTACCGCCCAATCGACGCCGCCAAGCAGGCGATCAAGATCGGGATCAACTCCGCCATCGCAGCCAGCTTCGGCGTCGCCTATGCCCACGAGGTCGAACCGGGCGCCGAGTTCGAGGCTGCGCGAACCTATGGCCTCGTGCCGGGCTATGACCGGTCAAGCTTTGAAGATCGCTGGTACGGCAATCTTCAGGGCCATGACTTCAACCTTTACGAAACCCACCTCGAAGAACAACGCGGGTCGGGCAAGAACCGCCGCTGGGTGACGGTGTTTCGCGGTCCGGTGATCCACATGGGGTTCGGCCGCAGCTTCCACTCCACCACGCTGCTCGAACGCGCCGGCAAGCATCGCAAGTGGCTGGGGCTTGGCGGGGCGAGCGATCATGTCAGCTTTGATGGCCACCGGCTCGACCGGGTCGATCAGGTGCACCCGGCGTTTGGCGACGTCTTCGCGCTCTATAGCGACGATCAGGTCGAAGCGCGGGTGCTGGTCCACCCCACCTATATCGAGCACCTGCTGCAACTTGAAAGCGCGTTTGAGGCGCAGGAGCTGCGCGCTCTGTTCACCCGCGGCGAGGTGATCATCGCGGTCGAGGCGGACAATATGTTCGAAAGCGGCGCGATGGACGCCAGCGCCGACCGCGCCAACGCCGAACGCGCCCAGCGGCAATTCAGCGCAATCTCAGGCCTCGCGCTGGCCATCAACCAGAACGAACGTGGGCGGGTAGCCGGCGGCGACCTTCCGCCCGCAAGCGACTTTAGCTGAGCCGGTCGCGGAAATCGGCGTAATCGAACCGCTTGATGCAATCGAGCGCGTCCGTTTCGGAATCCCACATCCAGATCGATGGCAGGGCAACCCCGTTGAAGGTGTTGGTCTTGACCATCGAATAATGCGCCTGATCAAGGAAGGCGAAGCGCGCGCCGGGCTCGGCGGGCACCGGCAGGATGTAATCGCCGATGACGTCGCCCGCGAGGCATGACGGGCCACCGAGGCGGATCGGGATCATGTCCTCGTCCGCGATTTCGCCGAGCATCGCCGGGCGGTACGGCGCTTCCAGCACATCGGGCATATGGCAGGTGGCGCTGATATCGGTGATGCCGACCGGCACCTCGTTGAACATGGTGTCGAGCAGCGTGCCGACCAGAATGCCCGCATCAAGCGCAACCGCTTCACCCGGTTCGAGGATGATCTGGCAGCCGGTATCCTCGGCCGCATCCTTGAGGAATTCGACCAATTCCTCGCGCTGGTAATCCGCGCGGGTGATGTGGTGGCCGCCGCCCATGTTGATCCACTTTAATTGCCCGAAGAACGGTTCGATCACGTCGAACACCCGGTCCCATGTGGCTTTCAGGGGCTCGAAATCCTGTTCGCACAGGTTATGGAAGTGGATGCCCTCTACGCCCTCCATGTGCTCCTCGGTCAGCTGGTCGAGCGGAAAGCCGAGCCGCGAGCCGGGGGCGCTGGGGTCATACTTGGCGACCTCGCCAGTGGGCACCTGTGGATTGATCCGCAGGCCGACGCTGACCTTCGCGCCGTTGGCCGCCGCGTGATCAAGGATCAGGCGCGCACGTTCGTGCTGGAACGGCGAATTGAAGATCACGTGATCGGACAGGCGGCAGATTTCCTCCAGCTCCTCAGGCTTGAAGGCGGCGGAATAGGTCGCGATCTCGCCGTCGTAGAATTCGGACGCGAGCCGTGCTTCCCACAGGCCAGAGGTGGACACACCATCGAGATATTCGCCGATGATCGGCGCGGCCGACCACATCGAGAACGCCTTCAGCGCCGCAAACACCTTGATGTCTGCGCCGTCAGCCGCAGCGGCATCACGCACCTCGGCCAGCACACGGCAATTGGCGCGCAGCTTGGCCGCGTCCACGACGAAAGCGGGGCTATCGACGCGCGACAGATCGAAATGGGCGAAAGCGCCCGGATCACCGGCTTTGGTTTGCATTTTTGAGCTTTGCTCCGTTTCGTATCACGCAAAGACGCGAAGAGGTCAGTCGGTGCTGCGACCACCGCGATGATTATTGACGACCCGCCTTATGCCATCTTTGAACATCGCTTGCCCGAAGTTCATCAGCAGCCCAAGCGGCAAACCGGTCAACCGCAAATACGTCAAGAGTTGCTTCCCGTGGATCGGCGCAAGCTTTTCGACCGATTTCAATTCGACGATCAGGCTTTCTTCAACCAAAAGGTCAATCTTGAATGCGTTGTCTACGACAACGCCTTTGTATGTCAGCGGAACGTTGACTTGGCGACGCGCATTGAGCCCAGCCTGGCGAAGTGCTTCGGCCATCAACGCCTCATATGCCGATTCCAGCAGACCAGGTCCTAGGACATTGTGGATATGGAACACACAATCGACAACGATGCGGGCAAGGCGCTCGATTTCGTCCGGGTGCAACTTCTTTGCGTCATCGCGTGAACCGGAACAAACTAGAACCCAACCGGCCCGGCCATTTCCTCGACTGTCCACGGCAGGCCGTGCGCGTTCAGCATGGCCATGAACGGATCGGGGTCGAGCTGTTCGATGTTGAACACGCCCTCGCCCTGCCAGTCACCGCGCACCACCATCGCCGCGCCGATCATGGCGGGGACGCCGGTGGTGTAGCTGACCGCCTGATTGCCGGTTTCCTCGTAAGCTGCCTCATGCGAGCAGATGTTCTTGATGTAGAACGTCTTCTCGCCCGATCCATCCAGCGCTTCGCCCGTGGCGATTACGCCGATGTTGGTGTTGCCCTTGGTGGTCTCGCCCAGCGTTTCAGGCTTGGGCAGCACGGCGGCGAGGAATTGCAGCGGGATGATGTCCTTGCCCTGATAGCGCACCGGCTCGATCGAGGTCATGCCGACGTTCTGGAGCACGGTCAGGTGCGTGATGTACTGATCGCCAAAAGTCATCCAGAACCGCGCGCGCTCCAGTTCGGGGACGAACTTCGCGAGGCTTTCCAGCTCTTCGTGATACATCAGGTACATGTTCTTCTGACCGACCGCTTCGAAATCGAACGCGACCTTGTTCGACATCGCCGGGGTTTCCACCCACTCGCCGTTTTCCCAATGACGCGCGGGCGCGGTCACTTCGCGGATGTTGATTTCCGGGTTGAAGTTGGTGGCGAAATGCTGGCCGTGATCGCCGCCGTTGCAGTCGAGGATATCGAGCTGGCGGATCGTCTTCAGCTTGTGCTTCTTGAGCCACATGGTGAAGACGCTCGTCACGCCCGGATCGAAGCCCGAACCGAGCAATGCCATCAGGCCTGCGTCCTTGTAACGATCCTGATAGGCCCACTGCCAATGGTACTCGAACTTGGCCTCGTCCTTGGGCTCGTAATTCGCCGTGTCGAGGTAATCGACGCTCGCTTCAAGGCAGGCGTCCATGATCGGCAGATCCTGATAGGGCAGCGCAAGGTTGACCACGAGGCCCGCACCGGTCTTGCGGATCAGATTGACCATCGCCGGGACTTCTTCGGCGTCGATTTCGTAGGTCGCGATATCGCGCCCGCAGCGCTCCTTCACGCTGGCGGCGATGGCGTCGCATTTCGACTTGGTGCGGCTGGCGAGGTGGATTTCGGGGAAGATGTCCGGATTGAACGCCATCTTGTGGACGCAGACCGAGCTGACCCCGCCCGCGCCGATAACAAGGACGGTGCTGGATTTTGCTGCCGACATTTTGGGAACCTTTCGTGATGCGAATCTTGCGCGCGCCCTACCCCAACGCAGCCGAGGGGACAAATGATCCGCATTTCCTACAGAGATATGATGGGGCAGGCTGACCGGATGATGACACCCTCCCTCCGACCCTTGCCTGTTTCGTGCCGCCACAGGGGCTTTGCGGGGGAGCACTTTTCTGCTTCAGGGCAGCGTCTCATGTGTCTCCAACAGACAGGAGCAGGCCAGCGTGACTGAACGAAACCCCACCCGTGACGGCGTGTTGGCAGCGGCCGATGCGGTCGCTGCGATCCTGCCGCCCACCCCGCTGTTGCCGGTGGAGATCGGCGGCGTGCAGGCGTGGGTCAAGGCCGAAGTGCTGCAACCCATCGGCGCCTTCAAGATCAGGGGCGCATGGTGGCGGCTGGTGAGCCTGTCGCCGGAAGAACGCGCTGCGGGCGTGGTCGCGGTGTCATCGGGCAATCATGCGCAAGGCGTGGCTTGGGCGGCGCGGCGGCTCGGGATGAGCGCGACCATCGTGATGCCGCATGATGCGCCTGAGGTGAAGCTGGCGAACACCAAGGCGCTCGGCGCGGAGGTGGTGCTGTACCAACGCCCCGGAGAAGACCGCGATGCGGTTGCAGCGCAGCTGATCGCGGAACAGGGCGGGACGCTGGTCCATGCGTTCGGCGATCCGTGGGTGATCGAGGGCCAAGGCAGCGCCGCGATCGAGATCGCCGCCCAACTGGGCCGCGCGCCTTCGCGGATCATCGCCTGCTGCGGCGGCGGAGGCCTTGCGGCGGGGCTGGCGCTGGGTGCACCCGACAGTGCGATCCATCCGGTCGAGCCGGTGGGTTGGGACATGGTCGGGCAGTCGCTCGCCGCCGGAGCCATCGTCCCTGCCGCACCTGACGCCCCCAAGACGATCTGCGACGCGCTCCAGCCGCTCGCAACCAAGCCGATCAACCTCGCAGTGCTCCACGGACGGGCCGAACCGGGCGTGGCCGTCACCGATGCCGAGGTGCGGGCGGCGCAGCGCTTCGCTTTCGCCAATCTCAGGCTGGTGGTCGAGCCAGGCGGCGCAGCGGCGCTGGCGGCGGCACTGGCAGGCAGGGTGCCGGTGGACGCAGACACGGTGATCATGCTCACCGGCGGCAATGCCGATCCCGCGGCCTATGCGGCAATGCTGACCGACACCCACTAGCCTGTGGATAGCGTCACATTGCCGACACTCTAGTGCCATAGGGCCACCGCCTGACGTTACGTAAGGACACCCCCTCCCCATGGCGACACAGGCAAAGCGGATCATCGAGGATGCAGTGGTCCGAAAGGATGCAAAGGTCGGCGAAAAGCTGCTCGACAAGGCATTCGCGATGGCGTTCAAGGGGCTGGTCTATGCCCAGATCTGGGAAGACCCGGTGGTCGATATCGAGGGCCTCGCCATCCAGCCGGGCAGCCGCATCATGTGCATCGCCAGTGGTAGCTGCAACGCGCTGTCCTATCTGACGGCAGGGCCGGAAAGCGTCACAGCAGTCGATCTCAACCACGCGCACGTAGCGCTGGGGCGGCTCAAGATTGCAGCGATCAAGCATCTGCCCAATTACGAGCGGTTCCACCGCTTCTTCGCCCACGCCGATCACAAGGAAAACGCCGAGGTCTACAAGGCAATGATCGCGCCGCACCTCGATCTGGTCAGCCGCGCCTATTGGGAACAGCGCGACATCCGCGGGCGGCGGCGCATCTCGTACTTCACGCGCGGGATTTATCGGAAGGGATTGCTCGGCAATTTCATCGGCTTGGCGCATGTCTTTGCCAAGCTGTACAAGATCGATCTCAGTAAGGTGCTCGAAGCGCAAACGCTGGAAGAACAGCGCGAGGTGTTCGAGCGCGAGCTGGCCCCGGTGTTCGAGAAGAAGTTCATCCGCTGGCTGACCGATCAGCCCGCCTCCCTGTTCGGCCTCGGCATTCCGCCCGCGCAGTTCGAACACCTTGCGGGCGATGAACGCATGGCCGAAGTGCTACGCCGCCGTCTCGAAAAGCTCGCTTGCGATTTCGCGGTGAAGGACAACTACTTCGCCTGGCAGGCGTTCGGGCGGGGCTACAGCCGCGGGGCCGATGCGCCGCTGCCGCCCTATCTGCAACGTTCCAATTGGGAGGTGATGAAGGAACGGATTGACCGGCTCGACGTCACCCGCGCCAATATGGTCGACTGGATCGGCGGGCGCGAGGAGGCGAGCATGGACCGCTTCGTGCTGCTCGACGCACAGGACTGGATGAACAACGCACAGCTCGATGACCTGTGGGCCAAGATCACCCGCGCCAGCCGCCCCGGCGCGCGGGTGCTGTTCCGCACGGCTGCCGAGCCGAGCCTGCTGCCGGGCCGTCTGGATGACACGATCCTTGGCCGATGGCGTTACCTCGACGAAACCTCCGCCGACCTGACCCGCCGCGATCGTTCGTCGATCTATGGCGGCGTGCATGTGTACGAGCTGGCGTGATGGCGAGCGCAGGATCGTCTCACGCGGCGCTGATGGACGAGGTCTATCGCGGCCAGCGGCATATCTATGACCTGACGCGCAAGTACTACCTGTTCGGGCGCGATACGCTGATTGCGGGGCTGGATGCGCGGCCCGGGATGCGGGTGCTGGAGGTTGCCTGCGGGACGGGGCGCAATCTGGCGAAGGTCGGAAAGGCGTGGCCGGGGGTGCGCTTGTTCGGCCTCGATATCTCCGCCGAGATGCTGAAAAGTGCCCGCGCGGCACTGGGGACTGAGGCACAGCTGGGCGAAGGCGATGCCTGCTCGTTCGATCCGCAGGCGCTGCTGCGAGAGCCGGCGTTTGAACGGATCGTGCTGTCCTATTCGCTCTCGATGATCCCCGATTGGGAAGGCGCACTGGATCACGCGGCGGGGCAACTGGCGGATGCGGGTGAGCTGCACGTCGTTGACTTCGGTGACCTCCAAGGTCTGCCAGGCCCCTTCCAGACTCTGCTTAGGGGGTGGCTTGCGAAGTTTCACGTCGAACCGCGCACCACCTTGCCCGCTGTCGCCGCCCGCATTGCCCATTCTCGAGGGCTTCGACTGAAAAGCCGGCGCGGCCCGCTCGGATATTACCAGCTGCACGTACTGAGCGCCTGATAGGGGTTCGAATCGCTGGAAAACTCTGGCGTCCGCCCTTGCCTGCCGCTGCCGTCTCCCTAATCCCTTGTGGGTGAGCGCACATATTGACATCGGCCAGGATTCAGGGCGGCAAAAGGTCACGATTGACCTTGAGGAACTGCTCGCGACGCGCCTGCTGGTGCAAGGCAATTCGGGCTCGGGCAAGTCGCACCTTTTGCGCCGTTTGCTGGAGGAATGCGCCGGGCAGGTTCAACAGGTGGTGATCGATCCCGAGGGCGATTTCGTCACGCTGGCGGATGCGTTCGGCCATGTCGTGATCGACGGCGCAGCTTATTCCCCGCGCGAGATCGAGGCCCTGGCCGGAAGGGTACGGCAACACCGGGCCTCGGTCGTACTGACGCTGGACGAGCTTGAAGTGGAGCAGCAGATCCGCTGCGCCGCACTGTTCCTGACCGCACTGTTCGATGCCCCGAGGGAGCATTGGTATCCCGCGCTGGTGGTGGTTGACGAAGCGCAGATGTTCGCGCCTGCCGCCGCGGGCGAGATGAGCGATGAAACCCGCCGGCTCACGCTGTCTGCCATGACCAACCTGATGTGCCGCGGGCGCAAGCGCGGGCTGGCCGGGATTGTCGCGACCCAGCGCCTCGCCAAGCTGGCAAAGAACGTCGCGGCTGAAGCGTCTAACTTTCTGATGGGGCGTACCTTTCTGGATATCGATATGCAGCGTGCGGCTGACCTGCTCGGTATGGACCGGCGTCAGGCTGAACGGATACGCGATTTGCAGCGCGGGCAGTTTCTGGGGCTTGGCCCGGCGATCAGCCGCCGTCCGGTGGCCGTCAATGTCGGCCCGGTCCGCACTGGAGGCCGCAGTGGCGGCGGCGGTTTGCTTCCGTTGCCGGAGGCCGACGGTGACGCCATGGAGGCGCTGCTGACCGATCGGCTGGCCGAAGCGGTCAGCGATACGGGCATCCGTCGTCCGCCGCCTGCGCCCCGCCCCGCAGTTGATATTGAACAAGCCCTGCGCGCAGTGCCGCCCCTGCAGCTCGCGCCCAAGCCGGTGCCGCTGACAGACGTTACCCCATCGGCTCCCAAGCCTGCCGCTCCGCCCGAGCCCGCCATGCCCGCAGCTAGCGCCGAGGATGTGGTGCGCGAACTCGCGCTCAGCGAAGGCGCGACCTTCCGGCCCGCGACCGCTCTGTTCCGCGATTTCGCGATCCGGTGCCGCCAGCAGGGTGTCGCCAGCGCACAGATCGACCTTGCCCGCTTCCGCCGCATGTTCGCCCGCGAAATTGGCGGCTTCAGCCGCCTCGAAGGCGCTCTGCGTGACAGGGTCGAAGCAATGATCGCAGGCGTGGATGACGATGTGCTCGCGCCCTATCTCGCCATGCTTGTCGCCGAGGTACTAAGAGAGCCGATGCCGGACGAGGAAGAGCTCGCGCGGCTCTATGGCAGCTCTTCGCCCAGCCGCATCCGCCGCTTGCTCGACCATCTCGAGCGCAACGGATTGATCGTGGTGCGCGAAGAATTCGGCGGAGAGCGGGTTATCACCGTCCCCGGCTTGCCCGACTGCGAAGGTACGACCAAAGCCGCCTGACCGCAGGCAAAGCGGGTAGCCCCGCCCTGCCTCGGGTTTAGCCCGCTGCGGCTTCCCGGAAGGTGACCAGCCTGCGCTTGTCCTCGTCCCACAGGGTCAACAGCAGCGGGCTGAGCGTTTGGGGCACCGTAAAGCGGTTGAGATCACGCAACTGCGGATGGGCCTTCAGCACCTCTTGCAAGCGATAAAACGGGATGCGGCTCGCGAGGTGGTGAACGTGGTGCACGCCGATATTGGCGGTGAACCAGCGTAGCGGCTGCGGCAGATCAAGGTGGGAGCTGCCGCGCACCGCTGCCTCATGGAAGGTCCAATGCCCGCGCCGGTCCCAGTGTGCATCCTCAAACTGGTGCTGGATGTAGAACAGATAGACGCCGGTCGAAGCAGCGATCAGCAGCGCCGGGAGCACCACCAGCAGCGTCGTCCCCAAGCCAAAGGCGTAGATCAGGCCAGCAAGGACACCAGCGGTCGCCAGATTGGTCGCCATCGAGCTGACCCAGTAGATCGATCCTTCTTTCATCAGGCCAATCGGCAAGCGATGACGGATCAGGAACAGGTAGGCCGGACCGACCCCCAGGAGAATCAGCGGGTGGCGATAAGCGCGGTACAAGAAGCGTTGCAGCGGGCTGAGCGCCTGAAACTCCTTCACCGTCAGCGTGTCGACATCGCCAAATCCGCGGGCGTCGAGATTGCCGGTGTTCGCGTGATGGAGCGTGTGCGACCGGCGCCAGCATTCATAGGGCGTGAAGGTCAGCACGCCGAGCGCGCGACCGATCCAGTCATTGCCGGCCCGTTTGGTGAGGAAGGCGCCGTGCCCGCAATCATGCTGGATGATAAACACCCGCAGCAGCAGCAACCCTGCCACCGGTGCCAGTGCCAGCGCCGCGTAATAGCCAGCGTCGATGGCGAACAGCATCCCGATAATCACCGCGAGGAACGGGACGATAGTAATCGCCAGCTCCCAAATGCTCCGCCCCGTGTGTGGCTTGATGAAGGGCTTGAGTTGCGAAACCAGCTTTCGCGGTTCCAGCGAAACAGCGTCCGCAGCGGCCGCGGACATAGGAGCGTGCATTAATTCTCTTCCCAAAACAGCAGAATTCAAAACCTGATACAGGCATCTCTGCCAAACCACCAGCCTGCGCGGGGCTAGCAAATGCAACTATTCTGACGCATCACACAGCGCGAACGAGCACCGGCTGCGCATCGTGCATCGCCACGCATTGCCAGTCCCTTAAAGTCGACCGCATCATGCCTTTCCCAGACGTCAAAACCGAGACAAGTGGCCGCTTGGCATGCTTGAAGCGCGGTCAATCGGCGGCAGCTATCGGGCTGACTTCGGCAACCGTGACGTTCTGGCTGTTCATCTGTAGCGGCCCGAAGGCGGTCAGGAAGGCGACATCGCCAATATCGCGGCCTACCCCGATCAGGACGGTTTCACTCGCCTTGGCCATGTCGGTTGCATCGACAAGGTGCCATTCGCCATCGAGGAACACTTCAACCACGGCGTGGAAATCAGGCGGGGTCACGCCGAGCGCGTAAACGCTGGCGATCCGGGCCGGAATGTCGGCGGCGCGGGCGAAGGTGATCATCAGATGCGCGTAATCGCGGCAGATGCCCTCGCGGCCGTGGAAGGTGTCGACCGCGGTCGTATCCGAATTGCTGGAGCCCGGCACATAGGACAGGTGCCCGGCAATCCAGTCCCGCATCGCAGCGATCTTGGCGCCGCCCTCCAGCGCGCCGAATTCGGTCTGCACCAGATCGACGAACTGGTTTGACGGGCAGTAGCGCGAGGGAAACAGGTAAGGGGCAGCCTCACCTGGCAAACGGTGAAACGGCACGGCAGGCAGGAGCGCATAATCGACGGGGCCGCGGTCGATCGTGACGGTGGCTTGATAGTCCACGAGCATCCGCCCGCCAGTGCGAAGCCAGATGCGCTCACCGATGTGGTCCTGCGCTGCGACGCGGCCGAAATAGTCATGCGGCGTGACCGTGATATGCGCTTGCTCAATCCGCTGCCCGGCGATTGCGGCAGCCTCCACTTGCAGCAGGACATCGCAAGGTGCCTCGAACCAGTAATCAAGCTGCACGTTGATTTGGAGAGTCACGATCAGCGTTCCATTCGCGAAAAAGATGCCAAGGGGTGCCGCGGCCAGTACCGCAAGAACCCCGCTAGCCGGTGCATTGTTTCTGAAGTGGTAGAAAGAATCAGCACGCCGCCAATCGCGTCTTGCTAGCGCGGGCCATTAACGCACCGCAGGCTTGCAGGCCAGCCTCCCCGCACGGTGCATACCGGGGCTTGGAGACAAATTCGCTGCCTGCGGATATAGGCTCCGGCATGGCCCGGCTGATCCTGTTCAACAAGCCCTTTGGGGTGCTCTCGCAATTCACCGATCGCGGGTCGGAGACGGTGCGTGCGACCCTTTCGGAATTCATTACGGTGCCGGATGTCTATCCCGCCGGTCGGCTCGACCGCGATAGCGAGGGGCTCCTGCTTTTATGCGATGATGGGCGGTTGCAGGCGCGGATTGCCGACCCACGGTTCAAGCTGCCCAAGACCTATCTGGTTCAGGTCGAAGGCGAACCGCAGGACGAGGCCTTGGCGGCTTTGCGCAAAGGCGTCCGCCTTAAGGACGGCATGACCTTGCCCGCGGAAGCCGAGCGGATCGATCCGCCCGAATTATGGCCGCGCAATCCGCCCATTCGCGAGCGCAAGTCGATCCCCGATAGCTGGCTGAAGCTCACGATCCGCGAAGGTCGCAACCGGCAGGTGCGCCGGATGACGGCGGCGGTCGGCCTGCCGACCTTGCGGTTGGTGCGCTGGTCGATCGGCGACTGGACCGTTGCCGGGATCGCCCCCGGCGAATTCACCGAAATCACGGTCTAGTCAGCCGCGCGGGCGTCAATCCTCGGCTTCGAAGGCGAGGCTGCCCGCGTTGACTAGCAGCGCGATCACCTCCAGCGTTGCGGGCGCGCTGTTTGAAGGCACTGCAAGCTCGGTTTCGGCGCAAACCCGTTCGGCAAACCGAGCCGTGTCATCACTGCACGCAATGCAGAGACCGTCCACAAACAGCAGAAGCGATGTGTCCGTCTCGCGGATCAGCGAGAACCGGCTGGCGGGATTGCGCACCAGCGTCATGCCGGCGGCCAGCCGCTGCTGAACGTCATCCGCGTCTTCAGCGTGTTCCGGACGCCAGTCGATCTCTGGGTTTTTGGGGGTGGTGTTGTATTGACCGAACCACCGGGCAAACCGGGTCTTGTCGAGCAGGGTCTCGGCAATCATGGCCTGCAACTGCGCAAGCGCCTCCGCACTGATTTCACCCGGATTGTCCTGCTGCAACAGGTGCGGATCGGCATAGCGATCACTGTCCGACAGATCGGGAATCATGTCATCGGCCCAGGCCTCGATCAGTTCCGCACGCGATGGGGCGCGAAAGCCGATTGAATAGGTCATGCAATCGTCCCCGATCGCTACGCCGCGATGGGCTACGCGCGGCGGGACGTAAAGCATGTCGCCGGGTTCGAGGATCCATTCCTCGGTCGCCTGGAAATCTGCGAGCAGACGCAAACCGTCATGCGCCAACAGCTCGGTATCGTCATCGCACAGCGCGCCAACTTCCCAGCGGCGGCGGCCGAGGCCCTGCACCAGAAACACGTCATAGTGATCGAAATGCGCGCCCACTCCGCCTCCATCGACGGCATAGCTTACCATTACGTCGTCGATCCGCCAATTGGGCACGAAGCGAAACGGGTCCAGCAAGGCGGCAACGCTCGGCAGATGGTGATCGACCGATTGCACCAGCAGCGTCCACGGATCGCGGCCCGCTTTGGCGAAGCGGCTTTCGGGCACCGGACCATGTTCCAGCTCCCACGCGTGATCCCGGCGCGTGATGATGCGCGATTCGACCAGCGGCTCGCAGGCAAGGCCCGCTAGCTCGTCAGGGTCGACCGGATTGGTCCAGCAGTCCCATGCCGAACGGATCAGCAGCGGCTTTTGTTGCCAGTAATCCTTCAGGAAGGCGGTGACATCGAAATTGCTCAGCTGCATTCACTTGCGGCTTTTGCGGGCGGCATAACGCGCATCGCGCGCCGCCTTCTGCTCGGCCTCGGTCTTCTTGGGAGCGTCGGCCTTTTCGCTTTTCCGCAGCGCTTCGGCGCGCTTCTCCTCGAGCAGACGCTGCTTTTCCTCGCGCAATTGCCGGGCTTTCTCGCTCTTTTCAGCGGCAAGCGCTTCACGCTTTGCGCGGCGTTCAAGCCGTTCGGCCAATTCGGCAGCGTCCGGTTGGGGCGCGGCCTTCATCTTTTCCAGAGCCTTGTCCTTCGCCCGGGAAGAGGCCGCAGCTCTGTCCTGAAAGCTCGGCTCTTTAAAACCTCTCATCGGTATTTTCTCCTGCCGGTATGCCAATCGCAGCACGGCCAAATTGAATGACTACGGGAAAACCCCGGCGGTGGCGGTGTCTTCGGCGCCTGATGGCAACCGGTCGTATCCGCGCCACGAAGATACGCAGATCAAATGCTCACGGCTCGGCCCCTAGAGTATCATGGCCCAGATCAACAGGCCTGATCAGTGGTGATCATGCAATATTGCTCTATGTGTAAAAATATATGGCGCATCGCCAACGGTGAGATGCCCGTCGCGCAACATCCGCAACCTTGCTGCAAACCCGACGGAACGAGGCCGCCGCCACGACCCCTGTGCAGCCAGCTTTCACCCGAAAATCTCCCTCGGCCGCCTGACTTGCAGACGCCAATTGACAAAACTCAAAAAATAATCTGATTATGTTATTGTCGCAGCCACGGGACGCGCTGCTGCTATAGGGAGGGTCACGTGACCAGATCAGCATTGATGTCGAGTGCAGCAGCGGTATTTCTCGCGGCCAGCCCGGCGGTCGTCGCCGCACAGGATGAGGCCGCAGCAGCCGCGGACGCCGATACTCGCGCCACGACCGGCGAAATCATCGTCACCGCTCGCAAGCGGGAAGAGCGGCTCGTGGATGTGCCCGGGCCTATCACTGCGCTTTCGCCCACCACGATCACCGATGCCCGCCTGCAGGAACCGCGCGATCTGCTGTTGCAAGTGCCTGGCGCCTTCCTGGTCGAGAATAACGCCGGGACAGCGCGAGACATCTCGATCCGCGGAGTCGGCACGCCGACACTGTTCGCCGAACCGGGCGTCGCGATGTATGTCGACGAGGTTTATTCGAGCGGGTTCATCAGCTTCCCCACCCAGTTCTACGACCTCGAACGAGTCGAAGTGCTGCGCGGCCCGCAAGGCGCTCTGTACGGGCGCAATGCCGTGGGCGGCGCGGTGAATGTAATTTCCAAGCGACCGACCGACGAGCTTTCCGGGATGATCCGCAGCACCGTCGCGCGCTATGACCGTAGCGAGGTCGAGGCGATGGCGAACCTGCCCGTCGGCGACAGCTTCGGCGTACGCGTCTCGGGCCTTTATATCGATCAGAACAAGGGCGAGTATCTCAATACCGTCACCGATGAATTCATCGACAAGCAGGATTCGATCAGTGGCCGCGTCGTCGCCAAGTTCGATCCGGGCAGCGGGTTCAGCGCAACCCTGATCTACGAGCACACCGATGCCGACACGCCCGGCACGGCGCTGTTCTTCCGCGATGCGGGCGAGACCCGTCGGACAATCCGCCGCGATACGCAGCCGCGCAACAGCTACAACGTCGATCGCCTCGCCGCCGAACTCGCCTACGACAGCGACAGCGCGGGCACGTTCACGCTGATTGCCGGGGGTCGCGATTACAAGCTGCGTGGGACCGAGGACACCGACCTTTCGGACAACATCATCCCCGATCTGGCCACCGGCAATCTCGGCCAGCAGGTCACAACCCGCTTCAACCGGGTCGAAAGCCGCTTTGGCGAATTGCGTTGGCTTTCGCCGCAATGGGGCGGGCTGTCGGTGCTGGCGGGCGTCACCTATCTCGATGAGAGCGCGACCGGCGACATCGCCACCGATCTCGTCAGCATCCGCACCTTCCTGGGCGGCGGGACGGTGCCCTTCGTGCTCGGGATCGCCAATGACCAGTCGCTGGAATCCTGGGCCGCGTTCCTCGAAGCCGATGTCGACCTCGCGGATGACGTCAGTGTGATCGCGAGCGCGCGCTACACCGACGACACCAAGCGGGTGAACTTCGCCTTCAACCCCACGCCGGCGCTCGCCGGATTCGGGCTGGTGCCACAAACCGCCAACCTGTCGCGCGGGTTCAGCCGCTTCACGCCGGGCGTGACGCTGTCATGGACACCGGGCGATGCGAATATCTATGCCAAGATCCAGACAGGCTTCCGCGCTGGGGGCTTCAACTTCAACGTCGCCAATGCCGCGAACCTTGAATACGGGCAGGAAACCTCAGTCAATTACGAGCTCGGGGCCAAGACCACACTCATGGACGGCAAGGCGCTCATCGGAGTGTCGGCCTATCTGCTGACGCAAGACGATGTCCTGGTCCCGTTCTTCGATTTCACCGCCGCACCGGGCCTGCAAGGCTTCCTTGCCAACGCCGGCAAGGCCGAAACCCTGGGGATTGAGCTGGAGGGCTCGGTCACGCCGATTGAGGGCGTAACGCTGGGCGGCACGATTGGTTGGATGGACCCCGAATTCACCAGCGGCACCTTCATCGCGGGACTGGCAACAGTCACGCCGCTCGACGGGTTGCAATTGCCCGCGACACGGCGGTGGAGCTTCTCGCTCAATGCCGAAGTGCGCCGCCCGCTGTCGGACCGGATCGATGTGATTGCCAACGCTGCCTATGCGAGCCGCTCGGGCGGGTTCCAGGACGTGGCCAATGCCTTCCGCACTGGCGACATCGATCTGCTAAACTTGTCGGCAGGGCTCGATTTCGGGAAGTTCGATGTGCTCGCCTTCGTCCAGAACGCCGGAAACGACCGCTTCGATATTGCGTTCGGCGGCAACCGCAACGGCACTTCGGGCGTCACGCAGGCGCCCGGGACGACCTATGGCGTATCGACGCGCGTAAACTTCTAACGGGTCGCGGGCCGGGGCGGGCGTTCAACCCGCCCCGGCTAGCCGCGCCAGCTCGGCAATGATCGGGCGGCACAGCTGTTCGTCATTCCAGCGATGCCCGGCGGCGGGGACGATGTGCAGGCGCGCATCGGTCCACACCTGCGCCAGATCCCACGCGCTTTGTGGCGGCGTGCACATGTCGGACCGTCCGGCGATAATCGCCCCGGGGATACCCGCCAGCCGCCTCGCATCGCGTAACAGTTGATCGGGCGCGAAGAAGTAGTCATGCGCCTCGAAATGCGCGAAAATCCGGGCAGATTGCACGGCGGCATCGGTGATTCCACACGGGTCGTCCCCGGGCGCGGCGGGCCACAGGTCGAGCGTCTGGCTTTCTGCCATGCCAAGGATGTGCGCCGCCGGACGGTGGATCGCGGGATCGGGATCGAGGATGCGGTGTACGAAAGCGCTGCGCGGATCGCCGCGCTCGGCTGCGGGCAGCCATGCGTCGCGCGCAGCGAAGACCTCGGGAAAGACATGGCCCCCACCCTGCCACCACCACCACACGTCAAATGCCCGCGCCAGATAGACCCCGCTAACCACCAGCCCCGCAACCCGCTCTGGATGCGCCTCGGCGTAAGTGAGCGCGAGGGTCGAGCCCCACGATCCGCCCAGCACGATCCAGCGCTCGAACCCCAGATGGTCGCGCAGCCGCTCCATATCGGCGACCAGATCGGGCGTGGTGTTATGATCGAGCGCGCCTGCGGGCAGCGACTTCCCGCAGCCCCGCTGGTCGAAGAACACACCTTGCTGGCGGTCCGGATCGATCAGACGCCGGTAATAGGGCCGGATTGACCCGCCCGGCCCGCCATGCACCACCACCACCGGTACGCCAGCCGGGTTGCCTGTCAGCTCCCACCACACCTGATGCCCGTCTCCGCAATCGAGATGGCCGCAAGCGCGCGGGTTCGCCACAGGGGGGAAGAAGACAGTGTCCTGCCTCAATGGCCATCTCATCGGGCGGGTTCCTTTCGGGTCAGACCCGCCAGCGGCAGAGCGAAGCTCTGATAGGGGTCGATGATCACACCGCTAAGGTCGGCGCGGTAAGCGATGATCGGGTTCGCGCCAAAGATCATCACCAGAGGGCGATCGGCGCGTAGCTTGGCATCGATCTGCCGCAAGATCGCCGCGCGCGCCTCAGCGGAGGGGGTGGCCGCCGCCTCCAGCAGCCAGCGATCAACCGCAGGGTCGGCATAGCCCGACACATTGGTGCCATTTGCCCGCGCGCGGCCCGATAGCAGCGCCTCCAGCATCGCGGTCGCTTCAGGCGAGTCCAGCGTCCAGGCATCGTAGATCAGATCGAACTCACCCGCCTGCGCCAGCGCCACCATCGCGCCGGGCTGGCGGCGTTCGATCACCACGTTGATCCCGGCCCCGGCGAGGTTGGACTGGATGAATTCCGCCACCGGCCCGAGCATCGACACCATCAGCCGCACCGGTTCGCCCTTGTATCCCGCCGCTTCCAGCTCGCGGCGGGCGGCAGCAAGTTCGCGTTGCGGGGGCGGTTCGGCGGGATCGTAGCCGGTTGAGCCAGGCGGGATATAGCCCGCAATCTGCACCGCATTGCCCTTAAGCACCTGCACCCGCAGCGCCTCGTAATCCAGCGCATGGGCAATCGCGCGGCGCAGATGAACATTCGCCAGCGGCCCTTTGCGGGTGTTGAGCGTGAGGAAGGACTGCGACGGTCCGCCCGCAATGCTGGTAACTGCGACGCGCTCCAGCCCGCGATAGCGCTCGGTAAAGGCCGCCGGGACCGCCACGGTAAGGTCAATATCGCCGCGTTCGAGCAGCAGGCGGCGCACGCCTTCATCGGGCAGCGCGACAAAGCGCGCGCGGGTGAACTGGCGCGGCGGCGCGGCGGCGCGGGGGTTGGCCGCGAGCGTCACGCTCTCACCCGTGCGCAGTTCGGTGAGCATATAAGGACCGGAGCCTGCGCTACGCGACGATAGCCAGAGGCGGGCATCGGCATCGGCATCGCCCGCCCCGGCGAGCGCCGCCCTGCGGTTGATCACCGAGGTCGCCGGATGGGCAAGCAATTGCAGCGCCAGCGCGTGGGGCCGTTTGAGTAAGAGGGTCAATGTGCGCTCCCCCGTCACCTCGGCGCGCTCCAGCCATTCGAGGAAATAGGCCGAGCCCAGTCCCAGCCGCTTGACCCGGTCGAGCGACCAGACCACGTCTGCGGCGGTGACCGGGGTGCCATCGGCGAAGACGCGGCCGTCTTTCAGCACGAAATCGATCCGCAAGCCGTCAGCCGAAATCTGCCAGCTCTCCGCGAGTTCGCCCTCGATCTCGGGCTGGCTCGTGCCAGTACGAAACCGCAGGAGCTGCTCGTAAAGCTGATCGATCATCGGAAGGCCAGCGCCGGTGGCGCCTTGTGCCGGATCGAGCGACTGCGGCGGGAAGGCGGTGGCGACGACCACGGTGCGTGCGCGGTCCTCGACATCGGGCTCGGGAATGCAGCCGACGAGCGCCAAAAGCATCGCGGCAATTGCGAGCGTGCGGGTGATCATGGCGCGTCTCCGGTGAGCAACGTCGGTGCCGCCAGTCCCAGCTCACGCCATTGTTCAGCAGCGGCGGGTTCAATCCGATCAAGCGTGATCCGAAGCAAGCGCAGGAAGCTGAAGGAGACACGGCTCACCGCGCCGTCTGTGCCTAACTCGAAGCGCAGATGCACTTCGCTGGGCGCGCCGTCCGGCGTCGTGCAACGGAACAGTGCGCCGCTAACCGGCACCAGCGGCCAAACTTCCCCGCCCGGCCAAACGGGGCCGGTGGACACCCGCATCACGCCGCTGTTGTCCGCTTTGATCGTCACCGGATGCGGCAAGGTGGCGCAGGCATAGGTTCCGACAATGGCCTCGGCAGGCAGCGCAGCCGCATCGTCCACCCGGCGGTAGGTCACCGCGTGATTGCCCTCGTACCGCGTCAATTCAGCCGGGGGCGTGGCGGTGTTGGGGGCTTCGATCACGAATGGTTCGACGCCAAGCGTGCGGCGGAACACGCCATCTTTCCCGCGAGGCATCCGCCGTCCGTCCACCGCGATCTCTCCGGGGCCGCCCTTGACGCTCAGCGAGGCAATCGTCTCCACACTGGCATAGGTCGCCTCCCACAGCGGCTTAGGGGCTGCACCGAGCAATGCTGGCGTAGCGCCCGGATCGGGCGGCAAGCCGAGCGCGGTCACCAGCATTTCGCGCGCACGCTCGTAGACATTGGCATCGGTCCGGTTGGCGAGGATGATCACGGCCACATCCTCTTCCGAGGCAAACAGATAGTCGCTTGCCCAGCCCGAATGCCCGCCGGCATGGCCAATAACCCGCGTACCACTCAGCAACTGGTGCACAAAGCCATGCGCATAACCGCTCAATGAGCCGTCATTATGCGGCACCACAGCCGCCAGCCGGGTGCGCCACCCATGCGGATTGCCACGCAGCCAGCGGTGCCAAGCAATCATGTCGGCAAGCGAAGCGATCACCCCGCCGGGTGCTGCCTCTACCGATACGGGATCAACGGGGACAAACCCCTCCCCCGATCGGGCATAGCCGATCGCCGTTTCAGGCAGGCGGTGCGCGAGGCCATCATCCAGCACCGCGCTCGCCATCCCCGCCGGATCGAAGACGTGCCGCTGCATCAAGCGCGCCAGCGGTTCGCCCGTCGCCCGCTCTGTCACAAGATGGAGCAGCACGGTGTTGGCATTGGCGTAAAGCGTTCGCTCACCGGGAAGGAAGTTCAGCTGACGCTGAGCCAACAGCAGCGCCAGCAAAGCCTGCGAATGCTCGGCCAGCCTCGCCGCATCCCCCAGCGCCAGCCACACCAGCGGGTAGGTCTCGGGAATGCCGCTTGTCATAGCCAGCAGCTGCGCCAGCGTTGGGTCCGCCTCGAAGCGGTGTTCCGGCACATGGTGGGAGAGGGGATCGGTGAGCGCCAGCTTCCCGTCGTCCTCCAGCGCGGCGAGCGTAAGCGCGACCATCGGCTTGGTGATCGAAGCAATGCGCATCCGTGTCGCAGGTGTCAGCGGTGCAGTGGTGTCGAGCCGGGCGAGGCCGAAACACCCCTGCCACGCCACAACATCGCCATCTAGCAGCGCGGCGACACAGCCCGGTGCGGCGGCAAAATCCTGCCCGGCGAACAGCGCGTCAAGCGCCGACGGGTTCACCGCGTCGCTCCCGGCATCGCGGCGATCAGACCTTGGGTATAGGGATGCTGGGGCGCGGCAAACACCGCCTCGGTCGGCCCGCTTTCCACAATCTGCCCGGCAGTGATGACATGCACATAGTGGCACAGGTGGCGCACCACATCGAGATCATGGCTGATGAACAGGTAAGCCAGCCCGCGCGCCTCTTGCAGCGCCAGCAGCAGGTTGAGGATCTGCGCCTGCACCACCAGATCGAGCGCCGAGGTCGGCTCGTCGAGCAGCAACAGATCGGGCTCGACCGCCAGCGCGCGGGCAATCGCGACCCGCTGACGCTGTCCGCCCGAAAGCTCGTGCGGACGGCGCGCAGCCAGCGCGGGATCGAGGCCGACATCGGCCAACAATGCCGCCACCCGCTCGCGGCGTTCGGCGCGGGTGCCGATGCCGTGGATCGCCATCCCCTCGGCAATGATCGCGCCGATGGTGAGGACAGGGTTGAGCGAGCCGACCGGGTCCTGAAAGACCATCTGGATGCGGCGGCACTGTTCGCGGCGGCGCGCACCGGGGGTGATCGGCACAGCTTCGCCCGCCAACCGCAAGGTGCCGGTCGCGCCCTCGGCCAGCCCGGCGATGACCCGCGCGAGGCTCGATTTGCCTGAGCCCGATTCGCCGATCACGCCGACACACTCGCCCTGCGCGACTGACAGGCTCACCCCGTCCAGCGCTGCGAACCGCGCAGCGCCGCGGCGATAGGTGAGCCGCGCGTCGGCCAGTTCCAGCATCGCGGCACTCATACTTCGGGCACCGGCAAAGGCGTGCGCTGCGGGGTGTTTGCGGGCAGCGCTGCGATCAGCGCACTTGTGTAGGCATGGCGGGGCGCGGCCAGCACGTCGGCCGCCATCCCGCTCTCCACAATCGCGCCGCGCCGCATCACCGCCACTCGGTCGGCATAGCGGCGCACCAGCGGCAGGTTGTGGCTGATCAGCAGCACGCCTGCGCCTTCATCTCGCGCCCGCGACACCAGAAGATCGAGCACTGCCCCTTGCGCACTCATGTCGAGTGCAGTGGTCGGCTCGTCGGCGATGATCAGCTTCGGCCCGAGCGCGAAGGCGAGCGCGATCAGCACCCGCTGCAACTGCCCGCCGCTCAGCTGGAAGGGATATGAAGCAAGGATGCGCGGCGGATCAGCGATCATCACCGAAGCGAGCGCGTCCTCAGCCAGCCGCCGGCGCGCGCCCGCATTACCCTTGCCATGTTGGCGCAGCACGAGGTCAAGCTGGCGTCCGATCCGCAGCGTCGGATTGAGCGCGGCCATGGGCTCCTGCGGGATCAGCGCGATGGTGCTACCGCACAAAGGGCGGCGGCTTGCGGGCGGCAAGGCCAGCAGATCATCGCTTCCCAGCATGATCCGCCCTGCCTCGACACGCGCCGCCGGATCGAGAAGGCCGAGCACCGCCATGCCGAGCGTAGATTTGCCCGACCCGGATTCGCCCACCAGCCCCAGCACCTCGCCCGCCGCCACAGCCAGCGATGCGTCCCGCACCACCGGCACCGCGCCATAGGCGACCGTCAGACCCTCGATGGCCAGCAGCGCGCTCACCGCCCACCTCCGCGCGGATCGAGCCAGTCGCGCAACCCATCGCCCAGCAGCACGAAGCCCAGCGCCGAAACCGCCACCGCCAGACCGGGGAGCACAGCGGCCCACCACTCATACATGATGGTGTTGCGCCCCTCGAAGATCAGCGCGCCCCATTCGGGCGTTGGTGGCTGCGCGCCCAGCCCTATGAACGACAGCGCCGAAGCTGCGACCAGCGCGGTACCGAGCGCGGTCGAGGCCAGCGTGGCGAACAGCGGGGCGATATTGGGAAGAATGTGCACCGCCAGCAGCCGCCAGGCCGGCGCGCCATTGGCTCTGGCGGCGAGGACGAAAGGCCGCTCGCGCAAGGACAGCGCCTCGCTACGGAAGAGCCTGAGGTAAAGCGGCACGCCCAGCCCGCCGAGGATCAGAACAAGGTTCACAAGGCTCGGCCCCACCGCCGCCGCCAGCGCCAATGCGATCACCAGCGACGGGATGGCGAGCGCCACATCAACCAGCCGCATCGCGATCCGGTCGACCCAGCCGCCCGCTAGCCCGACCGCGCAGCCGAGCAGCGCGCCCGCGCCCATGCCGATCGCGACGATGCCGAACGCAACGCCGAGCGAGGTGCGCCCACCATAAAGGATCCGCGCAAACAGATCGCGCCCGAGATTGTCGGTTCCGGCAAAGTGCCGCGCCGAGGGCGCCTCAAGGATCGCGCCGGTATCGACTTCGTTCGGGCCATAGGTGGTCAACAGCGGCGCAAGCAGCGCCAGCAGCGCGATCAGCGCCACGATGACGCCGCCAATGGTGATAGAGCGCCGCGCGTTGCTCATGCCGGGCGCACTCGCGGGTCGATGAGGCCAAGCGTGATGTCGGCCGCCGTATTCACCAGAACATAGGCAATCGCTGTCAGCACCGCGAAACCCATGATCACCGGGAAATCGAGTGCGAAGATCGATTGCACCACATAATGCCCCGCCCCCGGCCAGCCGAACACGGTTTCAAGGCTGACGGAGCCGAACAGCATCATGGCAATTGACGCGGCGACTAGCGTCACCAGCGGGGTCAGCGCGTTACGCAAGGCATGGCGCCACAGGATCGTGCGTTCGCTAAGCCCGCTCGCCCGCGCCATGCGGACATAGTCGGACCCCAGCACCGCGCGCATCTGGTTGCGCACCAGCCGGGCGAGCGGCCCCGCCTCCAGCAATGCGAGCGACAGCACCGGCAGGGCGAGGTGAGCTGATGCTGCGGAAAGCGCCCGGAAATCGAGCGCTATCAGCGCGTCGATCAACAGGAACCCAGTCACCGCAGGCGGCGGCTCGCCGGTGAAGCGGCCAGAAGCGGGAAACCACTCAAGTTGGCGATAGAACAGGATCACCATGACCAGCCCGAGCCAGAACGCCGGCACCGAAATTCCCGCTACCGACAGGCCCGATACCAGCCGGTCGAGCCACCCGCCACGCTTCACCGCCGCGCCGATGCCGAGCGGAATGCCGACCAGCAGCGACAAGAGCAGAGCGCTCCCCATCAGCTCGATTGAGGCGGGCGCGCGGGCAAGGATTTCGTCCAGCACCGGCTCGCCCGAGACGTTGGAGGTGCCAAGGTCAAACCGCAACAGATCGCCGAGATAGCGCGCATATTGCTGCCACAGGGGGAGATCGAGGCCGAGTTCGGCGCGCAGGGCTGCGACCGCATCCGCCGAGGCGGCAGGACCTGCCATCATCCGCGCCGGATCGCCCGGGGCAAGGTGGGCAATCGCAAAGGTGATGAGCGACACGCCGAGCAGCACCAGCCCGAAAAAGGCCAGCCGTTGCAGGACGAAACGCGCCATCACCCCGGCTCGCGGTCGACATCAGAGGGCAGTCGTCCGAGCTGGCGACCTGCAACCATCACAATTATGATTGCGAGCACGAACAGGATCAGCGTGCGCAGGTCGAGCACGCCGAAACTGGGCGCGATGTGGTCACTCAGCGCCTTGGACCACAGGTTCGTGCCGCCATGCACCAGCACCGCTGGCCAGACCGATCCACCCGCCAGATTGACGCAATATCCCGCGACAATTGCGAGCGCGAGGCATAGCGCCCAGAACACGCCTTGGGTCACCAGAAAGCTCGCTGGATCGACGCCGCCCATAAGCGTCAGCACCTCGCGCGGCAGGTGCCACGCCCAATGCAGCGTGCCCAGCAGCAATGCGGCGCGCAGCGGGTGCTTCATCGTCGCTTGCAACAGCGGCCAGGCAAAGCCGCGCCAGCCCAGTTCCTCCAGCGTCCCACCCTCGTCCATCAGGAGGCCGAGAGCCGCGCCCAGCAGCACGCTGCCGCCGAACATCGCCAACCGATCGGTGATGGTTGTACCCGGCCCCGCAACGAAATCGAAGGCAGCAAAGCCAGCCGCATAGACCGCCAGCATCCCAGCATAGACTGCGACAGCACGGCGCGGAGTGGTCGCTTGACCGACGGGGCGCAGCCTTCCAGCAAGCATCGTAAGCCCGCCCCCCCCGCCTCTCGCCGCGATGACAACAGCGGCGATGCTCGGCGCGGCGGCGAAAATGAACACGCCCAGTAGATCGGGCCGCGCCAGCGCATAGGGGAGCATCGAGGCGATGTTAATATACTGGCCGCTGGCATAGATGCCGGTGACCATCTCGCCCAGCGTCCCCGCCGAGGCTGGATCGGTGGTGAAGCGAAACACGGTCCAGACCACCACCAGTGACGCGATCAGCAGCGCGAGCAGGTAGAAGGCAAGCACGGGCCGCCTTTGCGAAAACCGGTTCATCTGATCCCCCGATGCTGACACGCGAGGCTAACCACCCCACGCCGCAAGGGCAAGCAGAGCATAATCGGATTACGTCGCCTGTTCAAAGCCCGACCACGCCATTGGGATTGAACAGGATGAGGAAGGAAATGAACCGCATCAGCGCTGTCATCGTCGGGAATTCAGCGGCAACCGTCACCGGCCCGGTCTGCACGATGAAGGGCAGATAGGTGGCCATCTCCGCCGCAACGCGGGTGCTGAAATCAATCTCTAACCGGTATGGCGCTTGCACCCGGAACGGCTCCGGTCGCGGGGCGGCGAGCGCGCTGGCGGCCGAGGCGCGGATCGCGGCGCAGGCTTCGCGCGGGTTGAGCGCGGCGGCGGCGCGGAAGCCGTAAGATTGCTTGACGACGCAGGCCTCGGCCCCCGGCGCATAACGCTGGGCATCGGCGGCCGTCTCGGCATCACCTGTCACCAGTACCACGGGCACGCCGAACTCGCCTGCCAGCGCCGCGTTGAGGTAGCCTTCGGACGCGCTCACCCCGTTCAGTCGCAGATCGCGGAAGGCGGCGCTGGAATAGGTGTGCGCCAGAATCCCGCCGTCCCCCATGCCGCCATTGTGATAGCCGATGAAGAACGCCGCTTCGATCCCCGGCGAATCGATGCCTTCCATCTGCAACAGCGCGCGCGGCCAGGATCGCAGCAGGCGCACCCCATCTGGCATGGAGTCAGGCAGCAGGTTATGGCCATTACCGTGGCCGTCGACCACCAGCACTTCGTCATAGCCATGAGCGAGCGCCGCTTCGGCGGCGGCCACCACCTCGTTCGTCATCCACCGGCGCGCATCTTGCCATTCGAACCGGTCTGCGGCCAGCGCGTGCTGGCTGGCGACCCCGGCGCACCCTTCGATATCGGCAGAAATGTAAAGCTTGCGCATCCCTGGTTGCCTCTCGCCCCTTGTCCTGCCAGATACATAATCTGATTATGTTACGGAGAGCAAGCCGCGATGCCATCTGATCCTGCACAAATCGTCGATGCCCAGATCCGCGCCTACGAAGCGGGCGACACGGAAGGGTTCGCCGCGCTCTATGCCGAGGACGCGATCTGCGCCGCGCTGCCATCAGGCCGGGTGATCGCCGCCGGACGCGCGCAGATCGCCGAGGTGTGGGGCGCAATGTTCGCCCGATCCAAGCGAGAAGTGGCGATTGCCCAGCGGATCATCGACGGGCGCTATGTCATCGATGCCGAACAGGTGCTGATCCTCGCCACCGGCCAATTGGTGGAAGCCGCCGCGATCTATCTGGTAGGTGACAGTCTGATTGAGCGGGTGTGGTTCCTCGATCAACCCACAACCGGCAGCGCACCGTGATCGGCCCCGCCCCAGTTGCAGCGCTGGCGACGATACCATAAGGGGCGTGAGCAAACGTCGAGGTGAGAGAGAGTGGTCAAGGCTTTACGCAAGCCAGCGCAGGCAAAGGGCACGGTTGCCCCAGCTTCCGACACGCGCGGGGACAAGACCCGGCGGCAGATCAAGGCCGTGATCGCCAAGCTCGCCAGCAAGCGCGATCTTGCCGACATCTCGCTGTCCGACATTTGCAAGGGCACCAAGCTCACCACCGGCGCGGTCTATTTCCACTTCAAGGGGAAGGACGAAGCGGTCGAGGAAATGGTCATCGACGAGATCGAGACCATCTACGGATCGTTGATGAAGGCCGACCACGCGAGCTTCGAAGCCATGGCGCGCGCGATCATCGCCCAGTGCACCGCCTACGAAAGGGCAAATGGCCGCCGCACTAGGGCAATCCAGCTCGTCATCAACTCGCGCCCGCGCGCCTATGAGGCGTGGCTGGCAGCGCGGACACCCGTGATCGAGCAGTTGACCGAACTCATCACCCGCTCGCGCCGCGAAGCCGGGCTCGACGCTGATGCCAGCCCGTTCCTCGCGCTGTTCATCCTTAATTCAATCGAGGATCTCAGCATGGACGTGTTCCAGTGGGGCAACCCGACGCTGAAGCCCTATGCCGAAAAGCCCGAGGACTGGATCGCCCGCCAGACCGCGCTGTGGTCCTACGCCATTCTGGCGCCGATGCCCGCGCTTTAGGCCTTTCCGGCGATCACGCCGCTGGCCAGATCGCGCAGCGCCTGATTAATGTCGGGGCCGTGGTCGGTGTTGAATTGCACTGCCGCGGCAAAGCCATGATCGAGGAAATAGCCGACGTTCGAGGTGTATCCGGGGAAGAACCCAGAGTGGCTGATATAGCGCCCGAAACCAGCGCGCTCGTTCACGAACACGCCCAGCCCGTAAACCGAGGTCAGCTCAGCGGTTTTGACCACCGGCAAGCTTGATCCCGTCATCTGTGCAAAGCTTGCGGGCGAAATGATCTCGCCGCGCGCCAGCTTCCAGTAGAACCGCGCCAGCGCGCGCGGGGTCAGCGCCAACCCTCCCCCAGTGTATTCGAGCGAGGGATCATGCCGCAGCGCGCCCGCATCATCCGTCGTGCGCCCAGTCATGCCCGCCATGGCCGCAATCACATCGCCGCGCGCGAACCCTGCCGCAAGCCCCGGAATGCTTCGGGTGTTGGAAGGAATCACATCGGCATGCGGATCGCCGAGCTTGGCCAGCACCCGCTCTTGCAGCAGCGTGAAGTAGGGCTTGCCCGTCACCTTCTCGGCCGTGATCCCGGCGAGGTGGTAGTGCAGATCGGAATAGGCATGGGCCGCACCGGGCTCATTCAAGGGCGCTGCATCAAGGATGAAGGACAGCATCTTGCGCGGCGGATAAGCAATATCCTCGCCCGCCATCGCGTCCCACATATAGCTGCGCATGAACGCGCCGATGTCGAGGAACTGTGGAAAGCCCGCGCCATGCATCAGCAGCATCCGGAGGGTCAGCGCCTTGGCGTTGGGCAGACGCGCAAACCAGCTCTCATCCGCGAAGACAGGCGCAATCGGCGCGTCGAGATCGAGGATGCCGTCCTCGGCGAGACTTAGCAGCGTGGCGGCGCAGAAGGTCTTGCCGGTGCTTCCGCCCATCAGCCGGGTAGCGTTTGTCATGGCGAGCCCCGCCTGCGGATCGGCGAGGCCTGCGACGGCGGTGACGATCCGTGCATCCGCCGTTGCGACGGCAGCCGACACACCGGGCGTCATGCGGGTCGCAAGCGTGGTAGTTGCGAAATCACCCACCGCCGAGCCCGCTTTGCTCTCTGACGCCAGCACTCTGCCCAGCGGCGTGCCGAAGGGCAACGCCGCCAGCGTCAGCCCCGCCCCGCCCAGCAGCTTGCGCCGCGAAATCCGAGGTGCCGTCATGCTGCCCTCCCTTGCGCCCCGCGCACCACCCGTCCGGGGCGCGCGCCTGTGAGCGTATCATTGGCGGTCACTACTTCGCCAGCCACCAATGTCGCAAGGTAGCCGGTGGCGGATTGCACGAAGCGGGTGCCGCCTGCGGGGAGATCAGTGCGCAGCGTCGGCCTACCAATGGCAAGCGCCGCATGATCGATCACGTTGATATCCGCACGGTATCCCGGCGCAATCCGTCCGCGATCATGCAGGCCCATATGCTCGGCAGGCGCGGTGGTCTGGAGTTGCACTGCGCGCTCGATGGAGATGCGCGGACCGCGGGTGCGATCACGCGTCCAGTGGCTCAACAGATAAGTCGGGAAGCTGCCGTCGCAGATGTAACCGACATGCGCGCCGCCATCGCTCAGCCCCATGATCGCCCAGGGGTTGGTCAGCGTGTCGTGGACGAAATCATAATTCCCCCCGCCCCAGTTCATGATCGGCACGAAGACTTGGCCCGTGCCGTCCTGCGTGAGCAGCTGGTCATAGAGCAGATCGGGTACGCTGCGGCCGGTCGCCTGAGACTGGCCGTAGAGCGACGCTTCGAGCGATTGTTCGTAGTCAGGCACCGTATCAAGACAGAAGGTGCGCTGCGCCATGCGGATCGGATCAGCGCCCCATTCTTCGACCCGCGGGCTAACCGACATGACGAAATCCGAAATCGGCCGGTCCGGCTCGGTCATCAGCTGCGCCTTGAACGCGGGATCGCGCATGATTGCTACCCGCTCGGCATGGGGCAGGTGCATGATCGCCATGTAACTCGGGCGGGTCATGAAGGGGTTGATCGTGCCTTGCAGGCTGTGGATGCCGCCAATCGCGCGCGGCGCGACCTGCGCGCGGATCGAGATGCCGGCGGCGTTCAGCGCGTCCATTTCCCCGGTCACATATTCGTGGAAACCCTCAGGCCAAGCGTCGTCCTGTTCGTAGGTGAAGGACAGCGGCCGCCCGCTGCGGCGCGCCAATTCGGCGATGGTGGGAAAGTCGCCCGCGTTCTCGCGGTAGAAATCGTTGAAGATCTGGATCACGCCCTTACCCGCGCGGCCCATCGCATCGCCCAGTGCATAAAGTTCGCTCGCGGCGACCTGCCGAGCATAGGTGGGGTTCCCATGCGCATCGCGGTGGCCGACGGTATCGGCGGTGGTGAAGCCCAGCGCGCCAGCCTCCAGAGCCTCGGAGAGCAAGGCCTGCATCGCGGCAATATCGTCAGGCGTCGCCGCTTCACGCCGCACGGCGCGCTCGCCCATCACGTATAGGCGCAGGGGATTGTGCGGCACCTGCACGCCTATATCCATCGTGCGCGGGATGCGGTCGATGGCGTCGATATACTCGCCCATCGTCTCCCATTCCCAGGTGATGCCTTCGTGGAGCGCAGTGCCGGGAATGTCCTCCACCCCCTCCATCAGCGCAATCAGCGTGCCGCGATCACGGCTGCGCGCCGGCGCAAAGCCGACCCCGCAATTGCCCATGATCGCGGTTGTGACGCCGTGGTTGGCCGAAGGAAGCATCTCGGCATCCCACGAAACCTGCCCATCATAATGGGTGTGAATGTCGATGAAGCCGGGGGTGACGAGCGCACCGTCAGCCTCGATCACCCGGGCGGCGGGCGTGGTGACCTGGCCGAGTTCGACGATCACCCCGCCGCTTATCCCAACATCGGCTGTGAAGGCCGGACGTCCCGTCCCATCCACCACCGCCGCGCCCTTGATGAGGACATCAAGCATTGCCACCTCTCCCTTGGCCTGTTGAAGCAAGACTGTATGCCGGACAGTCGCGGATGAAAACATAATTCTGTTATGTTTTGTTGCAGCAGGTGCGCTGGCCCGCTAACTTGATGGCATGTCCAGCCTGATCCCGCCGCAGCGCCACCTGTTCGACATCCCTGCCGACCGGGCGTGGTTCAACTGCGCCTATATGGGCCCGCAGCTTCGTGCCGCGACCGCAGCCGGCATCGCCGCCTCAGCGCGCAAGTCCGCGCCGTGGAGCATCGCACCGAGCGACTTCTTCACTGAGACCGAGGAGGTGCGCCGCCTGTTCGGCGCTCTGATCGGGGCCGATCCCGAATGTATCGCGATCATGCCTTCCGCCAGCTACGGCTTGGAGCTCGCCGCCCGCACCCTGCCCCTTGGCCCCGGGCAAAAAGTGCTGGTGCTCGCCGAGGAATTCCCGAGCAACTACTACCCTTGGGCCGACCGCGCTTCGCAGGTTGGCGCGGCCATCGAGACCGTCCCTGTCCCGGCGGACGGTGACTGGACGGCAGCGGTGCTTGCGCGGCTTCAGCCCGACGTGGCGATTGCCGCCCTCCCCCATTGCCATTGGGCGAGCGGCCTCGCGCTCGATCTTGTCCGGATCGGCGAGGCGTGCCGCGCCAATGGCACCCGGCTGGCGCTCGACCTCACGCAGTCTTGCGGCGCGATGCAGTTTGCGGTCTCGCAGGTGCAGCCCGATTTTCTGGTCGCCGCCACCTACAAATGGTTGCTAGGCCCCTATTCGGTCGCGCTCGCTTACGTCTCGCCCGAATGGCATCGCGCCCGGCCTATCGAGCACGTCTGGGCATCGCGCGCTGGGGCGGAGGACTTCTCCGGTCTCGTCAACTACCGCGACGAAACGCAGCCCGGCGCGCGGCGGTTCGACATGGGCGAGCGCTCCAATTTCGCGCTGCTGCCGGTGGTGATCGCGGCGCTGGAGCAATTGCTCGACTGGCGGGTGGAACGGATCGCCGCGAGCCTCGGCGCAACCAACGCCCGCATCGCCGAGCGCCTCGCCGCCAGCGGATTTGCGCTGCCCCCGCCCAAGGTACGCTCGCCGCACATCCTCGGCGTAGCGGTGCCGCCGGGCACGAGCGACATCGTCATGCGCCTCGCCGCGCAGCAGATCCACATCAGCCAGCGCGGCGCAATGCTGCGGATCTCGCCGCATCTGCACATTAGCGATCACGATATCGACCGGCTGTGCGATGCGCTTCAGCCGATCGGACAGGGCCAATGAGCTCCACTGCGGACGTCATCGTCGTCGGTCTCGGCGCGGCGGGTAGCGCGGCGCTGTATCAACTCGCCCGCGCCGGGATCAGCGCCGTCGGGATCGACCGCTGGGACCCGCCCCATGCGATGGGATCGAGCCACGGAGAGACCCGCATCACTCGGCAGGCCATCGGCGAGGGTGAGGTCTATGTCCCGCTGGTCTTGCGCTCCCACGAAATCTGGCGCGAGCTGGAACAGGAAACGGGCGAGCGCCTGCTGGAAACCTGCGGGGTGCTTATCATCGGCGCGGAAGGCGGCGCGGCGATGCACCACAGCCGCAGCGGCTTCGTGCTCAACACGGTCGCCGCCGCGCAAGCGCATGGGATCGAACACGAGGTGTTGAGCATCGAGGACACCCGTCGTCGCTTCCCACAATTCGCCCTCTCGGGCGACGAATTGGTCTACTTCGAGCCGGGCGGCGGCTTTGTCTATCCCGAACGCTGCATCGCAGCGCAGCTGACCTTGGCCCGCAAGCTGGGTGCACGCATCGTCACCGGCGCGCAGGTCACCGCTATCAGCGAAGCGGCAGGCGGAGTAGCGGTGCAAGCTGGCGGCACCACCTATCACGCCGACCATGTAATCCTTGCCGCAGGCGCCTGGACGCCCAGCCTCGCTCCCACACTCGCCCTCGCCCCGCTGACCCTGCGGCGGCAAGTCCTGCACTGGTTCGCGCCCGAGCGCCCGCGGGACTTCGCGGTCGGCACCTTACCCGCCTTCATCTGGCTGCACGGCAAGCACGCCGAAGACAGCTTCTACGGCTTCCCGATTCCCGATGATCTCGGCCACGGCCTCGTCAAGGTCGCCGACGAGAACCAGACCCGCGCCACCGCCGATCCCGATGAGCTGGACCGCGAGGTGCGCGCTGGGGAAGCCGCCGAGATGCACCGCGATCATCTCGCCGGGCGGATACCGGGTCTCACCCTGCCGCCGGTACGCTCGGCCGCGTGTCTCTACACTTGCGCACCAGATGCCGACTTCGTAATCGGGCCACTCGATGGAACGGAGCGCATCACAGTCGTTTCGGCCTGTTCGGGCCATGGCTTCAAGCATTCCGCCGCCGTGGGTGAGCACGCCGTGCGGTTGATCATAGAAGGCCCAGCCGCAGCAATCGCCGCCTTCGACCCGCGCCGCCTAGCCGGAAGCCAGCTGACATGAACGCACCTGCCCCACTGATCGCCGCCGAGAACCCTGCGCGGGCCGAACAGGTCGCCCTGCTCACCCAAATCGAACAGCGGCTCCGCTGGCTGTCATCGTGGACGGTGCACAATGCAAACAACCTGCGCGAAAAGCGTGATGGGTTGAAGGTCGGCGGGCATCAGGCGAGCTGCGCGTCGATCACGGCGGTGATGACCGCGCTCTATTTCCACGCACTGCGCCCGCAGGACAAAGTGGCGGTGAAGCCCCACGCGGGGCCGGTGCTTCACTCGATCCACTACCTGCTGGACGAACAGACCCGTGAGAAGCTGGAGCGGTTCCGGGGCCTAGGCGGTGTGCAGTCCTATCCCAGCCGGACCAAGGACACGATCCCGGTCGATTTCTCGACCGGCTCGGTGGGTCTCGGCGTGGCGGTCACCGCGTTTAGCAGTCTGGTGCAGGATTATCTCGTCGCGCACGGCAAGCTGGCCGAGGCCGACACCGGCCGGATGATTGCGCTGATGGGCGACGCCGAGCTGGACGAAGGCAATATCTACGAATGCCTGATCGAGGGCTACAAGCACGATCTGCGCAACTGCTGGTGGATCGTCGACTACAACCGCCAGTCCCTCGACGCGACCACTGCCGACCGGATGTTCCGCCGGTTCGACGACATCTTCGAGACCTGCGGCTGGCGGGTGGTGACGCTCAAGCACGGACGGTTGCAGCGCGAGGCATTCAAGCGTCCCGGCGGGCAGGCGCTTGAGGACTGGATCGAGAACTGCCCTAACGCGGATTTCGCGGTGCTGACCTATCTTGGCGGCGCCGCATGGCGCGAGCGGCTCGCGCGCGATCTTGGCGATGCCAATGGCGTGGCCGAACTGCTGGCCACGCATGATGATGCGCAGCTCGCCCGGTTGATGACCAACCTTGGCGGGCATTGCATCGAGACGCTGATCGACGCTTTCGACAATGTGACCGACGACCGCCCGACGCTATTCATCGCTTACACCGTCAAGGGTTATGGCCTGCCGCTCGCGGGCCACAAGGACAACCACTCGGGCATGATGAACACGACGCAGATCGAAGGTCTGCGCGCCGAACTCGGGATCGAACCGGGTCAGGAGTGGGACAAGTGGGCCGGCCTCGGCGACAATCTCGCCGCGCGGCTAGAAGCGCTGGTGAAAGATAGCCCGATCGCCCGCAAAGTGGCAGAACATCGTGCACCCGCTATCCCCGTACCCGCGCGCCTGCCGGTGCCTGAAGGCGCCGTGCAATCAACGCAGGCTGCCTTCGGGCGTGTGCTGTTCGATCTCGCCAAGTCTGACGAGGCGCTTGCCGACCGGCTGGTGACAACCGCGCCCGATGTGACACAGACCACCAACCTTGGCGCCTTCGTCAACCAGCGCGGGCTGTTCCGGCGGCAGGAACTGGCCGACGTGTTCCAGAAGGCGCGCATCCCATCCGCGCAGAAATGGACCGCGACCACCGCTGGCCAGCATATCGAACTCGGGATTGCCGAGAACAACTTCTTCCTGCTGCTCGCCTCGCTGGGTCTGGCCGCGCCGCATTTCGGCACGCGGCTGCTGCCAGTGGGGACAGTCTATGATCCCTTCATCGCCCGCGGCCTCGATGCGCTCAATTACGGCTGCTATCAGGACGCGCGATTCCTACTGGTGGGCACGCCTTCGGGCATTACCTTGGCGGGCGAAGGCGGCGCGCATCAGTCGATCAACACGCCGCTGATCGGAATGGGCCAGCCGGGCCTCGAAAGCTTCGAGCCTGCCTTTGCCGATGAGGTCGCCTTGCTGATGCGCTGGGCGTTTGCCCACATGCAGGCCGACGACGGCAGCTCGGTCTATCTGCGCCTCACCACCCGCCAGATCGAACAACAAGCGCGCGGCAACAATGCTTGGGAAGCCGATGCGCTTGCCGGGGCTTACTGGCTGCGCGAGCCTGTACCGGGGTCAACGGCTGCCATCGCCTACTGCGGGGCGGTTGCGCCCGAGGCTCTTAGCGCGTGGGAGGCGTTGAAGGACGACCTCCCCGGCCTCGGCCTACTCGCTGTAACCTCGCCTGACCGACTGCACCGCGCTTGGTCTGCTGCGCGAGCTGCACGTTGGAACGGAAGTGCACGTCAGCCGAGCCACATCGAGACCCTGCTCGGCCAGCTTGCCCCCGGTGCAGGCCTCGTTACTGTCCTCGACGGGTCGCCCGCCGCGCTGTCATGGCTAGGCGGCGTGTGCGGGCAGCGGGTCAGCCCGCTCGGCACCGACCGCTTCGGTCAGACCGGCGACTTGCCCGATCTCTACCGCACCTATCGCCTTGATGCCGAAGCCATCATCGATGCCATGGCCGAATTGTTCCTGAATTGAGCGCAGAGCGTCCCTCCGCGCCGCTCGACGCCTATGAAAAGCGCATCCTGCGGCTGCTGCAGGAAGACGCCTCGCTCTCCAATGCCGATATCGCCGAGAAGGTCGGTCTGTCCGCCTCGCCGTGCTGGCGGCGGATCGATCGGCTGGAGCGTGAAGGCTTTATCAAGCGCCGCGTGGCGCTGCTGGATCGCCGCAAGGTCGGATTGAACGCGCAGATCTTCGCGCAGGTCAAACTGAACGCCCACGGCCGCGCCAATCTCGACGAATTCGCCGCCGCGATCCGCGATCTGCCGGAAGTGCTCGAATGCTATGTGATGATGGGCTCGGTCGATTTCCTCCTGCGCATCGTCGCGCCCGATATCGAGGCTTATGAAAAACTGTTCTTCAACCGCCTGTCGCAATTGCCGGGCGTGCAGGAAGTGAACTCGACCGTGGCGCTGTCAGAGATCAAGTCAACCACGGCGCTGCCCCTCGACTAGGGGTCGACTTCGGCCTTCCGGATGACTTGACCGGATAGATCGAAAAATCCGCAAGGACTGACCGATAATTCGACCAAGTCGGCAATCTTGGGTGAGATTTTCCCCGCCAGAACTGCACAATGGCCCCTGCCAATCAGGAGCCCTTTTGCCATGCACCATCTTCACCAAAGCCCCGGCACTCCGCCCGAAGCGGTCCATGTCATGCGTGACCCCGCCAACGGGCTTGAAGGCGTGATCGTGCTCCATTCCACCCGCTTGGGACCCGCAGCCGGGGGCTGCCGCTTGTGGCGCTATCCCGATGCCGCTGCTGCTGCGACCGATGCGCTGCGGCTGGCAGAGGGCATGGCCTACAAGAACGCGCTTGCCGATTTGCCGCTGGGCGGCGGCAAGGCGGTGATCCGCTTGCCCCAAGGCAAATTTGACCGCGCCGCACTGTTCCGCGCCTTCGGGCGCGAGGTCGAGCGGCTTGAGGGTCGCTACCTCACCGCTGAGGATGTCGGCACCGGGGTGGCAGACATGGAATGGGTGCGCACCGAAACCGCCCATGTCGCGGGCCTTCCCGCAGCGCAAGGCGCGGTCGGCGGCGATCCGTCGCCCTGGACAGCGCTCGGCGTGCTCAGCGCGATGGAGGAAGCCGTCAGGCGGCGCCATGGCAGCGGCCTTGCCGGCGCGACCGTCGCCGTGCAGGGCCTCGGCCACGTCGGCACCCATTTGTGCGAACTGCTGGCGAGCGTCGGCGCGCGGCTGGTGGTGGCCGACGTCGACCCCGGACGCGCCGCCGCCTGCGCCGCGCGGTTCGATGCGCAATTGGTCGCCCCCGATGCGATCCTTGATGTGCCGTGCGATGTGTTTGCCCCCTGCGCGCTGGGAGGCGTCCTGGACGAACGCGGGGTGGTCCGGCTCAAGGCCGAGATCGTCTGCGGCGCGGCCAATAATGTGCTCGCCAGCGATGCCGATGGACTGCGGCTGGCGAAACGCGGCGTGCTCTATTGTCCCGACTATGTCGTGAACAGCGGCGGCATCATCAACGTCTGCGCCGAACATCTGGGTTGGAGCAGAGCCGAGGTCGAGCGCCGGGTGGGGCAGACCGGAGAGCGGCTGCGCGCGGTGCTCGATCATGCCGAGCAGCGTAGCTTGGCCCCGCACCGCGCGGCCAATGCGCTCGCTCAGGCGCGGATCGCAGTCGGCTATACCGCGAGCGCGCAGGCTGCCTGAGAGAGCGCATGACAGCGCAGCACAGGGCAGTTCCCCGCTTGCCTAGAAGGTCGACGTGCCAATGCCGCCATCGACCACCAGCGATTGGCCCGTGACGTAGCTCGCCTGCGCGCTGCAAAACATCGCGACCAGTGCGCCCAGATCCTTGGCATCGCCGAACCGCCCGGCGGGGAGGCGCACCGCGTTGACGAAGGCCGCGACCTCCTCGTCATAGCTGCGTCCATTGGCGGCGGCGCGCGGTGCCAGAATGTCCTCGATCCCCGGCGTGTGGTGCATCCCCGGCAGCACCGAGTTGATCGTGACATTGTGCGGCGCAAGTTCCTTCGAGATTGCATGGCAGTAATTCGCCAGCGCCGCGCGCGGCGGGCCGGACAGCACCCGCATCGCGGCGGGATACTTGGCCGCTCCCGTGCTGATATTGACGATCCGCCCCCAGCGCCGCGCCACCATCGGGCCTGTCACCGCCTTGATGTAATCGATCGGGCTCAAGAGCGCGGTCGCGACCGAGCGTTCGAAGTCCTCGCGTGAAACCGCGCGGAAATCGCCGGTGAAGGGCGGCGGCGCGCAGGTTGCCACCAGAATATCGGGATCGGAGATGGCAGAGAGGATCGTCGCCCGCCCTTCATCCGAGGCGTGATCGGCGACCAGCGCGTGAACCTTGGCGCCGGTTTCGGCGGCAATGGCCTTGCAGGTCGCCTCCAACCGTTCGGCCCCGCGCGCTGAAATGAACACCTCCACCCCTTCGCGTGCCAGTGCCAGCGCCGCTCCGTACCCCATCCCTGCGCTGCCGCCGTTCACCAGCGCCTTGCGCCCCGCGATGCCGAGATCCATGCCCGCCTCCTTACCTGCCGCCGGTGACGTAGAGACATTGCCCCGTCACCCAGCTTGCCGCGGACGAGGCCATGAAGACCACGGCGGCTGCGATATCCTCTGGGTCGCCATAGCGGCCCAGCGGGATGCCAATCATGCCGAGCAACTTCTCTCGCTTCTCTTCGGTGTCGGTGCCCATGCATTCATCGAAATTCTCGGTCGGCACCGGACCGGGCGCGACGGCGTTGACCCTGATCTTGGGCGCAAGTTCGACCGAGAGCGTGCTTGTCAGGCTGTTCACCGCCGCCTTGGCCGCGCCATAGGGCCCGTTCTTGACCTGCGGGCCGAAAGCCGAACGCGACGAAATGTTGACGATCGCCCCGCCCCCCTCGCCCATATGCCGCGCTGCCACACTCGCCCCCATCCACACCGCTTTGAGATTAAGCGCGATCTGCGCGTCGAAGTTCTCTTCAGGCGTCCGGGTGAGATAGCGCGGCGTGGCATCGGGGATGCCGCCCGCATTGTTGACCCAGATGGTCAGCTTCCCGAATTGCGCAATGGTTGCCTGGGCCAAGCGATCGAGTGCCGCCCCATCGGTCGCATCGGTGGCCAGCGGTAGGGCGCGGCGGCCCAAAGCGGTGATCTCTCCCGCCACGGCATCAAGATCAGCTTGCGTGCGCGACGCCAGCACCACATCCGCCCCGGCCTCGGCCAAGGCAATCGCGATAGCCCGCCCGATGCCCTTGCCCGCTCCGGTGACCACCGCCACCTCGCCATCGAGCCGAAACCGATCCAGAATCCCCATGAAACCCCCTGCGCGTAAAGCCGAAGGCAAACCTACGACCACCACGGACAAGGAACACTGACGCTTCAAATAGGCGCACCACCGGGTGGGCGGTTGGAACCGAAGGCGGCGCTAGAAGCACGTTCTTTGCATCCATAATGAGCCCCAATGACGTCCAGTGGGCGCCAGTCTTAAACATCGAGAAACTCTGAAGGCGGGTTAGCGGATCATGGATAGATGGCCCCATCCGCCGCTTTGCCAACGGCTTAACATAGGCTGGCGGGATCAGCCGCACATCGGGCTCCAACGCGAACTTGCGATGTAGAACAGTTGCGCTTGCCACGCTGAATGCTCGCTACTCGGGGAGCCGTCCAAAGCCGATCCGTTTGCCCGCGAAATCGAAAACCAGCGCACCACCAGAAAATGGTCGCATGCCAAGCAGGCCCGAAAGTCCTGCCGATTTCAGCATCCCCTCGATGTCAGGATCGTTGAACGAATACACCATGTCCAGTGCCAGCCCCTTGCCCATCACTCCCATGCTGCCCGATGGCTTCATTGCAGTGATATCGATCATTCGGCCAAAGGATGGGACACTCAGCTGCTGAACGGGCGTGGCGGTACGTACTGTCGATGAGAGTGCCGGTGTGCTGAGAAGGCTAAATCCGCTCGACCCTGTGTCCAGCAAGAGCCTGATGGTCGCACCATCCTCGGTTGCCTCGATAACCGGCGACCCGTTGACGAGCGTCAAGGCCTGCCAGCCCACGATTTCGTCGTCGTTCAGCACGTTCATCCTGCAAATGCGCTGGTGCTCCAGATCCAGGATGAAACCTCCCGGGAATGCGTCAGTCCCCAGCGTCCCCGCAGTCTTGCCCGGCGATCCCTCTGCAGGGCGAATGGTGATCGGCAAGGACTGCCCATCCCCGTCCCAACCCTGAATCCGAACGGATCGCGGCTGCATGCCGGCTGCTATGATCTCGGCTGAAACAGCTTCGCCATACAGTTCTGTCGTCGCGGAACCGGTATCCAGTTGCAGGGGAATGTTATCGCCAATGCCCTCGATGTCGACACCAACGATTATCGCACCCTGCGAAATTTCGATGTCACCGACCATGACACTGCCCCATGCAAATGGGGCGCATTCTCCCGCATGGGCGGGGCTAGCTGACAAAAAAAGCGCCAAAATTGCGAACCCGATTCTCATCATCTTTCCTATATTTTCATTGGCCTTAGGCAATTTGCCAAGTTATTGTTTGCAAGTACAGACGCTAAGGAATGCTTATGCCTCGCAGAGGTATCTCGCACTGCCGCAAGAATTCCGAAGACCGGGGTGCCGAAAAAGCATTCCGAGGTCGGCAGCCCTTCCCTTGTTAAAAGGCCAAAAAAATGGGCTGCTGATGCTCCACAGCGAGGTACGGCGAAAAAGCTTAGGATCGGCTCGACCAAATTGGCAATCTCAGGGATCAGGAAGGTACGCGCAATGCCCTACGTCAATATACAGATCACAAAGGGCGCCGAGCGCCACCAAAAGGCTGAAATTGTAGCTGGCGTGACCTCATTGCTAGTTGGCATTCTTGGTAAGAAACCCGAGCACATCCATATCGTCTTACAAGAGATCGAAGAGGAAGACTGGGGCTATGCCGGGTTGCTGACCGACGATTGGAAAAGGTCGCAAATCGAATAGCCAGCTCGCCAGTGCCAGATTTCATTGTGATGTATTGATGGGCCGACTGCGGAACGCATCAAGTGGGGTGCCAATTCGGCCCAATGCGTACTGGGTCGCTGGATAGACGGCGAATACGTCTTTCTTCGGAAGTTCAGCGTCCGGCAAAAAGCTCCACCAAGCTACCGCATGCAATGTCGTTGGTCATGGGACAGGAGAGGAGAATTGCAACGCCTGCCCCCTCCAGGGAAAGGCGTCTTGCTACGTTCAAGCACAATAAATGCAATGACGAGGACGCCAACAACAAGCAATTATACGAGCTAACAAACCCCCATTCCACAGTTGTATCGAAATTCAGAATTCACTACCGGAACTCTGAACGCAGCTATAATTGATAATGTGAAAGCCAAAGCGAAAACAATCTCGCCATAATTGTGCACAATTTTCATTGTTATTTATCAAAATGACATCTGCAAATCAATTTAATTATTTATATCTCATTGATTATTTTAATTAATCACAAAATATATATTTATTGAAAAATCATTTTGTATCAATATTTATATTATAGAAACTGAAAATTTCTCTCATAACATGAGAATATAGTTCTTTATTTCTTTCAAAATTATTCACAGATTTTTAAAAAGCGCGGCATGCGTATTTCAGAAATTCAACGTCTATCCGCTCAAGGTTCGATAGGCCTAATCTTATGCATCATGCCAAGCGTTGCTTGTGCCGAAGATGTCAATGTCGGCTTTGGATTCGGCGTGGCGCCTAGTTACCTTGGGGGCAGTGATTACATCATTGTTCCTTTGCCATCCGTGTCAGTTAGTTCGGGTCCGGTTATCGTTCGAACCAATAATCTTGGTCTGGAGGCGGGGATAGAAATTACGCCCACCTTGACCATTGGCGCGATTGGGCGAGTTGATCCTGGCCGAAATTCACTCTTTAACGTGCGCGATGCAGTCGTGCAGAAGCTTCGCAAAGTTAGCCCGTCAGTCGAACTTGGTGGATTTGTCGAGTTCAGGTTGCCACTGAACGGGAATAACGAGCCTGGCGCAACTCTGTTTACCCGGATCGCTGCTGAGAAGGGCCTTGAAGGCGGGCATGGAGGATTATTGATCGAGTCCAGCATGGGAGTGTTTGCCCCTCTCGGCGCCCGCACATCTTTTGCTGCATCCGCCTTTCTCAACTGGCAAGATCAGCGCTACGCAAACTCCTTCTTCTCAGTAGATGCAGAAGATGCGCGCGCCTCTGGACTTACTGCTTTTGCGGCTCGTTCCGGAGTCCGGGACATTGGAGTATCCGTGCTATTCGATCGACAAATTGGTGGAAGCTGGTCTGCAGGCTTTGTGTCTTCGTTGGGGCGCCTGCAATCATCAGCGTCTGCCAGTCCAATCGTAATGCAGCGCGGCAGTGCGACACAGCTGTTCGGCGGCTTTACGATTTCAAGACGTTTTTAAGCGCGAATTGGCGCCGCGATCTTAAACTGAATAGTCAGCGCGACCCAGATCAACGTCATGGCTTCGCGCAAAGTCGTGCGATCACTGCGGACGTCCTCCGCCGTGTGCGACGAATTGAAGCCCAATCTAGAAGCTCTTGGCCGTTGCTGAATGAGGGCGGCTTGTGGCTGGCAGTCTCGCACATATGTCGCGCAAATCGACCATTGGCCACAAGCGCCTGCCGCAAGTCTGGAATGCAGCTTATGACAGCTAGTCGCTCGACGACAGCTTTTTGGGGTTAGGGCGGAGAAGCGAATGCTAAGGTGAGCCTCGTAACACAGAAGCATATGGGCCCTATGGCCGCTGCGAAATCCAACTCCATCTCCTTAGTATCAGTTAATCACGAAAGCGCTGGCTCTGAATAGTAATTGAGCCTTCTTTTATCCGTCGTATTTGAATCGAAATTCCTCTAGCAAAAAGCATGAATGATCATCGCTGCGATCCTGATTATGGACGATGATCATCGTGAGACAAATTCCGATACAAAGACTTCAAATGCTGTTTGAATTGAAAATTCCAAATTCGATCCAAGTCTGGCTTGGCTAAAAGCTGCGTTCCGTCATTACCGCCACGAGTCCGATCGAGGCGATGCAAACCCAGATTGCTACGGGCGCCAAAAGAAGAGCTGCAAGGCGCGAGATAGGCCACGCGATTCCCACCGCCAGAGCAGATAAAACTGCCGTCAAGAAGTTGCCGGCAAGGCCCATATCCATTGAACTGAACCCGATAGTATAGACTGGATAGAGAGTGCAGTTGACCAACAGCCCTATTGCCGGAAGGGCCGCCTTGCGCCCCAATGTGCTTTTGCCGCGCAAGAGAGCAATTGCCGCCCCCATTCCCGCAAACAGGACGAGCCAAACAAACGGTACAATTGTATAGATGATCGAGTTGATTGCGCCTGGATTTCGACCAGCCACTTCGGTGTCGCCAAGCTCGAAGACGGCAATTGCAAAATTAATGCACACAGCAAGAAATACAGCCAAGCTAGCGCTCAGTACTAGATCACGTCTGCCGAATTCATAAGCCTGAAGATCGATCACTTTTACACCCTTTTCGGATCCACTTTCGGGACCATCAGTCTTTCGATCTGCCGCATCAGACGATACCTCGTGCATAGTCCGGAGACGATGAGTTCAGCAGAACCACGGCAGGAAAGAATGTGATTTCTTGACTGTGGTCATGCAAGTGGCACGGGAAACAACTGGTTATTGCATGACCCAAGGTGTAGACAAAAGGTTCGGAACCAGAAATACCTTAATGCCTATATTCTCAGGATACGAGATATAATGAACCCTTTGGATCTAACGATGCGCTGGCAACGCCATGCTGCACTATTGTTCAGCTTCTCGTCCTTCGCTGGTCGGCGGATGAAGATTGGACTCGCAGAAGTTGCTGTGTTGGAGCAGTTGGCCGTTGCTGGTGAAATGTCACTCGGCGCAATAGGCAATTTCTTGTCCATGCCATCTGCATCGATGACCTTGTTGATCGACAGGCTTGAAGGCAAGCACATGGTGCGTAGACGGCCGAATCCGCAGGATCGCCGAGGGATTTTGGTGTCATTGACCGACGTGGCCATGGAGAAGGCTGGGTTGGACCTTGTGCCCGCAGCTGAGGCCATGACAGCAGCGGCTGCTGATCTGACTCCGGCTGAGCGTGCGATTGTTGCCCGCTACTTCGACGCTGTCGACCGATGCCTGACAGACCAAAAGGCCAGCGGCAGCAAATAGTTGACGCATTCCTCATCGACGGCAAGCGTGGCTTTTGGCCTATTGGGCGTCTCGCGGAGACATCCGATCAACGCGTAGCGATCAGCAGATCCTCCGAAGTGTGCCGAATGCGCATGGCGACTCCTGCCGCCAAGCCAATCGAGTTCGTGCCCGGCGTCAGTCATCCATACCAAAACGATGAACTATTCTTTGACCAGAATGTTAACATTCTCTATATATTTATAGAATATTCAATGCCTTATAGCGATAGAAAAAGGCCGGAAATGATCTGGCTCACACATTGCAACAGGACGTAATCACGCTTCTCGGCCTAGGGTCGTTTGCCGAGTGTCGTTTGAACATTGGCCGCGCTGGGGTGGTAGTGATCAACCCCCTCGCTGCTGCGGGAAGCGGAGGTATGAACGCGTGACATTCAAGGCAATGCGCATCCGGTGGCGGCGTCCTGTCGAGCCCGCAGTCGTTGTTGCGCTCGTTATACAGGCAGCCATCTTCGTATTACCTTTCTGGGCCGTGCAGTTCATCGCGGCAAGCGGGGCAGGGATCGCTTGGCTATTGGCGCCGAAGCGAGATGCATCCACTGAACTGGTAATCGATGCAGACGGGATATCCTGGCTCGAAATCGGTCAAAGGAGACGCGCATATCCATGGGCACAGATCACCGACTTGTCGCTGGGCAGTGAGGACCCAGTTCTCTCGGTTCAAACTTCAGGCCGAACGATTTTCCAAAGAATTCCGTTGCTTCTCTCACCAGCAGAATTTCGTGATGCACAAGCTGCGATCAGATTGCACGCACCAGCTGCGCTCAAAGCACTCTGAAGCTGTTGGCAGGCGTTATCGAATGACAATCCCGTAGGCACCTGTGGTTGTCGGGCGGATAGCGTTGTGCGCCAGTCCTCGGCCATGCACCGTCCACCAGCAACTCTCACAGGTGGGTGTTGGCGGTTTCGTCATGCCGCCCAGCCGCTCACTACCGTCCCTTGAGCTCTGGCGCGCGATCATTCCAATCCATGCCGACTAGAGTCCCGCTGTAAAGCAGGCGGTGGGATAGCCGGCGCAGGCCATAATCGCGCTGGCTAGCACCTAGCCGATCCACAAGAACCGCGTCAGAAACATCTATTATAATTGACAATTTTGATGTCGAGTCCCATTTTTGCACTCAACTTGGAGCGGCCGATGCGCAGAGTGATACTGATATGTTTCCGCAGCCTCAGCATCACGGCATGTTTGCTTTTGTCAGCTGGTTTAAGCACCTCAGCGGCCAGCGCAGAACCGAAAGCGCTCGGGGCAGAAGAAGCTTCGCCGCCATTCACCCTCGCCGACCGAATGGTCGTCGCGGCGCAGATAAACCACGTTGTGAAGCGCTATTTCGCGCATTGGGAAGGTCTACCGCCCGAATTCGATTGGGACGCACGCTTTGCCGATTACCTGAAGGAAGCGATCGCTGCGCCCGATCGGCGCAGTTTCAGCATAGCCACGATGCGGCTGTTCGCCAGCCTCGAGAACGGCCACAGCTCATTCTCCGACCGCCTGCTCGATGAAGAGCCGACCTTGCCGTTCCATGCACGACCAATTGAAGGTAAATGGACGGTCACGGCCAGCTGGATCGCAGAACTCTCACCCGGCGATGTCATTGTCACGATCGACGGCACACCGATCGATCTGTGGGTTGCGCCGCTCCGTGCCATTGTTGCCCAGTCCGATGCACGTGCAAAGGACCGCGTCCTATTGCTTCAGGGCCGCGCGCTATGGCCTCAGCGGGTGCGGCTGGGTCTCGCTTCGGGCAAGATTGTCAGCGTCGACCGCGCCGAACCGCAGGGTGATCGCCGACCGACCCCTAAGCCTTTTGAGGTCGAAACCACAGTCCGTACCGATGGCGTCGTAGTGATCCGCATCCCTAGCTTCGATGAACCCAAGTTCGAAAGTGCTGCGGTTGCAGCGGTCAAAGCGCACGCGGGCGCGCCGCTGATCCTGTTCGACGTGCGCGGCAATGGCGGGGGTAACACGCCTTCAGACCTGCTAACGACGATCATGGACAACCCCTATGCTGGCACCATCGTCAACACCCCAATGACCATTGCCGAAAGCGACGCTCAGGCCTCGTTCTCTGTGGATGCCGCGCCGCCGCGGGTGATGATCCGCTATGGTCCGGAGCGGATCCAGCCAACCGCCGATGCGATCACGGGCCCGATGGCGGTGCTCATGGACGGAGGCTGCGGTTCGGCCTGCGAGGATTTTGTGATCCGCTTCCAGTCCGGCAAACGCGGGCCGCTGCTGGGTGAGGCGAGCTTCGGATCGACCGGCCAGCCCTATTTTGTCCAGTCGCCGCAATGGAAGATGTGGATGCGCATCTCGACAAAGCGAGAATATCTGCCGGATGGCAGACCCTTCGAAGGCGTGGGCGTGACGCCCGATATCGCCGTGCCTCAACACATCTCGGACCTCAGCGCAAAGGGCGACCCTTGGCTCGAACGCGCATTGGCAGCCATTCGTGCGGCACCCGCAACAAAACAGTGAGCAGCCCTAACAATCCCAGCGAAGACCAACCTGCAATGATTGAAGCGCCCGAGACCCCGCACACGCCGCACAGCCATGATGACAGCCACGTCGGCGGCCGTCGGTGGTTCGATATCGCCATGGCGTTGGCAGTGCTGCTGGTCTCGTCAGGATCGCTCTATGTCGCGCTCCACACCGGGCATACCATGGAAGCGCTAGTCCACGCCAACGAGCGGTTGGTTCGCGCGCAGTCGACTCCGGTGCTGCAGTATGACCACGGCAACGTGACCGATGAGGGCAAGGCACGGCTCGAATTTACGATCACCAATGTCGGCACCGGACCAGCGCGGATCGTTTGGTTCGAGGTGAACTCGGCAAGCGGGCGCTTCAGCAACATCGGCCAGTGGGTAATCTCGACCGGCGAGGGTCCGATCAGGTTTACTTCGGCTTCGATCAACCAGATTGTGCTCGCACCCAACGAAAAGCGCCAGATGTTCGCTTGGGAGCGCCCGGCCGATGAGGCGGGGCGAGTCCGATGGGAGCGGATCGACAGTGAGCGGTTCAAGACCAAGGTGAAGGCCTGTTACTGTTCGGTCTTCGACCAGTGCTGGCAATCCAACCTAGAAGCTGACATCCCTAAAGAAGTGCCTAGCTGCGAGCGCAAGGATGGACCGCAGCCGGCCCAAGCGGGCGCCACCTGATGGATTTTGCAACGCGAAATTCGTGAAGAGCCGCAAATCGCAGTGTCGGCTGCCGACCCAAAGCCGGTCGTTGACGACCGACAAAGTTATCGTCTGGCTCCGCTCAAAGCCGCCATGCCGCGTTCGGGGGGCCCATCGACGGAGCTAGTGAGCGATGGTGGGGATGCGTTACGAACGGAAGCTTACTTGATCCCACCGATGTGAGCCGTTAGGCCGATCTCCAGCGGGGCGAAGCAAACTCCCGTTCAGGCCGAGAAAAGCCCAAGCGTTGCCTCGTAATCTTGCCTCATTGGGCAAGGTGCACTGTGCGAGGTTCACTTGGCGTCACTCGTTGTTACCCCCTCTATCACATTCACCGATCTGCTGCGGGTATTCACCCGCATCGGCCTGCTTAGCTTTGGCGGGCCCGCTGGCCAGATCGCGCTTATGCATCGCGAGCTGGTGGAAGAACGGGCATGGATCACCGAGGACGATTTCCTCCACGCGCTCAATTTCTGCCACCTGCTGCCAGGGCCCGAGGCGCAGCAGCTCGCCACGTGGATCGGGTGGCGGGTGCATGGGTGGCGCGGCGGGCTGGCGGCGGGGCTGCTGTTCGTCATCCCCGGCGCTCTGATCATTCTGGCGCTGTCCGTGCTTTATGGGATCGCGGCCAACCTCAACTGGGTTGAAGCGCTGTTCCTTGGCGTCAAGGCGGCCGTTCTGGCGATTGTAGTGCAGGCGCTGCTGCGGATCGCGGGGCGCGCGCTGGACACCAAACTGAAGCGCGCACTGGCGATTGCGGCGTTTGTCGGGCTGTTCCTGTTTGATCTGCCGTTCCCGCTGATCGTGCTGGGTTCGGGTGTCATCGGCATGGTGGTAGCGGCAAAGCGGCCTGATCTGCTGGCGCTGAAAGCAGGTAAGGCGGGCGAAATGCTGCCGGCACGTCCCTGGCGCAGCACGATCCTGTCGGTGGCGGTGTGGGGCGCCGTTTGGGCCGCGCCGATGGTGCTTATCGCGGTAATGCTGGGTCAGGATCATGTGTTGTGGGAGATTGGCGCATTCTTCTCGCAATTGGCGATCGTCACCTTTGGCGGGGCCTATGCCGTGCTGGCATACATGGCGCAGGAAGCGGTTCAGGGTTTCGGCTGGCTCCAGCCCGGCGAGATGGCCGACGGCTTGGGTCTGGCCGAGACCACGCCGGGGCCGCTGATCCTGGTGACGCAATTCGTCGGCTACCTTGCGGCGTTCCGTGCGCCCGAACCGTTCACGCCCGTCGTCGCGGGTTTGCTCGGTGCCGGACTGACAACATGGGTGACCTTTGCGCCATGCTTCATGTGGATCTTCGCCCTCGCCCCATGGATCGACCGGCTGGGCAATGCTGTGCGGCTAAAGGGCGGGCTGGCAGCGGTGACGGCCGCAGTTGTCGGCGTGATCGCCAACCTCACCGCTTGGTTCGCGCTGCATGTGTTGTTTGCCAGCGTCGGCCAACGCCAATTCGGCCCGCTGCGGCTCTATTGGCCTGATCCGGCGAGCTTCGACTGGCGCGCAACCGTGCTGGCAGTGCTCGCCTGCGGGCTCGCGTTCGGTCTGAAGTGGTCGGTGCTGCGCATTCTCGCAGTGTGTGCCGTGGGCGGATTGGCATTGAGCCTCCCACTTTAGAGCCAACCCGCCGCCCAAGCTATCACCACTGCGGCTGGCACCAGCAGGGCCTGCGCCAGCAGCGTGCCAGCGAGGCGGCTCAATGACACCCAGATCATAGCGCGGCGGAAGGTCGCCTCGCTGACGCTGCCATCAACCACATCGTCAGTCAGCGCGGAAATCTGCGGGTCGATCAGGGCGAATAGCAGGATGGTCGCAAAGCCGTTGACGATGGCGGTCATCTGCGAGGCGGTGACCCGGAATTCGGGCACGAGGTACCCGGCATAAAGCGAGGCCAGCACGCCCACCGCCAGCAAGCCTTGCGCCGCGGCATTGGCGATGAGCACCGGCCAACTCACCCCGCGCGGGCCCTTGAGCGATCGCAGCGTCTCGGCAGAGGGGAGCGCGACCGAATCCCGTATCGTGCTCAGGCCCGCCGGCGTGACGCTCCTGAGCAGCAGCCGGGTGGTGGAACGGTTTACTTGAAAAAAGCTGATCGCGGCTGCGAACAGGCGCTGGAAGGTCGGCACCAGCACGATCCCGAGCGCCACGGCCGCAGCAGCGGAGAGCAGCACCAGCCGCAGGTCGAACAGCAAGGCATCCCCCGCGCCATTCGCCAGCCCGGTCTCGATCCGCTTGGCAAGGAACGGCCCGAGGAACCCGTTCGACGTGCGCGAGACCAGCAGCAGGACGTTGAACAACGCAAAGCTGAGTGCGATCCGCCCGGTGCGCACCCCGGCGATGCGCGCGGCATAGGCCAGCGCGCCAATGAGGTTGATCACGCCGGTCAGCGCGCAAATTGCGATCAGTTCGGTGTCCATGCTGCTTCCCAAGGGCCTAGATGATCGGCCATGCCTTGATGATGCTGTAGCTGCTGGTCACGATCAGCACCACTGCCACCGCCAGCAGCAGCGTGCGCGGCTGAACGCGGTTGGCAAGGATCGCACCGAACGGCGCGGCGATCACACCGCCGATGATCAGGCCGACGGTAATGGTCGTAAAGGCAGCAAAGCCGAGCGTAGCGATGAAGGCGATCGAGATCGACAAGGTCAGCAGGAACTCGGCAGAATTGACCGTGCCGATGATCTTCCTCGGATCCCCGCCCTGGATCAGCAGGTTGGAGGTGACCACCGGTCCCCAGCCGCCTCCCCCTGCCGCATCGAGGAACCCGCCTGCCAGCGCCAGTGGCCGGGTGTAGCGCGGATCCTCGAACCGAGGCTTCGACATACGGACCGCGCGCCACAGCAGATAGAACCCGATGCCCGTCAGATAGAGCATCACGAAGGGCCGCGCCGCCGAAGCATCGATGCTCGACAACAGATAGGCGCCGCTTACCCCGCCCAGCACGCCGAACGGGACCAGCCGCCAGAACAGCCCCCAATCGACATTGCGGTGCCAGATATGGCTCGCCCCCGATGCCCCGGTGGTGAACAGCTCGACGATGTGAACGCTCGCCGACGCCGTGGCAGCCGGCACCCCCAAGGCGCTCACCAGCAGGGTCTGGGTGATGACCCCGAAGGCCATGCCCAGCGCTCCGTCGATCATCTGCGCGGCCATGCCGATGGCGATGAACGGCGCGATGTCGATCAGGATCGAGGTGATGTCAGGCATGAGGCGGTCCTCTCTGCACGTGGCAGGGCTAGAAGGTGATGGCGGCGGTCGCACCCCAGGTGCGCGGGTCGCCCGGAAGCCCTGCGATCAGCCCGGTGTTGCCCGGGCCGACGAAGAGTTGCTCGAAGTAGTTTTCATCAAACGCATTCCTGACCCACGCAAACAGGTTGAACCCGTCATCCGAGCGGAAACCAATACGGAAGTTGGACAGGTGGTAGCCTTCGATATTGGTGAAGGCCGATGGCGACGGGTTGGAGGAAAAGCCCGAACGGTAGGAGCCGTCATAGCCGAGATAGACATCGCCCGGTTTGCCGAGGAATTCGGTCGGCAGATTGCCCACCGCCCCGAAGGAGAACGCCCACTTCGATACGCCGGGTAGGCGTTGGCCTGAGATATCGCAATTGGCCGGGCTGATCCCGCCGGGGGTGCTCGGTGCGGACGGGGTTTGGCCGGCGGCGGCGGTTGTGCCGCCTGACAATTCGGGCGGGCACGGCGCATCGGTGAAGCGGACGTATTTGGCGTCGGTGTAAGCGCCGCTGGCATAGGCGGTAAAACGCTGGCTGGGGCGGATGGAGAAATCGGCCTCTACCCCCTGCGAGCGCACCTTGTCCGCATTGGCGAGGAACCCGCGCAGCACCCCGAATTGGCCATTGTTCACAGTCGCCTGATAGTCGCTGATCTCTGTGCGAAAAGCGGCGAGGTTCAGTGTCGCCTTGCGATCCCAGAACTGGCTTTTCAGACCAAGCTCGAAGTGATCGACTGTTTCGGGCCGGATCGTGCCCGCCGCCGCAATCGGCTGGCCATTGGCGTCGGTCGGCAACCCGTTCTGGTTGATCCCGATGGTCTTGAAGCTCTTGGCATAGGTGCCGTAGGCCAGCACATCTGGCGCGAGTTCATAGCTGAGCGTCAGGTCGTAAGTAAGGTTCCAGTCGGTATCCTCGGGCGCGCTCACCTGCGGCTGGAACACTCCCAGCTGCGCGCGGCTGCGGGCGTCGGTCTCGGTGCCGAGCAATTCCGTGCCTGTGCCGGTGAACACGCGGCGCTGATAGAAGCCCTTCTTCTTGTCGTAATTCACCCGCGCGCCCGGTTGGATTGTGAAGGCGTCGGTGACCTTCCAGCTGACCTGCCCAAACAGCGCCAAGCTGGTGCTTTCAAGGAACTGGGTGTTGCGCGCCGTCAGTCCGTTGAGCACGCTTGGATCGTTCGAGAGCGCATTATTGGGCGCAATGTTCCAGCGGCTTGCGGCAAGGCCTTGGGCCTCTGTCCCCTGCGTATCGATGCGCTGGTCGAAGGCGAAGGCGCCGAGCACGAAGTCAAACTTGTCGCCAGTGTAAGCGTACCGGAACTCTTGCGTATACTGGTTCTGCTGCGAAGGGTTCTGCGACAGCGAGACAATCGGCAGGCCGGTGAAGTCGCGGTCATTCTCGGGCTTCCAGTCCCAGTAACGCCATGCCGTCACTGAAGTGAAGGTGCCCGGCCCGATGTCCCACACTGCTCTGAGCGACGCGCCTGCGATGACGTTGCCAGCATTCAGCTGTGAATCGAGATCGGTCAGGCGATCGAACGAATTGGTGCTTGGCGGCGCATAGTTCTGCGCGGCGGCCAGCGCGGCGAACTGGCGGTTGAGCGGGCGTTGGGTCGTGCCGGTGCGCACGAACACCGAACCGCAGCAATTGGCGTCCTGCTTGTTGTAGTCACCCACCAGCGTGATCTTGAGATTATCGGCCGCCTCCCACAGCATCTGCGCACGCACTCCGAGGTTATCGAGGCTTTGGATATCCTGCCCGGTTACGACATTGCGGATCGTGCCCCGCCGCGAGGTGCCTGAAAAGGCGACCCGGGCAGCGACGTTCTCCGACAACGGACCCGACACCGCGAGCCGTGCCTGGCGGAACTCGTAATTGCCAAGGCTGATTTCGGCCCGGCCTTCGAAAACGAAGCTCGGCTGGTTGGTGGTGATGTTGATCGCGCCTGCGGTGGTGTTCTTGCCGTAGAGCGTCCCTTGCGGCCCGCGCAGCACTTCGATCTGCGCGACATCGAGGAAGTCGAACGTGGCCGAGGCGACGCGTGAGTAATAGACATCATCGACATAGATGCCGACGCCCTGTTCGAACCCGTCGCTGGTCAGACCGAACGGCACGCCCAGCCCGCGGATATTCACCGCCGTGTTACGCGGGTTCGACGAATAGAACTGCAACGTGGGGGCCAACTGCTGGAGCCGGTTGACGTTGAACGCCCCGGTCTCGTCGAGCTGGCGGGCATCAATCACCGACACGGCGAGCGGGATATCCTGCGCGCTTTCGGAGCGGCGGCGGGCGGTGACGATGATGTCATTGCTGTTCGGCTCCTCGGCGGTGTCGGCGGCTTCGGCAGGCGCTTGATCCTGTGCGAAGGCGGTAGAAGGGGCGGAGAGCAGCGCGGTCAGGCCTGCGCCGAGCAGCAGAGTGCTGCGGGTGGAAAACGGATACATGGTCTCGCCTTTGCAAGCGGGTATGCATCCGGTGGGCCGGTCTGCTGGTCCCTGTTGATGTGTGGTGGGGTCGGGTCACGGTGCCGATCAATCGGTCAGCCGCTTCCTTTCGGTCACGTCGATCTGCATGACTTTGCCGTCATGCACGGTCAGCTGGATCGCGCCGTAGCGCAAATGCCCGAGCGCCTCGCTAACCAGCGCCAGCGCGTCCGGCAGAATGCCGGCTGCGCCAGATTGTTTTTCGTCACGGTCCATAAGCGGGCCTTTCGTTACGCGGACTCAATCCGCAACGAAGCAATTAAACTCAAGTGTTTCACTTGACAATAGGGTGGCACGGCAGATTTTCTGTCAGGCGATGAAAGGTGGGCTTTGTGCGCCAGGGCGAATGGAGGGGACGGTCAGGCCTCGTCGCCGATAAAGGCTGGCACCGGCATGATGGGATCGGACAGACGGATACCATCGAGGATTTGCGCCGTCCGGTCGCGCACATCGAGCAACAACGCGCGCGTGCGGCACTCCCCTTCCTCCAGGCAGTTCTTGCACTTTTCATGAGCATAGCGACTGGCGCAGGGCACCAGCGCAAGAGACCCGCGCATATGCCGGATAAGATCGCCATAGGTGATATCAACCGGCGGGATCGCCAGCCAGTAGCCTCCGTCGCGCCCGCGCTGGGATTCAACAAGGCCCGCGCGGGTCAGTTCCGACAGGATGACGGTGAGAAACTTCGCGGGGATATTCTGCGTGTCGGCAATCGCAGCCAGTTGCACCGGCCCCTCGCCAAAGTGATCAGCAAGGTGCTGCATCGCGCGGATTGCATAGCGGGTCTTTTGGGACAGCATCGCGCATTGTCTATCTGACAAGTAGGCAAAACGGTCAAGCCACCCCGCATCGCAGACTTGCGCCCATTGAACGCAATGGGGCCGATTTCAGATTGAAGGGTTCAGGATAGCAAACCTCAAGCAGCCGTCAGTCGAGGCCCGCGCACGATAATACCGTCCAATTGCCGCCGAGAAAGCCTAACGCAGACATTTATGATCGGACCGATTCTGACGATATTACGTGGTAGCGGAGGAGGGACTCGAACCCCCGACACGCGGATTATGATTCCGCTGCTCTAACCGGCTGAGCTACTCCGCCCCATGGGCATCCGGCGGTGTTTCGCAGCCGGATTCGGCACCGGGTGTCGGCCCGGGCGAGGCGGGCACTTAGGGCGGGTGCGTTGCGGGGTCAAGCCCTGTTGGCGCGCTTGGCTCAGAGCCGTTCGCGGCCCCGGAAAGCGCAAGTCTTGACCTGCTCCCACGGGCCGCCGCGATAGTGCCACAGCTCCAGCGCCGGAAAGGCGAAACGCCCCTTGGCGATCCATGAGGCAAGGTCGGGCGCAAGCGCCGCCTGAAGCGCCCGCGCCTCGCCCTTGGTGACCTTGTTCTGGATCGTGATGTGCGGGCGCGGCTCGTAAAGATCCTGAGACGTCAGGCTGCCGTGGAAATGCTCTGCAATCAGCGCGCGCAGATCAAGCAGCTGCGGTGCTTCCAATGCGATGGCGGTGCCCTTGCCCAGATCCATCACGCCCTTCACCGCACCCTCGGGAGCAGCGAATTCGCGAGCCACCTTGGGCAGGAAATCGCGCAGTTCCTCCAGCAGCGATGGCGCGAAGGCATGGAACAGGGTCACGTGGGCGTGGAGGTGGTTCTTTTCTGCCGGATAATGCGCCCGCCGCAGCCCTTCGGCAAAGCCTGCCAGATCGGGCGGCAGGGCAGCGGTCAGGATGAAGGGATTGGGCACCGGGCGGGTGTGCGGCGATAGCGATCCCGGATCAAGTCCGGGATTACGGGTGGGATGTCACATCTCGCCCCGTTGGCGGCGGATGGCGTACCACTTGGCAACGTTGGCATTGTGTTCAGCGAGAGTACTGGCGAACCAATGCCCGCCCGTCCCGTCGGCGACCATGAACAGCGCAGCCGTTTTCTCGGGGTTCAACACCGCCGCGATGCTGGCGCGGCCCGGGTTGGTGATCGGACCTTCAGGAAGCCCGGTTCGGGTGTAGGTGTTGTAGCCATTGACCGCACTGATCTCGGACTGCTTGATCCTGCGCCCGAGCGGCTTGCCCTTGGTAATGGGATAGATAATCGTCGGATCGGCTTGCAATTTCATGCCAGTGCTCACCCGGTTGGAATAGAGCCCCGCCACCATGCGGCGTTCTTCGGGCTTGCCGGTTTCCTTCTCGACGATCGACGCGAGGGTCAGCGCATCACGCATCGTGTCCACGGCGATGCCGGGCGCGCGTTTGCCCCATTCTTCGGCCAGCGCCTTGTCCATGGCGGCCTGCATCTGCTCGACAAGGGCTTTCCGGGACTGGCCGCGTTCGAAGGCGTAGGTATCGGGCAGGATCGAACCTTCGGGCGGCACGTCGACCTCGCCTGTGAGCAGGTCCTCGGCCATCAACCGTTCCCAGACGAGGATCGAGGGCATGCCTTCGGGGATCGTCACGAAGCGGCGGATCACATCGCCCGATTGAAACGCGGCGAGGATGTCACTCTGGCTCATGTCCGGGGTCAACAGGAACTCGCCCGCCTGAATCGGGGTGTCCGAACCAAAGATGCGCGCTTGCAGGACAAAGCCCGAAGCCGAGGAGATCAGCCCCTCGGCTTCCAGCTTGTCCGCGACCGACGCCACCGAAGCGCCTGCGGGGATGGTGAAGCTGGTCTCCTTGGGGATCGTCGCCGAACCCAGAAAGACCCACGCCAGCACCACGGCTGCAAGGATGGCCCCGAGGCCCGCCAGGGCAAGCCGCAGCATCCTCACCGGATCAGTCGACCTTTTGCATAATGATCGAAGCGTTGGTGCCGCCAAAGCCGAAGCTGTTGTTCAGCACGGCGCGCACTTCACGCTTCTTCGCCACTAGAGGCACGAGGTCGATCCCTTCGGTGCCTTCGTCGGGATCATGCAGGTTCAAGGTCGGCGGCACGATCCCGTCACGCATCGCCAGGATGCAGAAGATCGCTTCGACCGCGCCCGCGCCGCCCAGCAAATGGCCGATGGCAGACTTGGTCGAGGACATCGAAGCCCCTCCCAGCCCTTCGCCCAGCACGCGCTTGATCGCAGCAAGTTCGATGGTGTCGGCCATAGTCGAAGTGCCGTGGGCGTTGATGTAATCGATATCGCCCGGTCCGAGACCCGCCTTCTTCAGCGCCATCCGCATCGCCAATTCCGCGCCCTTGCCTTCCGGGTGCGGGGCGGTGACGTGATAGGCATCGCCCGACAAGCCATAGCCGGTGACTTCGGCATAGATCTTCGCGCCGCGCGCCTTGGCCCGCTCGTATTCCTCAAGCACGATCACGCCCGCGCCCTCACCCATGACGAAGCCGTCACGATTGCGATCATAGGGACGGCTCGCCTCGGTCGGGCGGTCGTTCATGCTCATGTTGAGCGCACGCGCCTGCGCGAAGCCGGCGATACCGAGCGGATTGATGGTGCTTTCCGCCCCGCCCGCCAGCATGACGTCGGCATCGTCTGCCATGATCATCCGCGCCGCATCACCAATCGAGTGCGCGCCGGTGGAGCAGGCGGTCACGACGGCGTGGTTCGGACCCATGAAGCCGTACTTGATCTGCACCTGACCGGTGATGAGGTTGATCAACCGCCCGTGTACGAAGTGCGGGCTAACACGCGACGGCCCACGTTCGTGGAGATTGACGCTCTCGATTTCGATCCCCGGCAATCCGCCGATGCCCGAACCGATCGAGCAGCCGGTGCGCTCCTTTTCGGCCTGCGTCATGTCGGTAAGGCCAGCGTCTTCGAGCGCCTGGCCAGCCGCATCAATGCCGTAGATGATGAAGGGATCGACCTGACGCTGGACTTTGTGATCCACGCGCTTGTCAGGGTCGAAGCCCCAGGGATGATCCTTGCCCTTCACCTCGCAGGCGATGGTGCACTTCTGGTTCGAGGCATCGAACCGGGTGATCTGGCCCGCCCCGCTCTTCCCCGCAATCAGGTTCGCCCATGTCGTTTCGACATCGGCTCCAAGCGGGGTGACGAGACCAAGCCCGGTAACAACCACACGGCGCATTCGCGTTCTCCGATAAAGGGGCCGGCTTGCAAAAAGGCAACAGGCCCAACCCGCCTAGGGCTGAGCCTGTCTAAGCCCTGATCCGCGCTCCGGCAAATGTGTTGCCGGACAAATGCCCCGCCTTTTGCCGAACGGGCAAGCTGCTGGCAGGCGCGGACACCGGGGCGTCCTTGCGGGTGTTAGCCCTTGTGCTCTTCGATGTACTTGGTCGCGTCGCCGACGGTGGTGATCTTCTCGGCCGCATCGTCGGGGATTTCGACACCGAATTCCTCTTCGAAGGCCATCACCAGTTCGACGATGTCGAGGCTGTCTGCACCGAGATCATCGATGAAGCTCGCATCCTGAGTGACCTTGTCAGCTTCCACGCCGAGATGCTCGACGACAATCTTGGCCACCCGGTCGGCAGTATCGCTCATGGTATTCCCTCTTGAACTGGGGTTAGAATAAGTCGCCCCGCCCTAATGAACGGCGCGGACAAGCGCAAGTGGGGATGACAGTCAGCGTGACAGCGCGTCTTCATGCAATTGACGCTGGGCCTTGGCGCGCAGACGCGAAGCAATGCGGGCAAGGCCCTCGCGCGGTTCTGCCTTGCGCGGGCTGATCGCCAGCGCCTCATCGTAAAGCTGGGTTGCTGCCTCCAACTCGCCCAGACGTTCCATGCACAGGCTGATATTGAACAAGATGGAGACGCTGCTGGGGTTATTAGCCCTCAGGTCCCCGAAAACGGCGCAGGCCTCGGACACATCGGTCTTGGTCAAACGCAAGGCGGTGCGGAAGATGGCCTGATCCGGTTTGGTCACGCCATCGCGGCTTTCAAGAACGCGGATTTCCTCGTCCCGGAATTCGGGAGCGAGATCGCGGCGCACGGCGTTGGCAAAACCGCGTGCCAGTTCCTCAACCATCGAATCGACCGAAGGCGACCCGTCTTCGTCCTTGCAGAAGCGTCGGCTGGTGGTGAGCACGTCGCCCTTGGCATAGAGCAGTTCGCCTTCGCGTGAGACCAGCCGCAGTTCGGGGCGCAGCGTCACGTTGCGGGCGCGGCAGGGCACGTTGATCTTCTTCTTTTCCGAGCACTTGCCGCGATCATCCCTGGTGACGCATTCCTCCACCTCCTTGGTGCCGCTGTCGGTGTCGCGCCATTCGACATCGGCGATACCGCGCATCACCGCGTCCGCGCCGCCGCGATAGGCGGCCGGATCGGCATCGCGGTCATAGGTATAGGTGGAGCCGCGTGGGGGCTCGGCGAAGGTGAGATCGAACCACGGGCGGCCCTCGATAACCGCGCCGCGCAGCGCCGTGTCGATCGCAAAGGCGAGCCGTTCGCCGCCCCTCCCGGCAAAGCCCGCAATCGCAATTGATCGCGCGCGGGATGGCGCATCAGTCCCTGCCGCATAGATCCCTGCGACAGGGATCGTCTCGGCGCGCAACGGGGCGCTGCCGAGGCCTGCAAGAATTCCTCCGACCAACAACCATGCCCGCATCAAGCGCTCCCCCTTTGCTGTATCCCAGCGGGGGTTTTGCAGCCTTTGCCTTGGCAAACAACCGCGAAGTAAGGCGTCAGGTTGCCGGCTTCGCCTGCGGTTCAACCACGCGAAGGTGCAGTTCCCGCAAGGATCGCGGCTCGGCCGGGCTCGGCGCGCCCATCAGCAGATCTTCGGCACGCTGGTTCATCGGGAAGAGCGAGATTTCGCGCAGGTTCTTCGCGCCGCACAGCAGCATCACGATCCGGTCAACGCCAGCGGCCATGCCCCCGTGCGGCGGCGCGCCGTATTGGAACGCGCGGTACATCCCGCCGAAGCGCTCCTCAACATCCGCCTTCGTCAGGCCGGTGACCTCGAACGCCTTCACCATCGTTTCCGGCATATGGTTGCGGATCGACCCGGAGGCGATTTCGAAACCGTTGCAGACCAGATCGTACTGGAACGCCTTAATCGTCAGCGGGTCTTGCCCATTCAGCGCATCGATCCCACCCTGCGGCATCGAGAAGGGGTTGTGGCTGAAATCGACCTTTTTCTCGTCGTCGTTCCATTCGTAGAACGGGAAATCGACAATCCAGCACAGCGCAAAGCGGCTTTCGTCAATCAGGCCCAATTCCTCGCCCACGCGGATGCGCGCGGCGCCCGCCAGCTTGGCAGCGTCGGCATCCTTGCCCGCAGCGAAGAACAGTCCGTCATTCTCGCCAAGGCCAAGCTCGGCATAAAGTTCGGCCATGCGCTCAGCGCCGTGGTTCTTCGCGATCGGGCCGCCGAATTCCCCGCCCTTGCGGGTGACATAGCCGAGGCCCGCGTAACCTTCCTTGCGCGCCCAGTCGTTCATGTCGTCGAAGAATTTGCGGCTCTTTTCATGCGTGGCAGGCGCGGGGATCACGCGGACGACACCGCCGCCGCCGACGATCTTTTCAAACAGGCCGAAGCCTGACTGCGTGAAGTGCGCCGAAACATCGCTGATGATCAGCGGGTTGCGCAGATCGGGCTTGTCGCTGCCGTACTTGAGGATCGCCTCGTCATAAGGAATGCGCGGGAACTCGCCCGCCGGGGTCACGGCCTTGTCGCCCGCAAACGCCGCGAAGGTGCCCTGAATGACGGGCTCCATCGTTTCCCACACCTCTTCCTGGGTGACGAAGCTCATTTCGAGATCGAGCTGATAGAACTCGCCCGGCAGCCGATCTGCGCGCGGGTCTTCGTCGCGGAAGCAGGGGGCGATCTGGAAATAGCGATCAAAGCCCGCGACCATCAGCAGCTGCTTGTACTGCTGCGGCGCCTGAGGGAGCGCATAGAACTTGCCGGCATGGATGCGGCTCGGCACGAGGAAGTCGCGCGCGCCTTCGGGCGAGGACGCCGTCAGGATCGGAGTCGAGAACTCGTTGAAGCCCACCGCGCCCATCCGCTGGCGCATATCAGCGATCACCGCCACGCGGGTCATGATGTTCTTGTGCAACGTCTCGCGGCGCAGATCGAGGAACCGGTACTTGAGGCGGATATCCTCAGGGTAAGGTTGTTCGTCGGCCACGGGCAAAGGTAGTTCTTCCGCGGTGCTCAGCACGGTGATGTGCCGCGCATAAACCTCAACCTCACCCGTCGCGAGGCGCGGGTTCACCGTCTCGGCCGAGCGCGCCTTGACGTTACCTTCGATGGTGATGACCGATTCCACGCGGAGCCGGTCCAGCACCGCCAGCGCGGGCGAATCTGCATCGGCGACAATCTGGGTGATGCCGTAATGATCGCGCAGATCGACAAACAGCAACCCGCCGAAATCGCGCTTGCGATGCACCCAGCCCGACAGGCGGACGGTCTCGCCGACATGAGCGGAGGTAAGCTGTGCGCAGGTATGCGTGCGATAGGGGTGCATTTTTTTGACTGTCCGACACTGTAAGGATTGCGAAGGCGCGCCTCTAAGCGAGCGGGCGGCACAAATCCAGTAGGGGATGCACAAGCGAACCCGACCGGCCATGGGCGCCGCGATCTGTGGGCATCACGGCCCTGCATCTAAACTCTTTTCCATTTTGACTGTATCAGAGTAAGCGCGCTGCGGGTTTGGCAGCGTTCACAGTGATGGGGCACGGCCCCGAGGGCGGCACTCCGCTCGCTAACCGCGAAAAGATGACATGAAAATCCATCCGCTGATTACCACAACCGAGGCTCTCTCCGACCTCTGCACCCGCCTCGCCAAGTCCGAATTCGTGGCGGTCGACACCGAATTCATGCGCGAGAACACCTATTGGCCCGAACTGTGCCTCGTGCAGATCGCCAATACCGAAGAAGCGGCCGCGATCGATCCGATGGCGCCGGGCATTGATCTGAAACCGCTTCTCGATCTGATGTGCGGCAATGAAGACGTGCTCAAGGTCTTCCACGCCGGGTCGCAGGATGTCGAGATCATCGTCAACCTGACGCAGCGGACCCCGCATCCGATCTTCGACACCCAGATCGCGATGATGGCAATCAGCCAGTCGGAACAGATCGGCTATGCCAACTTGGTCGAAACCTGGATGGGCCTCACCATCGACAAGGGTGCGCGCTTTACTGATTGGAGCCGCCGCCCGCTCAGCGACCGCCAGATCGAATATGCCATCGGCGACGTGACGCACCTTGCCACGATCTTCCCGCGCATCCTTAAAAAGCTGATCAAGACCGGGCGCGGGCTGTGGCTGGATGCGGAGATGGAAAAGCTCGCCGATCCGTCGAACTACATTACCGATCCGGGTCAGGCGTGGAAACGCATCCGCCAGCCGGGTCGCAATCCGCTGGTGCTCGGCCGGATGAAGGCGCTCGCCGGATGGCGCGAGAGCGAGGCGCAGCACAAGAACATCCCGCGCGGCCGGATCATGCGTGACGAAACCCTTGCCGACATCGCTAGCCACCCGCCCAAGACGCAGGCCGATCTGGCCAAGGTGCGCGGACTTTCGGCGGCGTGGCGCGACAATGACATCGGCAAGCGGTTGATGAAGATCCTTGCCGACGCCGAGCCCCTGCCCAAGGACGAGATGCCCGAAAAGATCAAGCAGGGTGCCCCGCTCGGCAAGGAAGGCGCGTTGGTGGCCGATCTGCTCAAACTGCTGCTGAAGATCCGCGCCCGCGAAATCGACGTCGCCCCGCGCCTGCTCACCCGCGCTGACGAGATGGAAGCGCTGGCCGCCGGCGCGCGCGATCTGCCGGTGTTGCAAGGCTGGCGCTTCGAAGTGTTCGGCAAGGACGCGCTCGATCTGGTCGAAGGCAAGCTGGCCTTCGCGGTGGAGCGCGGGAAGCTGAAGATGACGCATATCGACGATGTGGTGGTGGTCGCGACTGAGCTTGAGCCCGCCGCTGAGCACGAAGGCGATCCCGATACGCTGGCGGCGGAGTAGCGCGCGCCAGTGTCCACCTACCTCCCCACCATCAAGCAGCTGCAATATCTCGTAGCGCTTCATGAACACGGGCATTTCGGCAAAGCCGCCGATGCCAGCTTCGTGTCGCAATCGACGCTGTCGGCGGGCCTCCGCGAGCTGGAATCGCTCCTTGGTGTGACGCTGGTCGAACGTTCGCGCCGCGTGGTGCGCTTCACCGCGCTGGGCGAACAGGTGGTGGCCAAAGCCAACCGCTTGCTGCGCGAAGCTGAGGAACTGGCCGATTTGGTGCAGGCCTCGGGCAAGCCGCTCTCGGGCGAGCTGCGGATGAGCGTGATCCCGACCATCGCCCCCTTCCTGCTGCCCCGAATGCTCCCGCGCCTCAAGCGCGAGCGGCCCGACCTTAAGCTGCTGCTGCGCGAGGAGACGAGCCACGACGCGCTAGAGTCGCTCAATCACGGGCGAGTCGATTGCGTGCTGCTGGCCCTGCCCTTCGACACCGGCGATGCGGCGATTGCCCATATTTCCGACGACCGCCTGTTTATCGCCTTTCCGAAGGACGATCCGCGCGATCCGCCTGCCAGCATCAAACCTGACATGATCGATCAGGGCCGCTTGCTGCTGCTGGAGGATGGGCACTGCCTCCGCGACCATGCTCTGGCGGCGTGCAACCGCGCCGAACTGCGCGCGAGCGCGGCAATGATCGGCACAAGCCTGCACACGCTCGTACAACTGGTCGACAACGACCTCGGTTTGACCATGCTACCGGAGATGGCGCTGAAGGCGGGCATTCTCGCTGGGACGCAAGTGGTCGCGCGGCCCGTCGACAGCCCTACCGCCAAGCGCGAGATTGTGCTCGCCTGGCGCAAGAACTCCCCGCGCGAAAGCGATTTCCAACTGCTGGCCGAGGAACTGCGCGCCGGTTGAAACCATTGATTTGGCGGATATCTGGAATTGTGGGGCGAGCAGATGCTCGGCGATGTTCAGGACAATGTGCTTGCGATCATCAAGCAGCATGCCGAGCGCTGCGCCTTACCACTCGGTCAGCGCTAGGCTCATCAGGAAGCTGGCGCCGAGCGCCACGCGCACCCGGCGCGGGGGCAGCGCGAAACGTATCCGCAAACGCGAAGGCGCGCGCAGCGCCACTTCCCTCACATCGTAATCGTCGAGCATCATCAGCCCACCGATCTCGTGCCGCTCGAGTTCGCTGACGAGGTGATGGACATCCTCGGCCAGCAATTCGGCATCGCCGATCAGCGCGGAGGCGCGGGTATAGTTACCTTGCTCGAGCGCGTCGCGCGCCTCTTGCTGAAGCCTCCTCGCCTCATTGGCGAGCAAGCGGGCGTAATCCTTTGCTGAGGGTAACCCCTGCCTCTCCATTCAATAGGTTGTAATCCAAAGCGCGGTGTCACTGCCACCGGAAAATTTGCTAGCCCGGATCAGGCGTCTCAATCCATATGCTTGAGGCCGACCCGCAGGTAATCCCATCCCGTCACGCAGGTCAGCACTGCGGCAGTCCACAGACTGACCAGCCCGATCAGATGCACCCAGCTTTCGGCGATCGTGCCGCAGCCTTCAAACACCGACTGACACGGCTGCCCATGCACAGCCCCGCCAAGGATCAGCGCGCCCAACGACACAAGCTGGAAGGTTGTCTTCCACTTGGCGAGCCTGGAGACCGGCATCGAGACCTGAAGCCCGCCCAGAAATTCGCGCAGGCCCGACACCGCAATCTCGCGCACCAGAATGACCAGCCCGGCGATCACATGGACATCGCCCGCATAAGGCCCGCGCAGATATCCTTGCGCGGTCAGCACCAGAATGACCGCGGCCACCATGATCTTGTCCGCAATCGGATCAAGGAAGGTGCCCATCTTCGACACCGTACCCTGCGCGCGCGCAAGGTAGCCATCAAGGTAATCCGTCAGCGCAATGATGCAGTACAGCCCGAAGCCGATCAGATATCCTAGCCGCCATTCCGGCCACCATAGGAAGAACGCCAGCAGTGGCACCGCAAAGATGCGCGAGAGCGTGAGGATATTGGGAAGGCTCGACATGGTTGATCCCCGCTCTAGCGCGGCAAGACCCGCTGCAAAACCCCTCGTCCCGACTTCCCCCACATTGATGCGGTCAGGGACGCGCTACCCTTGCGCTCTTGTGAAAGCCTGTACGCCCGCTATGTCGCGGTAACTCACAGGGAAGCGCCAGCGTAATCATCGCATGACCACATCGACACACCTGATGCGCCAGCGGCGATTTTTGCCGCTGTTCCTGACCCAGTTGCTCAATGCATTGAACGACAATCTCTACAAGAACGCGATGGTGCTGTTCGTGGTCTATCAGGTCTACGATTCGCCTGAGATGGAGACGCTGATCAGCGGCGTGGCCACGGCGCTGTTCGTGCTGCCCTTTGTGCTGTTCTCGGCCACTGCGGGCCAGCTCGCCGATATGCGCGACAAGACCAAGATCATCCGCTGGATCAAGTTTGCGGAAATCCTCATCATGTCGGTCGGTGCCACGGGGCTGCTGCTGGCGGCCAAGGGCGTGCAGATCGAAAGCCTCGCGATTCCGCTGATGTTCGTGGCGTTGTTTGCGATGGGGGTTCACTCGACCTTCTTCGGCCCGATCAAATACGCGATCCTGCCGCAGCACCTCCACAAGGATGAGGTGCTGGCGGGCACCGGTCTGGTTGAGGCTGGCACTTACGTCGCGATCCTCGTCGGCATGATGCTCGGCGGCGCGATGCCGATCATGTATTCCATTGTTGGCGTGATCGTGATCGCGCTGATCGGCTATGTCACCTGCCGCTGGGTGCCGCCAGCGCCTGCGCAGAGCGACGAAAACACAGTCGACTGGAACCCGATCCGCGCCTCGAAATCATTGATAGCCTTCTCGATGGGCAACCTCGAACTGCGCTATTCAGTGTTGGCGATCAGCTACTTCTGGGCGATTGCCGCGATCCTTTCGGTGCAGTTCATCCCGCTCGCCAAGAACGTGCTACTGGCGGACAAGCAGGTCGCAGCAGTGTTGCTGGTGGCGTTCTCGGCCGGGATCGCGATTGGTTCGGTGTCGATCAATGCACTGCTTAAAGGCGATATCTCGGCGCGATATTCGGCGCGCTCGGTGTTGGTGCTGGGTGTGCTGCTGATCGCCTTTTACGGTGTGTGTCGGATGTGGAACCTCCAGCCGCAAGGCGAGCTGTTCACCGTGTGGGAATTTCTCGCCCAGCCGCTTGCGCTCGTGCTGACGTTCAATCTGCTGCTGATTGCGGTGGCGGGCGGGATGTTCGTGGTGCCGCTTTATGCCTTCCTCACCACGCGGGTCGACAAGTCGGAGGCCTCCCGCTCGGTTGCGGCCAACAACTTCATTTCTTCGATCTTCATGGTGATCGGCGCAGGGGTTGCCGGTGCGCTCGGGTTCTTCGGTATCCCGCTTGAGGAGCAGCTGTTGCTGAGCCTGATCCTGTGCGTGTTCTCGGCGCAGCTTGCGCGCAAGTTGCACGCCACTGAAGCGCTGCGAGACGCCGAAGTCGAATCCCTTAGATGATAAAGGCGAAAATCGCGAGCGTCGTGGCCACGTAGGTGCTGGCGACGCCGCGCACATCCGCCATGGTGAGCCGCCACAAAGCCTCGGCCGGGATCGGGATGAGATCGCGCTTCACATGCGGCGGCAGGCTCGCCCGGAACCAGTGGCGGGCGGTCTCGTCAGTGAGAACCAGGCTGCGGCGCATTTACGACTCTCCCTTGGCAGGAAGACCAGCTTTAAGACTTTCTTTACCATTGCAAACAGCTTGCGATGAGGCTGTCGCAAGCTGGGACAGGCTGTGATGGGGGCAATCGGGGTTCGGCGGATTTGCACCGCTTCGCCCACGCCGGTAGAGGCCGCAAAAGACGACGGGAGACTTTTCGATGCCTGATTCCACGCGCGCCGAAGCCACCAGAAGCGCGGCCGCCCTGCTGGTCGATTGCCTTGCCGTGCAGGGCTGCGAGCGGATCTTCACCGTGCCCGGCGAAAGCTTCCTCGCCGTGCTGGATGCCCTGCCCGACCGGCCCGAGATCGACGTCGTCACCTGCCGACAGGAAGGCGGGGTCACGTTCATGGCCTGCGCGGATGGGGCGATGCAGGCAGCAGGATCAGGCCGCCCCGGCGTCGCCTTTGTCACCCGCGGGCCGGGTGCGACCAATGCCAGCATCGGCGTCCACGTGGCGCATCAGGACTCGCAGCCGATGATCCTGTTCGTGGGCGATGTTGCACGCGGAATGCAGGGGCGCGAAGGCTTTCAGGAAGTCGATTTCACCGCCTTCTTCTCTCCGATCTGCAAATGGGCCGCGCGGATCGATGATCCCGCGCGCATCCCCGAATACATCGCCCGCGCCTATTCCGTCGCCATCAATGGGCGGCCCGGCCCGGTGGTGCTCGCCCTGCCCGAAGACATGCTGGTGGAGCAGGTGCCCACATCGCTCCAGCCCCGCCCCTTCGTGACCCGCACCGCGCAGGCCGCCTGCCCCGATGCGATGCAGGCTCTGTTCGATCTGATCGCCGACGCAGCGAGCCCCATCGCGATCATCGGCGGCGCGGGTTGGAACGCCAAGGCGCGGGAATACTTCCAGCAATTCGCCGAACGGATCGGACTTCCCGTAGCGACCGCCTTCCGCCGTCAGGACGCGATTGCGCCCGATAGCCCGGTCTATGCCGGAAACCTCGGCTACGGACCCGGCCCCCGGCTGGTCGAACGAGTCAAGAGCGCCGACCTCATCATCGCTGTCGGCGCGCGTTTGGGGGAGGCGACCACGGATGGTTACGAAGTCCCCACGCTCGAGCATCCCGGGCAACTGCTGGTCCACATCCACCCCGACCCGGAGGAGTTGGGCCGGGTCTATCGCACCGATCTCGCGCTTTGCTGTTCAGTGGATGAATTCGCCGAGTGTGCCGCGCTGTGGGAGGACGCCGGGATCATCCCGTTCGACGCGGGCGGTGAAGCACACCGCGAATGGCTCGATTGGTCAACGCCCCAGCCCTCCGACGCGACCATCGATCTGGCCGCCTGCGTCTCAGCGATGCGCGCCGCGCTTCCGGCGGACACGATCATCTGCAACGGCGCGGGCAATTTCGCCGGGTGGTGGCACCGCTACTGGCGCTATGCCGCCTATCCCGGCCAGCTCGCCCCGACCTGCGGCGCGATGGGTTACGGCGTGCCTGCCGCCGTCGCTGCCGCATTGCGGTTTCCGGAGCGTACCGTGGTCGCTGTCGCGGGGGACGGCGACTTCATGATGAACGGTCAGGAACTCGCCACCGCCGCGCAATATGGCGCGAACATGATCGTGGTGGTGGTCGATAACGGCGCTTACGGCACGATCCGGATGCATCAGGAGCGCGAATATCCCGGCCGCGTTTCGGCGACTCAGCTTTCCAATCCCGATTTCGCAATGCTCGGCGCAGCCTATGGCGCATGGAGCACGCGGGCCGAGACGACGGCGGACTTCATCGCCGCGCTCGATGACGCCAAGGCCCGCAGCGGCATCCGCCTGATCCACGCCGTGACCGATCTGAACCGGATCGCCGCCAGCGGTGCGACCATCACCGGCCTGCGCGCGAGAGCCAAAGCCACCGCCTGAAACGAAAAGGCCGCCCCGAACGGAGCGGCCTTTCCTGCTTTTCAGCGCTGACGCGTGGTCAGATCTTGTCGCCGAGTGCGCCCTTGATTGAGCCCTTGACCTTGTCGGCCTTGCCTTCAAGCTTCTGGGCCGTACCTTCGGCACGTGTCTCGGGATTGTTGGAATGCTGCTTGGCTTCGCCAATGATTTCCTTGGCCGTACCCTTCGCCTTGTCCGTGAATTCACCCATGATAGTCTCCTAGGTTAAGCCAATGACTTTATTGGCTTTTCAAGAGACTTACGGTTGCCAGAGATGTTCGTTCCGGCAGCCGGGGCAAGTGGTGGCACGAGCGCGGCAGCCCGATTGCAACCGCTGATTTAGCCCTTCGCCATCTCGCAGATTACCTGCCATTCGACCGGGGTCACGCCGCACACTGACAGGCGCGATTGGCGGATCAACTGCATCTCGGCCAGCCGTGGCTCAGCCTTGATCGCCACCAGGGTGACGGGATGGGCGAGCTTTTCTTTGGCCTTCACCTTCACCGCCGCCCACTTGCCCGTCTCGTCCGTCGGATCGGTGATCCCGGCAACGCTGACGGTGCAGATGCCGACCACCTCCAGCCCTTCGCGCGAGTGGTAGAAAAACGCCTCGTCCCCGACCTGCATCGCGGCAAGATTGTTGCGCGCCTGATAGTTGCGCACCCCATCCCACGTCCCCTCGCCCTCGGCGACAAGATCGTCCCAGCTGTACTTGAACGGTTCGGATTTCATCAGCCAATAGGCCATGCTGGCAGCGCGCTCCCTTGCTCAAACAGCGCCCACGTAGCCCGCACACCCCCGTCTCGCCAAGCCCCGATCCACAGTGAGCGAGTTAACCCGTTCTTTAGTGCAATCTGCGATGAATCACATGAAGGCACCTTTGGCGTGCCTGCCAATCCACGTGCACTGGACGATTAAGGCAACGATTTTGAAAAATCACGAGCCCAACAACCCACTGCAAGCAGCCGAGCGTGATATCATCGCGCTGGGAATTGCCGTGGCAGCGATCATCATGCTGGTGGGAACCGGCGGAACGGTGCTGCCCAAGGTCATGGACGCACTGTTTGGCAATGGTGCGCGTCCGGATGTTCTGTTGGTCAATGCCCTGCTGCTGAACATCGCGCTGATCATCTTCGGCTGGCGGCGTTACCGCGAACTCACCCGCGAAATCGAAGAGCGCCGTCGGGCCGAAGCCCGTGCGCAATTGCTGGCGGCCACCGATCCGCTAACCCAGTGCCTCAACCGCCGCAGTATGCTCGAAGCAACCGAGGAGCTGCGGTCGCGCGCGGCAGTTCGCGGTGAAGCTGTCGCCTATTGCATGATGGATCTCGACAACTTCAAGCAGATCAACGACATGCACGGCCACCCGGTGGGCGATGCGGTGCTCGTGATGTTGAGCGAGCGGGTGCGCGGAATACTCCCGCGTGACGCGCGGCTGGCGCGGCTCGGCGGGGACGAATTCGCCTTCGTGATGCCCTACCCCGCAGGCCACGCCGACCGGGTCGACGATTTGGTCATCCGTCTGTTCGAAAGCCTCGCCCAGCCCTTCCGCCTGCCAACAATCACGGTCGAGTTGACCTTGTCGATCGGGCTTGCCGCCGATCACGATGCGGACGGCACGATCGGCCTAGTGGTCGATGCCGGCACCCTGATGCAGCGCGCCGACATGGCGCTTTACCATGCCAAAAAGCAGGGCCGGAACCGCTACTTCTGGTTCGAGCCGAGCATGGAAAGCGAGATGCGCTTCCGCAACCAACTCGAAACCGGCATCCGCCGGGGCCTCGCGCGCGGCGAGTTCGTGCCGTTCTACGAACAGCAGGTCGATGTCGAAAGCGGTGCGCTGGTCGGGTTCGAGATGCTCGCGCGCTGGCGCTCGCCGCAACTTGGCGTGATCAGCCCCGACATCTTCGTGCCCATCGCCGAGGAAATCGGCCTCATCAACGAAATGTCCGAACGCCTTATGGAACAGGCCTTCGCCGATGCGCGCGAATGGGATGACAGTCTGACCCTGTCGATCAACATCTCGCCGGTGCAGCTGCGCGATCCGTGGTTTGCGCAGCGCCTGCTGAAAAAGCTGGTCGCCGCAGGCTTCCCCCCGCAGCGGCTCGAAATCGAGATCACCGAAAGCTGTCTGCACGAGAACATCGGCCTGGTGCGCTCGATGATCATGAGTCTGCGCAATCAGGGCGTGCAGATCAGCCTCGACGATTTCGGCACGGGCTATTCCAGCCTTGAACAGCTGCGCAACCTGCCGTTCGACCGGATCAAGATCGACCGCAGCTTTGTCAGCGAATTGCGCGAACCGGGCAGCCGTTCGCGGATAGTCGAAGCGATCATCTCACTCGGCCGCGGGCTTGATCTGCCGCTGACGGCGGAAGGTGTGGAGGACGAACAGATCCTTCAGGCATTGAAATCAATGGGCCGGTTGAAGGCGCAGGGCTATCTCTATGGCCTGCCCGAAGATGCCGAAGCAGTGCGCGCGCGGCTAAAGGCGGCGGGCAAGCTGACCGGCGTTTCCGACCAAGCACCGTCGCTGCCACGCACCGGCACGGAAGACGGCCCAACCCTCTACCGCATCGCCCGGCCCTGAGATTGCGCCCCCCGCCCGCGGGCAGGACTGGACGTGGACTGCCTGCGTGCATAGATGCGCAGCCGTGACGCAGACGATTGCCTTCATCAAGATGCACGGGCTGGGCAACGACTTCGTCGTGCTCGACGCACGGCTGACGCCGCTGCCGCAGATGACGCCGCATATCGCACGCGCGCTGGGTGACCGGCGCACCGGGATCGGCTTCGATCAGCTGGTGCTGCTGGAGCCGAGCGAGACACAAGCGTTTCGGATGCGGATTTTCAATTCCGATGGCAGCGAGGTCGAGGCCTGCGGCAATGCCGCGCGGGCGGTGGCGCTGCTGCATAGCGAGCCCGCAGTCATCGAGACTGGCGGCGGGCCGATTGCGCTCGAACCGCTCGACGGCGGCGCACGAGTCGACATGGGGGCGCCGCGCTTCGACTGGGACGCGATCCCGCTGGCCTATCCGATGGACACCGTCACCATGCCGGTGGCGTGGGAGAACCTTGAAGCGCCGATGGCGGTCAATGTCGGCAATCCGCATGTGATCTTTTTTGTGGATGATGCCGATGCCGTGCCGCTGGAAACGCTTGGCCCGGTGATCGAGCATGACCCGCTGTTTCCCGAGCGGGTGAACGTCAATGTAGCGAGCCTCGCCGGGTCAGATCACCTGAAGCTGCGGGTGTGGGAACGCGGTGCCGGGCTGACCCGTGCTTGCGGCACTGGGGCCTGTGCGACAGCGGTCGCGGCGATCCGGCGCGGGTTGGTGGCGAGTCCGGTGCGTGTGACGCTGCCTGGCGGCGATCTGGTGATTGCCTGGGCGCCGGGCGGCACGATCCTGATGAGCGGCCCTGCGGCAGAAAGCTATCGCGGCACCTTCGACTGGGATGATTACGCCGCGGGAGCCGGAGCTTGAACGCTCCGCAAATTATCTCGCTCGGCTGCCGCATGAACATTGCTGAAAGCGAGCGAATGCGCGCGATGCTTGCGGGCGAAACCAATCTGGTGGTGGTCAATTCCTGCGCGGTAACGGGTGAGGCGCTCAGCCAGACCCGCAAGGCAATCCGCCGCGCTCGGCGCGATCATCCTGGGGCACGGCTGGTGGTGACCGGCTGCGCGGCTGAGATCGACCGCGCTGCGATTGGGGCGATGGACGAGGTTGATGGGCTGGTGGCGAACGCGGCCAAGCTTGATCCGAGGGCGTGGAATATCGCCGCTGATGCACCGCCGGTTGCCCCGGCGCGGACCCGCGCTTTCGTCGCCGTGCAGAACGGCTGCGACCATGCCTGCACCTTCTGCGTGATCCCGCAGGGGCGCGGGGTGAGCCGTTCGTTGAGCGTGGCGGACGTGCTGCGCGAGGTCGAAGCGCATCTAACTGCGGGAGCCAAGGAGGTTGTGCTCACCGGGGTCGATCTGACCTCATGGGGGCATGATTTGCCGGACGAGCCGCGCCTTGGCACGCTGGTCGAAGCGATTCTTGCATCCTTCCCCGGCCTCCCCCGCCTGCGCCTGTCCTCGGTCGACGGGATCGAAATTGACGCAGGGTTGTTCGACCTGCTCGCCTACGAACCCCGGGTGATGCCGCACCTGCACCTCAGTTTGCAGCACGGCGCCGACCTGATCCTAAAACGGATGAAGCGCCGCCATCTGCGCCGCGATGCAGTGGAACTGGCCCAGCGCCTCAAAGCGCTCCGGCCAGATATCGCCATAGGGGCTGACCTCATCGCCGGCTTCCCGACCGAAACGCATGCGCACCACGACGAAAACCTCGGCATCATCGACGAGCTCGACATCGTCCACGCCCACATCTTCCCTTACTCGGCCCGCCCCGGCACCCCCGCCGCGCGGATGCCGCAAGTGCCGCGCGATGTGGTGAAAGCTCGCGCTGCCGACCTGCGCGCCCGCGCCGCCGCGCGCCGGGCGGTCTGGCTCGACAGCCTTGTGGGCGAAACGCTCCCCGTCCTCGCCGAACGCGATAGCACGGGCTATGCCCCCAACTATGCCCGCGTCGCGCTGCCTGCCGGGACAGCAGCGGGTGACATTATCAAAGTGAATGTGCGCGAGGTCAGGGAGGGCCTGCTCGGATGAGTGAAACCAGCTGGAGCCAGCGCCTGTTCGGCGGCTTCGCCAAGACATCGGAGCGCCTGACCGCCAACCTTGCCGGGGTAGGCGGGAGTGCGAAGCTTGACGACGCTACGCTCGACGAGGTCGAGGATGCGCTGATCATGTCCGACCTCGGCCCTGCTGCGGCGGCGCGCATCCGTGCGCGCCTTTCCGACAAGCGCTTCGGGCTGGAGATCACCACCCGCGAGCTGAAGGAAGCCGTGGCCGAGGAAATCGCCGCGATCCTGCGCCCCGTCGCCAAGCCGCTAGAAATCACCGCCTTCCCGCGCCCGCAGGTGATCCTTGTGATCGGCGTGAACGGCAGCGGCAAGACCACCACCATCGCCAAACTCGCCCACCTGTTTCAGGAGGATGATTACGGCGTGCTGCTGGCAGCGGGCGACACTTTCCGCGCGGCGGCCATCGGGCAGCTCGCCACGTGGGCGGGCAGGATCGGGGTTGATCTGGTGCGCGGGCCTGAAGGCGGCGATCCGGCGGCGATTGTGTTCGATGCGGTCAAGCAGGCGACCGACACCGGGATCGATGCGCTGATTGTCGACACGGCAGGTCGCCTCCAGAACAAAAAGGAGCTGATGGAGGAGCTGGCGAAAATCCGCCGCGTCCTCGGCCGGTTGAACCCCGAAGCGCCGCATGATGTGGTGCTGGTGCTCGATGCCACAAACGGCCAGAATGCCCTCGCCCAGATCGACGTGTTCAAGGAAGTCGCGGGCGTCACCGGCCTCATCATGACTAAGCTCGATGGCACCGCGCGCGGCGGCGTGCTGGTCGCGGCGGCGGAGCAATATGGTCTCCCCATCCACGCCATCGGCGTCGGCGAGAAGATGGAAGACCTGCGCCCGTTCGACCCAGATCTGGTCGCCCGCGTGATTGCCGGAGTGGCGTGATGAGCGACAACGAGACCAAGAAGGCCGCCTCCAGCTGGCTCAACGTCGCGGTCGATTACGGCCCGCTGGTGGTGTTCCTCGGCGTCTATCGCTGGAGCGCGCCCGATAAGGTGAGTGCAACGGGCGAACTCGGCGCGATCATCAATGGCACTGGCGCTTTCATGGTCGCGGCCGTCATCGCCCTGCTGGTATCGAAATGGCGGCTGGGCAAAGTGTCGCCGATGCTATGGTTTTCGACCGCGCTGATCGTCGGGTTCGGAAGTCTGACGATCTTCTTCGGCGACCCCACTTTCGTGCAAATCAAGCCGACGATCATCTATGCGAGCTTCGGCGCGGTGCTGCTGGCCGGGTATGTTGCCGGGCGGGCGATGCTCAAGATCCTGCTCGAAGCCGCCTTCGAGGGCCTGTCGGACGAAGGCTGGCTCAAGCTGTCGCGCAATTGGGGGGTGTTCTTTGTGGTGCTGGCCGGCCTCAACGAAGTCCTGCGCGCGCAGATGGATTTCGAAGGCTGGCTGTGGGCGAAGCTGTGGGTGTTCCTGCCGCTCACCTTCCTGTTCACCTTCAGCCAGATCCCCATGCTGCTCAAGCACGGGCTGAGCTTTGAGGACCGCGACGAGCCGTTGAAGGACGAGCCGCCGACGGGGGGCTGATCAGGGTTTGACTTGCGACAAGGCAATCCGGTTGCCCTCGCTATCCTCGATTTCGGCGACGAAGCCCACCTCGCCGATATCCTTTTTGGGATAGAGCACCTTCGATCCGCGCGCCGTCGCCCGCGCGAGCACTGCGTCGATATCTGGTACATCGAAGTAGATCACTGGCCCGTCTTGCGACGGGCGATAGACGTCGCCCTTGGCCAATGCCCCGCTTGCGCCCGGAGCATCGCCTGCGCGCGGGAAAAACGCCATATCGTAGCCGTCGACGTCTGCGCGGGTCAGCTGGTAACTGAACACGTCTTCGTAAAAGGCGATGGCCCGGTCCAAGTCGGTGACGGGGATTTCGAAATGAAAGACCGGGTTCGTCATCGCTGCCTGCTCCTTGCTGGGCACCTGCGCTTCGTCAGCTACCTCTGGCGCACATGCCGCCGCCATGAGGGAGAGCGGTACAAGGGCGAGAGCGACCACGCGCAAGGTCAGATTTCCACCTGACTCCCCAGCTCCACCACCCGGTTGGTCGGTAGCCGGAAGAACTCCATCGCGCTCGCCGCGTTGCGCAGCATCCAGGCGAACAGCTTTTCGCGCCAGATCGCCATACCCGGCTTGGCCGATGCGAGCAGGGTTTGCCGTGACAGGAAGAAGCTGGTGTGCATCATGTCGAATGGCGCGCCGCACAGGTCGAGCGTGCGCAGCAGCGCGGGCACATCGGTTTCTTCAAGGAAGCCGCAGCGGATCGTGACCCGGTAGAAGCCATTGCCCAGATCCTTGCACGAATAGCGTTCGATCGATTCGAGATAGGGCACATCCTGCACCGCCACGGTCAGGATCAGGATGCGTTCGTGCAGCACCTTGTTATGCTTGATATTGTGCAGTAGCGCCGAAGGCACGCCCGTATTGGTCGAGGCCATAAACACAGCCGTTCCTGCGACGCGGGTGGCGCTGTTCTGCGCGCTCTTGGCGAAAATCTCGATCGGCAGCGCGCTTTCGGACATGCTCGCCCGCATCAGCTCACGCCCGCGCGACCAGGTGGTGAGCAGGGTGAAGATCACGAAGCCGATCAGCAGCGGAACCCAGCCGCCCTGCGGCACCTTGATCAGGTTCGCGCCGAAATAGGCGACGTCGACGATCAGGAAGGCTGCGACCAGCGGAAGCGCCTTCCACACCGGCCAGCGCCACAGCGAGAACAGGACGGCTGCCAGCAGCAGCGTGTCGATGAACATCGCCCCGGTCACCGCGATGCCATAGGCTGCGGCAAGGTTGGTCGAAGACTGGAAGAACAGCACCAGCAGGATCACCATCACCATCAGACCCCAGTTGATCGTAGGGATGTAGATCTGCCCCGCAGCTGAAGCGCTGGTGTGGCGGATTTCCATGCGAGGGATGAAGCCGAGCTGGATCGCTTGCTGGGTCAGACTGAAGGCACCCGAAATGACCGCCTGGCTGGCAATGATCGTGGCAAGCAGCGCGAGGATGATCACCGGCACGCGAACAAGGTCAGGGATCATCAGGAAGAACGGATCCTTGACGAGCGCAGCCGCAGCCGCCGGCGAACTTGCCGAAAGGATCATTGCGCCCTGCCCCATGTAATTGAGCATCAGCGCCGGAAACACGAAGGTCAGCCAGGACAGCCCGATTGGCTTGCGCCCGAAATGGCCCATGTCGGCATAGAGCGCTTCGGCCCCGGTCACCGCCAGCACTACGCTGCCCAGGGCGATGAAGGCGGTAAATCCATCCGCCTGGAAGAACCGCAGCGCATTGATGGGGTTGATCGTTTCCAGAATGATCGCAGGGTTGGCGGACAGATGCATCACACCCAGCGTCGCCAGCATTCCGAAATAGGTCAGCATGATCGGGCCGAACAGCTTGCCGACCTTGCCCGACCCGCGCGATTGGATCGCGAACAGACCAAACAGGATCGCCACCGCCGTCGGCACGATCCACGGTTTGAAGCCGGGAACGATGTATTGAAGACCCTCGGTCGCGGACAGCACCGAGATCGCCGGGGTGATCATGCTGTCGCCGTAGAACAGCGCGGTGGCAAATACTCCGAGCAGGATCAAGGGCGCGGTCCACCGGCGATTGTCCGAAGCGCGCCGAATCAGCGCCAACAAGGCTAGGCTGCCGCCCTCGCCCTTGTTGTCTGCGCGCATGATGGTGAGCACATATTTGACCGTAACCACCATCATCATCGACCAGAACACGAGGCTCAGCACACCGTGGATATGCTCGGCGTCGGGGGTGATCCCGATTGCGCCATGATGCGCGGCGAAGGTCTCGCGAAAGGCATAAAGCGGACTCGTGCCGATGTCGCCGAACACCACGCCGACAGCGCCGACCGCAAGGGTCAGCGTCGACGCGCTGTGCCCGTGGCCTTGGGCGGTTGCGGCGGCAGGTTCGTCAGTATTGGCTATGCTGCTCATCTTGATTGGATTTCCCGTATCCCGCGGTACTGCCCATCCTGCCGGAACCATTCAGGCCGATGAGGCAGCGCGCCTAGCACTGCCCATTCGCACCTGCAACATTATCAGTACGGATGGCGCGCGCCAGAGAGAAAGGCGTCATTGGCCCTGAAGCATCGGCGCGCGGGCAATCATGTCGTTGAGCCGCGCAACTTCGGCCTCAAGCCCTTCTCGCCAAGGCGCCTCGGGGGCCGAGTTGGCGAGCAGACCCTGCCAGACATTGCGCGCCGCGACGATCTCGCCGCTCTGGAGATACGCAAAGCCGAGGAAGTATTCCGCACCCGGATGGCCCGGGTCAATCGCCTTGGCCCGCCCGAAGGCCTGCACAGCGGCCGGCGTCACGAAACCGTCGGCATGGCCGACCAACGCGAGGCCCAGAGCCAGCCAGCTCTCCACATCGCGGGGGTTATCGGCGAGCCCGCGCTGGAGGAGGTTGGCCGCATCGGCAAACTTGCCGCGGCGGGCGAAGGCGTCGGAGGTGACGAGGTAGTCAGGCGCAGGCTGTGTGCGCGAGAACAGCGCGGCACGACCTTCAACCATTGCCTCGCCCTGCCCCGATGCGGCGTCCGCCTCGCCCTTGGGTGCAGACGCCTGCCCCGGAGAACCCTGCCAGGCATAACCGGCAAGCCCGAACACCAGCACAGCGCCGAACAGCGTCATCCCTTCACGCGGGAGCTTCAGCAGCAACACCGCAAGCGCAAAGGCTGCCAGCGCCAAAGCGCCGATCGCCAGCCAGCCGCCGATCATACCGTATCCCCCGCATCGCTGCGTCGCTTGCCCAGCCGCCGCAGCAGCACGCCCGCCACGATCAGCAGCAGCAGCACCGGTGCTGCGAACAGCGGCCAAGTGGTCGCGCTCACTTCAGGCTCGTAGCTGACGTAATCGCCATAGCGGGCGATCAGCCAGCCACGGATCTGGTCGGGACTTTCGCCTGCCAAAATGCGGCTGCGCACCTGATGGCGCATATCGCCCGCCATCGGCGCGTCGGAGTCCGCGATGCTCTGCGACTGGCACTTGAGGCAGCGCAGCGTGTGCATCAGCGTGGTTGCCTCGGCCTCAAGCCGGGGGTCGTCGAGCTGATTATAGGCATAGGGCGCTGGCGGCATGGAATCCTGCGCCATCACCGGAATGGCGAGCAGGGCAAGCAGCAGAGCCACGACAGCGCGGATCATCGGGCCTTCTCCAATTCGGCCAGCAGTACCGCGACATGCTCGGGCCGGATGTCGCCGATATGCTGATAGCGGATCACGCCCTTGGCATCGATCACAAAGGTCTCCGGCACCCCCGACGATCCGATCGCCAACTGCACCTCGGAAATGCGGTCGCTGCCGATCCGCGAGTACGGATTGCCATAGCGCCCAAGGAAATTGGCGACGTCTTCGGGCCGATCGCGAATGGCGATGCCGACGATCTCGACGCCGCGGGCCTGCAGCGCTTCGAGCTGCGGTGCCTCGGCGATGCAGGGTGTGCACCAGCTGGCCCAGATATTGAGCAGGCGCGGCTTGCTCCCTATGAGGTCCGTCTTGGCTGCCCCAGGCAGGCCGCCAAATGCAGGGTCGAGCGCAAAATCGGGCAAGGGCTGACCGATCATCGTGCTTTCGACGAACTCGTCCTTCTCCTGCGTCAGCATATAGCCTGCGACCCCCGCAAAGAAGGCGAACAGGGCGAGCGGCACCCATAGGAACAGTCGCGAGCGCATCGGCCTACTCGGCCGGAACCGGAGAGGCGACATCAAGCGCCTCGACATCGGCGCGGCGCTCTGCACCCTTGGTCACAGCTGCACGGCGTTTGACATCGACCTTAACCCGGCCCGCAATCGCCAGAATACCGCCCAGCGCGATGAGCAATCCGCCATACCAGATGAAGGTGACAAACGGCTTCCACCACACCCGGATCTGCCAGCGCCCATCCTCGGCCTGATTGCCGATCACCGCGTAAAGCTGCCCGTCCCAGCGGGTCAGCAGCGCGCTTTCGCTGGTGGACTGCGGCGGCGACCAGAAGTTGCGCGCTTGGGGATTGAGGATCACCGGCTCGCCGCCGTCCCTGCTGACCGCCAGCCGTGCCTCTATCGCCGTCCAGTTCGGTCCCGCGACAGGCGTGACGCTTTCAAGAGTGACAGCGAAATCGCCGATCTGTTCGGTACCGCCCGGCGCAACCGCAGCGAGGCGCTCCTGCGAGAACGCTCCTTCGCACGCCATGCCGAACAAGGAGACCGCAATGCCGAAATGGGCGAGCACCATGCCCCAGGTTGCGACCGGCACGCGTGCGAGATTGCGCCCACGCAGCGGCAGGAAGGCGGCCACCGCCAGCGCGGCCGCGAGGCCAAGGCCTAGCAGCGGCAGAAGCGGGAACTGCCCGAAGAAGCTCACCAGCGCGATCACCCCGATCACTAGCGAAGCGATCAGCGCCAGCTCAAACTGGAGCCGCGCGGGCTTGTCGCTCTTCCAGCGCAGCAGCGGGCCAACCGCCATGACGAGGAGCATCGGGATCGCAAAGATCGCGCCTGCCGGATTGAAGTAAGGCGGGCCGACCGACACGCGCACGTCGAACACCTCGGTCAGCAGCGGATAGAGCGTGCCCAGCAACACGATCGCCAAGATCGCCGAGAGCATCACATTGTTGAACACTAACGCGCCTTCGCGGCTGGCAATGGCGAAGCGCTTGCCCTCGGCCACCGCGCCAGCGCGCAGGGCGAAGATCGTGAACGCCCCGCCAATGTAGAGGCCCAGCAGCCCGAGGATGAACGCCCCGCGCTCAGGATCGACAGCAAAGGCATGGACGCTGGTCAGCACGCCAGAACGCACGAGGAAGGTGCCGAGCATCGACATCGAGAACGCCAGCACGCCGAGCATGATCGTCCACGTCCGCAGCGCATCGCGCGCGGCCAGCACGCTGACCGAATGCATCAGCGCGGTTGCGGCGAGCCACGGCATCAACGAGGCATTCTCGACCGGATCCCAGAACCACCAGCCGCCCCAGCCCAGCTCATAATAAGCCCAGTAGGAACCAGCCGTGATCCCGAAGGTCAGCAGCACCCAGGCCCCCAGTACCCAGGGGCGCAGCACGCGGGCGAAGGAGGGGTTCACCTGATTGGTCAACAGCGCGCCCATCGCCAGGCTGAAAGCCACCGACAGCCCGACATAGCCCGCGTAAAGCGTCGGCGGGTGGATCGCGAGGCCGATGTCTTGCAGCAGCGGGTTGAGGCCCGTTCCCTCGGCCGCCGGGACCGGCAGCCGCTCGAACGGGTTGGAGGAAAGCAGCAGGAAGGCATAGAAACCAAGCGCCACAAACCCTTGCACCGCCAGCGTTGCGCCCATGGTGCGTTCCGGCAGGCGCTTCTCGAACCCGGCCAACAACCCGCCCGACAGCGCAAGCACGCCGACCCACAGCAGCATCGAGCCTTCGTGGTTCCCCCATGTCCCCGTCAGCTTGTAGAGGAGCGGCTTCATCGAGTGCGAATTGCTCGCGACCAGCTTGATCGAAAGGTCCGTGATCGCGAAGGACCACAGCAGCATCAGGAACGCCAGCACCGCAAGGAAGGCCTGCACCACCGCGGCAGGGCGCGCATAGATCGCCAGCGGATTGACCGCGCCTTCCGCCGCCTTCAGCGCAAAGGCGCCCGAGACCATCTGCAACACCGCCAGCGCAGCGGCGAGCCACAAAGCGGCCAGTCCGATTTCGGGGATCATTGCTTGGCCCTCATTTGTGCCACGATGTTACTTCAGCCCAACGGTGGTTTCGGCTGCCATCTTGGCGGCTTGATCAGTGCCCATGCCTTCGAGTTCCTTGGGCACGTAATTCTCATCATGCTTGGCGAGCAGGTTGGTGGCCATGAACACGCCGTCCGGGCCGAGGCTGCCTTCTGCCACCACGCCCGAATTCTCGACGAAGAGATCGGGCAGAATGCCACTGTAGCGCACGGGGATCGCGTCCGCCGTGTTGCCGGTCACCAGGAAGTTCACTGTAACACCATCGGCCTCGGTCTTGATCGAGCCAGCCTTAACCATCCCGCCAAGGCGCACGGCCTGACCCACTTCAGGCGGGGCCGACGCCATCTGTTCGGGCAGGTAGAAGTAATTCGCCTGATTGCGCAGGCTCCACGCCGCCAAAAGCCCCGCGCCGATAATCGCGACGAGGGCGATGATCACGAGGACCAGACGTTGGTGCTTGGCTTTCATAGCATTGTCCCGTTCAGCGCCGCCGCGACGCATCGCGCCGCGCTTCGGCGCGCGCCATCGAACGCCATGCCCAGAGGATCAGCAGAGCCAGCGCAATCGCGCCTACGCCATAAGCGAGCCACACGAAATCCCACTGGTTCAATTCTTCGCGCATCAGGCCTGCTCCATCGCAGGCGTCACCGGCGCAGGCGCGTCATCATCGAGCGCACGGCGGCGCAAGCGCGCTTCGACCTGTTGTTCGGCAATCAGCGCGCGCATCCGCATCAGGACGATAGCACCGAACAGGAGCGAGAAGCCGACCACTGCGACCAGCAGCGGCACAAGGAAGGTTGCCTCAATCGCGCTTTTGCCCGCTGTGATGCTTGGGGGCTGGTGGAGCGAGTTCCACCACACCACCGAACGGTTGATGATCGGCACATTGACCGCGCCCACCAAGCCAAAGATCGCAGCGATCTTGGTCGAGGAACCCTCTTTCTCGGCCGCCTCGGTCAGCGCGATGTAACCCGCGTAAAGGAACAGCAGCACCAGCATCGACGTCAGCCGGCCATCCCACTCCCACCAAGTGCCCCAAGTCGGGCGGCCCCAGATCGATCCGGTGGCAAGGCAGATCGCGCAGAACACCATCCCCGGCACCGCAATCGCGCGGGCGGACAGGGCGGCGAGGGGATGCTTCCAGACGAGCAGCATGGCGCTGGAAATCGCGATCCCCGCCCATCCGCCCATGCCGAGCCATGCGGCAGGCACGTGGATGAACAGGATGCGCACCGTATCGCCCATAAGCCGGTCGGGCGGGACCATGAACAGGCCCCAGCCCACCGCGCCAACAGACAGCACCAAGCCGCTCCAGAACAGGAGCGGCATGAGCCACTTTGCAAGTGACAGAAAACGGGTGGGGTTGGCGTAGATGTGCATGATCGTTTGCGTCTGGCCGGGCTTGTAGCCTTACACCCGAACCGGACAAGAGAGCAAATCACGCGCGCGTGGAATAGTTCCCACAGCGCCCTGCATCATCAGCCGCGGCCAATGAGCTTTTGCGCCATCCTGTCGGCCACCACATCGGACGAAACGCCGGTGCTTTCGCTTTCCTGCCAGATCGCTTCGAGTCGGCCGGGGATCTGCTCGACCAGCGCATTGACCTCGGCAACATTGCCGGTGCGGCTGTCACGGCGCGCGAGGTACTCGGTCGCGACTGAGATGATCCCGCCAGCGTTGATGACATAGTCGGGCGCGTAGAGAATGCCGCGGGCCGCCAGCAGCACGCCGTGCTCGGGACGGGCAAGCTGGTTATTGGCCCCGCCTGCCACAATCGGACAGTCGAGCGTGGCGATGCCTGCATCATCAAGGATTGCGCCCAACGCATTGGGGCTGAAGACGTCGCACGGCGTCGCCATGATCGCGTCCGATGCAGCAGTCACGCCGCCCAGTTCCGCGGCCAGCGCCGCAGCGCGGTCTGCGTTGATATCGGCCAGTGTCAGCTTTGCGCCATCGCGCGCCAGCAGGCGGGCCACGCCGCCGCCGACCGAGCCGGTACCCTGCACAGCGACATGGACGCCTGCGATGCTGTCCTTGCCAAGCTTGTGGCGCACCGCCGCCTTGATGCCGAGATAGATGCCATATGCCGTGAACGGGCCGGGATCGCCGCCCGCGCTGCCCTCACCTGCAACCGGAAGGCCCGATACGTGCGCGGTGCGCTGCGAGACGGCAACCATGTCCGCTTCAGAAATACCGACATCCTCGGCCGTAACATAGCGCCCGCCGAGACCTTCGACCGCGTCACCGAAAGCGGCGAGCATCTCAGGGGTCTTGATCCGCTGTTCATCTGCAAGGATCACCGCCTTGCCGCCGCCCATTGGCAGACCGGCCATTGCGTTCTTGTAACTCATCCCGCGCGACAGGCGCAGCGCATCGCGCATCGCGCCGGCGGGATCGTTGTAATGCCAGAAACGGGTGCCGCCTGCAGACGGGCCGAGGTGGGTCGAATGGACCGCAATGATCGCCGTAAGCCCGCTTGCCCGGTCGTGGACCAGCTGCACAAGTTCATGTGCGTCGAAATCGGGCTCGGCCCAGAATGCGGTCATATCGTCTCCCCTATCGGGCGCGGTGCTAACCTGCTGCATGGGGGAGATGGGGCGATCAACGGGGTTCGAACCCGCGACCTCCGGTACCACAAACCGGCGCTCTAACCAACTGAGCTATGATCGCCACACGCCCCTGCCCGCATACCACCATTTCGGTCGCTGCCAAGCCCGCGCGAAATGGCGCGGTGTACGCAAGGCAGACGCACGTCAAGTGCGCTGGCGAGGGAGGCGCGCCTCTTGCACAAAGGCTTGCCGATGGGAAGCGAAAACTGTTTTCCGCAAGGCTTCACGCAAGATTGTTACGCCAGCCCCGAAAGCGTTGCGCTGCGGATATGGGCAACTATCCTTGCCCCATGACCCTGACGAGCGAATCCATCGCCGCCCGGCTGGCCGCGCATGACGGGGTGCAACGCCTGCCGACCCCCAAGGCCGAGCTGTTCCAGCTGCGCGGCTTTGCCGGTCCGGACCTATGGGCCGAGCTGATCGCGATGATCGATGCCGGCCGCCGTCCCTCGACCATCGCTGACGACAATGGCGATCCGGTGTTCCGTACTAGTGAGACCTGCGATCTGCCCGCGGGACTACCCGCTGTCGAACGGGTCGAGGCGATGCTAACGTCATTGTCCGGTCTTGACCCGGTCTTTGGCGAGCCATTGCAGGGCCAGCGCTATGCCATCGGGCAGGAGTTCAAGCCGCACACCGACTACTTCAGCCCGGGCGGTCGCGACTTTGCCAAGTTCTGTACGCTGTCGGGCAACCGCACCTGGACTTTCATGATCTACCTCAATGACGTCGCCGCGGGTGGTGCTACCCGCTTCAAGCTGCTCGACAAGACCTTTCAACCCGAAGCAGGAAAATTGCTCTGCTGGAACAACCGCTTGCCGGACGGAGGTATCAATCCGGCGACGCTGCACCACGGGATGAAGGTCAGGCAGGGCGTCAAATACGTGATCACCAAGTGGTATCGCGAAAAACCATGGAGGGGTTGATGAACGACTACACCACAATCGAGCAGCTGCTGAGGGCGCGGCTCGCCGATATTGTCGCACGCAGCGAGGAAATCGAGGAGGACTTGCGTAGCCCTCTCGACGCCGATTTCGCCGAGCAGGCGACCGACCTTGCCGACGACGAAGCCCTCGAAGGGATCGATGATGTGCTGCGCGCCGAGGCCCGCCAGATTCGCGCGGCCCTCGCCCGAATCGAGGCCGGCTCCTACGGGGCTTGTGCGAATTGCGGCGCGGAGATCCCGGTCGCGCGACTGGAAGCGCAGCCGATGGCCACCCGCTGTATCAAATGTGCCGCCTGAAACGAAAAAGGCGACCCCGTCGGGCCGCCTTCCTCGCACGGCCCGAAGGCCGCAAGCTGAAAAGACCGATTACTTGTTCTTGAGGCTGAGCCCGCCGAAACGCTTGTTGAACTGGGCCACACGGCCGCCTTCCGACGCCTGCTGACGGCCACCGGTCCAAGCCGGGTGGCTGAGGGGATCGATTTCAAGCGACAGGGTGTCGCCTTCCTTGCCCCAAGTCGAGCGGGTCTGGAATTCGGTACCATCGGTCATCTTGACCGTGATCATGTGGTATTCGGGGTGACCTTCGGCCTTCATGACGTGATCCTTTGCAGCGTGGCACCGGTACCGACCGGCGCAGCTATGAATGGGAAGCGCGCGCCTTAGTGGCGAATGCGGTGCAATGCAACCTTAGATGAGGATTGCTGCGCTCAGGCAGGCGGATCTGTCATCATGGCGGTGAATTCGACCTCGCAGGTGGTCTTGCCCTCGACGCTGGCAACGCCCTTGAACTTGTAGACGCGGCTGCGCTTCTGGGTGAATTCCACGTGCAGGTCGAGCAGGCAGCCCGGCGTGACGGGAGCGCGGAACTTGGCGTTCTCGATCCCCATGAAGATCACCAGCTTGCCGGTACCGGCCAGCTCCATCGTCTCGATCCCGAGGATGCCGGCGGCCTGCGCCAGCGCCTCGATCTGGAGCACGCCGGGCATGATCGGTGCGCCGGGGAAGTGGCCCTGGAAGAACTGTTCGTTCATGCTCACGGCCTTGACCGCGTGAATGCGCTCTCCCAGCGTGATCGACCGCACCCGGTCGACCAGAAGCAGCGGGTAGCGATGTGGCAAGGCCTTGAGGATCTTGACGATATCGTAATCCAGCACCTCGGCCGGCGCGCTACCCGCTTCGCTCATCTTATGTTCTCCGTCAGGATCAACGGCCGACCGGCGCGGCCGTGTCGCCCTGCGGTGCGGGGGCAGCCTGCTGCTGCTGCATCTGCGCGGCCATCGCGAGGCGCTGCTGAATTTCCTGATAGACCTGCACGCCTTCACGGCTCGGCTGCCAGCCAGCGGGAGGAACCACGCCTACGGCGGGAACGCGGGCGTTGAGTGCAGCAGTGACCTTGGGCGTGATGTCCATTTCCGGCACCGCGAACAGCACCGTGCCCGGATCCAACACGACCTTGATCTGCTCAGCTGTGGTCACGTCCTGCAAGGCCGAACCATACTGCATGATGATCTGCTCGATCGCGAAGACGCGCGCGCCGTCGATCTGGTTGGAAAGGCCCTGAATTTCCTGCTCCAGCGCCTGAAGCTTGGGGAAGTCGGCCGACTTCTGCATGGCGGCCTGCTCAGTCTCGTCGACCTGCTTGTCGGCGTTCTTGTCGAACTTGGCGAGCATGGTCTGCCGCTCAAGCGCCTTGGTGCGGCGCAATTCGTTCTGCTGAGCATAGGTCGTGTTGACCTGCTCATACGAGGTCTGGAAGGCGGTGGTGCCGATGATGGTGCGCGTAACATCGACCGAGGCCATGCGGCCATCGACCTGTGCCTGTGCGGGAAGCGCGGCGGTGGCGGCCAGCACCAGGCCGGCCGGAGCAAGAAGCTTGGCAAGACGTGTCATCAGAATTGGGTTCCTACGTTGAATGTGAAGCGCCGCTCGTCATCGCCTTCGACCCTACGAATGGTCTGAGCGAAGTCGATGCGGAACGGTCCGAAGGGCGAGTTCCAGTTAACCCCGATCCCGGCCGTGATGCGCGGGCTCGGCGAGTTTCCGAGGAACAGCTCGCGGATATTCGAATTCTGCTGGATCAGGCGAATATTGGGCGATCCGTCAGCTTGGGTCGGGCTGGTGGTCGTGGTGTTGGTACTCGGAACCTGGAAAAGTGCCTCGCCTGCGTCATTGGTCAACGGAATGCCGGCGGGATTGACCGTCAGGATCGGTTGCTCGACCCCCCACAACGCGCCAATGTCGGTCCAGATCGAAGGCCTTAGGCCCAGTTCGCGAGCGCCGGTGCCAAGCGGAATTTCCAGCTCAGCGCGGCCAAGGTAGTAATTGCGCCCGCCGATGGCGTCATCACGGACCTGATTGCGGTCAGTGAAGAAGGTGATGTTGCCATCCGCATCGAGGATCGGGCGACCGAAGCTATCAAGCTGGGAGGTCTGCGTCAGGATGCGCGGTCCAACGCCGCGGATCGCGAAGCCGCGGAACTGCGGTTCACCGAGGAAGAAGCGGTCGGTCAGCAGAACGTCGTCAACGCCAGCACCGGGCCGTTCCTGCAACGGGATGATCGTGCCGCCTTCGGCGAGGATCGAGAAGATGAAGCCCGAGTTGCCGACATTCCAGAACTGCTGCCCACGGCCGCGGAACCGGACAAAGCGTTGATCGCCGCCAAGCCCGGCGAACTCGCCGCTAAGCGAAATGGTCTTGCCCCGTGTCGGGCGGACGCGTGAGTTCAACGAGTTGTAGTTAAGGCTTAGGCCGACGATCGAACTCAGCCGGTTGCCGAGTGTATCGCACAGGAAACGGCCCGCGCGCAACGGATCGCACTCACGCGTGCCATCGCCATCAAGGTCGGAGAAGAACAGGTTCTCGTCGAGGCCGACCTCGTCGTAATTCAGAGTATAGCTGCCGACCAGCGACATGTACTCAGTCAACGGAACCCCGGCACGCATCGAGAAGCCGGTGGTCGCCTGCTCGTAGGTTGTGTTGCGCTCGTTGCCGGTAAAGTTGAAGCTGTTGAAATCGCGGCGGTAGATATCGATCCCGCCAGAGATGTTGCGATCAAAGATGTACGGATCGGAGAAGCTGACCTGCGCCGAGCGCGAGAACTGCGAATAGTTGACGCTGAGCCCGACCGTCTGCCCGCGCCCGCGGAAATTGCGCTGGCGGATGGAGCCAGCCAGAATGAACTGCTCGATCGAGGAGAAACCGGCCGAGAACTGCAATTCGCCGGTGGGGCGCTCTTCGATGTTGGCTTCAAGGATGATCCGGTCCGGCGCGCTGCCTTCGGTCTGGGTGACCTCGAAGTTTTCCTGGAAATAGGCGAGCGAGTTGATGCGCGCGGTGGTGCGCTGCACGCCCAGTGAGTTGAACGCATCGCCTTCGGCCAAGCGGAACTCGCGGCGGATCACCTTATCTTGCGTCAGCGTGTTGCCGTTGATGTCGACCCGCTCGACATAAACGCGCGGTGCCTCGCGAAGAACGAAAGTGATGTTCATCTTGAGATTTTCGGGATCGCGGTTGAAGCGCGGCTGGACGTCGGCAAAGGCATAGCCGTAACGGCCTGCCAGCTCGGTCAGCTGCTCGACCGTGTCTTCGACGATCTTGGCGTTGTAGAAATCGCCGGCCTTCATCGGCAGCTGCGTGCTCATCACATCGCTGTCGAAATCGCGCAGCTGGCTGTCGACCTTGACGTCGCCGAATGTGTAGCGCTCCCCCTCCTCCACCACATAGGTGATGATGAAGTCCTTCTGGTCAGGCGTGAGTTCCGCCACGGCCGAGACGACGCGGAAGTCGGCATAGCCTTCGGTCAGGTAGAACTGGCGCAGCTTCTGCTGGTCGAAGGCCAGACGGTCCGGGTCATAGCTGGTGTTGGAGCTGAAGAAGCTGGTCAGGCGCGCCTGCTTGGTCACCATCTCGCCGCGCAGCTGGCCGTCTGAGAATTTCTCGTTGCCGAGGATGTTGATCTGGCGGACCTTGGACTTGGGGCCTTCGGTGATTTCGAACACGATATCGACGCGATTCTGAGGCAGCTGCACCATCTTGGGTTCAACCTGCGCGGCGAACCGGCCCTGGCGCTTGTAGAGCTCGATGATGCGGGCCACGTCGGCGCGCACCTTGGACCGGGTGAAGATCTGCCGCGGCGAAAGCTTGATTTCAGGCAGGATCTTGTCGGCCTTGAGGCGTTCATTGCCCTCGAGCACGATGCGGTTAATCACCGGGTTCTCGGTCACGGTAATGACGACATTGCCGGCATCGTTGCGGATCGAAAAATTCGCGAACAGTTCGGTCGCGCCAAGATCCTTCAGGGCCTCGTCAGCGGCAGCCGAGGTGTATTCCTGGCCAACCCGCAGGCGGATGTAGCTGAGGATGGTGGTCGGCTCGAGCCGCTCGGCCCCGACCACGGTGATGGTACGGATCACGTTGCTGCGCGCAGCAGGCGCCGGAGCCGGGGCAGTAGTGGGCTGCGCGGCGGGGGCCGGGCTTGCTTCCTGTGCGCCGGCCATCGTCGGCAATCCAGCGAGGATCGAGCCGCAGCACAGCAGGCTCGCCAGCCGGATCGGGCCGCGCGAGGGGGCGGGATTGCAAATGACCGGCCCAAGGCCTGTCTTGCTCAATCGGTTCATGCAGCTAAAATCCCGTTTCCAACCCTGCGACCCGCGTCGTCAAGCCTTGCCAGTCACCATTCGTGCTCAGATCCATGTGCCCCCGCTCATGGTTCCATCCCCACGGTCCCCGCCTCTGCCCCATGTGCCCCGCGCAATCAAGCCGCGTGGTCGCCGGAAGAACGCGGATGGTCGCGCTTTCCCCGGCAAAGCACTGAGGCATCAAGCGCGGCTCCCCAGGCCGCGCGATCAGCTTCCAAAGATGGGAAGCGAGACAATGTCATTCACCGTCACCACCACCATCAGCATCAGCACCAGCGCAATACCGGTGCGGTAAGCCCATTCGGTCGCCTGCGGCCCTACCGGCTTACGGCGGATTGCCTCGGCCGCGTAGAACATCAGGTGCCCGCCATCGAGCGCGGGGATTGGCAAGAAGTTGATGAATGCCAAATTAAGCGAAATCAGCGCGGCAAAATGGAGGAAGGCCGCCGCCCCCATGCTCATCTGCTCGCCGGAGTACTTTGCGATCTTGAGCGGGCCACCCAGTTCCTTGACCGAACGCTCGCCCGTGACGATCTGCTGGATGCCAGTGATCATCATGCCCATGAAGTCCCAGCTCTGCTTCGCGCCGAGCGGGATCGCCTCAAGGACGCTCACCTTTTCAAGCTCGTACTTGCCGCCCGCAGGCGCCACGCCAATCAGACCTTCGGTGCTGGTATTGCCGAAAGTGTCCTTGCGTTCGATGCGTGCGGTGGTGAGCGTGTAGTCGATTTCCTCGCCCGCGCGCTCGACGGTGAAGACCATCTGCTTGCCCGGATGGAGCGCGACCTTGGTCTTCAGATCGGTGAAATCGCGGATCGGGCGACCGTCGATCTCCACCACCACATCGCCGACTTGAAGGCCCGCCGCTTCAGCCACGCTGCCTTCGCTGAAGGCGCCGATGGTGCGCGAATCCTCTTCGCCAACGATCACCGGCTTGCCGATGATCGCGAAGAAGGCCGCAAATATGGCAATAGCGACCACCAGATTGGTGATCGGCCCAGCTGCAACGATCAATGCCCGCTTCCACAAGGCGGCGTGCTGGAAGCTGCCTTCCTCGACCGGAGCATTGGCGTCCGGCACGCTTGCCGGGTTCATGTCACCCTTGAACTGGACATATCCGCCCAAAGGCAGCGCCGAGAGTTTCCAGCGCGTCCCCCGCTTGTCGGTGAAGCCTGCCAGCTCTTTGCCGAACCCGACCGAGAAGGATTCGGCCTTCACGCCGAACAACCGGCCGACCAGCAGGTGGCCAAGTTCATGCAGGGTGACGAGCGGCCCGAGCAACAGCAGGAAGCCGATCACGTACATCCAGAAAGGGGGCGATTCAAACAAGGGCGTTGGTCTCCAGCAGACTCATGGCCTGCATCCGTCCGGACTGATCGACGGCCAGCACTTCTTCAAGGCTGGTCGGGCGCGGTGCGTCATTGTTGCGTGCGAGCGTCTCTTCCACCACTGCCGCGATCCGGGTGAACCTGATCTGACCGGCAAGGAAAGCGGCAACCGCGACTTCATTGGCGGCGTTGAGGATCGCCGGCGCTGAGCCGCCCGCCCGGATCGCTTCCCGGGCTAGGCGCGTCGCGGGGAAGCGGTCTTCATCGGGTGGGAAGAAGGTCAGCTCGCCAATCGCAGCCAGATCCAGCGGAGCAAGCGGCGTTTCCATCCGCTGCGGCCAGGCTAGGCATGAAGCAATCGGTACGCGCATGTCCGAAGGGCCAAGCTGTGCCAGCGTCGACCTGTCGCGGAATTCGACCATCGAGTGGATCACGCTCTGCGGGTGAATGACGATCCCCAAGCGGTCGAGGCCGACGGGGAACAGGTGATAGGCCTCGATATATTCGAGCCCCTTGTTCATCATGGTGGCGGAATCGACGCTGATCTTGGCGCCCATCGACCAGTTGGGATGCGCCACCGCCTCCGCCGGGGTCGCCGCATCGAGCTGCGCCTGCGTCCACGTCCGCAAGGGACCGCCACTGGCCGTCAGGGTGATCTTGGCGACATCGTCGATCCGGTTGCCATTGAGGCACTGGAAAATCGCATTGTGTTCGGAATCGGTGGGCAGCAAAGTCGCGCCGTGCTTGGCGACGGCCTGCATCAGCACTTCGCCCGCCGAAACCAGCGCTTCCTTGTTGGCGAGCGCAATGGTGCCACCCCGCTCCACCGCCGCCATCACGGGGGCGAGACCGGCGCAGCCGACAATCGCGGCGACGGTCATGTCAGCCGGACGCGCCGCCGCTTCGACCAGCGCTGCGCGCCCGCCAGCCGCCTCAATCCCGCTATTACCGAGCGATTCGCGCAGTTCGGGCAGGCACGTCTCGTCACCGACCACTGCCAGCTTGGCTCCGAATTCGATCGCGAGCGCTGCCAGTTCCGCCGCGCTGCATTGCGCGGTTAGCGCCTCTACCCGCCAATCATCGCGATTGCGCCGCACCAGATCGAGCGTCGATGCGCCGATCGAGCCGGTGGCGCCTAGCAGGGTGAGGACACGCGTCATCTCCCAATCATCCCAGCAAAGTAGTGGCCGTGGCAATCACAAACAGCACAAAGAACACCGCGACAAACCCATCGAGCCGGTCAAACAATCCGCCATGTCCCGGAATGAGGCTGCCTGAATCCTTTACGCCCGCGCGCCGCTTCATCCAGCTTTCGAAGAAATCGCCGCTTTGCGCGATCACTGCGATCAACAGACCGCCGAACACCGCTCCGGCAATGCTGATCCAATTGAAGCCGGGCACTGCCGCCGGCCCAATATCGGCAAGCTCGACAGCGATGCCCACCAACCCTGCCAACAGCGCCCCGCCAAAAAGGCCGGCCCAGGTCTTGGCCGGGCTGATCCGCGGTGCGATCTTCGGCCCGCCAATGGCGCGGCCTGCGAAATAGGCTCCCACATCAACCGCGACGATCGGCAGCAGGAACACCAGCAACACCTCAAGCGGGCCGTAGCCTCTGATCGGCGAGTCCGGGAACACGTGGGTGAGGCCGTTGCGCACGATCTCCATCGCGAGCGTCGCTCCGCCGACATAGACCACCCCGCCAAAGAACCACAGCGTCTCGCCCAGCCCGGCCAGCCGGAAGCGTCCGATCAGCTTGTTCCATTCCCACAGCACGCCGCAGGCGACGAGCGCCACAAACGCGGTCCAGAACCACCCGCCCAGCCACAGCGCCCCGCCCGCCAGCACCAGCATGACGATTGCGGACGCCAGCCGCACCGGCAAATCGGTCACGCCAGCTTTTGTGTCGCGCACGCGCGCCTCACCGTCCGCCATAACGCCGCTCCCTCCGGGCAAAGTCATCAAGCGCCGTAGTGAGATGCGCCGGTTCGAAATCGGGCCACAGCGTATCCACAAACAGCATCTCGGCATAGGCCGCCTGCCACAACAGGAAGTTCGACAGGCGGATTTCCCCGCTCGTGCGGATCAGCAGATCGAGCGGCGCCAGATCGGCGGTGTCGAGATGGGCGGCGATGGCCTCAATTGTCACCTCGCCTACTGCCGCTGCCTTGGCCGCGGCGCGCGCGATTTCGTGCTGCCCGCCATAATTGAGCGCGACAGCGAGCGTCTGCTTGCCATTCGCGGTCTGCGCCAGCGCATCTTCCAGCATCGCGACAATATCGGGCGCGAGCGATTGCCAATCGCCGATGATCTTGAGCTTCACATTATTGGCGATGAATTCGGGCAGATCGGATTTGATGAACCGGCGCATCAGGTTCATCAGATCATCGACCTCGTCCTCCGACCGTTTCCAGTTTTCGGATGAAAACGCATAGAGCGTCAGGCATTCGAGCTCGGTCGGCTCAAGCGCGCGCACCAGCCGGCGCACTGCCTCAACACCGCGCTGATGACCGACCGCGCGGGGCAAGCCCCGTTTCTTGGCCCAGCGGCCATTGCCATCCATAATGATGGCGACATGTTTGGCGCGCGACTGGTCCAAGCCTGTTCCCTACGATCCGAACGCTGCAATCACTGCGTCAGGATTTCCTGTTCCTTCTTGGCGGCAGCCTCGTCGGTTTCCTTGACGTATTGATCGGTCAGCTTCTGGACCTGCTCTTCGGACCGCTTGCGGTCGTCTTCCGAGATTTCCTTCTTCTTCTTCTCGTCGGTCTTCAGGCTTTCCATCGCATCGCGGCGCACGTTGCGGATCGCGATTTTGGCCTTCTCGGCATACTGTCCCGCGAGCTTCGCCAGTTCCTTGCGGCGATCCTGCGTCAGGTCGGGGATCGGCAAGCGCAGGGTCTGGCCGTCAATGATCGGGTTGAGGCCAAGGTTTGCATGGGCAATGCCCTTTTCGACGGGGGTCATGTTCGACTTGTCCCACACCTGCACGCTCAGCATCCGCGGCTCGGGCGCCGAGACGGTCGCGACCTGCGAGAGCGGCATCATCGAACCATAGACCTCGACCACGACCGGATCGAGCAGACTGGTGTTGGCGCGGCCCGTGCGCAAACCTTGCAGATCGCTCTTCAACGCTTCCACAGCGCCCTTCATCCGGCGCTCAACATCGGCCTTGTCATATTGCGGCATGGCTGGGGTTTCCTTCGGTTGTCTTAGCTGTCTTGAACAATGGTCTGCACGCCCTCACCCGCGAGCACACGGGCAAGATTGCCTTTCTCGCGGATCGAGAACACCACAATCGGAATCTTGTTGTCACGGCACAAGGCCACCGCCGAGGCGTCCATCACCTTGAGATTATCGGCCAGCACGCGGTCATAGGTGACGGTGTCGAACCGCACGGCATCGGGGTTGTGCTTGGGATCGCTGTCATAGACCCCATCGACGCTGGTGCCCTTGAGCAGCGCGTCGCACTTCATCTCCGCCGCGCGCAAAGCCGCGCCGCTATCGGTGGTGAAATAGGGCGCGCCGACACCTGCGGCAAAAATCACCACGCGGCCCTTTTCCAGATGACGTTCGGCGCGACGGCGGATCACCGGCTCGCACACCTTGTCCATCTCGATTGCGGACTGCACGCGGGTCTGGACGCCGAGCTGCTCAAGCGCGTTCTGCATCGCCAGCGCGTTCATCACGGTCGCCAGCATCCCCATGTAATCAGCCTGCGCGCGGTCCATCCCCTTGGCCGCGCCGGCCATCCCCCGGAAGATATTGCCGCCGCCGATCACGAGGCAGATTTCGAGCCCCGTTTCCTTGGCCGCTTTCACCTCTGCTGCCAGTTCGGCGACGAAGGCCGGGTCGATCCCGAACTGCTGGCTACCCATCAGCACTTCGCCCGAAAGTTTCAGGAGGACGCGCTTGATCGGGGGAAGAGACATGGGGATGCGGGGCTCCGGGTGGGAATCTGAGAGGGGGCACTTAACCGGCAATCAGCCGTTGCGCAAAGGGTAAGGTAACGCCGTGCCCGCTCAAGCAAACGGCCGCCGCAGCATCTGCTGCGACGGCCGTCCGTTGATTGTTGGCGAAAGATCAGCCCTTGAGCGTGGCTGCCACTTCCGCTGCGAAATCGACTTCTTCCTTCTCGATGCCTTCGCCGAGCTGGAAGCGGGCGTAGTCCTTGAGCACGATCGAGGTGCCCGCGGCCTTGCCAGCCTGCGCCACGAGATCAGCGATGACGGTCTTGTTGTCCATCACGAAGATCTGGCTGAGCAGCGCGTTTTCCTTGGCAAACTTCTTCACCGCACCATCGACCATCTTGGCCTGCACGTCTTCGGGCTTGCCGGTTTCGGCAGCCTTTTCGGCAGCGATCTTGCGCTCACGCTCGATCACTTCGGCATCGAGCCCGTCCGCGTCGAGCGCCATCGGGAAAGCGGCGGCCGCATGCATGGCCAGCTGCTTGCCGAGCGGTTCGAGCACGTCGGCGCCCGCTTCGCTTTCCAGACCGATCAGCACGCCAATCTTGCCGAGGCCTTCGGCAGCGGCGGTGTGCATGTATGAAATGACCGCGCCCTTCTCGACCGCGACGGTCTTGATGCGGCGGATCTGCTGGTTTTCACCGATGGTGGCGACGTTGTCGGTCAGCTTATCGGAGACGGTGCCGCCTTCGGGGTAGGCAGCGGCCTTGAGCGCTTCGACATCATCATTGCCGAGTTCAAGCGCCACAGCCGTCACGTTGCGGACAAAGCTCTGGAACTGGTCGTTCTTGGCGACGAAGTCAGTTTCCGAGTTCACTTCGACAGCCACGCCCTTGGTGCCCGAAACGGCGACGCCGACGAGACCTTCAGCCGCAGTGCGGCTCGACTTCTTCTGAGCGGTGGCGAGGCCCTTGGCGCGCAGCGCGTCAACCGCGGCTTCGATGTCGCCGCCGGCTTCGGTCAGCGCCTTCTTGGCGTCCATCATGCCAGCGCCAGTGCGCTCGCGCAGCTTCTTCACGTCAGCGACGGAAAAATCAGCCATGAGAAATTCCTTTTCGTGTGTTGTTCGGGCGCCCGGCCCTGCCGTCTCCAGATGGAGGGCAATGCCGGGCGCGCTAGAAGGGTAATGTGACGCGGAAGCGACGGTGTGTGTCGCCGCTGCCACGTGAAGAAAATCAGGCTTCGGTTTCTTCCGCAGCCGGCTCGTCAGCAACCACGACTTGCGCGGGTGCTTCTGCCGGGGGTTCAGCCATCGCGCCGAAATCGCTCGACACGTCCTGCTGGAACTTGCCCTTGCCGGCGAGCGCCGCTTCACCGATTGCCTGGCAGTACAGGCGCACTGCGCGGCTCGCATCGTCGTTGCCCGGAACCGGGAAAGCGATGCCCGACGGATCGACATTGGTGTCGAGGATGCCAATCACCGGAATGCCGAGAACGTTGGCTTCCTTGATCGCGAGATCTTCCTTGTTGGCGTCGATCACGAACATCACGTCCGGGATGCCGCCCATGTCGCGGATGCCGCCCAGCGAGGCTTCCAGCTTCTCACGCTCACGGGTGAGCTGCAGGACTTCCTTCTTGGTGAAGCCCGACACATCGCCCGAAAGCATTTCTTCCAGCGCCTTCAGACGGCGGATCGAACCCGAGATCGTCTTCCAGTTGGTGAGCATCCCGCCCAGCCAGCGGTGGTTGACGAAGTGTTGGCCCGACATGCGTGCGGCGTCAGCGATCGGCTCCTGCGCCTGACGCTTGGTGCCGACGAACAGCACCTTGCCACCCGACCGCACGGTCGATTCGACGAAATCGAGCGCGCGCGCAAACAGCGGCACGGACTGCGACAGGTCGATGATGTGAACACCGTTGCGCGCGCCGAAAATGTACGGCTTCATGCGCGGGTTCCAGCGGTGGGTCTGGTGGCCGAAGTGAGCGCCGGCCTCAATCAATTGCTGCATCGTGACGACAGGTGCCGCCATAAGTAATTCCTTTCCGGTTGTTCCTCTGGAAGACTGGAACCGTGATGCGGAGATCCCGCAAACGGCACCGGTATGTGCGCCTTCCATGTGAATTTGCTTGGCGCGAAGATCGAACGCCTTGCCTCAAGCGAGCGAGCCCTTAACCGCGTCGCGGGCGGAAATCCAGACATGAATGCACGCGCTTACGAAAAATCGCCCCAGGGTCGGTGCGAAAGGCGCTTGACAGGCCAGAACAGGTAGGGAACAAGACGTAGGAACAAAGAACGAACAATTCAGGGGAACCCGCCATGCTTGCTCTTGCCATTTCCGCCCTGTTCACACTGACCGGTGTTGTCGCTGTGGCCACCATCGCGCACAGCCTGATCGGCGCGCGCGCTGCCTATGCGCAGCTTATGCGGGAAGGTGAAGTGATGCGGGCCGGGTTTGCGCTTCAGGCGGCTGCGGTTGACATGCAGCTGCGCGCTGTCCGTCGTCAGGACGTCACGCCGCGTCGGCGCTCGGCTCAGCTGCGGAGGCTACCGCATCAAATTTGCGCCGCTGCTTGATCCGCCCGTACTTCACAAGGCCGTAAGGCATCAGCGCAAGATAGGCGATGCAGATCGCCGCTAGTGTCCACCACGGTTCCAGCAGCAATGCGGCAAACGCCAGCCCCGTGAAGGCGATCAGCGGCAGACGAATCGAACGGCGCGGCCGGATTGATGCCCAGCTCAAGGTTGCCATGTTCGAGATCATCAGGATCGCGATTACCGCCAGCCAGAGCGTCATCAGCACCGGATCGCGGAACAGGGCGATGCCGGTCTCGTGCCACAGGTAGAACGGGGTAAAAGCCAGCCCTGCCCCGACCGGAGCAGGGACGCCAGTGAGGAACCCGGCTGATTTGTGCGGCTGATCGTCCAGATCAATCCGAGCGTTGAAGCGCGCGAGCCTCAGCGCGCAGCAGATCGCAAAGGCGAGCGCCGCAAACCAGCCAAAGCGCGGCCAGTCCTGCAAGGACCACAGGAACAGGATCAGCGCCGGCGCAACGCCGAAAGAAATCGAATCCGCCAGACTGTCGAGCTCCGCGCCAAATCGGGACTGGGCGTTGAGCAGCCGCGCGATGCGCCCGTCGATCCCGTCGAGCACACCGGCCAGGACTACGAGGCCGATCGCGTAAGTCCACTGCGCATCAATCGCGAAACGGATGCCGGTCAGCCCCGAACACAGCGCCGCCGCCGTGATCGCGTTGGGCAGCATTGCCCGCAAGGTCAGCCCGCCTGCACCCGGACTGCGCACACCTTCGTCCTCATCCTCAGCGGCCTTCGGGCCAAGCCGCGCCGGAAAGAACCGCGCGCCCGGAATCTTACGCGGGCCGCGCTTGCGGGGCGGTTGGCTCACTGCGAAATTCCCTCGATCAACCCGCGTTGGCCGATCTCGGCGATGACGGTTTCGCCAGCAATGGTGGTCTGTCCGATCATCACCTTGGGATCGGTCCCAGCCGGAAGATAGATATCGACGCGGCTGCCGAACCGGATCAGGCCGACGCGCTGCCCCTTGGCAACCATGTCACCCGGCTTGACGAATGGCACGATCCGCCGCGCCACCAGCCCGGCAATCTGAGTGAAGCCGATCTTCAGCCCGTCACTCCGCTCGATCAGGATATGCTGGCGTTCGTTTTCCTCGCTCGCTTTGTCGAGCTCGGCGTTCATGAACTTGCCGGGGATATAGACCACCCGCCGTACCGTCCCGCCCACCGGTGTGCGGTTGATGTGAACATCGAACACGCTCATAAAAATCGACACCCGCGTGACGGTGCCGTTGGGCAAGCCCGGAAAGCCCGAGCCATCGTCGATCTGCAATTCGAGCGGCGGTTCAACCTCCTCGATCAGCGTGACGATACCGTCAGCCGGAGCGATGATCGCGGCCTCCCCCTGCGGCACCACACGTTCGGGATCGCGGAAAAAAGCGAACACGCCAAAACTGAGCAGCAGCAGCGGCCAGCCGATCAGCTCCCAATCGAGCGCGAGCAAGAAGAACAGGCTCACCGCCACCGCGATCAGCCCGAACTTGCGACCTTCCGGATGGATCGCGGGCCAATCCCAGCCCGCCTCGCCGCGACCTTTGTTATCGAGAATTTCGCCTGCCATCGGAGGGCTTCTAGGGAGTGCAGCGCGAGGCCGCAAGCAACTCGGCCCTTAGCTCACCTTGCGTACGAACACCGTGCCCGCAGAATAGCCCGCACCGAAGCTGCAAATGAGGCCGGTATCGCCAGCCACAAGATCGTCGCTATGCTGGTGGAAAGCGATGATCGAACCCGCACTCGAGGTGTTGCCATAGGTATCGAGCACCGTCGGGCTCTCGTCCTCGTTGGCCTCGTGGCCCAGCACCTTGGTCGAAATCAGCCGGTTCATGCCCGCATTGGCCTGATGCAGCCACAGGCGGCGCAGGCCTTCCGGATCGATCCCGAGCCGCTCGGCTTCATCGAGGATCATCTGCGCTACCATCGGCACGACTTCCCGGAACACCTTGCGGCCTTCCTGTACGAACAGCTTGTCGGCGGTATCCGCAGTCTCGGGCGCTGCGCGGTTGAGGAAGCCGAAATTGTTGCGGATGTTGTTGGAGAACACCGTCTTCAGCTTGGTGCCGAGGATCGCCCAATGCTCCGCCGGAGCAATGGCAGCATCCTCGACCAGCACAGCGGTGGCGACATCGCCGAAAATGAAGTGGCTATCCCGGTCGCGCCAGTTGAGGTGGCCGGAGGTTATTTCCGGGCTGACCACCAGCACAGAACGCGCATTGCCCGCGCGGATGTAATCGGCCGCCGTCTGGATGCCGAAGGTCGCCGAAGAGCAGGCGACATTCATGTCGAAGCCGAAGCCCTCGATCCCCAGCGCCTGCTGGATCTCGATCGCCATCGCCGGATAGGCACGCTGCATATTCGAGGCCGCGCACAACACCGCATCGACATCTTCCGGCTTGCGGCCCGCCCGCTCCAGCGCCTGACGCGCCGCCGCCACGCCAATCTCGGCCATGATCGATAACTCGTCATTCTCGCGTTCGGGCAAGCGCGGGCACATGGTGTCGGGATCGAGGATCGGCGCCTTGCTCATGACATGGCGCGCCTTGATCCCGCTCGCCTTCTCGATGAACTCGACCGAGGAATAGGCCAGCGGTTCCGCATCGGGGTTCGCCGCATTGTGGCGATCCACAAAGGCGTTGAAGCTGGCGACCAGTTCTTCGTTGGAGATGCTGTCGGCGGGGGTGAACAGGCCGGTGGCGGAGATGACCGGGCGGCCGGTAAGGGGGGCTTGCATTTCCTGCATGGGACTCTCTTGCATGGGGCGCACGCCTTACTGCCCCCCCTCTCCCGCCGCAAGCCCTGCCGCCTCTGCGTCAGGTTCCAGAACCTCGCGCAGCAGTGGATTGGGAAAAGTGCGCGCGATGGTGACGGCGTAGAATTCCTCCGTGATGCCGGGCAACTGGAACAGTTCATAAAGCGTGCCGGCGGCCAGCTCGTCGCGAACCACGATCGGCGGGATGACCGCCACGCCCACATCGCTGCGGGCAAGCAGGCGGAGCATCGCCATGTCGTCTGCCTCGGCTGCCACCCGCGGGACGATCCCAAGGCCTTCGATCATCGCATCGAACCCGGCCCTCAGCGCGGTTTCGGGCGTGGGCAGGATCAGCGGCGCGGTGGTGAGCATCCGGGTGAGGCCCTGCGCCGCCAGCGCCAGCCGGGTGCGCGCGCCGACAAGGCTGACGGGTTGCTCCGCCAGCCGCCGCACCAGATAGGGGCTCGCCGCATCGCGGGCGGGCACTTGATTGGTCAGCAGCACGTCGATTGTCAGAGAGTCGAGCGCGCGCAGCAGGCTCGCCTGCGTGCCCGACCGCAACACCACCTCGACATCATCGCGCCCAATCAGCGGTTTGAGAAAGCCCATCTGGAAGTTGCGTGACAAGGTCGCCAGCGCGCCGATCCTGAGCACCTTTCGCTGTCCACCGACCGCGCGGAACGTGGCGGTGAGCTGTTCGGAGGCGCGGAAGATCTGCTCGGCATAATCCAGCGCGATCCGACCTGCCTCGGTCAGCACCAGATTGCGCCCGCGCCGTTCGAACAGGTCGTGGCCGAGATCGGCCTCCAGCGCCTTGATCTGAGTCGAGACCGCGCTTTGCGAGATATTGAGCGCGCGTGCCGCCGCGGTCAGAGTGCCTTCGCGCGCGGTCGCGCGGAACAGGCGCAGGTGGTGCAGGTTGAGGGTCGCCATGGTGCCAGCTCCGCTTAATCGTTCGATTGAGACGAACGTTTGGTCGCAAAATATGTATTTTCTTTAATTTCGTCCACCCCCTATCCGGCAAAGCGTTCCTAAAGCCCTCTCTTCCTGCCGGAGCGCTGCTATGTCTGACGCCATCGCCCTCACACTGTTTGCCCCGCTGGCGCTTGTGCCGGTGATCCTGCTTGCGCTCGCCCGTCCGGGCAGGCGTCCCGGAAGCCTGCCGCGCTGGTCGGAAGGCGCGGCGCTTACCGCTTTTGCGCTCGCGCTCGCGGGCCTTATCCAGACCGCTCTGTTTTCCTCCCCGGGTCTTGCGATGCTGGAGGGCCCTTTCGCCCTCGGCCTGCGCAGCGATCTTGTCAGCGCCAGCGTTGCGACGCTGGTCGGCTTCATCGGCTGGATCGTCATACGCTACAGCCGCACCTATCTGGACGGCGAAGCGCGCGAGGGCGCGTTCCATGCGCTGATGCTGACCACGCTCGCTGCGGTGTTGGTGTTCGTGCAGGCAGGCACGCTGCCTACCATGATCCTCGCCGCAATCACGGTCGGCCTGACCCTCAAGCGCCTGCTGCTGTTCTACCCCGACCGGCCCGAAGCCCAGCGCGCGGCGACCAAGTTCGGCGCCGTCTGGCACACGGGTGACGTGATGCTGGTGATCGCCGCCGGTCTGCTGTTTGCCCGCTTCGGCACGCTTGACGTGACCGCACTGCCCGCCGCTGCGGCCGCCACCGGGCTTGGTCTTGCCGGAACGCTCGGCGTCGCCGCCATCGTCGTCGCCGCCGCGCTCAAAACCGCCGCCTTCCCGCTCCACGGCTGGCTGACCGAAGTGATGGAGGCTCCTACCCCTGTCTCTGCGCTGCTCCATGCCGGGATCATCAACTCGGGCGGCGTGCTGCTGATCACCGCTGCTCCGCTGGTGCAGGCGAGCACCGGAGCGATGGTCGCCCTCGTCCTGATCGGCGGGCTCACCGCGCTGTTCGGCGCGGCGGTGATGCTGACCCAGAGCGCGATCAAGACAGCGCTGGCCTGGTCGACGATTTCGCAGATGGGCTTCATGCTGCTGCAATGCGGGCTGGGCCTGTGGACGCTGGCGCTGCTGCACATCATCGCCCACTCGCTTTACAAGGCGCACGCCTTCCTCTCCTCAGGCGGCGCAGTCGCCGAGGTTGCCAATATTCGTCGCCCCGGCCCGGTCGCCGTGCCGAGCGTCGCGGCGGTGCTCAAGAGCTTCGCGCTGGCGCTCGCCATCTTCGCCGCGATTGCCGGAGCCTTCACCGCCGTGTTCGGACCGAAATCCCCGCAGGCGCTGGCGCTTGGTGCGATCCTGATCTTCGGGGTGGCTTACCTTGTCGCGCAGGGCCTTGCCGACCGTGCGCCGGTCGCCCTGACCAAGCGCACCGCTGGCGCCGCGCTGGCCGCAGCAATCGGCTACTTCAGCTTCCAGACCCTTGCCCAAGCCATCTGGGGCCCGATCCTGCCGACCCCGCCGATGCCGGGCGAGCTGGAATGGGCGATGCTGGTGATTGCGGTGGCGAGCTTCGGCTTGGTCGCCTTTGCCCAGGCCCTGTTCCCCCTCTGGGCTCACCATCCGGCCACCGCTGGCCTGCGCGTCCACCTTGCCAACGGCCTTTACCTCAACGCTCTGCTGGACCGCGCAATCGGCGGCTTCCGCACCACAACGACCCGCTGACGAACGCACCAACGGAGACAATGCCATGCTGATGAACCACGCTGACATCGCCCCGGCCCGCTTCTCGGCGGTGCTCGAAGCCGCCGAGGCTGCCGGCCGCGCCATTCCGCCCGCCTTCCCGCTGGATGCGACCGTTGCGGTGAACCCCTTCCTCGGCCAAACCGGACAAGACCTCGCCAGCACCGCCGCGCGCCTTGCACGCGTCGCCGGAGTCCGCGTCACTCGTACCGGCGCCGAATATGTCGCCGCCATCATGGATGGCCGGATCCGCGCCGATGACCTCGCCGAAGCGCTCGCCGCCTCGCCCTCGCCCTTGAAGCCTGCGACTGTCACCGCCCTGCGCGAAGTGGCCGAAACGCTGAGTGATGGCCCTGCCCCCCGCGCTTTGCCGACCGTTGCCGATCTTGCTGCCGAGGCGACTGGGATCGATTGGCCCGCCCTGATCGACAAGTGCATCGGCCTGTGGGCCGCAGGCCACTTCGACCGCGGCCAAGCTCTGTGGTCGCCCGCTCCAGGTGCCGAGGCCTTCACCGCTTGGCGCGGCTGGGCGCTCCATGACCTCACGCCGGAAATCGCCGGCCTCGAAGGCTTCTGCGCCCATGTCGCCTGCGCGCCGGACACCACCGAACGCGCGATCCTCTCCGCAGCCGAAACCCTCGGCCTGTCTGACGCCGCAGCACCGACCTCCTTCCACCGCCTCGCCATGAGCCTTGGCGGCTGGGCGCAGCACGCGCGCTGGCTGCTATGGCAAGCCGAACTGGTTGGCGATACCGACCGCACGCTGATGGACCTGCTCGCGATCCGCCTGATCTGGGACGAGGCGTTGCTGCTGCGCACACCCCAGATCGCCGACCGCTGGGCGGCAACCGTCGCGGCTCATGCTATGCCGATCACCGCGACCGCTGAGGAGGTGGCGCTGGCGATCCTGCAAGACGCCGCCGATCGCGGGCACCAACGCCGCCTCGCCGCCGCGCTTGACGGTGCTGTCCCGCAAGGCGAGCGGCCCTTCCTGCAAGCCGCTTTCTGCATCGACGTGCGCTCAGAAGTCTTCCGCCGCGCGCTCGAATCTGTCGACCATTCCATTGCAACCATCGGTTTTGCAGGCTTTTTCGGCCTACCTCTGGCGCATCACGCGCATGGTTCGGACATTCTCGAAGCGCGACTGCCGGTGCTGCTCAACCCGGCGGTCAGCACCACCAGCGCGGGCGATCCGGCCAAGGATCAGGCCGCCCGCATCAACGCCCGCAGCCAGCGCGCCTGGGGCCGGTTCCGGCAGGCGGCGGTGTCCTCCTTCGCTTTTGTCGAGGCGATGGGGCCGGTCTATGCGGTGAAGCTGGTCAAGTCGGCGCTCGGCCTCGGCGGCACGGCGAAAGCGGAGCCTGCCCCCGAAGTGATCGGCGGCATGAGCGCCGCAGCCAAGGCCGATACCGGCGCGGCGGTGCTCAAGGCGATGAGCCTGACGCAAGGCCACGGAGCGGTCGTGCTGCTGCTCGGCCACGGTGGCAACACCACCAACAACCCGCATGAAAGTGCCTACCACTGCGGGGCCTGCGGCGGGTACACTGGCGAAGTCTCGGCGCGGCTGCTCGCAATTCTGCTCAACGATCCCGAAACCCGCGCCGGGTTGGCCGAACGGGGCGTGGATGTTCCGGCGGATACGTTGTTCGTGGCCGGCCTGCACGACACCACCACCGACGACATCACGATCTACGAAGATGGCCTTCCCGCCGCGCGCAGCGGCGATCTTGCCACGGTGCGCAAGTGGCTGGCGCAGGCTGCTAAGGTTGCGCGTGCCGAGCGTGCGGTGCGGCTGCCCGGTGCGCGCTGGAACACCATCGCCGCCCGCGCTCAGAACTGGGCCGAAATCCGCCCGGAATGGGGCCTTGCCGGATGCGCTGCCTTCATCGCCGCCCCGCGCGAGGCAACCGCTGGCCGCGACCTTGGCGGGCGGGCGTTCCTGCATTCCTACGACTGGCAGGCAGACGCAGGCTTTGGCACGCTGGAACTGATCATCACCGCCCCGGTCGTGGTGGCGAGCTGGATCAGCCTCCAGTATTACGGCTCCAGCGTCGCACCCGAAATGTTCGGCGGCGGCAACAAGCTGATCCACAATGTCGTCGGCGGCATCGGCGTGATCGAAGGCAATGGCGGCCGCTTGCGCGCCGGCCTCCCGTGGCAGGCGGTGCATGACGGCGAGCGCCTCGCGCACGAGCCCCTACGCCTCTCGGTCATGATCGAGGCCCCGCGCGAGGAAATGATAAAGATCCTCGAAAAGCACGCGAGCGTCCGGGCGCTGTTCGATAATGGCTGGCTGCACCTCTTCGCCCTGAAGGATGGCAAGATCGATGCGCGCTATCTGCCGGGGCTTGCCTGGGCCGATCAACAACCAGAAATGCTCGCCGCCTGAGCGCAGGTGAACAAGGTCGCAACTGGCGTCGCCCGCTCAAGGGTCGCGGCCTGTCGAGCCATCGGCGGGGCGAGCGGGCGACGGCCTCATTTTGGGAGACAGCTGTGTCCAGATAGGGGGTAGACCGCCTTGAGACACACCCCAGACGCCTGCCATGAAGTGCTTCACGTGAAACAATGGAAGGAAAGTGGTGGACAGGGCTGGATTCGAACCAGCGTACGCTTGCGCGGGCAGATTTACAGTCTGCTGCCTTTAACCACTCGGCCACCTGTCCACACAGTCCCCTACCATGAGGGGGGCGATCCTGAGCGTGTCACGCTCTGAAATTGCGCGAGTCCGTTGCCGGGCCCGCCGCCGAGAGGCGCCCCTTTGGCGAAGCACTGCTTGCCTGTCAATGCCCCTGCTGGCAGGGGGTGCCTTTGAAAAGCCTCAGGCGGGAAACAACATGATCAAAGGTGAAAAGAAGCGCGCCCTGCGGGGCCGTGCGGGGCGCATGAAGGGCGGGCGCGGCTCGGGTCGTGGCAGCGCGGGGCAGGTGCGCCTATGGGGCCGCCATGCGGTCGAGGCCGCGCTTAAGAACCCCGATCGCCAGCACCGCAAGCTGTGGGCCACGCCGGAAGGGCTCGAGAGCCTCGACGGCGACTTGCCCGCAGGTTTCCCGGTCGAACATGCCCAAGCGGCCGATCTCGCCCGCCTGGTCGCGAAGGACGCGCCGCATCAAGGGCTGGTGCTGGAATGCGCCGCGCTGGAAGACGTGTTCCTCGACGAGGTGGCAGACGGCGAAGCGGCCCGGCCGATCGTGGTGCTCGATCAGGTGACCGATCCGCATAATGTCGGCGCGATCCTGCGCTCGGCGGCGGCTTTCGGGGCGGCGGCGATCGTGACGCAGGACCGCCATGCACCTTCTGAAGGCGGCGTGCTGGCCAAGGCCGCCTCGGGCGCGCTTGAGACCGTGCCATGGGTCCGCGTGGTGAACCTCGCCCGCGCCTTGGAAGAGCTGGCCGAGGCCGGGTATTGGCGCATCGGGCTGGCGGGGGAAGCCGAGGCGGTGCTCGCCGATGTCATGCCCACCGGGCCGCTGGCGATCGTGCTCGGCGCGGAAGGCGAAGGACTGCGCCAGAACATCGCCGCTCATTGCGACGTGCTGGCGAAGCTGCCGATCACCTCGGCCATCGAAAGCCTCAATGTCTCGAACGCGGCGGCGATTGCGCTTTATGCGGTTGCAACGCGCAGCTAGAAGCAGGGTCAGGGAGGGAATTGCCATGACCATGTTTTCGACCATCCGCCTGCGCGCCGCTGCTGTGCTGACAGGCGCTGCGCTGGCGCTGAGCGGCTGCTTTATGACACCGGGCAAGTTCACGTCGGAACTCGCGATCACCGGGCCGGACAGCTTCACCTTCAGCTATGAAGGCGAAATCTTCTTCCTCGGCCTTTCGAAGCTGGCGCAGATGGACGCGGCCAATCCCGAGGCTTTCACGCCCAATTGCTACGACGACGAGACCTTCGAGAGCCGGGATTGCACAGCCGAAGAAGAGGCAATCCAGCGCGAAGAGTGGGAAGCGGGCGCGGCCGAACGGGTGGAACAGGCCAAGAAGCAGGCCCAGCAGATGGCCGCCTTGATGGGCGGGATCGACCCGTCCGACCCCAAGGCCGCCGAGGAACTGGTCCGGTTGCTCCAACGCCAGAAGGGCTGGGATCGCGTGGTTCACAAGGGCGACGGCGTGTTCGACATCAGCTACCGCGTCTCTGGCACGATGGGCCACGATTTCACCTTCCCGATGATCGAAGGCTTCCCGCAGACCAACCCCTTCGTGCAGGTGTTCCTGCGCAAGGGCAGTCAGGTGCGGATCAATGCACCGGGCTTTGCCGCGCAGAGCACGGATAGCGGCGGGCTCGGCACGGTTCTGGGCGCAGGCTCCTTCGCTGGGCTGGCCGCAATGGGCGCTGCCGAGCAGTCGCGTGAAGCCGGGCAGAATCCGGCGGCCATGCCCGGTGTGCCGGTGATGGACGGCACCTTCACGGTCCGCGCCGCGGCCGGAATGCGGATTCTCGCCAACAACACCGACGAAGGCCCTGTCGCTCAGACCGGCGGCGAAGCGCTGATCTGGCGTATCAACCCGCGCACCGCGCAGGCCCCGACCGCACTGATTGCCGCCGCTCCCTGATCGGTGCGAACGGCAAAGAGAAACCCCGCCAGCCGCGAGGCTGACGGGGATTTTTCTTGCCCTTGAAAGATGATCAGTCGGGCTGGCCGCTGGTCAGTTGACGGCGTCCTTCAGCCCCTTGCCCGCCTTGAATTTGGGCTGATTGGAGGCCTTGATCTTCATCGGTTCACCGGTGCGCGGGTTGCGCCCGGTCGACGCCTTGCGCTTGGCGACCGAAAAGGTGCCGAAGCCCACCAGTCGCACTTCGTCCCCGCCCGAAAGCGCCTTGGTAATCGCATCGAAGACGCTTTCGACCGCGTTTGAGGCATCGCTCTTGGACAGACCGCTCGCGTTGGCAACTTCGCTGATCAGGTCGTTCTTGTTCATATGGGAACCCCCTAGCTGCTGGATATCGATTATCGGTGTGAATCGCGCACATACGAAACGGCGAGACTGAGACGTTTTTTGATAGGCTGTCAAAGGCAAATAGCCCGATCGCCCCCGCCAGACAAAAAGCCAAAGCAGTTTATGCGCCCAACATAGGTTGGGCGCTCGTTAGCCTGATGAATACCGTCTCCGGAACGTTGCGACCCTGCCGCGAATCGCGGCAAGTGCGGACGTTCTAGCGGCTCAATGTGCGGTAGGCACCTCTGAGCTTGCGGAACTCGCCCCCGAAGTGGGGTTAGCTGGCTGACTCGCCAGATCGTCCGCTTCGGTCCACTCGATCGCCACCAGCGGCTCGGTCAGCGCGCGGGCTAGCACCTCGTCAACATGGGACACCGGCACAATTTCCAGCCCCGCCTTGGCGTTAGCCGGGATTTCGGCGAGATCCTTGACGTTCTCCTCGGGGATGAGGACGGTCGTGATCCCGCCGCGCAACGCTGCGAGCAGCTTTTCCTTCAGCCCACCGATCGCCAGCACCCGGCCACGCAGTGTGACTTCGCCCGTCATCGCCACATCAGGGCGCACCGGAATGCCGGTGAGGGTCGAGACGATCGAGGTGACCATACCGATCCCCGCGCTCGGCCCGTCCTTGGGCACTGCGCCTTCGGGCAGGTGGATGTGGATGTTCTTGCGGTTAATCAGACTCGGTTTGATGCCATAGGCAGGCGCACGCGCCTTCACGAAGCTGAAGGCGGCCGAGACGCTTTCGTTCATCACCTGGCCGAGCTTGCCGGTCGTCTTGACCTCGCCCTTGCCCGGCGTGGTGACGCTTTCAATGGTGAGCAATTCGCCCCCCACCGAAGTCCATGCCAGACCCGTCACAGCGCCGACCTGCGCCTCTTCCTCCGAAACGCCATGCTTGAACTTGCGCACGCCGGAGAAGTCGCCGAGGTTTTCAGGCGTGATCGTGACGCTGGTGGCCTTCTTTTCGAGGATCTGCCGTAGGCTCTTGCGGCACAGCTTGGCGATCTCCCGCTCAAGCGTACGCACCCCGGCCTCGCGGGTGTAGTAGCGGATCAGATCCCGCAGGGCCTCTTCTTCAAGGGTGAATTCACCCTTCTTGAGCCCGTGCGCTTCGACCTGCTTTTCGACCAGGTGGCGCTGGGCGATCTCGACTTTCTCGTCCTCGGTATAGCCCTCCAGCCGGATGATCTCCATCCGGTCGAGCAGCGGTTGCGGCAAGTTCAGGCTGTTCGCGGTGCACACGAACATGATGTCGCTGAGGTCGAGATCGAGCTCGAGATAGTGGTCCTGGAACTTGGCGTTCTGTTCGGGATCGAGCACTTCGAGCAGCGCGGATGCCGGATCACCGCGGAAATCCTGACCCAGCTTGTCAATCTCGTCGAGCAGGAACAGCGGGTTCGACGTGCCAGCCTTCTTGAGATTGGCGACGATTTTGCCCGGCATCGAACCGATATAGGTGCGCCGGTGGCCGCGGATCTCTGCCTCGTCTCGCACGCCGCCGAGCGACTGGCGCACGAATTCGCGGCCCGTCGCCTTGGCGATCGACTTGCCGAGGCTGGTCTTGCCCACGCCCGGCGGGCCGACGAGGCACAGGATCGGCCCCTTCAGCTTGTTGGTGCGCGCCTGCACCGCGAGGTATTCGACGATCCGGTCTTTGACCTTCTCCAGCGCATAGTGATCGGCATCGAGCACCGCCTGCGCCTGCGCAATGTCGCGTTTCAGCTTCGACTTCTTGCCCCACGGCAGGCCGAGGAGCACGTCGAGATAGTTGCGGATCACCGTCGCCTCGGCGCTCATCGGCTGCATTCCGCGCAGCTTCTTCAGCTCGCTGAGCGCTTTGGCCTTGGCTTCCTTGGAAAGCTTGGTCTTTTCGATCTTCTCGGTCAGTTCGGCGATTTCGTTGCCTTCGCCATCTTCGCCGCCGCCAAGCTCGCTCTGGATCGCCTTCAACTGTTCGTTGAGGTAATATTCGCGCTGGGTCTTCTCCATCTGGCGCTTCACGCGCCCGCGGATACGCCGTTCGACCTGCAACACCGACAGTTCGCCTTCCATGAAGGCCATCACCAATTCGAGCCGCTTCAGCGGATTGCCCTCGGTCAGCAGCGCCTGCTTGTCTGAAACCTTGGCGCTGATTGCAGCGGCGATCGTATCGGCCAGCTGCCCGGCATCGTCGACCTCGGAAAGGTCAATCGCGGCATCATCGCCGAGCTTCTTGTTGAGCTTCACATATTCGCCGAACTGCTCGGTCACCTGCCGCATCAGCGCCGTGACTTCGCTGCCCGAGACGGTCTCGGGCCCAAGTTCATCGACCTCGGCCAAAAGATACGTGCCGACGTTTTCAAGCGCCGAGAGCCGCGCCCGCGCCTTGCCCTCAACCAGCACACGCACCGTGCCATCGGGCAGCTTGAGGAGCTGGAGCACCTGCGCAATCACGCCGACATCGTAAAGGTCATCGCCTTCGGGATCGTCGCAGCCCGGATCGAGCTGGGCGAGGAGGACAATGTCCTTCGATGCCTCCATCGCCGCTTCCAGCGCCGCCACCGACTTGTCGCGCCCGACAAACAGGGGGACGACCATGCCGGGGAAAACGACGATGTCGCGCAAGGGGAGGAGAGGGAAAGTCTGGGTCATTTGTCTATTTCCGCGGCGGCCGTTTGGACCTGCCTTCCGGTCGAATATGGGTAGCGGTCAGGCGGGCCGCAATCCCTTTTGCGCAAGAGCTGTGGAACATGAAGGATGGCGTTAACCGCCTGCCGCTATCTTGCCCGCCAGAGCGAAAGAGGCAGGCGATGAAACCGATTGCTTGGATTGCCGCTGGTCTGGCCTTGTCATGGCTGGCCAAGCTGATTGAGGGCATGGGCGATCTGTCAGCCCAGGCATCCGAACGCCTGCCGCTTTATATCCCAGCGCTGCTGGTTTTGACGGCGGGACAATACTGCGTTTACCGCGGTTTGCGCAGCGGGGTTGCTGCGGTGTGGTCGGGGGCTTTCGACCGGCGGCAGGGCCAACAGCCCCCTGACCCGCCCCGCGCCCGCCGTCTGGCCAGCGACCAAGGCGAGGTGACAAGCGACAGCGATTTTGATGCTGATGCCGTATTCGCGCGCTATCTCGAAAGTCGGCAGGACGCAGCCCCGGCCCCGCCCAAGCATACCCCGCCGCTGCCAGCCCGCCGGCCTGCTGCACCACCATCCGCTGCACGACCAGCCAAGGCTCAAGCCCCGGCGCAGCCCGGCTTTGGTCGTCGGATCGTTTAGGATCCACGCTGGCGGATGGCGATGGTGGCTGTGACCCGGTCGCCCAGGCCCACCCCTTCGGCGCGCTGCACAGCGACCTTCACGGGCAGAAAATAGGTTGCACCGCGCGGAAACAACGAGGTGGTGAAGTCGGTATCGCCAATCCGCGCGGTGGCGGGGATACAACCCCAGCCATAGCTCGCCTCGCGCGCGGCATAGCGCAGTTCGGCAACGTGCTCGTCAGGCACCGGCACGAACAGGAACGGCGCCGGGCCGCGCCATTCGACGATGGCGCCGGAGAAGGCGATCCGGGCGAGGATGTCGTCCCCAATCATGCAGCCTCGCAATCCGGAACTTCATAATCCCGGATCAGCAGGTACAGCACAAGTGAGGACAGCGCCGTCTGAAGCGCGATGACCTTGCCCGCGTCGAGACCCAGCACCGCGGAAACCAGGAGCGTAACCGCCACCGGTCCAAGCAGGACAAAGGCGAGGCGGTGTCGCAGCACGTCACCTACAAACACCAGCGTCACGGCAAGGATCGGCAAAAAAAGGAAGGCCGACATAAACAGCCCGATGACAAACACGCCGATAGCTTCATCAGCATTCGGATCTGCGCTCATCACCGTCGCTGCGATCGCCAATCCGATCAGCCCCGCGAAATGCGCCAGGCTAATCTTCATCGCGAAGTCGCGCCGGAACATCCCTCACCCCAAGCCGGGCAGGTTGAACCCCGGCGGCAGACCCATCGAACCCTGCATTTCGCGCATCTGCTGGTCTGACACCCGGTCGGCCCGGTCACGCGCGTCATTGAAGGCAGCGGTGACGAGGTCTTCGAGGATCTGCTTGTCGTCCGGCACCATCAGGCTGTCGTCGATGCTGACGCCGAGAATGCGGCCCTTGGCGCTGGCACGAACCTTCACGAGGCCACCGCCTGCCGTGCCTTCGACCTCAATCGAGTCCAGCTTTACCTGCATCTCGTTCATTTGCTTCTGAATGGTCTCGGCGGCCTGCTGGGCGGCGGCCATCATCTCTTCCATCGATTTCATTGCGGGGGACTCCTCAATTCCAGGGGGGATTGCCAGCGCCGCCACTGGCCGCGCGGCTGGGGGTTGTGATCAATTCGGCATCGGGAAAGGCCTCGAACGCGGCCTTGACCAGCGGGTCGGACCGGATGCGCGCATCTTCGGCAGCCGCGTCGGCTTCGGCGACTTCGCGCAAGCTGGGCTGCGCGGCGCCTGTGCCGCGTTCGATCAGCCAGCGCTTGCCGGTGACCTTGAACAGGGCCTCACGGATGTCGGGCGCGGGATCGTCGGGGAAGTTGTCGGCCTGCTGGTAGACCAGCCTTTCGGCGGCAAGTTCGATCACCCGCACCCTGTCACGCATCATCTGAGCAACGCGCAGCTGGCCCGCGGCATCGACCGCTTCGACTAGTGCAGCCCAATCCTGCACGGGCGAGGACGCGACAGGCGTCGCTGCGGGCGCGGCACCCTCAGCAGCGGCAGGGGGAGCGGCGGTAAACCCGCTTGCCGCAATCTCCTCGATCCGCCGAGCGAGCTTGCCGGGATCAGGCATTTGCGCCGCATGGAGGATGCGTAGAAGCGCCATTTGGAGCGAGACGAGCGGATCGGGCGCGGTGCGAACTTCGTCATGCCCCTTGAGCAGCAATTGCCACAGACGGTGCAATTCGCCCGCGCCCAGCCGTGCCGCGAAATCGGCGAGCGCGGCGCGCTCCTCTTCGGCAGGCGCATCGGGTTCGCCGCCCGAAACCTGCGCCAGCGTGACGCGGTGGGTCAGGTCCATAAGCGCGCGCATCAAAGCCAGCGGCTCGACGCCAAGCGAATATTGTGCATCAACTGCCGCAAGCAAATCTTTGGCGTCGCCTGACAAAATATGGCCCAACAAGCGGCGCTGCGCGCTCTTGTCCGCCAGTCCGAGCATGTCGCGCACCCGGCTACCGCTGACTTGGCCCTCGCCATCGAGGTCCGCGTGAGCAATCGCCTGATCGAGGATCGAAAGCCCGTCTCGCACCGATCCTTCGGCGGCGGCTGCGATGATGCTGAGCGCCTCGGCTTCGGCCTCGACACCCTCCAACCGGCACACCTTGGCGAAGTGCTCCGACAACATGGGCGCGGGGATCCGGCGCAGATCGAACCGCTGCGTGCGGCTCAGCACCGTGACCGGCAGCTTGTCGACTTCGGTGGTGGCGAACAGGAACTTCACATGCGGAGGCGGTTCCTCAAGTGTCTTCAGCAAGGCATTGAAAGCGTTGCGTGACAGCATGTGGACTTCGTCGATGATATAGATCTTGTAGCGCGCCGATACGGCGGCATAACGCACCTGCTCGATGATTTCGCGCACGTCATCGACGCCGGTGTTCGAGGCTGCGTCCATTTCGATCACGTCGATATGGCGCCCCTCGGCGATCGCCGTGCAGGCCTCGCACACTCCGCAAGGGTCGATGGTCGGACCGCCCTGCCCGTCCGGCCCGACGCAGTTCAAAGCCTTGGCGATCAGCCGCGCGGTCGAAGTCTTGCCGACCCCGCGCACCCCGGTCATCAGGAAGGCATGGGCCAAGCGGTCGCGCGCTATCGCATTGGCGAGCGTGCGCACCATCGCTTCCTGTCCGATCAGTTCAGAAAAGGTCTGCGGGCGGTATTTGCGCGCCAACACGCGGTATGGCTGCCCGGCGGCAACGGGCGGCACGGCGGGGGGTGGAGCAGGCGAGACAGGTTCGGGCGCGGGAGTGGTCGGGGCTGGCGCTGGCGCTGGCGGCGTAAGGTCACCGAACAAGGCATTCTGCCCAGCCGCCTCCAGCTCCGATGCGGTGGGGCCGGTGTCAGTTTCCTCAGGCAGATCGGGATCGGAATCGGTCATGCCGACAAGCTAGGCGTTCAAACCCGGTTTGTCATGGGTGGGCATCGCCGCGATCGGGGTGAAAAAGGAGCCGAGCGACCCGCCGCAATCCACCTGAGCTGCTTCCTTCCGGACCTGACTCGGTGAGCGGACGCAAACGTCCACCCGACTCCCACGCGAGCATATGGCGCGGGTCGAACAGAAAATCAACTCAGCGAAAAAATCGGCCCGCAGGGCCGCAAGGGCAAACGCCCGCCGCGGCTTATGCCGCGTAGCCAAGGCGGGCGGACGCCCGCCGCCCGGCGCTTGAGGGCCTAACGAAAGTTATCCGCGTAGGCCTGTAGCTTGAGCCGCTTAGGCGGGGTCGCATGGACGCGGGCGGCAATGCCGTACTTTTCGGCATAGGCTTTGGCCGCATCCTTTGAGGGGAAAGTCAGGTTCACCTGCGACTGCGTGTCGGCGCTACCGGTCCAACCCATCAGGGGATCGGCGAACCGCGCTTCGGACTGCTCGAATTCCAGCACCCACTCATCGGTGTGCGCCTTGCCGGACTGCATCGCGTGCTTGGTCTTTTGGAAGATACGTGCGGGCATTTCTTTTGCGATCCTCGCTCATGCTGGCTTCGCCAGCGTCGCTGCGGGCGGCCGGTCGGCCTTGCGACCTGCTAATGCAGGTCGAATTGCGCTCTGCCGATAGCGCAATCCTATTGGCGGTTGAAGGCGTTTTTGGTCTTGAGGCTCGGCTTTTCCAGCCATGGCTCGGCGGGCCAGCGGTGCTTGGGATAGCGGCCCTTCATATCCTTGACCACATCGCGCCAACTGCCACGCCAGAAGCCGGGCAGATCGCGGGTCGACTGGACAGGACGCCCACCGGGACTGGTCAGCTTCAGCAGCAAAGGCGTGCGGCCGATCATCGGATGGACATCCAGCCCGAACAGTGCCTGCACCCGCACCTCAACGCTTGGCGCATCATCGCCCGCATAGTCGATCGCGTGGCGCGTATCGGCGGGCGACGTGAAATGCGTCGGTGCAGCGCTTTCTAGCATCTGTCGCGCGTTCCAGTCGAGCAGACCTAGCGCGGCCTCGGCGAAGCGATAGGAGGGCACTTCAAGGTCGCGCCGCCCGGTGAGCAGCGGGGTGAGCCATTCGCCCGCACGGTTGCGCAGGGCTTCGGGCGCCAGTGCTTCGACCCCGGCAAACCGCGCGCGGGCTAGGAAGCCTTTGGGCAGCACGTCCCCCAGCCGCTCCACAGCCTTGCCCACAAGGATATCCACAAGCAGCGCCGGATCGGGCGCGGGTTCGGGGACGCTCGCCAGCACGATGGCTCCCAGTCGCCGTTCGCGCCGCGCCTCGACACGATCTTTGTCATTATTCCAGCGAGTTGTGATTCGTTCCTGCAATTCCCTGGCGAATAGCACAGCGATCCGTTCGGAAGCGATTTCCGCCCCGGCCGTGATCCGCCCGCCCTTGGCCTGCCCTTGCGCATCGCCGATCACGATCCACTCGGCGCGGGCCAGTGGCGAGGCCGGATCGAGCTGGTAACCCCGCCCCCCGGCACTCAGCCAGTTTTCGCCCGAGGAATCGCGACGACGCGCCACGAAATCGGGGCGCGCGAGTGCGAGCGATTCGGCGGCGTCGGTAGCACGGCTATCACCGATCACGCGCGCCAGCTTCGCCGCCTGCCGCGCCCAACCCTCAGCAATCCGCGCTGCCGCCACGCTGCGCGGTGCCCGGTCGCCGCACCAGCGGGTGAGGCGTTGCAATAGGTCTTCACCCCGCCCGCCCAGCCCGCGTTCCTGCAACAGCATGACGAGCCGCGCCGCATCCTCGCCGCAGCGCGCGCTCGCTCCGTGGAGCACGGCTGCCGCATGATCGGGCGCCATCGGCAAGCTGGCAATTGCCTCACCCAAAGGCGTGATCCGCCCACTGGCATCGAGCGCGCCGAGCGCTTCCAGTGTCCCCCTCGCGGCTGAAACTGATGCTTCTGGCGGCGGATCGAGCCACGGCAGCGCCTGCGGGTTGGCCGTCCCCCACTTCGCCAGCCGTAGCAGCAGCGGAGCGAGGTCAGCCTGCATGATCTCGGCCGGCGCGAATTCGGGGCGACCGGCATGGCCCGCCTCCTCCCATAGCCGGTACGCCACCCCCGGCCCCTGCCGCGCCGCCCGCCCTGCCCGCTGCGCTGCCGAGGCTTGGCTGGCACGGCGGGTGACGAGGTGGGTGGAGCCTGCCGCCCGGTCGAACTCGGCAAGCCGCGCGAGGCCCGAGTCCACGACCACGCTTACCCCGTCCAAGGTCAGCGAGGTCTCGGCAATCGCGGTCGCCAGCACGATCCGGCGGCGACCTTCCGGGTCACGGCGGATCGCGGCGCGTTGAGCAGCGGGTTCGATCTGGCCGTGGAGCGCGTGGATTGGCACGTCCTTCAGTCGCGGTTCGATCCGCTCCCGCACCCGCTCAATCTCGCGCACGCCGGGGAGGAAAGCGAGGATATCGCCCGCTTCTTCGCGCCAAGCGGTCAGCACGGCTGCGGCCACACGATCTTCGATTTTCTGCGAGGAATCACCACTAAACCATTTAATTACAAGCGGAAAACTGCACCCTTCACTTTCGATGATTGCCGCACCTTCGCCCAACAACCGGCCGAACCGCGTACCGTCGATGGTCGCCGACATGACCAGCACGCGGAGGTCTTCGCGCAGCACGGCGCGGGTTTCGAGCGCCAAGGCGAGGCCTAGATCGCTGTCGAGCGCGCGCTCATGCACCTCGTCGAACAATAGCGCCGAAACGCCCGGAAGCTCCGGATCCTCGACCAATCGGTTCACCAGAATGGCTTCAGTGACGACAAGGATGCGCGTGCGAGCGGAGACTTTGCTGTCGAGCCGGGTCATGTAGCCCACGGTCTCGCCTGGGGCCTCACCCAGCATATCGGCCATGCGTTCGGCCGCCGCACGAGCGGCAACGCGGCGGGGCGAGGTGAGAATGATCTGGCCGGTGCACCACGGCTGGCTCAGCAGATCGGGAGCCACGGCGGTGGTCTTCCCCGCCCCCGGCGGCGCGATCAGCACACCTGCGCCTTGCTCTGCGAGTGCAGCGCGGATCTGCGGCAGGACGGCGTGGATGGGCAGGTCGGGGATCATGCCCCGCCCGTTACCGCGATCAGTGCCCGCGCGCGACCGCGAATTGCGCCGCTTCGGCCATCGCCTGACGTGCCTTGCCATCGGGGAAGATCGAGATTGCATCGATCGCCCGGTGCGCGAAGTGACGGGCCCGCTCACGGGTGTCTTCCAAGGCATTGTGCTTGCCGATCAGCGCAATCGCATGAGCGAGGTCAGCGTCGGACGTGCGATGCCCGATGATCGCGTCCTTCCAGAACTTGCGCTCTTCCTCGTTGCCGCGGGCATAGGCGAGGATCACCGGCAGGGTCATTTTGCCCTCACGGAAGTCGTCACCCTGATCCTTACCCATTTCTGCGGCGTCAGAATCGTAGTCAATCGCATCGTCGACCAGCTGGAAGGCGACGCCTAGGTTGCGGCCATAGCTTTCCAGCGCGCGTTCCTGCTCTTCCGAACATTCCGCCACCACAGCGCTGATCTGGCTGGCGGCGGCGAACAGCGCGGCGGTTTTCGCGCCGATGATGTGGAGATATTGCTCTTCGCTGGTGGCGATCTGGCGCTGGGCGGAGAGCTGCGAGACTTCCCCTTCGGCAATCACGGCGCTGGCGCGGGCGAGGATCGAGAGGACACGCAAGGACCCATCCTCGGTCATCAGTTCAAACGCGCGGCTGAACAGGAAATCGCCGACCAGCACGGTCGCCGGATTGCCGAAGATGATATTGGCCGCGGCCTTCCCACGCCTGAGCTCGCTGCCATCGACCACATCGTCGTGCAGCAGCGTTGCGGTGTGGATGAACTCAACCGCGGCGGCGAGCTTGAAATGGCGTGTGCCCTTGTAGCCGACCAGTTCCGCGCCTGCGAGCGTCAGCATCGGCCGCAGCCGCTTGCCTCCGCCAGAAATCAGGTGGCCGGCCAGCCGCGGGATCAGCGGGATCTCGCTCTGCATCCTCTCAAGGATGACCGCGTTGACAGAGTTCATGCTCGCAGCCGTCAGCGACAGCATCGGATCGAGTGTCGGCGCCTTGCGCGGCAGGGGAATGATATCGGCACTCATGCTGCCTGCGGCTCTAGGGCGGCCCGAGCGTGCTTGGCAAGCGCAGAATTGCTGCTAGTTTCGCAGCCGATGTCCGACAAAACGCAAACTCCGGTCGAGCCCGATCCGATGCTCGCTGCCTTCCGCAAGAGCATCGACAACATCGATGCCGCGCTGATCCACATGCTCGCCGAGCGGTTTCGGATCACGCAAGCCGTGGGCGAGTACAAGGCCAAGGTCACGCTGCCACCCGCCGATCCCGACCGTGAGGCGCGGCAGATCGCACGGCTGCGCAAGCTGTCGGAGGAGGCCGATCTCGATCCCGAATTCTCCGAGAAGTTCTTGCGCTTCATCATCGACGAAGTGATCCGCCACCACGAGCGCGCGGCTGCGGGCTAAGGCCTGTCGCTGTCCTCGGCGGCGGTGGGCAAGGTCGGTTCGGGCGGCGGAGGCGGCGGGGCAGATTGCTCTTGCCGTTGCTGCTCGCTGATTTGCCGGAGCAATTCCGCCCGCTCGCGCAGAACGCGCCGCTGATTGCGGTTGTAGCTGCCAAAGCTGTCTTCGCCGATGCTATTGCCCCGCCCCTTGCGGGTCAGCGGCACCCCTAGGCAGGTCGCATCCCGCCCCCGCGCGAGATTGCATTCGGGGCCAATTCCCGTCTGGTCGATAACCGGTGCAACGTAGGGATTGCTGAACACGGTACGCTGGCCTTCCAGCGTGCCGCCGGTGGCGCATCCGCTGAGCAGCGCCGCGACAAGGATCATGCTGGGGCGGATCGGGGTCATGCCCGCGTTTCTCCGGTTTGGGACGCGCTTTCAATCGCTTGCACACCATGAACGGAGAGTGAATTGGGGCAGGAAGAGGAGCATCGCGGATCAATCTTCCCGGCACCTGCGCTTACTTACTCGGCTGGCGCGTTTTCGGCTGGGACTGCGGGTGTCGGTGCTGCCGCGCCGATGCGTTGGGCGCGATATTCGTCCATCAGCGCGCGGCGTTCTTCCGGCGGCAATTGGCGCAGGGCCTCGCGCCGCTGTTCGGGCGACATGCGCCGCAGTTGCCGCAGCCGTTCCAGCGCGCGGGCATCTTCGCGCAGAGGCTGGACGATATCCTTGCGGGTCAGCGCCTCGCCGTTTGCAACCTTGCGCTCCATCTCCGCACGCCGTGCGGCGATACGCTCGTCGGCAAGCTGCTGGCGGCGGGCCTGCGCTTCATCGACGCGCTGGCGGAAGGCCGCTTCTTCCTCATGCGTCGGCACCGGGAGCCCGGCGGAGCGGCGTTGTTCGATCGCTTTGTCGATGCGCTGGGCGATTGTCTCGCGCCGGGCGGCATAGCGGCCCTCACGCACTTCATCGATCCGGCGGAAAGCCTCGCTAAGTTCCTCGGGCGTATCGACCGGGCCGACGATTTCGACCCGTGCAAGGCTGGCCGGTTCGCTGGCAGCGTCCGGTGCCGCGGCGATCACAGGCGCGGGCGCTGCGGCGCGTGCGGGCGGCTTGCCGGTAAGGCTGGCCCAGACCTTTTCCGCCGTGGGGACAGGAATGTCGAATTGCTGGAGCAAGCCCGTCGCGGCCGCTGCCGTGGCGAGCGCGCCGAAGCTGGCGATGCCGATGGCGATCCCCCGCCCCAACCGCCAGCCACGCTCGCCTCGCGTCCGGCGCACTTCCGGCAGCGGTGCTGGACGCACCTCGGCTGCGGCGAGCACGCGGTCAGCGAAACCGGCGGAGAGGCCCGGCACGGCGTAATCGTCCAGCACCCGGGCCAGCGGGCTGCCGGGAACGATCGGCGCGCCCTGATCCTGTTCACTCACGCTCATGGCGCGTCTCCTTGCGCCGTCCACGCCTGGCGCAAGGCTGCGCGGGCGCGGTGTAGCAGGCTTTCGAAGGCCTTGATGTTCATCTCCATCGCCTCGGCTGCATCGGCATTGGACAGTTCCTCGTAATAGGTCAGCACGATCGCGGCGCGTTGCCGTTCGGGCAGCGCCATGATCAGCGCGCGAGCGGTGCCATCACGTTCGCCCGCTTCGATCAGCGTATCGGCCAGCGGAGCCTCGTCCGCGCTGTCCGGCACCTCGCCGTCCGACAGCCGGCGGGTGCGGCGCAGGCGGTCAATCGCGAGGTTGGTGACCACCCGTTGCAGCCAGCCGCCCAGCCTCAGCGTTGCCGCCGCCTGGTTGCCAATCGGATGGCGCGCGGCGATTTTCGGCGCCTGATCCCACAATCGCAAACAGGCTTCCTGCACAATGTCCTCGGCCTCATGGGCATCGGCGGTCATCCGGTAACAGGCGCGATGGAGCGCGGCGGCGTGGCAGGCGATCACCTCGCGCAGCGCCGCCGGATCACGCGCCGCCAGCCGTGCCGCCAATGCCGCATCATCGCCGGGACCGGCGGTGCGCGGAGCAGAGGTCGAAGGCTCGCTGCTGGCGTTCATGTCTTGGCGCAAATGGCCCCGTGTGCGTGTGGATCGGTCCGGTCCGTCGCGCTTACAACGCGGGGCTTGCGAAAACCCTTCGCGGGGCGCGTCAATCGACGCGTGGCAAGCGCAGTTCGACCAGTAACCCGCCCAGATCCTCGCTCTCGGACAGGGTGACGCTGCCGCCGTAGATCTCGGCCACATCGCGCACGATCGCGAGGCCAAGGCCGGTACCCGGCTTGTCGGTATCGAGCCGGACGCCGCGGTCAAAAATGCGGATCCGCTCGGCCTCTGGGATACCGGCGCCATCATCCTCGACCCAGATCAGACACATCTTGGGATCCCGGGGAATCCCGGCCTCATCGGGGTCGACGGTGACGAAAACCGAACCGCCGCCATATTTGGCCGCGTTCTCGATCAGGTTGCCAAGCAGTTCGTCGAGATCCTGCCGCTCAAGCGAGACCGCGGCGTTCCGGTCACCGGCGATGTCGAGCCGGCCATCGGGATAGAGCCGCTCGACTGCGCGGCGTACGGCTTCGGCACTGGCCATGACATTGGTGCGCGCATGGCCGACCGCGCGGCGGCCGACGGCGCGGGCGCGGGCCAAGTGGTGGTCGACATGGCGCTGCATCGTGCGCGTCTCGCGCATGACGGCCTCGCCAAGATCGGGTGCACGCGCGGTGGCGGCGTTGGTAAGCACGGTCAGCGGGGTCTTCAACGCGTGGGCCAGATTGCCCGCATGGCGGCGCGCTTCTTCGGCCTGCCGCTCAGAATGTTCGAGCAGCGCGTTCAATTCCTCCACCAGCGGCTGCACTTCCAGCGGGAGCGGCTCGGTGATGCGGTTCGCGCCGGTGGTGCGCAGGTTTTGGATTGCCGCCCGCACGCGCCGCAAGGGCGAAAGGCCGTAGCGGATCTGGAGCAGTGCCATCACCAGTAGGCCCAGCCCCAGAACCGCAAAGCTCCAGATCAGGATCAGCCGCACCCGACCGATCTGCGTGTCCATCTGCTCGGTCGCGCTGGCGACGGCGAAGGTCCAGCGCGTCTCGCTGCCGGGCAGGATCACGGTGCGTTCGGCAAGGCGCAGCGGCTCGCCCTTGAACTGGTCTGAGTTGTAGAAATGGATATCGCTGTCGAAATGGTCGCCGTTGGTGTCAGCACCTTCCAGCTTCAGTGTGCGATCCCACAGGCTGCGCGAGGGCCAAGGTTCGTAATTGCCGCCGCTGATCTGCCAGTACAGCCCGCTCCCCGGCTCAAGGAAGCGCTGATCGCCTAGGGTTCGGTAGAAGTAGACCTCGCCGCTCGCATCGATTTCGGCCGATGCGATCATGGCGGTCAGGATGTAGTCGAGCTGTTCGTCGAAATTGGCTTCGACCTGGGTCGTCAGCGTGCGTTCGAGCGCGATGCCGCCGCCCAGCAAGAGGACGAAAATCCACCCTGCCGCAATCAGCCCCATGCGCCGCGCAAGGCTGGCGCGCGGTTGCGGCGTGGCGGCTACTTCCTCCGGCACGACCGCGGCCTCGCCCACGGGCAACGCCACCGAAGCATCGCCGCCGGGCGCCGCCGCCTCAGGCACACCCTTAAGCGCGGGGCTGGTCGGCGGGGTCGTCGAGGCTGTAACCGAGGCCACGGATGGTCGTTATCACGTCTGCGCCAAGCTTCTTGCGAATGCGGGTGACGAAGACTTCAATGGTGTTGGAATCGCGGTCGAAATCCTGATCGTAGATATGCTCGATCAGTTCGGTGCGGCTGACCACCTTGCCCTTGTGGTGCATCAGGTAGCTCAGCAGCTTGTATTCCTGCGCGGTCAGCTTGACCGGCTCGCCATCGAGCGTGACGCGGCCCGAACGGGTGTCCAGCCGCACATCGCCCGCGGTGAGTTCCGAGGAAGTATTGCCCGAAGCGCGGCGGATCAGCGCACGCAGGCGGGCGATCAGCTCTTCGGTCTGGAATGGTTTGGCGAGGTAATCGTCAGCGCCCGCATCCAGCCCTGCAACCTTGTCCGACCAGCTGTCACGCGCAGTCAGCACCAGCACCGGGAAGCTCCGCCCTTCGCGCCGCCACATGCCGAGCACGGTCAGCCCGTCGATCTCGGGCAGGCCGAGGTCGAGCACCACCGCGTCATAATCCTCGGTCGAGCCCATGAAGTGCCCGTCCTCACCATCGACTGATAGGTCGACAGCATAGCCCTGCCCTTCGAGCGTCGATTTGAGCTGTGCGCCAAGGGTCGGTTCGTCTTCGACGATCAGAATGCGCATGATCCACCATTTCCAAGCTTAATGTTGCGCCGGGTCGTGCTCTTTTGCCGCTCACGCGTCAAGCAAGCGCCGCGCGCCTGTGCCGCTGCTTTCCCCCGATGAAAGCGCATCGCCGTCCGCCCGTCAGTGCGAACGGCCGATGATCCGCCCGGTGCGGGCGTCCACATCGACATGGGTGACGCGGCCATCCTTGATGAACTTGAGCCGATAAGCCCGCGCGGTCGAATCATAGGCAAACCCGAGATATTCGGCGCCCTTCATCATCGGCAAGATCTTCGCCTCAATCTCGCCCGAACGCATGATATTGCCCGCTTGCGCTTCGCGCCGGGCCTCACCCTGATCCCCGCGCGTCTGATCCTGCTGCGCCGCAGCGGGCGCAGTCACCAGTGCCGCAGCGGCCAGCGAACCAAGGATGAGGGCGGGAAAGCGTTTCATGACAGGATCATGCCTAGCTGAGGTCCATTGAACAAGCCGTGAATGGCACTACTTCGCGGGCGAGCCGGAATTCTTGACCAGTTCGTAGGTGATCGAAATGTTCACCCCGGCCTGAACCATGCCCGGCTGCACGGGCGCAGCATCGGACTTCGTGGCGCTCAACCGCATTTCCGCCATCTGCGGCATCGGGCTATTGCCGGTCAGCCCTTCGCTGATCGCCAGCACCTTGGCCCCGTCATAGCCGAGCATTGTAGCATAGGCCTTGGCCTGCGCCTGAGCCCGCTCAACCGCGCGCTTCCGGGCTGCGTCCTTGGCGGCGGTGTCATCATCGATGCTAAAGCTCGGGCCGTTAATGTCATTCGCCCCGGCTACGACCAGCGCATCAAGCACTCGGCCCGTGTCGTCGATCTTGCGCAGGATCACGTTCACCCGGTTCGAGGCCATGTAGCCGCGAAACACCTGGCGCTGGGTGGCCTGATCGTAATCATAGCGCGCGTTCAGGTTGATGCCGGTCGTCTGGATGTCCTTTTCGGCAACGCCCAGCGCCTTGATCCGCGCGATCACCTTCTGCATCTCCGCCGAGTTCAGCCGCAAGGCCTCGGTCGCGGTCGGCGCTTCGGTGGTGACGCCTGCGCCGATTGTCGCAGTATCCGGGGCGACATCAACGCTTTCATAGACGTTGAGTTCGACCACCGGGCCGGTCGCGGCAATATCGACGCTGGCGGCAAGCGCCGCCGCAGGAAGCGTCAGCGCCGAGGCGGCAATAAAGGCAATGGCGGGTTTCATCATGGTAAGTATTCCTCCGATTGGTCGCGCCTCTGCACCCGTTCAGCTTTCGCTGCACTGAACCGGCGGGAAACGCGCTCTTGTGGCGCGGGGGCCAAGCCCCTACTTGGCCCATCCCATGGCACAGCCCCCCATCTTCTCGCTCGAAGGCGTCGCATTGCAGCAAGGCGGGCGCTGGCTGTTCGGCGGTCCGTCGCCCACCAGCGGCGCGGCACCCATCGATCTCCACGTGCTGCCCGGTGACCGGCTGGCGCTGATCGGGCGGAACGGCGCTGGCAAGACCACGCTGCTGCGGCTGATCATGGAGCGGATCGATGCCGACCGCGGCGCGCGGCGGATCAAGCCGGGGACGCGGATCGTGTTTCTGGAACAGGACCCGGAATTCGGCAGCGCGGAAACGCTGATGGACTTCGCGCTTGGCGGTGAACTGCCACCCGAGCGTCACGAGGTGGAAGCCATCGCCGGCCAACTCGGCATCGACATGAGCCGCGAGGCCGCAACGGCCAGTGGCGGCGAACGCCGCCGAGCCGCCCTCGCCCGCGCACTGGCGCAGGACCCCGACCTGATCCTGCTCGACGAACCGACCAACCACTTGGATCTGGCCGCGATTGACTGGCTGGAGGACTGGCTCTCGCGTTATCGCGGCGCCTTCATCACCATCAGCCACGACCGCACCTTCCTCACCCGTCTGACCCGGGCGACCCTGTGGCTCGACCGTGGGACGCTGCGGCGTAAGGAGGTCGGCTTCGGCGGGTACGAGGCGTGGGAAGAACAAGTCTATGCCGAGGAAGCCCGCGCAGCCGAGCGGATGGACGCCAAGCTGAAGCTTGAGGCGCATTGGCTCGAACGCGGAGTGACTGCGCGGCGCAAGCGCAATCAGGGGCGGCTGGAGAAGCTCTACCAGATGCGCGCGGCGCGGGCGGCGATGATCTCCGGCGCGGGGACAGCGAAGCTGAAACTGTCCAGCGATGATGACTTCAAATCGAAGTCGGTAATCGTCGCAGAGAACATCTCCAAGTCCTACGGTGACCGCCCCATTATCAAGCCCTTCACTCTGCGCATCCAGAACGGCGACCGCATCGGGATCGTCGGTTCGAACGGCGCGGGCAAGACCACCTTGCTGAAATTGCTCACCAAAGAGCTGGAGCCCGACACCGGCAGCGTCACCCACGCGCGCACTCTGACAGGGGTGATGATCGACCAACAGCGCAAACTGCTCGAGCCCGGTGCGACCGTGCGCCAGATCGTCGCCGAAGGGGGCGACTGGGTCGATGTTCGCGGGGTGCGCAAGCACGTTCAAGCTTACCTCAAGGACTTCCTGTTCGATCCCGGCCTGGTCGATACCAAGATCGGCATTCTGTCCGGCGGCGAACGCTCCCGACTGCTGCTCGCCCGTGAATTTGCCCGCACCGCCAACCTGCTGGTGCTGGACGAGCCGACCAATGATCTCGACCTCGAAACCCTTGATCTACTTCAGGAAGTCATCGCCGATTTCGATGGCACGGTGCTGATCGTCAGCCACGACCGCGACTTTCTCGACCGCACGGTCACGGTCACTCTGGGCCTGGATGGGACGGGCAAGGTGGATATTGTCGCGGGCGGCTATGCCGATTGGGAGGCCAAGCGCAAAGCGCCGATAACCTCGACAAAACCCGCGTCAACCGCTGCACAACCCCGGTCAAACGGCCCGCAAACCACAGCTGACAAGGGTGGGCCGGCCAAACCCGCTCCGTCCGTCAAACTCACCTACAAGGACCAGCGCGATTACGAGATCCTGCCAGCGCGGATCGAGGAACTCGAAAGCGTGATCGCCAAGGGCGAAGCGCTTCTGAACGACCCCGAACTCTACGCCAAGGACCCGCAAAGGTTCGCGACCATCAGCAAGGGCATTGAAAACGCCCGGGCGGAAAAGGACGCGGCCGAAGAACGCTGGCTGATGCTGGCCGAGTTGGTCGAGGGGTGAGCGCCCCCGCACCGGGGGACCATGTCGAAGCGCTCAGAGCGCGGATCGCGGATTGCACCCTGTGCGCTGAGCACCTCCCGCTCGGCCCGCGGCCCATTGCGCGCTTTTCCGCTACCAGCCGCCTGCTAATCGTCGGGCAGGCGCCCGGCACCAAGGTTCATGCCAGCGGCGTGCCGTGGGACGATGACAGCGGCGACCGGCTGCGCGGCTGGCTGGGGCTGGACAAGGCGACCTTCTACGATCCGGCGCAGGTCGCGCTGGTGCCGATGGGGTTCTGCTACCCCGGCAAGGCCAGCGGCGGAGACGCCCCGCCGCGCAAGGAATGCGCGCCGCAGTGGCACGACGCGGTCCTCGGCGTGCTCCCGCCCGAGCGTTTGACTCTGCTGGTCGGCACCTATGCGCAGGCCCGCTATCTGCCGCATCTGAAGCGCCTATCGCTTGCGGAAAGGGTGAGCCGCTTCGGCGAGGACGAGCCCTTCATCGCCCTGCCCCACCCCGCGTGGCGTTCACGCCTGTTCATGGCCAAACACCCGTGGTTTGATCGCGACATTCTGCCGCAACTTCGCGCCAAGGTGCAGGCCATGCTCGGTCACGTTATCCGGTAAAATTCCGCCACCCGCTCCAACGCGATGCGCAGCACCAGCTTGCCGCTGCGCGCGGGCCAGCCGAGGGTCTTTTCTGCTTCGGGCAGAGCCTCGCCTGCGCAGACGACGCGCCACAGGATGTCTTCCAGCCCGCGTCCTGCCGCCTTGATCGCTCCGTCGAAGCGCTGGCGGGCGGCGACTTGGCGCTCGCTTGCCGATAGCCCGCGCTCACCGGTCGATTTCACCCGCACCGGGTCCCACCGCATCGTCACGTTGGGGGATAGCTGCGCGCGTTCGTAATCGGCTCGCAGCGCTTCGCCTGCATCCAGCAAGCGATCAGAAAGATGCCCGCGCGTGTGCAGCCAGACGAGCGGGCTTTCGGAGAGATTGACCGTCACCGTACGGCGCGGTTTCGCCCCGGTTTTGATCGCCCCACGGCGCGGGCCTTCAGGAGTAAGTTCGCGTTCAACCAACTGGCGCTTCATGGCGTGTCCTCCGCTTGCTGACCGGAAAGCGGCTTGCCAAGGGCGCACATCTGTAGGAAAGAAAAAACCAATTCGGTTAATTCAGGCGCGTTCTTGTTCGCCTACCGCTTTGCTACTTGAGGCGCGTTCTTGTGCGCCTACCGCTTTGCTACTTGAGGGCGTGATATGACCAACCGCATCCGCGACATCCGCAAGGCCAAGGGGTTGACGCTGGCCGATCTGGCCGCCGCCTGCGATCCGCCGACTACGGCGCAGACCATCGGGCGGCTGGAGACGGGGATGCGCCAGCTCTCGATGACCTGGATGAACCGCATCGCTGCCGCACTCGGCGTCGAGCCCGCCAGTCTGATGCGCGCCGAGACGGCCGCGCCTGCGCAGATCGTTGCTGAGCTCGCCGTCAGTGGCCCCGAAGCGCTGACCGCCCCGCGCGAAGCATTGCTGCCGAGCGACTTCGCCGCCGAAGATGGCCCTGCCCCGCTGGTGCTGGCGGTGAAGGACAGCGTTGGCGAATACCGTCCCGGCGATCTGGTGTGGCTGCGCCCGCTTGATCCCGCCGACGCGGCGAGCGCGATCAACCGCGATTGCCTGCTGCCGCGCCCCGGCGGACGCTTTGCCTTCGGCAGGCTGATCGACCGGCGCGGCACGCTGGTCGGCCTGCTGCCACCGGGCGCGGGGCAGAAGCAGGTGGTGGTCGACAATCCGGCATGGATCGCGGTCGCCTTCATGCTGGTCAGGCCGCTGTGAGGCACCGGCGATGAAACACGTCCTCGCCCTCTCGACGCTCTATCCCAATCCGGTCAATCCGCAGTTCGGCACCTTCGTGGCGCGGTCGCTGGAGGCGCTGGCCAAGCGCGGCGATTGGCAGGTGACGCTGGTCAATCCTATCGGCCTGCCGCCCTTGGCCTTGGGCCGCTACCGCCCGCTCGCCGACCTGCCCGAGGTGAGCGAGGAAGGCGGCATCACCGTCCACCGCCCGCGCTTCACCCTGATCCCGCGCATCGGCGCGCGCCGCAACGCCGGGGCCATCGCTCGCGCGTGCCTGCCGCTGGTGCGCCGCATCCATGCGGCAACGCCCATCGATATGCTCGACGCGCAGTTCTTCTTCCCCGATGGCCCCGCCGCCGCTGAGATTGCGCGGGCGATGGGCCTGCCGCTGTCGATCAAGGCGCGAGGCAGCGATATCAGCTTCTGGGGCGAGCAGGACTTTGCCCGTAAGCAGATGCTCAACGCCGCACGCACGGCGACCGGGATGCTGGCTGTGAGCCGTGATCTGGCGGGGCAGATGGCCGCGATGGGCATGGATGCGGAGCGGATCACGGTCCACTACACCGGGCTCGACCGCGACCGGTTCCGACCGTTCGGCCACACGCAACTGCGCGCACAGCTGAGCCGCGAGCTGGGTTTCGATATGCCCGATAGCGCCCCGCTGCTCGCCTGTGTCGGCGCGCTGATCGAGCGCAAGGGTCAGGGGATCGCGATAGAAGCCCTGCGCGATATTCCGGGCGCACGGCTGGTGCTGATCGGCAAGGGCGAGGACGAGGCCCGCCTGCGCGCGCTGGCGGTAAGCGAGGGGGTGGCAGACCGGGTGCACTTCGCCGGCTCGATCGACCACGATCTCATGCCGCTGATCCTGTCGGCGGCCGATGTGATGGTGCTGCCCACGGTAAGCGAAGGGCTGGCGAATGCATGGGTCGAAGCGCTCGCATGCGGGACACCGGTGGTGACGAGCGATGTCGGCGGCGCGCGCGAGCTGATTTCCTGCGATACCGCCGGCCGGCTGGTGGCGCGCAATCCTGCGGCGGTGGCGGCAGGGATCAATGCGGTGCTCAGCAACCCGCCCGAGCGCGAGGCGGTGGCTGCGCTCACGGAAGCGTTCAGCTGGGAAGCCAATGCCGAAGCACTGGCCGCGCATTACGAGCGACTGCTGGACGCGGCCTGAGGCCCAACCCTGCTCCTTAGCCCTCGCCGCGCGCCAGCTTGTCCTGACGGTCCGTCGCTGTTTCGGTCGGCACGAAGCTGGTCGAGGTCACGCCCATCCAGATCAGCAGCGGGCCAGCCATGTAGATCGACGAATAGGTACCGATGAAGAGGCCCACGGTGATCGCAGCCACCATGCCGAACAAGCTCGGTGGGCCGAAGATCAGCAGCGGTACCAGCGCGATGAACAGCGTCAGCGACGTCATCACCGTGCGCGCCAACGTCTCATTGACCGACAGGTCAAGCAGTTCGCTGAGCGGCATCTTGCGATACTTCTTCAGGTTCTCGCGGATGCGGTCATAGACGACGATGGTATCGTTGAGCGAATAGCCGATGATCGCGAGGATCGCCGCGACGATTTGGAGGCTAAACTCCAGCTGCGTCAGCGCAAACAGGCCGAGCGTCACCGACACGTCGTGCACCAGCGCGAACATCGCGCCGACGCCGAACTGCCATTCGAACCGGATCCAGATATACACCGAAACCGCCGCCATCGCGGCCAGCAGCGCGAGGATCGCCTGATTGCGGAACTCACCCGCGACCTTGCCGGAAACAGTGTCGTTGCCGTCCTTGCGCGCGTCGGGATATTCCTTGGCAATCGCCGCGATCACCTTGTCGCCAATGGCGGTGGCAGCGCCCGGCGTGTTTTCCGTGCCTTCGGGCAGGGAGACGCGGATCGAGACCTGATTGGGAGCGCCGAATTCCTGCACCACCGGCTCACCATAGCCGAGCCCCCCAACCAGCTCGCGCAGGGACGGGATCGGCGCAGTCTCACGTTCCTTGAAGGTCATGCGGACTTCCTGACCGCCGGCGAAATCGACCCCGAAATTGAGGCCGTTGACCAGCACCGCCGCCCAGCTGCCGAAGATCAGCACAAGACTGAGCACGAAGAACGGGACGCGCAGTTTCAGGAATTTGATGTTGGTGTTGTCAGGGACAAGCTTCAGGAGTTTCATGGGTGCTTGCTCCTCAAATCGTGATGTCGTTGGGCCGCGCTTTGCGCAGCCACCCGGCGACAAACATGCGGGTCAGCGTCACCCCGGTGAAGACCGAGGTGATGATGCCGATCACCAGCACCACGGCAAAGCCCTTCACCGGCCCCGACCCGAAGGCGAACAGCGCGACGCCGGAAATGACGTTGGTGAGGTTCGCGTCCCAGATCGCGCGGCTGGCTTCCTTGTAGCCGGTCTCGACCGCGGCGACGACCCTGCGGCCGCGCGCGCGTTCTTCGCGGATACGTTCGTTGATCAGCACGTTGGCATCGACCGCCGCGCCGATGGTGATGACGAAGCCCGCGATCCCCGGCAGGGTGAGGGTGAACCCGCCCGCCGCCATCAGCCCGAGCAGCATCAGCACGTTGAGCACCAGCGCGATGGTCGCATAGACACCAAAGCGGCCATAGGTCGCAATCATCAGCGCGATCACCGCGATGCTGCCGATCGCCATCGCGAGCAGACCCTTGCGGATCGAATCCGCACCGAGATCAGGCCCGACGGTGCGTTCCTCGACCACGGTCAGCGGCACCGGCAAGGCGCCCGACCGCAGACTGATCGCGAGGCTGTTGGCGCTTTCCGGCGTGAAGTTGCCTGAAATCTGGGCGCTGCCGCCTATGATCGGCTCGTTGATGTTGGGCGCGGACAGTACCTGCTTGTCGAGGATGATCGCAAACGGCTTGCCCACATTCTCGGTGGTCAGCTTGGCGAACTTGGCGCCGCCCTGAGAATCGAAGGTGATGTTGACGATGTTGCGATTGGACTCGGGATCAACGCCGGCCTGAGCGCCGGTCAGATTGTCACCGCGAATACCGCCCAGCCGGTTGACCGTGACGAACTGTCCATCAAGCCCGGAGCCGGGCGCATAGGGGAAGATTTCCGTGCCGACCTGCGATCCGGCCGGGTCGGCCACCAGCTTGAATTCGAGCTGCGCGGTCTTGCCAAGCAATTCGCGCAAGGCATCGGGGTCTTGCAAGCCGGGCACCTGCACCACGATCCGGGTTGAGCCCTGGCGGATGATGGTCGGCTCACGCGTGCCGAGTTCGTCGATCCGGCGGCGGACCACTTCGGTCGCGCTGTCCATCGCATCGTCGAGCGCCTGATTGACCCCCGCATCGGTCTGGCTCAGCACCATGCGCTGGCCGTCCACGACCTGGAGGCTCCACTCGCGCACCGTGGTCTGGCCCTGCATCACCGGCTCGATCAGCCCGCGCGCACGGTCAATATCACCAGCGTTTTCAAGCATGAAGGACAGCTTGCCGTCCGCCGTCGACACATCGCCGATGCGGATGCGCGGCTTGGCGTTGCGCATCAGCTGGCGCACGGTCTCTTCCATGTTCGTCAGCCGCTGGGCGCGCACATCGTCGGCCCTCGCTTCGAGCAGCAGGTGCGAGCCGCCCGCAAGGTCGAGACCGAGATTGACCTGCGGATTGGGCAGCGCCGAGGGCCAGTCGAGGCCGGAGACATTAAACAGCGAAGGCAAGGCCAGCACGGCGGCGGCCAGTGTCAGCCCCCACAGCCAAAGCTTTTTCCAGAGCGGGAATTCGAGCATTGCGTCAGGGTCTCACGCGGGAAAGGTCAGGTAAGGCACGGCGTCAGGCCAATCATCAGTCGTTGGCGGGCTTGCCACCCGGCGGGATGATGTCGCCCAGCGTGGTCTTGATCGCCTTTACGCGGACATTGGTGCCCAGTTCGAGCTCGACATAGGTTTCGTCGACCTTGATCACCTTGCCGACCAACCCGCCAGCGGTGACGACCTGATCGCCCTTCTTGACGGCGGCGATCTTGGCCTGGTGCTGCTTCTGGCGGTTCATCTGCGGACGGATGATCAGGAACCAGAAGATGGCGATCATGCCGACGATCGGCAGGAAGCTGATCCAGGCCGGCGGCGCGCCTGCGGCACCTGCGCCAGCGGCGGCGAGAAGGTCGAATGTCATAGGTAAAGCCCGTCAGGATCCCGTGAAAGATATGCAAGGGTTACACCCCTGCCGTTCAAGTGGGCGCGCCTAGCAGCATTGCAAGCGCCCCGCAATCGCGAGGGGCCCGAGGCGATGCGCCGGTGCAACACCCCTTGTATCCAAACCCGCTTGCCAGCCCCAATCATGCCCCCTATAGGCCCCGCTCCACTGGTGTCGGGACGTAGCGCAGCCTGGTAGCGCATCACACTGGGGGTGTGGGGGTCGGAGGTTCGAATCCTCTCGTCCCGACCAGTGGTTTCCCCCCTTTTTGCCCCCAACACACCGCGCCGCGCAGGCAATTGCGCGCGGGGTGCGGGCGAGTTAGGCTGCGGGTCTCGCTTCTCACGAAAGCCCTGCCCCCATGAGCCGCTGGCGTCTTGCCGCTCCCATCGATGATATTCGCGCCGCCCTGCGAGCCGGCCCCATCGTGCCCGATCGCTTTGCACTGGCGACGCTGGTGGAGGTTGACGGTTCGGCCCCGCGCAATGTGGGGGCGCAGATGTTCATCACCGACCATGAATATTGGGGCTTCCTCTCGGGCGGCTGCATCGAAGCTGATGTCGCGCGCCACGGGCGCGAGGCGCTCGCCGAGGGTGCGCCGCGTCTGCTGCGCTATGGCGAGGGCAGCCCGTGGATCGATATCAAGCTCGCCTGCGGATCGGGGATTTCCGTGCTGGTCGAGCCGGTGGCGGCGGACGAACCGGCGGTCGCGGCCTTGCTGGCAGGCTGGGATGCGCGCCATCCGGTGCTGTGGTCGAGCGACGGACGCGCGCGCTTTGCCGCTGCTAGCGAGGAGGCGCATTCCGATACCTGGGACGGCGCCCGTTACACCCGGCTGTTCACCCCGCCCTTGCGGTTGGTGCTGATTGGCGAGGACGGCGCGGCGCTGACTGCGGCTACGCTGGCGGTCGAAATGGGCTGGGACGTGGCGCTGATCGCGCCCGGCGGGCCCGAGGCGGCGCCCTTCCCCGGCATCACCTATCACCGCAGCGATCCCGCAAGCGCACTTGCCGCGATCGGGCTCGACCGCTGGACCGCGATTGCGGTTCTCTCGCATGACCGCGAGGATGACGAGCGCGGGCTCGCAGCGGCCTTGCAGAGTGATGCGTTCTATGTCGGCGCCATTGGCGCAAGGGCGCGGCTGGACGCGCGGGTCGCACGGCTGCGCAGTCACGGCGTGAGCGAGGCGGCCATCGCGCGCCTCCACGCCCCCATCGGGCTTTACGGCTTCGGCAAGGCCCCGCGCGAGGTGGCACTCTCACTGGTGGCGGAGGTCGCGCAGGCGTTCCAGGCCCGTGTTGCAGCGGCGAGATCGGCGGGCGTGTCGATGTCCAGCAGCGCGCCGCTTTCGGCCGTATCAATATAGGCGACCCCCTCGGGGTGCTGTTTCAGGAGCGCGGTTGCCCCCTGATCGCCCGTCAGCGCCAGCAAGTCGGCAAAGGCCGCGCGGGTGAAGGCGACCGGGTGTCCGGGCTTGCCGTCCAGCCGTGGGCGGGCGGCATAGCCAGCTTGTTCAGCCGCCTGGGTCAGCGCGGGGCAAAGGGAAACCGGCACCAGCGGCATATCGCCGAGGAAAACGCATACGCCAGCGGCCTCGGGCGCGAGCGCTGCGATGCCGGTGCGCAAGGTTGCGGCCATGCCCTCGGCCCAGTCCGGCGCGTGGAGGATGTGCGCTTCCAGCCCTACCAGCGCCGCACGAATGGCCGCGTCGTCCGCGCCGGTCACCACCACGACCTCCGCAAAGTCAGCTGCCGCAACCGCCTCAGCCGCGCGCCGGATCACCGGAGCGCCCGCCATATCAGCGAGCAATTTGCCGCCGCCAAAGCGCCGCCCCGCCCCTCCGGCGAGGATCAGCGCCGACCAGCCCTGCAAGTTACGCCTTGGCTTGCGTGAGCAGCGGCAGGTTGCGGATGCGCTTGCCGGTCGCCGCGCTCAATGCGTTGGCGAGTGCAGGCGAGGCAGGCGGCAAGCCCGGCTCCCCAATCCCGCCGGTTTTCGCGCCGCTTTCGATGAAGTGCACATCCACCGCAGGCGGTGCGTCGGCCAGCTTGAGGATCGGGTAGTCCGAGAAGTTGCTCTCCACTACCGCGCCCTTATCCAGCGTGACCTGCTCGCCTATCGCTGAAGACAGGCCCATGATCAGTCCGCCCGCAATCTGCGCTTCGGCGTTCAAGGGGTTCACCGTGGTGCCGCAGTCGACCACGGCCCAGGCCTTCAAGACCTTGGGGCTGCCATCTTCCTTGACGCTGGCTTCGACCACTTCGGCGACAATCGTGTCAAAGCTCTCGACAATCGCGATCCCGCGCCCGACACCTTTCGGCAGCGGCGTGCCCCAGCCCGAACGCTTGGCGACCATATCCAGCGCCGCCAGGTGACGCGAGCCTGTGGCCAGGTGCTTGCGGCGGAACTGGTAGGGGTCCTCACCCGCCGCCGCCGCCAGCTCGTCCATGAAGCTTTCGGTGTAGAACCCCATCTGGGTCGCATTTACCGAACGCCACGGCCCGTCGATCTGGTTCGACTGGTAGGCAAAGTGACGGCGCAAGGTTGCGGGGATGGCGTATATGAACGGCACCTCGCCTTCCGCGCTGCCGCTTTGCACATAGTCGGCGCGCCAGCCGGTGATTTTGCCGTCCTTGAGGGAGGCCTTGAGGCCAGCCGAGGACTGCGGGCGGTAGGTGCCGTGGCGCACTTCTTCCTCGCGGCTCCACACCAGCTTGACCGGATAGGGCACCTGCTTGGCGAGCACGGCGATCTGGTCGATGATCTCAACGAGATCGGGGAAGCGCCGGCCGAACCCGCCGCCCATTATCATCGGGTGGAAGACGACATTGTCGACCTCCAGCCCGGCAGCCTTGGCGGCCTTGGCGCGGGTCGAGAGCGGGTCTTGCAAGCCGCCCCATAGGTGGAGGGTGCCGTCCTTGAAATGACCGGTAAGCGCGAAGGGCTCCATCATCGCGTGGTGGAGGAAAGGGACGCGGTATTCGGCTTCGACCAGCTTGACGCCCGCCGCGGCGAAGGCCGCATCGACATCGCCTTCGCCGCCAACATTGTCAGGCTCGCCGCTCGCTTTGCGCAGCTTCTCCTGCGCAGCGTAGATCGCCGGGGTCGACATCGCGCTGTGGCCGCCATCGGTGAACTTGGGGCTCAGTGCGGCGAGGCCCTTGGTCGCGGGCCAGTATCCTTTGGCGACCACGATCACGGCGTCGGGCAGCTTCACCACCTTCTCAACGCCCGAGATCGCGAGCGCCGGGGCCTCGTCGACCGATTCCAGCTTGCCGCCGCGCACCGGCGCCGCCGCGATGGTCGCGACCCGCATATCGGGCAGCGTGAAGTCGATCCCGTAGACCGCCGAGCCATCGACCTTGGAAGGAATATCGCGCCGCGGAACGGGCTTGCCGATCAACTTCCACTGATCGCGGGTCTTGAGCACCGGATCGCTGCTGAGTGATCGCGTCGCTGCGCCTGCTGCCAGCTCGCCGTAACGCAAGCTGCGGCCGGACTTGGCGTGGGTCACCTTGCTGTCCGCGGTAGTCAGTTCACTTTCGGGAACGCCCAACCGGTCAGCCGCTTCGGCCACCAGCGCCGCACGCACGGCTGCACCGGTCCGGCGCATTGCGACCTCGCCGGTGAAACGGATCGCGGAGGAACCGCCGGTGATCATCAGCGGCATGGACCGCGCCATCAGGCCGATTACCGCATCGGGGATCAGCCCGGCCACCGTGTCGCCCACCATCGTGGGCAGGAAACCCTTGGCGAGTGCCGCGTTGGCGAAGGCCATGTCGGCCGGAGCCTGTTCGATTGTGACCTTTTCCCACGCCGCATCAAGCTCGTCCGCCAGCATCTGGCCGAGCGCGGTGTGCGATCCCTGACCAAAATCGATGTGGGGCGAGAACAGCGTGACGGTGTCGTCTTCCGCGATGGTCATCACGCTGTTGAACGCGTGCTTGCCCTCGCCCCCGATCAGCGTGTTGGCGCGCCCCTTGGCGTTGCTGTCAGTCCACCACACGCCGAAGATGCCGCCGCCCACCACCAGCGCGGAGCCGGCGAGGAAGATGCGCCGCTTGACGCCCTTGCGCTTCGGCTTTGCCGCCGGGGCTGAGGTTTCAGGATAATCGAGATCGGAATTGGGGTTGTCGGCCATTATGCCTCTCCCTGCTGGGCTGCGGCGGCCTGGCCGGTCGCGGCAAGGATCGCGGTACGGATGCGCGGATAGGTCCCGCAGCGGCAGATGTTAGTCATCGCATCGTCGATCTGCGCATCGCTGGGCGAGCCGACCTGCTCGATCAGCGCCACCGCCGCCATGATCTGGCCCGACTGGCAGTACCCGCATTGCGGCACCTGCGCTTCGATCCAGGCCTGCTGCACCTTGTGGAGCGTCCCGTCGGCAGCCTTCAGCCCCTCAATCGTGGTCACGGACTTGCCCGCGACATCGCTGATCGGCACGCTGCACGAGCGAGTCACCGCGCCATCGACATGGACCGAACACGCCCCGCAGGCGGCAATTCCGCAGCCGAACTTGGTCCCGGTCAGTCCGAGATCATCACGCAGTGCCCACAGCAGCGGAGTATCGGCGTCAGCCTCCACGCTCACCGGTTTGCCATTGACCGAAAATGCGATTGCCACAACTGGCTCCCCCGCTGGTTGATATGCGTCCCATATAGCAACCTGTCGGCGCGCCGCCTAATGGAAAGACGCGCCGTGAGCGGGCTTGCAGGCGGGCGGCGCGCTTCGTAAGCGCAGGGGTGAAAGAGGAACTCATCATGGCCCACACCGCCCCCACCCCGCCCCGTATGCGTTCGTGGCTGTTCGCACCCGGCGACAGCGAAAAGAAGATGGGCAAGGCGATTGCCAGCCCGGCGGATATTGCACTGCTGGACCTTGAGGATTCGGTCTCGCCCGAAAACAAGCCCGCTGCCCGCGCGATGGTGGCAGAGCAGATCGCGGCGTCGGATAATGCCGCGCGGCTGTGGGTGCGGATCAACCCGATCAGCACCGCTGATTGCATATCCGATCTCGCCGCGATCATCCCCGCGCGGCCCGGAGGGGTGTTTCTGCCCAAGGCCGAAGGGGCAGCGGACATCACCCAACTGCACCACTATCTGACCGCGCTGGAGGCCGCGAACGGCATTCCGCAGGGGCGCACCTTGATCGCCGCATTGGTGACCGAGACGGCGGCGGCGATGTTCCGCACCGGCGAATATGCGGGCAATTATCCGGGCAAGACGCGGCTGGTGGCGATGAGCTGGGGGGCGGAGGATCTGTCCTCGGCGCTGGGCGCGCGCGAGCAGCGGGGGCCGGATGGCGAGTATTCGCACACCTATGAAATGGCGCGCAGCCTTTGCCTGATCGGCGCTTCGGCAGCGGGGGTAGCTCCAATCGAGACAGTGCAGCCGGAATTCCGTGATCTTGAGGCACTGGAACGCCGCGCCAAATCGGTGCGGGCGCAGGGTTTTCGCGGGATGCTGGCGATCCACCCGGCGCAGGTCGATCCGATCAACGCCGCCTTTACTCCGAGCGCCGAGGAATTGGCGCACGCCCGCGCCGTGGTGCAGGCCTTTGCGGATCATCCGGGCGCAGGTGTGGTGGCGCTGGATGGCGCGATGCTCGACCGTCCGCATCTGGCGCTCGCGCAGCGGCTACTGGCCGAAGCGAGCGCGGCACAGGTTAAATAACTTTCCTACTTTAACCAATTTGGTCATTTCTGGTCCGACTCACGCAATTAGGAGCGCACCAATGTCCCTCGTCGACGCACTTATCGGCCCCATCGCTTCGATCATCGACAAGATCATCCCCGACAAGGAGGCGCGGGCGAAAGCCAAGCTAGAACTGATCGCGCTCGAAGGGACGCAGGAAATGCGGATGATCGAGGCGCAACTTCAGGCGATTGTCGCCGAGGCCAACTCCGCCGACCCCTGGACCAGCCGCGCCCGCCCGAGCTTCCTGTATGTCATGTACATCCTGCTGCTCGCCGCCCTGCCGTTGGGGGTGCTGAGCGCCTTCCACCCACTGGCCGCGCGCGACATCGCGGCGGGAATGAACGCCTATCTCGCTGGCCTGCCCGAGCCGCTCTACGCGCTGTTTGGCACCGGCTATCTGGGCTACACAGCGGCGCGGCAGTGGGGCAAGGTCAAGGGCGTGGATCGGTAGGCGGAGGTTGGCGCCTTCCCTCCATCGTCACCCCAGCGAAAGCTGGGGCCTAGGGCGGCAAGGTCTGACCTAGAGGCCTTAGGTACCAGCTTTCGCTGGGATGACGAGAGTAGGTGTAAAGCACACTTCGCTCACAGAAATCCATCGCGCTTCTGGACCGGCCTCAGCCGCCCAATCCTGCGCGCCGCTCCGTGCCATAGCCGAGTTTCAAAGTAGCGCAGATCCCGTGCGGATTCCGTATCCCCCGCCTTGGCCGCACGCGTTAACCAGCAGCGATATCCCGCCATGTCGCTGCGGTTGAAACAACTGATCGCCATGTTCCGGGCCGCCCTCGCATTCCGCTTACGATAAGCCCGGTAATAGAGGCCCGCAGCGCTGAAAGCTTCGGAAGGCTTGCCAACGTCCTTGGCGGCATCATCGCCGCAAAACCAGTCCGCCAATTCGATCATGGCGTCCGCGTGGCCCCGATGCGCGAGATGCCACATGATCGGCCTCCACAACCCCCGACCGCGTTCGTGACGGATCGACAACGCTTTGATGTAAAGTCGTTCTTCCGAACCTTTGTGGGACGCATGATGCATCCGTGTATGGTCTCACAGACCCCGGGAAACAACAAGAGCGCTGGCTTTTCCACCCCCCTTCCCCGCCCCGCACCTTCCCGCTATCCCCACTTCATGACCAACCTCGTCTACGTCCTCAACGGCCCGAACCTTAATCTCCTCGGCACGCGCGAGCCGGAGATTTATGGCACCACCACACTCGATGACATCGCGGGGATGCTCGAAGACCGCGCCCGCGAGCTCGGGCTGGAAATCGAGATGCGCCAGACCAATCACGAAGGGATGCTGGTCGACTGGCTGCATGAAGCGCAGGCGGAGGGTGCGCGTGCGGTCCTGCTCAATGCGGCGGCCTATACGCACACGTCTGTGGCGCTGCTCGATGCGATCAAAGCGATCCGCACCCCGGTGATCGAGGTCCACCTGTCTGATCCCAAGACGCGCGAACCGTTCCGTCACCTGTCCTATGTCGGCATGGGCGCAGCCATGACGGTCGAAGGGCACGGCGCAGACTCCTACCGTATCGCGCTCGAAGCCGTAGCGTCGGGTCAGATCTGAAACGTCACCCAACTTTCACATTTTGCACCCTTGCCACTTGCCAGCCGCAATTGGCGTGAATAGGTCGCTCGCATAAACGGGCTTAGCATTCACCAAGGGGCTTTCATGTCGAACGACGACGGACACGGCAAAGATTCGGGCAAGCGCAAGTCGGGGGGCATGAACATCGACACGGCGCTGGTGCGTGAGCTGGCCGAACTGCTCAACGAAACCGGACTGACCGAGATCGAGGTCGAAGATGACGACCGCAAGATCCGCGTTTCGCGCGGCGCGGTTGCCTCGGCGGCGCCGGTCTATGCCGCTGCGCCCGCTCCGGTTGCTGCTGCGGCTGCGCCCGCCGCCGCTGCGCCTGCCCCGGCAGAGCCCGCCGCGCCTGCTGGCCCCGATCTCAAGAATGCGGTCAAATCACCGATGGTCGGCACCTGCTATCTGACGCCCGAGCCCGGCGCTGCGCCCTTCGTATCGGTCGGCCAAGCGGTCAAGGAAGGCGACACGTTGCTGATCGTCGAGGCGATGAAGGTCATGAACCCGATCACCGCCCCGCGCGCCGGCACCATCACCGCGATCCTGATCGAAACCGCTCAGCCGGTCGAATTCGACCAGCCGCTCGTGGTGATTTCCTAAACCATGGGGATCAAACGCATCCTGATCGCCAATCGCGGCGAGATCGCTTTGCGCATCCACCGCGCGGCGCATGAAATGGGGATCGAGACGGTGGCGGTGCACTCCACCGCCGATGCCGATGCGATGCACGTGCGCCTTGCCGATCATGCGGTATGCATCGGCCCGCCGCCCGCTGGCGAAAGCTATCTCAACATCGCCAACATTATCTCGGCTGCCGAGATTGCGCAGTGCGATGCGATCCACCCCGGTTACGGCTTTCTGTCGGAGAACGCCAAGTTCGCCGATATTGTCGAAGCGCATGACATCATCTGGATCGGCCCCAAGCCCGAACATATCCGCACCATGGGCGACAAGGTCGAGGCCAAGCGCACGGCTGGCGCGCTCGGCCTGCCGCTGGTCCCCGGCTCGGACGGCGCGGTCAGCGATTTCGACGAAGCGCGCCGGATCGCGAAGGAAATCGGCTACCCCGTGATCATCAAGGCCGCGAGCGGCGGCGGCGGGCGCGGCATGAAGGTGTGCGAGGCCGAGGACAAGCTCGAAACCCTGATGCAGCAGGCCGGCAGCGAGGCAAAGGCGGCGTTCGGCGATGCCACAGTCTATATCGAGAAATACCTCGGCAATCCGCGCCACATCGAATTCCAGGTGTTCGGCGATGGCAATGGTAATGCGATCCACTTGGGTGAGCGCGATTGCTCGCTCCAGCGCCGCCACCAGAAGGTGCTGGAAGAAGCCCCCTCCCCCGTCATCAGCCCCGAAGAACGCGCCCGGATGGGCGAAGTCTGCTCCAAGGCGATGCGCGATATGGCCTATCGCGGCGCGGGGACGATCGAATTCCTGTGGGAAAACGGCGAGTTCTACTTCATCGAAATGAACACCCGGCTTCAGGTCGAACACCCCGTCACCGAAGCGATCACCGGCGTCGATCTGGTGCGCGAACAGATTCGCATCGCTGAAGGCAAGCCGCTGTCGGTCACGCAGGACGAGCTCGAGTTTCAGGGGCACGCAATCGAGTGCCGGATCAACGCCGAAGACCCGTTCAACTTCGCGCCCTCGCCCGGCCTCGTGACGTATTATCATGCGGCGGGCGGGATGCATGTGCGGGTCGATTCAGGGCTTTACGCCGGCTACCGGATCCCTCCCTATTACGACAGCATGATCGCCAAGGTGATTGTCTATGGCCGCACCCGTGAAGGCTGCATCATGCGCCTGCGCCGCGCGCTTGAGGAAATGGTGGTCGAAGGTGTGAAAACCAACATCCCGCTGCATCAGGAACTGCTGCGGCAGGACGATGTGCTGAACGGCGACTATTCGATCAAGTGGTTGGAAAAGTGGCTGGAAGAGCGGGTCGGCTAGACACGCTCTCGTTTGCCACTGACGGCGCGCAGCTGTTTCCGGGTTCCGCCCGTGACATGCTTCCCGCCCTTGCAGACTGGTACGCCAACGCCCCGACTGCGCCCGGCACTCGGCTCCACCGGCTGGGCGCCTTCGCTTCCTACCTCGTCTCGCCCGGGCCGATTGCCGCGCTGGCTTCGCAACTGTTGGGACGGCCCGCGCGGCCGGTGCGCGCAATTGCTTTCGACAAGTCACCAGCTACCAACTGGGCATTAGGTTGGCATCAGGATCGCACAATCAACGTTGCCGCACGCGCGGAAGTCGAAGGATACGGCCCGTGGACCGTCAAGCAAGGGAGCCCGCATGTCGAGCCGCCCTTTGCGCTGATCGGGGCGATGATCACGCTGCGTATCCACCTCGATCCCGTCACACCAGACAATGCACCGCTCGAAATCGCGCTTGGGTCCCATCGGAAGGGTTACATCCCTGAAGCGCGCATAACTGCGGTGGTGGCCACCAGCGAGGTTGCCGCATGTCTTGCCCAGCACGGCGACGTATGGGCCTACGCTACACCGATCCTGCACGCGTCACGCCGCTCGACCGTCACGGGTTCGCGCCGAGTGCTGCAAGTGGACTACAGCGGCGACACGCTGCCGGCACCGCTTGAGTGGGCGCTGCGAAGCTAGCTACCGGCATTGCAGCCAAAGTGCTGGAACGCTTAGCGGTTGGCGCGCTGATGCTTTTTTGCTGCACCGCAACACAAGTTGCACAGCGCTACGTTGATTTGACGCGCATTTGCTGCCCGCACCCGCTAACAGGGCTGCGGGATTGCGCTGCACTGCGTGTGCCAAGGAGTGACGGATGAACCGCAAGACCCAGATTGTCGTCGTCGGCGGGGGCGCGGGCGGGTTGGAACTGGTCCGCAGGCTCGGCGCGAAATACGGGCGCAAGCGGCACGACATCATTCTGGTCGACAAAAACCTGTCGCACATCTGGAAGCCGTTGCTGCACGAAGTCGCGGCCGGATCGCTCGATGCGAACCTCGATGAAGTTGGCTATCGCGGGCATTGCTACCGCTGGGGCTATCGCTTCTTCCAGGGCAGTCTCGACGGGATCGACCGGGAGGCCAAGACCATCAGCCTCGCTCCGGTAAAGGATGAGGACGGCAGCGCGCTGATCGAGGCCCACACCATCCGATACGATATCCTCGCGCTGGCGATGGGGTCGGTATCGAACGATTTCGGTGTGCCGGGGGTGAAGGAACATTGCCTCTACCTCGACAGCCGCGTGCAGGCGGACCGGTTCCGCACCCGGCTGCTCAACCACTGCCTGCGCGTCAGCCGGGCGATGATGAACGATCCAACCGCCAACGAACAGGTGCGCATCGCCATCGTCGGCGGCGGGGCGACGGGGGTAGAATTGGCCGCCGAGCTGTACAATGCGGCGGGCGCGCTGCGGCACTACGGGCTTGAAGTGTTTGACGAGGGCCGGATGCACGTGACCCTGCTCGAAGCTGGGCCGCGCATTCTTCCCGCCCTGCCCGAAAAGCTCGCGGCAGCGGCCAAGCATGAGCTCGGCGTGCTCGGCGTGCAGGTCCGCCCTGACGTGCAGGTGGTCGAAGCCCGCCCGCGCCAGCTCATCACCAGAACGGGCGAGGTGATCGAGGCCGATCTGATCGTCTGGGCGGCGGGCGTGAAGGGGGCAGACTACCTCTCAGGCCTTGGGTTGGAGACCAATTCGCGCAACCAGATCCTCGTCACCGACACTTTGCAGACCACGGTTGATCCGAGCATCTTCGCGCTCGGCGACTGCGCCAGTTACACCCCGCCCGGCGAAGACCGCCCCGTCCCCCCGCGTGCGCAGGCGGCGCACCAGATGGCAGGCACGGTGTTCGACAATATCTGCCGGATGCAGCGCGGACAGCCGCTCCGACACTTCGCCTATCATGACAAGGGCTCGCTGGTGTCGCTCAGCCGCTTCTCGACCGTGGGGAGCCTGATGGGCAACCTGATCGGTGGGAGCATGGCGATCGAGGGACGGCTGGCGCGGTTCATCTACACCTCGCTGTACCGCCTGCACCTGATCGGCATTCATGGCTGGGTGAAGGCGACGTTCCTGATGCTGGTGGGCCGCGTGAACCGCATCGTGCGGCCCAAGCTGAAGCTGCATTAGTCGCCGAGTTTAAGCCCCTGCGCGATCGCCTCGGCGATCACCTCGGGGCCCGTCAGCATCGGGCTTTCCTGAGCAATATCATACCAATCGGGCTTTTCGTCGACAAAAATCTGCTGCTCGATCCCGAAGCCCGGTGGCAGATCGAACAGGCCCGCCAGAAACGAGCGCCCGCCGGTCGGCAGGAAGCGATACCACAGGTTGCTGCCGCAGGTTCCGCAGAAGGCGCGCTCGGCCCACGGGCTGGAGCGGTAGATGGTAACAGCGTCCTCGCCCGTCACTTCGGCGCCTTCGCCCTTCACGCCTGCGTAGAACGCCCCGCCCCAGCGCTGGCACATCGCGCAGTGACAGATATCGACCTCGGCCTGCATCGCGGTAACCGTAATCGTCACCGCGCCGCACAGGCAACGCCCGGTGACAGGTTCAGCTAGTCGAGGTGCATCGGTCACAGCGGCCAACCCATTTACAAAGGAACGCCGGGCTCCTGCTTGGCTGTTCGGATGGTGAGCGACGTCTTGACGCTTTCCACATTCGGCGCGGGCGTCAGCTTGCCGGTCAGGAACTCCTGAAAGCTTTGAAGATCCTTGCTCACGATCTTGAGGATGAAGTCGATCTCGCCATTCAGCATGTGGCATTCGCGCACTTCGGGCAGCGCACGCATATGCTCCTCGAATTCACGCAAGCTGGCTTCGGCCTGGCTCTTGAGGCTGACCATCGCGAAGACGGTGATCGCAAAGCCCAGTTTCGACGGGTCGAGATCGGCGTGGTAGCCGCGGATCACACCGTCTTCCTCGAGGCCGCGCACGCGGCGCAGGCACGGCGGCGCGGTCAGCCCGACGCGCTGGGCGAGTTCGACATTGGTGACGCGGCCTTCTGCCTGCAATTCCGCCAGCAATCGGCGGTCGATATCGTCGAGATTGGCCACGTGGCTGAAGCTCCCCCATCACGCCAGCGTTCACCCGGCGGCAACGCGCGTGCATTATGATCGCAAAGAAACAAGACGCTCGCCGGATGGCTCGCTTGGCTAATATTATTAGGTCTGCCAGCAATTGTCCCGCTTTGCAACGCGCCTTGAGCGTTAGACTGTGACTATTGCTCCATCCTGATAAGACGAACAGCTTGGCACAGCGTATGGGTACGCGGCGCGGCGTTTCGGCGCATGTGATTCGTGCTGTCTACGCCCGCTTGAGGAGACGAGTTTGTTCTTCGATGATCGCCTTGCCACCGTGCTGCGCCAACGCGCCACTGGCGAGGCGAGCCTGCGCACGCAGTACCGGCAATTGCTCGATCTATTGGGCAAGGACCGCGCCCATGCGCGCGGAAGCGACCCTAGCCTATTGGCAGCCGCTTGGCTGCGGATGGACGCGCTGGCCGAGGCGATTCCCGCCTCCAACCGGGCGCAAATGATCCGAGAGCCGGGCTGGCGGTTCCGCAGCCCCGATCTGGCGTCGCACCTATCCGATCACGAACCCGATGTCGCTTCCGCCGCCTTGAGCCGCGCCGAGCTGACCTCGGACGACTGGACCGCGCTGATCCCGCGCCTGCCGGTGCGCGCGCGCGGGTTTCTGCGTCTGCGCCGCGATCTGCCGATTGATGTCGAGGCTTTGCTGTCCCGGCTCGGCGTGCATGATCGCGGACTTCCCGCCCCAGCTACTTCGACCGCCGATCCGCAGGTTGCGCCAACCGGGCCTATGACTGCTGCGGAGTCCCTGCCCGCTCCGCCGTCCGCGCCGATCCTGCTGCGCAAGGCCCCAGAGGTTGTGCGTCCCGTGGCGCCCGCCATCCCCATCCGGCAGCGCGACCGGGACGAGAGTGGCCGCACCGAGATCTCTGCGCTGGTCGAGCGGATCGCCCAGTTCCGCCGGACGCGCGGTGACAGCCCGCTCGATCTCGATAGCTCGCCGCGATTGCCGCTGGGCGAATTGCCCGAGCGCAACCAGCGCGCCATTGCCAGCTTCGGCTTTGCCGCTGACACCAGCGGGCGGATCGCTTGGGCCGTCAGCGAAGTCGCACCGATGGTGGTCGGGACCCGCCTGTTCGCCTCGCACACGGGCGGCGCGGATACCTCGGGCAGCGCCAGTCTCGCCCGTGCCTTTGCCCGCCGCCAGCCGATCACCGGGGGCGAGATCAGCCTTTCTGGTGCGCCTGCCATCACCGGCGACTGGATCGTCGATGCCGAACCGCGCTTTAGCGAGGAAGGCCACTTCACCGGCTATTTCGGCCGCTTCCGCCGCGCGCCCGATGCGACCAGCGGCCCCTCCGGCCCCGAAGCGCGCGAAGCGGACCGCATCCGCCAGCTGCTCCACGAATTGCGCACGCCCGTCACCGCCGTGCAGGGCTATGCCGAGGTGATCCAGCAGCAGCTGTTCGGCCCTGCCCCGCATGAATACCGCGCGCTCGCCGCCGCCATCGCGGCCGATGCCGCGCGTATCCTTGCCGGGTTCGAGGAGCTTGACCGGCTCGCGCGGCTGGAAACGGGCGCGACCCGGATCGAACCGGGTGAGACCGATCTCGCCGCCTTGGTGCGCCGCACCGCTGCCCAGCTTGATCCGGTGCTGGCGCCGCAGGGCGCGGGACTGGCGCTCTCCTTCCCCGATACTGCCACCCTGCTGATCGGGCTCGACCCCGAGGACGCCGAGGCGCTGGTGTGGCGGCTGCTCGCCAGCCTCGGCGCGGCTTGCGGCGCGGGTGAGCGGATTGCGGTGCAGCTCGATCCGCTGATCGGTGCAGGCGGCGCAATGGCGCGGCTGATCTGCGCCCTGCCCGCGCGGCTTGCAGCGGAGGACAACCTGTTTGCCGCAACCACCCGCTCTGCGGAAAGCGCGATCAATGCCGGATTGTTCGGCACCGGCTTTGCCCTGCGCCTTGCTCGGGCAGAAGCACGCGCGGCAGGCGGTGCAATGCGGCGCGATGGCAAGACGCTGGTGCTGACCCTGCCGCTCTTGACCGAAATTCCCGCTCTGCCTAGCGCCGTTGAGGCTTAGGCTGATGCGCGGGGGCGTGCGAGGACGATGACCACAGGATCAATGCTCGATGTGCCGCCTGCCGGGCGCACGGCTGCCTTTGCGCCCGGCTTCGGCCAGCGCGTGCTGCTGACAGTCGATACCGAAGAGTGTTTCAATTGGACCGCCCCATTCCGGCGTGACGGCTACGGCGTCAAGCATGTCGAGGCGATCCCGCGCTTTCAGGCTTTCTGCGAGGCGATCGGCGCGCACCCCGTCTATCTGGTCGATTGGCCCATCGTGCAGGATGCGCGCGCCGTTGAGATCATCGGCGATGCGGTGCGGCGCGGCACGGCGGAAGTCGGCGTGCAATTGCACCCGTGGGTCAATCCGCCCTTCGATGAGGAGGTGTGCGTCTACAACTCCTTTGCCGGCAATCTCCCGCAAGCACTGGAGATGGCCAAGTTCATGGGTCTGCGCGACGCGATTGAAGCCAAGTTCGGCACCGCTCCGCTGATCTACCGCGCGGGGCGGTATGGGCTTGGGCCGCACACCGCCGACCTGTTGAAGCACGCCGGAATCAGAGTCGATACCTCGGTGCGTTCGCTGTTCGATTACAGCGCGGGTGGCGGGCCGGATTACACCCGGCATCCGCTTGAACCCTATTGGGTCGACGGCGCAATGCGGCTGCTCGAACTGCCCGTCACATCGGTCCATGCCGGACGCCTGCGCGGCATGGGGCGGCCGCTGCAACGGATCGGCGAGCGGATCCCGCGCGGCATGGGTGCACTTTCGCGGCTCGGTCTGCTGGAGCGGATCGCACTGACGCCGGAAGGCGTATCCAGCGAAGAGGCGCTGCGCGGCATCGATATCGCGCTGGATGATGGGCTTCCGGTGCTGGTGCTGTCGTTCCACAGCCCCTCCCTCGCGCCTGGCTATACGCCCTACACCGCCACCCAAGCTGACGTGGAGGCCCTCTATGGCTGGCTGGAGGCGGTCTACGCCCGTCTGACCGCGCGCGGGGTGACGACATGCAAGGTGACCGATATCATCGCAGCAACCGGCGGATAGGCAGCACGTTTACCAGCTTGTCTCCCTGTCAGTGGCAGAGTAGGGGCTGGGCCTCGCCCTGCGTTCCGGTGCCTTGTTTCCAAGGGCCTGTAGCTCAGCGGTTAGAGCTGGCCGCTCATAACGGCTAGGTCGCGGGTTCGAATCCTGCCGGGCCCACCGGAGGCGAGCGCGGAGCGGGCGGGACGAAACAGAGTCGGGGAGTAGCGCAGCCCGGTAGCGCATCTGCTTTGGGAGCAGAGGGTCGCAGGTTCGAATCCTGTCTCCCCGACCACTTTTCTTGCAAAGCATTGAAGGAAAACCGCTTTTCACCTCTCGGTGAGGCGGAGTGTCACATGTTATGTCACATGCCGGTTCACCGAGCCTTCTCGGAGAGCCCTTCAATGCCAAAGATACCCTTCAGCACGCGCCGCTATGGCCGCTACTATTTCCGCAGACGGGTCCGTTTGCTGGATGGCAAGGATATCCATGTAATCGTGCCACTTTCCACCTGTGACGGGCAGGAAGCGCGCGAAAGGGTCGCGATTCTCACCGCGCAGTTTGACAGGGTGCGCCGGACCGTGAACGCCTACTTCGAACAGAACCAGACGCTCGATGCAGACACGATCAAGGGGCTGTTCGAAACCGAACTGCGCAATTGCCTGTCGAAGCTGATCATGGAGCTGCACGATCCGGCGCGTGATCCGGCGGCCCGCGTGCGGGAGTACCGCACCATGGCGAGCGCGTTCGATATCGCCCAGCGTCCGGGCACGGGCAACGAGCTGACCGAAGCCCAGCGTCGGATGCTGGAAGCGGCAGGCCATGACGAGATGGATGTTGAGTGGGTCGCCTGCGACCTCGATCGGTACTGCGGCAAGGACACCATCGCAGACGAGATGATGGCCCTGATGGCCGAAGGGCTTGGCGTTGAACCAACTCCTGCCGTCGTTGCGCGGATGAAGCACGTACATCTTCAGGCGATGGCTGAGACTAGGCGAGCGGCCGCTGCCCTTATGGAAACCGCGAAATCTGCAATGGCGCAGGTCACGACCGAACGGGAACAACTTGAGCGCGACCGTAATCGTGAGGCGGCACAACTGGCACTTCTCGTCAGGGCGGCGGACGATGGAAACGGTCTAGAACTGCGGGTTTCCGGAGCCACTCTCTCAATGGCGAAATCTCGAATGACCCACCCGGAGAAGACGGCATACGAGAGCCGTTGGTCGGCAGGCATTGTAGCAATCGGACGCACGCTTGCCGATGCGCTTGAGACCGTTCGCCGAACGTTGCTCAGGCTGGCTGACAAGGAAGCGACGCTGGAACGAGAGCGCAAGGAGCATCAGCGGTCCGTCGACGCCCATCAGGAAGCCCTGCGAGCGCATCAAGATGCCGTGCGCGATCTGGATATCAGGATCGCGAACAACAACGATGCAGAAAAACAGATCAAACAGCGTCTAGACACGGCAACGGAGGCATTGAATGCCGCTGCGGCGAAAGATCGACAGGCTAACGCCGCGACGCTCTTGCAGGAGCGCTGGCTGACCGTGATCTCCGCCACCGCGTCGGCATCTGACAAGGTCACCATTGATGACAGCGGTAAGGTCGCTGTTGCGCCTCAACTGATGGCGTCGATGCCCGAACCAATCCGTGCCACCATCGAGAAAGATGCGCCCGATTGGGCGAGAGGTGTTATCCAGGCAAGACATGAGCTTGCGGAAGCAAGGCAACAAGCTGAAGCGGCCGAGGCCGATTGGAAGCGCAAGACAGAGGCGGTTTCCGCCGAGCAGCGGCGCATTGAGAAATCGCGGAAGGTGCTGGATGCTGTCGTTTCCGGCAAATGGGATGTCGCCATCACAGACGGCTATATGACCATGCGCCATGACAGTGACACCGAACGCCGAAATGTGCAGAGGATACCTCTGGCTGATATGGAGCCAAGCCTTCTTCACGCGGCACAGGCGTTCACGCATTTGAGCACGACAACCGACAGCGTCCTCGAACTCCGCGAAAGCCTGAAGAAGGAACGTTCAGCCTTGGCCAAATCACAACCTGAGCGGGCGTCGCAAATCGAGGCAGAGCAGCGACGAACGGATGACAAGGTCCGCGAAGTTCTCCGGCTACCGCCCGGATGGGGACAGGGTATCGGTAGGTGACATGGCCTCGGCACATCGCCGCACCAATGTCCGGTCTTGGCGCTATGACAAGCAAAGCTCCATGACCGAAGCTGGGTGGATACCGGAAAGGCCGGTTTCCCATCCCAAATCAGCCAGAGCGCTCCCGAATGCAGGAGATTGCCGTACGAGAGACTCATAGGCTTGCCCCTATTCGGGCACGGGTGGCGCGGGTTCGTTCGCCGCTACGGCTTCGGTGATGATGAAGCTGTTCATGGTGCTGAGCGCCGAGGATGAGCTGTCGCTGGGGTCGGTGACCGAGGCGTCGATCTCGATCAGGTAGACGCCCGGAAGGCTGACCACTTCGGGCAGGCTGAGGACGAACATCGTGTCCCGGCGCGCTTCGTCTGCGGTAGCGGCGTCATGCAGCACCAGACGCCGCTGATCGGGGGTGATGATGGTGACATTGACCAGATCGGCGTCGGCCGCGAAAATCAGCGTGATCGCGTCGAGCGGGGCGGCGATTTCTTCCTGATTGGCGGGGAAGCTCGCAGTCAGTTCCGGGGCGGGCAGTTCCGCGGCGGCGGGTGCGGCAGTGAGGACCGCAGCCAGCAGCGCGGCGAGGATCGGGGCGAGACGCATCGGCAAACTCCTGTTGATCGCGCAAGGCGGCAAAAGGCGGGAGCGCGGCGTCGCGGCGGCGCTCCCGCAAGTGTTCGACGGGGTCCGGGTCGCAAATGGCCCCCGTGAACCTCGAACGCCCGCCCCCTGTTGCATTGGCGCGTGCGTTCCAGCTGAAAGATGGTGCGGCGGGCCGGACGGTCAGCGTCCGGTCCCGCCAGAGAGGTCAGCAGCCAGCGGCCTTTTTCTTCTTCTTGCCGAGCCCGCCGAGCATGCCGCCCAGCACCGCCCCGGCATCACCGCCGATCGCGCCGCCAATGGCAGCACCCGAGGCCGAGCCGGAACCGGCGGGGCACTGCGCGGTCTGCTGGGCTGCGGCCTGATCGCCGGAAGACGCTGCCGCGTTGCTCGCTTGCGCACCGCCCTTGGGGCCGAAGATCGCAAGGATGCCGGGGGTGTTCTGGTATTCCGGCCCCTGGGTCGCGCCGCGCCCTTCCGGGGCGAAGATGATGTTGACGTCCGAGATCGCCTCGTCCTCAGCCTGCGCGCGCGTCAGGGTCGTGGATTTCGAGGTGCACCACACGCCCCATTCGTCGACCTCGTCCGCCGCGCAGGCGCCGCCCTTCTTCAGGCGCGATGCAGGCGACTTGCCCTCATGGTACGACACGCAGGTCGTGCGCGCACTGTCGCTGGTGTGGTAGCCGACCGGGCAGCGGTCATACTCGCTGGCCTTGGTGAGGTTGCCGAAGGTCGGGTCCGTGTAGACCGGGCCGCCCGAGCTGCCGGACGAAGACGAACTCGAAGAATCGTCGTTTGAGACCTTCTTTGGATAGCAATAATATACTGTGTCCGGGCTCCGCTTGGCAGTCACATGGGTTTTCGGGCAACCCGCGCGAGGAACGGGAAATTTTCCCTCAGCCCCCTGCGCCATCGCAGGGCTGGCAAACGGAATTGCGGCAAAGGCCATGGCCGCACCGGCGGCAAGTGTGGTGATCATCTTCATGGTGCGAAACTCCTGAAAGGTCGCGAATTATCGGGACGGGCCGGATCAGGGCTTCTTGGTCGAACACCACACGCGGTAGACTTCGTAATAGCCGTCCGCGCAGGTTTCCTTTTCCTTCTTGGCGTAGACCTTGGGCGCGATGGTGCCCATCGGCTCGCACACGCTGGTGCTGCCATCAGGATGGCGCCAGCCCGAGGGGCACGGGGCGGCCTTGCTGGTCTTGACGATCGCCTCGCGGTTCTGGCCCTGCGCATGGGCCGGTGCGGCCAGCCCGGCGAGCGCGAGGCTGCCGACCAGCGCGAGGTTGGCGATGCTCAGCGTGCCAGCGATCAGCAGGCGGCTGCGGCTTTCAGTTCGGGTCATGGGTCACTCTCCTGTTGCTGATGAATTCAGTGGCAACAGGGTTAGGCGGGCAGGCAGCCGGGCGGCATCCCATGCATCATGGCTCCCATATCATGGGATGCCGCGCCTCGCGCTGCTACTGCCCGCCTTCGGTGGGCGCGAGGGTGACGATCAGCACATTGAGATCATGGGACGGCTCGTAATTCGTCTTGACCACCTCGAACCGGGTGGGGCCGATCTTCCTGATCCCGTCCATGCACAGGCTGACGAGGCGATCGGGGTAGCCCTTGTCCACCGTCAGCCGGAACCGCTTGATGGGCCCGCGCCAGTTGGCCCCGGGCGACAAGGTGTAGCCGATCCAGTTTTCGACCGGGAAGACATTATCGTTGCGGCTGCCATCGGCGTTGTAACGCTTGCGGTCATAGCCACGCACGAAGGCCTCATCGACGCAGTAGCGGGTGATATATTCGCTGTCGGGATCGAGCGCCTCTCCCCTGATGTCGCGGTCGAGTGCGCTGGCGACCGTGCCGCCCACCATCGGGGTGTAGCGATGTTCGACCGTGATGGGCACGCCGGGCGGGAAGGTCTGGGTGCGCACATAGCTGGTCTCGACGCTCCAGAACGGGCGGACCTTACCCGGCTCATCCTCGTCCATCGCCAGCAGGCCTTCGGCGGTGAGCGCGTATTTCTCATCGTCGGGCAGAGCGTTGAGCCGCGCGGCAAACCCCTTGTCCTCCCAGTGCCTTGCGGGCCAGCCGAGTTCCTTCAGCCGCTTGTCGACATCCACGCCCGCAACCTTGGCGATATCGAGCCGCATCAGCCCCACCACCTTGCCATTGACGCGCGTTTCCATGCCGATGGTCTGCTCCCAATCGGGATAGGCGGCCTCGATCCAGTCGGGCTCCTGACCCGGGAGCGGCACGGCAGGCAGCGGGAAGGCCACCAGCAGCGTGATCGGGGCGCTGGAATGGTTGGTGTAGGTGTAGCGCACCCGCACCAGTTCGGCGCTGATGAACAGGTCTTCGCTGTCCATGCTGATCTGGTCGTTGGCCTCGAAGATCAGGCCGCCGAGCGCGATTTCGGCCTCGGTGTCGTTGGCCAGAGCTGGGGCGGCGGCAAGCGCTGCGGCCAGCGCGATCAGAGGCGCGCGGATCATTCGCCGCTCCATGCCGAACGGTCGATCCATTCGCCAAGCCGCTCGATCCGCGATTCGTACGCGAAGGCGATGCATGCTTGCCGGTCTTCCCGCCGCTTCATGCACAGATTGCGATTGGCGATGAAGGCGCGCTGTTCGCGCAGCAGAGTGGCCTCTTCCACTGGCGGGGTCTGGAGCTTGGCGCGTTCGTAATCGAGGCCCATCGTGCGGTCGAGGATCGAGAGTTCGCGGTCCTTGCAGATCACCTGATCGATGGTGCCCGGCCTTGCCTTGGCACAATCGAAGCTGGGTGCGATCAGCTTGGGCGGGGTCGCCTGCACTTGCGCCTGCGCCGGCAAGCCAGCGCCAAGCAGCGCCAGACCCGCAATCATCCCGTGTCGCATCATCATCCCCCTTTTGTGGCCGCAGCCGTTGCAGACGTCCCGAAGTGATAAGGTGGTGCAGGCCGCCCGGATAGCCGCTGCCTTATGGTGCCATATCTTTGCAAAGCCGCAGATTTGCCCTCTTTTCAGGTGGCAGACTTTAAGGCATCGCTCGGCGCAAACGGGGGGAATTTGAAGACAATGACGAGCCGCATTGCCTGGCGCCAACTTGCAATATTTGCTGTGACCTTGTTGGCGGTGCAGCTGGTTTACTGGTTGCTGATTAATCCACTTACCGAGGCCGACCGAGCGGAGCGCCCCGCGCCGCTCGAAATCACCGGGGCGACCATTGCGCGGCTGGACAGCCCGACCTTTGCCGCTGCCGCCAAGGCGCAATATCAGCCGGTCGAAATTCCCTTCACCCATTGCTGCGACACCGCGATCTTCAGCGTCCGGATCAACGTCAAGGTGGATGCGGTGCCTGCAAATGGCCTTGGCATTATTTCGACCTTGCAAGCCGACAACTATCGCCTCGCGGTCAACGGGTCGACGCTGTTTGCGCGCGGGCAGATGCAGCCTGGCGCCGTTACCTTTGATGGCCAGCGCACATTCCTCACCCGCATTCCTGCAGGATTGCTGCGCGAAGGCAGCAACGAAATTCAATACATCACCGTGCGCGACGGCTTTCCCTATACCGACATCTACCCTCCGATCATCGCAGAATTTGACGCGTTGGAAAGCTACAGCGCCAATCGCCTATTCTTCATCAACGGTTTCTACATGCTGTCGGCAGCCGTGCTGGGGATGCTGGGGCTGCTGGCGGGGATCATGACCTTCCGGTCGGACGACTGGCGCTTTGCCGCTTGGCTCAGCGCCCTGTGTGCAGGCTTCGTCGCCTATCTCACCTACGCCTTGTGGATGAACCCGCCGCTAGATGGCTGGGGCCGGATGCTAGCGTTCTTTGCGATCTATCTGTTTGTCCCGACCGCGCTGCTCTGCTTCGTCGACAGCTGGACGGGCAAGCCGCTGCGAGGTTTGCAGGCCGGAGCGATGGCAGCCTATGGCGCGGCGATCGCGGTTATATCATGGCATGTTTATGGCGTGGCGATGCCTGAAGGCTATGACCGCCCGACCACCTTGTGGATCTGGTATCTTATGGGCGCGGCGGTGCTCGTTCTGGCGCGGCTGGCTTGGCACTTTGCCACGCGGGCGGAAAGTCGGCTGGTGGAAAGCGTCCTCCTGACCGTAATGGCAACCGCACTGGTGTTTGACGCGATTACCAACTGGTTTCCGGAATGGGGTATTGGCGAAGGCAACCTGCTCAATAGTTCGGCCTTCCTGCTGCTGGCGATGACCGCCGCCTTCCTCGCGCGCAATTTCCGGCTGTTCCAGTCGCAAGGCGCGCTCAACGCAATGCTGCAAGCCAAGGTCACCCAGCGCGAGGCCGAACTGGCCGAGGCCGCTTTGCGCGAACAGGCGCTGGTGCGCGCGCAGGCCCATGACGAGGAACGCCGCCGGATCATGCGCGATCTCCACGATGGGCTGGGCAGCCAGCTGATGACGATGATGCTGAGCGCGCGGCTGGGCGAGGCCGATCCCCCCAAGGTGGCCGAGGGGCTCCAGAGCGTGATCGACGAGATGCGGCTGATGGTGGATTCGATGGATTCCGTGGGGGAATCGCTCGAAGCCGCCCTCGCCACCTTCCGCGCCCGGGTGCAGCCGCGGGTCGAAGCGGCGGGCTTCGCCTTCCGCTGGAGCCAGCCCGATGCGCTGGCCGCACCCGATCTTGGCCCGCGCGATGTGTTGCAGGTGTTCCGCATCATGCAGGAGGCGGTCACCAACGCGCTCAAGCATTCCAGCGGCACCGAGATTGCGATCACCATCGCCCAGCACAGCGATGGCGGGGTCGAAATCGCGATTGCCGACAATGGCAGTGGCGGGACCGGCGATGGCGAGGCAGGGCGCGGCCTTGCCAATATGCGTGTCCGCGCAAGGGCGGTGGGAGCTGACTATGCCTTGCAGGCTATGCCCGGCGAAGGCACCCGTGTCACCCTCACCTTGCGCCAGACCGCCCATGCCGCGCATCCCATATAATCGGCCATTTCATGGGATACGCCCCGCCCGGCAAACGCGTTAGGACCGCTGCATGACCGATCCGCAGCCCAGCGCCCCTGTCCGCATCGCGATCATCGAGGATGAACCGACAGTCCGACGCTATTTCATGCAGATCATGGGCATGGCCGAAGGCTATGACGTCATCGCCATGGCCCCTGATCTGGCCACCGGACGCGGACTAATTGCGCTTCAGCCCGATCTGTTCCTGATGGATATCGGCCTGCCGGACGGCAATGGCTATGTTATGGTGCCCGAGATCAAGGCCGGGTGCACCGCCAAGGTGTTGATCATCAGCTCCTTCGGCGACCGCGATACGGTGGTAAAGGCCCTTGGCGCAGGCGCGGATGGCTATCTGCTCAAGGACAGCACGCCGCAGCAAATTCTCGATGGCATAGCGATTACCCTCGATGGCGGCGCCCCGGTCAGCCCGGCAGCGGCGGTTTATCTGCTCGATCTGCTGCGTGCCCCGCCCCCAGTGCCGCAGGGCGCGGTGGACAATGCCGCCGATGATCGTCTGACGACCCGCGAGACCGAACTGCTGCGCGCCTTTGCGGAAGGCAAAAGCTACAAGGAAGCCGCCCGCGTGCTGGGCATCTCGCCCCATACCGTGGGCACCCATGTCAAGGCGATCTACCGCAAGCTCGAAGTCAACTCGCGCAGCGATGCCATCCGCCAGGCATTCCACAAATGACGAAAGGCGGTGTCGCGATGCGGATCTTCGTGCTTATGGCAGCCCTCGCAGGAATGCTGGCAAGCCCTGCGGCGGCCGAGAAACTGGACCCGCGCGATATGCTTGTCGCCTCCAGCCCCGCCAAGGACAGCATTGTCGCGGAAGGGATCGAAACCATCGCGCTGACATTTGCCGAACCCGCCGAGGTGATCAGCGTAACGGTGCGCCTGCCAGACGACACCGAGGTGAACGCCGAGCCCGAAACACCATACCTGCGCCGAAAGCAAAAGCAGGTCCGCTATCGCTTGCCCGTTCCACTGGAAGAGGCCGGGGGCTACACTATCTCGTACCTGCTGACGTCCAAATCGTTCAAATCGCTGAATGGCTTCGTGGAATTCGAGATTGCCGGAGATCCCGGATCGACCGTTCCCGGCCCTCCCAGCGCGCCAGGACCGCAAGAGCGCGATTAGCCCGCTCACCAGGTTTCCCCGAAGAACGCGGCCTCTATGGTCAAAGATAAGGTCACGCCCAGCCACTGGTGGACAGATCAATCTCGCACGCTCGGGTTAGCGCGAGTTCATGTCTGGTTTGGGGTCGGCAGCTGAACGGCAGGAATTATTGGCGAAGGGGTCATAGCAGACATTGCCGGCGGTCTCCGCCACGCGCTGCCAAACGAATACGGAGGCGGGGCGCAAGCGACCCGATAAGCGGTAGAAGCGAGGCGGTCGCGTCCCCCGATCGCGTTCGCCAAACAGCGCCCTGCCCTCCCGTATTCAGCCCTTGCAGCCGGATTCGTCCTATGTCACATGCTGGTTCACACGCCCTTTTCGGCGTGTTGAACCCCGCGGTTTTCCGGGCTTTGCGGGTGGTCGGAAAAGTGGACTCGCATCCTGTCTCCCCGACCAGTTTTCGTCAGGCCCCGTGCCTCAGACCGCAGACCAGCCCGCGTCAATCATCAGCGCAGAACCGGTCACCACCCGCGCAGGCTCGCTCACCAGATACATCACCGCTGCCGCCGATTGTTCAGCTGTGATTTTCTCTTTGATGAGATGCGGGGTGAGCTGGAGTTCGTAGGCCTCTTCGGTGGAGAGACCGCGGGCGGCGGCGACTTCATCGGTGGCGTGGGCGACCATTGGGGTATCCACCAGCCCGGGGCAGAGCGCGTTGACGGTGATCCTTTCGCCTGCAAGCTCGCCCGCCATTGCGCGGGTCAGCCCCATGAGCCCGTGTTTTGAGGCGCAGTAATGCGCATAGCCGGGCGTGCCGACATGGCCAGCGACCGAGGCGATGTTGACGATCCGCCCGCCTTCACCGCCTACGATCATCACCGGCACCGCCGCGCGCGCCATCCGCCAAGCGCCGGTCAGGTTGATGTCGATCATGGTGGTCCACATCGCATCGTCAAGCTCGTGCGCGGGGCGGCCACCGGTCAGGATTCCGGCGTTGTTGACCAGAATGTCGAGCCGCCCGAAGGCCTCAAGCGTGGCCGCCATGAAGGCGTCGATCTGTGATTGGTCGCGCACATCGCAGGCCATCGCCACGGCCTTGCGCCCCTGCGCTTCGATGGCGCGAGCGACGTCATCCAGTGCGCCACCCATCGCATAGCCGACCGTCGGCATCGCTGCCGCGCCGACATCGCAGATCGCTACGTCCGCGCCCGCCTCGGCCAGAGCGAGCGCGATCGCCCGTCCCTGCCCGCGCGCCGCCCCCGTTACGATGGCCGCCTTCCCCGCCAGTGGTCCCTGCATCGCTTATCCTCCCTCGTACCCGCATTGCAGCCAAGAGGGTACAAGAGCCACCCGCGTTCCCAAGCGGCTGAAGTGATAGGCGGGCCGAGCGATATGCGCCCGGCGCGGCCTGCCTCGCGAGGCTATTGGCCCGCGATCGCCGGGGCCGAGGGGATCGGGGTGCCAGTCTGGATCGACATGCCTTCATTCGCCAGTATGCCGACCACCTGAGTCCACACTGCGACGTTCTGGCGCAGCTGCACAGGGTCGATCTTGTCGAGCGTGTCGTCCGGCGTGTGGTGCAGGTCGAAATAGCGGGTGCCGTCCTGCTGGAGATCGACGAGCGCGCCCTTCTGGTCGCGCACGATGTTGAGATCGGCCCCGCCGCCAGCGACATCGCTGCCCGCCGAGACCCCGAAGCGCGCGACCGCTGCGGCGATCTTCTTGTGGAGCGCCGGGTTGGTTTCGCGGAAATTGCTGTCAAAGCGCCAGATGCGGTCTGCGCCGAAATCGCTTTCAAGGCCCACCGCGATTGGCTCGCTAAGGTGGGCCTTGCTGTAGGCCGCGCTGCCCCACAGGCCGGTTTCCTCCGCCCCGGCAAACAGCACGCGGATGGTGCGCAGCGGTTGGCCCGCCTTGCCCGCGTTGAGCGCGGCCGCCGCAATAATCGCGCAGCCAGCCCCATCGTCAACGGCGCCGGTGCCCATCCACCAGCTATCGAGATGGCAGGCGAGCAGAACTGGCGGCAGCGAGCGGTTAAACCCGACGATCTCGCCCACAACATTGCCGCTCTGGGTCTGACCGAGATTCTGCGGGGTGAGCACCAACTTCATGGTAATCGGCTTACCGCCCGCGCGCTGGAACATCCGCTCAAGGTTGGCCGCATCGGGATTGCTCAGCGCGCCCGCCGGGGTGGGGGTCACGCCTTCAGGGAAGTCCGTGCCGCCAGTGTGTGGGTTGCGGTGCAGATCGGTGCCGACCGACTTGATGACGGTCGCCGCCGCGCCCTTGCTCGCGGCGATTCCAGAGGCGACCCAGCGCGTCGGACCCGCAAAGCCGTACTGGCTGCCGTCCTGCGTGCGTGTCATGGCGTTGCTGACGAAGGCGATCTTGCCCTTCAGGCTGCCTTCGGGCGCGGCCTGAAGCTCGGCAACGCTTTTGAACATCACGACCTCGGCGGTGATCCCTTCCGGCCCGGTCGACGCGCTGTCACCGAGCGGCGCAACCGCGAGGCTCTGCGGGAAGGGACTGACGATCTCCGCACGGCCCGGCTCGCCCGGAATCCAGGTGGGCATCATGAAGGGCTCGTCCGCGACGTTCTTGAAGCCCTTCGCCTTGAGCCAGGCAACCGCCCAGGCCCGCCCGCGCGCTTCGGCCTCGGTGCCCGCCTGCCGCTGGCCGACTTCAGTGGTGATGCCTTCGACGAAATCCCAAGCGTTCTTGTCACCTTCAAGAGCATTGTCTGCGACGCGCTCGAGGGGCGGCAGGGGGGCTACGGTCTCGGCTTGAGTGGTAGCGGCGAGCGAAAGCGCGGCGAGCGCAGGTATGACGCGGTTCATGGCCTCGACTGCTAAGCTCGCCCCGCGGCTAAGTCTAGCCGCTTGCCCTCGCCTCTCCCCTTCCCTATCTGCGCAGCCAAACCTCACCACCCGATTTATCGATCCCGAAGGACCAATCCGATGGCCGCGCAATACGCCTATGTCATGAAGGGCATGACCAAGAGCTTTCCCGGTGCCCAGAAGCCGGTGCTCTCGAACATCTCGCTCCAGTTCTATCAAGGCGCCAAAATCGGCATCGTTGGCCCCAATGGTGCGGGTAAGTCGACGCTGATCAAGATCATGGCCGGGATCGACACGGACTACACCGGTGAGGCCTGGGCGGGTGAGAACATCACCGTCGGCTACCTTGAGCAGGAGCCGGAGCTTGATAACAGCAAGACGGTGCTCGAAAACGTCAAGGACGGCGCGCGCGGGATTGCCGACATGGTCGACCGATTCAATGAAATCAGCGCGCTGATGTGTGAGCCCGATGCCGATTTCGAGACCCTCGGCGCGGAAATGGGCGAGCTTCAGGACAAGATCGATTCCGTTGACGGCTGGACGCTCGACAACCAGCTTGAAGTGGCGATGGAAGCCCTGCGCTGCCCGCCGGGTGACTGGGCGGTGGAAAGCCTGTCGGGCGGCGAAAAGCGCCGCGTCGCGCTGACCCGTCTGCTGATCCAGAAGCCTTCGATCCTGCTGTTGGACGAACCGACCAACCACCTCGACGCAGAGTCGGTGCAGTGGCTGGAAAACCACCTCAAGGAATATGCCGGTGCGGTGCTGATGATCACCCACGACCGTTACTTCCTTGATAATGTGGTGGAATGGATCCTCGAACTCGATCGCGGATCGTACTACCCCTACGAAGGCAACTATTCGACCTACCTCGAAAAGAAGGCCAAGCGGCTTGAGCAGGAAAGCCGCGAGGAAAGCGGCAAGACAAAGGCGTTGCAGCGCGAACTCGAATGGATCCGGCAGACGCCCGCAGCGCGCCAGACTAAGTCCAAGGCACGTATCCGTAAGTTCGAAGAGCTCCAGAACAGCCAGGACAGCCGCATGGTCGGCAAGGCGCAGATCGTCATTCAGGTGCCCGAGCGCTTGGGCGGCAAGGTGATCGAAGCCAAGAACATCACCAAGGCATATGGCGATAAGCTGCTGTTCGAAAACCTCAGCTTCATCCTGCCGCCAGGCGGCATCGTCGGCGTGATCGGGCCGAACGGCGCGGGCAAATCGACGCTGTTCAAGATCCTCACCGGCAAGGAAACGCCTGACAGCGGCACGATCGAGATCGGCTCGACCGTGCACCTCGGCTATGTCGATCAGAGCCGCGATCACCTGAACCCGGCGAACAATGTGTGGGCCGAAATCAGCGACGGTCTCGATTACATGAAGGTCAACGGTCAAGACATGAGCACCCGTGCCTATGTCGGTGCGTTCAACTTCAAGGGCGCGGATCAGCAGAAGAACGTCGGCAAGCTTTCGGGCGGTGAACGCAACCGCGTGCACATGGCCAAGATGCTGAAGCTAGGCGGCAACGTGCTGCTGCTGGACGAGCCGACCAACGATCTCGACGTCGAGACGCTCGCCGCTCTGGAAGACGCGATCGAGAACTTCGCAGGCTGCGCCGTGGTCATCAGCCACGATCGCTTCTTCCTTGATCGCCTCGCCACGCACATCCTCGCCTTCGAAGGCAACAGCCATGTTGAATGGTTCGAAGGCAACTTCGAAGCTTACGAGGAAGACAAGCGCCGCCGTCTGGGCGATGCCGCCGACCGTCCGACGCGACTTGCCTACAAGAAGCTGACGCGCTGATCGGCCAGCGGGCTGGGCCAATGAGCCCAGCCCGATCCGCGGCGCGAGCAATCGCGCGCGCTCAGGGCGAAACCCAGTGCCCCTGCCACTCACCGGTCGCCGCGCGGGCAAACTGCGCGCGGACGTGGCCGGTATGCGCAAGGTAGAGCCAGTCGAATGCGGTAAGCGTGATCCGCAGCAGGGCGAAATTCTCCCGTGCCGGAACAAGCTGGGCGTCATCGGGCTCGGCCCCTTCGAACTCCGCAGGCAGGCCAGATGTCGGCACGTCCGAGCCACTTCCCGGCCCGTCGCCCAGATAACAGCGCCGCGCGAAATTGGTGCTCGAACCCCAGGCCGCGTCCACTTCGGCACCGCTGGTGACAATCGCCGCAGTGCCGCGTGCGCGAATCTGAATCTTGGCGCCCTTGTCATAGAACAGCACCGCAATGCGCGGATCAGCGGTCACCACCTTTGCCTTAGGCGCGCGCGCGTCGGTGTGAAGCCGGAACGTCCAATTCTGGCTGTCGAAGGCACGCAGGACCATCACCCGCGCATCGACATCGCCGGTAACGATCACCGGCGTGTGCATCGGTGACTTGCGGTCACGCGGCGCACGAATCAGGCGGTTGCGGCAATCGGTGAGGACTTCGTCGAGCGCTTCAAACATGGCGCACGCCTTTGGCGGCAAAGCCTGCGCCGTCAAGCACGCCGCACCTACGTTCACATTCATCGCATTTTTTATGAACATCGGTGAGCTGGTTCATCCCTGCGACAGTCTGCGAATCGTAATACACATCATCTCAACAAGCCGGTTGTGGTGGGCCGGCTCTTTTGGAGGCATTCCCAATGATGACTCTCTTCTCGAGAAGCGGATCGCTTGCGGCTCTGGCCGTGGCGCTCGCCTTCTCCCTTCCCGCCACCCCTGCCGCTGCGCAGGATAATCAGAACGGTCGCGGCGAAGCCCGGGCGCAGGCGCGGGCCGAACGCCAGCAGACCCGCGCCGAAAATCGCAGCAGCCCTGAGCGGGTGCAGGCGGAACGGGCCGCTCCGCAACGCGCTGCACGCGTTGATGCACCCCGGCCTGAACGGGCTGCTGCCCCGCGCCCGGATTCCGTTCAGCGGGCCGAGCGCGCCGTCGCTCAGCGTCCTCAACCGCCGGTTAGGGTCGATGCCCAGCAGCGTCCGGCTCGCGGAGGCTTCGGCGGCGACGTTGCAGCCCGAGTTCAGGCAGCACAGCGCGCCAATGGCCCCGACCGTCGCGGCGAAGTGCGCGGCGACCGAATCGACCGCCGGAGCGAAGCGCGCGCCGGTCAGGTAGATCGCCGCAGCGAACGGCGCGCCGACACTATTGATCGTCGCAGCGAAGTGCGGGCCGACCGGGTCGAACAGCGCGGCGATATCCGTGCTGGCCAGCTGGACCGGCGCGGGCGCGATGGCGCTGCTGTCCGAGTCGACCGCCGCACCGATGCGCGCGCCGACCGAATCGAAAACCGTGGTGATCGTCGGGCGGATCAAGTCGAAAACCGCGGGGATCGCCGCGCTGACCGCATCGAGGATCGTGGTGACCGCAGGGCCGACCGGGTCGATGGCCGCCGTGACGATTGGCGCGACGGCCGCGACGGCCGCGACGGTCGCCGCGATGGTCGCTTCGACAATCGCGGAGGCGGCTTCAGCGGTCAGGTAGGCGATATCGCCCGCGATGCCCGCCGTGCAGATGCGCGCGGTAACGACCGGAACGACTGGCGCGATGGTCGCCGCGACAACTGGCGCGATGGCCGGAGCAACTGGCGGCGTGACGATTGGCGTCACAGCTGGAACGGCCGTCCGGGCTGGGACAACCGCGATTTCCGCCGCTGGAACAATAATGGCTGGCGCAATGACCGGCGCTATGGCTGGACCGATTGGCGGCGCAGCAACCAGTACCTGTTCCGCCCCGGCCCCTACTATGCACCGTTCCGCTCGCACCGCTACAACCGGCTGGATATCGGCTTCTACCTTGACAGCTTGTTCTTCCAGCCGCGGTTCTTCCTGAACGACCCCTACGCCTACCGCCTGCCCCCGGCTTACGGCCCTTATCAGTGGGTTCGCTATTACGACGATGTGGTGTTGGTCGACATCTACACCGGCGAAGTGGTTGACGTGATCCACGACTTCTTCTGGTAGGTCATCACTGACGCGAAAGAGCCCCGTCGGAGCAATCCGGCGGGGCTTTTTTTGCCGAAGCCGGCTTGCTACCCGGCGGCGATGACCGAATTCGTGCCTGACCAGAACGCCCTCGCCCGCCTCGGCGAACAGGTGCGCGCGCGGCTGGCGGACAATCCGGCAGTCTACCGGGTGCCCGCTGAGCCAGTTGAGCTGTTCGCAGTCGGCGACTTCCTCAGCGCGGACGAATGCACCCGACTGTGCGCGATGATCGACGCGGTTGCGCGGCCCTCGGCGCTGCATGAGCTGGACTACGCGAGCGGGTTTCGCACCTCGTATTCGGGCGATCTCGAGCCGCACGATCCCTTCGTTGCCGCCATCTCGCAGCGGATCGATGCGCTGCTCGGCGTCAAGGCTGCGATTGGCGAGCCGGTTCAGGGCCAGCGCTATCAGCCGGGCCAGCAGTTCAAGCCGCATAATGACTGGTTTTACGTGACCGAAGGCTATTGGCCGCAGGAAGAGGCGCGCGGCGGGCAGCGGTCGTGGACGGCGATGGCCTATCTCAATGCGGTCGAGGCTGGCGGGGCGACAGCCTTCACCGCCCTCGGCATCCAGATCGAACCCAAGCCGGGCGTGCTCCTGCTGTGGAACAATGCCCTGCCCGATGGCCACCCGAATGAGGCAACGCTTCATGCCGGGTTGCCGGTGGAGAGCGGCGCGAAATACGTCATCACCAAGTGGTATCGCACCCGCGCGTGGCGGTAGGAAACCCTCCGGCGCGCTCAATCCTTCGGTGAGGCTTCGGCGGCTTCCTTACGCTCGGCGTGCGCCGCTTGCGCCAGTTTCTCCACCCGGTGCGCCAGCCGCAGGATTTCCAGCTGGGTGCGCAGGTTCACTTCGTAGTCGTGGCGCGCGTTGATGCGGTCCTTTCGCGCCTGCCGGTTCTGGCTCATCAGGATGATCGGCGCCTGCACCGCAGCCAGCATCGACAGCATCAGGTTGAGGAAGATGAAGGGATAGGCATCGAACGGCCCCAACCCCAGCAATTTCAGCGCGCCGCTGTTGAGCACCACCCATACCATCAGCACCACGCCGAAGCCGATGATGAAGCGCCAGCTTCCCCCGATCTCGGCTACGCGGTCAGCCAGACGGTCGCCGCGGGTTTCGTGCCCTTGCGCCAATTCATCGGCATCGCGGCCCGTGAAGCTGCCGGAGGCGACCCGCCTCAACACGCGCTGCTCGTCCGCCTCCAGATCGTCGAACTCGCGGCCCAGAAGGTCGCGCGCGAGCTGGTGCGGATCGGCGTCGCGGATCATGCTTTCGCCAGCGCCTCGGCAATCAGCGTGCGGGTCGGCGCGATGCCGTAGAGCGCGATGAAGCTGCCCATGCGCGGGCCTTGTTCCGAACCGAGCAGGGTTTCGTAGAGCGCCTTGAACCAATCCCGCAGGCTTTCGAAACCGAATTCCTCGATCTTGCCGATCTCATAGACGATGGTCTGCAAATCCTCCGCGCTGGTGGCCGGATCAGCCTCGGCCAGCGCCGCGTCGAGCGCGTGCAAAGCCCCCACTTCGCCGCCCACCGGGGCACGCTTGACCAGCGTCGGGGCAACGAAATCGCGGTTATAGGCGAGCGCCTTGCCCACCAGCCCATCCAGCGCCGGGTGCGCCGCCGGATCGGCACCCTCGACGTAATTGCCAAGGTAAGACCACACCGCCTCCCGCGTCGCGCCCGCGCCGAGCACGCCCACGAGGTTCAAGAGCAGGCTGAACGGCACCGGCAGTGTATCGCCCGCGCCGGGCGCTTCCGCACCCGCGAAAGACTGGTTGGCGCGCAGCAGGTGCCACACCGGGTTGCCCAGCTGCTTGTCGATTTCCTGCCCCGGCAAGGCGCTGCGGAACTGCCAGTAATCGTCCACCGCCTTGGGGATCACACCGGCGTGCAATTGCTTGGCGCTCTTAGGATTGGCGAAGATGTAATGGCCGAGGCTCTCCTCGCTGCCATATTGCAGCCATTCCTCGATCGAGAGGCCATTGCCCTTGGACTTGGAGATCTTCTCGCCCTTGCCGTCCAGGAACAGCTCGTAGATCAGGCCTTCGGGCTTGGTGCCGCCGAGCACGCGGGCGATCTTGCCCGACTGGATGCCGCTGTCGGTCAGGTCCTTGCCGTACATTTCGTAATCGACGCCGAGCGCGACCCAGCGCATCGCCCAGTCGACCTTCCACTGGCACTTGGCCATCCCGCCCAATGCCGATTGTTCTACGGTGGAGCCGTCCTCGTCGGTGAAGCGGATGATCCCGGCGGCAGCGTCCACGACTTCGATGGGCACCTGAAGCACCGCGCCGGTAGTCGGCGAAATCGGCATGACGGGGGAATAGGTCTGACGCCGTTCCTCGCCCAGCGTGGGCAGCATGATATCAAGGATCGCGCCGAAATTGGCGAGCACGCCCTTCAGCGCCTCATCGAACTTGCCGCCATTGTAGCAATCGGACGAACTGACGAATTCATATTCGAACCCGAAGCGATCGAGGAAGTCGCGCAGCATCGCGTTGTTGTGCGCGGCAAAGCTTTCGAACTTTTCGAACGGATCAGGGATGCGCGACAGCGGCTTGCCGAGATGTTCGGTCAGCATGGCACGGTTCGGCACATTGTCTGGCACCTTGCGCAACCCGTCCATATCGTCCGAGAACGCGACCAGCCGCGTTGCAGCGCCGCCCGTCAGCGCCTCATAGGCGCGCCGCACCAGCGTGGTGCGCAGCACTTCCTGAAACGTCCCGATGTGCGGCAGGCCCGAGGGTCCATAGCCGGTCTCGAACAGCACGCCGCCGGGCTTGCCATCCGGAAAGCGCTTGGCGAGGCGCTGCGCCTCCTGAAACGGCCAGGCCTTGGAGGTTTGCGCTGCGGCGATGAGGGCTTCACGAGTGATGGTCATAGTGTGGCGGCTATTAGGCATGGCGCACCCGCTTGCAAGCGCGAAGGCAGCGGCGAAGTTGACAAAGTTGACAGCGTGTCAAGCAGGCATTCGCACATTTTCATTATATTTTTCCGTGTCTTGTGGTCGCAAACCGAAATTGACACTTGGCCCGGGACCGGGGGGGCTCCCCCCGTGCAGGGCGGAACGACAATGGGCTTACCTCCGCAGGGCGCTGTAGGACAGCTACTTGCCGTATGGCGCAGGAATGGCGGGCACAGCGGCACGCCTGTGCGTTTACAAGCCAAGCGCGCTCGCCCATCGTGCGCCGCGTGACTTTGCCCGATCCCCTGCCCCTTCCCGCGCTCCACGCCAGCCACGGCGGCCACTGGCTGCGTGCAGCCGACGGGCGCACCAACGCCGTGTCGAAGGGCGATGCGATCATGGCCGCCGCCGATACGCCGGTGCTGATGCTCAACGCACCGTTGGTGGCGAGCCGATTGGGCTATCCCGACCTGTCCGGCCTCGATCTGCTGGAAGCCTTTGCCTTCATCCACCCCGCCCGCTTCTGCGTGCCGACTCCGCGCGGGCTGGCCGAGGCGCTGGGCCTACCGGTGCCGGAAAACGACGCAGCCGTGCCGGAAATGCTCCAGCTTGCCGCTGGCGCGTTGATTGCGGCGTGCCAAGACCCCGAATGGTTCGAGCGCGAAGGGGCGTGGAGCGCGGTGCAATCGCTAGAGCGCCTGCGCTGGCCGTGGGCGCAGGTGCTCAGGCCGCATATCGCCAAGCCGGAACGCGCCGAACGCTGGTTGTTCGCCAAGCTGCCCGAATGGGAGGAAGCGGGTGAGCGCCCTGCCCCCCGCCAGGTCGAACTCGCCGCGCCTGCGGTAGAGGCGCAACTGGCGCGGCTGACAGGTGACGGCGCCGAACAGCGCGAAGGCCAGCGCGCCTATGCCAAGGATGCCGCGCGCATCTTTGCCCCGCGCGTCCGCGAAGGCCGCCCGCATCTCGGGCTGGCGCAGGCGGGCACCGGGATCGGCAAGACGCTGGGCTATCTCGCGCCCGCCTCGCTCTGGGCCGAACAATCAGGCGGCACGGTGTGGGTCTCGACCTTCACCAAGAACCTGCAACGCCAGCTGCGCGCGGAGAGCCGCCGGGCGTGGCCGGCCAAGCGTGCGGACGGATCGCCGCCGGTGGTGGTGCGCAAGGGGCGGGAGAATTACCTCTGCCTGCTCAATCTGGAGGACGCGCTGCAAGGCGGGTTCGCGGGCCGGGCGGCGATCCTTGCGCAGCTGGTGGCGCGCTGGGGCGCCTTCACCCGCGATGGGGACATGGTGGGCGGCGATCTACCGGGCTGGCTCGGCACCTTGTTCCGCAAGCGGGGCATCGCCGCGCTCACCGACCAGCGCGGCGAGTGCATCTATGCGGGCTGCCCGCATTACCGGAAGTGCTTCATCGAGCGCGCAGCGCGGGATAGCGCGCAGGCTGATCTGGTGATCGCCAATCACGCATTGGTGATGGTCAACGCCGCCCGCGCCCGCGACCCCAACCAGCGCCCGACGCGGCTGATCTTCGACGAAGGCCACCACGTGTTTGACGCGGCGGACTCGACCTTCGCGGCCACGCTGAGCGGGCAGGAAACGATTGAACTGCGCCGCTGGATCATCGGCCCCGAACGGGAGGCGCGCGGGCGCAGGCGCGGTCTTGCCGCGCGGCTCGCCGATATTGCCAGCTATGACGAGGCCGGGGCCGAAGCCATCGCCGCCGCGTGCAAGGCCGGGCAATTGCTCCCGAGCGAAGGCTGGCTGCAACGCCTCGCCGAAAATGCGCCCTTCGGCCCGGTCGAAGCCCTGCTCGCCGCCGTGCGCACCGCCACCTATGCCCGCGACGAAAGCGGCGGGATTGACGCAGGCTACGGGATCGAGACCGAGGCGGCGGGCCTGCCCGGCGAAGTGATCGAGGCCGCCAGCAATGCCGCCGAAGCGCTCGCCAGCATCCGGGTGCCGCTGATCCGGCTGGGCGGGCGGCTGGAGGCAATTCTGGCCGAACCGCCCGACTGGCTCGACGCGCAAGGCCGCGCGCGGATCGAAGGCGCGCGCTTTGCGCTGGCGTGGCGGATTGATCTGCTTGCTGCATGGGAAGCCCTTCTCGCGCGACTTGGCGGGCCGGCTGACCCCGATTTCGTCGACTGGCTGGCGGTTGATCGCTCCGATGCGCGCGAGTTCGATGTCGCGATTCACCGCCGCTGGCTCGATCCGATGAAGCCCTTCGCGCGCGTGGTGCTTGAACCGGCCCACGGCGTGCTGCTGACCAGTGCGACCCTGACCGACCGGACACCAAGCGATGACGTCTGGGCCAGCGCGATCCAGCGTTCAGGCGCGGCCCATGTCGAAAGCACGCCGCTGCTGTCCGCCGCCGAAAGCCCGTTCGACTACGCGACCCGCGCCGAAGTTCTGATCGTCACCGACGTTGCCAAGGGCGATTTGCCCGCGCTGGCAGGCGCCTATGCCCGGATCATCGAGGCGTCAGGCGGCGGCGTGCTGGGCCTGTTCACCGCCATCCGCCGGTTGCGCGCGGTGCATGGCCGTATTGCCGACCGCTTGGCCCGCGCAGGTCTCCCTGTCTATGCCCAGCACGTCGACCCGATCGACACCGGCACGCTGGTCGATATCTTCCGCGACGATCCCCGCGCCAGCCTGATCGGCACCGACGCCCTGCGGGACGGGGTGGACGTGCCGGGACACTCGCTGCGCTGCGTGGTGCTGGAACAGGTGCCGTGGCCCCGGCCCGATATCCTCCACAAGGCGCGCAGACTGGCGGGCGGCGGCTCGGCCTATGACGACCGCATCATCCGCGCCAAGCTCGCGCAGGCCTTCGGACGGTTGATCCGCAGCAAGGATGATGCAGGGCACTTCATTGTGCTGTCCCCCGCCTTCCCTTCACGGTTGTTGTCAGCTTTCCCTCCCGGCACCCCGGTGCTGCGCGTCACGCTCGATCAGGCTTTACAACGCCTCGCCGCTGGTGTTGTGGGCAATCCTACGTCCCTTGCGCAAGGTGCCCTGCTGCCATGAAGATCCTCGGCCTTCTGCGCCACGCCAAGTCCGACTGGGACGACACCGCCCAGCGCGATTTCGACCGTGGGTTGAACGCGCGCGGACGCAAGGGCGCGGAACTGATCGGCAAGCATATTCGCGACCACGGGGTGAAGTGGGACCGGGTGATCGCGAGCCCCGCCGTACGGGTGAAGCTGACGCTGGAAGGTGCGCTGCCCGATGTGCCGGTGATCTATGACCAGCGGCTCTACCTCGCCAGCTTCGACACCATCGTCGAGACGATCGAGGCCCATGCCGGCAGCGGCGATGACGAGGCGAAAGCGATCCTCATTTCCGGGCACAATCCGGGCTTGCAGGACGTGCTGCTGGAACTGGTCGCGCCGGGCAAGGAGAACGCGCTGTTCAAGGAAGCGGTCGTGAAATTCCCAACCGCCGCCTACGCCGTGCTCGAATGCGATATCGAACACTGGGCCGATCTGAAGCGCTACTGCGCCGAACTGGTCCACTTCGCCCGGCCGCGCGATCTCGACGCGGAACTGGGGCCGGAGAGCTAGCTCACCGGCACCAGGTTATCGTCCGAATCCCGGTCGATGTAGAAGTTGTACGGGTCAATCCCGGCAAAGGTCGGCTTGCCCTTCGTCACCACCTCGATCACCTGTTTGCCGCTGCGGATCGGATAGCGCTTCATCGACAGCACGTTGGCCTTGGCGAAAGCGCCGGTTCCGGGCCGGTCGGTGAACACGCCGACTTCGATGCTTTCCGCCAGCCGCGCGGGGCGTTCGTTGCCCTTGCCATCGGCGGTAAACTTGGCCGCTTCGATGGTGATGCGGGTGCGGTAGGTGAGATCGGGCAGCTGGGCCGTCACCGCCTCCTTCGCCTTGAAATCATAGATCGTGATCTTTTCGAACAGGTCGGTGATCAGCGCCTGATCTTCGGGCGTCTTGGCCTCCTTGCGCAGTTCGGCGATCAGATCGAGACTGCGGGCATAGGGTGCTGGCTTGAACTTGTAGCGCGCCACCAGCCGCGCCAGCGCGCGGTTCACCGCATCCTCACCCAACCGGTGCTGGAGCAGATACATCGCGACGCTGCCCTTGCGGTAGTGGATGTGCTGCTGGTTCTCGACCCGGATCATCGGCTGTTCGTCCAGCACATCGCCCTTGCGGCCTGCAAGGTACTGATCAAGCTCGAACTTGAGGAAGCGGCGGATCTTGTCCTCGCCATAGAGCTGCTTCATCACCATCAGCGCGGAATATTGCGCCAGCGTTTCCGACAGCAGGGTCGATCCCTGCATGTCCCCGCCCACCACCTGATGCGCCCAGTACTGGTGGCCGAATTCATGCGCGGTGACGTAGGAGACATAGTCGATCGTCTCGGGATCGCGCACGTCGGCGGCAAAGCCGATGCTTTCCGAGTACGGCATCGTTCCGGCAAAGGCCTGCGCAAAGCTCTGGTAGCCGGGGAACTCGATGATCCGCGCGTAGCCGAACTGGTAGGGACCGAAATTGCGCTCGAAATAGCCGAGCGAGGTCTGCATCGCCTTGAGCATCGCGGGCACGTTCCACGCGTGCTTGGGATCGTGGTAGACGCTCAGTATCACCGGCCCTGCCTGCTGCTCGGCCACGGCATAGCGCGCTGATTGCACCGAGAAGAAGTTCAGGATCGGTGCCGGGCTCTGGAACACCGCGATACGGCGGCCGCCCTTCACTTCGTCCGAAATCTTGTTGCCCGGCGCGATCGGCACCTGATCGGCCACCGAGCTGATGGTGATGCGCGAATTGACCCAGTCCGAGTGGACGTAGTTTTCGCCCTGCGCCTTTACGTCCTCCAGCTTGGCCATCCGCAGCTCGTCCGGCAGGCCCTGACGGCGGCGCGCGGTGCGATCTTGCAACAGGCCGCGCTGGTCCATGCCGATCACAGGGGCAAACACCGAATTGTTCACGAAGGTGCCATTGTCGACGATATCGGTCGCAGCCCCGCTATTGGCAAAGCCGCGCCGCCACACCCGCGAGGTGAAATCAAGCCGCGTGGTCGCGCCCGGCGCCAGCGGGGTATCGAAGCGGTAGACACGGTGGAAGTGGCGCTTGTCATGGGTCGCCAGCTTGGCGCCTGCGATGTCGAGGCGACTGTATTCGACCGCATCGTCACCCTGACGGATATGCATTTCCGTGATCGGCACGCCGCTGTCGTTGCGCAGGTCATAATGGCCGGTCACATCTAACCGCCGCTCAGCCGGGTCGATCGCGACGTCGAACACCACATCGGTCACCACCGGACGCGGGAGTGCGGCGAACTTCAGGTACTTGCGTTCGTACTCCGCCATGCGCGCTTCGGCTTCGTCGGAGGTCTCGTAGGAATTGAGCTCCTTGATGTTATGATGGATCACAAGACCGGTGCCGATCATGCCAGCGACCGCCGCGACCGCGATCCCGCCTGAGGCAAGGCTGATGCGCTGCCCGATGCCCTTGAGGCGGGGCATCACCGCGACCACGGTGCCGCGCGGCCAGGCCCAGTGCGCGAACACCAGCAGCAGGACGCCAAAGCAGCCCCAATAGGCGCGCGAAATCAGCCCGCCGACCCAAAAGCCGCCGGTGCCGTTCATGTCGGAGAGCGGTTCACCCGGTCCACCGCCGAACATGTAGAGCATGTTGGTATAGCCGAGGTTGGACAGGAAGATGCGGCTGACGAACCACACCAGAAACAGCCCCCAGCCGATATACTTGTTGGGGCTGAGCACCTGGAAAAACACCGCGAGAACCGCGATCAGCAGCACGTCGATGCTCTGCGGCAGGACGTAGGCGGACAGGTACAGCCCCCCATCGATGCTTGGCGCGCCTTTGATCAGCTGATAGCCGATGCCCGTCGCCATGCCGACCAGCGACATCGCCAGCAGCACCAGAAAGATCGCGAGGATTTTCGGCACGAACATCGCCCAGGCCGGAACCGGGGTCGCATCGACGATCTCGCCGATCTTCACATCACGTTCGCGCCACACCAGCTCGCCGCCATAGAACACCGCGACGATCAGGGTGAACAGGCTCATGCTGCCGATCACCGTGGTGATGATATCGGCAGTGAGCGGATAGGACGGCGTGCCGAAGGTGGTCTGGCCGAAGGCAAGATTGATCGCGCTAAAGCCCAGACCGATCAGCAGCAGCACAATCAGGCCGGGGCTTTTAGCCACCAACAGCACTTCGGACTTCAGACGCACCCAGAAGCTCTGCATGGCATGGTCGGCCCCAAAGCTGCGCTGCACCGGCGCGGTCAGCACGCGCGGCGTCACTTCACCGGCTTTGGCAGCCTTGGCAGCCTGCTTGGCCAGCCGCCGCTGGCGCCAGCGCGAGGGCGCACGCTCGGTCATGCTGAACCGCGCCCACGCAAAGCCGAGGAACAGCGCAGACAGGCCAAGAATGAAGACACGGTTGAACAGCAGATTGCCTTCCAGCGGCATCAGGCGCGTATTCATCTCCGCAGCCGTCCAGTAGCGCGAGAGCTCACCGATCGCGCCCATGCCCAGCGGTTCGTACCGGGCAATTGCATCCTGATAGCTGGGATCGGCCGACAGGATCACACTGATGACGAGGTAACCCATCACCAGCACCAGCACGCCGATATAGCTCGCCAGCATCGAGCGGGTGATGGTCGCAAGGCTGAACAACAGCGCCGATGACAAGATGATGTTGGGAACGGCGATGACGAGGAAGGGCCACGCATATGTCGCAAAGCCGCCCGGCCCCACCGTCTCCGGATCGACCCACGGCATGGCCGTACCTAGCGCAATGCCCAGCGGCACCGCCATGTAGCCAATGATCGCGATCACCAGCCCGCCAAGGAAACGTCCGGCCAGAAACTGCGTGCGCCCCACAGGCGTCGCGCGGATCATCGGGCCAAAGCCGGTCGCGTCGTCGCGCACGACGGCATTGGCAACAAACGAGGTGATGACGAACAGGTAGAAGGTCGCCAGTAGCCCCAGCGCAAACACAACCGCATAGGGCGAGTTTTCGTGCACCGACCCGGGCGTGCCGAAGCTGACATTTTCGCTTGCGGCAAAGCCGAAGCCGATCAGCAGGAAGATCAGCGCCGAAACCCAGAACACCGGGTTCTTAAGCTGATAACGGATTTCGAACGCAGCAATGCTGGCGGTGAGCATATCGAGCGCCCCTTATGCAGCTTGCGTGGCGGGAGCGCGGCGGTTTTCGGCCAGCGTGGCGAAGTACACGTCTTCCAGCCCGCCCGACACGGGCGCAAAACCCTCCGGCTGATTATCGCTGAGCACGTGCACCACGATGTCGCCCGCAAAGAAGCGGTGCGAGATGACCTCGTATTGCGCCTGCATCTCGGCAAGCTGCGTGTGCGGCACGGTTTTCTGCCACACGCGCCCCTGCGTGCGGGCGATCAGATCGTGCGGGGCGCCTTCCAGTCGCAGCTTGCCGCCCGCCAGCACCGCCATGCGCGGGCACAGATCGGCGACGTCATCGACAATGTGGGTCGACAGGATCACCACCACGTTCTCGCCAATCCCGGCGAGCAGGTTGAGGAAGCGGTTGCGCTCTTCGGGATCGAGGCCAGCGGTGGGTTCATCAACGATGATCAGCTCCGGCTGCCCGATCAGCGCCTGCGCAATGCCGAAGCGCTGGCGCATCCCGCCCGAAAAGCCTGCAATCGCCTTGCCGCGCACGTTCCACAGGTTGGTCTGATTGAGCAGGTGCTCGACCATCGCCTTGCGTTCGCCCGCGTTGTTCACACCCTTCAGCACCGCCATATGATCGAGCATCTGATAAGCCGATACACGCGGGTAAACGCCGAAATCCTGCGGCAGATAGCCGAGCGTGCGGCGCAGCCGGTCAGGCTCGGCCAGCACGTCAATATCGCCGAAGCGGATCGTGCCTTGCGTGGGCGCCTGTAGCGTCGCGATGGTGCGCATCAGGGTCGATTTGCCCGCACCATTGGGGCCGAGCAGCCCGAACATCCCCTTGGGGATTGTCAGCGTCACATCATCCAGTGCGTGCGTACCATTGGGATAGACGTGGCTGACGCTGCTGAGTTCGAGCATTTTAGTCCCCTGAATTTTGGCCCATTTGCACACTAGCACCAAGCCACCGCCATAACAGCCATGTTGGTGGAGCGCGCTGTGTGATTGATCGACGCGATTGCCGTTCGTCGGACGCGGTTGACCGTCTGGAGCGTGCCTGCGCGGTCAGCCGAGCAATTTGCGCGGGCCCGGGCCTTGCTCGGCCAGCTGATCCTCGGGGTTCCAGATCGCGCAATGCGTCAGGCTGAGGCAGCCGCAACCGATGCAGCCGTCCAGCCGGTCGCGGGTGCGGGTGAGTTCAGCGATGCGTTCATCCAGCCGCGCGCGGATCGCGGCGCTGATAGCCTCCCAATCGCGTGTGGTCGGGGTGCGGCCTTGCGGCAGCTTGGCCAATTCCGCCTCGATCTCGGTCAGCGACAGGCCAAGCCGCTGGGCGATGAGGATGAAACTGAGGCGGCGGATATCCGACCGCAGGAAGCGCCGCTGATTGCCACCCGACCGCACCGGCTCGATCAGTCGCTTGTCCTCGTAGAAGCGGATCGCCGAAACCGACAGGCCCGTTCGGCGGGCAATCTCGCCGATGGAGAGGAGGTCGGATGGCTTGAGACGGGTGGGCATGGAGGAGTGTTCCGATATAGCTTGACCTCAAGTTAAGTTGAGATTGCAGACTGGGCAAGGTGATTGATTCGCCCCCATCTCGGTGGGTGTTTCATCGACTGGAACGAAAGGACTCACGATGCCCAAAGGCTATCTCGAACACATCAACATCACTGTCAGCGACATCGAACGCAGCGCCGCCCTGCTGCGCGACCTGATGGGCTGGCACGACCGCTGGCGCGGACCTTCGCAGCTGGGCGGCGAAACGATCCATGTCGGCGGGGAAGCTGATTACATTGCGGTTTACACCAAGGGCGCTCCGGTCGATCGCTTCGCCAAGGGGATGCCGCTGAACCATGTCGGGCTTGTGGTCGATGATCTCGACGCGGCCGAAGCGGTGGTCAAGGCCGCCGGGCTGGAGCCCTTCAACCATGCCGATTACGAGCCCGGCCGCAGGTTCTATTTCTTCGATTGGGACGGGATCGAATTCGAGATGGTGAGCTACACTTAAAGCAATCCGGGCTGACTGGCCGCACCCCTGACCCACGGATCAGGCGTCCGGTCGGTCACCAGCGGCCCCTCCCACGCCCGGCACAGCGCCAGCGCCTCGTCCGGGGTGCCGCCCGTCCACATTGCGTGATCGCCCGGAGCAAGCAGCACCGGCATCCGGGTGTGGACGGCGGCGGCGTCCGAGCCTTCGCTGTCCGTCATGACCATCGCATAGCACGCGCCCCACTCCTCGCTCTGCCGCCACACCCCGGCAGCGGCTAGGAGCGGAGCATCAGGCTGTGACAGCCACGTGCGCGTCATCCGGCCCTTGGCGCCTTCCGCCTCGGCCCATGCGGTCAGCGGGATGAGGCAGCGGCGTTCCTCGAAGGCGTGCCGCCAGAAGAAAGTACCGAGCTTGTCGGTGCGTGCATTGTTGACCGGCTTGGGCTTGAGCAACTGACCCTTCGCGCCCTTGAGCACCAGCGGGAAGCCCCATGTCATGGGCCTGACCGCTCCGTCAGCCACGACGAGGCCCGGATAGCCGGGATAGACCTCCTCGGCAAAGTTCGCGCCCTCGGCTGCTGCCACCGCATCAAACCACGCGGCGACTTCGCTCACGGGCTTGGTCATGCGGTAGAGGTTGCACATCGCGCGATCAGGCCCCCGCGTTGCCGACCACAAAGCACGCCGCCGCCATCAGCGCCCCGGCCCAGCGGTTCGACCGGAACCGGGCGAGCGGGTTCTCGGGATCATCCGCGTCGAGCGTCGCCACCTGCCAAGCGAGATGCCCCGCCACCGGCACCAGCGCCAGCAGCACCAGCGCATCGGGACGATAAAGCCAGAAGCCCAAGCCCCACAGACCCACAGCGCCCGCATAGAATGCCGCCACGCCGCCCGTCACCCGCGCGCCCATCGCCAGCGCGGATGAGCGGATGCCGACCATCGCGTCATCCTCGCGGTCTTGCAGGGCATAGATCGTGTCGTACCCGATCACCCAAGCAATGCACCCGGCATAGACCGCCGCCAGCGCGGGCCAATTGTCGAACCTGAGCTCGGTCCAGCCGACCAGCAGGCCCCAGTTGAACACCATCCCCAGCCACGCCTGCGGCCACCAGGTGATGCGCTTCATGAAGGGATAAGCCACAACCAGCGCGAGGCTGCCGAGCGCGACCAACTGCGCCTCCCAGCGCAGTTGGAGGAGCACGGTCAGGCCGACGAGGCACAGCGCCAGCAGCCAGCCCCACGCGACGCGCTTCGAAACCCGCCCGCTCGCCACTGGACGCAAGGCCGTCCGCGCGACCTGCGCGTCGAGATCAGCATCAACGATGTCGTTATAGACGCACCCCGCCCCGCGCATGGCGATGCTCCCCAGCAGCATCCAGCCAAGCAACACCGGCTGCGCGCCCGCTCCCGCCAGCCATACCCCGAAAACGCAGGGCCAGAACAGCAGCCACCAGCCAATCGGCCGATCAAACCGCGCCAGCAACGCCAGATCGCGCAGGCGTTGCGGCAGGCGGGCGACGAGGCCGCCCGAAAGACTGTTGCGCTCGCTATCGGGGACAATCTGTTCGGTCATGCGCGCGCCTCGTCTGCCCGCGCCGCACGCCAACCGATGATCGCCAGCACCAGCATCGTCACGTTCCCCGCAAAGTCGAGCATCCCGATCGAAGTCAGCACCGGCACTTCGTAATGGAACCAGTAGTTGAAGCCGAAGAACGGCAGCAGCAGCACGGCGAAGACGGCAAAACTGCGGGCGCTCCAACGGGTCACCAGCGCCATCAACCCGAACAATACTGCCTGCGATCCGAAGCAGGCGATGGTAAAGCGGTTGATGAAGCTGGTGTCCCTATAGGGTTGGGTGAAGGCGAGCTCGATCACGCTCGCGGGGGCGAACAGCGCCCAGCCTCCCAGTATCAGGAAGACGGCAGCGATGAGGAACTGTGCGGTGCGTGCGGACATGACTTGCTCACTAGCGGGCGCTGCGCCTAGTGCAAAGCCATGCCTGCAACCCCCGCTTGGCCTCCGAAAAGCGCCCCGCGCCTGTTTGTCGCCGGACCTCTGGCGGCAGGCGCGGCTGTGCGGATCGAGGGTAACCCGGCGCATTACCTCGCCCGCGTGATGCGGGTAGCGCCCGGCGACGCCGTGATCCTGTGCGACGACATGACGGGGGAATGGGCCGCGCGCGTGGCGGATGCGTGCAAGCGCGATGTGCTGCTCGACGTCGTGGAGAAGTTGCGGGAGCGCGAGGCTGTGCCGGATCTGTGGCTCTGCCCCGCCCTGCTGAAGAAGGACCGCTTCGACCTCATCCTCGAAAAGGCGACCGAACTGGGCGCCGCGCGTATCCAGCCGCTCATCACCCGGCGCTGCGTGGCAGATAAGCTCAACCTAGAACGCGCCCTCGCGATCACCACCGAAGCCGCCGAACAATGCGCCCGCACCGCGCTGCCGCAGCTGGCTGATCCGGTGAAGCTCGACACACTGCTGGCAAGCTGGCCGGAAGGCCGCGCGCTATTCTTCGCCGACGAGAAAGGCGGCGCGCCTGCCGCCGAGGCCTTCGCCGCCCATACCGGCCCCGCCGCGATCCTCACCGGCCCCGAAGGCGGCTTCGACGAGGCCGAGCGCGCCGCGATCCGGGCGCACCCTGCCGCCCGCCCCATCACCCTCGGCCCGCGCATCCTGCGGGGCGAGACCGCCGCCATCGCCGCGCTCGCGGCATGGATGGCCACCGCCGGGGATTGGTAGCGCCGCCCGCGCGCCCATCACTTTACGGCAAGACAATTCGGCTTCACCCCGCCAAACGCGAATTTGCCTTCCCACCGGCAAACCAGTTTTCTAAAGCAACCGGCCAGAGAGGGCCTCATTCCATGAGCACACGCGAAGCTTCCACTGCCGACGATCCGGTGATCGAAAGCCTCGACCAACTCGTCACACCGATGCTGAAGGGCGAAAAACCGCCCGAGCGCTGGCGCATCGGCACCGAGCACGAAAAGCTGGTTTACAAGCATTCGGACAAGCGCGCGCCGTCGTACGACGAGCCTTGCGGCATCCGCGATCTCTTGGGCGGGCTTGAGAAGTTCGGCTGGGAACCCGTTGAAGAAGGCGGAAACGTCATCGCCCTGAAAGGCGAAGATGGCGCGGTCAGCCTTGAACCGGCAGGACAGCTCGAATTGTCGGGCGCGCCGCTCGAAAACCTGCACCAGACCTGCGCGGAAACCGGGCGGCACTTGGCGCAGGTCAAGGAAGTCGGCGAGAAATGCGGGGTCGGCTATCTCGGCCTTGGCATGTGGCCGGACAAGACCCGCGCCGAACTGCCGATCATGCCCAAGGGCCGCTACGATATCATGCTGCGCCACATGCCGCGCGTCGGCAGCATGGGCCTCGACATGATGCTGCGCACCTGCACCATTCAGGTGAACCTCGATTACCAGTCCGAAGCCGACATGGTGAAGAAGTTCCGCGTCGGCCTTGCGCTGCAACCACTGGCGACCGCGCTGTTCGCCAATTCGCCCTTCACCGAAGGCAAGCCCAACGGGTTCCTGTCCTACCGATCGCACATCTGGTCGGACACCGATCCGCACCGCACCGGGATGCTGCCCTTCGTGTTCGAGGAGGGCTTCGGTTATGAGCGCTGGGCCAAGTATATGCTTGATGTGCCGATGTATTTCGTCTTCCGCGACGGGAAGTATATCGACGCAGCGGGCCTGTCTTTCCGCGATTTCCTCGATGGCAAGCTCAGCGTGCTCCCCGGCGAGCGCCCGACGCAGAGCGACTGGTGGGATCACCTTTCGACTGCCTTCCCGGAGGTGCGGCTGAAGAGCTTCCTCGAAATGCGTGGCGCGGATGGCGGGCCGTGGAGCCGGATTTGCGCCCTGCCCGCTTTCTGGGTCGGGTTGCTGTATGATCAGGGCGCGCTCGATGCAGCGTGGGATCTGGTCAAGGGCTGGACGATGGAGGAGCGCGAACGGCTCCGGAGCGAAGTGCCGCGTCTCGCGCTTGCCACCCGCTCGCCCGATGGCGGCACCTTGCAGGATCTGGGGCGCGAGGTGCTCAAGATCGCGCATTCAGGCCTGAAAGCCCGGGCACGGCTGAACGCGTCTGGCGACAACGAAACCGGCTACCTCGAAACGCTCGACGAGATCGTCGCCAGCGGCAAGGTTCCGGCCCAGCGCCTGCTCGATGCCTATAATGGCGAGTGGAACGGGGACATCTCCCGCGTCTATGAACAGTCGTTCTGAGGGAGAGTGACACTATGCTGATCGTGCTGGCCAAGGCCAAGGTGGGCGAAGGCGCAATGGAACCGGCGCGGGCGGCGATTGCCGATATGGTCGCGGCTTCCAATGCTGAGGCCGGGTGCATCGCCTATGCGTTCACGCAGGACGTGCTCGACCCTTCGGTGCTGCACATCGTCGAGAAGTGGGTGGACGACGCTGCCCTCGCCGCGCATTTCGCGACGCCGCACATGGCGGCCTTCGGCGCCGCGATCAGCGGGCTCGATTTTCAGGTGGTCGAAGCGCTCAAATTCCACGCCGATGACGGCGCACCGGTGATGTGATCCTACTCCGCCGGGAAGGGATGCGTCTCTTCACGGCGGGGTGCCGGGCTACCGGTGAGCATCCGCTTCAGACGCGCGAGCGGCGCGGTGATCATGCCGTGCTGCTCCATCCACGCGTGATAATCGCGATACTTGGGGTCTTCGGCGAGAAGGTGCGCCTCTTCGGTCTGAGCCCGCCAATAGTAGATGCCGTTGACGACCAGCAGGAACACCGAGTTGCGGATGGCATCCGCTAGCGATCCGTTGGTCACCAGAAACGGCAGGACCGAGGCCCACCAGAACAGGTTCTTCGACAGATAGGCCGGGTGGCGGGTGAAACGATACGGCCCGTGGGTCAGCACGCCGCGATAGGTGAGGTTCGAAAAGCGGATGCCGAACACCACCGTCGCCCAAGCGTAAATGCCAGTCAGCAATAGCAGAACGCCGCCCCACGCCCACAGCAGCGCATCATTCCCGGCAAACCAGTGCGCCCAGCCTGGGGTGGCGAATTCATAGCTCAGGATCTGGTCGTTCGGTCCGATAATCCCCCACACGAAGGGCGGATAGCACAGCAGCGCCGCCAGCCAGCCTGCGAGGAACGGGTTGCCCGAACGGATATGCGAATCCAGCGGGCGCAGCGTCAAAAGGTAACCGACCGTGCCGATCTGGACGTCGATCACGAACAACAGCGTGACCAGCAGCATCACGAATTCGACAGGATTGGCAATGAGTTGCGCCGGACTGCTCTCGACAATCTGAGCAAAGCCGGGCGGCAGGATCGAGATCATGAAGGCGCCGAAAAAGCCCTTGATCGCCCAGGCCCGCCAGTGCTTGGCGATGGTGCCGCTGTCCCATTGCTCACGCCCGATCACTCCCCCTCCGAGCACGAAAGCACCGAACTGGAAGGTCGCATCGCGCGGCTCGACCAGATAGCGGTCGATCCAGATCACATAAGGAACTGAGAGGATTACGAGCGGCAGGATGGCGATGGTCAGCACCTCCATCGCGAACAGATAACTGCCCGACCAGTACCACCGCGCCAACGCATAGAACGCTGCGAGCAACGCCCAAGTCGCCCACAATCCGCACAGCTTCACTACCGACACCGGCAGCACTTCGGCGATGGGGCGGGCGAGTTTCCAGTCGATCCCGGTTGAGGGGCGCAGGTGGACCTTGTCGATCAGCACCGACCACAGGGCCATCGGCACCGCCGTAAACAGCATCGCGGCGAGCGCGGCGTAGGGGCCGGAGAGCACGCCCCGCTCCCCCGACAAACCGCCGCCCAGACCCAGCACGCCGGCGATTTCAGGGTAGGATCGGCAGAAGGCGATCCATACAAACAGCCCCGCCAGCCCGGCAAATCCGACGCCGGTCGAAACGTCGCTTTCGGGGCGGCGCAACGGCGGCGCTGTGCGCGATGTTGGAACGGGCGAGAACGGCGCGGTCATGACCGCTCTGCCCTACAGCCTATTGGTTAACAGCTCGGCAAAACGCGCCCGAAACCGGGTCAAAAAGGCATATGCCGCGACCAATGGCGGGTCAAACAGGGGTCAACCGGGGGCAAACGCCCCTCCGCGGAAAAACCCCTGTTGGAACCTACTTCCAGGCGTGGATCGTGCCCGCGTCATCCATCAGGTAGAGCATCCCGTCAGCCACCAGCGGCGGCAGGCTGACCGGCTGGCCGATATCGGCAAACAGCGAGGCCGAGCCTTCGCCCGCGCTGACCTTCCACATCTCGCCGCGCGAGCTTGCGACCCACAGGTGGCCGCCTGCCAGCACCGGGCCGGTCCAGAAAATCGGGCCTTTCTTGTCTTCCTCGTCCTTGTAGCGCTGCAACTGCGTGATCCAGCGCACGCGGCCCGAAGACCGAGAGATGGCGAGCAGGCGCGCGTCATCGGTGAGCGTGAAGATCCACTCACCAGCAATCGCCGGGGTCGAAATGCCCGCAAGGTTCAATTCCCAGATGCGCTGGCCGGTGACCAGTTCGTAGGCGGCCATGCGACCGCCCTGCCCGAGCGCATAGACCCGGCCGGAATCGATGATCGGATCGGCGTCGATATCGGTGATGGAGCCGACCGTGGTCGAGATATTGGTGCGCGCCAACGCGTCCGACCACAGGGTACGTCCGTTCTCGTAGCGATAGGCCGACAGCTCTCCGCTCGAATAGCCGGCGACGATCGTGCCCTGCCCGGCAGCAGGCGCGGCCACGCCGAACACGCCCGACTGGGTGTTCGAACCCGATTCGTCCCACATCAGCGAACCATCGTTGATGTTGAGCGAGATGATCTGGTTGTCCTGCGTCATCACGAACAGCTGGCCGAAGGCAATCGTCGGCGATCCGCGCATCGGACCTGCGGGCTTGATCTTCCAGATCACTTCGCCGGTCTCAGCGTTGACGGCCTTCACATCGCCCACACCGTTGGTGGCGTAGAGCTTGCCCGCTTCGTAGCTGACCCCGCCGCCGAAGGCGGACGGTACCTGATCCTTGGTCATGTCATCTTCGCCGCGGGTCCACAGCTTGGCGCCGGTGGCCTTGTCGAAGGCGACAATCACGCCGTCTGTGCCTTCGGCAAACAGCTTGCCGCTGCCCACCACCGGGGCTGAGGCAAGGCGCATCCGGTTGGTCGAGCCAGCGACGGTGGCGGTCCACACCTTGGTGGGATTTTCCGACAGAGCGAGGTGGCCGTAGGACTTGCTCGCCGCGCCGCCGGTCTGACCCCATTCGGGGTTGGTGCGCTGCGGCGGCAGGACGACTGAGATCCCAGCCAGCGCCGGATCGACCTCGGCCCCGCTTTCGATCCGCGAAAGGATCGGCATACGGTTGCCAATCGTCGGCGTGGTCTTTTCATCCCCGCCGCCGAACAGCCCGCCCTTGCAGCCGGTCAGGCTTGCGGCGGCGAGGCCAGCCAGCAGGGCAGCGCGTGCAAATTTCATATCCGTCATTCCCGTCCGTCCTAAACTTCGAGCTTTATTCGGCCGCAGCAGCGTTCCCGGCGTTAGCCTCTGCGGGCTCAAGGGCGTCATCGGTGACCCCTTCGTCCTTGAGCAGCTTCTTCACATCAACCACCGCATCCACGCCCATCAGGCCCGCCATCTGGCGCGCGCGGCTGCGCAGCGTTTCGGGCAGGTCTTCATCCTTCGCGATCGCGGCGAACAGCTTGCCCGCCTCGGCCCGGTTGCCAGCTTCGAGATGGGCCATCGCCACCAGCTCCGCGGCCGAACCGAAATAGGCGCTGCCCGGCTTGGCGAGCGGCGACAGCTGGGCGATCACATCCGCCGGCTTCATCCGGTCAAAATTGAGGCTGACGTCGCGCACGCGGGCCAGATCGCGCAGCGCCGGGGGCGCTTCGGCGTCGGCAGCGATTTCCTTGAACAGGCCGGTCGCCTTGTCGTTATTGCCTTCTTCCAGCGCCGCAGCCGCTTGCAGGAACCGCGCCGCCGCGCGCGCACCGGGCGCAGAGCCATCGGCCAGCAGCGGAGCGACCTTTTCAGACGCGGTCTTGAAATCGCGCTTGTCCAGGTAATCAAGCGCGGAGATCAGCGTTTCGGACTGCTCCTCCAGCGCCTTTTCGGAGTAGTGATCCCAGATCAGATAGCCGCCCAGTCCCGCCAGGCCGAGCAGGATCACGCCCAAAACCTTGATCCCGTGATCGCGCATGAAGGTGTACAGCGCATCTTCGCGCACAGCTTCATCGATCTCGCGGATCAGAACTTCGTCCTCGCGCGAGGGGGTAGCGGGGACCGGGGTCGTGGTAGGCGTGCGCGCCATGGGGGCCTCGTAATCCTGATCAGTGACATGCGCCGCGCGTGGCGGCCGGAAGCGCGCTCTTTAGGCAGGTGAGGCCCTGCACGCAATGGTAGGCCTTGGGGTAGCAGCAGGGCGACGCGGGGAATGGCTCACGCGAATTGAACGGGGGATGAAGCGCCTCGGTTTCAAAATTCGCGCTGCATCGCGCTGGCGTAGACCGCGGTATAGCGCCCGAGCATGGCGGCAAGATCAAACTCGGCCTGCGCGCGGGTCTGGTTGGCGGCGCCCAGACTTGCGCGCAGGGCTCCGTCTGAAGCCAGTTGCACCAGTGCTGCGGAGAGCGCGGGCGTATCCTGCGGCGGCGTGATGAAGGCGCGGTTCGGCTCGGCCAGGATCGCGGCAATATCGCCGACATCGGGCGCGGCCACGGGCAGCCCCGCCGCCATCGCTTCGACAACCGAGAGCGGGAATTGTTCGGAGGCGGAAGACAGCGCGAAGATATCGAACAGACCGACCACGCGGGCCGGATCGACCGCGCCGGGCAGGTGCACGCGGTCCGCCATGCCATGACGGTCGGCTGCGGCAAGGATCGCGGCGCGCTCCGGCCCCTCCCCGCAGATCACCAGATGCCATGCGGGCGGGAGCGCGGCGCAGGCCTCGACCAGCGTGGGGAGCTGCTTGACAGGGCGCAGGCCCGCCAGCGTGCCGACCCAGCGCTGGCCTTCGGGCTTGGGCATGGGGAGCGCAGCCGGATCAGGCGCGGCGGCGAAGGCAGCGGTGTCGATCCCGTTGGCGATGCGGTGAACACGCCGTGCGGGCTGGCCCCACACTTCGCGCGCAGTCGCCTCCAGCCCGGTCGAAGGCACGATCACGGCCTCCGCCCCGCCCAGCGCCGCCCGGCGATAGAGATTGCGCGTGGGTTTGAGCCGCTCGGCCTCGTCCTCGTTGAAGCCGTCCTCGTGATGCACCAGCGGCGGCAGATCGAAGGCGCGCGCAAACACCCGGTGCGCCATCACCGCATCCATCGCGCCCCAGTTATAGGTGCAGACGAGATCGAACCCTCGCATCGCCCGCGCCAGACGCGCTAGCCGTCCGGGGGTGGGCTTGCCTTTCAGCGAGGGGAAGTCTTGCGGATAATCCACCGGCACGCCCCGATCGATCAGCGCGGCGGCGGCCATCGCCTCCGGCTCGGCGGAGATAATGGTGTGGTGGAGGCGCGGCCCCCACGCGTTCATCAGCCGGGCGCAGCGCACTTCCTTGCCGCCGGCACTGAAGGTCGAATGAAGGTGCAGGATCCGGGGAACACCCCCGGAGGTCTGGCTCACCCCACCCCGTCCAGCAGGTCGAGGATCGCGGCGCGCACCTCGGGCTCGTCCAGCGTCGGCGCATGGCCCACGCGCGGGACGGTGATCGTCCGCATCGCCGGATTGCGCACACCCATCTGCGTGACCGTGTCGGCGCTAAGCAGATCGGACAGACCGCCTCGCACCAGCAGCATCGGCACATCGCGCAAGGCCTCGAAGGCAAGCCACAGGTTGGCCGGCGCCGCATTGCCCGGTTTGGCGAAGGGTTCGGCAATCGCCATGTCGTAGTCGAAGCTGATCCGCCCGTTCTGGGTCACCACCATCGTCCGCTTTGCCATTTCGAGCCACTGGTCGATGTCGTAATCGGGAAAGGCCGCACCATGCGCTTCGGCAATGCCGCGCGCGGCATGGACCCAGGTGGGGTAGCTGCGGCCCTGCCCGACATAGCCCGAAATGCGCGCCAGCCCCTCGGCATCGACCACCGGGCCGATGTCATTCATCACCACCGCCGCCATGCGGCCGGGCGCGCCATGCGCCATCAGCATCGTCATCAACCCGCCCATCGAGGTGCCGATCGCCACGAAACGGGTGATGCCCTGCTCGGCCAGCAGCTTTTCCACATCCGCGACATAGGTGACGGGCGAATAGGTGTCCGAATCCGGCGCGTAGTCGCTTGCTCCGCGCCCGCGCATCTCGGTCACGATCACCCGGCGGGTGGCGGACAGCGCCTCGGCAAGCCCAGCAAAATCGCGGGCGTTGCGGGTGAGGCCGTGCATGCACAATACCGGGCACAGGGTGCTCCCCTCTGGGCCGGGATAGTTGCGGTAATGCAGGTTCAATCCATCGCTGCTGGTCCAGAAGCGATCTTCGTATGTGGCGGCCATGACCGGCGATATTCCCTTTGGTCCAAGTGGCGCGCGGCTTGCGCTGCGCTACGCTTGTCCCCACTATCGCGGGATGAGCGAGCCTGTGCAACACCCGCCTGAAAATCACCCCTCCGCAATCTATCAGGGAGATCCTGCGATCCTGACCCTAGCGGACTGGCTCGGCGACGCGGTGGCCCCCGCCGACTTCCCTGAGACGCGGCTGCGCTGGCGCAATGACCGGGCGGCGGCGAGCGTCGGGCTGGCGGGCCTTTCGAACGCGGATTGGGCCGCGCATTTCGGGCGCTTCCAACCCTTGCCGGATAACCTCCCCCACCCGCTGGCGCTGCGCTATCACGGGCACCAGTTTCGGGTGTACAACCCCGAGATCGGCGACGGACGCGGGTTCCTGTTTGCGCAGCTGCGCGATGATCGGGGCCGGTTGATGGACCTCGGCACCAAGGGTTCGGGCACCACTCCGTGGAGCCGTGCAGGCGACGGGCGGTTGACGCTGAAGGGCGCGGTGCGGGAAATTTTGGCGACGGAGATGCTCGAAGCGCTTGGCGTCCATACCTCCAGAACCTTCAGCGTGATCGAGACGGGCGAGCGGCTGTGGCGCGGGGACGAGCCTTCGCCCACGCGGTCTGCGGTGCTGGTGCGCCTGTCGCACTCGCACATCCGCATCGGCACCTTCCAGCGGCTGCTGGCGCTAGAGCAGGCGGACGAGATGGCGGCGCTGATCGACTATTGCCTCACCCACTTCCCCGGCCCGCCTCCGCCCGAGGATGCGCCCGCGCGCGATGAACCCGCGATCCGGCTGATGCACAATGTGGTCGAGCGCATGGCCGATCTGGCCGCCAGCTACATGGTCGCAGGCTTTGTCCACGGCGTGCTCAACACCGATAACATGAACGTCACCGGCGAAAGCTTCGACTACGGCCCGTGGCGCTGGTTGCCCGAATGGGAGCCGGACTTCACCGCCGCCTATTTCGACCACGCGGGCCTATATTCCTTCGGCCGCCAGCCCGAGGCGCTGCATTGGAACTGCGGGCAGCTGGCGGTCGCGCTCCGGCTCCATGCCGAGACCGCGCCGCTGGTCGCCGCGCTCGAACGGTTCGGGCCGCTCTATATGGCGGCGGTGGCGCGGCGGTGGTGCTGGCGGCTGGGCGTTGTGCCGCAGGGGCTTGAGGCCGACACGCAATTGGTCGCTGCCTGCGAAGCGGCGATGCGCGACAGCAAGGCGCAGCCCGATGCCTTCTTCTTCGACCATCGCTGCGGACGCGGGCCTGCGACAGGTGCCGTGGCCGACGCGCTGGCAGGTTACGAGCCGGTCCATGGCACCCACCCCTATTGGAGCGACTCCGCCCCGCAATCCATGCTGATCGAAGAGGTCGAGGCGATCTGGGCCGCCATCGCCGAGGGTGACGACTGGGCCCCGCTCACCGCTAAAGTCGCCGCGCTGCGCCGCATGGGCGCCGCCCACGGCGCTGCGCCCTTACCTGCCGGCCATGGATAGCCAACGTCGCCCCCTATCTTTTCGGCCCCAGCCGCGATAGGGCGCAAGGTGACTGCGGGGGCAAGACAAACAGGCGGATAGCGGCACAATGAACGGCAACGTGACCGACAATATCCTTATCTCGACCGAACCGGCCAGCGGCGAGGAATTATGGCGCGGGCCGATCAGCGATGTCGACGCGGCGGTCAGCACCGCGCGCCGCGCCTGGGCCGCTTGGGCTGCCCGCGCGCTGACCGACCGGATCGCGGTGATGCGCACCTTCTCCAATATCGTGAAGCGTGACAACGAAGAGCTCGCCACCCTGATCGCGCGCGAGGCGGGCAAGCCGCTGTGGGAAGCCCGCAGCGAAGTCGATGCGGTCGTGAACAAGGTCGATATCGCCGTGCAGGCCTATGCCGAACGCACCGGCAAGAAGAAGTTCGATTCCGGGATCAATGGCAGCGCCGCCGTCCGCCACAAGCCGCACGGGGTGATGGCGGTGCTCGGCCCCTATAACTTCCCCGCGCACCTGCCCAATGGCCACATCGTCCCGGCACTGATCGCGGGCAATGCAGTGCTGTTCAAGCCTTCGGAAAAGACTCCCGCTGTGGGCGAGGCGCTGGTGTCCGCATTCCACCGCGCAGGCGTGCCCGAAGACGTGATCCAGCTCGTCATCGGCGGGCCGGAGGAAGGCAAGGCGCTGGTTGCCCATCCGGGGATCGACGGGGTGCTATTCACCGGATCAGCCCAGGCCGGGATCGCGATCAACCGCAAGCTCGCCAGCAATCCGGGCAAGATCGTCGCGCTGGAAATGGGTGGCAACAATCCGATCGTGGTGATCGACACGCCCAAGCTGGCCGATGCCGCCGCGCTGATCCTCCAGAGCGCTTTCACCAGCGCCGGGCAGCGCTGTACCGCCGCACGGCGATTGATCGTGAAGGAGAGCATCTACGACGATCTGATGGCCGAATTGGTGCCGATGGCGCGCAAGCTGATGGTGGGCGATCCGCTGGGCGAACCGCAGCCCTTCATGGGACCGGTGATCGATAACGAGACCGCCGATCGCCTGTCCGAAAGCTTCGTCGCGCTGATCACCGCCGGGGGCCGCGCGCTGCTGCATATGCGCCGCAGCGTGCCTGACCTGCCGTTCCTCAGCCCCGGCATCATCGATGTCACCGACATTCCCGACCGGCCCGATATCGAGCTGTTCGGCCCCCTGCTGCAAGTGATCCGCGTCCCCGATTTCGACACGGCCATTGCCGAGGCAAACAACACCCGCTTTGGTCTGTCGGCGTCACTGATTGGTGGCAGTCCCGAGGATTACGGGCGGTTCTGGGCCAATATCCGCGCCGGGATCATCAACTGGAATTCGCCCACCAACGGCGCGTCGTCCAAGGCTCCGTTCGGCGGGATCGGCTTGTCCGGGAATCACCGCCCAGCGGCCTATTACGCCGCCGATTACTGCGCCTATCCGGTCGCCAGCACCGAGATGGACCAGCCGCGCACTACGATCATGGTGGGCCTGCGCCCCTAATCCTCACGGCGCGCGGTAGATCAACAGGACCCCGGTGAGGCCATTGGCGGCGGCGCGGATGTGGACCAACAGCGTCTCCCCGCCCGCGCCGGTGGCGGCGATGATGTCCTCCGGCTCGGCATAGCGCAGCACTCTGAGGCCACCGCGCAGGGCCTCGGTGTAGTGATATTGCAGCATATCCTCGCGCGGGGCGACACTATGATAGCGGATGATGCGCAGCCCGCACTTATCCCCATCGGCCCCGCCCGCCTGCATCACCATAGCGCTCGGCGGGATCGCGGCGACTGGCGGCAAGTCGGCGGCGAGCGCGAAGTCCTCGATCAGCTGGCTCTCGCACACTGCCGGAGCGCCCACTGCGGCAAGCAAATCGGCGGCGCTGGTCAGTGGACCCAACACCTTTCCGCTCGCACCTTGCGAGGGCGGCGGCAGTTCGGGGATCGATCCGCGCTCCAGCAGGTCAAGCCGCAGCGCCTCACGCGCCTTGCTCGCCGCTTCGGGGCTAGCGGTGATGACCGGGAGCGCGCCCGAATCGACAAAGCCGATCGCGGCATTGGCCTCATTCCGGCTGGCGAGATCAGGATCGCTCATCAACGGATCGTGCAGTGCACGGGCGATCACCGGGTCGCTTGCGATCAGCGCCGCATCATTGGCGACCTCTTCCGCCGGGTCCGCGCAAGCGGCGGCCATCAGGCACATCAAGGGGACAAGCTTTCGGAGCATCGGCTCGCTGTGCCACGGGATGGTTAATTTGCGCCTTACCCGGACATGAAAGCGCCCCCGGAGTCCGAAGACTCCGAAGGCGCTTTCCACGAAGGCGAGGTTGCCCGCGCGCTGGCGACCATTAGGTGGGAACGGCCGCAAGAAGGTGAAACACGCGCCAGAGCCGGAGAGCGGCGTCAGCGGGCTTCGAAATTGTTGTTCATGTATAGAGCGGTCAATCTGAACGAATCGCCGACACGCCTGACAGCCGCCATTCATTCGGCCAGCGCAGTCCGGGCCGCTTGCGCCGCGCCGCTGCGGCCCCTAACGCCGCCCGGCTATGACCAGCCCCGCCCCGTCACCCGCCCCTGTGGTATCCGGCCTTGCGCCAGCGCTGGGGGCCTACCTCATCTGGGGCTTCCTGCCGCTCTACCTGATCCTGGTGAAGACCGTGCCGCCGTTCGAATTCGTCGGCTGGCGGATCATCTGGACGCTGCCGCTGTGCCTGCTGATCGTCGCCTTTCGCCGCCAGTTTCCTGAATTGCTCGCGGCGCTGAAATCCCCGCGCAGCCTGCTGGCTCTGTTGGCGAGCGCGGTGCTGATCGGGATCAACTGGTTCGTCTATATCTGGGCGATCATGGCGGGCGAGGTGTTTGCGACCAGCATCGGCTATTACCTCAACCCCTTGGTCAACGTGCTGCTGGGCACGCTGGTGCTGGGCGAGAAGCTGTCGCGCCGCCAGTGGCTGGCGGTCGCCATCGCTGCCGTCGCCGTGGCGTTGCTGGCCGCAGGCGCGGTGACGAGCTTGTGGATCAGCCTGACACTCGGTTTCAGCTTTGCGCTCTACGGCCTTGTTCGCAAACAGGTTGCCGTGGGGTCGCTGCCCGGCCTCACTATAGAGAGCGCGATCCTGCTGCTGCCCGCGGTCGGGATTGCAGCATGGTATGCGATGAGCCCGCAAGGTTCGTCCTTCGGACAGGATTGGTGGATGAGCGGCCTCATCATCTTCTCAGGCGTGGTCACCGCCGTGCCGTTGCTGCTGTTTGCGATTGCGGCGCGGCGGATGGATTATTCGACGCTGGGCTTCATCCAGTACCTCTCGCCCACGATCGTCTTCTTCCTCGGCCTGTTCGTGTTCCACCAGCCGCTTGCCCCCGCAAAACTGGCGAGCTTCGTGCTGATCTGGGTCGCGGTCGGGGTGTTCGTCTGGGACATGTGGGCCAAGCGCAAGGCGGCGCTAGCCTAGGAACTTCCACTCCAGCGTCTGGCCGCCGTGCCACGGCACAATCTCCTCGCCCGTCACGTGCAGGACCGGCGGTACGGGGAATTCGGCGCGTTCCAGCGTCACCTTATCCTCATTCACCGGCAGTTTGTAGAACGCCGGGCCGTGGAGCGAGGCGAAGCCTTCGAAGCGGTCGAGCGCGCCCTCCTCGTCGAACACCGTGACGTAGCTTTCCAGCGCGGTCGGCGCGCCGAAGATCCCTGCGCACCCGCAGGCACTTTCCTTGGCGCTGCGCAGGTGCGGGGCGCTGTCAGTGCCAAGGAAGAACTTCCCCGACCCGCCCGTCGCCGCCGCTCGCAGCGCCAGCCGGTGCGTCTCGCGCTTGGCGACCGGCAGGCAGTAGTTATGCGGCTGGATCCCGCCCACCAGCATGGCGTTGCGGTTGATGTGGAGATGCTGCGGGGTGATGGTCGCGGCGACCTGCGGGCCAGCCTCCATCACGAAGTCCACCGCGTCGCTGGTGGTGATGTGTTCGAACACCACCCGCAGCTTCGGAAAGCTCGCAACAATCGCCCGCAAGTGCCGTTCGATAAACTCTTTTTCGCGGTCGAACACGTCGACATTGTGATCCGTCACCTCGCCGTGGATGCACAGCACGATATCCTCGGCCTCCATCCGCGCCAGCACCGGGTAGAGGTTCTCAATGTTCGAAACCCCGGCGGCCGAATTGGTCGTCGCGTTGGCGGGGTACATCTTGGCGGCGGTGAAGACGCCCTCAGCCGCCCCGCGCGCCAGATCGTCGGCGTCGGTGCTGTCGGTGAGGTAACACGTCATCAGCGGAGTGAAGCTGACGCCTTCCGGGACAGCGGCGAGGATGCGGTCGCGATAGGCTGCGCCCAGCACGGTGGTCGTCACCGGCGGAGTCAGGTTGGGCATCACGATCGCGCGGGCAAACTGGCGCGCGGTGTAAGGCACCACTTCGCGCATCACTGCGCCATCGCGGAAATGCAGGTGCCAGTCATCGGGGCGGCGGATCGTGAGGCGGTCGGTCATGGCTTCCCCTTAGCTTTGCGGGTGCCTATCTGTCACGCATGACTGCAACCCATTTGACCGCCCGCGCGCTGATCCGCCTCTCCCCCTTGGAAGAGGGCGAGGATGTCGCCGCCTTCCTGCAAGGCCTCGTCACCAATGACACAGCCGGGCCATTGCCCTGCTACGCTGCGCTGCTCAGCGCACAGGGCAAGCACTTGTTCGACTTTCTGGTGTGGGCCGACCCGGCGGGCCTGTTGCTGGATTGCGAGGCCGCGCTGGCGGATGATCTGGTCAAGCGCCTGTCGATGTACCGACTGCGCCGGAAGATCGCGATCACGCGCGAGGATGCGCTGGCGGTGCATTGGAGTTCCGTGGAAGAGCCGGGAGCGGTTCCCGATCCGCGCCTACCAGACCTCGGCTATCGCTGGCTCGCCCCGGCGGGCGGTGAGAGCGCCGATGCTGCATGGCTCGCCCACCGCCTGTCGCTCGGTGTGCCCGAGGGGCGCGGGGAACTGGGCGATATCCTGTGGCTGGAAACCAACGCAGTCGAACTGAACGGCGTCAGCTTCACCAAGGGCTGCTATGTCGGTCAGGAGAACACCGCCCGGATGAACTGGCGGCAGAAGGTCAACCGGCGGCTCGTCGTGGTGCCGCTGGCCGCATCGGACGAGGTGCGGCGTGTGGCGGCCTATCCCGCGCTCGGGCTGGCGGTGGATCACCTGCGGGTGGAGAACCTCGATCCCGCTGCTCTGCCGGTCTGGCAGCGCGCGGGCGTGACAAGCGAAGCCTAAGCCTGCTGGTGGCCGGCGAGGCTCGCTTCGAGCATCGCCGTCGCCCGCTCACGCGCGGCATCGCGCGGCAGTTCGAGCGACTTAGCCAGCGCCCCGCCGATCAGTGCATCGCCCAATGCCATCAGCACCAGCGACAGCGTGTCGCGGTGCAGCCGCCGCTCGGCCAGATGCTCCTCCGGCTCATCCGGAGTGAGCTCATCCAGCAGTTCATGGATGGTCGAGATGATCGGATCCAGCGCGTCATCATTGCCGGTCAGCAGCATCCAGCTGGTCAGCGCGCCCGCGCCTTCGCGGTCGAAGGCATCGAAGGCCAGATCCACCACTTCACGCGCTGAACCCATCCCGGCGCGGCTGGCGTGAACGGCTTGCAGGATCGTCTCGCACACAGTGCGCGCGATGTGTTCGGCCAGCGCCTTTTGCAGACCCGATGCCGAGCCGAAATGGTGCAGCAAGTTCGCGTGTGTGCGCCCGATCCGGGCCGAGACCGCCTTCAGCGTCACCGCCTGAGGCCCGGTCTCGATCAGCAGCGCACGCGCAGCGGCGAGCGCAGAACTGCGGGATTCCTCGGGCGTTAACCGTTTGCGACTGACCATAGGAGCGCCGCACTAATCGGTTTTGCGGTTGCGAACAAGGTGCCGGGAGGTGGGCGCGGTGTCAGGCCGCGCGGGCAAACGGGGCCGGGTCCATGTCCGCCTCCAGATCGAGCGCGTACTCGACCGATTCGACCGCGCCGCCGCGCGCCAGGCTATGCCGACCGCCCGTCCGGCCCGTCGGCACGAAGCCGAGCTTACGCAGCACCTTGCCCGAGGCGGGATTGTCGACGAAGTGGCCCGCCGTCACCCGCCTATGGCCCAGCGTGCGGGCAATCCGCAACACTGCGCCTGCCGCTTCAGTGGCATAGCCGCGGCCCCAGTGGTCACGCGCGATCCAGTACCCGATCTCGGGTTGGCCTTCATGCTCGCCCATCCCGGCCGAACCGATCACGCCAACGCCGGGCAGGGTCACGAGGAAGTGCGGCAGGCGCATATCCTGCGGCAGCGTGGCGAAGGCGCGCGCATCGTCCAAGCCATAGGGCCACGGCGCCCGCGCCAGATTGCGCACGACCGCCTCGTCATTGATGCCCGCCAGAATGGCTTCGCAATCCTCGGGGAATGCGGGTCTCAGGAACAGTCTTTGGCTGCGATGGAACACGAGAACTCCCTTCCTCGCCCGGCGCACCCCTAGGGGCAACGCATGACAATTTCATGGCCGCGAAACTTTGTGATTCGCGCGGCTGGTGAGGGAGAAAGCAAAAAGGGAGACGGACCCCCTCTGATGAGGACGGTCCTGTCTCCCTCTTATGGCAGGTTTTGCACCTGCCGGGACCATCCTTGCCGGACGATCCCTTTATCGAATCGTCGGCTTATTCGGCGGCTTCGGCCATCGCATCTACGCTGACGTATTTGCGGCCGAGCTTGCCCGAGTGGAATCGCACCACGCCTTCGGCGAGCGAATAGAGCGTGTGATCCTTGCCCATGCCGACATTGACGCCGGGATAGACGCGGGTGCCGCGCTGACGGATGATAATGTTGCCGCCGATCACTTCCTGACCGCCGAACTTCTTCACGCCGAGGCGACGACCGGCCGAATCACGACCGTTACGCGACGAACCGCCTGCTTTCTTATGTGCCATGGTTCAGTCGCTCCTTATTCGGCCGATGCCGCGGCTTCAGCCGGCGCTTCGGTCTTGGTCTTCTTCGCGGCGGCCTTCTTAGCCGGCTTCTCTTCGGCAGCGCCGACCGACATGATGCGCAGCAGAGTCATCTGCTGGCGATGGCCGTTCTTGCGGCGATAGTTGTGACGGCGACGCTTCTTGAAAACGATCACCTTCTCGCTCTTGGCCTGAGCGATGATTTCCGCCGAAACGGTCACCTTGCTCGCGTCGGCGAGATCGTCGCCTTCGCCGGCGAGCAGGATGTCGCCCAGCGTGATGGTGTCACCGGCTTCGCCAGCGAGCTTTTCAACGGCAATCTTGTCTCCGGCGGCAACGCGGTACTGTTTGCCGCCAGTGCGCACTACAGCGAACATGGCTTTATACTCTCGTGTCTGAGCCAATCGGGAACAGCCAGGAAACGCCAAGCCAACCGAACGGCAATGCGAGGCGTGCGCGGATGCAGCCCCGGAAAGATGCGTGCCGTTAGGGGAAAGGCTGAGCCAAGTCAACGCCCGCTTGGTGGGAAAGCCGCCCAAAAAGGATAACGCGGCCTAGTGTGAGGTCTCTTTGCCATCCCTGAGTGTCATGCTAACAGGACATGGGATTTTTATGCAGGCAAATTCGAAAAATACGCTGGGTCTGGTGCTGCTTGTCGCGGCGCTGACGGGGTGCGCCGCGGATGCGGGACGCTATCCATCGCTGGCGATGCGCCCGTTCGAAAGCGGCCCCGCACCCGAAACCCCTGCCCCGCCCCAAGTGATTCGCCCGGCCACGCCCGCGGCTCGCCTTGCTGAGTTACGCGGCGCTGCCACGGCGTCGCACGCGGCCTTTCTGGCCCGCGAGGATGACGCCGGGCGACTCGTGCGCGGCGCCGCCGGTCAGCCATTCGAAAGCGCATCGCGCGCAGCCGCCTTGGTGGCGCTGGCCGATCTGGACTCGAAGCGCGGCGCGACCGCTGGCACGCTGGCCGCGCTCGACACGCTTGCGGCTGAAGCCGCCGCCGCGCTCAGCCCCGATCCGGCGCTCAGCCAGATGCAAACCGAAATCGCCGCTCTGCTCGCCCGTGAGGACGAGGGGATCGCGCGGCTATGGAAGGCTATGGGATCATGAATCTTGCGTGCAGCACCTGTCCGGTCAAGGAAACTGCCGCCTGCGCGGTGCTGACCCCGGAAGAACGCGACGCGATGGCCGCCGCCGGTCGCACTCGGACGCTGAAACGCGGCGAGATGCTGTTTGCCGCAGGCGATGAAGAGGCCGCCTGCGCGACGTTGCAATCGGGTGCGCTCAAGGTTTCAGCCATCGATCAGGACGGCAACGAACAAATCCTCGCCCTCGTCCACCCGGCGGGCTTCATCGGCGAGCTGTTCGCGCCCTTTGCGCATCACGATGTAGTGGCGCTGACCGAAAGCCGCCTGTGCACTTTTGCCAAGCGCGACATCGAGCGCGCGATCGAGGATTACCCCGCGCTTGCCCGCGCGCTGCTGCGCCGCAGCCAGGCCGATCTGCTGGCGACTCGCAATCTGCTGGAACTCACTGGCCACGCCAGCGCCGAGGCGCGGCTGGCGGCTCTGCTCCATGATTTTGCCGGGGCGGCGAGTGAAAGCTCATGCCATCTCGCGCAATATTTCGAACTGCCGCTGACCCGCGGCGAGATCGCCAACATGCTCGGCCTGACGATCGAGACGGTGAGCCGCAAGCTCGGCGAACTGGAAGACATGGGCGCGATCCGGCGCGAGGGTAAGCGCGGCATCGCGCTGCTGGATGCGACAATGTTGCAGGACATATCGGGACGATAAGGGTTCGGGGCGGCGGCTTGGGAGTGGGTCCGCCGCCCCGAGGGGAGCTTGTCAGGTTACAATCGCGGCGATCAGCGCCACGGCGAGGCCCCACACCACCAGCAGCACCGGCAGGATCAGCACCTGAATGGTCGCATCGCGCGGCGCCAGGCGCCCAGTGTTGGTCATGATCCCGCGCGTCTCGAACTCGCCGAGCGTCTGGGGTTCGGAGACATTGTCCCGCAGCCGCGTCCAGACGGCCGGGACCGCAAAGGCCGCCACGATCAGCAGCACGATAATCGCCATCGGGATCGCCAGCACCGGGTTGGCAAAGGCCGTTCCGACAATCACCAGAAAGCCGAGATAGCAGCCAACGGTCGCGCCATAGAGCGCGGTGGGGAGGCCGAAATTGCGGTCGGCTTCGACCTGATGGCGAAGGGATGCTTCGACGGGCGCGGCAACAACGCGGGCATCGCCGCGGGCGATAAGGTCGTGGACGATGTGGCTCATGGTGATCCTCCTTGATGTTGGAGGCATGATTAGCGTGCGGCGCAGGGCCTCGCTTTGACCCGGATCAAATCAACTTTCCCAGCGGGCGAGATCGCTGTGGTCCTGTTCGCGCGGCTCGATCCAATGCCATTCGCTTTCCCCGTTTTGGGTGGCGCGCTTCTCGCGCTTCCAGAACCATGCGGCGCTTTTGAGGTGATCCATGCAGAAATCGACCGCGTCGATCGCATCACGGCGGTGGAGCGCGGCGGCAGAGACGCAAACGATCGGCTCACCGGGGCGCATCTGGCCGACGCGGTGAACCATCAGCAGACCCATCAGCGTGAAGCGTTCGAACGCCCGGTCGGCCAGGGCATGCATCCCCGGCAGAGTCAGCGGCTCGTAATGGGTGAGTTCGAGCGCTTCGACGCCTTCATCGTACCGAACCTCGCCCACAAAGGTGCACACCCCGCCCAGCCCCTTGTTGGCCTGCGTGAACGGGCCGATCAGCAGGCCGGGCAGGAACATCTGATCGAGCAGGCGGATATCGCGCATCAGCCCCCCGATACCGGCGGGAGCAGCGCGATCTCGTCACCCGCGCCGGCCTGCAATTTCGCTTTGTTGGGCAGCAGCGCGCCGTTGATCGCCACGCGGATACGCGGATCGTCGAGCGCCTCGGCCAGCGCAGACGGCAGCGCGGCCTTGAGCCCCTCCCAATCGAGCGGCTTAGACAGCGGAAGCGGCAAATCGATGGTGGCCGCCTGTGCCAGATCGGCGAGCTTGCCGAGCATCACGATGGTAGCCAACTCAGCCCCCCGTCATCGACATATGCCGCGCGGTCGCCGGATCGGCGCCGCGCGCGTCCATGCGGAAGTGGTGCTTTTCCGGCTTGATCCGCAGCGCCTCGTTGAGGGCGGCGGCGAGGTTCTCCTCCGGCGCGTCAGACCGCAGCGCGGCGCGCAGATCGACTCGCTCGCCTCCGCCGAGGCAGGGGTAGAGCTGCCCGGTCGCGGTCACCCGCAGCCGGTTGCAGCCCGAGCAGAAATTGTTGGTGTGCGGGGTGATGAGGCCCAGCCTGCCCCCGGTCTCGGCCACCTCGACATAGCGGGCCGGGCCGCCGGTCGAAAACGCCATGTCCTTCAGCTCCCAGCGCTGCTCCAGCGCGGCGCGGACATCATCGAGCGGGAGATATTGGTCAAGCCGCTCCTCCTCGACATCGCCCAAGGGCATGACCTCAATCAGTGTCACGTCGTGGCCCTGAGCATGGCCCCAGGCGATCAGATCGGGCAATTCACCTTCGTTGACGCCCTTCAGCGCCACGGCGTTCAATTTTACCTTGAGCCCCGCCGCCTTGGCCGCGGCGATCCCTTCGAGCACCTGCGGCAGCGCATCGCGCCGGGTCAGTTCGGAAAATTTCGCACGGTCGAGGGTATCGAGCGAGACGTTCACCCGCCGCACGCCTGCCTTGGCCAGCGCCTCAGCGTGCTCGGCCAGCTGGGTGCCATTGGTGGTCAGCGTCAATTCGGCCAGATCATGCCCCAGCCTGCGGCCCAATGCGGTGAACAGGTCGATGATATCGCGCCGCACCAGCGGCTCGCCGCCGGTGATGCGGATTTTGGTGACGCCGCGGGCGATGAAGCCGGTGGCGAGATCATAGAGTTCCTCGAGGCTAAGGACGTCCTTCTTGGGCAGGAAGGTCATCCGCTCGGGCATGCAGTACGAACAGCGCAGATCGCAGCGGTCAGTCACCGACAGGCGCAGATAGGTGATGCGACGCTGGAAGCTGTCGATCAGCGGCGGCGGGCTTTCCGCCGCGTCGCGCAGAACGATCAGATCAGGTTTGCGAGGAGGGTTGCGCGGCACATTGTCATTCATGGCACACGAGATACTGCCCTGTCACCCCGGGCGCATCTGACAAAAAGCGTAACGTCGCAGTTCGCGCCTCGCCTTCAAGGCCGGCAACCACATTGACCCGCTTGGGCGCAGCTTCGCGGGCCAGATCGCGGGCGAGCGCCAGCCGCCAATCGCGGTGATCGTGGGCAGCGGGCGGCAGGATGATCGCGAGCGCGGTGGTCTGCGCCTCCGCCAAGGCTGCACGCGCGGCTTCGAGGTGGAAGGCCATGAACGCGCCTGCCGCATCCAGCGCATTGTCGGGCAGCAGTCCGACCTCGATATGCCGCATCATCGGCTCACGCCCCGTGGGCCGCAGGCCGTTCGCGGTGAAGGGTGATTCCGATCTGCTCGTTGGCTTCGGCGATGGCGAGCTTGACGATCTTGATCGTCACCGCCTCCACCCGCGCGTCCTGCACGAACAGCGTGGTGCAGATGTGATCCGCCACCGCCTCGATCAGCTTGAAATGCACGCCCTGCGGCAACCCGCCCGAGGCGGCGAACTTCAGGTCCATGTAGTTCTTGGACGCATCAAGCGGGGTGTCGGGTTCGTAGCGATCCGCGATCTGGTAACGCGCCGCGATTGAGATGCGCAGCGGCTGGGGCTTGCCGGTCTCCTCAGAATAGATGCCGGTCAGGACATCGACGACGAGATCATTGACTTCAAGGGTAAGGGTATCGCGCATCGCGAGGCCGTTGGCAGGATGGGGCAGCGAAGTCCAGTGCAGTCCTGACGGGCGGGCGCCTAGCGGCTCCAGCGTGCAAAGATCGCAGTGGGGAGCAAGCGCCCGCCCTCGCCTTCCTCACGCACGGCGAGGTCGCCATGCTCGATCCGGCCCGGGAGGTGCGAAAGCGCCTCTTCCAGCAGGCCCGCAATCGCCAGGCTGCTCATCCGCACGGCATAGACGGTGAGGAATAGGAACCGGCTGTTGTTGTCGAGCAGCCGTGCGCAATCGGTGACGAGCCCAGCGAGATGTTCCTCCAGCCGCCACACTTCACCATCCGGCCCGCGCCCGAACTTGGGGGGATCGAGGATGATCCCGTCATAGCGCTTCTGCCGCCGCACCTCGCGTGCGGTGAACTTGGCAGCGTCATCGGTGAGCCAGCGGATCGGACGTTCGGCCATGTCCGAGAGCACAGCGTTCTCGCGCGCCTGAGCCACGGATTTCTTCGAGGCATCGACATGGGTGGCCTTGCCGTGCCGCGACAACGCCAGCGTGCCAAGGCCGGTATAGCCGAACAGGTTGAGCGTTTCCGCCTCGGTCATGTCGCCCAGCTGTGCGCGCATCCAGTCCCACACCGGGGCCATGTCGGGGAAGAATTGCAGATGGCGGAAGGGGGTCGGGCGCGCGGTGAAGCGCACGTCGTTCCACGCTAGCGGCCAGCCATCATCGGGCAGGCGCTCACGGAATTGCCAGCGGCCGCCGCCATCTTCGTCCGAGCCGGGGATGAACTCGCCCGCTGCGGGCCAATCAGGCAGGCGCGGGTGCCACATCGCCTGGGGTTCGGGCCGAATGAAGGCGCGCTGGCCGAAGGCCTCCCACTTGCGCCCCAACCCGCTGTCGAGCAGGCGATAGCCGTCCCACCCGGTGCACTCCATCACCAGCGGTTGCTGAACGAGGTCAGCCATTATCCGGCGCTGGTCGAGGCCGCATGGCTCAGCACATGATCGCGGGTGGTGGCGTAATCGCCGGCCAGCTCGATGAAGCTCTCTTCCCGCCCGAACAGGTCGCCGACCCGTGCAGGCAGCGAGGGGCGCACGCCGATTGCGCGCTCAACCGCGTCGGGGAACTTGGCGGGGTGCGCGGTGGCAAGGGTGACGATGGGAACGCCCGCTGGCACGCTGGCAGCAACCGCTTGCGCGCAGTGAAGGCCGACGCCGGTGTGCGGATCGATCACCTGTCCGGCCGAACGATAGGCCCATTGCAGCGCGCGGGCGGTTTCGACCTGATCGGCGCGCGCGCTGGTGAACAGCGCCGACGCGCCCTGTGCCTGTGCGTTGGTGAGCGTCATCGCCTTGGTCGCTTCGAAGGCGTGCATCTGCGCGGCCATTGCGAGGCCATCACGCCCGCCTGCGTCGAACAGCAGGCGTTCAAAGTTCGAGGACACCTGAATATCCATCGACGGCGTGATTGTGGCCGTCACCCCGCCCGCCGAGTAATCGCCGGAGGACAGTGCGCGGTGGAGGATGTCGTTGATGTTGGTGGCAACGATCAGCTTCTCGATAGGCAGGCCCATCTTCGCCGCGACATAGCCTGCGAAGACATCGCCGAAATTGCCGGTGGGGACGGAGTAAGCCACCGTCCGGTCAGGCGCGCCCAGTTGCAGCGCGCTGGCGAAATAATAGACCACTTGCGCCATCAGCCGCGCCCAGTTGATCGAATTGACCGCGCCGAGGTTGAGCGTGGCGGTCACATCCCCATCATTGAACATCCGCTTCACATGCGCCTGCGCATCGTCAAAGCTGCCATCAATCGCGAGGTTGTGGACGTTGGGGCTCAGCACCGTGGTCATCTGGCGGCGCTGCACGTCGCTGACCCGCCCGCTGGGGTGGAGAATGAAAATCTCCACACGCTCGAGCCCGGCCACCGCTTGGATCGCGGCAGAGCCCGTGTCCCCGCTGGTGGCACCAACGATGGTGAGACGCTCGCCCCGGCGTTCGAGGAAGGTCTCGAACAGGCGGCCGAGCAATTGCAGCGCCACGTCCTTGAAGGCGAGTGTGGGGCCATGGAACAGTTCGAGCAGCCAGTGCTGCTGATCAAGCTGCACCAGCGGCGTGACGGCGGCATGGCCGAAATCGCCATAGACCGTGTGGCACAGCGCCAGCAGCTCATCCTCGGTCAGACTGGGCGTGACAAATGGCGCCATAATCCGTGCGGCCAGATCGGGATAGGCGAGGCCGCGCATGTCGCGGATTTCGCTTTGGCTGAACCGGGGCCATTCGGCAGGCACGTAAAGCCCCCCGTCGCTGGCGAGGCCCGCCAGTGTCACCCCTTCGAAATCGAGCGCCGGTGCGCTGCCGCGTGTCGAGACGTATTGCATGGCGAAAGCGCCTAGCCTCGGCGCCGCCGCAATGCCAGCACGTAGATGACGAGTGCGGTCAGAGCGAAGAAGAACCACTGCCCGGCATAAGCCAAGTGGTTGTTGGGCAGATCGCCCGGATCAGGCTTGGCGAGCGGCTCAAGCCCGGCCTGCGGCGTTTCGGCGACGAGCCGGATGGTATCACCATAGCTTGCGATGCGTCCCGTCACCGGGCCGCCGCTCCATTCCGGGGATTCGGGCGAGCGCGACCAGCCCATTGTGACGTCAGCCTCACCCCCGCCCGCATGGCTGCACCGCGCAATATGCACCCAGCCCGAGCGGCCAGTGGCGGACTTGCCGGAAATCGGATCGGTGCTGCGCACGGCAAGGCAATTGATCGTCGTACGACGGAACAGATCGCGCTCGTAATCGGCAGGACTGGGCCACGGCACCACGGTGTCGTCCTGCAAGGCCGCCTGATACTGCGCGATCAGAGCCTCTTTCTCGGTCTTGCGGCCAAGCTGCCAGATGCCGAGCCCGATCATCGTCAGGACAGCCGCGATCACGACGATGGTCGAGAATATCGGAATACGGCGGGTCATGGCTGCTGGCTCTCTTCGTATTGGTGGTAGACCCACATCGTCTTGTAGAACCTCAGGCCAAAGATCACCGCGCCGACCGTCACCGGCGCCCAGAACACCAGCGAGGCCCAGATCGGCGGCCGCAGCCATTCGTCCACGCCCATCGCGGCAAGGATCAGCACCAGCGCCAACAGCATCGTCACGACGCCGACAAACCGTCCGCCGCGTTCAAGGCTGACGATATCGAGCCCGCAATGTGCGCAAGTCTCAGCCAGCCCGGCGGGCGCAGCGAACAGGGTCTCGGCGCCGCAACGGGGGCACAAACCGGAAAGGGCAGCCGAGACCAATCCCGGCTGCCCTTTCTTTTCCGTCGGACCGGGGTCCGCGTTCATCAATGGTATTCAGCGCCCCAGCCGCCCCACACGTAGATGGCGACGAACAGGAACAGCCACACCACGTCGACGAAGTGCCAGTACCATGCCGCCGCTTCGAAGCCGAAGTGCTGGCGCGGGGTGAAGTGACCAAGGTATGCGCGATAGAGGCACACAGCGAGGAAGATCGTCCCGATCGCCACGTGGAAACCGTGGAACCCGGTCGCCATGTAGAAGGCGCTCGAATAGGTGTTGCCGCCGAAGCCGAACGGCGCCGCGCTGTATTCGTAGGCCTGGATCGAGCTGAACAGCACGCCGAGCGCAATGGTCGCCCACAGGCCCTGCTTCAGGCCCACGCGGTCGCCATGAATCAGCGAGTGGTGCGCCCAAGTGACCGTGGTGCCAGAACACAGCAGGATCAGCGTGTTGAGCAGCGGCAGCGCGAAGGGATCGAGCACTTCCATGCCTTCAGGGATGAAGGCGGCAATCGCGCCCGCTTCGCCAAACAGGCTGGTGGTCGCACCGGTCGTGTGGTCATAGGTCAGCGGGGTCGGGAACAGCGCGAAGTCGAAGAAACTCCAGAACCAGCCGACGAAGAACATCACTTCGGACGCGATGAACAGGATCATGCCATAACGCATGTGGAGCTGCACCACAGGCGTATGGTCGCCGCGCTGGGCTTCGACAACGATGTTCTTGAACCACATGAAGAAGGTCGCGATCAGGCCCGCCAGGCCCGCCCACATCACGAAGCTGGATGCCGCACCGAACAGCTCGGGATGGAAGCTCAGCACCATGCCGCTGGTGAAAGTGAGCGCCGAAACCGAGCCGATCAGCGGCCAGATATCGGGTTCAAGAATGTGGTAATCGTGGTTTGCCTTGCCAGCCATTGGTCGTTCCCGTCCCTGGGTTGTGCTTGAAGGTTCAGTTTGTGCCGGTGGACACCGGGTTTACCGGGTCCTTGGCGCGGTGAAAAGTGTAGCTGAGCGTGATTTGTTCGACGCCCTGCATGTTCGGATCGTCCAGCATCGCCGGATCGACATAGTAGAGCACCGGCATCATAACTTCCTGTCCGGGCTGCAATGTCTGCTCAGTAAAGCAGAAGCACTGGATCTTGTTGAAATACTTGCCCGCCTGTTCCGGCGTGACGTTGAAGGTCGCCATGCCGGTCACCGGCGTGGAACCGAGGTTGCGGGCGACATAGGTGGCAATGTCACGCTCACCGATGGTGATGGTGTCGGTCGGCGCGCTGGGGTGGAAGGTCCACGGCATGTCCGCCGGGACCGACGCGTCGAAGCGGATCGAAATCTTCTGCCCCGTCACCAGCGTGGCGGCGCGCGCGGCGTCACTTTCGGTCGCCTGCATGGTAGTCCCGCCGAAGCCGGTGACCTGACAGAACAGCCGGTAGAGCGGCACCGAAGCATAGCCCAGTCCCAGCATCGCCAGTGCTCCCGCAAACGCCATCAGCCCGACCCGCAGATTGCGGCGTGCAGCGTCGTCAGCAATGGGCGGTAGGGTGGCCATCAGGTCTGGCCTCCGATGCGCACGATGGTGATGGCGTAGAACAACACCACGAAGAAGATCAGCGTACCGGCGACAACCCAGTTACGGGCTTTGCGGCGGCGCAGGAATTCACGCTCTTCTTCGGGCGTCATGCGATCCACCCCTGATAGGCCGCCACACGGTCCGCCACCAGCGCGGCGAAGAGCACGAAGAGATAGACGATCGAATATTTGAACAGGGTCTTCTCGGGCGTCATGGCGTCAACCTCGGCACGCATGCGGGTGAACACCGGCATCGCCAACACCACGAACAGCACCGAAAGCACCACCGCGACCGAGCCGTAGATCCAACTCGTCCCGCCGATATACCAAGGGGCAATCGCGATGGGGGCCAGCAACAGGGTGTAGATCATGATCTGGCGGCGCGTCACCTTCTCGCCCGCAACCACCGGCAGCATCGGAATGCCGACCTTGGCGTAGTCCGACTGCACGAACAGCGCGAGCGCCCAAAAGTGCGGCGGGGTCCAGAAGAAGATGATCGCGAACAGCAGAATCGGCATGGCGGTAATGTCGCCCGTCACCGCAACCCAGCCGATCAGCGGCGGAAACGCGCCCGCGCCGCCACCGATGACGATGTTCTGCGGGGTGCGCGGCTTCAGCCACATGGTGTAGATCACGGCGTAATAGATGATCGCGCCAAACAGCAGAGCCGCCGCCAGCCAGCCGATCGCCACGCCCATCAGCCCGACCGAGACCGCCGACAGGAAAATGCCGAAATCGCGCGCATCCTCGCGCCGCATCCGGCCGCCGGGGAGCGGACGGTTCATCGTGCGCTTCATCCCTGCGTCGATGTCGGCTTCCCACCACATGTTGAGCACGGCTGAGCCGCCTGCTCCCATCGCAATCGCGAGGATCGCGGTAAAGCCGAGCACCGGATGGATCGAACCCGGCGCAGCCAGCACGCCGCAGATCGCGGTGAAGATCACCAGCGTCATCACCCGCGGCTTGGTCAGCGTGAAGAAATCACGCCATTCCGTTGGCAGCGTTGCGGTGGTCTGAGGTGCGGTCGTAGCCATACTCTTGGGTTCCATCGGCAAGGAGCGCGGCCCTTGAAAAGCCGCGCCCCCTGCTTGTGCTCGTGTCCGGTCAGTGCGGCGCGGCTGTCACCAGCCCCGCCACCTGGCCGCGATCAGGCCGTCACCGGACGGTGATCGTGGTAGTCATGCGCGTCGGTGATCACCGGCAGCGTTTCGAACTGGTGATACGGCGGCGGGCTCGGCAGGGTCCATTCGAGCGTCGTCGCACCTTCGCCCCACGGGTTGGCAGCCGCCTTCTTGCCCGCCAGCAGCGCATAAGCGATGTTGACGAAGAAGAACACCATCGAACCGGCCATGATGTAGTACCCGTAGGTGCTGACCTGGTGCCAGAAGGTGAAGGCTTCCGCGTAGTCCGGATAGCGGCGCGGCATCCCCTGCATCCCGAGGAAGTGCTGCGGGAAGAAGATCACGTTCACGCCGATGAAGAACGTCCAGAAGTGCAGGTGCGAAAGGAGCTCGCTGTGCATCCGCCCGCTCATCTTCGGGAACCAGTAGTAGAAGCCGGCGAACATCGAGAACACGGCGCCCATCGACAGCACGTAGTGGAAGTGAGCGACCACGTAATAGGTGTCGTGCAGGTTGTCGTCGATCCCGCCATTGGCGAGCACCACGCCGGTCACGCCGCCCACGGTGAACAGGAAGATGAAGCCCATCGACCAGACCATCGGCGACTTGAAGCTGAGGCTGCCGCCCCACATCGTTGCGATCCAGCTGAAGATCTTCACGCCGGTCGGCACTGCGATCACCATGGTGGCCGCGGTGAAGTACATCTTCGTGTTCACGTCGAGGCCCACGGTGTACATGTGGTGCGCCCAGACGATGAAGCCGACCACGCCAATCGCAACCATCGCGTAGGCCATGCCAAGGTAGCCGAACACCGGCTTCTTCGAGAAGGTGGCGATGATCTGCGAGATCATGCCGAAGCCCGGCAGGATCATGATGTAGACTTCAGGGTGGCCGAAGAACCAGAACAGGTGCTGGTAGAGCACCGGATCACCGCCGCCGGCCGGATTGAAGAAGGTGGTGCCGAAGTTACGGTCGGTCAGCAACATGGTGATGGCAGCCGCCAGTACCGGCAGCGCCAGCAGCAGCAGGAAGGCGGTGACCAGCACCGACCACACGAACAGCGGCATCTTGTGTAGGGTCATGCCCGGCGCGCGCATGTTGAAGATAGTGGTGATGAAGTTGGTCGCACCCAGGATAGAGCCTGCGCCCGCAAGGTGGAGCGAGAAGATCGCGAAATCGACCGCCGGGCCAACCGAACCGCTGGTCGACAGCGGGGCATAGACCGTCCAGCCGGTGCCCGCGCCGGGACCGGTGCCACCGGGGACGAACAGCGAGAACAGCAGGCTGAAGAAACCAGCGACCGTCAGCCAGAAGCTGACATTGTTCATGCGCGGGAAGGCCATGTCCGGCGCGCCGATCATCAGCGGTACGAACCAGTTGCCGAAGCCGCCGATCATCGCGGGCATAACCATGAAGAACACCATGATCAGGCCGTGCGCGGTGATGAACACGTTCCACATGTGGAGCGCGGTGTTCAGATCATTGCCGCCGCCCATGAACTGGGCCCACCATTGCAGATACTGAATCTCGGGCTCGGCGAGCTCGACCCGCATGATGCCCGAAATCGCACCGCCCACGATCCCCGCGATAATCGCGAAGATCAGGTACATCGTGCCGATGTCCTTGTGGTTGGTCGACATGAACCACCGGGCAAAAAAGCCCGGCTTGTGGTCCGCGTGGTCGTGGGCGTCATGCCCATGCCCTTGGTCGTGGTGGGCGTCGAAGCCTTCTGCGGTGGTTGCCATGGTCAGCTACTCTTCTGCTTCTATTTCTTGTTCAGTCTCAGCGCGCCGCAGCCGGAGCGGCGGCGGCAGCAGCATCGACAGCGGGCGCAGCGGCCGGAGCCGCCGCTTCTTCGCCCGGCATCGAGCCGCCCTGCGCCTTCACCCATGCGGCGAATTCAGCTGGGGGAAGCGCTTCGATTGCGATCGGCATGTAGGCGTGGCGTGCGCCGCACAGCTCGGAACACTGGCCGTAATACACGCCCGGCTCCTCGATGGTCAGCAGCTTTTCGTTGAGGCGTCCCGGAACGGCGTCCATCTTGAACCACAGCGACGGCACGGCAAAAGCGTGAATCACGTCGCTCGCGGTGGTCTGGATACGCAGCGGCACGCCAGCAGGAACGACCATGCGGTTGTCGACAGCCAGTTGACCCGGCTCACCGCGGCGCACAGCCTCACCTTCGTCGAGCATGTTCGAGATCACTTCGATCTCGCCGTGGTCGGGATAGGTGTAGCCCCAATACCACTGATAACCGGTCGCCTTGATGGTGACGGCGTCAGCAGGCGGGGTTTCGTACTGGCGGGCCAGCAGCGTTATGGACGGCACAGCGATCACAACCAGGATGATCACCGGAACGATCGTCCAGATCACTTCGATCGCCGTGTTGTGCGTGGTGCGCGAGGCAACCGGGTTGCGGATGCGGTTGAACCGCACCACGACATACAGCAGCAGGCCGAGTACCAGCAGGCTGATCGCGGTAATCACCGGCATCAGGATGCCGTCATGCATCCACTGGGCGTACTTACCGTTTTCGGAATACTGATCCTGGAAGGTCATGCTCTTAAGCGCACCGTCCTCGTAGGAAGTCGGCATCCCCTTGCCCTTGGTCGGAGCCATCGGGGTGTAGGTGCCCGCCGCTTCGGCGGGCGCAGCATCAGCGGGCGCGGCTGTGGCAGGCGCAGCTTCAGCCGCCGGGGCCGTAGCTTCAACCGGAGTGGTCGTCGGCGCGACTTGCGCCGCAACGCTCAGCGGCGCGAACGCCGCGAGCCCGGCAGCGATCGCCGCCAGAATAGCATTTTTCATACGGGTGTGCCTTTGACCCATCACATGTGTCCAAGTGGTTCTAATCTGATCCCATACCGCCCACCACTCAGCCCCCTCGAGACCCGGTGCGGACAGCGTTTGGCTAGCCCTAAGGCCAGCTTCATCCTCGCCCTTAGCCCCGCTTGCCGAGGGCCTCAAGCGCTTCTAGGGAGAAAATTATGCAAGGCTCCATGTCGCCAACGCAAGTCGGCGCTTTCTTTCATGTTTTCTAAGGGGTTCCTCCGTGACGCAAGATGAAGTTCTGGCCGAATTCCGAGCCTCGGGCGCTCTGCTTGAAGGGCATTTCAAGCTGTCGTCCGGTCGGCATAGCGGACATTACCTACAGTGCGCCCGGGTGCTGATGAACCCCGCGCGGGCTGCGCGGTTGGCCGAAGCCGTCGTGGCAGGCATTCCTGCCGAAGTGCTTGATCAGGTTGACGTTGTCGTCTCGCCGGCGATGGGCGGGATCATAATCGGTCATGAAGTGGGCCGGACGCTGGGCAAGGATGCAGTGTTCCTCGAACGGCCAGAAGGCGTGTTCCACCTGAGGCGCGGCTTTGCGCTTTCCCCGGGCGCAAAAGTGCTGATGGTAGAGGACGTGGTCACCACCGGCCTTTCCAGCCGCGAAGCCATCGCTGCCGTTGCGCGTGAGGGCGGCGAAGTGATTGCCGAATGCGCGATCATCGACCGGTCTTGCGGGTCGGTCGATCTGGGCGTGCCTTTCTACCCGCTGCTCGCCATTGATTTCCCAACCTATGACGAAGACAGCATCCCCGAGGCTCTGGCGCGCGTAGAGGTAACCAAACCCGGCAGCCGGAAGGAATAGACAGATGAAGAGGCTCCTTGAATGCGCGGCACTGCTCATGCTTGGAGCCCTCCCGGCAGCCGCGCAGTCTGTCGCTCCTCCCGCGATTGACGCTGCGAGCGTCACTGCGGCGCTCAATCCTGAGACGGCCCCCGGCACGATCCTGATCGCGCGCGGCAACACAATCGTATTCGAACGCACGGTCGGCAACATCGCTCCTGGCGGTGACACGCCGCATGAACTGGGGCAGGTGTGGCGCTGGGCCTCGGTCAGCAAGCAGGTCACCGCCACCATCGCGATGCAGGAAGTTGCCGCAGGCCGCCTCGATCTCGACGCGCCGATCATCCGCTATCTGCCCGACAGCAAGGCGCCTTATGCCAGCCGCATCACCTCGCGGATGCTGATGCAGCACGTTTCGGGTCTGCCGCGCATGGAGGAAGGCCCCATTGGCCGGGACGATTGGTCGACCTTCTACTCGGTCGATCTCGATAGCCCCGCAACCGGGCGGACATGGTGCGAGGGGCCAACCACCCGCGAACCGCTGTCGGAATTCTTCTACGGTGACTGCGATTTCATCATGATGGCCGCCGTGATCGAGGCAACCAGTGGCAAGCCTTACGCCGCTCTGATTGACGAGCGCATCGCCCAGCCGCTCGGCCTAAACAGTGTCGGTGTATTTCCTCGCGCCGAGCCGACGGTGGCAGGCTTTGCGGAGGGCAAGCCTGAGTCGACGGCATTCCGGCTGGAGAACTTCGGCGGTGCGGGCGCGCTTTATGGCACGACCCGCGATCTCTTCGCGTTCGACCGGGCGCTGATGACCGGCAAGCTGATCCCCGATGCGCAGCGCGCGCAGATGTGGGACGGCAAACCCGAGTATGGCTTTGCGGCGCTCGGCCAATGGTCGTTTAGCTCGCCCCTCAAGGACTGCGGCGATACGCCTGTTCGCATTGTCGAGCGGCGCGGCTTCATCGGGGGCGTCGTGCTGCGCAACATCATCCTGCCCGATCTCGATATGGTGATTATCATGACAGCGAACCGCGCCGAGGCTGAAGCTGCGTTTGGCGAAATCTGGCAGCAGGTCGGCATTACCCATGATGTAATCCGCGCCGCCGTCTGCACGACAGGAACACCGCTTTGAACCAGACCCTCCACCCCCGCCCCCTGCGCCTCGGCGTGAACATCGATCACGTCGCCACGATCAGGAACGCACGCGGCGGGGATCATCCCGATCCGGTGCGGGCTGCGGAGATTGTCGCGGCGGTCGGCGGTGACGGGATCACCGCACACCTGCGTGAAGATCGCCGCCATATCCGTGACGAGGACCTGGCGCGGATTCAGGCGGCGACCAACCTGCCGCTCAACCTCGAAATGGCCGCGACCCGCGAGATGCTCGCCATCGCGCTGCGTCACAAGCCGCACGCCGCCTGCATCGTCCCTGAAAAGCGCGAGGAGCGCACCACCGAAGGCGGGCTCGATGCCGCCGGAATGCACAACACCCTCGCCCCGATTGCCGAGGAATTGCGCGCCGCCGGCATCCGGGTCTCGCTGTTCATCGAAGCGGACGAGCGGCAGCTTGACGCTGCGCTGCGCCTTGGCGCGCCGGTGGTGGAGTTCCATACCGGTGAATATGCCCACGCCTTCATCGATGGCGACCGTGAACGGGTGGAGCGCGAGCTCCGCCGCATCACCGATATGGCCGCCCTCGCCGCCAAAAACGGGATCGAGCCGCACGCGGGCCACGGCCTTACCTTTGAAAACGTCCAGCCGATTGCCGCCATCCCGCAAATTGCGGAACTCAACATCGGTCACTACCTGATCGGAGAGGCAGTCTTCGTCGGCCTCGAAAACGCGATCCGCCGGATGCGCGAATTGATGGATGACGTGCGCTGAGTAATCCTGACCTGCCTGCCCTAATCGGCGAACAGAAGCGCTGGGCGTTTGCGGCAGCGGCGCTGTTCCTGCTGGCGGTCGGCTTTCTCGGCTTTGCGCTCAATGCGCAGGTGATGGTGGTCTTCGCGGTTGGCTGGCTGGCGCTGATGATCTTCGGTTATGTCGGGGCGCTGAAGATGGCCAAGGGCGACTTTGCGCACCCGCTGTTCAAGTCGCAAGTGATGCTTCATGTGGTTGCGGTCGGCCTGCTGGTGGCGGTGATGATAAGGGCGTTTCCTTGATTACGCTCGCCCTCCGGCGAGCGATATCCTCGCTCACACGGCCCGACGGCCGCGTCGCTGCGGGCGGCCGGTCGGCCTTGCGGTCGCTGCGCGCCCGAACCAGCGCATTCATCGGAGTAGTCTCTTGATCATCGGCATGGGCTCCGACCTCTGCAATATCGAACGGATCGCCAGCTCGCTCGCGCGCTATGGCGAGCGGTTCGAGAACCGCGTTTTCACCGAAACCGAAATCGCCAAGGCCCGCCGCCGTCCCTTCACCATCGCCGGCACCTACGCCAAGCGTTTCGCTGCCAAGGAGGCGTTCAGCAAAGCAGTCGGCACCGGGTTCAAGCGTGGCGTGTTCATGAAAGACATCGGCGTGGTTAACGCCCCGTCGGGCGCGCCGACGCTGGCGCTGACGGGCGGGGCGGCTTTGCGGCTTGAAGAAATGATCCCGAAAGGCCATGAGGCGCGCATTCACCTAACTCTCACTGACGATCACCCGTGGGCGCAGGCCTTTGTGATCATCGAAGCCATCCCCCTTTGACAGGCCGCCCCATGGCACCCCCCGTGACAACAATCGAAAGCCCGCACGTGACTGACAGCAGCGCTCCGGACAAGGTCAATTGGCTCGCAGAAATTCGCGGTCTCGGGCTGATGCTGCTGGCGGTGCTGGCGTTCCACAGTCTGGTCGCCAAGCCGTTCTACATCCCCTCGACCTCGATGATGCCGAGCCTGTGGGTGGGGGACCGGCTGGTGGTGAGCAAGTATCCCTATGGCTGGTCATGGGCCTCTGCGAGCTTCCACATCCTGCCGCGCGGGAACTGGCGAGTGCTGGCTTCGACGCCGGAATATGGCGACATCGTGATCCCAGTGCACCCCGATCAGGACGTCGACTATATCAAGCGCGTGGTCGCCCTGCCGGGCGATACTATCGAAGTGCGCGGCGGCCAGATCATCCTCAACGGCAAGGCGATCAAGCGCGAGGTCGTGCCGCCGGTGCGCCTGCCGTTCGAGCCTGAGCTGTTGTGTCAGGATGGCAATGGTGAGCGCCCCTGCCTCCAGGCCTTCGAAGCATTCCGCAAAACCGGCGCAGACGGGCGCGACTATTTCGATCCGCCGACTTGGCGCGAAACCCTGCCCAATGGCGCGACCTATCTCACCATCGACTACCGCGATCAGGACCTCGACAATTACGGCCCGATCACCGTGCCCGAAGACAGCGTGTTCGTGATGGGTGACAATCGTGATCTTTCGGCTGACAGCCGCGCGCTGGCGATTGCCGACGGGCTTGGCGGGCCGGTGCCGATGGCCAATATCGGCGGGCGGGCGGAGTTCATCACCTTCAGCCTCAACGGGTCGACCACCTGGAACCCGGCGAGCTGGTTCTCCAGCCTCCGTGGTGACCGGGCGTGGACCACCCTGCGCCCGCCGCTGGCCGAAGGTGCCGCGGCCAAGTGATCTGCGCGAACGTGAACTGAGGCAGCAAGAATGGTCCGCAAGTTCCTCTATTTCGTCGCGTTCTGCATCGTGCTGGTGATCAGCGGAGCCATCATCCTCGCACTGTTTCCCAACGAACTGACGCGGCTTGCAACCGTGCCCACGGCCCCCTTCGTGCCGGTCAAGCCGATGGACGCCAACGCTTATGAAAGCCCGGCGCTGTGGTATTCGCGCCCCGGCATCGGAGTGAACGACCCGGCGCGCTGGCAGCCCGCCTATGCAGCGGATGCGATACCAATCAACGCCAGCCCGCCCCCGCAGCCCAAGGCACAGCGCGCCTTCGCGGTCTTCTTTATCCACCCCACCAGCTATGTGAACCGCAACAGCTGGAACGCCCCGCTGGAAAATGGCGGCGATCCTGAGGCTGAGCGGATCGCCCGCGTCTATCTGCGCGGCATGGCGAGCCCGTTCAACGCCGCGACCGAAATCTGGGCACCGCGTTACCGGCAGGCCACGATGGGCGCTTTCCTGACCGATGCGCCCCAAGGCAGGCAGGCGATCGACGCTGCCTATGCTGACGTGCGCGAGGCTTACCGCTTCTTCCTCTCTAGCGTTGACCCCGCCACGCCGATCGTGCTGGCAGGCCATTCACAAGGCGCACTGCATTTGAAGCGCCTGCTCGCCGAAGAGGTCAAGGGATCGCCTGTGGCAGCGCGGCTGGTTGCGGCCTATCTGATCGGCTGGCCGGTTTCGATGACCCACGATCTGCCGACCATCGGCTTTCCCGCTTGCGCCGCGCCGGGTCAGATCGGGTGCATCATCAGCTGGTCGAGCTTTGCCGAACCGGCCGATCCGGCACCAGTGCTGAACGCCTATGGCAGCACATTGGCGCTTGATGGCAAGGCGCCCGGCAAGGATCCCATGCTGTGCTCCAATCCCCTTACAGGCCGGATCGGAGGGAAGGCCCCGGCCAGCGCCAATCTTGGCACGCTGGTGCCCGAAGACAGCATGGAAAAGGGCGAGTTGCGCCCCGGCTTCGTCCCTGCCTCTTGCGATCCGCGCGGGCTGATGCTCATCGGCTCGCCCCCTGAAATGGGCAGCTACGTCCTGCCAGGCAACAATTACCACGTCTATGACCTGCCGCTGTTCTGGGCCAATACCAAAGCCGATGTGATCGCGCGGGCGGGTGCATGGAAAGCGCCTTGAATTCGGGCGGCGCGCTGATCTTCGAAGACCCGCGCCGCTTTGCCGATGAGCTGGGAGAGGGCGGCGTGCTGCTGGGGCTTGATCTGGGCACCAAGACGCTGGGCACGGCCCTGTGCGATGCCGGATGGCGCTTTGCCACCAACAACACCACCATCCAGCGCGGCAAGTGGGGCCGGGACCGCGAGACCCTCGCCGCACTGATCAAGGCGCGCAGCATCAGGGGAATTGTGCTCGGCCTCCCACGCAACATGGACGGCAGCGAAGGCCCGCGCGCGCAGGCCTCGCGCGCTTATGCCCGCAATTGCGCCGAAGCTTTCGGCCTGCCGCTGCTGCTGTGGGACGAACGCTGGTCGACCCAGGCCGCCGAAGCCGCGATGATCGGGCAGGACATGAGCCGCGCCAAACGCGCCGCCGCAATTGACGCTCATGCTGCAGCGGTGATCCTGCAAGGCGCGATCGATCGGCTGGCGGGGGGCGTGCTGTAGGTGATCGAGGATGCCGCCGGGTTAGCCATAGAAGCATTGGGGGAGCTCGGTTCACTTGCCGACTCCTCGGCCCGCAGGCGGCGCCGGACCGGTTGCGGGTGGTTCGCCCTGATCGGGACGAACGTTGTTCTGATCGCCGTCGGCGTGGCCAAGCTGAGCAACTGAAGCGCGTGCGCCCCTGCACGAAATAAACGATTGTGCGCCCCGCGCCCCCGCCCCTATGCGTGCCGGCTATGACCACGCCCCCTACCCGGTTCGACGCACGCGAAGCCTCGCGCTGGTTTTTCCGCCACGGCCATACCGGCTGGCTCGGCCTGACATTCGCCGATCAGGGCGACAACTGGGTTGAGCTGGAACTGCCTTGGCGCGAGGATTTGCTGGGCGATGCCAGCCGCCTCGTGCTTGCCTCCGGCCCGATCATCAGCCTGATGGACATGGCCAGCGGCATGGCAATCTGGCAGGCGAGCGGCAGCTTCAATCCGGTTGCGACGCTCGATCTCAGAGTCGATTATCAGCGCCCTGCGCGAGAACGGGCGAGCGTGCGCGGAAGGGTCGAATGCTATCGCCGCACGCGCTCGGCCGCGTTTGTGCGCGGGATCGCGCATGATGGCGATCCGGACGATCCGGTCGCCCATGTCGCGGGCGTGTTCATGACGATTGGCGCCGACCCGCGCGAATCCAACCCGGCGCTGAATGGCGGCGAACATGGCTGATCCGTTGGAACTGCCGGCCTATGCCCGCTCGCTCGGGATCGTGATGACGGGGGATACCGAGGGCGGAATGCCGGTGCTGTCGGTCGATTTTGGGCCGATGGTTGAAGGCCGTCCGCAGCATTTCCACGGCGGAGCGACCGCCGGATTGCTAGAGGCGGCTGGCTATGCTGCGCTCGGCGCGGCGTTGCTGGCGGCGGGGCGTGATCCGCAGTTGAAGCCGATCAACATCACCGTGCAATACCTCGCCGCGGGCAAATCCCAAGCCAGCTTCGCAGTTGGCCGGATCACACGGTTGGGGCGGCGCAATGCCAATGTCACAGTCGAGGCGTGGCAGGATGACCGCTCCCGCCCGATTGCGACGGCGGTGATGAATATCCTGATGGTCTAGAGCGGTGGCTGACCCGGCGACGGCGACGCCGAGGGTTGCACCACCACCCCGCCCTCGTTCAGCCTGACTTCCACCGGCACGCCATCCTGCCGGATTGTGACACCCCCCTCCTCAATCCGCAGGCTGGTGCCGTCCTGGCCCAAGGGGATTTCCTCGCCTTCGAGCACGTCAAGCGGTTGCACCGGCCCTTCAGGATCGGGCGTGTCTGACGCTTGGGGCTTCGGCGCAGCCTCTACTTTGAGTGCGCCGCGCATGAAATCGCGCCAGATGCGCGCGGGCGTGCTGCCGCCGGTGATGCCGTTGAGCGGCGTGTTGTCGTCATTGCCTACCCATACCCCCACTACCAGATCGCCAGCATAGCCCACGAACAGCGCGTCGCGGTAATCCTGCGTCGTGCCGGTCTTGCCGAAATTGGCGACCGGCAGCACGGCATTGCGCCCGGTGCCGCGATTGATCGCCGCGCGCAGCATCCCTTCGAGATCTTCGTGGGTGCCCGATGACATGGAATCCTTCGGTGTCGTCAGCCACTCCCACCACCCCTGCTCGCCGCGCGCAAAGGCGTGGGGTTCGATCGGATAGTCGTTGGCAGCAATTCCGGCATAGGCCGCGGTCAGTTCCATCAGCGTCATCGATGACGTGCCGAGCGCAAGGCTGGGATCGCCTTCGGTCATGGGCGCGGTGATGCCGAGCTTGCGCGCAGTGCGGATCACCTTGTCGCTACCCACCGCCTGAAACAGACGCACGGCGGCGACGTTGCTCGATTGGGCGAAGGCGTTTTCGAGCGTGATCTGATCGGAATACTGCTCGCGCGAATTCTTTGGCCGATAGCTGCCTTGTGTGATCGGCGTGTTGGGGATGGTGTCATCCGGCTCCCACCCGGCTTCCAGCGCGGTCAGATAGACAATCGCTTTGAAGGTCGATCCGGGCTGGCGGCGGGCTTGCGTCACCCGGTTGAAGGGCGACTTGCCGTAATCGCGCCCCCCGACCATCGCCACGACCTCACCATTGCGCCGCATCGCCACCAGCGCGACCTGCGCCCCGCCCAAGGGCGCGCGCGCGACGATGCGATTGGCGAGCGCCTGAAGCCGGGAGTCCAGCGTGGTGGTGAGCACCTGTTGCGAGTAGCTCGCGTCCATCCCCTCACGGGCCAGCGGCAGCGCCCAATCGGCGAAATAGGTGCCGGTCGGCAGGTTGTCGTCGCGCTTGCGCACATCAACACGGGGATCGGGCAGCGCGGCGGCCTCGGCAGCGGTCAGATAGCCAACATCGACCATCGACTGGATCACCAGCTCCATCCGCTTCTTGGCCTTGTCGTAATGCTTGGTCGGCGCATAGCGCGAGGGCGCCTGCAACAGCCCCGCCAGCATCGCCGCCTGTTCGGGGCGCAGCTTTTCGGGCTGGCGGTAGAAATAGTGCAGGCTCGCCGCGCGCAAGCCATATTGGTTGTCGCCGAAATAAGCGTTGGACAAATACCGTTCGAGAATCTCGTCCTTGGTCAGCCAGCTTTCCAGCCACACCGCGATCAGCGCCTCGCGCGCTTTGCGGGTGAGCGATTGTTCCGGGGTGAGGAAGGTGAACTTGGCAAGCTGCTGGGTGATCGTCGAGCCGCCACCATAGCCGGTCCACGCCGCCCGGGCGATCCCGCGCGGGTCGATCCCCCAATGGGAATAGAACCGCCGGTCCTCGATCGCGAGGAAGGCCTGAGTGACATGCGGGGGGAGGTCGGCGACCTTGACCGGCGCCTCCACCACCGCGCCCTGCCGCGCAATCGGCGTGCCGTCGCTGGCGAGCAGAGTGACTTGCGGCGGAGCGATCGGCTCAAGGCTTTTGGACAGCGGCGCGGTGATAGTCAGCCAGCCGATCAGCAGCGTGAGCACCGCCAACGTCGCCATGACACTGCGCCCGGTCCACCACCATTTCGAGCGCGCGCGCCAATAGTCGCGCTGCCACCAGCGCAGGCGGCGCTTCTCTTCAACGACCAGCGCGTCATCGATGCTGGCGAGCTTCGCGTCCCATTCATCAAATGCGGGCGTGGCAGAGGCGCGCGGGCGCGGTTCGTCGTCCTCATCGTCGTCCAGCGGACGGGTCGATTCGTAGAGCGGAAAGAACCCCGCAGGCGTGCCTTCCCCCTCCGGAGCACCGGAGCGTGAGCCTTTCCAGAATCGGTCGAACAGCGCCATCTTAGCGGCTGTGTTACCAGCCTAGGACACTGGCCTGCAAGCGACTTGCTTACCGCTTCTTCGCTGCGCCTTCGGGCAGGTCTTCGCCAAACACGCGCTGGTAGTATTCTGCCACCAGCGTGCGCTCCGCTTCATCGCACTTGTTGAGGAAGCTGAGGCGGAAGGCGAAGCCGGTCGAACCGAAGATGCTCGCGTTCTGGGCCCAGGTGATGACCGTGCGCGGGCTCATCACGGTCGAGATATCGCCGTTGATGAAACCTTGGCGGGTCAGCTCAGCCACCTTGACCATGTCGGCGATCAGCTTGTCATCGGTCGCCGGGGTCTTGGACTTGACGATCTGCTGTTCAACCGCGGGGGCGAGGTAATTGAGCGCCACGACGATGTTCCAGCGGTCCATCTGCGCTTGGTTGATCGCCTGCGTGCCGTGATACAGGCCCGAGGTGTCGCCGAGGCCGACGGTGTTGGTGGTGGCGAACAGGCGGAACCACGGGTTGGGCGTGATGACGCGGTTCTGGTCGAGAAGGGTCAGGCGGCCATCGAATTCGAGAATGCGCTGGATCACGAACATCACGTCCGGCCGGCCTGCGTCATATTCGTCGAATGTCAGCGCCACCGGGTGCTGTAGCGCCCAGGGCAGGATGCCTTCCTTGAACTCGGTGACCTGCAAGCCGTCCTTCAGCACGATCGCATCGCGCCCGATCAGGTCGATACGGCTGATGTGTGCATCAAGGTTCACCCGGATGCTGGGCCAGCCGAGCCGCGCGGCGACCTGTTCAATATGGGTCGACTTGCCCGTACCGTGGTAGCCTTGCACCATCACGCGGCGGTTGTGCGCAAAACCCGCCAGAATCGCCAGCGTAGTGTCCGGATCGAACACATAGGCGCCGTCAATCTCGGGCACATGCTCGTCAATCTTCGAGAAGGCGGGCACTTGCCAATCGACATCGATGCCGAACATCTCGCGGACGTCGACGGTGATGTCGGGCTGATTGGGCATGGCGCTATCGCCGGTGACATTGTTCTTGGAGGGTGCAGTCATCGTGGGGTTCGGTTAGAACAGGCCTCGCCCGCCTGCAAGCAGTGGTTTGGCTGCGAAGGCTGGCAATTTGGCGAGTCCGTTTCCCTCAGGCCCGCTGCACGCCTATATCTCCCCAATGCCAGATCCCGTCGAATCGCTGCGCCTCAAACTGGTCTCTCAGGTGCGCGGCGTGTTTCACGATGCGAGCCAAGGCCAGACGCCGACCCCGCCGTCGGACGAAGCGCTGTTTGAACGCGATACGCCGATCCGGCAGGTGCACGCCGATATCGTGGGCATGATGACCGGCGGGGTGCGCGCGCTGCTGCTGCAAATGCTCCACCCCCACGCGCTGCAAGGCGTGCTCGACCACTCCAATTTCCGCGAGGATATGCACGGGCGGCTGCGGCGCACCGCGCGCTTCATTGCGGTGACGACCTTCGGCCACCACGAGGAGGCCATGAAGGCGATTGACCGTGTCAACCGTATCCACGCCAAGGTCGGCGGGACGCTGCCTGACGATTCGGCCTATCAGGCGACCAATCCGCGCACCCTCGCCTGGGTCCATGTCACTGAAGCGCAGAGCTTCCTTGCAGGCTACTTACGGCACGTACGGCCCAATATGCCGGGCGCCGAGCAGGACGAATATTACCGCCAGTTCGCCGTTATTGCCCGCGCGCTGGGGGCCGATCCGGTGCCTGAGACCCGCGCCGAGGCAGACGCGATCTTCCGTGAGCTGCGCCATGATCTCAGCGCTTCACCCGCCGCGCGCGAGGTGGCGCAGCTGGTGCTCAGCCAGCGTCCGCAGGGAACGCCGCAGGCAGTGCAGACCATGGTCACCGCCGATGCCGTCGCGATGCTGCCCGACTGGGCGAGACAAATGCTGCGGTTGCAACGACCGATATTGACCGCCCTGCCCGCGCGCGCAGCGACTTGGGGCATGGGCCGCACCCTGCGCTGGGCATTCCGCCAGCCGACCGCGCGGCCGTAAAAATTCAAGGGAGAGCATCAATGGCCGAATTCACCTTCTACACCGTTGCCATGAGCCGCGGGCAGATTGCGCGCTGGGCGCTTCATGAAGCCGGCGCGGATTACGAACATGTGGTGTTCGATTGGGCGACCCGGCCAGACACGTTCAAGACCATCAACCCGATGAACAAGGTGCCCACCTTAGTGCATCACCATGACGGCCATGACCATGTGATCACCGAGTGCGCCGCGATTAATCACTACCTCGCCGAGACCCACCCCGATAAAGGCCTGCTGCCCGACGTACACGAAAAGGCGTCCTATTTCCGCTGGCTGTTCTTCGCTGCCGGGCCGCTGGAACAGGCGGTGGTCGGCAAGGCGATGGGCTGGGAAGTACCCGAAGGCAAGACCGGCATGGCGGGCTTTGGCAGCCTTGGATTGGCGCTCGACGCGCTCGACGGCTGGCTTTCGGCCAACGACTTCATCGCCGGCAGCCGATTCACGATGGCCGATACTTATGTCGGTAGCCAGTTCGTGTGGGGCCTGCGCTTCGGTTCGATCCCCGAACGGCCCTCGTTCCGCGCCTATGTCGATCGGATCACCCAGCGCACAGCCTACATTGAGGCCAACGCGATCGACGCAGCGATCATCAAGGCGGCACAGGAGGGTTAAGGCTATGGCTCGCCACATCGTCGCTTCCGCTTTCCTGTCACTCGACGGGGTGATGCAGGCCCCCGGTGGCCCGACCGAAGACCCGACCGGCGGGTTCGATCAGGGCGGCTGGGTGTTCAGCGTATGGGATGAAGGGGTCGAGGCAACGCTCGGCACGCTGTTTGCGGGAGATTACGATTTGCTGTTGGGGCGGCGAACCTATGACATCTTCGCCGCCTACTGGCCCTATGCCGAGGGCGACAATGCCCCGATGCGCGACGCTTTCAATGCTGCGAACAAATATGTCCTGACGCGCGGTGACCGGCCGCTCGATTGGGAGAACAGCCACCGGGTGTCCTCGGTGGAGGATGTCGCTGCGCTGAAGGCCGGTGACGGGCCGAAGATGATCATTCAGGGATCGAGCACGCTCTACCCCGCCTTGCTCGCCGCCGGGTTGATCGACGAGCTGATCACCATGACCTATCCGGTGATCATCGGAGCTGGCAAACGCATCTTCGGCGAAGGCACCCCGGTTGCAGCCCTGACGATGACCGATCACCGGGTGACGGCCAAGGGCACGGTGATCGCAAGCTACGCGCCCGGCGGCGCGCTGCCGCCCTATCCGTCCGAAGCGCCGATCCCGATTATCAGCGAACGCGAATTGGCGCGGCAAGCGCGGATTGAAGCGGGCAGCTGGTAGCGCCTAAGTCAGCGCGGCGCTGCCCTTGAGCAGCTGATAGGCTTCGACCACCGCGCCCAGCTTGGCCTCATGCTGCCGATCCCCGCCGTTCCGGTCGGGGTGATAGCGCCGCACCAGCTCGGAATACCGGCGCCGCAGCCGGGTGCGATCAATGTCACTGCCCAGCCCCATTACTTCGAGCGCACGGGCTTCATCGGCCGAGAAGCGCACCTGCGCCGCCGCTTCCCGCGCGCGCGCCTCAGCCCGGCTGCGGATACCGCGCGCACGGGCAGCGATGGCATCCAGCGGGTCGGCGTAATCGGCCCAACGCGGCACGCCGTCCACGCCCGCATCGGGCCGGAAGGCGCGGGTTTCGGTGCGCCACCCGGCAATGGGCGACTGCGCGGCGATGATTTCTTCTGCGCTCATGCCTTCGAACCAGTCATAGCCTGCGTTGAATTCGCGCACATGTTGAAGGCAGAACCAGCGCCACTCGCCCGGCCCGTCAAACCCGTTGGGGCGGCGTCCGGGCGCACGGAATTCACCCGCCTCGCGGCAGCCGGGCGCTTCGCATGTGCGTCCCTTGCTCTCGACGCGGCCGTGAAATCGTGGTGAAGGCATAGCCCTCGAGAATGGCGATTGGGATCCCAAGTTCCAAGCCGGAATTTGGCCGATCAGCTTGCAAAGAAGGAAAGTCCCGATGAGTGTCGCCGAGGAAATGCATGTCCTGCTGACCGAGGCCTTCGCGCCCGCACGGCTCGCGATCATCAATGATAGCGACAAGCACTCGGGCCATATGGGCGACGATGGCTCGGGCGAATCGCACTTCACCATCGAGATCGACGCGGCGGCCTTTGCCGACATGAACCGCCTCGCCCGCCAGCGCGCGGTGATTGCGGTGCTGGGCGATATCGTCGGCCAGCGGGTCCATGCCGTGGCGATCAAAGCGGGCGTACCGGAGGCGTGAACACGCTCAATCCCGCACTACGCCTGCGCCGCGCGGCGCGGCTGATCGTGCTCGACCCGGAAGGCCGCGCGCTGATGTTCCGCTATGACGTGCCGGGGCGCGATCCGTTCTGGGTGACAGCGGGCGGCGAATGCGAGCCGGACGAAAGCTTCGAGGAAGCCGCGCGGCGCGAATTGCTGGAGGAGACGGGCTTTACCGCCGATCCGGGGCCGCAGATTGCCCGCATGACGCCGGAGTTCATCACTGTCCAAGGCGAACCAGTGCAAGCGGATGAACGCTTCTTTCTCGTGCGCGTTGCCGAGGCAGCCATTGACACCAGCCGCCATACCGAAACCGAACTGGCGCTGATGACGCAGCACCGTTGGTTCACGCTCGACGAACTGGAAAGCTGGCATGAAGCGATCTTCCCGGTCGAGCTTGCCGACATGATCCGGTCTGCAATCGCAACCTGATTGCGCAGCCCCCGCCCGCCCGCTACCTCTCGCCAAAAGGGAGAGAGCAATGGATTACGCAGGCAAGGTGGCTTGGATCACCGGGGCTTCATCGGGCATCGGTGCCGCGCTGGCGCAGGAATTGGCGGCACGCGGCGCGCATGTGGTGCTGTCGGGTCGGGATGAAGCCCGGCTGGCCGAAGTGGCGGCGACTTGCGGCGAGACGCTGATCCTCGCTTTCGACGTTCGCGATGACGCCGCGCTGGCCGATGCCACGGCCAAGGCGATTGCGTGGAAAGGCGGGGTCGATATCGCTTTTGCCAATGCGGGCATTTCGCAGCGCAGCCGCGCATTGAAGACTTCGATGCAGGTCTATCGCGACATTATCGCCGTTGATCTCACCGCGCAGATTGCGTTCTCCCAAGGCTTGATCGGCCACATGGCAGAGCGCGGCTCGGGCGCGCTCGGGTTCATCTCCTCGATCGCGGGCAAGGTCGGCGTGCCGATGCGCACTGCCTATTGCGCTGCCAAGTTCGGGCTGGCGGGCTATGCCGACGCGCTGCGGGGCGAATTGTCGCAGAGCGGCGTCAGCGTCCACACGATCTACCCCGGTTCGGTCGCTACCGGAGTTTCGCGCAATGCGCTGACCGCTGATGGTACCAAGCGCGGCCGCTCGGACAAGGCCATCGACGAGGGCATCCCGGCCGACATCGCGGCCAAGGCCATGCTTGACGGGATTGCGGCAGGGGCGCGCGAGATCATCGTGGCAGAGGGCGGCGAGAAGGCGATGGGCGAGCTGCGCCGCACGCCTGATGCGCTGTTCGATCAGATCGCGGGCATGGTCGCCAATGGCTACATGGACAAGCTGGAGCAGCAGTGATGAGCTTCGATCTCAAGCGGGTGCAATTGCCCAACGGCATCAGCCTCAACATCGTTGATGAAGGCCCGGTCGATGCGCCGGTGCTGATCTTCCTCCACGGCTTTCCCGAAAGCCACCGGACGTGGCGCCACCAGATTGCGCATTTCAAGGACCGCTACCGCTGCATCGCACCCGACCAGCGCGGCTATCGCGGGTCGTCCAAGCCTCAGGAAGTTGCCGCCTACACCCCCGACAAGCTGATCGGAGATGTGTTCCTGCTCGCCGATGCCTTGGGGATCGCCCATTTCTCCATCGTCGGCCACGATTGGGGCGGCGCGATTGCGTGGGGCGTGGCGCTGGGCGGGCAACATGCGCGGGTGAACAAGGCGATCATCGCCAACGCCCCGCACCCCGTGACCTTCCAGCGCCTGCTCTACACCCACCCCGGCCAGCGTGAGGCGAGCCAATATATCCGCGGTTTCCGCGATCCGGCCAACGACGCGCTGGTCAAGGAACATGGCCTCACCGCGCTGCTGCTGAAGGAGGTCAAGTGGGATCGCCCCAGCGCAATGGAGCCCGAGGAACGCGATGCCCTGCTGCTCGATTGGCAGAACCGCGATGCGGCCTTCGGGATGCTCAACTACTACCGCGCCAGCCCGATCGACGTGCCGACAATGGACGCGCCGTTCGAAATCCCCGAAGGCTGGTCGCCGCCAGCCCTGCCCAAGCTGACGATCCCGACATTGGTGATCTGGGGGTTGGATGACCTCGCCCTGCCGCCCGAAAACCTTGACGGGCTGGAGAACATCATCGACCCGCTCACTATCGTGCGCGTGCCCGATTGCGGGCATTTCGTCCCGTGGGAAGCCCCGGCGGCGGTGAATGCGGCGATGGAGGCGTTTCTGGCGGGTTAGGCTTGGTTCGCGCCAAGCCGCCAAGAGGCCAAGAGGGCAGTTCCGCGCCGCAGGCCCTCGAATCCGAACCGAGTGCGCAGCGATGTGTGGGGCGGCTCCGCCGCAAGCGCTACATCTTGGCCTTTTGGCGGCTTGGCGCGAACCTAAATTGGCGCGAACCTAAAGCCACTCCACCCATGCGCCGTGGGGGTGCGCTTGGGACAGCAGGTGTTCCTCACCTTGGTGGGCGTCACTATCCCACAGCCGCACCCGCAATTCGTGGCGGAAGGTGGCGGGGTCCGTCTCGAGCGCGATCCAGCCGAGCGGGGTCTCAGGCGTCGCCTCGGCACCCGCCGCTTCAAACGCAGCGGTGATCAGCGCTTGCGTTGCAGCGGGCATATATTGCCACATGATCGAATGGAACATCACCCGCGCCCTGCCCGCCTGCGCAGGGCGGGCGAGCATCGCGGCGGCAAAGTCACCGGCGTCGGCGGCCACGAGATCAGGAGGTTGCACGCCCGCCAGAGCAATCGCCGCATCGATCCGCGCCATGCGTTCCCCCGCATCAGGCCAGACATAGGCCTTGAGGCGCAGAGCGGGTTCAGGATCGGCGAGATTGATTGGGGCAATGTCGCAGCCCTTCACGGAGGCAATCCCGAACGCGGCAGGCGGCGCAGGCGGTGAGGCTCCACGCCACTCCGGAATGATCCGCATCGGCGAGTCCGACGGCCCAACCTCGGTATCGCCCAGCCGGAAGAAATAGCGATCAATCATCGTGTTGACCCCGGCGCTTGCTCCCAGCTCGAACAGATCGAACCGCGGAGCCCGCACCCGCTGCGCCAGCCACAGCAATCCTGCCATAATGCTGGCAGAGCGGCCCGCTTCGTTGGTCTGCGGCGGGCCATCGAGCCACGGAACCAGAAGCGCATCGAACTTGTGCGTCAGGTCGAGCACCATAGCGTCTACCGCCGACTGATCGGTGATCGTTCCGGCGTAAACCTCAGCCAGCCGGTCATCCGCCCCGGTCAGCAACAGGTGATGAAAGCCCCCGGCCAGCCGCAAGGGCATCGCATCCTTCAGCGTCAGGCCCGGCCAAGCCGCAATCCGCCGTCCTGTGGCCGTATCGCTAGCACGGACCCCTGCCAGCGCCCGGATCACGCGGGCGGTGGCGGGCGCGCCATTTTCCTCGGCATGGCGGGCCTGCCAGTCGAGCGCCGTGGTAAAGTCTTCCAGCCCCATGATTCCAGGCTCGCTTGTCGCCATCACCATTGCCCTTTTGCCCGCTCGTCCTTAAGTGCGCGGCCAATCATGACCATCAACGGCACTCACGACAATCCCGGACAGCTGACCTTCGCTGTCCCCAAGGGGCGCATCCTGGATGAAGCGCTGCCGGTGATGGCGCGCGCCGGGGTGGAGCCCGACGCCGAGTTCCACGATCCCAAGAGCCGCGCGCTGGCCTTTGCCACAACGCGCGATGACATGCGGATGATCCGCGTACGCGCCTTCGACGTCGCGACCTTCGTCGCCCATGGCGCGGCGCAGATCGGGATCGTCGGCTCGGACGTGATCGAGGAATTCGACTACGCCGATCTTTACGCGCCGGTCGATCTCGGGATCGGGCTGTGCCGCCTTTCAGTGGCCCGCCTCGCCTCGGACCTCGACGAGCCGGGCAGCGCCAGCCACCTGCGCGTCGCGACCAAATATCCCAGCCTCACCCGCCGCCATTTCGAGGCTGCTGGCGTGCAGGCCGAATGTGTCAAACTCAACGGTGCGATGGAGCTTGCCCCCTCGCTTGGCCTGGCGCGCCAGATCGTCGACCTCGTTTCAACCGGCAAGACACTGAAGGAAAACGGGCTGGTCGAAACCGACGTGATCCTCGACATTTCGGCCCGCCTGATCGTCAACCGCACCGCGCTCAAAACCGACGCCCGGGTGGCCGCGCTGGTGGATGCTTTCCGGCGCGAGGCGCAGGACCGCAGCGAGAAGGCCGCCGCCGCATGACCCCGATCCTCTCCACCCTCCAGCCCGATTTCGCGAAAGTGTTCGACCGCATCGTCGATGCCCGGCGCGAATCCGACAGCGAAGTCGCAGGGCAAGTCGCCGATATTCTCCAGACGGTGAAGCTGCGCGGCGATGCGGCGCTGTCGGATTACACCCAGCGCTTCGATGGCTACACGCTGGCGGATGATGGCGACTGGCTGATCACGCGCGAGCGGTGCGAGCAGGCCTATCACGAACTCGCCCCCGATCTGCGCGATGCGCTCGAACTCGCAGCGGCGCGCATTCGCGCCTATCACGAGGCGCAGCTGCCCGAGAACCGCGACTATGTGGACGCGGCGGGTGTGCGCCTTGGCGCGATCTGGCGGCCAGTGGATGCGGCGGGGTTGTATGTTCCGGGGGGCCGTGCGGCCTATCCCTCCTCGCTGCTGATGAACGCCATCCCGGCGCGGGTTGCTGGGGTCGAGCGGTTGGTGGTGGTTACGCCCACGCCCAAGGGTCAGTCGAATCCGATGGTGCTCGCCGCAGCCCACATCGCCGGCGTGGACGAGATCTGGCGCGTCGGCGGGGCGCAGGCGGTGGGCGCGCTGGCCTATGGCACCAAGCGCATCCGCCCGGTCGATGTCATCACCGGCCCCGGCAATGCCTGGGTCGCTGAAGCCAAGCGCCAGCTTTACGGCGTCGTCGGGATCGACATGGTGGCCGGGCCGTCCGAAATTCTCGTGATCGCTGACGGCAAGAACGATCCCGACTGGATCGCCGCCGACCTGCTCAGCCAGGCCGAGCACGACCCGACCTCGCAGTCGATCCTCATCACCGATGATGCCGGGTTTGCGCGGCAGGTGGAGGACTGCATCGACTTGCAGATCACCCAGCTCTCGACCGCCAAGACCGCGCGCGCCAGTTGGGATGCGCACGGCGTGATGATCGTGGTCAACGACCTTCTCGCGGAGGCTCCTGCGCTGGCCAACCGGCTGGCAGCGGAACACGTCGAGATCGCGGTCGATGATCCCGAGCCTTACTTGAAGGCGATCCGTCACGCCGGGAGCATCTTCCTCGGTCGGATGACGCCCGAGGCGGTCGGCGATTATGTCGCCGGGCCAAACCACGTGCTGCCCACCGGTCGCCGCGCGCGCTTTTCGAGCGGGCTGTCGGTGCTCGATTTCATGAAGCGCACCAGCTTTCTGGGGCTTGATGCGGCGTCCTTCGCCGCGATCGGCCCCGCCGCCGCAACCCTCGCCCATGCCGAGGGGCTGCCTGCCCACGCCAAGTCCGTGGAACTGAGGATCAAATGAACCATCCCGCCCGCTCAAAAGCCCGCTCGGCTGCGCGTCTCGCCGCCGTGCAGGCGCTGTATCAGCAGCATATGGAAGGCACCGCACTCGTGCGGCTGCTCGATGAATTCCACCAGCACCGGCTCGGCCGCACCATCGACGACGATGATTTCGACGACGCCGAATATGCCGACGCCGAAGTGCCGTTCTTCGATGATGTGGTGCGCGGTGTGGACGCCCGAAGGGACGAGATCGACGCGCTGGTGGCGGGCAAGCTGGCAGCTGGATGGAGCATTGCACGGCTGGACAAGACCATGCTGCAAGTGCTGCGCGCCGGCACCTATGAACTGATCGCCCGCGTCGATGTGCCCGCAGCGGTTACGATCAACGAATATGTCGAGGTCGCCAAGGCGTTCTTCGATGATGGGCAGGCGAAATTCGTCAATGGCATTCTGGATGCTGTGGCGAGGGATGCGCGCTCGGGGTAGACAATCGCCCGAACCATGAACGAAGCCGATTTCATCGCCGCGCTGCGCGACCTGCCGCTCCACCCCGGTGCACGCGGATTGCAGGATGATTGCGCAGTTCTGACCATCGGCGGTGAGACCCTCGTCATTACCCACGACATGATGGCCGAGGGCACGCATTTCCGACCCGATGCCGACATGGCCGATGTGGCGTGGAAGCTGGTCGCGTCGAACATTTCGGACCTTGCCGCCAAGGGAGCGGAACCGGTCGGCGTGCTGCTCGGACATATGCTGGGCCGCGACGATGCGCGCTTTCTGGTAGGACTGCACGAAGCGCTCGCTGCCTTTGGCGCGCCGCTGCTGGGCGGGGACACGGTCGCGGCGCAAGGTGCGCGCAGTTTCGGACTGACCGCGATCGGTCGGGCAACCCACCAACCAGTCCCGTCGCGCTCTGGTGCACGACCGGGCGATTCCATCTACCTCACCGGCCCGGTCGGGCGCGCGATGCTCGGCTTCGCAGGCGATGCCGAGCACCTCACCGCTTTCAATCGCCCTCAGCCGCGCCTTGCCGAAGGACAAGCCCTCGCCCCCCATGTCAGCGCGATGATGGATGTGTCGGACGGGTTGCTGCTCGATAGCTGGCGCATGGGGCAGGCAAGCGGCGTGACCTTTGCGCTTGAAACCGACGCCATCCCGGTCGCTGACCCGTCGCGGCTGGCCGACTGCATCCGCTGGGGTGACGATTACGAGCTGCTGTTCACCGCCGCGCCCGCTGTCCGCTTGCCGGTTGCAGCGTACCGCATCGGCACCGTCATCGAACGCGCAGATGCACCGCTGACGCTAGGTGATGAGCCGCTCACCGACCCCGCATCCCTCGGCTACCAGCACGGCTGACACCCCGTTCCGCCTGCCAAAACTGCTGAAAGTGGCGCAAAACCGTGCCTCCGGCGGGCGGGAGGCTTGCCAGCACCCTGCGAGCGCCTATGACTGGCACCCCTGCGCCCACGGGATCAAAACGAGGCGCACGCGCCCCGCAAGGGGAAGCTAAATAAGACGAGAGGGGATTGCTCGTGAATTTATTGCTCATTTCAATTGGGCTGGGGCTGCTTGCCATTGTTTATGGCTTCATCACCAGTCGGCAGGTGCTCGGCGCGGACGCCGGGAATGCCAAAATGCAGGAAATTGCCGCCGCCATTCAGGAAGGCGCGCAGGCTTATTTGAAGCGCCAGTACACCGCGATTGCGATTGTCGGCGTGATTGTCGCGGTGATCGTCGCGGTCACGCTGGGCGCGATCCCGGCGGTCGGCTTTGTAATCGGCGCCGTGCTTTCGGGCGTGGCGGGCTTCATCGGCATGAACGTGTCGGTGCGCTCCAACGTGCGCACCGCCGCTGCCGCGATGAAGGGTCTGCAAGAGGGCCTGACACTCGCTTTCCGCGCCGGTGCCATCACCGGGATGCTGGTGGCCGGCCTCGCACTGCTCGCGATTGCGTGTTTCTTCTATTACCTCACCGGACCTGCGGGATTGGCTCCTGATAGCCGTCCAGTGGTGATCGGCCTCACCTCGCTGGCGCTCGGCGCTTCGCTCGTGTCGATCTTCGCGCGCCTTGGCGGCGGGATCTTCACCAAGGCGGCTGACGTCGGCGCGGACCTTGTCGGCAAGGTCGAAGCTGGAATCCCCGAAGATGACCCACGCAACCCCGCCGTGATTGCCGATAACGTCGGCGACAACGTGGGTGACTGCGCCGGGATGGCTGCCGATTTGTTCGAAACCTACGTCGTTACCGTGGGCGCCACCATGGTGCTGACTGCGTTGCTGCTGAGCGGGGCGGAGAACCTCTTCGCGCTGATGGTGCTGCCGCTGCTGATCGGCGGCGTGTGTATCGTCACCTCGATCATCGGCACCTATTTCGTGCGCCTTGGCGGCGGGACCAACATCATGGGCGCGATGTACAAGGGCTTCCTTGTCACCGCCGTCCTTTCGGTTCCGGCGATCTGGTTCGCGATCAGCGCCACGCTGGGCAACATGGAAAGCGCGATTGCAGGGCAGGCCTATAATGGTCGCACCCTGTTCTATTGCGGGTTCCTCGGCCTGGTCATCACCGGGCTGATCATCTGGATCACCGAGTATTACACCGGCACCAATTACCGCCCGGTGCGCTCGATCGCCAAGGCTTCGGAGACGGGCCACGGCACCAACGTGATCCAGGGCCTTGCGATCAGCATGGAATCGACTGCGCTGCCGACGCTGGTGATCTGCGCAGGGATCATCATCGCCTTCCAGCTCGCTGGGCTGATGGGGATCGCCTATGCGGCCACATCGATGCTGGCTCTGGCAGGGATGGTCGTCGCGCTCGACGCTTATGGCCCGGTGACCGACAATGCTGGCGGCATCGCCGAAATGGCGGGGCTGGACGATAGCGTGCGCGAAAAGACCGATGCGCTCGACGCCGTGGGCAACACCACCAAGGCCGTGACCAAGGGCTACGCCATCGGTTCGGCCGGTCTTGCCGCACTGGTGCTATTCGCCACTTACACCGCCGATCTGCGTGAGCTGTTCGAGGGTGTGACGGTCGATTTCAGCCTCGAAAACCCCTATGTCATCGTCGGGCTGCTGCTCGGCGCGTTGCTGCCGTACCTGTTCGGCGCGATGGGCATGACGGCAGTGGGCCGGGCTGCGGGCGAAGTGGTGAAGGACGTGCGCGACCAGTTCGCCAAGAACCCGGGCATCATGACCTACGAAGTGAAGCCCGATTACGCCCGCACCGTCGACCTCGTCACCAAGGCCGCGATCAAGGAGATGATCATCCCCTCGCTGCTGCCGGTGGCGGCACCGATCGTGGTCTACTTCGTGATCACTGCTGTTGCGGGTCAAGCCAATGGCTTTGCCGCGCTCGGCGCACTGCTGCTCGGCGTGATCGTTGGCGGTCTGTTCGTCGCGATCTCGATGACCTCGGGCGGCGGCGCATGGGACAATGCGAAGAAGTACATCGAAGACGGCCATCACGGCGGCAAGGGCTCTGACGCTCACAAGGCGGCAGTGACCGGCGATACGGTCGGCGATCCTTACAAGGATACCGCTGGCCCGGCCGTCAACCCGATGATCAAGATCACCAACATCGTTGCCTTGCTGCTGTTGGCGGCGCTGGCGGCGGGCTGAACCTGATCCAGCCTAATCGTTGAACATCATAAACCCCGCCGGGAGCAATTCCGGCGGGGTTTAATTTTGCCCGGCGCCCTGTCCCCGCATCGGACAGCCGCGCCTCGCGCTGAGGCTTTCTTAACGGCCCTGTGGCATGACCGTGCCAAAGCGCCCGGATCGGCGCGGCAAGGCAGGGTTAACGGCGATGGACATGGCACGTGCGGACAGCTTTCGCACCAGCGAAACGGGCTTTGCGCCCGCTGCGCTTCCGCATGGCCGATTGCAACTGCTCACCACCGAGGAATTGGCTGATCCCGCCTTCCTCACCGCGTGGGAGCGCCTCGTCGCCCGCGCCGCCGAGCCCAATCCCTTCTTTGAACCGTGGTTCCTGCTCCCAGCCCTCCGTCAGTGGGGCGGAACTGACCGCGTCATCACCAAGGCGTGGTTCCATGACGGGCGGCTCGCAGGCCTGCTGCCGGTGGTGCGCAGCGCCAAATATTACAGCCACATCATCACCCATGCGACCGGGTGGCTCCACGACAATGCCTTCTGCGGCGTGCCGCTGATTGCTGCCGGGAGCGAGGACGCCTTTTGGCGCGATATGCTCGCCCATTTTGACCGCCGGGCGCGGCGTGCGCTGTTCTTGCACCTGCCGATGATGCCCGCAGAAGGCCCCGCCAACGCCGCGCTTGAACGCGTACTCGCCGCCTGGCCCCGCGCGCATTACACCGTCGCCGAGGAAAACCGCGCGCTACTAACCGGCGAGGTCTCGGCCGAAACCTATCTCGAAGGCGCAATGAGCGCCAAGAAGCGCAAGGAACTGCGCCGCCAGCACAACCGCCTCGCCGAGGAAGGCAGGCTCGTGTTTGAGCGGGTGGAAGACGACACCGGACTGGCGGAATGGACCGCCGAATTCCTCGCGCTGGAAGCGGCCGGATGGAAGGGCGAGGCTGGTTCGGCCCTTTCCAGCGCGCCGGACACCCGCACGCTGTTCGAACAATCGCTCGCAGGCGCTGCGGCGGCGGAGCGGCTGGAACGGCTCGCGCTCCGGCTCAATGGCCGGGCGATTGCGATGCTGGTGAACTTCGTTACCGCGCCGGGGGTCTACAGCTTCAAGACTGCCTTTGACGAAGCCTATGCGCGCTTTTCGCCCGGGATGCTGTTGCAGCTCGAAAACCTCGCTCTGCTGGAACGGCCCGAGATCCAGTGGGCCGATAGCTGCGCGGTAGAAGGCCACCCGATGATTGAACGCCTGTGGCGCGACAAGCGCCGCATGATCAGCCGCAACATCGCCATCGGCGGACCGATGCGGCGCAGTCTGTTCCGCCTGCTGATGGCTTACGAAACCCGCCCCCGAAACGCCAAAGGGACAAGCACCGCATGAACGCCCCCGCCCACTTTGCCGACGCGCTGTCCGCACCCGTCTTCGCGCAGGCATCGCGCACCCGGTTTGCCGCGCATTATCCGGAAAAGCCGCATATTCTCACCCACAGCCTCACCAGCCACCCGCTGCTGGAGATCGAGGCGCTGGCCGGGCTGGCGGAGCGGCTGCCGATCACTTCGGTGGAGTATAACCGCGGCGATCTGCCGATTGGCGTCGATGCGAAGCCGGGATCGAACGGCATGACCATCGCCGAAACGATCCGCAAAGTGGCCGAGGCGGAAAGCTGGGCGGTGCTCAAGAACATCGAGCAGGTGCCCGCCTATGAAGACCTGCTGCTGGGCCTGCTTGAAGAAATCCGCTCCGAAATCGAAGCCGCGACCGGCGCGATGCTGACGCCGCAGGGCTTCATCTTCGTCTCCAGCCCCAATTCGGTCACGCCCTATCACTTCGATCCGGAACACAACATCCTGCTCCAGATCCGCGGCAGCAAGGTAATGACCCAGTTTGCCGCAGGCGACACCCGCTTCGTGCCAGACGAGGCACATGAGACCTACCATTCGGGCGGCCCGCGCGAATTGAAGTGGGATGACAGCTTCTTGGCGCAGGGCCGTGAATTCCCCCTCAGCCCGGGCGAAGCTCTGTTCGTGCCGGTGATGGCGCCGCATTTCGTCAAGAACGGCCCCGCCCCGTCGGTGTCGCTGTCGATCACCTGGCGGAGTGAATGGAGCTACCGCGAAAGCGACGCGCGCATCTTCAACGCGATCCTGCGCGAGCGCGGGTTCAAGCCCGCAGCGCCAGGTCGCTGGCCGCATCAGAACTATGGCAAGGCCTATGCCTTCCGCATCATGCGCAAGCTTGGCTTGACGGGTTCGTAAGCGCCTCGCATGGCCCTGCGCCATGAGTGAGACACCCACCCCCGAGCAACTGGTCGCCAGCCTGATCCGGCTGCTGACGGTCGAAAAGCGCGCTGCCGACGTTTACGCCGGGCCTCCGCAGGCTGATGGCATCGGGCGCGTGTTTGGCGGACAGGTGCTTGCCCAAGCGCTTCAGGCGGCGCAAGCCAGCGTCACCGACGGCAAGCGCGCGCACTCGCTTCACGCCTATTTCCTGCGGGGCGGGCGCGAAGGCGTGCCGATCGAATACCGGATCGAACGCGACTTCGACGGGCGCAGTTTCGCCAACCGCAGGGTGGTCGCCGCGCAGGAAAACGAGGAGGGCATCGCTGTGCCGATCCTCAACCTCACCGCCAGCTTCCAGCAGCCGGAAGACGGCCTTGAACATATCGATTCGCCGATGCCCGATGTGCCCTTCCCCGGTGATCTGCGCTCCGACATGGAGCAGCGCCGGGAAATTGCCGAGGCATGGGCTGACCGTTTGAACGATCAGCAGCGCCGTATGATGCTGCGCCCGCGCCCGATCGAGATGCGCACCACTGATCGCCTGCACTGGATGAGCAGCGAACCGCGCGAGCCGCGCGCGCATTCGTGGTTCCGCGTCTGCGCACCGATCACCGGCGCGGACGACACGCCCGAACTCCACCGCGCGATCATCACCTATGCCAGCGATTACACCCTGCTCGGCACCAGCGCGCTTCCGCATGGGCTCAGCTGGATGCGCAACGAGCTGGTCGGCGCGAGCCTCGATCATGCGCTCTGGTTCCATCGTGACGCGCGCGCCGACGAATGGCTGCTCTACGCCACCGACGCGCCATGGAGCGGGGGCGGTCGCGGGTTCAACCGCGGGCGGATCTTCAACCTCGCAGGCGAGCTGGTGGCCAGCGTCGCGCAAGAGGGGATGATGCGGAAGCGGGTGAAGGGTTAACCCCCGACTTCGTCATTGCGAGGAGCGCAGCGACGCGGCAATCCAAGAACCGCCGACGCCACTGGTGGGCCAGTCAGTCCTTGGATTGCTTCGCTACGCTCGCAATGACGAGTTTAGTGGGCGAGAAAAACCGGCATCTGCGGTTCGCTCAGCATCCGCCGCGTTACCCCGCCCAGCAGCAGCTGGGCGAGGCGCGAGTGGCCATAGGCACCCATCACCATCAGCGAACAATCGCGCATTTGCGCCGCTGAAAACAGCGTGTCGGCGATGCTGGCCTCCCCGCGCGGAAGTTCGACGATCTCGCATTCGATCCCGTGGCGGCTGAGATAATTGGCCCCCTCGGTCGAAGGCAGGTCAAAGCGTGCCTTGTCCGATTCCTCGACCACGCTCGCCAACGTGACCTTGCACGAGCATGCGAGCAGCGGCACCGCTGCGCGCAGTGCGTGTGCGCCTTCGGACGAACCGTTCCACGCCACCAACATGGGCGCCCCGATATCGAAACTCTTGGCGCTCTCCGGCACCACCAATACTGGCACCGGCGCCTTCATCACCACATCGCCCACCAAGGCCGAAGGCCCGCGCCCATCCGTGCCAGCCTCGGCCGGGCCGAGGATCACGATATCGGCCAGGGGCGAAGCTTCGAGCAGGCGGTGCGGGGCGATGCCATAGACAAAGCGCCAATCCCACGGCACGCCTTCGTGCTCCAATTCCTTCTCGATCTGTGCGCGCAGGTTCTCGGCGTTTTCCTTGATCACGGGCATCGCGGCCGCAATGGCTGAGCCGTAGAAATCGCCCGGCGCGAAGACCTCGTAACTGACCGCCTGAAGACAGGTGAGGTGCCCGTTGGTCGCGCGGGCAATATCCAGCGCAACTTGCAGGCGCGCGGTCATGGCGCGGTCATGGTCAATGTGCAGCAAAATCGATTTCATGACGTGTCTCCCATTCATGATGAGGATTATCGCCCCGATTGTCGCGACTGGCTTTGACAGGGATCAATTTTTGGCCTGCACGCCTCCGGTCTCCATACCATCTTGCCTTAGCCAAGGCGCGCGCTCATTCTGCGGACAGGGAGAGACTATCATGCAGATCACGCGCCATCCGCCGGTGAAGACGTCGCTGGAGCCATCCAACCACCCCTACCTCACCGGGCCGTGGACGCCGCTGCACGAAGAGACGGACGTCGCCGAATTGCGGGTGATTGAAGGCGCAATCCCTGACGACATCGACGGCATCTACCTGCGCAATACCGAGAATCAGGTGCACCAGCCGCTAGGCCGACATCACCCGTTCGATGGCGACGCGATGATCCATCAGGTCAACATTTCGGGCGGCAAGGCGAGCTATCGCAACCGCTTCGTGCGCACCCATTGCTTCGAGGCCGAGCAGATCGCCGGGCGTAGCCTGTGGGGCGGGCTGATGGACCCGTGGGGCACCAGCGTACGGCCCGGCTTTGGCGCGCATGGCGGGCTGAAGGATACCGGCTCGACCGACATCATCGTTCATGCCGGGACGGCCTATGCCACGCTTTACCAGTGCGGCGAGGCGTGGATGCTGGACCCTGTGACGCTCGGCAGCCGGGGCAAGGCGCCGTGGGTGCCGCTCGACGGCATTTCGGCCCATCCCAAGGTGGACGAAGCGACCGGCGAGTTGATGTTCTTCAACTACTCCAAGCACGCCCCTTTCATGCATTACGGCGTGGTCGATCGCACTGGCCAATTGGTTCACTATGTCCCCATCCCCCTGCCCGGCCCGCGCCTGCCGCATGACATGGCGATCACACCGAATTGGTCGATCCTCAACGATATGCCGCTCTATTGGGACGAGGAATTGCTCGGGCGGAACATTCACGCCGCGCGCATTCACGATGGCGTGCCGACCCGCTTTGCCCTGATCCCGCGCCATGGTCAGCCGCAAGACATCCGCTGGTTCGAGGCCGCGCCGACCTATGTTCTGCACTGGACCAACGCTTGGGAAGATGGCGACGAGGTCATTCTCGAAGGCTATCATCAGGCCAAGCCGATGCCCGATCCTCTGGAGGAAATGGGCCGCTACAGCCACATGATGGCTTACGTGGACGAACACTCGTTCCAGTCCCGCCTGCACCGCTGGCGCTTTAACCTGAAGACCGGCGAGACGCGCGAGGAGCGGCTGACCGACCGCATCGTCGAATTCGGGATGATCAACCCGGCCTATGCGATGCGCAAGAGCCGCTACGTCTGGTCCACCACCACCCGGCCCGGCTGGTTCCTGTTCAACGGCTATGTCCAGCACGATACTCAGACGGGCGAGGAGCAAGTTTTCCAGCTTCCCGAAGGCGTCTATGCCAGCGAAAGTCCGATGATCCCGAGAAAGGGTGCAACATCGGAGGATGACGGCTACCTCGTGACGTTCCTGATCGACGAGAACAGCGGCACCTCCGAATGTGCGATCATGGATGCGGCCGACGTGACCAAAGGCCCGATTTGCCGCCTCGCTCTGCCGCACAAGATCTGTTCAGGCACCCACTCGGTGTGGGTTGAACATGATCAACTGCGCGCTGACGCGGCGTTCCACGCGCAGCGTTTCGCGGTGGCATGACGTCACCGGTCGAGGTGGCTTGAACGCTCGTCACAAGCGCGCTTGCGCCTGACCGCCCCCACGCCTAGCGCCCCGGGCTTGAATTACTGCTTCCGGGGACTCCTCATATGACCTTTCGCCTTGCCCTTGCCGCTTCGACCGCGCTGTTCCTGACGGCTGCCCCGGCGCTCGCTCAGACGGCTGCTGCGCCTGCCGCAGCCACCGCCTCTGCCGAGCAGTCCGAACACGACAAGCTGTTCGGCCTGTTCGCGGATGCCGACGCGCGCGAGCTGGCGCTCAATCCGCTCAGCCGCCTGTTCCGCGGCGAGGAAGAAAATGCCGGGCGGCTCGGCGATCTGTTGACCGATTCCAGCTTTCTGGCCAGCCGCACCGACATCAAGCTGAACCTTGCGCTGCTGGCCCAGATCGACCGTAGCAAGCTTTCCGAAACCGATCAGCTCGCCTATGATGTGTTTCAGTACACACAGCAGCGCGCGCTCGACGGTGTGAGTGACGAGATGCGCGCGCTGACCGAAGTGCGCCCGCTCAACCACTTCTTCGGCCTGCACACCTTCTACCCGCAATTCGCCAGCGGCACCGGGGTCGCCCCGTTCAAGACGCTCGCGAATTACGAGGACAACCTCTCACGCCACAATGACTATATCGACTTCATCGACCGCGCGATTGCCAAGTTCCGCGAAGGCATGGCGAGCGGCGTGGTCGAAACCAAGCTAACCGTCGGCATCATGGTCACCCAGCTCGATACGCAACTGAAGACCCCGCTGGCGGATTCGATGTTCATGGCCCCGGTGAAGACATTCCCCGACACCATCGCCGAGGCTGACCGCACCCGCCTCGCCGCTGCCTACGAGGCCAAGACCACCGAACTCTACGCCGCCAACACGCGGCTGCGCGATTTCCTGCGCGACGAATATCTCCCCGCCGCGCGCGACAGCATAGGGCTTTCCCAGATGAAGGGCGGCGACAAGCTTTATGCCCGTCTGGTCGAGGATTCGACCACCCTGCCGATGGACCCCGAGACGATCCACCAGCTCGGCCTGTCGGAAGTCGCGCGGATCAAGGCGGATCTGGAAAAGCTCAAGAAGGAAGTGAAGTTCAAGGGCACGCTGACCCAGTTCTTCGACTATGTCCGCACCGACCCCAAGTTCCAGCCTAAGACCCGCGAGGGGCTGACCCAGTCCTATTATGACATCGGCAAGCAGGTGGACGCCAAGATCGGGGATTACTTCTCGCTGATCCCCAAGTCGCCGCTGGAAATCCGCCCCTACGACACCTCTACCGAGGAGTTCGAGGCGGGTGGCTCGTACCAGTCCGGCTCGGCTGACGGGGCGCGTCCGGGCGTGTTCTACTTCAACGCCTATGACCTGCCGAGCCGCCTGACGCCGGGCAATGTCACCCTGTACCTACATGAAGGCGCACCGGGCCACCACTTCCAGATCAGTCTGGCCCAGGAGAACGAGGCACTGCCCGCCTTCATGCGGTATGGCGGCACGACCGCCTATGTCGAAGGCTGGGCGCTCTATGCCGAGACGCTGGGCTACGAGATGGGCTTCTACAAGGACCCGTGGAACCGTTACGGCACCTTGCAGGACGAACAGCTGCGCGCCATGCGGTTGGTGGTGGATACCGGCATCCACGCCAAGGGCTGGACCCGCGATCAGGCGATCGACTTCATGATGGACAATTCGGGCATGACCCGCACCGAAGTGGTGGCCGAAGTTGACCGCTACATCGCCATCCCTTCGCAGGCGCTGGCCTACAAGATCGGTGCGCTGACAATCCAGAAACTGCGCCAGCGGGCCGAGACCAAGCTGGGCGGAAAGTTCGACATCAAGGCTTTCCACGAGCAGGTTTTGAACACCGGCGGCCTGCCGCTGGCGGTGCTCGAAGCGAAGATTGACCGCTGGATCGCATCCCAATCCGGTAACTGATCGAGCGCGCGAAAGCCCCTCGCGCCTCAACTCACCGCATCCTATCCCCGGTTGCCCGCTCCTGTGGCAGCCGGGGAATTGACGTTAACCTGCGAGCAAGGTGTGGCTGAACAACCACGCCTCGCGCACTCAATTCAACAAAGGCACCGCACGGGATCGCGGCCCGCACCACAGGAGCAATACCACTGTGACCACCACTAAGCATAAGGCGCGCAACTTCGCGCTGATCGCCCTTTTGGGCGCTGTTTCTGCCACCGGCCTTGCCGCCCAGACGCAGGTTCCCGTCGAAGACCAGGGCGAGGTGCTGACCACCGTCTATGGTTCGCTGCCGCCGCTTGCCGAAATGACCGAAGGGCCCAAGGTCACCGGCATTATCTCGGCACGCAAGGGCTCCCGCCTCCAGGTGACCACCGAAGATGGCACCACCACCATGATCACGCTCCACCCCGAAACCGAAATCCGCACCCGCGGCGGGTTCCTCGGCATCGGCAACAAGGCGTTCGATCAGAGCGCGCTGATCAACGGCTTGCCGGTGATTGTGAAGACCGGCCAGTACGGCGAAGGTCTGGTTGCCAGCGAAGTCCGCTTTACCAGCGATGACCGCCAGATTGCGGCGATGATCCGCGGCGGCACCCAGCAGCAGTTCGGCGAGCAGGGCGCTGCGATCAAGCAGAACGCCGCCGCCACTGAAGCGCTGCGCGGCCGCCTTGGCGATATCGACAAGTACAACCTCAAGAGCACCACCAATGTGTATTTCGACACCGGCAAGTCCGTGCTCACGCCCGGTGCCAAGTCGGAACTCTGCGCCGCAGCGCAAACCGCGGGCGCCAACGAAAATTCGCTGATGCTGGTGCTGGGCTACACCGATTCGACCGGGTCTCAGGAAGTGAACCAGACGCTGTCGGAAAAGCGCGCGGCGGCAGTGGTCAACCACCTCCAGCAGGTGTGCAAGTGGAAGCCCTATCGGATGCTCACCCCGACCGGTATGGCAACATCCGATCCGGCCGCCGACAACACCACCGCAGCCGGGCGCGCGCAGAACCGCCGCGTGTCGGTCAATGTGCTGGTGAGCAAGGCGCTCGACGGGCAGTAAGCGATACGGCTGCGGCGACGATGATGCGTCGCCGCAGCACACTTACATGATCGGCAGAACTCCGCCGATCGCGGTGTTGGGTAGCCCGCCTGCGGGATGCGGCAGACCCAGCGCCCCGTTCACCGCCCGGCGCAGCGGATTGGTGCAGTATGAAGGCCCCTGCGCGTAATAGATCCGCCCTTCGAGCGTACGTTTCTTCGCATCGGGATTGACGATCACCTGCCCGGCGTTGCCTGTATCCCCGCCATCGGCAATGGGATCGCAGCGGCGCAGGGTGATGCTGCCATCCGCCGCTCGGTCAATCGCGGTGCAGACGAACGGCTGGTAGAATTGCAAGATGCGGGTGTTGCGCTGGTAGGAGTCTCTTCCGTCCGACAGCACATATTGTGGATCGCGGGGAAGCAAATCGAGCGCACCCGGCGCCACGCCCACTGTTGCAGGCGGTTGCCCGAAATATCCCGCAACCTGCCGGACAATCCCCTGCTGAAAGCCTTGTCCCGCATACCATTGATCAAAGGCGGCGGCACGGGGAAACGTTACCTCTGACCGCCAGTTCACCGCATTGCGCCAGCAATCGCCCAGCCGCACGGTCTTGTCGCCCTGACGGTCAACCGTCACGCCTTCGGGCAGGGCGAAGGCCTCACTCACCAGCGCGGTTTCATCGTCGAAGTAATCGCCTTGACTATCGATGTTGAGGATCAGGATCGGCAGGCCGATGCAGGACAGGAACGCCAGCGTGGCCAGCACCTGAACCGGAAGCGTTTTCCACACCGCCGCCGGGGTCAGCCGGTGGGCCAGAATCAGCAGAGCGAGCACCGCAGCGGGCACCCCGAGCTTGGACAGCAAGGCGAACGTGAAGCCGGTCATGTGGTCGGTGTAACAGGCCGGCTGCCTAGAATTCGTAAACCGTCCCCCGCGCCCTCAGCTGCCGAACAGGAACATGTTGACCGTCAGCCGCCCCTTGGCCGGATCTTCGGACAGGGCCGCGGGATCGGGGATGATGCCCGAATGGAGCTGCCGCCCGCGATACAGCGCCATCCGGTCAGGCCGCGCCTCGACCGCGCCGATCTGTTCGAAGGCGTCGCTGTTCCCCAGCGGATAGCCGGCGGGCGGCGGGCCAAATTCGCGCTCGTCCTCCACCAGCGCCGCGGCATAGGCGACCTCTCGCTCAGGCGTGATTGCTTCGAACCCGGTGCGGCGGTGACGGTAAAATGCGGTTCCGCCGCTCTCCGGTCCATCAAGGTAGTGCATGATCGCGACCCGCCCCGCGTCCGAATGATCGTGATGCGGGATGCGCTGGCGGGGTGAGAGCAGCTCTGGGGGCAGCGTCACCAGCGAGAACGCGGCGATTTCGCAACTGATATTGCGCGTCAGGCCGAACACCCGTCCCATGACCTGCATCATCAGCTCGCGCCTGAGGCTGAGATAGGACGGATCGGCCAGCGCGCGTCTGCCCGGATAATCGACCCCTGCGGGGTAATACTGAGCCGCCAACCCCATCGCCCGCAGCCTCTCGGGCTGGCCGGTAAAGTTGTCGATAATGACCAGCGGCTCGCCCTCACGGCCCAGCCGTTCGACAGTGATGGAGGCATCCGGGAGGATCATGCCTCCCCCCCTAACCGCCCGCATGGTAGAAGTCATAGACCTTGCGCGCCACCGTGGCGCTGACGCCGGGGGCACGCTGGAGGTCTTCCAGTGATGCCGCACGCACCTTCGATGCCGTGCCGAAATGCAGCAGCAGCGCGCGCTTTCGCGCCGGACCGATACCCGCGATTTCATCCAGCGGAGACGCGGTGATCGCCTTGGACCGCTTCGCCCGGTGCGCGCCGATGACATAGCGGTGCACCTCGTCGCGCAGGTTCTGCAAGTGGAACAGCAGCGGCGAGTTGACCGGCAACATCTTCTCGCGTCCGTCCGGGAAGTGGAACACTTCCCGCCCATCGCGCCCGTGATGCGGCCCCTTGGCGACGCCGACGACAACGATCTCGTCGGCAATGCCGATTTCCGTGAGCACGCGCATCACGCTGGAGAGCTGCCCCTTGCCGCCGTCGATCAGGATCAGATCGGGAAGCACGGTTTCGTGGCCGCCCTGCTTCGCCTCCGGGTTCTCCTCGCCCTCCGCAAAGTTGCGGAACCGCCGCGCCATCACCTCGCGCATCATCGCGAAGTCATCATTGGTCTGCGCCTCGCGGATGTTGAACTTGCGGTACTGGCCCTTCTCGAACCCGTCCGGCCCGGCGACCACCATCGCGCCAACGGCCTTGGTGCCCTGAATGTGGCTGTTATCGTAAACCTCGATCCGCTGCGGCGCGGCGTCCAATTCCAGAAACTCGGCCAATTCGCGGTTGAGCTTGGCCTTGGTGCCGGTCTCGGCCAGCCGCCGTTCCAGCGCTTCGATCGCATTGCGCTGCGCCTGTGCCATCAGCTTGCGCCGGTCACCGCGTTCGGGAACGGAGATGCGGACCTTGCGGCCCGCAACTTCGGACAGCGCCGCCTCCATCAATTCGGTTTCGGGCAGCTCACGGTCGACGAGGATCGTGGCTGGCGGCGGGACTTCCTCGTAGAATTGCAGCATCACATCGGCGAGCACCTGCGCTTCCTCCACCTCATTGGTGTGGCGCGGGAACAGCGCGCGGTGGCCCCAGTTCTGCCCGCCGCGGATGAAGAAGGACTGGACGCTCATCTGCCCGTTCTTGGCTGCCAACGCGAAGATATCCGCATCACCCAGCCCTTGCGCGTTGATCGCCTGCGAGCCCTGAATGAAGGTCGCCGCCCGCAGCCGGTCCCGCAGCATTGCCGCAGTCTCGAATTGCAGGTTCTCCGCCGCTTCGGCCATCTGCCGCTCAAGATCGGCCTGCACCGCGCCCGACTTGCCTGAGAGGAAATCCTTCGCCTGCCGGACAAGCGCGTCATAATCCGTCTCGCTGACGCGCCCGACACACGGCGCCGAGCAGCGCTTGATCTGATACAGCAGGCACGGCCGGTCGCGGTTGTTGAAGAAGCTGTCGGTGCAGCTGCGCAGCAAGAACAGCTTTTGCAGCGCATTCAGCGTCGTATTGACGCTGCCCGCGCTGGCAAACGGCCCGTAGTAGTTGCCCTTCGCCCGCCGCGCGCCGCGATGTTTCTGGATGCGCGGGAAGGTGTGATCGGCGCGCAGCAGGATGAAGGGGAAGCTCTTGTCATCGCGCAGCAGCACGTTGAACGGCGGGCGGAAGCGCTTGATCAGCTGCGCTTCAAGCAGGAGTGCCTCGGCCTCGGAATTGGTGGTGATGATCTCCATGCTGCGGGTCTGGCTGACCATGCGCTGCAAGCGGCCCGACAGCCCGGCGATCTGGGTGTAATTCGCCACCCGCGCTTTCAGGCTGCGCGCCTTGCCGACATACAGCACCTCGCCGCGTGCATCGAGCATCCGGTAGACGCCGGGCGAAGGCTTCAGCACCTTCACCACCTCGCGGATCGCCTGCACTCCGCCTTCCAGGTCGGGCTTGGCGCTCGACACGGTATAGGCGGCGCGCTCCTCGTTGAAGCGATCGCCGCCGCGCGGATCGTGCGGGGTACCTGCGGGGGTCTTTGACATCAGGTGCAGATAGGGACTGCGGGGGGCGATTGGCAATTCCCGCAAGCACGCCTATCCGCACCGGGATGGATCAGCATGACGTCATCATTCTCGGCGCGGGCGCCGCCGGGCTGTTTTGCGCAGGCCAGGCAGGGCAACGCGGGCTGCGTGTGGCGTTGCTGGAGAAGGCGGAAGCTCCGGGGAAGAAAATTCTGATCTCGGGCGGGGGGCGCTGCAACTTCACCAATCTGGGTGCTGGGCCGGGCAATTACCTCTCGGCCAATCCCCATTTCGCCAAGAGCGCGCTGGCGCGGTACACTCCGGCGGACTTCATCGCGCTGGTGGAACGCTACGGGATCGCGTGGCACGAAAAGACGCTGGGTCAGCTGTTCTGCGACGGTTCGGCCAAGCAGATCGTGGCGATGCTGTTAGAGGAATGCCCGTCTGAAAAGGTTACCCTCACCTGCGAGGTCGATGTGGCCAGCGTTACGCGCGGTGCGGACGGCGTCTTCACTGTCACAGCCGATGATGGCCGCGCGTGGCACGCGCCCGCGCTGGTGATCGCCACCGGCGGGCCCTCAATCCCCAAGATGGGCGCGAGTGACTTTGCCTACGGTCTGGCGCGGCAGTTCGGGCTTAAGGTGGTCGAACCGCGCCCAGCGCTGGTGCCGCTAACCTTGGGGGGCGAGGATGCTTTGTTCCGCGAGCTCTCCGGCGTGGCAGCGCCCGTGCGCGCTCGGGCTGGCAGCGGCAAAGGCAAGGCCGAGTTCGCTGAGGCGGCGCTGTTCACCCACAAGGGTCTCTCCGGCCCAGCGATCCTGCAAGTCTCGTCCTATTGGCGGCATGGCGAGGAGGTCGGCATCACTTTCCTGCCGGATGCTGCGACCGACTGGCTTGTCGAAGCCAAGCGCGACCGCCCCCGCACGCACTTGCGCACGCTGCTGCGCGAACGCCTACCCGCGCGGTTGGCTGATGCGCTCGCGGATCGGTTGGCGTTGGAGCGCGAGCTTGGCAATGTGTCGGACAAAGACCTGCGTGCCGCTCAGGCAAAGCTGGGCGATTGGCGCTTTGCCCCCAACGGCACCGAGGGTCTCGCCAAGGCCGAAGTCACCGCTGGCGGGATCGCCACGGCGGAACTCTCCAGCCGAACGATGGAAGCGGCCAAGTTTCCCGGTCTCTACGCCATTGGCGAGGCCGTGGACGTCACCGGCTGGCTCGGCGGCTACAACTTCCAATGGGCCTGGGCGAGCGGTTTTGCTTGCGCTGAAGCGCTCGCCGAGGCCCGCGCGCTCCGGCCTTGATTTTGCCGGGTCGCGCGTTTTCCTACTCCCGCCGGCCCTGATATGCCGGATCCGGCTCTTTCCCATTGTTGCCCACCGAAGTGCACTCCCCCCCCGGGAGGGGCAAAGTGTCAACTTCGATTTTTCGTCGCAAGCTTATGTTTATAAAACACAATTTCCCGGAAATGGCGCTTGACACCCTGTCAACTTTGTCAACTTCGGGTGCTCGGGGAAGCCATCACTAGAACAGCTTTCTAAGGTCGATACCCAGATACAGCCCTAGCGGGTCGATCACGAAAGGCTGGTAATTGATCGGCGTCTCACCCGCCGAATCCCGCACCTTGCGCTGTGCGTCGAACACGTTGTCGGCGACGAGGCTGACGCGGAAGTCCTTGAGCAGGCCTTCGTTCTTGCCCGTCACTTCGCCAAGGTTGGCGAAGATGCGCAAGTTGAAGGTGGCGATGTCGTCGAAGAACAGATCGCTGGTGCCGACTCCCCCGTCGAGGCGGGTCGTGCCGGTGTAGATGCCCGACAGGCGGAAGCCGACGCCCTTGCCGAACAGACCCGCTTCAAGGCGGCTCGAATGGCGGGGCTGGCCGAAGGCGCTTGTTGCCTGACCGTCCAGCTGGTCGAGCGGTTGCAGGCCGGGGGCGATCAGGATCTCATTGGCGAGCTCGATCGTGTGGGTCAGGTTGAAGAAATACCGCCAGCCCTGGAAGTTGCGTCCTCCCAACGGGTTGAAGGCCGGTCCACCCGCAGGTGCACCACCAGCCGCCGGAGCGCCGCCCGGTGTCTGTGCCGGAGGAGCCGCCGCGCAGAAGCGCTGCTGGAACTGCGCCAGCGCTTCGGGCGGGATGGTGCCATCGGGCAGGCGCGACCGGTCGAGTGCCATCTTGATGAAAGCCGGGTCGACGCCCGGCAGCTCGGCCGAGACATCTTCGCCGCGGTCGATCTTGGCGACCAGCTCGGCAATCGCAGCCGTGCCGTCCGGGCCGCAAGCACGCTCACGGAAAGCGGCGAGCTGCGGCGGGATAGCCGCCGAAACTGTGCCGGCCGGAGCGCCCGGTGCACCGCCGCCCATCATAGCGGGATCGATGCTACAAATCCGCGTGCGGAATTGCGCCAGCCGCGCCGGATCGACCTTGCCGTCAGCACCGCGGATGCGCGCCAGCATCGGCGCGAGACGCGCAGGATCAATGCCGGGGAACTCGGCCGAGATATCCGCGCCGCTGTCGATCGCAGCCACCAACTTTTCGAGGAAGGCCTGACCATCGTCGGCGCACAGGCGCGCACGGAAGGCCATGAATTGCTCACGCTGTTCGGCTGTCGGCGCGCCGAAGCCGCCCGCCGGAGGACCACCCGCGCCTGCCTGTGGGGCCGGGCCGGTCGTCGGCGCAGCAGGCGCGGCCGCAGCAGGAGCACCACCGCCACCGCCAAAGCGACCACCGCCGCCGCCGCCACGACCGCCTGCACCTTCAGCCGGAGCGCCGATGCTGCCATTGGTTGAGAAGGTGAACTGGAGGCGGTCCGCCCGCGTCTCGGTAAAGCTCACCGAGCGCCGGTCGACCCGCACCACGCGGCCGCTCGCATCGCGCGTCACCCGGCCGGGGAAGGCCGCCTCGGTCTCGGTAGTGATCTGCGGGAAGCTGCTCACCACGTCATCCGAGCGGTTCATGATGTAGTCGACCGTCAGGCGCGAGTCCTTCCAGAAGGGAAGCTCCCAGTTGGCCGAGAACTTCCAATCGCGCTGGGTCTCGGGCGGCAGGGTCGGATTGCCCCCGGTCAGCACCTCGGCCAGCACCGTCTCGCCGCGCACGAAATCGAACACGGGGACGTTGAAATTGGTGACCTGCGGATCGCCCAGCGCCGAGAGCGAGGGCGCGACTTCGCGCAAGATATAGGTCGCCGACAGGTCGAGACCGTCAGTGGGCTTCCACGTGATCCCGGCGTTCCAGTCCCCGAGAAGGCCGAAATCGCTGAGGTCCTCGAGCCCTGCCTGAAGGTTCAGGGTGAAGTCGCCCAGTCCGTCTAGAAATTCCTCGCGCCCGCTGGTCAGCGGCACCACCAGATTGGCGCCGGTCGACAGGCGGCGGCGGGTCAGCTCGGCGCCCGTGAGCGAGCGGGTGTCGCTGCTTTCGATCCTGCGCCAGTCTAGTCCGAGATCGAAGGTCGCCAGCACCTCGCCCGCAGGCAGCTCGGCGAGCGGGCCCTCGAGCGTCGCCTGGGTCTCGGTGGTAATCGTCCGGCGCAGCGCGACATCGAAGCCGTTGTCGGCGCTGGTCGGCAGCGGACCGGTAATCGCCAGCGTGCCTGCCGCCGCGGCATCGCGGAAGACCTGGAGCTGCGCGGTCCCCAGCCGCCGGTCGATCTCGGTCTCGGTCTCGCTGAAGGAGCCGTCGAAGGTGGTGGTGAGACGGAAGGCATTGATCGGCCGGTTGATCGATCCGGCGGCCGAGACCGTGTCGCTCGAGGAGCGCCGGGCGAGCGGAGTGTCCGCGCCGAAAGTGCGCAGCGCGCTGGTGCCGGTGGGCGAGGTCAGCGTCACGGTGTTGAGCCCGTCGAGGCTGCGGCTCTCGTCGCGCGCGTAATTGAGGTTGGCGCTGAGCGACGTCCCGCTCTCGACGATCGCCTTGGCCCACGAGACATTGGCGTCGACCCCGAAGGTGTCGGCCAGCAGGCTGCGGAATTCGGCCTGATCGGGATCGCCCGCGACCAGCGACTGCGAGCCATCGGTCTGCCGCACATTGCGCTCCGCCTCGGTCAGAATCGAGGTGTCCTGAACCTCGATATTGGCGTTGATCCGCCCGCCATTGGCGATCTTGAGGATGCCGAGCTGCTGCTCGTTGCGGGCATAGCCGCCGCGCGACGGCATCTCGTATTCCAGATCGACCTGGCGATTGGAATAATTGTCCTTGAGGATGAGGTTGATCACCCGGCGATCAGGCGGAAAACCGAAGCGCTGGGCGACTTCCTCGGGAAAGACCTCAACCCGGGCAAGGGCTTCCGGCGGGTAGTTGGCAAACTCCCGGAAGGAACCGATGCGGATGCCGTTGACGAGAATCACCGGCTGCCCGCCGCCGCCCCGCCCGCGGGCCGAACCGGTGCGTGCGCTGATCTGGGCGATCAGGTCGGTGATCGAAGTGACGCCTTCCGCGGCAATTGCGGTTTCATCCAGCTCAAGGAGCGGGGCCTGATCGACAAACAACTGCCCCCGCAGTCGCCCCGAGCGCACAACGATCTCGCCGCCGTCCGTGGTGGTGTCGCTGGCGCTGTCGAGGTCTTCCTGTTCAGGCTGGGCGGCCGGTTCGGGCTGCGGCTGTGCGGTCGCCGTTTCCTTGGCTGCCAACGGCAGGGACAAGGTAAGGGCAATAGCGCAGGTGCCAGCGCGCAGGCCTGCGCGGGAGAGCGGGGAGAGGTTCATGGAGTCCCTTTAACTACAATTCTTGTGACGGGGCGGCTTGTTACCGCTCCCTTGGGGGCAGACTGACTACGCAGACGAACGGCCCAAGGATGCGCGATACACCCTGAACCGAACCTGCAAATTCCCGAAGTTCGTGGGCCTAACGCACGAGCCTTCCCTTTTGGTTCCCGCATCGCTAAAGCGCAGCCCCACATCGACGGGCGTATTGTGCGCCGCAACGGACAAAAGGAATTACATGGCCAAGGAAGAACTCCTCGAAATGCGCGGGCGCGTGGTTGAGTTGCTGCCCAATGCGATGTTCCGGGTGGAGCTTGAAAACGGCCATGAAGTGCTCGGCCACACCGCAGGAAAGATGCGCAAGAATCGCATCCGCGTCTTGGTGGGTGACGAGGTTCTGTGTGAGCTGACGCCGTACGACCTCACCAAGGCGCGCATCACCTATCGCTTCATGCCGGGTCGCGGCGGCCCCGGCCCGCAGTAATTGCGGGCAGCCCTGATGGGCGCGCTTCACCTCACACTGGCTTCGGCATCGCCCCGGCGGCACGAGTTGCTTGGGCGGCTAGGGCTAGTGCCTGACGCTGTCACTCCTGCCGATATCGACGAAACCCCGCTAAAGGGCGAGCTCCCCCGCGCCTATGCCCTGCGTATGGGGCGGGAAAAGGCGGTGGCCGTGGCGGCGCCGGGCCATGTGCTGGCGGGCGATACGGTGGTGGCCGTTGGGCGGCGCATCCTGCCCAAGACCGAAACCGAAGCCGAAGCGCGCGCCTGCCTCGATCTGATGAGCGGGCGGAGGCATCAGGTGCTCACCAGCGTGGTGCTGCGCGCGCCCGATGGCTCGATCCGCGAACGATTGTCCGAGACCGTGGTGCATTTCAAGCGCCTCTCCGCCGAGGAGATCGCCGCCTACCTCGCCGGAGGTGAATGGCAGGGCAAGGCGGGTGGCTATGCCATTCAGGGCGCGGCAGAGGGCCTGATTGAATGGATTAGGGGCAGCCATTCTGGCATAATGGGCCTGTCGCTCCATGAAACGCGCGCGCTTTTGAAAGCCGCCGGGTTTGCCATTGGCTAGGCCAGCATCGCCAGATTGGCTGATCGAGGACGGCATCGGCGAAACCCGTGCCTTGCTGATCGCAGGCGAGCAGGTGCTGGCAGCGCGGATGATCTGGCCGGGCGAGTTGCGGGCCGGACAGCCAGCGCGCGGCAAGCTCACCGCCAAACTCAAAGGTTCCCGCCGCGGTGTGGCGCTGCTTGAAAGCGGCGGGGAGGCGCTGGTCGATCATTTGCCACAGGCAGTGACCGAGGGTCAGATGCTCGACCTCGTCATTACCCGCGCGCCCCTCGCCGAACGGGGCCGGTTGAAGCGCGCGCAGGCCCGGGTGGCAGGAACGGACAACAGCGCCTTGCCCTCATCCCTCGCTGAAGGCCGCACTGTCCGCCGCCTACCGGCTGGTCTGTGGGAGGAGGTTTGGCAGGCGGCTTCATCGGCCAGCCTCGACTTTCCGAATGGCGAGGTACTCGTCAGCGTCACCCCCGCCATGACCGTGATCGACATCGATGGCATCGGCTCCCCGCGTGACGTGGCACTGGCGGCAGTGCCCGCGATTGCCCGCGCGCTGGCGTGGTTTGAGATCGGCGGGAATATCGGGATCGACTTCCCCACGGTCGCCGCCAAGGCCGATCGCCGTGCAGTCGATGAGGCACTGGAGGCCGCGCTGGAAGGCTGGCCCCATGAACGCACCGCAATGAACGGCTTTGGCTTCGTGCAACTGGTCGCTCGGCTCGAAGGCCCCTCGCTGCTCCACCGCTTTGCAACCGCCAGGCTAGGGGCAGCGGCCCGCATGGCACTGCGCCGCGCGGAGTTGGCGGCAGATGAGGGTACGGGCCGTGTCTTGCAACTGACCGTGCATCCCGCACTCAAGGCCAAGCTAAAGCCCGAATGGTTAGACGAACTTGCGCGCCGAACCGGGCGGGTGGTGGAGATCGCGGTCGATCCGGCTCTTGCCATCGAGGCCGCCAATGCCCAACTTATCGTCCGATGACCTTCTCCGCCAGCAAGCCCTGTCCGATCTGCCGCAAGCCGAGGTCGGAGACTTTCCACCCCTTCTGCTCGCAGCGCTGCAAGGACCGAGATTTGGCGCGCTGGTTCTCCGATTCCTACGCCCTGCCCGGCGCACCTGCGGACCCGGAAACGCTGGCGTCCGAAGACTGGCGCGAGCAGGACTGACGGCAGCGCAATAATCCTGCGCGGCTTTCACAAAACCTACTTGCCAACCCCCGCGGCCTTCGCCATAGGGCCGCTCTCATTTGCTCGCCGGGGCAGCCACATGGCTCGATCCCGTCGCTCGCAGCGAATGCCCGGGTAGCTCAGGGGTAGAGCAGCGGATTGAAAATCCGCGTGTCGGTGGTTCAAATCCGCCCCCGGGCACCATTCGCTAAAGGCCTAAAGGCGAGCTGGGAGTGCCGACCTGATGTCCCGCCGCACCAAGATCTACGAAGGCAAGGCCAAGATCCTCTATGAGGGTCCCGAACCGGGCACGCTTATCCAGTATTTCAAGGATGACGCGACTGCCTTCAACGCCGAGAAGAAGGGCACGATCAACGGCAAGGGCGTGATCAACAATCGCATCAGCGAGCATGTGTTCACCCGCCTCGCCCACATCGGCATCCCGACCCACTTTATCCGCCGCCTCAACATGCGCGAGCAGTTGATCCGGCAGGTCGATATCATCCCCTTGGAAGTGGTGCTGCGCAATGTTGCGGCAGGTTCCATCAGCAAGCGCCTCGGGATCGAGGAAGGTGAGCCGCTGCCGCACACGCTGATCGAATATTACTACAAGGACGATGCCTTGGGGGACCCGCTGGTAGCCGAAGAGCACATCGCCTGCTTCAACTGGGCCTCGAACGAGGAGATGCATGACATTTCCTCGATGGCGATCCGGATCAATGATTTCTTGTGCGGGATGTTCGCCGCGATCGACATCCGTCTAGTGGACTTCAAGCTGGAGTTCGGGCGGCTTTACGATGGCGATTACAGCCGCGTGATCCTCGCCGACGAGATCAGCCCGGATGGCTGCCGCCTGTGGGACATGACCACCGGCGAAAAGCTCGACAAGGACCGCTTCCGCCGCGATCTGGGCGGTGAGGAAGAAGCTTACCGCGAAGTCGCGCGTCGGCTTGGCTTGCTTAATGGTGAAGACAATAGCCCGGGCGAAGTGTTCGACCTGTCGCACGCCCGCTCGCGCCTGCGTGGGCCGCCCCCGCTCAAGAAATAGGCTGACAGCCCCGATTGACGCGCTAGTCTCGAGGCCCGTGTAAACGACCCGAGAGAGACGCCTGATTTCGATGCGGAATTTCCCACTTGCTGCCAGCCTGCTGCTGGCGCTGTCGCCGCTTGCCTTCACCACCGCGCTCGCCGCGCAGGATGCCCCCGCTACCGAAGCAACCACTGAAGCGCCCACACCTGTCTGGGCCTTCGAGGACAGCGACGTCCCGGTTGATACCGACTACACCTTCGGTCAGCTCCCCAACGGGATGCGCTACATCATCCGCCAAAACGCCACGCCCGCAGGCACCGCACTGGTGCGGATGCGGATCGATTCCGGCGCGCTGGAGGAGACCGATACCGAGCTCGGCCTGTCGCACTATCTGGAACACATGGCTTTCAATGGATCGAAGGGCATCCCCGAGGGCGAGATGATCAAGCTGCTCGAACGCGAGGGCCTTGCCTTCGGCGCGGACACCAATGCTTCGACCGGGTTCGATGCGATCACCTACCTGCTCAACCTGCCCCGCAATGACGAGACGCTGCTGGGCACCGCGCTGATGCTGATGCGCGAAACGGCGAGCGAGCTGACCATTTCGCAGGACGCGGTGGAGCGCGAGCGCGGGGTAATTCTGGCCGAACGGCGTGATCGCGCAGGCTTCCAGCAGCGCAATTTCGAGGACAATGTCGACTTCCTTGCCCCTGACGCGCGCTATGGCGATCGCATCCCGATCGGAACGATCGAGGTGCTGGAAAGCGCAACCGCAGACCAGATCCGCGCGCTCTACCAACGCACATACAGGCCATCGAACACCGTGCTGGTGGTGGTGGGCGACTTTCCGGTCGAAGTGGTCGAGGCCGCAATCCGCACCCGCTTTGCCGATTGGACCCCTGCCCCCGCCCCGGCTGAGCCCGAGGCGGGGCCCATCGACGTGACCCGCAAGGGGATGACCGACATCCACCTCGATCCGGCATTGAGCGAGAGCGTCACCATCAGCCGCCTCGCCCCGTGGCGCGATGAACCCGACACTATCGCCAACCGCAAGGCAGCGTTCCTGCGCGGGGTCGGCTACGCCATCATCAACCGCCGCCTCACGCGGCTGACCCGCAGCGCCGATGCGCCGTTCCGGGGCGCGAGCTTCAGCTCCGGCGATATCTTCGAAGAAGCGCGGATTACCAGCCTCAGCGTCAGCAGCGTCGATGGCGAGTGGAAGAAAGGCCTGCTCGCCGCCACCCGTGAGGTCAATCAGGCGCTCACCTATGGCTTCACGCAAGCCGAGGTCGATGAGCAGCTCGCCAATATCCGCACATCGCTCGAGAACGCGGTAAAGTCCGCCGAAACCCGCAGCAATGCCGTGTTCGCCGGTACGGCTCTGGCGCTGGCCAGCGACGAGCGTGTGCCGACGACGCCGGACTGGCAGCAGGCCGAGTTCGAGCGGCTCGCCCCGGAAATGACCCCGCAGGCGCTTTGGCAAGCGGTGACAGCCGATGCCGCACCGCTGACCGAGCCGTTGATCCGCTTCGAAGGCCGCACCGCGCCCGAAGGCGGGGAAGCAGCTTTGCGCACTGCCTTTGACGAAGGGATGGCCCAGCCGATCACCGCACCGGTCGACAAAGGCCCGCTAGTATTTGGTTACACCGACTTCGGGCCCGCCGGGACTGTGGTGTCAGATACCGTCGAGCCCCGCCTCAGCCTGCGGCTGATCCGCTTCGCCAACGGGGTGCGGCTGACGCTCAAAAAGACCGATGTGCGCAAGGATCGCATCGCCTTTTCCTTCGCGCTAGACGGCGGCAATCTGATGAACACCAAGGAGGCGCCGCTCCGCACCTATCTGGCCGGATCGCTGGAGGGCGGCGGTCTTGGCAAACACAGCCGGGACGAACTCACCACAATGCTTGCCGGACGCAGCGTCGCGTTTGGATTGGGGCGCGACATTGATGCCTTCACAGCGTCCGCCGTCACCACCCCGCGCGACCTCACGCTCCAGATGCAGGTAATGGCCGCGCTGATAACCGATCCGGGATACCGCCCCGAGGCAGTCGAGCAGTTCCGCAAGGGCATCGAGAATTTCTACAAGACGCTCGATTCCACTCCGGGCCGCGCACTTGCGGCAGCGCAGGGCGGCATAATCCACGACAATGACCCGCGCTTCGCGCTCCAGCCCAAGGAGGCGTTCTTCGCGCTCGACTTCCAGCAGTTGCGCGACGTGATCGGAGACCGTCTGGCGTCCGGCGCGATCGAGATCGCACTGGTCGGCGATCTGGACGAAGCCGAAGCGATTGCGGCGGTCGCCTCAACCTTCGGCGCGCTCCCGGCGCGCGAGGCTGAATTCAATCCTCGCACTGAGGCGCGGGTGGTGACGTTTACCGCCGAACGCGGTCAGCGGGTGCTGACCCACAAGGGTGAGCCCGATCAGGCATTGGTACACTGGGTCTGGCCGACAACCGATGACAGTGATCTGGCGGAGTCGATGCGTCTGAACCTTCTGGCGCGGATCGTGCGGCTCGAACTCACAGACCGTCTGCGCGAAAAGCTCGGTCAGGCCTATTCGCCCTCGGCCGCGTCAGACACCAGCGATGACTATCCCGGGTTCGGGACGTTTACGATCAGCACATCGGTTGCGGTCGACCAGGTCGAACCCAGCCGCGAAGCGCTGAAGCAGTTGGTCGCTGACCTACGCCAGGCTCCCCTTGATACCGACATCATCGAACGCGCCCGCAAGCCGTATTTCGAGGCCTATAACAATTACCTGAAAGACCTGGGGGGCTGGCTGGCCTTGGCGGCAGACGCCCAGAGCGAGCCGGATGAGCTGGATGATTACTTCGACGCGCCGGCGATCATGGGGGCCATCACACCCGAAGACATCCACCAGATGGCGCTGAAATACCTCGTCCCCGATGGCGCGGTCGAGTTTGTGGTGGTGCCCGAAGCATCGGTGGCCACCAAATAAAAAAGGAGCTGACAGGTCATCGCCTGCCAGCCCCTTTCTGTTTGGCGAAGCCCCGCGCTCGGCGGGGACGCAAAGCCTATCAGTACTTCACGCCGAACATCACGCCGATGATGCGCGGATCGTTGACGAAGGCGGTGTTGTTGTTGAAGTCGACCACGCCAAGGACGTTGTCTTCATCAGTGATGTTGCGCGCGAAGGCAGCGACTTCCCACTGGCCCTCATCACCCGAATAGCCGACCTTGAGACCGCCTTCGATGCGGCTCTTGGCGTTGAATTCGCGGCTTTCGTAAAGCAGGAAGTTCGTGTCACCGAGGTAGACCCAATCGGTGAAGATGAAGAACTCGCCCGAATTGCCCACCGGGATGCTGTAGCGGGCGGTGAAATCGCCGCTCCACTCCGGTGCGTTGGGGAAGGGATTGTTGTTGATCAGCGCGCGGGTGCTGCCACTGATCACGCGGGTCGGATCGGTGACGGTGCACTGCGCACAGATGCCGACTGCAAGGGTCGAATCCTTGATCGCGGTGTTGTTGTAAGCCACGCCAAGGGTGACGAGGAACTGCGGCGACACTTGGAACGCACCGTCGAATTCAAGCCCCCAGGCCTCGCCCTTGTTGGCGTTGATCAACTGGACGAGGTTGCCAGCACCGCCGACAGCGGTGAACTGCGGGTCTTCGACCGTGTAGTAATAGGCCGCCCCGTTCAACCGGACGGTGCGATCCGCCAGCTCGCTCTTGAAGCCGACTTCGTAGGAGGTGATATTCTCCGACTGCGCGACCGAGGGCGGGTTGAAGAAGGCTACATCGCGGCCCTGAATCGTCGGCCCGCGGAACGAGTTGGCGATCTTGGCATAGACGCTGGCATCATCCGACACGTCCCCGAAGATGCTAACATCCCAATCGAACTGGTCGTCACCCACGCTGCGCGGCTGCGGGGCAGCGCCAGAACGGACGAAGAAATCCTTCTGGTCGTCGGTGTAGCGCAGGCCGCCGGTGACGCGCAGCTTTTCGGTCAGCTGGTAGCCGACCTGCCCGAACAGCGCCCAGGCTTCGTTGGTGTGGTTGACCGTGACCGGCGGCGGGAAGGTAAAGCCAACGGTAGTCACGTCGAAATCGCTTTCGAAGTAGAAGCCGCCCACCTGCCAGCTCAGCGGACCTTCACCGGTCGAAGCCAGTCGCACTTCCTGCGTGGTCTGCTTCAGATCGATCGAATCCTGCGTGTCCGAGGGGAACGGGATCAGGCCGGGGCCGCCCCCGCCCGGCAGAAACACCGCACCGAAGCCGCCATCGACATCGCCCCGGCTTGAGCCTTCGCTGGTCCAGTGGCTGGTGATCGACGTCAGTGTCGCGCCGTCGAATTCATAGGCCGCGGTCAGCGTCGCACCGAACTGCTGGTAATCAGCCTGGTTGCCGCCGCCTGCATCGTAGAACACCGTGTCGCGGTCGTAGTTGGCATTGAGCTTGTTGTTACCCGGGCCAAGGATATTGGCGCGGAAGAAGGTGGAGGAGCCTTGGAGATCGCGGAAATTGACCGCAGCATTGATGCTCGTCCGGTCGTTCGGCGTGAACAGCAACTGACCGCGCACCGCGAAATCGGCATATCCGCCCAGCGCGTTTTCCTGATTGGTGAAGCCATTGCTGATCCAATCGCCCCGCTTCTGCATCTGCGCTGCGACGCGGAAGGCCAGCACATCCTTGGCAATCGATCCGCCGACCGCGCCATTCAGCGAGATCGTATCGAGGCTGCCGAACGACAGACCGGCAGCGACGCTCGTGTCGTGGCTCGGCTTAATCGAATCGATCTTGACGATGCCCGCCGGGGTATTGCGGCCGAACAGCGTGCCCTGAGGGCCGCGCAGGACTTCGACCCGCTCGACATCGAAGATCGGAAAGCTTTTGAGGGTGACGTTTTCCATCACGACATCGTCAAGCAACACCGAGACGGGCTGCGAGGCGGCGAGATCGAAATCGGTGTTGCCAAGGCCGCGGATGTAGAAGCGCGGCGCCACGCGGCCGTTCGAGCTTTCGACATTGAGGCCCGGCGCGGTGCCGGCCAGCGCGGTGATGTCACCCGCTCCGCTGAAGATCGCGCCGATGCGTTCCTGATCCAGAATGTCGGCGGACACCGGCACGTCCTGAAGGTTTTCCTCGCGGCGGTTGGCGGTGACGATGATGGTCGCCAGCTGGCCTTCGGTGGCATCGGCGGTTTCGCTGTCCTGCGCGGCGGCAGGAGCGGCAATGCTAAAGGCTGCGGCAGCAGCGAGCGCGGTCGAACCGGCCCAGACAGCACGAAATGCGGAGTAACGGTGAGACATCGAACAACCCCCTTTTTGGTTTGATCGGATGGAGAGCGGGTGGTTGGCCCGTGACATTTTTGTCCGATTCGCGCGAGGCGAGTGACCGTCAATGTTGCGTCAAAACGACGCTCGCTGGGCGTTCTTTGGCGAGTTGTTGCACCAAGGTTACAATCCTAGGCTATTGACTACCGGTTTGTGACAGGGATTCGAATCCGCGTGCAGTGCACAAGCCCGATCAGCGCGATTGCGTGTGCGGGCCGGAACGCTATAGCGGCGCCTAGACAGCCCCCCATATTGGAGCATCAGCCATGCAAGTGCGCGTCCTCGTCCGATTGAAGCCCGGCGTGCTCGATCCACAAGGCCGCGCCGTGCACCACGCACTCGAAGGCCTCGGCTTTACCGGGGTCGAAGACGTGCGGATCGGCCGGTTGATCGAACTCGATGTGGCCGACGGCACCGATCACGACACAATCAAAGCCATGTGCGAAAAGCTGCTCGCCAATACTGTGATCGAGAGCTTCACGATTGAAACCGCAGGAGCGCAAGGCTGATGGCGTTCCGGGCGGCGGTCATCACCTTCCCCGGCTCCAACTGCGACCGGGACATGGCCAGCGCATTCGAAGCGGTGTCGGGCCAGCCCGCGCTGCGGGTGTGGCATGCCGATGCCGATATGCCGGACCGGATCGATCTGATCGCGCTACCGGGCGGTTTTTCCTATGGCGACTATCTGCGTTCAGGCGCGATGGCGGCGACCAGCCCGATCATGCGAGCGGTGATTGCTGCGGCGGAGCGCGGTGTGCCGGTGCTCGGCGTTTGCAACGGCTTTCAGGTGCTCACCGAAGCCGGCCTGCTGCCGGGAGCGCTGCTGCGCAATGCCGGCCAGCGGTTCGTCTGCCGCACCGTGGCATTGACGGTAGAGAACACCGCCTCGCCTTTCACCGCAGGCTTTACCGCGGGCGAGACGATCCGCGTGCCGGTCGCGCATCATGACGGCAACTACTACGCCGATAGCGAAACCCTCGACCAACTGGAGAACGAAGGCCGCGTCGCCTTCCGCTATGGCGAGGCTGTCAACGGTTCGGCGCGCGACATTGCCGGGGTGCTCAGCGCCAATGGCCGCGTGCTCGGCATGATGCCGCACCCCGAGCGCGCGATCGAACCCGCAGCAGTGGCGGCGCTGGGCGGGGCTGACGGGCGGCACCTGTTCGAGAATATTCTGGCGAACTTCGCCACCGCGTAACGCCGTGCCTCAGGCGCGACGCTCGCTCACGTGGCGGAACAGCCCACGCGCATCATCGGCGGTCATCGGTCGGCCGAAGTAGAAGCCCTGGATCTTGTCGCAGCCCAGATTGCGAATGAGTTCGGCCTCTTCGACCGTTTCTACGCCTTCCGCAGTCGTGGTCATCTTGAGGCTCTGGGCCATCGCCACCACGGCATTAATGATCGCGAGGCTTTCCGCACTGCCCTGCGCTGCGCCCTGCACGAACGTGCGATCGACCTTGATGGTCGAGAACCGCAGCTTGCGGAGGTAGCCGAGTGAGGAATAGCCGGTCCCGAAATCGTCCAGCGCGACCGAACAACCCAGCGCCATTACCTGTTCGAGCGCGTTGCGCGCCACGCTGGCATCACGCAGGAAGATGCTTTCAGTCACCTCGATCTCAAGCCGTTCGGGGCGGAGACCGGTCACCGCGAGCGCCTGCACCACTTCCTCATGGAAGCCGGGCTCAAGCAGCTGTTCGGGCGAGACGTTGACATTGACCTTGATGTCTTCGGGCCAGTTGCGCGCTTCGTGGCAGGCCTGCCGCATCACCCACTGCCCGATGGGCACGATCAGGCGGGTGTCTTCGGCAAGCGGAATGAACTTGCCCGGGCTGACAAAGCCATGCTCGGCACTGTTCCAGCGCACCAGCGCCTCGAAGCCGACCACCTTCTCGCTGCGGGCATCGACCACAGGCTGATAATGCAGGATCATCTCGTCGCGGCCCAATGCCTTGCGCAGCGACGCTTCGAGCGAGCGGCGTTCCTCAGCCGAGGCGTGGAGCTCCTGCTCGAACCGGCAATGTTCGCCCCCGCCCATGTCCTTCGCTCGATAGAGCGCAAGGTCGGCGTTGCGCATCATTTCCTCAACGCTGTTCCCATCGCGCGGCCCCTCGGCGGAACCGACGCTGGCGCCAACATAGAGCGTATGGTGATCGACCTGATAGGGTTCGGACAGGCGATCGATCACTTGGCGGGCAAGATTGCGAATCACGCCCGGCGTGCTCGCATCGCGGATCACGATCGCAAATTCGTCACCGCCCAAGCGTCCGCACATCTGGTTCTCACCCATCAACGCTTGCAGGCGGGCCGAGACCTGGCCGAGCAGTTTGTCGCCGGTCATGTGGCCGAGCGAATCATTGATCGCCTTGAACCGGTCGAGGTCGACCATCAGCAGCGCGCAGCGCGTACGCCACTGCACCGAGTAGCGCAGCGCCTCGCCCAGTGCTTCGGTCAAGTGCAGGCGGTTGGGCAGCTGCGTCAGCGTGTCGTAACGCGCCAGATAAGCGATCTTTTCGGAGGACTTGCGCTGTTCGGTCACGTCCGAGCCGACCCCGCGGAAGCCGGTGAAGCGCCCCTGCTCATCGCGCATCGGCGTGCCGGACAGCTCCCACCACCGCTCTTCACCAAGGATCAGGACCTGCACCAGTATGTTCGAGAAATTCTCGCGCTTCTTCAGCCGCTCGGCCAGATCATGCAGGCTCGCCGGGAATTGCCCGTTCTCCCAGTTGCGGCCCGAGATCATCTCGAGCAGCGGCTTGCCTTCGACATCAGGCTGCGAGCGGCCCAGCGCGAAAGCGAAGCGCGGCGAAACAGAGCGAAGCCGCCTTGCTGGATCGACTTCCCACAGCCAGTCAGCCTCGTTCTCCTCGAACTCGCGCAGCAGCAGGGAGACCACAGCCTCCTTTTCGATCACGGCCGCTTCGGCCAGCCGCGCCTTGACGAAGGTCGAACGGACCTGAATCGTCGCGACGAGGCTCGCAATCGTAAACAAGATCGCCGCGCAGACCGCCTGCCACTCACCCTGCAAAGCGAGCGAAACAATCGCGCCGAACCCGAGAATGGCGATGTAGATCAGTACGCTCAGCGGCGAGGTTGAAAAAACGAAGGTCGAGGAGACCATCATCACCATCACGACCATCAGCATCGCGGTCGCTTGTGCCCCATCGGCCAACAGCGGAAAGGCGAGCAGCGCGGCCACCCAGCAGAAGGCTGAGGCAATGGCGTTGACGTTCTGCGTGCGCGCAATGGCTGCGGGACCGGCGCGGTAAGTCGGATCGACCAGCAGCAGATCGGTCTGCCGAGACCGGTAGAGAATGAAAGCGAGCAGCGCAGCCCAAGGGGTGACAATCAACAACCCGATCAGTGGCGCGAAGATTGAGGCGACGAACGCCCCCACCAGTGCATTGGCCAGCATCCGGTTACGGCTCGCCTGCGCCAGTTCGGCATATTCGTCGCCCCGCAGGCGCGTGGGATCGAACGCCGGATTACTCGACAGTCCGAGAACATCGGACATCGGTAACTCGACCGCAGGAGGCGGCGATAAGGAGGCGGATTGCTTGGCCACTGAGAGCAGCCTTAACGCCCAATGGTTAGATTGCGGTAAAGGGGCGCGAGAAACTGCCGCCTGACAATAGTTAACCCGACGCTCGCACCGGTACCCTTGTACGGGGCTATTCGACCGTCACCGATTTAGCGAGGTTGCGGGGCTGATCGACATCCGTGCCTTTGACCACAGCGACATGGTAGGCGAGCAGCTGCACCGGAACGGCATAGACCATCGGCACAATCAGCGGGTGGACCACCGGCATCTCGATCGTGGCTATGCAACCCTCGCCCGCCTCGGCAATGCCCTTGGCATCGGAGATCAGCACCACCTGCCCGCCGCGCGCGCGCACCTCTTCCATGTTGGAGACGGTCTTTTCGAACAGCGGACCCGAAGGCGCGATCACCACCACGGGCACCGCATCATCGATCAGCGCGATCGGCCCGTGCTTCATTTCGCCCGCCGCATAGCCTTCGGCATGGATGTAGCTGATTTCCTTGAGCTTCAACGCGCCCTCAAGCGCCAGCGGATAATCCTGCCCGCGCCCCAGATAGAGCACATCGCGCGCCGGGGCGATCAGGTGTGCCATGGCGGCGATATCGTCATCATGATCGAGCGCCGCATTGAGCGCGGCAGGCGCTTCCAGCAGGTGGCGCACGATCTCGGATTCCTGCTCGCGGGTAAGGCGGCCCTTCTTCACCGCCATATGCGCGGCAAGCGCAGCGAGCACGGCCAGTTGGCAGGTGAAGGCCTTGGTCGAGGCGACGCCGATTTCCGGCCCGGCGTGGGTCGGCAGCAGCAGATCAGCCTCACGCGCCATGGTGCTGGTCGGCACGTTGACGACCACGCCGATGGTCTGCCCATTGGCTTTGCAGTGACGCAGGGCGGCCAGCGTGTCTGCCGTCTCCCCGCTCTGCGAGATAAACAGCGCAAGGCCGCCGTCCTCCAGCACCGGGTCACGGTAACGGAATTCAGACGCGACATCGATGTCGACCGGGACGCGGGCAAATTGCTCGAACCAGTATTTCGCCACCATCCCGGCATAGTAGGACGTGCCGCAGGCGACGATCGTCAGGCGGCGGATGCTCGACAGGTCGAAGTCGATCTGCGGCAGCGCCACGGAATTGTCCGAGCGCCGCAGATAGGAGGCGAGCGTCTGCGCCACCACGGTGGGCTGCTCGTAAATCTCCTTCTGCATGAAGTGACGATAATTGCCCTTCTCCACCGCCGCCGCAGAAGCGCCCGAAGGCCGGATTTCGCGGGTGACCGGGGTGTTGTGGACATCGTAAATCTGCGCGCCGTCACGCCGCAAGACCACCCAGTCGCCCTCTTCAAGATAGGTGATGCGCTGCGTCAGTGGTGCGAGCGCCAGCGCGTCAGAGCCGAGATACATCTCCGCGTCTTCACCCTCCGGCCCATAACCCAGCACCAGCGGCGAACCCAATCGCGCGCCGATCAGCAGCTCAGGGTGCGCGCGGAAGGCAATCGCCAAGGCAAAGGCACCGCGCAGGCGCGGCAACACGGCGCGCACGGCGGCGACCGGATCGGCCCCTGCTTCGACTTCTGCCGAAATCAGATGTGCAACGACTTCGCTATCGGTCTCGCTCTCAAACACCCGGCCCTTTGCAGCGAGTTCCGCGCGCAGTTCCTTGAAGTTTTCGATGATGCCGTTGTGCACGATCGCGACCTCGGCGGTCGCATGGGGGTGGGCGTTGGCGGCGGTTGGTGCGCCGTGGGTCGCCCAGCGGGTATGCGCAATGCCGACATGGCCGGGCGCGGGATCGCTTGCGAGCACGCCGACCAGATTGGCAAGCCGCCCCTCCGCGCGCCGCCGCACGAGGGCGCCATCATGCAGCGTGCAAATCCCGGAGCTGTCATAGCCGCGATATTCCATCCGCTTCAGGCCATCGAGCAGCCGGTCTGCGACGCTGGCACTTCCCACGATCCCGATAATGCCGCACATTGCCTGGCTGTTCCCTCGCTGTCGTTTCAGCCGCTCTAGCCGCCCGAAAGTGAACAGCAAGCCCCACGATTGCGCAGGCAGGGCGGCCTTAGGAAAAAAACAACCTTTCCTACCTATTCACCATTCTTCGAGACGCACCCTTCGCTTCCTTCAGGCGAGGTGCGCAAGGATTTAGAGAGAGCCTCGGGGGCTGGGAATGAGCGCATTCGGAAAAAAGGGCAATGCTGGCGGAATGAAGCCGGGCTCACGGCCTGCCTTCGGTGTCGCGCGGCCTATGAAGGGTGGGGGCGCAGGTCCGCGCGGGGGCGAACAGTTCCCGCCCATTCCGGGTGAGCCCCCTGCCCCGCGTCCTGCACCGGCGCCTTCGCTCGCCAAGCCTGCTTCCACCGCCGAAGCGATGGATCGCCTCAATGAACGCATGGCCGCGATCAATGAGTCGAATTCCGAAGTCGGGGGCTTTGAAGCCAGCGTCCACAAGATCAAGGAGCAGGTGCTCCCGCGCCTGCTCGAACGTGTTGATCCCGAAGCGGCAGCGACCCTCTCAAAGGAGGAACTGTCCGAGGAATTCCGCCCGATCATCATGGAAGTGCTGGCCGAACTGAAGGTCACGCTTAACCGGCGCGAGCAGTTCGCGCTGGAAAAGGTGCTGATCGACGAGTTGCTCGGCTTCGGCCCGCTCGAAGAGCTGCTGAACGATCCGGACATTTCCGATATCATGGTCAACGGGCCGGATCAGACCTACATCGAAAAGAAGGGCAAGTTGGTGCTCGCCCCGATCCGCTTCCGTGACGAACAGCACCTGTTCCAGATTGCGCAGCGGATCGTCAACATGGTCGGCCGCCGCGTCGACCAGACCACGCCGCTCGCTGACGCCCGCCTCAAGGACGGCAGCCGTGTGAACGTAATCGTGCCGCCGCTGTCGTTACGCGGCACCGCGATCTCGATTCGTAAGTTCTCCGAAAAGCCGATCACGCTCGACATGCTGCGCGACTTCGGTTCGATGTCGGACAAGATGTGTACCGCCTTGAAGATCGCGGGCGCATGCCGGATGAACATCGTCATCTCGGGCGGTACCGGTTCGGGTAAGACGACCATGCTCAATGCCCTGTCCAAGATGATCGACCCGGGCGAGCGCGTGCTGACCATCGAAGACGCCGCGGAACTTCGCTTGCAGCAGCCGCACTGGCTGCCGCTCGAAACCCGCCCACCGAACCTTGAAGGGCAAGGCGCGATCACCATCGGCGACCTTGTGAAGAACGCTCTGCGTATGCGTCCTGACCGCATTATCCTCGGGGAAATTCGTGGCGCCGAGTGTTTCGATCTCCTGGCGGCGATGAACACCGGCCACGATGGTTCAATGTGTACGCTCCACGCCAACAGCCCGCGCGAATGCCTTGGGCGTATGGAAAACATGATCCTGATGGGCGACATCAAGATCCCCAAGGAGGCCATCAGCCGCCAGATCGCCGAATCGGTCGATCTGATCGTGCAGGTGAAGCGTCTGCGCGATGGTTCACGCCGCACCACCAACATCACCGAGGTGATCGGGATGGAAGGCGACGTGATCGTGACGCAGGAATTGTTCAAGTTTGAATACCTGGACGAGACCGACGACGGCAAGATCCTCGGCGAATTCCGCGCCAGCGGCCTGCGTCCCTACACGCTGGAAAAGGCGCGGCAGTTCGGCTTCGATCAGGCATATTTGGAGGCGTGTCTCTGACACGCCGATCCGGGCCGTCCGGCCAGGCGCGTTCGGCCTAGCCGGCCGGCGGCCGGTCGGCCTTGCGAACCCTTACGGGTTCGTGTGCCACTGACATTGATTTGACGGCCTAAAGTCCCCCCAGAACGACCGGCAGGCTCATCGCAAGGCAACCGCCGCCCGCAATCGCTGCCAGCATGAACAGGCTGGTCCACGGTACCCAACCAACCTGCTCCAGCCGCGCAACATCGCGCCGCTTTGCCCGCCGCCGCTCCATGACGGCCGCAATGCCAGCGAGCACCCACAAGGCCGCGCCCGTCCACGCAAGCTGCGCGGCATCGCTCAGCAGTTCGAATTGGGCGACAATGTCCATCGGCGAGCTATGTGGGTGCGCGCACTGCTTGCGCAACCCTCTCGCCTCGGCCAAGCCGTCGCGCGATGGATGGCTCGATCGCCCGCCCCCGCCCCTTGCTTGCGCTCGGCGTCCGATTGCTGGCCGCGTTTGCGCTGGCGACGATGGGCATGCTGGTCAAGCTGGCGGGGACACGCGGCGCGCATCTGATTGAGCTGATCTTCTGGCGGCAATTGCTCACTGTGGTGTTGCTCGGCGCGGGATTGGCGCTGACAGGTAAGCTTGCGCTGCTCAGGACCAAACGCCTCCCCGCGCACGCCCGGCGCGCGGCGAGCGGATTGTTCGGCATGATCTTCACCTATGGCGCGGTCTTGCTGCTGCCACTGACCGAGGCGACGACGCTCGGCTTTACCGCACCGGTGTTCGCCGTGCTGATCGCCATCGTGTTATTCCGCGAACGGATCGGCCCTTACCGCTGGGGTGCGGTGGCGATGGGCTTTGCCGGGGTTATCATGGTGATGCAGCCGTTTTCCGGGCTGCACGAAGGCGTGACACTGGCCGGTGTCGCGGTCGGACTGGTCGCGCCTTTCATGGTGGCGCTGATCAGCTTCCAGCTTCAGGACCTCAACACCACCGAGAACCCGTGGAGCATCGTCTTCTGGTTCAGCGCGCTGACCACGCCCATTGCTGCCATTGCCCTTCCCTTCGTGATAGCGGGCCATGATCCGGTGACCTGGGCGCTGATCCTCGGCATGGGACTGGTTGGCGCGGCCGCACAAATGCTGCTCACCACCTCGCTCAGGTTCGGTTCGGCCGCCGTGATCCTGCTGATGGATTACACCGCGCTGCTATGGGCGAGCTTCTACGGCTACACCATCTTCGAACGCGCCGCGCCTGCCAGCCTGTGGCTCGGCGCGCCATTGATCATCGCCGCCGGGCTGTTGATTGCCTGGCGCGAGCGGCAGCTTGCCCGATCCCGGGTGCACTCTGGCGAATAGCATGGACCTTTTGGACACTCGCGCCGGTACACGAGGTAGGGTCCATTCAAAGGAGCACCCCGCCATGACCACTCGTAATCTGCTTCTCGCACTCGTCGCCGTGCCGGCACTGTTGGCATCCACCGCATGCAACACTGTCGACGGCATGGGCGACGACCTCAAATCGGCATCGAAAGAGGTCGAAGAAGAAATCTGAGCCGACGCGGCGGCGGGATGCTTCATGGAATTGTCAGGAATATTTATGCAGGGTCGCGCGTTGAGCTTCCATGCCTTCCCATAAAGGATGTGATCTGATGATTCGCAATGCATTGACCGCCGCCGCCCTCGCCGCTCTCGCGCTGACTGCTACCGCGTGCAATACGGTTGACGGCATTGGCGACGATATCAAGTCGGTCGGGCAGGCCGGCAAGCGCGCAATCGATTAAATCTTGCGATAAACCAGCATGATGTTGTTGGCGGGCAGCGCGTGGCGCGCGGTCCGCCGCATACCATGCGTGGCGGCGAGCGCATCCAGAGCCTCGACCTCGCGCAGGCCCCAAAGTGGATTGCGGGCTTTCAGGCTGGCATCGAAGTCGAGGTTTGACGGCGCCGTTTCCACGCCCTGTTCGATATAGGGGCCGTAAAGGATCAGCGGTGCACCGCTGAAGCTCAACACTTGGGCAGCCCCCCGGAAAAGCCCGAGGGTCGCTTCCCAAGGGCTGATGTGAACCATGTTGATGCACACTAAAGCAGCAGCTTGGGCGACCGGCCACGCCTCTGGCGCCGCTGCATCAAGCAGCAGCGGGACAGCGAGATTGTCACCGGGATAGTCCGCGCGATAGGCTGCGATGGACTCCAGCGCCTCGGGCGAGGGATCGGTCGGCTGCCATTGCAGGGCAGGGAATTGCCCAGCGAAGAACACCGCGTGTTCTCCGGTCCCTGCCGCAATTTCGAGCACAGTGCCGCTGGCGGGCAACTCGCTCGCCAGCACTTCGGCAATCGGTGCGCGGTTGCGCTCTGTGGCGGGGGCGTGCTGTTTCATGTCAGGAGACCTGCCGCTAACTCACTTGTCTTTCTTGGCCTTCCCAATAAGGCGCGCGCAGCTCGCGGCGCAGGATCTTGCCGCTCGCGTTGCGCGGCATCAGTGGGATCACATCGACGCTCTTGGGCGCCTTGAAGGCAGCGATGCGTTCACGCGTCCAGGCGATCACATCAGCCTCGTCGATTTCGTGCCCAGGTTTAGCGACGACGCAGGCCTTCACCTCCTCACCCCACTTGGCGCTCGGCACGCCGATCACGGCGACCTCAGCGATGGCGGGGTGGCCGTAAATCGCGCTTTCCACTTCAGCGGGATAGACGTTCTCGCCGCCCGAGATGATCATGTCCTTGATGCGGTCCTGGATATAGACATAGCCATCAGCGTCCATCACGCCCGCGTCCCCGGTGTGGAGCCAGCCATCGGGGTCGATGGTCTTGGTCGTCGCGTCGGGCAGCTTCCAATAGCCCGGGGTATTGCTGGGTGAGAGTATGCAGACCTCGCCGATCTCGCCGCGCGGGACCTCGACATTATCCGGCCCGCGCACTTCGATACTGACACCGGGGCAGGCTTTGCCAGCTGAGCGCATCCGCTGATTGCCCTCCAAGGAGTGATCCTCGGGCGGCAAGATCGAGATCGTGCCGGACGTTTCGGTCATGCCATAGGCTTGCAGGAACCGGGTGGTCGGCATAGTCCGCACCGCTTCCTTGAGCAATTCCAACGGCATGGGCGCCGCGCCATACATCAAGTATTTGAGGTTGCTGAAATCCGTGGTCGCCGCGCGCGAGTGCTGCACCACCATCTGGAGCGCCGCCGGCACGATGAACATATGCGTCGCCCCAGCCTCGATCGCTTCGAGCACGCCGACGGGGGAAAATTCCGCCTGCACCAAGCTGCGCACGCCATTGGCAATCGCGATGTTCACTAGCCCCGTGCCGCCGATATGCGCGCAGGGCATGGCGATCAGCATGCAATCACCGGGCTCGTAGAACTGCCAGTCCAGCCCCGCTTCGTTGCCCGCATTCCTCAGGCCGAGCAGATTGGTGTTGGTCAGCATCGCGCCCTTGGGGTTGCCGGTCGTCCCCGAGGTGTAAAGCTGCAACACCGGATCATGCGGCCCCGGCGGCGTATAGTCCGCCGGTTCGAAGCCCCCTGCTGCCGTGCGCGCGGTTTCCGCCTCGATCACTTCGGGATTGGCGGAAACTTCGCCCGCGACCTTGTGCGCCGTCTCGATGAATTCCGCATCGGCGAACAGCAGCTTCGCCTCGGTATCGCCGAGGATATAGGCAATCTCTCGCGGGGCCAGCCTCCAGCCGATCGGCACCATCACCGCGCCCATCCGTGCCGCGGCGATATAGAGCAGGAAATAGGTATCGCGGTTCTTGCCGAGCCACGCGATCCGGTCCCCCGCGCCGATCCCGCGGGCGTGCAACAATGCGATCAGCTGGCGGGTGAGGAGATCAGCCTCGGAATAGCTCGTGACCCGCCCGTCGTGATCGAATGCCGGACCGTCAGGCCGCTCCTTGGCCCAGAAGTGCAGGATCGCATCGAAGGTCGAAAAGTCGTGATAGGCGTTTCTCGCCATGGCGCTGCTCTCTCCCAAAAGCTGTGTGGAGAGAGGTTAAGCGCAACGTCACGTAACGGTCCAGCAGGGATTTGGAGCATCGCGCCGAAAAGTGGTGACCGGTTTTCGGCCACCAGCGATGCGACCACAAAAGCTAGCGAAAGCGCCCCTGCCGCCGCGCAATCGGCTCGCGCAAGCCCAACCACACCAGCAGGCCAAGCGGCCCGGCCATGAAGGTCGCCAGCAATACCGGTGCCTGAATGAAGCGCGAGATGTTCTTCGCATCGCCATCGCGGGCGATCCACAGGCCGACGAACAGATCGAAGGCGAGGTAATGCGTCCATCCGATGGTGACGCCGCCGTCCGAACCAAAGATCGAGCGGACGCCTTCGATGGTCGTGAAATTCGCTCCGCCGCCTTGCGGATTGGGGATTAGCCCGCTCAACAGGCCGATCAGCCCGGTGGCGTAGATCAAGCATAGCAGGCCAATGCCGAGATAGAGGATTCCGGACAGGAGCGCTGGCCAGCGCGGCAGCAGGATCAACCCCGTCCACGCGATCAGCGCCAGCAGGTTGACCATGCTGAACCACGCATTCCAGTCGATCATTGAGCCTCTCCCATCTCGCCCAAGCGACGCCATTCACGCGCGGCGCGGCGCATCGCCTCGTTATCGTGCGTAAAGCGCCCACCGGCCCGGCGTAGCGCAAGCCCCAGCGCGGCCTCAGCCACCAGCCCCGCATCGATCGAGCGGAACCGCTGCCATGAACCCGACAAGAGCGGATCAATCAGCGGCGCGGCGATGATCGCCGCCCGCTCGGCAAAGCGCAGGTCGTCGGTGCGTGTCCCGCGTAGTAGGCCCGGATGGAGGATATCGAGCCGCTTGAACCCGACGCGTGACAGCGCTTCTTCGGTCTCGCCCTTCACGCGCATATACAGGCTCTTGGAACGGGCATCGGCTCCCGCGGCACTGATCACCACCATGTTGGGCACCCCGGCCCGTTTGGCCGTTTCGGCGGTGGCGAGCACCAGATCATGATCGACCGCGCGGAACGCGGCTTCATCACGCCCAGCCTTCTTCCAGGTGGTGCCAAGCGCACAGATCAGCGCGCGCGGGCGCACCGCGTCGAGGACCTCGCCCCATTTGGCGGGCTCTGCCACGAACATCTCCATCCGCGCGCCGGGCGGCAGCGGAACCTCGCGCCGGGCGATGCCGACGATCCGCACCTCATCGCCTGCGCTGGCAATCTCGATCACGCGGCGGCCAACCAGCCCTGTTGCCCCGACCAGAGCGATGCGTACCGGACCCATGCTGCGCGGATCAGACATTGATCAGACCCGAGGGACGCTCGCCGTAGATCTTGCTCACCGCCTGCATCGCAAACCGGTCGCTCATGCCGGCGATGAAATCGGCGATCACCCGCGCGCGGCTCGGATCGCGCTGCGGCAGGCGGGCCTGCCAGTCGTCCGGCATAAGGCGCGCGTCCTGCGCGTAAGCGGCGTAGAGCCGCGCCACGACATCACGCGCGCGCTCGGCCGCCGCGATCTGTTCGGGGTGGTAGTAGAGCCGTTCGTACATGAAGGTCTTCAGGCGCCGTTCCTGTGCGGCCATCGCGGGGGAGAACCCGGCGAGCTGGCGCCCGGCTTCGCGCACATCTGCCACCGAACGCAGGCCTTTCACCTGCGCCGCAGTGTGCTCAATCACATCATTCACCATCAGCCCGATCTGGTCGCGTATCATCTCGCGCAGCAGACGGTCACGCGGGGCATGGGGGAAGCGCTTTTCGACGCTACGCCACTGATCTGCGAGGAAATCGAGAGCGAGCAAATCGTCAAGGCTCAGAAATCCGGCGCGCAATCCATCGTCGATGTCGTGATTGTCATAGGCAATATCGTCCGCCACAGCCGCCACTTGCGCCTCGAGCGAGGGCCAAGTGCCGAGCATCAGCGGAAAAGCTTCGTCCAATTCCGCCAGCGCCCAGTTTGGCGCGGTCACCGGGCCGTTGTGCTTGGCTAGGCCTTCCAGCAGATCCCAGGTGAGGTTGAGCCCGTCATGCGCGGGATAAGGGCACTCGATCCGCATCACTGTGCGCAGCGCCTGCGCATTGTGATCGAAGCCGCCATGGCGCTCCATTGCAGCCGAAAGCGCCGCTTCCCCTGCATGACCGAAAGGCGGATGGCCGAGATCATGGGCAAGACACAGGGCTTCGGTCAGGTCCTCGTCCAGCCCAAGCGCGCGGGCGATCACCCGTCCGATTTGCGCGACTTCAAGGCTGTGGGTCAGGCGGGTGCGGTAGTGATCGCCATCAGGGGCGATAAACACCTGGGTCTTGGATTTCAGCCGCCGGAAGCTCATCGAATGGATGATCCGGTCACGATCACGCTGGAAAGCACTGCGCGGACCGCGCCGCTCGCCATCACCAGCGCCGCCGAATTCGCGCGGCCCGTGAGCCTCGGGGTCGGCAGCATAGAGGGCGCGGGTCATCACAGGTCGAGCGCGTAGGCGAGCCGGACAGGGTTCTCAACCAGAACGAGGCAAGAACACTGCAAAAATGGCGGGAAAACAGACGGTTGGATAAGAAAAATTATGGGGCCGCCTTCCGGTGATTGGGGGGGAGGAAAGCGGCCCCAAGGGCCAATCGGTGCGACCCGAAGACCCGGATAATGCCAAAACGTTTCCGCGACAAAATCCGAGCGCGCCTTAGGAGTAAAAGTTAATCGGTTGCACCCCTTGCAACCCAGCTAATCGACCAACAGCACGTCCAGCCCGATGAGCCGAAGACTATCCCCCGGCTTCCTGATGCAAAATCCAGTCCGCAGCCGCTTCGCAATGGATGCGGGTGCTGTCAAAGATCGGCAGGACGTTGGCATCGACATCGACCACCAAATCCAGCTCGGTGCATGCGAGCACCACTGCGCCAGCGCCTTCCTGGGCTTTGTTGGTGATGATCGTCTTGAGCGTCCGCTCGGCCTCGCGCGTAACCTTGCCGACCATCAGCTCGTCATAGATGATCCGGTCGAGCATCTCGACATAGTCGAGGTTGGGCGGCAGCAAATCGATCCCGTGGGCAACCAGCCGCTTGCGATAGAAGCTTTCGGTCATCACGTTGCGGGTGCCCAGCAGCGCCGCGCTGGTCACACCGGCGAGCTTCATGGCGAGGCCGACATATTCGGCGATGTGCAGGATCGGGATGTTCACGCTGACCGCCACATCGTCATACAACCGGTGCATCGAATTGGCGCCGATGATGAGGCCCTCCGCACCCGCACCTTCAAGCCGCTTTGCACTCTCGATCAGCACGCTGGCCGCACGCTGCCAGTCACGTTCTTCGCGCAAGGCGTAGAGCTGGCAAAAATCCAGGCTCTCAATCAGCAGCGGCGCGCTCGCCATCGGGGCTGCGCGTTTCTGGACGATGCGGTTGATGTGATCGTAATAGGTCGCGGTCGACACCCAGCTCTTGCCGCCGATGATCCCGAGTTTGCGCAAAGCCGCCAGCCTTTCGATTCTGTGTGCAAGTGCGAAAGGGTGTAGGGTGCAAGCAACCTTGGCGTCCAGTGGGCCCGGGCGTGCGGGCGGGGGTTACTCCGGTTTTGCGGTCAAGGCGTGCTCGGCAAGCCACGGTTGCAAGTCGCTAAGCGTGGCGTCAGGCGCTTCCTCGTGCGGCTGGTGGCCGATCTTTGGATAGATCACCAGTGTGTTGTTCGGCATGGTCTTGGCGAGCCACTTGCCCGCTTCGACCGGGATCACGCGATCTTCTTCGCCCCACAGGATCAGCGTCGGCGTGGTGACCTTGGCAATATCCGCCTCGGCCAGCGGATCATAGGGATAGCCGAACCGCTTCAAGGTCGCACGGCGGTTGCCGGGGTAGCGCAGCAGCTCCCAGTAACGCGTCACGGCCGCCTCGCTCGCGACGGATTTCACCGAGACCGATTGTTCGAGGCTTTGCTGGATCAAGCTGCGCGGGGTGATCTGCTCGACCAGCAGATTGATCCCCGGCGTCTGGGCAATCTTGAACCCGATATTGCCGCTGTCGTCGTCTTTCTTGGTATCCAGCTTCAGCATCGGCCCGCCGCTGCCATCGACCAGCACCAGACCGGTCAGCCGCTCAGGGTGGGCGACTGCAAAGGCTAGCGCGTGCTTTCCGCCCATCGAATTGCCGCCGAGGATGAACTGCTTCAGCCCCAGCGTGTCCGCCACTTCGAGGATATCGGCGACGTAATTGTCGCGGCTGTAATCGTCCTTGGGGTCAGGCCCGGTGAGGCCATGACCAACCTGATCGAACCGGATCACCCGGTACTGGCCCTTGAGCGCCGCGACCCAGGGCTCCCAGGTGTGCAGATCGGCATTGGAGCCGTGGAGCAGCACAATCGCGGGCGCATCTTTCGGCCCCTCGTCACGCAGGTGGACGGTCACGCCCCCACCGATCGCGACGAATTGCGATGGTCGCCCACCATACTTGGCGCGCATTTCGGCCGCGTCCGTATCGGGGGTGCGGAAGATCAGGAAGGCGATCACGAGGATGCCAAGGAGCGCGAGCAAACCGCGCCAGACCCATTTCATCATTCCATCTCCGCAATCCAGCGCCGCACGACGGCGACGCCTTGTTTGTCAACGCTGGCCTTGCCCAGTTCAGGCATGGCGATACCGGGCTCCGCACTATCCATTCGGAATAGCAGGATCGATTTATCGGGCTGGCCGGGGAGCACCGAGAAATCATGCCCCCCCGCCCCGCGGCCCGCCGCGACCGGGCGCTTGAGGATTCCGATCGCGTGGGGATCGGCTTGCTCCCAGCGCAGATCGAGTCCTGAATTGGACGCGCCGCCGCCGGGCTGGTGGCAATGGGCGCAGTTCACATCGAGATAAGCGCGGGCGAAGGGCTCCACCGGTCCCTTGTCCGAGTAACCCGCCCAGACTGGCATCGTAGCCCCGCCCGGAGGCAGCCGGTCGAGTACGCGGCTGTCCAGCATCTGTGCCATCCACTTGACCGACAGATTACGCGCCTTGGGGCCGATCGGGATCACCTGCCCGTCCTTGGCATGACAGCCCTTGCACTGGTTCTTGTTCGGAATAGCATAGGAAATCGTCTCGCCTGCCGGAGTGACCAGATCGAGCCGGCCGCCCGCCAAAGCCAACGTCGCCTCGGTTTGCTCGGCATTCCAGCGATATGGCAGTGCCACCCAGCCATCCGCGCGGTGGAGCAGCACGCGGGTCTCGATCAACCGCCGCGCCTCGCCTTCGCCGAACGCGAATGTCTTGATGATCGCTGCGCCGACCGGGAACTTCAGCAGCCCCTCGCCATCAGCCACAAGCTGCGTGCCTTCGGGCAGGTAGATGAAGCGCAGCTTCTCCGCCCCGTCGGACCACAACGGGGTGTTGAGGGCATAGGGATGAACGCCGAGATTCGGCACCTGCGCATCGGGCTGGATGAAGAAGCCGTAGTCAGAAAGCTTGGCCGGAAAGCCGCTCCCCGTGATCGCAGCATCCGAAATGGTGGGGGCCACCAGCCGCGCGTTCGCCATCACGCCGCCAAGCGTGACAAGCGACAGCGCAAGGACGGCGGCAGGCCGCTTCACTTCAGCCGCGCCTCCAGCGCTGCGGGGGCACCGACTTCGGGAAACTCCCAGCTTTCAAGCGGGGTCAGCATCAGCGGCCCGGGCTGCGCTTCGGCAAGGCTCTGCCCCGGCTTTGACAGATTGAGCGACCAGCCGGTCACACCCTTGGCAATCTTCAGCCCGTTATCCTTCTCGACGATCCCGTCCCACAGGACCGGCGGAAGCGCGCCGCCGAAAGCCGCCAGCAATTGCTCCTTGCCATCAAGCTGCGGATCATCGCCGCCACGCCCGAAGGCGTTAAAGCCGACGATCACATTGCGGGCATAGGGATTGTAGCGCTCGTCGGTGAAAGGTTGGGTGTAAGCGACCACCATGATGTGCGCGGTCGGGTTGTTCTCGAAGGCGTTTTCCTCGATCAGCACCCCGTCATTCGCCATGACCAGTACGCCCGTGCCGCGGCGGACGCTGGCGACGATATTGCCGGGAGGCGCAAAGTTCGGGGTGTCGTTATCCGCCACGACGTTCTGGCGCAGGATCACGTTGCCGCCGTTCATCACTGGCAGGCCGGGAAGGTCGAACACCAGCAGTCCGCCGGTGTTGCGGGTGGCGATGTTTTCGGTGACGAGCGCGTTGCGGCTGTTCTCGATCTCGATCCCGGCCACGTTGTATTCGACGAGATTGCCGCGAACCGTGATGTCGCGGCTCTGACCGACATAAATGCCCGCATCAGACGCGCCCGAGACCTTGGAGTTCGTCACCAGCACGCCGGTGCTCTCAACCGGGTAGATGCCGTAGGCACCGTTGGTCGCCTTTGGCCCGCCAGTCCATGTGACCCGGATGCCGCTGTAGATGATGTTGTCCGCCCCCTTGGACTTGATCCCGTCGCCCTTGGGGTTCTCAACTGCGAAATCGCGCAAGGTGACGTTGTCGGAGGTGACCAGCAGCCCCTCACCTGCGCCTTGCTGACCGGTGAAGTCCAGCACGCTGGCGTTCTCCCCATCCATGCCCGCGCCGCGCAGCGTCACGCCGTCAACGTCGAGGCTGAGCCCGTCGGTCAGGACGAAGCGGCCCGCTCCCAACTCAACCACATCGCCCGGCGCCGCAAGAATCAGTGCTTCCTGCAAGCGTTGCGCCGCACCATCGCCCGGTTCGACCCGTTGGGTTTCGGCGGCGAGCGGCGCTGCTGTGGCCAGCAACACGGCGGCAAGTGCCAATCGGTTCATGATGTTCTCCCTCTCCACCGCGCAGTGTTGCGCAGGCGGGGGAGCAATTGCAAGCCTCAGCCGATACCGATCGCGCAGAGGCCGGCAGAAGTGGTGAGCACGGCGACAGCCTCGCTATCGTCCACCCGGTCAAGCCGCTTGATAAGCTCGCCGAGGCCGTAGCCTTCCTCAGGCTCGCCTTCCAGCGCGGCCATGCCCTGGCGCAACTTCCACAGCTGCGGGATGGTCAGACGGTCGACCATGCGCTCGGCCATGCATGCGGCGCGCTTCTCGCCGATACCGGATTCGACGAGCGCCGATTTGACCTGCATTTCGACCAGCGGGTTGGCAAGGCCGGTGAACACCGCCCCGCCCGTCAGCAGGATGATCAACAGAAGGCCGATAATGAGCTTCTTCATCAATCGAGCGACTTGACGATTTCCTCGACCATCTTCTTGGCGTCGGCCAGCAGCATGACGGTCTGGTTCATGTAAAACACGTCGTTATCGACCCCGGCATACCCGACACCGCCCATCGAACGCTTGATGAAGAACACCTGCTTGGCCTTGTCGACATCGAACACCGGCATCCCGTAGATCGGCGAGGACTTGTCGGTCTTGGCCGCCGGGTTCACCACGTCGTTCGCGCCGATGATGAACGCGACGTCGCACTGGGCGAATTCGGAGTTGATGTCTTCGAGCTCGAACACTTCATCATAAGGCACGCTGGCTTCGGCCAGCAGCACGTTCATGTGTCCCGGCATACGACCCGCGACGGGGTGGATGGCGTACTTCACCTCCACGCCCTTTTCCTTGAGCTTGTCACCCATTTCGCGCAGCGCGTGCTGAGCCTGGGCGACCGCCATGCCGTAACCGGGGATGATGATGACCTTCTCGGCCTGTTCGAGCATGTAGGCCGCGTCTTCCGCGCTGCCCTGCTTGTAGGGCCGCTGTTCGCGCGCCCCGCCGGAGCCGCCCGCTTCCGGGGCCGCGCCGAAGCCGCCTGCGATCACCGAAATGAAGCTGCGGTTCATCGCGCGGCACATGATGTAGCTAAGGATCGCGCCCGAAGAGCCAACCAGCGCGCCGGTGATGATCATCGCGCTGTTGCCCAGCGTGAAGCCCATCGCCGCCGCCGCCCAGCCGGAGTAGCTGTTCAGCATCGACACCACGACCGGCATGTCCGCGCCGCCGATCGGAATGATCAGCAGGAAGCCGATGATGAAGGCCAGCACGGCGACCGCGATAACCATCCAGCCCTCACCCGCGCCGCCATCTGGAGAGACAGTGTAAAGGCCGATCAAGCCAATGATCGCCGCAAGCGTACCAAGGTTGATCACGTGCCGCCCCGGCAGCATGATCGGCGAACCGCTCATCCGGCCCGACAGCTTGAGGAAGGCGATGATCGAACCCGAGAAGGTGATCGCCCCGATGGCGATACCAAGGCCGAGTTCAACGCGGCTGACCGCCATGATCTGACTCGCGCCGTCGACAATCCCGAACGACTGCGGATCAAGCCACGCACCAAAGCCCACCACAACCGCGGCGAGGCCGACAAGCGAGTGGAAACCTGCAACCAGTTCCGGCATCGCGGTCATGGCGATGCGGCGGGCAACCACCACGCCAATCGCGCCACCGATGCCGACCGCGATCAGGATCTCGACGATATTGGCGATGTTGTGGGTGACCAGCGTCGTGGAGACCGCAATCGCCATGCCGATCATGCCATTGCGGTTGCCCGCTTGGCTGGTGGCCGGGCTCGACAATCCGCGCAGCGCGAGGATGAAGAACACGCCGGAAACGAGGTAGGCGAGCATTGCCCAAGCCGGCGTTCCGCCGGCGTGGGCCGCGCCTGCGGCAAGAATGGAGAAGCTCATCTCTTACTTCCCCTTCTTCTTGTACATTGCGAGCATGCGCTGCGTCACTGCAAAGCCGCCGAAGATATTGATGCTCGCCAGCACTACCCCGAACAGGCCGAGATATTTGGCAATCGGGCTGTTCGCCTCAGCCGCCGCGATCAGCGCGCCGACGATAATCACCGACGAAATCGCATTGGTCACCGCCATCAGCGGGGTGTGCAGCGCCGGGGTCACCGACCAGACGACGTAATAGCCCACGAAGCAGGCCAGTACGAAGATGCTGAGAATTGAAATGAAGTCCATGGATCGCCCCTATTTCCCCGGCGCAAGATATTCGGTGAGCAGCGTCACCAGTCCCGGCACATCCGCGCCGCGGCTAACATTGAACGCAATCGGCGCACTGCCCGAAACGGTCAGCGTGAGTTCGGTATCAAGATCGAAGTGGCCCGCGCTTTCCAGCGTGAAGGTGGTGATCGCGCGATAGGGGATCGTCAGGAACCGCTTCTTCGATCCCGTCAGCCCCTGAATGTCGATCATCAGGACCCGGCGATCGGTGAAGATAATCGAATCCCGCACCAGCTTGAACGCGAACCGCACCACCTCACCATGCGCCAGCGCATAGGCGAGGTCTTCGGCGGCGTCTTCGACATCCCAGACCGTGGCGTTGATCAGACCCATCGGGTTAACCAAGCAGCCGCTCGTTCACAACCTTGCCGCCCCGCGTAAGGCGGATCGCAGTGCCGATTTCCTCGTCGAGAACGGGCTTGCCCTGCTCCTTGTCCCAAAAGGCACTGAGGAAATTGTAATGGTTGCGGGCAAACAGTGCCGAAGCGTCAGCGGGGAGCTGAGCGGGCGTATTCGAATAGCCGATGATCTTGACGCCGTGCTTGACCACAACCTCGTCCGGCACCGAGCCTTCGACGTTCCCGCCCTGCGCCACCGCAAGGTCGAAGATCACGCTGCCCGGCTTCATCGTCGCAATCTGTTCGTCGGTGATCAGGCGCGGTGCAGCGCGGCCCGGGATCAGCGCGGTTGTAATAACGATGTCCTGCTTGGCGATGTGCGAGCTGACCAGTTCGGCCTGCGCCTTCTGGTACTCCGGGCTCATTTCGGTGGCATAGCCGCCCGAGCCTTCGCCTTCGATCCCAGCGACATTCTCAACGAAGATCGGCTTGGCACCCAGCGACTGGATCTGTTCCTTGGTGGCCGAGCGCACGTCGGTCGCCGAGACCTGCGCGCCAAGACGGCGAGCAGTCGCAATCGCCTGAAGGCCCGCAACACCCACGCCCATGATGAAGGCGCGTGCGGCCTGCACCGTACCAGCTGCGGTCATCATCATCGGGAAGGCGCGGCCATAGGCATCGGCTGCTGCCAGCACTGCCTTGTAACCGGCAAGGTTCGACTGCGAGGACAGCACGTCCATCGATTGCGCGCGGGTGATGCGCGGCATGAACTCCATGCTCAGCGCCTCATAACCGGCGGCGGCATAGGCATCGACCACTTCGCGCTTGGCAAAGGGATCGAACAGCGCCGCAACCCAAGCACCGGGCTTGGCACCAGCCAGCAGGGCTACTTCGGGCGCCTGAATCCCGAGGACGATATCGGCATCCTTCACCGTTGCCGCCGCGTCAGCGATGGTCGCACCGGCTTCGGCATAGGCAGCGTCGGTGATCGAGGCGATCACCCCCGCGCCGGCCTCTACCGCGACCGAACAGCCCAAGGCTGCGAACTTCTTGGCCGTTTCCGGCGAAGCAGCGACGCGCGTCTCGCCTGAGGCGCGCTCTTTCAGGATGGCGATTTTCACGTGGGCGCCGGCTTAGCTGGCGATCGCGGCGACGACGGCAAACGCGATCACCGCGATTACCGGCACAGCCCATTTGAGCGTCGCCATGAACCCGCTGTAGGTGGCCGTGGCCTTATCCATGTCGTGAACAGTCATAGGTCGTATTTCCCCTTGGGCTATCGAACGCACCGAAGTGCGATTGGTTGCCGAATGGTTGCCTTAAAAATGCGTTGGACCGCAAAGCCCCTGCGAAGCTCCCGTATCGGAGCAGCCCCGCTATCTCAAGTCACCTTTAGTGAGAGGCGCGTTTCAGCCCCGACCACCATCTGTCCCGCCGCGGCACAGTCTTAATCCCGTTTTTACCTCCCCGCCTTATGCAAAGGGCTTGTGTCGGACCGAGCCCAGCAAGGCCCGGCAGGACAAGGGAAAGCGAGCGGCAGGACCGATGGCGGATATTGATTGCCACCCCGAAGTGCAGGAAGACGCGCGAATCGTCATGCTCATCGATGACGAGCCGGCGCAGTCGCGTCTCATCACCGCGATTGCCGCGCGTGATGGCTGGCGCACGATCGTCGCCTCGGATGCTGAGACCGCGATCGCGATGCTCGGCACGCGTGAGGGGATGCAGCTTTCGGCGATTCTGCTCGATCAATGGGTGCCGGGCGATGATGCCTGCCAGCTCATCGCTGAGCTCAAATCGCGCCGACCAGCCTTGCCGATCCTGATGCTGACCACCAGCGCCTCGCCGCTGCTGGCGGTGGAAGCCATGCGGGCAGGTGCGAGTGATTATCTCGTTAAGCCGGTCTCGCCCGACCGCCTGATGGAAGCGCTGCGCACGGTCACCACCCGCGAAGCGCCGCGCGATGAACTCGCCCCGTTGACCGAGAAGATGTCCGCCAGCCTCGATTTCGATGCGATGATCGGCACTGCTCCGCAGTTCCGCGCTGCACTGGCGCAGGCCGCCAAGGCCGCGCGTGGGCACGGTCATGTGCTGATCGAGGGCGAAACCGGCACCGGCAAGGAAATGCTGATGCGTGCGATGCACGGTGCATCCCCGCGCTCGAAAGAACCCTTGCGGACCATCAACCTCGCCTCGGTCCCACCCGGATCCATCGATTCGGTGCTGTTCGGGCATGAACCCGGCAGCTTCCCCGGCGCGTTCGACCGTCAGATCGGCGCGTTCCAGCATTGCGACGGCGGGACGCTGATCCTCGACGAGATCGACCGCCTGACGCCGGTGCTGCAACAACGCCTCGCCGAAGCGCTCGAAAGCGGGATCATCCGGCCGGTCGGCGCAAGCTACGGGTTCCGCGTCGATGTGCGGTTGCTCGTGACAAGTAATGTCGGGCTCGACCGGATGGTGCAGGCCAAGCAATTCGATGCAGGCCTCGCCGCAAAGCTGGGTGCGACCCGGATTGTATTGCCACCCCTGCGCGACCGCACCGGCGATATTCCGGCGCTGACCCGCCATTTCCTCGCCCGCATCGGCGAGCAACCAGGCCTGAACCACCTTTCCGTCTCCGACAGCGCGCTGGCGCTGCTAGCTGCCTATGATTGGCCTGGTAACGTCCGCCAGCTTCAATCCGTGTTGTTCCGTGCCGCGGTCTATTGCGAGAGCAATTCGCTGGGTGCCGACAGCTTCCCGCAATTGTCCGAAATGCTCGGCGAACAGGGCAGCGTCACCGTCGCAAGCGCGCATGAAGGTGTGGGCATCATGCTCTACACCGACGATGGCAATCTGCGTCCGCTGGAAGAGATCGAGGCCGACGTGATCCGCCTCGCCATCGGCCATTATCGCGGCCGCATGACCGAAGTCGCTCGGCGCTTGGGGATCGGGCGTTCCACGCTCTACCGCAAGCTTTCCGATCTCGGGATCGACAACGCGGCTTGATCAGCGAGGTTTGCGGGACTAGCCGCTGACCCCATGACAGCAATTCAGGATTTCGCCGGACGCTCGGCGCTCGTCACCGGTGCCGCTTCGGGGATCGGCGCGGCCTGCGCCAAGGCATTGGCAGCGCGCGGTGCGACGACCCTGTTTCTGGTCGATGTTGACAGCGCTGGGCTCGACGCGCTCGATCTTCCGGGCGACGTGCACCGCATTGTCGGCAGCGTGGCCGATGAGGCGCTTTGGCAGGCGCTCGAACCCCGCTTGACGGGTCTCGACCACGCCATTGTCAACGCAGGGATCGGTTCGGGCGGACCCATCGCAAGCGTCTCTCTGGCCGAATGGCGCAAGGTAATGGCGGTCAATCTCGACGGCGCATTCATGACCCTCGCCTCATCGCTGCGGGCGATGCAAGCGAAGGGAGGCAGCGCAGTGGTGGTCGCTTCGACAACGGGTCTGAAGCCGATTGCCGGAATCGGTCCCTATGGCGTCTCCAAGGCAGCCGTCGCCCACATGGCGCGGATCGCGGCGGTCGAGAACGCCAAACACAACATCCGCGTCAACGCGATAGCTCCCGGAGGAGTCGATACCGCGATCTGGGAAAGCGGCGAGGACTTCCAGCGCTCCGTCGCCGCCATCGGGCGAGAGGCGACCCTGAAGGCGATGGCCAAGACCACGCCCTTGGGCCGCTTCGCCTCTTCCGAGGAAATGGCCGACAGCATTCTTTACCTGCTGAGCGACGCCGCTTCCAACATCACCGGCCATGTCATGGTGTCGGACGGCGGGTTTACCCTCTGATATTACAGAGTTTCCTGCCACTCACCATGTGAAGCGCTGCTCCGCCAGCGTCGCGCTGGTGTTGTTCTTGAGCGTAATGGTGAGCGCCTTGGCCTTCCAGTCGATATCGACAAGGCCGTAATTCTCCTCCGAGAAGAACTTCGTCACCCGCGCAGCATCCGGTTCGCGCGCGGTGCTGCGATCATTGTCGCTGCCAAATGACAGGTTGAGTGAGGAACTGGTCAGCTCCCACATCGTCTCGCCTTTGTGCGCGGTCTTGTAGATGCCGGCCGCGTGGCGATCACCCGACAGGATCACCACCCCGCTCGCTTCGCGGCCCTTGAGCAGCTCGAGCAGCCGGTTGCGTTCCACCGGCATATTGGTCCAGCCTTCAAATTGGTGCGCGGTGGTGATCACCTGGGTCGAGGACACCACGATCCGCAGATCGGCCGGCTTGGCCAGCTCCTGCTCCAGCCACGTCCACTGCGCATCGCCGAGCATGGTCTTGTCGAGGTTTTCGTCCGGCAGATAGCTACCGAGCGGCGGGCGATCCTTGGTCCAAGCGGCGCGCTTCAGATCAGACCGGAAGAAGCGCGTATCAAGCAGGATGACCTGCACCCGCTTGCCTTCCGGGCCGGTGATGTTGCTCTCGTAAACGCCGGGACGCGAGCGGACGGCATCGGACGATCCCCAGAAGGTCTCGAACAGCGTCTCGCCCCAGCGACGCATCGGGAAATTCCCGCCCGCATCGTTGAGGCCGAAATCGTGATCGTCCCAAGTTGCCATCATCGGCACCTTGGCGCGGAAGCCCGCGAATTCGGGGTACGAGGCCTGCAAGGCATAGGCCGAACGCAAGCTCTCAAGTCCAGCGTCGGCATCCCAGCCGTTGTCGCCATAGACATTGTCGCCGATCATGAGGAACAGCTGCGGGTTGGCTGAGGCGATCTGCCCCCACATATGCTGCGGCGCGTTCTGGTGGTTGCAGCTGCCCACCGCGATGCGGGTCAGCGTGGTGTTGGCGGCGAGCGCGGGGTTCGGCCCTGCGACCGGCATCACGACCTGCTGGCGCAGCGCCTCGTAATAGGGGGCGAGCAGCTGATCGGGCGTCAGACTGACCGCGACCGGAGCCTTGCTTGACGGTGCAGGCTCGTCATCATGCGCCATCAGCGGCGCGGGCATGATCGCGGCGGCAAGAAGGGCGGTGGTGGCGAGCAGCGAATGGGAACGGCGCATGAAAGGCTCCTGAAATGATACGTCAATCGGGTGGTCTGCTGAAGGCGCTGGGTTACAGCTGTGCGACACGGTAGCCGTCATCTGCGCTCCGGCCGAAGTTGACAAAGTTGACACCCTGTCAAGCGGCATTTCAGACTTTTTCATTCAATAAATCATAGGTTTAATCTGAAAAAACGAAGTTGACACTTCGCCGGATTAGCCCCCCCTCCCCCGCAAGGCACATTTCCGGCCGATGGAGGCGTTTATGGCGGTTCGGCGGAGAGGCGTGATCATGGCGATGACCGATCATACCGGATGTTTGCGCGGTAGGAAATGCGGCTGCCCGCCAGTTTACATCATCGGCAGTGCGCTGAAATCGGTCAGCGCTGCATCCCGCAGCCCGCGCCACACATTGCGCGCCTGCACCGTCTCGGCGACGTCATGGACGCGCAGCAGGTGGACGCCGGCTTCCATGCCTTTCACCGCCAAGGCGATTGATCCGGCGAGGCGCTGGTCTGCGCTCTCCTCGACCGACAGCGCGCCAATCATCCGCTTGCGGCTCGCCCCCAGCATCAGCGGGCTGCCGAGCGCGTGGAACAGCGGCAAGGCGTTCAGCAGGGCGAGGTTCTCGGCCAGCGACTTGCCGAAGCCGATGCCGGGGTCGAGAATGATGCGATCCTCGGCGATACCGGCGGCAATGGCGCGGGCGCGGGCGGATTTGAGGAAGTCGAAGACGTCGCTGACCACGTCGGCGTAGGTGCCGCCAGCGTGGAGATCTTCACCCGCTCCGGGTGCGTGCATCAGAATGACGGGGCAAGCGGCGCTGGCGACCACTTCGATGCTGCGCGGGTCGTAGCGCAGCGCCGAGACGTCATTCGCCATATGCGCGCCTGCCGCAAGCCCGGCGGCAAGCACGCCTGCGCGGCGGGTATCGAGGCTGATCGCGGCGCCCATGCTGGCGCAATATTCGACGGCGGGGACGATCCGGCGGATTTCCTCGTCCTCGAACGTCGCCGCGGCGCCGGGACGGGTGCTCTCTCCGCCAATGTCGATTATCGCCGCGCCCGCTTCCAGCATTGCAGCAGCGTGGGCGCGGCCCGCTTCGATGGCGTCGTGTTGGCCGCCGTCGGAGAAGCTATCGGGTGTGACATTGAGGATGCCCATGATCTGGGGCTGATCCAGTCGGATGGTCCGACTGCCCAGTTGAAGGGGCGCGTGGGTTTTGGTGAGGTTGGCCCATTGCGCCGCCGCATCCTGCGCAAGAGCGCCTGACAGCCGCGCCAGCGCCGCCTCGATCTCCTTGGGCGTGCCGACAATCCGCTCGGACACCGCGCCATTCGTTCGGACCACCAGCGCAAACTCGCGCGCATAGGCCATCGAGCCACCGAGCCGCACCGCCTCGCCCTCCACGGCCTGCGGGCCGGGGACAAGCGTCAGCGGATGGAGATAGACCGCGTCGCCCATGTGCTGCGATCAGTCCTCCGCCGCCAGCAGGTAAAGCTGCCGCGCGGCATCGATCGGCTGCACGTCGTCGCCCGTCTCGTAATGCCAGAACGCCCAGCCATTGCAGCTCGGCGCGGCTTGCAGGTCCTTGCCCAGCCCGTGGATTGAGCCGGTCTTGCCTTCGCATTCCAGCGAGCCGTCGGTGCGCACTGTCGCGATCCAGCGGCGCTTCTTGTCGAACACCTGCGTGCCGGGCGGGATCAGCCCCGCCTCGACCACCGCGCCGAACGCCACCTTGGGCGCGGTGCGCGCAGATTGCATCGTGGTGAGCGCGCTTTCATCGAGGGGGAGTTCCTTTTCGATCCGCTTCATCGCGACCTCGCGGTAGAAATCCTCCCGCTCGCAACCGATCCACTCGCGCCCCAGCCGCTTGGCGACCGCGCCGGTCGTCCCGGTGCCGAAGAAGGGATCGAGCACCACGTCACCCTTCTCGGTCGTCGCCAACAGCACGCGGTAGAGCAGCGCCTCGGGCTTCTGGGTCGGATGGGCTTTCTTTCCGTTTTCCTTGAGCCGCTCACCGCCCGCACAGATCGGCATGACCCAGTCAGAGCGCATCTGAAGTTCATCATTCAAAGTCTTCATCGCGCGGTAATTGAAGTGGTAGCGCGCCTTTTCGCCCATGCTCGCCCAGATCAGCGTTTCATGCGCATTGGTGAAACGGGTGCCGCGGAAGTTGGGCATCGGGTTGTTCTTGCGCCAGACGATGTCGTTGAGAATCCAGAACCCCAGATCCTGCAAGATTGATCCGACGCGGAAGATGTTGTGGTAGCTCCCGATCACCCACAAGCCGCCATCGGGCTTCAGCACGCGGCGCGCCTCGGTCAGCCATTCGCGGGTGAACTTGTCATACACCGCCATGCTGGCGAACTGGTCCCAGTGATCGGTCACGGCATCGACATGGCTGCCATCGGGCCGGTTGAGATCGCCGCCAAGCTGGAGGTTGTAGGGCGGATCGGCGAAGACGAGATCGACGCTGTTGGTCGGGAGCGAGCGCATCGCGGCGATGCAATCGCCCGGCAGGATCCGGCCCAGCGGCAAATCGAGTGCGCGCGCAGTTTCCGGCGTCTTTACAACGCTTTTTGCCCGCGATTTCACTTCTTCTATCACACTCACCGGCCTTGCCCCGCTTCTTATGCTGTCAACTTATCCACAGGCATGAGTCTTTGAAGAGTCCGCGTCAAGCGACTAATTTTGCGCATATTATGGTTGACAGGGGGTTAAGACCCCACCTGTTGCGCGGAACGAAGCAAGACCAGCACAAGATGTTGAGTCCTGCGGCTGCGAGGGGACTCCAGATGCAGGGGTGTGGCGGGGAGGACTCACAACGAAGTCTATCGATGCGGAGAAGATTTGCTTGTCCCTGCCTTCGGGCCCACCACTAGCCTCACCGTCGCCCCGTGCTCGACACGGGGCTTGGCTTCTTCTGTCCACACGCGAAGTTTTGAGCCGACAAACGCCCCACTTGCGGCAAAAGTTAGCCATGCCCCGTGTCGAGCACGGGGCGACGAAGTTTAGGACTGCGGGATCAAATCAACGACAACTGCGCCACCGGCGCGAAGCTGCGACGGTGCAGCGGGGTCGCGCCGTGCACTCGCAGCGCTTCCATGTGCTCCGCGGTGCCGTAACCCTTGTTGCGCTCCCACCCGTAGTGCGGGTGCGCAGCGGCGGCTTCCAGCATCATCCGGTCGCGCCACTCTTTGGCGATGATCGAGGCAGCGGAGATGCAGGGCTCGATCCCGTCCCCGCCAACGATGGCGCGCGCGGGCCAGCACCAGTCGGCACAGCGGCCGTGGGGCGTCATGTTGCCGTCGATCAGCACTTCGCCCGGTTCCACCCCAAGGGCCGCGGTGAGGCTGCCAACCGCGCGGGTCATCGCCAGCATGGTTGCCATGAAGATGTTGACCCGGTCGATCTCCTCGGGCTCGACCACCGCCACCGCCCAGCCGCAGCTCGCCCGGATCGCGGGGTCGAGCACAGCGCGGCGCTTGGCCGAAAGGCGCTTGGAATCGTCGAGCCCCGCAGGTATCGCCTCCCCCAGAACCACCGCCGCGGCCACCACCGGCCCGGCCAGCGGTCCGCGGCCAGCTTCGTCAACGCCAATGACGATCGCCTTGCCTGCGTGCCTGAAACCCGGAGTGACCCCTAGCATGATCCGTTCTGCCCGATTGTTCGCTGCTCTTTCCGTCTCCACGCTGGCGCTGGCAAGCTGCGCGAATGCCGAAAGTGGGGAAACCGCCCCGCCCGCCGCCGCCTCGGCCATGCCCTTTGCGGTCACTGAGGTCGCCACCTTCGAAGAACCGTGGGCGATTGCCTTTGCACCCGGCACCGCGACGTTGTTCGTGACCGAAAAGGCCGGGACCCTGAAGTTCATCGACACCGCGAGCGGCCAGATCGGCACGGTCAGCGGGGTTCCGACCGTCGATTACGGCGGTCAGGGCGGGTTGGGCGATGTCGCTTTCCTGCCAGCCGAGGCTTCGGACAGCTTGGGCAATCGCACGATCTATCTGAGCTGGGCCGAAGCGGGCGAAGCTGACACGCGCGGCGCTGTGGTCGGCAAGGGAACGCTGGTCTGCTCCGCCGCAACCACCTGCGCCATCGAAGGCCTTTCCGTGATCTGGCGGCAGACGCCCAAGGTCACCGGCCGCGGGCATTATTCGCACCGTCTGGCCGTGTCGCCCGATGGCAAATATCTGTTTGTCGCCAGCGGCGAACGCCAGAAGATGCAACCCGCGCAGGACACCAGCGTGACGCTGGGCAAGATCGTGCGCCTCAACCTTGATGGCACGCCTGCGGCTGGCAATCCGATGGCTGACAAGGGCGGCGTGACAGCAGAAATCTGGTCGTACGGCCACCGCAACATTCTTGGCATGGATTGGGATGCGCAGGGCCGGTTGTGGGAAGTCGAGCATGGCCCGGCGGGCGGTGACGAGCTGAATCTGGTGAAGCCCGCTGCCAATTACGGCTGGCCGATCCGCTCCAACGGCGAACATTACAACGGCGACCCGATCCCCGATCACACAGCCGATGACGGGTTCGCCCAGCCCGCGACCAGCTGGAACCCGGTGATCGCACCGGGCGATATGCTGATCTACACCGGCGATATGTTCGCCGCTTGGAAGGGCCATGCGCTGATGGCGGGCCTTGCCTCGCAGGCCATCGTTGATGTCGCGATCGAAGGCGAAGCCGCCCGCGAAGTTACCCGGCACGAATTCGACGCGCGCCTGCGCTCGATCGCGCAAGGGCCGGACGGCGCGCTGTGGGTGGCGCAGGATGGCAAGGGCGCCAAGCTGCTGAAGCTCACCGCGCGCTGATGGCGACGACGACTGCCACGCTGATCCCGCTTGAGGCGGTCGATCCTGCCATGATCGAGGAGGTGCTGGACCGCGCCTTCGGGCCGGACCGCCACGCGCGCACCGCTTACCGCATCCGCGAAGGGATGGCCTGGCTGCCCGGCCTCAGCCTCGCCGCGCTGGACGAGAATGACATGCTGGTCGCCACCATCCAGTGCTGGCCGATTGGGTTGCAGACCAAGCAGGGTCAGGTGCCACTGGTGATGGTCGGCCCGGTCGCCGTGGTGCCGGAACGACAGGGCGAAGGCTTCGGCGTCGGCTTGATGAGCGCGATGATCGCCGAGGATGCGCGGTTGGCAGCCCAAGGCGGACGCGCGCTTCCTCAGGTGCTGATCGGAGACGCGGAATATTACGGGCGCTGGGGCTTTTCCGCCGCGCTGACGGGTGGTTGGCGCTGCCCCGGCCCCTATGAACAGCACCGCTTGCTGGCGCGCGGCCACGGCCTTGCCGCCATGCCCGCCGAGGGAATGCTCGGGCCGTGGGAGGGATAAGGCAAGGTAACCCCTTCACCTTCCCCCAAGCTTCTGCCATCCAACCCCCAATGCCCTACGAACCGCCCCCCTATCTCGCCAGCCTGACGCTGGCCGAAATCGCCGCGCTGGTCGCGGACCGCAATCTCCCGCCGGTCGAAGGCTGGGCGCCGAAGGTGATCGGCGAAAGCCACATGGTGATCGCCGCCGATGGCACTTGGTTTCACGAAGGTGGCGTGATCCGGCGCGAGGCGATGGTGCGCGCCTTTGCGGGTCTGCTGACCCGCGATGCGGAGGGGCATCACTGGCTTGTCACCCCGTTCGAGAAGCTCGCCATCGAGGTCGAGGATGCTGCCTTCATCGCCACCGACTGCGTGCGGGCGGACGGCGCGCTGGCGTTCCGGCTCAACACCGATGACATCGTGATCGCCGGGCCGGATCATCCCTTGCGCGCGGCGGGGACGGCGGACGAGCCCGCGCTCTATCTCGACGTCCGGCGCGGGTGCGAGGCGCGCCTCAACCGCTCGACCTGGGCGCAGCTGGCCGAGATCGCATTGGCCGAAGGCGCGCAGGACAATGGCTGGCAGGTCACCAGCCAGGGCGCGACCTTCTCCTTGCTGCCATGAGCCTCTACGAGCCGCTCGCCCAGGCCTTTGCGGCAGGCCATGCGCGCGAGATCCCCGATCTCCTGAGCGATGCGCATTTCGCCCGCGATGGCCGCGCCACGCCCGCTGCTGTGCTGATCGCGATCACCGATGTGCCGCATGATCCGCAAGTGATCCTGACCCAGCGCCCGCGCGCGATGCGCGACCATCCGGGGCAGGTCGCCTTTCCCGGCGGCAAGATCGATCCGGGCGAGGACGCTATCACCGCCGCCCTGCGCGAGGCTGAGGAGGAACTCGCGCTCCCCCGCGAAGCGGTGCGGGTGATCGGCACCAGCGACATCTACCACACCGGCACCGGCTTTCTGGTGACGCCGGTGGTGGGCGTCGTCCCGCCCGGCCTCTCCCTCATCCCCAGCCCGACCGAGGTCGAAGCGTGCTTTGAAGCGCCCTTGGCAATGCTGCTCGATCCTGCCAGCTGGACCACCAACGAGGTGTTCTGGCGCGGCGCGAACCGGCGCTATCTCGAATTGGAGTGGCAGGGCTTCCGCATCTGGGGCGTCACCGCGGCGATCATCGCCAACCTGTCGCGGCGGATCACGCTGGAGGCTGTGCGCGATGCTGCGTGACCTCGCCGAAGCCGACTGGACCCGCCGCGCGGGGCTGGCCGCGCTGACCGCAGCGCTGGGGGCCGAGAATATCCGCTGGGTCGGCGGCGCCGTGCGGGACGGCTTGCTGGGCGTGCCCGTCCATGATGTCGATTGCGCCACCACGCTCCTGCCCGAAGAGGTGATCGCCGCTTGCAATCGGGTTGGCATCCGCACTGTGCCGACCGGGATCGAGCATGGAACCGTGACCGCGATCCTCAAGGACGGCCCGGTCGAGGTCACCACCCTACGCCGCGATGTCGCGACAGATGGCCGCCGCGCCACCATCGCCTTTGCGCAGGACTGGCCCGAAGATGCCGCGCGGCGCGATTTCACCATCAACGCGCTCTACGCCCATCCCGAAACGCTCACGATCGACGACTGGTTCGGCGGGCTCGACGATCTGCGCGAAGGCCGTGTCCGCTTCATCGGCGATGCGCGCCAACGGATTGCCGAGGATCACCTGCGCATTCTGCGCTACTACCGCTTCCAGACCCGCTTCGGCGCCGCGCTGGACGAAACGGCCGAGGATGCCTGCGCCGACCTTGCCCACACGCTGAAGGGCCTGAGCCGCGAGCGGATTGCGACGGAATTGCTCAATCTCCTCGCCTTGCCCGATCCGCACGCCACCATCGTCCGGATGAAAGCGCGAGGCGTGCTAGGCGTGATCCTGCCTGAGGCCTGCCCACCGCAGATCGCCCTGCTGGCAAAGGTGATCGCTGCCGAAGCCGCGCAAGGTATCGCCGCCGATCCGGTGCGCAGGCTGGCCGCATTGCTGCCGCCCTCCCCCGAGGTCGCCGAGAACGTTGCCGCACGCCTGCGTCTCTCCAAAGCCCAACGCACGCGGCTGGTCAGCGCCGCGGAGCGCGGGGCGAGCGATGGGGCCGACCCCAAGGCGCTCGCCTATCGCCTGAGCCTGCCGCTGGCGATCGACCGACTGCTGCTGACCGGCCACGACGCCCGGGTGTTCGAAGGTTGGACGGTGCCGATCTTCCCGCTCAAGGGCGGCGCCATTGTCGCGCGCGGAATCACCGCCGGGCCGGAGGTCGCAAAGCTGCTCCACAAAATCGAAGCCCGCTGGGTGGCCGAGGGCTTTCCTTCGACCGACCGTGTGAACCAGATGCTCGCCGAGGAACTGGGGACGAGCGCCTTCAAGTTCGACTAATCAAACCGGCCAGACTTGGGGAAACCCTGCGGCGGCATCCGTCCGGCAGCGCCGCGCGCGACCTTCCACATACGGATTTCGGTCTCGGTGCGAGTGCGTTCGCCTGATCCGCCCATCTGCCAGCTGAGGCCATCGGCCAGCACGAAGGTGATCGCGTCCGACATTCCGCCGTCACGATACCGCTGCAGCTGCACCCCCTGCCCGCGCGTCATCACGGGGAGTTCTTCCAGATTGAACACCACCAACTTGCGATTATCGCCGACGCAGGCGACGTGGTCGTGATGCTCGGGGATCTGACGGATCACTTGCAGCTTCGCGCCGTCCTTGAGGTTCACCACCTGCCGACCTTTCCGGGTCTCGGCCAGCAGCTCGTTCATTTCTGCGACAAAGCCCTTGCCGTGGCTGGAGGCGAGCAGCAGCCGCCCGCCCGGACGATGCACCATCATCGCGCTGACATTGGCGTCGCTTTCCAGATCGACCATCGTGCGCACCGGCTCACCAAACCCGCGCGCGCCGGGCAGCTTGTCGCAGCCGAGCGTGTAGAACCGACCGTCTGACGCGGCGAGCAGCAGCTTGTCGGTGGTCTGTGCGTGGAGGATGAAGGCGAGCGCATCGCCTTCCTTGTATTTGAATTCCTGATCCAGCGGCACGTGCCCGCTCGCCGCGCGGATCCAGCCCTTCTGGCTGAGGATCACGGTGACGGGGGCCTTCTCGATCATCGCGTCCATGCTGAACACGGCGGTCGGCGCGGCCTCGGCAATCAGCGTGCGGCGCGCGCCGAGTGAGGTATCCTCGGCATAGGTCTTGCGCAGGGCGCGCAGATCGCGCTTCAGCCGGGTGCGCTGTTTTGCCGGGCTTTCCAGCAGGGCCTGCAAATCGGCTTCCTCGGCCAGCAGCGCGTCCTGCTCCTTGCGCAGCTGCATTTCCTCCAGCTTGCGCAAGGACCGCAGCCGCATGTTGAGGATCGCTTCGGCCTGCACATCGGTCAGCGCGAACTCGGCTATCAGCACCGGCTTGGGCTCATCCTCGGCGCGGATAATCGCGATCACCCGGTCAAGGTTGAGGTAGGCGATGATATAGCCGCGCACCAGTTCCAGCCGCTTGGAAATCTGCGCGAGCCGGTGGCGCGCGCGGCGCTGGAGGATGTCGATCTGCGCGAAGCTCCAGCTTTCCAGCAGTTCCTTCAGCCCCATCACCATCGGCGTGCGGCCAAAGCCGGGGCGTTCGTCGAGTACGTTCAAGTTAAGGCTGAACCGCGTTTCGAGGTCGGTCAGCTTGTAGAGGCTTTCCTTCAACAGCTCGGGATCGACATTGCGGCTCTTGGGGACGATCACGATGCGGATCGCCTCGTCGCTTTCATCGCGCACGTCTTCGAGGATCGGCAGCTTGCGATCGGCAATGGCGGCGGCGATCTGCTCGATCAGCTTGCCCTTGGGCACCTGATAGGGGATTTCCGAGATGACCAGCTGCCATTGCCCGCCGCCGAGCCGTTCGATCCCGGCGGCGATGTCGTCAGGCTCCTTGGCCTCGGGCGCGTAGAAGCGGCCGCGCAGGCGGAAAGACCCGCGCCCGGTGCGATAGGCTTCGGCGATAGCGGCGGCGCTGTCGACCACCTGCCCGCCGGTGGCGAAATCGGGGCCGTGGAACAGCTCCATCAGCCGTTCGTGGGTGACAGACGGGTTGTCGATCAGCTCCAAGGTGGCGTCGATGATCTCGGCGACATTGTGGCTGGGAATGCTGGTCGCCATCCCGACCGCGATCCCGCTGGCGCCATTGGCGAGCAGATTGGGGAACAGGCCGGGGAAGATAACCGGCTCTTCCTCCTCGTTGTTATAGGTCGGGATGAAGTCGACCGTGCCTTCGTCCAGCCCCGACATCAGCTCCATCGCCGTGCGCGTCAGGCGGCATTCGGTGTAGCGATCGGCGGCGGCGTTATCACCGTCGATATTGCCGAAGTTCCCCTGCCCCTCGATCAGCGGGTAGCGCAGCATGAACGGCTGCGCGAGGCGCACCAGCGCATCATACAGTGCGAGGTTCCCGTGCGGGTGGTACTTGCCCATCACATCGCCGACCACGCGGGCGCATTTCTTGAACGCGCTGTCAGGCGTCACACGCAACTGGCGCATGCCCCACAGCAGGCGGCGGTGCACCGGCTTCAGCCCATCGCGCAGATCAGGGAGCGAACGCGCGGTGATCGTCGACAGCGCATAGACCAGATAGCGCTCGGACAGGGCGGCATCGAAGGGGGCGTCGACGATGGCGTCGAAGCCGTCATCGGCTGGCTCGGTGGTGACGGGATCGGTCATGCCCCCCGTCTAGCAACCCCCGCGCCGCCGAGGGAGTGGGGTTTCCACAGGGTTGAAATCCGCAGGAATAAGGCACGCGGGCAAGAATGTGGCGGAATTGCGGTTTAATTATGGCAAAAATAAGGCATCATTGCGGCGAGGCTGACGCGGGCGTCGCGAGTCGCGCCCCGCCGCTCCGCTTCACGAGGAGAGAGAAACATGCGTAAGCCCTTGATTCTTGCTGCCACCGCCACCCTAGCCCTTGCTGCGTGCAGCCGCGCCGATAGTGACCAAGCCGCCAGCGAAGCCGCCGATATTGCGGTAAACGAGGCAATCGTGGCCGAACCCGCCCCCGCCGACGCCGCACAGACCAGCACCGCCCTGCCCAAGCTCGACTCCATCCCGGTCAACCTGCCGCAGCTGGCCTATGTCTATGATTACCGCTGGCGGATGGCGGCAGAGGAGATCGGCAGCCTCCAGCGCCGCCATGCGACCCTGTGCGAACAGCAGGGTCCGGCCGTCTGCCAGATCATCGGCATGACCAAAACCGGCGAGCTTGAGGGCGAGGTTGCAGGCCAGCTCGAAATGGCAGTCGCCACCCGGCAAGCACGGGCGTTTGGCGCGCTGCTAGAGGATGAGGCGCTGGATGCCGGGGCCGAGCAGGTGGCCGCCGAGATCGCCTCGGAAGAACTCTCCAAGCAATTGGTCGACACCGAAGCGCGGCTGGAAGCCCGCAAACAATTGCGCGACCGACTGCAACAGGTCTTGCGGACCCGCAAGGGCTCGGTCGAGGAACTGATCGAGGCAGAACGCAGCGTTGCCGCCGTGAACGAGGAGATCGATCAGGCGCGCAGCTGGCTCAAGGAGATGGAAGGCCGGGTCGCTTACAGCCGCGTCACGGTGCACTACGAAACCGGCACCCCAATGGCGCGCGACTTCCTCGGCCCGATCAGTGGCGCGCTGGGATCGCTGGGGACGATCTTCGGCTGGATCGTAGCATTGCTGATCCTTGTCGGAGCGGTGGCACTGCCTGCGGGCGGGGTGTGGTGGGCGAACCGGGCGATCCGCCGTCGCCTCGCCGCGCCTGCGCCCGACCCGCAATAAGCGCGGATCAACGGCCCACCGCGCGCTGCCGCCGCTTGGCCTTGCCCGGCGGAACATGGCGGCGCGCGGGAGGCTAGTCCGGTGGTCAACAACCACAGGAGACCACAATGCAGCGCGTCCTCATCATCGCTACCGACGGTTTCGAGCAATCCGAACTGATGGAGCCCAAGCGCCTGCTCGAAGCGGCCGGAGCGGAAGTGACCGTCGCCAGCCTGCGACCCGGCGAGATCCGCGGCTGGGACAAGGAAAACTGGGGTGAAAGCGTCGCAGTCGACCTCTTGATCGGCAACGTCTCGGCCGAAGATTACGATGCGCTGCTGCTCCCCGGCGGGCAGATCAACCCCGACATCCTGCGCACCCAGCGCGCGGTGATCGAACTGATCCGCGAATTCGACTCAGCGGCCAAGCCGATCGCGGCGATCTGCCACGCGCCGTGGCTGCTGGCCGAAGCCGATCTGATCGAGGGGCGCACCGTCACGAGCTGGCCTTCGATCCGCACTGATCTTGCCAATGCGGGCGCCGCCGTGGTGGACGAGCCGGTGGTGGTCGATGGTAACCTCATCACCAGCCGCAAGCCGGACGATATCCCCGCCTTCACCGAAGCGCTGATGGCCGCGCTGAACATGGAAGCGGTCGAGGCCTAGGCTACATCCGGCGCGCGTCGCTGCTTTCTGATGGGACGCTGACCGTCAATCCGTCCATCTCGCTCGTCAGCTCGATCTGGCACGACAGGCGGGAGGTGCGGCGCGCGCCTGCGGCGAAATCGAGCATGTCCTCCTCCTCCTCGGACGCGGGGGAGAGGCGGTCGAACCATTCGGCGGCGACGATCACGTGGCAGGTCGAGCACGCCATCTGTCCTTCGCAGGTGCCTTCCAGCGGCAGCCCCGCCGCTTGTCCTGCGCGCAGCAGATTGTCGCCCGGTTCGGCGGTCACAGCCACCGGACGCCCGCGCGGATCAACGAAGGTGATGGTGATGCTCACAAGCCCTGCTCCTTTGTGGCGGTGTTGATGATGGCGGCGGCGTCTGCAATGTCCTGAAGACTTGTATAGCGTCCAAATCCGAGGCGAATAGAGGACTTTGCCGCGCGGTCACTGAGCCCGATCGCTTTGAGCACATGGCTCGGCCGGCCCGATCCGCTGGCGCAGGCGCTCCCGGCTGAGAACATCACGTTGCGGCAATCGCTCATCAGCCGGGCGACGTCGAGGCCATCCCTGCGGATGTTGAGATTGCCGTGCCAGCGATCGACCGCGCTGCCGTTCAGCTCCCAGCCCGCAAACGCCTCGCGCGCGGCGGCCCAGAGCTGCTGGACGTGGAGCATCTGCTCGCTCAACCCCTCCTGCGCGACCTGCGCCGCCGCGCCGAACCCGGCACACAAGGCGGGCGAGAGCGTGCCGGACCTGATGCCCGCCTCCTGCCCGCCGCCGAGCATCAGCGCTGCGGGGAGCGGCGCGGCTCCTGCGATCCACAGCGCGCCTATCCCCTTGGGTCCGTGGCACTTGTGGGCCGAGACCGCGATGTAATCCGCCGCAACTTCGACCGGCACCCGGCCATAGGCCTGCACCGCATCGACCAGCACCCGCGCGCCCACTTGCCGGGCGATGTCGACCACGGCAGCGAGCGGGTTCCTCACCCCGATCTCGTTATTGATCGCCATGACCGCGACAAGGCCGGTCTGCGGCGTGATCGCGGCTTGCAGCGCGGCAAGATCAGCGCGGCCATCGGAGGTGACGGGGAGCACTGTGAAGCGCCGCCCTTGCGCTTCGACCACGCGCGCGCAATCGAGCACGGCGGCGTGTTCAGTGGCGAAGGTGATGACATCGCCGGGGGTGCCTTGGATGACGGTATTGAGCGCTTCGGTCGCGCCGGAGGTGAAGATCAGCTTGCCGCCGTCAGGCAGCAGCGCCGCGACCCGTTCGCGCGCGGTTTCGACGGCGGCGGCGGCCATGCGGCCCATGCGGTGCGGAGAATGGGGGTTGCCGAAGGTGTCGCTCTCCGGCCCGCCCAGCCAACGCAACATCGCCTCCCGCGCTTCGGGCGCCAAGGGCGTGGTGGCTTGGTAGTCGAGGTAGATCATGGGCCTTCCCCCGCCCCGGGCTTGACCCGGGGGCCCGCTCCTTCTGCTACTTGGATCAAGAAAGCTGGGTCCCGGGTCAAGCCCGGGACGGGGGGGAAGGTCAACATAGCCCAGCCCACGCCTCGCTGAACCGCTCCAATTCCTCGGGCGTGGTCGACCACCCCAGGCTCACCCGGATCGTCCGCGCCGCCACATCATCGGGCACCCCGAACGCATCGAGCACCCGGCTTTTCTTGAGCGTGCCCGAAGAACACGCGCTGCCCGCCGAGACGGCAAAACCCATCGCGTCGAGGCGGATGAGGAGGGCTTGGGCGCTCATGGTGGGGTGGGCGACGGCGAAGATGTGATCGGCCTGTGCGCCGGGGGCAATGACTTGGGCCGACCGTCCAAGCGCATCACCAAATGCCAAGTGGTCGCTTCCTTTACTCCTCCAACTTTCCATCCCGCCTGCCTCAAGCGCCGCCGCCATGCCCAAAGCGCCGGGCAGGTTCTCGGTGCCTTGCCGGTAGCCGCGCTCATGACCTCCACTTGGATCCAGCAGATTGAAATCACGCACCAGGAGCGCACCAATGCCGACTGGCCCGCCGAACTTGTGGGCACTGACAACCACCATGTCAGCACCGGGCAAGGGTAACTTGCCAGCACTCTGCGATGCATCGACCAGTAACACACTGCCCGCCGCACGGATCGTTGCAGTCAGAGTACCGCCTCTGTGGGGCTGCATGATTGTGCCCGTTTCCGAGTTGACGTGCTGCAAGGCGACAAGCGCACTGCTGCAATCGGGTAATTCGTCTGGGTCGAACATTCCGTCGAACGGCGGCACAACCTCCGCATCCGGCGCTGCGCGAAACACCGCATCATGCTCCACCGCACTGACAATCCGGCGCTTGGCCTTCGCGCGGTTGAGCGCGATCCACAGCGCCTCGCTCGCCCCGCTCGTAAAGATCAGCTCGCCGTCCCACCCCAGCGCCCGCTTCACCCGCTCGCGCGCATCCTCCAGCGCGGCGCGGGCCTTGCGGCCCTCGGCGTGCGGCGAGGAGGGGTTGGCCCACAGCCGGAAGCCCTCCTCCATTGCCGCCTTTGCCTCGGGGCGCAGGGGCGAGGTGGCGGCGTGGTCGAGATAGATCCGGTCCGGGATGGGATAGCCTCACAATAAATTGCGAAAAATGGTTCGCCGCCTATATAAGCCTCGCTTTCGCGGGCGCCAGCCGGTTGCCTCGACCACTCGATCACAAGGTTTCTCGATGCCCTCAGTCATCTTTCCCGGCCCGGAAGGCCGTCTCGAAGGCCGTTTCTCGCCCCCGCCGCGCCCGCGTGCGCCGGTGGCGATGATCCTGCACCCGCACCCCGAAGGCGGCGGCACGATGAACGACCGGATCGTGCAGCGGCTCTACAAGACCTTTGCCGACCGCGGCTTTGCCACGTTGCGCTTCAATTTCCGCGGCGTGGGCCGGTCGCAGGGCAGCTTCGATTCCGGCATCGGCGAGCTGTCGGATGCGGCGAGCGCGCTCGATTGGGTGCAGTCGATCCATCCCGAAGCGCAGAGCACCTGGATCGCGGGCTACAGCTTCGGCGCGCTGATCGGGATGCAATTGCTGATGCGCCGCCCCGAAGTGCGCGGCTTCATCTCGGTCGCGCCGCCCGCCAACATGTATGATTTCAGCTTCCTCGCCCCCTGCCCTGCCAGCGGCATCTTCGTGCAGGGCGCGGCTGACACGGTGGTGCAGCCCAATGCGGTGCAGAAGCTGGTCGACAAGCTGCGCACCCAGAAGCACATCACCATCCACCACGAAGAAATCCCCCGCGCCAACCACTTCTTCGAGAACGAGCTTGAGGAATTGATGAAGTCCGTGGACAATTATCTGGACTTCCGGCTCTCGCCCGATTGCCCGATCAAATAGCCCCCTCACCGCCCCGGGCTTGACCCGGGCCCCGCTTTGCTGGTGAAGAGCGAGCGGGTAAACGGGCCGCCAACGAGCGGGTCGCAAGCGCGACCGCGCGCCCGCAGCTGCTCGCGCGAAGCGCGAAACGCAGCGAGGACTGCGCGCGGGAGGGCGTGCAGGAATCAAAGAAAAGCTGGGTCCAGGGTCGAGCCCGGGACGGGGGCCTCTGTGGCCGCATTCCTATCCGTCAGATGAACTGCTTGATCGAAGGCGCAGCAGAGCGATTGTTTTCCCCCACCTTTCTCTACTAATTCAGTTGCAAAAATTACAGTCCTGAAAAACAACGCGAAAGTTCTTCTTCCCTAGCAAAAAGCATAGTACCTTCGATCCCGAGCAGGGCCGGAGGGTTTGTGCTCACAGCGTTGGTGTCATTCGCACTCCGGCCACTGCTCCCACGTAGATGGAGAGAGGAGCCCCCTTGCGATGACCTATGCTTCAACCAATCGCCGTCCCAACCCCGCTGCCCTTGTCGGCGCGCTCGGCATTCCCGGTGCCTTCGGCGCGCTGCTGGTGGTGGGCCTTGCAGTGACGGTGGTGACCAAGCCTGCCGGCCCCCGGATCAAAGGCGAGATTATCACCGAAACCATTCTGCCCCCGCCGCCGCCCACACCCGACAAACCGCAGCCGGATCAGAAAACGACGTCCACCACCACGACCTCCAAACCCGATACGCCGCGGCCTGCCGATCTGCCGACCGACCTCAACCTCGGCGAGACCGAGTTCGACTTCCCCATCACCGGCACGCCGGCGGGAACCGGCACCGGGACGGGCGAGATCGGCTTCCCTGCCCCCGGCCCGAGCGCATCGCCCTTCGATCCGGTCGGCGCGCGGCCGCGCGGTAATCCGGGCAAGTGGGTGACGAACAACGACTACCGCTCGCGCTGGATCATGGAGGAGCTGTCGGGCACCGCGCGCTTCACGCTTGCGATCGACGCCAGCGGCAAGGTCACGGGCTGCACCGTCACCCGCTCAACCGGGCACGCCCCGCTCGATGCAGCGACCTGCGACCTCGTGACCAAGCGCGCCCGGTTCGAAGCCGCGCGCGACGGCAACGGCAAGCCGGTCGCAGGTAGCTACAGTGGCACGATCACCTGGCGAATCCCCGAGTAGCTTGAACAAGTCCGCCGGGGAGGGTCTTCCCCTAGCCTTCTCCGGCGGCCTTCAATTGTTCGATCGGGGCCTCACCCCCCTCGGTCGGGATCGTCCAGATCAGAACATTGATAACCGCGATCACTGCCAGCAGCACCATCAGCGCCGGGTTCTTCACCTCGCCCGTCCGCCGCCACAGCACAACGGCCCCCGCCACCAGCGCAAGCGCGGCCAGCATCACGATGGAAAGCACGATATCGGTCATGCCGCGCTCCTAACCCGCCTTCGCGGCCCGGCGCAATTGACTTGGGGTGCCTGCCCCGCCAAACCTTGGGGCATGAGAGAGATATTTGCCCAATTCACCCGCCGCCGGACGCTTGCTGCGCTGGGCGGTGTTTCCACCTTGGCCCTGCTCCCTGCCGCCGCACGCGCGGCGAGCGATGCACCGCCCACCAGCGGCCCGATTGCCGGGTTAGACCCCGATGCCGCGCTTGACCGGATCGCCTACCGGATGCTCGCGCATGAACCGGGCCGCGCGACCGGCGCCGGCGTCGACACCGGCGAGTATGCCGCGTGGCGGTCGACCTTCGGCACGCCTAGCGAGGCCGGGCGGCAGGCCTATGCCGCCAGTCTGAAAGAGATGGTCGCCGAAGTCCGCGCCTTCCCCAAGGACGGCCTTACCAGCGACCAGCAGATCGGCTTCGAAGTGGTCGAAACCGCATTCTCCCGCGCGGTCGAAGGCATGGCCATGCCCTACGGCGACGTTGCGGTCGGCAGCTGGCGCAATGCGCCCTACGTGGTGATCCAGAATGTTGGCGGCTATATCGACATGCCGCGCTTCTTCTCCTCGACCCAGCCGCTTGCCGCCGCCGATGATGTCGGCCCCTATCTCGACCGGCTGATCGAAGTCCCCGCGATCCTCGATGGTGAGCGTGAGCGGATCACCGCCGCCCGGGCGATGGGCGTCGTGCCGCCCGCCTTCCTGATCGACAAGGCGATTGCCCAGATGGAAGCCAGCATTGCGGGCGCGAACGAGGCCTATGCCGGGCCGCTCGAAGCCTCCGAACTGTCGGAAGCCAAAACCGCCGCCGCACAGGCCGCCCGCATTGCCAAGCGCGGGATCGTCCCCGCGCTCGAACGCCAGCTCGCCGAACTCAAGACCCAGCGCGCATCTGCCAAGGATTCCGCCGGGGTCTGGGCGCAGCCGATGGGCGAGGAATATTACGCCTGGGCCCTGGGCGCATCGACCACCACCAATCTCAAGCCCGACGAAATCCACCGTCAAGGCCTCGCCGAACTCGACGAACTCCACGGCAAGATGGACCCGATCCTCAAGAAGATCGGCTACTCCAAGGGCAGCGTGGGTGAGCGGATGCGGGCACTGGCCGATGATCCGCGCTACCAGTTTGCCGAGGGCGATCCGGGCCGCAAAGAGATCTTCGCCTTCATCGAGGAACGCTTGCAGTGGATCAAATCGCAGATGCCGCGCGCCTTCACGCAGGTGGTCAATCCGCGCATGGAGGTGGTTCGTCTGCCGCTCAGTGAAGAGCCCGGCGCGCCGGGTGCTTACGGCGGGGCGGGCAGCAAGGACGGCAGCATTCCGGGGCGCTTCTGGATCAACCTCAGAACCACCGATCTGCACCGCCGCTATGACCTCGCAGACCTCACCTTCCACGAGGCGATCCCCGGCCACGTGTGGGAGGGCGAGTTCTCCAACCGCCTCCCGCTGATCCGCTCGATCCTAGCATTCAACGCCTTTTCCGAAGGCTGGGCGCTCTATGCCGAGCAGCTTGCGGACGAACTCGGCGCCTACAGGGGCTTCGAGGTCGGGCGGCTGGGCTTTCTCCAGTCCCTCGCCTTCCGCGCCTGCCGGCTGGTGGTCGATACCGGCCTGCATTCGAAGCAATGGACCCGCGAACAGGGCCGCGCCTTCTTTGTCGAACGCAATGGCTCCAAGGTCGAGGAGGTCGCCTCCGAGGTTGATCGCTATTGCAGCTGGCCGGGTCAGGCCTGCGGCTACAAGATCGGCCACAGCCAGATCCTACGCCAGCGCGAGCGCGCCAAGGCGGAACTGGGCGGCAAATACGACATGCGCGAATTCAACACCGCGCTGGTGCTGGGCGGCAACGCGCCGCTTTCGGTGATGGCAAACACGGTCAGCCGGTACATTGCGGGGGCCAAGGGGTAAGCCGAAGGACGAATTGCAATCCCCTACCCCTGACCCCATGTTGCAACGCGCGCGTAGCAGCTAGGCGGACGGGCAGGAGGGCCGCATGGAAACCTTAGGACAAGACCTTGAAACCATGCGCCGGGTGCCGCTGGCGCCTGCGCATGTCGATGCCATCTGCGCGATCGGGGGCGAGGTGTCCTACCCCGCCGGTGCGATCGTCATGGACATTGGTGAGCCGATGGACCGGTTCATCTATGTCCTCGAAGGCGATATCGAGGTGGTCGATCCCTATACGGGCGAACGGATGCTGCCGTCCTCGCTCGGGCCGACGCAGTTTCTGGGCGAGATCGGGTTCCTCAACCGCGGCACCAACATTATGCGGATGCGCGCTTCGGTCGACACCCGCGTGATCGAGGCGCCGCGCGAAGCGATGCTCGAACTGATGAGCCGGGTGCCGGAGCTGTCCGATCATCTCATCACCGTGTTCGCGGCGCGGCGGCGCAAGCAATTCGAGGCGCGCAATGACACGATCAAGGTGATCGGCGCGGACCGCGATCCGAAGGTGCAGGCGGTCGAGCGTTTCCTGTCCCGCAACCGCATCCCGTTCCAGAGCTACGACATGGACGCGACCGACCGCGAAACCGCGTCGGTGTGCAGCCTGATCGGGCACACGCCGGGGGTGATCGTCGGCGCGGATACGCGGCTGGATGATCCGACACCGCGCAAGGTCGCGCAATATCTCGGCATGGACCTCGGCATCTGCGCTGACCGGACCTACGAGCTGCTGATCGTCGGCGGCGGCCCGGCGGGCGTGGCGGCGGCGGTCTATGCGGGCTCTGAGGGAATCCCGGCGCTCGTGGTCGAGGATACCGCTGTCGGCGGGCAGGCTGGCACGTCGAGCCGGATCGAGAATTACATGGGCTTTCCCACCGGCATCAGCGGCACCGACCTGACCTGGCGCGGACAGGTGCAGGCGATGAAGTTCGGCACCCGCTTCGTGATGCCGCGCCGGGTCGAGGCCCTGTCACGGCGCGAGGACGGGGCGTTCTGCGCGACACTGGACGATGGCGACGAGCTTTGCGCCCGCGCGGTGCTGGTGGCGACGGGGGTGCAATATCGCCGCTTGCCGCTCGACAATCTGGAGGAGCTGGAAGGCGCAGGCATCTTCTACTCGGCGACCGAGATGGAAGCGCGCTTCTGCGGCAAGACCGAAGCGGTGGTGATCGGCGGCGGCAATTCGGCCGGGCAGGCCGCGATGTTCCTCAGCCGCGCGGCGAGCCATGTGCATCTGGTGGTGCGATCGGGCAGTCTGGCGGCGTCAATGTCGAGCTACCTCTCGCAGCGGCTGGAGGCCGATCCGCGCATCACGATCCACTATCACAGCGCCGTGACCGCGCTGCATGGCGATAGCTGGCTCGAAGCGATCACGCTCAAGACCAAGGACACCGAGCAGCGGATCGCAACCCGCGCGCTGTTCATCATGATCGGCGCCGCGCCCAATACCGACTGGCTGTCCGGCATGGCCGAAACCGACGACAAGGGCTTCGTGCTGACCGGCGCTGTCGCGGGACAGGCGGACGACTACGCCACCACCGCGCCGGGCATCTTCGCGGTCGGCGATGTGCGCGCCAACTCGGTCAAGCGCGTGGCGAGCGCGGTGGGCGAAGGGTCGGTGGTGGTCAGCCGGATCTGGCAATATCTGGAAGATACGCGGGCCCCTGGCGGCTGACGCCGCGCGCGACCATTCGTCGCAAGCCTCTGGCCAAGCGCGGAAATCCGGGTAATCTCACGGCACTTGCAGTGCAATCGCTGGCGCTGTGAATACGGGGGCTTTGCTATGATCACCGCGCTTTTCCGCCTTTGCCTTGCCATTGCCGCGCTGGTCGGCCTTGCCGCGCCAGCCGCTGCCGAATGGCATAAGGCAGAAAGCGAGAACTTCGTCATCTATTCCGACAGCTCAGCAGCCGACATCCGCGAGTTTGCCCAGCGGCTTGAACGCTACCATGTCGCGATGACGAAGCTTACAGGCTTCACCCCGCCCCCGCCCAGCCCTTCAAACAGGGTGACAGTCTACGCAGTTGGGAGCGATCGCACGCTCAAGAAGCTGTATGGAGACACCGGTTCAAGCGTCGCAGGCTTCTACATCCCGCGCGCGGGGAGTTCGGTTGCGTTTGTTCCGAACGTGCGGCTGCGCGGAAGTGAAACCGACTTCACCATGATCGTGCTGCTGCACGAATATGCGCACCACTTCACTATCTCGGCGAATCCCTACCCGCTGCCGCGCTGGATGACCGAGGGAATGGCGGAATTCTTCGCCGCCGCGAAGTTCGCGCCCGACGGCGCCATGGACATCGGCCTGCCCGCCAATCACCGCGTGGGCGATCTCAACTTCGCCGACAAGCTCTCGATCCGCGAGCTGCTCGATTAAGATCGGTACGCTGCGGGCCGCAGCCGCTCGGACGCCTTCTACGGGCAGTCGTGGCTGCTGTTCCATTACGTGTTCTTCAATCCTGAGCGTGGGCGGCAATACAGCGACTATGTGACCCGCTTCCTGCGCGGCACGCCGAGCCTCGAAGCGGCCGAAGCAGCCTTCGGCGACCTCTCCAAGCTTGAGGCGGAACTCAAGAACTATCAGCGAACCCGACGCATTCCCGCCAAGCGGTTCTCGGCCGATCTGCTCGAGATCGGCGCGATCAATGTGTCGCCGCTCTCCGAAGGCATGGGCGCGATGATGGATGTGGTGCTCCAGTCGCGGCGTGGAGTCGACCGTGACAAGGCGCTCGCAATCCTGCCCGAAGCCCGCGCCGTCGCTGCGCGTTATCCCGAGGATGCGGGTGTGCTCGCCGCGCTGGCCGAGGCGGAATATGACGCGGGCAATGATGCCGAGGCCATCGCCGCGGCCGACGGCGCAATCGCGCGCGATCCGCAGCAGCAGAACGCCTATGTGCAGAAAGGCTATGCCCTGTTCCGACAGGCGGGCGACGCTGATGATAAGGCAGCAGCTTATGAGGCCGCGATGAAGCCGTTCGAGGCGCTGAACGCCATTGAGGCCAATCATCCGCTACCGCTGATCTACTATTACCGCAGCTTTGCCGAACGCGGCAGCGCGCCCGACAACACCTCCCGCGCCGCGCTGCGCCGCGCGTCGGAGCTGGCGCCGTTCGATCAGGCCCTGCGGCTGAACCTCGCGTTGATGCAGATTGGCGACCGCCAGCACACACAGGCGCGGGCGACACTGGCTCCGCTTGCCGCCGATCCGCACGGCAGCGGGCGTTCGGCGCGCGCCAAGCAGCTGATGACGCTGCTGGAACAGACACCCGATGGAACGCGGCTCGATGCCAGCGCGCTCCAAGCGCAGATGGAAGCCCCGGACGCCGAGGATACGGAGTCCTGATCATCCGGGGCCTCGGCTAAACGATCAGCTCTTGCCGCCCAGCAGGCCCTTGGCCATGTCCATGATGTCATCGACCGGGTTGCCGTCGCCATCCCGGTCGAGGATCGACGCGAAGTTGCTCAGCGAGCCTTCACCGCCGACAGCGGCGACGATTTGGTTGAGGATGTCGGGGCTGAGGCCGGTCTTCTCCGCCGCCAGCGTCACCGTATCGCCATCGAGCTGATGGGTCTTGCCCAGCGCCGCAATCGCCTGTTCGGCCATCGCCGGATCGATCCCGATCTTGGCTGCAAGGTTCACCACATCGTCCGGCGCGCCGCCGATGTTCTTCAGAATGCCGTCGAGAATGCTCATGTCGTTTTCCTCCGAGTCGCACGTGAGGCGACTGTGGGCCAACTGCGCGGCGATTCAATGAAAAAGCCCCGCTCCGATCTTACGCCGGGCGGGGCTTCTCCCTCTCCAACAGGTAGTGCGTGCTCAGGCGGCGACGGGCGCCGGGGCGGCTTGCAGCACGCCTTCATCAACATGGGCTTCGAACTGGGCGAAGTTGTCGATGAACAGCTGCACCAGCTTCTTCGCGGTCGCGTCATACTCGGCGGCGTCAGCCCAGGTGCTGCGCGGGTCGAGGATGGTCTGATCGATCCCAGCTGCGGCCAGCACCGGCACGTGCACCGGCACGTCGAAGCCGAAATTGGGGTCCTTGCGGAACTCGACATTGTCCATGTCGCCATCGAGCACGGCGTTCAGCAGCGCGCGGGTCGCCTTGATCGGCATCCGCGAGCCAGTGCCGTACTTGCCGCCGGTCCAGCCGGTGTTGACCAGCCAGCATTCGACCTTGCCATTCGGGCCGCCCTTGGCGATCCGGTCCTTCAGCAAATTGCCATAGACGCTCGGGTGACGCGGCATGAAAGCAGCGCCGAAGCAGGTCGAGAAGGTGGCTTCCGGCTCGGTCACGCCGATTTCGGTGCCGGCGACCTTGGCGGTGTAGCCGCTGAGGAAGTAATACATTGCCTGATCGGCAGTCAGCCGCGCGATCGGGGGCAGCACGCCAAAGGCATCGGCGGTCAGCATGATCACGTTCGACGGCGCCGGGCCGAGGTTCTTCTCGCTTGTGTTCGGGATGAACTCGATCGGGTAAGCGCCGCGCGTGTTCTCGGTCTTGCTCGAATCCGTGAAGTCGAGCTCGCGCGTGTCTTCATCCATCGCCACGTTTTCGAGGATCGTGCCGAACATCTGGGTGGTGGCGTAAATCTCCGGCTCGCCCTCAGCCGAAAGGTTGATCATCTTGGCGTAGCAGCCGCCTTCGAAGTTGAAGACGGCGGTGTCCGACCAGCCATGCTCGTCATCGCCGATCAGCGTGCGGCTCGCGTCAGCCGACAGCGTGGTCTTGCCGGTGCCCGACAGGCCGAAGAAGATCGCGCTCTTCCCGTCCGCACCGATATTGGCCGAACAGTGCATCGGCATCACGCCCTGCGCGGGGAGGAGGTAGTTGAGCAGGCCGAACACGCCCTTCTTCATCTCGCCCGAATATTCCGTGTTGCCGATCAGGATCAGCTTCTCGGTGAAGCTCACCGCGATCACGGTGTCGCTGCGGCAGCCGTGGCGTTCCGGGTTCGCCTTGAAGCTCGGCAGATTGATGATGGTGTATTCGGGGACGAAGCTCGCCACTTCCTCCTCCGAGGGGCGCACCAACAGCGTGCGCACGAACAGGCTGTGCCATGCCATCTGGGTGATGACGCGCACGTTGACGCGATATTCCGGCTGCGAGCCGCCGAACAGATCGGCGACGTATAGCTCGTCCGATCCTTCGAGCTCCTTGAGGAAATCAGCCTTCAGCGCAGCGAAGTGTTCCGGGCTCATCGGTTGATTGATTGGCCCCCAGTTGATGGTGTCCTGCGTGGTGTCATCGCGGACGATATACTTGTCCTTCACGCTGCGACCGGTGAACTTGCCGGTCTCCACCAGCAGCGCGCCATGCTTGGTCAGCTTGCCCTCGCCTTTGGCCAGCGCGTGCTCGACCAGAGCGGCGGTGCCGAGGTTGGCGTGGAGCGTGGCGCCGGTGTGGAGATTCTGGGCGGCCAACGGGGTTGCGAGCGAGGTCAACATACGTCTCCTGGGCAGGACAGCAGCAAGGTCGTGTTCGGCAGGTGACGGACCGGCTGATCCCAGCGAATCCCCGCACCCGTCCGTCACGTCCGTAGCACCTGCCCATTAGCATCTGCGCATACGTATGCAACCACAGGCGGAGTTCCGCGTAATCAGCCGTTCGATCCCTGGTCCGGCGCCTTAGTTGGCACAACCCTTGGCGTCAAACGCACTGCGCCATAGCAAATTTGGGGAGCGGTCAAATGCAGCTTTCCCGCCCGTATGTTACCGCCACCCAGCGCCAGCATTGCGATTGGCGCAGCTTGGCGCTACCCCCTCAGCCATGCAATCGCAGGGGCAGAGAGGATAGACGCCATGTCCGACAGCACCACCGAACAGCCCCCCTTGGCCGCGGCCACCGACCCCGTCAGCGCGGATGCCCGCAAGCTCCAGATCGCGCTGGTCGATGATGATCGCAACATCCTCACCACGGTGGCGATTGCGTTGCAGGCCGAAGGCTTTGCCACGCGGCTTTATTCCGATGGCGAGACCGCGCTGAAGGCGCTGCTCGACAATCCGCCGGACCTCGCAGTGTTCGATATCAAAATGCCCAAGATGGACGGCATGGAGCTGCTGCGCCGGCTGCGCGCCCATTCGCCCCTGCCGGTGATTTTCCTGACCAGCAAGGATGATGAAAGCGACGAGGAAGCCGGGCTGCAACTGGGCGCGGATGATTACATCGCCAAGCCGTTCAGCTTGCGTCTGCTGATCGCCCGCATCCGCGCGATCCTGCGCCGGGCCGAACCGCTCGTGGCAGGCGCCAGCACCGCCGCCACGCCCGAGCCTGCACCCGCGACCCTCAACCGTGGCCGCCTGTTCATGGACCCGGCGCGCCATCAGGTGATGTGGGATGGCGAGACCGTCAGCCTCACCGTGACCGAATTCCTGATCCTCGAAGCACTCGCGATCCGCCCCGGCGTGATAAAGAGCCGCAACCAGTTGATGGACGCGGCCTACCCCGACGATGTCTTCGTCGATGATCGCACCGTCGACAGCCATATCAAGCGGATGCGGCGCAAGTTCCGGCTGGTCGATCCCACCTTCGATGGCATCGAAACGCTCTACGGCGCGGGCTACAGCTTCACTGATGGCTAAAGGCGCAAGCGGTGAACAGTTGACCGCCACCGGGCGGTTCGCGCTGACGGGCCGCATTCTGGCGGTCAACATCCTGCCGCTGCTGATCATGGGAGGCGGGCTGCTCTATCTCGATTCGTACCGCACCCAGCTGATCAACGAGCGCTTCAAGCTCGCCCGCATCGAAGCGCAGATCACTGCCGAGGCACTGGCAGGCACCACCCGCGAGCGACAAGAGGCGCTGCTGGTCCAAATCGGCAAGGAACAGCGGATGCGGCTGCGGATGTTCGACGCCAAAGGCGCGCTGACCGCCGACAGTTTCGTGCTGGCCGAACCATCCTTCCGGTTCAACGATATCAGTGATGACGATTGGGAGCAGCGCTTCTCCCGCTGGCTCGACCGCACAGTCGACACCATCGTCAGCGCGGAAGCCGTGCAGGACTATGTCGAGCCCGAAGCGCAAGAGGCCGATGCCTGGCCCGAACTCGCCCGCGCGCGCGAGTTAGGCCTGAGCCAAGTGCGGCTGTATGATTGGCGCGATGGCACGCCGGTCATCACCGCCGCCGTGCCGGTCGGCCTGCAAGGCGCGACACTGCTGACGGTGCGCAACGCGGTCGACATTACCGAAAGCGTGCGCGCGGCGCGCACCACGCTGGGCTTTGCGATGGTGCTGCTGTTGGCGGCCTCGGCGCTGCTCTCGCTGTTTCTGGCACGCACCATCGTCACCCCCCTGCGGCTGCTGGCGCGCGCGGCGGTGCGGGTGAGGCAGGGCCGCGACCGCGAAGTCGAAGTGCCGCGCCTGCCTCAGCGCAGCGACGAGATCGGGCTGCTCGCCCGCGCGGTTTCGGACATGACCGGCGCGCTCAGACAGCGGATCGACGCGGTCGATACCTTCGCAGCCGACGTAGCGCATGAGATCAAGAACCCGCTCGCATCGCTGCGCAGCGCGATCGACACCCTGCCGCGCGTGGAAGACCCGGAGCTGCGGTCCGAACTGATCCAGATCGCGACCCATGATGTGCGCCGGATCGACCGCCTCGTCACCGAAATCGCCGCCGCCAGCCGGGTTGATGCCGAAATCAGCCGCGCGACGCTGGAACGGGTCGATCTGGCCGAATTGTTCGTGAACCTGATCCGCAGCCGCGAGAATCGCGGCATGAACGGCGGACGGCGGATCGTGCTCGATGCGGCACCCGGCAGCCACATCGTGATGGGCGTGCCGACCCAGCTTGAACGCGTGGCCGAAAACCTGATCGACAATGCCGTGTCCTTCTCGCCCGCAGACGGCGTGGTCAGCGTGTCGATCCGCCGGACCGGGGGCCAGAGCGTCACCGAGGTCTGCGACGAAGGCCCCGGCATCGCCGCCGACGCCCGCGAGGCGGTGTTCCGGCGGTTCCATTCCGACCGGCCTGAAGGCGAGAGCTTCGGCAATCACTCCGGCCTCGGCCTCGCCATCGGCCGCGCGATTGCCGAGGCGCATGACGGCACGCTCAGCGCCGATGCCCGCCCCGACGGCGCACCCGGCGCTTGCCTGCGGCTGCGTCTGCCCGCCGCGTCATGACCACTATCGTGCTTCAGGCGAGCGCGGTGGTGATCGGCGGCCGCACGTTGCTGATCGAAGGCCCCCCCGGCAGCGGGAAATCCAGCCTCGCGCTGGCATTGGTGGATCGCGGCGCGGGGCTGATTGGCGATGATGGCGTGACGCTGACGGCGGAGGGTGATGTTCTTATCGCCAGCCCGCCGCCGCATATTGCCGGACTGCTGGAAGTGCGCGGGGTGGGGCTTGTCACCCTCCCCGTCGCCCCGCCCGCGCCGGTTGCGCTGATCCTCTCCCTCGGCGGTCCGGCGCCGGAGCGCCTCCCCGAAACACCGCTCCCCCGGCGCATCATCAACGGGGTCGCCGTGCCCGTGCTCGCCTTCGATCCCGGCACCATCGCCCCTGCCCCGCGCGCCGAATGGGCGCTCGCCATGCATGGCCTCGTCATCAAACCCGCTTCCCTTTGCGCCCCAGACGCGCCAGATGACAGCGCATGAGCGAGCCTGAAGCCTCTCCTCCCCAGCGCCAGCTGCTGCTGGTCACTGGCCTTGCCGGCGCTGGCAAGTCGACCACGCTGGCGGTGCTGGAAGACCTCGGCTGGGAGACGATCGACAACTTCCCGGTGCGGATGCTCAAGCGTCTCGTCACCATGCCGGACGAAGCGCGCGGGCCGCTCGCCATCGGGTTCGATTCGCGCACGCGTGGCTTTGTGCCAGCCGACGTCATCGCGCTGGTCAAAGACCTCGCCGCCCGGCCCGACATCGCGCTCACCTTCCTGTTCCTCGACTGCGCGGGCGGCGAGCTGGAACGCCGCTTCAATGAAACCCGCCGCCGCCACCCGATGGCTGACGGACGCCCGGTGCAGGAAGGCATCGCGGCCGAGCGCGAATTGCTCGAACCCCTGCGCCGCTGGGCCGAGGTGATGATCGACACCACGGCGATGACCAGCAACGATTTGCAAACGCGCATCCGCGAACTGTTCGATCCCGCCAGCGAAGAAGCGGGCTTGACGATCACCATGTCGAGCTTCGGCTTTGCCCGCGGGATGCCGCCGCTTGCCGACCTGGTGTTCGACATGCGCTTTCTCGACAATCCGCACTGGGTGCCGGAGCTGCGCGAACAGACCGGGCAGGATGCCGCCGTGGGTGACCATATCGAGCGTGACCCCGCCTTTGCCGAGGCGTTCGAACGCATCCGCGGCCTCTTGCTGATGCTGCTTCCGCGCTATGCCCGGCAGGGCAAACCCTATGTCCATATCGCTTTCGGTTGTACCGGCGGGAGACACAGATCGGTCTTCACGACCGAGCGGATGGCTCAGGCCTTGCGCACCGCCGGGTTTTCGCCCACTGTCCGGCACCGCAATCTGGGTTCGCGAGCGGCCGATACCATCGAACGGGATCGCCGCTAAGACCCGGCACGGTAGAATCCGCCGCAATGCACCCCGCACGCATTGTCGGTTAAGGTAGAAACGCGTAAGGCAGCCCCCTTGGCGGGCAGTTAACGGACCCCTATTCACGCATGATCGGCTTGATCCTGGTAACCCATGGCCGCCTCGCGGACCAGTTTGTCGAGGCAATGGAGCACGTGGTCGGCCCGCAAGACGGGATCGTCACGGTCTGCATCGGCCCCAATGACGATATGGAGCAGCGCCGCGCCGACATCGCGGACGCGATTGCTTCGGTCGACAATGGCAAGGGCGTCATCATCCTCACTGACCTGTTCGGCGGCACGCCTTCGAACCTGGCGATCTCTCTGCTCGATGCCGGCCATGTCGAGGTGATCGCGGGCATCAACCTGCCGATGCTGATCCGCCTTGCCGGCGCGCGCAAGGCGATGGATGTCTCCGCCGCGGTCCACGCCGCGCAGACCGCCGGGCGCAATTACATCACCATCGCCAGCGAATTGCTGGGGCAGGACACTGCCCCTGCGCGAGCGAAGGCCTGAAGGCTCGCTGCGTGGGGGAAGCACGGCAAAGCGTCACCATCGTCAACCGCCGGGGCTTGCACGCCCGGGCGAGCGCGAAGTTCGTCGGCGCGGTCGCCGTCCTGCCCGATGGCGTGAAGGTGACCGTTACCAAGACCCCGCACAGCGCGGCGGGCGGATCGATCCTCGGGTTGATGATGCTCGGCGCGGCCAAGGGCGACACGGTGGAAGTCGCAGTCGAGGGTGAAAATGCCGAGGCAGTGCTGGCCGATCTGATCGCGCTGGTCGCTGGCGGCTTCGGGGAAGATTAGCGCTTCCACCATGCGCAAGCACATCACCGGCTTTTCCAATCCGACCGTCAAATATCTGCGGTCCTTACGCGATAAGAAGCATCGCAAGCGCGCCGGGCAGTTCCTGGTCGAAGGGCTGCGGCTGCTTGAGGACGCGCGCGCTTCGGGCCGCGTGCCGCAGACGCTGGTGATGGCCGAGGGGCGCGAACACGCGCTGCTCGCCCGGCTGGAGGCTGACGTCATGGCAGCAGGCGGCGAGGTTATCGAAACCACGCCCGACATCCTCTCCAAGATCACCGGCAAGGACAATGCCCAGAGCGTCGCCGGGGTGTTCGACGAATGGGACACGTCACTGGAGACGCTGAACCGGAGCGCCGCGCCGATCTGGCTGGCGGCGCAGGCTTTGCGCGATCCGGGCAATCTCGGCACGATGCTGCGAACCTGCGACGCGGTGGGTGCAGGCGGACTGATCCTGATCGACGACTGCGCCGACCCCTTCAGCGCCGAAGCCGTCCGGGCGAGCATGGGTGCGGTGTTCACCGTGGGCGTAGCGCAGGCGCGGTGGGAGGAGTTTCTGCCCTGGCTGCGGGGTGGCGCGGGTCAGCTGGTGGCAGCGTCCCTGCGCGATGCGGTGCCTTATCGCGGGGCGCCCTATGCGGCGCCGTGCTTCATCCTCGTTGGCAACGAATCACAAGGCCTGCCCGAAGATTACGAGGCGGCCTGCGATCTGCGGGTGACGATGCCGATGCGCGGGCGGGCGGATTCGCTCAACGCGGCGGTGGCCGGTGCGGTGCTGGCTTACGAGGTGCTGGCGGGGTTGGAGCCCTGAAGTTTACAAAGTTGACAGGGTGTCAACCGCGTGAATCAACATTTTCGTTTATCTTTTCATTGGTTTACATCAAAAAAGCGAAATTGACACATCGTCCGCTCCCGGGGGGGCACCGGGTAGCAGAGCTGACGCGCGGAGCCTCGCTTGAGGCGGCGGGGTGCGAACGATGTCAAAGGGCCGACGGGATCATGGCGCGGGCCATAGCTGTAGGAAAGGCCGGCCTCAGTTGTGTGGAAAAGCTTCCCGAGGGGCTGCGCTAGTCCGCCGCGTCGCGGTCTTTCCCATCCAGATCAGGCGCTTCAAGCGCTGCAACATCCCCCGCGTTATAACGCGGCGCGCTTTCCACGAGCGGCACGTCCTCAATCTCGCGCTTGCCGATTTCGATGCCCTTTTCGGCAAGCCGCCGCCCGGAGGACAGCACGTTGCGTTCAAAGCTGCCGACGAACTTGTTGTAATTATTGACCGCGCTTTCGAGCCCGCCGCCGACGCGCTTGAGGTGTTCGGCTGCGGTGGCGAGGCGGTCATACAATTCGGCGCCCATGCGGCCAATTTCCGCCGCTTCGCTCGCCATCTTGTCCTGCCGCCACACCTGCGCGACCGTCCGGGCAATTGCGACGAGGTTGGTCGGCGTTGCCAGCAGCACCTTGTTGCGGAAAGCGAAGTCCCACAATTCGGGATCATGTTCGAGCGCGGCGGCGACGAAATGTTCGCCCGGCACAAACATCACCACATAATCGGGCGCGTCATCGAACTGGCTCTGGTAGCTTTTGGAACCCAGCGTTTGCACATGGTTGCGCATGGATTTGGCGTGGAGATCGAGGTGGCGTTTGCGCTCACCTTCGTCATCGGCCTCGAACGCGGCCTGATAGGCGTTCAATGACACCTTTGCGTCGATCACCAGCTTCTTCTGCCCCGGCACATTGACGATCGCATCGGGCCGCAACCGGCCATCGGCGGTGTCCATCGACTGTTCGAGATGGAAGTCGGTGTGCTCGGCCAACCCGCATTGTTCGAGGACGTTCTGCAAGGCCCGCTCCCCCCAGCGCCCGCGCGCTTTGGGAGCGTTGGTGAGCGAATTGCCGAGCCGCTGCGCCTCACGCCGGACCTGTTCCTGCCCGTCGCGCATCGACTGGATCAGGCCGGAGAGCTGCCCGAAGGCATCGGTGCGCTTGGCCTCCAGCTCGGCGACCTGCCGTTCGTAACTCGCCAGCTTGTCGCCGACCGGAGACAGCAGCGCCTTGAGCTTGGCCTCGCCCGCCTCCTCAGATTGGCGAAAACGCGCATCGGCCCGCTCCAGAAAGGCCTTCTGCGCCTGCTCCAGCACCCGGCTGCCGGCGTTTTCGAATTCCTTGCGCAGGCTCTCCTGCGCGGCGAGCAGGCCGGCCTTCTGTTCGGTAAAGGCCTTCTCGCGCTCGGCTGCGGCGCTTTCGAGCGCGGCCAGCCGTTCCGCCAGCGCCGCGCGGTCAGCCTGCACGGCATCGAGCCGCGTCAGCAAGCCATCCGCCTGCCCCGCCCGTTCCTTCAGCCCGGCGACTTCAATCCGCGCTTCGCCCAACTCGGCAATGGCGCGGGCAAACTTGGCCTCCCCCTCCGCCCCGCTGGCCTCCGCCGCAGTGAGGCGCGCGCGTAGATCGGCGAGCGGGCGCGAGGCAAGGAACCAGCCGAGCGTGGCACCCAGCGCAGCTCCGAGAATCAGGGCGAAAAGTGGCAGAATCGAAGCGTCCATGCGGTGATCCTACATAGAACGTATGGAGAACGCTAGGGTTTCCTGTGCGATTTCCGCAAGAAAGCGGGGCCCCGGCTCAAGCCCGGGGAGGCGGGAAGTGGCACTGACAATCGGCGCGCAGCGCCGCAAGGGCGACCGCCCGCCCGCAGGGGCCTGTAGCGCAGCGAAAGAACAGCCCCGAGGACGAGCGCGCGGAGGCGCGCTCGAAAAACAAGCTACGCCGCTCGGCGAATCTTCTCGAGCTTCTTCAACACCATCGCCTTTTTCAACCGCGACAGGTGGTCGATAAACAGGATGCCTTCGAGGTGGTCCATCTCGTGCTGAAGGCAAGTCGCCATCAGGCCGGTGAGGTGTTCCTCGTGGGTGTTGCCGTCGAGGTCCTGATAACGCACCGTGCAGGTCGCCGGGCGGTCGACGTCGGCGTAGATTTCGGGGACCGAGAGGCAGCCTTCCTGATAGGTCGACACTTCCTCGGCCGGATCAAGGATCACCGGATTGATGAACACGCGCGGATCGTTCTTGGTCGCGGGGTGCGTGTGAGAATGGCCGTCATGGCTGCATTCCACCGGCTCAGCGTCCGGATCTTCGGGCTGGAGATCGATCACCAGCACCCGCTTGGGCACGCCGACCTGGATCGCGGCCAGACCGATGCCGGGGGCGTCGTACATGGTCTCGAACATGTCTTCGACCAGCGTGCGCAGCTCGGCATTGAACTCTTGCGGTTCAACCGGAGTCGAGATGATCTTCAGCCGGGGGTCCGGCACTTCAAGGATTTCGCGGATAGCCATGGCGTGCACATAATGCGGAAGGGCTTTGGCTTCAACCGAAGGATTGGTTCACGCGAAGACGCGAAGATGTCGTCCCTGCGGCAAGGCCGCGCACCTTATCAAGGCATAGCGCGTGATCTGGCAGAACCCAGCCTGCGGCGCGGTGCAACTTCTTCGCGTCTTCGCGTGAAAAAACCTACCCGACCGGCCGCCGCGCTCTGAGCGCCTGCGCCAAGGTGCCTTCGTCGAGGTAATCGAGCTCGCCCCCCACTGGCAAGCCGTGGGCGAGCTGGGTGACGCGCAGCGGGAAGGCTTCGAGCCGCTCGGCGATGTAATGCGCGGTGGTCTGGCCTTCCAAGGTCGCGTTCATGGCGAGCACCACCTCGTCGATCCCGCCGCTTTCGACACGGGCGAGCAGGCTGGCGATGTTGAGGTTTTCGGGCGCAATGCCGTCCAAGGCCGAGAGCCTGCCGCCGAGCACATGGTAGCGCCCGGGAAACAGCCGCGCGCGGTCGAGCGCCCAGACGTCCGACACTTCCTCCACCACGCACAGCGCGCGCCCGTCGCGGCGCGGGTCGGTGCAGATGGCGCAGGGGTCGGACGTGTCGACATTGCCGCAGGTCTGGCATTCGACCAGCGTTTCGGCGACGCCCGCCAACGCTTCGAGCAAGGCGGGGAGCGCAGATTCGCGGTGCTTCACCAGCCACAGCACCGCCCGCCGCGCGGAACGCGGCCCCAGGCCCGGCAGCCGGGCGAGCGCAGAACTCAGCGCCTCGATCTCTTGCGATGCCATGGGGGGAGAGATAGGGGCTGCGCTTCGCTTAACAAAGGCTGCGGGGCACGCTTATGCGCATCATCTTCATGGGGACGCCCGATTTCGCGGTCCCGGCCCTGCGCGCGCTCCATGCGGCGGGGCATGAGGTGGTGTACGTCTATACGCAGCCACCGCGCCCGGCAGGTCGGGGCAAGCAGCTCAGTCCTTCGCCGGTGCAAGTGGCGGCGGAGGGTTTGGGTATACCGGTGCGCTCGCCCGTGTCGCTCAGGAATGCAGAGGCACAGGCCGAATTCGCGGCCTTGAACGCCGATGTGGCGGTGGTTGCGGCTTACGGGTTGATCCTGCCTCAGGCGGTGCTCGATGCGCCGGTGCACGGCTGCCTCAACATCCACGCCAGCCTGTTGCCGCGCTGGCGCGGGGCGGCGCCGATCCACCGGGCGGTGATGGCGGGGGATGCCGAGACGGGCGTTACCATTATGCAGATGGAAGCGGGTCTCGATACCGGGCCGATGCTACACAAGGTCGCCGTGCCAGTCGGGCGCAAGACGACGGGCGAGCTGTTTGATGAATTGGGCGCGCTGGGCGCCGCGGCGATTGTGGAGGTGCTGGCTGATCTCGCCGCCTTCCCGCCCGAGGTGCAGGACGACGCCGCAGCGATCTACGCGCCCAAGATCGACAAGGCCGAAGCGAAGATCGACTGGGCGGAAAGCGCCGAAGTGATCGAACGTCTCGTGCGCGGGCTGGCGCCGTTTCCGGGGGCGTGGTTTGAGTTGGGCAATGAGCGGGTGAAGCTGTTGCTCGCCGAAGTGGCCGAAGCGAACGGTGCACCCTGCGTGGTGCTGGACGAAGACTTCACCATCGCCTGCGGGACAGGCGCGATCCGTCCCCTGCGGCTCCAGCGCGCAGGCAAACCGGCTATGAGTCGCGAAGAGTTCCTGCGCGGTCGGCCGGTGGCGGCGGGGGTGGTTTTGTCATGAAAGCTAACCCTTCCTCGTCACCCCAGCGAAAGCTGGGGCCTAGAGCGGCAAGCGTTGCGCATTTGGCCCTGGGCCCCGGCCTGCGCCGGGGTGACGGTTAGCGCATGACCCGCTTCGCCCTCACCTTGGAATTCGACGGCACACCGTTCTTCGGCCTGCAACGCCAGTCCCATGGGCCGAGCGTGCAGCAAAGCATCGAGGATGCCATCGCGCGGATCACCGGCGAAACCGTCACCCTCCAATCCGCCGGGCGCACCGATGCAGGCGTGCACGCGCTGGCGATGCGCAGTCATGTCGACATCGAAAAACCCTTCGACCCGTTCCGGCTGATGGCAGCAATCAATGCGCAAGTGCGGCCCGATCCGGTGGCAGTGACCGCCTGCGAGGTGGTGCCGGATGATTGGCACGCGCGCTTTTCCTGCACCGGGCGGCGCTATCTGTACCGGATTGCCAACCGCCGCGCGCCACTGACCCTCCAGCGCGACCGAGCGTGGCATGTCGCGCAGCCGCTCCACGCCGAGGCGATGCACCGCGCCGCGCAGGCGCTGGTGGGTCATCACGATTTCACCACCTTCCGCTCGGTCCATTGTCAGGCCGCCGATCCGGTAAAGTCGCTGGATCTGCTGGATGTGGAGAAAGTCGGTGACGAGATCCACATCCACGCCGCTGCGCGCAGCTTCCTGCACCATCAGGTGCGCTCAATGGTCGGCTGCCTCAAGCTGGTCGGCGCAGGCACATGGCCCGAGGCCCGCATGGCCGAGGCGCTGGCCGCGCGGGATCGTGGCGCTTTGGGGCTGAATGCGCCGCCGCACGGGCTGTATTTCGTCGAAGCGACCTATCCCGAGGGTTGAGGATCAGAGAGGTTCACGCAGAGACGCGGAGAAGAAAGGAGAGACGCAGAGGTGCTGTGCGTGCCGACGGCATCGTGACCTTCTGCCACGTCGCCCCGAGACGAACCGCTTGAAGATCGGTGCAGCTTCGCCGCAAGCGCGACATCTCTGCGTCTCCTTTTCCTCTGCGGCCTCTGCGTGAACCCCCTTCTTTCATCCTCCCTCACGGGAGAGATATGCTGAGACGTCCTGCCCGTTGCCATCCGCAACCGGAATGCCTAGTCCCTGCCGCAACAATGGGAGACGATAGCCATGACCACCGGAAAGCAGCTCTTCACCACCCTCACCGCCGACGGCAAGCTGACGCTGGAGGTGGCCGAAAGCACGTTCCCGGCGCCCACCGGCAATCAGGTGCTGGTCCAGATGGAAGCCGCACCGATCAACCCCTCGGACCTCGCGATCCTTACGAGCGCGGCCGATTTCGAGACCGCGGAATACACCCCCGGCAAGGTCGTCGCCACCATGCCCGAGCCGTTCCTGACCGGGAACAAGGCGCGCCACGGGCAGCGCCTGCCCGCGGGCAACGAAGGCGCGGGCACCGTGATCGCCACAGGTGACAGCGACATGGCCAAGGCGCTGATGGGCCAGCGCGTGGCGTGCGTGCCGGGCAATGCCTTCAGCCAATACGCCATCGCCGACGCGATGATGTGCCTGCCGCTGGGCGAGCATTCCTCCGAAACCGGCGCCTCCAGCTTCGTCAACCCGATGACCGCGCTGGGCTTTGTCGAGACCGCCAAGATGGAAGGCCATTCGGCGATCATCCACTTGGCCGCCGCGTCGAACCTCGGCCAGATGCTCAACCGCATTTGCGTGGAAGACGGGATGAAGCTCGTGAACATCGTCCGCAAGCCGGAACACGTCGCGATGCTCAAGGAACAGGGCGCGACCTATGTCGTGGACTCCTCCGCCCCCACCTACATGGCCGACCTGCGCGCCGCGATTGCCGAGACCGGCGCCTTCCTCGGCTTCGACCCGATCGGCGGCGGACAGGCTTCGGACGGCGTCTTGAAGGCGATGGAGCAGGTCGCGGTCAGCCAGATGAGCGAGTTCTCGCGCTATGGTTCGAACCAGCAGAAGAAGATGTACATCTACGGGCGGCTCGACCTCGCGCCGACGATCCTGACGCCGTCCTATGGCCTGCAATGGAGCATCGCGGGCTGGCTGCTGACCCCCTTCCTCCAGCGCGCGGGCATGGAAACCGTTGTGCGGATGCGCCAGCGGGTTCAGGCGAACCTCACCACCACCTTTGCCTCGCACTACAAGGCGAAGGTGACGCTAGAGGGAATGTTGGAGAAGGACGCGATCTGCGATTACCGCCAGATGAAGACCGGCGAGAAGTATCTGGTCACGCCCTGGGGGTGATTTGTCCCACCATCGCCGCCCCGGACCTGCCTGCCCCGGCGAAGGCCGGGGATCCGGGGCTTGGCTGCCTTTTCGGTGCACCGCGAAGGGAGAAAGCCAAGCCCGGGGTCTAGCACGGGGCGACGGGAGGATGCGTATCGCCGAGATAGCGAAAGCACACCGGCACCGCTCCCTGACCGGCACTTGGCGATCATGCTCTAACCGCGCCCGACTTCAGACAACGATCCCGACTCAAGATGACCGAGAATGCGCTTGAGAGCGGCAAGACTGCCCTCATCCTCGGTGGATTCCAGCGCTTCCTCCAGCACTTCGCGCAGGTCGTCCGGCTCGACCGGCTCCATGTCCCAATGCGGATAAAGGCGCTCGCGCACCTCGACGCTCTGGTCGAGCGTGACGATGTCATGATGCCGTATATCACCATGCAGGTTGGCGATCAGGGTCCGCACCTCGGCGGGAGGCCCTTCGATCCACTGAAAGAACACCCCGCTGCCGAAGACCAGCACCCCGGTGATGCCGCGTGCGACATTGCGCTTTTGCGAGAACGCGACCAGTCGGCTGACCTCGTCAGCATCGACTCCGTCGGCGGCACGGCTGCAATACACGAAGGTTTCGAGCATGATGGCAGCCGGATCCAGATCGGCATCGTCTGAGAAACCGGGTTCGTCGAACATGGGGAAGCTCACTTTACTGATGGCGGGTGGAGTGTGCCGCCCGATTTCGCGTCGGGGTTAGCGCATCTATTTGGAATTTGTAAGGAAGCGGTAACGCATCCCGCCACGCAGTGCTCACGCCCCGTCGAACGCCGCCTGCACCTCTGCCGCATCGGTGATCCCATTCGCGATCAGCACCATCAGCAGCATCCGCGCCTTGGCCGGGCCAAGCGCCCTTGCCGCGACCAGTCCGAGCGCGTCGTCATCGACCTCGACATTGCGGTCGACGATGCCTTCATCGACCCGGCTGGAACGCACCACCGGCACCCCGCGCGCCGCCGCTTGGGACAGGGCTGCGATCACGCTGGCAGGCGCGTTGCCCTGTCCCATTCCGGCCAGCACCACGCCTTTGCACCCGATGCCGAGCAGGGCTTCGACCGGCTGTTCATCCATGCCAGCGCCCGCGGTCAGGATCGCCACGCGCGGCAAGGCCTGCGGGAAGGAATAGCGCGCGCGCTCATTTGCCCGGTGCGGTGGGCCGAACCAGTCGAGGCTGGCGGGCGTCACGCGCGCCAGCGGCCCCCTCGGGAAGCTGCGGAAAGCGTCGATCGCCGAGGTCGCCGCTTTGCGCGCATCTCGCGCGGCCAGCACCGCATCGCCCATCACCAGCATCACGCCCCGTCCGCTTGCCGCCGGATCGCTCGCCACTTTCACCGCATTGGCGAAGTTGCGCATCCCGTCCGCGCCCACCGCATCGGCGGGCCGCATCGCGCCGACCAGCACGATCGCCTTGGGGCTCGGCAGGGTGAGATCGAGCAGGAAGCCGGTCTCCTCCGCCGTATCCGTGCCGTGGGTGATGATCACGGCATCGACCGCCGGATCGGCAAGCGCGCTTTCGCAAGCCACATGAAGCGCCTGCCACTCCGCCCAACCAATATCCTGTGAGCCGATCCGGGCCACATCTTGCGGCATCAGCTCCGCCACCAGCCCCAGCGCATCGAGGTGCGCGATCAGCGTCTCCAGCGCCAGCCCGCCGGGGCGATAGGCCGCGCCGGTGGCGCCGCTACCCGCGCCAGCAATCGTGCCGCCGGTGCCGAGAACGAGAATGCGTGGGGGTGTCATGCGCCCGCCCCTAAAGCCTGTCAGTCTGCGGGGGAAGCATTGAACTGGTCGAACACCGCGGCCAGCCCGGGCACGTCGCTCTCCGCCCGCAGCGACGCGAGCGCTTCGCCGATGTCGATTTCGAGCTGCGTGATCCCCGCCTCGTACCCCGTCCCCTCCGCGCCGAGCGAGCGGGCCAGCGTCAGCGCAGGGCGATTTTCGGGCAGGATATTGACCGACAGATGGCCCAGCCCCTCGCGCTGGCAATCGAGCAGCAGCACCGCGCACAAGAGCCGTGCGAGGCCCCGTCCGTGATATTCGTCCACCACCGCGACCGAGAATTCCGCTGTGCCGGGATCATCCGCCTCACGGAAGGCATGAACCACGCCCAGCGCAGGCGCATCCGGCAGGTCGGAGCGCAGCGCGCCCCAGGCGATGTGATCATGCCCGTCCACCGTCACCAGCGCACGCAGCACCTGCGGCGGAGCCTCGCGCATCCCGGAAAAGAACCGAAGATAGCGCGACTGGGGCGAAAGCTGGGCGATTCCCTCCTTGATGCGCTGCTCATCATCCTTGCGTACCCGGCGGATGCACACCGGGGTTCCGTCATTCAGCTGCGTCTCGATGATCATGCCGTCGGCGTCCTGCTGCGGTTGCGGCAGTGTTCTAGCATCTTTGGCGGGCCAGGGGCAAAGGCAGCAAAGGCCGCTTGACCCCCGCCCGCTTCCCGCTAAATCGCCCCTACCTGCACTGCGCGGGCGGTTAGCTCAGTTGGTAGAGCATCTCGTTTACACCGAGAGGGTCAGCGGTTCGAGCCCGTTACCGCCCACCAGGTAAACCAGCGGAAAGCCGCGGTTTCCGGACATATTAGAGGATCCTGCCATACGGCCGGCTTAGGTCTGTGTATCCAGCGAATCCCTTCGAAACGCCTCAACTCAAAGACCGTCTTGCACCCCAATCCCGGTCAATCCGGTCGCTGTTTGGCTTTCCTAAGGCCTGCCGTTCGCCGATTGCCGGTATTGGGTAGGCCTGCATACCGGCAAGGCTGCGGCAAACGCCCGCACGCTGGCGAGGCTGGCCCACTCATTTGTAAAAGTTCGGCTTTCGGCTCAATCAGCGCCAAAGATCCCCGACAGTTTTTAGCTTCACGCTTGGGCCTTTCGAATGGCCGCAACTGGGTGGTATGCAGTGCATCCGCTTTCTGCCCTGACAGGGCCGAACGCGGCAAAACAGTCGGTAGGGCTAAACTATTTGTCTTGAGTAGCTTCAGTCTACCGGCCGGAGAACACTGGATCGCGGCGTTGCATCATCGCTGTTGCGCCTTCTAGTGCGTCGGCACTCCGCGCCAAGGTAGCTTGTGCTGCGGGAAGTGCTTCAAAGGCCTGCCGTTCCCCGTCCGCCAAGAAGCGCAGGGCTGAAGCTTTGGTGGCCTGCACCGCTAGTGGAGCATTGCGTGCCACCATGGCCGCAATCGCCGAGGCGCGCGCAAGTTCTGAGCCGGCAGCTGTCACTTCCTGCACCAGACCCATCCTCAGGGCTTCCTCGGCACCAAACTTTTCGGCTGTCAGCAGATAACGCATGGCGTTCCCCCAGCCTATTTGTTGAACCCAGCGGACCGTGCCGCCGCCGGACACCATGATTCCGAGAGAGGTTTCAAGCTGACCGAAGACGCAGTCGTCCGCCGCAACCACGATGTCGCAGGCAAGCATGAGCTCGATGCCAACGGTAAACACGAAACCCGACACGGCCGCGACAAGCGGCTTGGTCAGCCTCTCCTTCAGCTGGAGCGGATCGATCCCTTCGTAGATTGGCGCTGGTTCGGCGCCCGACATGATCGGCACGAACTTCAACAGGTCGAGGCCGGAAGTGAAGTTCCCACCTTCACCATGCAGCAGACCGGCGCGCAGATCAGGGTCGTTTTGTAGCCGGTCAAAGGCTTCTGCTAGCCCGCGCATCATCTCCGGGGTGAGACTATTTCGCTTGTCAGGCCGCGATATGCCGATGCGCAGCACATGCCCATCCACGGTCTGATTGATCTGTCCGTCTTCCATTTGTCTGCTTCCATTTTCGTATCGACAGGATGCCGATACAGTGATACGAAAATGGAAGCAAGATAATGGAGCGCTTCTCATGACCAACCCGCCACGTATCGCCCATCTCAACCCACCGTACGGCGATGCCGAGGGCAAGGCGCTCGGCCGCATGATGCCGAAAGACAGCCCAGTCGAACCGCTCAAGCTCTTCAGGACATTCGCCCGCAACCTTCCGTTCGCTACGGCGATAGGACCGTTGGGCGGATACATGCTTTCGCTCGGCCGGGATGGCGGCGCGGGCTATGACCTGCGTTCACGCGAGTTGGTGATTGATCGCGTCACCGCGCGCTGTGGGTGCGAATATGAATGGGGTGTCCACATCGCGAGCTATGCACGGCGCGCGGAGCTTACCGAGGAACAGATCTACGCCACCGTGCATAGCGGACCGGACGATCCATGCTGGGACGATCGCGACAGCGCCGTGCTGTCGATGGTTGATGAGCTCCATGACACCGGCAAGTTGACCGACGCGACCTTCGATGCGCTTCGGCGTCACTTCGATGAGCGGCGGATTATCGAGCTTTTTGCGCTCGCTGGATGGTATCATGCGATATCCTATGTCGCGAACGGATCCCGGACCGAACTGGAAGACTGGGCTCCGCGTTTCCCGGCGCGGCGCGCGTGATGCGAGCACGGCTTCCACTTAGTGAGGTGTGAGCAATCCCCTCCGGACGATCTACGAAGTCGCTCGCGGCGCGCGAGGCCTGTTCGCATCCGAGCTGCGCGAGAAAACGCACGTGATAATCTTCCGGCGTAAGACTAGTGTGGTGCGATTGTTAATCAGCAAGGGTGCCCATGTCAGAGAAAATGGCGGACGAACCCATCAGATCAGGTATCCGCCGCCGTACCCCAATGCCTGGTCAAGCAGTGCGGGGATCGCAAACCGGGCGACCGATCATGGCCGCCCTCGATCTCCTAAGCCGTCGTTGGGTCTTGCGGATTCTGTGGGAGCTCCGAGGCGGCCCGCGCGGCTTCAGGGAAATGCAGGCCCGTTGCGATCAGATGTCCCCTAACACGCTTTCCACGCGACTTTCTGAACTGAAAGAGGCTGGCATCGTCGCCCACAACCCCGAAGGCGACTGGGCGTTGACGCCCCTCGGCCACAAACTCGGTCCGACATTGATGGCGCTAAACGATTGGTCGAAAGCCTGGGAGCGGACGCTCAGCGAACAAACCAGCGAGAGTGACTAGTTGGGCTTAAGGGACCTTAAGCCCACCACTGGTTCCGCTGGTGGCAGGATAGGGGGCGCTTTGAGAACCGCGGGTTTTGGCAGAATCGCAGATGAAGCGGCTATGCCGCATTCGGGACCGTCCATCGACGCTGCTCCCGTCTGGTGATGGGTGGGGAGCCGGCAGATCAATAGAACGCCAGCCGGTTTGAAACGGCTGGCCACCTCCGCAGGACTCATCACGCGAACGTCTTGCGTGAAGCGGCCGCGGGCCATGCGCCCCTGATGGCCGCCGCCAACGCGCTACTTACTGCTCGGCCTTCCAGTCGCGCCGCAACTTCTTGGCGAGGCTCCACTTGTGGACCTCGGTCGGGCCGTCATAGATGCGGAAGGCGCGGATTTCGCGGAACATCGTCTCGACGATGGTCTTGTCGGTCACACCCGTGCCGCCCATCACCTGCACACACTTGTCGGCGACGCGCATCAGCGCCTCTGACACGGCGACCTTGGTCATCGAGCTTTCCACCGTGCCAAGCGATCCGGTGTCGAGCACGCCCGCGCACCAGTCGATCATCAGTTCGCACTGCTTCAGATCGATCATGTTCTCGGCGAGCATGAAGCCGACGCCCTCGTGATCAATCAGCGGCTTGCCAAAGGCCATGCGGCGGTTGGCATAGTCGACCGCGATCTCCTGCGCGCGGATGCAGCCGCCCAGCCAGCGCATGCAGTGGGAGAGCCGTGCAGGCGAAAGGCGGATCTGAGCATACTTGAACCCCTCGCCTGCATCGCCGAGCATCTGGTCAGCGGGCACCCGCAGGTTGTCGATGGAGATCTCGGCATGGCTGCCGGGCATCGAGCTATCGATGGTGTTCGGCACCCCCGTGATTTGGATCGCCGGGTCAGGCAAGTCGACGAGGAACATGCAGGCCCCGCCGTGGCTGTCGGGGTCTTCGGACTTGGCCATCACGATCCCGACCTTCGCGCCTTCCGCGCCGGTGATGAAGCACTTCTTGCCGTTGATGACCCAGTGGTTGCCGTCTTTGCGGCAGGTGGTGATCATCATCGAAGGGTCCGCGCCCGCGCCGTTGAGCTCGGCCGGTTCGGTCATGAAGAACGCCGAGCGCGCCTGGCCCGAGACCAGCGGGGTGAGGAAGCGCTCTTTGAGGTCAGGGCTTCCGACCTTGCCAATCAGATACATGTTGCCCTCGTCGGGCGCCTGCGTGTTGCAGGCCAGCATGCCAAGCGGAGTGAGGCCCGATTTGATCAGGATCACCGCGGTTTCGCGCTGGTTGAAGTGGCTGCCATCGGGCCGGATATGCGGGGTCAACACGCCCGCCGCCCGCGCCAGCTCGCGCATTTCCATGACCAGCGCGTCGGTCGGCGCGCCATGGTGATCGCGGCGAGGGTCCTGTTCGTAGGGGAAGATCTGCTCCCGTACGAAGGCCTCTACCCGTGTTGCCATCTCCAGCGCTTCGGTGCTGATCGTCATGTCACTTATGTTCCCTTGTCGGCCCCTTGTCTGCGGTGCGCCGGGTGCCTGGTCCAGTCTCTCTAAGGAGCCATAGCGACCAAAATGCACCTGCGTGAATTGCTAGAGCAACAAGTCCTTTTCGCCAGCTACAACCTTGCACAAAGTGGCCTCGGCAATACCGGCGGCGGCGGAGAGTTTGATGGCAGGGCAGTACACAACAATTGCGGTCGAGAAGCGCGGCGAGGTCGATTGGCTGACGCTCAACCGGCCCGACTCGCTCAATGCGATCACCACCGAAATGGCGGGCGAACTCAACGACTATTTCGGCGCGCTCTACAATGACCGCGCGACCCGCATCGTGGTAATGCGCGGCGCGGGGCGGGCGTTTTGCGCGGGGCTCGACATCAAGGATCATGGCACTCGCGATCCCGGCGCAGTGCCGTTTGGCGGAGGGTTCGGGTTTCAGGGATTCCTCGCCGACGTTTATATCAAGATGCGCCGCTGCCCGCAGCCGATCATTGCGCTGGTGCACGGCGCGGCTTGCGGCGGGGGCTTTGCCTTCGCGCTGGCCGCCGACATCCGCATCGCCGGAGAAAGCGCGCGGATGAACGCTGCCTTCATCCGCCTCGGCCTGTCCGCCTGCGACATGGGGGTGAGCTATTTCCTGCCGCGGCTGGTGGGGGTGTCGCTCGCCTCAGAACTGATGCTGACCGGGCGCTTCATCAATGCCCGCCGGTCGCTGGCGACAGGGCTGGTGAGCGAGGTGGTGGCCGATGATCAGCTAGAAACCGCCGCGCAATCCTATGTCGATGACATGCTCGCTGCATCGCCGATGGGCCTGAGGATGACCAAGGAGGGCCTCAATATGGCGGTCGATGCCGCGAGCCTGGAGGCCGCCATGGCGATCGAGAACCGCAACCAGCTGATGACGGCGGCCAGCCCGAACTTTGCCGAAGGCATGCGCGCCTTCCTCGGAAAGCGCCGCCCCGACTACATTCCCGACTGAAGGCCAAACTCACCTATGACCCATCCCAAGTATCCCCACGTCTTCAGCCCGCTCACCATCGGCAAGCAGGTGGTGAAGAACCGCATCATCATGGGCTCGATGCACACCGGCCTCGAAGACGGCCCCGAACCGGCCAAGCGCCTTGCCGCCTATTTCGTCGAGCGGGTAAAGGGCGGCGTCGGCATGATCATCACCGGCGGCATCTCTCCGCACCCCAGCGGCGGCTATGGCGCGAAACTCACCGGCCCTGAAGAAGTCGCGATGCACCGCGAGGTGACGCAGGCCGTCCATGCTGCCGATCCCGAGGTAAAGATCTGCATGCAGATTCTTCACTCCGGCTCGCTGGCGGGGGTGCCCGAGGCCGTTGCCCCCTCCCCAGTCAAGTCGCGCATCGGCCGCTACGCTCCGGTCGAGCTCGACGAGGCAGGCATCGAGGAGCAGATTGATGCCTTCGCCCGCTGCGCGGCTCTGGCGCAGGAGGCCGGCTATGACGGGGTCGAGATCATCGGTTCGGCGGGCTATCTGATCTCCACCTTCCTCGTCGAAAAGACGAACTTGCGGACCGACCGCTGGGGCGGATCGTGGGAAAACCGGATGCGCTTCCCGCTCGAAGTGGTGCGCCGGACGCGCGCGGCGGTGGGGCCGGACTTCGTCGTGATCTTCCGCATCTCGGCGATGGACATGCTCGAAGGCGGGCTGGCGTGGGACGAGGTGGCAAGCCTTGCCCGCGCATTGGAAGCCGAAGGGGTGGACGTGATCTCCACCCACTTCTGCTGGCACGAAAGCTTCGTGCCGACGATCGCCACCATGGTACCCCGCGCGGCCTTCGCGCAGGTCACCGGGCGGCTGCGTAAGGAAGTCTCAGTTCCCGTTATAACCAGCAACCGCATCAACATGCCCGATGTCGCCGAGGCGGTGCTGGCGCGCGGCGATGCCGATCTGGTCTCGATGGCGCGGCCGATGCTGGCCGACGCCGAATTGGTGAAGAAGGCCGCCGAGGGCCGCGAGGACGAGATCAACACCTGCATCGGCTGCAACCAGGCCTGTCTCGATCACACCTTCACCGGACGCGAGACCTCGTGCCTCGTCAATGCTCGCGCCTGCCGTGAGACCGAGCTGACACTGACGGCAACGCTGGCACCCAAGCGGATTGCCGTGGTCGGTGCTGGCCCCGCGGGCCTCGCCTATGCGACGCTCGCCGCCGAACGTGGCCATCATGTGACCCTGTTCGATGCAGCCGAGGAGATCGGCGGGCAGTTCAACCTCGCCAAGCGCATCCCCGGCAAGGAGGAATTCACCGAGACCCTGCGCTATTTCGGCCGAATGATCGAGAAGCACGGGGTGGACCTACGTCTTTCAACCCGTGTCTCCGCCGACGATCTGCTGGCGGGCGGCTATGACGAGATCATCATCGCCACCGGAATCGAGCCGCGCACGCCCAAAATCCCCGGAATCGATCACCCAAAGGTGGTGCGCTACATTGATGTGATCCGCGGCACGGCCAGCGTCGGCCAGCGGGTCGCAATCATGGGCGCGGGCGGGATCGGCTTCGACGTCGCCGAACTCGTTACCCACGATGGCCCCTCGGGCGCGCTCGATATCGAGGTGTTTGCGAAAGAATGGGGCATCGATTTCAAGAACCACCCGCGCGGGGGCGTCACCGGGGTCACCCCGGTGGTGCAATCCAGCGGCCGTGAGGTCTGGTTGCTCCAGCGCAAGACCAGCGCGGTCGGCAAGGGGCTCGGCCGGACGACCGGTTGGACCCACCGATTGGCGCTCCAGCGGCGCGGGGTGAAGATGGTTGCCGGGGTCGAATATGACCGGATCGACGATGCCGGGCTCCACATCAGGATCGAGGGCGAACCGCAGGTGCTCGCAGTCGACACCATCATCGTGTGTGCGGGCCAGCTTCCAGCCCGCGCGCTGCATGACGAATTGGTGGCGAAGGGCGCAAGCCCGCTGCTGATCGGCGGCGCATTCGAGGCGTCCGAGCTTGATGCCAAGCAGGCAATCAAGCAGGCAACCGAATTCGCATTGGTTGCCTGAACAGGGACGATCAATGACGGCGTCAGCTCGTGGTGCTAGGCATGGCGGCCCATCTCCAGACATGGGATATCCTCGAGACTGGCAACCCGCTGCCGGTCAGCGATGCGCTTCATTTCAGCCGCTCGAACCGCTCGTCATGCGTCTTGTGGTGAGACCCGTCTCGGCGCAAGCAAAGCCAGAATTGCCAAGCGAGCAAGCCAGTGCTTTTCCATGTACGCGCCCGCGACATGCGGCAGGGCGACTGTCCAGCCATGTGCTGACCTCTCGCCATCCCATGCTTTTGAGAGAAATGCTCGGCTCGAATTCTCGCCTCCGTGCGGCGATCTGCAGCTAGTTACCGTCAGCATCGACCATGAAAACCATCGGCTTTCCCCGGGACGCAGGTTCCCAGCCGGCGTCTAACGCTGCCTGAATGCCCCTGATAACAACCGCATCGCTGACTTGGAGTCGGCCGCGTTGCAGGCCTTTGAGTAAACGTTTCGGCGGAGGGAATTCCAGCAAAGCTCCGCGCTGGGTGTGCTTGCGCAACAAAGCGACGGTCATGCCTTTCCAGCCTTCAGACTCGCTCCACTGTGGCTCGCTGCGCAGCTCCCACTCATATTCAAACCCGTCAACGCCGACGATACCGGAAAGCTTGTGGGTGTGGGTCATGCTGCCAAGCCTAACAGGATTACGACCACAAACCACCGGCCATGCAGGCAGCGGCCGATCCCGACCCAAACCTAGTCGTTCGCGATCGCCAGATTGAACGTCCGCTTCCGCCCGAAACAGCCGTGTCGGTTTCAGGGGCGCGCATAAGCTCTGCTCATGACCGATGGTGGGTGGAAAGCTGTCGTTCAAAAAGCGCGTTAGACACCGGGTTGCTTTTGGAAAAACCGAGAGCCGTGCAGAGTTAATCTTACATCGGGGGCTACATGACAGACGCCAAAACACTACGGCGCACAGTGGGTTTTTGGGGCACTGCCTTGTTGCCGGCAAATGGCATGATTGGATCAGGCATTTTCGCTTTGCCCGCCATCATGTTCGCGGCAGTCGGAAATTTCGCACCTTGGATGATGCTGCTAGGTGCGCTGCTGATCTTGCCACTGGTGTATGTATTCGCCGCACTCTCAACCCGTTTTGAAACAAGCGGTGGTCCGCCGATCTACGTCCACGCTGCATTCGGATCATTCCTCGGCTTTCAATCAGGTTGGACGCGCTTTGCTTCGGGCGTTGTCGCCATTGCGGCGAATACCCATGTAGCAGTCGCGTATCTCGCGGTGCTCTTCCCAGTCTTGAACGACCCTGGGATGAAGGCGGCGGCGGTCATCAGTTTATTATCTTCACGACGGTCGTAAACCTGGTTGGGATGCGAGCGTCTGTGCGGACCTTAGGCGTCATGACTATCGTCAAGATCGTTCCGCTAATCGCCCTCATCGTCGTGGGTCTTGCTGCGAAAGACCCGGACATAGGTATCAGCCTGCCGCAATTCAGTGATTTTGAAAGCGTCGTTCTACTTACATTTTACGCTTTCATGGCCTTCGAGAATAGCAACATGGCCGCCGGAGAGCTACGCAATCCAAAGCGGACAATTCCGTTGGCGTTGATGACCACGCTTGCTGCTTTCACCCTGTTTACCATGCTGGTGATCTGGGCTTACGCAGCCTTTGCCCCGCAGGCTGACGGGAACGAAAATGCACTGGCAGCCGCGGCCGGCCAATTGGTAGGGCAGTTTGGCGTGATCGCGATTTCGCTGGCGGCCGCTTTTTCTATAGGCGCAAACTCACTTGTGGGTGGCATCGTAACGCCGCGGATGACGTTCGGCATGGGAGAGCAAGGAACGCTCCCGCGGATTTTCGCCCACGTCTCAAACCGCTTTCAAACACCCGACGTCTCAATCGTTTTCTTTGGTGGCACGGCAATCCTATTCAGTCTGTGGGCGGGCTTTGCTACGCTGGCCGTAGCCAGCGCACTTTCGCGGCTCGTGATGTATTTGCTCTGCGGATTGGCTTTACCGGTATTGGAACACCGGGAAGCAGAAAGGGCGCCATGGTGGCACCTGCCCGTGTCCGCGCTCGCCGTCATATCATCCTTGTGGGTGGCCAGTCAGGCACCCGCAGAAGCATTTCAGATGCTTGGCTTGATCATAGCTGTCGGAAACTTGACTGCCTGAGAATGTCCGCCATTTCCGTGCACAAACCATTCGACTTCGTTTGCGAGCAGAGAGACAGCGCGGAGCATTTCGCGCTAAGCGCCTAATTTTAGGGCGCGATGCTGTCATGCCCGCAAGCTCGCTTGAATGTCTGATTTCGCCATTTAGCAGGCCCAAAGCAGACAGACAGCCTCCCACCCACGAGCGGTCGGGAAATGCGTTGCAGCGGCGACTTGAAAGCCGATATGCGGCTTTCCCGCATTTCTAGCTAGGACCCGCCATTCATCAACCGGACCATTTCCTGTCGCTGTACGAGCCCCGTCGGATGGGCTGTGCTGGTCGGCGCCTATTCGGCGTAAGCCTTTATCAGATCGAACAGGAAATCGCGCCCGAGATAGACCGACCGCACCTCGATCCGCTCGTCGAGCCCGTGCGCGCCGTTGCCGTCGGGATCGCCCCACAGCCCCGGCACTCCATATGTGGGAATACCGACCGCCGTGAGGAAAGTCGCATCGGTATACCCGTTGGCCATCACCGGAACCAATGGCACCCCGGGAAAATACTTCGCGACGAGCTTCGCCGCGGGCTCCATCACCTCGGCTGCGAGCGGGGGCGGGGGCGGAGCCGGACGCAGCGGCGGCAGCGTCGTGACCGTCACACCGGGATCGTCGATCACACGTGCGAGCTCGGCGCGGATTTCCTCCACCGGGTGGCCCGGGAAGATGCGGCAGTTGACATAGGCCCCCGCGCGTTGCGCCAGCGCGTTGCGGGCATGCCCACCGTCCAGCATCGTCGCAACGCAGGTGGTGCGCAGGTTCGAATGGAGAAACGGATCGTGGTTGACGATCGCCTCGGCCGTCGTGTCGCCCGGGTTAGTTGCCAGCGCGACCATCGCCGCACCGGTCTCGTCCTTGCGGCCCATGCCCGCTTGGCGGAAATAGGCACGGGTCGTCTCGGTCATTTCGAGCGGGAACTCGTAGGCCCCGAGCTTCGTCAGCGCCTGCGCTAGCTGGTAGATGGCGTTGTCGGGGCGCGGGACCGAGCTGTGGCCGCCGGGATTGCGGGTCTCCAACCGGTAGGTGGCGAAGGTCTTTTCGCCGACTTGCATGGTCTGCTCGACAACTTTTCCGTTGCCGTCGGTGGTGCCGCCGCCGCCCTCATTGAGCGCGAAGGCGGCATCGATCAGATCGCGGCGGTTGGCGACCAGCCACTCGACCCCGTTGAAGGCGCCGTTGGTCTCCTCGCCGCAAGTGAGCGCGATCTTGACGGTGCGCTTCGGCTTGTAGCCGCTACGCTGGAAGCGGATCAGGGTGTCGACCAGCGTAGCGGCCAGCGCCTTGGTGTCGGCCACCCCGCGGGCGTAAAAATAGCCGTCTTCCTCCATCAGCGTGAAGGGATCGCGCACCCAGTCCTCGCGCTTGGCTTCCACGACGTCGATATGGGCGATGCCAAGGATCGGCTTGAGGGTCCTAGATGTGCCTGGGTAGACAGCGACGAGACCGCCCTCCTTCGGATGATCGAAATCGGCGAAAAGGGTGATCTGGGATTCGGGCAGTCCCGCGTCCCTCAGACGCGTAGCCATCCGCTCGGCTGCAAGAGTGCAACTCCCGCTGCTCAGGGTGGTGTTGGTCTCGACCAGTTCCTCGAACAGTTCACGGTAGGCGAGTTCGTCAGGGCGAAGCGGAGTTTCTGCCGCCAGGGGCCCGCTCGCGAGAATGGTCAGAATGCCCAGACCCTTAAGAGCCTTGAAATCAGGTCGTTTTTGCATGCCATCTCCACGTTGATAAAATCATGCTCCAATCCCTTTCTGGGTGCAAGTGCACGTTCAAGATGTTCGCAGCGGGGTCACTTGCTGAATGGCGGCTTCTAGTCGCCGAGTGCTAGTAAGCTGTCGTTCCGTCTACCAATAAGCGTTGACAGCTCGCGCCCGAAAGCCTCCACCATGCGGTCGCGATCGATTATCGACGGTGCGCGTATGCCGAGATTGGGTTGGCATGGGACGCCGGACATCTCGAATTCCTTCCGTTCCTACTCGAATCCGCATAACGTCGACCCGAATTGGTCACACCACGTATTCGGAGGTGCACGATGGGCAACTTCACCGGCTTTTCTGCCGCCGTCCTCGTTTCGCTTGCGTGCACGGGGGCAACCGCATCGACATCGTCCTTCGAGCTGTCGGACAAGGCCTTCGCGGCGCTTGATCCGACCCGCCCCGGGCGCTCCGCCTGCCGCGGCAATGCGGGTTTCGATGCAGCCTACTCCGCCAGGCTGCAACTTGCGGCGGACATCGCAAGCGAGCGCGGCATGAGTGCCGGCGCGATTGGCCTGTTTCCCGACATCGCCCGCTCGGACCTTCCGCTCGGCAAGCTAAAATCCGAGGCGCGTCGCTATTTCGATCAGGGCCTCGCCTTCGCCTATGGCTTCAACCACCGCGCCGCAATTGCCTCTTTCGTTCGTGCGCGCGAGATCGATCCGTCGTGTGCCGAATGCTGGTGGGGTGAGGCTCTGGCGCGCGGCCCGAATATCAATGCAGGAATGGATGCGGGGCAAAACGCCCCAGCCTTGCACGCGCTGGAGCAGGCACGGCGCCTGTCCACGCAATCGGGCGCCTTCACCAACGCGCTTATCGCCGCGCAGGAACTGCGCTATTCGTCGGATCCCGCCGCAGACCGGGGTAAGCTTGATCGGGGTTACGCGCAGGCCATGCTCGCGCTCGCGAGACAATTTCCCGAGAGCGATGATCTCGCCGTGCTCGCTGCCGAAGCGGCGATGAACACCAGCCCTTGGAACTACTGGTCAGTCGATGGCGTACCGGCGCCGTTGATTGCGGAGGCGGTTGGGTTGATCGAACGCGTGAGGGCGCGCACGCCCGATCATCCGCAGGCCTCCCATCTTTACATCCATTTGCTGGAACTTCCTGATCCGGCCAAGGCGGAAGCGGCCGCCGATCGGCTCGACAAGACCGGACCGGCAGCACTCGGCCATCTCGTCCACATGCCGGCGCATATCTACTTCCGGCTTGGCCGCTATCAGGATTCCATCGAGGCCAACAAGCGCGCGGTCGCGGCGGACGAGGCCTATCTGGCGACGTTCGGCGACGACGGCCTGGTCCGCTTCGGGTACTATCCGCACAATGTGCATTTCCTGCTGACATCGGCGCAGGCGATGGGCGACTTGCCAACCGTTCTCAACCAGACCCGCAAGCTCGAGAGCGTCATCGACGCCGAGATCGGCCGGGAGCTTTACTGGGTGCAGGCAATCTATGCCGCACCCTATTTTGCCCACGCGCAGTATTCCTCCCCCGAGGCCATCATCGCCCTGACCGCCGATCCGCATCCGCTCGAATATGTCGAAGCCATGCGCCACTATGCCCGCGCTGTGGCCATCGGGCTCAACCCGAAGCTTGGCGATTTCGCCGCCGAAATCGCGGCGATGGAGCGCCTAGCAAGGAGCAAGGCGGCCGCGACCATGGAGGCGAACGGCTTTCCCGCACCGCTGATCATCACACTGGCGACAGAGGTGGCAAAAGGCAGACGAGCAATGGCAAGCAAGCGCCACGGCGATGCGATCGTGCACTTTACCAAGGCCGCGGAAATGCAGAAATCCGTGCCGTATAACGAACCACCGTACTGGTATTACCCGGTCAAACAGTCACTGGGCGCGGCCTTGTTTGAGGCCGGACGGTTCGAGGATGCCAAGACGGCGTTTCAAGCGGCGCTGTTCGAAGCGCCGAACAGCGCCCTTGCCCTTTTTGGCCTTGCCCGAACCGAGGCAAGGCTCGGCAATTACCGTGAAAGGCTGGCGTCTGAGAGAGCCTTTGCAGAGGTCTGGCGAGGCGACAAAAGCTGGGTGACGATGAACCGGATCTAGTCCTGCGCATGGTCGGACTCGTGCCGCTGTCTGAAAGGCAAGTGGTATGCTGTCTACGGGAAAGCCGCCATGCGGCTTTCGGGACCGCGCTTCGATCCCGCTCATGACCGGAGCTGGTTGGGGAGCGGACAAACTGACCTAAGGAATGCCTTTGACGTATTTCTTGATCCAGCTTTTGACTTTTGCGACGCGGGTATACTGGCTCGGCAGGCCGGTTGCGCCGCATTGCTTGCCGGCGCTGACAACGCCGATCAAGATCGCCCGCGCGCCGCGGTTGCCATACAAGACCAGCGGGCCGCCGCTATCGCCGTAGCACATCTGTGCGCCATTCTTGCCGCCAACACACAAGGCGGCATCGCCCATTGCATTCACGAATTTGGTCTGCGCGGTGCAAGCTGTTTCGCTTTTCATCTCCATCGTCACGATCTGGAGATAATTGCTCGACTTGCTTTTTTCAGTCTCCGTCCAACCCCAACCATAGGAATATGCCGGCATCCCAGTGACGATCTTGCGCTGGCCGACTTCAAGGGGATCAAGAGTGACCGGGCTAATCGCATTCCTCCTGCGCACGCTGTCCGCGTCGCTTGAACGGCCGACACGGCCAGCGCGCGGATCGTACTGGATCAAGGCGATGTCGAAGACGTAGTTTTCTGATGCATCATACTGCGGATGGGGGATGGTACGCAGGATCGGATAGCTGATCCCCTCGTCAACTTGCGGATTGAAAACGCCCAGCCTGATCCGGTGGCCTCCCGTGCGAACATTGGTTTCGTTGTCGGTCAGGCAATGCGCCGCTGTCAGCACCCACCCCGTTTTAATAAGCGTGCCGCCACACGCCACCCGCTGGGTCACGCCCAGACGAATGCCGTTGAGGATTTCGGGTCGCCAGAGCAGCGCTTGCCAAGGCGCCTCATCGCGCAGTGCCCGGTTGCTACGGATGCCCTTTTCGGTCCGCGGGCAGTTTTCATGCGAGTACGTCTTCCCGCGGAAGATTTCGTTCTGTGTTAAGCAAATCTCTGTCTCGAAAGACCACCGCGATGTCTGCATTTCGGGCATCGGCGCGGGAAGGTCTCCGGGGGCAGACCCGGCATACTTGCTTGCCCGATCGCATGCTTCGAGAGATCCCGCGTCGCACAAGCGGTTGAACAGATCGGCTGAACGTTCGACATTGGTCGTCCCAAGCTCGCCCAGCTCGAGCGCGTCCGCGAGTTTGAAGCAGGCATCCAGATTGTCGGCCTCGCAGCCGCGTTCGAGCATTTCACTGATCGGCGCTGATCGCGCCAGATCGTTCCATATGTAGTTCCTGCGGATGATTTCGACCGCGTCGAGGCAGGCGTCGCCCAATCCTTGGCGGCAGCCCGATTGCAGCAATGCCAAGGCGGTTTCACGGTCAAATTCCGGCGAGAGCGAGTAAGACAAGGCTCGGCCAAGGCTTGTGCATGCTTGCGCATCATCCGGTGTGCAGGCGTTTCGCAACACAGGGATGGAACGAAGCGTTGCGGAGATCTCGCAATATCCGGGATCGATCTGACAAGCCTTGTCATAATAGGCCATGGCAAGATCCCGGTTCTCGGCGACACCGTTTCCGCGATAGGCGCGATCGCCCATATTCACGCATTCCGGGGCACTTTCGAGATAGCACGACAAATGCTGGTATTGGGCGGCTCGCGCTTCGTCGGGCTCTGGTTTGTTTTTCGCCAGCAAGACCATAGCCTGACAGGCCGACACGACCGATTTGCGGCACATGGCGTCCCACATTTCAGCCGCGCGCTGATTGTCTTCAGGCTGCCCGATTGCAAGAAGGCGCGCTCCGAGACTTAGGCAAGCCTCCTCACCTCCAGCCGTGCAAGCCTTCTCAAGAATGGCATCCGAACGGGCTAGATCCTGTCCCTGCAATTCGTTGGCGTATCGGTCGCATGCGACCAGATCGCCGAGGTCACAGGCCCTTTCGATCAAGCCGGCTTCATCTTCTCGATCCCCGTCAGGGTAGCCATAGCCCGTTTCGGTCAACTCGATATAGGCCCGGCACCCGACCCCCTCGCCGGCATCGCATGCCTCTTTGTAAAGAATATAGGCTATCGCTGGCACGGGCCAAACGCCATCACCGGAAACGTAGGCATCGCCAGCCGTCTTGCAGGCCCGCGCATCGCCTTTGTCACACGCTGCCAGATTTGCTGCGACCGCGTGTTCGGCGCGCTCCCATTCCTCGTCGCTATAGGTCTTGAGATTGATCCATTCCGATCGCTCACGCTTGTTCAGGCTTTGGGCAAAGCTGGCGGCGTAAGCTTGGCTGCGCTCATCTTCTTCATCGCCATCGGCACTAATCTGTTCTGAGTGCGCTTCCCCGCTGAACTCTTGGCCCAGGGCAAAATGTGGCGTGCACAGCATCAAAACCAGCGGCAAGAGCCGTCGGATTGGTTCCCATTTCAATCGCCACATAACTATTTCCCCCTTCTTCTGGATTTGGATCAGAATGGGTCTGCCTCGTCAACGGCGGGCGCCAAGATCGGCAGCAGGAAGAATGCGCAAGGCAGGTCTGGATCAGATATCCAATCGCTCCCGTGAGGCGCGAAACCTACTTGGCTTACGGCCGCATCGTTATCCTGTGTCCAAACGTCAGCTCTGGGGTCGCTTCTTGAATGTCGGGTTTTGGGAAACGGACCTCAAATAGCCGCCATTCGGAGCCCGAGCAGACCGTGTCGGCTGCCGCCCCAGAGTCGATCGTTGGCTTCCATCAAAATGATCGTGTGGTTCCCCCTAAAGCCGCCGTGCCGCTCCTCAAATGGGTCAGCCGGAACCGGTTGACAGCATGGCCTGGACGTCGGTGGCTAGGACGTCTCGGAGTCCGACGTCCGCAAGTCCGCTCTGGCGCTTTTTTGTCCGATGCAGATTTAACTGGAGTTTGACGAAGGGTTTTCTAACCTTCGTACGTCTAGGAATTGAGGGGGCGCTCGAATGTTTCTTCCGGGTGATGACAAGAATGCCATGCCGCGCGACGAAACAGGGCAAGTGCCCCGGCCAGCGCAGCTGGAGTGTGGTCCCGCTGCGCTCTCTGCCCCGCCTGAGGCTCAGACGCTTGGTGGCCGAGATACTCGGGAAGTAGCCGTAAGCACGCTTGCGCTGGCCGTCGCGGCTTGCGGCGGAGGGGGCAGCGGTGGCGGTGGCACCACAGGCGGCGGCGGCCCGCCGGTTGCCACCGTGCGCAAGCCCCAGACCGATGCCGAAGCGGCAGGGTTTCTCCTGAAGGCTTCGCTTTCCGCCTCGACCGGGGCTATCGCCGAACTGCGCAGCGAAGGATACGAGCCGTGGCTTGATCGCCAGTTCGCCGCCGCCAACGCCCAAACCGCGCGCGGCTATTTTGCCGACCGTGGCCTCGACCGCGTCGATGCCAACCGCTTTTACAACTCCGCGATCATCGGCGATTACATGATCTGGTCGCAGCTGCTTTCGGGCGGCAATCCCGTGCGCAAGCGGATCGCGTTCGCCCTGTCGGAGTTCTTCGTAGCGTCGCTCTCCGGCATCAACCTCACCTGGCGCGGGCCGGCGATCGGCGAATACTGGGATATCCTCAACCGCCAAGCCTTCGGCAATTTCCGCGAGCTGTTGCAGGACATTACCCTGAACCCCGCGATGGGCGTGTTTCTTAACACCCGCGGCAACCGCGCCGCCGATCCCCGCACCGGCCGGGTGCCCGACGAGAATTACGCGCGCGAGGTCATGCAGCTGTTCACGATCGGGCTGTTCGAACTGAACGCCGACGGCACCAACCGGCTGGTGAACGGCAGTCCGGTCGAATCCTACACCAGCGAAGACGTGACCGGGCTCGCCAAGGTGTTCACCGGTTATGACTTCGACCTTGCCGGGCTCGCCTTCACGCCCGAAGTCGGCGGCACGCGCCAGATCCCGGATGCCGAATACACCCGCCGGCCAATGACCGCCGATCCGGCCCGCTGGGTTCCCGCGCGCACCACCGGTTTCCATTCGCCCGAAGCGAAGACCTTCCTTGGTATGACCATCCCGGCCGGCACCGGGGCGGCCGAAAGTCTGCGGCGCGCGCTCGATCATCTTTTCAACCACCCCAATGTCGGGCCGTTCTTCGCCCGCCAGATGATCCAACGGCTGGTGACGAGCAATCCTTCGCCGGCCTATGTCGGCCGCGTCGCCGCGATCTTTGCCAATAACGGTCAAGGTCGACGCGGGGATCTTGGCGCCGTGTTCAAGGCAATCCTTACCGACACAGAGGCGCTCGATCCCGCCAATGTGGCCAATCCTAATTTCGGCAAGCTGCGCGAACCGGTGCTACGTTATGTGCAGCTTGCAAGAACCTTCGGCGCGCGTTCGAATAGCGGCAATTGGCTGATCGGCGATCTTAGCGATCAGGCCAGCGCGTTGGGGCAAAGCCCGTTGCGATCGCCCTCGGTGTTCAACTTCTTCCGCCCAGGCTACTTCCCTGCAAACACCGAAATTGCCAATCGCGGCCTGCTTGCGCCCGAATTCCAACTGGTCAACGAGACCTCGGTGGCGGGCTATGTCAATTTCCTCGAACGTGCGATCACCGGCGGGCGGACGCCGGTCGCCGACATCGCGCTCGACTTTGCGGCTGAGGTCGCGATTGCGCAGGACAGCACCGCGCTGATCGACCGGCTTGATCTGCTGCTGACCGGCCGGCAGCTCAGCCAGAGCGTGCGCGACACGATCCGCACAGCAATGGAGGACGTGGCGCTGACCGCCAGCTCGACCAACGCCGACCGGCTGCGGCGCGTGCAGATCGGCGCCCTGCTGATCCTCGCATCCACCGATTATCTGATTCAGAAGTAAGCTTCGGGGGACGCGGACATGTTCATCGGTAAGAGCATTGAAATCGAGCGGCGGGCGTTCCTCAGGCGCTCCGGCCAGCTGGCGATGATGGGGGCGGCCTCGTCCTACGCGCTCGACCTTGCAGGCCTCGCCGAAGCGGCTGCCTTCAACGGCACCGGCGGCTACAAGGCGCTGGTCTGCGTGTTTCTCTACGGCGGCAACGATCACGGGAACACTCTAGTCCCCTTCGATGCGACCAATTACTCGCGCTATGCCGCGATCCGGGGAACCGCTGGGTCAGAGGACGCATCGGGCATTGCGCTCGGCCGCAACGCGCTTGCCAATACTGTGCTCGCCGCCCCCTCCGACCAGCGGCTCACCGACGACATCACCTATGCGCTGGCCCCCACCATGCCGCGGCTCAAGACCCTGTTCGATACCGGTGCAATGGCCCCGCTGCTCAATGTCGGCCCGTTGATCGCTCCGCTGACCCGCGCGCAATACGATGCGGGCAGTGTGCCACGTCCGGCCAAGCTGTTTTCGCACAATGACCAGCAATCGACCTGGCAAAGCTCGCAGCCTGAAGGCTCGCGCACCGGGTGGGGCGGCCGGATGGGCGATCTGGCACTGAGCTCGAACACCAATGCGATGTTCACGGCGATCAATGCCACGGGCAACGCGGTGTTCCTGAGTGGCCAGACCGCAGTCCCCTATCAGGTGTCGCCAACCGGGGCGACGCTTTACAACCCATTGCAGAACGGCCGGCTGTTCAATTCATCCGCCGCCTCGCAGGCGCTTTCCACGCTGCTACGCAGTGGCTCGGGCAATGTCATGGCGGCCGACTATGCGCGCTTTAACGATCGTTCGATCCAGTATGGCGCCTTCGTCAATGATGCACTGCGAGGCGTGACGCTGAACACCAGCTTCGGTTCGGGCAACCGTCTAGCGGACCAGCTTCGGGTCGTCGCGCAACTGATCGCGGCCCGGGGGCGGCTAGGGGTAACGCGACAAGTGTTCCTGGTCTCGCTGGGCGGGTTCGACAACCACGATGGGTTGATCGGCACTCATGACGGGCTGCTGGGTCAGGTCGATTCCGCGATTGACTCCTTCTACCGCGCAACGGTGGAGCTGGGCGTCGCGGAAAACGTCACGACCTTCACCGCCTCGGATTTCGGGCGTACCCTGTCTTCAAACGGCGATGGCTCCGATCACGGCTGGGGCGCGCACCACTTCATCGTCGGCGGTGGCGTGCGCGGGGGGCGGTTCTACGGACGTGCGCCGCAGGTCTCAGTCACCAGCAACGACCAAGTCGGACAAGGTAGACTGCTGCCAGCCACCTCGGTCGACGAGCTATCTGCGACGCTGGGCCTTTGGTTTGGTGTGGCGCCCTCCGAGCTGCCTTCGGTTGCACCCAATATAGGACGCTTTGCCTCAGCCGATATTGGTTTCATGAAGCCCGCGCAGACCGCTGTGGCGGCGTCCCGATAGAAAATCAGTCGGCTACCAGATTGGCATGAGCTGCGCTTTGCAATTCGTTCCGTCAGATCAGCTTGGCCCCAAAGCCGAACGGCGGCTTTGTCTCTTGTGTCGACCAGACCTTTCTTTCAGCAATCGACCCAGACCCGGTCATACATGAAGACCAAATTGTCCGTCCGATTCCGCCCGAAGCAGCTATGCCGCTTTCGGGAATGAGCCTCGCCCCCGCTTATGACCGAAGGTGGGTGGTAAACCGAAAGGCCGCATAGAATGACAGGCCTGTTGATACCAACGCACATTCCCGAGTCCGGAAGGCTGGAAGCAAGACAATTGAGAACCGGGTCTTGATGTTTCGGCTATCCCCCTCCGGGATTGAAGCTGTCGAACGCAAGAGCGGCGGGCATGTAATCGGGCGGGGGGCTGTGGATGCTCGCGGGATCGAACACGCTGCCCTGGATGCACTCGGGCACTTCCGGGCTGAACAGTTCAACCATCGCCGGGTCAGCCCCAGCCAGCTGGGCCGCAAGCACAGATAAGTCGGTCTCGCTGGTGCTGTTGTTGCCGGCCAAGGCCAGCATTTCAGGGGAAGATGTGGGGGCGATGACCAGAAGCTCGCCCTCGTTCGGCATTTTGGACGCGAAGGAGATTTCGGCGTCGGACGACGAATTGGTTGCCAAGGGCTGCGGCGTCGCCCCGATCTCCTGCGTTCCGATGAGGATGGTGCCGCTGTTGGTATCGACCTTAAGCAGGCGCTCGTCACTACCGAACAACAGGCGCGTGCCGGTAGGGCTTATCGGAATGCTGACGCGCGTATCACCGCCTTCGATGATTACGATACTGCCAATGCGCACTGCGGTGAAGTCGCTTGCCGGTCCGGTGAAGCTGATGATGTCATCGCCGCCGGTAAAGCCGCCGCGGATCGCCACGTCGCCGCCGGTTATGGTCAGGCTCTCAGCATCAAAGCTGGTGCCGAACACATCGACATTTCCATCGATGATCACCGGCGAACCTTCGGCAACGGTTAGCCGTCCACGCACCGCTGGATCAGCAAGGTCAGGCAAGGGATCAGGCTCTGCCTGTGACGTGATCGCGGTTGCGGTCCCGCTAACCACCTGGCTGCCAATCCGCACGTTGCCTTCCACGATCGCCAGCGTGCGCGGACCATCCGCAAATACGACATTGATGCCCGTCGGACTAACTGGAATGCTCACCCGTGTATCGCCGTCGGTAATTTCCACCCGCGAGCCCACACGGGTGATAGTGTAGGCGCCGGCAGCACCAGCGAAGCGGATGATGTCATCACCGCCCGGAGCGCCGCTTAGCGTAATGTTGCCCGGCGCATCGATGATGCGGATATCCTGGAAGCCGGAGGTTACGAACAGCGCTGTGGTCCCGCCGATCCCGCCGGCAAAGCCATCGGGCACAATCAGCCGCGGTGCCACGCTGCGATCATCAACCGTGACATTAAGCGTCTGGCTATCAGCGAATACCCCATCAAAGGCCGTGACGATCACCTCGTAGCGATTGTCGCGGTCACTATCGGCCGGCGTCTCGAAGTCCGGCGCTGCGATAAATGCAAGCGCACCCGTGAGCGGGTTGATGGTGAAGAAACCGACATCACGCCCACCTGTGATCGAGTAGGTCAGGATATCGCTGTTGGGGTCGGTCGCCTCAACCCTGATAACCGAGGTGGGGCCTTCAAGAACCGAAACAGCCGAATTCGCGCCACCGCCGCTGGAGGTGATGACCGGCTGCTCGTCAGGATTCTCGGGCAAGGCGGTGGCAAAGTCATAGGTGCTGGTCCCGGCAAAATCGTTGCCCGCAAGGTCTTCGATAGCACCGGGGTTGATGACCACAAAATAGGTGGTGCCTTGCGTCAGAGCGCTCGTCGGATCGATGGTCAGGACTGATCCGCTGATCGCAATCCGGCTGCTGCTGGCGACATTGAACGCCTCGACCACGGGGCCAGTTGCAGAACCACTCCGGATCTCGACCGTGCCGCTGCCGCGCCGAATGTCCTCGGAGAAGTTGACGACAACATTGCTGCCAACCGCCACATTGACCGCGCCATCGGTCGGCGAGAAGCTTGTGACCGTGGGCGCGGCGGTATCCGCAGGCGGAACCGTGGCAAAGTCATAGGTGCTGGTCCCGGCAAAATCGTTGCCCGCAAGGTCTTCGATTGCACCGGGGTTGATGACCACAAAATAGGTGGTGCCTTGCGCCAGAGCGCTCGTCGGATCGATGGTCAGGACTGATCCGCTGATCGCAATCCGGCTGCTGCTGGCGACATTGAAGGACTCGACCACGGGACCAGTTGCAGAACCACTCCGGATCTCGACCGTGCCGCTGCCGCGCCGAATGTTCTCGGAGAAGCTGACGACAACATTGCTGCCCACCGCCACATTGACCGCGCCATCGGTCGGCGAGAAGCTTGTGGCAAGCGGCGCGGCGGTGTCCGCAGGCGGAACCGTGGCAAAGTCATAGGCGCTGGTCCCGGCAAAATCGTTGCCCGCAAGGTCTTCGATAGCACCGGGGTTGATGACCACAAAATAGGTGGTGCCTTGCGTCAGAGCGCTCGTCGGATCGATGGTCAGGACTGATCCGCTGATCGCAATCCGGCTGCTGCTGGCGACATTGAACGCCTCGACCACGGGGCCAGTTGCAGAACCACTCCGGATCTCGACCGTGCCGCTGCCGCGCCGAATGTCCTCGGAGAAGTTGACAACAACATTGCTGCCCACCGCCACATTGATTGCGCCGTCGGTCGGCGAGAAGCTTGTGATCGTGGGCGGGGTGCCATCGAATAGCGAGGCAACCGTCCGATCGCCATCAAGGAAACGCAGGTTCTCGATACCTATGAGCCGGTCTTTGCCAAACGCCGCGCTGGAAATGAAGATATCCGAGCCTTCCAGCGTGAGCTGGGCATCAGCGAAATTGACATTGAAGACAGCAGTATCGTTGCCAGGACCACCGTCGAGGACGTCATCGCCGGTGCCGCCAGATAGGACGTCGTCGCCCCCTCCACCGAAGAGATTATCATTACCCCCGTTGCCGACCAGCGAATTTGCGACACTGTTGCCGATGATCTGATCGTCACGATCGCCACCGATCGCATTCTCAATGACAGTTCCACGCGCGATATTTGACCGGCCCCCACTGAGTGGTCCGTGTTGATTGTTAGTGCAAGATTGCCTCCTGCGCCATGGCTGGCCGCAGGTG
>NZ_WTYB01000001.1:201182-1314633 GCF_009828055.1 Erythrobacter ramosus | reverse complement strand
ATGCCCGCTATCTGGAGCTCGGCAATGTCCGCCTGGTGGCCGAGCAGCTGGTGGCAGAAGGGATTGGTGCACCCTTACGCGTCTCAAGTAAGGGCCAGGCGATCGGTGGCTGTCCCCTTACCCGCGGCCAGCTCAACTACATCCTCAAGAACCCAATCTACGCCGGCAACATTGCTCATAAGGGAACGGTCCATCCCGGAAACCACGATGCGATCATTGAGCGGGAGAAGTGGGACCGGGTGCAGGCGCGGCTTGCCGCCAATGTGCAGGGCGAACGCAGCGCTCGCGTGAGTAGCACAAGTCTTCTGACCGGGCTCTTGTACGATGCTGATAGAGAACCGTTGGTTCCTGTGCATGCGCGCAAGGCTAAGACGCAGTATCGCTATTATGTCAGTCGGTTCTTGCAGCATGGTACCGAACCGGGCGCCAGAACCGGCATGCGGATCCCTGCCCGGGAGATCGAGCAAGTGGTTCGGCAGGAGCTGACTTCGCTGATGGGTGATCCACTGCTGCTTGCGCACGCTTGCGGGCTTGTGATCACGCCTGAGATGCTGGCGCAGATTAATCAAGACTGTGCCAACGCGCTTCCCGAGATGCTGCGATCCAACGCGAAGTTAGCAGGCATTGTCTCCCGCATCACTATCCGCACCGACCGGATTGATATCGAACTTGCGTTGGCTGGCATTTCTAAGCTTTTCGGGGTCCCGGCATCGCACCACAGCGAACAGACCTTTACCCAAAGCGCATCGGTCAGGCTCACCCGGACGGGGCATGTGGTGCGTCTGGTTCACGACAACGGCGTTGCAGCATTGAAACAGGCCGACCCATCGCTGGTCAGGCTGATCCTGAAGGCGCGCCACTGGTGGAATGAGCTGGCGAAGGGTGAGATTACGATCCAGATTCTTGCTGTGCGCGAAGGCGTCTCGGCATCCTACATCACGCGGGTTGTTCGACTGGCGTTTCTCGCGCCGGACATTGTCGAAGCCATTCTGGCCGGCACGATGCGCGCGGGGATCGACGGTGTCACTATGGTCCGCACGGGCGCTGTCCCTGAGGACTGGGACAAGCAGAGGATGAGGTTTCTATCGGGTGTCAGTGGCTAAATCGCTGCTTGGTCACCAAAAGGGCTGCATGCAACGCCAATTAGGAATGTTCATCTTGCAGCGCAGGTGGCCTGTCTCAAAGAACCAGAACCAGCACCCCTAGCCAGAAGATCGTGCTGAAGGCGAACGCGATTATGATGCCCGAACCGTGAGGGAGGCACGCCACGCGGGATCTGGGTCTGGCAGTTGTCGCAAGATGCGGGGCAATAGTAGCCATGTCGACCGAGCCTCCGAAAGGTCGTGTTCGCATTAACTAACCCATGTTATTTTTCAACCTGCCATTATGACGAGGACGTTTTGCGCTGGGGATATTCCTGCCGACGAATACGAGCGCCGCGCCAAGCTGCGCAGCTTCAGGAACGCGGCTAGCGCCATGATCGCTCGCACCCCGTCTGACACCGCCCGCTATCTGGCGTGGGAGGTGGTCGAATGGGCAACCCCGAACCTCTACGCGCCCGCGCCGCTCGAATGGCTGGACGAACTTAACACCCTTTCCCGGCGGTTACTCAGGACCGCGATGCAAGCCGAGCAGATGCACGCCATGCTTCAGGAGGCCGCGCGCGATGACTGACGTAGACGACCGGATTGCCGCGCTGGCACGCGAACAGGAGGGGCGCACGTTCAATCCCTTCGGACCTGATTGGGTGCCGGATGATGATCCGTTTGGCACTTCAGGCGAGCGCCAGGTTTCCCCCCGCGCTGCCCAGATCAAGCGCAAGATGGTGAACCTAGATGCCATCACGGCGGTGCTAGATGTCAATTACCTCATCAAGGGATGGCTGAGCGTCAACGGGCTTTCCGTGATCTACGGTCCGTCTCATGCTGGCAAGACGTTCGTGGCCATATCCCTTGCCATGCACCTAGCCGCTGGCGAGCCGTGGATGGGCTGCAAGGTCAATCAGGGGCCGGTGTTCTACATCGCAGCCGAGGGCGGCGCTGGCGTCCTGAACAGGCTGGCAGCGTTCAAGTCTGAATTCCCCCACATGGCAGGCGCGCCCTTCACACTGTTGCCGATCGGTGTGGACCTGCACGCTAGCGGGGATGCCAAGATAATCGCCTCGCTGCTGACAGATACAAAGCCCGCCCTGATCGTGGTCGATACGCTCGCCCGCTCCATTGGTGAGGGTGACGAGAACACGGCCAAGGACACGGCCATGTTTGTCAGGAATTGCGACCTTATGCGCGAACTTACCGGCGCGAACGTCTTGATCATTCACCACACCGGCAAAGACGAGGATCGCGGCGCCCGCGGGTCATCAGCTTTGCGCGCTGCCGTGGATACGGAAATTCTGGTGTCATCCGCGCACACCATCACCAGCCAAAAGCAGCGCGACATGGTGGCACCGGACCCGCTGCACTTCACCCTGCGCAGCGTGTGTCTAGGCCTTGACGAGGATGGCGACCCCGTAACCAGCGCCGTGGTCGAGCAGGCGGACAAACCCCTGCCAATCCGCAAGCCCCTTACCGGCAAGAACCAAGTGGCGATGGCCGCGCTGACTGATGCGCTGCGCGATTTTGGGCGCGAAGGCATGGGCGGCGAACACCCGTCCTCCTGCCCCGTGGTCGCGGTCGAGCACTGGCGCGATGCCTGCGCTGCACACGGGCTGACTACCGGTGCAAGCGAGAGTGCGGCCCGAACCGCGTTTATGCGCGCCAAGACCAAGCTGATCGACATGGACGAGGTCCGCGAATTTGGCGGACACGTTTGGAAGGTTCGCGATGACGTCTGATGCAATCTGTGACAACCGTCACAACCCGTCACTGTGCGTCACGTGTGCGGGCCAATGCTGCCGTCACAAACGTCACACACCTCTAGGAGGTGTGACGACTGTGACGCTGGCGAACGACAATTCCGAACCGCTGGAACTCTCCCATGACTGGACAGCCTCACACCATAGCAAAGAGCAACCGGTTTGCTCGCCTCGCGTTGCCCCAGATGGCACCCGATGGAAGCTACGTCGGCGTACCTTGATCACTCCGATACCATAATCCATCCGATTTCCCCCAACCGGCACTTCCCCTCCAGCCTCGCGCGCGCGCGCGAGTCCAGCGGCGCCAGAGCAGGAGCCACCAAGGGTGAAAGAAACGGTAATTACCAACACGGTCGGCAGACCAAGGAAGCGCTCGCGCTGCGGGCGGAAGCGAGGCAGTTGCTCAAGATGGTGCGGGAGGGGTTTGATAGGGAGCGAGGGGCTAGTCATGCTTGCTCATCCGATGCAATGTCTCAGACCGCAGTGCAGCTAGATAGGGGGAGCGTCGCTGATGTGGTTTGATATGTACGGACCATTCGAGTTGACCCGGGTTGAGAGGGAAATACCCGCCCGCCAACCGGATTTCTGGGAGCAGGTGCGTGAATCATCCGAGCGATACGGTTCCAAACCGGAAGATTTGGAGCAGGCGATCGGCTGCTATGCGTTCGGACTGCGCCATGGCGAGACGATGAAACCTTGGTATATCGGCATGACTGTGTCGCAAGGCGGATTTCGGCGTGAGGTTCTCCAACCGCATAAGCGCGATCATTATGATGAGGTCACCACAAAGCATAACGGTACGCCTATAATGTTCTTGATGCCCCTGCTAACGCCCGAAGGATACTTCAGTCGTGACCGAACAGGCACTAAGCCGCTGATCCATTGGGTCGAAAAGATGCTATTCGGCGTTGCGCTACGGCAAAACCTGGAGTGCCGAAACCAGAGGGACACGAAATATCTGCGCAACGTCGTTGTCCACGGCATCTTCAACAGCCGCCCGGCTGGCCGGCAAGGTCCAGAAGTCACGGCCGCGCGTAAGATGTTCGGCGCACCCTAGATCGAGTTTGTGGTCGAGGTAATTGTTCGCATTCAATCAGGTGTCTTCGGCTACCGCCCCGTCGGCGTGATGCTCGAACGCAAGGGCCCATCATTAATAACAAATAGCTTTACCGGTTGTATCGTGACGAAGGCTTGTTGGTACGGCGTGGGCGCAAGCGGGCACGCAGCAGTCGGACGCCGAGCTCTGGATCAGAGCTGCATTGGCCGACCGTCCCAGAACAATGGTGGGATGCAGCCGCTCTGCTTAGGAACATCGTGTTCCTTGAGTATCTGACCAATTCGGGTTGAGCTAAGTCCGAATGCTCTTGCGATGTCAGCTTGGCAGTAGCCGAACTCGTACGCTCGACAGATAGCAGAGTTGCGTTCCCCCATCGTTCGGTTCCCCATGCTAAGCGCCCAGCACACGGTAGACGGACGCCCTTCCAATCTTGAGCTCTTTGCTGATCTGGGTCGGATTGAGGCCCTCCGACTTCAGCCGACGCACTTCGTCGATAGGCACCGAAGGTTTGCGGCCCTTGTAAGCGCCCGCTGCCTTTGCCTTGGCGATCCCCTCCATCTGACGCTCCTTGCGAAGGGCCGTCTCGAACTGGGCGAAGACCCCCAGCATCTGGAGGAAGGCAATGCCCGCTGGTGTGGTAGTATCTATCGGCTGCTCTGTGGCCTGCAGGTGGGCGCCCTTGGCTCTGATGGTCTCTACGATGTCTTCCAGGTCTTTCACCGATCGCGCCAGCCGGTCGATGCGAGTCACTACCAGCGTGTCGCCATGGTGCAGGAAATCGAGGATCGTATCGAGCTGCTCTCGCCCCTGCCGTGTTGTGCCGCTCTTCTTCTCAGAGCGGACAACGGTGCAGCCAGCTGCACTGAGAGCTTCTTCCTGGATGCTGCAGTCCTGGTCTTCGGTGCTTGCGCGTGCGTAGCCTATGATCGTGGTCATGATGAATATGTCTCACTAGCCTCTCGACCATGGACGATAAGTGTCCAAAATGTCAAAGTCAATGCTAATGAGACACCTGATCTGTATCATGGAGGTGTCTCGTTGGGGTATACCCTGCGGACATTTGGACGGCGCCGCTGATCAGTCCGAAGTAGGCGAGAATATCGAAGAATCCAAACCGCGGCCGACGGCCGTCGAGGCATAAACTGCTCCACCTTGGCGATGGCTCTGATCACCCGATCGAGATCGACGAAGGAGATCTCCGCCTGTGCCCTATCCATGTAAGGGCGAAGATAAGGAGGCGAGCCCGTGACAATGCCCCAGCGATCACAGATGTGCCACGCGACCAACTCGGCCTCCACCTCCATGGCCTCGTAGGGAGGCATGGAACGATCCGGCCAGCTGTTCTGCCTGCAGTCATACAGTCTGGATCTGAAGCCCATTGAGACGGCATTCGTAAAGCTCCAGTCGCTGCTGCGAGACGCGCCGGCACTAATCGATGATGGGCTCGCAACTCGCATCGCGCCCTGCTTGAACGCTTCTATCCAGTCGAATACGTCAACTTCTTCTTTGCACCAGGATATCGGCGCCCGACAAGAAAACACTCAGGGCAAAAAAATTACAAATTACAATAGTCTAGTAAAATTGTGTCTTTTCCAACAAGTTAATCCAATTGTCTTTTGCCATTTTCCAATTCGAAAAATATTTCGGCATTGACGGAGAGTTATAATAATTGGAAGACTTCATCTTATAGCGTTCTTGTTTTTGAGGTAAATTGTTTCTGTCTTTAAATTTTTCGATCATTTGACTTGCTCTTGCTTCATCAAAATCAACGATATTAAGCATCAATTCTTTCACGGCCCGCAGTTGCGGATTTCTATTGGGATCGCCAAGTATTGCCTTCTTGGAAAGTGCAATTGTGGGCCCGGCCACGTCCGGATCCAATGCATGATGCCTAAGGATATCCTGCTTGGTCAGCAAATTTCCGAAAGTTGTGCTGATCGCAGCAGCGAGCTCGTCAAATCTCATGATTGCGAACCACCCAGCATGAAGAAGATCACTCAAATCTATCACTCCCGCCAACGGTCCGGGATAGAACACGCTTTGGATTCTTTGGCAAGATTGGAAATCTTGGGAAACATGCGATTCTTGTCATCATTGGCCAAGATTGGCAAAAATTCCAAGGAAGCCAATTTTGACATAAAGTACCAGAATTACAGATATTTAGCTGATTGCTGATTGGCGCGCAGAATCCTATGCCTCCCAGCAGCCAAGAACGGCTGCGCATAGGAGAGTTAACATGGCAATTAGAACCAACATCCCGATCAACCTCGGCACACAGGGCTGGGCCTTGATCACTCAGGGCTTCGGCGGCTCTGTCTCGCATACCTCTAGCCTCTACTACTCATTGGACTTCACGCTCGGTAACACTCAGGTGTATGGCGCGCCCTACACCGCCCACGGCCCCGGCAAGGTCATCAGCTTGCGTGAAAATGTGCCTGAGGGCCGTAGCGCAAGTACCGGTTCCTCTGACCCGTCCAACGGCCCCAGCAACCTCGGCAACTTTGTTACCGTGGCTTACGCGGACGGTCTGGTGATCACCTACGCTCACATCAAAACCAACGGCGTCATGCCGCAATTGGGCGCGTCGGTCGTGGCCGGCGAGGTGGTGGGTTATATCGGGAACACGGGCTTGCGCACCGACACCCATGCGCATGTCACCTATGGTTACGAAACGATCGAATGGCAGACCGGCACTGTCGCAGATGGCTCTTTGTCGGGCGGTCAGCCGGTCACCTTTGACACGGCTGCAGGAACGCTCGGGCCGGGTGTCGTGTCGACCGTCTCGTTCAACCTTGCATCGCTGAGCCTCGCGTCGGATCAGCACAACCTCTACCTGCTTGGTTCAGCCGCGCTGAATGGCACAGGTGATGGCTATGCCAATGTCATTTCGGGCAATAGCGGCAACAACCGCCTCGACGGCGGCGCAAACAACGACACGCTTCTCGGCGGCGCGGGTGATGACACCCTCGTTGGCGGCAGTGGTAACGACACCCTCAATGGTGGCACGGGTAACGATTGGGCAGACTACTCAGCCAGCGCTGCGGCAGTGACCGTGAATCTTGCCATCACGGGCGCGCAAAATACTGGCACGGCAACGGGTAGTGACACCTTGATCAGCATCGAGGATCTGATCGGCACCGCCTTTAACGACACCCTTACGGGTAACGCAGGCAATAATCGACTGTTTGGTGGCGGGGGAATCGACACTCTGATTGGCGGCGGCGGGAAGGACACCTTGGTCGGCGGTGCGGGCAACGATCGCTTCGTCTACATGTCGGTCGCCGATTCTCGCCCTGGCAGCTCAACCCGCGACATCATCCAGGATTTCCAAACCGGCGACATTATCGACCTGTCGAGGATTGATGCTAATACGCGGGTGGCTGGTGATCAGGCGTTTCGCTGGATTGGCTCGAAAGCCTTTTCGAAGACCCCAGGCGAGGCGCGATTCGCCAATGAAATCCTCTCCGTTGACGTTGACGGCAATGGCATCGCGGACCTCGAAATCCAGCTGATTGGCGTCAGCAATCTCTCTCTCAGTAACTTGATCGCCTGACCAGTATCCGCCCACCCAAGCTTCCTGCGGTTCTATCTCCAAATCTTTGCCCCAGCTCACTTACAAGGGCTGGGGCAAATTTCTTGCTCTCTTCATGAGGACAGAACTTTAGTTCGATGCGCTGCTCGCAATTACGGATTAGTCTGCGCCAACCAGACACATCATCATCAATATCAAACGCGCACCGTAAACACCGCTTGCTTCTGCTCGGGCTTTATGTATCGTTTCGGTTGTCGAGTAAGTCTCGACAGTTCCTGAAAATGGAACCGCAAACTGTAAACCTGAGCCAATGGCTCTGCTGGGTTTACGACCTGCGGCGCAAAGGCTCGGTGTCTCCCGGAGGCAGCCGATGGACCAACTTGCCCACCAGCAATTCGTGGACTGGTCTTTCATTTTGGCCAGAATACCAACCCGTAGGCTGCGGCATTTCTCTGACAATTCGATCTGCGCCGATGAACTTGCCTGGCACCAGAACCGGTCGATTGAGAGCAATCTCCTCGAGTTGATCTGGCAATGTCGTGATCGCTTCACCTTCGCGCATCGGCTGTTGAGACCCCGTACGCGCATGCCTGAGATCTTGGGTGACCGTTCAGCCATAGTGCTCGACGGGTTTTATCTCGGCTGGTCCCGGATCTGCACGACCTACCGCCGGCTGCTGTTCGATGCGCAGGTCGACATGTTTGCCAACCAACGTGACCGTGAACTCCGCCGATGGAGAACCTTTATTGAGAAGGAGTGCTTCTCCCGCTTCAGCAGCGACCCGGAGCATGTTCGCTGCGCGCTGGAGACCGCCCGCGTAATGCCCGAGCCAACCCAGCGCTGCCGCATCACGATCGACGAACTCATCGATGACATCATTCAAGACCTGGAGGAAAGATATGCATATCGCACACCAACCTACGCCTGACTCAGCCATGATCATTAGTGCGGCAAGCTTTGCTGCCGACCGTCACCGCGAGCAACGCCGCAAGGACGTCGATGCGACGCCCTACATCAACCACCCGCTCGACGTGGCGAACATCCTGATCGAGGCCGGGGTGGAGGACGCGGACATCCTCGCAGCAGCGATCCTGCACGACACGATAGAGGACACCAGGACTACGGCTGAGGAGCTTACCGAACGCTTCGGCGAGCGAATCTGTGGTCTGGTGCTTGAGGTCACCGACGACAAGAGCCTCGACAAGCTTGAGCGTAAACGTCTCCAGGTGCTCAAGGCACCCGTTGCCTCCGACGATGCCAAGCAAATCAAGCTGGCCGACAAGCTCGCCAATCTTCGCGACTTCAAGTCCCCGCCGGTTGGCTGGAGCGAGGCGCGGATTGGTGCCTACATCCAGTTCGCCGAAATGGTCGCCGGTGGTTGTGCGGGGGTAAGCTTCCTCATCCCATTGCAGGGCTTCACGGAGGCGCACATTGCCGGCAGAGCCGCCGAGCTCTGTCAATGCCTTCAGAAACCTGTCCTTGTCCGCCTGATCAACCATTCTGCACCGCTTCGATCTCTTTCAAACGCTCATATTCTCCAACCGCCAGAATCACGACAACCGCTCGCTCATGCTTCTCGACAGTCAGAGACCCCGCCCGCGTTATGTCGATAAGCTTATGGCTGTCGGTCTCATGGTTTTGCTCGGCCAGCGTGCGCCGATAGGTAATGATATGCTGGCGGCTCATGCGTTGCCCCCTGTCGAACATATGATTGGCCGTCCGGCAAGATACTGGCAAGAGAAGATTTAATCGGCTGTGCACTGCGGCCGAGGCAACCCCGATTTTCAATTTGGTCAGGCAGACGGATGTCGGCAGCCGTATGCATGTGCGTTCACTCAGGGACGGTGCCGGGGAGATCGGACTGGTTGGTGTTGCCCTCGCGCAGGCAATCGATCGAGGTCTTCTTGTTGCCAAAGGCTTCGAGCAACTGGAATGAAAACTTGGCAGCGTCAAATGGCTGCTGCGCGTGATCTGAGATGGCGTCGCCGATTTCTACGGGGTTTATGCGGCAACACTAAGTGAACGGGCCGGTCCACGCCAAGCTCTTTCGGCTTTTCAAGCGAAACTATAGGATGTTGGCCACATACTCGAGATCATAGGAACGCGCACAGGTGATTTTGATACGAAATCGGACCTTGCGTGCTCAGAAGGCCCAGCGCTTGGCGCTATTAGGGAGCCAATATGGTAACACACCCCAAATTCGAAATTTAATCGTTATTATTCATAGACTATTGGCGGAGCAGGTGGGATTCGAACCCACGATACGCTTTTGACGTATACACACTTTCCAGGCGTGCGCCTTCGACCACTCGGCCACTGCTCCGTATGACTTACCCGTGCGCTACCGCTTCGCTGCTTGAGCGCAAATTAGTGCGCTACCACTTCGCTGCTTGAGCGCCTGAGAAGACAAGCACGCGCCACTAGCCGCGAATGGATTGCTTCGCAAGGCGCGTGGTGGCACCAATGTGCGCATGAGAACTTTGCTTCTGGCGGCTTCGGCTGCACTCGCCCTGGCCCTGCCGCTTGCTGCACAAGAGACGGCCAAGCCAGCTGCCCTCGCCCCTTCCGAAATCGTCGCCGCAGCGCCCAAGGCGGACTGGGTGGCGATCCCGGCGGAAGATGTGCTGGTGATGACCCTCGCGCCTGACGCCGAGGGCAAGTCGCGCACCGTGGTGATCCAGTTGATGCCCGCGCCGTTCAGCCAAGGCTGGGTGCATAACATCCGCCTGTTCGCGCGCGCCAAGTGGTATGATGGGATCTCGGTCAACCGGGTGCAGGACAATTACGTCACCCAGTGGGGCGATCCCAATTACGATAACCCGGAAGCGAAGGGGAAGCCGAAGCCGCTGCCCGAGGGGCTGACGGTGATGGGGGAGGCGGATTATAGCGCTGTCTTCCCTGAATTCCCGACAATGCCAAACTTGTTTCCTGTTACAGCAACACAACGCAATGCATGGCTGTATGAACTCGCAAAAAAAGGGTTTGTCCCTGAAACGAAGACAATTCAAGACGCGATTGCGAGGCAAAAAGGCGATAGCTATGCCAACGAAACGTTCCTTTTAAAGGGCTGGCCCTTCGGATCCGGTCGAAACGACGACGGTGTTGAAGCTTTTTGGCCCACCCACTGCTACGGCATGGTCGGCGTGGGGCGGAACTATTCGCCGGACACTGGCTCGGGCGCTGAGCTCTACACGGTGATCGGCCATGCGCCGCGCCACTTGGATCGCAATATAGCGCTGGTCGGCCGGGTGATCGAGGGGATGCAGTTCCTCTCCTCCTTGCCGCGCGGGTCGGGCGATCTGGGGTTCTATACCGCCGAGGAAAGCGCCAAGCGCACGCCGATCCTGTCGGTGCGGGTGGCTAGTGATTTGGCCCCTTCCGAGCAACCGGCGTTCGAATATCTCTCGACCGAAAGCACCACCTTCGCGACCTACGCCGAGGCCATCGCCAACCGCCGCGATCCGTTTTTCATCGCGCCCGCAGGCGGCGCGGACATCTGCAACATCCGCGTGCCGGTGCGACGGGTGGCGGATTAGGTTTCACGCAGAGGCGCAGAGAAGGAAGGGAGGCGCGGAGAGGTCAGCCTTCGGCCGCGCCAGTGAGTTTCTTTTTCACACAAAGACACAAAGATACAAAGATGTGGTGCAAGGCTGCAACCACGCACGCCCTCTTCGTGCCTTTGTGTCTTTGTGTGATTCCAAAAGCGGCTTCGCCGCAATCCCACGCAGGGTTTCACATCCTTCTCCGCGTCCCCATTTGGAGCAACCTCCTGCCTACAAATAAATCAATAGCTTAAGGGCAGCGCAACAATCTTGCGAAGTTGACAAAGTTGACAGGGTGTCAAGCGCCCATTTACGCATATTTCTTCATAATTTCATAGCCTTACGCACGAAAATCGAAATTGACACTTTCGCAAGCTGCCCCCCCCCCCCGGCGCGCGCTTCCAAAACGCGCCCACGGGCATCTGGGCCGAATGAACAAGGCAACAATGCGAAAGAGCCACCCCACCCATAAGGCGGCGTTGCCATGTAGGAAATGATCCGCGCGGTGCAGCGGGCGCGACATCTCTGCGTGAAACCCCGCGGCGCAGCCGCGCAACTTTCAGCACGAACCCACAGAGAACCCCTCCGTCACCGCCTCGCGGTGCCACCTCCCCATTGCTGCGCAACGGGGAGGGAGTTCAAGGCATCCGCTCCATCAGCTCGATGCGATTACCGAAGGGGTCTTCGGTGAAGAACCGGACGTAGCCTTCCACCGGTTTGTCATCGCGAGTCACGCAACCCGCCTGCACCAGCCGCGCGCGCAATCCCGCAAGGTCATCGACCAGCAGCGCCGGGTGCGCCTTGGTTGCCGGACGGAAGTCAGGATCGACACCAATATGCAGGCTCACCGCACCGCCGGTGAACCAGCACCCGCTGGGCGAGAGGTTGGTGGGCTTAGGCACCTCGGTCATCCCCAGCAGCCCGGCGTAGAAGGCACGCGCCTGACCCTCGCCCCCTTCCGGAATCGCGAGTTGCACGTGATCCAGCCCGATGATCGCCACTACTGCCGCTCAGCCTGAGCCACCGCGTCGCTGGCGCGCAGGGCGGAGACAATGCGGTTGAGATGCCCCACATCCTGCACCTCAACCTCAACGTCATAGGTGACAAAGGGGTGGTCGATATGGGCCTGCATCAGCGTGATGATGTTGGCCTTGTTCTGGGCGAAGATGCCCGCCATTTCCGCCAGCGTCCCCAGCCGGTCGTAGATTGTCACTGACAACTGACCCGTCGCGCCTGACGACTGGTTGCCCCAGGCGAGGTCAATCCAATCGCTGTCCACACCGCTCGCCAGCATCAGGCAGTCGATAGCGTGGACCAGCACCGTCTCGCCCTTGCGGCGGATGCCGACGATGCGGTCGCCGGGGACGGGGTGGCAGCAGGGGGCGAGGTCGAAGGCGACGCCGGGCGTGAGACCGCGGATCGAGATCGCGCTTTCACGCCGCTCCCAATGCTCGTCCTCCTCGATGCCAGCCGTGCAGCCGGGGACGAGCGCTTCCATCACCTCGCGGTCGGCAATCTTGGCGGCCCCGATCGCGTACATCAGGTCGTCAGGCTCCTCCATGCCGAGCCGTTCGACAGCGGCGCGGATCGCTTTCTTGCCGATCCGGGCGGGCACGCGCGCGGCGATTTCGTCGAACAGCTTGGAGCCGATCTCGGCCACTTCGGCACGTTCCTTCATCCGCACCGCGCGGCGGATCGCGGCGCGCGCCTTGCCGGTGACGACGAAGCTGAGCCATGACAGTTGCGGGCTGGCATGGGGGTTCTTGATGATCTCCACCACATCGCCATTGGCGAGCGGGGTGCGCAGCGGCATGTGCCGCCCGTTGATCTTCACACCGGCGGTTTGCATGCCGAGATTGGTATGCACCGCAAAGGCAAAGTCCACCGCGGTCGCGCCCTTGGGCAGCTGGAACAGCGCGCCCTTGGGAGTGAAGGCGAAGATGCGATCCTGATAGATCGCCATGCGCGTGTGCTCGAGCAATTCCTCGGCATCGTGGCTGGCATCGACAATCTCGATCAGATCGCGCAGCCAGCCCACCTCGCCATCGGGCCGGTCTCCCTGCTTGTAGGCCCAGTGCGCCGCTAGGCCGAACTCGTTGGTGCGGTGCATCTCGCGCGTGCGGATCTGCACTTCGACCCGCATCGAGTTTTCGTACATCAGCGAGGTGTGCAGGGACCGGTAGCCATTCGACTTCGGGGTCGAGATGTAATCCTTGAACCGCCCGGGCAGGAACTGCCACGTGGTGTGGAGGATACCCAAGGCCTGGTAGCAATCGCCCTCGCTTTCGGTGAGGACGCGGAAGGCCATGATGTCGGTAACTTGTTCGAAGCTGACATGCCGTTCGGCCATCTTGTGCCAGATCGAAAAGGGATGCTTCTCGCGCCCGTAGACCTCAACCTTGAGGCCGGCCTCGGCAAGACGCTGCTTCATCGTGAGGGCGATCGCATCGACCTGCCCCCCGTCCTGCGACCGCAGCTGATCAAGCCGGTTGGCGATGGTGGCGTGGGCTTCCGGCTCCAGCTCACAGAAGGCCAGCGCCTGCATTTCGTGCATGTATTCATACATGCCCACCCGCTCAGCCAGCGGCGCGTAGATATCCATCGTCTCGCGGGCGATGCGCTGGCGTTTTTCGGGCGACTTGATGAAATGCAGCGTGCGCATGTTGTGCAGCCGGTCAGCGAGCTTGACCAGCAGCACGCGGATGTCTTCCGACATGGCGAGCAGGAACTTGCGCAGGTTTTCCGCCGCGCGCTCGTTCTCGGGCATGGCCTCGATCTTGGAGAGCTTGGTCACCCCGTCCACCAGTCGCGCGACCTCGGGGCCGAAATGGGCCTCGATATCCTCGATGGTGGCGAGCGTGTCTTCCACCGTATCGTGCAGCAGAGCGGTGATGATCGTCGCCATGTCGAGCTTCAGATCGGTCATCAACCCGGCAACTTCGACCGGGTGGGAGAAATAGGGATCGCCGCTGGCGCGCTTCTGGGTGCCGTGCTTCTGCACGGTGTAGACATAGGCGCGGTTGAGCATCGCCTCGTCGGCGTCGGGATCGTATTCGAGGACCTTCTCGACGAGTTCGTATTGGCGCAGCATCCCGATGAATATGGGGGCGGCGCTGCGGGCGGGCAAGCGCGATTGTTGCTTGGGCGAAGACAGCGTGTTATAACGCGCGTATGAACACGACCCTCAAGATCACCAAGATCGGCAATTCGGCTGCCGTGATCCTCACCAAAGAGGTGCTCGCACAGTTGCGCGCCGAAGTGGGCGATACGATCCATCTGACCCAGTCGCCCGAGGGATGGCATCTGACGCCCTATGATCCCGCCTTCGAAAAGCAGATGGCGCTGGCCGAACAAATCATGCGCGAAGATCGCGACATCCTCAAGGTTCTGGCCAAGTAAGCGAACCGTGCGATGACCGATTCCCGCGCCGAGCCAGTCTGGCTCGACAGCCGCATCGCCTTTGCTGTCCACGACCGCCAGCTTGCCGAACATGGCGGCGGGGTTGGCTTGCGCGATGCGGGTGCGCTGGAATCTGCGTTGGCCCGGCCGATCAATCGCTGGAATTACGGCGAGGATGACATGGTACAGCTCGCCGCCGCTTATGCCTTCGGCATTGCCCGCAATCACCCCTTCGTCGATGGTAACAAGCGGACCGCCTGGATCATGGCGCGCCTGTTTCTTATGGCCAACGCGGTTGAAATCGCTTTCGACAAGGTGGACGCAACCAATACCGTGATCGCCCTAGCCGCCGGAGAACTCTCCGAGGACGAACTCGCCGACTGGTTCGGGCAGCGGGTTGTGGCGGTGGGCTAGGCCGCCTCGTTCAACTCCACGTTGCCCTTGGCGGCAGGCTCATCAGGATCGCGTCGATATTGCCGCCGGTCTTCAACCCGAAGATCGTGCCGCGGTCGTAGACGAGATTGAATTCAGCATAGCGGCCGCGATATTCGAACATCTGCGCTTCGTCGGCGGCATCGAAGGGCGTGTTCATCCGCTTGCGCACGATCATCGGGTACACTGCGAGGAACTGCTTCCCGATATCCTTGATGAATTCGAAATTCGCTGCCCAGCCTGTGTCATCGGCGCATTCGAGATGGTCGGCGAATATCCCGCCGACGCCCCGGCCCACTTGCCGGTGGGGGATGTAGAAATACTCCTCCGCCCACTTGCTGTAGCGTTCGTAATAGGTGGGATTATGCGGATCGCAGGCGGCCTGCATCGCGGCGTGGAAGTCTGCCGTGTCTTCTGCGTAGGGGATCGGCGGGTTCAAATCCGCCCCGCCGCCGAACCACGCCTTGGTGGTGGTGAGGAAGCGGGTGTTCATGTGGACGGCGGGCACATGCGGGTTGGTCATGTGCGCTACAAGGCTGATGCCAGTGGCGACAAATCCCGGAGCATCCGCACTCGCCCCGTTGATCGAGCCGGCGAACTCCTTGGCAAAGGTGCCGCGCACGGTCGAGACATTCACCCCGACCTTTTCGAACACCTTGCCCTTCATCAATCCCATCACCCCGCCACCGGGATCGGGATTGCCGTCTTCCTCACGGTTCCACGGGGTGTATTGGAAGCTGGCGTCAGAGCCCGCCTCACGTTCGATCGCTTCAAATTCCGCGCAAATCTGGTCGCGCAGGCTTTCGAACCATACCTTCGCCTGCGCCGTCTTGTCGGACCAATCCATAAATTCCCGTTCACCCTGAGTGTGTCGAAGGGTTGCCCTTCTCCCGAGCCAACGGGTTAGCCAGAAAGGCAATGCTTCGACAAGCGCGGCATGAACGGTTTTTGTTGCGAATGGGGAGAAAGCCCGCAAAGGGAGGATCATGGTTCCCGCTATGTTCGCTCCCTTCCCCTTCGCCGGGCATGAAATGCTGCTGGGCCCGGCGCGCGCGCTCTATTGGCCGGCGGAACGCGCGCTGCTGGTCGCTGATCTGCATCTGGAGAAGGCCAGCTGGTTTGCGGCGCGGGGCCAGATGCTCCCGCCCTATGACAGCCGCGACACGCTGGAACGGCTGGCGGATGCGGTGCGGGTGACAGGCGCGCGGCGGGTCATAACGCTGGGCGATAACTTCCATGATGACGCGGGCGCTTTGCGGTTGGACGCGCATTGCACCGGAATGCTCGAGGCGCTGACCCGAGCGCTCGATTGGGTGTGGATCACCGGCAACCACGACGAACAATTGCCCATGGGCTTTGGCGGGACGATCCTGTCTGAGCTGCAAGTCGGCGGGATCACCCTGCGCCACGAAGCCCGCGCCGGGGAGACCGCGCCGGAGCTGTCGGGCCACTATCACCCCAAGCTGCGCGTAAATGTCCGCAATCGCCACATTGCCCGCCCTTGCGCGGTGATGGGGCGCAGCGCCACCGGGGCCGAGCGCATGATCCTCCCCGCTTTCGGCACGCTGACCGGTGGGATGGATGCTGGCGCGCCGGAGATCCTGAGCGCTCTCCAACCCGCACAGCGGATCGAAGCGCTGATGCCCGCGCGTGACCGGATCGCGCGGTTTCCGCTTTGGCAGGCGGCAGCGTAAGACTCTACCTAGCGCTCGCCCGCGTTTCGGACTAAGGAGCGCGCAGCAAGTAAGCCACCACAGGAGAACACCCCATATCACGTCCACCCCGGCGCTCGATGGCCCCGCCCGTAAAAAGCGGCCCTCGTTTTGATAACATGATCAATGTCCCCAAGGTCCGCGTCATCGATGACGAAGGCGAAAACCTAGGCGTGATGTTCACCCGCGAAGCGATTGAGCAGGCCAATGAAAAGGGCCTGAACCTCGTCGAAGTGTCCCCCAATGCGGACCCGCCGGTGTGCAAGTACCTTGATGTCGGCAAATTCCGCTTTGAAGCGCAGAAGAAGGCCAACCTGGCGCGCAAGACGCAAAAGACCCAGGACATCAAGGAAGTGAAGATGCGGCCGAACATCGACACGCATGATTATGACGTGAAGATGCGCAACGTCGCCAAGTTCATCGATCATGGCGACAAGGTGAAGATCACGCTGCGGTTCCGCGGCCGTGAAATGGCGCACCAGCACCTTGGGATGGACCTGCTCAAAAAGGTGCAGGACGACGTTGCCGAGATTGCCAAGGTTGAAGCTTTCCCGCGGCTGGAAGGCCGCCAGATGCTGATGGTGCTCGCGCCCAAATAAGCGCGCGCATTCAGACAAAGGCGAAGGGGGCGGATCGGTACGGTTCGCCCCTTTGTCGTTCAGGCGGGCCGACCAACACCTTGACGCGTCGACAAAATGCTGACGCCAGCCGATTGCGGGCAACACGACAAGCGCGATCAGTGCTATATGATCGCGACAGGGGCAGGCACGCGGCGGCCCGGTCCCGACCCCGCCTTGCCGCCTCTTGACCCCCACCAGGCCCCCACCGGGACGCCTGCTCTGACAGGACATTTCACGCCCATGCCGTTCCTGCCCATGCGCCTCGCCCGCCCTGCCCTGCTCGCCGGCGTTGCTTTCGCACTCGCCGTTCCGGCCCATGCCCAGACCCCGCTGAGCAATGAAGCGCTGGCGACCTTCGCGCCTTCGCAGAACCCGAACAACGACAAGATCGATTATTCGATCTGGGACGAGGCGATGAAGAACATCGTTATCTCTATGGGTCCGTCCCTGCGCGAAGGCGCCGGTCGCCCCGACCCGAGCTTCGGCACCCGCCGCCAATATGGTCATGTCTCGCGCTACCGGCTCGAAGGCACGCGGGTGATGTTCAGCTTCCTTGATGCCGACGTGATCGCCAGCTTCACCGAATATCGCAAGGATCTGGAAAAGACCGCCGATATCGTTGATATTCAATCACTTTCCCGCAACGAGCAGCTGGCATTCTGGATCAACCTCCATAATGTCGCAATGGTGGAACAGATCGCCAATGCCTGGCCGGTTCGCCAGCCGCGCGAGATCAAGGTGGGCGGCGTCCCGCTTGATGAAGCGCGCTTCATTACCGTGGAAGGCATCAAGCTGTCCCCGCGCGATATCCGCGAGCAGATCGTCTATCGCCACTGGAAAGACCCGGTGGTGATGTATGGCTTCTGGCGCGGTGAGATCGGCGGGCCTTCGCTCCAGAAAGAAGCATTCAATGCCGATAACGTGGCACGCCTGCTGGTGCGCGGCGCAGCCGACTTCGTGAACTCGCTGCGCGGGACGCAGGAAGGCGGCGGCAGGCTGCAAGTCTCCGAACATTACCGTGAGGCCGCCCCATTCTTCTTCCCCGATTTCGAGAAAGACCTGCGCGCCCACCTGACCCGCTTTGCTGATGAGAAGACCGTAGCCCTGCTCGCCAGTGCCAGCGGCGCCGATCCGGTCGTCAACGAGCGGGACATTGCCGATCTGGAAGGCGGCGTGCGCGAGCCGACCTATTCGAACATCACCTCGAACGGCCAATCCATCAGCTTCCGCATCCCCCAGAGCATGACCGCTCTGTTGCGCGAGCGTGAGGCCAAGTTCCAGGAGATCATCCGCCAAGGCCGCACCGGCACCGTGACCTTCAGCAATATCGACCTGCCCGGCGAGGCTGGTGAACCGGCCGAGGTCGAATAAGCGCGCGCGCCTCGTCAGAGTAACCGTCATTAGCAAAACCTCGCCGGGCGATTAGCTCGGCGAGGTTATTCGGTATGCGAAGCTGCATGAATTTGCATTCATGTGCGATTTATCAGCATGATATAGCTTGGCTTTCGGACGGGCTCGATTCCTCTTGTGGGAGAGACGACATGCTGCCGAGATTCATGATCGCGTTACTGGCCGGCTCGGCGCTGGCCATGCCTACCCTTGCTGCGGCGGAGACCCCGGAGACCCATCAGCGGTCCGACCGGAATGACCTTCACTTCGTGCCTGGCGTCGCAACCGCTGACTCACAGAACTCGCGCGCAGACGAGCGCTTGGCGATCTTCACCCCAACCAGCGACCCCATCCGCCACAAGATCGATTACGAGATCTGGGATCATGCGCTCAAGCACATCCTCATTTCGATGGGCCCCTCGACCCGGCAGGGCGCGCCGAGCCCTGTGCCCCCGCCGGGCACACGGCTGAAAAGCGGGCCGCAGTCGCGCTATCGGCTCGAAGGATCGCTCGTGTTGTTCCGGTTCTTCGACAGGCAGGTGATCGAGAGCTTCACCGAGTACCGCCAGGATCTGGAACGGGTGGTCGAAACCCAGGACATCTCGGCCCTGTCGCGCAACGAACAGCTGGCCTTCTGGCTCAACCTCCACAACGTCGCTATGATGGAGCAGATCGCCAAGGAATGGCCCGTGCGCGAACCGCGCGAGATCGCGATCGGCGGCCAGCCGCTCGACGAGGCGAAGTTCATCACCCTGCGCGGCATCCCGGTCTCACTGCGCGACATCCGCGAGAATATCGTCTTCCGCCACTGGAAGGATCCCAAGGTGATCTATGGCTTCTGGCGCGGCGAGATCGGGATGCCGCACCTGCAATCCTATGCCTTCACCGGGGCCAATGTCAGCTCGCTGCTGGATGTGGCCGCCGCCGATTTCATCAACTCGCTGCGCGGTACGCAGAAGATTTACGGCAAGCTGGCGGTGTCGGAACTCTATGCCGAGGTTTCGCCGTTCTACTTCCCTGATTTAGAGAAGGACCTGCGCGCGCATCTGGCCAACTATGCCGAGGAGCCCGTGGTGGAACTACTGGCGAAGACCGACCAGACGGTCGCAAGCATCCGGGAGGCTGATATTGCCGATCTCCACGGCGGGTCTCGCCCCACAAGCTATCAGCCGGTCGTGTCCGAGCAGGGCCTTGTCACTGATCGGCCGATCTGCACCGAGCGATTTGGTCAGGCCGCGTGTGATGTGTTGTTTGCCCGGTCGCTCAAGCTGCAACGCATGCAGCGCCGCGATCAGCCGACCTCCCGCGTGTTCTTCTCGAACATTGATCTGCCGGGCGACCCGCCGAACAAGAACGCTGTCGAGTGACCCGGCGCACCTGAAGCTTGCCGCGACCGGCGCCTTGCTGATAGGCCCCTGCGGCAAGGTCAGGGGAGATCGCCAAGCATGATAGCGCGCCGGATCGGCCTTATCCTCGGCCCGCTGGCGTTTGGCTTGACCGCTGTGCTCGCCCCGCCCAGCGGAATGCCGCCGGGGGCGTGGCTGGTGGCGGGTCTGGTCGTGTGGATGGCCGCCTGGTGGATGACCGAGGCGGTGCCGCTGAGCGTCACAGCGCTCCTGCCCTTTGTCGTGCTGCCGCTTGCCGGGGTGTCCAATGCGGAAAAGACCGCGAGCACCTATTACTCGCCGATCCTGTTCCTGCTGTTGGGCGGGGCCTTCATCGCGCTGGCGATTGAGCGCACCGGGCTGCACCGACGCCTGAGCCTTGCGATCCTGCGGATGGTGGGCACCAAAGGCGGCCCCGGCCGCTTGCTGCTGGCATTCATGATTGCCGCAGCGCTGCTGTCGATGTTCATCTCCAACACCTCGACCGCGCTGATCATGATGCCGATGGCGCTCGCGGTGCTGGAAGGCGGCGGGAGCGTGCGCGACGGGGACAAGCTCCCGCAGGATGGCATCGCGGGCGCTCTGCCGATGGGGATCGCTTTTGCCGCCAGCATCGGCGGGCTGGGCACCATCGTCGGCTCGCCCACCAATGCCATTGCGGTCGGCCTGCTGGGCGAGATCGCGGGTGTGCGGATCACCTTTGCGCAATGGGCGCTTTACGGGGTGCCGCTCGTGCTGCTGAGCATCCCGCTGGCCGCAGGGATCGTGGGGCGGGTCTTGCGGGTGGCCGATCACCCCTTCGATCTCACCGCCGCGCGCGCCTCGATCAATAGCCACGCGGCATGGACCCAGCCGGAGAAGCGGCTGGTGCCGCTGTTCGCCCTCACCTTCATCGCCTGGGTCACGCAACCGCTGGTCGCACCATTGCTGCCGTCCGGCTCCTGGACGGACGGAACGATCGCGGTGATCGCAGCGCTGGCGCTGTTCTTGCTGCCCGATGGCACCGGGCGTCCGCTGCTGGTGTGGAAGGAGGCCGAGCGCGCGCCGTGGAGCGTGATCTTCATGTTCGGCGGCGGGCTGGCGCTGGCGGGCGGGATGCAGGCTTCGGGCCTTGCAGACTGGATCGGGCAGGCACTGTTGCCGCTGGCCGGGTGGCCGCTGATACTGGTCGCGCTCACCGTGGTGGCACTGGTGATCGTGGTGACCGAGTTCGCGAGCAACGTCGCGACCGCCACCGGGATCATCCCTGTCGTCGCCGCGCTGGTGGTGGCGCTTGGGGCTGACCCGGTGCTGCTTGCCCTGCCAGCAGCGCTGGCGGCCAGCTGGGGCTTCATGCTGCCCGCTGGCACCGGGCCGAACGCCATCGCTTGGGCGACCGGCCGCATCCGCATCGAAGCAATGGTCAAGGCTGGCGCGCTGCTGGATGTGGCAGGCGTTGTGCTGATCGTCGGCGTGGTATGGGGCATTTCGGCGCTGACGTGACGGGGCGCTCGCATAAGGGAGACAGATGATGACCGACAGCCGCAAGCCGGTGTTCCTCGTGATCGGAGCCGGCGCCGGGATCGGCGGGAACGCCGCGATGCGCTTTGCCGGCGGGGGCTATCACGCGGTGCTCGCACGCCGGTCGGACGAGGAAGGCCTTGCGCGGCTGGTGGGTCAGATCGAAGCGGCGGGCGGCTCGGCCAGCGGTACGCTGCTCAACGCGGCCGAGGACGGGTCGATTGAGGAGCTGGTTGCCCGGGTCGAAGCCGACATCGGCCCGATCCACGCCGCGCTCTACAACCTCGGCGCGCAGATCGGGAACCGCGCGCTGGACCAGACCCCGCACCGCATCTTCGAGCTCGGCTGGCGGCTCGGCACCTATGGCGTCTTCCGCCTCGCCCATGCGCTGTTCCCGGCGATGGTGGAGCGCGCCAAGGCCGGAGCACACGGCACACTGCTGGTGACCTCGGCGACGGCGGCGGTGCGCGGCAATGCCGGGCAGCACAGCCATGCCGCCGCGATGGGCGGTCGGCGGATGCTGTGCCAGACCCTCAACGCGGAGTTCGCACGGCAAGGCGTGCACGTCGCCCATGTGATCGTCGACGGCCCGGTCGATGCGCCCGACACCCTCGGCAAGCTGCTGGGCGACAAGTACGAGGCGTTCAAACAGGGCAAGGGCCACGAGGGCGTAATCGACCCAGCCACTTTGGCGGAGACCTATTGGCACCTCGCCCACCAACCGCGCAATTGCTGGAGCCACGAAGTCGATGTGCGCCCGTGGACCGACACCCCGTGGTGGAACGACAACCCCGATCCGCAGATCGACTCCAAGGGCAAGGGGTTTGCGGGGCCGCGAACCGACTAGGCGATCAGCCCCGCCACTCGCGCCGTTCTTCGGCGGCGCGCAGGACTTCGTAGCTGGTCTGGATCAGCTGGAACTGCTTGGCCGCGTTGGCATCGCCGGGCTTAACGTCCGGGTGCACTTCCTTGGCGCGGTTGCGGTAGGCTTTCTTCACCGCGTTGAAATCAGCATCGGCCTCCAGCCCCAGCACCTCCAGCGCGCGCATCTCGTCTGCCGAGCGCGAGCCATCGCCCGATCCAGCCCAGCCGTAATGCGCCGATTCGGTATAGCCGGACGATTCCTGCCGCTCCGCGTTGGCGCGCTCTTCCTTCTCGGCTTTGTCGAGGCCTTCGAAGTAATCCCACTTGGAATTGTATTCCGCCGCGTGCTTCTGGCAGAAATACCACCGTTCAGGGCTGTTGGGGGCTTTGGGCGCGGGGCAATTGCCCGGCTCGTCGCAGCCGTGGCGGTCGCAGATGCGCACATTGGTGGCCTCTTGCGAGGAACCATAGGGCCTCCAGCGCGGGAAGCCCCAATCCATTGATCGGCGGGCGCGGGTCATGCGCGAATCCGGGGGGCGCGGGGCAGAATGTCGTTGGTCGATTGTCTCACGCGCTCAATCTAGGCGAGGTAGCCCGTAATGGGAAGGCGTGAGAAGCCGGGAACCGGTTGCAATGTGAAATGTTGCATCGCAATAGGACCGCAAGCGGCGCATGACCCGCCGCACTTGAAAGACCGCATGATGAGCCAGCAATTGACCCTTTCCAGCCTGTTCTGCGTGCTTGCGCTCGCAGGGCTGTGCGTGGTCACCGGTGCGCGCGATCTCACCAGCGGTGCCGTCGGTCCGAAAGTCGCCGAACAGGCCGAGCTTTCGCCCGGCCTGCTCCAAGGCTGATAATCAGTTGATGATGACGCTGGCGGCGCGGCGGTTCTGTGCCCACGCGCTTTCATTCGAAGCCAGTGCCACCGGGCGCTCCTTGCCGTAGCTCACCACTGAAATGCGGTTCGGTGCCACGCCGAGGCTGACGAGATAGGCCTTGGCCGCATCGGCCCGGCGTTCACCCAGCGCAAGGTTGTATTCGCGCGTCCCGCGCTCGTCAGCATGGCCTTCGATGGTGAAGGTGATCTGCGGATAGCGGGCGAAATACTGCGCCTGCGCCTGCAAAGCGGCAGCATCCTGTGAATCGACGTTATAGCGATCGGTGTCGAAGTAGATCGTGGTCGAAGAACCAACCGCCGCGGCGAAGTGCTGCTGCGTCCCGACCGCTGCGCCATCGGACGGCGGCATGGGCTGGGAGCCGGAGCCCGAGTTTTCGACCGGAGTTGGCGGAAGAGTCGCCGGCGCCTTCTTCGCGCAGCCGGCAAGGGCAGTGGCAGACGCCAGCAGCAGGATCGTTGCAATCTTGGTGTTCATCGCTTGTGTTCCTTTCATGTAAATAGTCAGGGGCGGATCGGGCCCCAGGCAGGGTCTGAAGCATCAACGGGGGTCGGAAGGCGGCGTTCGTTCTGGCCGGTCAGATCGACCTGCCAGATCCCTGAGCGCCCGGTGTTCCTTTCGGTGCGGAAGAACTGGATGATGCGGCCATTGGGGGCCCAGGTCGGGGCTTCGTCCTGCCAGCCGCGGGTCAGCACGCGCATCCCGCCGCCGCCGGTATTCATTACCGCGACGTTGAAATCGCCCGCGATCCGCGTGAAGGCAATCTGATCTCCGCGCGGGCTCCATTCGGGCGTGGCGCAGCGTCCGCCGAAGAAGCTGATGCGCTTCTGGTTCTTGCCGTCCGCATCCATGACATAGCATTGCTGGCTGCCCGAACGGTCGCTTTCGAACACGATCTTGGAGCCATCGGGAGAGAATGAGCCGCCGACGTCAATCCCCGGATTGTCGGTCAGCTTGACGCTCGCGCCGCCGGTGGCTGGCACGCGGTAGATGTCGGTATTCCCGGCAACTCCCATCGAATAGAGGATCGACTTGCCATCGGGTGACCAGCGCGGGGCGATGGTGGGGTTGCGGTTCTCGCTCACCAGCGTCTGCTTGCCGGTGCCGATGTCGTAGACATAGATGCGCGGATTGCCGTCGACATAGCTGAGATACAGGATCTTCGAATAGTCAGGCGAATAGCGCGGGGTCAGCGCGGTGGCGCTGCCCAGCGTCAGGAAACGGTGGTTGGCCCCGTCGCTGTCCATCACCGCAAGGCGCTTCACGCGGCGGTCCTTGGGACCTGTTTCAGCGATATAGGCGATGCGACTGTCGAAGAACGGGCTTTCGCCGGTGAGGCGGCTGAAGATGAGGTCAGAGCACTTGTGCGCAGCCCGCCGCCAGTCGCCGGGAGCGACCACCCAGCCCTCGCGCACCAGTTCATTCTGGAGCGCCACGTCATACAGGTAGCAACCGACCACCAGCCGCCCATCGTCACGCGCGCGGACGTAACCGTGGACCAGCATCTCGGCGCTGCGTCCGCTCCAGGTGCTGAAGGCAGGCGCGGTGATCTGGGTAAAGCTGGGCTGCGGCAGGCTGTCCGGGCCGACCGGCTTGAACAGGCCGTTGTTGCGTAGGTTGGCGGTGATCACGCGCGCCACCTCACGCCCCAGCGCGCCGGTTCCGGCCTCGTTGGCGGGGGTGGCGCGATCACGGTCAGTAGCGAAGGCGGGAATGGCGATGCCGATGTCCTGCCATGCGCTTTCATCGGTGACGGTGAAGGAGATGCCCTCCTCCGCCTGCGCCTGAGAGGCATCGGTAGCAGCGCGTTCGACCGGGCCATCCTCACCAATGGGTGCACCCAAATCCTGCGCCATGACGGACGCGGGGAATGCGGCGGTGACAAGCAAGGCGGCAAACTGAGCGAATTTCATCGTGATGTATTCCTGTCAAACCGAGCGCCCCGGACAGTCTTCCAGGCCTCGTAATACTCTTCGGGCAGATTGAACGGCGCGGCAAGCTGGACGGCGCGGATCGCGTTTTCAGCGTGGCGCGCGGCTTGTGCGCGGTTGGAGTCGTTGACGCCGCTTTGGCTGCGCAACCGCGGGCGGCCCTTGAGGGTCCCATCAGGATTGAGATCAAAATCGACCAATGTCACCAGCAGGTCGACATCCACCCCCTGCGGCGCTGTCCAGTGCGGTTTGACCTGCCGGGCGAGCGCCTGCCCGATGGACGCCTTGGCGGCAGCGCCAATCTGCGCGGCCGGTGCGCGGGTTTCCGTGGTTGTGGTTGAACTGCCCTTGCCCTCAAGGAAGTCGTCACCGATCCGGCTGCCCCCGCCGCTGTTGGCGGTACGGGTCGGCGCAGGGCTACTGGTTGGGCGCGGCGCGGGCGCTGAACTGGCGCGGGGTGCAGGCGTGCGGTCGGGGCGTGAACGGTCGCGCGAGGGGGCAAACTGGGTCGGAGTGGGGGTCGGACGCGCGGCGCGGGAGGGCTGCGGCCTCGGCTGCGGGGCAGGCGCGCGCTCCACCCGCTCGGGCGGGGCCGGTTGAGGCTCTGGCGCAGGAGCAGGCTCGGGTGAAAGCGTGGGCGCGATCGAGGCGCGGCTTTCAGCCACCGGATCGGGCGCGGCAGCCTCAAGCCCCACCTCGGTCGCTAGGCTCACCGTCATCCGCTCGGGGAAAACCGACACTTCGGTGCGCACCGTCTGCATCAGGAGCACAGCTACCAGCGCGCCGTGCAGCACGACGGCGGCGGCAAGGCCGACCTTTTCGTCATTCCGGAGCGCAATTTCACCCATCACCGCATCCCGACTATGGGGCCGAAACTGAACCGTCAGTGACTAACGAGATCGAAGTGAAGCCTGCCCGGCCCAACTCACCCATAACCTGCATCACCCGGCCATAGTCCAGACTACGATCCCCGCGCAGCACGATCAGCGGCTGCTCACTCCCACGATCCAGTGCCTCCAATGCGTCGGGAAGCCCTCCAGCGGCCACAGCTTCGTCCTCGATATAGATCACGCCTGCCCGGTCGATGGAAATAGTGATCTGCTCGGGCTGCTCTTCCACCGGCGCGGCGCGGCTTTCGGGAAGTTCGACCGGCACCCCGACGGCGGGGAGCGTGACCGTGACCATGAAGATGATCAACAGCACCAGCATCACGTCAACCAGCGGGGTGACGTTGATCTCGGCCATCGCGGCGCGGCGCGAGCGCTTGGCGCCCTTGCGGCGGGAGGATACGCCCATGCCCATCAGGCGCGGTCCAGCTCGCGGCTGAGGCCGGTGTGGAGCTTGTCGGCAAAGCGCTGAAGCACCGCCTCGTACCGATCAACCGCCCCGCCGAAGCGGTTATAGGCGATGACGGCGGGGATCGCGGCGAACAGGCCGATGGCGGTCGCAAACAGCGCTTCGGCGATACCGGGGGCAACGACTGCCAGCGAAGCGCTCTGCTGCGCGCCGATCTGGAAGAAGCTGTTCATGATCCCCCACACCGTGCCGAACAGGCCCACAAACGGCGCAACCGAGCCGACTGTGGCGAGGAAATTCAGCCGCCCGGCAAGCTCATCCGCTTCCTCGGCGATCTGGCTGTCCATCGCGGCGGCGATGCGCTGGCGGGTGGCGTCACGGTCAACCGGCTGCTTGGCGGTCGACTTGCGCCATTCGTCCAGCCCGGCGGCGGCGACCCGCGCGGCGGGCACTTCGTTTCTCACCTGCTTGGTGAGCAGCGCCTCCCGGTCACGCTGTTCCCAGAATTCCGCCTCATATGCGCGCGACTTCTTGCCGAGCGCGCCAATCCGCATCGAGAAGGAGACGATGATCGTCCACACCCACACGCTCGCCAACAGCAGGCCGACCATCACCGCCTGCACGATGATATCGGCCTGGAGGAACAGTTCGACCGGATCGAGCCGGGTCGGGGCAGTGGCAGCAGCAGCAGCGCTGAGCAGGGCAAGCGTCACGGGTTCGGGTTTCCTTGGTTCATGAAATTGGCAAAAGCCGCGCGCCATTCGGCGGGCTGGCGGCGGGGGCGGCCATCGAGGGTGATGAAGCCGACGCGCAGATGCGCCTCGCACAGCATCTCATCCCCCCGTCGCGCGATCTGGTGCATCCGGCACGACGCCGCACCAAGATCAGTGCAGCGGGTTTCGATCACCACATCGTCATCAAGCTTGGCCGGGCGCAGATATTTGAGGTTCACTTCGGACAGCGCATAGGCGCCCTCGCCGCCTTCGATTGCCGCGCGCTGATCGATCCCGAGCAGCCGCAGCAGATCGCTGCGCGCGCGTTCGAACCAGCGCAAGTAATTGGCATGGTAGGTGATCCCCGACAAATCGGTGTCCTCGTAATAGACCCGCACGGCATAGAGATGCCGCGCGCCGTCAAGGATGCCGCCAGGAGGGTTGGGAGAGATCATACCTGCCACCTAGCCGAGCGGGGAATCGCTGCAAAGGCTGCTGTTTGCGTTTTGTCGATGAACAGCGGTGTAACGGGGGCCGAGCGCCCTTACCGCCGCGCGATCATCGGACCCAGCGGCTCCCCACCAAAGATATGGACGTGCAGATGCGGCACTTCCTGCCCGCCATGCGCGCCGATATTGGCGAGGAGGCGGTAGCCGGGTTCGACCAGCCCCTTGGCCCGCGCCACTTCGCCCACGGCGCGGATGAAACCGCCGATTTCCGCGTCCGAAGCCTTGGCGCTGAAATCGTCCCAGCTGACATAGCGGCCCTTGGGGATCACCAGCGTATGCACTTCGGCCTGCGGGTTGATGTCCTCGAAAGCGAAGGCCCAGTCATCCTCGTAGACTTTGCGTGACGGGATTTCCCCGCGCAGGATGCGGGCGAAGATATTGTTGTCATCGTAAGGCAGGGTCGGGTCGATCGGCATTATTCGCTCCGTGCAGCTTTTTCGGCGAGGCCGGACACGCCCTCGCGCCGGTCGAGTTCGGCGAGCACCTGTTCGAGTGTCACGCCCTTTTCGGCGAGCAGCACCATGAGATGAAAGAGGAGATCGGCCGCCTCGCCCACCAGCTCGGCCTCGTCCCCGGCGAGCGCGGCAATAACCGCCTCGGTCGCCTCCTCGCCGAGCTTCTGGGCGATGGTCTTCAGCCCCTTAGCATGGAGTTTCGCCACGTAGCTTGTCTCAGGGGAAGCCTGAAGGCGCTGGGCGATGGTGGCTTCGAGGCGGGTGAGGGTGTCCATGGCGTGTGCCATAGGGGAGGCACGCGCGCACATAAAGCCCCTCCCCTTGCCCCACTCCGGGAATGAAAGGGTTTCACGCAGAGGCGCAGAGGAAGCAGAGGCGCAGAGAGGTCGCGCTGGCGGCGAAGCCGCAGATTATTTCACGCGAAGACGCGAAGATGTCGCGCTATGCCGCAGCGCGGACTGCTCTCTTCGCGTCTTCGCGTGAAACAGGAAGGCCGCTGGCGCGGCTGGCGCAGTTCACCCCCGCGCCGGAAGCCCCGCTGCGCGCAACGCCGCGTGCGCCTCGGCGATGGTGTGCGTGCCGAAGTGGAAGATGCTCGCAGCGAGCACCGCGCTGGCATGGCCCTTGGTTACGCCATCCACCAGATGGTCGAGGCTCCCCACCCCGCCGCTGGCGATCACCGGCACGCTGACGGCATCGGCAATCTCGCAGGTCAAAGCGAGGTCATAGCCGCGCTGCGTCCCGTCCCCGTCCATCGAAGTGACGAGCAATTCGCCCGCGCCCAGATCGGCGACCTTCAGCGCATATTCGACCGCGTCGATGCCGGTGGGCTTGCGCCCGCCATGGGTGAAGATTTCCCAGTTCCCGCGCGGCGTGCGGCGCGCATCGACACTGGCGACCACGCACTGGCTGCCGAACTTCGCGGCAATCTCGCCCACCAGCTCAGGCCGGGCGACAGCGGCGCTGTTCACCGCAACCTTGTCTGCCCCCGCCAGCAGCAGTGCACGCGCATCATCGGCAGAGCGCACGCCGCCGCCCACCGTCAGCGGCATGAAGCACACCTCTGCCGTCCTGCGCACCATATCGAGCAACGTCCCGCGCCCTTCGTGGCTGGCGGAAATGTCGAGAAAGCACAGTTCGTCCGCCCCTGCCGCGTCATAGGCGCGCGCCTGTTCGACCGGATCGCCCGCGTCCTTGAGGTCGACGAAGTTCACGCCCTTCACCACGCGGCCATTGGCGACGTCGAGGCAAGGGATCACCCGGATACGAACGGTCATCGGGCGGGGCTCAGAGTGACGGTCATTTCAGGCTCCTTGGGCAGGCAATGCTCGCCAACGCAGGTCGGCTCGCCGCGCCATGTGTGGACCGCGACCGGCCACAGGAAACTCAGGAAGAACGCCCCCGCCATGCCGTAGACCAACCCGTTCTTGCCATAGCGCGGGGCGAGAAACTGGTCGGCGGCGAGTGCAAACCCCATGAAGACAATGATATTGATGAGCGCAATCTCGACCGTGCCAATTGTCACCCCCGCAAGGAAGGTGAGGCACAAGAAGAGAAAGCCCATCAGGCGCATTTCTACGCCCGTGCGCCCATCGCGATGGCCGCCGCCAGATCGAGCCGCCCTTCATACAGCGCCCGCCCGGTGATGACCCCCTCGATCCCCTCATGCGCGTGGAGCGCAAGGATGTGGATGTCGTCCAGCCCCTTCACTCCGCCGCTGGCGATCACCGGGATGTCCACGCGGCGCGCCAGATCGACGGTCGCCTCGATGTTCACGCCCTTCAGCAACCCGTCGCGGCCAATGTCAGTGAACAAAAGCGAGGCGACGCCTGCATCCTCGAACCGGCGGGCAAGGTCAGTGACGGGAACGTCGGAGACTTCCGCCCAGCCTTCAGTCGCGACCATGCCGTCTTTCGCGTCCACCGCGACGACGATGCCGCCTTCCCATTCGCGCGCCATGTCCTTGACGAACTCGGGGTTCTTGAGCGCGGCGGAACCCATCACCACCCGCGCGACACCGAGATTGAACCACCCCTCGACCGCCGCCGCATCGCGGATACCGCCGCCCAGTTGCACATAGCCGGGGAAGGCTTCGATAATCGCTTCCACCGCCGCGCGGTTGCGGCTTTCGCCCGCGAAGCTGCCGTCGAGGTCGACCACATGGAGATGCTCGGCTCCCGCATCGGCGAAGATCATCGCCTGCGCAGCCGGATCATCGCCGTAGATCGTGGCCCGCTCCATGTCGCCTTCGGACAGGCGCACGACCTGACCGTTCTTGAGGTCGATTGCTGGGAAGACGATCACGGATACCACTCCAGAAAGCGCCGGAGCGTCGCCAGCCCGTAGGCTTGGCTCTTTTCCGGGTGAAACTGCACGCCGATAATGTTGTCGCGGGCGACGGCGGCGACCAGCCCCTCGCCGTGATCGGTCATGGCGGCGACATCATGCGGGTTGTCGGCGGCGAAGTGGTAGGAGTGGAGGAAATAGGCCTCGCCCTCCTCGATCACCGCAGACCCTCGCGCGTGGGGCAGCAGGGCGACATCGTTCCAGCCCATGTGCGGCACTTTGATCGCCGCATCGGACGGCTGGATCAGCCGCACCTCGCCCGGCACCCAGCCGAGGCCGGGGGTTTCGCCGTGTTCCAGCCCTCTGTCAGCCAGCAATTGCATTCCGACGCAAATGCCAAGGAACGGCGCGCCGCCCACGTGAACACGCTCGGTCATGGCTTCGACCATGTGCGGGATCGCCCGCAGGCCTTCAGCACAGGCCTTGAAGCTGCCCACGCCGGGCAGAACAATCCGGTCCGCCGCGCGCACCACATAGGGATCGGCGGTAACGGTTACCTCTGCCCCGGCCGCCCTCAAGGCATTGTGCACCGAGTGAAGGTTGCCCGCGCCGTAATCCACGAGCGCGACAACTTCAGGCATTTTCGCGTTCCGCACGCCCATCCGGGCGCGCGGTCCTCGCTATACGCGCGGCAAAGCCGCGCCCGCTGCGGGCGCGCAGTCGCGCTTGCGGCTGCGGCACAGCCGTTCCAGCGCTTCTACGCATTGAAAGCTTCCAGCCCCGGCCCGACAAAGCGCGGGGTCCATTGGGTGATGGTCAGATCAGCCAATTGGTGGAGCATGAAGGGGTCGCTCATCAGCAGCGCCTCAGCATCGGTGCGGCTGGCGGCCTTCACGAAGATCAGACCGCCATCGCGCGGCTCGCGCGGGCCCCAGGCGAGGAAATGCCCCGCCTCGTGTCCGGCTTTCAGCCATGCCAAGTGATCGGCCAGCACCGCGTCGACCTGTTCGATCGGGACAGTGTAGGTCAGCGAGGCGATGAAGATGCTAGCCACCCAGCTGCCCCTTGGTGCTCGGGATCGCGCCGCCTTTGCGTGGGTCGCGCTCGACTGCCTGCCGCATCGCGCGCGCGAAGCCCTTGTAGAGGCTTTCGCAGATGTGGTGGTTGTTGCTGCCGTAGAGCAGTTCCATGTGCAGGGTGATGCCCGCGCTCTGGCTGACCGAATGGAACCAGTGCTCGATGAGCTCGGTATCCCATTCGCCCAAGCGTTCCTGCGTGAACTTCGCCTTCCATACGAGGAAAGGCCGCCCGGAAATGTCCAGCGCCACGCGGCTCAGCGTCTCGTCCATCGGCGAATAGGCCGCGCCGTACCGGCCGATCCCGGCCTTGTCGCCCAAGGCCTGTGTGATCGCTTGCCCCAGCGCAATCGCTGAATCTTCGGTTGTGTGGTGCTGGTCGACATGGAGGTCGCCCTGCACCTTCATCGTCACATCGATCAGCGAATGGCGGCTGAACTGTTCGACCATATGATCGAGGAACCCGATCCCGGTCGACACATCATAGGCGCCCGTCCCGTCGAGATTGACGTGGATGGCGATTGCGGTCTCGGTGGTGTTGCGCTCTACCGAGCCGGTGCGTGGAGGGGTTTGGGCGAGGGTGCTGGCCATGAGCCGCGCTATAGTCGGCTCGGCGCGCAAGACAAGCATCGCGCGCATCTGCTTGCGAAGCCGCGTCAATCCTGCGCGGCAATCCTGTGTCAAAGCGGGATGGGGGCTTGACCAAGCCCGCGCGCGGCGTCACCAATCGCCGTGTGATGACCAGCGACGCTCCCGACAGCCTGATCCCCTATGACGAAATCGTGCAGGAAGCCCTGCGTGCGGTCGTCGGCCGGGTGCTGGGCTCGATTGTCAGCGGCGGCAGCACCTTGCCCGGCGCGCATCACTTCTACATCACCTTCAAGACCGGAGCGCCGGGCGTGTCGATCCCGCCGCACCTGCGCGAACGCTTCCCGGACGAGATGACCATCGTGCTCCAGAACAAGTTCTGGGATCTTGAGGTCTTCCCGCACAGCTTCACGGTCAGCCTCACCTTCAATCAGGTGCCGGCGAAGTTGCAGATCCCCTTCGCCGCGATCACCGCCTTCGTCGATCCGGCGGTCGATTTCGGCCTCCAGTTCCAGGCTGCGGTCGAGGAGCTGGAGCCCGAAGCCCACGAAGACGCCGAAAATGACGGGCCGGACACGGATCCCGATGGCTCGAACGTGGTCAGCATCGATTTCGGGCGCAAGAAGTAGGCCCGATGGCGCGGGGCAAGGGGGCGAGCAGGGGCAAGCGCGGCAAGGCCGCAGCTGCGCCGCCTACTGATGCTGCTGCCGCCAACAAGACTGCCCCGACCGGCCCCGGCGGCCTGCCGTTGCCCAGTCCGGTAGCCGCCACCAATCTCGTGATCGCCGACATCGTCTTGCGCGCCGCTGGTGGACTGCTGCGCAACCGGATGGAGCGCGGACTGCTCGTCAAAAGCTATGACAAGGCCAAGGCCGACAAGCTGGTCGATGGGCGCGGGTTGGCCACCAGCGTAGCCCTATGGGGCGCGAGCCACCTTGCGCGCCGTTCTCCCATCGGGCTGGCGGTGGTGGCAGGTGGGCTGGCGGCCAAGGTGTTCTACGACCGGGGCAAGCGGCTTGAGGCAAAGCGCAAGGCGCGCAAGACTCCCACTGGCGAATCCTGATCGCCGCTTGATTTGCACGCCTGTGTTGGTGCAACGGGGCCTATGGGCGACACCTCACACCACGCAGACGACACGCTCCATCGCCGGGGCCTGATGTTCATCCTCTCCTCACCTTCGGGCGCGGGCAAGACGACGCTGTCACGGATGCTGCTGGCCAAGGATGCCGAGATCAAGCTCTCGGTCTCGGCCACCACCCGCCCGCCGCGTCCGAACGAGGTCGACGGGGTGCATTACCATTTCGTCACTGAGGCCGAGTTCGACCGTATGGTCGAAGAGGACGACTTCTACGAATGGGCGCACGTCTTCGGCCACCGCTATGGCACGCCCAAGGGCAAAATTCGCGCCGCGCTGAAGGAAGGGCAGGACTTCCTGTTCGATATCGACTGGCAGGGCACGCAGCAGCTGTACCAGAAAGACCAGCAGGACGTGGTGCGGGTGTTCATCCTGCCGCCCTCAATCGAGGAGCTGCACCGCCGCCTCAAAGGCCGCGCGACCGACAGCACCAACGTCATCAACGCCCGCATGGAACGCGCCCGCGCCGAGATCAGCCACTGGGACGGCTATGACTACGTGATCATCAATGATGATGTGAACGTGTGCTTCGACAAGGTCCACGCGATCCTTGAAGCCGAGCGTATGAAGCGTGCCCGTCAGACCGGGCTGATCCCGTTTGTGCGCGGATTGATGGGCTAACCACTGGTCGCAGGCCGCATCGCCGTTTGTCGCAATTGTGATAAATCGGTCGTAAATGTCATATATCTGACACTCAACCGACATATCCGCGCCTCGCAGCCGGCTCATTGTGAGCGGGCACATTGCGAAAGCGGTAGTTCATGCCCCGCCATTCTCACGGCCTCGCCGTCCGCCTGATCACTGCCGGTCTGCTGGCCAGCATTTGCGCCCCTGCAATGGCGCAAGCCGCATCTCCCGCTGGGTCGCAAGCGCCCGATCAGGCGAACACCATCGCCGACCTTCAACGTCAGATTGATGAATTGAAGGCGATGGTCAGCGCGCTGCAAACGACTCAGCCGGCCCCTTCGCCCGGCCCGGCACCATTTGCTGCGCCCGCACCCACCCAGCCCGCTCCGGTCAGCGCCCCGCCCGCGCCGGAGTCGATCCCGCTCGCCGCCGCCACGCCCAAGCCCAAGCGCGAGGCGTGGTACGAAAAGCTGCGCCTGCGCGGTTACACCCAGATGCGCTTCAGCCAGATCGTCTCGGGCGATGCCGACGCGCCCGCCGGGGTTTCGCGCCTGCGCTCGATCCACGATAGCGCGGTGAACGGCGACAGCAACTTCACTTTCCGCCGGATGCGACTGGTCCTGCAAGGCGACCTCAACGAGCACGTTTCGCTCTACTTCCAGCCCGATTTCGCCGCCGCCGTTTCCAACCAGTCGGTCGGCGAACGGCGCGAAGGCACGGTGTCCTTGCGCGACATGTATGCCGATGTCTTCCCAACCGGCGACAAGTCATTTCGCATACGGCTCGGCCAGTCGAAGGTGCCCTATGGCTGGGAGAATATGCAGTCCTCCTCCAACCGCCTTGCGCTGGACCGCACCGATGCGATCAACTCCGCTGCATCGGGCGAGCGTGATCTCGGGATCGTCGCCTATTACACCCCGCCGCGTGTGCAGGCGATCTGGGACCGGCTGGCGGATGACGGGCAAAAGCTCTTCGGCAATTACGGCGCCTTCGGGTTCGGCGTGTTCAACGGGCAAGGCCTCAACCGCACCGAGACCGATAATGACGTGATGGCGGTCGCGCTGGCGACCTGGCCGTTCGAACTCGACGGTTTGGGCCTCAATGGCCAAGTGTTCGAGATCGGCGGATCGGTGATGCGCAACACCATCCGCCCGGAAATCCGCACCGGCGGGGTCAGCCCGGTGGGTTTCAAGGACAACCGCGTCAACCTGCACGCGATCCTCTACCCCCAGCCCTTCGGCGTTCAGGCGGAATGGAACTGGGGCACGGGGCCGGAATTCGTCCCCGCGACCGGCCGGATCGAGGAACGCCCGGTTGACGGCGGCTACGTGCAGGTGATGGCCAAGATCGACCAGACGCCCATCGGCACGATCCACCCCTTCGCCCGCTGGCAGTATTACCGCGGCGGCTTCAAGGCGGCGATCAACGCGCCCCGGCTTGAGACCGAGGAGCTGGAACTGGGCCTGGAATTCCAGATCGACCCGGCGCTGGAGATCACCACCACCTATGGCTGGGCCTCACGCAAGGAGGCCGACGAGCGGCGCTTCGGGCAGGCCGAGGGGCAGATCCTGCGCGTGCAGGCGCAGTGGAATTACTAGGGCGAACTACTGATCGGGGTCGGTGATGCCGGAAAACTCCGGCGGCACTTCGTCCGGGCCGCGACCGGGTTCGTCAATATCGGGCGGTGTGGGTTCGGTTTCGTCGGGCGTGGACGGAAACGGTTCGCTGGGCTGCGGCGGCGCTTCGACCGGCGGCGCGGTGGGTTCGACCGTATCGGGCGTGGGCGTGGGTACTGTGGCCATTGGTGGTCTCCGCTCAGTCGGACTGTGCACACTGCATCAGCCGTCCCGGGTGCCGACAATGTCGTTGCTCGGCGCGGCTCGCTCTATGCTAGTATAGCCGACGCCGAATAAGAAGGGCCGGAGCATCGCTCCCCCGGCCCCTGTGCTTAGCGCTGAATGGTGGCTCAGTGTCCGCCCGACGGGTCAGCGAAGTGGTTCGGTAGCAGCGCGTTGACCACGCCGCCATCGACTGTCAGCGTCTCGCCCACCACGTAATCGCCCGCGCGGCTGCACAGGTAGATTGCCGCGGCGGCCATGTCTTCGGCGGTGCCGATGCGCTTGGCCGGGATGCCCGAGGCGCTGGCGTCAGGCGCATCCTTGGCGGCCTTGTTCATCTCTGACGGGAAAGCGCCGGGCGCGATGGAGGACACCACGATATTGTCCTGGATCAGCCGCGCGGCCATGCGCCGGGTCAGCTGGATCACCGCCGCCTTCGACGCCTGATAGGCATAGGTTTCCCACGGGTTGATCCTCTGCCCATCGATGGACGAAACGTGGATCACCTTGGCCGGATGCCCGTTCTGCCCGCCTGCGACCAGCAGATCGTGGAGCTTCTGGGTGAGGAAGAACGGGGTCTTGACGTTCAAGTCCATCGTCCGGTGCCACCCGGCTTCCGAGAACTCGAGATAGGGCTGGCCCCACGCCGCCCCGGCATTGTTGATGAGGATGTCGAGCCGCGTCTCGCGCGCCTTCAGCTCATTGGCGAGGCTCACCATGCCATCCATCTGGCTAAGGTCGGCGGGGATGCCGATGACGCGATCCGCGCCGAATTGGTCGATGGTGTCCTGCATCTGGTCACGCTTGCGCGCCGAGATATAGACCTTGGCGCAGCCCGCCGCGAGCAGGCCCTCGACGAACATCTTGCCGATGCCACGGCTGCCGCCGGTGACGAGGGCAATGCGACCTTCGAGGCTGAAAAGTGATTGAATGTCCATGTTTTCTCTCTCTACCACCGTCCCGGATGTGATCCGAGACCCCGCTTGCTTTTAGCCCGCCGCGGAAGAAAAGCGGGGCCCCGGGTCAGGCCCGGGGCGGGGGATTAATGTTCAATACCCGCTCAATTCCGCCACGCGGTTCGCGTGGAAATAGGCATCGCCCAGGAATTCGGCCAAGGCGCGGTCGCGCTTCATGTAGAGGCCGAGATCGTATTCGTCGGTCATGCCGATGCCGCCGTGCATCTGCACGCCTTCCTGCACCGCGAGGCGCGCGGTCTTGGCGACCTTGGCCTTGGCAACGCTGGCCATTAAGTCCGCATGGGCCGAACCGCCGTCAAGCAGTTGCTGCGCCTTGATGGTAGCGGCGCGGGCGATCTCGACTTCGGAATAGAGGTGGCTGGCGCGGTGCTGGAGGGCTTGGAACTCACCGATCAGCTTGCCGAATTGCTTGCGCTGCTTGAGGTAATCGACGGTCATGTCCATCGCGCCCCTTGCGACACCGACGCCTTCCGCCGCCGCGCCGACACGGCCCGCGAGCAGCATCGCATCAAGCACTGCGCGCCCGCCATCGATCTCGCCGATGACCGCATCGCCGTCCAATTCAACTGCGTCGAACTTGGTGTGCGTCGCCATCGAGGAATCGACCAGCCGCACCACGTCATGGCTCATGCCGCTGGCGTCCTTGGGCACGGCGAACAAGGTGATCCCGTCGGCATCTTCGTCCGATCCCGAAGTGCGCGCAGCGACCACGATCATGTCGGCGCTGCCGCCATGAATGACGAAACTCTTAGCACCCGAAAGCTTGAAGCCGTTGCCCGACTTTTCAGCGCGGGTGGTGATGCGGCTTGGGCGGTGCTTGGCCGTTTCGTCGATGGCGACGGCAAACACGCTATCACCGGCGATCAGACCGGGCAGATAGCGGCCCTTGAGGTCGTCCGTTCCATGCTTCAACGCAGTCGCGGCCAGCACGGATGAGGTCAGGAACGGCGAAGGCGTGAGGTTGCGGCCGATCTCCTCGAGCACGATCCCGGCTTCGACATGGCCCATGCCAAGCCCGCCGTCGGACTCGTCCACCAACATGCCGGTGAAGCCCATCTCGGCCATCTGCTTCCAGAGGCCGTGGCCGAAACCGTCCTTGCAATTGCGGTCGCGCCAGTGGCGCAGTTGCTTGGCGATGTTGCCTTCTTCCGCGATAAATCCGCGCGCGGTGTCGGCAAGCATCGCCTGATCTTCGTTGTGATACAGGGGCATTGGTTTTCCCTCTCCAAGTGTTCGTCACCCCGGCGCAGGCCGGGGCCCAGCAGCAACGCTAGCGATCTGGGCCCCGGCCTGCGCCGGGGGGACGATTAAATTATCAAGCGCCCGGCAGGTCGAGAATGCGCTTGGCGATGACGTTGAGCATCACTTCGCTCGTCCCGCCCTCGATCGAGTTCGCCTTGGTCCGCAGCCAGGTACGCGATGGCTTGCCGCCTTCGGTTTCCTCGCTGTCCCATTCGAGACTGCGCGAACCGCCCACCGCCATCATCAATTCGTGGCGACGCTTGTTCAGTTCGGTGCCGGCATATTTCATCATGTTCGGCTGCGCGGGGTGCGCCTTGCCGACCTTGATTTCATCGAGGAACTTCTCCCCCATCGCGGTGTAGGCCAGCGCATCGACATCGAACATCGCCAGCTCTGCGCGCAGCACCGGATCGAGCTCATCGCCCAGTTTGGCCGAATGCCGCTTCATCGCCGCACCAATCCCGGCGGTGCGATCCCCACCATCGGCGCCCGAGATCATCTCGCGTTCGTGGCCGAGCAGGTATTTGGCGACGTCCCAGCCGCGGTTGATCTGGCCCACGTAGGCCGGGCAATCGTCGCCATAGGACTTGGGCACCGCGACGTTATCAAAGAAGGTTTCGCAGAACGGCGAATTGCCACTGATCAGCAGGATCGGCTTGGTGGCGACCCCTTCGCTGGCCATGTCGAACAGCATGAAGGTGATGCCCTGATACTTGTCCGCCTTGTCGGTGCGGACGAGGCAGAAGATCCAGTCGGCGTGGTCGGCATAGGACGTCCAGACCTTCTGGCCGTTGACGACCCAGTGATCGCCCTTGTCTTCGCCGAAGGTCTGAAGGCTCACGAGATCAGAGCCCGAACCGGGTTCGGAATAGCCCTGACACCAGCGGATTTCGCCACGCGCGATTTCGTTGAGGAAGCGCTGCTTCTGGCCTTCGGTGCCGAAATGCAGCAGCGCGGGGCCGAGCATCCAGATGCCGAAGCTGCTCAATGGCGGGCGGGCACCGATGCGGCCCATTTCCTCGCGCAGCACCTTGGCTTCTGCCGGCGAAAGCCCTGCCCCGCCATAGGCTTTGGGCCATGCGGGCACGGTGTAGCCCTTGGCCACGCAGGCTTCGAGCCACGCTTTTTGAGCGTCATTCTTGAAGGTGGCGCGGCGGCCGCCCCAATAGATATCGCTTTCATCGCGCACCGGTTCGCGCATCTCGGCCGGGCAGTTCGCCTCCAGCCAGCTGCGGGTTTCGCTGCGGAATGTATCCAGATCAGCCATCGGCCGAGTCTCCTCTCTCGTGTCTCTCACTTGACGCTTACGTTAGTGGCATTTGAAGGGCCCTCGCAAGGGCTCATCGCAGGTTTCTCCATGCCGTAGCGTCAGACCGGGCGCGATTGACGAGCGGCGCAATCGGTCTAGGTTCGAAACCGAAGTTGGGAGAGAGACATTGGCCGGATTCGGCGATTGGCGTGGCCTGAGGGACGGGCGCGGATGAGCATGATTGCCGGGCCGCTTCCGGGCAGGCTCAAAGTGATGCATGGGTTCGGTGCCGTGGCGTTCGGGGTCAAGGACGGCGGTTTTTCGTTCTTCCTGCTGCCGTTCTACAATCTGGTGCTGGGGGTGGATGCCGGGATCGTCGGCGCCGCCCTGGCGACCGCGCTGATTATCGACGCCTTCGCCGATCCGCTGATCGGGCACTTGTCCGACCGCACCTATACCCGCTGGGGCCGCCGCCTGCCATGGCTCTATCTCGCCCCCATCCCGCTGGCGCTGGCCTGGGTGCTGATGTGGTCGCCGCCGTTCACCGGCGTGCCGACCTTTTGGGAGATCGTCGCGCTGGCCGTGGGCGTGCGTCTGCTGCTGTCCGCCTGCGAGGTGCCCTCGATCAGCATGGTGCCGGAAATCACCAATGATTATGTCGAGCGCACCACGCTGTTCCGATACCGTTTCCTGTCGGGCTGGGTTGGCGGGCTGACCATGTCGGTGCTGGCCTTCACCGTGTTCCTGCCCACCCCGGAATCGCAATTGCAGCCCGATGGCTATGCAGTGTTCGGGATGGTGGGAGCGGTGGTCATGCTGGTCTCGGTGATCGGATCAGCTGCCGGACAGCACCCCTATGTCGCGCGATTGCCCGACACGGCGCCGCCGCCGTTCTCGCTACGGCTGGCGTTTGCCGACATCTTCGACGCCTTTCGCGAGCGCGCGTTCGTGATCTTCGCCTACGGTGCCTTGGCGGCCTATATCAGTCAGGGCGTGACGCTCTCGATCACGCTCTATGTCATCCGCTATGTGTGGCAGTTCAGCGAGCTGGCGTTCAAGCTCTACCCGCTGGCGCTGGGCCTGTCGGTGGTGGCGATGTTCCTTCTGGTCGGCCCGCTGCACCGCCGCTTTGGCAAGCCGTTGAGCGGGGCGGGCGGCGCTTTGGCTGCACTCGCCATCGCAGGGACGCCCTATGTCCTTTACCTCATCGGATTCTGGCCGCAGACCGGCGGGGCGCTTTCGACCGGCCTGTTCATGGCCTTCATGGTGGCTGCGAATACGGCGGGGGTTGTGTCGATCATCTCGGCAACGTCGATGGTGGCCGAGATTGTCGAGGCGTTTGAGGAACGCACCGGTAAACGCGCGGAAGGCACCTTCTATGCGGGCAACTGGCTGATCCAGAAGTCGGCGACCGGCGGGGGCATTCTGCTCACCAGCCTGATCGTCGAAACCATCGGGCTTGAGCCTGGCACCGCGCAGGCCGCCGTCGCCCCCGATGTGGTCGCCAATCTTGCACTGGCCTACCTGTTGGTGACCGCCGTGCTGGCATTGATCGCGGCATTCTGGCTGGCCCGCTTCCCGATCACGCGCGCCGATCACGAGGCCCGCATCGCGACCCGGATTGCGGGTGAGCGTGCCGTTGCGGCAGGGGCTCTAACGCACAAATGAGAGCTTGGCGGGCGGACAAGGCTCTGCCACGGTCAATGCCAGATTCGGTTTTCAAATAGGACGAGAGAGGAACACCCCCATGGATTTCGAACCCACTGAACGCCAGGTCTATTGGCGCAACCGTGTGCGCGATTTCATCGAGACGCATGTGCGCCCCAACATGGACACCTACAAGGCGCAGGACGCCGCGGGTGATCGCTGGAAGGTGATCCAGATCATCGAGGACAAGAAGAAGCTGGCCAAGGACGCCGGCATCTGGAACCTGTTCATGCCGCCGCGCAACGACAGCCACCACCATGTCGACGACAGCTTCGAGTTTGAAGGCCCGGGCCTCACCAACCTCGAATATGCGCTGTGCGCCGAGGAAATGGGCCGGCTCGGCTGGGCTTCGGAAGTGTTCAACTGCTCCGCGCCCGATACCGGCAACATGGAAGTGTTCCACCGCTACGGCACGCGCGAGCAGAAGGAAGAATGGCTGCGGCCGCTGATGAACGGCGAGATCCGTTCGGCCTTCCTGATGACCGAGCCCTACACCGCCTCCTCGGACGCCACGAACATCGAGACCCGGATCGAGCGTGACGGCGATCATTATGTGATCAACGGGCGCAAGTGGTGGTCTTCGGGCCTCGGCGATCCGCGCTGCAAGGTCGCGATCGTGATGGGCAAGACCGATTTCTCGGCACAGCGTCACGCGCAGCAATCGATGGTGCTGATGCCGATCGATGCGCCGGGCGTCACCATCCTGCGCCACCTTCCGGTGTTCGGCTATGACGATGCCCCGCACGGCCACATGGAAGTCGAAATGAAGGACGTCCGCGTCCCCGTCTCGAACATGCTGCTGGGCGAAGGGCGCGGCTTCGAGATCGCGCAAGGCCGCCTCGGGCCGGGCCGCATCCACCACTGCATGCGCACCATCGGTGTCGCCGAAGAGGCGCTGGCCAAGATGTGCCGCCGCCTGCAGGAGCGCGAAGCCTTCGGCAAGCCGGTCTACAAGCACTCGGTCTGGGAAGAGCGCGTTGCGCGTGCCCGCATCGACATCGACATGACCCGTCTGCTCTGCCTAAAGGCAGCTGACATGATGGACAAGGTCGGCAACAAGTCTGCCAAGCAGGAAATCGCGATGATCAAGGTGCAGGCGCCCAACATGGCGCTCAAGATCATCGACGATGCGATCCAGGCGCATGGCGGCGGCGGCGTGTCGGAAGACTACGGCCTTGCCTCGGCCTATGCCCACCAGCGCACTCTGCGGCTCGCCGACGGGCCGGACGAAGTCCACGCCCGCTCGATCGCGCACATGGAGTTCGCCAAGCACGCACCCGTCCCCGGCCCGACCGCCAACGCCCTGCGCGGCGATCATGGCCGGGTGGTCAATGAAACCCAGAGCTTCAGCTCGGGCGACATGGGCGTGGCGCGCTGATCAAGGCGCGCTGAGACCACGTTAAAACTGCCGTTCGTGCTGAGCTTGTCGAAGCACCGTTTTTCTTTTTCAACCTGAGCTACGAAGGAAGAACGGCCCTTCGACAGGCTCAGGGCGAACGGAGTTTGCTTGTGGCAAAAGCCGCCATTCTTGAAGCACCAGGCGAAGGCCTTCGCATCGCCGAAGTGACCTATGCCGAGCCCGGTCCGCATGAGGTGTTGATCGACACCAAGGCCTGCGGGTTGTGCCATTCGGATCTGCATTTCATCGATGGGCATTACCCCCACGCCCTGCCCGCCATTCCGGGGCATGAGGCAGCGGGGATCGTCCGCGCAGTCGGCTCCGAAGTGCGCACGGTGAAGCCCGGCGACCACGTTGTTTCCTGCCTCTCGGCCTTCTGCGGTCACTGCGAATTCTGCGTCACGGGCCGCATGGCGCTATGCCTTGGCGGAGACACCCGCCGCGCCAAGGGCGATTCCTCGCGCATCGCCTTTGCCGATGGCTCGCCGGTCAACCAGATGCTCAACCTCTCGGCCCTGTCCGAACAGATGCTGATCCACGAACACGCCTGCGTTTCCATCGACAAGGATATGCCGTTCGACCGTGCCGCCCTGCTCGGCTGCGCGGTGACGACCGGTGCGGGAACGATCTTCAACGCCTGCAAGGTCACGCCGGGTGAAACCGTGCTGGTGGTCGGCTGCGGCGGGGTGGGCCTTGCGGTCATCAACGCTGCGAAAATCGCCGGGGCAAGCAAGATCATTGCCGCCGATCCGCTGCCGGAAAAGCGCGAGCTCGCGCAAGTGCTGGGCGCTACCCACACCGTCGATGCCCTCGCGCCAGATGCCGCCAAGCAGATCATCGCGATCTCGGGCGGCGGGGTCGATTGGGGGATAGAGGCGGTGGGCCGTCAGGCTTCGGCCGATCTCGCGGTCGCCGCATTGAAGCGCGGCGGCACCGCCGTGATCCTCGGTATGATGCCGCTGGACTGCAAAGTCGGACTTTCGGCGTTTGACCTGCTCGGCGGGAAGAAGCTGATGGGCGCCTTGATGGGGATGAACCACTTCCCCGTCGACCTGCCGCGTCTGGTGGATTTCTACCTCCGGGGCCTGCTCGATCTCGACACGATCATCGCCGAGCGCATCACGCTCGATCAGGTGAACGAAGGCTTCAATACCATGCGCGCCGGGCACTCCGCGCGCACCGTGGTGGTGTTCGACTGATGGATATTGACTACGACACAGAGATGGTCGGCACGGTCGAAGTGACCGAGAAGGACCAGCTCGACCTTGCCGCACTGACCGCTTGGTTCGACGCCCATGTCGAAGGCTTCGAAGGCCCGATCAGCTACACCAAGTTCAAGGGCGGCCAGTCGAACCCGACCTACCGGATCGACACGCCCGGTGCCTCCTACGTGCTGCGCCGCCAGCCCTTCGGCAAGCTGCTCCCCAGCGCCCACGCGGTCGACCGCGAATATGCGGCGATGACCGGGCTGTTCCCGACCGGCTTCCCGGTGCCGCGCACCTATGGCCTATGCGAAGACCCCGAGGTTATCGGATCGAAGTTCTTCGTGATGAGCATGGCCGATGGCCGCAGCCTGTGGAACGGCGCGCTCCCCGGTATGGAGCCGGACGAACGCCGCGCGCTCTATCACGCGCTGATCGACACCATGGCCGACCTGCACCTCAATCAGCCCGACCGCATCGGGATGGGCGATTACGGCAAGCCGACCGATTACTGCGCGCGCCAGATCGCCCGCTGGACCAAGCAGTACAAGCTGTCCGAAACCGAACTGATGCCGGAAATGGAGCGGCTGATCGAATGGCTGCCGCAGACCATTCCGCCGCAGCATGGCTCAAGCGTGGTGCATGGCGATTACCGGCTCGACAACGTGATCTTCCACAAGACCGAGCCGCGCATCATCGCGGTGCTCGATTGGGAGCTGTCGACGCTGGGCGATCCGATTGCCGACTTCAGCTACCTGATGCTCAACTGGCACAATCCGGCCGATGGCCGCGCAGGGCTGCTGGGGCTGGATATCGAAGCGCTCGGCATTCCCTCGCAAGAGGAAGCAGTCGAACGCTACGTCGCGCGCACCGGCTTCCCCGTGCCGCCGATGGACTGGTATTTTGCCTATAACCTGTTCCGCCTCGCCGGGATCATGCAGGGCATCAAGAAGCGCGTAATCGACGGCACAGCGTCCTCGTCCCATGCTCAAGCGATGAGCGAACGGGTGCGGCCGCTGGCAGAGCGGGCTTACGAGTTCGCGCTGGCCGCGGGAATGCCTGCGTAACGCTTGCCGCCGACCTGCGCGAAGGCTAAGCGGTCGCCCGATTTCCGACCAACGTCCGTTCGCCCTGAGCTTGTCGAAGGGCTGCACTTCACTTCCTGCTCCGTTCCCGAAGAAGGACTGTCCTTCGACAAGCTCAGGACGAACGGGGATGGAAGTGTTTCTGGAGAACTCGCATGACCGATAGCCTGATCGCCGCCATCGAAGCCGCTTGGGAAAACCGCGCCGACATCACGCCGGGCCATGAGGTGCGCAATGCGGTCGCCGATGCGCTGGCCCTGCTCGACAGCGGCGAAGCGCGCGTGGCTCAGCCCGATGGCACCGGCGGCTGGCAGGTCAACCAGTGGCTCAAGAAAGCGGTGCTGCTCAGCTTCCGGCTCAACGACAACCGGGTGATGGAAGGCGGCGCAGCAGGCGAAGCGGCGTTCGACAAGGTGCCATTGAAGTTCGCCGGTTGGGGCGAGAACCGCTTCCGCGATGCCGGTTTCCGCGTGGTGCCGGGCGCCGTCGTCCGTCGCGGCGCGCATATCTCCAAGGGCGTCGTGCTGATGCCGAGCTTCGTCAACATCGGTGCCTATGTTGGCGAGAACACCATGATCGACACCTGGGCGACCGTCGGCTCCTGCGCGCAGATCGGCGCGAATGTGCACATTTCGGGCGGCGCGGGGATCGGCGGCGTGCTCGAACCGCTTCAGGCCGAACCCGTAATCATCGGCGACAACGCCTTCATCGGTGCCCGGGCTGAAGTGGCCGAAGGCGTGCGTGTGGGCGAAGGCGCGGTGCTGTCGATGGGCGTCTATCTCGGCGCGTCGACCAAGATCGTCGACCGCGCGACCGGAGAAGTCCATATGGGCAGCGTCCCGCCCTATGCGGTGGTCGTCCCCGGTTCGATGCCCGGCAAGCCCTTGCCCGATGGCACGATGGGGCCGAGCCTCTACTGCGCGGTCATCGTCAAGACGGTCGACGCGCAGACCCGCTCCAAGACCGGGATCAACGAATTGCTACGCGATTGATCGCGATGGGCGGGCATTGCGGCCCGGCTGCGATGAAACAATCGGGCGTCCCATGCGGTAGTGCTCTCCTACACATCATGCAGGAGATACCCCATGCCGCAGCACGACCGCGACAACCGGATTGACGAAACCGACGCCAAGGGCGGCAGCAATGAAGGCGTGGTGCGCTGGGTGCTACTCATCAGCCTCAGCCTGGCCATCATTGCTCTGACGGTCATCTGGGTGACCGGCGCTTTGACGCAGGACAATGTCGAGAGCCAAGGCACAGCCACGGGGCGCGTGGAAGCCGAGGCCGAGCAGCGCCAGAATGCGGCCACCGACAATGACCCGGTCAACCCCAACGCGGACTGACCGGGAACCATTTGCCCCCGCTTGACTTGATTGACGTTACGGAAGATGTTTCCGTAACGTCAACACAAACGGGGAGAGCAACGATGGCCGATCCAAATGAAGGCATCCGCATCAATGACGAAGCCGCACGCGGTGCCGTCACCAACACCGGCCTGCGCTATGTACTAGGCTTCAGCCTCGGCTTTGCGGTGATCGCGATGAGTCTGGTCTGGATCATCCCCGCACTCGCCCGCATAGCGCATTGATCATTCGGGCTTGGCAGGCGGGTTGATCAGGGTTTCGATCGGCGGCTCGCTCGCCACCTGCGCGGCATAGGCTTCAGCGGCGCGCATCACGCGCAGAGCGTTGCGGCTGGCGATCATCTCCAGCTCTGCCTGCGAATAACCGCGCTTCGCCAGTTCGGCGAACAGCAGCGGATAACCGCGCACGTCCTCGAACCCGACCGGGCCGGACGGCATCCCGTCAAAATCGCCGCCGATCCCGATCGATTCGACACCCGCCACCTTGCGGATGTGGTCGATATGGTCGGCCATATGCTTGATGGTAGTGGCGGGTTCAGGGTTGGCCTTGTCCCATGCGGCCATCGTCGTTGTCACCGTCTCGGGCTGACCCTGGAACAGCGCCTTCAATCGCGCTTCCTCGGCCGAACGCTTGGCGAACCACTGGCGGCGTGCCTCGTTGAGGAAGCCGGGCAGCGCCACCACCATGACGATTCCGCCATTCTCCGGCAGCCTCGCGAGCACGCTATCTGGCACATTGCGCGGATGGCCGTTCACCGCCCGCGCGCCAGAGTGGCTGAAGATCACCGGGGCCTTCGCCACATCCAGCGCGTCCATCATCGTCGCCTCGCTGACATGGCTGAGATCAACCAGCATCCCGAGCCGGTTCATCTCGCGCACCACGTCCATGCCGAACGCGCTGAGGCCCCCATGCACCGGATTGTCGGTGCCGGCATCGGCCCAGGGCGTGTTGCTGTTGTGGGTGAGCGTCATGTAGCGCGCGCCCAGCGCGTGCAGCTGGCGCAGCACGCCAAGGCTCGATCCGATCGAGTGGCCGCCTTCCATCCCCAGCAACGAGGCGACCTTGCCGTCAGCCATCGCGCGTTCGACCTGATCGGCGGTGGTCGCGAAGCGCAAGGCATCGGGATAGCGCGCGATCAGGCGCTTGGTGACGTCGATCTGCTCGATCACCTCCTGCACCGCTTCGGGCTCGTCCGGGTTGGAGGGGACATAGACCGACCAGAACTGCGCGCCGACCTTGCCTTGGCGGAGGCGCGCGAGATCGGTCTGCATCACGGCGCCCTGCGGATGCGCTTCGCCGGTGTGCGTGGTGTCTTCGAAGTCGAAGGCGTTGATTTGATTCGCCACCCGCGCGCGCAGCTGGTTGGGCACGTCATTATGCCCGTCGAAGATCGGTGCGACCTCAAGCGCGGCGTTGGCCGTGGCGGTCGCAGGATCGACCGGAGCCTCCTGCGCTACGAGCGGGCTTGCCAGCAGGAACGCAGCCGCAAGGGCGAGGCGAGAAGGCGCGAAAAGTTGCATGGGGCAGGCTCCCGAAGCTAGAGCGCCTGCACCACCGGGACTGGGGGCAGGCAAGGGTATCGGCATGAGTGATAGCGCGGCAGGACTGATCGAACAATTGGGCCTAACCGCTCATCCGGAAGGTGGGTGGTATAGCGAAACGTGGCGCGGCGAGCCGGGGTCGGACGGGCGCGCCAGGGGCACCGCTATCATCTTCCTGCTGCGCGCTGGCGAGGCCTCGCACTGGCACACGGTCGATGCCGCTGAGATGTGGCTGTGGCAGGCGGGCGATCCGCTCGAACTGCGCCTCGCCGCTGATGATGCGGGGCCGGTGCTTTCGGTGATCCTCGGCAGTGATGTCGGCGCGGGTCAGCAATTGCAGGGCCTCGTCGCGCCGGGTGAGTGGCAAGCGGCGCGCTCCTATGGCGAGCCGCGCTTCGGCTATAGCCTCGTCTCCTGCGTGGTGGTGCCGGGGTTTGACTTTGCCGGCTTCACGCTGGCGGCACCGGGCTGGGAGCCGGGCGCTTGATCAAGCTGGGCATCCGCTGGCTGCTAGCCGCGGTCTACGCCTTTGCGGGCGTGATCCATATCATCAATCCCGCGCCGTTCCTCACCATCACCCCGGCTTGGGTGCCCGCACCCGAGGCGGTGGTGCTGCTGACCGGCGTAGCCGAAATCCTCGGCGCGATCGGGTTGGTGCAGCCGTTCTCGCTCAAACTGCGGCAGGCGGCGGGATGGGGGCTGGCGCTCTATGCGCTGTGCGTGTGGCCCGCCAACATCAATCACTTCGCAATGGATATGGCCCGCGCCGATGGCGGGCTCGGCCTTGGCTATCACGTGCCGCGGATGTTCGCGCAGCCGGTGATCATCTGGCTCGCGCTTTGGGTGGGCGAATGCTGGCCCCTGCGCCGCCGCCCCATGCCTCCCGGCGCGTGACGCCCGAGGACGCAATCCTCACCCTGCTCGCCGAGCGGGCCGAAGGCGCTGACACGCAAAAGCGGCGCGGACCCTATCGGATCGCGCGCCGCTGATGTGTGCCAGAGGCAAGACGCCGCAAGGGCGCCGCGCCGTTTAGCTCAGATGCTTCGAGACCGCAGCGGTCATCTTGAACATCGAGATCTGGTCCTTGCCGATCACGGCGCCAAGCTTGGCGTCGGGATTGATCTGACGCTTGTCAGTGGTGTCCTGCAGGCTGTTTGCCTTGATGTATTCCCACACCTTCGAGGTCACTTGGGCGCGGGTCATCGGGCCCTTGCCGATCACGGCTTCCAGTTCACCCGAAAGCGTCACCGGCTTCTGCAATGCGTTGGTCGATCCAGCCATCGTCTACTCCCTTATGTAAGTGGCAGGTTAGTCAGATATCATCATCATCCCAGCCTGCATCATCGTCCCCGCCGCCGGTAAAGGTGGCATGGAGCACTGCGCAGGCCGTAATCGTCCCTTGCAGCGATGCAAGCAGTTCCGCTCGTCCTGCGCCGGGCATCAGCACCAGCGGCAGGTCGGTCGCGAACAGTTGAAACAGGTATTGGCGCGTCTCGCCTTCGGGCGGGTCGGGCAGCAGCCATTCGGAATTGCCGACGGCGTTCTTGCCAGTGCGCGGCGGCGTTTCGCCTTCGAGCAGCTTGCCGCGCTGGCCTTTCAGCCCCCACACCAGCCAGTGGCAGGCCGGTTCCGCATTGCTGGTTGACGCTTCTTCGACCACCAGCACCAGTTCCTGCGAACCGGGCGGCGGCGCGCTCCATTCCAGTGGCGGGGCGACGGCGTCTTCCTCGGTCGCGGTGAAGCTCGGGTCGAGCGGCTCGCCCGCGCCAAAGGCGGGGCTGGTCAGCGCAAACCCGCCGCGCGCGAAAGCCTGCGCTGAACCCAGCTTCGCGATGGCGAGGCCGGGATGACGCGCAGATGCGGGCACATGGGGTGCGAGCCAGGCGGGAAATTCCGTCATGATTCTGTCAGTTCCTTGCCCTCGTGCTAGTCGGTTCGGATGCGCGATACGAGACTTCGCAAGCCGGTTTCTGAGGAAAACCGTGCGAATGCAGGCAAAAAGGTCACGCTTTTTCCCAAGTTGACGCTTTTTTGCGCAGGTGGTTCTTGCTCTTGGGGCCGCGCCAATGCATCCTTTGCGCGTCGGGCCGACCCCCTCGGTCCGAATTTCCTTGTGGAGTTGCAAAGTCTTATGACGTTCGGTCGCACCGCTCTTAGTCTTCTGCTTTCCGTCAGTCTGGTCGCCTGCGGCGGCGGCGGATCATCATCCCCACCTGCGACCGGTGGTGGGGGCGGCGGTACGCCCACCCCATCACCTTCCCCCACGCCCACGCCATCGGCCTGCGGCCTGCGCGCGCAGCAGGACTTTGCCGATCAGGTACTCAACGAATGGTACCTGTTCCCCGACCTGCTCGCGTCCGCCGATCCCGCGTCTTTCAACAATCTCGATGATTATCTCGACGCCCGCGTGGCCCCAGCACGCGCGCAGAATCGTGACCGCTTCTTCACCTTTGCGACCTCCATCGCCGAAGAGAACGCGCTGATCAATTCCGGCTCCTCCGCCGGCTTCGGCATCCGCCTGTCCTATGACACGGCCGCACGACGCCTGTTCGTGGTCGAATCCTATGAAGGCGCCAGCGGGCTTGCCGCCGGGCTTGACCGCGGTTCCGAAATTACCGCGATTGGCACCAGCAGCGCCAACCTGCAAAGCGTCTCCAGCCTGTTCGCCAGCGGCGGCGCGCAAGGCGTTGCCAATGCGCTCGGCCCGTCCACGCAGGGCACCACCCGCGTGCTGCGCTTCACCCAACCCGATGGCGCGGTGATCGAGCGCAGCATCACCAAGGCCGACTTCTCGCTCGATCCAGTGTCGGACCGTTATGGCGCGGTGATACTGAACGACGGGGGCAAACGGGTTGGCTATCTCAACCTGCGCACCTTCATTATCGCCGACGCGTCCAACCAGCTGCGCGCCGCTTACGGCCAGTTCGCCGCGCAGGGCGTGACCGAGCTGATCATCGACTTCCGTTACAATGGCGGCGGGTTGGTCGATGTGGCGGACAAGATGGGCGATCTGATGGGAGGCGGACGCGTTGGGCAGGTGTGGAGCCGCACCATACTGCGCCCCTCCAAGGCTGCCGAGAACGTGACCCGCGCCTTCCGCGCCGAAGCCAACGCCATCGCGCCCACCCGGATTGCGATCATCACCACCGGGGCGAGCGCTTCGGCGAGCGAGATCGTCGCCAATTCGCTGATCCCCTACCTTGGCAACAACTCGGCGCTGGTGGGGACCAATTCCTTCGGCAAGCCGGTCGGTCAGTTCGGGTTTGATCTGGCGGCCTGCGACCTCAGAGTGCGGGCGGTGACCTTCCGCACGGTCAACGCCAATAGTCAGGGCGAGTATTTTAGCGGCCTTGCCAGCGTGATGCCCAATACCTGCCGCGCGGGGGACGATATCACCCGCCCCTTGGGTGACCCGCGTGAAGCCTCGATCGCAGCTGCGCTCGATTTCCTCGGCGGGCGGGCCTGCACCCCGATCACGTCCAGTGCCACGACCAGCGGGCTCCAACAGGGACAGAGCGCCCGTCAGGGCTTGGGTCTGCCCGAACGCGAGATGCTCCAGCCGCAGCGGCCCAACGCCGCGCAGCGCGAATTGCCGGGGCTATACTAAAGGCAGCTTAGAGCCCTTGGGGCACGGTTTCGAAGCTGGGGATTTCGCCCAGATCGACCCAGTCCTGCTTGCTCTTGGCATAACAGTGGAAGGCGGGCTTGAGGATGCTGGTATCGTCCAGCGTCCCGGCCTTGATGAACATCATACCTGGCGGGGTCTCGACCCGGGTGAAGACGGGCGAACCGCAGGTGCCGCAGAACTGTCGCCGCACGGTCGCGCCGCTATCGCCGGTGTCGTTGTAGGTGGTGAGCTCGCCTTCGAACTGCACAGCGGCCTCAGGCACGCCGACGATCACCGAAAGCGCGCTGCCCGCCTGCCGCTGGCAGTTCTTGCAATGGCAGGTCACGCAGAGCAGCGGATCGCTTTCGCAGGTGTAGCGCACCGCGCCGCACAGGCAGCCTCCAGTCATAGTCATGGCGTGTCTCTCCCCCTGTTTGCGCGCCTTCAGGGCGCTTCGTCGCCGGTGAATGGCTGACTGGTGGTATAGCCGCAGCCCTCGAATGTCTCCCCGCCCAAAGCGATAGTGGCAACGAAGGGGAACCGGCGGTCGCTCATCCCGTCGCTGCACTCGCCCGGCGTGAGTGTGGCGGTGAGCGGCTTGCTGTCCAGCTCACCGGAAAAGCCGAGTCCGTTGTTTCCGGCGAAGCGTTTCACAGCAAACCGCGTGCCGGGCTGATTCTCGGGCGTAGTCCAGACGCCCTCGCCTGCTGCGATAGCAAGAGTCCAGAACGGCTCGGTCCCGGTGAGGGTCACAGCTTCCTCCGGCGCGACGGCATCGAAGGTCTTGCCCTTGGGGTCGATCCCGTCAGCGGCAGGCGTGCAGGCGGCTGCGGCAGCGAACAGCAGGTAAAGCGCGGCGCGGGGATGGGTGGTGAGCATGGAAGGGCTCCTTTCGCAGGGAAGCTTAAACCGCACCGGGAGCACAAGCAAAGGGCGGGCGCCGTTTGCACGGTGCCCGCCCCTTTCAGGCTGCGATGTCAGCGGTCAGCTTACTTCGGCATCAGCACGGTATCGATCACGTGGATCACGCCGTTGGACGCCGCCACGTCGGTCGCAGTGACCTTGGCGGTGTTGCCGGCCGCATCGGTCAGCACCACGCCGCCATCGACGACCTTGGCATTCAGCGTAGCGCCCTGGACAGTGGTGATGGAGTAGCCTTCATCGCCCGCCTGCGTGATCGCATTGGTCAGCGTAGCCGCATCCACCGTGCCCGGGACGACGTGATAGGTCAGGATCGACTTCAGCGTTTCCTTGTCGTCGGTCGTCAGCTTTTCGACGGTGCCGGCGGGCAGCTTGGCGAAGGCGTCATTGGTCGGGGCGAAGACGGTGAACGGCCCGGCACCCGACAGGGTTGTGCCAAGATCGGCTGCGGTCACGGCGGTCACCAGCGTCGAGAAGGCGTCATCGCCCTGCGCCACTTCGACAATCGTGCCGGCACCGGTGGCTTCATCGGCAACCGCGGTCGTATCGGCGGCGGTGTCTTCCGCAGGGGTTTCGCTGGCGCAAGCGACCAGCGCGAGCGCGGCAACCGAAGCGAGCGTGACATTGATGATCTTCATAAGGCATTCCTCAATATGGGCCAAAAGGCCGGGGGTAGCCCGGATGCAGGAGGGGATCCGAGGCAAGCAGGCGCGGCGCCAAAGCGACGCGGCCTGATAGAGGTACGAGTCCTGCGATGGTGCGGATGTTCCACCCTCTGGGGTGTTCAGGCTCCGCTCGTCCGGAACCATGACCGGATCACCGGGTTGCCCCCTCGATGACCCCAAACTCCACCCGCGCGGCCGCCCTTGCCCGCCTCGCCCAGTTCCTTCCCGCCGCCGGTCGCCGCTACGCTGAAACCCGCAATGCCGATGATGGTCCCGCGAGCGGCGGCCGCAGCAATGTCAGCGAATTGTCGCCTTGGTTGCACGCCGGGGTGATTGGCGAACCCGAAGTGCTGGAAGCGGTCCTCGGCCAGCATAGCCCGCGCGCGGCTGAAAAGTTCATCGCCGAGGTGTTCTGGCGGATCTACTTCAAGGGCTACCTCGAACAGCGCCCGGCGATCTGGGACGATTATTGCACGGGCCGCGATGGCGCTCTTGCCGCAATGGCGCGCAATGCAGGGCTGCAAAGAGCCTATGCCGAGGCGACGGAAGGCCGCACCGGGATCGAGGCTTTCGATGCCTGGGCGCAGGAGTTGGCCGAGACCGGCTACCTCCACAATCACGCGCGGATGTGGTTTGCGAGCATCTGGATCTTCACGCTGAAGCTCAATTGGCGGCTGGGCGCGGATTTCTTCCTGCGGCACCTGATGGATGGCGATGCGGCGTCGAACACGCTGTCGTGGCGCTGGGTCGCGGGGCTGCACACCAAGGGCAAGCACTACTTGGCGCGGGCGGACAATATCGCGCGCTACACCAGCGGTCGGCCGGGCGGCGCGCTGAGAGCGGATGGGCTGGCCGAGGATGCCGAACCGCTGTCCGAACCGCAGGACTACGGGCGGCAAAAGCTCGATCTGCCCGCTCTCGTCAGCGCGGGCGACCTTGCCGAGCCCTTCGCGCTGCTGCTGCATGACGAGGCGGCGCATCATGCCCCGCTCGCCCTGCCCACAGCGCCTGCGATGGTGGTCGCCGCGGCGCGTCCCACAGCGCGCTCGCCCGGCGCCGTTGGCGCGGTCGCGTCGGGCTTTGCCAATGGCGCGGTGGCAGGCGGCATGGCCGAAGCCGCCACCGCCTTCGGCTGCCCCGCGACCGAATGGCGCGCGGGCGAGTCGCTGGCGGCGCTGCTCGACGAAACCGGTGTGTCGCGCATCGCGGTCCCCTACCTCCCCACCGGCTGGACCCGCGACGCGCTAATGTCCGACATCGCGCCGCTGGCCGCGCAAGGCCGGGTCGTGACCATCCTTGGCAATCTCGACCGCGCGACTTGGCCCCATGCCAAGGCCGGGTTCTTCGGTGTGGCCAAGGCGATTGACGGGGTGCTTGCCGAATGCGGGATCACCGGCGGCGCGTAGCGGCTTCAACGCGGAATTAACCTTGCAGGGATAGGGTCTGGCGATCTTTGTCCATGCCGGGGCCTCCACGCGCCATGCTCTATCCCAACCGCCTGCAAGCCGCGTTACTGTTCGACCGGCGAGTCCACGATCTGGAAGCGATCATGCGCGATTTCGTGCGGATCGAGGGGATGCGGTCGAGCGTCAGCTTCCATCTGTCGGAGAACAATCCGGGCCTGTTCTACCGCCTGTTCGATGCCACCGATGAGCTGATGGTGACCTTCGAATATGTCGACCGCCCCGCCAATGCGCAGGTGTTCCAGCCGGCGCTGTCCTCGTTCTACACCGGCATCGTCACCCCCGACATTCGCGAGCGGATCACGCGCTGCGACAGCCACATCCTGCTCGAAGTCTCGCACGGTGTGATGGGCGGCGTCGAGGAGAACCCCGAGATTGCCGCCATGTTCGAAGCGATCGGCCGCGAGCGGTCAGGTGCGAGCCAGCCGCAATTCGAGCGGCGGCTTGCCCTCCTGGCACTGATGACCCGGATCGCGATTGATCATGCGATGCCGCTAGCGGTGCACTGGACGCAGTCCGACACGTTGCTCAGCGGCGAGCTGTTTGATCGGATTGCGGCGGGCAATGACGCGCCGGGGCCGCTCCACATCCACCCGTTCCTGTTCGGCCCGACCGCCGCGCCGGGTGAGAGCGCGCGGGTCGGCATCCGTACCTTCGGCGCTCGCCACTGGCTGGGGCGCGAGATTATCGTCCAGCCCAACGTCCTGCCCTGGGCCGCGAATCTCGAGACGATCTTCGCCTTCCTGCGGGTCGCGACCATGCCGAACGGCTATGTCATTCCCGATGGCGACACCTTCGGACCCGAGGACCGCAGCCTGTCCTATCGCGTCCTGCACCATAATGCGGGCGCGAATATCGGCTATGCCGCGCCCGAGCCTGCCGATGTGCCGTTCTACGAACTGGTGCCGTTGAAGCACCTCGAATACGGCTTCGTCGCGGCCGAACACGTGCCCGACGCCAATGCTTTCGATGACCGCGCCTTCCCGGTCGACATCATGCCGGAGGGACAAGACGAGCGCATGGCGCTCGCCAATGAGTGGTTCGAGAAGCGCAAGCTGGCCGAGGGGATCGGTGGCCGCTTTGAAGTGCGCAAAGCGGGCGAAGGCGATGCTCCTCCCGCACCGGAGCCGTCACCGCCGACGCCCACGCGGGTGATTGCGCCGACGCCCAGTCAGCCGGGACTTCCCGGACTGACCGGACGTGGGCTGCGATCAAGGGTGTTCGGGCGCAAGGAGGGATAACCCCTCGCCTGCGCCCGCACATGCGCAGGGTCAGATCGTCTTATCAGGTGAGGGATCGTGGCGGTGCCGCTGCGCCTTGCCGAGCACGCGTTCCAGCCGTTCCGCCATCGTGTTGGCCGCGATCCGGGCTGCCGCGTCGACATCGGACGCCTTGCCGGTCACGCCGATCGGGCGACTGCCGCGCGGACGCGCTTCGATGGTGCAATGCTTGTCATCCGCGCCATGTTTGCGCCCGTTGACGTCCGAGACATGGACCTCGATCCGCGTCAGCCTGTCAGCGAAGCGTTCCAGCCGCTTGCGCACCTGCGCCTCAATCCGATGGGCGACGTCCTGCGTGCCCATCACCGAGCTGTCGGTGTTGAACTGGAACTGCATGGTGGTCATGGCTGTCTCTCCTTGGGTTCAGTGTCCTGTTGCCCAAGAAGAATATGGGGCGCGCTGATCCGGCTTTCCAGCGGAATCAGGCGAGATGTTCAGGACAGGAGATGATCAGCCGCGCGCTTTTCAGCACGGACGCGGTCAGCCTTGACGCGCTCTTCCGCGGTCTTGCGGGCCTGCTCGGCGAGGCCGCGCCAGGTCTTTTCCGAACGCAATTCGCGCTCACGCACGTTGTCCAGCGTGGCCTTGCCAGCAAGGGCAGCGGCTTCATCGGCACGTTCGCAGTAGAATTCGTAGGTCTGGGCCATCAGGCGCTCCTGCCATGGGAGGGGGTAGGCGGGAATCTGAGGTGGCAGGCAGGACGCGCGAAGCGCCCTGCCGCCGGGTATTCAAATTAGGCAGCAGCCAGATTCACGGCGCTTTCCTTGCCGTTACGGCCGCGCTCGAGATCGAAGCTCAGACGCTGATCCTTTTCAAGGCTGTGCATGCCAGCGGCCTGCACGGCAGTGATGTGGACGAAGCTGTCCGACGAGCCATCGTCGGGCTGAATGAAGCCATAGCCCTTGTCGGTGTTGAAGAACTTTACGGTTCCGGTCTTGCTCATGGAGTGTTCCTTTCAAGAACAATGTATTCCGCACGGCAAAGGGCCGAACGGTTAGTGCGTCGTATCGTCACATGAAAGGAAGTCGTCGTCTGGTTTACGCCGGGGGCCAAAGGGCCAAGCGGCGGAGCGCAAATTTCGAAGTCCGTCGCAAATTTCGACGTCAGCGGGGGCTGTGTAGCACACAAGCGGCGGTTTGCCTAATCGGGGGAAAGGGAAGGTGGGTTCACGCAGAGGCCGCAGAGGAAAGAGAGACGCGGAGAGGCGCAGCGCCGCGCCCTTGCCCTGCCAGATCGAATCGGATCGGCCCGCGCTGCCTCGGTCCGCCAACGGACGGACCGCAAGGCCGACTGGCCGCCCGCAGGTGCTCGATCCCGCAGGGATCGAAACGCACCGAGGACGACCGCGCGGAGGCGCGGTCGCAATCAGGAAAGTTGACAAAGTTGACAGGGTGTCAAGCGCCGTTTCAGCCATTTTTATCATGTAATTCAATTATATAAACCCCAAAAGCGAAGTTGACACTTCGCCATGTCGGGGGGGGGGGGGGGGCAGCAGCATCCCGACCGATCACCGGCGCACCCCATCCGCCCAATCTTCCGCGTCATCGTCCCCTTCCCCGCCCTCCTCCGCGCGGCGCGCGGCTTCGGCGGCGTCATATTCGGCGTAGAGCGCCTCGCGCTCCTCCTCCAGCTGCTCGTCCCAGGTTTCCGGGCCCTGCTCGACCCGTTCGCGCAGCGGGCCGAAATCCTCCGGCCCATATTCCGCCGCCGGATGCGAGGCCGAGGTGCGCCGCGCCCCGCCCGTCCCGCGCATCGCCAGCAGCGCCAGCGTCAGCCGTTCATCATAGCGCCGCGTGGTGCCGATCAGCTCGCCATTGTAGAAATGCTGCACCTCAACCCCGTTGATCGCCCGGTCGAGCGCGGCTTCAGCCAGCGCATCGAAGCGGCAGCGGAACGCCGCCGTCCAGGCGAGATCGAATGGCTCCCCCTTCAACCGCGCGCGCAAGGCATAGGCCGATTGCCGGCTCATCCCCACCGCCCGCGCCGCCTCGGACACGGAATGCGAGGCGGCGAGCGCATCAAGGAAGGTGACCTGACGCTGCGTGGTCCAGCCATCGTGGCGGATCGGGGCGAGCGCGAGGGGCGAAGCGGGGGTGCGAGCGTGCGTCATGGGCCGGAGGATGCCGCGCGATCTGGGAGTAGGAAAGAGCGCGCGTTGCCATTGTCCGCGCCCGGCCCGCTCGGCTAGAGCCGCCCCATGTCACCCGTCACCATTCTGATCGACGCCGACGCCTGCCCGGTGAAGGACGAGATCTACCGCGTCGCCCTGCGCTTCCGCGCCGAGGTGCGCGTGGTCAGCAACGCCCCATTTCGCATTCCCGATAGCCCGCGGGTGAAGCGCGTGGTGGTGAGCGACAGCTTCGACGCGGCGGACGACTGGATTGCCGAGGCGGCGGATGCGCGCTCGGTGGTGGTGACCGCCGACATCCTGCTCGCCGAGCGCTGCCTGAAAGCCGGCGCGCGGGTGCTGAAACACAATGGCGAGGAATTCACCGCCGCCAGCATCGGCGGCGCAATCGCAACCCGCGCGATCATGGCGGATTTGCGCGCCGGGATGGACGGGGTTGGGGGTGGGCCTGCGCCGTTCAGCAAGACGGATCGCTCGCGGTTTTTGCAGGCGTTGGATCGGGTGCTGGTGGGGATGGGGTGATGGGGGGAAGTCGATTTGGATGAAACAGTCGCGAAAGTGTGAATTAAGATCAGACAAGAAACCTTACTTGCTCTGGTTTATGTGGGTCCGACACTCGTCCAGCATACATGCTTATGAAGTTTTCCCGACTTTGCAGAACAAAATCAAGACGATCAGTGTGATACAACGCGCAGAAAAGTGCCGCCGATCTTGCTTGGCAGTTAATTGATTTTTCAGGATTAAACTCAATGTCTGTAAAGCCGTCACGGCTGATAACCATTGCGATCAGGTTCTCATTTTTTATCAGTGCATTGATGTATAGCCAATCGTAGAATGCAGTTTTTGGCTCAAGGTCCCAATCAACCCCGAAAAACGAGAACTTAGTAAGTTGACCATGCGATTTTAGTCGCGCATCTCTCTTTGCATCGATGGGAGAAAAGTCGAATATATCCAAAAATGGCCCACCTAGTTCAAAGACTTTACTTCCTTGAAAGGCAGATTCCACTGTAAGAATTCGACCTTTTTTGGTAACAAATTTCAGATTGAACGAAGAAAGTGCTACGCCGAGAGGATCCTCCGACTTTGACGATACTTCAAGCGGGTTCTTAACGCCGTACTCCAGAAGAGCCATCTCATGGAGGGATCTTATGCTTTTTTGCTTTTGCGACTTCGCAAAACCAGAATGCCACTGAAAATCGACATACCTCTCAAGCACCAGCCGCTTGCCGTCCAGCATAGGCACAAAGATGGGTCGCTTTGCCATTTACCTCAAATTTCTGATGAGTTCAGTTGGAATATGGGCCGGCACAAGCAGCTCATTCTTCCGAGCTTCTCTCAGACGAACTTGTACCTTCGGGTCCTTCCAGTCAGTCCGGGTATATATGACCTTCAAATCAAGCTCCTCGACCATCTCGCTCGCAGGCCTTGGCTGGACCCCCGCCTTATTCGCAACCTCTTTCGTTATGAGCGCCCCCTCGATCGTCAAAACGTTTGGATCGATGCGCAAAAAGCGAGTGCGGCTAATGCGCCCTTCCTTTTTCGTTATATACTCCATCGGGTGCTCCTCAAAGAAGCACAAATGCACGTAGCGATCCATCCCACTCCGTTTATCGGCGTCCAAACTCCACTCGTTTCCGCCAGGCACCATTCCAATCCCGAGCCGACGCATTTCATGCATAGAGAGCAATCCGTGATTCTGGATTGAGGGGAGATTGGTTTCATCAGTGAAATGATAGAAAACCCATCCTTTCGCCAACATAATGTCGCGTAGCTTTATCGCATTCTCCATATGTGCCTCCCCGTCGACAATCTTAGACGCAACATGCTGATAGCACGAGATTTTCGTTGCGAGAACATTTTGTGTTTAGCCTTGGATGACAATTCTTGGTGAGAGGATATATCGCGTGAGGTTTGCTAGATGCGGGAGCAGGCCTGAACAGAGTGGCGGACAGCGGCCAGTCCACCTCGCTCCACCCCCCACATTGACACCTCCCCCCATCAGGCCCACGCTCCGCGCTCGGGCATATCGCCCTCTGATCGGAACATCCTATGGCCAAGGGCCAACAGAAGAAGAGCCGCGAAGCGCGTAAGCCCAAGGCGGACAAGGGGCCGAAGCTCAACGCCAGCCAGCCCAGCACCAAGCCCGGCGGGATCAAGGGTCTGGAGAACATGAAGAACTCCTGAGGCGGGATCGCGCAGACCTAGTGTGGGTCGATCCGGCCCAACACGCGAAAGAAAAACGCGGTCGACCAGCCGATAAGAATAATGCCGAGAATGCTCTCGAACGGGCCGAGCAGGTTCCAGGCGGGGTCGACATAGTCGTCGTGAAACCCGACCGTGGTATAGCTGATGGTCGAGAAATAGAGCGCTTCGGCGAGCGTGTCGACCGCGCCGGTGACGAGATAGAGCGCCGTGAACGCCCAGATCTCGATCCCGTGAAGCGCGAAAATCGCCAGCACGATTCCCAGCGTGAACACCGCGCCGCGTGGGGAGAGCGGGTCGATGTGGCGCAGCCGCTCTGCTGTGCGCTCGCTGCGCAGCGCCCGGCTGAGGCTGAACAGCCCCGCTCCGTGGATGAAGACGCACAACACAAGCATCGTGGTGGAAACGGCAAACTGCACCAGCATGACAAGGCTTATGCCGTGCGCTGATGGGTTAGGCCAGAGGGCGCTCGTGCGACGGCGTGCGCGCGTCTGCTCAGGGTTCAGGGGGTCTTGCGGATATCCTCGGCCAGCACCGCGACCTTGATCCCGAGCTGGCTGACCGTCATCACGTTGGCCGCGCGGCGGCCGTCGGCGGACAGCGTCAACTCTTGCCGCACCCGGAAACCATCCTTGATGGTGAATTCGAGCACCAGCAAGTTGCCCTCGGCGCGGCCTGCGATCGGACTGATCGCTCCCGTCAGTGAGCCTTCATAGCGGCCCGGGGCGACCTCGTGGATGCGCCACTGGCGCTTGCGTGCGGGCTTGTCGCCCTCGTGCACCATCTGATCGAGCACCAGCACCCGGCGCGGCGGGGCGGCCCAAGCGGACTCGGGGCGCACCTCCACTTCGATCCGACCGCTGCTGGTCACCCGGACCGGGATGGGGCCGGAGCCGACCTTGGACATCGTCCCTGTGCCCGCGCTGGTGCCTGCGAAGAAGGTGAAGGGATCGAAGCGCGGCGCCTCGGCACGCATGACAGGGGCCGAGAGCTGCGGGGCTGAGACGCAGGCCGCGAGCAGCCCTGCGCTTGCCAGCGCCGCCGCAATGCTCAGACGAGCGTGGCGCATGATCCCTGCCCCTTGTCAGTCCCTCAATCGTGCTCGCGCCCGCCCGCGCCGACGTATAGCTCGCGGCCGCCTTCGTTATAGCGGCGGCTCATTTCCTCCATGCCCTTCAGCGCTGCCTGACGGCTGGCCTCGGCCGTATCCGCGCCCAGCTTTTCGGAGGCGAGGAAGCTTTCGGGGCTGCTGTTCTGCTTGGCGGCGAAGTCGCGGACGTCTTGGCTGATCTGCATCGAGCAGAACTTCGGCCCGCACATCGAGCAGAAATGCGCCGACTTGGCGCCTTCCGCCGGCAGCGTCTGGTCGTGGTACTGCTCGGCGGTTTCGGGATCGAGGCTGAGGTTGAACTGGTCGCGCCAGCGGAACTCGAAGCGGGCCTTGGAGAGCGCATTGTCGCGCACCTGCGAGGCCGGGTGCCCCTTGGCCAAGTCCGCCGCATGGGCTGCCAGCTTGTAAGTAATCACGCCGACCTTCACATCGTCACGGTCGGGCAGACCGAGGTGCTCCTTGGGCGTGACGTAGCAGAGCATCGCGGTGCCATACCACCCGATCTGCGCCGCGCCGATGCCGCTGGTGATGTGGTCATATCCCGGCGCAATATCGGTGACGAGCGGGCCCAAGGTGTAGAACGGCGCCTCGCCGCACACTTGCAGCTGCTTTTCCATGTTCTCCTTGATCTTGTGCATCGGCACGTGGCCGGGACCTTCGATCATCACCTGCACATCCTGCGCCCAGGCGCGGTGGGTGAGTTCGCCAAGGGTATAGAGTTCGGAGAACTGCGCTTCGTCATTGGCGTCGGCGATGCTGCCGGGGCGCAGGCCATCGCCGAGGCTGTAGGCGATGTCATAGGCCTTCATGATCTCGGTGATCTCGTCAAAGTGTTCGTAGAGGAAGCTTTCCTTGTGGTGGGCGAGGCACCACTTGGCCATGATGCTGCCGCCGCGGCTGACGATCCCGGTGACGCGCTTGGCCGCCATCGGGACGTAGGCGAGACGCACGCCGGCATGGATCGTGAAGTAGTCGACGCCCTGTTCGGCCTGCTCGATCAGCGTGTCGCGGAAGATCTCCCACGTCAGTTCCTCGGCCACGCCGCCGACCTTCTCCAAAGCCTGATAGATCGGCACGGTGCCGACCGGCACGGCGGCGTTGCGGATGATCCATTCGCGGGTGTCGTGGATGTTGCGGCCCGTGGAGAGGTCCATGATCGTGTCCGCGCCCCAGCGGGTCGCCCACACCATCTTGTCGACTTCGCTTGCGACGTTCGAGGCCACAGCGGAGTTGCCGATATTGGCGTTGATCTTGACGAGGAAGTTGCGCCCGATCGCCATCGGCTCGCTTTCGGGGTGGTTGATGTTGTTGGGGATGATCGCGCGGCCCCGGGCGATTTCGTCGCGCACGAATTCGGGCGTGATGATGGTCGGGATTTGCGCGCCCCAGCTCTGCCCGTCGCGCACCATGTCAGCCGCGATTTCGCGGCCGAGGTTCTCGCGCTCGGCGACATATTCCATTTCCGGCGTGATGATGCCTTTGCGGGCATAGTGCATCTGGCTGACGTTCATGCCCGCCTTGGCGCGCAAGGGGCGCTTCACCGCATTGGGGAACTGCGGGACGCCGCCGGAGCGATCCGGGCCAAGCTGGCCGTTATCCTCTGGCTTGATCTCGCGGCCGTCATAAGCCTCGACATCGCCGCGGGCCATGATCCAGTCACGACGCAACTGCGGCAGGCCTGCGTTGATGTCGATATGGGCATCGGGGTCGGTGTACGGGCCGGAGGTGTCGTAAACCCGCACGCTCGGCTCGCCGCCCTCAAGGTCGATCTCGCGCATGGCGACGCGGATGCCGGAGCCGGTGCGCGCGCCAACGTAAATCTTGCGGCTGCCACGGATCGGCCCGGTGGTAACGCCAATTTCGACGGGGCTGTTGATGTCGGCCATAATCGTTCTCTCTCCAAGACGGAGGACAAGCGGACCTATGGCACAGCGACCAGCCCACTCCCTCCGCCGATGCTAATCGGTTCAGGTTCGACGGGTCGGACGGTGCTAACCGCCCCTCTCAGCCAAGCGGCTCCCCGGGGATGACGCAGGATTAGGACAAGGCCAAGGCCGAGTCCAGCCTCACGCAAAACGCGCCGGTATCTCAGGATCGGCAGTGTCGAGCGACGGGATGCTGCCGTCGGGCAACCCTGCATAGGCGCTGGCCCAATGCGCCACCCACGCCGGATCGCGCACCCTTGAAGGGTGGTATCCGGGCGACAGCGACCGCAGCATCGCGGGCGAGCAATGGACGAGGAAGCGCGCCACCATTGCCCACAGCCTGACCCGGCTGAGCGGCCTGCGCCACAACCCATCGCGCTTCAGCATCGCGGCATATCCCTTGCGGCTCGACAGCGCGACATGCACCGTCCCGCAGACCAGCCCCCACGCCCGCCCGCGCCAGTCGCCATAGAGGTAGTTGTAGAGATCCCAGGCGACATTCTTGTGCTCGGTCTCCTCGACCATGTGCCAGAGAATGAGCGAGGCAATCGCACTGTCGGAGCCCGCGAAAAGCTGGCTGCGGCTGCGGATCAGCCATTCTGTGATCCCCATCGTCATCGTCTCGAACCCGGCGGTATAAGCTAGCCGCCACTTAAGGCTGCGCTTCTGGAAAGCGCGGTAATCGGCCTCCATTTCAGCTTCGACCCCCGCCAGTTCGGGGTAATGGCGCTTCAGTATCTCATTGTAGCGGCGGTGGCTCTGGAAATGGATTCCCTCTTGCCCAATGAAGGCGTGGACATCGGCCTTCAGCGCCGGGTCTTGCACCTGTTTCAGGCCTTCCGTCACGGTCTTGATCAGGAAGGGTTCGAGATAGGGCATGGCGAGCGAGGCGCCGTTGACCATGTGGCTCCATTCGGGCCGATCGGGATGCCAGACCGGATCGATGCCCTCGTCGAAAGCAAAGGGGATGCGGCGCACGATAATCTCGGGATGGGCGCTCATGCGCGGCTTCCGGCGTGGCGGTGATGCTGCCATGCGCCCCACAGCAGCAAAGCAACCGCCAGATGCACCCCGATCATCGCGGGCCATCCGGCGAGGAAGATGATGTTGTTGATCGTCACATCGCCGGGGAATGGCCCGCCGCCGAACTCCAGCCCGCGTGTGCCGAACAGGGCATTGGCGATGGCGGGCAAAGTAAACATCCAACCGAACGCCAGCGCTGCCCAGAACAGCATGGCCTGCGCGCGCTCCCCCAGCCGGATATAAGCACCACCCGCGCCAATTGCGATCAGCATCGTGCCGTTGGTGATGCCTTCAAGATGGGCCATGTTCCACGCCCGCCGGTCGCCGGGGATGGCGGCGGGGACATCGGTGACGAACGGCCACAGATCAATCGCGCCCAGCGTGAAGAAGAAATACAGCCAGCCCGACAGCACTGCGAAGGCGATCAGCCCGATCCCGTTGAATACCAGCAGACCACGCCTGCGCTCGGTCAGCATATGCCCCTCCCCCCTTGGCCCGGTCGCTATGCGCCGGGCTCTTGGCAACAGGGCATAGGCCAGATGGAGGAGCCTTGCCAGTGCGGCGTCAGGCCACGCCGCCTGCCGCCTGCCATTCGGCAATCGCTTCGATCGGATAGACCAGCATGATGACATTGAAGGTCAGATTATCGCGCACGACGTAGCCCGCCACCAGCTCACCGATGATCGCTAGCGCCACGGTCACCTTGACCGGCAGACGCAGCGCCAGCCAGAAGCCGAAGCTCATCCACAACAGGTCGGCGCCCGAATTGAGCACGCTATCGCCTGAGTAACCAAAGTTGGCGGTGACCGAACGGAAGCGGTTGATCACCATCGGGGTGTTCTCCAGCACTTCCCATGCCGCTTCGAGTAGCACCGCAAGCGGCAGGCCCCAGCGGAAGGCCTCAGCCCCGCCCCAGCCCTTGCGGACGAACATCCACCAACCGAAGGCGTAGAAGATCATCCCGTGGATGATGTGGCTGGGGGTGTACCAGTCGGCGATATGCTGGCTGTTGCCGCTATCATTGATCTGCCCGTGCCACAGCTTGACGTAGCCACACTCGCAAATCGGCGCGCGGCCCATGGCGAGCAGGATGACGATGGTGACAGCCGCAATGGCCAGCGAGACGATGACCGTGCGGCGGTTCGGGATGAGCGCGCCGTAACCGCTCATTCGATCACGCGCCCCCGGACCATCACGAAGTCGACTTCCTCCAGCACGGTGACATCGGCCAGCGGGTTACCGTCGACCGCGATGATATCCGCCGAATAGCCCGGAGCGAGCTTGCCGATCTGGCTGTCCATTCCGAGCACCTTGGCCGCGACGGTGGTCGCGCTGGCGAGCACTTCGCGGTCGCTCATGCCCTGCTTCTTCATCAGGCCGAGTTCCTCGCCATTGCGGCCGTGCTGGTACACGCCCGCATCGGTGCCGAAGGCAACGGTGACGCCGTACTGCCGCGCGCGGCTGACGAGGCTGGCCATCAGCGGTTGCACCGCACGGATCTTGTCTTCGACCACGGGGGTATAGACGCCCTTGCCCAGCCCTTCAGAAACGCCTTCCAGCGCCATCAGGGTCGGTACCAGCACGGTGCCGTTGGCCTTCATCGCCTTGGCCGCGGCTTCGTCGAGATAGGTGCCGTGCTCAATCGAATCGATTCCGGCCTCGGCGGCCTGCTGGATGCCGCGCGCGCCGTGGGCGTGGGCCATGACCTTGAGGCCGAGCGAGTGCGCGGTGTCGGCAATCGCCTTCATTTCGGCGGGGGTGAAGTGGGCTTCGAGCCCGCGCCCTTGCTGCGATAGCACGCCGCCTGTCGCGGTGATCTTGATCACGTCCGCGCCGTTCTGGCTGGCGAGCCGCACTTTCGCCGCGCATTCGACCGCGCCGGTGCAGGTGAAGCCCGAATCGAGCAACTCGTTCACCTCGGAGCGGAAGCCGTTGACGTCGCCGTGCCCGCCGATGATCGCCAGCGCCGGGCCAGCCGCAACAATGCGCGGACCCGGCACCAGACCCTCGGCTGTCCCGCGCCGCAGGGAGAAGGCGGTATCGCGCCCACTGCCCGCTTCGCGCACGGTGGTGAAGCCTGCCAGTGCGGTCACGCGCGCGTTCTTGGCACCGACTACGACGCCCCATTCGTCAGGCTCGGTCGCTTCCTTCCAGAAATCGCCGCCCGGATCGCCGGTCAGGTGGGTGTGGAGGTCGATCAGGCCGGGCAGCACAGTCTTGGTCTTGAGGTCAATCTCGCGGTCGGCAGTCACGGCACCGTGGCCGGAAGTGATCGACACGATCCTGCCATCGGTGACGAGAATGGTCGCAGCCCCGGTCGGCTCCGCAGCGGCATCGGTGATCACCGCGCCTGCGCGGATCGCGACGGTCTCGGCCGCGAGCGGCGCTGCCATCAGCGTACCGGCGAGCGTCAGCCCCGCCATCAACCGGTTGCGGAATGCCTGCATGATTGTCTCTCCCCTTGCCTCACATGGCCCGGCCGGTTGATGGCCCGCCCGCGCCGCCAAGGCAAGCGCAGCGGTGAAAATCGCGACTGATCAGACTATGCACTTGGGCGCGGGCAGGCGGGGACAGGTCTCAGAAGGTGTAGGCCATCCCCAGCCCGATGATGAACTGGTTGGCATCGCCGCGCTGCGCAGTGAACGGCGTGTCGGCGCTGTCGCCCAGCAGGCGCGACATGCCGCCGACCCCGGTGATCGCCCACCCGCCGCTCAATGGCTTGCCGTCCAAGTCATAGGTCAGGATCGCGACCGTGCCGATCCGGTTCAGCCCGCCATCCGCGCGGAACTGCGGCAGGCCGGTGGCCAGCGCCTGTCCGGGGCTGACGGTGAAGTAGTAATCGGCAAAGCTGTCATCGACGAACTCGGCGCTCGCTTGCACTTGCAGCGCAAAGCTGCGCCCCACCGACGCGCGGTAGGTGATCTGCGGTTCAACGATCATGCCGTCATGCGCGCCCAGCACGTCCCAGCGCGCCTGCACGCCGAAACTCAGTTGATCGAAGGTCTTGAACACATTGGGCAGGGCCACGGCGACATTGCCGCCCACTTCCAGCGCCGCATCGAGCTTGCCAGCGCGGGCGACCACGTCGTCGCTGATGCGGTTGTTGCGATCATTGCGGAACCGGAACGCCGGGCCAAAGGCGAAACGTGCGCCCTTGCGCGGGCCGAAGGCGGGCTCGGGCGAATTGACATCGAGCACAAAGCCCGGGCCATTGGGGCTGATCCCCACCCCGCCGACCCGGCCCACGATCAGCGGCAGCGGGAAGGCGATGTAATCATCAGAACCCGCATAACTCGGCACCATGCCGACGCCGAGGCCGATGGTCGCCCAGGTTTCATCAAACACCGGCTTGCTGAACGAAAACGGCGGCGCACCGGCAGGCGGGGCTGGTTGGGCGGTCTGGACGGCGACAGGCTCGGCCTCCGTTGCGGCTTCGGCGACAGCCGCCTCTCCGTCAGCCTCGGCTTCGGCGGCAAAAGCGGGCGCAGCGCCAAAGATCGCGCAGAAGGCGGCCACAGAAACGGCAGGCCCGAAGGGGCCGAAAGCGGAGCGAAGCGTCATGGGGTTGCGATCCTTATTAGCGTGATTGGCAAGCTAAACTCGCGCGCCCTCTATTGTTTCCACGTAATGTTGCAACATCCGATTTGCGCTGCAAGATTGCCGTTCGGCTCGCCCTCGCCTAGGGCACTGAGGCATGGTCGATTCACCGCAAGCTACAGGCACGCCGAACGCCGTTTCCCATGACGTGATCATCGTCGGGGGCGGGCTGGCGGGCGGGCTGATCGCGCTGGCGCTGCACCGCCACGCGCCCGATTGCCGCTTCCTTGTGATCGAGGCTGGACGCAGCTTCGGCGGGCATCACCGCTGGAGCTGGTTCGAAACCGACATCCGCCCCAAGGCGCGCACGCTGATGGCGGGCTTTGATCTCAATGGCTGGGACGAAGGCTATGACATCACCTTCCCGCGCCTTGGCCGCACTTTGCCGACCTCGTATCGCTCACTCGCCAGCGCTGAATTCCACGCCAAGCTGATCGCCGAACTCCCGGCGGAGTGCGTGATGCTGGAAACCAAGGCCGCTTCGCTCGACGCAGGCGGCGTGACGCTGGCTGACGGCACGCGGCTGGCGGCCAAGCGCGTGATCGATTGCCGCCCGTTCAAGCCGTCCAAGGCGCTGTCGGGCGGCTGGCAGGTGTTCCTTGGCCAGCAGTTCCGCTGCGAAACGCCGCATGGCCTCACCCGCCCCATCATCATGGATGCGAGCGTCGACCAGCTCGCCCCGCACGGCAACGGCGCGGCCTACCGCTTCGTCTATGTCCTGCCGCTATCGCCCACCGATGTCTTCATCGAGGACACCTACTACGCCGATCAGCCCAAGATGGACGCTGACGTGCTAAAGGGCCGGGTCGCCGAATATGCCCACCGTAACGGGTGGAAGGGCGAAGTGGTCGATCAGGAAGCGGGCATCTTGCCAGTAATCTCGGGCGGCGACATCAATGCCGCGCTGGCCGAAGTCGCGATCCCCGGCGTCGCATTGGCAGGCGCGCGCGGCGGTTTTTCGCATCCGCTCACCAGCTACACCCTGCCGTTTGCCGTCGATAATGCGCTCGCGATTGCGCATCTGCTCGCCAGCCGTCCGGCGCTGACGGGCGAGGAGCTCGCCGATTTCTGCAAGCGCCGGTCCAAGCGGCACTGGCGCACTACCGCCTATTACCGGATGCTCAGCCGGATGCTGTTCGAAGCCGCCGAGCCGGACAAGCGCGTGGTGGTGTTCGAACATTTCTACGCCCTGCAAGGCAAGCTGGTCGAGCGTTTCTACGCCGGTCGTTCCACATGGCCGGATCGGTTACGCATCCTCGCGGGCAAGCCGCCCGTAGCTATCCCGCGTGCGATCCGCGCGCTGTTTTCCTCAGGCAAGCCTCTCAACATGGAGACCCCGGCATGAACGCCGATGTGAAGATCAACATCCCCGGCGCGAAAGGCGTGAACCCCGCCATGGCCGAACGTTATGCGGGCAAGACCGCCTGCGTCATCGGCGCGGGCTTTGGCGGCATGGCGCTGGCCGTGCGGCTGCAATCGGCAGGCATCGCCACGACCGTGATCGAGAGCCGCGACAAGCCGGGCGGGCGCGCCTATTTCTGGGAGCGCGATGGCTTCACCTTCGATGGCGGGCCGACCGTCATCACCGATCCGCCGTGCCTTGAAGAACTCTGGGCCCTGACCGGCCACGACATCGCCGAAGATGTCGAGTTGATGAAGGTCATGCCCTTCTACCGCCTCAACTGGCCCGATGGGACCAACTTCGAATATTCGAACGACGAAGCGCAGCTGAACGCGGAGATCGCCAAGCTCAACCCGGCAGACGTCGCGGGCTATGCGCGCTTCCTCGAATATTCGGCGCGGGTGTATGAGGAGGGCTACCTCAAGCTCGGCACCAAGCCGTTCCTCGATTTCAAGTCGATGCTGAAGGCTGCCCCCGCGCTGATTAAAGAGCAGGCCTGGCGCTCGGTCTATTCGATGGTGTCGAGCTATATCGAGCACCCCAAGTTGCGCGAAGCCTTCAGCTTCCACTCGCTGCTGGTCGGCGGCAACCCGATGAACACCTCGTCGATCTACGCCCTGATCCACAAGCTGGAGAAGGATGGCGGCGTGTGGTGGGCGCGCGGCGGCACCAACCGGCTGATTGCGGGCATGGTGCGCCACTTCGAGCGCCTCGGCGGCACAATGATCGTCGGCGATCCGGTGGTGCAGGTCCACACGCTGGGCACCAAGGCGACCGAGGTTGAGACCAAGAGCGGCTTCCGTCAGCGCTTCGATGCGGTCGCCTCGAACGCAGACATCATGCACTCGTATAAGGATCTGCTGTCGGGCAGCGAGCGCGGCAAGAAGATGGCGAAGAGCCTCAATCGCAAGAGCTTCTCGCCCTCGCTGTTCGTGGTGCACTTCGGGCTTGAGGGCACCTGGCCCGGCATCCCGCACCACATGATCCTGTTCGCCAAGCGCTACAAAGGCCTGCTCGACGACATCTACAAGAACGGCGTGGTGCCGGAAGATTTCGCGATCTACCTCCACCATCCGACCGTGACCGATCCGAGCATGGCGCCCGCGGGCAAGAGCACGTTCTACGCGCTCGTCCCCGTCAGCCACATGGGCAAGATGCCGCTCGATTGGGACGAAGTCGGACCGAAGCTCGAAAAGATGATCCTCGACGAGCTGGGCCGCCGGTTGATCCCCGACATCCACGACCGGATCATCACCAAGTTCAGCTACGCGCCCAAGGACTTCAAGCAGGACCTCAACGCCCACATGGGCAGCGCCTTCAGCCTGGAACCGGTGCTGTGGCAGAGCGCCTACCTGCGCGGCCATAACCGTGATGATGTGATCGACAACTACTACCTCGTCGGCGCCGGCACCCACCCGGGCGCAGGTATCCCCGGCGTGGTCGGCAGCGCGAAGGCGACGGCGGGCCTGATGCTGGAGGATCTGGCGAAGGTGCAATAAATCCTCCCCTTCAGGGGAGGGGGACCACCGCAGGTGGTGGAGGGGCGAGCATGATCAGAGGTCAGAAGGACACCGTCAAACTCGCCCGCAAGCTCCGCGTCGAAATGACTCCGCCGGAAGTCGCGCTATGGCAAGTGTTGCGCACCCGACCGGGAGACCACAAGTTCCGACGCCAACACCCGGCGGGCATCTATGTGCTGGATTTCTTTTGCACCAAGGCGCGACTGGCGATCGAGGTGGATGGCAGGGCGCACGAGAGCGCTTCGGTAATCGCCAAAGACGAAGCGCGATCGCGCTTCTTGCGCGAACAGGGGATCGCCACCACGCGCATTCCGGCGAAACTTGTGCTTGAAGATATCGAGGCTGTGGTTAGGCGACTGGTGCAGATTTGTGATGAGAGAATTGAACGCATGACCTGCTCGCCCCTCCACCATGCTCCGCATGGTCCCCCTCCCCTTGCAGGGGAGGATCGCGCGTGAAACGTCTCGCTGTCTATTGCGGTTCGGCCTCGCCCGAAGACCCGCGTTATGTCCAGCTGGCCTATGATGTCGGCGCGGAATTGGCTGCGCGCGGGATCGGCCTCGTCTATGGTGGCGGTAAGCTCGGGCTGATGGGCGCGGTCGCGCGCGGGGCCAAGGAAGGCGGCGGCGAGGTGATTGGGATCATTCCCGAAGCGCTGGTGAAAGCCGAAGTCGCCAACCACGACTGCGACGAGCTTGTCACCGTCAGCGGGATGCACGAGCGCAAGCAGCGCTTCACTGACCTGTCTGACGGCTTCGTCACCATCCCCGGCGGGGTCGGGACGATGGACGAATTGTGGGAAGCGATCAGCTGGTCGCAGCTGGGCTATCACACCAAGCCGGTGGGCCTGCTCAATGCTTTCGGCTTCTACGACCACCTGCTCGCCTTCAACGCCAAGATGGCCGAGGTTGGCTTTGTCCGGCCCGCGCACCAGAACATCCTGATCGCGGCGACGTCGATCCACGAACTGCTCGCCAAGATGGAAGCCTATCAGCCGCACACGCCGATCTTCCGCATGAAGGCCGAGGAGCTGTAAGCCTCGCTATGGCAGTCGACGCCGCCACCCGCACCGCGCTGGTCGAACACGCCCGGCTGTCGATCAAGCGCGGCTCGCAGAGCTTTTCCGCGGCAGCGCGCCTGTTCGACAAGGAAACGCGCGAGCGGGCTTGGCTGCTTTATGCGTGGTGCCGCCGCGCGGATGACATTGCCGACAATCAGGACATGGGCGGAGAACTCGGCGATCAGACCGACCTCGCCGAACGCCTCGCCCTGATCCGCCGGCTAACCGCGCTCGCCTTTGCAGGCGAGCCGACGGGCGATCCGGCCTTCGACGCGCTGGGTGTGGTCGCGGCCGAGGTGGGCCTCACTCCGCAAATGGCTGAGGATGTGATCGCGGGCTTCCAATTGGACGCCGAAGATTGGCGCCCGCGCACTGAGGCCGACATGCTGCGCTATTGCTACCATGTGGCGGGCGCGGTGGGTGTGATGATGGCGGTGGTGATGGGGGTCTCGCCTGACGATCAGGAAACGCTCGACCGCGCGAATGATCTGGGCCTTGCCTTCCAACTGTCGAACATCGCCCGCGATATTGTGGAGGATGATGCGGTGGGTCGCTGTTACCTCCCCGAAATCTGGCTCGTCGAGCAGGATATCGAGCCCGGTCAGCACACCAAACCGCACCACCGCAAGGAACTCGCCGCGATGACCGCAAGGCTGGTGGCGCTGGTGGAAAAGCACGAGGCAGCAGCGCGGGTGGGGGCGGCGAAGCTCCCGTTCCGTAGCCGCTGGGCGGTCCTGTCTGCCGCGCGCATCTACGGGGCGATCGGGCGCAAGGTGCGCAAGCGCGGGCCTGAGGCATGGGCCAGCCGCACCTATGTCCCCCGCGCGGAAAAGGCGCTGTACGGCGTGCGCGCGTTCCTCTCGGCGGTCATCAACCGCGAGAAGATGCCAGCGGGCGGCATCCACTGGGGGATTGCGGACTATCGGCCCGCCTCCCCGCCCCGGGCCTGACCCGGGGCCCCGCTTTTTCGTGGGCGAGAAAGGACGCTGGATCCCGGGTCCCCGGCCTGCGCCGAGGCAGGCAAGCCCGGGACGGGAGAGATGCGAAGCGGTTTCCTTTGCAACCAAGCCGCGCTAATCCGGCTGGCATGAAAGCCCTTCTGACCGCCGCCGCCCTGCTTACCGCCGCGCCCCTCGCCGCTGAACCCACGCCTGATCGCAACGCCGAAGAAGCCGCCGTGGTCGCCACGGTCGAGGCCTTCATGCGCGGCCTTGCCGCCAAAGACGCCGCAGCCATGCGCGCTCAGGTCACTGAGCCCGGTTTCGTTGCTAAGGTCGAAGAACGTGACGGCGCAGACCGCGTCGGTCTGATCCCCATGGCGCAGTTGATCGCATCGGTTTCGAGCATTCCCGTGCCCGTATCCGAACCGCTGCACGGCGAAGTGGTAACGGTCGATGGCCCCGTGGCGAGCGTCCGCGCCGACTACGACTTCATCATCGACGGCAAGCGCAGCCATTGCGGGGTCGACATCTTCACGCTGATGCGGATCGACGGCGCGTGGAAGATCGCGACCATTACCTACAGCCACCTCACCACCGGCTGCGGAGCGGAGCAATGATCACCAAGCTCCTGATCGCCAATCGCGGCGAAATCGCCTGCCGGATCATGCGCACCGCGCGCAGCATGGGTGTGGCCACGGTCGCGGTCTATTCCGATGCCGACGCGAAGGCGCTGCATGTGCGTAGCGCCGACGAGGCGGTGCATATCGGCCCCTCACCCGCGGCGGAAAGCTATCTGGTCGGCGCGAAGATCATCGCGGCGGCCCAGCAAACCGGGGCGGATGCGATCCATCCGGGTTACGGGTTCCTGTCCGAGAACGCCGACTTCGCGCAGGCCGTGATCGACGCGGGCCTCGTCTGGGTCGGCCCCAAGCCCGCCAGCATCCGCGCCATGGGCCTCAAGGACGCGGCCAAGGCGCGCATGATAGAGGCTGGCGTTCCCGTCACCCCCGGCTATCTCGGCGCGGATCAATCGCTTGAACGGCTCACTAAGGAAGCCGACACTATCGGCTACCCCGTCCTCATCAAGGCGGTCGCGGGCGGCGGCGGCAAGGGGATGCGCAAGGTCGATGCGCCCGCCGACTTCGCCGAGATGCTGGCGAGCTGTCGCCGGGAGGCCAAGGCCAGCTTCGGCAATGACGAAGTGCTGCTCGAAAAGTGGATCACCTCACCCCGCCATATCGAGGTGCAGGTGTTCGGCGATAGCCACGGCAACGTCGTCCACCTGTTCGAGCGCGACTGCTCGCTCCAGCGCCGCCACCAGAAGGTGATCGAGGAAGCCCCTGCCCCCGGCATGGACGCCGAGACGCGCGAGGCGATCTGCGCCGCCGCCGTGCGCGCGGCGAAAGCAGTCGATTACGAGGGCGCAGGCACGATCGAATTCATCGCCGATGCCAGCGAAGGCCTGCGCGCGGATCGCATCTTCTTCATGGAGATGAACACCCGGCTTCAGGTCGAACACCCCGTCACCGAGGAAATCACCGGGGTCGATCTGGTGGAGTGGCAGCTGCGCGTGGCGAGCGGGGAGGCGTTGCCCAAGCGGCAGGACGAGCTGTCGATCAACGGCCATGCCATCGAGGCGCGGTTGTATGCGGAGGATCCGGCGAAGGGTTTCTTGCCAAGCACGGGGCGGTTGGAGCACCTTATCCTGCCTGAACCGCCCGGTATTGAAGTTCGGGTCGAAACCGGCGTTGTCGAAGGCTCCGAGATAAGCCCTTTCTATGACCCCATGATAGCCAAGCTTGTGGTCCACGCGGAGACCCGCGAACGGGCTATCGCCGACCTCGCCGAGGTCTGTGCAGGCGTCGAAATCTGGCCCGTGCGCAGCAACGCTGGGTTTCTGAAGCGCGCTTTGGATCAAGCCGACTTTGTCGTTGGCAACGTGACTACGGCCTTCATCGGGGAACACGAAGCTGCGCTTCTCGACACCTCGGCCCTTCGGCATTCGCTGAAGGCTGATGCTGCCGTTGCTCTCATCACCCGCGAACTTTCCGGCATTGGCAGCAGCTATGGCACCTTGAGGGACGAACTGAAGTTTCCGCGGGGCAACGTCTGGCAGACTGCCATCGGTTTGCGTTTGAATGGAGATCCCAAGACAGCGTTAGCCTTTTCGTTTGACGGCGAGCCTACCGAGGTGGTGGAGCAATCGCGCGATTGGCTCGACCGCTATGTCTCCTGCGAACAGACTGAGGGCGGGATCGTCGTCTTCGATGATGGCGAGGCGGTTCTAGTTCGCACCCGCCACGACGGCACCGGCCAAGCCTCCGCCGCCGATGGCGCGATCATTGCGCCGATGCCGGGCAAGGTTATCGCGGTCGATGTCAGCGAAGGACAGGCCGTCACCGCCGGGCAGCGGCTGTTGGTGCTCGAGGCGATGAAGATGGAACACGCCCTCACCGCGCCCTTCGACGGGGTGGTCGAGGGGCTGACGGTCAGCGCAGGCGCGCAGGTGCAGGTTGATGCGGTTTTGTGCAGGGTGGTGCCTGCCGCTTCAGAAGAATAATCCGTCACCCCAGCGCAAGCTGGGGCCTGGGGCGGCAAGCGCTGCACCAAGAGGCCCTAGGTCCCAGCTTCCGCTGGGATGACGAAGTGCGTAGGGGTGGGGCCGAGGGGAGAGGAAATGACCTGGGCCAAGGAACTCGAAGAACTGCGCGCCCGCGAGGCGCTAGCCGAGCAGATGGGCGGCGCGGACAAGGTTGCCCGCCAGCATGGCCGCGGGAAGATGGATGCCCGCGCGCGGCTCGCGGCGCTGTGCGACGAAGGCTCCTTCCGCGAGATCGGCAAGATCGCAGGCTCGGCCAAGTATGACGCCAATGGCGACCTACAAAGCGTCACCCCCGCACCCTTCCTGTTCGGCAAGGCGCTGATCAATGGCCGCCCCGTCGTCGCCACGGCGGACGACTTCACCATCCGCGGGGGCGCGGCGGACGCGGGGATCGCGCGCAAGATGGTGCAGGCCGAGATGATGGCGCACCAGTTGAAGCTCCCGATCATCCGCATGATCGACGGCACGGGCGGCGGCGGCTCGGTGAAGACGCTCGAACAGATCGGCGCGACCTATATTCCGGCGGTGCCCGGCTGGGGCGATGTGGTGACCAACCTCGACACCGTGCCGGTGGTGGCGCTGGCGCTCGGGCCGACAGCGGGGCTGGGCGCGGCGCGCACCGTGGCGAGCCACTATTCGATCATGGTCAAGGGCCTCAGCCAGATCTTCGCCGCTGGCCCCGCCGTGGTCGATGGCCTGGGCGAGGCCTACAAGGGCGGCGCGGCCAATCACGAGGAGGCCAAGGAGGCGCTCGGCGGCTCGGCGATCCACACCCGCAACGGGGTGGTGGATGACGAGGTCGCCAGCGAGGCCGAAGCCTTCGCCCGCGCGCGGCATTTCCTCAGCTTCATGCCCGAATATGTCGGGCAACCGGCCCGCCGTTCCGCCTGCGATGATCCGGCGGACCGGCGTGAGGAAGCGCTGCTCAGCCTCGTGCCGCGCGATCCCAAACAGGTCTATTCGATGCGCCGCGGCATGGAGATGCTGTTCGACACCGGCACCGTGTTCGAGATCGGCAAGCACTGGGGCCGCGCCGCGATCACCGCCTTTGCACGGCTCGATGGCTGGCCGGTGTGCGTGATCGCCAGCGATCCGAGCTACCTCGGCGGATCGTGGGAGGCCAAAACTAGCGAGAAAGTCGAGCGGTTCGTGAAGCTCGCCGACCAGTTCCGGCTGCCCATCGTGCATCTCGTCGACAACCCCGGCTTCATGATCGGGCGCGAGGCGGAGCTGGCGGGGACTATCCGTTACGGCGTCAACGCGATGAACGCGATCTACCGCGCCACCGTGCCGCTCGCGAGCATCGTGTTGCGCCGCGCCTATGGCATTGCGGGCAGCGCCATGAGCAATGCCGAGCGGTATCAGTATCGCTATTGCTGGCCGTCAGGCGACTGGGGCTCGCTCCCCATCGCGGGCGGCTTGGAGGTGGCTTACAAAGCGGAGCTTGAAGCCGCCGATGATCCGCAAGCTCTGCTCGAGGAGATCCGCGAACGGCTGGCCAAAGTGACCTCGCCGTTCCGCTCTGCCGAGCGCTTCAACGTCGAGGACATCATCGACCCGCGCGACACGCGGCCCATGCTGTGCGAATTTGCGGGGCTGGCGTGGCGGAGGCTGGGGGCGGATTGATCCTCCCCTTTAGGGGAGGGGGACCACCGAAGGTGGTGGAGGGGCACGCTCGGCGGCTCAAGACGGTGAGGGGTTCGGAACAACCGCACCTGCCCCTCCACCATGCTGCGCATGGTCCCCCTCCCCCAAAGGGGGAGGATTAGCGCCCCATCCCCATCTCCGCATCACTCGGCCCGAACAGCTTGCCCTTCTCGCTCAGCAGCACCAGCACCAGACAGGCCAGCCCGCTCGCCAGCAAGGCCAGCGCCAGGGGCCGCGCCGTTCCGTCAAACGCGTAACCAATCGCTCCGCCCAGCAGCGCCGCCATGGTCATGCGAACAAACCCGTGGGCCGAACTGGCCGCGCCGGCGATGTTGAAGAACGGGTTCATGGCGATGGCGCCGAAATTGCTGCCGATGAAGCCCAGCAGCGCCATATTGGTCGCCATCAGCGGAACGAACACCCACAGGTGCTCCTCCGGCTGGAAGGCGAACATCACCTGCACCGCGCTCACCGCGATGAAGGCGAACAGCGCGGTGTGGCTCACGCGGCGGGCGCCGAAACGCTCGACGATGCGCGAGTTCGACCAGCTGGCAAACGCCATCGACCCGGCGCAGATCGCGAAGACCAGCGGGAAGATATCGCCCGCGCCGAAGGTCTCGGTGATCAGCTGCTGCGAGGAATTGATGAAGCCGAACAGGGCGCCGAACACCAGCGCGGAACCGATGACGTAGCCAAAGGTGCTTGGCAGGGCGAGCGCGCGGCCCATGTTGGCGCCGATGGTGCGCAGGTGGATTTGCTGGCGGTTTTCGTCGGTCAGGCTTTCCGGCAGGCGGAGATAGACCCACGTGCCCATCACCACGCCCAGCACGGCCATCGCGCCGAAAATCGCGCGCCAGCTGCCGATTTGCAGGATGCCTTCGCCGATGGTCGGCGCGATGGCGGGGACCATCAGGAAGATCACGAAGATCAGGCTCATCATCCGCGCCATCTTGTCCCCGCCCACGCGGTCACGGATGATCGCGGGCGGCAGGGCGACAATCCCGGCAGCAAAGAAGCCCTGCGCCGCGCGCACCGCGATCAGCGCGTCATAAGTGGGCGCCAGAGCGGAGAGGATCGAGAGCACGATATAGACCACGACCGCGCCCAGCAGAATAGGCCGCCTCCCGAAGCGGTCAGCCAGCGCGCCCGGCACCAGCGAGCCCAGCCCGCCCGCGAGCAGATACACCCCGATCACGAATTGCCGGTCATTGCCCGAGACCGAAAGATCAGCCGCCAGCGCATCGAGCGCAGGCAGAATCGCGTCGATCCCGAAGGCGTTGAGCGCCATCAGCATCGCCATCATCCACAGCAGCTCGGTCTCTCCGAGCGCCTTGCGCAGGGGCGTTGAGGGAGCAATCGCCGTGGCCATAGGCGCGCCTTTGCCGAGGGGTTCGCCCGAAGACCACTGTTCTTTTCGCATGTGCACAAAATGGCCCGCAGGGTGAATTGTTCCAGCAACAGTTCCTTCGCAGCCCCCAAGGTTCTATTTGCGATAGGATGGCCGACCCGCCGCCCTTGCCCCCAGATGCCGAGACCGCGCCCGGTCTGCGCAAGATCATCCATGTCGACATGGATGCCTTCTTTGCGAGCGTCGAACAGCGCGATGATCCGGCGCTGAAGGGCAAGCCAGTCGCGGTTGGCGGCGCGGGCGGGCGCGGGGTGGTGGCTGCCGCCAGCTATGAAGCGCGCAAGTTCGGGGTGCGGAGCGCCATGCCCTCGGTCACGGCGCAGCGGCTGTGCCCCGATCTCATCTTCGTGCGCCCACGTTTCGATGCCTACAAGGAAGCCAGCCGCCAGATCCGCCGGGTGTTCGAACACTACACCCCGATCATCGAACCGCTCAGCCTCGACGAGGCGTACCTCGACGTCACCGAAGACCGCCTTGGCATCGGCAGCGCGACCCGCATCGCCACGCTGATCCGCCAGGAAATCCGCGCCAAAACCCGCCTGACCGCGAGCGCGGGGGTGAGTTACAACAAGTTCCTCGCCAAGCTCGCCAGCGACCAGAACAAGCCCGATGGGCTGTGCGTGATCCGTCCGGGCGAAGGCGCGCAGTTTGTCGCGGGCCTGCCGATCCGGCGCTTCCACGGGGTCGGGCCCAAAGCGGAGGAGCGGATGCAGAAGCTCGGTATCCTGACCGGCGCGGATCTTGCGGCCAAAGACATTGCTTTCCTGCGTCAGCATTTCGGCAGCATGGCCGACTACCTGTTCCGCGCCGCCCGCGGCATCGACCTGCGCCCCGTCGCAGCCCACCGGATGCGCAAATCGGTCGGCGGGGAGCGCACCTTCTCGGAAGATATCGGCAGCGGTGCGGCCCTGCGCGACACGCTGGAGACCATCATCGACATCGTGTGGGAGCGGATCGAGTCTGCGGGCGCGAAGGGGCGCACGGTGACGCTCAAGATGAAGTTCACCGATTTCCAGATCATGACCCGCGCGACCTCGCTCCCCGATTTCGTCAGCGGTAAGGAGCAATTCGCGACGCTCGCCCGCGCGCTGCTGGAGGCGGAGTTGCCTTTGCGCGGGCCGATCCGGCTGATGGGGTTGACGCTGGGCAGCCTTGAAGGCGCAGACACCGAAAAGCCGCCGCGCGACGAAGCGCAGCTTTCGCTGTTGTAGCCCTACCCCGTCCCCCGCGCCCGCCACGCCGCAATCCGCGTGCGGGTGGTGCGGCCGAGCGGTTCGGGCAGGGAGTGCGAGGGGAAGAACCGCGCCTCTGTCACTTCGCGCCCGTCAGGCTTGGGTCGCTGATCGCACACGGCGGCGAAAACATGAGCGGTGTGGGGCGAGCCGGACAGCACCTCTTCCAGCGTCCCGACAGGTTCGATCCGCGCGAGTTCGACGCCCAGTTCCTCTCGCACCTCGCGCCTTGCGGCAGCCTCGGGGTCTTCGCCGGGCACTAACCCACCGCCGGGCAGGCTCCAGACTTCGGGGCCATAGGAATGCTTGAGCAGCAGCACATCGCCGGTGAGATTGGTGATGACGACGCTCACCCCCGCAATCGGCGTCTTGCGCCAGCGCCGCCAGTAGTGCCGCACAAGATGCGCCAGTGGCATAAGCGCGCGGTGCAGCGCGGCGGGGAGCAGGTTGGGCATCAGGCGAAGACAGTCACCGGAATGCCCTGCGTCTCCGCAGTCCGCAGCAGGCGGGCAACGGGCAGGTCGTTCTCGCCCGCCAGCGCCGCGTCGAACACCGCGCGCTTATCCGCCGCGCCGCCGAGCGTGAAAACCAGCGCGCTTGTGTTCAGCAGCGCCGGGATGGTCAGCGTGATCCGGTCGAACGGCGCGTGGGCTGGGAGCGGATCGGGTGTGAGGCGGAGAACCGCCTTGGGGTCGTCCATCTGGGGATTGGTGTTGGGGAACAGTGAGGCGATGTGCCCATCCGGCCCCATGCCCAGCCATGTCAGCGCGAAGTGCGGCGGCACGGCCTCTTCCCTCAACGGGACAATCTGCGCGCCCGCAGGCTCCAGCAGCGCGCGCATCTTGCCGGTGTTGGACGCATCGTGATCTTCGGGTACGATCCGGTCGTCATTGGGCCAGATCTCCCACCCGCTCCAGCCGATGCCGCCCTGTTCGATCAGGGCAGCGAGTATCGGAAAGGGGGTCGAACCGCCCGGCAATGTGATCGCGCCGCTCCCGCCAAGCCGTGCCGCCAGCCAAGCAGCAATTGCGGCCTGATCCGCGCCTTCGATAATCGTCACGTCATGCATAGCCGCTTCAATAGCAAACGGGCCGCCCCCGGCAATGGGTGCGGCCCGCTTGTGAATAGCTATTGCAGCAGCGATCAGGCGAGGATCGAACGCAAAAACCATGCGCGCTGTTCGGCCATGTCGGTCCAGTCGTCAAGCAGCCCGTCGGTGGCATTGTCGCCCGCTTCTTCGGCCAGATCCTTCATGCCCTTCAGCCGCGCGATCACGGTTTCGTTATCGGCGAGCAGTTCGGCGATCATGTCCTCGGCGGAAAGCTTGGTGCTGTCCTGATCCTTGATCTGCGTGTGCTTACCCATCGTCCCGATCGAGGTGAGCGTATCGGCGTCGAGCTTGCGCACGCGCTCGGCAATCAGATCGATCTGGTCGCGCACTTCCAGCGCCTGCGTGTCGAACAACAGGTGCAGGTCGTGGAAGCGCGGGCCCTTGACGTGCCAGTGGAAATTCTTGGTCTTGATGAACAGTGCAAAGTGATCGGCGAGCAATCCGTTGAGTTCATCAACCAGAGCGGCTTTCGAATTGGCTTTCTTATCGGCCATGATAGTCTCCATTATTCTGTTCAGTGCGAACAAGTTACGCCGCCTATATGGTGACTATATCAATGCACGAACATAGATTGGGTTTCGCCAAAATTCTATTCGCACTGATCGAGCAAGGCGATCAGAAGGCGGCGAAACGGGCGTTCAATCCGATGAAAAGCGCCGCAATCATCAGGCACCCGGCCAGCACCAGCCGGCCGATGCGCAACGGCCAGCGGGCGAGAGTTTCACTGCCGACCGACCAGCCGATCGCGACGGCTGCCGCGCCGCCCATCGCGCCGCCCAGCCCCGCCGCCACCGGCACGACCGTCCATGCGGCGAGCGCGAAGACGGCAAAGCGCGCGCCGTCCCCAATCTGGCGTGCCAGCAACACAATCGCGATTGCACCCAGCGAGCGAGTCGGCTCCTGCGGCGGCTTGAGGTGCACCGGCAGCGCCAGTTCGGCAGCGGCAATCGCCAGCGCAAAGGCGACCAGCATCTGCGCAGCGCGGCGCGGCAAGAGTTCGGCAAACTCGGCGCCAATCCACGCCATCACGCCTGCGCTGAGGCAGGCGCACAGCACGGCGACCGCGAGCAGCGCGGTGCTACGTTCCAGCGCATCAGCACAATGCGCCACCAGCCATTGATCGCGCCCGCCCATCGCCAGCGCGAAGACCAGCAGCAAAGCGATCAGGAAACCGTCCACGCGGGGTCTGGCTTTGGATCAGGCCGCCCAGGGCCCGGTGATCGCCAGCGTTGCCGTCGGGTCATAGGCGTTGACGAACAGCACCTTGCCATCGGGCGAGAAGCATCCGCCCGCCAGCTCGGTCTGCGCTGTGAGCCGCGCGACGATATAGGCCCGGCCATCGGGCGTGATACCGCGAATGTGATTGTCTACGATCGGGGTATATTGATCCTCGCAGACGATCAGATGCCCGCTTGGCGCGACGGTCAAGTTGTCGCCGAAGTTGAACTGCTCGGTGCTTTCGCTTTCGAAGAACAGCTCGACCGTGTCCGGCGCGCCGGCCAGCCCCGGCGTCAGCTTGAGGATCTGGCCAAGCTGCTTGGCCCCGCCGCTGGTGCAGCAGGCAAAGACTTCGCTGGTCCCACGGTTCACGCCCATATGCAGGCCTTCCCCGCGCGCGACGAGCGCCGCGCCCTTGGCGGCGGCGCGCTGGCGCAGGTCGTCCTTCGGGGCATCGACCGCGTCGAGATCGACCCAGGTGACGCGGTAGGGCTTGCCCACCGGCATAGTGGCGCTGTTCCAGTTGCGGGTATCGGTCAGCCCTTCGACCACCATCGCCTGCAAGCGCCCGCCCTCAGCGAGCTTGCCGGGGGTCTTGGGGATAAAGCGATAGAGCACCCCGTCATCGCGGTCCTCGGTCATATAGACATAGCCCGTCGCCGGATCGACTGCGGCGGCTTCGTGATTGAAGCGGCCCATCGCGGTCAGCGGCACCGGATCGACCAGACCGCGCGCCGAGGCGGGGACTTCGAACACCCAGCCGTGATCGCGCTCCAGCCCGTCACCATAGGGTTGTCCGGGGCCGGTCGGCGCTTCCTCACAGGTCAGCCAGCTGCCCCACGGCGTCACTCCACCCGAACAATTGCGGATGGTGCCGCCAAGGCTGCGGAACTGGCGCTTCACTTGCAAAGTCGCTGCGTCGAGCACGATGGTAGTGGTGCCGCCGGGGACGAAGGCGCCGTTGCGCTTGCCGAAGCCCTTGGCAATTGGCCCGCCCGCATCGTGGCGCGGTTGCAGTTCGTGGTTGCGGACCAGCGCGATCTCACCATTGCCGAGGTCGAAACAGCCCATCCCGTCGGCGCGGTCCGGCACGGTGCCGCCGTCGTCCATTGTGTCGCCGAGGCGCGAAATCACGCGGTAGGAGAACCCTTCCGGCAAATCGAGCAGTCCCGCCGGGTCCGGCACCAGCGCGCCATAGCCCGCAAAGCCGCTGGCCTTGGCGGATGTGCCCGCAGCGGCGGAAGCGGCAGGCGCGCCGCGCGTCATGCAGCCGCTTGCGGTGAGCGCGGCAAAAGCGGTGGCGGTCGCGCCGAGGAAACGACGGCGATTGGCTTCGAAAGCGGGGGTCTGGTTCATGCCCGCGGGATTACCGGCCCGCCTCCAGCGCGGCAAGCACTTCGTCCCAGCGGACATATTTGAAGTTCTGGGCCGAGGGCGCGTTAACCCCGTCCTGCGCGATGAAAATGCCTTTGGGAAAATCCGGGCCGAAATCGCGGTTGTCCAATTCGATCCCGTCGGTTTCCTCAACGCTGCCGAAGGTGCCTTGGGCGATGCGGAAGCGGCCGACTGGTGTCACGTCCGGCAGGCGGAACACCGCATAGGCGTTGTCGCCCTGCGACGACGCGACGAGGTAGCCGCCATTCTCGCCTTCGGGCGCCATGGCGAGGCCTTCGACATCGGCGACCAGCACCTTGTTGTCGATCGGCGCGACCATCCGCTTGGCACCGGTGGCCATGTCGATCACCCAGATCCCGGCGTCTTCCTCACCGATAAAGAGCGTACCGGTGCGCGGATCGGCGATGCAGCCTTCGGTCTGGGTCGGCACTTGTGCAAGCGTGGTGGTGGTTCCGGTGAAGGCCCCACCAGCCTCGCGGATGACGGTGCGATAGATCGTGCCGCCCTTGGGCGCGCTGAAGGCGATCACGCCGTCGCTGCCCGCAGGCTTGACCATGCAGATGCCATAGCCCTCACCCGGCCCCACCGCGATCTTGCCCGCAGGCGCTAGCTTGCCGGTGGTGGTGTCGAGCAGCGCCATGAACAGGTTCACGGTCGTCAAATCGCTGCGGTCGCTGGCGATCACCAGAACGCGTCCGCCTGCAATCTCGATCAGATCGACATTGTTGAGGCCGGGCGCCGCAAGGAAGCTCTGCTGCGCGCCCTTGAGGTCGTAAACGTAGAGGCCGCCCTTCTTGTCGGTGCCAACCACCAGGCTCGCCGCCGGGTTGGCGGGATTGCGCCAGATTGCCGGATCATCCGCCGCATCCTCGCGCGCCGTGCCGACCGGCGGGGTTTCCGCCCGCGCGGTCACGGTCACAGCTGGATCGCCGGTAATCGGCGGCACCGTGGCACACGCCCCTGCGATCCCGAGAGACAGCAGGGCGAAGCCGTGGAAAGGTCGAAGCATCAGATCACGGCCCCTTTTGGCGTCTTAGAAGGCATATCGGGCCATCACGTGGAGCACCGGGCTGTTGTTTGCTACAGCTCTTTTTGTCGCGTGTTGGCCGGCAATCAGAACGTGATGCGCACCCCGCCCGAATAACGACGGCCGAAACGCTCGTATTCGATCGTCAGATCGTCGGTGAACGGCGTCGGGGTGCCGGTCGCGGTAAGCAGGTTGCCCGGCTCCGAGAAACGGCGGCCCTCCTGGTTGAGCAGGTTCGAAGCGTCGAAATAGATTTCGAAGTTGCTGTTGATGGCATAGCGCATCGAGAAATCCATCTCGTCATCTGCCGCCCAGTAAGTGTCGCCCGCATCGGTCAGGTCGTTGGCGATCCCGTCGAGCCAGGCGCTGCGGCGCTGGTACTGGAGACGCGCCGAGAAGCCGTACTTCTCGTAGTAACCGCCGATATTGTAGACCTTGTCCGAAGTGCCCGGCAGACGCACCTTGCGCTCCGGGATGTTCGAAGCGGCAAACGCCGGCTTGGTCGCCTCGCTGTCGTTGAGAGTCAGGTTGGCGGTGATGCCGAAGCCGCCCATCCACTCGGGCAGGCCGAGATCTTCGGTCCACGGCTCAAGCTGCAGCTGCGCCGCCATTTCGACACCGTAGATCCGTCCCTCGCCGGCGTTGGCGATGCCGGAGAAGATGTAGTCCGAACGATCGAGCCCGCCGATGTTGAGCGCAGTCGAGCCAAAGGTGCGACGGTCGATATAGAGCACGTCGCGCACGTCGCGGTAATAGGCGCCGATCGAGAGGAAGCCCTGCGGCACGAGGTACCATTCGAGGTAGCCGTCGAGGCCCCACGAACGCTCGGGCTTCACGCCTGGGTTGCCGCCGGAGATGGTCTCGTTGACATCGTCGACTACAACGTTTGGACGCAGCTGGTCGTAATCGGCTCGTGCCGCACCGCTGGTGTAGCCGACGCGGATCTTGCCATTTTCGGTGATGTTGTAGTTGATGTGCAGGCTGGGGAAGAACAGCGTGCGGTCGGAGGCGGCGGTCACCGTCTGGCTGACCCCGGCGATGGTGGCCAGCGCCGTCCCGGTGTTCTCTAGGCGCTCAACGCGCACACCGCCGAGGATGCTGCCCCAGTCGTAGCGCAGCGTGCCCATCACGAAGCCAGCATAGACGCTCTCGCGCACCTCGAAGTTGTCGCCGGTCAGCGGGGCAAAGGCGAAGTTCGCCCGCGCCGCTTCGGAAACGGCCTCCATCTGGCGGGTGTCGAAGTAGCGGAAGGTGTAGCCCATCGGGATCGCGCCCTGGAAGGGCAGGTCGATCGAGAAGGCGTTGTAGTCGGTCGGAATGCCAACGGTGGTGAACTGCGCCGCCTGGCTCAGCGCGATCTGGTTGTTGACCGACTCCTTGGTGCGCTGGTCGTACTGGAAGCCGATCTTGAAGGTCGCCTCGGCGCCTGCGAAACCGGTGTCGTAGGCGAGGATCGCACGGCCGGTATAGGCATTGGTATCGTCGACAAGGTCGCTTACCCGCAGTTCGGACAGTGGCTTGTTGAAGGTGTCGATCGCGGTCACCGCCGAGCCTGCCTGGAAGCGGGTCGGGCTGGCGAGCTGGAGCGTGGTGAACAGCTGCGGGGTGTTGCGCAGCGGGTTGGTGAAGTCATAGGCCACGGTCGGACGCAGGGTGCGGGTCGAGGGGCTGTTCCAGCGCGCTTCGCCGGTGACCGAACGGTCATCGCGCGAGCGGGTGTAGTTGGCGAGCCATTCGAACCGGAAGCCGCTGTCGCCGAAAGTGTGCTTGCCTTCGAGGGTGTTGGTGAAGATCGACTGCTCGAAATCGCGCAGCGTCGAACGCTGGTTGATGTCGATCCCGTAGACCGTGCCGGCCTGCGGCGTGTTGCCGATGCAGACGTCGGCATAGCCGGTGGTGGTCGGCGCCGGGTTAACGGTGGTCGGGCAGGTCGCGGCGTTGGCGACGATATCGCCCTGACGGTCATCGAAGTCGAAGATGTAGTTGTCGCGCGCTTCGTCGTCGGTGAAGATGGTGTAGACCGAGCGCAGCGAGATCTGGTTGTCGTCGTCCGGACGCCAATCGAGGCGGCCCGAGACCGACCAGTTCTTGCGGGTCAGGCGGTAGAGCTTGTTCTCGGTCTCGCGCGCCCAGAAGCGTGTGGCGGCGCCGGGACGCTGATCCTGCGAGACGCGTTCATAGTCGACCTCGAAGTTGTCGGTGATCATGTTGCGTTCGTAGTAGCTGCCCGAGACCAGCACGCCGATCTCACCAAGGCCACCTACGTCGAAACGGTCCGACACCACGAGGTTGCCCTCATATTCCTTGCGGTCGCCCAGTTCGGCGATGCCCGCACCGGCCTTGCCCAGCACACGCAGGCCGGCGTAATCAAAGGCAGAGCGGGTGATGATGTTGACGTTGCCCGACACGGTCTCGCCCGGCATGTCCGGGGTGATCGCCTTGGAGACGATGATCTGCGAGGCAATCGCCGAAGGGATCGAATCAAAGCGCGCATCGCGACCTTCGGGGCTGACGATGTTGATCCCGTCGAAACTCAGAGTGGTCCAGTAGTTGGGCGCGCCGCGAACCGAAATGTAACGCGCCTGGCCCTGGTCGCGCTCGACGGCGAGGCCGGGCAGGCGGCCAGTGGCCTGGGAGATGTTCTGATCGGGCAGGCGGCCCACCGAGTCAGCCGAGAGGACCGAGACGAGGTTGTCCGAGAGGCGCTGGATGCGCAGCGCGGCCGCTTCAGATTCGGCGATCGGGCGGGTGCCATCGACGACGATTTCGCCCTCTTCCGCGACGACGGCCTCTTCGGCAGCCTGATCCTGGGCGACCACCGCCTGCGGGTCGGCGGCGTCGGTAGCAAAGGCGGGCGCGGCGATGGTCGAGGTCAGTGCCACAGCGGCGCTGCCGAGCAGAAGATGGGTGCGGATCATGCTGGTATTTCCCCTGAGTTGCCCGTTAATTCCGGGCCATGATGCCGCCGCGCCTAGCTTCGCGAGATGACAGGTGAGCGGCCGGACAGTGACAGAACAAAGACAGAGCCAGGTGTTGCGCAAATGCCTCAATTGGAGAGGTGGCGCGGCTGCCAGGAAGCGCCTAGCAATCGGCAAAACGGGATGAAGGAGACGGGTGAATGAAGATCGAGGCGGGCATGGTAGCGGTGGTCACCGGCGGCGCATCAGGGCTCGGCAAGGCGAGCGCCAAGGCCTTCGCGGACGCAGGCATGAAGGTCGCGATTTTCGACATCAATGATGCCGACGGCGAGGCCCACGCCGCCGCGATCGGCGGTACCTTCCACCATGTCGACATCATGGACGAGGCCAGCGTCGAGGCCGGTTTCGCTGCCGCGCGCGCCGCTAACGGGCAGGAACGCGTGACACTCCACTGCGCAATGGCGAGCCGCCGCGGCAAGACGCTGGGCTGGGACAAGGAGGCAGGCGCCTTTAAACGCCTTTCGACCGAGGATTACGCCTTTGGGGCGGAAGGGATTCTGGTCGCCAGCTACCGCGTCGCAAGCATCTCGGCGCTGGGCATGGCGAATGCCGATCCGGTCAATGACGATGGCGAGCGCGGCTGCATCATCCTCACCGCCAGCGTTGCCGCGCAGGACGGACAGATCGGGCAGGTGATCTATGGCAGCTGCAAGGCCGGGGTGAATGGTCTGGTCCTGCCGATGGCGCGGGACCTGATGGACATGGGCATCCGAGTGAATTCGGTCATGCCGGGCATTTTCGCCACCCCGCTTATGTTGGGAATGAAAGACCGCAACCCGCCGATGTGGGCGCAATTGAACGCCTCTGTCCCCTTCCCCAAGCGCCTCGGCGAGCCGGAAGAGTTTGCCTCGCTGGTGCTGGAGATCGCCCGCAACAGCTACATCAACGGCCACCAGTTCCGCCTGGATGGCGCAATCCGTATGCCGCCGAAGTAGGTTCAATATCACCGCGTCGTCATTGCGAGGAGCCGCAGGCGACGCGGCAATCCATCAACAGACCTTTCCGCAAGTGGAACCGGCCGATCATGGATTGCTTCGCTCCGCTCGCAATGACGAGGTAAGAATTATGGCTACCCAGACCAACGAATATCCCACCAAGGCCTATGGCGCGACCGCGCCTGACAGCGGCGTCGGGCCGATGGCAATCACCCGGCGGGGCCTGCGCGACGATGACGTGCTGATCGAGATCACCCACTGCGGCATCTGCCATTCCGATCTGCACTCGGCGCGCAACGATTGGGGCTTCACCACCTATCCGATCGTGCCGGGTCACGAGATCGTCGGCACTGTCAGCGCGGTTGGGAGCGGCGTCACCCGCCACAAGGTCGGCGACCGGGTGGCGATTGGCTGCATGGTCGATTCGTGCATGGAGTGTACGCATTGCGATGCCGATCTCGAGCAATACTGCCTCGATGGCGGGATGACCGGCACCTATAATGGCAAGGACCGGCGCGACGGCAGCCTGACCTTCGGCGGCTATTCCGAACGCATCGTCTGCCGTGAGGAGTTTGTGCTCAAGGTGCCGGACGGCATGCCGATGGCCGAAGCCGCGCCGCTGCTGTGCGCCGGGATCACGTCATACAGCCCCTTGCGGACATGGAAGGTCGGACCGGGCAGTAAGGTCGCCGTCGCAGGCCTCGGCGGATTGGGTCACATGGGCGTAAAGCTGGCCGCGGCGATGGGCGCGGAGGTGACTGTGCTCTCCCGCTCCGAAAGCAAGCGCGCGGACGCGGAAAAGCTCGGCGCGCACGCCTTCCTCAACACCGATGATGACGCCGCGATGAAGGCCAAGCGCGGCTATTTCGACATGGTGCTCAACACCATCCCGGTGCGCCATGATGTCGTGCCCTATCTGCACTTGCTCAGGATTGACGGGGTGCAGGTGCTGGTCGGGCTGATCGGGATGATGCCCGAGCTTCACACCGGCGTGTTGCTGGGGCGCAAGGTGCTCACCGGCAGCGGGATCGGCGGGCTGGCCGAGACGCAAGAGATGCTCGATTTCTGCGCCGAGCATAACATCCTCCCCGATATCGAAGTGATCGCGATGCAGGACATCCAGACCGCTTACGACCGGATGGAGGCCAGCGACATCAAGTACCGCTTCGTCATCAACATGGAGAGCCTGCGCGCTGAACCGGCGGTGGCGACATGACGTATCGCTCTGGCGGACGACCTGTGATTATAGCTATTTGCAAACTGTGGCACGAAAGACACGCAAGAAGATAATGTGAAACCCCCCTCTCACATAACCTTTGTGCGCGATGGCCGGTTGGGGGAATATAACGCGGACGTGACGGGAACCCGATTCATCGGATAAAATCTTCTGCACGGCCCGCAGGTGGAACGATCCAAACCTCTCTATGGAGCGTTCCTTATGTCCATTCGTTTTGCCTCGGCCGCTTCGGCCGTCGCTCTCATCGCCTGCTTTGCCACGCCTGCCTTTGCAGGTGAGACGCAAGCCGCTCCCGCTGGCCCGGCCGATGAAACCGAAATCGCCGTGACCGAGGCCGATCAGGCCGCTGTCGCTCTGCGCGCTATCGAGCCGATCGACCTTGCCACCGCCACGGGCCAGGAAGAAGAAGCGTCCGCCATCACCATCTCGGGCTCGGCCACTCTCACCAGCGACTACCGCTTCCGCGGCGTTTCGCAATCGGATGAAGGCATGGCCGTGCAGGGCGGCTTCACCATCTCGCATTCCAGCGGCTTCTATGTCGGCACCTGGGGCTCGAACCTGTCGGGCTGGGGCACCTTCGGCGGCGCCAACATGGAGCTCGACATCTACGCGGGTTACAAGCTGCCCGTCGGCGAAGGCACGCTGGACCTTGGCGGCACCTGGTACATGTATCCCTCGGGCGCTGACACCACCGACTTTGCCGAACTCTATGCCAAGCTTTCGGGCAGCGTCGGGCCAATCGGGCTGACCGCTGGCGTCGCCTATGCACCGTCGCAAGAAGCGCTGGGCAATGCCTTCCCGGTCGGGGCTCCCGCCAACCCGGGTGACAAGGAAGACAACCTCTACCTTTCGGGCGATGCGACCTATGGCATCAGCGGCGCGCCGATCACGCTGAAGGCTCACATCGGCTATTCGGACGGGAACCCCGGCCTTGGCCCCAACGGGACCAGCGTCGCCCCGACCGGCACCTATCTCGACTGGCTGATCGGTGCGGACATCGTGCCGATCTCGGGCCTGACGCTGTCAGTTGCCTATATCGATACCGATATCACCGAAGCCGAAGCCAACCTCATCCGCCCGAACTTCGCCACGCTGGCGGGCGATTCGATCTCGGACGCGACGGTGGTGTTCTCGGTCACCGCTTCGTTCTGATCGCGAAGGAATGACAGAAGGGGCGCTCTGCCAAGCGGCAGGGCGCCCTTTTTCATTTACAACGATACCGAACCCGTCCGCTTCTAACCTCCTGTAAATGCATGTTGACTACATATGTAGTCATGACTACAGGCGTAGTCGGATTGCCTGAAGGAGGATGGTTTGGCAGAGGCTGTAAACGCACGTGCATGGGTCGCCGCGCTTGCGGTATCGATCGGCTGGAGCACACCAGCAGCAGCCGACGAAGCGACGCTATGCGCACAGGCGACGCGCGTTGCGACCGATCTTGCCTGTGCCGAAAGTGCACGGGGCATCGCGATGGCCGGCACGAGCGATCGCGCGCGGGAATTGCTCGGCCTTGCCGAAGGCGGCGCGGACCGCTTTGTCATCCATTTCGGGCGCGCGCCGCTGCACTATGCCGTGGTCGAAGGGCGAAGCGCCGTCACACCGCCCGAGACCATCGATGCGCTGCGCAAGGCCGGTTTCCCGGTGGTCCTCCCGTGGCTGTCCGACGCGGTCTATCGCGAGCAGGTCGAGCGCACGCTGCGCCCCGCCATCACTGCACAGATGGCAGACAAGCCGCCCGAGCAGATCGAGGCGGCCGTGGCCGCGGGGCTCACCCAGCAGCTCGATCCCGCGCGCCGCGCGAAGGTCGCCATCGCTGCGGTTCCGCATGAGCTCGGCCACGACTGGTTCCGGATCGGCTTCTGGCCGGACGCCGCGCTCGGTGAAGGCCAGCACTATGGCGGGCCGAGCCCCGACTGGCTCGACGAAATGTCCGCCGTGCTGATGGAACCCCCGGTGATCTTCGATGAGCGGGTCGCCGAATTCGGCAAGCGCTACCAAATCTATCGCGCCGCCCTCGAGCAAGCGGACGACAACGCCCGCGCGCTGTTCGACCTCGGCCAATTCCTGAAGGAAGTGCACCCTGCCGCCGCACAGGCGCGCGCCATCATCGACCAACCCAGTGCCGAGGAGAAGAAGAGCACTGTGCGCCTGGTCACGGGCGACGGTGCGCGCAAAATCGCCGAAGGTGGCCTGCGCTTCTACCTTCAGTCCGCGGTCGTCTCGCAATATCTGTTCGACCGCACCGGCGATAAGGCGGTGCTCGCACGCGTGGCCGAAGCCTTCGCGCGCGGCGAGACTATCGAGCAATGGCTCGCCAATGCCGAGCCCAAGGGTTCGCTGCCCCACAATCTTGCGGCGATGCAGGCCGATTGGTTGGTTTGGCTGGAGGCGCGCTTCCCGCCCGGTTGATCACAGGTCCCTGAGGAGGAGCGCCCTTTCCTTTTGCTTGCCGCCCCGATAGGTTTCGCCGCAAAACCGGAAACGGGTGATGGGAGAGCGATAATGAAGCGGAACCTTGTGTGGACGGCAGCGGCTGCGGTGCTGGTGGCGGCTCCGGCCATCGAGGCGCTCGCGAAGCCGCGCTTTGCGGCGACCATCACCCGCACCACCTTCGGCATCCCGCATATCAAAGCGCGCGACTGGCGCGGTGTCGGCTACGGCGTCGCCTATGCCTATGCCGAGGACAATCTGTGCCTGCTGGCCGAGGAATTCGCCACCGTAGCGGGCGAACGCTCGCTCCATTTCGGGCCGCAAGCCGCAGCCACGCTGGGGTTCGAGCAGGTCGACAACCTTTCCTCCGACGTGTTTTTCCGCACGATCATCGATCTGCCGACGCTGCGTGAAGGGGCCAAGACGTTGACCCCGCGCGTCATCGGCCTCCTGGACGGTTATGTCGCGGGCTATAACCGCTTCCTCAAGGATGCCGGAGCAGACGGCATCCCGGCCGAATGCCGCGGCAAGGCCTGGGTCCGACCGATCACGCGCGACGATATGCTGCGGCTGAATGAAAAGCAGATGCTGCTTGCCAGCTCGCTTAACCTCGCGCCCGCGATTGCCAATGCCGCCCCTCCCGGCAGCCCCGCCCCCAAGGTTTCGATCACTATGCCCAAGCCTGACGAGCTCGGCCTCGGCAGCAATGGCTGGGCCTTCGGCGGGGATGTGACAGCGGATGGACGCGGGATGCTGATCGGCAATCCGCACTTCCCATGGAAAGGCCCCAGCCGCTTCTGGCAGATGCATGTGACCGGGCCGGATGGCTATGACGTCATGGGGGTGGGCCTAGCGGGCACGCCGCTGCCGACGCTGGGCTTCAACAAGGACATCGCCTGGACCCATACCGTCACGCAGGCCAAGCACTTCACCCTGTTCCAGCTGACGCTCGATCCGGCGGACCCGACCCGCTACATGGTCGATGGGACCAGCACGCCGATGACGAGCCAGACCGTGACCGTGCCGATGCCCGAAGGTACGCCCGCCGTCACCCGCACGCTGTATAGCACCCGCTTCGGCCCGGTTTTCGTGATCCCCGCGCGCGGCGTCACCTGGAGCGCCGCGACGGCCTTTGCGGTGCGCGATGCCAATCGCAGCAACCAGCGCGGGATCGAGACCTGGCTGCGCATCGGTGAGGCGAAGAATGTCGGCGAAGTGAAGGCTGCGGTGACCGAAACGCTCGGCATCCCCTGGGTCAACACCATCGCGTCTGACCGTTACGGCGACGCGCTGCACGCCGATGTGACCGCGGTGCCGAATGTCTCGGCAGACAAGATCAAGACCTGCTCGACACCGATCTCGGGCCTGTTCGCGGAACTCGCCGTGCTGCTCGACGGCACGCGTGAGGCCTGCGACTGGGATGTGGCGGCAGGCACTCCCACTCCCGGCCTGATGCCCGCGGGCGATCAGGCGGCGACCATCGTGCGCAGCTACCTCACCAATTCGAACGATTCCTACTGGATCAGCAACCCGGCGATGCCGCATCGCCAGCTGTCGCCGATCCTTGGCGAATATGGCACCGCGCGCAGCCTGCGCACCCGTTCGAACTTCACGGAGACGGCGGCGCTGCTGGCGGGCGGCAAGGTGGACCATGCCCGCGCGCAGGCCCACGCCTTCGCGAACAAGAGCCTCGCCGCGGATATGACGCTGGACGAGATCAAGGTGCTGTGCACCGTGACCGAAGGGCTGCCGGATACGGCGGTGCGCGGCTGCAATGCCTTGGCTGGATGGGATCGCCGCTTCGAAGCGACGAGCCGCGGCGCAGCGCTGTTCCGCGCCTTCTGGGCCAAGGCAGGCCGCTTGCCCGGCCTGTGGCAGGTGCCGTTTGATCCCGCCGATCCGGTAAACACCCCGCGCGCACTGGCGGTTGATGGGGCCAAGGGCGAGAAACTGCTCACAGCGCTGGCTGAAGCCGTGGCTGACCTCGACAAGGCCAACATCCCGCTCGATGCGCCGTGGGGCGACGTGCAGCGGGTCATGGCGGGGAACGACGCCATCGCGATCCACGGCGGCCCCGGCACGCTCGGCATTCTCAACATGCAGGAATCCCGCCCCGCCCCCTATGGCGGGCTGATGCCGGTGCATGGGACGAGCTATATCCAGATCGTTGGCTTCGATGACAAAGGCCCGGTGGCGGACGCCATCCTGAGCTATTCGCAATCGACCAACCCCGCCTCGCCCCACGCCGCCGATCAGACCCGCGCCTATGCCGCCAAGCAGTGGCACCGCTTGCCGTTTGGCAAGGCCGAGATCGCCGCCGCAGCAATCAGCAAACCCAAGCGCATCGCCGAATAGACCGGGCACCATGCCAGAACCCACTCTGCCCAAAGCCCTCGCCTTCGATGTGTTCGGCACGGTGGTCGACTGGCGCACGAGCGTCACGCGCGAATCCGCCGTGTTTCTGGAGCGGATTGGACAGGACCCCGGCACCGCCGCAGCCTTCGCCGATGCCTGGCGCCGGCAATATATCGCGGCGATGATCGGGATGAAGAAATCGGGCCGGGCCTTCGTCCCGCTCGACGTGCTTCACCGCGAAATGCTCGAGGCGACCTTGCGCGAATGGAGCGTGGATCCCGGCCGGATCGACGAGGCGCTGCTGGCCGACTGGAACCGGGCGTGGCACCGGCTCGACCCGTGGCCCGATGCGGTGGCGGGGCTGACCCGGCTCAAGACGCGGTTTCCGATTGTCACGCTGTCGAACGGCAATGTCGCGCTGCTGGTGGCGATGGCCCGGCATGGCGGGTTGCCGTGGGACGCGATCCTCGGCGCGGAGGTGAGCGGAGCTTACAAGCCCGATCCCCGAGCCTACCTGCGCACCGCCGAACTGCTGGGCATTGCGCCGGGCGAGCTCAGCCTCGTCGCCGCGCACCACGGCGATCTTGCTGCCGCCCGCGCCTGCGGATTGCTGACTGCCTATGTCGACCGCCCGGACGAATATGGCGGCGCGCCGGCACCCGATGCCGATTACATCCAGACTTGGGAATGGTCCGCCACCAGCCTGACCGACCTTGCCGATCAACTGGGTTGCTGAGCTACCGGCACCGTCAATTCGATAACTTTCGAAATGAGGATTGACTCGGGCGTGGCCTGAGTTATTTCGATCATTCTCGAAAGGTAGCGTAATGGACGATCTTGGCACGCAGGTCTGGGCGGTGGATGCGCTGGGTGCGCTCGCCCACGAAACGCGGCTCGCGGTGTTTCGGATGCTGGTCAAGGCCGGCCCTGATGGCATGATCGCTGGCGCAATTGCCGAACATCAGGGCGTGCCGCCCTCGACCATGTCGCATCATCTGGCGACGCTCGAGCGCGCCGGGCTGGTGCAGTCCGAGCGCGAAAGTCGCCTGATCCACTACCGCGCCGATTATCCCGGAATGCGCCGCCTACTCACTTTCCTGATGCAGGACTGCTGCCAAGGCGCACCCGAAATGTGCTCCGATCTGATGGCCGGACTGGCCTGCGAACCCCACGGCTGAGGACAGGATGACCGACACCCCTTTCACTGTGCTGGTCCTGTGCACCGGCAATTCGGCCCGCTCGATCCTCGGCGAAGCACTGTTCAACCATCTCGGCCAAGGCCGGGCGCGGGCCTTCAGCGCAGGTAGCAGGCCCAAGGGCGTTCCGCATCCGGGCGCGCTCAGGCTGCTGGCGCGGCGCGGGATCGACACCGCCGCCTTCCGGTCGAAAAGCTGGGACGAGTTCACGGCCCCTGGCGCGCCGCGGATCGATCTGGCGATCACCGTGTGCGGCAATGCCGCGGGCGAAGCCTGTCCGGTGTTCCTCGGCAGCCCGCTTAAAGCCCATTGGGGCCTGCCCGATCCGGCAGACGTCTCCGGCACCGAAGCCGAAGTGGATGCCGCCTTCGAGGAAACTTGGCGCTTGCTGGAAATGCGGGTGCGGGCATTCCTTGCGCTCGACAGAGCGGCGCTCAGCACACCCGCGCTGAAGGCTGCGCTTGCCGACATTGGCGCGCTAGAAGGGGCTGCGGCATGAGCGCGGACGCATCACCGCTCGGCCTGTTCGAGCGTTACCTTTCGGTCTGGGTGCTGCTCGCCATTCTGGCTGGGCTGGGGTTGGGCATGACGGCGCCAGACGCGGTCGGCGTCCTTGCCGGACTCGAATATGCCTCGGTCAATCTGGTGGTCGCGGTGCTGATTTGGGCGATGATTTTCCCGATGATGGTCGGGGTCGATTTCAGCAGCATTCGTGACATCGGCCGCAAGCCCAAGGGCCTCGTCATCACGCTGGTGATCAACTGGCTGATCAAGCCCTTCACAATGGCGGCGCTCGCGGTGCTGTTCTTCGACTATCTCTATGCCGGGATCCTGCCGCGCGGCGACGCTCAGCAATACATCGCCGGGCTGATCCTGCTGGGCGCTGCGCCCTGCACCGCGATGGTGTTCGTCTGGGCGCAGATGACGCGGGGTGATCCCGCCTACACGCTGGTGCAGGTGTCGGTGAACGATCTCGTCATGATCATCGCCTTTGCGCCGATCGTGGCGCTGCTGCTGGGCGTGACCGACATTGTTGTGCCGTGGGAGACGCTGCTTCTGTCGGTGGTGCTCTATGTGGTGATCCCGCTGGTCGCCGGAGCCTTCACCCGCAGCCGCGTCATTGCTGCGCATGGCGGCGACGACGCGGCGGTTGACGCCTTTACTGCCAAGCTGAAGCCGTGGTCGGTGATCGGCCTGCTGGCGACCGTGGTGCTGTTGTTCGCATTTCAGGCGGGCACGATTGTCTCCAATCCGCTGCTGATCGTGCTGATCGCGATCCCGATCATCATCCAGTCCTATGGCATCTTCGCCATCGCCTATGCCTGGGCCTTTGCGTGGAAGGTGCCGCACAATATCGCAGCGCCCTGCGCGTTGATCGGCACGTCCAATTTCTTCGAGCTCGCAGTCGCGGTCGCCATCGGGCTGTTCGGGCTGTCGAGCGGCGCGGCCTTGGCGACGGTGGTGGGTGTGCTGGTCGAGGTGCCGGTGATGCTGTCGCTGGTCGCCTTCGCCAACCGCACCCGCGCGCAATTTCCGGGAACCCCAGCATGACCGAATATCAGTGGCTCAGAACCCTGCCCGATCCGGCGCATTTGCCCGCGCTGAAGCCGGAATACGCGCATCTCCGCCCGGCGCTCGGCCTCGGCCCGCTTGATCCGCCGCCGCGCATCCTGCTGCTCTACGGCTCCTTGCGTGAGCGGTCCTTTTCGCGGCTCGTGGTCGAGGAGGCGGCGCGGCTGCTGCAATTCTACGGGTGCGAGACCCGTATCTTCGATCCGCGCGATCTGCCGATGCCGGACGCTATCGCGGGCGACGATCATCCGGCGGTGCACGAATTGCGCGAACACTCGCTGTGGTCCGAAGGGCAGGTGTGGTGCAGCCCCGAACGCCACGGCCAGATCACCGGGATCATGAAAACCCAGATCGACCACCTGCCGCTCGCCTATCAGGGCCTGCGCCCGACGCAGGGGCGCACGCTGGCGGTGATGCAGGTTTGCGCCGGATCGCAGAGCTTCAACAGCGTCAACACCCTGCGCATTCTCGGGCGTTGGATGCGGATGTTCACTATCCCCAACCAGTCCTCGGTCGCCAAAGCCTATCTGGAATTCGACGAGGCCGGGCGGATGAACCCGTCGAGCTATTACGACCGGATCGTCGACGTGGTCGAGGAACTGGTGCGCTTCACTGTCCTGCTGCGACCCCATGCCGAGCAGTTGGTGGATCGCTACTCCGAGCGCAAGGACCAAGGCACGCCAGTCGAAACCCCGGCTGATGCGGCAGGGATCACTGGGGCCTAGGCGCTACCCCGCGTTCGCCACCGCTTCGTAAAACGGATTGTCCGCCGAATAGTAATTGCAATGGAAGCCTGACGGCACCCGGAAGGGGATGCGCACCGTCGCGATTGGCCCTGCGGCAATATCGGTAGCAGCGAAGATCGCGAGTTCGCTGGTGGGCGAATTGGCGCGATGCACCAGGGTCATCGCATAGCCATCAGCCTCGTGGGTCGCGCCGACGCGCGGGGCGAAGACCAGCTCGCCTGCGGCAGAGCCGGGGCCGAAGTGGTAGAAATCCTCCTTGCCGCTCGCTGTGTCGAAATGCAGCACCGCGTCCATCCCGTCGACCCGGCCATCGACCGAATAGAGGTTCATGTTGCCATAGGCGTGGCGGGTCTTGCGCGCCATCATCCGGTCATCGGGACGCGGGAACTGGATGTCGCGATCATTGAGGGTTTCTTCCTTCATGCTCGCCCCGGCAATGTCGATGGTCCAGCGGCGCAGCGACATCTTGGTGTCCGCGTGGGTCAGCCAGTTGCCATCCTGATCGGGGAACAGCGCCGTGCCGTTGGCAGCGGCGACATCGGCGATGATCTGGCCGTTTTCCTCCCAGGCATTGCATTCGTGGAACATGTGGCGCGGGTCGAACTCAAACCAGCGCACATCATCCGCCGTGCCTTCACGCGGGAGGATCGCGAGCTTGGTCGGGCGGCCTGTGTTCCACGCGGTCATCGGCCCGCCGCGCATCCCGCGCTGGATGTCGGTATCGAGCGGCACCACCGGGATCACTACCCAGTTTTCGGTGAGGAAGAAGGTGTGGATCAGCGCGAAGTGCGGTATCGGCAGCGTCACCGCATGGCGCACCACGCCCTCGGCGGTGGTGATGGTGTATTGCAGCGCGGCTTCCCCGGTCCAGCCGTTGATGTTGGCGCCGATGTTCACCAGCTCGCCGGTGGCATAATCGATCTTGGGGTGGGCCGAGAAGGTCGAGGCGATTGTGCCGTCATAATCATGCACGCCCAGTGTCGTCAGCTCGAACGGGTCCATCGCCACCGGCTGCGAACCTTCCATCAGCGCGAGCAGCTTGCCACCGTGCAGGATGATGTTGGTATTGCCAGTGTTGTAATGCTTGCCCTGCACCTGCGGATCGGACGTCATCGGGTTGCCGAACATCCCGAAGAGCCGACGACCAGCGGCTTTCTCCAGCTCGAACTTCTCGGTGCGCACCCAGCGATTGCGCAAGGACACGCGCCCGTCCTGAAAATGCATGGCGTAGACCATGCCGTCGCCGTCAAACCAGTGATAATCCCCCTCGCGCGTCGGATAGAGCGGCTCTGGCCCGTTGCGGTAGAACACGCCGGCGAGATCCGCCGGGAGATCGCCATCGACAATCAGATCGGGCGCGGTCGCTTCAAACCGCACTGGCTCGTGATGGCCCGACAGGTAGGGGTGATTGAAGAACGGCTGAGTCATGGTTCCTGCTCCGGTTTGGGGAGAAGCTGCCACAGCGGGAGGCAGCCTTCTGCTAGCATTATGAGGGGCATCTCAGCCCGCGATGAGGGCATCGGTCGCGGCGCGATCCAGCCACAGGGCGTGGACGCCGTACGGCACGGGCTGGGGCAGCGGGATGCGGCATTGCTCGGTCATGGTGGCGGCGTCGGCGACGATCAGGACCGCGCGCGTGCCATCGGCGAGCAGGTCGACCAGCCAGCCTTCATCCTCGCCTTTACCCTCCCCGCGCGGCACGAACACCGGCTCGCCGCCGAGCAGCCCGCCGTAATCGAGATACCCGGCCTCGCGCTCCTCAAAGAGGTCGTACTTGAGCACGCCCTGCCCCATCACGCCGCCCGCTTCATCAAGCAGCCAGGTGTAGCGCGCCCGCTCGCCATGGCGGCGCCAGTCGATGCCGGGGCGTTCGTAATGGTGATCGAGCAGCACACGCTCGGTCACCTCCCCGCTCGCCAGATCGAGCCGCCAGTGGACGAATTGCGTGTGGGGCTCCGCCGGGGTATGGATCGGCATGAACGGCGGATAGTCGCGGAACACCGGGGCGTAGATATGCAGCGCGCCGTCCGCTTCCCAGCCATTGGCGATGTGCCAGATATGGCCGGGCACGGCGGTCTCGAACCAGCGCACCGGATCGCCTTCGCGGTGGTCGCGCGCGATCACGCCGAAGCGCAGGGGCTGCTTGGCATCGAACTGCGCCACGCTCGCCCCCGGCCCCGCGAGCCCGCCGGGATTGAAGCGCAGCGAGCTGTCGGGGAAGATGATGTGCGTGTCTGTCAGGATATAATCATGCACGAAGAAGGCGGCGGGCTTTGAGTGCATTACGGTGCTGGTGCTGATCGCCCCGCCGCGCTCCAGCCGGGTGAGGTGCGTCGTTCCCGCGGTGAAATCCTGCCCGATCGAATAGACCGTGCCGGTCGTCTCATCTGTCTTGGGGTGGGCGCTGAAGGGGCAGGTGAGTGTGCCGCCGAAGGTCTCGTTGGCGCCGCGCCCGTCGAGCGTCAGCCAGCCTTGCGCATCGCGCGCCACATCGAGCCGGAACGGCAGCGCCGTCTCTTGCAAGCAGTAGAGCCGGTCGTCATGGTGCAGCACCGCCGTGCCATTGCTGCCCGCTTCGATTGCGCTGAGGCGAGGTAGTAGACCGAAGCGGACCTTTAGCCGCTCCACCATCAGCCCGGCGAGCGCGCCCTTGCCGCCGCTGGTGAGATCGGCGATCCCCATGAAGGGGTTGCGCCCCGCCTGCTCGATCCAGGCCGAGCGCGGCGTGCGGACATAGGTGTTGGAATAGCGCGCCTCTCCGCCGCGCAATTCGATCATGTGGAGCATTGCCTCGCCATCGAACATGTGGCGGCGGCGGCGCGGGGGAAATCGCGCATTGGTGCCATTGCGCAGGAACACGCCGTCAAGTTCTGGCGGCAATTCCCCCTCGATCGCCAGCGGCACGCCGCGCAGTTCCGTATGCACCGGGTCAAACCCGGGGTGGCCATAAGGATCGGCCCCGTTTGGCGGGAGGATTGTGCCGGGTGCATTCATGGCTGGAGCCTCTTTTTCGAAGACGCGCTAGATCAATTTCATTGCAGTTATAGCAATATTACAAGTGCCCACTGCCCCCAGAAATATCAGGTGCATGACCCCAGTAGACAGGTCAAAACCGCCGAACCGTAACGGCAACTTGGCTGACAAGGCCACCCGCTCAATTTGGACAGTTGCCGCTGGTGCCGTGATACTATGCAATTCTTGCAATTAAAGCCGCGGCAGCGCGCTCTGCGCTGCAAGACAAAGGCTCAAAAGAATTTCATCTTGGGGAGAGTAGGATGACATTGACGACCAGAGCGCGACGGACGTTCCTTCGGGCGGCCCTTCTGAGCACAGCCCTGTCAGCGACGACGGCTTTCGCGCAGACGGCCGATCCTGCGGCGCAGGAAGCAGCGCCGGATGACGATTCGATCAAGGAAATCGTCGTTACCGCGCGGTTCCGGACGGAGACCCTGCAAGACACCCCGATTGCGATCAGCGCTGTCTCGGCCCAATCGATCGAACAGGTCGTCATAACCGACGTCAACAGCCTGCAACGCCTGCTGCCCAACGTGCAGCTGAGCCGGATCAATTTCAGTGGTCAGGCGCTCGGCGCGTCGATCCGCGGGATCAGCTTTGCGGACCTTGAAAAGACCTTCGACCCCGCCATCGGCGTGGTGATCGACGGCGTGTTCCTCGGCACAAACACCGGTGCCAATATCGACTTCGACGATCTGGAATCGATCGAAGTATTGCGCGGGCCGCAGGGCACTTTGTTCGGGCGCAATACCATTGGCGGCACCATCAGCGTGCGCCATACCCGCCCCACTGGCGAGCTCGGCGGCAAGTTCAAGGCGCGCTATGGCAGCTTCAACGCGCTCGATCTCGAAGGCGTGCTCAACCTGCCCCAGATCGGCGATGCCCTGTCGATCAAGCTTGCAGGTCTGCGCCGCACGTCGGATTCGCCGACCATCAACCGCTACACCAACGAACGCGAAGACGGTCGCGACATCTACAACATCAGCGCCACGGCGCTGCTCGAACTCGGCGACTTCACCGCCCTGGCGAGTGTTGCCTACAACAAGGACCGTTCTAAGTTTCCCACCGCGATCAACCTGACGCGCGCCTCCGGCCTGGCGTTCGGCGCGGGCGGGAACATCTGCGACTACACCCGCGCCATCGGCCTCGGCGATCTGGGCTGCGACACGCAGGGCGCGGTGCGGCAGGCGACCGAGAACTTCCGGCTCGCCAACACCAGCATCCCGTTTGAAAGCTTCTTCGAAGGCTGGGCCGCCAGCCTCGAAATGAACGGCAAGGTCGGCAATTTCAACGTCACGGCGATCACCGGCTTCCGCAAATCCAACGACCAGCTGCTCGAAGAAAACACCGGGACGCCGCCGGTCTCCTATACCGGAGTGCCGGGGGCAGGCGTGCCGCTGTTCGTCGCCGCGCGCGATCAGGATTACAAGCAGTTCAGCCAGGAAATCCGCGTCGCGGGCGACATTACCGATTGGATGGATATCGTGGCCGGGGTTTATTACCTCAACACCAGCTATTCGATCCGGCCTAACCTGTTCAACGGCACGCGCGGTGGCCTTGCCTATCTTGCCGTGCCGCTGTTCCCGCCGGCGGTGCCCGCGCCGACCGCGATCAATGTGCCGATCCAGAGCGCGACGGCAGCGCAGGATCTGCGGTCCTTCGCGGTGTTCGCAGAATCGATCTTCAAGTTGAGCGACAATATCCGCCTGACCGCAGGCGGGCGCTACACGATCGAGACCAAGGAGTTCGAGCTCGACCAGACCCTCGCCGTGCCCTTCAGCGCGGATGGCAAGAAGACCTGGCGCGATCCGACCTGGCGCGTGATCCTCGACTGGAAGCCGACCGACGATACGCTGATCTACGGCAGCTGGTCACGGGGCTTCCGCTCCGGCGGCTGGAACGGCCGCGCCACCACCGCCGCTGCGATCGGCCCGTACGAGCCTGAAACCGTCGACAGCTTCGAAGTGGGCGCCAAGACCGAATTTGCCGATGGCAAGGTTCAGCTCAACGCCGCCGCGTTCATTGTGAAGTACAACGACAAGCAGGAAGAAATCATCCGTCCGGCCACGGGCGGCGGGACCGAAACCATCGTCGACAACGCCGCCAGCGCGGAGACCAAGGGGATCGAGCTTGAACTGATCGCCCGGGCCACGCCTGAACTGACCTTCCGGGCAGCAGGGGCATACCTCTCGGCCAAGTATGACGACTTCCTGATCCCCAATCTCGCCAACCCCGGCCAATTCGTCGACATCACAAACGTCGCGAATTTCCGCCGTGCGCCGAAGTGGTCGGGCAATGTCGGTCTCGACTACGACAAGGCGTTGGATGATCGCAACAGCATCAACTTCAACACCAACCTTGCCTATCTCGATGACTTCTTCACATCGCCGCGGCGTGACCCGGCCGGGCGCAACCGGGATACCATCGCTGCGCACACCACTCTGGATGCCTCGCTCGCGTTCATTCACTCGGGAGACAGCTTCAAGCGCCTGCGGATCGCCGTCTATGGCCGCGATCTGCTCAACAAGGGCAATCGCATCACCAACACGCTTGATGCCGGGGTGTTCTACTTCGGTGTGGTCAGCGCCAACCGCGAAGGCGGCGTCGAACTGAGCATCGAGTTCTAAAGCAAAGCGGCCCGGGCGCTCGCGTCCGGGCCCGCCTTGCGCAGAGGAGGGCGGCAGATGGACACGCAATCCCGACTGGCGCTGGCGGCGGACAAGCTTGAATGCGTCGAGCTGGTGGCCAAGATGGCGCGGGCGATTGACCGGCGCGATGCCGCACTGCTGGCCAGCCTGTTCCACCCCGATGCGACCGACGACCACGGCCTGTTCAGCGGCACGGCGACGGAATTTGTCGCGTGGGTTATGCCCTTGCTCGCGACGATGAAGCAGACCCACCACGTGATCGGCCAAAGCCTGATCGCGGTCGACGGCGACCGCGCGGTGGGGGAGAGCTATTTCATCGCCCACCACACTCTGGCAGGCCCCGATGGCGATCTTTTCATGGTGGCTGCCGGGCGTTACCTCGATACCTTCGAACGGCGCGAGGGTGTGTGGAAAGTGCTGCGCCGTCACGCGGTCTATGACTGGAACCGCACCGGCGCTTCCACCGACAATTTCGACCGTGCCGATCCCGGGCCGATGGCATTCGGCCGGGCTGACCGCGAAGACCTCTCCTACGCCTAATTTCAAGCGATCGGCGCGGCTAGCCCCTGACCTGCACGTCTACCCTCAGGCCTGGTGGATCGCCTTGACCACCATGTAGCTATCAAGCCCTTCCGAACCGCCTTCACTGCCGAAACCTGATTCCTTGACCCCGCCAAACGGCGCATCCGCCACCGAGATCGCAAAGCTGTTAATCCCGACCATCCCCGCCTCCAGCGCGTCACCCACCAGATTGGCAGTGCGCAGATCATTGGTGAAGGCGAAGGCGGCAAGGCCGAACGGTCCGCGGTTGGCTTCGGCAATCGCATCGTCGAACGTGGCGAAAGGCCGGGTGACGGCGACAGGGCCGAACGGCTCGGTGTTCATGATCGCAGCTTCGTTGGGCACATCGGCGATTAGGGTGGGCTGGAAGAAGAACCCTTCGCCATAGGCTGCACCGCCCGTCAGCAGCCGACTGCCGTGGGCGGTCGCATTGCCGATCAGGCTGGTGAGCGCAGCCGGGCGGCGCGGGTTGGCGAGCGGGCCCATCTGCACCCCGTCCTCCAGCCCATTGCCGACCTTGAGCGCCGCCGCGCGCTCGGCAAAGCCGGTGAGGAAGGCCTCGTAAATCCGCTCCTGCACATAGAAGCGCGTCGGCGCGACGCAAACCTGCCCGGCATTGCGGAACTTCTGCGCCACCAGCACATCGAGCACTTTGGGAAGATCGACATCATCGAACACCAGCACCGGCGCGTGGCCGCCCAGCTCCATCGTGATCCGCTTCAACCCGTCCGCCGCGAGCCGCATCAAGTGCTTGCCCACCGCAGCCGAGCCGGTGAAGCTGATCTTGCGGATGATGGGCGAGGCAATCAGCGTGCGGCTGATCATGTCGGGCACGCCGAATACCAGCTGCGCCGCATTGGCCGGAACCCCGGCATCCAGCAGGCACCGCATCAGCGCCGAAGACGAGGCCGGGCATTCCTCGGCCGGCTTGGCAATCACCGAACAGCCCGCCGCCAGCGCGGGTGCGAGCTTCTTGGCGAGCATGTAGACCGGGAAATTCCACGGCGTGAACACCGCCACCGGGCCGACCGGCTGTTTCAGCACCATCGCCCGCTGGCCGGTGGGCCGCACCAGCACCCGGCCATAGGCGCGCTTGGCCTCTTCGGCGTAGAAGTCGAAGAACGACGCCGCGCCCATGATTTCGCCCAGCGCCTCGGCCTTCGGCTTACCCTGTTCAGTGGTCAGCAGCAGCGCCATGGCCGGGGCCCGCTCACGGATGAGCGCCGCCGCCTTGCGCAAGATCGCCCCGCGCGTATCGACATCGACCATGCGCCACTCTTTGAAGCCCTGCTCGGCGGCGGCGAGCGCTTCTTCAAGATCAGCCGCGGTCGCCACCGGCAGATCGGCAATCCCTGACCCGAGCGCAGGGTTGAGCACACGCAAGGTCTCCCGCCCCTGCCCGCTGCGCCAGCTGCCATTGATGAAAAGCGCAAGATCCGAAGTGTATTCCTGGGTCATGGCCGGTCCTGTTGGTTGGGGCGCTGCGATCATGTCCCGCCTAGCCGATGAGCGGAGCCAAGAGACCTGTGTATTTTGCACAGGTGATCGGGCCCACGCCTGTCAGAGAGGATAGCTTGCACGCCCGGCGGCGGCAGGGCTACGGTGCTCCACCAGTGGCAGAGGGGCTCCCGATGACGATCAGCGCACAGACGGACCCGCACCCGCACAGTTCCGCCAATCCGCCGCCAATCGCGCCCGAACTGGCGGCGCTCGACAAGAAGCTCGGCAAACTGGTGGTCAACCGCTTCACCTACCGGCTGCTCCGGCTGCTGGGACGCTTGGTGCGCCCGCCGTTTGATCCTGCCGGTGTCAGCCTTTCCTATGACCATTCCGGCGGAGAGCGCATCGCGATCATCACGCCCGATACGCGCAGAGGCGATGGCGCGCTGATCCTGTTTCACGGTGGCGGCTTCGTGTTCGGACGGCCCGAGGACATATTCCCTAAGGCCGCCATGTTCGCCAAGACACTGGGCGTGCCGGTGATCTGCCCGGCCTACCGGCTCGCACCCCAAGCCCCGTTTCCCGCCGCGCTGGATGATGGCCACGCGGCATGGCACCGCGTGCTGGCCCGCGCCGAGGCCTTGGGGATCGACCCGGTAAAGATCGTGATTGGCGGCTACAGTGCAGGCGGCGGCCTTGCAGCCAATCTGGTGCACCGTATCCATGATGAAGGCGGCCAGCAGCCCGCCGCACAGTTGTTGATCTACCCGATGCTGGATGATCGCACCGCGCAGCGCCGCGAACTCGATACCCCGCGCCACAGCATCTGGAGCAATGCCAACAACCGCTTTGCCTGGCCCGCCTATCTCGGCGGCAAGCGCGATGCGCAGGCGCTGCCTTACGCCGCCGCAGCACGCCGCGCGGATCTGTCAGGCCTCCCCCCGGCATGGGTGGGCGTCGGCAGCTGCGATCTCTTCCTCGACGAAGTGCGCGACTATGCGCGGCGCCTCGCCGAAGCGGGCGTGGCGGTGTCCTTTGAGGAAGTCGCAGGAGGTATCCACGCTTTCGACATGGACGCCAACCCGCTGGCGAGCGCCTTCACCCTATTGCAAGTCGACTTTACGCGGCACCACGTGGCCTGACCGGCATTGGTGCAATCATCCGGAGAATGTGGAGCAGCAGCGCTGGAGCGGGTGAAGGGAATCGAACCCTCGTCGTAAGCTTGGGAAGCTTCTGCTCTACCATTGAGCTACACCCGCATCGGGCGAGGCGGACGGGCCGCTCGCAGACGCGGGGGGCGCTTGCCATGATTCCGGGCGGCGGGTCAATATGCGATTGCCGCCCTGCCTGCCGCGACATGCGCAAGGCGAGCGCGCTGAAGCTTTGTCATTGCATAAATTTAAGCTCTGGTGGTTTATATCGCCAACGTGCCGGGCGTGCCGGACATGGGAGTCCCGAAGCGTGTTGTTTCCCCGGCGCCTGCTTGCCTTCATCGAATCGCTGGGCGGCGCCGATGCGGCGAACACCTTGAGCGCGCGGCTGCGCGGTGGTGCGCCGTCTGCGCGGCGCTTCAGGGTGCGGCGCGGGGTCGATATCGGCGCAATCCGTGCTTGGTGGACGGGCGAGGCGGCGGCGGCTCCGGGGCCGCTGGCGGATGACGCGGCGCTTGAGGTGCTCTCCCAATGCGCCGGAAATATCGAGAACCCGATCGGCATGACCGCGCTGCCGCTGGGGGTCGCCGGGCCGCTCAGGGTCAACGGATTGCACGCCAGCGGGGATTACTGGCTGCCGCTCGCCACCAGCGAAGCCGCACTGGTCGCCTCCTATGCGCGCGGAGCCCACGCCATCAACCAGGCGGGCGGCACCAGCGCAGCGCTGCTGGGTGAGAATGTCGCCCGCGCGCCGGCCTTCGTCTTCGCCTCTCTGGCCGAGGCAGGCAGCTTCGTCGCCTGGGCGACCCGGCACGAGGCCGACCTTGCCGCCGCCGCTCATGCCACCACCCGCCACGGGCGGCTGCAGGCGATTGAGCCGATGATCGATAGCGACACGGTGTTTCTCGTATGCCGCTACACCACCGGCGATGCCTCAGGCCAGAACATGGTCACCATCGCGACCGAGGCAATGTGCCGCTGGATCATCGCGCACACCCCCGTGCAGCCGCTGCACTGGTTCATTGAGGGCAATTTCTCCGGCGACAAGAAGGCGAGTTACCTCGGCCTGATCGGCGGGCGCGGACGCAAGGTTTCGGCCAGCGTCACACTGCCTACCGAAGTGATCCGCCGCACGCTTGGCACCGATGCCGAAACGATGCTCGCCTATGCGCGGGTGGCGCAATTGGGCGCCACGCTCTCGGGCCAAATCGGCGCGCAGGGGCATTTCGCCAACGGGCTCGCCGCGCTGTTCATCGCCACCGGTCAGGACGCGGCCTGCGTGGCGGAGAGCGCGGTCGGCTTTACCCGGATGGAACCGCGTTCTGATGGCGCGCTGTTCATGAGCGTCACGCTTCCCAATCTGATGGTCGGCACGGTCGGCGGCGGCACGGGAATGCCGCACCAGCGCGCGGCGCTGGAACTGATGGGGCTGGCGGGGAGCGGCAAGGCGCGGGCTTTGGCCGAGGTCACCGCCGGGCTGTGTCTCGCAGGTGAGATTTCGATCATGGCGGCGATTGCCAGCGGGGTGTTCACCAGCGCCCACCACAAGCTCGCCCGGACGCGCGGCTGAGGCGATGGACGCCGCCCGCCCCTCCTTGCCCGCACGCCTGTGGACATATCAGGCCGAGCGCTTCCCGCTGGGCCGCACCGCCGTGCTGTGTGCCGTGTTTGCAGGGGCGAGTGTCAGCGTCTCGGCGCATCTGGCGGGCCGCGACGCACCGGCGCTGACGGCGTACCTCGCCGCCTTCATCATCACGCTGGCCTTCTTCTTCCAGCTGCGGGTGCTCGACGAGATCAAGGACAAGGAGGATGATGCCCGCTTCCGTCCTGAACGTCCGATCCCGCGGGGGCTGGTGCGGCTGGAGACGATTATCGCGCTGGGGATCGCCAGTGCGGCTGTCGCTGCGCTGGCCGCTCTGGCGGTGGACCTGCGGCTGATCGCGCTGCTGGGCGTCGCATGGGGCTGGATGACACTAATGAGCTTCGAGTTCTTCGTGCCCGCGTGGCTGAAGGCGCGGCCGTTCGCCTATCTGGTCAGCCACATGGCGGTCATGCCGCTGATCGATCTGGTGATTACAGGCGCGGAGTGGACGCCCCACGGCACGCCCGTGCCGGCGCTGTCGCTGTTCCTGTTTCTGAGCTTCGCCAATGGCTGCGTGCTGGAAATCGGCCGCAAGCTCTGGGCGCCTGAGTCCGAGCGTGAGGGCGTGGAGACTTACAGCCGCGTGCTTGGGCCAAGGCGCGGTTCGGTGCTGTGGCTGGCGTGTCTGGGCGTCGCACTGGCGCTGCTGCTGGCGGTGGGCTTTGCGACTGGCGCGCCGGTGCTGACAGGTGTGATCGGGCTGGCCGGGGTGGTCTATGCCGGGCGCGCGGCGCTGCTGTATCGCGCGGCGGCCACGCCGGAGCGGGCCAAGGCGCTGGAGGATGCATCGGGCCTGTGGGTCTTTGCCTGCTATGGCGCGGCGGGCTTCGCGCCCTTTGCGGGGGCGTTGCTTCGATGATCCTCACGGGGGCGCAGGCAGACACGGCGGAAGCGGGCGGCAAAGGCCGCGCACTCGCCCGCGCCAGCGCGGCGGGCTTTGCCGTGCCGCCGTTCTTCGTGGTGCCTTCTGCTGAGGCGCCTGACGCCGAAGCCTTGACCGCAGCGCTGGCTGACTTGGGGCCGGGGCCGTTCGCCGTGCGGTCATCAGGCCTTGCCGAGGACGGGGCCGAGGCGAGCCATGCGGGGCAGTTTGAGAGCCTGCTCAATGTGCCCGCCGAAGGGGTCGCCGCAGCTATCGCACAGGTCTCAGCCTCGGGCGCGGGCGAAGGGCTAGCCGCCTATCGCTCCGAACGGGGCATCGCCGACAGCGCCCCGCCCGCTGTGGTGGTGCAAAGCATGATCCCCGCCTCCCACGCCGGGGTCGCCTTCTCCGCCGATCCGGTGGCCGGACGGCGCGACCGGGTGGTGGTCTCGGCCACGCAGGGCCTCGGCGACCGGCTGGTGGCAGGCGAGGTGGACGGTTCTGGTTGGTGGCTCACGCGGCCTGCGCTGGAGGTCGTCGCAACCACTGGCGATGGCGAGGGACTGACCCCTGAACAGGTGCGCGACATCGTCGAACTTTGCCTCGCTGCCGAGGCCGCGTTCGGCGGGCCGCAGGATATCGAATGGGCCTTTGCGGACGGGGCGCTCTACCTGCTGCAATCGCGCCCGATCACCTCGCCCCTGCGCCCCGCCCCGCTCACCGACCCGGGCTTCATGGTGTTCGACAACTCGAACATCGTCGAAAGCTACCCCGGCATCGTCGCCCCGCTGACCTTCTCCTTCGCCAGCTACGCCTATGCGAGGGTCTATATGGCGTTTGTCGGCCTGCTAGGGGTGCCGCCGGAACGCATCCGCGCCGAGCGGGTGGTGTTCGAGAACATGCTCTCCCGCATCGAGGGGCGGGTCTATTACAACCTTGGCAACTGGCACCGCGCGCTGGCGATGCTGCCGGGCTACAGCCTCAATCGCGGTTTCATGGACGGGATGATGGGGACGAGCGCCCCGCTGCCCGAACGGCTGCTGGCGCAGATCGAGCATGGTCAGCCGCAGCGCCTCAAAGAATATGCCCGCATGGCGCGCTCGGCGTGGCGGCTGTGGCGGGCCTCGCGCGCGCTGCCCGCAACCTCGGCGCAGTTCCGCAAGCGGCTCGACCGCGCACTCAAGGCGACCGCGCCGGAGCGGGTGGCGACGCTGTCCCTCACCGAACTTGCCGCCGAATATCGCCGGATCGAGGCCGACCTGCTTGATCGCTGGGACGCGCCGATCGTCAATGATTTCCTCTGCATGATCGCCTTCGGAGCGGCGCGTAAGGCGCTGGAAGGTTGGGCCGGGGCCGAGGGCACGGCGGCGCTCAACGATGTGCTGATCGGTCAGGGCGACATCATCTCGGCGCGTCCGGCGCAGTTGATCCGGGCGATGGGAGAGACCGCACGCGAGGATACCGCGCTGCTGGCCGCGCTCGATGCGCAGAACCGTGCGTCCGTGGAGGTGAGCGCCATCAGCGATGGCGTTGCGGGCTACATCGCCGAATTCGGCGACCGCTGCACCGAGGAGCTGAAGCTCGAAAGCGTCACCCTCGACGAAGACCCCACCCCGCTGTTTGCGGCCATCGCCGCCGCTGCGAGGAGCCGCCACGGCCCCGCGCCGGAGCGCGGCGATCCGTGGGCGCGGCTGGACGTCGCGCTCAAGGGCAAACCCGTCAAGCGGATCATCGCCCGCTGGCTGGTGCGCTGGGCCAAGGACCGCGTGCGCGACCGCGAGAACCTGCGGTACGAACGCACCCGCATCTTCGGGCGCGCGCGCCGCGTGCTCTTGGCGATGGGGACACAGTTCCACGCGATGGGGCTGATCGCTGCGTCCCGCGATGTGTTCCTGCTCACGCTCCCCGAAGTGCTCGGCGCGATCGAGGGCTTTGGCGTCACCGCCGACCTTGCGGGTCTGGCAGAGGTGCGCCGCCGCGAGATGGAGCGTGCTACCGCTCTCCCCGATCCGCCCGAGCGCATCATTACCGAAGGGCCTGCTTGCGCTGCGGCGACCCTCGCGGCTCCCGCGCAAGCTGCCAGTGACGAACGCACCCGCAGCGGTACGGGCGCGTCCGCAGGAACCGTCACCGCCGTCGCCCGCGTCATCGCCGACCCGCGTGGCCAGAGCATCGCGGCAGGCGAAATCCTCGTCGCGCGCCACACCGATCCGGGCTGGATCGCGCTGTTTGCGAGTGCTGGGGCCATCGTGGTCGAGCGAGGTAGCCTGCTGTCCCACAGCGCCATCGTGGCGCGCGAACTGGGGATACCCTGCGTTGTCGGCCTGTCGGACGCGACCCGCTGGATTACGGATGGCGAAGTGCTGACGGTGGACGGAGCTAGCGGAAGGGTGAGCAAAGCATGAGCGAGATCGCTGCTAAGGCCGCCTTCGATCACATCCGCTACGCCCAGCTGTGGGAGGATGCGGACGTGCTGGTGAGCGCCATCGGCCAGCGTCCCGGCGGTCGGCTGGTGTCGATCTGTTCGGCAGGCGACAACGCGCTGGCGATGCTGCTGTGCGATCCCGCCGAGGTAATCGCCGCCGACCTTTCGCCCGCGCAATTGGCGTGCCTGAAGCTAAGGTTGGCCGCGTTTCCGGTGCTGACCCATACCGAATTGACCGAGCTGCTCGGCGCGGCACCTTCGCAACGGCGCGGCGGGTTGCTTGACCGGGTGCTGGCCGAGTGCGACGCCGAGACCGCCGCCTTCTGGGCCGCGCTGCGCCCCGAAGTTATCGCCCACGGCGCGGGCGGAGTCGGCAAGTTCGAACGCTATTTCCGCCTGTTCCACCGCCGCCTGCTGCCCTTCGTCCACTCCCGCCGCACGGTCGCAGCGGTGTTCCAGCCGCGCTCGCAGGAGGAACGCGCGCCGTTCCTCCACGACCGCTGGAACAACCTGCGCTGGCGCTGGCTGCTGAAGGCGTTCTTCTCGCGGCGCGCGATGGGCGCCTTGGGGCGCGATCCGGCGTTTTTCGATCATGTCGAAGGCTCGGTCAGCGATCACGTCTCGCGCCGTATCGAACACGCCTTTGTCGCCAATGACCCCGTCGCCAATCCCTACCTGCGCTATGTCCTGACCGGCACCCACGGCCCGGTTCTGCCGCTCGCATGGCGGCCCGAACATCACGCCACCATCGCTGAGCGGGTAGGCCGCGTCCGCCTCCACCTCGGCCCGCTGGAGCAGGCCGCGACCGAAGGCGTCGACGGCTGGAACCTCTCCGACATCTTTGAATACATGTCGCCCGAGGGCTTCCGCGCGGCTTACGGCAGCATCCTTGCCGCCTCCAATCCCGGCGCGCGGCTGGTGTACTGGAACATGATGGCCCCGCGCGCCATGCCGCCCGAATACGCCCCCCGCGCCCGCCCCCGCCTCGATATCGCGGCGCCTCTCGCCGCACGCGATCAGGCGTTTTTCTACTCCGCCTTCCATGTGGATGAGGTGCTTCCTTGAGCATCGCGCTTAACCTCGCCCTGCTGGCCGGATCGGTCGCGCTACTGATGGGCGTGATCGCCGCCGTGCGTTACGCAGGAGAGCGGTTCGGCTGGCATGCCGAAGTCAGCCGCAAGACCATCCATGTCGCCATCGGGCTTTACGCCATGGCCCTGCCGCTCCTGTTCGATACCCGATTGCCGGTGGTCGTCCTGCTGCTGATTGCACTCGCGCTGATGGGCTGGCTGCGCTTGCCGCAGGTGCGCACCAGCGGGCTCGGGAAGGCGATCCACGCGGTCGAGCGGCGCTCGCTCGGCGATATCTGGCTGGCGCTCGCCATCGGGTTCGTGTTCCTGCAATCGGAGGGCGAATACATCTTCTACGCCCTGCCGCTCGCCATCATCACCCTGTCAGACACCGCCGCCGCGCTGACAGGGAGCGCCTATGGCCGCAGCCGTTTCGCCGTCGAGGATGGGGTGAAGAGCTGGGAGGGGGTGGTCGCCTTCTTCATGGTCAGCGTGATCGTGGCGATGGCGATGCTGCTGCTTCTCACGGACGCGCCGCGCCTCAATGTGGTGGTACTGGCCTTCGCGATTGCTGCCTTCGGCGCGATTGTCGAGGCGGTGTCGTGGCGGGGCCTCGACAATCTGTTCGTGCCGATCTGCCTGCAATTCTTCATCAAGGGCTACCTGTTTGCCGAGCCGATGGCGCTGGCGCTGATCGCGCTGCAATTCGGGGTGGCGGTGATCGCGGTGGCGGTTATCGCGCGGCGGCTGGCGCTGTCGGTGCACGCGAGCCGCGCCTTCGTGATCGCGATCTTCCTGTTTCTGGGCGCGGGCGGGCCTTACGGCGCGGTGGTGCCGATGTTCGCCATCGCCGCGCATCTGATCGCCCGCCGCCGCCCCTGCGCGAGCCCGCACTGCGACCTGGATTTCATCGCGACCCTGTGCGGTGCGGGGCTGATCTGGTTCTTCGTGGGCGAGACCATCGGGCCGAGCGCCTTGAGCTTCTACAATCTCGGCATGGCGGGCATGGCTTTAGGGCTGCTGCTGGTGGCGACCGGAGGCCGGATCGCCGCGGGAGCCGTGCTGACGATAGCGGTGGGTGCGGGCTACATCGCGCTGCTAAGCCTTGCGCCCGGCCATGCGCTGCATTCGCCGTATCTGCCATTGGTGGCGGCGGCGAGCCTGCTGCTGGTCACCGCGCTGGTGCTGGCGCGCACGACATGGTTCGACCGCTGGCGCGCGCCGCGCCTAGGGGCGGTCGCCAATCTGGTACCATTTGCGGCCTATCTTGCGACATTGGGGATGCAATGAGCGACTTCGATGAGATGCGCGCGCCGGGCGCGAGCCTGCGGTTCTACGAACACGGTCCGGCATGGGATGGCGCGGCGGCGGTGGCGCTGGGCGCTTTGGCGTTCGACAATCCCGAGGCTGGCGCGGCGCTTCTGCGCAAGGCCTTGGCCCGCGCTGATGGCCGCCCGGTGCTCGCGCCGATGGATGGCGACACCTGGCACGCCTACCGCACCGTGGTGGAAAGCGACGGCAGCCCGCCCTTCCTGATGGAGCCTGCCGCCCAGCCCCATGTGGCCGAGGCGCTGGCGTTGGCGGGATTTGAAGCGGTCGCGCATTACGCCTCGACCCGCATGGCGCTCGATACCCCGCAGGCCGAGCCTGCGCCGGTGGCGGGGATCACCGTCGCGACGTGGGACGGCACAGACGCGCAGCCGCTGCTGGAGCAAGTGTTCGCGCTGGCGGGCGGGTCTTTCGCGGACAAGCAGTTCTTCAAGCCGATCACGCGCGAGGGGTTCCTCGGCCTCTATCTCCCACTGCTGCCGCTGCTTGATCCGCGGCTGGTGTTTCTGGCGCGGGACGAGCGCGGCGCGATTGTCGGCTTCCTGCTCGGCTTCCGCGATCCGGCGGTGCCTTCGCGGGCGGTGCTCAAAACCTATGCAGGGACGCGGCGGGGCGTGGGGCACCTGTTGGCACATCATTTCCATGAGGCGGCGCGGGGGCTCGGCTGCACCCATGTGGTGCACGCGCTGATGCATTCGGACAATGTCTCATTGGTGCGGAGCGGCCAGCACGGGGCCGAGGTCTTCCGCCGTTACGCTCTGTTCGGACACCGCCCCGCTTGACCATCCTTGCCGCCTTCGATGCGGCTGTCGCCGCGCATCCGGATCGGCCTGCGATCATCAATGGCAAGGGGCGCAAGGTCAGCTTTGCCAGCTTGCATGACCGCGCCGGGTTCCTCGCGGGCGAATGGGCCAAGCGCGGGATCGGGCCGGGCGACCGGGTGCTGATCGCAGTTTCGGTGACGCCCGATCTTTATGCTGCGCTCGCCGCATTATGGCGGCTGGGCGCGGTGGCGGTGCTGCCGGAGCCGGCGATGGGGCTGAAGGGGGTCAAAACCGCGCTGGCGGCAGCTGAGGTGAAGGCGTGGATCGGTGCGGGCGTGCTGAGGGTGCTGCCACTGCTAGTGCCGCGCTTGCTGGGCGTGACGCGCTTGTCGCTCGGCGCGGGTGCAGCTTCTGCGCCGCCGTCGGCAAGCTGGCCGGACGATCACCCTGCTCTGATGAGCTTCACCTCAGGATCGACCGGGCGAGCCAAGGCGATCATGCGCAGCCACGGCTTCCTCGCCGCGCAGAACCGTGCCGTCGGCCCGCTGCTGGCCAGTGACAGGGCGGAGATCGACCTCGTCGCCTTCCCGGTGTTCGTGCTGGCGAACCTCGGGAGCGGGGTGACGTCGGTGCTGCCCAATTGGCCCCTGCGCCGCCCTGACCGCGCCGACCCACAAGCGATCCGCGCCCACATCGCCAAGCACGGCGTCACCCGATTGCTCCTACCCCCGGTGCTGGCCGAAGCGCTGGCCGATGCTCCGCTCCCGGCCAGCGTCACCACCGTCTTCACCGGCGGCGGGCCGGTGTTTGCCGATGTGGTCGACAGGTTAGCCGCCCACAACCCCGCACTCAGGGTCATGGCGGTCTATGGCTCGACCGAGGCCGAGCCGATTGCCGAGCTGGAAGTCAGCGCCCTCACCCGCGCCGACCGCGCCCGGATCAACGGCGGAGAAGGCCTGCTCGCCGGGCCGCCGGTCAGCGCGGTGAGGGTCAGGATCGTCGATGACGAGATCCTCGTCGCGGGCGATCACGTGGTCGAAACCTATGTCGACCCCGCCGACAATGCCGCTACCAAGACCCGCGATGAAAGCGGCACTATCTGGCACCGCACCGGAGACGGCGGGCGGTTCGACGAGGTTGGACGCCTGTGGCTGCTGGGACGCACGCAAGGTCGCATCGAGGGCCTGTGGCCCTTCGCTATCGAGGTCGCCGCGCGGAGTTGGCCGGGGGTCAAGCGCGCGGCGCTCTGCCCGCTGGATGGCAAAGCCTGCCTCGCCATTGAAGGCGATACCGCTCGCCTTGCCCACTGGCAGGCCGCCGCCGCCGCGCTCGGCGTCACCACGGTCGTCGCGCTCAAATCCATCCCGCTTGATCGCCGCCACCGGTCCAAGGTGGATTACGCCCGGCTCGCCGAAGTGATGAGGGCAAGCGGAGCCTAGCGAAGGTCTGAAGCGATCAATCCTCCAGCCAGTGCTTCCAAGCGAACCAGCCCATCACCAGCGCCCCAATGGCACCGCAGAAACCGACCACGCCCCAGAACGCCCAGCGGTGGGCCGCAAAGGGAATGCCCTCGACATTCATGCCGAGCAGCCCGGTCACAAAGGTCAGCGGCAGGAAAATGAACGCCGTCACCGCGATCCCTAGCGAGCGCTGGTCGATCTTTTCGGCGCGCAGATCGGTCAGCTGTTCGTGGAGCAGCGCGGCGCGTTCGCGCACCGCTTCGAGTTCCTCGGCCATGCGCGCGAAGCGGTCTGCCGCCTCGCGCAGGTGCATCCGGTCATCCTTGCTGATCCAGTCGAATTCGAGCTGCGCCATCTGACCCAGCGCATCGCGGTCCGGCGCAACGAACCGCCGCAGCACGATCGCCTGGCTGCGGATATAGGCGATCTTGCGGCGCAGCGCGTAGATGTCGCCGCCGTCCAGCATCCCTTCGCAATCATCGAGGCTATCGCCCAGATCGGCAACCTGCGGGTCAAGCTGGACCGAGATCGCCTGCGCCAATGCCGAGACGAAATCGCCCCCGTCGGTGATCCGCCCAGCACGCACCGCAGCCTCGACCTTGGCGAGCGCTGCCATGCGGTGGCGGCTGACCGACGTAACGCGGGCGCCTTCGACCCATACCCGGATCGAGACCAGCCCGTCAGAATCCTGCATCGTATCAAACGCCGTGCCGCGCAGGTTGATAAGCACGGCATCGTCGACTTCGTCGCAGCGCGGGCGAGTTTCGCTCGCTACCAATGCGTTGGCGGCCATTGCCGGGACATAGTCCGGCAGGTCCATGCTTTCGCCGTGGCCCACGCCCTCGGCATGGAGCCAGACGAATCCCGGCCCTGCGAACTGCGCCACCTCGCCCGGCCCGATGTCGGTGACGATGCCATCGCGCACCAAAAGCGCTTGCACGGTGAGCGGGCGGGTTGTTGCGTCCATCGACGCCCCTGTTAGCCCCGCCGCCGCGCTGGGGGCAAGCAGCGCCTCGTCAGAAATGCGCTCAGAAGTATTTGGCGCTGGCGATCTCGGCCCCTTGGGCGAGCGCGGCGAGCTTGGCCCAGACGATCTCGGGGTCGAGCGCATTGCTGCCCGCGTGGACCGAGAAGCCGCAATCGACCCCCGCCATCACCCGCTCGGCCCCGAGCAGATCGGCATAGCGGCCGATGCGCTGGGCGATCAGATCGGGGTGCTCGATATAGGGGCTCTGCGGTTCGACCATGCCGGGGCACAGGACCTTGCCATCGGGCAGTGCGTGCTCCGCAAAGAAGGCGAATTCATGCGCGTGGCGCGGGTTGGCGCCTTCGATCAGCACGGTCTGCGGCTTGGCGGTCCAGACGATGTCAGCGATCTCGCCCAGCGCCACGTCGCAGTGGTGCGGGCCGGGGTAATTGCCCCAGCATAGGTGCATCCGCAGTTGCTCCGCCGGGATATTCTGCACCGCATGGTTCAGCGCGGCGATGTTCATGCCGATGCGCTTGCGGAACTCATCAAGGGAGAGGTGGGTGAACTGCACATGGCGGCCCATCGCCAGATCGGGGCAATCGACCTGCAAGGTGATCCCGGCCGCCGCGATGGTCTCGTATTCGTGGCGCAGCCCTTCGGCGAGGGCGAAGACATATTCCTCGTCGCTGGCATAGAACTGGTTGGGGAAGAACAGCGCGGTCACACCCGGTGAAGCGGCGGACATGAAGGTGGCGTGGCCATTGGCGAGGCGCACCAGCCGCTCGGCATCGATCCGGGGGGCTTCCATGTCGATCACGGTGATGGGCGCGGTGCAGGCAGGCGCGGACCGCTTGGCGCGGCCCTTGTTGCCGAACACCTGCGCCTTGGCGCCCGGAAAGGCTTCGAGATCGGCGAATTCGTACTGCCCCGCCTCGCCGCCAAAGCCCGAGAGGCGGTGTTTGATATAGGTGGCGTAGCTCGGCTTGGACTGCTCGCCATCATTGACGATGCTCACCCCGGCTTCGATCTGGCGCTTGATGACGTAAGCCGTGGCCTCTTCCACCGCCGAATCGAAATCAGCCTCGGACACGGGCTCCCCGCCCTCGCGCTTGAACACCAGATCGAGCAGGGCTTCGGGGCGCGGCAGGCTGCCGACATGGGTGGTGAGGAAACGCTTGGTCATGCTGGGGCCTTTGGCGTGAGGAACTGGGCGATGGCGGCGTTGAAAGTCGCCGGGTTGTCGGCATTGGCGAGATGGCCCGCCTGCGGGATTTCGATATTCCGCGCGCGCGGCGCGACCGCGCCGAGCACCCGCGCACATTCGCGCCGCCACAAGGTGTCATACACGCCGGTCAGGCTGAGCACCGGCATCGCCAGCATGGCGAGCGCCTCACGCGGGAAGCCGGGCGTCTGGCTCGGCGTCAGGAGATCGCGGCCGTCGTAATCGGCGAGGATTTCGAACATCAGCGCGCGGGCGGCGGGCGAATGGGTCTGCATCAGCGGGTGGCGCGACCATTCGGCCCTGAGCCGCTCCAGATCGCCAGCAGCGGCCAGCGCGCGGAACCGGTCAAGATCGATCACTTCCTCACGCGGTACCAGAGCTGGGAGCGGCGCGCCGGACACCACCAGCCCCGTCAGCCGCGACCCGTACCGCCGCGCCACATCCAGCGCGACCACCGCGCCGCGCGACAGGCCGACCAGCGCGAACCGCTCGAACCCGAGGAAATCGGCAATGGCGATAACGTCTTCGGCCTCGCGCATCAGATCGGGCGGCGCGGTGGCGCGCCCGCAGCCACGCCGGTCAGGCATGACGAGGAAGAAATCGCCCGCCAGCCCTGCCACCTGCGGCGTCCACATCCGGTGATCGAGCGTCCAGCCGTGGAGCAGGATGACGGGCGCACCCTCTCCGGCCATGCAGATCGGCACGGTGCCGCCCGCGACGGCAACCTCGCCGTAACTCACCGGATCATCAGCCACGTTGTTCGCCTTGGGGGCAGCCATGCTCACATGCGCCCCCACGGCCCCGCAATCAGGCGGCTTCTTCGGCGCGGAACGGGTTGTTGTTGTGGTGCTGTCCAGCAAGCCAGCGCTTCAACTCGCCATGCGCAGAAGCGCGGCGATCCGCATCGAGCGGGGCTGCACGCGGATCATCATAGGTGAACTCGATGATCATGCCGTTGGGATCGGTGACATAGAGCGAGCGGCAATAGCCATGCTCCAGCACATAGGTCTGCGGCTCGACAATCCCGGCAGCGGCGATGCGCTTCTGCAATTCGGCCTGGCCATCGGCATCGACGTGAAGCGCGATGTGGATGAAGGGGCTCGACGGCATTTCGGGGCCGAATTCGGCCTGATCGTCAGGATCGGCAAACTGGAAGAAGGCGAGCGCGCTGCCATCGGCGAGTTCGAAGAACACGTGGCAATAGGTGCGCTCCTTGCCGAACAGCTCGTCCTTTTCGCAATAGGTCGCCATCAGCGGGAAGCCAAGCACGTCTTCGTAGAACGCGCGGGTCGCCTCCAGATCCTTGGTCACATAGGCGGTGTGGTGCAGGCGGTTGGCCAGAATTGTCGTCATCGTGCTCTCTCCATCATTCCCAAATTCGTTCAGGCGGCCAGCTTGCCCGCGATGGTGGCGACATGGGCGCCCTGGAAACGGGCCCCGGCCAGCTCGTTGGCGCTCGGCATCCGGCTGCCGTCATTACCAGCCAGCGTCGATGCGCCATAGGGGGTGCCGCCGCTGATTTCCCCCATCTCGGCATTGCCTTCGAAGGTGTAGGGCAGGCCGACGATCACCATGCCGTGATGCAGCAGCGTTGTGTGGAACGAGGTGATGGTCGTCTCCTGCCCGCCGTGCTGGCTGGCGGTGGAAACGAACACGCTCCCGACCTTGCCGACCAGTGCCTTGGTGAACCACAGCCCACCGGTCTGATCGAGGAAGTTGCGCATCTGCGCCGCCATGTTGCCAAAGCGGGTGGGGGTGCCGAAGATGATTGCATCATAATCGGCAAGCTCATTCGGGTCGGCAAGGGGGGCCGCCTGATCGAGCTTGATCCCCGCACCCTTGGCGACCTCATCGGGCACCAATTCGGGAACACGCTTCACGAAAACCTCGGTGCCGGGGACGCTGGCAGCGCCTTCAGAAACCGCAGCGGCCATCGCCTCGATATGGCCATAGCTCGAATAGTAGAGCACCAGCACCTTGGTCATGCGCGCGTTTCCTTTAGAATTTGTAGCCGACTTCAAAGCCGTAGCGCGCCGGACGGGCGCGGAACACGAAGCCGCCAGGCGAGAATTCGGCGTTGTAAGTCTCGTCGAACAGGTTCTGCGCGAAGGCGGTGAGCGACACGCCATTGGCCAGCGTTACGCCCGCGCGCGCGTCAACGATATCGACCGGCTGGCGCACCGTGGTGTTGAACGGCTCCCACCAGGTCTTGCCCGTGCGGCGGTAATCGATCCGCACCAGCGCATCGACGGTGTCGCTGATCGCACCGGCATATTGCGCGCCGAGGTTGAGCGTGTAGTTCGAGATCTGCGGCGCCTTGTTGCCGATCACGCTCGCGTCAGGGAAGTCCTTGATCTCGCTATCGGTCACGCCAATCGCGGCGTTGATGTCGAAATCGGGCAGGATTTCCGCGGTCGCTTCCAGCTCGAAACCGTTGAGGCGGGTTTCAGGGATGTTGCCGAGGTTCTGGGTCGAGGACTGGGCAAGGAAGACGAAGAAGTAGCTGTTCTTCGACAGCGTGGTGTAGGCCGCGCCTGCCAGACGGACGGGGCCGAGCTGCGCCTTGGCGCCGATCTCAAAGGTATCGGCGGTTTCCGCACGGAAGATGTCGCCCACGCCGACGATCGCGGCCGCAGAGGCTTCCGCTCCGACGCCGGTCTGGTTGAACCCGCCTGAACGGAAGCCCCGGCTGTAACCGCCGTAGATCGTCAGATCGGGGGTCGGCTCATAGGTCAGGGTCAGCTTCGGCTGCCAATCGTCGAACACCGCAGTGCGGACCTCGCCGCTCTGCGCCTGCGGCACGCCGGGCACCACGGGCAGGAAGCCCTGCGGGGTCAGCGTGGTCTGGCGGCGCTTGTCACGGTCATAGCGCAGCGAAGCATCAACGCGGAACTGATCGGAGAATTCATAGCCCGCATTGGCGAACAGCGCCCAAGCGAAGTTCTCCTGACCATCGGCCAGATAGGAGAACTGCGGGTTGAGCGGATTGGTCGAAGGCGAACGGAACACCGGGAAGACGCCGTTGTTCGTATCGATCATGTTGCCAGTCGAAATGAAGCGCGTGGTGTCGATCAGGTAGCCACCGGCCATCCAGTTGAAGGCGCGGCCATCCTCGGGCGAGGCAAGGCGCACTTCCTGGCTGAAGGCCTTCACGTTGAGATACTGGCTCTGGTTGAGGTCAAACCCCTTACCGGGTCCGATGATCGCTTCGAACAGGTTGAAGAAGAAGCTGTCCGGGATCGGCAGGAAGTCGAAGGCGTCGCCGGTCAGCACTTCCTTGACCGTGTCGTAGGACGAGATCGAGGTGAACACCGCGTTGTCACCGGCATATTCGATCTTCAGCGCAGCATTGTAGATATCGCGGTCGTTCTGGCCGGGGTTGTTCACCCGCACCGGAGCAACCGTGTTCACGTCATTGACGATGTTGTAATAGAGCCCCTGCGTGCGCAGCTGGTTCATCGACCCGCGCAGGTCGAAGGTCAGCTTGTCGGTGGCTTCGATCAGCAGATTGGCGCGCAGGCTGAAATCTTCGACCGGATCGGCTTCGTCATTGAGGAAGGTGTTCTCGATGAAACCGTCGGTGTTGTAGTACGAGCCTGCGACGCGGAACTTGACGTTCTCCGCCAGTGGCCCGCTGATCCCGCCGCGCAGGAAATAGCCGAAGCCATTGTCGACGCCCGCAGTGATGTTGCCCGCGAATTCGTCGGTCGGCGCCTTGGTGGTGATGATGATCGCGCCGCCGATGGCGTTACGACCATAAAGCCCCCCTTGCGGGCCCTTGAGCACTTCGATCTGCTCGATATCGAACAGATCCTGGTTGAATTGTGCGGGGTTTACTTGCTGCACCCCGTCAACAATCACTGCGACCGAAGGCTCGGAATTGCGGTTCTGGGTGATCCCGCGAATGATGACGAAGGCGTTGCCCGCGTTTTGCGTCTCGACCAGCGTGACATTGGGGGTCAGCGCGATGAAGTCGGCCGGACGCTCGATCCCGGCATTGCTGATCGCCTGCGAATCGAACGCGGTGACGGCAGCCGGGGTGTCCTGAAGCGTTTCGCTGCGGCGCAGGCCAGTGACGACGATACCCTGATCGTCGATCGCCTCTTCAGTGGGAGCGGCCTCCTGCGCGGCGAGCGGCGTTGCTGCCAGCGCGGCGGCCGTCAGAGCAGTGGTGCTGATAAGCCTGCGCGTGGCGCGGCCGATGCCCGAAGTCGTCATATCTCTCTCCCCTGTGCGCGCGTCATCGCGTCGCTCTATTGGCGATCCCTCCCTTAAAGTGAGTTATGAAATTCGCAATGCGAAGTCAACTTCGATATGCGAAAACATTACTAGGTGTGGCGGCAGAGCAACGGCAAGGCTCGCGCGCGCCGTTTCGCTATATGCGGTCGGCGTGTGGTTGGCGGGTTATGGGCGGGTTATGCGCGGGTTATGCGCGGGTTATCGGCCGGTTGAAGGTAGCGACCCTGCCGGCCTGAGCCGAGGCAGGCATCAAGGCCGCAAAGACGCCTCCAGCGCGGGCCAGCGCTTGAGCGAGGCCTCAATCTCCCCGGCTGCTGCGCGCAGCAACGGCAGGCGGGTGCGGACCAGTTCGTCCTGCGAGATGCGGGTGGTGGAGGTGGAGCAATTGATCGCGGCGATGACCCGCTTGTCGCGCCCGAAGATCGGCACAGCGACAGAGACGATGCCGTAATCCAGCTCGTCCAGCGCCGAATCGTAACCGCGCTGCGTGATCAGATTGAGCCGTTCGGCGAGGGCTGCGCCGTCGGTGACCGTGCGTTCGGTAAAGCGCTGGAACGGTGCGCCCGCCATCAGCGCGGTCCGCTCGCCTTCGGGCAGATACGCAGCCAGTGCCTTGCCGAGCGAGGTCGCGTGGAACGGAAAGCGGGTGCCCACCCCTGCCGCGACCCGGAATCGCCGGTCGGTGCTAACGTGCGCCACATACAGGATTTCCGCGCCCGACAGCACGGCGAGGCTGGCGCTGTCGCCGGTTTGATCACGCAACCCTTGCAGCGGTGGCAGCACCACCTGTTCGATCTGCATCGAAGCGAGGAAAGCCGATCCGATTGTCAGCACTGCGGGGCGCAGCAGGAATTTGCGCTCGTGCTGGCCGACATAGCCCAGCTCCACCAACGTGATCAGGCACCGCCGCGCCACTGCCGGGGGCAGCGCCGTCTTGGCCGCCACCTCGGACAGGGTCATCTCAGGGTGGTCCTCGTCAAACGCCTTGAGGACGCGCAGGCCGCGCTCCAGCGTCGAGAGAAATTCCGGGTCTTTCCCCCCGGCAACCTTGTCTGCGGGTTCAGCCCCTGCGGATCCCATGCACTGGCCTTTCGATGGAGCGGCGAACAGCCGCGTCGTCGGCTCCCAATAGGGGCGGCGCGGTGACGCTGTCCATCCGCTCGCCATCGAAACTGAGCGGGAAACGGATCGTGCGGAAGGTGCCCTTCGGCCCGTTGGGGTCACTGACTTCGATCCCGAGCACCTTGGCCTGCTCGGTCGCCAGCACTTCGGCACTGTCGTAAACGGGCGAATTGGGAACTTCGAGGCGAGTCAGCTCAGCGGTCCAGTGGTCGCGGGTCTGCTTCGCGAAGATCGGGGCGAGGAAGGCGACCACATCTTCGTAATGGGCAATCCGCGCCTCGCGGCTTTCAAAGGCTGGCAGGCTCAGCATATCGGGCTGGCCCACAGCGACCGCGAGATTCTCCCAGAATTTGGGCGGGGACGACATGTGCAGCGCCAGCCACTTGCCGTCGGCGCACTGGAACACGTAGCTCTGGGACACGTGCGGGCGACTGTAAGGCCCCATCACCTGATCGGCGGAGAGCAGGTGGGTGAAATCGTCGAGGTTGAAGTGGCACATCGCCTCGAACATCGAGGTTTCGACCACCCGGCCCTTGCCGGTCAGGTGCCGCTCGTTGAGGGCGGCGAGGATGCCCAAGGCGGTGTAGAAGCCGGTCATGGCATCGGCGATGGCGGGGCCGACGACGCGGGGGTGTTCGGGGTTGACCAGCAGCCTGAGGAAGCCGGACGCGGCTTGCGCGACGGTGTCGAAAGCGGGGCGATCACGCTCCGGCCCCTCGCTGCCGAAGCCGGAAATCGAAGCATAGACCAGCGCCGGGTTGATGGCCTGAAGGCGCTTCGCGTCCACCTTCAACCGGTCGGCAACGCCCGGGCGGAAGTTCTGGATGAACACGTCCGCGTCTGCGACCAGACGGTCTAGCACCGCGAGGTCTTCAGGGTTCTTCGGGTCGATCGTGATCGAACGCTTATTGCGATTGTACGTCTGAAAATGCGGCGAATAGAGTTCGCCCTTGAAGCTGCGGAACGGATCGCCCGTGCCCGGCTGCTCCACCTTGATGACATCCGCGCCCAGGTCGGCCAGCAGCATCCCGGCGGCAGGGCCAGTGATGAAAGTGCCCATTTCGAGCACAATAACGCCTGCTAATGGCCGAGCTGTCATCCAACAAATCCCATCTGCTTGCCCCAAGCTTGCCTTGAGTTCGATGTGACACTATATTCTTCGCATAACGAAATCAACTTCGAATATCGAAAAGGAACGCCCCATGCGCATCGGCAAGCAGGATAACGCCGTGACTTCGATCTGCACCTCGGACGCCGAGAGCATCACGGTGCGGGGCATGGATCTGTGTAGCGAGGTGATCGGTCATGTCGACTTCACGAGCTACTTCTGGCTGCTGGTGACGGGCACCATGCCCTCCACGCCGCAGAAGGCGCTGGCTGACGCGGTGCTGTGCGCGATTGCCGAACACGGCCTAGTGCCGAGCGTGGTCGCCACCCGCATGACCTACGCCGCCGCGCCCGAAGCCTTCCACGGCGCGGTCTCAGCAGGGCTGCTCGGATGCGGTTCTGTGGTGCTTGGGAGCGCCGAGGTCGCGGGCAAGTTCTACGCGCAGGTCGTCGCCGATGCGGAAGAGGGCGATCCCGCCGCGACCGCCATCGCCGCGATCAAGGCGCTGCGGGCCGAGAAGAAGGCGATCCCCGGCTTCGGCCACCCGCAGCACTCCGGCGGGGATCCGCGCGCGCACCGGCTGCTGGCGCTCGCCAAGGAGCACGGCATGGAAGGCAAGCACATCGCCATGCTGCGCACCATCGAAGCCGTGCTGCCAGAGGCGATCGGCCGCTCGCTTCCCATTAACGTCAACGGAGCAATCCCCGCTGTGATGCTGGATGCAGGCTTCCCGCTCGCGGCGCTGAAGGGCATCTCGCTCCTCGCCCGCACCGCCAGCCTGATCGCGCATTTGCAGGAAGAGACCGAGCGGCCCATCGGCTTCATCATGAGCGGCGCGGCGGCGGAGCGGATCGGGTTCGACGACGGGAGCGAGTAAGCGCGCTTGATCCGGCGCCCGACGCGCGCCACTGTCGGCGCAACACGGACAAGGGGACGAACATGATCGCGCGGCATTTCATTTCTTTGGCAGCGCTGCTGGCGGCAACGCCTGTGCTGGCCGACACGCCGCTCACCCTGAGCGAGACGGAGCAGGCGGCCCCCGCCCTGCCGCGTATCCTCGCCCCGCGCGAGCGCGCAAGCCTTGAAAACCGCATCCTTGCCGAACGGCTCGATACCATCATCCCGCAGATCATGCGTGAAGAGGGGATCGACCTGTGGCTGCTGGTGGCGCGCGAATATTTCGAAGAGCCGGTGGTCGCCACCATGCTCGATGCCGAGAACATGCACGCGCGCCGGCGGACGATCCTCGTGTTCCATGATCCGGGCGAGGGCAAGCCAGTCGAGCGCCTGACCGTCAGCCGCTATGGCCTTGGCGGGCTGTTCGCACCCACGTGGGATCCCGACAAGCAGCCCGACCAGTGGCAGGCCGTCGCCGACCTGATCGCGGCGAGAGACCCGGCGAAGATCGCGATTAACTCCTCCGATCTCTACCAGTTCGCTGATGGCATGACGTTGAGCCAGTACGACAAATTTATGCAGGCCCTCCCGCCCGCGATGCATGACCGGATCGTGAGCGGTGAGAACCTCGCGATCCGCTGGCTCGAAACGCGGACGCCTTCAGAGATGGAACTTTACCCCACGGTAGTGCGCCTCGCGCATTCGGTGATCGGCGAGGCGTTCTCTCGCAAGGTCATCACGCCGGGCGTGACCACGGCAAGCCAAGTGCAATGGTGGTATCGTGACCGGCTGATGGCGCTGGGCCTTGATCCGTGGTTCCACCCTTCGGTCGCGATCCAGCGACAGGGTGCCAAGGGCATGATCGAGGGCGACGAGGTGATCCTGCCGGGTGATCTGCTGTGGACAGATTTCGGCATCACCTACCTGCGGCTCAACACCGATACCCAGCATCTGGCCTATGTGTTGAAGCCCGGCGAAACCGAAGCGCCTGCGGGGCTGCGCGCGGGGCTGGCGAATTCGAACAAGGTGCAGAATTTCCTCACCCGCGCCTTCAAGGTGGGCATCAGCGGCAATGATGCTCTGGCGCAGGCGCGCAAGGATGCGATTGCCGCGGGGCTTGATCCGTCAATCTACACCCACCCCATCGGCCACCACGGCCACGGCGCGGGGCCGAGCATCGGGTTCTGGGACAACCAGAAGGCTGACCCACGCGGCAGCGGTCCGATCCGCGCGAACACCGCTTGGTCGATCGAGTTGACCTCCTATGCGGCGGTGCCGGAATGGGGCGGCCAACGGGTCGACTTCCGCACCGAGGAAGACGCCTTTTTCGACGGCACAACCGTGCGCTACATCGACGGACGCCAGACGGAAATCACGCTAATCCCGTCGGATTAACGGCGGATCGACGAACCGATGCCCTTCGCGCGGGTGCTCACCTTCCACACTTCGGAATCCGAGGTGATGTAGAGGTCCGACAGGTCCGACCCGCCCCAGCCGACATTGCTCGCGCGGATCGGCAGTTCCAGAGTCGCGATCCGCGATCCGTCCGGGGCGATCACGCAGACCCCCGCCGGGCAGGTGGCAAAAACGCGGCCTTCGCTGTCCACCCGCAAGCCATCGACCGGGAACCGCGCGCCCTCCAGCGCCAGATCGGCCAGCAGCCGCTTGTCCCGGGCACTGCCATCAACGGCGAGGGTGTAGGCCCAAACGGTGTTGGTCGCGGAATCGCTGACATAGAGCGTCGCTTCGTCAGGGGAGAGCGCGATGCCGTTGGGTCGGTCAAGCTTGTCGTCAATCAGCACCATCCGCCCGCTCGCCTCATCGAAGGCATAGACGCCGTTGAAGCCGACTTCGGACGCGCGCTGCACACCGTCATAGGCGCTGCCAAGGCCATAGGGCGGATCGGTGAACAGGATCAGCCCGTCGCTGCGCACCACCATATCATTGGGGCTGTTGAGATGCTTGCCCTGATAGGCCGCAACCACGGTTTGCCGCCCGCTCTGCGGCGTCCAGCGGGTCAATGTGCCGCTACCATGTTCGGCATTGAGCAGAGCGCCGGCGCGATCGAAAGTATGGCCGTTGGCGCGCGATGACGGGGTGTAAAGCACGCGCGGTGCTTCGCCGGGGGTCATTACATAGACCGTATCACCCGAGATATCGCTGAAGATCACTCGCGCCCCGTCCCACACCGGGCCTTCGGTGAAGTTGTATCCCTCACCCACCTTTTCCATGCTGCCAGGAACGAACACGCCGTCATCTTCCACTGGCCAGCGATCGGGCACTTGCGCGCACGCGCTGCTGGCTGCCAGCGCCGCAATTCCAGCGATCAATCCCCACATGTTGCGCATGAACGGCTTATCCCTTTTCTGGCCCGCAATGCCTCTGCTTGCGCTTTCACCGGCGGATGCGCCAGCACTTTTGAGGGGAGCCGCAAGGGTTGCGAAAGCCTCACGCGGGGGGCATTGGGGAGGCCAGACAGGAGATCATTCCCATGCGTCAGATCGACCATTTCATCGTCGGCGACAGCCCGGCCCCGACCCGCAAGCACGCCATCTGGAACCCCTCGACCGGCGAAGTACAGGCCGAAGTCGCGCTGGGCGATGCCGCGCTGCTTGCCCGCGCGGTGGAGACTGCCAAGCGCGTCCAGCCTGCGTGGGCGGCCACCAACCCACAGCGCCGCGCGCGGGTGATGTTCGCCTTCAAGGCGCTGGTCGAAGCGAATATGCAGAGCCTCGCCGAGATGCTCTCGTCGGAGCATGGCAAGACCGTGCCGGACGCCAAGGGCGATGTGCAGCGCGGGCTGGAAGTCATCGAATATGCCTGCGGCCTGCCCCAAATCATGAAGGGCGAATATACCCACGGTGCGGGACCGGGGATCGATGTCTATTCGATGCGCCAGCCGCTCGGCATCGGGGTCGGCATCACCCCGTTCAACTTCCCGGCGATGATCCCGATGTGGATGTTCGGCATGGCCTGCGCGGCGGGCAATGCCTTCATCCTCAAGCCCTCGGAACGCGATCCGAGCGTGCCGGTGCGTCTGGCCGAACTGTTCCTTGAGGCGGGCGCGCCCGAGGGTCTGTTGCAGGTCGTCCACGGCGACAAGGAAATGGTCGACGCGATCCTCGACCACCCCGATATCGCCGCGATCAGCTTCGTCGGAAGCTCGGACATCGCGCAATACATCTACGCCCGCGGTTCTGCGAACAACAAGCGCGTGCAGGCGTTTGGCGGGGCGAAGAACCATGGGATCGTGCTGCCCGATGCCGATCTCGATCAGGTCGTCACTGACCTGACCGGCGCGGCCTTCGGCTCGGCGGGCGAGCGCTGCATGGCGCTGCCGGTGGTGGTGCCGGTGGGCGAGGAGACGGCCGAGCGGCTCAAAGAGAAGCTGCTCAAGTCCATCGCTGCCTTACGCATCGGTGTGTCGAACGACCCCGAGGCGGATTACGGCCCGGTCGTGACCCCTGAACACAAGGCGCGGATCGAACAGTGGATCACCACCGCCGAGGAAGAAGGCGCAGAGATCGTCGTCGACGGGCGCGGGTACACCTTGCAGGGGCATGAGAAGGGCTTTTTCGTCGGCCCGACGCTTATCGACCACGTCACCCCGCAGATGAAGTCCTATCAGGAGGAAATCTTCGGCCCAGTCCTCCAGATTGTGCGCGCGAAGGACTTCGAGGAAGCCGTGCGCCTGCCCAGCGAGCACCAATATGGCAACGGCGTCGCGATCTTCACCCGCAACGGCCACGCCGCGCGCGAATTTGCGGCGCGGGTGAACGTGGGCATGGTCGGCATCAATGTGCCGATCCCGGTGCCGGTCGCCTATCACTCCTTCGGCGGGTGGAAGCGGTCAGGCTTTGGCGACATCGACCAATATGGCACCGAAGGGCTGCGGTTCTGGACCAAGAACAAGAAGATCACCCAGCGCTGGCCCGATGGCTCGCCTGACGGCTCCAACGCTTTCGTGATCCCCACGATGGGGTGATAGAGGTGCGCCGCCTTCCTCTGATCGCCCTTACCCTCTTGCTGCCGGCCTGCGACAGCCGGGTCGATCCTGCGCCCGATACGCCCGCCGAAACCCCGATATCGGGTGAACCCGGTGGTGGCATCAGCGATGGCGCAGACTCGCCGCTCGATCCGGCGATTGCCGCCGGTGAGATTCCCGCACGCTTCCACGGCGTGTGGGACGCAGTGACCGGCACATGCGATCCCGCCTCGGACATGCGGGTGGAAATCACATCGCGGCGGATCGAATATTACGAGAGCGTCGGCGACGTTTCCGGTATGGGGAGCGAGGGCGACGATGCGATCGCCGACCTCGTGATGGAAGGTGAGGGCGAGACTTGGGTGCAACCCGCCCGCCTCTCGCTCGAAACCCTGCCGGACGGCGAGCAGCTGCGGATTTCCGATGCGCTCAAGCCCGAGAGTCCGGACGATCCGCTGCGCAAGCGCTGCCCGGCCTAAGCCGGGCCCGCGCACACCCCGCCACATAAGTTGCTAGACATGCGCCATCCGCGCTTGGCGTGATGCATCATTTGCGGCTAAGCACCGCCGCGCTATGGTAAACCAACCCCTGACCGTCCCGGCGATACGTTAAGGCCTGACCCGGACACGCATGAAGCAGGTCTTCGCCAACATGGGCTGGCTCTTGGGTGGACGCGGGTTCAACGCGGTCCTGAGCCTCGTCTACCTCGCCATTGCCGCACGCACGCTGGGCACGGAAGGCTTCGGCCATTTCGCGCTGATCATCGCGCTGGGGCAGGCGATCACCGGCTTTTCCAGCTTCCAGACCTGGCAGTTCATCGTCCGCTGGGGGGCCAACCCGGACGAGCCGGGCGTCGATCTCCAGCGCGCACGCGAGGCGACGGGGTTTGCGGTCGCGCTTGATGGCGTGTCAGTCGCGGTCGGCACGCTAGCGTCAGCGGTGCTGGTGCTGACCGCGCCGCTCTGGCTCGATGTGCCGGCGGAGCTGATGTGGCTGACCTTTGCCTATTGTGTCATCTCGCTGCTGACGATCCGTACCACGCCCACCGGGATGCTGCGGCTGCATTCCGAATATGGCCGCGCGACCTGGGCCGAAGCGGTGCAGCCGGTGATCCGCGCGGGCGGCGCAGTGCTGGCGTGGTGGGCGATGCCCGATGTGACGGGCTTCATCCTTGCCTTTGCCCTGTCTGAAGTCGGCACGGCCATCGCCCTATGGATCGTCGCCGCGCGGGTGCAGCCGGTGCCGCTGTCCTCGATCAGCCTGCGGGCGATCCCCGCGCGGCACAAGGACGCGTGGCGGTTCGTGCTGTCGACCAATATGTCGGGCAGCCTCGCGGTGGCGGGCAAGCAGGTGATGATCCTGCTGGTCGGCACCTTTGGCGGGGCATACCTCGCGGGCGGCTTCCGCATCGCCAACCAGCTGGGCGTGGCGCTGATCGCGCTGGCGCAGACGATCTCGAAGGCGATCCTGCCAGAGCTCGTGCAATCGCGCGACGGCGCGGTCGAGATTGCGCGGCGGATGGCGAACATCGCGGCGATTGCCGGGGTGACGGCGGTGGTGACGGCGATCCTGTTCGGCCGCCCCGGCCTTGCCCTGATCGCGGGCGAGCAGTTCACCGGGTTCTACTGGGCGATGATCATCCTCAGCATTGCGGGCGCGGTGGAGCTGGTGGGCGCGAGCCTTGAAAGCCTGCTGATTTCGGCCGGCAAGGCGCATGTCGCCTTTCTTGTCCGGCTGTTCCCGACAATCCTTGCGCTGGTGATGCTGGAGCTGGCGATCGGGTGGAAGGGCGCACAGGGCGCGGGCTTCGCGGTGCTCGGGTCGAGCGTGCTGACCGTGGTAGGGTTCTATCTCGCCATCGTGAACCTGAAGCAGTTCCGGCTGGTGGTGGACGAGCCTGACGCTGAAGGGGCGGACAATCCGCCCGCCCCTCCTAGATTATAATCCCGCTCAGGGTGAGCGAGTGCTGTCTTTTCTCACCCCTCGTAAGCCAGCTTCGGCTTCCGCGCCGCGCCGGTTTCATCAAGCCGGCGGCGGGGAGCGTAGTAGGGCGCCTGCTTCAGCGCTTCGTCACCTGCCAGCGCCCGTTCCACCACCGCGCGGAAGGCGGTGACAAACTGGTCAATCGCGGCCTTGCTCTCCGTCTCGGTCGGCTCGACCAGCATCGCGCCGTGGACCACCAGCGGGAAATAGACCGTCATCGGGTGATAGCCCTCGTCGATCAGCCCCTTGGCCACATCCAGAGTCGACAACCCGCCGCCGAAATCCTTGTCGCCGAACAGCGCCTCATGCATGCACGGACCGCTGGCGGCAAAGGGCGCGTGGAGGATGTCTTCCATCGCGCGCAGGATGTAATTGGCGTTGAGCACCGCATCCTCTGCCACCTGCTTCAGCCCGTCCGCGCCGTGGCTGAGCATGTAGGTGAGCGCGCGGGTGAACATGCCCATCTGGCCGTGGAACGCGGTCATGCGGCCAAAGGTCGGCCCGCGCTCCTCACGGTCTTCTTCCTCGACGAGGTAGAACGTGCCTGCATCATCCTTGCGCACAAAGGGCAGCGGCGCATAGGGCGCCAGCGCCTCCGACAGCACCACCGGCCCCGAACCCGGCCCGCCGCCGCCGTGCGGGGTGGAAAAGGTCTTGTGCAGGTTGATGTGCATCGCATCCACGCCCAGATCGCCCGGGCGCACTTTGCCGACGATGGCGTTGAAGTTCGCCCCGTCGCAATAGACATAGCCGCCCACCGCATGAACCGCATCGGCGATTTCGCGGAAGTCCTTTTCGAACAGGCCGCAGGTGTTGGGGTTGGTGATCATCACCGCCGCGACATCCGGCCCCAGGCGAGCCTTGAGTGCTGCCACATCGACCCGGCCTTCCGGCGTCGCGGGGATATCCTCGACGCGGTAGTTAGCGAAGGCGGCGGTGGCGGGGTTGGTGCCGTGCGCGCTTTCCGGCACCAGCACCACTTCGCGCGCATCGCCGCGGGCTTCGTGCGCCGCGCGGATCGCGAGGATCCCGCACAGCTCGCCATGCGCACCGGCTTTGGGGCTCATCGCGACCGCCGGCATCCCGGTCAGCGTGCACAGCCAGCCACCGAGCTGGTGGATCACTTCCAGCGCGCCCTGCACTGTCGACTGCGGGGCGAGCGGGTGGATGTCGGCAAAGCCGGGAAGCCGCGCCATCTTCTCGTTGAGGCGCGGATTGTGCTTCATCGTGCAGCTGCCGAGCGGGAAGAAGCCGAGGTCGATCCCGTAGTTCTGGCGGCTGAGGCGCGTGTAGTGGCGCACCGTTTCAGGTTCGGTTAGGCCGACGAGCCCGATGGGTTCGCTGCGCGCCAGCCCACCGAGGCGGGTCGGTGCGGCGGGATCGATCGCGGGCAGATCAACGCCGGTCACATCGACTCGGCCGATTTCGAACAGCAGCGGCTCTTCCAGCATCAGTGCGCGGTTGCCGGTGGTGGTGGCGGGGCCATTGTGCATCCCGTCTTCGGAGAGTTCCATCGCGGGCTTCCAGCCGGATTGGTTGGGGGCGTTCATCACACGGTCTCCTTGATGCTGGCTTCCAGCTCCTGCGCAAGGCGCTCGATATCTTCCTCGGTGGTGGTCTCGGTCACAGCGACCAGCAACGCGTGTTCCAGCGCTTCGACCCCCGGATAGAGCCGCCCGAGCGACACCCCGCCGAGCACGCCCCGGTCAGCCAGATCACGCACAATCTCCCGCGCGGGCTTGCCGCCGAGCATCAGAGTGAACTCGTTGAAGAAGGAATTATTGAGCACTTCGACGCCCGGCACCTTGGCGAGCCGGTCAGCGGCGAGGCAGGCCAAGCGGTGGTTATCCGCCGCCAGTTCGCGCAGGCCCTTTTCGCCCAACAGCGTCATGTGGACGGTGAAGGCCAGAGCGCACAGCCCGGAATTGGTGCAGATGTTGCTCGTCGCCTTCTCGCGGCGGATGTGCTGTTCGCGGGTGGACAGGGTGAGCACGAAGGCGCGCTTGCCTTCCGCATCGGTGGTCTCACCGCACAAACGGCCCGGCATCTGGCGCACGTGCTTGGGATCGCGCACCGCGAACAACCCGAGATACGGCCCGCCAAATTGCAGGCCGACGCCGAGCGACTGGCCTTCACCTACCACGATGTCCGCGCCCATTTCACCGGGAGACTTGATCGCGCCTAGGGCCACCGGCTCGGTGTTCACAACCACCAGAAGCGCGCCCTTGGCATGGGCGGCTTCGGCCACTGGGGTGAGGTCGCTGATACGGCCCAGAATGTCGGGATACTGCACCACAACGCAGGCGGTGTCCTCGTCGATCCGGGCGATCAACCCGTCCAGATCAGGCTCAGCAGTGATGGCAGGCATGGCGTCGGCGATGGTGTCACCGGTGAAATGCGCCATGGTCTTCACGACCTGCGCATAATGCGGGTGCAGCGCGCCCGACAGCACGGCGCGCTTACGCTTGGTCACACGGGTCGCCATCGCCACCGCCTCCCAGCACGCGGTCGACCCGTCATAGAGCGAGGCGTTGGCAACCGCGCAGCCATAGAGCCGCGCGACCTGCGTCTGGAATTCGAACAGTACCTGCAACGTGCCTTGCGCGATTTCCGGCTGGTAGGGCGTATAGGCCGTCAGGAACTCGCCGCGCTGGATGATGGTGTCGACGCTGGCGGGGACATGGTGGCGATAGGCCCCCGCGCCGAGGAAGAACGGCACTTCGCCCGCCACGAGGTTCTTGGCCGCCAACGCCTTCATATGGCGTTCGACCGCCATTTCGCTCGCGTGCATCGGCAGACCGTGGATCGGGCCGTCGAGCCGCGCCACTTCGGGCACGTCCACGAACAGATCATCGACCGTGGCGGCGCCGATGGTCGCCAGCATCGCCTGCCGGTCGGTATCGGTGAGGGGGAGGTAGCGCATGGTGTTCAGCCTCGTGTGGAGAGGGGAGAGGTTGAGTGTGTGGTCAGAGGCCTTCGACGAAGGCCTTGTAGCCATCTTCGTCCATCAGCCCGTCAAGCTCGCCTTCGTCGGCAATGGTCATCTTGAAGAACCAGCCGCCATCTTCGGGCGAGGTGTTGACCAGCGCGGGGTCTTCTTCCAGCGCCGGGTTCACTTCGGTGATCTCGCCGGTGATCGGGGCGTAGACGTCCGATGCTGCCTTGACGCTTTCGACCACGGCGGCGTCCTTGCCCTGCTCGATCAGCGCCCCGACTTCGGGCAGTTCGACGAACACGATGTCGCCAAGCTGGCCCTGCGCATATTCGGTGATGCCAACGGTGGCGATATCGCCTTCGACATCGATCCATTCGTGTTCGTCAGTATAGTAACGCATGGGTCAGCTCCCTCGGTAATAGCGGTGGGGTACGAAAGGCGTGGGCGAAACGGTGGCAGCGAGGCGCTTGCCCCGCACCTCGACTTCGAGCGCGGTGCCGATGGCGGCATATTCGCTCGCGACATAGGCCATGGCGATAGGCGCGCCCAAGGTGGGCGAGAAGCCGCCGCTGGTGACGATTCCGATATGCGCCTCGCCTGCAAAGACTTCGGCGCCTTCACGCGCGGGCAGGCGGCCTGCAATGGTCAGGCCGACCCACTTGCGGGCCGTGCCTTCATTGATTTCACGGACGATCCGGTCGGCACCGGGGAAGCCGCCCTCGGTGCGGCGGCGCTTGTTGATACCGAACACCAGGCCCGCTTCGATGGGGCTGGTCTCCGGCGACATGTCGTGGCCGTAGAGCGGCAGTCCCGCCTCAAGCCGCAGCGAATCCCGCGCGCCAAGGCCGATGGGTTTCACCTCGGGTGCGGCGCAGAGCAGGTCCGCGACTTCGGCGGCGGCATCGGCGGGGAGCGAGATTTCGAACCCGTCCTCCCCAGTGTAACCCGCCCGCGCGATGGTCACTTCATGGCCCGCCAGCTTGAACTGACCGAACTTCATGAAGGTCAGCGCGCTCAGCGGATATTCGCCGGTCGTATGGCGAGCAAGCGCATCGGCCGCCTTCGGCCCCTGCAAGGCGAGCAGCGCACGGTCATCGAGGTAGTTGAGCGTGATGTCGTCGGGCAGCGCTTCACGCAGCGTGCCCATATCGTCCCACTTGGTCGCGCCGTTGACGACTAGATACAGCGCCTCGGGCCAGCGCGAGACCATCAGGTCGTCGAGCACCCCGCCCTCTTCATCTAGCAACAGCGAATAGCGCTGCTGGCCGAGCTTCAGCGTCGACAGGTCGATCGGCAGCACGGCCTCGACCGCCGCATCGAGATCGGGGCCGGACAGCAGCAGTTGGCCCATGTGCGACACATCAAACAGCCCCGCGCTCTCCCGCGTCCAACTATGCTCGGCAACGATGCCTTCATACTGGATCGGCATCTCGTATCCCGCGAACGGCACCATCCGCGCGCCGCGCGCACGGTGCCAGGCATCAAGCGGCAGCGCGTCCAAGGGGATATCTTCGAGATGGTCTTCGGTATCGTGGTCGGTCACTCGGAATATCCCCGGCAGAATACGGCAGTCCGGCAGCGCACGCGGCGCTGCTGCATAACTGCCCCCTCTGTCGGGTGACCTGAGAGCTTCGGCGCATCCGCCAACGTGGCGGGACACCTCCCCTTCGGTGGCCCCGGACGAATCCGGGACGCTTTCCAGAGTGTCACGCAGCCGAGCGGTCCGGTGGCCTGAGAGTTTCCGGGGCGGTTGCTCCTTCGGCGCCTTTGCGCACAGCGTGCGCATCGGGCTCTCCCGCTCGCCTGCCCGCCACAGAATCGCTCCTGCGGCGGAAGACGATCTCGCCCTGCTTGATTTGCTGCATCGCGTCAATCGGGCGAAACGCGCAGGCTTGGGGGAAAACGCATTTGCGCTTCCCTGCGAGGCTGAATAGACACGGGGGCGGGATGAACCTCACTGAAATCTACCTGATCGCGCTAACGATCATCTTCGCCGTGCCGTGGCTGGTGTGGCGCGTGCTGCGCACGGATTACTGGGCGCCGCTTGTGGTGGTGCAGATCGTGGGGGGCATCCTGCTTGGACCCGGTGTGCTGGGCGCGGTCTTCCCCGATTACTACGCTTTCGTGTTCCGGCCCGATGTGATCATCGCGCTGAACGGCGTCGCATGGTGGGCGGTGATGCTGTTCGTGTGGATCGCCGGGATTGAGCTCGACCTTTCCCAAGCATGGAAGCATCGCGGCGAGACGGGACTCACTGCGGGACTGGCGCTCGGCGCGCCGCTGATCGCTGGCACGCTGGCGGCGGCGGTGATCTTGCAATTCCCCGGCTGGCGCGGGCCGAACGGCCAATACTGGCAGGCCTTGCTGGGCATCGGCATGGCCTGCGCGGTGACGGCGCTGCCAATCCTCGTGCTGCTGATGGAGAAGCTCGGCATCCTGCGCGAACAGCTCGGCCAACGCATCCTGCGGTACGCCAGCCTCGATGACATCGCGATCTGGGGCGTGCTGGCGCTGATCCTGCTCGATTGGGAGCGGATCGGGCGGCAGGCGGTGTTCCTCGTCGGCTTCATGCTGGCGGCGTGGGCGGTGCGCTGGCTCATGCAGCGCCTGTCCGAGGCTGACCGCTGGCCGGTCGGTCTGATCTGGCTGGCGCTGTGCGGGCTGGCGGGCGACTGGTCGGGGCTGCACTTCATGGTCGGCGCGTTCCTCGCGGGCGTGGTGCTGGACGCCAAGTGGTTCGGCCACGAGGCGATGGACCGGTTCCGCAATGTCGTGCTGCTCACCGTGATGCCCGTGTTCTTCCTCTCGACCGGCCTGCGCACCCAGTGGGAGGGCGGCGGGCTCGCCGTCTTCGGCGTTGCCGCGCTGTTGCTGGTGGCGGCGGTCGGCGGCAAGCTCATCGGCGTCCACATCGCCGGGCGGATGCTCGGCTGGAGCCGTACCGAGGCGAGCCTGATCGGCTGGCTGCTCCAGACCAAGGCGCTGATCATGATCATCTTCGCCAACATCCTGCTCGACAAGCAGGTCATCACGCCCACGACCTTCACCGCGCTGCTGCTGATGGCGGTGGGCAGCACGATGCTGACCAAGCCCTTCGCGACGCCGCTGATCGCCAAGCTGGGCGAGCGGGTGAAGGCCGAGGCCTGAAGCCACCCCTTCCGCCGCCACGGTCTCGTGTTGGAGACACATGAGACACTGTCCAGGAACAGAAAAAAGTATCGTCGCACACGCAGGATCATTGCGGGGTGGCAGTCAGAAGAGGGGGTACAGGGATTCATGCCCGCGGACCCTGTCAATCCATGTGCAGGTAGGAAAGCGCTTTAGCCTGCCATGCGTCCGCACCTGGGGGCAGGCTGGGTGCAGCGGCGGCGATAGGGCGATAAGCCCTCGCCGCGACAGCGGCGCCCCAAAAGTCGTTCGCGCCAAGCCGCCAAAGGGCCAAGATGCCAAGGTCTGGTACCACGGCTGCGCTACAATAGGTCCTTCTTGGCTCCTTGGCGGCTTGGCGCGAACCAAACTTCAGTTGCGCCGCTATTTGCGAATCATCGCCTGCGCCCGCGCCATCAGCGCCTTCTCGCGCGCCGTGAAGCCGCCAGTGTCCTCGCCGCCTGCCGGGGGCGGGACTTGGGTGAGGAAGTAGGCGAAGCCCCGGCCCGTGCCGAGGTCGAACCAGAGGCCCGATTGCAGGCCGTAAGCTTCGCCCGAATGGCCCACCCTTGCTACGCCGTCGCCAAACAGCTCGTCCCGGCACGTCGCCGGCTTGGGCTGCTCCGCATTCGCCCACAGCGCTTGGGACGAATCGATGATCTGTAGATGCAGACCATAGATGCAGAAGAATTCCTGATCGGGATGGAAACTGGTGTTCCACGCGCGATCGAAGCCTTGCTTCGCACGATCCGAGAAGAAGGCGCGGGGCTCACCGAACGCCTGCCCGATCTTCGCGAGGTCCAGCATCCCGATCCGGACCCCGCCTTGCGGGGAGAAGATCGAGGCATTGGTGCCGGGGACATAGTTCGCCAGCTCGCAGGCAATGCCCTCCGCCACCGGGATGGTGCAGGCGGACGGCAGTCTGCCTGCACCGTCGGCTGCGACTTCGCCGGTGTGGCGGTAGAGCGTCACCTTGCGGGCCTGCATATCGGCATCGCAGCCGATCCAGTTGAGACAGGCCTTCACCCCCAGCGGCGCAAACACCAGCCGTTCGACCAGCCGGTCATACCGCTCACCCGAAGCAGCTTCGAGCGCGGTGGCGACCAGCGGTGAGCCGAGGTTGGCATATTCAAACGCCGCCTCCCCCGACGGGCCGGTGTCGCGCCAGGCGGCAGGGTCGGCAAATTTCGCCTCAAGGCTCTCGCCCAGGGGGATAATGTAACCCGCCTTGTCGCTCAGCCCCGCGCGGTGCGACAGCAAGTGCGCCAGCGTGACAGGCGCGTCGGGATGGTAAGGCGAGCGCACCTTCCACCCGACATAGTCCGAAACATCACGGTCGAGATCAAGCTTGCCCTCGTCCACCAGCCTGAGCGCGGTGAGCGCCATGATCAGCTTGGAGATCGACGCGATCCGCACCGGATCATTGGCTGCGACCGGGCGCGCGGTCTCAAGGTTCGCCAGCCCCTCGACGATCAGCGGGGTGATGGTCTCGCGGTTGAAGGCGACCACCACTGTAGCAGGCGGCGTGGCAGGCGACGGCGCGGTCTCTTGCGCGGTGGCGGGGGCGGCGATGAACACCAAAGCGGCGAGGAAGCGGCGGATCATACCGCGCATCATCGCTGCCCCTGCGCCCGCGTCAATCGAGATTCGGCCGCAGCCAGCGTTCTGCCGTCGCCAGATCGACCCCGCGCCGGGCGGCATATTCCTCGACCTGATCCGGCCCCACGCGGGCAACGCCGAAATAGGCCGCTTCGGGGTGACCGAAATAGAAGCCTGAAACCGCCGCCGTCGGCCACATGGCGAAGCTTTCGGTCAGGGTCAGGCCGGTGTTGGTCGGCGCATCGAGCAGGTCGAACAGGATCGGCTTCAGCGAGTGATCGGGACAGGCGGGATAGCCCGGCGCGGGGCGGATCCCGCGATATTCTTCCTTGATCAGCGCCTCGCAGGTCAGCTGCTCGCCCGGCGCATAGGCCCACAGCGTGGTGCGGACGTGCTGATGCAGCGCTTCGGCGAATGCCTCCGCGAAACGGTCGGCCAGCGCCTTCAGCAGGATGTCGGAATAATCGTCCTTGTCCGCCTGGAACCGCGCCGAGTGGCTGTCGATCCCGTGGATGCCGACGGCAAAACCGCCGATCCAGTCGCCCGCCGGGTCGATAAAATCGGCGAGGCACATATTGGCCCGATCGCGCGACTTCTTGACCTGCTGGCGCAGCATCGGGAGGCGCGCGCCGTTGTCGAGCACGATGTCATCCCCGTCGCGCCCGCACGGCCACAGGCCTGCGACACCGCGCGCGGTCAGCCATTTTTCGGCGATGATTGTATCGAGCATTTCGTTGGCATCGGCGAACAGCTGGGTCGCGGTTTCGCCGACCACTTCGTCGGTCAGGATCGCGGGGTAATTGCCGTGCAACTCCCACGCGCGGAAGAACGGCGTCCAGTCAATGAAGCCGCGCAAGTGCTCAAGGCTCCAGTCGGGGAAGACATGCACCCCCGGCTGCGCAGGTGCGGCGGGTTTGGCGGCGAAGTCGGCGGGAAAGGCATTGGCGCGCGCTTCGTCCAGCGGCAGCAGCGCGCTCACGGTCCGGCCCGCGCGGGCATCGCGCACGGCGATATATTCGTCCTCGACCTCGGCGACGTAGCTATCGCGCTGGGTGTCGGACAGCAGCTTGGACGCCACCCCCACCGCGCGGCTCGCGTCGAGCACGTGGATCACGGGGCCTTCGTAGGCCGGATCGATCTTCAGCGCGGTGTGGACCTTCGAGGTGGTCGCCCCGCCGATCAGCAGCGGCATGGTCATGCCGGCGCGCTGCATTTCCTCGGCGACGGTCACCATCTCGTCCAATGAGGGCGTGATGAGGCCCGAAAGCCCGATCATGTCGGCCTTGTTGTCATTGGCCGAAGCGAGGATCGTCGGCCACGGCACCATCACGCCCAAGTCGATCACGTCATAGCCGTTGCACTGGAGCACGACGCCGACGATGTTCTTGCCGATGTCGTGCACATCGCCCTTCACCGTCGCCATGATGATCTTGCCCTTGGCCTTGCGTTCCTCTTCGGGAAGCAGGTCCTTCTCGGCCTCGATGAAGGGGATGAGGTGGGCGACCGCCTTCTTCATCACGCGCGCGGATTTGACCACCTGCGGCAGGAACATCTTGCCGCTGCCGAACAAGTCGCCGACCACGTTCATCCCGTCCATCAACGGGCCTTCGATCACTTCGATGGGCCGCCCGCCAGCCTCGGCAATGGCGGCGCGCATGATTTCGGTATCATCGACGATATGCGCGTCAATGCCCTTGACCAGCGCGTGTTCGAGCCGCTTTTCGACCGCCCAGCCGCGCCATTCCTCGGCGGCCTTTTCATCCGCAACCGACTTGCCCTTGAAGCTTTCGGCCAGCGTGATGAGGCGTTCGGTCGCGTCCGGATCGCGGTTGAGGATCACGTCTTCGCAGGCGTCACGCAGGGCCGGATCGATCTGGTCGTAAACGTCGAGCTGCCCCGCGTTGACGATCGCCATGTCGAGGCCCGCCGGAATCGCGTGATAGAGGAACACCGAATGCATCGCGCGGCGCACGGGTTCATTGCCGCGGAAGCTGAAGCTGAGGTTGGAGAGCCCGCCCGAATAATGCGCGTAGGGGCACAGCTCGCGCAGTTCCTTGACCGCCTCGATGAAGTCGACGCCGTAATTGTTGTGTTCTTCAATCCCGGTCGCGACCGCGAAGATGTTGGGATCGAAGATGATGTCTTCGGGTGGGAAGCCCTCGGCCACCAGCAGATCATAGGCGCGCTTGCAGATTTCGACCTTGCGCTGCTTGGTGTCGGCCTGACCGACCGTGTCGAAGGCCATGACGACCACAGCCGCGCCGTAATCCATGCAGATGCGGGCGTGTTCGAGGAAGGCGGCCTCGCCCTCCTTCATGCTGATCGAATTGACGATCGGCTTGCCGCTGACGCATTTCAGCCCAGCCTCGATCACGTGGAATTTCGAGCTGTCGATCATGACCGGCACGCGCGCGATATCGGGCTCGGCGGCGATCAGCTTGAGGAAGGTCGTCATGGCGTGGACCGCGTCGAGCAGGCCTTCGTCCATGTTGACGTCGATCACCTGCGCGCCGTTTTCGACCTGCTGGCGCGCGACTTCGACGGCCGTTGGATAATCGCCCGCCATGATCAGCTTCTTGAACGCCGCCGATCCGGTGACGTTGGTGCGTTCACCGATGTTGATGAAGCGGGCGGAGGAGGGTTGGGTCACTTGGAAACTCTCAGTTCAAATCAGGCCGCAATGAAGGCTTCGAGCCCCGCCAGCCGCATCGCAGGCTCGGGGTGCGGCACCTTGCGCGGCTCGGACTTGGCCACCGCCTTGGCAATCGCGGCGATATGCGCCGGGCTCGATCCGCAGCAGCCGCCGAGGATATTGACTTGACCGTGATCGGCCCAGTCCTTGACCAACCCCGCGGTGGTGTCGGGCTGCTCGTCATATTCGCCGAGCTCGTTGGGGAGGCCCGCGTTGGGATAGATCATCAGCAGCGTGTCGGCGATCTGCGAGAGCACCTTGACGTGCGGGCGCAGCTGCTCTGCGCCGAAGCTGCAATTCAAACCGATGGTGACCGGCTTGGCATGGCGCACCGCGTACCAGAACGCCTCGACCGTGTGGCCCGACAGATTGCGGCCCGACAGGTCGGTCAGTGTCATCGAGATCATCAGCGGGATGTCCCGGCCCGTCTCGCGCTCCAACTGCTTGACCGCCATGATCCCCGCCTTGGCGTTCAAGGTATCGAACACCGTCTCGATCAGGATGAAGTCCACCCCGCCTTCGACCAGCGCGGCAGCCTGTTCCTTGTAGACCGCGACGAGTTCATCAAAGTCGATCTCGCGGTAGCCGGGGTCTTCGACATCAGGGCTGAGCGACAGAGTCTTGTTGGTCGGCCCGATGGCTCCCGCGACAAAGCGCGGGCGGCCATCCTTGGCGGCATATTCATCCGCGAGCGCGCGGGCGAGCTTGCCGCTCGCCACGTTGATGTCTCGCACCAGACCTTCGGTCGCATAATCGGCCTGGCTGATGCGGTTGGCCGAGAAGGTGTTGGTCGAGACCACATCCGATCCCGCATCCAGATAGGCGCGGGTGATGTCACCGATCACGTCGGGGCGGGTCAGCGCCAGAATGTCGTTATTGCCCTTCTGATCCGCGGCAAGGCCCAGATCGCCCGCGTAATCGGCTTCGGTCAGCTTGCGGTTCTGGATCTGCGTGCCGAACGCGCCGTCGAAGATCAGCACGCGCTTGGCGGCGGCTGCGAGCAATTGTTCACGCGCACTCATGCGTCGTCTCCGACCGGACGCTTCCCGAGCATGTGGCAGATCGCATAGGCAAGCTCGGGGCGGTTCAAGGTGTAGAAGTGGAAATCGCGCACCCCGCCCGCATAGAGCCGGCGGCACAGTTCAGCGGCGACCGTTGCGGCGACCAGCTGGCGCGCGGCGGGCTTTTCGTCGAGGCCTTCGAACAAGCCGTCCATCCATGCCGGGATTGACGCCCCGCACGCGGCGGCGAACTTACGCGCCTGCGCGACATTGGTGACAGGGAGGATGCCGGGCAGGATCGGGGCGTCGATCCCGCTCGCCGCGCAGGCATCGCGGAAGCGGAAGAAGGCTTCGGGCGAGAAGAAGAACTGGCTGATCGCGCGGGTGGCCCCAGCATCCAGCTTGCGCTTCAGATTGTCGATATCGTCCTGTGGGCTAAGCGCATCAGGGTGGGTTTCCGGATAGGCGGCGACCGAGATTTCGAACGGCGCAATGGCCTTCAGCCCGCTGACCAGCTCCGCCGCGCTGGCATAGCCTTCAGGGTGCGGGGTGAAGGGCGCGCCGGGTTCACCCGCATCGCCGCGCAGCGCGACGATGTGGCGCACGCCCGCTTCCCAATAATGTTCGGCGACCTCGCGGATTTCGGCCTTCGACGCCGCAACGCAGGTCAGATGCGCTGCGGCAGGGAGCTTCGCCTCGCCAATGATCCGCGCCACCGTGGCGTGGGTGCGCTCGCGGGTCGAACCGCCCGCGCCGTAGGTGACCGAAACAAAGCTCGGCCCCAGCGGCTTCAGCTGCGTCACCGCATCCCACAGCTGTTCTTCCATCTTCTCGCTCTTGGGCGGGAAGAATTCGAAGCTCACCGCAACATCCCCCGGCAGGCCGGAAAACAGCGGCATGTCGGTGGCTGTGCGGTATTCGTGGAGCTGGTCGAGAGTCGGGGTCATCAGACGGTTTCCGTGAGGCTGGCAGGGGTCTTCAAAGCGGGGGCGGAACGGCGCTTGGCCGTCCAGATCTTGACGACCAGCGGCCCACCTTCGAGCGCGAGCGGCGGGCTGACGCTGAACCCGGCGCCGCGCAGCAATTCGGCCATCTGACGATCGGTAAAGCCAAGCCGGACGTGCTGGTGGCGAGTGCGCAGTTCCTCGTGATCGTGGCTGGCAAAATCGACAATCGCGATCCGCCCACCGCTGCGCAGCACCCGCGCCGCCTCGGCCAGTGCCGGGGCAGGATCGGCGGCGAAGTGCAGCACCTGATGCAGCACCACGGTATCGAAACTGGCGTCGGAGAACGGCAGATCGGCAAAGTCGCCCTGCACCAGCTCGATCTGTGCGGTCGGCAGATGTTGCAGCTTGGCGCGGGCGACGCGCAGCATTTCGAGGTTCTTGTCGAGCGCGACGATGCGTTCGGCATGAGGTGCGAACAGTTCGGCCATGCGCCCGGTGCCAGTGCCAATATCCAGCAGCGCGCCCAGCGGCGCATCAGCCAGCGCTTCGGCAAGGCCGCGTTCGACATCAGCATCGGCGCTGTGGAGCGCGCGCAGCTCGTCCCACTCCCCGGCGTGGCGGGCAAAATAGGTCTCCGCCGCAGCTTCGCGCGCATTGCGAATCGCGGCGAGTTTGCGGCGGTCAGTTTCGCACAGCGCGGCAAAGGCGGGTTCTTCGGTTTCGGCCAGCGCGAGCAGGCGCTGCACCGCTTCGATCACCGGGGCGCTCGATTCGCTCTGGCGCAGGAACACCCAGCTGCCTTCGCGGCGGCGTTCGGCGAGGCCCGCATCGCACAGGATGCCGACATGGCGCGACACGCGCGGCTGGCTTTGGCCGAGCACCTGTGCCAACTCGCCCACAGCCAGTTCCATCGTCCCGAGCAAGCGGGCAATGCGCAGCCTAGTCGGATCGCCCAGCGCCTTGAAGATGTCCTCGATCATCATTGTGCGAACATCATATAAAGATATTTTTATATCTGTAAATCGTCCGCTGACGATGGGTGCTCGCAAAGACTTGCTACGTCAGCCCCCGGAACGCACTTGCTCAACCCAGCGAGATCGGCGCAGCTCCCCTGACCGGGCGGAAGGTCTCGGCCCGCGCGGGCAGATCGGCGGCGACATTGTAGCGCGCGACCGACTCGTCGATGGCGATGCCAGCATCATGGGTGCTGACCGCGACAAGGCATCCGCCAAAGCCAGCGCCAGTCAACCGCACGCCGCCCGCATCGCCCAGTGCCTCACCGATCAGCCCGGCCAGCCGGTCAATCGGCGGCAGTGAAACCTCGAAATCGGCGGACAGCGAGAGGTGCGCCTCGCGCATCACCTCGGCCAGCAATGCCGTGTCCCCCTGCGTCAGCGCAACCGCGACCGGCTCGACCCGCTCGATCTCACCGACCACATGGCGTGCGCGGCGGTAGAGCGTCCGGTCGAGGCTGGTCTGGGCCGCCTCCAGCGTGGCGAAGTCCAGATCGCGCAAGGCCGTCAGCCCGAAATACGCCGCCGCCGCTTCGCACTGCGCGCGCCGCTCGTTAAAGGCGCTTTCGGTGAGGTTGCGGCGCAGGCCCGTGTCGATCACCGTAATGGCAAGGCTCGCATGAATCGGGATCGGCATGTGCTGCAAGCTGCGGCAATCGAGCAGCAGCGCATTGTCCGCGACGCTGGCGGCGGAGGCCATCTGGTCCATGATCCCGCAGGCACAGCCGACAAAGTCGTTCTCGGCGCGCTGCGCCACCCGGGCGAGCGTTTCCGCCGACAGGTCCAGCCCTGAATAGTCCGAACAGGCCAGCGCCACCGCCACGCCGAACGCGGCCGAGGATGACAGGCCCGCCCCGATGGGAACATCGCCGGCAATCGCGATCCGCGCCGGTTTGACCCGGTAGCCATCCCGCCCCAGCGCCTGCACCACACCGCGCACATGGTTCTGCCAGTTGTTCTCGCTCGGCACGATCGGACTGGCAAGATCGAAGCTGTCCCGCGCACTCGCCATGTCGCCCATGTCGAGCGCGACCGCCTCGAACAGCGGGACCGCGGCGTCCTTGTCCGCCGGGCCGAGCGCGACGATCGCTTCGCGGTCGATCGCGCAGGGCAGGACGAAGCCATCATTGTAATCGACATGCTCGCCGATCAGGTTGACCCGGCCGGGGGCAGCGAAAAAGCGGTGCGGCTCGACCCCATAGGCCAGACGGAAGCCCTGCCGGGCGCGGGCGATCAGTCTCTCGCGGCGATCCATGCTGCGTTCCCTTCGTTAGGCGCGGTAATGCACCAGACCGCTGACCGCGCGCAACATCTCTGCCGCGCGTTCCGGGGTGAGGTCGCGCTGAGGCTCGGCCAGCATCTCGTAACCCACCATGAACTTGCGCACCTCAGCCGAGCGCAGCAGCGGCGGGTAGAAATGCGCGTGGAGTTGCCAGTGGTCGATATCAGGCGACAAGGAATCCGGGCCATAAGGCGCCTGATGCCAGCCCATCGAATAGGGAAAGCTGGTCTGGAACAGATTGTCGTAACGCGTGGTCAGCGCCTTGAGGATGCTGGCGAGGCTGGCGCGCTGTTCGCCGGTCAGCTGCGGCATCCGCTGCACGGCAAAGCGCGGCAGTAGCAGCGTCTCGAACGGCCAGGCCGCCCAGAAGGGGATAATGGCGAGCCAGTCGTCGTTGATCTCGACCACCCGCTCGCCCGCCGCAATTTCGCGCGTCGCTGTGTCGAGCAGCAGCGCCCTTCCGTGGTCTGCGAGGTAGGCGCGCTGGTGGGCGTCCTCGGCGGCGAGTTCCTGCGGGAGGTGCGCCGTCGCCCAGACCTGCCCGTGGGGGTGAGGGTTAGAACACCCCATCATCGCGCCCTTGTTTTCGAACACCTGCACATTGGCAAAGCGTTGGCCGAGTTCAGCGGTCTGATCGGCCCACACGTCAACCACGGCGCGCAGTTGCTCAGGGGTGAGCAGCGGCAGCGACTTACCGTGATCCGGGGAGAAGCAGATCACCCGGCACACGCCCGCCGAAGCCTCGGCCCGCAGCAGCGGGTCATGATCAGCCTCGCTCGGCTGATCCTCGGCCAGTGCCGGGAAGTCGTTATCGAAGACATGGACGCCCTCGTAAGCCGGGTTCACCTCGCCGCCGACGCGGGGGTTGCCGGGGCAGAGGTAGCAGGCAGGATCGTATGAGGGCGGCGGCGGATCGGGCAGGCTGACCTCGCCCTGCCATGGCCGCCCCATGCGCTGCGGGGAAACCTGCACCCAGCCGCCAGTGAGCGGGTTGTAACGCCGGTGCGGGCGGGCGAAATCGACCGCCATCACCCCGCTCCGGCCACCCGCTGCGCAAAGGCCGAACGCGGGGCGAACGTCGCCCGCCCGCCCAGCACGAAGCGGTTGAAGGCGAGCGCCGCGAGAATGCTCGTCACCAGCGTCACCACCATCATGTCGATGTAATGCAGCGTGACCGCGCCCAGCGGCAGAGCGATGAAGGTATAGGCCGCATAGAACGCAAAACCCCACAGCACGCCGATAATCGCCGCCCGCGATTCCACCCCGGTAAACAGCAGCCCGACCGCAAAGGCCGACAGGATTGGCATCGAACTGAGCCCGTTCAATTGCTGGAGCAGGTTGATGATGCTCTTGGCCGAAGCGAACACCGGCACCAGCGCAATCGAGCTGATCGTCAGCAGCACGGTGACGATGCTCGACAGCCGCCAGTGACTCTCAACCTTGGCGACGAACTTCTCGTGGAAATCGACCGCATAGAGCCCGACCGCCGCGTTCATCACCGCCGCCGTATGCGCGATCACCGCAGCAGCGATGGCGGCAGCGAAGATGCCTGACAGCCACGGCGGCAGCACCGCGCCGACCAGCCGGCCATAGGCGGCATCGTCGATATCGCCGAACAGCTGGTAGGCGACCACGCCGGGGATCACGACAATCGCCGGAATGATCAGGATGCGCACCACGGCGGCCGCCAGAACGCCCTTCTGCGCCTCACGCACATTGGGGGCGGCCATCGCCTTCTGGGTGATCGGCTGGTTGGTCGACCAGTAATAGATCTGGATGAAGATCATGCCGGTGAAGAGGGTATGGAACGGGATGGGGGAGTCCGCTCCGCCCACCATGGTCAGCCGTTCGGCGGGCACCCCGCGCGCAATGTCCCAGTCGACTGCATTTAGCGCCAGCACAACGATCAGCACCGCAATCGCCAGCACGCCGATCCCAGCGTAGGTCTCCATCACCGCGACCGCCCGCAATCCGCCCGCCATGGTATAGGCCGCCGCGACCACGCCGAGGAACCCCGCCAGCACCAGCAGCGGCAGGTCGATCCCGGCGGTCTTGAGGAACAGCGCCCCCGAATAGAGCCCGGCGGGCAGATAGATCAGCACCATCCCGAACAGGAACAGCGCCGACACCAGCGTCCGAATCCCGCCGCCGCCGTAGCGCTGTTCCAGCAACTCGGTCACGGTCGTCACCCCGGAGCGGTAATAGATCGGCACGAACACGAAGGCGAGGATCAGCAGACCGATGAACCCACTGATCTCCCACCAGGCGAGGAGCAGCATCTGGTTGCCGTTCATCCCCACCAACTGATCGGTGGACAGGTTCGTCAGCGTGATTGCGCCTGCGACGAACAGCCAGCTCAGCTTGCCCCCCGCCAGATAGACATCCTTGCGCGATCCATCATGCTTTTCGCGGCGGATCGTAAGCCAAGTCACCAGCCCGATGACCGCCGTCACGCCAAGGCAGATGGCAATCTGGATCAGGCTTCCGCCTGTCCCCCCGGACATCACCACTTGCGACATTGTGCGCTTTCCCCTCTCTTGCGGGGCGGTTACAGCGCATTAGCGGGTGCCGGACAAGCCTTGGGGCGTTAATCATCACCGGCAGGGGAGAGGGAATTGCGCGCTAGTCCGGTATTTGCACGGCTCGACGGGGATCGCACCAGTGTGGTCTGGATGGCCTGCGGGGATGCGCTCGATTGCCTTTATCTCGGCCCGCGGCTTGCAGCGAACGAAGATCTCGCCGCACTCGCCGCTGCTGCCGCGCGCGGGCGGCACGAAAACCAGCCCGATATTCCCCCGACCGGCGGCCTGCTGCCCGATCCGCGCAGCGGCTGGCGCGGGCCGCTTCTCGGGGAGTTCGCCTTCGAGGGCCTGCCCGTCACACCGCGCTGGACGGGGCTGTCCATCGACTCTTTCCCCGAAGAGCGCCGCATCGTTGCTAACTGGCGGGACGAGAACCTCGCTCTAACCCTGTCGGTCAGCTGGACGATGGGCGCGGGCGACGTCATCACCACGCGCACGCAGTTCCTCAACACCGAAGATCGCGGCACCCGCGCCACCCGCTGCGCATCGCTGCTGCTGCCATTGCCGCGCGGGTTCGATCACGTCACCCACTTCGGCGGGCGCTGGGCGGACGATATGCGGGCCGAGCGCGTGCGCCTGACCCGCGCCGGTCTCGGCTGGGCCTCGCGTGGGGGCAAACCGGCCTTCGCAGGCGGGGACTGGCTGGTGTTCGATGACGCTGGCAGCGGCGCGCAGCTCGGCTTCCACATCGCTGCGACCGGCGATCACGTTGTGCGGATCGAGCGCAATGACGATGGCAATGCCACGCTGGTTGCCGAAACGCCGATCCCTGCGCCGGGCGCGCCACTGTTCAACACGCCCGAGGCGCTGATCGTATGGGCGCCCGATGGGGGCACCCTCACCCACGCCTTCCACGCCCACGCCCGCCAGCGCCTCACACGGCAGTACGCCAACCCGCCGCGCACCCGCCGCGTCCACTTCAACACCTGGGAAGCCTGCGCCTTCGACTTCGACGAGGCCCGCCTGATGCGCCTTGCCGAGGATGCCGCCGCCATCGGCGCGGAACGCTTCGTGCTGGATGACGGCTGGTTCAAGGGCCGCAGCTCCGACCGCGCCGGGCTGGGCGACTGGACGCCCGATCCCGTCCGCTTTCCGAACGGCCTCGGCCCGCTGATTGCGCAGGTAAAGGCGCTCGGCATGAATTTCGGCCTGTGGGTCGAGCCAGAGATGGTCTCGCCCGACAGCGACCTCTATCGCGCCCATCCCGACTGGTGCCTGCACGAACCCGGCCTGCCCCGCCCGACCGAGCGCAATCAGCTGGTGCTCGATTTCACCAAGCCCGAAGTCGCCGCGCACATCCGGGAATGCATCGCCCGGCTGCTGCGCGAGAACGACATCGCCTACCTCAAGTGGGACCACAACCGCCGCCTGTTCCCCGCCGCGCCGGATCTTTCGCAGGTCGGCCAGCTCCAAGACATTTGGTTCGCCCTGCGCCGCGAGTTCCCGGCAACCATGATCGAAAGCTGTTCGAGCGGCGGCGGGCGGATCGACATGGCCATGCTCGGGCTAATCGAGCGGGTCTGGCCGTCGGATAACAACGACGCGATCGAGCGGGTGCGGATCATGCGTGAATGGAGCCGCTTCCTGCCCTTGGAAGTGCTCGGCAATCATGTCGGCCCCTCGCCCAATCCCATCACCGGGCGGCGGGTCGGGATCGACTTCCGCACCAAGGTCGCAGTGTTCGGGCACATGGGGGTCGAGGCTGATCCCGCGCGGATGAGCGACAAGGAGCGCGGAACCCTTGCAGTGCATATCGCGCTCTACAAGGCATGGCGCGGGGTGCTGCACACGGGACGGCTGCACCACCTTGCGCATCCGGACGCGGGCGTGACGGGGATGATGGTGACGCATGGCGACAAGGCGCTGGCGCTCGCCGCACAGACCGGTTTCTCGCCCGTGTTCGACGCCGCGCCGATCCGCCTTGCCGGACTGGATCCGAAGGCGCGCTACCGTGTGACCCTGCCCGAACCTTGGCCGCCGAGGGCGAAGCACTACCTCGCCAATCCTGACGCATGGCGCGACGGCCTGACGCTGTCCGGCGCGGCGCTGATGACGCAGGGCCTTGCCCTGCCCCTTACCCACCCTGAAACCGCGTGGCTGATCGCGCTGGAGAGACTGCCCGCATGAAACTCGGCTGTTGCTACTATCCCGAACATTGGCCCGAGGCGATCTGGGCTGAGGACGCGCGGCGCATGGCGGCGATGGGCTTGCGGCTAGTGCGGATCGGTGAATTCGCGTGGAGCCGGATCGAGCCCGAAGGAGGTGCGCGCTACGAGTGGGGCTGGCTCGACCGGGCGATCGAAACACTGCACGCGGCGGGACTGCAAGTGATCCTCGGCACGCCGACCGCGACGCCGCCCAAGTGGCTGGTCGATCATATGCCCGACATGGTCGCCATCGACGAACAGGGTCGCCCGCGCGGCTTCGGTTCGCGGCGGCATTACTGCTTTAGCCACGAAGGCTACCGCGCCGAATGCCGCCGGATCGTGACCGCGCTGGCGGAACGTTACGGCGCGCACCCGGCGGTCGTGATGTGGCAGACCGACAATGAATATGGCTGCCACGACACGGTGCTAAGCTTCTCGGACGCCGCCGCCGCCTCGTTCCGAGGCTGGCTCGCAGCGCGTTACGGCACGGTGGATGCGCTCAACGCGGCGTGGGGCAATATCTTCTGGAGCATGGAGTATCGCTCCTTCGCCGAGGTCGATCCGCCGCATCTGACGGTGACCGAAGCGAACCCGGCGCATTGGCTCGACTACCGCCGCTTTGCTTCCGATCAGGTGGCGAGCTTCAACCGCGAACAGGTCGATATCCTTCGGCGGCTCTCGCCCGGCGTGGACATCACCCACAACTTCATGGGCTTCTTTACCGAGTTCGATCACCACGATGTCGGCCGCGATATCGATGTGGCGACGTGGGATTCCTATCCGCTCGGGTTCCTCGAACAGTTCTGGTTCTCGCGCGAAGAGAAGGCGGCTTACCTGCGGCAAGGCCACCCCGATATCGCCGCCTTCCACCATGATCTCTATCGGGGGTGCTCGAACGGCCGCTGGGGGGTGATGGAGCAGCAACCGGGGCCGGTGAACTGGGCGCGCTACAATCCCGCGCCGCTACCGGGGATGGTCATGCTATGGACGCTGGAGGCTGCCGCGCACGGGGCAGAACTCACCAGCTATTTCCGCTGGCGGCAGGCGCCCTTCGCGCAGGAGCAGATGCACGCAGGCCTGCTGCGCCCCGACAGCACCGAAGCCGAAGCCGCGCCCGAAGTGCGGAAGGCAGCAGAAGTGCTCGCCGCCATTGGCCCGCAGCAGACCGCACAGGCTCCGGTGGCGCTGGTGTTTTCCTATGCGCCGGCATGGGTGATCGGCATCCAGCCGCAGGGGCAGAGCTTCCGCTATCTGGAGCTCGTGTTCACTTGGTACTCGGCGCTGCGGGCGCGCGGGCTGGATGTCGATATCGTGTCGCCCGAGGCTGACCTGTCGGGATACCGCATGGTGGTGGTGCCTAGTCTGCCGATCCTGCCCGAAGGCTTTGCCGACAAACTTGGCGCCCTCACCTGCCCGGTGCTGGTCGGGCCGCGATCAGGTAGCAAGACGGACAGTTTCTGCATGCCCGAAGGCCTTGCGCCGGGGTCCTTGCGTGACGTCATCCCGCTGACTGTCACCCGCGTGGAGTCCTTACGCGATGGCATCTCCGAACCGGCCGAGGGCTTCGCCGTCACCCGCTGGCGCGAAGATGTGGCGAGCGACCTTGCGCCCGAATGGGCCGATGCCGAAGGGCGCGGTGTGGTCTACGCCCACGCCAATATCCGCTACTGCGCGGTCTGGCCCGACGCCAAACTGCTGGGGCTGCTGGTGGAACGCATGGCGGCCGAGGCCGATGTGCCGCTGACCCACTTGCCCGAAGGCATCCGCATACGCCGCACGCGCACCCATGTTTTCACATTCAATTACAGTGCTGCGCCGGTGTTCGTGCCCCATCTTGGCCTGACCCTCGGCCCCGCCAGCTGGCACCTAGACCCCCTTTAGCAACCGCTCGTAATGCGCGCGCAGGGTCTCGCTGCCATATTCGGGGGTGAGGTCAGCAGAATATTCGCCGGTCGCCGGATCGCGCACCAGCATCGACTCGGTCGCGTAATAGCGCGCAATGCGCGCATATTCGGCTTTCTCGGCAAACCAGTCCGATACCCCCGCACCAAGTCCCAGCGCCCGCTCGGCATAGGTGAAGATTTTGGGCGAGACCGATTTGAACCGCGGCGGTCTGCCTGCGGCTTCAAAAAGCATCTCCCCCGCCTCGCGCAAGGAGATCGCCGGGCCAGGGCCGCCGATGGGGAGGATACGGTTCGCGGCCTCAGGATTGTCGATGGCAGAGGCAGTAAACCGCGCCAGATCGCCGTCACTGATCGGCTTGCAGCGGGTGAGATTACCGTCCCCGAAGATGAGGAACGGCTTGCCCGCCTTCACCCGCCTTACCTGTCCGGACAAGGACTTGAAGAAGGCCGTAGGGCGGATGATGGTATGGGTCAGGCCGCCCGCGGTCAGCCGCGCTTCGAACTTCAGCTTGGCGTGCTGGAAGGCGAGCAGCGGCTTCTGCACGCAGATCGCCGAGAGCAGGATGAAGTGCCCCGCACCCGCCGCCTCAGCAGCCTCAAGCAGTGCAAGGTTGGCGCGGTAATCCACCGCCTCGGCATCCTTGGGTGCGCCGCTGCGTGAGGCGATGCACGAGATCACAACCTCGGGCTGCGCCTCATCCATGACCTTTGCCAACGCCGCCCCGTCAGCCAGCGCCGCACGCGGCAGAGCGGTGACTGCGTGCCCCTCAGCCGCCAGCTGCGCCGCCACCGCTGAACCAATGGTGCCGCTTGCTCCGGCAAGGACGATACGGCGCGGCGTGGGACGGTCTGGGTTCATGCAATCACCCTACCGCGCGCAGGCCGAGCGCAAAAGTGCGAGTTGCCGGATTGCCCCCCGCTCGGGCAGCGCTAGGGTGGGGCCTGAGAGGGAGCGTGAGGCAATGGCTGAGGCCGATTATGATCTGGTGATCCGCGGCGGCACTATTGCCGATGGGACTGGCGGCGATCTTGTCGACGGCGACATCGCGATTGCTGCCGGGCGCATCGCTGCCATCGGGCAAGTGAGCGGCAGCGGGCGCGAGGAGATCGACGCGCGCGGGCGGATCGTCACGCCCGGCTTCATCGACGTTCACACCCATTACGATGGCCAGTGCATCTGGGCCGAGGAGCTTTCCCCCTCCTCCTCCCACGGCGTCACCACAGCGGTCATGGGCAATTGCGGGGTCGGTTTCGCGCCCTGCCGCCGCGCCGATCACGACATGCTCATCAATGTGATGGAGGGGGTCGAGGACATTCCCGGCATCGTGATGACCGAGGGGCTGGACTGGGACTGGGAGACCTTCCCCGAATATCTCGACAAGGTCGCCGCCGGGAAGCGCGATATCGATGTCGCCGCCTACCTGCCGCATTCCCCTTTGCGGGTATATGCGATGGGCGGAAGGGGTGCTGCACGCGAGGTAGCGACCGACAACGACCTTGCGATGATGCGACAACTGACCGCCGACGCCATGCGCGCGGGCGCCATCGGGTTCGCCACATCGCGCCTCAGCATTCACAAGACCGCGGACGGGCAGGCGATCCCGACGTTCGACACCGATATTGCCGAACTCGAAGCCATCACCAGCGGCATGAGGGATGCAGGCGCGGGGACGTTTCAGGTGGTGCTCGATGCCTTCGTCGGGTGGGACAAGGAATACAAGGTGATCGAGCGGGTGATCGCCGCCTCGGGCCGTCCGGCGACCTTCACCCTCGCATCCGGCAATGACGCGCCGCCGCGCTGGAGGCGGGTGCTGGAAATGCTGGAGGCCACCAATGCCGCGGGCGGTGTCGCCAATGCGCAGGTGATGCCGCGCCCGATTGGCCTCATCGCAGGGCTTGAGCTGACGGTGCACCCCTTCGTCCTCTGCCCGAGCTGGGCGAAGATCGCGCACCTGTCGATCCCGGAGCAAGTTGCCGCCATGCGCGATCCCGATTTGCGCGCCGCACTCCTCACCGAGGACTTTGCCCCCGGCCATCCCTTCAACGAGCTCGCCCGCAATTGGCGCTGGCTGTTCCCGCTCGACGATCCGCCGAACTACGCCCCGCCCGCTTCGATGAGTATGGCAGGTCAGGCGGCGGCGCGCGGCTGCACCCCGCAGGAGGTCGCCTATGATCGCCTTTTGGCGACCGAGGGGCGCGGGCTGTTCCTCGCCGCACTCGGCAATTACGAGAACGCCACGCTCGATTCCGCGCATGAAATGCTGCGCCACCCTTACTGCGTCCCCGGCCTTGGCGATGGCGGCGCGCATTACGGGGCGATCTGCGATGCGAGCTATTCGACTTACCTTTTGACCCAGTTCGTGCAGCAGGAAGGGCCGCTGCAATTGGGGCTGGCCGAGGCGGTGCACATGCTCAGCGCCAAGGCGGCGCGGGCGGTGGGCTTTACTGATCGCGGTACGCTGCACGTGGGCGGCAGGGCGGACCTTAATGTGATCGATCTCGACGGCCTGCGACTCCACCTGCCCGAAGTCGTGCGCGATCTGCCCGCCGGCGGCCGCCGCTTGCATCAGCGCGCTACGGGCTACGAGGCAACCATCGTCGCAGGGGAAGTGATCCGCCGCTTCGACCAGTCGACTGGTGCGCGCCCGGGCCAGCTGGTGCGCGGCGCAGGTTACCGCGCGGCCTAGTCCTGAGGTTCGATGGCATAAAGCAGCCCGGCACCGCCGTAAGGCACCGGCACCAGACCGTCAGGAACGGCGACCGGCTGCGAAAAATCGCCGACGATCCAGACATGGGTGAATGCGCCCAGCGGCAGCTTCGCCAGTGATTGCGACAGCTTCGGGCGGATGCGGTGGCTGCAATCCTCACGCTGCACCAAGTGTGAAGGATCGCGGTAGAACGGCCCCGCCGCGGGATAGTGCACCCGCATCGGGTTGACGCCCGGCTGCTGCCACTGGTCATTGACGAAGGCATTGCGCCGGGCAATCCCCGCGCCGACCACATGGTCGAGCACCGGCATCGCCCAAGGGTTCCAGCATGGCTTGACCACGAAGAAGGCGATCCTCGCGCCCATCGGCATCGGCTCAAGCGCGGTCAGTTCGGCCTGCGCCCTGCGGTCCTGCTGAATATAGGCGACGCTGGTCACCGCCATACGTCCTGCGAACAGAGCCAGCGCGATGGCGCCTGCCGCCTGCAAAACCTTTGACCCCAGCCTGACCGGCCCGATCGCCACCAGCGCCAGCGCGAAGGCATAAGGCACCAACCGCATGTCGGCAAAGGCTGATCCGAACACCCGGCTCGGCATGATGGCGTAGCAGACGAAGCACAGCAGTGCCGCCGTCCCGACGCTTCGATCATATCGCACTGTCTTGCTGAACAGCGCCCAGCCCATCAGCGCGCCGATCACCGCCAACGCGCCAACATCAAGATTGTACCACTGCGTCCTGAGCGGCGAGATCAGCCAGAACAGCTTGAAATCGAGCGACCAGTCCCCCATCGCGGCGCCGGTCGATTCCGCCCGCCAGATTACCATCGGGATGATCGGCAGCAGCAGCGGCCAGCACGCGCCGAGAATACGCAGCACCGCCGCGACCGGGCGGGTGCGCGCGGCGAAGATTTCGGCCAGCATCGCCGATCCAGCCATCAGCCCGAGGAACGCCCAGCCATAGGTGTGGCACACCCAGATCGCGGCCCCCGCCACGCCCAGCCACAGCCGCGCCGCGACCTCGCGCTCGCCCCGGTGCAGCCGCAGCCACATCACGAAGGCCAGCATCGCCAGCGCCATGCTCAGCGCATAATTGATGAAGCCGTAGTTGAAGGGGTAGCCATACAGCAGCGGGATCGCCGCGACCGCGAACGGCGTGACGCGGCCATGCACTTCGCGCGCGATCAGCAGCAGGCCAAGCGCGCCGAGAAACTGGGTCAGGATCACCACAAAATGGACCGAGGCTTCCAGCCCGAGCACGCCGTGCAACACCTGCACCAGAATGTCGGCCCCCAAGTTGCCGATCAGCTTCCATTGGTAAGTGTAGAAGGCTTGCAGCTCGGGCCGATTGGCCAACTCGGTCTGCACCGCATAGCGCCCCAGATGGCCGTACAGATCGACCAGCGGCGGGAAGTCGACCAGCAGCAGCGGCGTGATCGCGGCAAGGCAGACGAGCAGAATGACCGGCCAGCGATCCAGCCAGCCGAACGCCTGCGCCGTGCCGCCGAGCGGCACGCTCTCAATGGTATCTGAAGGGGTCATTCCGAAGCTGCGGGCCTGAAGACAAAGCATTGGGAGAGGAGGAAGAAGATCACGACATAGGCCCCGATCGCCGGGATTTGCGCCAGCGCGCTGTCCGCGCCCAGCACTGATTGCGCGGCCAATAGCACAGCGACATTCACCCCATAGGCAAAGCCGAAGGCCGCCAGAAACCGCAGGACTTCGCGCGCCGAAACCGGCCCTCTGACGCCGAACACGTAGTGGCGGTTGAGGGTGAAGGACACCACCAGTCCGACCGCATAGCCAGCGGCGTTGGCCGCGAGCCCGCTGAGGCCCGCCCACAAGCCGCCAAAGATCACCGCCCAGCCGACAGCGGAATTGGCAAAGCCAGTCAGCAGGAAACGGCCAAGGCGCTGAAGCATGGTCTCAGCGCGCAACCAGCACGTATTGCGCGCCCAGCGGCAGCCAGCCGAGCCCGCGTTCGAGCGGGCGCAGCGGAGCGAGCATCGCGGGGAAGAACAGCGTCCAGCGCAAACCCACATCCGCAAAGCCTGCCGCCCGCAACCGGCGGCGCATCTCCGGCCCGCTGATCAGCACGGCGTTCGCATCGAACGGGCAGGTGCGCACCGCGTGCTGGGTCGCCGGGTTCCAGGGGTTGTGCTCGAACAGCACGAAGCGCCCTTGCGGGGTCAGCGTGCGACGGATCTCGCTGAGCAAGCGGATGTGATCCTCGGCCGGGATGTGATGGAACACGCAGGCCGTGAACACGAGGTCGAAGGTTCCGGCATCGAACGGCAGGGTCTGGCCATCATAGCACACCGCATCGATCGGGCGGATCGCCCGCGCCTCGCAATGGCTGAGCGAGCGCGATGACACATCGAGCGCGGTCAGCGCCGCATCGGGAAATTCGCGCTGCAAGTGTGCGATGCAATTACCCCGCCCCGCGCCGAAATCCATGATCCGCCGGGGTGCGATCCCCGCCGCCGCCATGATCCGCGCCGCTTCAATGGCCTTGTAGGCCGCGAAGAAATCGGGATCCTCGCCGCTCAACCTGACCGAGGCGGCGTGCTGCGCGTCATATTCATCTACGTAAGCGTCAAATTCAGCCTGCGACATGGAGGCCCTCATGCGGTTCGGTGGGGGTCGCGGCAGCGGCGGCTTCGTCACTCTGCCTTGCATCAAGGCTGACCGGATGGCGGCGCACCTCGGCGATGATGAACAGCGGGCGCTGCTTGGCTTCCATGTACATCCGGCCGAGGTACTCGCCGAACACGCCCAGCACCAGAAGCTGAACGCTGCCCATGATGAGGATCAGCGCGGCAAGGCTCGCCCAGCCCTCCACCGTGCCGCCCTGCATCCACACCCAGACAATCCCGATCAGCGAGACGAGGCCCGCTAACCCAAACACCATCCCCAGATGCGAGGCAAACCGCAGCGGCACGGTCGAAAAGCTGGTGACGGCGTCCACCGCCAGCGCGATCATCTTGCGCACCGGGTAATTGGTTTCCCCGGCGAAGCGCGGATCGCGTTCGTAGGGGAAGGCGATCTGGTTGAAGCCGACGAAGCTCACCAGCCCGCGAATGAAGCGGTAGCGCTCCGGCATGGCATTGAGCTGGTCGACCACCCGGCGGGTCATCAGGCGGAAATCGCCCGTGTCGCGCGGGATGTGGGTATCGACCATGCTGCCGAGCATCCGGTAGAACAACGAGGCGGTGCCGCGCTTGAAAGCGGTCTCGCCGTGGCGCTTGCTGCGCTGGCCATAGACAACGTCATAGCCCTTGCGCAGCTGCTCCAGCATCGGGCCGAGCAGTTCGGGCGGGTCTTGCAGGTCGGCATCGAGCACGAACACCAACTGCCCGCGGACATGGTTGAGCCCAGCGGTCAGCGCGAGCTGGTGGCCGTGATTGCGCGACAGGTTCATTGCGACGATCCTTGGATCACGCTCAGCGTGCTTGCAGATGACATCCCAGCTGGCGTCCTTCGATCCGTCATTGATCAGGACAAGCTCGAACCGGTCGGCAAAGATCGCCTCGGCCGCAGGGATCACCCGCGCGATCAGCGCATCGAGCCCGGCCTCCTCGTTATAGACCGGAATCACCACGGAAAGCTCGCAGGAGCCTGAGAATGATTGCGAAACCTGCAAGTCTCCGGCCCTCCTGAAGCCAACGGCGGTGATAACGGAAAAATGGCGGGTTGGGGTCGACGGGCCGGCGTGACCCAAGCGCCCGCGCCGGGCGCTGCTATATCAAGCATGACCGGCCGAATTTCAAGCATAGAGCACGCGGCGACGGCCCGTGGCCGGGCGCGGGACTGTTGCAAAATGATTACAGCAGGCAAGATGTATGCGCCACCTGCGCTACGCCGCCCATTTTTATGGGGACGGGCGAGTGAGCCAGCGGCGCTCACCAAGCCACAGCAATCCGCTAACCAGCAACCAGGCGAGGACATAGGGCCAAGCCGGGCCGCGCCGTTCAGGTGTATCGCGGGCCGCAGGGGCGTTCTGTTCGGCGGCCCAGCGGCGGGTGGTCTCACCCATCTCCTTCGCCTTGGCGACCGTCAGAGCGCCCTTGGGCAAGACCAGCAAGGCAAACTCCTGCATGCCGTCGCACCCCGGCTGCACGATTCGGTGAACGCCCGCGCTGGCGGGCCAGTACGCTGCGCAACCCTGCGCCCCGGCCAAGGGATCGATGGCGAGCGCGGTTTCGGTTGAATCCGGGCCAATCACGCGGACGGTCCCCAAGACACCGCAAATCACCATCCGCTCGCCCACTTCGGGCAGAGCCGGCACTACAGGGCGGAAGGTGCTATCGGGCCGAGACACCGCGCTCACCGTCTCGCTCCACCATTGATAGTAGCGATCCGCCTGCCCGTTGAGCACCAGCGTGAAGCTGTTGGCGACAGTCCACAGGGCGACACGGCCTTGGCCACGCTGCTGCCAGCCGGACAGCACGCCGCCGTCCGCGTCGGTGACAGCGGGCACGAAAGCAGGGGCAGCGCGCACCGCCCATCGCCCGAGATCGGGAGCGGGATCATCGACCGTATTAATGCTAGCGGGCGCATCCACCGACCCCGGCCCGCGCAGCGATGTCAGCGTGTCCGCGTCCGGCGCGAGCGGAGACAGCGTAACCGGCACGGCTTCGCTCCCGCCCTCAACCGTAAGGCCAAGCGCCCCCCAATTGCCGCGCGCGGCCGCGCTGGCCGGGCCCGTCATTCTGACGACCACGCCAAGGCCGCCCGCAACCGCTTGGGCAAGAACGGCGCGCGACCCGCTGCCGAGCGATTGATCGTCGATGATCACCACATCAACTTCGCGCAACGTGGCCGCATTCAGAGACACGCTCTCGCCGCCCAGATTGACGCCGCCGCCCGCCTCCAGCCTGCTTTGCAAGGCGATGCCCGAATCCTCAGCCCAGCGGCGCAGATATTTGGCTTCCGGCGAAGGCGCTCCGATCAGGAGCGCGCGCAAGGGCGGTTGGGCGATCGTCCGCAGCGGCACCGGCGTATCCGAAACGATCTTGCCATCCCGCCCGCGCAGGCGGAGCGTGAAGGCGGCAAGGCCGGGCGCGCGCGCCGTTCCGCCCATCGCAAAAGCGCCGTCTGTGCCAATGACCCGGCGGTCCACCCGGCGTCCGGCAGGGTCGAGCAGCTCGGCCGCGCCGCCCTCCATCCCGTTTGCCTCGCCCGCGACGGTAAAGATTGCTCCGGCCGGCGTATCGGCCGGCGGATCCAGGCGGATGAGGCCGCGCGGGACGGGCATAGGGGTGAAGGTGATCGGCAAGCCCGCTGCGGCATCGCGGTCACGCGGGGTGAGGCCCCGCCCGATGAGCCGCACGCGCTGCGCCTGTTCATGCCGCCGCAGCGCCGTCGCCAGATCGGGCACGCGCTCGGCGCCGTTGATGGCGGGTGCCTCGGGCAAAGCGATCAGGCGCTCGCCCGGCTGCGCCTTGGCTGTCAGCGGAGACTCAGCGGTGGCAATCACTAGGGTCTCTCCCCCGACCGGAAGGCGCGGCGGGAACAGGGCGAGATAGAGCAGCAGGCCGCTTACCAGCGTCAGCGCCGCCAGCACGCCCACTCGCCAGTCGCGGCGCCGCCACAGCATTGCGATAGCCGCCGCCAGCGCGCCCACTGCGATCAGCACCGCCGTCAATGTCTGAAAGGACAGCATTCAGCGCAGGCCCTGCATATAGCGCCGCCCCACAGAGCCGCCGTCGTGGCGCCGCCGCACCTGGGCTGGCGGGCGCGTCAGCACAGCCCAGAGCTGCTGGCGCAGCTTCTCGCGCAGGGCACCGGACGCAGGGTCGCCGCGCAGCGCATCAATTGCAGCGAGCACGGCCAGCGGGTCGCGGATGCGGGCGCTGTTGGTCCGCACCCAGCGATCTAGTCCGCCCAGGTCAATCGCTTGCGGCGACGATAGTGCGCGCCACGCCGTAGCGGGAACAGCGTCCTCAATCGCAAAGGGGGTCAAACTTGCTCCGCCCGCCACGATCCCTTCGCGCTTGCCAGCCATCCGCCGCGCCATATCGAGCGGGGGCTGGATCGAACCGATCCGGGGGAGATAAATGCGGCTCGCCTGCTGGACCCGCTTGATGAAATCGAGCGCCTTCAGCTCGAACGGTAGCGCCTTTTCTGGCTGGCCCGAGCGCAGGTTGAGCTCGGCATCCCACATCGCGTCGAGGGCGCTTTTCAGCAGTTCGCGCGTGTCGGGATCGAGCAAGGTCGCCGCTTCGCTCTCGTCATGCACATGGCCATATTCGGCCGTGATATTGCCGAGCCCGCCGAACACTGGCGATTCCGGCGCGTCGCCATGATCGTGGCCGTCGCCATCGTGATGCTCGCCCTCGGCCTGCTCGGCGGGCGCATCCTTTTCGGCGACCGGGAGCGGCGGGCGGCGCGGCGCTTCCTCCGCTTCCATCCCGACGAACTGGCCGTAGCGCAGGCGCAGCAGACGTTGATCGACGCCGATTGTGTCGGAGCGCACCATGAAGTCGTCAGCGCTCAGCTTCCCGCGTTCCCGGATCAGCGCTTCGGTGTCGATGATGACCTGCCGCTGGCTGCGGAAATAGGCGGGCATGGTCTGCTTCGCCATCAGCTCAAGCCCGTCGGCAGACGCCGGCACGGCGCCGGGCCAGCGCAGAATGACACCGGGGCCGCGCACCACCTGCGGGCCGGGCGCGCGCGTGTCGGCGACCGTCAGCTGCGCCACCAGATCGCTTCCCGGCTGAAGCCCGAAGGCAGCCAGATCGAGGTCAACGACGAAGCGGCGGCGCTTCGGATCGCCCGTGCCGGAGACCATCCGGCTGCGCTCGGAAAAGCTCACATTCTCACCCTCACCAATCGCGGTGGTGAGCGTGAGCTGGGCCATCTGATCGACGGCGTAATCATCGCTCGCCTCGAACACGACGCGCCATCGCCGCTGTCCGGGCTGGATCATCACCAAACCCGACGCCGGTTCGATCACCTGCACCTGCGGCGGTTCGTCGGTGATGGGTTCAAGCCGGTGCGCGGTCCGCGACATCCGGTTCCCTTCGGCGGTGACATGATAGAGCGACGGGATGTCGAGCCTCAGCGATCCCGACCACCCCTCCTCGCCCAGCGTCAGAGGCAGTGTCTGCCCGCCGACCAATTGCAGCGCAGCGGATTTGGCCTGCGGGGTAAAGGCGAGCGTCCATTCGATCCGCGAGCCCATCGGCGCGCGAATGTCGAGGCTTTGGGCATAGCGCGCAGGCAGGCCGGTATAGGCGGGCGGGATGATCCGCACGCGCTGACCGGTGAGGCGGGGTTGGCCGGGCGCTGCCGCTTCGGTCTGTGATGGAGCAGCGAGCGGCGGCGCTGACGCTTCGGCGGGCCAGAGGATAATCGCTGCAAGCGCAACGGCTCCCAGCAACCACGCGGCAATGATGGGGCGCTGCGACCAGCCATCGGCTAGGGTTTCAGGGTCGATAGCTTCGATCCGGGCCGCGATCCGCTCGGCCTGCAATTGTTCGAGCGGGGCGAGATCGGCGGCGGCGAAGACCAGCCCGGCGCTGTCCTCAAGCCGCGCCTCGCGCGCGTTCAGACGCCGGACGAGCCAGCCTTGGTCGAACCGGCTTGCAAGGTGTCTTGCGGCCAATCCTAATGCAAGGCCGCCCAGTGCCAGCACAGCTGCTGCCAGCCCGATACCGCCCAGCCGCCAGCATAGGCCTGCGAGCACCAGCACCACCGGGCTCCACACCAGCACAGCGTTGATCGCCGCGCGCTGACGCGCCGGGGCGACCCAGTGGTTCGGGTTGAGCTCCCGGCTCATGGCGCGAACCTCCGTCGTCTGCTCGCCAGCAGTCGTTCGGCGAGGAAGACGAGCGCGATCAGGATGCCCAGCCACGCGGACAGCTCACGCGGCGGCAGCGGGAACGGCGGGGTGCCTGCCTTGGGCGCAAAGGCGGTGGACACCACACGGGAAGGCGGCGGCGCTGCGGGGGTGATCAGATCTCGCAGGCGGGCGGCGAAGTCGGCTTCGAGCAGGGCGGGCATCGCGGCAGGCTCCAGCGGGCGCGTGAAGCGCAGCAATCGTCCCGCGCCGAGGGGCCCACCTTCCACCAGCGTCTCGCCCACATCGTCGCGCCACAACGCCGTGGTGGTATCGGGCATGGCGACCTCAGCGGCATTGCTGAGCACAGCGGTGCCGCCGGCGCTCACCCAGTCCACCACCGCTTGCGGCACCCGTCCGGGCGCGAGCCAGACCAGCACCTGATCGCGCGGTGGCAGTTCGCTTGCCGCGCGAGCCTCAAACCGTGGCTCTTCACGCCACGCCTGAGCCGCTGCGCGGAAATATCGCACCGGCGCTTCCCCGCCGGCTACATAGCGGACCACCAAGGCCGGGCTTGCAGCGGGGGCGGGATCCTCTGCCTTTTGGCTTCCTTTGACGACCTGCCATTTGACCGCGCGTGTCAGCTTGAGCGGCTCGGCATCGACGCCGTTCAGCACTGGCGGCACCAGGATCGTCAGCGGCACATCCGGCGCAAGCTCGGCATCGAACTGGCGGATCAGACTGGACACGGGGGACTGGGGTGGCGGGGGCGTCTCGATGCTAGGAAAGCCCGCCGCAATCCATCGCAGGTCAGCCTCCGGCCCACCACTGGCGCGTGCCGCGGCCGGTTCAACACCGGGCGCGACAAGGATCGGCGGGGCGTCATCGTGCCACCCCAGCACCGCAGGCCGCGCCAGCAACAGCGCCAGCAGCGCGACCAGCAGCATCCGCAAGGCGAGCAGCAACAGCTCGTCAAAGCGCAGCTTGTTGCGCGGACGGGGCAGCGCGTCGAGCCAGCGCAGCGCGGCGAAATCGACTGGCACTTCCTCCGTCCGCCGCCGCAGATGGATCAAGAGCGGCACGATCAGCGCGGCCAGCGCTGCAAGGCCAAGCGGGGCCAGCAGCAACGGCGTCACGTCGGCGCTACCCCTGACCCGAACAAGACGTGCAAGGGCCGGTCGATCGGCTCGTCGATCACGACTGTGGCATGGCGGATTCCCGCCTTGTCGAGCCGCTCGTCTAGCGCAGCCCGCGCCGCGGCAAACCGGCTGAGGAAGGTTTCACGCAGCGCCGCCCCGTCACTGATCAACTCCGCCCCGCTTTCCTGATCGCGGAACCGGAAGCCGCCATCGAACGGGAAATCGCGCTCCTCAGTGGTGAGCAGTTGGATCGCCACCACCTCGCGTCCCGCCTTGGCCAGCCGCTCGATCAGCGCGATGCCGCCTTCGTCAAAACAGTCGCTCACAAACAGCACCAGGTCACGCGCCCCGATCCGCTCCCACAGCGGCGCAAGGGTCGCGTCATCGGGAAAGGTGCCAGCGGCTTCTAGGCGGCTGAAATCGATCTGCATCCGGCCCGCCTGAGCGCGTCCTGCGCGCGGATCGGCCACACCGAGCGCGGCCTCCTGCAAGGCGATCCAGCCGAACCGGTCGCCCTGCTGCATCGCGAGTTCGGCAATGCACAGGCCGAGCAACTTGGCCGCATCGAACCGCGACCAGTCCGGCTGCACGCGGTCAGCCTGCGCCATCGACGCGCTGGCATCGAGCAGGATCCAGATCGCAATCGGGCTTTCCTCCTCCGCCTCACGCACGAAGAACTTGTCGGAGCGCGCAAACAGCTTCCAATCGATGCGGCGCGGTTCATCGCCCGGCTCGTAGGCGCGGTATTGCGCGAATTCGAGGCCGGCGCCCTTGCTGCGGCTGGCGTGCATCCCGAAGCCACGCGTGCCGGAGATGCGCCGGGTTCTGAGCGAGAGCCGCTTCAATCGGCCCCGGATTTCGGGCGGGATCGTCAGCGGCGTGCGCGCCATGGCTCAGCCCGCCGGGGGAGGGATGCGTGCCAGCAGCGCGGCCACCACATCATCCGCGCTCTTGCCCTCGGCCTCGGCTGCGAAGGACAAGAGCAGGCGGTGGCGCATCACCGGCGCGGCCAGCGCGGCGATATCCTCACGCGTCGCGGCGAACCGGCCGCTCAGCAAGGCGCGGGCCTTTGCGCACAGCACCAGCGCCTGACCTGCGCGCGGCCCCGCGCCCCAGCGCACATAGCTTTCGACTTCAGGCGGGGCGGCCGCATCGCCGGGCCGGGTCGCGCGCACGAGGGTCGTGATCCAGCTCAGCAGATCATCGCTGAGGTAGACCTCGCGCACATTCGCCTGCAATGCCAGCACATCACCGGCTTCCATGACCCGCGGCACGGCTTCGCCCTCACGGCCGGTAGTGAGCGCCAAGATGTCGCGTTCTTCGCTGGCGGTCGGATAGCCGACCCGGATTTGCAACAGGAACCGGTCAAGCTGCGCTTCGGGCAGAGGATAGGTGCCCGCCTGCTCCAGCGGGTTTTGGGTCGCCAGAACAAAAAACGGCTTCGGCAGCTGATAGGTCTGCCCACCGTAGCTGACGGTCTTTTCCTGCATCGCCTCAAGCAGCGCCGCCTGGGTCTTGGGCGGCGTGCGGTTGAGTTCGTCCGCGAGCAGCAGGTTGGTGAACACCGGGCCTTGCTGGAAGCGGAAGCTGCGGTGGCCGGTGCCGTGATCTTCTTCGAGCAGTTCGGTGCCGAGGATATCGCTCGGCATCAGGTCGGGCGTGAACTGGACGCGCCGGAAATCGAGCTCCAGCGCATCGCCCAGCGTACGCACCAGCAGCGTCTTGCCCAGCCCGGGCACGCCTTCGAGCAGGCAATGCCCACCCGCCAGCAGCCCGATCAGCAGTTGATCGACGACATCGTTCTGTCCGACGATCGCAGTCGCGATGGCGCGCTTCAGGTCCCCGAGCTTGGCCATCCGCCGCTCAAGATCCGCCGCGCTTACCGGAGCCTGCTGTGACACGTGTTCAAACCCTTCAATTGCTGCCCCTCAATTGGAGAGCGCGTACATGATGATATTGACCCCGAAGCGGGTATTGTCCTCGGCGAGGAAGCGCTTGTTGCGCCAGTCATAGTCCCATTCGCAGCCATAGTCCTTGTTGCTGTAAAGCACGCCAAGACGGCCGTTGATGGTGATGCCCTTGAGGTAATCGTGGATCAGGTCATCGCCCCAGCCGTTGAGTTCAAAGCTGGTGGCAGGCGGCCCGGCGAACTTGAAGAAGCTTGAATAGAGCGGGTGATTGTTCGGCAGCTTCTTCATCGCCTCGCCGCCGAAGATCCCGGCCATCTGCGCTTCGAACGACTTGGCGAACAGGCCGTCGATATCGTGGTTGCAATCATCGACGAACACAAAGCCGCCATTGCGCACGTAACGCTCGAAATTGCGGCGTTCGACATCCGAGAATTCGACCGCCTTGTGCCCGGCGAGGTAGCAGAACGGCGCCGACAGCATCCTCGGATCGCTGAGGGCGACGACGTGTTCCTCGGGATCGATGCGCAAGGTGGTGTAATCGACGAGCGACGTCAGCAGGTTGGCGGGCATCCGCTGATCGACATCCCAATCGCCGGAATTGTATTTGAGCCGGGTGAACCAGAAATCGAACCCGCCCGTAGCCGCGCCGCCCGCGCGCTGGGCTGCGGTAAGGCGACTGCCCATCACCGCAGCGGCGAGTCCGCCTCCCAGCAACCTGAGGAAACGGGCGCGGCTCATCGCTGAATTGCTCACGTGACCCGCGCCCATTGTTCCTGCCGCGTCAGACGGCGTCCGACAGCGAGGTGAAGGTGAAGTCCCGGAGCTTCATCGGCGGAACCATCATCGACCCATCTTCGACGCGGACCGACCGGCCCAGCTCGTCGATATTGTTGAGCATGATGACCGGGCTTTCGTTGAAGCGGAAGTTCTTGATCGGGTACATCAGCTGCCCGTTCTCGATATAGAACGTGCCGTCGCGGGTGAGGCCAGTGAGCAACACCGTCTGCGGATCGACCATGCGGATGTACCAGGTGCGGGTGACGAGGATGCCGCGCTCGGTGCTGGCGATCAGCTCGGCGGTCGACTTGGTGCCGCCCTCCATGATCGTGTTGCCCCAGCCCGCGGTTTCGGGTTTGCCCTGCTTGGACGCCCAGTAACGCGAATACTGGAGGTTCGCGACCTTGCCCGCATCGATGATCTTGGTCCGTCCGCGCGGCAGGCCGTCACCATCCCACGGCATGGCGGGCACCGTGGGGTTGGCCGGATCGGTGTAGATGTTGACGCGCGGATCCATGATCTGCTCGCCGATCTTGTTGCCGCCGCCCTGCTTGCTGAGGAAGCTGCGCCCTTCATCCGCCGAACGCGCGTCGAAGAAGTTCATCATAAAGCTGATGAGACCAGAGGCGGCCGCAGGTTCAAGGATGACGGTGTACTTGCCGGGTTCCAGAGCCTTTGCGTCGACGGAGGCCGCCGCTTTGCGCATCGCGATCTGGATGTCGGTGCCCGCGTCCAATTCCGCCACGTCCTTGACGTTGCTGGCGACCCAGCCTGACCCGCGCCCGTCTTCGGTGCGCACGGTGCAGGTGTAATCCGCGATCGTGGAGCGCTGATAGCCGAAATTGCCGTTGGAATTGGCGTGAGCAAAGAAGGTGTGCCCGTCTTCCAGGAAGCCCGCTGCGATCAGGCCACGCTCACGGCAGGGCAGGATCGAGGCTTCGGCGATCTTGGCGCGGGCCTCCGCCGTCAGCGCAGCGGTCGCTTCGCTGAAGGTGTCGGTCGCGGTGTAGGTCTGCTTGCCGACCGGCGGCATGTATTCGGGGTTTTCCGGTGCAAGCTTGGCCAGATCCTCGGCCCGGCGCACAACCCGTTCGAGCGAGGCATCGTCGAACTGGTTGATCGAGGCCGTACCCACGCGCTGGCCGAACAAGACCTCAACCGCGAGCTGGACATCATCGACGATGCCCGAAGTGGAAATGTCGTTGCGCGCAAACCGGACATTGCCGCCGATCCCGCCGCTCAGCACGGCGCTGGCGTTGTCCGCGGTGGAAAAGGCGATCACCTTGTCGAGGATCGCCTTTGCCTGCGCTTCTGAAAGAATGCTCATTGCTGCTTCTCCTGCGCGCGGTTCAGCCCAGCGACCGGGCGGTGTTGATGACGTTGATGCCGTCGAAACGGGTGGTCGACGAACCGTGGCTGACCGCCGAGACCTGGCTTGGCTGCCCCTTCCCGTCGAAGAACGATCCGAACATGCGATAGTCGCTCTCGTCACAGATGGCCGAGCACGAGCCCCAGAATTCCGGCGTGCGCATCTGGTAGGCGACGTCCTCGATCATGGGGCCAAGCTTGCCGTTCTTGATCTCATAGAACACCGTCCCGCCGAACTGCGCATTGTAGCGCTGCTGGTCGATCGAGAACGACCCACGGCCGGCGATGTAGATGCCGTTTTCGACGCCCGCGATCATGTCGGCGGTGCTCATCTTGGTCTTGCCGGGGGCGAGGCTGACGTTCGCCATGCGCTGGAACTGAACGCTCGACCAGCTGTCGGCATAGCAGCAGCCGTCCGACTCGTCCTTGCCAACGATGTGGGCCTGATCGCGGATGGTCTGGTAGTCGACAAGGATGCCGTCCTTGACCAGATCCCAGCGCTTGCACTTCACGCCTTCGTCATCGTAGCCGACCGCGCCGAGCGAGCCCACCTGGGTCTTGTCAGCGAACAGATTGACGATCTCACTGCCGTATTTGAAGCCCTCGTCGCGCTTGTCCATCGTGGCGAAGCTGGTGCCTGCGTAATTGGCTTCGTAGCCCAACACACGGTCAAGCTCGAGCGGGTGGCCGACCGATTCATGGATCGTGAGGCCGAGATGGTTCGGATCGAGCACGAGGTCATACTTGCCCGGCTTGACCGACGGGGCCTTGAGCTTCGCCTGCGCATCTTGCGCCGCAGCGATGGCATCCTCCTTCATGTCATAGGATTTGCCGTAAGTGGTCAGGCCGTTGGACAGCACGAACTTGTCCTCCGCGCGGCCGTCCATGTATTCATAACCGAGGCCCATCGGCGCCGAGAGGCCTTCGCGCGAACGGAACTTGCCGGTGGTTGTGTCAACGGCGGTCACCGTCAGCGGTGCCCAGATGCGGTGGACGTCCTGATCGATGTAGGATCCATCGGTCGAGGCAAAATACTTCTGCTCGTTGACGAGGAACAGCAGCGAATTCACGAAGCTCGCCCCGGCCCCCAATGCGGCGTCGTTGACCGACATCAGCAGATTGACCTTATCCGCAATCGGCACGTCCATCGCGTTCTTCTGGATCGGGGTGCGCCAGCTGACTTCGCCGACGCCCGGCGTCGGCGCGAGCTGCACCGGTGCGGTCTGGATGCGGGCATTGGCCTTGGCAATCGCGGTCGCCTGACGCGCGGCGTTGGCGACGGCATCCTCGGTCATCTCGTTGGTGGCCGCAAAGCCCCACGAGCCATCGGCGATCACGCGCACGCCGGTGCCGGTCGATTCCGTGTTGACGATGTTTTCGACATTGCGTTCGCGGGTGATGACGAACTGGCGCAGGTAGCGACCGACCCGGACGTCGCAATAGCTCGCGCCCGCCGCCGTCGCTGCGCCGAGCGCCGCATCGGCGAGCCGCTTCTTGACCGCGATGTCGATGGCGTCTTGCAGCTGCTCAGCCGCGATCGCTTTGCCGAAGATGGAAGGCGTCAGCGCCATACCTGTAAAGAAGGTGCTGAGCGCCAGAAAATCGCGTCTGTCCACGTGAATACTCCTCAACCCGGCCCGCTGCGTCCTTCGGGGAATCCGAAGGCAATCCGGCCATAGTTCTGCAACGGGGCACATTGGTGCCGGAAGTCCGCACGGTAATCAAACCGCTCAGCACGGTATGGATGGCAGCCCCCGCCCGACAAGTGTGTCGCCCCGGTCCAGCATCGCTAGCAACCCTTCCCTGCACACGGGCAAGCCGCACGACGAAGCGTAGGACTTTATCGACGAACAGGACATCAGGCTCCGCAAGATGCACGGACGCACAAATTGGAGCGCCCGGGCGGGCAGAGCGCAGCGGATCGGTAATCTTCGGAAAACAGAAAGATGGTGCCTAGCCAAAGGGCTTCCGCCTTGGTCGGTGTGGGAAATGCGACCCGGCCGGGGCCCGGATCAGTGGATCTGCTTCGGCGATGCCTGACCCAAAAGTAGCCCTTCAGCTAGCGCCCCCAATCCTGCCTCATTCGTCATCCCACCCAGTCTCAGTTATCTTCAGCAGTGCGGCTCACGGCTGAAACCGGACGGGCAGCTTCGGCAAGATTATCGCCATTAGGATGGCGTCGTCCGTCCAGACTGGGCGAGAGCCGCTTGCCCCAAGCCATGAGCAGACAATGCCGCTTGAGCGAGCCTAGCGCAGAAGCTAGACGGTTGGCCGGGAACAGGGGAAAAATGTATGAAATCGGTAATCTTTGCAGCCACCGTCGGCATGTCGATCATCATGCCGTCGATGGTCGTGGCGCAGACCACCGTCATTCATGCAGGCCGCCTGATCGACGTGCCCGGCGAAGCGCCGCGCGGACCATCGACGATCATTGTCGAAGATGGTCTGATCGTATCAATCGTTGATGGTTATGCGGAACGTCCTGACGGGGCCGCGTTCATCGACCTGAGCGATCATACGGTGCTCCCCGGACTGATCGATAGCCACGTGCATTTGACCAGCGATTCCGGCGGGCTGGCGGGACAGTTGGAGGCTGTGACTTTGTCCCCGGCCGCCCAAGCCTTCAATGCGCAGGCTAATGGGATGAAAACGCTGCGAGCGGGCTTCACCACGGTGCGCAATCTCGGCGACGGCGACGGCGCGGTGTTCGCGCTGCGCGACGCGGTCAATGCCGGCAAAGCGATGGGGCCGCGGATCGTTGATGCCGGTAGTAGCCTGTCGGGTACGGCCGGCCATTCTGACGATGCGCTCGGCTATCGTGACGAATTGCGCCCCTTCTTTGCGGGCTCGGGCAGTACCTGCGACGGGGCCGAAGACTGCCGCCGTGCAGCGAGACAACAGATTGGGCGCGGCGCGGACGTGATCAAGATGACCATCACCGGCGGCGTCAACAGCCGGATTGGCGCGGGGCTCGGCAGCCAGATGTTCGATGATGAGGCCGCAGCGGTTGTCGCGACCGCGCGGATGTTCGGACGGAAGGTGGCGGTCCATTCGCACGGCGCCGACGGGACTCTCCAGGCGCTCAAGCTCGGCGTCGATTCGATCGAACATGGCACGATGCTCTCTGAGGAAGTCATCGCGCTGTGGGCGAAGAGCAAGACCTATTACGTCCCGACGCTGTCCACAGTGAACGGATATAAGGAAAGGCTCGCGGCTAACCCTGATGCCTATGAACCCGATGTCCTCGCCAAGATCAAATGGCGCATCGATATCACCGGCAAAACGCTTGAGACGCTCGTCCCGCGCGGCGTCCGTATCGCCTTCGGCACTGACGCTGGCGTGTCGAAGCACGGCCGCAATGGCGACGAATTCGAGCTCATGGTCGCGCACGGCATGACGCCCGAAAGCGCATTGGTCGCAGCGACGATCAACGCCGCCGACTTACTCGGCCTTTCCGATAAGGTCGGCACAATCGCACCGGGCAAAAGCGCCGACATCATCGCGGTCTCGGGCGACCCATTGAAGGATGTGTCGGTCTACAAGGATGTTCAGTTTGTCATGGCGCGCGGAACAGTGATCGAACTGGATTAATCGGCCGATCGGTATCCCAAACATTCTATTCGGGAGAGTGCCTGAAGGCAGGTGGTGCCGCTTACGTGACTCGAACACGTGACCCCATCATTACGAATGATGTGCTCTACCGACTGAGCTAAAGCGGCATTCCTGCTCGCGGCCCTAATCGTGTGGGCGCGCGGGCGCAATGCAAAGGTGGAGGCCCGAGCCGGAATCGAACCGGCGTGCAAGGATTTGCAGTCCTCTGCGTAACCACTCCGCCATCGGGCCGAGCCACCCAAGGCAGATGCCTCGGACGGAAGCGGCGCACTAGCGATTCGGGGGCTGCTTGGCAATGCATGTTTCAGGACGCCCCAGTTTACGCAACGTCAGTCTGGACCGCGCTGCGATCACGCGGCAAAGCTGGCCGCTATGACCATCGCCAGCCTGCTCGAACCCGTCACCGGCCAACCCGGCCCGGCCCGCCTCACCCATGCCGCCGACTGGATGCAGGGGCGCACGCTGTATGGCGGGGCTTCGGCGCTGGTGGCGTACACCATGGCGACCCGCGCCTTTGCTGACCTCCCCCCCTTGCGCGCCGGCCAGATCGCCTTTGTCGCACCGGTGGGCGAAGAGATCGCGCTTTCCGCCGAGATCATCCGGCAGGGCCGCAATGTCACTCAGGTGCGCAGCGAGATCATCAGCGACGGCAAGGTCGCGCTTAGCGCCTTCTGGCTGTTTGCCGAAGGGCGTGAGGCGAATGCGCTGCAACCGGCGCCGCCGCCTGAAAACTGGCCGGGACCGCCGGAGGACACCCAAGAGGTCACCCACAGCTTCGCGCCGAGCTTTGTCGCCAAGAACTTCGAACTGCGCCACGGCCAGACCCGGGGCGACGATCGCGGGGCGACCGTGCGGCGCTGGGCGCGGCTGACCGAGGCACATGATCTCGACCCGGTTTCAAAGCTGGTGCTGATGGGCGACGTCATGCCGCCCGGCGCGATGCGGGTGATGCAGCGGCAAGGCTCGATCAGCTCGATCAACTGGTCGTTCAACGTGCTCGATCCCGAAAGCCGATCACGCGATGGCTGGTATCTGGCCGAAAACGCCAGCCAGCACGCCGCAGCGGGCTATTCGTCAGAGCGGCTGCGGCTGTGGGACGCCGATGGCCGGCAAGTGCTCGACGGGATTCAGTGCGTCGCCGTTTTTGGCTAGCGCCCGCGTTAGCCCCACAGCTTCTGGGTCAGTTCCGGTAGCGCAGCAGCGTAACGGGAGACATCCTCCATCCGCCCGGTGCTGACGCGCGAATAACCTTTCCATTCGCCATAGGTACCGCGAATGGAAATCCCGCGCTGGCCCATCGCATCGCGCAGGGCGTCGGCATCGGGTACTTTCACGAAGACGAAATTGGTCTGGGAAGGCAGCGCGGTCAGCCCTGCCTTGGCAACCGCGTCCAGGATCATCGCGCGGCCTTCCAGCACGGCGGCGCGCGATTGGGTGAGGAACGGCGTGTCGTCGTAGCTCGCAATCGCCGCTGCCAGCCCGGCGAGATTACCGCCAAAACTCATCAGGTGCGACTGGATGCGCTTGGCATTGGCTTCGCTGGTGATGGCGTAGCCGACGCGCAGGCCCGCCATGCCGTAGATCTTGGAGAAGGTGCGACACACGATCACATCGGCGCCGCCGCGCACCAGATCGACCATCGCGTTGTCTTCGGGCCGGTCGGTCAGCTCGTTATAGGCTTCGTCCACCAGCAGGGTGGCATGCGGGGTCACTTGCGCGGCAAAGCTGCGCAGTGCGGCAGGCTCGATCAGCACGCCGGTGGGGTTGTTGGGATTGCACAGCTGGATCAGCGCAACCCCGTCAGGCGCCTTGGCCGCCATCGCTGGCAGATCGACATTCATATCGGTCGTCAGCGGCACGCGGATTGAGGTGATGCCCTGCCGCTCGCCATAGATGACCGTGGTATCCCAAAACAGATCGGGGCACAGAATCGCGCCTTCCCGGCCCCAGGCCAGCGCAATGGCGCAGAGGATCTCGGTCGACCCGGCGCCGACGACCACCTGCGCGGGGGTGACGCCGTGCCGTTCGGCAATCATAGCGGTCAGCCGCATCAGGCCACGGTCGGCGTAATAGCAGCCCATCTTCGACGTCTCGGCAATCGCGCGCAGCGCCGAGGGGGCGGGGCCATAGGGGTTCTCGTTCCGGCTGAGCAGCGCCTGACCGATCTTCGGCCCGAAATCGGGCTCGGCAGCCGGAGCGGCTACCGCTGCGCCAAGCGCGGAGAACGGCAAGGCGCCAAGCCCGCCCGTCAGGCTGGCACCAGCGATGAAAGATCGGCGAGTGGTCGGCATGGTGAGCTCCTTTAGGTCAGGTGGCACAGGGTCAGAACTTGGCGATCATCAAGACGCCGATAAACGTGAGATAGAGGCCGAAGACGCGGCGCAGGATGGCAGGCGACAGCATGTGCGCCGCCGCCACGCCCAGCGGCGCGAAGAGCACTGAGGTTGCGATCAGAACAGCAGCGGTGGGCAGGTTGATAAAGCCGAGCGAACCCCAGCCGCGCCCGCTCTCCTCCAGCCCGATCACGATGAAGCCGATGGTCGCCGGGATCGCGATGATGGCGCCCATCCCGGCCGCCGTGCCGATCGCGCGGTGGATTGGCGTGCCGCAGACCGTCATGGTCAGGGTGGTGAGCGTGCCGCCGCCGATGCCGAGCAAGGTCGAGAACACCCCCAGCGCGCTGGCAATCCCGGCGCGCGGCAGGCCGGATGGCAGCGCGGCAAACAACGGCTCGCCTTGCCGGGCAGGCAGCATGAAATAGACCGCAAAGGCCAGCACCCCGGTGCCGAAGATCAGCGCGAGGTGCGCGCCTGAAATCCAGTCGGCCAGCACCGTGCCGACAGCGGTGCCCAGCACCACCCAGATCGACCAGCCCTTGAGCAGGCCGAAATCAACCGAGCCGCGCTTGGCATGGCTGCTGGTCGAGCGGATCGAGGTGAAGATGATTGAGGCGAGCGAGGTGCCCACGGCGACATGCGCGGTCTGCTCTGGCGCGACCCCCAGCACCGGCAGCAGGAACATCAGCGCCGGGACAACTACGAACCCGCCGCCGATCCCGAACAGGCCGCCGGCAAAACCGGCCGCAGCGCCCGCGATCAGCAGGGCCGGTAGCGCGAAGGCGAGTGGGGAGAGGAGGCTCATTCACGCGAAGAATAGGCTCACGGCTCTAATCGCCAAGCGAATTTTTGCAGTGCAGCATGGGGTAAATACCCCATACGCCCACAGGCTGCCGGGTCGCTGAGCGTGCCCTTACACGTCTTCGAAATTGGGCTTGCGGCGCTCCATTTCGGCCATCACCGCTTCGACCTGATTGCGGCTGCGCATGATCGCGTGCTGCTCGATGCTTTCCTCCAGCAGGATCGCATCGGTCTCACGCTCCCACATACCCGCCTGAAGCCGCTTGGCGGCGCGGATTGCGTGAGGGTTCTTGTTCGCGATCTGGCGGGCGATGGCGAGCGCCCGTTCACGCGGGTTCTCGTCGAGGTAGGTTGCAAGGCCGAGCGTCTGCGCTTCGGCTCCGGTGAACTCGCGGTTGGTGTAGATCAGCTCGCGCAGCACATCGTCGCGCACCAGCCCGCGCCACAGCGCATAGCCGCCCATGTCGGGGACGAGGCCCCACTTCAGCTCCATGATGGCCATGCGGGTGGTGGGATGGACGACGCGGATGTCGGCACCGCTGGCGATCTGCAAGCCGCCACCAAAGCACACGCCGTGGACCGCCGCGATCACCGGGACAGGGAGCTTCCTCCACTGCATCGCCACCTGCTGCGCGCGGTTGGAATTGCCATAGGTGCGCTCGGTCAGGCTGGGCTCATCCTCGGGGACTTTCCGCGAGAAATTCGACAGGTCGAGCCCGGCGCAGAACGCTCGGCCCTCACCCGAAAGCACAACCGCGCGCAGTCCCTTCATCCGTTGCAGCGTGCTGCCCGCTTCGATGATGCGCTGAAACATCTCCGGATCGAGCGCATTCATCTTGTCGCCCCGCACAAAGCGAACTTCGGCGACGCCGTCTTCGCCAAGGTCGATGGCGACGCGGTCATTGGCGATCGTGGTGGCGGTGGCGGACATGACGATGTGATCCCTCAAGGCGTGGCTTTGGCAGCAAGATTGGCTGATCCGCCGCGCCCTGTCCAGAGGTGCCTAGGCCGCACCTGCAAGGCACTACAGACCGGCAGCCGGTGGGACGTCGAGGAAATAGCCGCCATCCGGGTGGGCGGCGATCAGGTGCGCCAGACCGAACGGCTCAAGCTTGGCCCGCACCCGCGCGACATGGATGGCCAGGATGTTAGCGTCGGGGTCGAGTTGGATGCGCCACACTTCGGCCAGCAATTGCTGGCGGGTCATGCGCTCCCCCGGATACTCAGCCAGCCGCCACAGCAGTGCGAATTCGCGCGGAAGGAGGTCGAGCCAGCGATCCTCGACCCGGCCGTCACTGTGGAACAGGTCGAGCGTGACATCGCCCGCCTCGCGGAAGCGGGAGATCATCACATCGCCGTCAGGGAATTCGCCGCGGGCGCTCATCGCATTCATACCAGCCCACCCGCCCGCATCGAATAGACCGCATCGACGGTAAAGATCAGATGGTCGATCAGCGCCATATCGAGCGCGCGCGCGACCTCAGCCAGCCGGCGGGTGGCAGCGATGTCGCAGCCGCTCGGCCGGCAGTGGCCCGACGGGTGGCTGTGCGCGAGGATGATGCCAGCTGCGTCGTAGCGCAGTGCCTCACCCAGCAAGGCACGCATCCTGAGGCTGAGCGCGGTCATGGTGCCGATCCCGCACGGCGCATCGCCCAACCAGATGCTATCGGCATTGACGAAGATCGCATGACCGCGCTCATGCACCAAGGGAGGGGCGAGCACGACCTGCTGCAGGTAGGCGATCATCCCGCCCGCCCGCTGTTCGGGCGAGAGCGCCTCTTCGCGCGGCGTCAGGCGGGCAAGCGTCAAGACCGACATTGGAGGGTGCTCAGGGCAGCTGGGACAGCGGCATCAGGCATGAGGTGTCTCCCGGGAGTTACAGGCGCTGCCAGTGGATGCCGGGCGCAGTCAGCCGCCAATCGCGGTAAGGGCCGAAGCGGCGCTCCCGCAGCCAATGGCGTACCAATCCGCCAAGCAACACCAGCAGCTCACCATAGGACGGGCTGATGATCAGGATCGCAAAGGCCAAGGTCGAGGCGACATCGACCATCGACTGAACAAGGTGCGCAACCACCGAAACCAACTGAAATCCGGCGATGAGCAGCGGGTAATTGCGGTTGGCATTGAGCGCGATGGCGACGAACATGGCCGCAGCAATGACATCGATGAGGAAGATGACGGGCGCATAGGGCCCGGTCTCCAACGCTCCCAGATTGAGCCAGAACCCGACATACATCGGCAGGACCATGGTGGCGATGAAGACCCCGATCAGCCAACGCTCGGGAGCGCCGCCCCAACGCCAGATCGCTGCTGCAAGCAGGAAACTGGTAAGGTGCTGCGCGGCGACCCGGTACGTGTTGAACAAATCGAGCAGGTCGCTGTGCATCAGGCCCGCAGCCGCTCCGGCTCGGCCTGGCCAGCGTTCAAATCCGCCGCAGCAATCTTGGTCGGCACGCCGGAGTCGCCCGAAGCGTGAACCTGCGCGACCTTGCTCAGTTCGTCATGCACTCTGAGCAGGTTGGTGGACATCGCCATAGCCTGGCTTTCCGCTTCGGTCAGACGGACGAGCGCGCGCTGTCCGGTGTGGCCTTCGACGAGAGGGTTCTGGCGGGCCGCCAGCATGGCCTGCTTGAGCCGCGCCATGGCCATGATCGCTTCATCGGCGAGCGCTTCGGCTTCGCGGATCAGCTTCTTGAGATTGTATGCGTCAGCAAGGATACGATTTTCCATCGATACACTCCTGCGGTGCCGGTGTTCGCCCGGCAGCGACCCTAGTTTCCGCGGAGTAGGTAGCCTTGTCCGTCGCTTCGCTCAGTGTCTTCACGGCGGTTACCGCGAGAATGACAGCGGCCAAAATGCCCGATGCAATTCCGACGATTGCCCCCAAGCGAACCAGGACGGCATGCTCCCCATCGAGCACTCCGGGGACCACCCGAGGTTCACCCTGCCTCAGCCATGGCGCTTGCTCGATCAAGGGCATCGCATCGCTGAGAACAAGCTGTCCCGGGTCATCCCGCTGACCGAAATCGGCCGGATCAGCCGCCGGGCTAAGCTGAGAATATCTATATGCAGCTTCACTGAAGGGCTTCAGCAAAACCGTATCCGCGTGGGAACCTAAGTCATTTCCCGCTGATGCTTCAGCCGCTTCCGGTGTGAGCGTGGCGCGGTAATTCTCCACCAGATCGCCAAGGTTGCCTGCGTCGTAAAAGTCTTTGAGTGCGCGGATATGTTGGTTGATGCGGGTCTCGGACACGCCGAGTTCCAGCGCGATCACCTTGATAGGCACACGCCGGTCAATGCGTTCCATCACGGCCCGCTGTCTGTCGGTCAGCCGCCGTGCGGCTCCGGACGTCATGTCGATCTCCTTCATCTGTCCGGTGCGGGTTACACCTAAACTAACGCAAAACGGATTGAATTTTTGCCGTTTTGGATGAGAAGACCTTGCGGATCGACTAACGTCGACCCGCAAGCCAGCTGTCAGGCAGCCGAACTGTTGACGCCTTTGGATTGCAGATAGCGCTTGATATTGCGGGCGGCCTGGCGGAGCCGCTGCTCGTTTTCCACCATCGCGATCCGCACGTAACCCTCACCGTTTTCGCCGTAGCCAACTCCGGGGGCAACCGCGACCTGCGCTTCGGTCAGGAGTTGCTTTGAGAATTCGAGGCTACCCATAGACTTCAGCGCGGGCGGCAGCGGGGCCCAGGCGAACATCGAGGCGGGCGGCGCAGGGATATCCCACCCCGCGCGGCCGAAGGCCTCGACCATCACATCACGGCGCTTGTGATAGAGTTCGCGGTTGGTATCGATAATGTCCTGCGGGCCGTTCAAGGCCGCACACGCCGCCGCCTGAATCGGTGTGAACGCCCCATAATCGAGGTACGACTTCACCCGCGTCAGCGCCGCGATCAACTGCTTGTTGCCGACCGCAAAGCCCATACGCCACCCTGCCATCGAATAGGTCTTGGACATCGAGGTAAACTCGATCGCGACATCCTTCGCGCCCGGCACCTGCATGATCGAAGGGGTGGGCTTGCCGTCGAAATAGAGCTCGGAATATGCCAGATCGGATACAACCCAGACCTGGTTCTCCTTCGCCCAGGCCACCAGCCGCTCGTAGAAGGCCAGATCGACGATCTCCGAAGTGGGGTTCGAGGGATAGCTCACAACCAGCACTGACGGGCGCGGCACGGTGAAATTCATCGCCCGTTCGAGCGACTCCCAGTAATGTTCATCCGGCGTGGTCGGCACCGAACGGATCGTGGCGCCGGCAATGATGAAGCCGAAGGTGTGGATCGGGTAAGACGGGTTGGGCGCCAGCACCACATCGCCCGGTGCGATGATCGCCGTGGCAAGGCTGGAGAGGCCCTCTTTCGAGCCCATCGTCACCACCACTTCGCTATCGGGATCAAGCTCGACCCCGAACCGGCGCGCGTAATAGCCTGCCTGTGCGCGGCGGAGGCCGGGAATGCCCTTGGACTGCGAATAACCATGCGCATCGGGCTTGGCCGCCACTTCGCACAGCTTGTCGATGACGTGCTGCGGCGGGGGCTGATCGGGGTTGCCCATGCCGAGGTCGATGATGTCCTGCCCTGCCAGCCGCGCGGCATGACGCATGGCGTTGACTTCCGCGATTACGTACGGAGGCATGCGCTTCATGCGGTAGAACTGGTCATTCATCGTCTGTCATCACCTTGTCTTGCGCGGGGCCTTCAGCGGCTCTGATCAGACCCCCGCGCCTTCTCCCTAGGCTAAACCCGCGGATCGTGGGAAGGCGTTTTCGCCAATTGCGGCTTGGCCGGATGGGCGACACTGGTATGACGGTGCGATAGGTAAGGGACAATTTGACGCGATGGCACAGGATACCGACCTGATGGCGACGGCAGGCGAGGGGCTGAAAGGCTTCTTCGATATGCAGGGCGACGCCATGCGCGAGATGCTGGGAGCCAAAGCGTTCGATTCGCTGCTCGGCGCTGGCATGAAGTGGGGCATGGACCCTGCCGAGCTGGCGGAATGGGCCTCCACTGCGACGCAGCTCCAGCAGCTGTGGTTCGATTTCGCGACGCATCAGGCGCAAGCCGCCGCCGAGAAAGCCGTCAAAGGGAGCATGGGGGGCAGCAACAGGCTGGACCCGGCGCAGTGGCTGGTGATGTCGCAGTCGATGCTCGGCCAGATGCCCAAGGGCATGTTCGAAGCGTCGGCCAAGCTGGCGCAGGATCAGATGCAGCTGTGGTCAGGCGTGATGCAGAGCTTTGCTGCGGGCGCAACAGGCGGAAAGATGGCTGAAGCCCCCGAAGCAGCCGCCCTGCCCAAGAGCGACCGGCGCTTTGCCGATGCGGCATGGCGCGAACATCCGGCCTTCCTGCTGCTGCATCAGACCTATCTGATGCTGGCCGACTATTTCCGGCAGGCGGTGAAGGGCATGGACGGGCTCGACCGTGCCAAGCGCCAGCAGCTCGAATTCGCTGTGTCGGCGCTGGCCGAAGCGATGAGCCCGGACAATTTCCTCGCCCTCAATCCGGTGGTGATGAAGCGCACGATCGAAAGCCGCGGGGCGAACCTCGTGCGCGGGATGCAGCACCTCATCAACGACATGAGGCGCGGGCAGTTGACCCATACCGATCCCAACGCTTTCAGGCTGGGTGAGAATCTGGCCGCAACGCCGGGCAAGGTCGTCCACGAAACGCCGATCTTCCAGCTGATCCAGTACAGCCCCACGACCGATACCGTGCTGGAAGTGCCGCTGATCATCTTCCCGCCGTGGATCAACCGCTTCTACATCCTCGACCTGACGCCCAAGAAGAGCTTCATCAAATGGGCGGTGGATCAGGGGATCACCGTGTTCGTGGTCAGCTGGAAATCGGCGGACGAAACCATGGGCGATGTGGTGTGGGACGATTACATCCGCGCCCAGATGGAAGCGATCGACCATGTCCGTGCGCGGCTCGATGTGCCGGCCGTCCACACCATCGGCTATTGCGTCGCGGGGACGACACTAGCGGCAACGCTCGCGATCCTGTCGCGCCGCGGTGAAGCGGACAAGGTCAAGTCCGCCACCTTCTTCACCGCTCAGGTCGATTTCGAGAAGAGCGGCGATCTCAAGAATTTCATCGACGATGGCCAGCTAGAAATGATCGGGCAGCTGTCGCCGCATGGCTACCTTGATGGGCGCTATCTCGCCGCCGCGTTCAACGCGCTTCGGGGCCGCGACCTGATCTGGAACTATGTGGTGAACAACTACATGATGGGCGAGGATTACCCCGCCTTCGATCTGCTCCACTGGAACGGCGACGTCACCAACCTGCCATCGAAATGGCACAACGCCTACTTGCGCGATCTCTACCGCGACAACAAGCTGGTGGTGCCGGACGCCTTGGAGGCCGACGGCACGCCGATCGACCTCACCAAGGTCGCCACCCCCAGCTTCGTGCAGGCAGGCCGGGAGGATCACATTGCGCCCGCCGAAAGCGTGTGGCGGATCACCAAGCATTTCACCGGGCCAATGGAGTTCCTGCTGGCAGGCTCCGGCCATATCGCCGGCGTGGTCAATCCACCTGCTGCTGGCAAGTACCAGTACTGGGTCGGCGATAGCGCCGCGCCGTCGCTCAAGGCCTTTGTCGAAAGCGCGACCGAGCATCCGGGTAGCTGGTGGCCGCACTGGCTCGAATGGCTTCACCGCCAGTCCGATGCGCGTGTTCCTGCAAGCGGGAAGCGCGTGCCCGGCAGCAAGGGCGACACCGTGATAGAGGACGCGCCGGGACGCTATGTGAAGACGCGCTAACGGGGTTTTGTTCAGCAAGTCCACGCTGCCCTAAGCACCAAAACTCTGAATCTGCATACATTCTTACATTTTTGTGCACTGCACAAAAAGGCTTGACTTCGCATCCGCATTGACTATTTTGTGCAGTGCAACATGAAGCGAGGCTACCATGTCCGAAGTTGAAAACACTGCTGCCGAAGTAAAGGCCACCGAGGCCAAGGCTCCCGTCGCCAAGATCGACGCTGCTGCCGAGAAGGCTTACGCCGAAGCATCGGCCAAGGCCGTCGAAGCGCCGAAGGTTGAAGCCGCTCCGGTCGCCAAGAAGATCGCTGCGCCCAAGAAGGCTCCGGCTGCCAAGAAGGCAACCCCAGTCAAGAAGGCCGCTGCCAAGACCGTCAAGAAGACGGCAACCAAAACCCCGGTCAAGAAGCCGGTGCTGGCTAGGAAGGCTGCCGTCAAGACGAGCAAGCCCGCCGCGCCGAAGACCAACCCCGTCATCAAGCTCAAGGACACCATCATGGCCACTGCCAAGAACACCGATATTGCCGCGACTGCCAAGGACGTCATCGCTGACGTTCAGACCCGCGCGAAGACTGCTTACGCCCAGACCACCGTGCTGGCTTCGGAAGCCACCGAGTTCACCAAGGCGAATGTCGAAGCTGTCGTCGAAAGCGGCAAGATCTTCATCGCCGGCGCGCAGGAGCTGCTCAAGGACAACGTCGAAACCGGCAAGACCGTGATCGAAACCGTCACCGAAGACGCCAAGAAGGTTGCCGCCGTCAAGTCGCCGACCGAACTGATGCAGCTTCAGGGTGAAATCGCCCGTCGCAACTTCGACGCGCTGGTTTCTTACGGCTCGAAGCGCACCGAAGCTTGGGTGAAGCTCTACAACGAAGCCTTCGCCCCGATCTCGAACCGCGTCAGCGTCGCCGCGGAAAAGATCAAGAAGGCTGCGTAAGCCAAAAAGTTTCTGAGCCGGGCCTCTCTCCTCTCTCCCAACCCGGTTCACGAAAGAGCGCTGAAAAGCGCGGGCCGGCCAGACCAGCGTCTGGCCGGCCCTTTTTATTCTGGGCGCCTGCATGGCCGACCCCAAATGAATCTAACCAACCGCTTGCACACGCGCGTGCCTTTCCCATAATGGAGGCTCATGCCGAACCCGTCCTTCCTTCCCCTCGCCGCCATGGTCGAGCCGCACGCGCCGCTTGTCCTTCCCGTGCGCGCGAATGACGAGGATGGCGGCGCTGGCAAGGATGGGGACGGCGATGGCAAGGATCAGGTCGGCGTCGCCACCAAGACCCGCGCCAAGGCCAAGAAGCCGAGCCAGTACAAAGTGCTGATGCTCAACGACGATTACACTCCGATGGAATTCGTGGTGCTCGTGCTGAAACGCTTCTTCGGGATGGATCTGGAGCAGGCCACCCGTGTCATGCTCCACGTCCACCAGCGCGGCGTGGGCGTCTGCGGGATCTTCACCTATGAAGTGGCCGAAACCAAGGTCAATCAGGTGATGGACTTCGCCAAGCAGAACCAACATCCGCTGCAATGCACGCTTGAGAAAGCCTGACCGGCGGGCCATGCGCCAGCCGCACCATCCCGATCCCGATCCGCTGCTACCGGGGCAGGAAAGCGTGTGGGACTACCCCCGCCCTCCCATCTGTGAACCGACATCGCGGCATATTCGCATCGTTCATCGCGATGTGGTGATCGCCGACGCACGCGCCGCGTGGCGCACGCTCGAAACCTCGCATCCGCCCACCTATTACATCCCGCAATCCGACATCGCGATGGCGCACCTGCAGCCCAACCCGGCCCGCTCGATCTGCGAGTGGAAAGGGCAGGCGGTCTATTGGGATGTGGTGATCGGCAACGAAACCATCGCGGCGACGGCGTGGAGCTACCCCGACCCCAAGCCTGGCTTTGCCAGCATCAAGGACCACATCGCCTTCTATGCGATGCCGTTCGATGCTGTGCTGATCGACGGCGAACAGATCACCCCGCAGCCCGGCGGGTTCTATGGCGGCTGGATCACCTCGCGCGAGGCGGGCCCGTTCAAGGGCATACCCGGTAGCCGCTTCTGGTAGCGCCGTTTTGCGGTAAATCTGACGCTCATCCACCCTCCCCCAGAATTGGGGGCATGACGCGGGGGCGCTGCATCGCTATGGCCTGCACGCAAACGACGGAAAGCCGCTCTTGTTCAACATGATCCCCAGCATAGACCGCTATATCCTGCGGCTGGTCATCGTACCGATGCTGGGCGTGTTTGCGCTTGCTGCATCGCTGCTGACGCTCGACAAGATGCTGCGATTGTTCGATTTCGTCGCGGTCGAAGGTGGGCCGGTGGGCGTCGTGTTCAAGATGCTGGGCGCGCTGATCCCCGAATATGCGAGCCTTGCGATCCCCTTGGGCCTGCTGCTGGGCGTGTTGCTGGCGTTCCGCAAGCTAGCGACATCCTCCGAGCTTGATACGATGCGCGCGGTCGGGTTGTCGTATAACCGGCTGCTCAGGATGCCCTATCTCATCACGCTGGTGATGGTCGCGCTCAACATTGCGCTGGTATTCTATATCCAGCCGATCAGCCGCTATTACTACGAGCAGATGGAGTACGAACTGCGCTCCGGCGCGCTGGGGGCTTCGATCAAGGTGGGCGAGTTCACCACCATCGCCGACCGCATGGCGCTGCGGATTGAGGAGAGCGAGGATGATGGCCGCCGGTTGATCGGCATCTTCGCCCGCGTCGCCAATGCCAAGGGGCAGGTGCTGTCGATTTCCGCGCGCGAGGGTGCGTTCCTCTCCACCCGCGACAATCCCGATACGATCATCCTGCGCCTCACGGAAGGCACGATCATTCAGGACACCGGGATGCAGGGGCAGACCCCGCGCGTGCTGAGTTTCAGCCGCCACGACCTGCCGATTGATCTACCTGCGATCGAGAAATTCCGCGCGCGCGGCGATGCGACGCGCGAGTACATCCTGCCCGAACTGCTCAAGATGGGCTGGAGCCGCGACAGCGCGCCCGATCAGCGTGACGCCAGTGTCGCCAGCTTCAACTTCCGGCTGGTCGAGATCGTGATGATGTTCCTGATGCCGCTCTTGGCAGTGGCGCTGGCGATCCCGCCCAAGCGATCCACCAGCGCGCTGGGGGTGTTCGTGTCGATCGTGATGGTGGTCGCCTATCACAAGATCAACCAATACGGCGAGGATGTCGCCTCGCTCGGTCGGCTTGATCCGATCCTCGCCTTCTGGGTGCCCTTCGTGCTGTTCGCGGGCCTTATTATTTGGATGTATTACCGCGTCGCCTATGTCCCCGGCGGGCAGGCGATCGGCGCGCTGGAGATGGCCTTTGCCAAGCTGTCGAAGCGGGTGAGGAAGCTGTTCTCGCGCCGCCGTCCGCGTGCGGCGGGGCCTGCGCCGCAACCGGCGCCGGCAGAGTAGGCGGCGATGCAGCTCGACTTCTTCCCCTCGCGCACACTGACGATCTATCTGGCGAAGATGTTCGTGGTGCGCATCCTTGCGGTGCTCGTCATGCTGGTGCTGGTGCTGCTGGCGCTCGATCTGCTGTCGGCGACTGGCAAGATCCTCGCTGCACCGGGCAACGGACAGGCCGAGATCCTGCAATATGCAGGACTGCGCCTGCCGCAGCTGGTTTCCCGCTTCCTGCCCTATTCGGTGCTGCTGGCGACGCTGATCACGCTGGTGACGCTGAACCAGAACAGCGAAGTGGTGGCGATGAAGGCGGCGGGGCTATCGGCGCACCAGGTGCTCTCGCCTCTGCTGTTGACCGCAGCGTTGGTGTCACTGGGGAGCTTCGCCTTCAACGAGCGGGTCGTCACCCGCGCCAATGCGACGCTGAAGGCGTGGGAGAGCGCGGATTACGGCCCGATCCCGCCCGCGCAGACCGGCGGGGTGCGATCCAGCATCTATCTCACCGATGGCGACAATATCCTCACCGCCGCGACCCTAACAGGAACGGGCGAGAGCATCGTGCTGACCGGCGTGACGTGGTACGCCCGCGCGCCCGGCGGGATCATCCGCGAACAGATCCGCAGCGCCCGCGCGACCTATGCCGGTCCCGGCTGGCGGCTGGAAAACCCGGTGAAGTTCGACGTCGCCGGTGCGATTACCGAACGTCCGCCCGCCGCCGTGGTGGGCGAGACCCTCACCCCCGACCGGATCATGCTGCAATCAATCGATCCCGACGCGCAGAGTTTTTGGGAGCTGTCGCACAGTATCGACACCTATGCCGCTGCGGGCCGTAACACCGACGAGATGCGCGCCAAGTGGTGGCACCGCCTGTCTGGGCCGCTGTCCGCGCTGTTGATGCCGCTGCTGGGCTCGATCGCCGCCTTCGGGCTGGCACGATCAGGGCAATTGTTCGTGCGCGCGATCATCGGCATGGCGCTGGGGTTTGCCTATTTTGTGGTCGACAATGCCGCGCTGGCGATGGGCAGCTTCGGCGGCTACCCGCCACTCCTCGCTGCATGGGCGCCGTTCGTGCTGTTCCTGTTGCTGGGCGAGACGGTGCTGATCCGGACCGAAGAGTGAGGGGCCAGTGGTCGCTCCGGCTCGCGCGCGCGGGCGACGCCGAAGCCATGCCCGAGATTGAGCGCGCAGCGGCAGTGGTCTTTGCCGGGGAGCCGGGAATTGACCCCACTGCCACCCGCACCCCGGCTGACTTTGCTCGCCTGATCCGCAAGGGCCACAGCCTTGTCGCCCATGTCGGGGAGGCGATGGCGGGGTTTCTGGTGGCCGAACCCTTCAGCCGTGAACTCCACATTTGGGAAATGGACGTCGCCCCGGCGTACCAGCGGCGCGGCATCGGAGCCGGGCTGGTGCGCGCCGCCATGATCGACGCGCGCAACACCGGGTTCAGAGCGCTGACCCTGACGACCTTCCGCGACCTTGAATGGAACGGCCCGTTCTATGCGCGTCTGGGCTTTGAGGAGCTGACCGCTATCGACGCCCACCCACGCCTCGCCGGGGAGCTCGCGAACGAGGTGGAAGACGGCCTCCCCGCCGACCGCCGCTGCGCGATGATCTGTTTTCTGGATTAGAGCTGGGCGCCTACGCCCGCGTCCCCATCGTGCTCTTCGCGATCCGGCCCACCAGCGTCAGCATCCCGGGATGGTTCGCGCCTTCATAGGTCGAACCCTTCCCCAGCTCGCGCGCCAGGCGGCGGTGCGCTTCGGGCAGGTCGTGATACGGCATCGAGGGCATCAGGTGGTGCAGCGCGTGGTACCGCAAGCCGACCGGCGCCCAGATCTCGGCGGCCAGACCCGGCGGGGGCACGTTGACCGAATCGAGGAACTGCGCGGTTACTGTCATCGCCTCGCCCTCGTTCTCCCACAGGTGGGCAACGAGGGTGCGCAATTGGTTGAGCACCGCAGCGAGCGAAAGGATCGCCAGCGCTGTCGCCAGCGGCTGCCAACCGAACACGAACACTGAAGCGATTAGCGCCACAGCCCACAGGCTCGCACCCGCTTCCTGCCAGCGCACGCGGCCTGCGAAATCACCCTCGGGCGCCTTGCGGCGGAACTCAGGGTTGATCGACAGCGACGAGAACCGCTCCCACGTGAACTTGCGCAGCGGCGGGATGATCAGGCCCAGCGGATAGAGCACGCCGAAGCGCACAATCAGCGCCACCGGCAACAGCATCGCCACCAGCACAAACAGCGGCAGGCTCCACGGCTTCATCAGCGCGAGCGGCAGGTATTCGGGGTCTTCCACCGTGCCATATTGCGTGCGCTTGTGGTGGATCGTGTGGACGCCTTCATACATGAAGCTCGGCGTCAGCATCGGAATGCCGACGAGGAGGTTCCAACCGGTGCGAAACCCGGGGAGCGCATCGCGGTGAATGTGCGTGAGCTCGTGAATGAACATCAGCGCGCGGTAGAACGCCAGCGCGGCCACCAGACCGGCAGCAATCTTCACGCCGAGACTGCCCGATACGATTGCCACCGCAATCCCGGCGTAGCCCACGCCCGCCGAAACCAGCATATCAGTCCAATAAATCGCCGGTTTCGCCTCACCCAGCCCCTTGGTGAGGTCGCGCGCGGCGCGCAGCATCGCCTTGTCATCCTCGACCATGAACTGGACGCGTGTGGCCTTGGCGGGCTGGGGGTGGATGGTCTGGTGCATGGTCATTTTCGGCAAATCCTGAGGCTCGCCCTACCCCAAATCGGGGGCCGAGCCAAACGCGGGTTGTTGGTGACAGTGATCGATAGCCTTGCGTCAATGGCCCGGGCGCGACACAGACACCTTGATTGAAAGCAAATACGAGGATGGTTGCGTGACGGATGTGGCGGCCAAGACAGCAGAGATAGAGATCGTGCCGGTCAGCGACAAGCGCGGGCGGGCGGCTTTCGTTGATCTCGGCCGCGCTTTTTCGGATCGGCTGGAGCATTTCGTCCCGCAAATCCGCTCCGAACAGATCGAACTGGTCGACCCTGCCAAGAACCCATTCTTTGGCCATGCGCGGGTGCAATTGTTCATTGCCTCGCGCGGTGGCCAGCCGGTGGGGCGGATTTCGGCCCACATCGATGAACTTGCGCTCGCCATGCCCGCCGAACAGGGCTTTGGCCCCGGCACCGGCTTTTTCGGCTATTTCGATGCCGAGGATGAGGATGTGGCCCGCGCGCTGCTGACTGCTGCGGAAGGCTGGCTGGTGGGCGAAGGGATGACCCGCGTGCTCGGCCCCATATCGCTGTCGATCTGGGAAGAGCCCGGCCTGCTGGTCAGCGGGCAGGATCACCCGCCGATGCTGCTGATGGGCCACCACCCTGCGCATTATGCCGGCTGGATCGAGGCGGCGGGCTTTACCCGCGCCAAGACGCTCTACACCTATGATCTCGACATCACGAGCGGGTTCGGCCCGCTGGTGGACCGGCTCGTCCAGACCGGCCAACGCAACCCGCGGATCAATCTGCGCCGGGTCGACAAGAGCCGCTGGGATGAAGAGGTCGCGACCATTCTGGCGATCCTCAATGATGCATGGTCGGACAATTGGGGCTTTGTTCCCTTTACCCCGGCCGAGGTCGCCTATGCCGGCAAGAAACTGCGCGCCATCATCCACGAGGAACTGAATGTGATCGTCGAGGTCGACGGGCGGCCTGTCGCCTTCATGTTGACCTTCCCCGATGTGAACGACGCGTTGGCGAAGATCAAAGGCAAGCTGTTCCCGTTCGGCTGGATCTACATGCTGCGCTGGCTGCGCCACCCCAAGGGCGCCGGAATGCGAGTGCCGCTAATGGGGGTGCTGAAGGAGTTGCACGGAACCCGCATGGCCGGGCAGTTGGCCTTCATGATGATCGAGGCGATCCGCCTGGAAGCGATCGGCAAGTTCGAATCGACCCGCGGCGAGCTTGGCTGGGTGTTGGAAGACAACCAAGGAATGCTGGCGATCGCCGACACGATCAAGAGCAAGGTCAATCGCGAATATGTGATCTACGAGCGGAAGCTTTCTTGATTTAAAGCCACCTTCGGTGGGGCGGGTGGTCTGCATCGCGCGCCAGCGCGATACACAGAAAAAAGGCCTCCGTTGCGGAACAACGGAGGCCTTTCGGGATCGTATCACCAGCCGCTTGGACGGGAGGGGGGTCTCGGCGGTGACAATGGGATAATGATCGTCCCGAAATCCGGTTCCCGGACGCAGAGAAATTTTTTTGCCGTAACGGAAACCCTACACAAATTATGAAACTTCAGAGACTTGCCGGATAACCGCGACGGCGCTGCGGGGAACCGCTATGGGCCTTGATCGATTGCCCCAACACATCCAAGCGAAAGGTGCCTCATGTCTCTCGGAAGCCAGATCGCGGCCAACTTGCCCTTCCTGCGCCGCTATGCCCGTGCGTTGACGGGGTCGCAGGCGAGCGGGGATGCCTTTGTGCGCGAGATGCTCGAAGCCGTGCTCGCTGACGAAGCGCTGATGGCCAGCCTCGCCGGTGGGCGCGTGCCGCTCTACCGCGCGTTCAGCAAGGTCTGGGCGAGCGCCTCGGGCCCGGAAGCGACCGGCACGGCGGCGAGCGAACACGAGGCCGGCGCGCAGGCGCGGCTGGGCGTGATCACCCCGCCCGCGCGTCAGGCGTTGCTGCTGACCACGCTGGAGGACTTCACCACGGCCGAAGCCGCCGCAATCCTCGACCGCTCGCCGCAAGACGTTGCTGAGATGGTCGCACAGGCCATCGCCGATATCGAACGCGAGCAAACCACCTCGGTCCTCATCATCGAGGATGAACCGCTGATCGCGATGCAGCTTGAAGACCTCGTAATCGGCCTTGGCCACACTGTCAGCGGCACGGCTGCCACGCGCACGCAGGCCCGCACTGCGGTGGGCGAAGCGATGCCGGGGTTGGTGTTGGCCGATATCCAGCTGGCAGACGGGTCGTCCGGTCTCGATGCGGTGGATGATATCCTGTCGGTCGGGTCGATGCCGGTGATCTTCATCACGGCCTACCCCGAACGCCTGCTGACCGGCGACCGGCCCGAACCGACCTATCTGGTCACCAAGCCGTTCCAGGAAGCCACCGTGCGCGCGGCGATCAGTCAGGCGCTGTTCTTCGGATCGACGCGGCCGCTGGGCTAACCCTTCGGCCCGCCCCGCTCCCCGTCCTTCTCGCGGATGCGGAAGTCGGCCGGGCGGCGCACGGGGACGCGCAGCACGCAGCGCACGCCGGTAGTCGCAAAGTCGAGCGTCACCGGCTGGCGCAATTCGTGAGCGACAACCTTCTCGATCAGCTCGGTGCCGAACCCGCGGCGGCGCTCGGTTGCGACGGGCGGCCCGCCGGTTTCCTGCCACTCGACCTCGGCCCAGCCGGTCTCCCCGCCCTGATCGTCCCCGCGCTGCCAGCGGATCGTCACCTGTCCGCCGGGAACGCTGAGCGCGCCATACTTCGCCGCATTGGTCGCCAGCTCGTGCACCGCGAGGCCAAACGACAGCGCGTCATTGGGAGCCAGTTCCAGCTCCGGCCCGTCGAGCAGGATCGTATCGTCGAGCGCCGAGCGGAAATGCTGCAACTCCGCCTCGATCACCGCGCGGATCGGGGTGGTGCCCCAGTCCGTCACGGTGAGCAGGTCATGCGTGGCCGACAGCGCGCGGATGCGGCCTTCGAGGCTGTCGGCAAAATCGTCCAGCCCGCTCGCGCGCCTGCGGGTCAGCGACAGGATCGAGAGCACATTGGCCAGCGTGTTCTTGACCCGGTGATTGAGTTCGCGGGTCAGGGAATTGCGGATCGAGTGCTGTTCTTCAAAGAACGCCAGCCGCGCCTGATCCTCGAACGCTTGCTGGGTCAGCAGCCGCGCCAGCAGCATCAACAGGCTCGCCAGCGCCAGCCCGAAGATCAGCGTGACCATCGACAAGGGCGAAAGCACCTGTGCATTGCCGCTTTCGATCACCAGCATCAGCTTGCGGTCGGCGATGGTGACTTCCTGTTCGACCGTTTCCTTGGCCGCATCGCTGATCGACTGGGCGACCAGCAGGTGCCCCGTGCTGACCTCACCATCATAGAGCCGCACGCCGAACCGGCCCTGCCCCTGGCGGTCTATCGCGGCATCGAGAAATTCGCGCGCGCGGAACGGGGTGTAGACGAAGCCCGCCAGCCCCCGCTCACCCGGAGTGTTCATGCGGAACACCGGCATGTAGATCGCAAAGGCTGGCGCGGTGCCGCTGGTTTCCTGCACCAACACAATCCGGCCCGATGCGGCTGGACGCAGGGTCAGTTCAGCCTCGGCCATGGCGGCGGCGCGGGCGGGATCGGAATACATGTCATAGCCCAGCGCGCGGCGGTTGTGCGGCGCGGCCGGGGCAAACATCGCCACCGGCGCCACCCGCCCGGTGCGGCTGGTGGGGGCGGGGAAGATATCGGGATAGGCGGGCTCGTTGGCGCGCGTCTGGGCGAGGAACGCTGGCAGATCGCGTGCTTCCAGCACCGGGATCCAGCCGATGCCCTCGGCACCCGAATATTCGGTATTGAGCTTCAGCGCGCGCACGAAATTGTCGAAGGTCTCGGGGCTGACGTCCTCAAGGCTGGAGAAAAGTGCGGCGCCTGCCCTGAGGTATGACGTGAACCCGCTGCCGCTGCGGTCGAGTGCTGCGGCCACGCCCTGGGCATATTCGCGCATTAGCGCACGTTCGCGGGCGCGGGCGTTACTCTCGATCGCGAACACGCTGAGCGCAGTGATCGCGGCGAGCGCGAGGAAGATCACGAGCGGGATAGCGCGCGGATAGAGCACCAGCCAGCGCCGCGCCCGGCCCGACGAAGTCGGCGGCGGTGGGACGGCGGAAACAAGTTCCGGGCTGAGATTGAGCGGGTCGATGGCGTGCAATCCTGTCCGGGCGGCGGTGCAAAGCGGGACGCTGAGGTCGCAGCCGGAACCAAACTGGTAGCGCATCGTTCCCGAATCGTCCAAACTCGCAAGCGTGCCAAGGGGCCGGCCATCGTGGTATGGTCGGCCAACAGAGCGGCGAAATCGGTTCCGCAGTGGGGCCGGGACCACGGGATCAGGGACACACCACAGCATCATGGCCTCGAATTTCAATCAGGGTGGCAGCAATGGCGAGGGCGACGATGGCGCCCACAGCCGCCCGCCCGAATGGGCCGATGGGCTGAAGCAGCTGTATGATTCGGTGGTCGAAGAGGCTTTGCCCGACAGTTTCAAGGATCTGCTCGACCGGCTCGACGCGATTGACCCTGCCCGCGGCAAGGGTGCAGCGCGCGATGGCCGGGACACCAGCCAATGAGCGATGGGCCAGCGAACGACGAACGCGAGCCGGGTGGCAGCCTTTCGGCCATCGACAAGGCCAGTTTCAAACGCGAGCTGACAGACGTCGTCCCCCATCTGCGCGCCTTTGCGCGGGGCTTGTGCGGCCGACCTGACCTCGCCGATGATCTGGTGCAGGAAACCTTGCTCAAGGCATGGGCGGCGCAGGACCGGTTCGAACCCGGCACCTCGATGCGCGCCTGGACCTTCGTGATCCTGCGCAACGCCTACCTCACCGATATGCGTCGCAACCGCTTCCGCGGCGAGTATGACGAAGGCGTGGCCGAACGCATCCTGACCGCGCCTGCGGGGCAGGAAGAACCGATCCATCTGAGCGACCTGCACCGCGCGCTGCTGACGCTCCCGGCGGAGCGACGCGAGGCGTTGTTGCTCGTCGGCGCAGGCGGGTTTTCCTACGAGGAAGCGGCGCAAATCTGCGGCTGCGCCGTCGGCACGATCAAGAGCCGCGTCGGCCGCGCCCGCGCCGCGCTCACCGAAATGCTGGCGAATGGCAGCATCCCGCGCCGTTCGAGCGATGACGATGTGGCGCACAGCGCGATCCTCGAGGAGCTGGACGAGGTCGCGGCGGGCAATGGGGTGAGTTCGCGGCCTTGACCCCCCGCCCCGGGCTTTATCCGGGGCCCAGCTTTTCCCTTCCCGCTCAAAGGTAGCGGGGTCCCGGGTCAAGCCCGGGACGGGGAGAAAGCAAAAGGCCCGAAGGATCGCTCCTTCGGGCCTTCCTTTTGTGCGATTCACTCAGACTTACGCGTAAGTCCACACCGTCCCGCGTGCGAGGTTTTCGCTGGCGAAGGCCCAGTTGAGCTTGTTCTCGACCACGGCGTCCAGATAGGCCGGGCGCTTGTTCTGGTGATCGAGGTAATAGGCGTGCTCCCACACGTCGAGCACCAGCAGCGGGTTAAAACCGCTGTCGGCCAGCGTGTCGGCATCGTGGGTTTCCTCGATGCTGAGCTTGCCGTCCTTTTCAGCCAGCCACACCCAGCCCGACGCAAAGTGGCCAACGCCGCGATCCTTGAGCTTCTGCTTCAGCTCGTCGACCGAGCCGAACGTCGCTTCGATCCCGGCGACCAGTTCATCCGAAGGTGCAGTGGTTTCTGCTGCCATCGAGTTCCAGTAGAACGCGTGGTTCCAAGTCTGCGCCGAGTTGTTGAACAGGCCCTTGTCAGCTCCGCGTGAGGCGGCGACGATCTCTTCCAACGACTTGTCGGCGTGGGCGGTGCCCTCAATCGCCGCGTTCATCTTGTCGAGATAGGTCTGGTGGTGCTTGCCGTAGTGGAACGACAGCGTCTCGGCCGAGATCGCCGGTTCAAGCGCGGAGTCGGGGTAGGGCAGCGGGGAAAGTGCGAAAGCCATGGGTGTCCTCCAGAAGGCGTGGGTTGAAACAGGGGGGTTGAAATCAGTCTCTATTGATAACGCAGATGTGGGCGAAGGGTTGCAGCTTCAAGTCGCAGCCGTCTCGGACGAAGCAGCAGCGCGGTCAACTGCGCTTGTGACAGCAACATTCATGGTGACGTTGCCCAAGGTCCGCATCAGATCGGGCAGCATCTCGACCGCGACCAGCAGCGCGAGCGGCTCGACCGGCACGCCCATCGCCAGCGCAATCGGCCCGATCGAGACGACGAAGCTGATCGATCCGGGCAGGCTGACAGCGGAAAGGCTGATGACGCTGGCAATCAGGATGCCCGCCACCGCCACGGTCGGCGAAACCTCCACACCCGCCAGCGCGGCGATGTAATAGACCACAGCGAGGTTCATTGCGGCACTGGTGGCGCGGAAGATCACCACGGCGAGTGGCAGCACGAATTCAGCGGTCGAAGCGCGCAGGCTCAGCCTTCCGGCCGAATCGAGCATCGCAGGCAGGCTGGCGAGCGAGCTTTGCGTCGAAAGCGCCACGGCTTGGGCTGGCAGCACGGCGCTGGCAAACCGCGCGCCTGTCCGCCCCAGCCCCATGGCGATGCCATAGGCGAGCGCCAAAATGAAGGTGCCCATCGCGGTCACGGTCAGCACATAATGCCCTAGAGCTGCAAACGCCCCGCCGCCGCTCTGCACGCCGACGCCGTAAGCCAGCGCGAACACGCCGATAGGCGCGATTCCCAGCACCCAGCCGATGATCAGCAGCATGACATTGCCCAGCGCATGGAAGAACCCCAGCAGCCGCTCGCCCTGATCTTCGGGCAGACGGGTGATGGCGACCGCGAACATCACGAAGAACAGCGTCAGCGGCAGCATCGCGGTCTCGGCTGCGGCGGCGATGATGTTTGGCGAGACGAGCGAGGCCATGAAGTCGAGCACACCGGGCACTTCGCCCACGCTCTCCGATGTTTTGGCAAGAAACGCACCTGCGCCTTCTGGCACCGGGAAAGCGCGCAGCAGCGCCGGCATGGCAATCGAGGTGAAGGCCCCGCCCGCCAGCTGCACCGCGACCATGATCGCCAGCATCCGCCGGGCCACCGTGCCAACCCGGGCGGCCATGATCATCTGCACCAGCCCCAGCACCAGCAGCGCTGCAACCAGCGGAGTGATCGTCATCTGCAAGGCGCGCAGCCACAGCCCGCCGATCAGCGCGGCGATATCCGTCAGCGCAGCCGGTGCGCCCATCGCTCCCCCGGCGATCCCCGCCAGCAGGCCGCCGACCAGCGCGGCAAAGGTCAACGCCACCGGCAGGCGGATCGAAACCAGTGCGAATTTCCCCTGCGCGCCCGAACCGGGCGCCGCGTTTTCACTTTCGAGCAATGCCATATCCCTTAAACGAGCGCCCCGCCCTTCCCTTTGGCCGATAACCGCGCCAGAAGCGCGAGACAATCTTGCTGAAGCGGGGACGGGACTTTCATGGCACGCAAGCTGTTCGGGACGGACGGGATCAGAGGCCGCACCAATGCCGGCGTAATGACCGCCGCGACCGCGATGAAGGTCGGGCAGGCCGCCGGACGCCACTTCGTGCGCGGTGGGCACCGCCACCGGGTGGTGATCGGCAAGGACACGCGCCTGTCGGGCTATATGATGGAAAGCGCGCTGGTGGCGGGCTTCACATCTGTCGGGATCGACGTGATCATGACCGGGCCGCTGCCGACCCCTGCCATCGCCCTGCTGACGCGGGAAATGCGCGCGGATCTGGGCGTGATGATCTCGGCGAGTCACAACCTGTTCGCGGACAATGGCATCAAGCTGTTCGGCCCCGATGGCTTCAAGCTGTCTGACGAGGCGGAGGCGGAAATCGAGCGGTTGATGGAAACCGACATCCCCCTCGTACCTGCCGAACGCATCGGCCGCGCGCGCCGGATCGAGGATGCGCGCGGGCGCTATATCCACGCGGTCAAGCAATCGGTCGCCGCCGATATCCGCTTCGATGGTCTGAAAGTGGTGGTCGATTGCGCCAATGGCGCGGCATACCAAGTGGCTCCTTCAGCGATCTGGGAGCTGGGGGCCGAGGTGATCGCCTTGGGCGTCACCCCCAACGGCATCAACATCAACGACGGAGTCGGCTCCACCGCGATTGCCGCGCTGCAAGCCAAGGTGGTCGAGGAAGGCGCGGATATCGGCATTGCGCTGGACGGCGATGCCGACCGGCTGATCGTGGTCGATGAAAAAGGCCGCGCGGTCGATGGCGACCAGATCATGGCGCTGATCGCCGGGCGGATGCAGGACAAGGGCCTGCTGCGCGGCGGCGGGATCGTGGCGACGGTGATGAGCAATCTCGGCCTCGAACGCTATCTGGCGGGCCGGGGCCTCACCCTCGAACGCGCCAAGGTGGGCGACCGCTATGTGCTCGAAGCGATGAAGGCGGGCGGGTTCAATGTCGGCGGCGAGCAATCGGGCCACATGATCCTGCTCGACCACGGCACCACCGGCGACGGCACAGTCGCCGCGCTGCGGGTGCTGGCGAGCCTAGTGCGGTCCGGCAAGCCCGCAAGCGAAGTGCTGCACGTGTTCGATCCGGTCCCGCAATTGCTCAAGAACGTGCGCTACGAAGGCGGCAAGCCGCTCGACAATCCGCAGGTGCAGGCCGTGATCGCCGAGGCGGAAGCGGCGCTGGCGGGCAAGGGCCGCCTGGTGATCCGCCCTTCGGGCACCGAGCCGGTGATCCGCGTGATGGCCGAAGGTGACGACCGCGCGCAGGTCGAACAGGTGGTCGACGCCATCTGCGAAGCCGTGCACGCGGCAGTTTAGGAGACACCGCGATGCTGGAAATGCGCCCCGATTGCGAAACCTGCGGCATCGGTCTCCCCGCCGAAGCGCCCGGCGCGTTCATCTGCTCGTTCGAATGCACCTATTGCGCCGAATGCGCCGAGGACTTGGACGACCGCTGTCCCAATTGCGGCGGCGAACTGGTCGACCGCCCGACGCGCGCTAAGGCGCTCCACGCGAAGTATCCGCCGAGCACGGAGCGGAAGTACAAGGGCTGAGGCAGGCGCGCGAGGGTCTGCTACGCTAAGGTTGGGGAGCGACCTAGGTTCGCCGCGCTCGTCATCCCAGCGAAAGCTGGGATCTAGGGCGGCAACCTCTGCACTATTTGGCCCTAGGCCCCAGCGTTCAACCTTCGGTTGTGCTTCGCAACCGCTGGGGTGACGGGATGAACCGAATCCACCCAACCCCTGCAAAACAATCCAATCCTGAGCACAGACTTGCTATGGCGGGTGCATGACCACCCCCCCACCCCCCCGCATCCTCAGCATCGCCGGTTCCGACTCATCAGGTGGCGCTGGCATTCAGGCGGATATCAAGACCATCACCATGCTCGGCGGCTATGCCATGACTGCGATCACCGCGATCACGGCGCAGAACACGGTCGGCGTCCAAGGGATCGTCCCGCTCGCGCCGGAGATGGTGGCGCAGCAGATCGCCTCGTGCATCGACGATATCAGCGTTGACGCGATCAAGATCGGGATGCTGCACGATGCCGCAGTCATCGCCGCCGTGGCCGAGGCGCTGGAGGGGGTTGAGGCGCCCATCGTGCTCGATCCGGTGATGATCGCCACCAGCGGCGCAGCGCTGATTGGACCTGATGCGGTCGAAGCCATGCGCGCGCTGCTGTTCCCGCGCGCGGCGCTGATCACCCCCAACCTGCCCGAACTCGCGCATCTCGTCGGCCGCCCGCTCACCACCCACGAAGCCATGGTCGACGCTGCCGAGGAACTCGCCGAGGAAGTCGGCACGGCGGTGCTGGCCAAGGGCGGGCATGGCGATACGGACCGCATCCGCGATGTGCTTTACTTCCCTGAAACCGGAGCTGCGGGCGCGCGGATCGTTGCCTTCGATCATGCGCGGATCGACACCCGGCACACCCACGGCACCGGCTGCACCCTGTCATCGGCGATAGCGACGCTGCTCGGCCACGGTCAGCCGCTGGAACACGCGGTCAGGCTGGCGCGGCAATTCGTGATCCGTGCGATCGAAGCCGCCCCCGGATTCGGCGCCGGCCACGGCCCGCTCGGCCATCAGGCGGTGCGCAGCCTTGCCTAGCTTTTGATCTCGTAGAAATCGCAGATGCAGGCCCAGGCCTCCTCAGCGGTTTCCACCCAGGTAAACAGGTCGAGATCGGCTTTAGAGATCACGCCTTCCTCGGCCAGCGCTTCGAAATTCACGACCCGGTTCCAGAATTCCTTGCCGAACAGGATGATCGGCATCGGCTTCATCTTGCCGGTCTGGATCAGCGTGACGAGCTCGAAGAACTCGTCAAACGTCCCGAACCCGCCGGGGAAGACCGCGACCGCGCGGGCGCGCAGCAGGAAGTGCATCTTGCGCAGCGCGAAGTAGTGGAACTGGAAGCTGAGGTACGGCGTCACATAGGGATTCGGCGCCTGCTCATGCGGCAGGACGATGTTGAGTCCAATCGATTCGCTGCCCGCGTCAGACGCGCCGCGGTTGCCCGCCTCCATGATCGAAGGCCCGCCGCCGGTGGTGATGACGAACTGGCGCAGGCCATTCTCGATGATACCCTTTTCGCTGACCAACCGGGCGAGCTTGTAGGCCTCGTCGTAATACTTGGCCTTCTCGGCGAGGCGGGCGGCGACCTTCTGGTCATACTCGTCGCCACCCTCGGCCGCCGCAATCCGTGCCTCGGCCTGCGCGGGCGAAGGGATGCGGGCCGAGCCGTACATCACCAACGTCGAGCCGACGCGGGCTTCATCGAGCAGCATTTCGGGCTTAAGCAATTCCAGCTGGAATCGCACCGGGCGCAGTTCATCGCGCAGCAGGAAATCGGTGTCGCGGAAGGCGAGCTTATAGGCCGGATGCGCGGTCTGCGGCGTGCGCTCGGGCCCACCCTCGGCGAAGCGGGTCTCTTCGCCCGCACGGTAGAACTTGCGGTCGGTCAGGTCTTTTTCGGTCATGGCTAAACCCCTAGTAGGGGGTGGTTAGCCCCGCAATAGGCTTGATTTGCTGCAATGTTTCTGACGTGCGTCAGAGCGTTGCTTCCACATGAAACATTCGGACGATGGGTGGCTGGATGCCCCGCAAGGATTCGAACCTTGATTGACGGAGTCAGAGTCCGCTCTCTTACCATTAGAGGACGGGGCATTGGCCTTCCCCACCGGCAAAGTCCGGCGGCGTCGACGAAGGCGCTCCCTAGTTTCGCAGCGGCGCAAGGTCAAGCACGCGTTGCGCCTGCATTGCTTGCTCTTGCGCGGCGCTTGGGTTAGCTTGGCCCCAAGTGCCATGCGCCCCACATCGCGCGCATGGTGATATGAAAGTAATGTGATCATGGCGGAAACTCTCCCGCCGGACAGGAATAGAAGTGCTGGGAAAAACCGGGGCGGCAAGTCCGGCAAGGTAGTCGATTTCCGCTACAAGCGCCCCCCTCAGCCCGATGCCAGAGCCAATGGCCGTGCCAAAGGCAATGGCGTAGACCGGCCCAAGCCTGACTTGGCCGATATTGGTGCGATGAAGCCCGCCAGCCACGGTGAGGCCTATGCCGCATTGGACCTTGGCACCAACAATTGCCGCCTGCTGATCGCCCGCCCTTCGGGCCGCGATTTTACTGTGATCGACGCCTTCAGCCGGGTGGTGAAGCTGGGCGAAGGCCTTGCCACCAGCGGGCGGCTGTCCGACGCGGCGATGGACCGCACATTGAGTGCGCTCAACATCTGCGCTGACAAGTTGCAGCGCCGCAATGTCCGCCTCGCCCGGTCGGTCGCGACCGAGGCGTGCCGCCGCGCCGAAAACGGGCTCGAATTCATCGAGCGGGTGCGGCGCGAGACGGGCATCGCGCTCGACATTATCAGCGCCGAGGAAGAAGCGCGGCTGGCAGTGCTGGGTTGCCACATCCTGCTGGAAGAGGGCACCGGCCCGGCGGTGATCTTCGACATTGGCGGCGGATCGACCGAGCTGGTGCTGGTCGAAGCAGTCGGCGAGGGCGCCAGCCGGGTGCCGCGCATCCTCGATTGGCAGAGTGTGCCGTGGGGCGTTGTCTCGCTCACCGATACGGTCGGCCGCGCCGAAGACAGCGAAGCCGCGCGCATCGCCCGCTTTTCGCAGATGCAGCAGATGGTCGCCGACAGTTTCGCCCCCTTCGCCTCCCGCGTGGCGGGGGCCGCGCAGCACGAAGATATCCGCCTGCTGGGCACCAGCGGCACGGTGACGACGCTTGCCAGCCTGTATCTCGAACTGCCGTGCTATGACCGCAAGGCGGTGGACGGGTTGATCGTGCCCTCTGGCGAGATGCGCGAGATCAGCGCACGGCTTTCGGTGATGACGCCCTATGAACGCTCCACCTTGCCCTGCATTGGGCAGGACCGCGCCGACTTGGTGGTGGCAGGCTGCGCGATCCTTGAGGCGATACTCGACCTGTGGCCCGCGCGGCGGTTGGGCGTGGCAGACCGGGGGATCCGCGAAGGCATTCTCAGAAGCATCATGGCGGCCGAGCGCCAGTCGGAACGATCGCTCAAAGCGCTGCAAAGGCAGCGCGGCGGCCAGAACAATGGACGGGACGCAAAATGAGCCGCGGTGACAAGACGCCGAGCAAGCGGGTCAAAACCGCCAAGGGCCGCACTGCCAGTCAGGTGCGCTGGCTGGAACGCCAGCTCAATGACCCCTACGTCAGGCAGGCCAAGGCCGACGGTTATCGCAGCCGCGCGGCGTACAAGCTGATCGAGCTCGACGAGAAGTTCGGCTTGCTCAAGGGCGCGCAGCGGGTGGTCGATCTTGGCATTGCGCCGGGCGGCTGGTCGCAGGTGGTGCGCGCCAAATCACCCAAGGCCGAAGTGGTGGGGATCGACCTGCTCGAAGTCGAACCGCTGGAGGGCGTGACGATTTTCCAGATGGATTTCATGGCCGATGATGCCCCGGCCAAGCTCGCCGAAGCCTTGGGCGGGCCGCCCGATCTGGTGCTGTCGGACATGGCGGCCAACACCGTCGGCCACAAGCAGACCGATCACCTGCGCACGATGGGCTTGGTCGAGGCGGCGGCGTGGTTCGCGGCCGAGAATCTTGCGCCGGGGGGGGCTTTCGTCGCCAAGGTGCTGGCGGGCGGCACGGACAGCGATCTGCTCGCGCTGCTGAAAAAGAACTTCACGCAGGTAAAGCACGCCAAACCCCCGGCGAGCCGCAAGGGCTCGTCGGAGTGGTATGTGATCGCCCAAGGTTTCAAGGGCTGACGTGAGGGGAGAGGGGGCGGCCTGACGCCGCCCTCCCCTGATGCTTATTCCGTCGCAGCCGCCGGATCAGTGCCTGCCTCGGCAGTGGCGACGGCTTCCGCCTCGCCTTCGGCAGCAGCGGCTTCACCTTCGGCAGCAGCGGCAGGTGCAGCAGCAGCCGGGAACGGCAGGTTCGAACCCTGCGCGTTGAGGTAGGCCGCAATCGCGGCGCGATCTTCAACCTTGCCAAGACCGGCGAAGCTCATCTTGGTGCCCGAGACCATGCCCTTGGGGTTCTTGAGCCAGGTGTCCATCTTGTCCCAGTCCCAGGTGCCGCCCACGGCCTTCAGCTCGGCGCTGTAGGCAAAGCCGGCATGGCTTGCCACGGCCTTGCCCATCGTGCCGTGCAAGTTCGGGCCGATGCCATTGGCGCCGCCCGCATTGATGGTGTGGCAGCTCTGGCACTTGGCGAAGGCCTTCTCGCCCGCAGCGACCAGTTCGGCAGCGGGCATGGCGTTCAGCGCATCCGCAATCGAGGCTTCCGCCGGGCCAGAGCCTTCTTCGACCGCGCCTTCGATCACGTAGCCGAGCTTTTCGGGCCGATCCGGCTTATCGCCGTGGAAATAGCCTTTCGAAAGCTGCGCGAGCCCAAGGCCCACGACGCCCGCGAACAGCACCCAGCCTGCGGCAGTGTTGAACAGATCGCCGCCGCCGGTCTGGCTGGCCGCGTTATCCTGCGAAGAGTTATCCTGTGTCATCCCGGGCGGCTCATAGTGTTGCCAGCCGAGGCGCGCAAGACTGATCGTGGCACGAATTCTTGCACCTTTTGCAAGCGGGCTTGTGCCTGCGCGCCTGCGCCTCTAGGCGGCTTGCACCATGCGATCCTTTCCCGGCCCCGCCCTTGCCATCGTCGACCAGATGCGCGCCGCAGCTTTGGCAGAGCCTGCACGCACGATTGCGTTTCAGGGCTCGCCGGGGGCCAATTCGCACCGCGCCGCCACCGAAGCGCGGCCTGACATGCTGCCGCTGCCCTGCTTCAGCTTTGAAGACGCGCTGGAAGCGGTGAAGGACGGGCGGGCGGCGCAGGCGATCATCCCGATCGAGAATTCGCAGCACGGGCGGGTCGCCGATATCCACTTCCTGCTGCCCGAAAGCGGCCTGCACATCATCGGCGAATATTTCATGCCGATCCACCATGCGCTGATGGCGCTGGGCTCCGGCCCGTTTGAGGCGGCCTACAGCCACCCTCAAGCGCTCGGCCAGTCGCGCCACTATCTGCGGGCGCGCGGGATCGTGCCGCTGAGCCACGCCGATACCGCAGGCGCAGCGGCCTATGTGGCCGAGCGCGGCGATCCCACTGTTGCCGCCATCGCCCCCGCCCTCGCCGCCGAGCTCTACGGGCTCCAGATCATCGAGCACAATGTCGAGGACAGCGCGGACAATATGACCCGCTTCGTGATCCTCGCCAGTGAGCCGCTGGCGACCAGCGCGCTTGAGGGCAAGCCGGTGATGACCACCTTCATCTTTGAGGTGAAGAACATCCCCGCCGCGCTCTACAAATCGCTGGGCGGGTTTGCGACCAATGGGGTCAACATGACCAAGCTCGAAAGCTACCAGCAAGGCACCAGCTTTGCCGCCACCACCTTTTACGCCGACATCATCGGCGCGCCGGGTGATCCGGCAGTGGACCGCGCGCTGGAAGAATGCGCGTTTCATTCCAAGGTCTTGCGCATTCTGGGCAGCTACGAACAGGCCCGCGCCAGAGGCTAAAACGCGGATAAGGCGCGGATAGCACGGCCGCCGCGCTGTTTCCCGTTGCGCGGGCGCTCCCGGCGTGCCACCACCGTTGGTGGATGACCGCAGCGGCCGCTTCTTCGCCTTCCGAATCATTAGCCAATTCAGGCGGATCGCCTCCCGCCGGATGGGACACGCTGCACGCCGAGGGCAATGTCCAGTTCGCCCCGGTCGAAATCCCACCCATCGCTCCGCCCGAGCCAAGCTGGCTGGAACGCCAATTGAACGCCCTTGGCGAAATGCTCGCCGATTGGCTGGCGCCGGCAGGGCTGGCGCTCGGCGATTCCTGGTGGTGGCTGCAATGGGTGTTGCTGGGCATAGTCGGGCTGCTTGCGCTGGTGCTGCTGGTGCGCCTGATCGATCCGAGCTTTTTCCGCCGCGCCAAATCCGCTGCCTCGGACGCGGGGACAAATAACACCTGGCAACCCGATCAGGCGGCCAGCCTTGCCCTGCTCGAAGATGCCGACCGGCTCGCCGCCGAAGGGCAGTTCGATGCGGCGACCCACCTGCTGCTTCAGCGCAGCGTGGGCCAGATCGCCGCGGCGCGGCCCGATTGGGTCGAACCGTCGAGCACCGCGCGTGAACTCGCCGCGCTTCCCGCCCTGCCCGACACCGCGCGCACGGCTTTCGTCGTGATTGCCGAGCGGGTCGAACGCTCGCTGTTCGCGCTGCGGACGCTCGACCGCAGCGATTGGGAGGCCGCGCGCGCCGCCTATGCCGACTTCGCGCTCGCCCGGATCGATCCGCGCGGGACACCGCTGGGGCGGGCGGCATGACGTCCGGCGCGGCCTTTTCGCGCGGCGGGGTGCTGGCGCTGGTGGTGGGCGGCTTTGCGCTGTTCTTCGCCGCGCTGTATCTGATCGGCGCGGGCGAGGACTTCGGCGGAACGCGCGGACAGGGACAGGCTCATGCCGCCAGCAACGGCTTGAACGGCTATGCCGGCCTCGTTCGTTTGGTCGAGGCGGCGGATTATGAGGTCGCTCGGTCGCGCAGCCCACAAGGGTTGGAGACCAGCGGCCTGCTGGTGCTGACCCCTCCGGCTTTTGGTGATGGCGAGGCAATCGCCGAAATCCTCGAAAACCGCACCTTTCTTGGTCCGACGCTGGTGATCCTGCCCAAATGGTTCGCCATACCACCCTCGGACCAGCTCCCCTCCGAAGCCCGCGACAAGTTCAAGCGCGGCTGGGTGATCCTCAACGGTGCGGAAGCGACGGAATGGCCTGAGGTCTTACCCAAACCCTATCGGTTCACCCACGAATTGGCCGAGGACGATGAAAGCGCCGCCGGGGACCGTTGGAGCGGGCTGGGCCTTGCCGGACGCTTGCCGACCTCCGCCACCATGTATGCCGTGCCCGAAGCCGCGCACGAGGTGCTGATCGCCGATGCCGAAGACCGCGCGCTCGCCTTTTGGGTCAACCCCGGCGAGGGCCTTGACGATGACAACCCGGCCTATCCAGTGATCTTTCTCGCCGAGCCTGACCTTGCCAACAATTATGGCCTTGCCGACGCCAACCGCGCCGCGGCGGCCGTGGCACTGGTGGACTGGTTGGCGGATGATGCCGACATTTACGAAGTCACTTTCGACATGACGCTCAATGGCTTTGGCGCGTCGGAAAACCTGCTGACGCTGGCCTTCCGCCCGCCGTTCCTTGCCGCGACGCTGAGCTTGCTGGTGGCGCTGCTGATCGTCGGCTGGCGCGCGTTCCAGCGGTTTGGCCCACCGGCTGCGCCTGCCGGACCAGACATCGCTTTCGGCAAGCGCCAGCTAATCGCCAATGGTGCTGGCCTGATCCTGCGCGCCCGGCGGTTCCGGCTGCTGGGTGCGCCCTACGCCGCCTTGTCCGCGCGGCGGCTGGCCGAACGGCTCGGCCTCGGCCGGCCCGATCCGCAGGCGATTGACGAAGCGCTCGCCCGCCGCCTGCCGCAGGAAGAACCCTTCACCCGCCGCGCCGCACGGCTGGAAGCGGCGGCGAAACCCGCCGACATTCTGGCCGCCGCGCAAAGCCTCGACGACCTCAACGCCAAGCTATCGCAGGGACAATGATGACCATGACACTCGACGACGTCCGCAGCCTCGCAGGCGCCATCCGCAGCGAAATCGCCAAGGCGATCGTCGGGCAGGAAGACATGGTCGACATGCTGCTGACCGCTCTGCTGGCAGAAGGCCATGTGCTCCTGGAAGGCCCGCCGGGAACCGCCAAGACCTTCCTTGCGCAAAGCTTTGCAACCGCCTTGGGCCTCGATTTCGGACGCATCCAGTTCACGCCCGATCTGCTGCCGGGCGACATTCTCGGGTCGAACCTGTTCAACTTCCAGACCAGCCAGTTCACGCTGACGCGCGGGCCGATCTTCTGCGATCTGCTGCTGGGTGACGAGATCAACCGCACCCCGCCCAAGACGCAGGCCGCGCTGCTTGAAGCGATGCAGGAACGCCGCGTCACGCTGGACGGGGAGACGCACCAGCTGCCCGAACGCTTCATGGTGGTCGCGACCCAGAACCCGATCGAGAACCAGGGCGTCTATCCCCTGCCAGAAGCCCAGCTTGACCGCTTCCTGTTCAAGCTGCTGGTGCCCTATCCGGCCGAGGACGAGGAGGCGCGGATCGTCGCCACCTATGGCCAGCGCTCCGGCCCGCAGCGCCCCGCCGATCTGGGCGTGACCGCCGTGACCAACGCCGCCGGCCTCGTCGCGGCGAGCGGCGCGCTGGGGCAGGTTACCGTCGCGGAGGATATCACCCGCTATGTCGTGCGCCTAATCCGCGCGACCCGCGACCATGCTGAGCTGACGGTGGGTGCCTCCCCGCGCGCTGCGGTGCTGCTGGCCGGTGCCGCCCGCGCCCGCGCCGCGCTGGAGGGCCGCGCCTATGTGATCCCCGATGACGTCAAGGCGCTCGCCGTGCCGGTGCTGCGCCACCGCCTGACCCTCAGCCCCGCTGCCGAGATCGAGGGGCGCGACATGGAGGTGCTGGTCGCCGAACTGGTCGAAAGTACCGAGGCGCCGCGCTAAGGTGATCCGCGTCCTTCGCCTTGTCCTCGGCATCCTGCTGCTGCCGTTGCGGCCGCTGCTGATCGTCGCGCCGACCGAGCGGGCGGCGTGGATCGCGGCGGGGCTGGCGCCGGTGGCAGTGGTGATCGCTGCGACCTCTCCGGGCGCATGGGTGGTCGCGCCGATGCTGGGGCTGACGCTGGTGGCGCTCATCGCGCTTGATGCGGTGATGACCGGGCGGCTCGACAGCTGGGAGGTCCGCACGCCAGAAGACATCGAAGTCGGCCAGCCGAGCGTGCTCGCCATCACGGCGCGGTTCACAGGCCGCCAGCCGGCGCGGGCCGAAGCCGCGCTGGCCTGCGATCCGCGGCTGGCCCCTGAAGGCCGGGTCACGCTCACGCTCGCCCCGCAATCGTTTGGCGATGGCTGGCGCGGTGAGACGATCCTCACGCCCACCCGGCGCGGCACGGCACAGGTCGAGCGGGCGTGGATGCGCTGGGAAGGGCCTTTGCGGCTGGGCGCGCGGCAGGTCGATTATCCGCTGGGCCGCCCGGTGCGGATCTGGCCTGACCTCTCCCCGGTACGCTCACCCGATTTGCAGGCCTTCCTGCGCAACGCCCAGATGGGCCTGATCGCCCGCCGCATCCGGGGCGAAGGCACGCAGTTCGAAGCCTTGAGCGAGTACGAGCCGGGCATGGACCGCCGCCGGATCGACTGGAAGGCCAGCGCCCGCCACACCCGCCTGTTCGCCCGCGAGAACGAGAGCGAGCGCAACAACCAGATCGTGTTTGCCTTCGATTGCGGGCAGGCGATGTGCGAGCCGGTTGACGGCCTGCCGCGCATCGACCGGGCGGTCAGCGCGGCGCTCACCTGCGCCTATGTCGCGCTGAAGGGCGGGGACAAGGTCGCCCTGTTCGGCTTTGCGCAAGCCCCGCAGATCATGACGCCCTTCATCGGCGATCCGCGCGCTTTCCACCGCTTGCAGAGCGCGGCGGCGGGCCTCGATTATCAGGCGGCCGAACCCAATTTCACCCTCGCGCTCGCCACGCTCACCGGGCGGCTCCAGCGTCGTTCGCTGGTGGTGGTGTTCTCCGACTTCACCGATCCCACCGCAGCCGAACTGATGGTCGAAAGCCTCGGGCGGTTGTCGGGCAAGCATCTGGTGCTGTTCGTCACCATGACCGACAGCGAGGTCGAGGACCTGATCACCGCCCCGCCCGGCGATATCGCGACATTGGCCCGTTCGGTCACCGCCGATAGCCTCGCCCAGCAGCGCAAGCTGGTGCTGACCCGGCTGCGGCGGCTGGGAATCGACGTGCTCGAAGCGCCGTGGGCGTCGATCGGTCCGCGCCTGATCGACCGCTATCTCGCGATCCGTAACAGTGAGGCGATCGGGTGAAGGCACCGGTCATCTCGTCATGGTTCGGGCGCGGACAAGTCGCCGCGCCGCCCGATATCAAAAGCGCGGCGCTGCGGTCCGATCGCTTCCGGCTGGAGCGCGAAGGCGATTGGCGGAGGCTGGAGGACATCCTCGCCCGGATGGAGCGCGGCGGGCTGCGCCGCATCGCCGATGCCGATCTGATCGCAATGCCGGCGCTGTATCGCACCGCCGCATCGAGCCTGTCGGTCGCGCGCGAAACCAGCTTGGACGCCGCGACCCTCGGCTATCTCGAAGCACTGGTGCAGCGCGCATGGTTTCAGGTTTACGGCCCGCGGCAGGGCTTCATCCGCTGGTTTCGTAGCTTCATCTTCGGCGGCTGGAGCCGCGCGGTGCGCAGCCTGTGGCTCGACATCTGCATCGCGCTGTTCGTGATGGTGGCGGGCACGGTGGTCGGCTGGCTGCTCGTGGCGAGGGACGAGGCTTGGTATTACCGGCTGTTCCCGGCCGGCGTTGGCGAGGCCCGCGTGCCCGGTGCCAGCCGCGAACAATTGCTGGCCACCCTGGCGACCGAGAACAGCGCAGACGGCCTGTCGGCTTTCGCCGCGCAGCTGTTCGGCAACAATTCGGCGGTGTGCATCCTCGCCTTCGCGCTGGGCTTCGCCTTCGGCATCCCATCGCTGCTGCTGCTGGTGCATAACATGGCCTTGCTGGGCGCCTTGCTGTGGCTGTTCGCCGGGCAGGGGCTGGTGGTGGAGCTGGCCGCCTGGCTCTCTGTACATGGCACGACCGAACTGTTCGGCATCCTGCTGTCGGGCGCGGCGGGGCTGCATATCGGGCGGACGATGGCCTTTCCCGGCAAGCTCCCGGTGCTCGATGCGGCGGCGGCGGCCGGGCGGCGATCGGCGGTGGTGATGGTTGGCGTGGTGATCATGATGATCATCGCCGCCCTGCTTGAAGCCTTCCCGCGCCAGCTGGTCGAGGGCACCTCCGGCCGGTTCGTGATCGGCGGGACGATGCTGGCCTTCTGGCTCACCTATTTCATCCTCTACCGCCCGCGCATCGCCGGTGACGCCGCTGGGGCGGGCGCCGCATGAACAAGGCCGCCGCCGCCATCAAGCCGGACAAGCGCGCCCGCACGCTGATCACACCCGAAGGGCTGGCGCTGCCGCTCACCCTCGCCTCGCGCGGTGCGCGCGCCGGGGCGCTGATCATCGACATGGTGATCATCGTCATCGGCCTGATCGCCTTTCAGTGGGTGATGCAAGCGCTGTTCGAAGGCGTGATGGAGGGGATCGGCTTCGATCCCCAACAACGCTTGCCGGGATCGGCGGAGTTTCTGGTGATCATCTCCGTGCTGATCGGCTTTGCTGCGTGGTACGGCTATTTTCTGGTGCAGGAGCTGGGCCCGCGCGGCGCGACGCTGGGCAAGCGGCTGGTCGGCATTCGCATTGCCGCGCGCGGCGGGGGACGCCTGACGCCCGAGGCCGTGATTGCGCGCAACCTGCTGCGCGATATCGAGGTCTTCTATCCCCTGATCGCGCTGCTGATCCTCATCGGGCTGAGCAGCCAGGGTGAGGATGTCGGCGCGCTCGGCTTTGTGCTGACCGGCTGGCTGCTGTTGTTCCTGCTGTTCCCGTTCTTCAACCGCGATTGCCTGCGGGCGGGCGACATCGTCGCCGGGACCTGGGTGGTCGAGCGCCCGCGCACCCGGCTGGCCGCCGTGCTCAGCACTCAGGGCGCCGCCACCGCCGAGGGTGCGAGCGAGGTCACCGGCGTGCGCTATGATTTCGGCGAGGCGGAGCTTTCGATCTATGGCGAGCGCGAGCTTCAGACGCTGGAACGGTTGCTGCGCGATTCCCAGCCCGATGCGCTCAAGGCGGTGCACGCCACGATCTGCCGCAAGATCGGCTGGGACCCCGGCGCGGGCGACGAAAGGGCTTTCCTCGAGGCCTTCTATGGGCAATTGCGCAGCCGATTGGAGGCCGACATGCGGTTCGGCAAGCGGAAAGCGGACAAGTTCTCATGAAGATGGACCGGCGGCATTTCATCGGCGGCACCCTCGCTTTGGGGGCGTCCGCCTGCATCCCGCCCGATCAGAGCCCGATGGGCCAGTTGGCGGCAGAGCTGCGCATCATCGAGGCGGCGGGTGACGGCACGCTCGGCGTGGAGCTGTTCGACACCGTCAGCGGGATGTCGGTTGGCCTGAACCGCGATCGCCGGTTCGGCCACGCGTCCTCCTTCAAGTTCTCGCTCGCCGCGCTGCTGCTCCAGCGTCATGCGGCGGGCCAGATTGACGCGGACAAGCGCGTGACGTGGACCGAGGCCGACATGCTCGAATACGCGCCATTCACGCGTGAGCGGATTGGGGCGGGTGCAACCTTGCGCGAGTTGGCGCGGGCGACGCAGACCACTTCGGACAATCCGGCGGCCAATATCTTGCTCCGCAATCTGGGCGGCCCGGCGGGGCTGACCGCCTTCTGGCGCAGCATGGGCGACGAGGTCAGCCGGGTTGATCGCTACGAGCCGGAAATGAACATCGTCCCGCCCGCCGAATTCCGCGACACCGCCACGCCCGCCGCGATGGCGCGTAATGTCGCCAAGATCATTTACGGCGACGTCCTGCCGGAAGCCGAGCGAGCGGAGTTGAAGGGCTGGATGATCGCGACCGAAACCGGCCTGCGCCGCGTGCGCGCGGGGCTGCCCGAAGGCTGGGTCGCAGGCGACAAGACCGGCACCAGCGGCATGGTCGGCACGGAAGGCAATTACATCGACATCGGGTTCGCCGAAGGACCGAAGGGCCAGCCGCCGATCACCTTCGCCTGCTATTTCCGCGCGCGTCAGGCCGAGGGCGACATGGCCGCCCGGGCCGAACTGACGCTGTCGCGCGTGGGCCGGATCATCAAGGAATTCGCCGAGCCGGAGCGGGGGTTGCCGGTTATCGGCAAGCTTTATTGAGCAAAGCCCGTTCGCCCTGAGCTTGTCGAAGGGCCGTCCTTTTTTCGACGCTTGTTCGAAGAGAAGGGCGGTGCTTCGACAAGCTCAGCACGAACGTTTTCAAATCAATGATCCGGCGTCGCCGACGCCTTCTCCTCGCCGCCGAAGATCGCCACTTCGCGCACTCCGCCGCTGGTCGCGCGGCCGCGATACATGCCGGTGGTGTTGAAGCTGAAGATCGCATAGCCCTCGGGCGTGACAAGGATCACCCCGCCATCGCCGCCGAGGCTGGCGACATCGGCCATGACAGCATCGGCGATATACTGGGCTTCCTCGGTGCGGACGCCTTCGGCGGCAGCACCTTCGTCCGCCATCGCGACCTTCACCTCATTGGTCGCCCGCAGCCGCGCGCAAATCTCATGCGCCACGCCGACGCGCAGGAAGTACTCGCCCCACCCGGTCGCCGAGACCGCACAGGCGCGGTTATCCGCATAGGTCCCCGCTCCGATCACCGGCGCATCGCCCACCCGGCCCCAGCGCTTGCCGGTCATGCCGCCGGTCGACGTGCCCGCCGCCAGATTGCCATTCTGATCGAGCGCTACCGCGCCCACCGTGCCGAACTTGTGATCGACATCAAGCGCCGAAAGCTTCTCCGCCTTCATCCGCTCCAGCGCTTCGCGCCGCGCAGGGGTGGCGAAATATTCGGGCGGGGTGACGGCAAAGCCCTTCTCCACCGCAAAGGCCTCCGCGCCCGCACCCATCAGGAACACGTGCTCGCTCTGCGTGCGCACTGTGTCGGCGAGCAAAATCGGGTTCTTCACGGTCTTCACCCCGGCAATTGCACCCGCACTGCGATCGCGCCCGTCCATGATCGACGAATCAAGCTCGTTGGTCCCCTCCCACGTGAACACCGCGCCCTTGCCCGCGTTGAACAGCGGCGAATCCTCCATCGGGATGATCGCGGCCTTGATCGCGTCCATCGCGCTGCCACCGTTCGCCAGCACCTTGGCTCCGGCGTCGAGCGCGACCTGCAAGGCCGCCTCGTATTCTGCGCGCCGTTCCGGCGTCATCGCCTTGGGGTCGAGCGTCCCTGCCCCGCCGTGGATCGCTATCGACCACTTGGGGGCTGGCGGCGCGGCCTCCTCAGCCAAGGCGGCGGCGGGGATCAGGGCGAGAGCGAGAGCTGCGATGAGTTTGTTCATGGCCGCAGGGTGTAACGCGCCGCTCACCGTTTCGCCAGCTTAACAGCACGGCATCCAGCCGCTAGGGCAGTGCCCATGATCCTGCGTCCCGCCACCCTCGCCGATGCCCCTGCGCTTGCCGCACTGGGCGCCGAAACCTTCATCGCCGCGTTCGGGCAGCTCTACACCCCAGACGACCTCACCGCGTTTCTGGCGCAAGTCCACGCGCCCGGCCCGGTCGCCGAGGAAATCGCGGGTGACAGCTGCACCCACTGCCTCGCCGAAGACAACGGCGCGCTGGTCGCCTATTGCAAGCTGCGCTACCCCAGCCACTACACCAGCTACACCGACGCGCGCGATCCGATTGAGCTTGGCCAGCTTTACGCCCTGCCCACCCACACCGGCACCGGGATCGGCACGAAGCTGATGGACTGGGCGCTAGGCGTCGCGCGCGAGCGGTCGCATGATGCGGTCCTTCTGTCGGTTTATTCGGAGAACTTCGGCGCGCAGCGGTTCTACCAGCGCTATGGCTTCGGCAAGATCGCCGACATCACCTTTCAGGTGGGCGAGCAACTCGACGCGGAATTTCTGTACGAATTAAAGCTATAACCACAGGAGCGGGATCATGAGCGCATTTGGCTGGGCAAGCACCACCGACGAGGTGCTGGAGGGCATCGACCTTTCGGGGCAAACGGCGTTCATCACCGGGGCCAATTCCGGGCTGGGGCAGGAAACCGCCCGCGCGATGGCGGCCAAGGGCGCGCATGTGGTGCTGGCGGGCCGCGATCAGGCCAAGCTGGACGAAGCGGTCGCCGCGATCCTTGCAACCGTGCCGGATGCGCGGCTCGATACCATCACGGTCGACCTCGCCTCGCTCGAAAGCATCCGCGCCGCAACCTCGCGCGCGCGCCAGCGGTTTGCCAGGATCGATCTGCTGATCAACAATGCCGGGGTGATGGCGACCCCGTTCGAACATACCGCCGACGGGTTCGAGCGGCAGTTCGGCACCAACCACCTGGGCCACTTCGCGCTGACGGCGGAACTCATGCCGCTGATCGAGGCGGGGGACGCCAAGCGCATCGTCAACCTGTCGAGCCGCGGGCACCACATGGGGCCGGCCCATTTCGATGACCTCAATTTCGTGCACCGCCCCTATGATCCGTGGTCAAGCTACGGCCAGTCCAAGACCGCCAATGTGCTGTTCTCGGTCGGGATCGAGGCGCGCTATGCGGTCATGGGCATCCACGCCTATGCGGTGCATCCCGGCGGGATCGAGACCAACCTTGGCCGCTATATGACGCAAGAGATGCGCGAGGCGTTGATGGCGCGGATTTCTGCGCGGGATACCAGCTTTGCGTGGAAGACCATCCCGCAAGGCGCCGCGACCAGCTGCTGGGCGGCAACCGCGCCTGAACTCGAAGGCAAAGGCGGCGTCTATTGCGAGGACTGCCACGTCGCTGAAGTGGACGACGAATCGGCCAGCGGCGGGGTGCGCTCCTACGCGCTCAACCCCAGCTTTGCCGACCAGTTGTGGAAGCTGAGCGAGGAACTGACCGGGGCCAAATTCCCGAGCTAATCGGCGAGGAATTCCCGCAGCAACCCGATCACGTCCTTCGCCTCACGGGTGGGCAACACCGCCATGAACACGTGCGGGGCGGCCTCGTATTCGTAGAGCTTGGCATCGACCCCGGCGGCCCGCAGCCGACCTAGGAAGCTGCGCGAATCGATGATGAAGATGTCGTGCCGCCCGGTCCAGATGCGGGTCGGGGGCAGCTGCGCCAGCATATCCGGCGCGGCGTAGAGCGGGCTGACCGCAGGATCATCCATCGCCCGCCCCGCTGCCACCAGCCCGCCGCACGCGCGCAGGGTGCCGATCTTGAGCATCAGGTCATGCGGTTCCACGGCGACAATCGCCGGGTCCGCCAGCCCAAGATCGAGCCATGGTGAGAACAACGCCAGCTTGCCCGGCATCGCCCACCCGCTCCGCGCCAACCTGAGCGCCAGAGCCAGCGCCATATGCCCGCCCGCAGAATCGCCGTTGAGAATGATCCGCGCCGGATCGTGACGCGCAGCCAGTTCGGCATAGACCGCATCCGCGAGCGCATCCTGCGCGGTGTAGGGCGCTTCGGGCACCATCGGATAAAGCGGCACGGTCACACTGATCCCGCAGGCCTTCACCATTTCAGCGACCAGCGGCCAGTGCACCTTGAACATCGGCTGCACAAACCCGCCACCGTGGAAATAGAGCATGTGCCACGCGCCGGGGCCGCCCTTGGGATGCAGCGTCACCACCCGGCTGCCCAGCACCTCGCGCTCTTCGACAATGAAGCGCTTGCGGAACCCCTCAGGCATCGGCGCGTCGACTGGCAGCCGCCGCCCGGTCATCACTGTGTGGAAGCCAGCCTCGTCATGCGGGAACACCGGCTTGCCGCGCGCGATCACGAACTTGATCACCCGCATCAGCAGGCTCGGGCTGGCGCTGCGCAGCGCGATGGAACTGTCGGTCAGCATGGTCTCTCCCCTGTCGGCGGCAGAGTGCCGCGCCGGGGAGGCAAGTCAAGCGCTGGCGGTGCGCAGGCCGCGATGCTCGGCCGTGTCGCTCTTCAGGCGGCGGCCTTCGACGTCGAAAATGCCGACACACAGCGCGAACAGGACCACGATCATGGCGAACTCGCCCTCGTCCTCGATGAAAGCGAGGAGGTTGAGCACGCCGGGCGTGTGTTCGCCCCAGGATGTCACCATGTCGACCGCCACGCCGAACACCGCCGCGCCCGCGATGCACATCGCGATCAGCACGCCGTGGATCGCCGCACGCCGGTCCGACTGACGCAGCGCCACCACCATGCCCACCAGCCACACCAGCCCGATCACGCCGAACACCAGCGTTTCCGCAAGGTGATTGGGATGCACCGGAATCCAGGCGAAAATCGGCATATCGGCAGCAAAGGAGAAGCCGAGCTGCTCATGCACCTCGCCCCAATTGTCGAGCGTCATCCACACGAACAGCACCGCGCTGGTCAGATACACCAGCGCGCGGGTGCGAAGCCACAGCACGAACAGCATCACTGCTGAAGCCCCTGTCAGCGAATATTCGAGGAATTCCGCAAAGGAACCATCCTGCGACATGAAGAACTGCGTCGGCAGCGCCGCGCCGGTGGCATCGCCGTAATGAGCAGCAACATCCAGACCCACCAGCACGCAGGCATAAGGAACCACGCACATCAGCGCGATGTGCAACGCGCGCGACCGCGCCAGCTCCACACTTGTCCGCCAAAGATCGCCGATCATGATCATCGCCGTGTTCCGTCCTGATGCGCAGTGTGCCTGCGGCTTGCTGTATTGCGTGACCCCGTTGTGTCATAAATAGCTTGCGGTTTGCTTCCCACGAACCGCCAAATCCGCCCCTGCGCCAATATGCGACAGTCAGAAGATTTGCAGACAGGCCCGACAGGCGCCGAACGGCCTCTCTGGTCATTGCCCCGTCACGCTTTGCCGCCTATATGGCAGCCCATGTCTTCCATCCGTCCGTGGCGCACGATCGAACGGCGCAAATGTCGCCAGATCATGGTGGGGAATGTCCCCGTAGGCGGTGATGCTCCCATCACCGTGCAAACCATGACCAACACCCCAACCGAGGACGTGAAGGCGACGCTCGACCAGATCCGGCGGTGCGAGGAAGTGGGCGCGGACATCATCCGCGTGTCCTGCCCGACCGAGGAATCGACCCGCGATTTCAAAAAGATCACACGCGGCGCGCGGATTCCGATCGTTGCCGACATCCACTTCCACTACAAGCGCGCGCTCGAAGCGGCTGACGCTGGCGCGGCCTGTCTGCGCATCAATCCGGGCAATATCGGATCAGCCCAGCGCGTTGCCGAAGTGGTGCGCGCGGCCAAGGCCAATGGCTGCGCGATCCGCATCGGGGTCAACGCGGGCAGCCTCGAAAAAGACCTGCTGGAGAAGTACGGCGAGCCCTGCCCCGAGGCGCTGATCGAAAGCGCGCTCGATCATATCAAGCTGTTGCAGGATCACGATTTCCACGAATTCAAGGTGGCGGTGAAGGCCTCCGACGTGTTCCTCGCTGTCGCGGCCTATCATGGGCTGGCCGAAACGGTCGATTGTCCACTCCACCTCGGCATCACCGAGGCGGGCGGGCTGATCGGCGGCACCGTTAAGTCGAGCATCGGCATGGGAAGCCTGCTGTGGGCCGGGATCGGTGACACGATCCGCGTGAGCCTTTCCGCCGAGCCGGAAGAAGAGATCAAGGTCGGCTACCACATGCTCAAGGCCCTGGGCCTGCGCACCCGCGGCGTGCGCGTGGTGTCATGCCCGTCGTGCTCGCGGCAGGGCTTCGATGTGATCCGCACGGTGGAAACGCTGGAAAAGCGACTCGAACACATCAAGACCCCGATGAGCCTTTCGGTGCTCGGCTGCGTGGTCAACGGCCCCGGCGAAGCGCGCGAAACCGATATCGGCCTGACCGGCGGCGGCAATGGCAAGCACATGGTCTATCTGTCCGGCATGAAGGCCCATGCGATTGATGACGAGGCGATGCTCGATCACATCGTCCGGCTGGTCGAGGAAAAGGCCGCTGCCATCGATGCGGGCGAAGCCACCGCCTTCGATCCCCACGCCCAGCCCGCCGAAGCCGCCGAGTGATTCGCGCCGCGATTGCCGCAATTCTGGCGCTGGCGCTGGCCGCGTGCGCGACGACGGGCGATGCCGCTCCGGCTCATCCCGAAGCGCGCGCTTATTCTGCTACCGCCGATGCCACGGCTGACGTCGACGCGGCGCTTGCCCGCGCGTCCGCCAATGGCAAGCGGGTGCTGGTAGTGCTGGGCGCCAACTGGTGCCACGATAGCCGCGCGCTCGCCGGATGGCTCGAAACCCCGCGCTTCGCCGCTTTGACCGCCGAGCGCTACGAGACCGTCTTCGTCAATGTCGGGATGCCGCAGACCGGCGATGGGCATAATCTCGACGTCGCGCGCCGTTTTGGGTTGGCAGAAGTGCCCGGCACACCTGCCCTGCTGGTGCTGACCGCCGAAGGCCGCGCGGTGAACCTCGAGACCGCCGCCAGCTGGCGCAACGCAGCGAGCCGCAGCGAGGACGCGATTCTGGCCGAACTCGCCGCGCTGGCTGAGGCGTCGCTTCCGACCGCCCCATGATCGAAGCCCTGTTGCTCGCGGTCGCGCTGGCGATGGACGCCTTTGCGGTCGCCCTCACACAAGGCGCGAAGTTCCGGCCCTCGCTGCGCGGTGGGCTGGCCATTGCGCTCACCTTCGGGGTGTTTCAGGCGCTGATGCCGCTCGCCGGATGGGTGATCGGCGCAGTGGCGCTGATCTATGTCGAGGCGGTGGATCACTGGATTGCATTCGGCCTGCTGACCTTTCTCGGGGTACGGATGTTGGGCGGGCACGTGGGCGACGAGGAAGCCGCGCGCGCGCTGACCGGGCGCACCTTGCTGATCGCCGGTGTGGCCACCAGTATCGATGCGCTGGCGGCGGGGATCACCCTGCCCGCGCTCGGCGTGTCGCCGTGGCTGGCCGTGGCGCTGATCGGGATCGTCACCTTCGTCATGAGCGGCGCGGGCGTGGCGCTGGGCCGCCGCGCGGGCGACCACCTTGGCGAATGGGCCGAACGTGCGGGCGGGATCATCCTGATCGGGCTGGGAGTGAAGATTCTCGCCGAGCATTCGGGCTATTTCTGACGCTGTCCTACAGCCTGCGAACATGGCATGGCCTTGCAAATGACACTGCTGCCGCCCTTTGACCGCCGGTATTTCGCATGGGGCCGTGCGGAGGGTGGTTTTCTGGTTCTGGACTGTGTCTCATGTGTCTCCAACACGGCGGGACGGGCGGCCTGAGATACTCCACGTCGTCCACCACGCCGACTACGCTGCTGGGCACGGGGCGCCGCGACCGGATCGCGGCACGTTCCGCTTCGACAAGTACTACCTGGTCATGGAGGAGCTGCGCACGAGCGGAGCGCCCATCACCGAGCACGCGCCGCAGCCCATGCCGCGCGAATGGCTCGAAGCGGTGCATTGCCCGGATTACGTCGATCAGGTCTTCCGCGCCGAGGTTCCACGCGACAAGGAACGCCGGATCGGCTTCCCCGTCACCCCCGCGATCACCAGCCGCGTGCGCCACACCAACGGTGGCACCTGGCTCGCGGCCCAGCTCGCCCGCCAGCATGGCTACGCCGCCAACTCCGCCGCCGGGAGCCACCATGCGCTGCATGACACGGGCGCGGGGTACTGCGTGTTCAACGACCTCGCCGTCACCGCCAACCGCCTGATCGCTGAAGCCCACGCGGCGCGCGTGCTGATCGTCGACCTTGACGTCCATCAGGGCGACGGCACCGCCAGCCTCACCGCCGGCCGGGAGGACATCTTCACGCTCTCGCTGCACGCCGAGAAGAACTTCCCAGTCAGGAAGGCCCGCTCCAGCCGCGATGTCGGCCTGCCAGACGGGGTGGACGACGATGGCTACATGGAAGCGCTCACCCGGCACCTGCCGCAGGTGTTCGCCGAGTTCGCGCCCGACTTCGAGCTGTATCAGGCGGGCGTCGATCCGCATGGTGACGACAAGCTGGGGCGGCTGGCGCTGACCGATGCCGGGTTGGCGCTGCGCGACCGCTTCATCATCGGCGAATCCCGCCGCCGTGGCGTTCCGGTGGCGAGCGCGTTGGGGGGTGGTTACGGCGATGATCCGCGCATCGTCGCCGCCCGCCATGCCGCCTCGATGCTGACAATGGCCGAGGCAAACAGCGCGTTTCCGACACCAACCTCCACGAAGTGAGCCATAGTTGCGATGAACCGTTAGCCGCCCCATTGGGAACGCAAGCGGCGCGGTTTACGTTACGGTTCAATGAAGCGTCGGGATCTTCTGAAAGGCACTCTGGCAGCGGGGGCAGCATTGGCGCTGCCATCCCGCCTGTTTGCGTCGGTCGCCCCCGGATCCCCGCGGGACCGCATCCTGTTCGACATCGCCAAGCGCGAACTGCTGCGCGCAGGCAACGCGATCTGGAAGCACGACATTGTCGGCATTGCCGATTTCGGCCTCCATTCGGCCAAGCCGCGCTTCCACTTCGTCAATCTCGAACGCGCCGAAGTCCAGTCCTACCACGTCAGCCACGGCATGGGTTCCGACCCGCAGCATGACGGCTGGCTCAAGCAATTCTCGAACACCGAAGGCTCCAACGCGACCAGCCGCGGCGCTTACGTCACGTGGGAATGGTACAAGGGTCGCTATGGCACCTCAGTCCGCCTCGGCGGTCTGGACAACACCAACAACGCCGCGCTGCAACGCTACATCGTGATGCACCGCGCGGACTATGCCGAGAGCAGCCACTTGGAGAAATGGGGCCGTCTCGGCCGCTCCAACGGGTGCTTCGCGATGGGCGAGGAACAGTTCCGCGTGGCGCTGATGCACCTGTCCGGCGGGCGCTTGCTGTTCGCCGATTCGCTGGGGCTGGAGGAAGACGGCAGCATCCAGCCCGTGCCCGAACTGGCGATGATCGAGCGTCAGCCGCTTGATCTCTACCCCCGCCCGGCGATCAGCGCTTACTAGGGCGCTACGGCCGCCGGCCTAGCTGTCCTGCAAATCATCTTCGATCACGATCACCTCGTCGGTCGGCACGCTGGTGCGGTTGCGCACGCGCGGCTTGTCGAGGCTGGCGAGCACCTTGGTATCGCGGCCGTAGATGTCCTTGAAGGTCGCCATCTGGCCGTTGATGTCGGATGCCATCGTGAAATAGGTGATATAAGCGGGCCACTGTTTTTCGAGCATCACCTTGGTGTATTTGCCCGAGGTCGAGATCGCGACCGCCTCGTCCTTGGTCGCGCCCTTGCCGAGGATCGCCATTGTCATCGCCAGTTCCAGCGCGCGTTCGGTCCGCACGCAGCCGTGGCTCAAAGCCCGGAAATCGGCGCCGAACAGGTGGCGGGATGGCGTGTCGTGGAAGAAGATCGCGTGGGCATTGGGCATTTCGAGCTTCATCTGCCCCAGCGAATTGCCCGGCCCCGGCTGCTGCACCACGGTGATGTAACCGTTCGCGCCCTTGGTCGCGACATAGCCGTTGCGCTTGCCCCAGGCGGGGTTGGCGAGCACGCGGGCGCCCAGGCCTTCGCCCTTCACGATCGACTGCGGTACGGTCCAGGTCGGGTTGAACACCACGCCTTCGACCATTTCGGCAAGCTGCGGCGTCGCGGTGCGGCCGGGCTTGCCGACGATGGTGCGGTAGGTGCTGATGATGCGGTTCTTCACCGTCAACCGCAGCTGGAATTCCGGCACGTTGGTGATCAGATATTGCGAACCCAGATCCCGTTGCAGCCAGCGCCAGCGATCCATATTGGCGCGGATCAGCTTGCGCTTGGCGGTCTGGCCGTCCGATGTCGCGGCGAGTTCCGTCTTGAGCTTGGCATAATCGGGGTGGGTCGGGTTGAGCTTGGCCAACGTGCCGGCGATATCGCCGCTCGCCAGTGCTTCGGCCATGATCTTGCCGGCGGGGTAGAGATCACGGTCAGGATCGACCACGAACCACTGCTCGCGCGCATCCATCGGGGTGCGTCCGTCGCGCAGATCTTCGACCAGCCACACGAAGCTTTGCGAGGCGAGTTCGTTCAATTCCTTCGACGGGCCGGACGCCAGTGCGACCTTGAGCGGTTCAAGATCATAGTCCTTGGGTTCGAGCCCTTCGGCGCCGATCCCCTCGATCACAGCGACCAGCCGCGTTGCCTGACCCACTGTCCATGCCTGCAACAGCGGCTCGAACACCGGCTGAGCGAAAGCCTCGGCGACAGATTCGCCCTGCGGCGGAAGCGTGGCGGGTTGGGGAGTACCCGTGCTCTGGCTGCGTGCAGGCGCGGGGTTGGCCGGGGCAGGCGTGCTGCTCTCCTGAGCCAGCGCCGCACTCGCCACGAGCGCTGCGGCACTGATGCCACCTACCAATTTGCCGGGAAACTTCATCTCGATACTGCCTTTTCGCCCTGTGCCGCTTGGGATCGCGACCAATAACCGTCGCAAGCTGCATACATTCTCAGCCTTGCTCCTATCAACCACCTTGGCTTTCACCTGGATTAATGTTCACACCCCTGTGTCCTTGGCGTGACCTTGGGGCCACCTGCGCTTAAGGAGCGCCCATGCCGCCGCGCCATCATTCTCTGCTGCCCTTTGCCGCTGCGCTGGCGGGCGTGGGCTTCCTGTCGCTGATGGATGCCTTCATGAAAGAGGCCGCGTTGCTGATCGGCGCCTATACCGCCACGGTCCTCCGCGCCTTCATCGGCGCTGCGTTGATCGCGCCGGTGTGGCTGTCGCGCGGGCCGGCCATGCCGAGCCGGCCGGTGTGGAAGCTGCACCTGACCCGCGGGGTGGTATCGGCCTTCATGGCGCTGACTTTCTTCTTCTCGCTGACCCTGCTGCCGCTAGCCGAGGCGATTGCCTTGAGCTTCATCGCCCCGCTGATTGCGCTCTATCTTGCCCGCGTGCTGCTGGGTGAGGTGATCAGTCGCGCGGCGATTGGCGCGAGCGTGCTCGGCTTTGCGGGCACGCTGGTGATTGTCGGCGGACGGATCGGTCAGGGAGAGTTTGATGAAGGCGCGGCGTTGGGCGTTGCCTCGCTGTTCATCTCGGCGCTGCTCTATGCCTATAACTTCATCGTCATCCGGCGGCAGGCGCAGGTGGCCGGGCCATTGGAGATCGCGACCTTTCACAGCGGGATTGGCGGGCTGGTGCTGCTGACGCTCGCCCCCCTTCTGTGGGAGACGCCATCGGGCGACGCCTTGGTGCCGCTGCTGGCGGCGGGCGCGCTGACGGTGGCGGGATCGCTCGCCATCGCCTGGGCCTATGCGCGGGCCGAGGCGAATGTGCTGGTGCCGACCGAATATTCGGGCTTTGTCTGGGCCAGCATCTTTGGCTGGCTGTTCTTCCGCGAAGCGGTGACCCTGCCGACACTCGCCGGGACGGCGCTGATCGTCGGCGGATGCTGGCTCGCCACCCGCCCAAGCCGCCCCGCGCCGGTCGCCGCCAGCTAAGACCTTTTGCCAAGGGCCGTAAGCCCCTTGCCCCCCTTGACCTCGCGCGTCTGAAAGCGCAGTGCGCCCTCGAAAACCGCGCCCTTGGTGGATCGGGGGCGGGTCTAATCATAAGGATGGAACCCTCCCATGACCGCAATCGGCCAGGATTCGCTCGGCACCCGCCAGACGCTTGACGTTAACGGCAAGCATTACGCCTATTACTCGCTCGCGAAAGCCGCTGAGCAGTTGGGCGATATCAGCAAGCTGCCGATCTCGATGAAGGTGCTGCTGGAAAACCTGCTCCGCTTTGAAGACGGCGGGTTCACCGTGGGCCGCGAGCATATTCAGGCGATTGTCGATTGGCAGGCGAACCCCACCACGGGTGAGGAAATCCAGTACCGTCCTGCGCGCGTGCTGCTCCAGGATTTCACCGGCGTGCCCTGCGTGGTTGACCTCGCTGCAATGCGCGACGCGATCAAGAAGCTGGGCGGCGACACCGCCAAGATCAACCCGCTGGTTCCGGTCAACCTCGTGATCGACCACTCGGTGATGGTCGACGAATTCGGCCATCCCAAGGCGATGGAAGCGAACATGGCGCTGGAATACGAGCGCAATGCCGAGCGTTACGACTTCCTCAAGTGGGGCTCCAAGAGCTTCCAGAACTTCACCGCCGTGCCTCCCGGCACCGGCATCTGCCACCAGGTGAACCTTGAGCACCTCGCGCAGGCCGTGTGGTCCAGCGAAGGCCCGGACGGCATGATGGTCGCCTATCCTGACACTTGCGTCGGCACCGACAGCCACACCACCATGATCAACGGCCTCGGCGTCCTTGGCTGGGGCGTCGGCGGGATCGAGGCGGAAGCCGCGATGCTCGGCCAGCCGGTCTCGATGCTGATCCCTGAAGTGGTCGGCTTCTACCTCGAAGGCGCGATGGCCGAAGGCGTGACCGCGACCGATCTTGTGCTGACCTGCGTGCAAATGCTCCGCAACGTCGGCGTGGTGGGCCGCTTCGTCGAGTTCTACGGCCCGGGTGTTGCCAACCTCACGCTGGCCGACCGCGCCACCATCGCCAACATGGCGCCCGAATATGGCGCGACCTGCGGCTTCTTCGGGATCGACGACAAGACCCTCGATTACCTGCGCCTCACCGGCCGCAGCGAAGAGAACATCGCGCTGGTCGAAGCCTATGCCAAGGCGCAGGGCATGTGGTTTGATCCGGCCAATGTGCCGGTCTTCACCAAGACGCTCAGCCTCGACATGGCCGCTGTCGTCCCCAGCCTCGCCGGGCCGAAGCGTCCGCAGGACAAGGTGATCCTTCAGGAAGTCGACGACCTGTTCAATGCTGACCTGTCCAAGGTCTATGGCAAGTCGGCCGCCGCCCGCGTGAGCGTCGAAGGCGCGAGCCACGACATTGGCGATGGCGACGTGGTGATTGCGGCCATCACCAGCTGCACCAACACCTCCAACCCTGATGTGCTGATCGCCGCCGGTCTGGTCGCCAAGAAGGCAAACGAGAAGGGCCTCAAGCCCAAGCCGTGGGTCAAGACATCGCTGGCGCCGGGTTCGCAGGTGGTCACGGACTATCTGGTGAAGTCGGGCCTTCAGTCCCACCTCGACGCCATCGGATTCGACCTCGTCGGCTATGGCTGCACCACCTGTATCGGCAACTCCGGCCCGCTCGCTGCGCCGATCAGCGCCGCAATCAATGGCAATGACATCGTCGCTGCCTCGGTGCTGTCGGGCAACCGCAACTTCGAAGGCCGCGTCAGCCCCGATGTGCGCGCCAACTTCCTCGCCTCGCCGCCGCTGGTGGTGGCCTATGCGCTGAAGGGCACCGTCACCGAAGACATCACCACCACTCCGATCGGGCAGGATCAGGACGGCAATGACGTGATGCTCGCCGATCTGTGGCCGACCAACGCCGAAATCGCCGCCAACCGCGCCGCGAACATCGACCGTTCGATGTTCGTGAACCGTTACGCCAACGTCTATGATGGTGACGAGCATTGGCAGGCGATCACGGTTGAACCGTCTGACACCTATCAGTGGCGCGCCGGCAGCACCTATGTCGCCAACCCGCCCTATTTCGAGGGCATGACCATGACGCCCGCACCGCTCGTGGACATCGTGGACGCCAAGCCACTGGCGATCCTCGGCGATTCGGTCACCACTGACCACATCTCGCCCGCCGGCTCGATCAAGGAAGACAGCCCGGGCGGCAAGTTCCTGATGGCCAACCAGGTCGCCAAGAAGGACTTCAACTCCTACGGCTCGCGCCGCGGCCACCACGAAGTCATGATGCGCGGCACCTTCGCCAACATCCGCATCAAGAACGAAATGGTCCCTGGCGTCGAAGGCGGCTTCTCGACCTATGGCGGCGAGGCCATGGCGATCTACGATGCCGCCATGAAGCACAAGGAAAACGGCACCCCACTGGTGGTGATCGGCGGCAAGGAATACGGCACCGGCTCGTCACGCGACTGGGCGGCCAAGGGCACGATCCTGCTCGGCGTGCGCATGGTGATCGTCGAGAGCTTCGAGCGGATCCACCGCTCCAACCTCGTCGGGATGGGCGTGCTGCCGCTGCAGTTCAAGGAAGGCGACACCCGCACAACCCTCGTCCTGTCGGCGACCGACACCTTCTCGATCCGCGGTCTGGCCGATCTGACCCCCGGTCAGGACATCACGGTGGAGGTCACCCGCGAAGACGGCACGCAGTTCAGCTTCACCGCGCTGTGTCGCATAGATACCGCAAATGAAATGGAATATTACCGCCACGGCGGGATTCTCCATTACGTTTTGCGCAAGCTTGCGGCATAAGGAGCGGCATGACGTCAGCCCGCCTCGCCCTTTTGCTTGCACCCGCTCTGCCGCTTGCGCCCGTTCTGCTGGCGCTGTCGGCCTGCGGCGGCGAAGGCAGCGGGGCGAGCGAGGGCCGCAAGGGGCCGTCTGCGCCGCTGGGCTTTGAACTGGCGATGGCCGGGGTAAGTGAAGGCGCGGCGGACGATTCGGCGGTGCCGGCTCCGGCAGCCCCCGCTCCGCTGATCGCGCTTACGCCGGAACAACTGGCCGCGCGGCTTGAGAAGGGCAATATCCGCCTGATCGACGTGCGCACCACTGCCGAAGTGGCCGAGGGCGTGATCCCTGGCGCTGAACACATCCCGCTCGACCAGTTCGATCCCACCGCGCTCGACCTGTCGGATGGGCGCGAGGTCGTGCTCTATTGCCGCTCGGGCCGCCGCTCGGCGATGGCGGGCGAGAAACTGGCCGCGGTTACGGGCGAGCCGGTCGAGCATCTCGAAGGCGGGATGCTTGCCTGGGAAGCCGCGCAGCAGCCGGTCGACAAGCCTTAAGCCACTCATCTGAAACGCAAACGAAAAGGGGCGGCCCGATCAGGCCGCCCCTTTTGTTGTGTCTGACCGTCCCGGTTTAGCCGAGGAACTTGCGGCGCCCGAGGATGGCGGCAGCAGCAAGGCCGAACAGGATCGTCATCGGCGGGGCCGGCACGTCGTGACCGCCCGAGGAGGAGGAGCTGCTGCCACTGCTGCTGCTCGACGAAGAGGAAGAAGACGAGGAGCTGCTGCTGCCCGACGAGGAGCTCGACCCCGAAGACCCACTGCTGCCCGACGAGCCGCTGGAGCTGCTCGAAGACGAAGTCGAGGACGAGGAGCTACCGCTGGTGCTGCTGGTCATGTCACCCGAAGTGCTACCGCCGCTGGTCGCGCCGCCCGAAGACGAGGAGCTGCTGCTGCCCGACGACGAGGACGAGCTGCTACCCGACGATGAAGACGAGCTGCTACCCGAAGACCCGCTGCTGCCGCCCGAGGAGCTCGAACCCGACGAACCGGAGGACGAGCCTGACGAACCCGAACCGCCCGAAGAAGTGCCGCCCGGATGGCCCGAGCTGCCGCCCGGCTTGCCGCTGCTGCCGCCGCCCGACGAGGACGAGGACGAAGAGGACGACGAGGAAGAGCTCGACGAAGAAGACGACGAGGACGATCCCGAGGATGTCACCGCGCCGGTCGAGGAGCTGACATTCCCCGAAGAACTGGACACGTTGCCGGACGAGCTGGAGACATTGCCCGAGGAACTCGACACCGCGCCCGTGCTCGACGACACGGCGCCGGTGCTCGACGAGACAGCGCCTGTGCTGGAAGACACCGCGCCAGTGCTGGAAGATACCGCGCCGGTCGAAGAACTGACGTTGCCAGAGGTGCTGGTGCTCGACACCGCTCCGGTGCTGGAAGAAACCTGCCCGGTCGAAGTCGAGGTCGAAACCTGCCCGGTAGAAGAACTGATCTGGCCTGACGACGAGGTCGTGGACGAACTGATCTGGCCCGAGGACGAGGTGGTCGAAGTGGAGTTATCGATGTCGATATCGACGACGACGCCGCTCGATCCGCTGCTGCTGCTACCGCCCGAAGTCGAAGTGGTGGTCGAGACCGACACATCGCCCGAGGACGAACCGCCGCCGCCGAAGAAGCCGCCAAAGAAGCCGCCCCCGAAACCGCCACCAAAGCCGCCGCCGAAGCCGCCGCCCCAGCCGCCGCCAACTCCGCCGCCGCCTGAAATCGGCGGAAGCGGCGGAAGCGGCGCAGGCATATAGGCCATCTGCGTGATCGGCGGACATTCATTGGCATCGAAATAGGCCTGGGTGGCCCCGGCAGGCGCGCTTGCCGCAGCGACCGTGCCAGCGGGGCCGACCGGCTGACATTCGATCGTGCGCTCGACAATCCGGCGGCGGCGCTGTTCCGGCATCGGAATGTCGCGCTCACGCGTCTTGATGTAGCGCGCCCCGGTCACCGGATCGACCGCCACGAGCTTGCCGTCAATGTTGGTCGAGTAATCCGGCGCGGCGGTGTTCATCGGCTCGGCCATGCGCACGGCGCCGCCTTGCAACAATGCGACACCCGCAGCAGCGGCGGAAAGCTTCGCGATGGCCAGTTTGAGCGACATAGTCGGTAACCCTGTTTGCCTGTGGGATGGATGCGGACTGTCCGCACTTCCCCCAAATCCAGCGTTCTTTTGATGTCAGAAGGCGCTGGCGGGCAATCCGCTTAACCACACCGGAGGGCCGGGAGCGTCGGGAATCGGCCGGAAATCGCGGGATTTCGGGCGCGCTGTCCCGAACTGGCACCGAAAACAGGGGTTCGGTTAGCCGATTGGTTAACCGGTGGCCGGGGATCAGTCCTCGAACAGGCCTGACTGGCTGGGGGGTGATTCTCTGGGCGGGGTCAGTTCCAGATGCGCCCAGCCGCCATCGTTCAGCACCCGCCCACGGGCCGTGCGGGCGATCAGGCCGAGCTGGATGAGGTAGGGTTCGACCACTTCCTCCACCGTATCACGCGGCTCGGCAAGGCCCGCCGCCAGCGTCTCGATCCCGACCGGGCCGCCCTTGTAGGTGGTCGCGATCATGGTGAGATAGCGCCGGTCCATCGCGTCAAGCCCGAGCCGGTCGATCTCAAGCCGGGTCAGCGCCTCGTCGGCGACATGGCGGGTGACGCTGGCCGCGCCTGCGACATCGGCGAAGTCGCGCACGCGGCGGAGCAGGCGCCCCGCGACTCGCGGCGTGCCACGGCTGCGGCGGGCGATTTCATGGGCGCCATCAGGCTGGATCGCCAAGCCGAGCAACCCGGCGGCGCGGGTGACGACGCGCTCCAGCTCATCGTGGCTGTAGAAGTTGAGCCTGACGGGGATGCCGAAGCGGTCACGCAAAGGCGTGGTCAACAGGCCCTGCCGGGTGGTCGCCCCGATGAGCGTGAAGGGCGGCAGGTCGATACGAACAGAGCGCGCCGACGGCCCCTCACCGATGATAAGGTCCAGCGCGCGGTCCTCCATCGCCGGATAGAGCACTTCCTCGACCACGGGGGAGAGACGGTGGATTTCGTCGATGAACAGCACGTCATGCGGTTCGAGGTTGGTGAGGAGCGCGGCGAGATCACCCGCCTTGGCGATGACGGGGCCAGAGGTGGCGCGGAAGCCGACGCCAAGCTCGCCCGCGATGATCTGCGCCAGCGTCGTCTTGCCGAGGCCGGGCGGGCCGAAGAACAACGTATGGTCCATCGCCTCCCCACGCGCGCGCGCGGCGGCGATGAAGACCGCGAGGTTCCCCTTGGCGGCCTCCTGCCCGACGAACTCGGCGAGGCGGCGCGGGCGCAGGGCTGCGTCCGGGTCGCCGGGCTGGCGGGCGGGGGAGTGGAGGGGGTCAGTCATAAGTCTCGTCATGCTGAACTTGTTTCAGCATCCATAGTGCCGCATCCTCGGAGGCATGCGACAAGATCGCCAACCCTGCGTCTACACGCTTGCTAGCGAGCGGCACGGCACGCTTTACATCGGCGTCACGAGCGATCTGATTGCGCGGCTTTGGCAGCACCGCAACGGTACAATCGAAGGCTTCACCCGCCGCTATAGGGTCCACCGCCTCGTCCGCTACGAACTGTTCGGCGACATGGAGCGGGCCATTTTGCGCGAAAAGCAGTTGAAGCGCTGGCATCGGCAATGGAAGATCAACCTGATCGAGAGCGAAAACCCCGACTGGCATGATCTTGCCGTGGAGTTGGGTTTGCCGCAGCTCAACCATCTCTGAGGACCCGTCACCCTGAACTTGTGTCAGGGACCATTCCTCCTCGGGCACCGAAGGCGCGGTGGGAAGGATAGATGCTGAAACAAGTTCAGCATGACGGTGTTGGGCAATGACCATCACCCTGCCGCCTTCTTCAGCGCTACGCGAATGAGGTCGCCCTCGCTTGCGCCATCGCCCAGTTCCTCAAGCGCGCGCGCCACGGCCTGCGCAGCGACCGCAGGCTTGAACCCGAGGTTCTCCAGCGCACTCGCCGCGTCCGCGCCCTTGCTGCCTGCGGGAGCCGCCGCCACGCCAGCCGCAAAGCCGCCGCTTCCGCCCGGCATCCCGCCCGCCTTGTCTTTCAGTTCATTGACGATCCGCCCCGCCAGCTTCGGCCCCACGCCCTGCGCGCGGGCGACCATCGCGGCGTCGCCCTTGCCGCAGGCGTCGCGCAGGTCTCCGGTCGACAGCGCGGAGAGGATCGCCAGCGCCACCTTGCTCCCCACGCCCTGTACGCCGGTGAGCAGCCGGAACCAGTCCCGCTCGGCGCTGTCGGCGAAGCCGAGCAGGCGCATGTCGTTCTCGCTCACCTGCAATTGCGTGTGGACGGTGCAACCCTCTCCCACCTCACCCAGCGCGGCGAGCGTGCGGCTGGAGCAGTGGACGAGGTAGCCGACCCCGCCGACATCGACCACGGCCCAGTCCTCACCGGTCGCATCGAGCCTGCCTGAGAGCTTTGCAATCATGGTTTGTTCTTGCCCGACGCGGAGCGCTTTGACCAGCCACCCCTGCGCCTTGTCCGCAGCAGGATGCGAAGCGGGTTCGCGCCAAGTCGCCAAGAAGCCAAGCAGGCAGTGCTCGGGCGCAGCCCCAATCTTTCCATGCTTCCGATTGCAAGGAAGCGGCTCCGCCGCAAGGACAAGCTCTTGGCACCTTGGCGACTTGGCGCGAACCAAATGACGCCGCGCGCTCGACACGAACGGGAGATCGGGTAAAGAACCGCCCCCATGAGCTGGAACACCTTTGGGCGCGTGCTGCGCTTTACCACTTGGGGCGAAAGTCATGGGCCTGCGCTGGGCGCGGTCGTCGACGGGTGCCCGCCGGGGCTCGCCATCTGCGAGGACTTCATCCAGCCCTTCATGGACGCCCGCAAGCCCGGCACCAGCCGCTTCACCACGCAGCGGCGCGAAGATGATCTGGTGCGGATCCTCTCGGGCGTGTTCGAGGGCAGGACCACCGGCACGCCGATCAGCCTGATGATCGAGAACACCGATCAGCGGTCGAAGGACTACAGCGAGATCGCCCAAAGCTACCGCCCGGGCCATGCCGATTACGCCTATGACGCCAAATACGGCATCCGCGACTATCGCGGCGGCGGGCGGTCGAGCGCACGCGAGACGGCAGCGCGCGTCGCGGCGGGCGCAGTGGCGCGGTTGGTGATCCCGGAGGTCACCATCACCGCCTATGTGTGCGAGCTGGGCGGTGACCGGATTGATCCGGCGCGGATCGACTATGCCGAGATCGCGAACAACCCGTTCTTCTGCCCCGACCCCGAAGCCGCCAAGCGCTGGGAAGAGAAGGTCGATGCCGCACGAAAGGCCGGATCGTCCCTCGGCGCGATTGTGGAGTGCGTCGCCACCGGCGTCCCAGCAGGCTGGGGCGCACCGATCTATGCCAAGCTCGACAGCGACCTCGCCGCCGCGATGATGAGCATCAATGCGGTCAAGGGCGTCGAGATCGGCGACGGCTTCGAAGCCGCGCGCCTGACCGGCGAAGAGAATGCCGACCGGATGCGGCCCGGCCCGGATGGCACACCGCTCTACGCCAGCAACCACGCGGGCGGCACGGCTGGCGGCATTTCGACAGGGCAGCCGGTGGTGTGCCGCGTGGCGTTCAAGCCGACCTCGTCAATCCTCACCCCGGTAGAGTCGATCAATTCGGCGGGTGAGGCGGTGGAAGTGGTCACGAAAGGCCGCCACGACCCCTGCGTCGGCATCCGCGGCACGCCTGTCGTCGAGGCGATGATGGCGCTGGTGCTGGCCGACCACAAGCTGCTGCACCGCGGGCAGGTGGGTTAGCGGTCGCGCCCACTTCCCCCCGCCCCGGGCTTGACCCGGGGGCCCGCTTTTCATCGTCACCCCAAAGGTAGCTGGGCCCCGGGTCAAGCCCGGGGTGGGGAGCCGTAATTTCGGCAAATCCGATTGGTTCCCGTCTCTACGATTGAGAAAAGCGATTTGTGCAATCGCAACAATCCACTTTTGTGCAGCGCAATAATCCCTATTTGGGCAGCATCAGTTTCAACCCCAACCTCTCAACCCAATCAAAAAGGACAAACTCCCATGGGTATCATCGGTTCGACCCTCCAGCCGTTCAAGGCGACCGCATTCCAGGCCGGCAAGGACTTCTTCGACGTCACCGACGCCGATCTCGCCGGCAAGTGGTCGGTGTTCTTCTTCTACCCGGCTGACTGGACCTTCGTCTGCCCGACCGAGCTGGAAGACATGGGCGAAAAGTACGGCCAGCTTCAGGCGATGGGCGTCGAAGTCTATGCCGTCAGCACCGACACGCACTTCAGCCACAAGGCCTGGCACGATTTCTCGGACAAGATCAGCAAGCTGACCTTCCCGTTCCTCGGCGACCAGAACCACGTGCTGTCGAACAACTTCGGCGTGCTGCGCGAAGGCGTTGGCCTGGCTGACCGTGCGACCTTCGTGGTCGATCCGGACGGCGTGATCCAGATCATGGAAATCACCTGCGAAGGCGTCGGTCGCAATGCCAACGAACTGACCCGCAAGATCAAGGCCGCCCAGTATGTGCGCGCCAATCCCGGTCAGGTTTGCCCGGCGGCGTGGGAAGAAGGCGGCGACACGCTCGCTCCTTCGCTCGACCTCGTCGGCAAGATCTAAGCCTACCCTTTCGGTCAGCGCGGGGCTTCCCCCCTCCCCCACGCCCTGCGCTGACTGACAAATCCCGAGCGGCTTGATGCCCTCGGGTCGTGACCGGGACCGGATGTGCCCGCCCCTTCTCCCCCTGATCGGGGCAGGCGATCATCCGGTCCCGCGTTGCCTGAACACGGATCAGACCATTTCTCGCGCGATCATCCGCGCCCGGAGGAAACACCATGCTCGACGCCGCCATGCAGGCCCAGCTCAAGACCTATCTCGGCAATCTGCGCGAGGGCATCGAACTGGTCGCCTCGCTCGATGACAGCGAGAAGTCGCGCCAGACCCGTCAGCTGATTGAACAGATCGCATCGCTCCACGACCTCGTCACCGCGCGTTTCGACGGCACCGATGATCGCAAGCCGAGCTTCGTAATCCGCCGCGCGAGCGACGCGGAAAAGTGGGTGCGGTTTGCCGGCCTGCCGATGGGCCATGAGTTCACCTCGCTGGTGCTCGCCTTGCTGTGGGCCGGCGGTCACCCGCCCAAGGTCGACGCAGACCTGATCGAGCAGGTCCGCGCGCTGGAAGGCGATTTCCATTTCGAGATGTTCTTCTCGCTGAGCTGCCACAACTGCCCTGATGTGGTGCAGGCATTGACGCTGATGGCGCTCGAGAACCCGCGCATCACGGCGACGCTGATCGAAGGCGGCACCTTCCAGAGCGAAGTCGAGGCGCGCGACATTATGGCGGTCCCAGCGACCTTCCTCAACGGGCAGCCGTTCTATAACGGCAAGATGGAACTCGCTGAAATTCTGTCGAAGCTCGACAAGAACGCCGATGCCAAACAGGCCGAGAAGTTGGCTGCCAAGGCACCGTTCGAAGTGCTCGTGATCGGCGGCGGCCCCGCTGGTGCGGCGGCGGCGGTCTATACCGCGCGCAAGGGCTTCAGCACGGGGATCGCAGCGGAACGCTTTGGCGGTCAGCTGATGGACACGCTCGGGATCGAGAACCTTCCCGGCACCTCTTACACCGAAGGGCCGAAGCTGACCGACAGCCTCAAGAAGCACGTCGGCGAATATGAAATCGACCTGATGGACCTCGCCCGCGCGGTCGAACTGCGCAGCGCCAAGGACGTCGGCGGTTATCACGAGGTGGTGATGGCCAACGGCGCGAGCCTCAAGGCCCGTTCGCTGATCCTCTCCACCGGCGCACGCTGGCGCAACCTCGGCGTGCCGGGTGAGGCCGAATATCGCAACAAGGGCGTGGCATACTGCCCGCACTGCGACGGCCCGCTGTTCAAGGGCAAGCGCATCGCGGTGATCGGCGGCGGCAACTCCGGCGTCGAAGCGGCGATCGACCTTGCCGGGATCGTCGGCCATGTGACGTTGATCGAATTCGACGTGAAGCTGCGCGCGGATGAGGTGCTCCAGCGCAAGCTGCGCTCGATGCCGAACGTCGAGATCATCACCAACGGCCAAACCACCGAAGTGTTGGGCGATGGCACGCGCGTGAACGGGCTGGTGGTCAAGAACCGCGCCAATGGCGAGGAACGCCGGATCACGCTGGAAGGCGTGTTCGTGCAGATCGGCCTTGTGCCGAACACCGAATGGCTGCGCGAAACAGGGCTGGAGCTCAGCAAGCACGGCGAGATCGTGATCGACGACCACGGCGCAACCAACATCCCCGGCATCTATGCCGCAGGCGATTGCACCACCGTGCCGCACAAGCAGATCGTGGTCGCGATGGGCGAAGGCGCAAAAGCGGGCCTCGGCGCGTTCGACTTCCTGATCCGGAATGAACCGGTCGAGAAAGTGGCGCAGGCGGCGTAACAGCGTTCAAAATTGTCTCAATAAGAGGGGCAGGTTCTCACGTGGGAACCTGCCCCTCTCGTCATTGCGAGCGCAGCGAAGCAATCCATGGCCCGCTGCCGCACCAATTGCGACAGTCGGTTCATGGATTGCCGCGCCGCTTCGCGGCTCGCAATGACGAGGGCCATTAATCGCCTCACTCAATCAAAAACCGCGTATTAATCGATTGGACGCGCCATCCTGAAAGCGTAATCTTCTCGCCATAGACCCCCGCAAGGGACGAGTCTGGGATTTGAGAGGAGAGATGATCATGGATGCAAAAACCGGAGATATCAGCGGCGGCTGCCCCTTCCACGGCAGCATGGACACGCGCAATCTGCTGGGCCGCACCAACCGCGATTGGTGGCCGCAGGCGATGCAGCTCGACATTCTGACCGAGCAAGGCAAGAGCGCCAATCCCTATGGCGAGGACTTCGACTACGCCGAGGCGTTCAATGCGCTTGATTACAAGGCGCTCAAGGCCGATCTCACCGCGCTGATGACCGACAGCCAGCCGTGGTGGCCCGCCGATTATGGCCACTACGGCCCGTTCTTCATCCGCATGGCGTGGCACGCAGCGGGCACCTATCGCACCGGTGACGGGCGCGGCGGTGCAGGCTCGGGTCAGCAGCGCTTTGCTCCGCTCAATTCGTGGCCCGACAACGGCAATCTCGACAAGGCGCGCCGCTTGCTGTGGCCGATCAAGCAGAAGTACGGGAAGAACATCAGCTGGGCTGACCTGTTCATCCTCACCGGCAATGTCGCCATCGAAAGCATGGGCGGCCCGGTGTTCGGCTTCGGCGGTGGCCGTGCGGACGTGTTTGAGCCTGAGAGCGTCTATTGGGGCACCGAAGAACAATGGGTCAATGAAGGCGTTGCCACCCGCATCAATGCGCAGGAAGGCAAGGCGCTCGAAAACCCGCTGGCCGCGATCCAGATGGGCCTCATCTACGTCAATCCCGAAGGGCCGCAGGGCAACCCGCATGACCCCGAAGGCATGGCCCGCGACATGCGCGAAACCTTCGCTCGCATGGCGATGAATGACGAGGAAACCGTCGCGCTCACCGCAGGCGGTCATGCTTTCGGCAAGGCCCACGGCGCCCATCCGGCGGACACCTTCGGCGGCGCTCCAGAAAGCGAAGACCTGCACCTGCAAGGCTTCGGCTGGCTCAATGACGAGGCCGAGATTGCCGCTGGCAACATCACCACCTCGGGCATCGAGGGCAGCTGGTCGAACAACCCGACCGCGTGGAGCCACGATTACTTCCGCATCCTGTTCAAGTATGACTTCGAGCTGGTGAAGTCGCCCGCCGGTGCCAACCAGTGGACGCCGATCAACCCCGATCCGGAAGATCTCGCTCCCGACGCGCGTGATCCCAACAAGCGCGTGCCGACGATGATGACCACCGCCGACATGGCGCTGAAGAACGACCCGGAATATCGCAAGATTTCCGAGCGCTTCCTGGCGCACCCGGAACAGCTGGATGACGCCTTCGCGCGTGCATGGTTCAAGCTGTGCCACCGCGACATGGGGCCCAAGGTGCGCTACCTCGGGCCGGAAGTGCCGGAAGAAACGCTGATCTGGATGGACCCAGTTCCGGCTGGCACCACCCCGTCCGAAGCCGAAGTGGCGCGCTTCAAGGAAGCGATCCTAAACAGCGGTCTTTCGGTGCGCGAGCTGGTCAAGGCGGCCTGGGCCTCGGCTTCGACCTATCGCAATTCGGACCACCGCGGCGGTGCCAACGGCGCACGTGTACGGCTGGAGCCGCAGCGTTCGTGGGCGGTCAATGATCCGGCGGAGCTTTCGAAGGTGCTCGACACCATCGAGGCCCATCGCGGCAACCTCAGTATGGCCGATGCCATCGTGGCGGCCGGAAACGCGGCGGTCGAGAAGGCGGCGAAGGATGCCGGGTTCGACGTGACTGTACCGTTCCTCGGCGGGCGCGGCGATGCCACGGACGAGCACACCGATGCGGCCAGCTTCGAGCCGATGGAGCCGTTTGCGGATGGGTTCCGCAACTACCTCAAGACCAAAGCGCAGGTCCGTACCGAGGAAATGCTGATCGACCGGGCGCATCTGATGGGCCTGTCGATCCCCGAACTGACCGTGCTGGTCGGCGGGATGCGCGCGCTGGGTGCGGTGAGCGATCACGCGCATCACGGCCACCGCATCGGCGTGCTGACCGAAACCCCGGGCAAGCTCACGCCGGACTTCTTCCGCAACCTCCTCGACATGGGCACCCGGTGGACGCCTGTGGATGAGAGCGGCGACGAGGAATATGTCGGCACCGACCGCGCCACCGGCACGGAAAAGTGGCGCGCGACCCGCACCGATCTCGTCTTCGGCTCAAACTCGATGCTGCGTGCGCAGGCCGAGGTCTATGCCGAGAGCGGGAATGAAGGCAAGTTCGTGTGCGACTTCATCTCGGCCTGGAACAAGGTGATGAACGCGGACCGCTTCGACGTGAGCTACGCCAAGTATCACTGAGCAAGCTGACCCGTAACAAGAAGGCCTCCGGTAGCAATGCCGGGGGCCTTTTGTGTTATACGGCCGCAAAACAGGACACCCCCATGACTGGCGAACGCGAGCGCCACTGGCGCACCGTCTACACTGACAAACAACCCAATGCCGTCAGCTGGTATCAACCCACGCCCGAACAATCGCTGCTGGCGCTGGATCGCTTTGGCGCAGAACCGGGACAGTCGCTGATCGACATCGGCGGCGGCGCCTCGACGCTGGTCGATGCCTTGCTGGCACGCGGGTGGGGCGATGTGACCGTGCTGGACATCGCAGCACCGGCGCTTGCCGCAGCACAAGCGCGGCTGGGTGTGGCCAGCGCGAATGTTGCATGGGAGGTCGCCGATATCACCGAATGGCAGCCGCCGCGGCGGTATGACGTGTGGCACGACCGTGCGGTGTTCCACTTCCTCACCACGCCTGAACAGCGCGCCGCCTATGTCCGGGCGCTGGGTGAAGGGCTGGCGGCGGATGGGCTGGTGATCATCGCCACCTTTGCGCTCGACGGGCCGGAGAAATGCAGCGGGCTGGCGGTGGAACGCTATGACGCAGACAGGCTGGCCGCGAAGTTGGGGCCGGGCTTCACGCTGGCGGCGGACTGGCGCGACGAACACATCACTCCGTGGGGGGCACGCCAAGCGTTCACGTGGTGCGTGTTCAGCCGCACGGACTGACCGTCAGATCCAGCGCGCGTCCCGCAGGGCGGCGACATTGGCGCGGGCGACCGGGGCTTCCAACCCGCGCGGCAGTTTGAGGCGGATGTTGCGCCCGTCGCGCACCACATCCTCCACCGCTTCGCGCGCCACCCACCAGCTGCGGTGCACCTGCATCCCCTCCAGATCGCCCAGCAAGGCAATCCCGTCACGCAGCCGCATCAGCACCAGCGCCGATCCCAGCATTGTGTGCACACGCAGGTAGTGATCCTCCATCTCGAGCGCGATGATGGCGCTGCCGAGTTCGGCGGGGAGTTGGTCAAGCAGAGGGTTCGAGGGCAGCGGGGCGGTTGCAGGAACGGTCGTCGCAACGGGGGCGAGTTCGGCAGTTTGTGGAGCCGCGACGAGCGGCACCGCAATCGGCTCGCGCGGGCCCTGCACGAGATTGAACAGCACCGTTATCGCCCCGCCGATCACCAGCACCGAAAAATAGGTGCCCATCACCACCTCGAGCCCGGGCCAGCCCAGCGTGCCGAACGGCTCCCGGTTGATGGCCAGCACCGCGATAGTCATCGGCACTGTACCCACCAGACAGGTCGCCGCCAGCATACTCCAGCGCGGCAAGGCCAGCACCCGCGACCCCCAGCTCGCCACGCTCTGCATCGGGCGGTAGCAGGCATAGCCGAGCCATGCGAAGCCGATCCACGTCACCAACCGCTCAGCCAGAGGGGCGGCGATACTGCCGAACGGGCCGATGATGGCGAGGAACACCCCGATCACGGCCATCGCCGCCAGATCGATGATGATCCGGCGCAAAAGCGCGTGTCGCGGCGAGGCCGGTTGAGCGTTCATGGCGCTGGTCTGACTGCCCATTCGCGCTTCGTAAAGTGGCAAAGCTCCGGCTTCCCGGCCATTTCGCGCACAGCACGCGCGATTGGCGCAAGGTCGATTGCCCGCGAATGGCCCGGCGGCATCCTGACCTCAGCAATCACCTTGAGCCCTTTAGGAGACCCGCCATGACCACCATCAGCCTGCCCTTCGCCGCCCGCCGTCCCGCTTACGCCAGCTTCGACATCGGCCCCGTCGCCCGCACCGCCATCAGCCTGTCGTGCTTCACCATGTGCTTTGCCGTGGTGGTGTCACTGGGGAAAGCGGCGCTCGGCATGGTCGAGGGGATCGAGGCCTATGCCAAGCTGCCGATCATCCTCCACGTCGCCGCCGTGCTGCCAACGATCCCGCTCGGCGGCTGGCTGATGCTCGCGAAGAAGGGCACGCCGATGCACAAGCAGCTGGGCAAGGTCTGGTTAGTGTTGATGCTGATCACCGCCACCACCGCGATCTTCATCCAGACAAGCGGCACTTTCAGCTGGATTCACCTGTTCGTACCGCTCACCTTCCATGCCGCCTGGAAGGTGATGTCGACGGCGCGCAAGGGGGACATCAAGGCGCACAAGGCCCATTTGGTGCGCACCTACCTCACCGCGCTGATGATCCCCGGCATTGCCGCCTTCGCGGTGCCCGGGCGCCTGATGAACGTGATGCTGCTGGGTTGAGCGACACGGCCTTGCGCGAAGCGACGAGCGGCTTAGGGTGCGGCCCCATGATCAAACTCGCACCCCTGCTGCTCACCGCAACCGCCCTTCTCGCAGCCCCCGTTTTGGCCGAGGATGCACCTGCCAACCCCGCTACCAGCACGCCCGAGGCGACCGCCGGGATCGGCCCCGGCGCGCGGCCGGTGGGGGCGCAATGGAGCCGCAGTCCGGTGATCGCCCCCAACGGCATGGCCGCCACCGCCCACCCGCTCGCCACCCAGATCGCGCTCGATATTCTGAAAGCGGGCGGATCTGCGGTCGATGCGGCGATTGCCGCCAATGCGGCGCTCGGCTTGATGGAGCCGACCGGCAACGGCATCGGCGGCGATCTGTTCGCGATTGTCCATGATCCCAAAACCGGCCAGCTTGTCGGCATCAACGGCTCGGGCCGCTCGCCCAGCGGCCAGACGCTGGAGCAACTCAAGGCCAAGCTGCCCGCCGGCGCGACCAGCCTGCCCCCCGTGGGCGTGCTGCCCATCACCATCCCCGGCACGGTGGATGCGTGGTTCGATCTCCACGCGCGCTTCGGCAAGCTGCCGATGGCAGACGTCCTCGCGCCGACGATCCGCTACGCCCGCGAAGGCCACCCGGTCGCCCCGGTGATCGCGATGTATATGGACCGCGGGCTGAAGAACTACGAGCGTCAGCGCGCCACCACCCCGTTCGACTTCGCCAATGCCCGCGCAACCTATTTCAAAGATGGTCGCGCGCCGCGCCCTGGTGAGATGTTCCGCAACCTCGATCTGGCGAACACGCTGGATCGGATCGCCAAGAATGGCCGCGACGAATTCTACGCGGGCGCAACCGCGCGCACGATGGTCGATTACCTCCGGCGGCAGGGCAGCGCATTCTCCCTCGCCGATTTCGCGGCGCATGACAGTGAGTGGGTCGATGTCGCCTGCGTGGAATACCGCAAGAGTTACGAGTTGTGCGAGCTGCCGCCGAACTCGCAAGGTTTCGCGGCGCTCCAGATGGTCAACATTCTGAAGAATGTCGACCTCAGCCAATGGGAGCGCGGCAGCCCCGAGGTGATCCACTACATCACCGAAGCCAAACGCCTCGCCTTCGAAGACGCCGCGCGCTTCTATGCCGACCCCGATTTCGCCCGAGCGCCCGCAGAACTGCTCTCAGACGAATACGGCAAGCAACGCTTCGCCCTGATCGACCCGGCAAAGGCCACCGCCGCCTTCACCCCCGGCGCGCTGATCGCGCCGAAGCTGGAGGGGCCGGGCGACACCACCTACCTCACCGTCGCCGACAAGAACGGGATGATGGTGAGCCTCATCCAGTCAAACTATCGCGGCATGGGCGGCGGGCTGGTGGCCGACGGGCTCGGCTTCATGTTCCAGGATCGGGGCGAGCTTTACAGCCTCGATCCGGCGCACCCCAATGCCTATGCCCCCGCCAAGCGTCCGTTCCAGACGATCATCCCGGCCTTCATCCGCAAGGACGGCAAGCCGTGGATGAGCTTCGGGCTGATGGGCGGCGGGATGCAGCCGCAGGGCCATGTGCAGGTGCTGATCAACCTCGTCGATTACGGGATGAATCTGCAAGAAGCGGGCGACGCGGCGCGCCTCCACCACGACGGTGGCCGCCAGCCGACCGATGCGCTGGCGGGCAGCCCCGCCGACACCGCGCCGGTCGATATGCTCGGCGTGCTCCAACTCGAACCCGGCATTCCAGCCGCGACGGTCGAGGCTTTGCGGGCGATGGGCCACAGGGTCGAAGTGGAGGGAACTGGCATCCCGTTTGGCGGCTATCAGGCGATCGTGCGCGATCCGGTGAGCGGCGTCTATACCGGCGCGACCGAGATGCGAAAGGACGGGCAAGCCAGCGGCTACTGATCCGCCCGCTCGTCATGCGGGGTGGCGTTTTGCGTTAACGAGGCCTTCACTGAATCCGGGTAAATCCCTGTTATTAAGCCGGGATTTCTCTGACAGGGCCGCATTCATGTCGCTGATTGACCCCACCTCCTTGTCCCATCTGCGGGAGCGCTATCCGCGCAGCCCGGGACGATTGCGCCACCATCTCGCTGCCGAGGGTCTGCTCGGCTATGACGCGCTGGCCGCAGCCGCACGCGCGCTGCCGCGCCAGCATGTCGAACGGCGCGTCCACAATGCCAGCAATGGCGAGGCTTTTCGCGTGCTGGACAGTGACGCTCACCTAGCTAACGCAATTGCCGCAGGCGGTGCGTCCTCGGGATGGATCATGCTACGTTATATTGAGCAATTGCCCGCCTATCGCGCGTTGCTCGAACGGCTGCTGGCGGAGATTGCCCCCATCATCGGCTCAGCGACCGAGGCGGTGCGCGACATCAAGGGCTTCGTGTTCATCTGCGCGCCCGGCGCCTACACCCCTTTCCACTTTGATGCCGAACACAGCATCCTGTTCCAGATTGCCGGGGACAAGGTGCTCGCCGCCTATCCGCCCGCCCCGCCTTTCCTCGATCTGGCGCGGCGCGAGGCCTATCACCGTACGGGCGAGAACGTGCTCGAATGGAAGCATGATTACGCCGCGCTGGGCGAAAAGCATCTGCTTGCGCGGGGCGACGCGCTGTTTGTGCCCTATGCCGCGCCGCATTGGATCCATGCCGGTTACAAGCCCTCAATCTCGCTGTCGGTGACATGGCAATGCCGCAAGAGCCGCGCGATTGCCGATGCTTTAAGCCTCAACCCGCTGATGCGCCGCGTCGGCCTGCCCGCCTATGATCCGGTCGCGCGGCCCAGCGCCCCCTGGCTGCGCGCCGCAGCGGGCCGGTTCGGCCAGAGGATCGGGCTGGTATGATGCCGTTCGGCGAGGCGCGCCTAAGCCGGTAGCGCCAGATGCTTGGCGCCGAAAACAGATTGCCAGCTGGCGATTTCCTCGACCACGGCCTCATCCAGCGCATGGATTAGGTCGGCCGTCGCGCCATAGGTCAGGGCGGCGGGCGCGCCTGACAGCAGCAGGCCGATCCGCGCCTCGATCTCGCGCAGCTTCTCCGCCGCCACTTGCGAGATCGCAGCGAAGCGTTCGAAATCGCCGAAGTAACGGATCCCGGCAAGGTTCGCGCCCAGCGTCGGGAAGGCCACGCCGCAGAAGGTGAAGAACGGCGACCAATCCGCTGCCAGGTGCTTGGGCACAAGACCGGCAAGGCCCGCGCCTTTCAGCGCCAGATAGGCCATGACTGAGGCGACCGCGAGCGCGAAGCAGGTCTCGGCTGCTGTGTCGAGCCGGTGGTGCACCCGCTCCAGCCGGTGGGCCTTGGCTTCGTGATAGCTGGCCTGCCCGGTGACATGCGGCAGGACGACACCGGTCAGCCCCGCGCGCAGATAGTCGCGCGTCACCTGAACCTGCGGCAGGCCGACATCGCGCAGGGCATGGCGGGCGAAGTGTTCGGGCCATTCCGCGCCGTCACCGCTGCGCGCCCAGCGCCCCGTCGGCCGTGCGACGCCCAGCAGCAGCAGCGCGGGGGCATGGCGCAGATATTCGGCCACGCGCCGCATCGCGAACCAGCGCCGGTGCCAGCCGAGCCGCGATCCCGCCGCGGTCATCACCAGAATCCCGCCCAGCAGCAGCAGCTCGACCAGCGCAAAGGCCCATTTGATATCGCCCATCCCGGTGGGCAGAAAAGCGATCCCGATCATCACCGCCAACGCGGCGAGCACGAAATTGACCGTCATCCCGCTGCGATAGGCATCGGCGAGGCGGCTCGCGATGCCATCGGACCAAGCGAACAGCGGCAGCACATCCTCGGCCAGCTGGCGCGTCACTTGGGCATCACCGCCCGGCATGGCCTGCGCCGCGGCCATCACGCCTGCACCGCTACCAGCGGCGATTGCGCCGGGCGCTTCATAGGCGGTCTTCAGCGAGGCGAACGGGCTGCCTCCGCCGCCGAACATCCGCTCAACCCGGCGATAGAGGCCGAATGCGCGCGAGCTGTGCGGGCGCCATTGTTCCTTGGCGAGGCTGGCCGGGCTCCAGTCCTCCACCACCACGGCGGCGCGGATGATCGCTTCCAGCCGCGTACAATCGGGCTCCCCGTCGCAATCGGGCTGGGCCAGTTCCTCGGGCCGGGTGAGGATGCGCCAAGCCTCGGGCGCGGCGGGGTCGATCAGCAGCACCGGCGTCCCCATCTGGAGCGCGGCGACGACCGTATGCCCCGTCCCGCCGGGTAGATTGGCGACCTTGCCGTCCCACACCGCGATGACGAGATCGGTGCGCTCGATCATCACCCGCCCGGCCAGCGCGACATTGTCCGACGCCAGTGCCTCAAAGCTGCGCGCGGCGGCGCGGTCCTCCGGGTCGGCGATGACGGCGCGCCACAGCGCTTCCACCTCGGCATCGCGGTCGGCCAGTTCGAACAGGCAGGCGCGCGCGGTGACAGCGCGGATCGCGGCGGCCTTGGCCTCGACCGCAGGATCGCTCGCCATGCCGCCCGCCAGCAGCGCGTCGGCATCAGCCAGTGTTTCAGGGTGGGCGTTGATCGCGGAATTGAGCCCGGCGCCGAACGGCATTGGCACCGCGAGCTCCCAGCCCTGCGCCAGTGCGAGCTCCGCGGCGACCTGATCCGTACCGTCGACCATCAGGCTGTGGAGCCGCACCGCCCCGTGCGCCCCCGGCAAGCTGTCGGCAATCGCCTCGATCCGGGCGAACAGCGCGGCGAGCGCAGCCGCAATCGCCGCCGCATGGGCGCGGTACGAAGGGTTGGAGGCGCGGTGACCCGTAATGCCCAGCGCCAGATGCGGCTGCCAGCTGTCATGAATCCGGGCGGGCAGATGGGAAGGCATGAGGCGCGGCGTCTCCCGCCCGCGCGCAGCCGCAGGCTTGGCAACGTGCTTAATCGCACGCCCTGCCCGCTTACAAGCGCCGATACGGAAGGTTTGACGATCCTTCGGGAAAAGCGCAGTATTTGCGAAAGCTTGGGGGAGCTTTTCGATGCGCAAATCTCTCGCGGCGCTGTGGGGCGCGATATTGACCGGATTGCTTGCAGCGGCCTCACCCGTCGCAGCCCAAGATGCGCCGATCCCGCGCCTCTATCCGCCCACCGGGTTCGAACGCGCCTATACCGGCAAGTCGCCCGAAACCCTCACCCGCGAAGCCCAAGTGGCTGACAGTTTCGCCGCCGCTTGCGATGCCGGAGACCTGACCGGCTGCACCGCACTTGGCACCGCTTTCGAGACCGGCAAGGGCCGTCCGCAGAACCGCCCCGTGGCGGAATTGCTCTACCGTCAGGCGTGCGAGGGCGAGGCGGCGGAAGGCTGCTACCGGCTGGGCAAGCTGCTGCGCGTTGCCGATGACCGCCGCGACTGGGGCCAAACCGCGCCGCTGTTCGTACGCGCCTGCGAGCTGGGTTCAGCTTCCGGCTGCGATGCGCAGGCAAATGATCTGGAAGCGGGCGTCACCGGCGTCTCCGACCCCGACGCCGCGCTGGCCCTGCGCCGCGCGACCTGCGCGGGCGGGAGCGCGCCGAGCTGCTCTACCCTCGCCGCCGAACTCATGCGCAGTGATCGCAGCGCCGAAGAACAGGCCGAGGGCCTCGCCCTGCTCGACCGGCAATGCCGTGCGGGCGAGAGCCGGGATTGCAGCGATGCCACGCGGCATTGGATCGGCGCCGAGGGCCGCTTCGGGCCGCGCGCCCGCGAATACCAATCACTCGGGTGCCGGGCGGGCGACGCATGGGTCTGCGCCGAGATCGGCAAACGGGCCTTGCGCAATGGCATTGGGCCGGAGGCACGCAGCGCCGGAGTCGCCTTCTATGCCCGCGCCTGCGAACTCGGGCAGTATCATTGCGAAGACGCCAAGGCCGTGCGCGACGAGCCTGCCCAGCGCGCGGCCTGCGACCTTGGCGAACGCACCGCCTGCATCGCAATCGGCAAGCAATACACCCGGCAAGGCGGCCCACTCGAGGATCTGCCGCACGGGATCGAACTGCTCAGCGCGGCGTGCCTGACCGCCGGGACTGCGGAGGAGGCGCAGAACCTGTGCGAGACCGCGGGCAATCTGGCGCTCGATCAGGCCACCAATGGCAGCGACGAAGCCAGGACCGCCGCCGATCCGGCGCGGATCGATGGGCTCTACACCGCAGCCTGCGCGGCGGGATCGAACAGCGCCTGCGTGAACCTCGCCGACGCGCTGTGGTCCGGCGCGATCCTGCCGGGCGACCAGACGCGCGCGCTCGCCCTGTACGAAGTCCTGTGCGACGCGGACTATTCGAGCGGCTGCGCGGGCCTTCGCAAGGCGATCCGCACCGATCCCGGCGCGCCGCTACTGGTGGCGGGCGGCGACCTGTCTCCGCCTGAATTCAGCCCAGAGGAAATCGCCGAGCAAAGACGAATTTCCGAAGAGGAACGCCAACGCAAGGAAGCTGAAGAGAACGCGCGCGCTTGCACCACCACCACGGTCGAATTTCGCGGCGTGATCTACACCGATACCATCTGCGTGCAGGTGGCGGCGGTGATCGATGGCTTTGCGGTCAACATCGGCGACGCGCCGTGGCAGGCGCTGCTGTGGCGGCCCGAGAAACTGGGCCGCAAGCGCCTGACCCCGGCCCAACGGGTACTATGCGGCGGGGCGGTGATCCGCACCGGCTGGGTGCTGACCGCAGCGCATTGCCTGACCGATGAGGGCGGGGTGCCGGTGCTGACCGGCGGGCATCGCATCCGCCTCGGGCTCTACAATCCGCTCGCGGATGACGGTTACACCTACCGCATCCTGCGCGTGATCCCGCACCCAGACTTCCAGCCATCGACCTTCGCTTTCGATGTCGCGCTGGTGCAATATGATCCCAAGGGCGAGAAACTGGGCGGGCAGGTCTATCCGATCGCGCGCATCCGGCTCGACCCGCAGCCCATCACCGCCCGCACGATCCGGGCGCGGATGCCGGTCTATACCTATGGTTGGGGCCGCACCGCGCTGGAAGGCGGCGCCCCGCCCGAAGAATTGCGCGGCGCGCGGCTGGAATTGCGCGATCTGGACAGCTGCACCCGCCTCACCAGCTTCCGCGACAAGCGTCGCGACGCGGTGCTCTGCGCTGCCGGGGCGCGCGGCGAACAAGCGTGCTTTGGCGACAGCGGCGGGCCGCTGATCACCTATGGCGACGCGGGCGGCGTGCCGACTTTGCTGGGTGTGGTGAGCGCCGGGGTCAAGTGCGGGCGGACCAGCGTGCCAAGCCGCTTCACCCGGATTGCCCATCCGCAGGTGCAGCTCTGGCTTAATAGGGTCCTGCCGCCCGCCGGCCGGCGTTAGGGTCGCCCTTGCGCGCTGTTTCACGGGAAACATTCGCGCAAGGGGACACCTTTCAATTACTCGGCTGCGGTCTCCGCTTCGCCGGCTGCCTCTGCGGGGGCGCCCGGGCCAATCGGGTTGCCGGTCGGGTCGAGCCCTTCGGCAGCCGCCGCCGCATCGTCAGCTGCCGGGGTTTCGGTGGCCGGAGCCATCATTTCCTCGGCAGTCGGCTCAGCCGCCGGAGCTTCTTCCTTCTTGGCGCCGCACGCCGACAGCGCCAGCGCGCCTGCGGCCAACGCCGCTACAGTCATGATTTTCTTCATACAATTTCCCCTCTTGCCGCCCCCATGTGGGCTGGGCAGGAAACTATCATGACCCAAGGCGGATTAGCAAATCCTTGAACGCGGGTTCGCCGCGCAAGGGATCGAGCAGCGGGTCATTCGGAGCCCAGAGCAAGCCCGGATCGCCCTCGGAAATCGCGCGGCCCAGCAGCCCCAGCGCCGCCGCCTTGTCGCCCTGCTGCGCCTTGATCTGCGCCTGCTGGTAGAGCGCGGCATCGCCATAATCGGCGAGGGTCTGATCGAAGGCCTTGGCCGATCCCGCCGCATCGCCCAGTCTGGCGGCGGCGACGGCGGTGGCAGTAAGGCGAAAAATTGGCGTGCGTTCCTTGCCCGCCAGCGCCAAAGCGCCTGCCGCATCGCCCTGCATCAGCCGCGCGACCGCCATCGCGTAATAGACACTGGCGAGGGTCGGGTTCAGCTCCAGCGCGCGCTCCATCCGGCTGATGACCTTGGGATAATCATGCGCCAGCAAGGCGACGAAACCCGCCGACCGGAACGCGCGGGCGTTGAGCGGATCAAGCTCCAGCGCAGTCTCAATGATCTGCCCGGCGCGTTGGTGTTCGGCGCCATAGGAATAGAAGGTCGCTACCTGCCGCAACAGGTCGCCATCGCCCGCTCCAAGCCGCTCGGCGATCTGGTAGGATGGCAAGGCCGCGGCACGATTGAGCTGCCCATTGTTGAGCGCAAAGCCGAGCGCGAGGTGCCCCTGCGCCAGCCGCTTCTCCAGCGCGATAGCCCGCTTGGCGGCGGTGATCGCTTCGGCAAACAGCCGCCGCGTCTCGCCCGCATTGTTACTTTCGACCGCGAGGTTCAGTAACATCGTCGCGCGCATCGCATGGGCGGCTGCGTAATCGGGGTCGGCGGCGATGGCGGCGTCGAACTGGGCAAGCCCGCTGCGGGTGGAATCCCCGCCTGCGCCCAGATCATACAGCGCCATGCCGCGTAGGAATGCCTCATAGGCCTCGACGATTTGCGTTCCGCCAATCTCGCTTTGCGCGGCGAGCGACTGCTTGGCCTCGGCGTCCGACGCAATCTCGGCGACCAGCGAGACGGCCACCGCTTCGGCGATTTCCGATTGCACTGCGAAGACATCTTCCAGCGCGCTGTCAAAGGATTTGGCCCAGAGCACCTCACCGTCTTCGATCGCGACCAGTTCGGTCGAGACCCGCACCCGATCCGTATCGCGCTGAACGCCGCCGCGCAGGATATTGCTCACCCCCAGCTTGCGGCCGATGGCAAAGTCATCCTCCCCCTCGATCGCGTTGGATGAGGCGGGGGCGGCCACCTTGAGCCTTGGATTTCGGGCAAGCACAGCACGCAGTTCGCGTGACAGCCCGTCAGAGAAATACTTCTTGTCCGGATCGCCGGTCTCGTTGCCGAAGGGCAGAACCACCATCGAAATCGCAGCCGAAGCGGGTGAGCCGAACAACCCGAATTGCCATGCGCCGAGCAGCCCGGCACCCCCCGCCGCCGCCGCGCCGCCGATTATCAGCGTCCGCCGCGAGAGCGCCAATCCGCCCGCCGGGGGCGGGGCTGGCGCAGGCCGGGAATTGACGGGCGGAGCCAGAACCGGGGCAGGCGCGGGCGCGGGTGAGGCGACATTGGCCTTGGCCCGAACCGCCACCAGAATGCGCGCCGCCTCGGGGCTTTCGGGCGACCCGTCCCAGCCGCTGATATCGAGCAGTTGGAACTGCCGGAAGCCGAGCGGCGCCATCGTCCCGTCAATCGTCAGCGGAACAAGGCATCCCCGCTCGCGTCCGCGCTGCGCCTCGTCCCGCACCCAATGCGAATTCACCGAGGTTGCCGACCACAGCACCACCACGCAGGCCGATGTCTCAAGCGTCTGTTCGGTGGTCTGGAGATAATTCTCCCCGCCCTCCAGCCGCCCGTCCCACCAGGCGTCGAATCCGGCCTGTTCGAGCAGGTCGATCACCGGGCGGGCATGGGCGAGGTCTGTGCGCGAATAGCTGACGAACAGCACGGGGCGCGGCGGAGCCGGAATGTCGTCGCCGCTTTCCACTGCCGCTTCCCTCCCCGATCCGTAAATGCCCAGAACGCCTTGCTACAGCCAAACAGGGGGTCCCGCCAAGTGATGATGGCAAAGCGCGCCCCAAATCCGCTTGACGGCCCCAATCCATGATATAAATATGATATCGTAATTAAATCGCTCTTGGAGATTCGTCATGTCCTCTGCTGAACCCTACGCGCTCAATCGGAGCCGCGAATTCGCGGCCCTGACCCAGAGCGGCTATGTCATGTTGCTGGTCAGCCTGGTGCTGGTCGCTGCGGCGGTGTTGCTGTTCATCAGCGCCGTGGCCCCGGAGCAGGTTGACGGGCTGCGGATGATCGGGGCGATCATCACCGGCGTCATCGGCCTGCTGATCCTCACCGGCTTCTACATGATCAACCCCAATGAAGCCGCGGCGATCCAGCTGTTCGGCGCCTACAAGGGCACCGACCGCAACGAAGGCCTGCGCTGGGTGCTCCCTTGGCTGACCCGCAGCAAGATCGCGGTACGCGCCAACAACGTCATTTCGCAGACCATCAAGGTCAACGACGCACGCGGCAACCCGATCGAGATGGCAGCGCAAGTCGTGTGGCGCGTGACCGACACCGCGCAGGCGCTGTATGACGTCGATGATTACCGCGAATTCGTCACCGCTCAGATCGAAGCGGCCGTGCGGTCGATCGGCTCGCGCTACCCCTATGACGATATCGAGCACCTTGAGATCACCCTGCGCGGCAATCACGAGGAAGTCGGCGTGGAATTGCGCGCCGCGCTGATCGAGCGGTTGGCGGTTGCCGGGATCACGGTCGACGAATGCGGCCTCACCCACCTGGCCTATGCCCCAGAAATCGCGGGCGCGATGCTGCGCCGTCAGCAGGCTGAAGCGGTGATCTCTGCGCGCAAGAAGCTGGTCGAAGGCGCGGTGACGATGGTCGAGATGGCGCTCGCCCAGCTGAGTGAGCGGGGCGTGGTGGACCTTGATGATGAACGCAAGGCGGCGATGGTGTCGAACCTGATGGTGGTCTTGTGCGGCGAGCGGGATACGCAGCCGGTGGTGAACGCAGGCAGCCTCTACTGACCCTGCCATGCCCGCCAAGAAAGCCTTCCCCCTGCGCCTCGATCCGGCGCTGCACGATGCGGTCCAGCGGCTCGCCGATGCCGAGCTGCGCAGCGTGAACGCCGAGATCGAGGTGCTGCTGCGCGAGGCGCTGGGCCGGCGCGGGGTGAAAGTGGCGCGCAGCGAGGCGCCGCGGCGCGGAAGGCCGCCGGGCACTGCAACTGAAGGAGATAGCGATGCGTGAACAGGACAAGCCCTTCGTGATGTACCGGCGCGGGCGGTGGAATTTCACCATCATGCCGCGCGGGAGAGCCGGGTGGACACAGTTCGGCGTGTGGATGGCCGTCTTCGCAGTCCCGACCATTGCCTTTGCCATCTATGGGGAAAGCCTCGAAGGTCGCCCGGAATTCTGGGCCGCACTGGCGCTCTATCTCGCGGCAACGCTGGTCTGGAGCTTTGCGAGCATCCGCTGGATGAAGGCCCGGGCCGAGGTGATCGATGTCGAGAAGCTGCTCCGTCAGCAGCGCGAGGCCGAACGCAAGCAGCGGCGCGGCGGGCGGTAGGAACGCTGTCCAGCCAGCAGCGTTGCTTGCAAATGGTCGCTCACCCCCTGATTATGTCATTGCTGCCGCTCCTGCTTGCGAGCCCGGCCATTGCCGTTGCCGCGCAGGAGCCTGTGCCCGTTCCGGCGGCCGCGCCCCAAGTCCCACCGCCGGACGAGCTGGTGCTGGAAGGCGACAACATCATCACCGTCATGGTCAACGGCACGCCGCTGCGGCTTGAGGTTGATGCCGACAGCTTCGGGCCGCCGGTGATCAACAGTGAAGTCGCCGCACGGCTGCAACTGGTTGCCGAATCGCGTCGCGGTTGGCGCTTTGGTTCGGTGGTGGTCGAAGGAGTGAACGCGGTGCAGCTGGTCGATTTCGGCGGCGGCCCGCTCGCCAAGACAATCAGCTGGGCCGAACGCTTCGCCTCTCGCAAGGCGGACGGCACGATCGGCGTCCACCACCTGCCCTATGCCCGCGTGACCTTTGTGCTGGCCCCGCCGGTGGAGGGGGAAACCGTCCAGCGCTTCCCCATGAAGCGCAGCGGGAGCGAGGCCGAGGCGCGGCTCGGTACTGAAGTGGTGGTCGGCACGAAGAAGCTGATGATGATCTTCGCGCTTAAGCGGGCCGAAAACCTCATCACCGCGCCCACCGCCAACTTCATCGCCACCCATCAGGACGGCGGGTTCGAGCCCGGATCGGACGGGACAGCGATCATGAATTTCGCGGTCGAGCGCCCAACCCGGATGATGCGCATCGCCGAGCCGATTATGCTGGGCGATCTGGTGGTCGATCGCTTCGCGGTGCGGGTGGAGGACTATGGCGATCCCAAACGGGTCGGCGAGATCGGCGAGAATGACCCGCGCTTCGACAAGGGCCAGATCCTCGTCAGCCGCCGCAAGGGACGGGGCAGGCCGGACCTCCTCACTCGCATCGGCCGCGACCAGATCGCGCATTGCTCGCAGATCACCTATGATCTGGCGCAGAGCGAAATCCGTCTGAGCTGCGGCCCAGCGCCCGAATAGCGGCTCAAGCGGCCCGGCGGATGGAGTAGGCGCGGCGCGGGGGGAAGTCCTGTTCGGGCTCGGCCATCCGGCATGTGCAGTCGGGCGCTACCAAGACGCGATACAGCCGAGTGAAGACCGCTGCGTACCACAGGAACAGACTGTCGGGCGGCGGGATGGAATCGTCCGCGGCGGAACGGTCAATGGCAAAGCGCCATGCGCCCTCGGTGGTGAATACCCCTGCGCCGATGAAGGTCCAGGCGTGCTTGCGGATCGCCCCCATCAGCAGCGGAGCCGCGAAGCGGGCAGGCAGGTGCCTCAGCAGCCATGCGGCTGCGCGTGGGATGCGGTTGGCGATGATGTAATCGGCGGTGCGCGCCCCTGACTCCTCGGCGATGACCAGCGCCCCCATCGGATCGTGCATCGCCAGCCAGCGGTGGAGGCGCAGCGCCTCGACCTCGGGGATCATGTGCTCGCCCGTGGGCAGCCGCTCGATCTGCGCGTCGGCGAGGATGGCGGCGGTTTCGGCAACCCCCAGCCGCTCCTCCATCACCGCCACCGCTTGCAGCACCGCATTCGGCCCGATCAAGGCGCCGGGTTTACGCCGGGCGTGGAGCCGCGCCCTATTCGACATCGATCCGATCCCGCTTGCGGCTCTCACCCCGCTGTTTCATCTGCGCGCGCACTGCATCGCGGCGTTCCTGCGCCTGTGCGGCCTTGTCGGCATTGGTCACCCAATCGGTCGCGGCATCGGCAGCGGCAAGGCGGCTTTCGTCGAAGTGGAATTCCACCTTCTTGGCGGTCTGCGGCCCCCAATATCCCGCCTTGCCGAGATCATAGAAGGTGCGCTTGAAGCCCGCCCGCAGGAAGGCATAAAGGCACCCCAGCAGATAGCGCCGCCGGAAGCCGGTGCCGCGCCACGGATAATTGAACAGCGCCTTGCGCATATAGAACCGGCGGTAATTCTTCATCACCCCGTTGAGCAACTCGCCCCGCTCCATCGCGGAAGGCTTCATGATCGGGGTGACGAAATTGTACTTGCTGAAATCGTGAACCTCGACCTGGTCCTTCAGCGTCTCGAACAGCGGGGTGTAGGGCCACGGCGTATACATCGCCCAGTTGGCAAGATCAGGCTGCCAATCCCACGCCATCTGGAAGGTTTCCTCCAGTGTCTCGGGCGTTTCGTTATCAAGCCCGACGATGAACTGCGCTTCGACAAAGATGTCGGCGGCACGCAGCAGCCGGATCGCTTCCTTGTTCTCCTCGACCTTGGTTTCCTTGTTGAACCGGTCGAGCTTCATCTGCGCTGCCGCTTCGGTGCCGAGGCTCACGTGGACGAGGCCGGCCTTGCGGTAGAAAGGCAGCAGTTCCTTGTCGCGGTAGATATCGGTGACGCGGGTGTTAATGCCCCACTTCACCTTGTCCGGCAGGCCGCGATCAATCAGTTCCTGACAGAACTTGATGAAGGTCTTGCGGTTGATGGTGGGTTCCTCGTCGGCGAGGATGAAGAAGCCGACGCCGTGCTTTTCGTGGAGCGCCTGAATCTCGTCGACCACGTCCTTGGGATCGCGCACGCGGTAATCGCGCCAGAACTTCCATTGCGAGCAGAACGAGCAGGTGAACGGGCAACCGCGCGCGAGGTTGGGGATGGCGACGCGGGTGCCGAGCGGGATGTATTTGTATTGATCCCAGTCGAGGATGTCCCAATCGGGCTTGATCGAGGCCATGTCCTTGATCGTATCGGCGGCTTCGGTGGCGATCACCTTGTCGCCGTCGCGATAGGCAAGACCGCGGATGTTGCGGCGGTCCGCAATCCAGCGGCCTTCGCTGATCGCGGTGAACAGCTCGACCGCGATCTCCTCGCCCTCGCCGCGCACGATCACATCAATATGCGGCGCTTCGGCGAGCACCTGTCCGTACATGAAGGTCGCATGGATCCCGCCCAGCACCCGCACCGCGTTTGGCACGGTGAGCGCGGCGACTTCCAGCACGCGTTCAGCAGCGTAGATCGAAGGCGTGATCGCGGTGGTTCCGACCACATCGGGCTGCAATGCAGCCATGCGTTCGGCGAGTTCCTCGTCCGAGACGCCCTCGGTCATCGCGTCGATAAAGTGGATGTCGTCAAAGCCTGCGCGGCGCAGCGGTCCGGTGAGATAGGGCACCCAGGCAGGCGGCCAAGTCCCGGCGATCTCGGCCCCGCCGGAGCGATAATTGGGATGTACGAACAGAATACGCATGGGCCGATTCCCCCCTCTTTGGATGGCCCAAAGTGAGGGAACCGGCGCGGGCGCGCTTTGCGGTGGATCAAATGTCGGACAGGGAAGGTTACGCAGCAAAGCTGCGGAGGTTTCACGCAGAGACGCAGAGAAGCAAGGTGAGACGCAGAGGGGTTCCGCCCGCCGCGCAGCGGCCTTCCGAATGTTTCACGCGAAGGCGCGAAGAGCGCAGCGCCCGGTCGCGGCCTCGCGCAACATCTTCGCGTCTTTGCGTGAACAAACCCGCGGCTTCGCCGCGTAAACTTCTCCGCGCCTCTGCCTCCTCTGCGTCTCTACGTAAAACCCTTCAGAGCGCGGCGCCTGAAGTTATTTCGCCGCGTGTTCCGCGCGCGCCAGTTCATGCAGCCAGTCGGCATGGCGCGGTGCCTGCTTGGTCTGCGACCATTCTTCCAGCATCACCGGCGCGACGCGGGCGAGTTCGGCATATTGCTCCGCCGTGCCGATATCGGCGGCCAGTTCCACCCGGTGGCCGTTGGGATCGAAGAAGTAGATCGACTTGAAGATGCCGTGATGCGTCGGGCCGAGCACGTCGATGCCTTGCGCCTCGATATGGGCCTTGGCGGCAAGCAGCGCCTCCTCCGAAGGCACCTTCAGCGCGAGGTGCTGCACCCATGCGGGCGTGTTCGGATCCTTGCCCATCTCCGGCTGATTGGGCAGCTCGAAGAAGGCGAGGATGTTGCCGTTCCCCGCATCGAGGAAGATGTGCATGTAGGGATCATATTCCCCCGTCGAGGGCACATGATCCTCGGCGAACGCGGTGGTGTAGGTCATGCCCAGCACGCGGGCGTACCACTCCACGGTCTCGGCCGCGTCCTTGCAGCGGTAGGCTGCGTGGTGGATGCCTGACAGGGCAACGGGGTGGGTCATTGCGCCGGCTCCTCGACGTTGAGCACGCCGCGAATGATCTGGTCGCGCTCCATGCTTTCGAACAACGCCTTGAAGTTGCCCTCACCGAAGCCGTCGTCGCCCTTGCGCTGGATGAATTCGAAGAACACCGGGCCGACCTGCGCCTGCGCGAAGATTTGCAGCAGCAGGCGAGGCGAGCCACCCTCCGTCGTGCCGTCGAGCAGAATGCCGCGCATCTTCAGCGCATCGACATCCTCGCCGTGGCCGGGCAGGCGGCCTTCGAGCATTTCGTAATAGGCGGCGGGCGGCGCGGTCATGAAGGGTACGCCGAGCTTTTGCAGGCGGTCCCAGCACGCCAGCAGATCGTCGCAGATCAGCGCGATGTGCTGGATGCCCTCGCCGTTGAAGGCTTTGAGGAACTCGTCGATCTGGCCCTTGCCGCCCTCGCCCTCTTCGTTGAGCGGAATGCGGATCTTGCCGTCGGGCGCGGTCAGCGCCTTCGATGTCAGCCCGGTGTATTCGCCCTTGATGTCGAAGAAGCGGATTTCGCGGAAGTTGAACAGGGTCTCGTAATAGTCGGCCCAGTACTTCATCCGCCCGGTGTAGACGTTGTGGGTGAGGTGATCGATGGTGTGGAAGCCCGCGCCTTCGGGATAGGGATCGACGCCGGGCAGGTATTCGAAATCAATGTCGTAGATGGTGAGGCTCTTGCCGCTCTGTGCGCCGGCATAACGATCGACCAGATAGAGGATCGCTCCGCCGATGCCGCGGATTGCGGGGATGCGCAGTTCCATCGGGCCGGGATCATTGGCGACCGGCTCTGCGCCCTTTTCCAGCAGGTGGGCATAGGCCTTCGCCGCATCGCGCACCCGGAACGCCATCCCGCAGGCCGAGGCCCCATGCTCACGCGCGAAGTACCAGGCGGCGCTGCGCGGTTCGTAATTGGCGATCAGGTTGATGCCGCCCTGCCGCCACAGGTGCACGTCCTTGCTGCGGTGCTGCGCGACACGGGTGAAGCCCATCGCTTCGAACACCGGTTCGAGCACGCCCTTCTCGGGCGCGCAGAACTCGACGAATTCGAACCCGTCGAGCCCGGCGGGATTGTCGAACAGGTCTTTGGTCGGTGCGTTCATCGGTTCAGTCCCCGCTGGCGATATAGTTTCAATTGAAACCATCTACCCCAAAGCGCCGATTCGCGCAAGCTGGAGACAATGGAGGCTGTTCCCCATTTCCGTTCGTGCTGAGCTTGTCGAAGCACCGCACTTTCTTTTCCGGGCGCGGCATTCGAAGGCAGAACGGCCCTTCGGAAGCGCAGCTGTTGCGCAGCAACACCGGCTCAGGGCGAACGGAGGCTAGGTAACCATCCGCCCCAAAGTCCGCCCGCGCTCGTCCTGCGTCAGAGCGAGACGCTTGCCGAAAGGCTCACCGCTTTCGAAGGCCGCTGAGGTGGCGGGGTCAGTCAAATCGGCATTGCCCACCACCCGCTCGCCCGCGTCGGAGCGGCCGATGAAGATCGCCTCGGCCCCCTTGGGACTGCGGTTGATGGTATAGGTCTCGACCGTGGCGGCATCGACCGGTTCGCGCGCGACGGGCACCTTGTCGGTCGCCTTGGGCAGCACGGCGAAGCGATCATTGGCGCTCCAGTCGGCAGGGTCGGTCGAATAGACGCCGGTGGCATATTTGCTCATCCACCCGCCATTTGCGCCAACCAAGGCATAGGAGCCGCGATCCCCGCGAACCCGCTGCACCGCCTCGGCGATGGCGTGGGCCGAGTAGTTGTTCCCCGCCCCGCCGAAGAAGGGCAGGCCGCCGGTCAGGGTGAGGCCACGCGGATCATCCACCGACAGGCCGAAGTGATCGCATTGGTTGAACACGGGGATCGCAAAGCACGAATAGAAATCGATGTAGCGCATCTCCGCGATGCCCTTCCCCGCCCGCGCCAGCGCCGCATCGACGCTGGCGAGCGAGGCGGGGTTGCCCGCCAGATCGGGCCGCTGCGACAGCTTCAGCTCGGTCGCTGCGGTGACGGCGTGGATGTGCACCCACTTGTCCTCAGGCACGCCCAAGGCGCGGGCGAGACCGGCGCTAGCGACAATGATCGCGGCGGCCTGGTTCACCTGATCGCGCGCCACGGTCATGCGCGGATAGGGTTCGGCGACGATGCGGTTGCGGTCGGTGACGGTGGCGAGTTCCTCCGCCGTGCGCTCCACCGGAGCCGCCGAATGCGGGTTGGCTGCCGCGACCTTGGTGAAGGGCGCGAACAGTTTGCCGATTTCGAGCCGGTATTCCTCCAGCCCCATGCCCAGCTTATGCCGCCGCGCATTCTCCGCCAGCGCATAAAGCGGGATCGCCCCGCTCGCGCCGTGCATGAACAGTACGGGCTCCATCAGTTCCTCGACCCCGAAGCCCTGATCCTCAAATTCGCCGCCGATGGCTTCCGACCAGTCGGGGATGTCGCCCTTCGCCGTCAGCGCAAGCACCGTCGAGATCGCCTCGCTGCCAACGATGACCGCGCACTGGCTCTCCCCCGCCGCAATGGCGGTGGCAAACTCGCCCACCAGCTGCTGGTTGGTCTGCCCGCCCGTGGTCGTAAGGATCGCGCGCGCCGGGTTCGCCCCAACGCGCTTGGCAATCGCGCGCGGCACATTGTCCGCCGCACCGAAGGGCGGCTTTCGGTCCGGGCGCGACATTTCGAAGGCACGGATCGCGGCGAGGGTGTCGATGGCATCCGCCACCGACCCGCTCGCGCCGCTGTCGGCAATCGCCGCTGCCAGCGCTTTGCCGCCCAAGTCCATATAAGAGAGGGCGGCATAGCCAGGCTCGCCCACCCTCTCCGAATATTGGCCCACCCCGATGATGACCGGGGTGTTATCCGGGACGTTAGTCGACAAAGCCGTCGACCCGCTCGACGATGATCGCCGGGGCCATCCCGCCCGCCGCGCACATCGTCACGAGGCCATAGCGACCGCCGCGCCGCTCCAGCTCGTCGATCACGGTGCCGATCAGGATCGAGCCGGTCGCGCCAATCGGGTGGCCCAAGGCGATCGAGCCGCCGTTGACGTTGACCTTGTCCCAATCAAGCTCAAGATCGCGCACGAACTTGGCAGCGACGACGGCGAAGGCCTCGTTGATTTCGAACAGGTCGATATCGTCGGTGGTCAGGCCAGCCTTGGCCAGCACCTTCTTGGCCGCAGGCACCGGCGCATTGAGCATTAGCGTCGGATCATCGCCCATGTTGCAGGTGGCGACGATGCGCGCGCGCGGCTTCAGCCCATGCTTCTGCGCATAGTCCTTCGAGGTGATCAGCACCGCCGCCGCGCCATCGACCACGCCCGAAGAATTGCCCGCGTGGTGGAAGTGCTTGATCTCCAGATCGGGATACTTTTGGTTGATCAGCTTGCGGAAGGTCGTGCCATTGGCATCCAGCGGCACATCGGCGATCTTGGGGAAGGCCGGTTCCAGCTTGGCAAGGTCTTCGCGGGTGGTCTGCGGACGCGGATATTCGTCATGGTCGAGCAGCACGGTGCCATCATCGGCCACCACCGGCACAATCGACTTGGCAAAGCGGCCCGCCGCCATCGCTTCGGCGGCGCGCTGCTGCGAACGGTAGCCGACCTCGTCCAGATCCTCGCGGGTGAACCCCTCCATGCTGGCAATCGCATCGCCGCAAATGCCCTGATGCGACTGCGGGTGCACCTTCTGGAGACGCTCGTTGTAGCTGCCCATCATCGGCGGCTTGATCCCGGCGCGCATCTTCTCCTGCGACATCGCGGCGGTGAGGCTCATCATCTCGGTCCCGCCGGCGATGACGCAATCTTCCATCCCGCTCATCACCTGAGCGGACGCCAGCGCAACGCTGGTGATCCCGCCGCCGCAGAAGCGGTCTAGCGTGGTACCGGACGAGGTGATGTCGAAGCCCGCATCAAGCGCGGCCATGCGGCCCATGTCGCCCGCCTGCATCCCGTCCTGCGTGCTGACCGACCAGATCACGTCATCGACCGTCTTTGTGTCGAGATTGTTGCGGTCCTTGATCGCCTTCAGCACGGTCGCGGCGAGGTGCTGCGGATGCTCGGCCGCCAGCGCGCCCTTGCCCTGCTTGCCGATCCCGCGCGGGGTGCGCACTGCGTCGATGATGTATGCTTCAGCCATGGTGATCCTCTCCGATCTAGCGAAATTGCAGTTGACGCGTCCGTAAACCCACTGCACCAGTCGCACAAGAATTGCGTTTCAAATCGCAATCACATTTTCGATAGGAGAGAGAGCCGTGAGCGATACCGCTGCCCCTGAAGTGCTGACTGAAGTCGAGGACGGCGTCCTCATCGTCACCATCAACCGCCCCGAAGCCAAGAACGCGATGACCCGCGCGGCTGCCGAGGGAATCGCCGCGGCGATGGACCGGTTGGATGCGGACGATGATCTGCGGGTCGGCATCATTACCGGCGCAGGCGGCACGTTCTGCTCGGGCATGGACCTCAAAGGCTTCCTGCGCGGCGAGACGCCCTCGGTTGAAGGCCGCGGCTTTGGCGGCGTGGTGCAGGCTCCTCCGGCCAAGCCGTTGATCGCGGCGGTCGAAGGCTATGCGCTGGCTGGCGGGCTTGAGCTGATGATCGCGTGTGACCTCGTGGTGGCCAACGCGAACGCCAAGTTCGGCATCCCCGAAGTGAAGCGCGGCCTTGTCGCGGCGGCGGGCGGCGTCATGATGCTGCCCGACCAAATCCCCGAGCGGATCGCGCTGGAACTCGCGCTGACCGGCGATTTCATCGGGGCGGAGCGCGCCTATCAGCTCGGTCTGATAAACGAAGTGACCGAAGGTTCGGCGCTGGACGGTGCCAAGGCGCTCGCAGCGAAGATCGCCGCCAACGGGCCGCTGGCTGTGAAGGTGTCCAAGCAGGTGATGAAGCAGTCGCGCGGCTGGGCGATGGAAGATCGCTACGCCAATCAGGGCAAGCTGATCGGCCCGGTGTTCGTCAGCCATGACGCCCGCGAAGGCGCAGCCGCCTTTGCCGAGAAGCGCAAGCCCAACTGGACGGGCAAGTAAGCATAGAATTTTTGGGATCAGGAGAGAGAAATGCCCGTCATCGATGTGCCGCCGCCGGCCTTCATGGAAGAAGAAGAAATCGCCATTTTCGCCGACGCGGTCGGCAAGTTCTACGCCCAGCACGCGCCGCAAAAGCGGGTCGAGAAGTGGCGCGAGGACGGGATGGTCGAGCGTGACTTCTGGCGCGAGGCGGGCGCAGCGGGCCTGCTCGGCGTGTCGGTGCCGACCGAGTACGGCGGCCACGGCGGCGATTTCCGGCATGACATGGTGGTGATCGACCAACAGGGCAAGCACGACGTCGATGGCTTCGGCGCATCGCTGCACAACACCATCATCCTGCCCTATCTCGTGCGCCACGGCACCGAAGAGCAGAAGCTGAAGTACCTGCCCCGGCTCGTCAGCGGCGACCTCGTCAGCGCGATCGCGATGAGCGAGCCGGATGCCGGGTCTGACCTCCAGTCGATCAAGACCACCGCGCTGAAGGACGGCAACGGCTACCGCCTCAACGGCTCGAAGACCTGGATTTCGAACGGCCAGCTCGCCGACTTCATCATCGTCGTCGCCAAGACCGATCCGGCGGAAGGTGCCAAGGGCATCTCGCTGCTGCTGCTCGAAACCGATGGCGCGGAAGGCTTCGCGCGCGGCAAGAAGCTCGACAAGATCGGGCTGGATGCGCAGGACACCAGCGAGCTGTTCTTCGACAATGTCTTCATCCCGGCTGACAATCTGCTCGGCGGCGTGGAAGGGCGGGGGTTCTACCAGCTGATGGGCGAGTTGCCGCAGGAACGCCTCGTGATTGCGATGAACGCGATTGCGGGCATCGAAAAGGCGCTCGATGTGACGGTCGAATACGTCAAGAACCGCAAGGCGTTCGGCAAGACGATCTGGGACTTCCAGAACACCCAGTTCGTGCTGGCCGACCTCAAGGCGCGCGGCACGGCGGCGCGGGTGTTCGTCAACGACTGCATCGCCAAGCTGCTCGAAGGCAAGCTCGACGTGTCGACTGCAAGCATGGCCAAGTATTGGGTGACCGAGCTGCAATCGGAAGTGGTCGACAAGTGCCTCCAGTTCCACGGCGGCGCAGGCTACATCAATGATTACGCCATCGCCCGCATGTACCGCGACACTCGCATCGCCCGCATCTACGGCGGGTCGAACGAGATCATGAAGATGCTGATCGCGCGCGGGATGTAAGATTGGTGCGCCCCCGCCGCATCGGCGGGGGCGGCAATCAGGCAGCGCATTCGGCTGGCTGGTCAGGATCGCACCTGATTTTCCTACACGCGCGGCGCAGGCTATGGATCGGGCTGATCTTTCCCATCGTCCGCTCCCCCCACTCCCATTGCGTAGGCAAGGGGTATTGCACCCCCTCCCCCCCCCGCGGCGAGCAAAGTGTCAACTTTGTTTTTCGCGCTCAAACTACTGATTTATCATCATTATTGGGCCAGATCGGCGCTTGACACGGTGTCAACTTTGTCAACTTCGGCGCTCGGCTCGCCCACAGGGCACAAAAAAGGCGGCCCGGTTTCCCGAGCCGCCCTTCTTTGGCCGAAGCCTTGATGCTTAGAACTTGGCGCGCAGCGTCACGCCGTATTGGCGCGGCGGCAGGGTGAAGGCCGAACGCGAGTTGGCCGCGCCCGAACCGCGCAGGGTGGTGTTGAAGGTCACCCCGCGCACCACTTCGTCGGTCAGGTTGTTGACCCAGCCTTCGATCGCATAGGCGCCGTCATTGAACTTCAGGCCAGCACGCAGGTTCACGAACGCCTTGCCGTCCTGAATGTCGGCGATGATCGGCGGAGCCGCGTCGATCGCCTGCTGCAACCCGCCGTTGGCTGCGATTTCAGCAGCACCCGGAAGGATGATCGCCTGAGTCGACGTGCGCTGGTCGCTTTCCATGCGAACCTGACCGGAGAAGAAGAACTCGGTCGAGTCGTTGATCGGCTTTTCCCACAAGGCACCGATCAGGCCGACAAAGTTCGGCGCATTGGTCAGTTCGTTGCCGCACAGCGACAGCACCTGCACCGATGTCTGCGTACCTGCGCAATCATCGGGGTAGCTTGCTTCGAGCAAGGTGGCGCCGAAATTCAGGGTCAGTTCGTCACTGGGACGAACCAGACCTTCGATTTCGATCCCCTTGGTTTCAGCCTTGGGCACGTTGAAGGTCGCAAAGGCCGTCCCGGTGAATTCGAGCACCTGGAAGTTGCTGAACTCCTCAAGGAACGCCGCCACGTTCAGCGTCAGCGCGCCATTCGCAGTGCGCGCCTTCACGCCCACTTCGTAGGCGTCGACCTCTTCCGAAAGGAAGGTCGGGTCTGCCCCGCCAACCGCTGCGGTGGTATCGAGGTTGATACCACCTGCCTTGTAGCCGTGGGTGAAGCTGGCGTAGCTGTTCACATAGGGGCTGAATTCATAGCCGAGCTTGACGGTGTAGATCAGCTCTTCATCGTCAAAGTCCGACTGGAAGGTGCGCACCAGCGGCAGCGCGGCGGCTTGCGGCAGGTTGGCCGGCGCGGTGAAGCCGAAGCAGCCCAGGCCGATGAAGGTAGGACGCAAGGCCGCCGGGATGTTCCCGAGCGCGCCCAGCACCGAGGGGCAGATCTGGTTGTTGATCGCCGTCTGGGTGAACCCGCCGGACTTTTCTTCCCACGAGTAACGCGCGCCCACTGTCAGTTCGAGCCCGTCGGTGATCTCCAGCGAGTTGTGCGTGAAGATCGCGTAGCTTTTGGCGTCCTGCTGGAAACGGTTGGTGTTGCTGGTGCCAGCCGGATCGCGGCCAGTGAACACCGTCAGAGGGTTGGCCCCAAGCGCACCTCCCGTCGGCACACGCAGCAGCGCGCCGACATTTTCGCCGAAATCGGAACCGAGCGCAAAGCTGACCGATTGGTCGATGGTTTCGTCGGAATAGAAACCGCCGACCATATAGTTAAGGGCGCCTTCCATGCCTTCACCCTGAAGCCGCAGTTCCGCGGTCCAGTTGTCGATCTCGAGGTTCAGCGCGGGGACGTTGAAGATGTCCAGCGCGGTGAAATCGGAATCGTAATTCTCGAAGCTCTCATACTTGCGGTACGAGCCGATGAAGATGAGGTCGGCATTATCGGATAGCGGGAATTCCAGCTCGCCGGTCACGCCGTAGTTGTCGATATCGGCGCGCGGGGCAAAATTGGCCGAGACGACGCGGTTGTCCATCGCCTGCTCGAACGCGCCCTGATCGTCACGATTGGTGGCGACCGATGGCTGGCCATTGCCGCCATTGGCACCCAGACCAACTGCGGCATAGGCCCCGCCGGTCACCAGCGGCGACTGGTAAAGTTCGATTGCGCCGCAGCAGCTCGACTTGCTCTTGGAGTAGTCGGCAATGATGCGGCCGCGCAGACCGCTTTCGGTGTCCCAACCAAGTTGGCCGCGCACCAGCCACTGATCGACATCGTTGGTTTCGCCGATCTTAGCGCCGGTGCGGTTGACGACATCGAGGAACCCGTCGCGCTGGCGGTAAGCGCCGGTGACGCGCATCGCCAGCGTGTCCTGCACGATCGGCACGTTGACCGCACCCTGCACGCTGACCTCGTTGAAATTGCCGTAGCCAGCGTTCACGAAGCCGCCGAACTCAGTGACGTCAGGGCGCACATTGGTGACGTTGAGAGCACCTGCCGAAGTGTTGCGGCCGAACAGCGTACCCTGCGGCCCGCGCAGCACTTCCACGCGTTCCACATCGACAAATTCGCCGAGCGCAACGCCGGGGCGCGACTGGTAGGCGCCGTCGATAAAGATGCCGACCGCGCTTTCAAAGCCGATATTGTTCGAAGTGGTCCCGACACCGCGCACACGCAACACCACCGAGCCGGAGGCAAGCTGCGCTTGCGAGCTGCTGAAGCTCGGGGCGAGCGCCGTGACCTGCTGGATGTTGACCACGCCCTGGTTATCGAGCTGCTGCGGCGAAATCGCCGTCACCGCCAACGGGATGTCCTGCACGTCCTGCGCGCGGCGGGTTGCCGTCACGATGATGACGTTGTCGTCCCGGACCGGTTGGGCTTCGGTCTCAGTATCCTGCGCAAAGGCAGGGGTGGTCAGCGCGCTGCAGGCCAACAGGCCGCAGGCGATATGTGCGAACTTGCGCGTCATGGCTTTCCTCTCTCCACAAAACCGTCCGGTCTTGATGCCGGTGATGGGTTGTGGGGCGGAACCTATCAGTGTCGCACGCCCTAACAAGAGTCATAGTCAACTTATAGCCGACAGTAGCAAAAATGCCACATCTTGTGTTGCGGCGCAGCATGACTTCGCGCCGACCTTGTGGGCCGCAAGATTATTACAGGCCATTGTGGAGATGTCAGAAGCCGTAACGTAAACCCAACCAGAATGTGCGCGGGACGCCGAGATCGATCGATCCGCCCTGATTGCGGGTGACGATATCCTCGTCAGTCAGGTTTTCGCCGCGCACAATCAGCGACACGCCTTTACCGAGCGGAGCGGCCACAAAAGCGTCAATTGTGGTGGCCGGAGCGAGTCGGTCAGTCTCGCGGTCATCCTCGAATTGCGCGCTGACATGGCGCAGCGTGCCAGCGATCCGCCAGCCTGCGGCCGGCTCCCAGCCGAGTGTCAGGCTTCCGGCGAGCTCCGGGGTCTGGGCCGGGCGATTGCCGTCGAGGTCAAGCGAGGTGCCCTCGCCGCGCACGGCGGCATCGGTCCAGGCGAGCGCGCCTTCAACGCTGACCGCGCCGAACCGCGCCGCCACGTTCGCCTCGATCCCGCGCGCCGCAATCGCAGGCAGGTTTTCGCGGCGGCGCAGATTGGGGGCGATGGTGACATTGGCGATGGCGTTCTCGACCTCGTTGTCGAAGGCGGTGACCGAGATCACGAGCGCATTGACCGGCTGCCAGTCGAACCCGACTTCGAAGCCTTCGAGCCGCTCGTTCTCAAGTGCCGCATTGGCCTCGGTCACGACCGGGAATACCACGAAGGGGCGGTAGAGTTCGTTGAGGGTCGGCAGCCGCAGCCCGGTATAGGCCGCCGCGCGCAGATCGAGGCGGCGGGTCGCGTTGAACGATGCGCCCGCGCGCCAACTGACCGTCCAGTCGCTGCGGCCAGGCGCGGTGAGGGTGCTGACCGGCACGCCATTCGCGCTGACAGCGCGGTAGAAGCCATCGGTGATGCTGCTCCGGTCGGCGCGCAGACCGCCGTTAATCAGCAGCGGGCCGATCTGCCAATCATCCTCAAGGAAAATGCCGAGATTGCTGGTCGACCCGCCCGCCCGGCGGCGTTCGGTGATCGCGCCCGAGACGGCATTGATTGCCTCTTCCTGCAACTCGCCATCAGCACGGCGGAAGTCCGCACCGATTCGGATATCGTGGCCTTCGAGGATCGGTGGGCGCAGTTCGAACTTACCGCCGATACCGGTTGAAGGCGTGCGCCGTTGGTCGAGCGTCGGGGTAAAGCGGGTCGAGGAAATCACGATGTTCGAAAAGTCGCGCGTCTGGACATAGGCCAGCGCATCAAAGGCCCAATCGCCCCGCCCGACAAACCTGATCGAGGCTTCCTCGCCCGCGCTGGTGGAGTCCGCGCCCTCGAACCGCAGCGTGCGCGCGTCGCGGAAGGTGGCGATGCGGGCCTGGACTTCGACCGTGTCGGTGAGCGGCGCGGCGGCGCGCAGAGCGGCGTTCCAGCTCTCGAACGCGGCGCGCGCCGTGGCAGGGACGCGTTGATCTTGCGGCGTGGTGAAGAAGCCCTGCCCACGGTCCCAGCGTCCGCTTGCGGTGGCAAAGCCGCGGCCGAGGCTTTGGGTCAGCACGCCGGACAGCTCGGTCTCGCCCCGGTCATTGATCGCCGCGTTGGCGAGCACCGGAGCGATGGTATCCGGCCCGGCGCTTTCCAGCTCGATCGTGCCAGCCAGCGCGCCTGCGCCAAACGGCCCCGACCCGCCGCCGCGCGTCACCCGGACTTGACCCAGCGTCTCGGGCGCAATCGCGGAGAGCGGGATGTAGCCAAAAAACGGGTCGGCAAGCGGCACGCCGTCGAGCAGCACCAGCGCGCGGCTCGTCGCATTGCCGCCCAGCGCCCGCAGTGTCACGCCCTGCGCGCTCGGGTTGGACGAGCGGCTGTCGGACCGGCGGAACTGCTGGAACCCCGCGACACCGCGCAGCACATCCTCGATCCGGCCCGATGGGCTGGCGACGATCACGTCGCGTTCCAGTGTCGTGGTGGCGTAAATCCCGGTCGACAGCGCCGCATTAAGCCCGCGCCCGGTGACGATGATCTCTTCGGGGAATTCTTCAACCATAGAGTCCGCCTCAAGCGCCTCCTCCGGCAGAGTCACTTCGTCCTGCGCGGCGAGCGGCGCGGCGGCGGGGAGAAGCAGGGCGGAGGCGAGCAGGCGGTGGCGGATCGTCATGGCGCGTCGCCTATACGCTCGCGCCCACCACGTCACCCCAAACTCAGTTGCACTTTGCCATTCAAGACTCGCTTTTGCAGGCACGCTGTGGTTACATCTATGTCAACAAGGGAGAGAGAGGGCCCGCCATGCTCGCAACACCGCCAGATTTCGACGTGCTGATCGTCGGTGCCGGGATTTCCGGGATCGGGATGGCCGCGCATATGGGGATGAAGGCCCCGCACCATTCCTATTGCATCGTCGAACGCCGCGACAATCTCGGCGGCACGTGGGATCTGTTCCGCTACCCCGGCATCCGGTCGGACAGCGACATGCATACGCTCGGCTTCGATTTCGAACCCTGGCGCCACGAAAAGAGCATCGCCGATGCGCCCGCGATCCTCGATTATCTCGACCGGATCGTCGATGAACGCGGCATCCGCCAGCACATCCGTTTCGGCCATAAGGTGATCAGCGCCGACTTCCGCCACGATGACGCGCGCTGGCACGTCGAGCTGGAAAAGGCCGATGGTTCGCGCACTCACATGACGGCGAACTTCGTCTATCTTGGCGCAGGCTATTACGATTACGACGAGCCCTATGATCCCGGCTTCGATTTCGGCGAGTTCGAGGGCCAAGTGCTCCATCCGCAGTTCTGGCCCGAAAACCTCGATTACAAGGGCAAGAATGTCGTCGTGATCGGATCGGGCGCGACCGCAGTAACGATCGTCCCCTCGATGGCGCGCGAGGCGGCGCATGTGACCATGCTCCAGCGCACGCCGACTTGGATGTTCTCGCGCCCGGCCAAGGACGCGATTGCCAATTTCCTGCGCAAGATCCTGCCGGAAAAGCTCGCTTACCGGCTGACCCGGTTCAAGAACATCAAGATGCAGGACTTCAGCTTCAAACTGGCGCGCGACAATCCGCAGAAGGTGAAGGACGCGCTCTACAAGAAGATCGAAGAAGCGCTCGGCCCGGATTACGACAAGGCGAGCTTCACCCCACCTTACAACCCGTGGGAACAGCGGCTGTGCTTGGTGCCGGATCAGGACCTCTTCACTGCGATGAAGGCAGGTAAGGCCGACGTCATCACTGGCCATATCGCCAAGTTCGAAAAGGGCGGTGTAGCGCTGGCCGATGGCCAGTTCATCCCGGCCGATATCGTGGTCACCGCCACAGGCCTTAAGCTGGCGGTCGCCGGCAAGATCGCGATTTCGGTTGATGGGGAGCCGGTCGAATTCAACCAGCGGTTCTATTACAAGGGCTGCATGTTCTCGAACCTGCCCAACCTTGCTGTGGTGTTCGGCTATTTGAACGCGAGCTGGACTCTGCGCGCTGACATCAACTCGGATTACGTGTGCCGGGTGCTAGAACATATGCGCAAGACCGGCACGACCATCGCCACCCCGGTACTAACACCTGCTGGCGAGGCGGCGATTACCGAAGATGATGTGTTCGATTTCTCCTCCGGCTACATCCAGCGCGGCAAGCACATCATGCCGCGCAATTCGGTCAGCTATCCGTGGCGGCTCAATCAGGAATATGTCGTCGACCGCAAGCGGATGAAGGATGATCCGCTGACCGACGGCATCCTGACCTTCACCCGCGCAGGTGCGAATGCGCAGCGGGGCGAGGAGCAGCTGGAAGCGGCGGAATAAGGTCGAAAGGCGGGCGGTAATCTCTTCCGATTGCGATCGCCTTCGCCTAATCCTCCCCCATGACCTCTCCCGAAAAAATCTGGACCGCCGGACTCATCGTCATCGGCGACGAAATCCTCTCCGGCCGCACGCAGGACAAGAACATCGCGCAGGTCGCGACGTGGTTGCAGGTGCAGGGCATCCGCCTCGCCGAAGTGCGGGTGGTGCCCGATGTCGAGGCGCGGATTGTCGAGGCGGTCAATGCGCTCACCCTCGCCTATGATTACCTCTTCACCACCGGCGGGATCGGGCCGACGCATGACGACATCACCGTCGATGCCGTCGCCGCCGCGCTCGGCGTTCCGGTTGTCATCCACCCCGAGGCGCGCGCGCTGCTAGAGCGCTATTACGAAACCCGCGGCGGCCTCAACGAGGGCCGCTTGCGCATGGCGCGGGTACCGGAAGGTTCGGAACTGATCCCCAACCGCATGTCGGGCGCGCCCGGTATCCGGCGCGGCAACCTGTTCCTGATGGCGGGCGTGCCGCACATCACTGCCGGGATGCTCGATGCGCTCACTGGTCAGCTTGAAGGCGGCGCGCCGCTCTTGTCCGAAACGCTCGGCTGCTGGGTCGCCGAAAGCGAGGTCGCCGAGCTGCTGCGCCAGACCGAAGCCGCGCACGCCACCTGCCAGATCGGCTCCTACCCGTTCTTCCGCGAAGGCCGGGTCGGAGCCAATTTCGTGATCCGCTCGGTCAGCGCCGAAGACCTCAAGGCCTGCTCCGACAGCCTGACGGACGGCCTTACCGGCAACGGCCACGCCGTCACGCCCGGCGGGATCTAGCGCGCCAAGACACATCATCACCCGCTCTTAACCCTCTTGCGCTACACAGCCCGGGTCATGACGCGGGTCTTCATCACGATTGATACCGAGTATTCCTCGGGGCTTTACAGCGGGCCGGGCGCGGCCGACCGGGCGGACAACTTTGCCCGCTCGATCGCCTGCAACACCCCACAAGGCCCGGCGGGCGTTGCGCACAAGCTCGATCTGCTCGCCCGCCACGGCCAGAAAGCGGTGTTCTTCGTCGATCCCATGCCCGCGCTGGTGTGGGGCGTGGCCGCGATTGAAGACATTGTCGCCCCCATCATCGCCGCCGGGCAGGACGTGCAGTTGCATTGCCACACTGAATGGCTCGGCCTGGCCGGAGACGCTAATCTGCTCGCGTCAAAGCGCAGCGGGCAGAACCTCGCCGACTTCCCGCTCGAGGAGCAATGCCAGATCCTCGACTATGCCCGCACCACACTGATGGCCGCAGGCGCGCCCGCGCCGGTCGCGTTCCGGGCGGGCAATTACGGCGCCAATGATGATACCCTGCGCGCGCTCGCCAGCCTCGGCATCGCCTATGACACGAGCCATTGCCCGGCGATGGTCGGCCAGAGCGCATGCCGGATCGGCCTTGGCCCGGACGTACACAATCCGCTGGAGCATATGGGCGTGATCGAAGTCCCCGTCGGCAGCATCGGCGCCATGGGCGGGGGGCAGCGCCATGCCCAGATCACCGCGCTTTCCTTGGGCGAGATGCTCGCCGCGATCCGCCATGCAGCGGCGAGTGGGCAGGAGACCTTCACGCTCGTCAGCCACTCCTTCGAACTGATCAACCGCCGCAAGCTGGCCGCCAACCGCGTGGTGCGTCATCGCTTCACCGGGCTGGTCAAGGCGCTTGAGGCCATGCCCGGGGTGACGACCGGCACCTATGCGGACAGCCCACCCAGCGTGCGCGCGCACATGCGCGCCAGCCAGCCGCTTCCCGCCAATGCGATGCGAACGGGACGGCGGATGGCCGAACAATTCGTCTCCAACGCGCTCTACGGCGCACTCTAGGGACGCGCCGTGGGCACCGCCGCCATCGACTTCACCGTGGGATCACGCCGCCTGCTGAGTGTCCCGCGCGCGCTTGCCACCTGGGCCTTCAGTCTTGAGGATGTGCTCGCCGGTGCCCTGCCTGCCGTGCCGCCGAGCGGGCGTGACGGGGTGCGCGTGCTCTCCGCCCCGACCGCGCGCCTCGCCGAGATCACCGCACGCTACCCCGGTTTCATCGCCGGCGGGCGGCAGGATTACCGCCGTCACTACATCGACATGAGCCAGAGCTTCGATGACTACATGGCGCAGTTCTCGGGCAAGACCCGCTCGACCCTGCGGCGCAAGGCGCGCAAGCTGGCGGACGAAGCAGGCGGCTACACCGTCACCGAACACCGCACCCCGGCGGAGATCGAAGCCTTCCTCGCCGCCGCTCTGCCGCTGTCGGCGCGGACCTATCAGGCGCGGCTGCTCGACGCCGGATTGCCCAAAAGCCCCGAGGCGCGCCGCGCGATGCTGGAGGCGGCCGAGGCTGACCAGATGCGCGCCTTCCTGCTCCACGCGGGCGGACAGCCGGTCGCTTACCTGTCGCTGCCGCTTGCCGGGCAGACGCTGGTCTATGCGTTTCTGGGCTATGATCCGAATTGGGCACGGCTGTCGGTTGGCACAGTTCTCCAGATGGACGCGCTGGAGCGCCTGTTTGCCGAGGAGCGCTACCGCTGGTTCGATTTCACCGAGGGCGACGGCGCGCACAAGGAGATGTTCGGCACCCATGCAGCGGCGTGCTCAAGCCTCGTGCTGCTGGAGCCGACTCTGGCCAACCGCACGCTGCTAGGCGCGCGGGCGGGGTTTGATGCGAGCGTGCTCGGCGCCAAGGCGCTGGCGGAGCGTTCAGGGGCGCTGGGACGGATCCGCGCTCTGCTGCGGGCCTGATTTGCCGCGCATGGTCGCAGCCGCGCGGCGGCGGTTGCTTTCCTGCACGCGCACCTGCGCCACCAGCGCAGAACGGCCTGACGGCGCACCGCTGAGCGATCCGTAACGCAGCGCCAGATACAGCCACATCGCCGCAATCACACCGAGCAGCACGCTCGCCGCGATGCCGAGGCGCAGGTCGTAGCTCATCAGCAACCCATCAGCAGCCAGCGCAACGCCAGCCACCAACCACTTGGGCGAGAGCCAACCGGCAAGCCGTTCGGAAGCAAAGGGCATCAGGCAACCTCTTTCATGAAACGCGGCCGGGGGAGGAGAGAGGACCCGCGTCGTCATCAAGAAGATGGGCGGGCGCAGGCCAAAGACAAGTGGGGAGAATGACTGATCCCGCCCAAGAGAAGGGGCCGGAAAGCAACCGCCTTCCGACCCTTCCGTTAATCAACTCACCACCGCAAACCGATCCCAAGGGGATCGCAAGGCCAACCGGCCGCCCGCAGCGACGCGAACGTCAGGTCGCATGAGCGAGGAAAGGCGAGCGCAGACGCGCTCGCCTCCCGCAAATTACGCCCCTTCGACTTCCGAAAGGTCAACCTTCAGGCCCGGGCCCATGCTCGAGGTCATGGTGACCTTGCGCACATACTTGCCCTTGGCGCCCGAAGGCTTGGACTTCACCACCGCTTCGGTCAGCGCCTTGAAGTTCGCCTTCAGCGCGTCATCGGTGAAGCTCAGCTTGCCGATGCCCGAGTGGATGATGCCCTGCTTTTCGACGCGGTATTCGACCTGGCCGCTCTTGGCGTCCTTGACCGCTTGCGCGACGTTGGGGGTGACGGTGCCCAGCTTCGGGTTCGGCATCAGGCCCTTGGGGCCCAGCGTCTTACCCAGACGGCCGACAACGGCCATCATGTCGGGCGAGGCGATCACGCGGTCGTAATCGAGGTTGCCCGCCAGCATGTCTTCCATCAGGTCTTCGGCGCCAACCTTGTCAGCCCCGGCAGCCAGCGCCTTTTCAGCGTTGTCGCCGCGCGCGAACACGGCAACCTTGACGTCCTTGCCGGTGCCCGAAGGCAGCGAGACCATGCCGCGGACCATCTGGTCAGCATGACGCGGATCGACGCCGAGGTTCATGGCCACTTCGACGGTTTCGTCGAACTTGGTCTTGTACTCGCGCAGCACAGCCAGCGCCTCATCGACGGTGTAGAGCTTTTCGCGATCCAGCGCGGACAGAACCTTCGCCTTCTTGGTGATCTTGGTCATGTGCTTAGCCCTCCACCACTTCGAGGCCCATCGAGCGGGCGCTACCGGCGATGATCTTCATCGCCTGATCAATGTCGTTCGCGTTCAGATCGGCCATCTTGGCTTCGGCGATCTCGCGGATCTGCGATTCCTTGATGGTGCCGGCCGAAATCTTGCTGGGCTCCTTCGAACCCGACTTCAGGCCAGCCGCCTTCTTGAGGAAGTACGACGCGGGCGGGGTCTTGGTGATGAAGGTGAACGAGCGATCGCCGTAGACCGTGATCACGGTCGGGATCGGCATGCCCTTTTCCATTTCCTGCGTGGCGGCGTTGAACGCCTTGCAGAATTCCATGATGTTCACGCCGCGCTGACCCAGCGCCGGGCCGATCGGCGGCGACGGCGTGGCAGAGCCCGCGGGCACCTGCAGCTTGATATAGCCTTCAATTTTCTTGGCCATGTGGCCTTACTCCTGTCGCACTGTTGCCCGGCTGTTTCCATCCGGGCTCATGTTAAGCGGTCCAGCGCCTCTGCTTCGTGCATTGCAGAGGCTCCCGCACGGAATCACCGACCTCAGGGGCCAGCGAAGGCGCGCGCATAGCGGTTCTGCCGCGCAATGCAAGCCCGCGCGCCCTTCTGGCCGTTCAGCTTGGTGCCTGTTGGAGACACATGAGACACTGTCCAGGAACCGAAAAACCAACCTTCCGGGCGCGGGCGCGGCAGGGGATGGTGCGGCAGGTGGGGCATCGCGGCGTTGGTAACGGAGGCTGGCCGAGTAGGAAAATCGCCAAAGGCCCGGCCCGGCGCAAGGCGACAGACCAAGCCCGATTGTCGCCGCGCCAAGGCTTGTCAGTGCGATGTTTCAGAAGGCCTTCACATTTTTCAGTAATTAGAACAATGTTTACAGGCTGACGGGTAGGTTGCCCGGCCTCAGAGTTTCAAGGGAACGACATGATCACTATCGCCATCCGTGCGCGCGAAATCGTTTCGAGCAATGTCGACAGCCTCGTCAGCAAGGCGGGCGAGCCGCGCAAGATGCTGCGGCTGCTCCAGTCCGAAATCGAAGAAACGCTGATCGCGCTCCACGGCGATGCCGCGCGGGCCAAGCGCCAGCGGGAGCGGCTCAGCGATACCGCTGCCCGGTTGGCTGCGGGCGCCGAGGAATGGACCGGCAAGGCCAAGATCGCGATCGATCACGGCCGCGAAGACCTCGCCCGCGCCGCCCTGCTGACCCGCGAGGCCGAGCGTGCCAAAGCCGCTGACGCCGCCGCGAGCGCCGCTGCGCTGGGCGACCAAATCGCCGAGGCCACCGCCGTCATCGCCGACCTTGAGGCCAAACGCACCGCCATCACCGCGCGCATCGCCGAACTGGTCAAGGCCGAAGCCGCGACACAGCCCGCTGCTGCCGGCGCCGACACCCATGTCGACCGCCGCATCGACCGGATCGAAGCGCTGAAACGTCGCGCCGGTTTTGTGGATGTGCCTGAAGAAGCCCCCTCACCCGCCTCGCTCGATGACGAGATTGCGGGCCTGCAAAAGGCGAGCGCGATCGAGGCAGAACTGGCGGCGCTGAAGGCGACCGCTGCACCGGCGAAGAAGGCTGCGGGCAAGAAGCGGGGTTGAAACCGGCTTCTCCCCGCCACCCCCCGCCACCCCCCATCGTCGCCCCGTGCCTGACACGGGGCTTGGCTATCTTTTGCTCGCAGCGTGCCAAGGCTCGAGATGATTGCGAGCGTTCGCCCGCAAGAAAAGCCTAACCCCGTGTCAAGCACGGGGCGACGGCAGGTTTGGCTTGATGTATTCAGATTGTGCGAGGCACCCTCAGCCCCTTGGTCCGGCTGGTGAGGTGGAATTGGTGACACAGCGCACACTTGTAGGTGCGCAAGGTCACATCCGCCCGCACCGCCACCGCATCCGCTTCCTCGCGGGTCTCATAGCGGCGCTTGCGCTGGCAGATGCCGGGCGAGGTCTGCATCAACCCTCTACTGCCTCGCCAAGTGAGCGCTGTATCGGCCTAGTAGAGGCCGCGAGCGCGACCGCACGCCCGCAGGCGCCCGTAGCGTAGCGAAGGAACAGCGCCGAGGACGCTCGCCCGGAGGGGCGAGCGAAAAACTCACTTCGCCAGTTCGACGTGCTCGAAATCGAGCTCCACCGGGGTTGCGCGGCCGAAGATCGACACCGACACCTTGACCTTCGCCTTGTCGAAATCGAGCTCTTCCACGATCCCGTTGAAGCTGGCGAACGGGCCGTCGAGCACCTTGACCGAATCGCCGATCTCGTAATCGACGCTGATCTCGCGCTTGGGCGAGGCCTGCGCATCGGCAACGCCGCCGAAATAGCGCGAGGCTTCTTTTTCCGAGATCGCCTGCGGCTTGTTCATCGAGCCGAGGAAGCCGGTCACCTTGGGGGTGTTCTTGACCAGGTGGTAGACATCGTCGGTCAGGTTGAGCTTGGCCAGCACGTAGCCGGGCATGAACTTGCGTTCGACCTGCACCTTCTTGCCGCGCTTCACTTCGGTGATGGTTTCGGTGGGAACCTGCACTTCCTCGACGCCTTCGGACAGGCCGAGACGTTCAGCTTCCGAAATGATCGCGTCGCGAACCTTGTTCTCGAAACCGGAGTAAGCGTGGATGATGTACCAGCGAGCCATGGAGAGTCCTTGGAAATAGAGATCTGACGGGCAGAGAAATGCTGAGCGCCGCGCGCCTTATTGCAGCAGGCTGATCGCGCCGCGCACGACCGCGCCGAAGAGGGTATCGACACCGAGGAAGAAGATCGAAAGAATCATCATGAAGATGAACACGAAGATCGCCGTGCGCACGGTTTCCTCACGGGTCGGCCAGACGATCTTGTTCGTCTCGGCCTTGACCTGACTGAAGAACTCGCCGGGCGAGGTCTTGCGCTTTTTCTCTTCAACCTTGCCGAGTTCGGCGTTCTTCTGATCGGCCATGATAGCCCGTTCCTTCGCGTAATGCCTGCACGTCCTGTCCGAGGCGGCTTTCAGGTAGGGGGCCGCGCCGCCCGGGACAAGGTCGCCGGAGGGGCTGGAGATCTACCGATGTCGGATAAGACGCTGAGGCTCTTACGCGCGGGACAGCGCAAATGCAAGAATGCTTGGGCAGCGGATGCGTGCGCGGGCGGCGCGCCTCAGTGCATCCCGAACAGGCGGGCGATCAGGCTGCCACTCGGCTGCATCGGCTGGAGCGGACCATGAATCGCCCGCCCCCGCGCCGGATCGCGGGTGGGACGCGGACTGACCCACTGATCGGGCCGCGAGGAACGGAAGGTATAGGCGCTCATCCTGTGTCTCCTGTGCGAGGGCAGTCAATCGGTTCGTCGACAGGAATACACGGCTCGCCTTGCGGGAGGATGAACGGTGGGGTGCGGATTGGGCGTCGGACGACTTTCGGCGCCGAGCGCGCAAAAGGCAGCACTGTCACAAGGACAAGCTCTAAAGGAGGCGGAAGAATCGGCGCCAAATGCGCCGCAAGGCCGACCGGCCGCCCGCAGCGACGCGACCTTCAGGTCGCATGAGCGAGGATTTCGCATCGCGGAGGCGATGCGGAACACAAACAACAATGGCAGGGGTGTGCGGACTCGAACCGCAGGCCCTCGGTTTTGGAGACCGATGCTCTACCAACTGAGCTACACCCCTGCAGCGCGTTGGAGCGGTGCCTTTATCGAAGGCTTATCCGATAGGCAATGCTCTTTGCCTCATCGCGCGCGGCCATGTATTGTGCGCTGCAACCATGCACGCGCCGATCCGCCCTCCCATCCCTGTCGAGACCCTGCTGCTGGCCTATCGCAGCGGGATCTTTCCGATGGCGGACAAGCGCGAAGATGCCGAGGTGTTCTGGGTTGAGCCGCGTGACCGGGCGATCATCCCTCTGGACGGGCTGCATCTCTCCAAGAGCTTGCGCAAGGTGCTGCGCGCGGATCGCTTCACCGTGACGGTCGATCGCGAGTTCGAACAGGTGATCCGCGCCTGCGCCGAGCCGCGCGATGATCATCCCGAAACCTGGATCAGCGAGCGGATCGTACAGAGCTACATCGGCCTCCACCGCGCCGGGCACGCCCATTCGGTCGAATGCTGGCTAGCGGGCGAAGATGGCGCGCCGCAGCTGGTGGGCGGGCTTTACGGGGTCAGCTTCGACCGGGTGTTCTGCGGGGAGAGCATGTTCAGCCGGGTGCCCGATGCGAGCAAGGTCGCGCTGGCGTGGCTGGTGGCGCTGATGCGGCGCGCCGGGTTCGCGCTGCTCGACTGCCAATTCATGACCGAGCACCTGCGCGCAATGGGTGCGACCGAGCTGGCGCAAGCGGATTACCGGCGGTTGGTGGAACGGGCGCAGGGACAGCCGCGTGACAGCCTCGGCACCGCGTGGCGCCACTTCAGCCGGGGCTATGCGTCGGGAGTCGGAGCCGCGCTGGGTGCCGCCGTGGGCGTGGCCGACGGACGCGCGGCAGGCTTGCCCGAAGGCTCGGGCGAAGGGGCTGCCGAGCCTTCCTCGCCCGGGAAGCGCATCGTGCAATCCTTGACCCAGACATCATAGACCGGGTGTTCGACCACGTTGAGGCTCGGCGATTCGAGGAACAGCCAGCCTGAGAACACGCGCTTGTGCTGCGCTTCGCCCCGGCCCTTGATATCGACCTGCACGAAGGCCGCAGTCTGCTGCGGCATTTCCCATGGCGCGGTGCGCTCGCAAGCGGAGACGCGGACGATCACCGGGCCGATCTCGCGGCTTTCGCCGGGCTTCAGCTTGATCTCTTCGGAGACATTGTTGCGCTTGTTGAGGAGGCCGAGCACCGCGATGCGCTCGTTCATCGGGGTCGCGCCGTAATCATTGACCGGCGCGGCCGGGCTGGCCGCAGCTACGGGGCTGGCATCACCCAGCGGCACCACCACCGCTTCGTTCTGGGATGCGCCCATGTCGCAGGCGGCAAGCATCAGCACGCTCGCCAGCGGGAGGGCCAGGCTGAACTGCCGCACCGCGCGCCTCAGCTGTCCGCGCTGCCGGGGGTCCACGCTTCGTAATCGCCCACGGCGCGGGCGCGCTGGCCGCCGCGCTCCAGGGCGCCTTGCGGGCGATAGGCCTGAACGGTGCCGGTGGCGTTGGGCGTGTAATCCGCCTCCCAGATCCGCGGCGGCGGCAGGTGGCTTTCGGGCACATCGTCATAGGTGCCGTGCAGCCAGCCGTGCCATTCGGCCGGAACGCGGCTCGCATCATTGGCGCCGTTGTAGATCACCCAGCGCTTTTCGCGGCTGGTGTAGGAGCCGGTGTTGAGCGCGGCCGCCTTCGGCTTTTCGCGGTAGTATGTATTGCCCGCGCCATCGGTGCCGACATGCTCACCGCCCGCGCGGCTCGCCCAGAGCTGCGTGCCGAGCGTGGCACCGTCCCACCAGGTGAAGATTTTTCCGAGGATACCCATAGGCCGTGCGCCTAGCGGAATTGGTCGCCCACGCCAATAATGATTGTCACTGCGGCGGGCGGGATGTTTGTTCGCGTGCCCGCCTCCGCGGGCACGTCCTCGGCGCTATTCCTTCGCTACGCTACGGGCGCCTGCGGGCGGGCGGTCGCCCTTGCGGCCCGTCCGTTGGCGGGCCGGGATCGCGTTCCCCGTCCCGGTCAGCGCTTAGCCCGGCACCTTCCACATCACTCGGTCATCCGGCACGATCCCCAGTTCCTTCGCCCGGCCTGCGCGCAGTTCCAGCACCGCGCTCGTCAGCCCGCTGGATCGCACCGAATCGAGCGAGTAGGGCACAGTGTTCGCCGCGATATTGCTGATCCGCCCGTCTGGCCCGATGAAGATGATGTCGAGCGAGAGCGGGGTGTTCTTCATCCAGAAGCTGCGCGGCTCGGGCACGGCGGAGGGGAAGATCATGCCCTCATTATCGCCCAGCGATGTGCGGAACATCAGGCCTTTGGCCTGTGCTTCGGGGCTGGCGGCGACTTCGACCTTGAAAGCCAGCTTCTGGGTCCCGCGCTCGACCACGAGGTCGATCACCTCAAGGCCCGAGACCGGGTGGCGCGCCGCTGTGGCCGGAGCAGGCGTCTGCGCGCTGGCCGTAGTGGTCCCGGGCGAACAGGCCGCAAGCAGCCCCGCAGCCATCACCGCGCTTGCCAAGAGGTGCCTTACCATTGGTCTTCGATCCCTTCATCGTCGGCAGCTTCACCGAGCCATTCTTCCACATCCTCAAAGCTCCGGGCCGCGAGGATGAACCGTGCGTGCTCGTACTGGTGGCCTGCGCGCAGCATTGCTGCAACGGCTTTTTCGCGGGCCTTGCGCGCGGCCAGCGGATCGCTGCCCTCCTCGGCAGACGCGCCATAGGGGCCCAGCCGCCGCTTCCGCGCCATCAGCGCAGCGGCTCGGCGGCTTGCGGCCTCCCCAGGCGCGTGGGCCTGACGCAGCCCTTCGCCCACACCGGCATGGCGCAAGCTCTCCTCGACCCGGCGCGCGCCATAGCCCCTTGCGCCAAGATCGCGGGCGCGGCCCCGGGCATAGGCATCGTCATCGACATAGCCCAATTCCACCAGGCGGGCGACGAGCGCGGGAATATCGACCTCGATGGTGCGGCCATCCGCATCTTCGGCGAGGCCCCGTTCCCGGATCTTGCGCACAAGATAGCCTTCGAGCCGCGCACCGGTAGTGGCAAACCGCGCCGCATAATGCAGCGCCAGATCGCGCAAAGTGGCCTCTCCCAGCGGAGGTTTCACCCGCTTCGCAGTCCGGCGTTCCTGCCTGGAATCCTCCCCAGTTCGGCTACCGGGTGATGACGAATTCGCTTTACGTGAAACCATTTCGCCTTATTCGTGCCACTTTCCTTATCATATGCCTGACATTGGACGCTGCCGGACTATGCCCGGCGACACGGGGTTATGCCAGAGCGCGTACGTGATGCCATCATGAAACGCGCCGCAACTGACGGGTATCGTTGAAAAATATGACCGAGGCCGTTTTGACGCCGACGCCGAATGACTGCGATCTGCCGCGGGTCCGTGCGCAATTTGCAACCTTCAATGACGCGATCGACTATGCTGCGCAGAGCCTGAAGGGGCTCAACTTCCATGACATGCGCGGTGAACTCGCGCGGGTCTATCCCTATTCCGAACTGCGCGAAGATGCGCTGGTGATGGCGCGCCGCCTGATCGCCGCCGGGATCGGCAAGGAAGACCGTGTCGCTCTGATCGCCGAGACCGGCGCAGACTTCGCCGCATTGTTCTGCGCCTGCGTCTATGTCGGTGCATGGCCGGTGCCGTTGCCGCTGCCGACCACCTTCGGCGGCAAGGACAACTTCATCGACCAGCTGGCGATCCAACTGCAAAGCTCGGACCCGAAGATCCTCCTCTACCCGGAGGAAATCGCCGAGATGGCCTCTGCTGCCGCCGCCCGTCAGGGCTGCGAGGCGCAAAGCTGGCAGGATTTTGCCCTCCGCCCCGCGCCGGACTGCGACCTGCCCACCGCCAGCCCGGACGATATCTGCTACCTGCAATACTCCTCCGGCTCGACCCGCTTCCCGACCGGCGTTGCGGTCACCCACCGGGCGCTGCTGCACAATCTTTACGGCCATTCGACCACGATGGAGCTGGGCGAAAACGACCGCTGCGTCAGCTGGCTGCCGTGGTATCACGACATGGGGCTGGTTGGCTGCCTGCTCTCGCTGATCGCCAATCAGGTCTCGGGCGATTATTTGAAGCCCGATGCCTTCGCCCGCCGTCCGCTCGCATGGCTCGACATGATCAGCCGCAATCCGGGCAACACGCTGAGCTACTCGCCCACCTTCGGGTATGACATCTGCGCCCGCCGCATCTCCAGCCAGTCGAGCGTCGCTGAACGCTTCGACCTGTCGCGCTGGCGGATCGCGGGCAATGGCGCGGACATGATCCGCCCGGACGTGATGCAGAACTTCGTCAACGCCTTTGCATCGGCGGGCTTCCGGGCATCGTCCTTCACTCCGTCTTACGGCTTGGCCGAAGCCGTGCTGGCGGTGACGGTGATGCCGCCGGGCGAAGGGATACGCGTCGAACTGGTCGAGGAAGAGCGCCTCTCGGGCGCGCCGCGCGATCTGTCACGCCCGGCCCGTTACCGCGCGATCGTCAATTGCGGCAAGGCGCTGCCCGACATGGAAGTGGCGATCAAGGGCGAGGATGGCTCGCACAAGACCGATCATCAGATCGGCAAAGTGTGGTGCCGCGGCCCCAGCGTGATGCACTCCTATTTCCGCAACCCAGAAGCGACCGGCGATTGCCTCGTGGACGGCTGGCTCGACACCGGCGACATGGGTTACACCGCCAATGGCTATCTGTTCATCGTCGGCCGGGCGAAGGACATGATCATCATCAACGGCAAGAACCACTGGCCGCAGGATATCGAATGGGCGGTGGAGCAGCTTCCCGGCTTCAACCACGGCGATATCGCGGCGTTCTCGATCGAGATGGAAAACGGCGAGGAAGCGCCTGCCGTGCTGGTGCATTGCAAGGTCTCAGACCCCGAAGAGCGCGTGCGCCTGCGCGATCAGATCGCCGACAAGGTGCGCTCGGTCACGGGGATGAGCTGCATCGTCGAACTGGTCCCGCCCCGGACCCTGCCGCGCACGTCTTCGGGCAAGCTCAGCCGCGCCAAGGCCAAGAAGCTGTATCTGGCGGGCGAAATCGTCCCGATTGATCTGGCGGCTTAGGCCAACACGCCCCGCCCCGGGCTTGACCCGGGGCCCCGCTGCCTTCTGTTGTGCGCGCCCCGGAAAAAGATAGCTAGGCCCCGGGACAAGCCCGGGGCGGAGAGGTATTTTTCATCCCCCCCCGTCACCCCAGCGCAAGCTGGGGCCTAGAGTGGCAAGCCCCCCTCCATGAGGCCCTAGGCCCCAGCTTGCGCTGGGGTGACGGGGATGGCCGCTAAAAGGCTGCTTCCTAATCGGCGACATTGGTCCCGCTGACCCGAAGATCGCACTCACTTACCCTTCCTCGCTAGCCCACACTGGACGCAGCACGCCGGCGCCGCTGCGGACGCTGACCGCAACACCCTCACCGCGCAAGGCTTCAGCCACCGCCTCGCCCTCACCCGTGGGGCCGATCAGCACCACCCCGCGGCCAAGCCGCTGCGCCGCCCAGCCGGTGACGTTGAGCGCGGCTTGCCCCGCCTCGGTCAGCTCGCCGCCGTCAAAGGGGATCGCGGCGGGAAGCGTGCCTGCGGGCGGGATCAGTTCGATGGTCCAGTCCGGCTCACCCGCGGCGATCCGCGCCTCAAGCGCGCGGTAGGTCGCAAGGCTTGCGCCGTCCAAACGTTTGGCCCGCACCAGCGCGCGGCGGCGGGCTTCGTCGATCAGCACTTCGCGCGTCGGCACCCCCGCTGCCAGCGACAGCCGCACCGCCAGCGCCTCGGCCCGGGCGGACGCCTCGCGCTCTTCCCGCGCACGGGCGGCGGAGAGCTGCGCGCGTTCCGCCGCTGAATCATTCGTGCCGACCTCGTATTGCACCAGGTCGAGCGTGACCGTCTCCCCCAGCCGCTCGGCGAGCGAGGCGGCCACCGCCTGCTCGATCTCGGGCCGCAGCACCGGCGTGAACACCACCGCATGAATCCCGACCGGCGCGGCGGCGAAGTCGATCTCGAGCAGATCGAGCTGCGAGCGCGCGTCGAATTGTTCGCGGATCTCGCTGCGCACGATGCGCTGGGCGTTGGTTTCCCACGCGATCCGGTTGAGCGAGAAGGCGAGCGGGATCGCCAGGGCGACAAACACTACTAGCACCGCAAAGCTCTGTGCCTGCGACTGGCCCTTGGTCAGCTTGGCGCGGAAGCCATAAAGCTTGGCCATGCCGAACGCGGTCAGCGCGATCGTGATGAAGTTGGTGACGAACAGCAGCAGCGCGCCGGAAAACACCGTGAAGTTCCACGTCGCCAGCCCGAAGCCCACCACCGCGAGCGGCGGCATCAGCGCGGTCGCAATCGCCACGCCAACAATGGCCCCCTCCCGCCCGCGGATCATCGCATAGGCCCCGGCCAGCGCCGAAAACAGCGCCACAAACAGGTCGAACAGATTGGGACGGGTGCGCGCGGCAATCTCAGACGTGATGGTCTGGATCGGCGAGATAAACACCAGCACCGCACACAGCAGCACCGCCAGCACGCTGCCGATCACCAGCGTCAGCACCGATTGCTTGAGCCACGCCCAGTCGCCAATCGCCAGCGCAAAGCCCAGCCCCATGATCGGCCCCATCAGCGGCGACAGCAGCATCGCGCCGATCACCACGGCAGGCGAGGACAAGAGCAGGCCAAGTATCGCGATCCCGCCCGCCATCGCGGTCATGAACAGGTAGTGTTCGGACAGTTTCCCGTCTTCGCGGCGGCGCTCAGTCACTTCGGCTTGATCGACCTGACCGATGACATGCACCGTCCACCATTCGTGCACATCGCCGATGAGGGCGCGCAGATTGGCGGGACGCGCGGCAGTGGGTGCGGATGGCTTCTCGGCCCCGGCGTCCAAAGTGCTGGCAGCTTCAGGCGAGGCCCCTGATCCGGAAGTGTCGTTCATCAAGAAGCCCTTGGCCGTGTGTCCTGTATCCAGCGATAGCTTGCAGCATCCGCGATTGCCAAGCAAACCCTGACGCGGAACGCCCTCAGCGCGATGGACGCGAGGGGCCATTCCGGCTTACGATCATCAAGCCCGCTTGAAAGGCGTGTTTTAGATCACTAATACAGTAGCGATTGCCCTGACGCTGCGGCGCGGGTTTGAGGGAGCACGAACTGGCATGAGCACCGAAACGCAGACGGCAACCGCGACCCCCTTCTCGCTCACCCCGCCCGATCCGGTGCCGCAGGTCGCGCCAGAACAGGCGGCCGGCCTTGTGCCGGTTTCGACCGAGCAGAAGTCCAAGCTCGACACCAAAGTCGATGCCTTCGTCAATGAACTGGTGACGATCGACGCCAATTCGCCCGCTTTTGGCGAGAAGGTCGATCAGATCACCCGGATGGGTCAGGAACAGATCCGCTCGGCCGCTGCCATGTCGAACCGCTTCCTTGATCGCCCGGTGCGCGCGATGGACGGTGATGGCACGGTGGGCAAGGACTTGGCCGAACTGCGCCGCACGGTCGAAGATCTCGATCCCGGCCGCAAGGGCAAATTGTCTGGCCCGCGCAAGATCCTCGGGATCATTCCGTTCGGCAACAAGCTGAAGAATTATTTCGACAGCTACACATCCGCGCAGGGGCATATTTCATCCATCCTCCAGCGGTTGGAAAGCGGCAAGAAGGAACTGCACCTCGACAACGCGGCGATCGATACCGAGCGGCAGAAGCTGTGGGCGGCGATGGGCGAGCTGGAGCAGATGATTCACATCGCCAAGACGCTCGATGCGCGGCTGGAGGCGAAGGCGCTTGAACTCGACAGCTCCGATCCGGCCAAGGCCAAGGCCTTGCGGGAAAGCGCGCTGTTCTATGTCCGCCAGCGCACGCAGGATCTGCTGACCCAGATGGCGGTGAGCGTGCAGGGCTACCTCGCGCTCGATCTGGTGAAGAAGAACAATGTCGAACTGGTCAAGGGCGTCGACCGCGCCAGCACCACCACGGTTGGCGCGCTGCGCACCGCGGTGACCGTGGCACAGGCGATGACTAACCAGCGCCTCGTGCTCGGCCAGATCACCGCATTGAACAAGACCACCAGCGACATCATCGATTCGACCAGCACGCTGCTGCGCGAACAGACTGCGCAGATCCACGAACAGGCGGCGTCCTCCACGATTCCGCTCGAAACGCTGCAACGCGCCTTCCAGAACATCTATGACACGATGGACGAGGTGGACAATTTCAAGGTCCGTGCGCTCGATTCGATGAAGCAAACCGTCACCGTGCTGACCGCCGAGGTCGAGAAGTCGAAGGGCTATATCGCGCGGGCCGAAGGGCAATCGCAGGCGCAGGCCAAGGTTGCTTCGCAGACGCCCTCGCTGCTGGCACTGGATAAATAATGCCCGACACGACCCGCGAGAGCGACCGCATCCTGCGCGAGGCGAAAACCAGCCTCGCGGTGCAGCGCGATGGCGGGACCCACCGGCCTGGCCTGCGTGGGGCAAGCATCGGCAAGGCCTCGGCTGAGCTGAAGATGAAAAGCCTGCTCACCAAGGTGCGCAATGTCGCGCTGGCGATCTTTTCGATCTGGCTGGGTGCGGGGATTGCGGGCGCGTTCCTCAACGGCATCGGGTTCTGGGGCGTCATGGCGGTGGTCATCGCCACGGCTGTTGCGGTCGCCGTGTTTTCGAGCTTTCCCAAGGTCAAGGTGCCCAAGCGCGCCGAGCTGAAGCAGGGCAACCCGCAGGCAATGGTCGCGCGCACGGAAATCTGGCTCGAGGCGCAGCGCCCGGCACTTCCCCCGCCCGCACAGGCGCTGGTCGATCAGCTGGGGGTGCAGCTCGATGCGCTGGGGCTGCAATTGAAGGGTCTCGGCGACAACGAACCGGCGATGGCCGAAGTGCGCGAGCTTGTCGGCGAATACATCCCCGAGACGATCGACAACTACCGCAAGGTTCCGGTGCATCTGCGCGCCGAGGAATATGCCGGTAAGACCGCCGATGCGCGCCTCACCGACAGCCTCACCAAGCTTTCGGGCGAAGTTGACCGCGTCACCCGGCGGCTGGCCGAAGGCGCGCTGGATGATCTGGCGATCAAGAGCCGCTATCTCGAATACCGCTATGGCGGGGCCGAAGCGCTGGAGGATCTGACCGGCGGCGGCGGGATGCCCGATACCGGCGTGCCCCTCCCCGATTTCTCGGCCGTCCCTAGCAAGCAGGAGCGCTGAGCCATGCGCGTGACCCTTCCCCATGATCTCACCAAGGATGAAGTGCGCCGCCGGATGCGCGCTCATGCAGACGAGATCGGCAGCTTCTTTCCGCCGGGCCTCGCCAAGGTGACGACCGACTGGCCGAATGAAGACCGGATGACGATCACCGCGCAGGTGGTCGGCCAGACCATCCCCGGCGGGGTCGAAGTGCGCGATCACGAGGTGGTGATCGAAATGGACCTTCCGCTGCTGCTCAGCGTGATGAAGGGGCCGTTGGAAGCGGCAGTGAAGAAGGAAGGCGGGCGGCTGCTCGCGCCCTGACTATCGGGCCTACGCGACCTGATTTCGCTTCGGTTTCGCCCCGGTTTCGTTTGCCAAGCCCCCGCCCATGTGTCATAATTATTTGACACAGATAACTGCCTAACTTGCCTTACACTCGGATCAGATGCCGAGGACGATGGGCAATTCGGCTGCGGGGCCGATTCGGGCGGAAAGGACGGGTGGTATGGCACCGGTCAAGGATAGTGCAGCGGCAGACGACAGCCTGAGAACGCACCTGCGCGCTGCCACCATGGCCGCGCATGACCTGCTCGATCACGCCATGCAGGCCGCGAGCGGCTGGCAGACCCGCTCCGATTACGCCCGCTTTCTCGCGCTCCAGCACGCCGCGCGTGTGCCGCTGGAAGACTGGCTGGCGCACCATGCGCCCGGCGATCTTTCCCCTCCGCCGCAGACCCCGCTGCTCGCCCGCGATCTCGCCGCGCTCGGGCTGGGGTTGCCTGCGCCCGCGCCGGGTCTGACCGCGAGCAAGCCTGCCGCAGGTGAGGCGCTCGGCACGGCTTGGGTGCTGGCCGGATCGGCGCTCGGCAACCGGGCGATTGCCAAGCAGGTCGCCCGGATCGGCGGCGGCGAATGGCCCACCGCCTTTCTCGGCGACGACACGATGATGGCCTTCTGGCAAGGGCTTCGCGCCCGGATCGAACGCCCTGCCGAACCGGACGAAGCAGAAGGTGCGACCCGCGCCGCCGAGGCGGTCTTCGCTCATTTCCTTGCGGTGGCTGAGCATGGTCACGCACCTGAAAGCCTGCCGGCATGAACCTCCACCAGCGCAACGACACACTCTCCGAGTGTGACCGCGAGGCGATCCACCATATCGCTGCGGTCCAGAACTTCGGCGGGTTGATCGCCGCTGATCCGCAGGGCCGGGTGGTGCAGGCGTCCGCCAATATCGCCGATTTGCTCGGGCTGGCAGACCGGCCCGCCACTGGCACACCGCTGGCCGCCATTATCGCCCCTGAAGCCCTGGCGGCGCTCAACCAGGCCTTCGCCGGGCTCACCGGGGTCGACACTCTCGAACGCCGCTTCGGGCTTGATCTGAGCGGCAAGGGCCAGCTGTTCGACTGCGCGGTGCACGTCAGCGGCGGGCTGCGGGTGATCGAGTTCGAACACCACGCCCGCAATGACTTCGCCGACCATGTCAGCATGATCGTCCCCGTGATCGCGCAGCTGGAACAGGCCACAAGCGTCGCTGCCCTGTGCGACACCGCCGCGCGGCTGGTGCGGCAGATGACCGGCTATGACCGGGTGATGGTCTACCGCTTCCACCCCGACGAGAGCGGCGAGGTGATCGCCGAGGATCGCGACGAAGCGCTCGAACCCTTCAAGGGCCTGCGCTACCCGGCTGCCGATATCCCGCAACAGGCGCGAGAACTGTTCCGCCGTAACCGCTTCCGCATCATCGCCGACATGGATTCGGACCCCGTCCCAATCCTTCCCGCGACCGGCCCGGACGGCGCACCGCTCGACCTGTCGATGTCGATGCTGCGCTCCCACTCCAAGATGCACCTCGCCTATATGCGCAACATGGGCGTGGGTGCGTCACTGGCGATTGCGATCGTCCGGCATGACCGGCTGTGGGGCATGATCTCCTGCCACCACCGCGAAGCGCGCCTGCCGCCCTACTCGCTACGCACTGTGGCCGAATTGCTGAGCCAGACCTTCTCGCTGATGCTCGACCGCATTCTGGTGGCGCAGGCCGAGGCTTTGCGGGAACGCGCGCGGCAATTGAACGACCGGCTGCTGCTGCGGCTGGCTGGCGGCGTGACGCTGGCTGACAGTCTGCCGATGATCGAGGAGCTGCTGCGCGGCACGATCCAGCATGACGGCATCTCGCTGTTCGCCGACGGCGAATACCGCGCCAGCGGCGAAGCGCCCAGTGAGGCCGAATTCCGCGCCATCGCGCCGCTGCTCGCCAGCACGCTGGGTGGGGCGACCCATTCAAGCACGCGGCTCGCCGACCAGATCCCCGAAGCCGCCGGTTTCGCTCACCGGGCGGCTGGCGCGCTGGTGCTGCCGCTATCGCGCGGCACGCGTGATTCGCTGGTGCTGTGGCGTCGCCCGCTTGACCGGGTGGTGACCTGGGCCGGCGACCCGACCAAGGCGGCGGCGGCTCCGGGCGAGTTGCTCCAGCCGCGTTCCAGCTTTGCCGCCTGGGCCGAAACCGTGCGCGGCCACAGCGCCGATTGGAGCGCCGATGAATGCGAGATCGCCGCGCGGTTGCGCCGGACGCTGATCGAAGTGATCCTGCGCATGAGCGAGGATCTGACCCGCGAACGCGCCCGCGCCGCCGAGCAGCAGGACCTGCTGATCGCCGAACTCAATCACCGGGTGCGCAACATCCTCGGCCTGATCCGCGCGCTGGTCGCCCAATCGCAAGCCGAGGCGCTGAGCGTGCCCGGCTTCGCAGCCATCATCGGCGGCAGGATCGCCGCGCTGGCGGCGGCGCATGACAATATCACCGCGCGAAACTGGGGACCGGCCAGCCTGATGCGCCTGATCGAGGCGGAGCTGGCCCCCTATTGCGGTGCGGACCGCGCGCGGGTCCGGCTGGTGGGTGACGACGTGCTGGTCGCGCCCGAAGCCTATACCATCCTCGCGCTGGTGGTACATGAACTGGCGACCAATTCCGCCAAGTATGGCAGCCTATCGGCCCGCGCCGGATCGGTCGAGGTGACCCTCGCGCGCACCGCCTTTGGCGATCTGTCGCTGCGCTGGCGCGAGGCGGGCGGCCCGCCTGTCACCGCGCCGACCCGGTCGGGCTTCGGATCGACCATCATCAACCGCTCAGTCCCGCACGACCTCGGCGGAGAGGCCGATGTGCGGTACAAGCTGGCCGGCGTGGAAGCGGATTTCCTCGTCCCCGCGCGCTATCTCACTGCGCCCGACAGGGAGGCCCGCAATCTCCCTCCGCGCCCGCCCGAGCCGCAGCGCATTCCCGCGCCCCAGTCCGCCGCCAGTCAGCCGGGGCGCGTGCTGGTGGTCGAGGACAGCATCATCATCGCGCTCGATACCGAGGAGAACCTCAAGCGTCTGGGCGTGGGCGATGTGCAGCTCGAAAGCTCAGTCACCGGCGCCTTGGCGGCGATTGCCGACAGCCCGCCCGATTTCGCGATCATCGACTTTAACCTGGGCGGCGAATCGTCTGAACCGATTGCCGATGCCTTGCGCGCCGCTGGCGTGCGCTTCGTACTAGCGACCGGCTATGCCGAAGGTGCGGGCAGTTTTGAGCGGCTGGGAGCGGCAGCCGTGCTGCGCAAGCCTTACGGCATGACCGAGATCGAACGCTTGCTGGCCGACGCCTGAGGCCTAGGCCGCGCGGGTCAGCAGCGTCACTTCTGCCCGCCTGAAATCCAAGCTGGCGAGACCTTCGGCCACCAGACACTCCCCCGCCCCAGCCCGCACAGATCCATCGCGCGCGGCAACCTCGCCTGCGAGCGGCAGCACCAGCAGCGCGCCGGCATAGGCATCAAGCGTGGCGGCATCGGGCGCGCCTTCGATCCGGTCGAGCCGGAAATGCGGGCCATCGACGAGCACGGGTCCCCTGGCAATCGAGCGCCGGTGCTCGGCGGCATAGGGCACGCCATCGGCCACCGCGAGCGCGCGCTCCAGATGCAATTCACGCGGGCGGCCATAGTCGTAGAGACGGAAGGTGGTGTCGCTCGTCTGCTGGACTTCGACCAGCGACAGGCCGGGGCCGATGGCGTGGACGGTGCCAGCAGGCAGATAGAACAGATCGCCCGCCCGCGCCGGGTGCCAAGTGAGCAGCGCCTCGATCGTGCCATCCAGCGCGGCGGCTGCGATTTCCTCGGGGGTCACGTCGCGCTCGAACCCGATGGCGAGGCGCGCGTCAGGTTCGGCGTCGAGCACCAGCCAGCACTCTTCCTTACCCGCTTCGCCCGCCTGCGCGGTGTCATCGGAGGGATGGACCTGCACCGACAGCTTTTCAGAGGTGAAGAGGTACTTCACCAGCACCTGCGGCACTTCAGGCGGAGGTTCGAACCAGATCTCGCCGATCCGCTCACCAGCAGGCGCCACGAACGGCGCGGGCAGGACGTCGCGGCCCCAGACCTTGTCGACCATGCGGGTGGGAAGCTGGCGCGCGGTCACTGGTTGACGGCTCCCGGCAGCTTGCCGACCGCTTGTGCGCCGTCCCGCGTGGTGACCAGCACCTCGCCGCCGGAGACAATGATGCAGACATCGGTAAGGCCCACCGCCGAAATGCGCGGGCCATCGCTCATGGCAAAGACGCCGCTGCATTGAGCGAGGTCGGCGCTGCCGCGCACCACATTGCCGGCCGCGTCCGCCTCTCCCGCCAGCGCTTCACCCAGTGCAGCCCAGTTGCCGATATCGGACCAGCCCATGCTGGCAGGCACCATTGCGGCGCGGACGGTGTTCTCCATGACGGCATAGTCGATCGAATCCCCGTCAATCGCGGCAAAGGGTTCAGCCGCCGGGTGGAAGCGCGCGCCATCATCCTTGCCGCGGGCTACTGCATCGCGCACAAGCTGCGCCATCTCCGGGCGGTGCGCGGCGAGTTCGGCCAGCAGGTGCCCGGCGCGGAAGGCGAAGATGCCGCCGTTCCAGCTATAGTCCCCGCTGGCGAGATAGGCCTCGGCCCGTGCCAGATCGGGCTTCTCGACGAATTCGCGGATCGCAAAGCCGCCCGCCAAGGGCTCCCCGCGCCGCAGGTAGCCATAGCCGGTCTCGGGTCGATCCGCCGCGATGCCGAAGCTGACGAGATAGTCTTCGCGTGCCAGTGCCGCTGCGGCCAGCGCGGCGGCGCGGAAGGCGGCGCTGTCAGCGATATGGTGATCGCTCGGGCAGACCAGCATCACCGCATCCTCAGGCAGCAACGCGGCGGCAAGCGCGATGGCAGGGGCGGTGTTCTTGGCCGCCGGTTCGATCACCAGCCGCGCACCGGGCGTATCGCCTAGCTGCGCGAGAATGAGATCCGCGTGGGCCGCACCTGCCACCACCATGGGGGCCGCAAAGCGATCATCACCTGCCACGCGGCGCACCGCCTGTTCGAACAGCGTCTCATCGCTCACCAGCGGCAGGAACGGCTTGGGACAAGCCTTGCGGCTGACCGGCCACAGCCGCGTGCCGCTGCCGCCGCACAAGATCACAGGATGAATCGCAGTCACTCGAATACCCCTCGTTTGGGCAAACCTATAACAACTCGTTGTTCAGAAACGAGTCTGATCTGCATATAATTCCGCCACTTGTCCGATCAGAACCACTGCTGGCGCCAATAGAAGGGTGCAGCGACCGGATTGCCGTTGGCATCGGTCGCCGGACGGAAACCGAGGCGCGCTTCGACCAGCTGGCAGGTGATGCGATCCGCTTCGGGATCAGGACTGGGGCGATAGACAGAACACCCCCGCGCGCGGCCGTCCGTACCGACGGTCACCCGGACGATGACTTGTGTACCGCGCCGCGCGGCACGGCCTCCGGGCGGCACCGGATAGTCGCGCGCATTATCGAGGCTGCCGCTGATGTGGACGGGCTTGGAAACCACGATCCCGCCGCGCCCGCTGCCGCTATTGCCGCTGCCCGTGCCGGTTCCGCTCCCGGCGGCGCCCGTACCGTCGCCCGATGCCGCTGCGCCGGATTGATTCGCTGTCCCGGTCGATGCGGCGCGGGGGAGCGGCCTGTTCTGTTTCACCGGAACGCGCGGCGGCGGACTGGTCACCGGCTGAGCGACCGCTTCACGCCCCGGATCGCCCTGCGCGCCCTCATCGGGTTCGGACTGATTGTCCGGCGGCGGCGGATCGGGCGGCGCGGTGATGGTGACGGTAAAGGTCGACAGCACCTCACGCTCAACCGAGGCGGTGAAATCGGGGGCGAGCGCGCGGGCTAGGCCATAGAGCGCCGCCAGATGCAGCAGCACAATCCCGGCAATCAGCGGCCAGCTCAGCCGCCGCGGACGGGTCTGGAAGGTGCGGTTGTCGGGCATGGGCTGTGGCCTGTCCTCGCGTTCGGTCCATTCCGGATGCGGTTGTCCCCGCAAGCCGCAGGACCGGACTATAGCAGACTGGTAGCAATAGGCGATGGAGCGCACCAATCGCGCGCGCACGGGATCATGACCGGCACGGCAGCCACGCGCCGCCGGATGCCGAAGCGGACTGCGCCCTTGAGGACGCTGACCCGCCGGGTGTGCTCACACGCAAAAAGGCGGCCCGTTGCCGGACCGCCCTTTCGTGTTTCAGCAATCGCTCAGGCGATCAGAAGCGGACGCGAACCCCGAAGCGAACGCCCCACAGCGAGCCGTTGATGTTGGTCGCTTCGTTCGGCGCGCGGAAGCTGGAGTAACGGTACTGCGCACAGGGCTGACCCGGAGTGGTGGCAGCCGCCCCGCCTACGGTCTGGAGGCAGGTCACGTTGACCAACGACGCGGTGTAGGGGAAGCCGACCTGCTGGATCGTGCCCCAGTCCTTGTCGATCATGTTCAGCACGTTCTCGACATCGGCCATCAGTTCCAGCTTGCCGCCGAAGACGAACGGCACTTCCTGACGCACCGAGAGGTCCAGCTTGTGCACCCAGGGAGTCTTGCCGATGTTCTTGTCCGCGATCTGGCCCTGGTAGCCGTTGAGCTCCGAGTTCTGCACGAAGCTCTGGAACGCCGCGAAGGTCGCCTGCGAATCGTAGGTGACCCGCGAGTCGGCCGTGATGCTGCTCACGTCCGGAACGTAGAGCAGACCGCGGCTGCCGCGACCGTTGACACCGAACACCGCCGAACGCCCGTTGGTGGGGTCATTGAAGGTGTGGCTGTAACGCTGGCCCGAACGCAGGTTGTAGAAGAACTCGATACGGGTGTTGTTGTCGCCGAACAGTTCGGCGTCATAGCCCGCGACCAAGCGGAACTGGTGATCGCGCTGGTAGTTGGCGATACCCTGAGCCGCAAAGTTCGGATCGGTGAAGGCAGTGTTGGTGTAGTTCGAGAACGCCACCGACGACGTGCCCGGGTTCTGATCGGTCACATCCTGGAAGGTGTACGAACCACTCACGAAGAAGCCCGAGTCGAAGTCCTTGTCGAAGCGGGCAACGATGTTCCAGCTTTCGCCGAAGCCCGTGTTGGTGAGCAGCATGTCGGTGTTTTCACCGGCCGTGCCAGCCAGCACGTTGTAGCGCGGGCGGCCATCAGGAAGCGTGCCGGCCTGCTCGACCGAGCGCAGGTCAACCCACTCGAGCGCGTCGTTGGTCTTCGAATAGATCACGTCGGTGCCGAAGCGCCAGCCGTCACCCAGGAAGCCGAGATCGGCTTCATAGTCGACCGAGCCCGAGAAGCGCCACTGCGAGGGAACCTTGAAGTTCGGATCGAGCGCGTTGGTCGGGGCGCCCTGGAAACCGGCCCGCCGCACGGCGTCGATCAGCTCCTGGGGCACGCCTGTGCCGCCCGAAACGTTGTTCAGGGTCGCCGCGCCTAGGGTCTGCACCTGGGCGTTGCTGAGGCCGAGAACCGCCTGCTCGGGGATCGAGAAGGTGCCGTTGGCGTTACGACGCACGCGCACGCGCTGGAGCGTCGGCCCCGGGTTCGAGAAGTTGTTCGAGATCCACACCAGCGGGTTGCCGCCGCCGAACAGACCCGCCGAACCGCGGACCTGAAGACGATCGGTCGGCTGCCAGTTGAGGCCGAAGCGCGGCTGGAACAGGTCACGCCCGTTGAGGGTGGCGGTGTTGGCGAAGCCGAAGCGCTGAAGGAAGAACTCGTTGAAGAACGGACGATCCGGCGAATCGAACAGGTCGTAACGCACGCCCGCCACAACCGTCAGGTTGTCGGTGACGTCGATCGTGTCCATCAGGCCGAAGGTCCAGCTGTTGTTCTGGAATTCGGCGGTGACGGTGTCGAGGCCGCCCCGCAACGCCACAGCGTAGTCGAGTTCGTTGGCACGACGCGCCCCGAAATCGGCGACGCTATCAAACAGCCATGCACCCGAAACGCGCTGAGCGAACAGGTTACGGACATCCTGACGACGACGCTCGGCAATCAGCTTGAGGGTGTGGCTTTCGACCTTCAAGGTCGCAGCAAATTCAACCGCCAGCGACTGGCTGTCGAGCTCGTTCGCCTGACGGCTGATGTCCGGACCGAACTGGATGCGCTCCTGACCGGCCGAGCACACAGCCGGAGCTGCACCAACGCCTGTCGCCGGGTTGACCGGGTCGAGACAGACTTGGAACTGGCCAAAGGTCGTGCCGCCAATCGGCTGCTGGAGACGCACGTAATCCGCATAGGACACGCGCAGTTGGGTCGAGAAGTCGTCCGACCACTGGTTGCTCGACTGGATGATCCCGAAGTGGTTGATCGCACCCTGCGTGTAGTTGTTCGACAGCAGGTTGTAGGTCGGGTTGCCGTTACCGATGGCAGAGAGCTGGGCCGTACCGGTCTGGCCGGCGAGCAGCGCCGAATCGTTCCAGATGTAGGTGGCGGTCAGACGGTGACCATCAGCGACGTTCCAGTCGAGCTTGGTGATCAGCTTGTCGTCCTTCTCCACGATGTCGCTGGCAACGCCGAGCGTGTCGTAGTTGTAGACGCTTTGCGCCGTGGCGCTGATCGCGCTGATCTCGGCATCGGTGATGCCGAGCTGCGAGGGATCAACGTCGGCCGGGACCGTGTCACGGGTGCGTTCATAGGTAACCGCGAAGAACAGCTTGTCCTTGATGATCGGGCCGGTGACTTGCGCCACATAGACCTGCGAGTCGAAGGCGCCGAGGCGGGTCAGGTTATCGGCGCGGCTGCCGCGCAGATCGTCGTTCTGGTAGAACGCCGCGCCCATGAAGGTGAAATTGTTGCCACCAGACTTGAGCTGGGTGTTGATCGCACCGCCCTGGAAGAAGCCCTGCTGGATATCGACCGGCGCGGTTTCGACCGAGAATTCGCCGATTGCATCAAGCGGCACGGGACCGCGCGTCGACACGAGGCCGCCCGATTCAAGACCGAAGGGATCGCCGAAGGCCACACCATCGACGGTGAAGCGGTTGAAGCGGTTGTTCTGTCCGGCGATGCTGATCGCACCGTTGTTGGTGGCGTCGAGCGTCACCAACGGATCGCGCGCAGCAAGGTTGCGGATGTCGCGGTTGACGTTGGCCACGCCGGCAATGTCGTTGGCGCTCAGCACGGTTGCGGCGCCGGTGCCCAGCGAGATCGACGAACGGGTGCGCGCGCCGGTGACCACGATGGTCTGGCCCATTTCGGCAAGAGCAACACTGATACGCTGGGCCTGACCGGCAGTCAGAAAGCCGATTTCCTGCGAAGCGGTTTCGAAGCCGTCAGCGGTCACTTCGACGGTGACCGGGCCGCCAAGACGCAGACCGGCAGCGTTGAATCCGCCCGCAGCATCGGTGGTCTGGGTCGACTTGGTGCCCGAGGGAACGTGGGTTACGACCACGGTGGCGCCGACAATCGGGTTGCCGTTCTGGTCAACAACATCGCCGCGAACGGACGAGGTGGTTTCCTGCGCAAACGCCGGAGTGGCGATGGTGGTGGTCGCAGCAAGGCTGACGATGCTCGCCGCAAGGAGATACTTAAGCTTCATGGGTAAAAGCCCCTGTTAACGGTGGAGATGAAGAGGTGATCGAAACGTAATGCGACCTGCCCTAGGCCTGAACGCTTGCGGCAAAGCGACTGTTCTGTGACAGTTTGATGAAACGCCTCACCCCGGCGCGGCGATTCCATAAGGCGAGTCGCGACGAACGCCAGAAAAGTGTAGGTTTAGCGCGAGTTCCATACCTGAGTGTTGCATCGCAGCAACGCCCACAGGGAATTTCTTGAGGCCAATCAATGGGACGAAAAATCGCCCCTTCAGCCGCGATCAGGCGAGGTTGATCTCACGCAGGCGCTGCATCAGGTAATCATGCGCCGTGATCGGCTCCGGCGGGGGATTCGCCGTATCGGCAGCGACGCATTCCGGCAGCGCTTCGATCAAGAAATCGGGCCGGAAATGCAGGAAGAACGGCATCGAATACCGCGCCCGCCGCGAAGCCTCGCCGCGTGGATTGACCACCCGGTGCGTGGTAGAGCGCAGCTTGCCGTTGGTCTGGCGCTGCAACATGTCACCCACATTGATGACCAGCGCGCCCGGCGGCACATCGACCGCGTGCCATTCGCCCGCCTTGGTCAGCAGCTCAAGCCCTGCTTCTTCGGCACCGAGCAATAGGGTGATGGTGTTGATGTCTTCATGCCCGGCGGCGCGGATCGCGCCTTCGGGTGCGCCTTCGCCGAGCGGCGGATAGTGCAGCAGGCGCATTACCGAATTGCCGTCTTCAACGCTCGCCGCAAAGAAATTGCGCGGGCGGCCAAGGTGGAGCGCAATCGCTTCCAACACGCGGCCACCGGCCACTTCGAAGGCGGAGAACAGCGCACTCATCGTTTCGCGGAAGCCTTCGACCTCGGTCGGCCACACATTGGGGGCCATGAACTCTGCCAGCGGGTGGCCTTCGGGCAAGCTGCGGCCGACATGCCAGAATTCCTTGAGGTCGAACACCTCGGCATCCTTGGCCTTTTCGGTGCCGAACGGGGTGTAGCCCCGCGCCCCGCCGCCGCCTTCGATCTTGTAGGCGCGCTTGACCGCGTCGGGCAGCGCGAAGAACGCCTTCGAGACGGCCTCGGCCTCTGCGATCAGGGTCTGGGGGATGCCGTGATCGCGCACCACGGCAAAGCCATATTCGCCAAAGCTGCGCCCCAACTCGTCGGCGATGGTTTCGAGCGGCTGGGTCAGCGAGACGGAAGCAATATTGATCATGCCCGGCCCTTTACACGCGGGGCACCGCGCCTGCCAAGCCCTTCGCGCAGCGCTCAATAAGGCAGGAACAGGCTCGCCAGCGCCGCGCTCATCAGGTTGGCGAGGCTCCCCGCGGCGAGCGCCCGCAGCCCCAGCCGCGCAATCACCGGGCGCTGGTTCGGGGCCAGGCCGCCTGTCACCGCCATCTGGATGGCGATCGACGAGAAATTGGCAAAGCCGCACAGCGCAAAGGTGACGATCGCCCGGCTGCGGTCGGTCAATTCGCTCGGCCCCATCTTGCCGAGATCGATGAAAGCGACGAATTCATTGAGCACGATCTTGGTGCCGAACAACCCGCCCGCGATCTGCGCCTGATCCCAATCGGAAATGCCGATCAGGAACATCACCGGCGCGAACACATAGCCGAGCAATTGCTGGAAGCTGATGCCTTGCAGCCAAGTGGCCACCTCAGGGCTGATCGGCGCGCCGATGCCGTTTGCAAAGTTCACGATCCCGCCGCCGATCCCGGCGAGCATCCCGTTGGCGAGCGCCACCAGTGCGACAAACACCATCACCATTGCGCCCACGGCCACGGCCAGCTTGACGCCGGTCTGGGTGCCTTGCGCTGCGGCTTCGATGATATTGGCGGGGCGCTGGCCTTCCTCGAAGGTTTCGGCCGCGCTCACTTCGTCAGCCTTGGCGCCGCCTTCGAGGATCGAGGCCGGGCCGACCGCGCTGATCCGCGCTTGGGGGAGTTCGACCTGCTGCCCGTTTTCGTCATACATGACGACGCGGGTCGCCTCGGTCAGCGTGTTGGACCCGGCAGCGGCCGTTACGCCCTGGTCGCGCCCGCCGGCGAGTGTGGCATCGTCCGGCATAATGATCTTGGCCATCAGGATCCCGCCCGGCGCCGACATGAACGCCGCCGCCAGCAGGAACGGCACGGCATCCTCACCGATGAAGCTCGCATAGGCGGCAAGGATCGTCCCCGCCACGCCCGCCATCCCGACGCTCATCAGCGTGAACAGGCCCGACGGCGAAAGCGCCGCCAGATATGGCCGCACCACCAGCGGGCTTTCGGACTGGCCGACGAAGATGTTGGCTGCCGCGCCCAAGGCCTCAACCTTGCTGATGCCGGTGACAAAGCCGATCGCCCCGCCCACCCAACGCACCAGCCGCTGCATGATGCCGAGGTGGTAAAGGATCGAGACGATCGCGGCAAAGAACACGATCACCGGCAGCGCGGCGATCACGAAGGTGTTGGCGAAGGGGTTGGTTTCCATCGGGCCGAACACCGACGTGATCCCGACCTTGGAGAAATCGAGCAGCGCGATCACGCCCTGCGACAGCCCGCCGATCACTGCGACGCCGGTGTCGGTGCGCAGCACGATCAGCGCGGTAACCGCCTGCAACGCAAAGGCCGAACCGACCACGCGCAGGTTGATCCTGCGCCGCGCCGTCGACAACGCGAAGGCGATCCCAAGAATGGCGAGCACGCCTGCAAGGCTCAGCAGGATGGACGTGATACTCTCGTTCACGGCAGCAAATTGCCCTTCTTCATGTCGGAAGCGTTAGACCCCTGAAGCCCGCAAGATCGCCTCCCTTGCGCGCAACGGGACTTGGCGTGGCAGTTTGCGCGCGGCGTTGCAAGCGGGGAAGCACTGGAGGCTAAGGCTAACCGGTCACAAAGCACGGGTGACAGGCCGGTGCGCGCCGCTTTCCTTTTGCCGCGGTGCTGGCTAGCACTTGGGTAATGGACCAAACCGATCCCGCACCCGCCGCTGCGACCTCGCCCACTGTCAATATGCCGCTGGGGTTGTTCGTCTTCACGCTGCTGTATGGCGGAATGACGGTGCTGGCCGGCGTGCTGGCGTTCAAGCAGGTGCAGCTTTGGCCGACGAGCCTTGCGGTGGAGAGCGGGATCTTCCCGTTCCTGCTGCTGGTGGTGATTTCGAGCACGCTATCGCAGCTTTATGGCCGCGCAATGGCGCAGCGGATCGTGTGGTGGGGGTTCTTCCCGCTCGGGCTGTCAGCGCTGCTGATGTGGCTGGTGCTGGCCCTGCCCGCCTCGTCCGAGATGATCGCCTTCCGCCCCGATGATCTTGCCGCGTTTGAACGGGTGCACCGTTCGACCTGGCGGGTGTGGATGGCGGGCCCTGCGTCTTACATCACCTCGCTCTTGCTCAATATCTGGATCTTCGACCGCCTGCGCGGGAGCGGGGCCGAGACGACGCTAGGCCTGATGGTCCGCGGCGCGATCGCCTCCGCACTGTCCCAAGCGGTCGATTCGGTGATCTTCATCACCCTGGCGTTCTATGGCGAGTTCGACATCACCGACCTGATGATCGGCCAAGTGCTGGCGAAAGTGTTCCTGAGCCTAGTGCTGGTGCCGTTCCTGATCACCGGCGGCGTCCAGGCCGCACGCTGGCTGGACCGAAAGAAGGAAGGCTGAGGGGCCACCCCAACAACCTCTCGCTAAGCACCGGAACGGCCCGAAGGGCCGCAAGGGCGACCGCCCGCCCGCAGCGACGCGAGCTTCAGCTCGTGTGAGCGAGGATTTCGCAGCCCGGAGGGGCTGCGCAAACAAAAATGGTGGACCCGTCGGGGCTCGAACCCGAGACCTACAGATTAAAAGTCCGTTGCTCTACCAACTGAGCTACGGGTCCACGCTGACGGCTTCGCCGCGTCGCCAGGGGCGACAAGGGCGCTCACCTAGGCAGGGGGCGCGGGCGGGTCAAGCGGGCTTGGGCTTGGGCGACGGTTAAACCGCTGAGCGGATCGCGCCAGTCGGCGGCGATGGTGCAAGCCGGGTCCAGCACGAAGCGCCGCTGCGTGAAGGCCGGGTGGGGGATTTTCAGGTCCACAGAGCGCCACACGCCGCCACTCCACAGAATGATATCGAGGTCCAGCACCCGGTCGCCCCAACGCTGGCCGGGTCGCCGACCGTAAGCGCGCTCGGTATGCTTCAACGCCGCGAGCAGCGCGGTGGGGGTAAGCTCGCTCGAAAGCACCAGTGCGCCATTGGCAAAGCGCCGTTGTGCCGCGCCCATCGGCGCGGTCGCGATCACCGGCGCGCGAGCAGTGACAGTGCCGAAGGCGGCGCATTCTTCCATCGCTGCCAGCACCACGTCCTGCGGGCGGCCATAGAGATGGTGCCGCCGGTTGCTCCCCAGCGCGATCAGATAGGTGCTGGACACCGCGTCAGATGTCCTGCGCGATCCGGCCGTAAAGCTGCGGGCGGCGGTCGCGGAAGAAGCCCATCCCCGCGCGGTGCTTGGCGGCGCGGGCGAGATCAAGCCGGGCGACCAGCACGCCGGTTTCGCCCGCACCATATTCGGCAAGGTAATCGCCCCATTCATCGGTGATGAAGGAGTGGCCGTAGAAGTTCTGCGCACCCGCACCCGGCCCTTCCGACCCGATCCGGTTGGCAGCGACGACCGGCATGCAGTTCGATACCGAATGCCCGATCATCGCGCGCCGCCACATTCGGCTGGTGTCGAGGTCCGCGTCATAAGGCTCGGAGCCGATTGCGGTCGGGTAAAGCAGCAATTCCGCCCCCATCAGCGCCATGACGCGCGCGCATTCGGGATACCACTGATCCCAGCAGATGCCGACGCCGACGCGGGCGATGGCACCATCCTCGCCCGGCACGTCCCACACCTTGAAGCCATCATTGCCGGGGCGGAAATAGTACTTTTCCTCGTACCCCGGGCCATCAGGAATATGGCTTTTGCGATAGGTGCCCTGCACCGCCCCGTCCGGGCCGATCATCGCCAGCGTGTTGTAATAGTGATGCCCGTCCCGCTCGAAGAAGCTGGTGGGGATCGTCACCTTCAGCTTGGCGGCGAGCGCCTGCATGGCGATCACGCTGGGATGCTGGAGCGTCGGGCGGGCGAGCGCAAACAGCGCCTCGTCTTCCTCGCGGCAGAAATAGGGGCCGGAGAACAGCTCAGGCGGCAGAATCAACTGCGCGCCCTGCGCCGCAGCCTCCTCGACCAGCGCGGCGACGGCGGCAATATTGGTGTCTTCGTCCTCGGAACCCAAGGACAGCTGTAGGGCGGCGACAGTAATTGCGGTCATGCCGCCGCCCCTACCCCATTACTTGGACTTCTTGAAGAGCAGCGTCATCCGGTCGCTTTCGCCCTTGTCCTTCAGGTCTTCGCGCTTGGTCGCGAGCGTCGGGGGCATTTCCCACACGCCTTCGGGGTGATCGGCAGTGTCCTTGGGGTTGGCGTTGACCTCGCTCGATGCGAGCAGTTCAAAGCCTTGGAGACGCATGAAGTCGATCACGTCCTGCTGCTTCATGTAGCCCTTGGTGCCATTGGCATAGGACCACGGCGCATCCGCCTTGGCGCGGTGCTGGACGATGCCGAGCAGTCCGTCGTCCTTCAACAGCGCGCGCATCGCGCGGATTTCGGTGTCGGCGATGCCGCCATTGGTGATGCCGTGCATCGCGCGGATCACCAAAATGCGGTCAAAGGTGCCCTTCTGCTCGGCGGCCTTGTCCATCGTAAGGCCGCTGAACCTGTCCGCCGGAAGACCGGTGTAGCCAGCCACTTCCGCGCCGAAGCCTGCCGCCTGGTCACGGATGCGCTGCTGGCGGGCCGGATCGGCGGTGGCGGTAAGCGGGTTTGCATAAAGGCCGACCAATTGCCCCTCACCGCCCAGATAGTGGCCGAGCAGGCGCGAATACCAGCCGCCGCCGGGCGAATATTCACCAACCTTCATGTGCGGGCCGACATGGAAGAACGCGAGCACTTCGGCGGGGTGGCGGTGAACGTCACGCACCTTGTCTTCGGCGCGCGAGGGGTGGTTGAGCGCGCCCGACACGGCCTCGCCATGCATTTTGTTGAAAGCGGCGGTGTCGAGGACGTGGGCATCGCCGTGCTCGGCATGGGCGGCGTGGCCTGTGTGCTGGTGTGCCAGCAGCGGGGCAGCCACAGCAAGCGCGCTCGCAGCGGCGACAAGGATCAGTTTCTTCATGGGGTCTCTCTCCGGAGGTGGAAATTTCGCTCGCCAACGCATGGCAATTGCCACTTGCTAGCCTATTTGTGGCCAATACCAATGGAGATTTCGATGAGCAACTTGGACACGGCGATCATTGCAGGCGGCTGCTTCTGGTGCACCGAGGCGGTGTTCCGCGACGTAGTGGGCGTCACGTTGGTCGAAAGCGGCTATATCGGCGGGACGAAGCCCAACCCGACCTACAAAGAGGTCTGCACCGGCACCACCGGCCACGCCGAAGGGATTCGCGTCACCTTCGATACGGATGTGATCGGCCTGCCTCAGATTTACGACGTGTTTCTCGGCACGCATGATCCGACGCAGCTGAACCGGCAGGGCGGCGATATCGGCACGCAGTACCGCTCGGCGATCTTCCCGCTGTCGGACGCGCAGGGCGCCGAGGCCGAAGCGGCGATTGCGCGCTGGAACGCCGACAATGGCAAACTGGCCGTCACCACCATCGAAGGCCTGTCGGGCGGCGAGCAAACCGCTGAGTGGTATCCGGCTGAGGACTACCATCAGGAATATTGGGACGGCGAAGGCCAGCGCAACCCCTATTGCCTCGCGGTGATTCCGCCCAAACTTATGAAATTGCGTAAGTCGTTTCAGAAGTACGTGAAGTAAGTTGCCCCCCGTCCCGGGCTTGACCTGGGACGGGGACGTTACTTCACCCACCGCGCCACAAAGAACCCATCCAGCCCGCCTTGGTCGGCCAGCATCCCCGGATGCGTCCGCAGCCAGCCCTCTGCCGTCGGCGTTAGCCCAACGGGCAGCTCCGCCGCCGTGATCGGCATCGGCGCAAGGCCCAGCTCGGCGTCGATCCACGCCGCCTGCTGCTCGCCTTCCTCTTCTTCCAGCGAGCATACAGCATAGACCAGCACGCCGCCGGGATTGAGCCATTCCGCCGCCTTCGCAGCGAGCGCGCGTTGCAGTTCGACCATCTCGGGAATCTGCCGCGCGCCGATGCGGTGGAGCACATCGGGGTGGCGACGGCAGGTGCCCGTTGCGGTGCAGGGCGCGTCGATCAGGACTGCGTCGAAGCGGTGTTTCGGCTCCCACGTCAGCGCATCGGCGCGGACGGGCGAGGCTTTCAGGCCCGTGCGCTTGAGGTTATCCTTCAGCAGGTCGAGCCGCCGCTTTGAACTGTCGAGCGCGGTGACGTTCCACCCCGCCGCTGCCAGTTGCATGGTCTTGCCGCCCGGCGCGGCGCAGAGGTCGAGCGCGCTGCGGCCGTCACCCGGCCCCAGCAATCGCGCCGGGATGGACGCGGCGAGATCCTGCACCCACCAGTCGCCGGCCTTGTAATCGGCAAGGCTCTCCACCGCCGCACCGCGCGGAAGGCGGACATGGCCGGGGGCGAGCGTCACGCCGCCCATCGTAACGGCGCGCGTTTCGGTCTCGGCAGCGTCCTTGAGCGCAAGGTCAAGCTCGGGCGGGAAGGCGAGGCCCGGCGCGATCGCGGCGGCTTTGTCCGCGCCCCAGCGTTCGGTGACACGTTCGGGCAGAGTCGGGACTTCGGGCAGCACGCCCACACCGGGCTTCACCAGCGCCGAGAACACGCCGTGAGCGAGCCTGCGCGGGCCGCCCGCCAGCAACGGCAGCCCGGTCGCGATCACCGCGTGCGGCGGGGTGTCGAGCCGCAACGCCTGCGCCAGCATGATCCGCAGCACCATCCGCGCCTTGGCATCATCAGGCAGGTTCTGCTTGGTCGCGCTGTCGATGAGCGCATCGAGGTCGGTCAGCCAGCGCAGGGTCTCCCCCGCAATCGCTTTTGCCAGCGCGCGATCCGGCGCCTTGCGGACATCGCCGAGCGCGCCGCCTTCGGCCTGTTCAAGCGTCTCGCCCCGCCGGAACACGGCATCAAGCAGGCGAAGCGCGGCGCGGCGCACGGGAAGTCCGGGGGTGGCTGACATGAGAGGCCTCTAGAGCATCGCGCGAAAAAGTGGGAACCGGTTTTTCGCTCCCCGGCGATGCTGGCCAGAGCGCCCGCCCCTAACCTTCCTTGAAACAAAGTGCCAGCATAGGCATTTGAAGACCATGACCAAACAGAAGTCCGAAGCCGCCAAGGCCTTCAAGAAGCCCGCTCACTGGACCAATGATCCGGTGCCCGCGCCGAAGGTGACCGATCCGCTCAAGGACGAACCGCGCGAGCTTTCCCCCACCCGCTACGGCGATTGGGAGAAGGACGGGATCGCCTGGGATTTCTGAGACGAAGTTGACAAAGTTGACAGGGTGTCAAGCGGCATTTCGACGGATTTCTGATTTGAATTCAGAAGATTAAACCAAAAAATCGAAGTTGACACTTTGCCTGCGGCGGGGGGGGAGGCCCCGCCAGGGGGTGAGAGGGCTGACCATGGGAAAGGACGATGGGAAAGAACGCCTCTCGCTATCGCATCTGCACCGCGTAGGAAATCCCGCTAGAGCGGCGTGAAGGTCACCTTCAACCCATCCTTGGGCTGCGGAATCGGCCAGTCCTGCCATTCGGGGTTGTAACCCGTCGCCGCCTCGATCCGGTAGCGCTGGAGCAATTGCGCCAGCAGGATCTTCACCTGCATATAGGCAAAGTGCAGGCCGAGGCACATATGCGCCCCGCCGCCGAACGGCACCCAGGCGTATTTGTGGCGGGCCTTCACCTGCTCCGGCGTGAAGCGCAGCGGATCGAAGGTGAAGGGGTTCTCCCAATACTCCTCGGAATGGTGGGTCCAGTAAATATTGATCCCGACCATCGCGCCCGCCGGAATGCGATACCCGCCATATTCGAATTCGCGCAAAGCCCGGCGCGGCATGGAAGGCACCGGCGGGATCATCCGCAACGATTCCTTGAACGCCATTTCGGTGAGATCCAGCTTCGTCAGATCATCGTAATCCAACGGGCGGGGATTGCCGTCCCCATCCGGCCCGCCGGTCACCGCCATGATCTCCTCGCGCAGCTTCTCCTGCCACACTGGATTGGTGGCGAGATGATAGATCAGCGAGGTGGCCGACGACGTGATGGTGTCATGCGCCGCCATCATCAGGAAGTTCATGTGATCGACCACCTCGTCGACCGGCAGCAGCGAGCCATCTTCGCGCGTGGCGGTGGCGAACTGGCTGAACATGTCCTGCCCGCCGCCTTCCTTGCGCCGCCGCAAGGTTTCCTTGGTGAAATAGTCGACGAGGAACGCGCGGCCATCCACGCCCTTCTTCATCTTGGTGAAGGGCAGCGGCTTACGCACCGGCGCGACCGAGGCCTGCACCATGTCGACGAAGGCTTCGTTGATCTTGTCGGCTTCCGGCCCCCACGGCAGACCGATAAAGCTGTCAGCGGCGAGATCGAGCGTCAGCTTCTTGATCGCCGGATAGAACTCCTTCGGCCCGGCCCAGCTGGCGACTTCGCGGGCGATGCCGCGGTTCAGCGCGCCCGAATAGTGCCGCATCGGTTCCGGCTTGAAGGCGATCGAAAGCGCACGGCGGTCGATCCGGTGATGGTCGAAATCCATCAGCATCAGCCCGCGCGGGAACAGCTGGTCAAGCACTGGGCCCCAGCCCTGTTCGCTGGAGAAAATCTTGTCCTTGTTGAACAACAGCAGCTCGTTCGCCTCGGCCCCGATCAGCGCGATCTGCCAGCCGCCGAAGGCGCGATTGCGATAGACCTTGCCGTGGGTCTTGATCATCCGCTCGGCAAAGGCGTGCGGGTTGGCGAGCATGGTAAAGGTGTTGCCGACCACCGGCCAGCCCGCCTCACCCGGGATATGCGCGAGGTCAGCCTCGGTCAGGCGCAACTCGCTCCAGTGGCGCGGCGCATTGGCGGGCGCGGTGTCAGGGGACTGCGGGGCTTCGGCAAGGGTAGCCATGAGGGTCTTGATGCTCCGGTGAAGGTTCGGATTCGCAACTGACTCTGATGTAAATACTCCGCGCGGTCAAATCCAGCCGGAAAGCTCGCGGTTCAGCATGGCCTCGATCATCTTCAGCCCATCATCCGAGGTGTTGAGGCAATCGAGCACGGCATAGTCCTCGCCCCCATGCTCGATGAATTCATCGCGCCCTTCCAGCGCAAGTTCCTCCAGCGTTTCGACACAATCCGCCGCAAACCCGGGGGCCGCAACCACCAGCCGCTTGGTGCCCTTGTCGCCTTCGGCCATCAGCGTCGCATCGGTTGACGGCTCAAGCCACGCCGCCGGGCCGAACCGCGACTGGAAGGTGGTTTCAAACCGGACGCCTTCGAATTCGGGCCGTGTCGCCAGCTCCTCGCGCAGCAATCGCGCGGTCTTGGAGCAGTGGCAATAATAGGGATCGCCCTTTTCCAGCGTCTGCTGCGGCATCCCGTGGAAACTGAGCAGCATCACTTCAGGCTTGAAGGTCAGGGCGCGCACCTGCCGGGTCAGGTCATCTGCCAGCGCAGCGAGGAACGTCGGCTCGTCATGATAGGGCGGCACAAAGCGCAGCGCGGGCTGCCAGCGCATTTTCTTGAGCACGCGGGCGACCTCATCGAACACGGTCGCGGTCGTCGCGGCGCAATATTGCGGATACATTGGCGCGATCAGGATGCGGTCGCAGCCGTCGGCCATCAGGGCGGTCATGCGGCTTTCGATCGAGGGGTTGCCGTAACGCATCGCCCAATCGACCACGACCTTGTCACCAAACCGCCCGACCATCGCTTCGGCCTGCCGCGAGGTAATGTCGGCCAGCGGCGATCCGCGATCGGTCCAGATCTTGGCATAGGCCTTCGCGCTTTTCTGCGGGCGCGTGTTCAATATGATCCCGCGCAGGATCAGCTGCCACGCGATCGGCGGAATCTCGACCACCCGCGTATCCGACAGGAACTGCTTGAGGTATTTTTTGACCGATTCCGGATCAGGCCCGTCAGGCGTGCCGAGATTGATCAGCAACACGCCGATCTGGCCGCTTTTGGCGGGAGGATGGTCGCCCGGAAGGCGCTGGGTCTGCCAGGTCATAGCCCGCCTAACGGTCGGCAGGCGTTTCGTTTCCGGGCAAAGTCCATCGCCCGGACGCGGTGTGGCAAAAATGTGCGGGTCATATGCCGTCCGAAAGTAGGGGCAGGCGTCTCAGGCGCAACCCTGTAGCCGAAAACAGTGCATTGGCAATCGCAGGCGGGGCGACCACCGTGCCCAGTTCTCCGGGATCGGCGGGCGGGGCTTCGCTGGCGATAAACTCGATCCGCATCTCCGGACAATCGGCGAGCACCGGCAGGCCAAGCGCGGAATCATCGCCGCCTTCTGGCAGGCCGCCGCGCAGCCGCAGCGCATTGCCGAGCGCGATGCCCATGCCGAACACCAACCCGCCTTCGATCTGCTGCTTGGCGATGTCGTGATTGACGATCCGGCCAATGTCCGCCGCGACCGAGAGCCGGATCACCCGCACGCCGCCTTCACCCTGACGCGCGGTGGCAACGCAGGCGATGCGACCTGCTTCCGGCCCCTCACCGATTCGGGCGCAGGCGAGGCCCTGTCCGCTCTGGTCCGCGCCGCCATCCCACCCGGCCAGCTGCGCCGCGCGCTGAAGGCAGGCGGCGAGCCGGACATCGCTCCCCAGCATCGACATGCGGAACGACAGCGGCTCACGCCCGGCCTTGGCGGCGATCTCGTCGATGAAGCTTTCGATGGCGAACACAGTCGGCCCATAGGCATTGCCGCGCACCCGGCCGACCGGCAGCCCGATCTCGACTGGAACGTGCTCCACCAGCAGTGCCGGCAGCTGATAGGGCGGCACGGCGCCTTCGCAGGCGAGCGGATCAGGCTCACCACTGGTTTCGCGGATCGCGGCCATGCTGGTGAGATTGCCGAACAGGCGCTTGCCGAATTCGAGAGCAGCGGGCGGCGTGGCGATGCGGATGCGCATCGCGTCAATCGCGCCGCCTTCCCCGCTCGCCCCGCCTTTGGCCAGCTGCGCGCCGAGCAGCAGCCAGGCAGGCGCACGCGGGCGGGCGCGGATCAGCTCGTCACGACGCGGCCAGGTCAGCTGCACCGGGCGGCCCAGCTCCTTGGCGATCAGCGCGATTTCAATGGCGTGGTCATGTTCCAGCCGCGCATCGAAGCTGCCCCCGGCGGGCATGGGGTAGAGGGCCACGTCCTCAGTGGAAATACCGATCGCGCGGGCGGCGGCAATACGCGCCTGTTCGGGCGCCTGGCTCGCGATCCACAGATCGAGCCGCCCATCGGCATAGCGCGCCGCAGCGGTCGCGGTTTCGACCGGAGCGGCATAGGCGGGCTCAACCTCGTAGCGGCGCCCAATGTCGACCCGCTGGAGCGCCTCGCCGCCATAGCCGGTCTCGGCAATGGTATGGGCCTCGCCGCCGGTCAGCGCCGCATCGAGCTTCGCGGCGATCTCGTTGCTGTTGACGGGGGTGGGGTTGGCGAATTTGGGCTTCATCGCGGCGAGAGCCTGGTCGGCGCTCCACCACGTATCGGCCGCGACCGCGAGCCAGCGCTTGCTTTCGACGATCCCGGCCAGCCCTTTGATCCCGGCGGCTCCCTTGGGGTTGAACCCGGTGAGTTCCGATCCGTCGACCGGCCCGTGGCGGATTGAGGCGAACACCATCCCCGGCAGGCGCACGTCACCGGCAAAACGGTAGGAGCCATCAACCTTGGAGGGCAGATCAATCCGCGGGAAAGCGGGTGCGCCGTCGACATCGGCAGGCAGCGGCTTTTCGCGCGGAGGCTCGGGACGCAGCGGCGGGAGGTCGGGCGGGGTGTATTCCGCCGCGGCCTCCGCCAGTTCGCCAAAGCTGGCGCGCTTGTCGGTGTGCGTCACGAAGCCGCCTTCGACCTCGCATTCCTCCCACGCGACACCCCAGCGCGACGCGGCCTCCTGCGCCAGCATCGCCCGCGCGGCGGCAGCGGCTTCGCGGCAGGGCTGTTCATAGGCGGAGAGCGAGGTGCCATCGGCGGTGGCATTGAAGCGCTGCGCCCCGGCAAAGCGCGCCGCGATCAGCGCATCGGTGCTGCCAGACAGCCCGGCACCGAACGGATCCCACAGCGCCATCCACTTGGTCGCCAGCGGAATATTGGCATAGGCTCCCGAAACTGGCGCAGGCTCGACCGCGATCTGCCGCCAGTCCGCGCCCAGTTCATAGGCGACGATCTGCGGCAGCAGCGTGGTGATGCCCTGCCCCATCTCGAGCTGCGGCACGGCGACGGTCACCACGCCGTCATTGGCAATCTTGAGCCATGCGCCAAACACGTGCTCGCCGCGCGCCGGAACCAACGGGGTCGCGTAGTTGCGCGGCATCAGCCACCAGGCGACAATCAGACCGCCGCCCGCCGCTGCCCCTGCCAGCAATCCGCGCCGCGTCAGCCCCATCCCTCAGACCGTCCCGGTATCGAGCCAGCGCGCCAGCTTTTCCGCAATGGCGCGGAACGGCGCGGCGGTCTCGTCATCACCGGCGGCGGGAGGATTGCCCTGGTCGCCCGCGATCCGCGTGGCCAGCGTCAGCGGCACGCGGCCAAGGAACGGGATTTCGAGCGCAGCGGCGAATTTCTCGACCCCGCCCGAACCGAACGGGTCGCTGATGTGGCCGCATTCCGGGCAGCAATAGCCTGCCATGTTCTCGACCAGCCCGATGATCGGCACCTCGCCCTGCTCGAACAGCTGGCCCGCGCGTGCGGCGTCGATCAGCGCGAGATCCTGCGGGGTGGACACCAGCACCGCGCCATCCGGGCGATGGGCCGACAGCATCGAAAGCTGCACATCGCCGGTGCCGGGCGGCAGGTCGATCAGCAGCAGATCGGTATCACCCCAATCGGCATCGACCAGTTGGGTGAGCGCCTTGCCGGTCATCGGCCCGCGCCATGCCAGCGCCTTGCCCGGAGCGACGATGTGCCCCATCGACAGCACCTTGACGTTATAGGGGCTGTCGATCGCCACCAGTTGCGAGCCATCGGGGGTCGCCCCAGGCTTGATGCCTTCGGTCTTCAACAATTTGGGCTGCGAGGGACCGTAGATGTCGCCGTCGATCACGCCGACCTTGCGGCCCATCCGGGCGAGCGCCACCGCGAGATTGGTGGTCAACGTCGACTTACCGACCCCGCCCTTGCCCGATCCCACCGCAATCAACCGCCGCCGCCGCCGCTCACCTGTCAGCGCGATCCGAACTTCGTCGATTTCCGCCAGCGGAATGAGTGCGGCGGTGATGGCCGCTTCCAGCTCCACGCGGGCGGCATCGGACAGGTCACCGGCCTCGGCCACGATCACCGCACGGCGCGCAACGATCCGGGCGGAGCGCAGCCGATGGTTGATTTCCGGGGTCAAGGCGGCACGGATCAGCGCCTCTTCGGCAGCGGGCTGGCGGGGTTCTTGGGGTGACTTGTCCATTTCGGCACGCCTCTACCACCAAATTCACGCAGCGAACCCCTGTTTTTCGCCAGAACGCGTGCCTATAAACACCTTATGCAAAGATTAGACGGCTGGAGAGAACGACTTGGCGCTGGCCTTAAAGGCTTCGCCATGGCTGGCAAAAACAACCCCTGGGGCGGCGGCGGAAGCGGCGACGAACCCGGCGGGGATGGGCCTGCGGGCGATGGCGGTGCAGGCGGCGGTGGCGGCGGCCCGCGCAACCCGTGGCTGCCCGGCGGTGGTGAACCCGGCAAGCGGCGTTCGGCCAGCATTGAGGACATCTTCAAGAGCCGTGGACCCGAAGGACCGCGCCGCGCAGGCGGCGGTGGCGGCGGCGGCCCGACATTCCGGCTGCCCGAGCGTCCCGATGGCAAGAGCTGGGCGCCCGTTATCATCGGCGGGATTGCGGTGGTGTGGGCCGCGGTGACGAGTTTCCACTTCATTCAGCCCGGCGAACAGGCCGTGGTCACATGGCTGGGCGGCAAGTATTCACACACGCTCGAATCTACCGGCTTCACCGCGCCCTGGCCGATCCACATGGTCGAAAAGGAAAATGTGACGCAGGTCCGGCTTGAAGAAGTGCCCGGCACGAAGACCGAAAAGCTGATCCTGACCGGCGACCAGAACCTCGTTGATCTAAGCTATCTGATCCGCTGGAACATCTCCGATCTGACGCTTTACAAGTATCAGCTCAACGATCCGCGCAATGCGCTGCTTGAAATCGGCGAGGCCGCGATGCGTGCTGCCGTGGCGCGGCAGAAGCTCGATAGCGTGCTGACCGGCGCCGGCCGGGCCGAGATCGAACAGGACGTGAGCGCCGCCATGCAGGCCCGGCTTGATGCCTATCGCTCCGGGATCAAGGTGCAGGGCATCGAAATCAACAAGGTCGATCCGCCGAGCCGCGTCGAAGAGGCGTTCAAGGACGTCTCGTCCGCGCAGCAGGATGCCGACGCCGCGATCAACCGTTCGCGCGCCGTGGCGCAGCAAACCCTCGCCCGCGCGCAGGGTGATGCCAGCGAATTCAACGATATCTACGAGGAATACAAGCTCGCGCCCGAAGTGACGCGTCGCCGCCTCTATTACGAGACCATGGAGCAGATCCTGTCCAAGACCGACAAGACCATCGTCGAAGGCGGCAATGTGACGCCGTACCTGCCGCTGCCAGAGCTGAAGCGCCGTGCGCAGACGCCTCCGCCGCCGCCGCAGGGGGAGTAAGGACATGACCAACCTGTTTCAGACCTACAAGCCGTTCGTCATTGGTGCGATCGTGGTGGTTGTGGCGCTGCTCTCCAGCGTGGTGATCGTGCCTGAAACCCATCAGGGCGTTGTGGTGCAGGCCGGTAAGCCGGTGCGGACGTTCAACCAGTTCCGCCCCGATGTGCCCTATGGCCAGACCGGGGCGGGATTGCAGCTGCGCATTCCGTTTATCGAAGAAGTCCGGATGATTGACCGCCGGGTGCTCGATCTCGACATGGAGCGCACGCAGGTGCTCTCCAATGATCAGCAGCGCCTGCAAGTCGATGCCTATGCGCGCTACCGCATCATCGATCCGGTCAAGCTGGTCAAAAGCGCTGGCTCCGAAAGCCAGCTCGAATCCCAATTGCTGCCGATCCTTACCTCGGTGCTGCGGCAGGAGCTGGGGCGCAGGCCGTTCTCGGCGCTGATCAATGCCGAACGCGGGACGGCGATGACCAACATCACCGCCACGCTCGACAAGCAGGCGCGGAATTACGGGGCGCAGGTGCTCGACGTGCGGATCAAGGCGGCTGACCTTCCCGAAGGCCGACCGCTCGATGCCGCCTTCACGCGGATGCAGACCGATCGTGAGGAAGAGGCGACCACCATCCGTGCCGCCGGTCAGCGCGATGCGCAGATCATCCAGGCCGAAGCCTCGGCTGAAGCAGCGCGTATCTATGCCGATGCCTATGGAAAAGACCCGAAGTTCTACGACTTCTACCGCGCCATGGAGAGCTACAAAAAAACCTTCCTGCAAGGTGAGGGGCAGAGCACGATGGTGCTGTCGGAGGACAGCGAATACTTCCGCCAGTTCAAGGGTGACCGCTGAGCAATCGACCAAGCGCCAACAAGCGGCGCTGAACGTCGCAGGTGTTCAATCGGCGTTCAGCCCACAAAGGGGCATTTGGGGCGCGAAACCGGCCCATGTGGTCGGCCCCGACAACGGCTTTCAGGAACGCTGCGGTACCCCTGCGCATTCCTGCCAAGAATAAGGACCATGAGGACGTGAACAAAGTGCGCTATGTATACGGACTGACGAGCGCGTTGCTGGTGGGCGGCGCTGCCATTTCGCTGATCACCGGCTCGCCATTGGGCGCGCAGGTGGCGCAGAACGATGATGCGGTGATGGACCGCGTCGTGCCGGTCGCCGGCGCTCCGGCCAGCTTCGCCGATCTGACGGCGCAGTTGCAGCCCGCCGTGGTCAACATCGCCACGCGCCAGCGGGTCGAGGTCGCCAACAATCCCTTCGCGGGCACGCCCTTTGCCGAATTGTTCAACCGCCGCGGCGGCGGTGAAGGCGGCGGCCAACCGCAAACCCGTGAGGCACAGTCGCTGGGTTCGGGCTTCATCATCTCGGCCGATGGCTATGTGGTCACCAACAACCACGTGATTTCGCCGCCCGATACCCGGGCGAAGCTGGAATCGATCACTATCACCCTGCCCGATGGCACCGAATACGAAGCCGATCTGGTCGGCGCGGATGCGGCCTCGGACCTCGCGGTGCTCAAGATCCGCGCCAACCGCACCTTCCCGTTCGTCCGCTTCGGAGATTCGAGCGCGGCGCGCGTGGGTGACTGGGTGGTCGCAATCGGCAACCCCTTCGGCCTTGGCGGCACGGTCACCAGCGGGATCATCTCGGCGGTGTATCGCAACACCGGTCAGGGCGGACCCTATGACCGCTTCCTCCAGACCGATGCCAGCATCAACCGCGGCAATTCGGGCGGCCCGCTGTTCGACATGCGCGGCAACGTGATCGGCATCAACAACGCGATCTTCTCGCCTTCGGGCGGCAGTGTCGGGATCGGCTTTGCGATCCCCGCGGAAATCGCCGCGCCGATCGTGGAAAAGCTGCGCGAAGGCCGCGAGATTGAGCGTGGCTATCTCGGCGTCGGCCTTGCGCCGATTGACGAGGATTTTGCCGCCTCGCTCGGCCTGCCCAAGCGCCGCGGCGAGCTGGTGCAGACCGTGCAGGACGATAGCCCGGCCGCGCGAGCAGGGCTGAAGCCCGGCGATGTCGTGACCAAGGTCAATGGCAAGGATGTGACCTCGGATCAGACCGTGTCCTTCCTCGTCGCCAACCTCCAGCCGGGTGCCAAGGTGCCGGTCGAACTGCTGCGCAGCGGCGAGAAGCTCGCTCTCAGCGTCACGCTCGGCAAGCGCCCGCCCGAAGCGGAGTTGCTGCAACAGGGCCAGACCTTCGATCCTGACGCTGAAGAGCCGATGGCTCCCGGAACTTCGGACAGCACCATCGAACAGAAGCTCGGTATGCAGGTGACCCCGATGACAGCGGCCATCGCCCGCTCGCTGGGCGTGCCCGCCGATACCAAGGGCGTGGTGATCGCTGCGGTCGATCCCAACTCGGATGCGGCGCGCAAGGGTCTGCGGCGCGGGGACATTATCCTCTCGGCCAATTACCAGCCGACCGCCACGGTCGAGGAATTGCTGGCACAGATCACCGCGGCAACGACTGAAAAGCGTGAGGCCCTCCTGCTGCGCATCCAGCGCCGCACGCAGCCCCCCGCCTTCGTGGCGGTGCGGATCCGCTAATCGGCATCAACACTGCATAACGCCAAACGAAGAAGTCGCCGGGATCAGCTCCCGGCGCCTTTTTTCATGCGCAGTCGGCTTATTCGCCCGGCTTGATGGCCGGTTGCGGCGGCGGCCGGCGTGGTTCGCGCGGGGGTCGCTGGCTCTGCTGCGGCAAGGCCCCGCCTGTGGCTTCCTCGAGGAAGTCCTGGCTGGCGGCAGGCGGTGCATCCGGCCCGCGCTCATCCTCAGGGCCGAACTCATCGCGGCCCGGCTGGATCATGTTGCCCTGCTCGTCGATGTAGTAATAATCATCGGGCTCACCGAACATCGCTTCGGCATCCGGCTCCAGCTGCCATTCCGGCAGTTCGAGCGTGACATCGAATTCCTCGACCGGGCGGCTCTTGACGGCATAGCGCATGTAAGAGGCAAAGGCCTGCGCCGGAGCGCGCCCGCCTTGCAGGCCCGGCACGGCCTTGGCGTCATCGCGGCCCATCCACACGCCGGTGGTGATGCCGCTGGAAAAGCCGATGAACCAACCGTCCTTGTTCGAGGATGTGGTGCCGGTCTTGCCCGCCACTGGTCGCCCGATCTGCGCCGCGCGGCCCGTGCCGGTCTGCACCGCAGCTTGCAGCAGATCGGTGATCCCGGCGACCACGTAGTCGGGCACAACCGGCGATCCGGGCGATGCTTCGCGCCGATAAAGCACCTCGCCGCTCGCGCCGGTCACCTTGGTGATGCCATAGGGTTCGATCGCGACGCCCTTGGCCGCGATCCCCGCGAAGGCCTGCGTCATCTCGATCACCCGCATCTCGGACGCGCCGAGCACCATTGATGGGTTGGTATCGACCTTCGAATTCACCCCGAACCGCCGCGCCATCGACGCGACTGTGCCGAAGCCGACTTCATTGCCCAGCTGGGCGGCGACGGTGTTGATCGAATAGGCAAAGGCGGTGCGCAGATCGGTCTCGCCGACATTGCGGCCGTTGGAATTGCGCGGGCTCCACCCGTCAATCGTCACCGGGGTGTCGTTGACCTTGTCCTCCGGCTTGTAGCCGGCCTCCAGCGCGGCGAGATAGACAAACAGCTTCCACGCCGAGCCCGGTTGGCGCATCGCCGTGGTGGCGCGATTGAAATTGCTCGCGACGTAATCGGTGCCGCCCACCAGCGCGAGGATCGCCCCGTCGCGGTCAAGGCTGACCAGCGCGCCCTGTGCGCCCTTGGGGGTATTGGCCTCAATCGAAGCGGTTGCGGCGCGCTGCATCCCAATGTCGAGCGTCGTCCACACCTCGATCGGTTCGTAGGTTTCGGGCAGGATGATATCGAGCTGCGGCAGCACCCAATCGGTGAAATAGCGCACCGAGTTCTGCCCGGCCTGCTCCTTCAGCTGCACCGCGCTGACATCGACCTGAGCCTGATCAGCGGTGATGTAGCCCTGCTCTCGCATCAGTTCGAGCACCACCTGCGCCCGGTCCACTGCGGCCTGGACATCGGCGGTCGGGGAATACTGGCTCGGCGCCTTGACCAGCCCCGCGATGATAGCGGCTTCCTCGACGCTGAGTTCATTGGCGGGGTGGCTGAAGAATTTGCGGCTCGCCGAATCGATCCCGTAAGCGCCGCCGCCGAAATAGACCTTGTTGAGGTACAGCTCGAGGAGCTCCTCCTTCGAGAACTTCCATTCCAGCGCCATCGCCAGCACCGCTTCGCGCGCCTTGCGGTCGAGCGAACGGTTGTTGTTGAGGAACAAGTTGCGCGCGAGCTGCTGCGTGATGGTCGAGGTGCCGCCAAGCCGCGCGCGCGAGCCGGTGACGCCCTCGAGCAGCGCACCCGTCAAGCGGACCGGATCGACCCCGAAATGCGAGCGGAAGCGCTTGTCTTCCACCGCGACCATCGCGTTGGTCATGTTTTCGGGGATGTCGTCATACTTGAGCCAGTCGCCGAAACTCGGCCCGATCTCGACCAACTCGCGCCCGTCGCGCGCACGGATGACGATGGTCTGGCCCGGCTGGGTCGCCTGCAAGGTGCTGTAACTTGGAAGGGATTGCGCAGCAAAGCCGACCGCAAAGGCGAGGAAGATGAGGCCCAGCACCGCCAGCCCAACGCCCCACAGGAACAGCCGCTTCAGCCACAGCTTCCAGCGCGAGCGCGGCGCGCCGCCGCCGCCGCCGCCATCGGGCGCAGTCGAACGATCCGTCGCTGCCTTGCGCGTCCCGCGTACGCCCTTGTTCTGCAACCGCTCACCCTGTTTCGACATCGCTTGCGCCTAATCTGGTCCCCACCGCTGACACGTGGGACGCGCGCCCATGCATAGGCAAGTTGTAACCGGGGGTGAACCCGGGTTTACGGTGCTCTCCCCCATCAACGGCGGACTGCCTCAGCCTTCAGCCGGAGTGAAGATCAGCGCAGCCGAATTGATGCAATAGCGCAAGCCCCCTTGTTCAGGCGGGCCGTCAGGGAACACATGGCCGAGATGCCCGCCACACTTGCCGCAGCGCACTTCGGTGCGGACCATGCCGTAACTGACATCGCGGTGCTCCTCGATCACCTCGTCATCGGCGGGCTTGGTGAAGGCGGGCCAGCCGCAGCCGCTGTTATACTTGGCGGTCGAGTAGAACAGCTGCGTCCCGCAGGCGGCACAGTGGTACTCGCCCTCGTCGTAGAACTTGTCGTACTCGCCGGTGAAGGCGCGTTCCGTCCCGGCCTCGCGCAACACATGGTACTGCATCGGGTCGAGCTTCTCGCGCCATTCGGCATCGGTCAGCGTGCGGGGATCGTCGGCCATGTTCTCACCTCTCTCGGTGACACTATATCGGTTCATCAAAGATGAACCGCAAGGCCCGACCGGCCGCCGGCAGCGACGCGGCCTTCAGGTCGCGTGAGCGAGGACCCTATGAATCAAGTAAAGCGTAGTGCGGCGGCGGCTTGATCGTCTCCATCCGCTCGGTCAGCAATGGACGGAAGCTAGGGCGGCTCTTGAACACCGCATACCAGCCGCGCGATTGTTCGTGCCCCGCCCAGTCGATCCCGCCAAGGTAATCCGCGACCGAAATCTGCGCCGCTGCCGCGAGATCGGCGAGGCTCATGGTGGAGCCTGCCACCCACGGGCGGTTGTCGATCAGCCAGTCGAGATAATCGAGATGCCCATGCGCCATCTTCATCGCATTGCGCAGTGCGCCGCTATCAGGGGGCTGGCGCAAGATGCGCTTCTTCATGCGTTCAGACAGCAGGGGGGCGGTGACATCGGCGTAGAAATTCTCGTCGAACAGCGCGACCAACCGGCGGATTTCGGCGCGCTGGGTGGCGGTGCCGTTGATCATCGGATTGCGATCGACCGTTTCCTCGAAATATTCCGCAATCGCGCGGCTATCGGGGATGGTGATGTTCTTTTCGGCATTGACGATCACCGGCGTGCGTCCGGCCGGGTTGAGGTTGAAGAACATGTCCGACGCCGCCCAAGGATCCTCGCGCGCCAGATCAAAGGGCACGTTCTTTTCGCTCAACAGCAGCCGAATCTTGCGGCTGAAGGGGCACAACGGGAATTGATAGAGGAGCCACATAAGGCGCTTAGCTGTGCCGCATTTTGCGAGGCAAATCCAGCGCGCGGCACCACTAACGGGGGACGGATCAGATTCCGGAGGATTCGAGTAAAACCAGGCACGAGGGTATGACCTTTTCCGTCTCTTGGCTGTCCCACAAGGCCTGGGCTTCAGCGCTTATCAGGCGGCTGATCCCGTCCCGGTCCAGCCCGGTCCGATCCATCACCTGCGCCAGCACACGCACGAAAAATTCTCGCCCGCGCGCTTCGATGGGCGGCCATTTCTGTGCCGCAGCATTACCTTTGGCCTGCCCATCGGCCAGAATTGCAAAAGCGGCGGCGCAGCGCAGCAGCGCGCGGTCTTCCTGCGACAGCGGCGCGGGTTCGGATGTGGCAGGGGCCAGAGCGGGGGCAGGGCCGGGAGCGGATTGCAACGCCAGAGCGGCGGCGAGGAGGGGCGTAAGCATGGCGCATCCTATGCCCTGCAATATGAACGCGGCGCTACCGAAATCCGCTCCGAAATGCCGATTGCGGGCAGGCGAATTCCGTCCTAATCCGCAACCTGTCCTATGAGAGGAGACAGATTTCCATGTTCAGTCACATTATGGTCGGCACCAATGACTTCGACCGCGCTAAGGCGTTCTATGACGCGGTGCTGGCAACGCTCGGCGCCGGGCCGGGCAACATCAACGAAGCTGCCACCGGCCACAAGCGCGCCTTCTGGTTCCACAATGGCGGGATCTTCGCAATCAGCCAGCCGATCAACAACGAACCTGCCGCCTGCGCCAACGGATCGACCATCGGCTTTGCCTGTGACAGCCTTGAGCAGGTGCAGGCGTTCCACGACGCAGCGGTTGCCGCTGGCGGCACCTCGATCGAAGACGCGCCCGGCCCGCGCACGGGCGCGATGGGGACGCTGAACCTTGGCTATGTGCTCGATCTCGATGGTCACAAACTGTGCATGCTACACCGCGCGGGGTAGAGCGTAGTTTCCACCTTTCCCCGCCCCGGGCTTGACCCGGGAAGGGGGAGGTCAGCGGCTTAATTCGAATACCGCAAACTCGGCGCGCCAGTTAGCTGCTGGCGCGCCGATTTGTTTTTCATTGGCGAAGAACCACGCGCGCTCGATGGTGGCACCCTTCATCCGCGCAAGCTCGCGGAAATCCTCGACTGTAACGTGGTGGATGTTCTCGGTCTCGTACCAGCTCACCGGCAGTGCGCGCGTGACCGGCATCCGCCCGCCGAACATCAGCGCCGCGCGCGTGCGCCAGTGGGCGAAATTGGGGAACGAGACGAACGCCCGCCGCCCGACGCGCAGCAACTCGTCGAGGATCAGGTCGGGCCGGGTCGCGGTCTGAAGCGTCTGGCTGAGGATCGCGTAATCGAACGCCTTGTCGGGATAGTTCGCCAGATCGAGATTGGCGTCCCCCTGGACCACGCTGAGGCCGCGCGACACGCAGCGTTCGACCAGTGCGCCGTCCAGCTCCATCCCGCGCGCATCGCAGCCGCTCACGGCTTCCAGCTCCGCCATGAGCGCGCCGTCACCGCAGCCGATATCGAGCACGCGGCTACCGGGGGCGACATGAGCGGCGATGGCGGCGAGATCGGGGCGAAGCTGAGAAGTGGGGGGGGTCATTCAACAAACCCCTTCACCACCCGGTCAAGCTGGTCGTGCTCCAGCAGGAAGGAGTCGTGTCCGTGCGGCGCACTGAGTTCCACGAAACTGACCTTCGCCCCCGCCGCATTCAGCGCGTGGACGACGTGGCGGCTTTCGGCGGTGGGGTAGAGCCAATCGGTATCGAAGCTGACAATGCAGAACCGCGCCTGCGTCCCGGCAAAGGCATTGGCAAGTCTGCCGCCATGCTCTTCCGCGATGTCGAAGTAGTCCATCGCGCGGGTGATGTAGAGGTAGCTGTTGGCATCGAACCGGCGGGTGAAGCCGCTGCCTTGATAGCGCAGGTAGCTTTCGACCTGGAACTCGGCATCGAAGCCGAAGCCCTTGGCCTCGCGGTCCTGCAACCGGCGGCCGAACTTTTCGGTCAGGCCCGCTTCCGAAAGGTAAGTGATATGCGCCGCCATCCGCGCCACGGCGAGACCGTTGTCGGGCTTCGCGTCGCTCGCGTAGTAATTGCCCTCGGCCCAAGCGGGATCGGCCATGATCGCCTGACGGCCGACCTCGTGAAAGGCGATGTTCTGCGCCGAGTGGCGCGCGGTGGACGCGATCACCAGCACCCGCGCCGCGCGCTCGGGCCAGTTGGCGGCCAGGCTCAGCGCCTGCATCCCGCCCATCGACCCACCGACCACGGCGTGCAATTTCGCGATCCCCAAACCGTCAAGCAAGGCGACAATCCCGCGCACCATGTCGCGGATTGTGATGACGGGGAAGCGCATCGCATAGGGCTCGCCATCGGGGGCGATACTGGCCGGCCCGCTCGATCCCATGCAGCTGCCGATGACATTGGCGCAGATCACGAAATGACGATTCGTGTCGATCGGTTTGCCGGGGCCGACCATCCGTTCCCACCAGCCGGGCTTGCCGGTGATCGGGTGCGGGCTGGCGAGATATTGGTCGCCCGTCAGCGCATGGCACACCAGCACTGCGTTCGAAGCATCCGGCGCGAGCGTGCCGTAAGTCTCGTAGGCGATTGCGGCACGCACCAGCACCTGACCGCTGTCGAGCGGCAAGGCGTGGGGGATGGCATAGACCTGAGATATCGGGGCGGCGTTCATACAGAATTGCTGCGAAAGCGGAAAAACAGCCCTTCGACAAGCGTGAGCCACGCGGTAAGGGGTATTTTTTCCAAAATCCGTTCGTGCTGAGCTTGTCGAAGCACTGCCTTTTCTTCAAGCGGCGCATCACCATGACAATGGCAAGACCCCAACCCAAACCCTGGATCAGCGAGATCCACGCCTATGTGCCGGGCAAGTCGAAGTCGGCGAGCGGGAAGCCGCTCACCAAGCTGTCGGCCAATGAGAACCCGCTCGGCTCCAGCCCGGCGGCGCTGGCCGCGCTGGCTGAAGGGCATGTGGCGGCGGACTATCCCGATCCCGATGCGCGGGCGCTGCGCGAGAAGATCGCCGCAGTGCACGGCCTCGATCCCGACCGGATCGTGTGCGGCACGGGCTCTGGTGAGCTGCTGCACTGCGCAGTGCAGGCGCTGGCCGGGCCGGGGGACGAAGTGCTGGCCTCGCGCTACTCCTTCTCGCTCTACCCGCTGCTGGCGCAGAAGATCGGAGCGACCCCGGTGTTTGCTGATCCCGAGGGCTACGCCGCGAGCGTCGACAATCTGCTTGCCGCCGTCACGCCCGCCACCAAGGTCGTGCTGCTCGACAACCCGAACAACCCGGTCGGCAGCTTCCTGCCCCCATCTGAAGTCGCGCGGCTCCACGCGGGCCTGCCGTCCGACGTGCTGCTGATCGTTGACGAGGCTTACGGCGAGTATGTCGATCCGGCCCTGCAACAGGCGGCGTTTGACTTCGCTGCGCGGTATGAGAACGTGCTGGTCAGTCGCACCTTCTCCAAGGCCTATGGCTTGGCGTCGGAGCGAGTCGGCTGGGTGACCGGGGCGCCGCACCTGATCGATCTGGTCAACCGGCTGCGGGGCGCGTTCAACGTCTCGGTCAGCGGGCAGAAGGCCGCGCTGGCGGCGCTGGGCGATCAGGACTTCGTGCGCGCCAGCCGCGAGCACAACACCGCCGAACGCGCGCGTCTGGCCGACGCCATCGCGATGCTCGGCAACCACGGCCTCTCCGCCTCGCCCAGCGAAGCCAACTTCCTGCTGGTGCATTTCGAAGGCGAAGTGAGCGCGACTGAGGCGGTCGAGGCTTTGTCCGAGGCCGGTTACGCCGTGCGTCATCTGCCGGGCCAAGGCCTGCCGAACGCGGTGCGCATCACCATCGGCAAGTCGGACGACATGACCCGCGTGATCGCTTGCCTGCGCGCCTTGTGCGGGGAAGTGGCATGACCATCACCCGCGTCGCCATCATCGGCCTTGGCCTGCTGGGCGGCTCGATTGGGCTGGCGGTAAAGGCGCGCGACCTCGCCATCGCCACCACCGGCTGGGATCGCGACCCATCGGTGCGCGAGCGAGCGGCGGAGCGCGGGTTGGTGGGCACGGTATGCGAGCGCGCCGAGGACGCCGTCACCAACGCCGATCTCGTCATCCTGTGCGTCCCCGTCGGCGCGATGGGCGATGCGGCGCGGGCGATTGCGCCGGGCCTCGCGCCCCATGCGATCATCAGCGATGTCGGCTCGTCCAAGGAAGCCGTCGCCTCCGCACTGGCCGAGGCGCTGCCGGGCGCTTGCATCATCCCTGCACACCCTGTCGCAGGCACCGAACAGAGCGGGCCCGATGCCGGGTTCGCCACCTTGTTTGCAGGCCGCTGGTGCATCATCACCCCGCCCGATGGTGTCGACCCCGCCGCGCTCGAAGCCCTCTCGGACTTCTGGACCGCGCTCGGCTCCAAGGTCGAGCTGATGGACGCCGCCCACCACGACCTCGTGCTCGCAGTGACCAGCCACATCCCGCACCTCATCGCCTACACCATCGTCGGCACCGCCAGCGATCTGGAGGACGTGACCCAGAGCGAGGTCATCAAGTACTCCGCCGGGGGCTTCCGCGATTTCACCCGCATAGCCGCGTCCGACCCCGTCATGTGGCGCGACGTGTTCCTGACCAACAAGGGCGCGGTGCTGGAGATGCTGGGGCGCTTCACCGAGGATCTCACCGCGATGCAGCGCGCGATCCGCTCCGGCGATGGCGACGCGTTGTTCGACCTCTTCACCCGCACCCGCGCGATCCGGCGGCAGGTGATCGAACAAGGGCAGGACGACGAGCGGCCCGATTTCGGGCGCCAGCACCCAGACTAGCTCAGCAGAAACATCCCCGAGACGAGGATCATGACCGCCGTTGCCGCCCAGCCGCCGAACTTCAGCAGCGGGGGCAGGGTCAAGCGGCCCATGACCTTGGGATTGCTCGCCGCCAGCATGGTCATCACCATCAGCGGCGGGGCCAGCAGGCCGTTGATCACCGCCGTCCAGTAAAGCGCCTGCATCGGATCGATGCCGATGAGGTTGAGCGCCACCCCGCCCAAAACTGCGACGACAATCGCGCCATAAAAGGCCTTGGCCTCATGCGGCTTGCGGTCCAGTCCCTCGGTCCAGCCGAAAGTCTCGGACAGGGCATAGGCCGCAGAGCCCGCCAGCACTGGCACGGCCAGCAAGCCGATGCCGATAATCCCCACGGCAAAAAGCAGGAAGCTCAAATCCCCCGCGATCGGACGCAGCGCGCTGGCGGCGGCATCGGCGGAGGTGATTTCGGTGATCCCGTTGGCGTGGAGCGTGGCGGCGGTGGCGATGACGATGAACAGCGCGGTGACGCTCGTCACCCCCATACCGATCAGCGTATCGGTTCGCATCCGCTTGAGCCCCGGGCCCGCTGCGCGCGGGAATACGCCCAGGGGATGGGTGTGCAGGCGGTGCTGTTCCTCCACTTCCTGTCCGGCCTGCCAGAAGAACAGGTAGGGGCTGATCGTCGTGCCCAACGCCGCGATCACCGCCATCGCAGTTGGCCGGTCAAAGCTCAGCTCCGGCACCAGCACGCCCCGCATCACCTCGCGCGGGGAGATATCCGCAACGAAGGGCACGAGGATATAGGCAAGCAGCGACAGCGCCGACCACTTCAGGATGCGCGTGTAGAGCGAATAGGCGACGAACACTTCAAGCAGCACCGAAATGCCGCCGAACAGCACGACATAAAGCATGGTTGGCCCCGGCAGCAGCAGATTGAGCGCAGCCGCCATCGCACCAAGGTCCGCGCCGAGGTTGATGGTGTTGGCGATCAGCAGGAGCATCACGGCAAACCACAGCACCGGGCGCGGATAGTGGCTCTTCAGGTTGTGGGCGATGCCGTGCCCAGTCACCGCGCCGATGCGCGCGCAGATCAACTGCGTGGCGACCAGCAGTGGGTAGCTGAACACCATGATCCATGCGAGGCTGAAGCCGAACTGCGCGCCGATCTGGCTATAGGTGCCAATACCACTCGGATCATCATCCGCAGCACCGGTGACCAATCCGGGCCCGAGCACTTCGCCCCATGTGCGCGCATCGGCTTCAGTGTGCCGATCGTCGGTGTGCTCGTCCCCGGCGGTCACGGGTGCGATGGTCCCGGATCAGGCCTGTCCGGATTCAAAATATTGATCGCCGCGTGCACCTGCGCTTCGATCTCCTCGCGCGGAAGGCCTGCGGGGATCTTTGCGCCGACCTTGTAGGTGATCCGGCCCGGCCGCTTGACCAGATGGTGATAGGCCGCGCCGCTATCCACTGCGATCGGCACCACCGGCAGGCGCAGCAGCTTGTAGAGGCCCGCAAACCCCGCTTGCAGCGGCGGGCGGGTGCCGTGGGCGACGCGGGTGCCTTCGGGGAAAATCACCAGCGGGCGGCCCTCGTCCACGCGCTGTTTGGCCAGTGCCAGCATTGCGCGCAGCGTCTTGGCGCCCTTGTCGCGTGCCACCGGGATCAGCCCATAGGTCCGCGCTGAATAGCCCCAGCCGGGAATGGCGAAAAGCTCCTGCTTGGCGAACACCGCCGGGAGCGTGAACAGGCGCGGGGTGTCGATCGCTTCGAAAAAGCTCTCATGCTTGACCGCGATCAGCACCGGGCCATCGGGCAAGGCGCCGTCCAGCACCACCTCGATGCCGAGCAGATTGCGGACGCACCACAGGTGCCAATACCCCCAGCGCTCCACAATTGGTCCGAGCCAGCGGCGCTGGGCGACCACGGCCACCACTGAAGCAACCACCATCAACGCGCTGCCCCCGTAGAACAGCACGTAGAACACGGCAGAACGCAGGGCCGCCAGCAACCAGGTCAAAGGTCAGCCAGACCCGCCGCACGGCTAGCGATCAACTTGTGATATTCGAGGAACAGCGTGCCGAGATCGGGCTGTGAGGGCACGGCGTCACGGATCACGGTGACATGATCGGGCAGCGTCCGGTCCAGCTCGCCCGCCGCGCGGCGCATATGCCAATCGGTTGTCACCAGCCGAAGCGAGCGAACCTCTTTCTGCGCGACCCATTTGGCCGTTTCGGCGGCGTTGCTGCGGGTATCGACCGCCGCGAAGCCCAATGTGACGCAGCACGCCATCTCGGCCGGGGAGACGCCGAATTCGGCAGCGAATTCGCCCGGGCGCACTTCGCGGTCGACACCGCTGACCAGCATTGTGTCCGCCAGCCCCTTGTCCAGCACCTCCAGCCCGCGCGCGATCCGCCCCGGCCCACCGGTGACGACGATCACCGCATCGGTGGTCACGGCCTTGGCCACGGGCTTGGGCAGGGCCACGGCAAACCACAGGAAGCCGATCGCCCACGCCAGAAACATCAAGGAGAATACGCGCCGGATCATGGGTCTGAGCCTAAAGCATGTCGCGCAAGGCAAGCGCAATGGTGATCCGTGCTGTCACCAATGCCAGCACCACCCCGATCAGCGGGATCATCGCGATCACCACCCAATCGGTCAGCCCCAAACCGCCGCTGCCGACCATTCCGCTGTCGAGCGCGGCGAATTGCTGGCCGAGCAGCCACACCGCGCCAACGCCCAACCCTGCCCCTGCAATCGCGCCGAACACCGCCTCGCGCAGGACATCGCGCAAGAACACCGCCGCCATCTGCTTCTCACTCGCACCGAGCAGGTGCATGATCTCGACCGTGTCGCGCGCACCGGCAAAGGCATTGCGCGCCGCCAGCCACACCGCCGCTGCAGTCGCCAGCGCGACCAGGGCAATCAGGCCGAGCGCGAGATATTGCATGGCCAACAGCGCATCATAAACCGGGCGCAGGAAATCGCCTTGGGCATCGACCCGCGCACCGGGGACTTGGGCGGCCAGCGCAGCCTCGATCCGCGTGATGTCCGCGCGGCTGGCGCTGCCGGTCAGCTCGACATCGATCAGCGCCGGGATCGGCACGTCATTGCTGGTCGCCCCTTCGCCGAGCCAGGGTTCGAGCAAGGCGACCAGCTCCGCCTCGGGCACCAGCCGCACGGACTGCACGCCTTCGATCCGGGTCAGCACCTTGACCGCCGCCGCGCCGCGCTCGGCCCGCAGATCGGGGTTGGGCTCGATCACCTGCACGCTCACCGCGCTGGACAGATCGGCCCGCGCATTGGTGGCAAGGTTGCGCAGGGCGAGGCCGCCCGCTGCGGCCATCACCACCAAGGCGATCAGGATGGCAATCACCCACGGGATCGGCCCGGTCAGCCGCGTCGGGGGCAGGAGCCGCGCCGCCGCGCGTCCACGCGGGCGGACCGGTGCGGGCTTGACCTCCTCGGTCTCGGGCTCGGTGGGGAGCGGGGGATGCGTGCTCACTCCGGTTCGCCTCCACCCGGCGAAACCGCGCGCGGCGGATAGCGCAGCGCGCCGGTGGGGTCGGACAGCTGGCCTTTGTGCAGCCGCATGATCAGCGAATCCGGCACCTTCTTGAGCAGGTGGACATCGTGGGTCGCCACCACCACGGTCGTGCCGACGCGGTTGTTGAGGGATTCGAACAAGCGCAGCAGCTTCAGGGCCATGTCGGGATCGACGTTACCGGTCGGCTCGTCGGCAATCAGCATCTTGGGCCGAACGATCACCGCGCGGGCGATGGCGACGCGCTGCTGCTCCCCGCCCGACATGGTCGGCGGCACAGCATGGGCGCGGTGCGATAGGCCAACCCAATCGAGCATGTCGCCGACCGACTTGACCACCTTCTTCTCGTCGGTCCCCGCCAGCCGCAGCGGCAGCGCGACATTGTCGAAGGCGGTGAGATAGGGCACCAGCCGGAAGTTCTGGAACACGACCCCTAGCCGCCGCCGCAGCTCCGGCAAGCGTTCGCGCGGCATGGTGACCAGATCCTGCCCGAACATCCGGATCGCCCCGCGCGATGGCCGCTGCGCCAAGTAGAGCAGCTTCAGCAGCGAAGTCTTCCCCGCCCCGCTCGCGCCGGTGAGAAAGTAGAAGCTGCCGGGATAAAGCGTGAAGCTGAGATTGCTCAGCACCTCGGGATCGGTGCCGTAGCGCAAGCCGACATTGTCGAATTTCACTTGTCCGGCGAGACGATCATTCATGTCGCGCACCTATCAGGGGGGCAGGCACGGGGGAAGCGGGAGATCGCGATGCAGGCCATCGATTGCCCGATTTACGCCCCGTAATGTGGAAAACATAGAGTAAATAGGGGGCTCTGCCGCAGTTGGTCTTGTGCGCGGGTGTGCGGCGAGTATGCAATTTGTAGTATGATCATCGCCTGCCCAGCCTGCGGCACCCGCTACGCCGTGCCCGATGCTGCCATCGGCAGCGAGGGTCGCACCGTGCGCTGCGCCAAGTGCAAGCATAGCTGGTTCCAGGATCCGCCCCCATCGCCCGAGGGCGCAGCGCCGTCGGAAGCGCCTCCGTCCGCCCCGGGCGAGCCTGCCGCTACCCAGCCCGCCCCGCCGCCGGTGGCCGAGCCTGCGGTGGTCGCTTCGCCCCCGCCTTCCCCGGCACCCTTTGCGCCCGCTCCCGAACCCGAAACCGCCGGACCCTCGGTCAGCCACTGGCGCTCGCCCGAGCCGCCCGCTGCGCCGAACGATACCGGGGAATACGCGGCCGTGGTCGCCCAAGCGTCGCGGCGCGGCTTCGGTACGCGCGGCGAAACGCCTGTCGAAGCGGCACCGCCAGAACCGCCGGCGATTGCCGACGACATGCCCGACCCGCCCTTCGGGGATGACGACGAGGACGGCGGCTCGCAATTCGGTTACCGTGCGCCCTTCACCCGGCGGCGCAACACGCTGCGGATGTGGACGCTGGCGGCCATGCTGTTTGCAGCGATGGTACTGGGTACGATCGTCGCGGTGAATTACTACGGCCTGCCCGAATGGGTGCCGATCAGCCGCCCGACCTTCGGTGTCAGCCGTCCGGGGCTCGAACTCGATTTCCCCCCGGCCGAGCAGAAGAAGAAGATGCTCGAAACCGGCGAGGAGATTTTCGGGGTCCGCGGGACGATCACCAATAATGGGCGTGAGAGCGTTGATGTCCCCAACCTCCTGGTGGTGTTCAGCGACCGGCGTGATCGCAACATCGGCGACTGGCCGATAACCCCGGCCAAACGCAGCCTTGCCCCCGGTGAGACCATCAATGTGACCCAGGCGATCACCAACATCCCGCCCGGCGCCGCCAAGGCCGCCATCGGCTGGGCGCCCAACTGACCCCCTGATTACGCGCCAATCGCAAGCCATCGTCAAAGAGCTTGCGCGGCGCCATACCCCTTGCTAGGGGCGCGCTCCTACCGTGGGGCTAGCGTTTTGGCTGCCCCGGCAAACCCGAGTGCGGTCGTGGCGGAATTGGTAGACGCGCAACGTTGAGGTCGTTGTGGGCGAAAGCCCGTGGAAGTTCGAGTCTTCTCGACCGCACCATTTCCGCTCCTGAGCGGCAAACTCCCAGGCTCCATGCCTCTTTGGCCCAGACCGGCCGAAAGCCCTGATGACCGGTTCGGCTTCAGCCCCTTCGCGGCGCGGCTCATGGAGGGCTTGTGCGCAGCGCAGCCTTCGTGAAATGCTCAGCCGCCTAGCGACGCTTTCTTAAGGGCTTTTGGGGCAAAGGCGCGGGGTGAAAGATCAGATTCGCCTCTCTGCCATCCGCGATCTCGGACTTCAGGCGATTCCCGATCGCGATGTCTTTTCACACATCACGCATCTCGCCAGCACAATGTTCAATTGTCCGATTGCGCTGCTCTCAGTGGTCGAGCAAGAACGGCACTGGTTTCTGGGGCGTACCGGCAGCGACCTGCTGGAAACCCCGGTTGAAGATCCGTTCTGCACCTTCTGCGTGCAAAGCCCGGATCCGCTGCTGGTCGAGGACGCACGGACCGACGATAAGCTGCGTGACAGCCAGATTGTCACCGGCGGGCCACGGATTCGTTCCTATCTCGGCGTACCCATCCGTTCAGACGAGGGTGTGCTGCTCGGCGCGCTGTGTGTGATCTCGCCCGAAGCGAACGCCTTCCGGCCCGAGCAGATCGCGCCGCTGGCGATGCTGGCCGAACTCGCCGAACAAAGCCTCGCGCTCAATGCCCGCACCCGCGCGCTGAGCCTTGCCAATGCTGCGCTTCAGCAGTCGACCCAAGTTTTTCGCCAGGCCGAACGCGCGGTCAATGTCGGCAGCTGGCGGGTCGATATCGCGACCCGGCGGCTGCACTGGTCCGATCAGGTGTTCGATATCGCCGGACTGGAGCCAGGCCGGTCCGTCAGCGTCCCCGATGTTGTCCAGCTCTATCAGCCCGAAGACCGCCCAATGGTCAGCAAGGCTATCAACGACACCATCGAGGACGGCAAACCGTTCAGCTTTGAGACCACCATCCGCCGCCGCGACGGCGAACGGCGCCGCATCCGCGTGGTCGGCGAACGGATGGATGTCGACGGGCAACCCGAATGTGTTGCCGGGATCATCCTCGATTGCACCGAAGAACACCTGCGCAATGTTGCCCTGAACCGTGCGGCCGAACGTGACCGGCTGACCGGTCTCTACAACCGCGCCAGCTTCGATCGCAGGCTTGCCAAGGCGATGCAGGCGGTCGAGGCCGAGTTGGTAACGATCGCCTTGCTCGATCTCGACGGGTTCAAGGACGTCAATGACACGCTGGGCCATCTGGTCGGAGACCGGGTGCTGGAAACCATCGCCGAACAGCTCACGATGCGGATTGCGCCGGGCATGTTTCTGGCGCGCTGGGGCGGCGACGAATTCGCTATGCTGTTCCCGCCCGCTATGACGCTTGGCGAAGTGACCCGCTTCCTTGAGGACCTACTGGCCGAATTCGAAGAGATGCCGCCACTGGGCAGCACCTTGCTCAAGATCGGCGCGACCTGCGGCGTGGCGCAGATGAGCACCTCGGCGAGCAGCGAAGAAATCATGCGCCGCGCAGACCTTGCCCTGTATCGCGGCAAGGAAGCCGGGCGCGGCGCGGTGGTGTGCTGGGACCATCACATCGAAGCGCGCCAGTCCGAACGCCAGACCGCCATCGCGCAGCTGCGCGGGGCCCTCAACAGCGGGAGGGCGATGGCGGCCTATCAGCCAATCTGTGATCTGGAGAGCGGCGAAGTCGTCTCGGTCGAAGCGCTGCTGCGGCTGCGCGACGAGGACGGACGCCTGCTGGCAGCGAGCGACGTGTTTGCCGCCCTGCTCGATCCCGAATTGTCGCGCCGGGTCAGCCGGGTGATGCTCGATTCGGTGGTGGCCGATGGCACCGCGATCCTCGCCCTGTTCGGGCCGGACACGCGGATCGGGCTCAACCTGTCGGAAGCCGATTTGCGGCGCGGCGATTTCGTGCAGCATCTGATCGACGTGATCGACGACAGCACGCTCAGCCCGAACAACATCACCATCGAAGTGACCGAGACCATGCTGATAGACGCGGGCGGGCAGGTGCGCGCGTCGCTGGCGATGCTGGACGAATGCGGCTTCACCATCTGCCTCGATGATTTCGGCACCGGGTTCTCGTCACTCACCCACCTGCGCGCCTTCCCGATCCACAAGGTCAAGATCGACCGCGATTTCATCGCCGGGATTAGCGAGGATCATCAGTCTCGCCTGATCATTCAGGCGATTGTGCAGATGGGCCACAGCTTGGGCCTGCGTGTCGTGGTGGAGGGGGTCGAGACCGAGGAGCAGGAGACCTTCCTGCGCGCCATCGGCTGCCGCCATGTGCAGGGCTATCGCTATGGCCGTCCGGCGCTGCTGGCCGATTTGCAGGCGCGCTTTGCCGATACGGACGGGGCCGGAACGCCGCAGCGCCGTCAGGCTTGATTACCGCGTGAGCGGCGCGGTCTGGGCCAAGTCCCCGGATTTGAAAATGAAAGTCTGCACGCTGGTGCCGCCGCCGATATTGACCCGGTTTTCCTGCCGCGCCCAGACATCGGTCAGGATCTGCGAATTGATCCGGATCAGCGTTTGCGTGCCCTCGGCAGAAGGGGCTGGCGCGGGCGTCTCCTGATAGACCCACAGGCTACCACCGCTGATCTCGCTGCCGACGTAGTCAGGCGTGATGATCTGGCCATCAACCACCAGCAGGAACCGCCGCGTGACATAGCGCGCGAAGGCCTCGCGGCTGTCCTCGCTACCGATGATATCGGGGGTGTGGATGTTGGGATTGCCTGTCCGCTGCACCACCAGCGCATGTTCGGCATCGTGGACCGGCACCTGATGCGCGATCTCGATCATACCGGTGCGTTCGTTGAGGCTGACCGTGCTGATCGTGAACTTCTGCTGATGTGCGGCCGCGGTGCCGGCCCCGATCGGGGCCAGCACCATTGCCAGCAGCACCAGCAGTGCGCGGATCATTTCTTCTTCTTGTCCGGCTCGGCCCCGGCGGCCTCACCCATCAGATCGCGGCTGACGCGCGACTTCGACGCTTCGTCCTTGAAGGCTTCGATCCGGCTCGGGATGATGCGGCGCGGATAGTGGTTGTTTTCCAGATCGGCATCGCCGGTTTCCCAATCGGGATCGACCACCACCTGCACCAGCTCCTTGCCCTTGGGGTACACCAGCAGCTTGGCCACTTCGCGCGAATTGCGCCGCCAGATTTCCGCCGGGATGTTGAGCTTCTCAGTCGAGCCATCCTTGAAGGTTAGGCCGAGGATGATCGGCATCACCAGCCCGCCCTTGTTGGTGAAGTTGAGGACGTAGTAATTCGCGTCCTCCTTCACCGCGCGGTCGAATGCAGCGCGTTCCCACGGGAGCAGGCCTTCGAGGAAATCGGTGTAGCCCTTGCGGTCCTTAGGCGTGACGGTGAATTCGTCGTTCTTGTCGTAGAAATCGGTCATGCCGGGGTTTTCAAGCACCCAGATCGGCAGGCCCTGCTGTTCATTGAGGCCGATGCCGACCACCTCCGGCTCCTCGGCACGTTCCGCCCGGCGACGCGGCAGGTCGATGTCCGGGTTCTTGCTGTCCATCTTCAGCCGGTAGATCGAATCCAGCGTGATATCGACGTGATCCGTGGTGTAGAACCACCCGCGCCAGAACCAGTCGAGATCGGTGCCGCTGGCTTCCTCCATGGTGCGGAAGAAGTCGGCCGGGGTCGGACGCTTGAACTTCCATCGGCGGGCATATTCCTTGAGCGCGAAGTCAAAGCGTTCACGGCCGATGATCGTGTCGCGCAGCAGGTGATAGGCCGCCGACGGCTTGCCATAGGCATTGGCGCCCAGATCCGTCACCGAATCCGACTGCGTCATGATCGGCTGCTGGTTGTTCGACACCATGTAGCTGACCATGTCGCGCGGCAGGCTGCGGGTCCACGGCATGTTCGGGTCCCATTCGTAACCCGCGACTGAATCGAGGAAGGAGTTCAGCCCCTCGTCCATCCAGGTCCATTGGCGCTCGTCCGAGTTGACCGTCATCGGGAAGTAGATGTGTCCGATCTCGTGGATCACCACGCCGACCAGAAACATCTTCTCAGCCAGCGAATAGGTGCGCGTCCCGTCCTTGTTCAGGGTGGTCCGGGGTCCGTTGAAGGTGATCATCGGATATTCCATCCCGCCGACCGGCCCGTTGACCGACTGCGCGGTGGGATAGGGATAATCGAAGCTGAAGCGCGAATAGACCTTCAGGGTGTGGACCACGGCTGCGGTGGAATACTTCTTCCACAAATCCCCGCCTTCCTTAGGCCAGAAGCTCATGGCGAGCACAGTTTCGTTCTCCGCGCCCGGCTGCTTCACGCCTTGCGCGTCCCACATGAACTTGCGGCTGGAGGCCCAGGCAAAATCGCGGACATTGGTGGCGGCGAACTTCCAGGTCTTGGTGCCCTTGGGGTTGCCAGCTTCGGCAGCGGCGGCTTCCTGCGGGGTGACGATGAACATCGGCGCAGCGGCATCCTTGGCCGCTTCCAGCCGCTGGCGCTGGGCTGCGGTGAGGACGGCGTCGGGGTTCTGGATCGTGCCGGTGGCGGCAATGATGTGGTCCGACGGCACGGTCAGGTCGACTTCGTAATCGCCGAATTCCAGCGTGAATTCGCCGCGGCCGAGGAACTCCTTGTTGTGCCAGCCTTCGTAGTCCGAATAGACCACCATGCGCGGGAACCACTGGGCGAGCAGGAAGATGTCGTTCCCGCCCTTGCGCGGGTCATCGGGGAAATGTTCGTAACCCGAGCGCGCGTTGACGGCGTCTTCCTCGACGATGTTGAACGCCCATTCGATGGCGAATTCGGTGGTCTCACCCGGAGCCAGCGGCGCGGGCAGATCGACGCGCATCAGGGTGCCGACGATCGTGTGCGGCAGGTCGGCACCTGCGAGCGATCTTACGGCGCTGATGTCATAGCCATACTGGTTGTCGGCCATTGCCTGCTGGCGGCGCAGTTCCTCGAAAGACAGCTTGGTCGGTTCGCTGCCGGAACCCAGCGTCACCTTCGGCCCGCGCCGTCCGGGGCCGCCGAAGGCATCGGTCAGCTCGGCCATCGAATCGCGCTTGAAGATGTTCTGATCGAGCTGCAGCCACAGCCACGGCAGGGCATCGGGCGAATTGTTGGTGTAGCGGATCGTGGCGCGCGCGGTGATGCGGCGCTTGGTTTCGTCTAGCTCGGCCGTGATCTTGTAGTCGACCTTCTGCTGCCAGTATTCATGCCCCGGCGCACCGCTGGCATTGCGGGTGGTGCTGGGGTCAGGCAGCACTTCATCGAGCTGGCGGAACTTGTCCTCGAAATTGCCCTTGGTCTGCTGCACACCCTGAGCGTGAGCGGGGATGGCGAACAGCAGGGCGGCAACAAACAGCACGAAACGCAAGGGCGCTCTCCGGGATAATGGCAGGGGCGTTTGAGAGCGCAAAAGCGGCGGGTGCGCAAGCGGGTATCCTGCCCCATGCGGCAATTTTGTTTCAGGCATGGCATCCGGAACACTTGTCCATTATCGCGTCCCGCCATGACCCAGCAACCATGGCACGCCCTGCACGAAGCCGCCTGCGCGCGCGGCGAGGCGACCTATCGCGATCCCGACACCGGCTACACGGTGTTCACCCGCGCGGCCCATCTGGCGCGCGGGAAGTGCTGCGGATCGGCGTGCCGGCATTGCCCTTACAACCACGAGGCCGTACCGACGCGCCGCTGACTAACCGGAGAATCCGCCCCATGAAGACCCGCGCCGCCGTTGCTTTTGCCGCGAAAAAGCCGCTCGAAATCGTCGAACTCGACCTTGAGGGGCCGAAGGCGGGCGAAGTGCTGGTCGAGATCATGGCAACCGGCATCTGCCATACGGACGCCTATACGCTCGACGGGTTCGACAGCGAAGGCATCTTCCCCTCCGTGCTCGGCCACGAAGGCGCAGGGATCGTCCGCGAAGTCGGCCCCGGCGTCACCAGCGTGAAGCCCGGCGATCACGTGATCCCGCTCTACACGCCGGAATGCCGCCAGTGTAAGTCATGCCTCAGCGGCAAGACCAACCTGTGCACCGCGATCCGCGCTACGCAGGGCAAGGGGCTGATGCCCGACGGCACCACGCGCTTCAGCTACAAGGGCCAGCCAATCTTCCACTACATGGGCTGCTCGACCTTTTCGAACTTCACCGTGCTGCCCGAAATCGCCGTGGCGAAAATCCGCGAGGACGCGCCGTTCCAGTCGGCCTGCTACATCGGGTGCGGGGTCACCACCGGGGTCGGCGCGGTGACCAACACGGCCAAGGTGCAAGTCGGCGACAATGTCGTGGTGTTCGGCCTCGGCGGGATCGGCCTTAACGTCATTCAGGGCGCACGGCTGGCGGGTGCGAACCTGATCATCGGGGTCGATATCAACCCTTCGCGCGAGGATTGGGGTCGCCAGTTCGGCATGACCCACTTCCTCAACTCGAAGGGGATGAGCCGCGAGGAGACCGTCGCCAAGATCGTGGAAATGACTGATGGGGGAGCGGATTACACCTTCGATGCCACCGGCAACACCGAGGTGATGCGCACGGCGCTGGAAGCCTGCCACCGCGGCTGGGGCACCTCGATCATCATCGGCGTCGCCGAAGCGGGCAAGGAAATCGCCACCCGGCCATTCCAGCTCGTCACCGGACGCAACTGGCGCGGCACGGCGTTCGGCGGGGCCAAGGGCCGCACCGATGTGCCCAAGATCGTCGACATGTACATGACCGGCAAGATCCAGATCGATCCGATGATCACGCACGTCATGGGTCTGGACGAGATCAACACCGCCTTCGACCTGATGCACGAAGGCAAGTCGATCCGCAGCGTGGTGGTGTTCTAGGGCGCCATCTCGCCAAACCGCCCGCCGAAGAACAGCAGCGGGCGGGCATTGCCAGCGGCGGCCATCGCCATCCCGGTGACCGCGCCGAGGATCAGCGTATGGTCTCCCGCCGCGTGCAGCGCGAACCGGCGGCAGGCGATTTGGGCGAGCGCGCCGCGAACCAATGGCAGCCCGCTTGGCCCCGGCTCGAAGTCCGCCGGATCCAGCGTGCTGTCCCCGCGCGCGGCATAGCGCCGGGCGAGCGCCTGTTGGCTATCGGCCAGAATGCTGAACGCAAACGCCTCCGCCCCCGCATAGGCATCATACAAGCTCGCTGAATTCTGGAGGCTCCAGCTTACCAGCATCGGATCGAGTGAGATCGACACCAGCGAATTGATCGTCATTGCCGACACGCCGCCCCCTGGCGGTACCAGCGAGATCACCGCCACCCCGGTCGCAAATTGCCCCATCAACTGGCGGAACGCGCGGGTTTCGGCAGAGATATCCGGAGCAGATGCAGGCACGAAGGTCTCCGGCAATGAGGGAGAATGGGGCAGGGGGATGGGGCGCGTCAGGGGCCATCGGCACACCGCCCCCCTGTGTTAATCAATGCCGCCCCCGGCGGTTCCAGCGGCATCGGGAGAAAACGCCACATTGTCAGGCCTGTGGTTAACTGCGTGGTTACGCCCACGCGCTATGGCAAGGTTCGACCTTCGCCCCCTAGGGCCATGCAGGTGAGGAATGTACGAGAGCAGGATTGCATCGGGCCGCCTGACGGTCGCAGCGGTGGAGGGCTTCCCGCCTGAAATCAACACGCTTGCAGCCTGCAACCTCGCCGGACACGGTTTCCTGCGCGCAGCCTGGTATGCGGCCCGAGCGCCCAATCGCGGGCGGACGCTGCTGTTGCGGCGCGACGCGGATGGGACAGTGCTCGCCGCGATCCCGACCATCACCTTCGGCCCGGTGATCGGCCGCGCACGCAAGGTGCCGGGATCGTACTGGCCGCTACGCAGTCCACTGTTCGCGCCCGATTGCGACCTATTCGAACTCGCCCACGCGCTTGATCACACCGCCGCGCGCTGTCTTGGCGCGGTGTGGCGGGTCGGCCCGGCGCGCTGCGACGATCCGGCGACCACGCTGCTGATTGCCGCCGCGCAACTGGCCAACTGGACCGTGCTGTCGCGCCCCGCCGGGACCAGCTGGGTGATTGACCTCGACGCCGCACGCGCCCGCGGCTGGCCCAGCGCTTCCACAGCGCGCAAGCTGCGCGCCGCGTGGCGCAAGCTCGAAGATCACGGAACCCCGCGCTGGCGTTACGTGCGCGGGACGGGCTGGGACACCGGCGCGCTCGAGGACATGGGCCGGATCGAGGCAGAAAGCTGGATCGCCCGCACCACCGACGGCAGCGGCGCCAAGTTCATGACCCCTGCCCAGCGCGCCCTGTGGAGCCATGTGCTGAGCGACCCTGTCCTCGCCGAGAATCTCTCTGCCACGATCCTGATGGTGGGCGATCGCCCGGTGGCCTTCAGCTTCGATCTCGACGATGGCCCGGTGCAATATGGCATTGCTGGCAGCTATGTCGAAAGCCTGAAGCACCTCGGCATCGGCAAGCTCACCAATTACCGCGCGATGGAAGACGCCATTGCCGATGGGCAGACCGTGATGGACATGGGCGTGGGCGATACCGGCTACAAGAAAGACATGGGCGCGGTAGAAGGCTACGAAATGGCCGATCTGCTGTTCGTGCGCAGCCACTCAGCCGCGCGGATGCTGGCGCAGGCGTGGGGCGAGGAATTGGTGCCCACCCCCGCCACCGCCGCGATCACGCCGCACAGGACCATCGATGGCTGAAGCTGACCCGATCTCCAAACCCTCGCTCGCCTCGCAGGTACGCACGGCGGTCATCTGGCGCTCGGGCAGTCAGGTGCTGACCCAGATCGTGTCCTGGGCCTCGACCCTGATCGTGATCCGGCTGCTCGCGCCGCAGGACTATGGCCTGTTCGCGATGGCGCAGGTGATGCTGACGCTGCTCAGCACCATGAATGGCTGGGGTCTGGCGAGTGCACTGATCCGCGAGGAGGAGGTGACGGAAGAACGCCTGCGCCAGACGCTGGGGATGCTGATCCTGCTCAACGGCGGGTTGGCGCTGATTCAGTTCCTGGCCGCGCCGCTGGTGGCCCTGTGGTTCGAACAGCCGATGGTGACAGACCTGCTGCGCGTGCAATCGCTGCTCTATCTCGCGGTGCCATTCTGCGCGCTGCCGCACGCGATGCTGAGCCGCAAGATGGACTTCCGCCGCCCGGCACAGGTGCGACTGGCGGCGGCGATGGCAGGTGCGGTGACTGCTTTGACCGGCGCTCTGAGCGGCTGGGGCGTGTGGACGCTGGTGGCCGCGCCGATGATCATGCTGCTGACCGAAGCGATCGGCATGACCTGGGCCGCGCGCGCGCCGATCCGCCCGATCTTCCGCTTTACCGGCGCAGGCCATATCGCGGGCTTCGGCGGGGTGATGACCGCGACCCAGCTATTCTGGTTCGTCCAGAGCCAGGCCGATGTGATGATCGCCGGCCGGGTGCTCAATGCGCATAATCTGGGCGTTTACACCACCGGCCTGTTCCTTGCCCAACTGCTCGCGGCCAAGTTCGTGCCGCCGATCAACGAGGTCGCCTATGCCGCCTATTCGCGCCAGCAGGGCGAGGGGCTGAGCGACTGGGGTTCCTCCGCGCTGCTCGCCACGATCCGGTTGGTGATGATGGTGGGCCTGCCTGCCTATGCCGGGATCGCGGTGGTCGCGCCGGTGCTGGTGCCGGTGCTGCTGGGCGACAAGTGGATCGAGATCGTGCCGCTGCTGCCGATCCTGGCGGCTGCGATGGCGATGCTGACGCTGCAAATCCTGTTCTCGCCTGCGACCAATGCGCGCGGCTTTCCGGGGATCGCGCTCAAGGTGACGATGCTGGGCGCGGTGGTGATGCCGCTGGCGTTCCTGACCGGTTCGAACTGGGGCCTTGTCGGCTTTGCCTGGGGCTGGGTCGGCGGGATGGCGGTGCTGACCGGGGCGACGATCCTGCTGTCGCGTCCCGTGCTGGGCTTCAGCTATGCCGGGCTCGCGAGTGCGATCGCACCCCCGGCCGCGGCGGCGCTCGTTATGGCGGCGGGCGTGGGGCTGATGCTGCGGGCCTTGCCAGAGGTGCCGGATATCGCCGCGCTGGGGAGCGCTGTGCTGCTCGGCGTAGGTCTGTACCTCGGCGCTCTCCACCTGATCGCGCCTGACCGCATGGCCGAGGCGCTGCATTTCCTGCGCAATCGCGGTGAGGCAGAACCCGCTCCGGCCGAATGACCCCTAGCAAAGCTGCGCGATTGACTTGGGCCCGGTGATACGGTTGGGCAGTCGGATGAGCACCACCCGCCCCGCCCCCGTCACCCGCTTCTACCCCACCGGCGGCATTGAACTTGCCGTGCACGAATGGGCCTCTGACGGCGACGGCACGCCGCTGGTCTTCGCCCATGCGACCGGGTTTCACGGCCGGGTGTTCGACGCGATTGTCGAGGCCTTCCTCGATCACCCCGCCTACGCCATCGACCTTCGCGGTCATGGGCAGTCCCGCGCCGAGCCGATTGACGATTGGCGGGCCGTTGCAAGCGATGTCGCTGATTTCCTTGAACAAGCTGGCATCACCGGCGCTGTCGGCATCGGCCATTCGATGGGCGCGCACACCCTGCTGCAAGTCGCTGCTGATGCGCCGGAGCGCTTCAGCCGCCTCGTCCTGTTCGATCCCGTGATCCTCGCGCCCGAGTTCTACGCCCCCGGTCAGCCGCTTTACACCGCCGATAACCCCCACCCCGCGATCCGCCGCAAGCGCGATTTCGCCAGCGCCGAAGCAATGATCGAACGCTTCCAGACCCGCGATCCGTACAACCTGTTCGACCCCCGCGTCTTCGCCGATTACTGCCGCTACGGCCTGACCCAAGGCGCGTCTGGTGAGGGTCTGGAACTGGCCTGCGCCCCCGAAGTCGAAGCCAGCGTCTACGCGTCGAGCCGCAGCAACGGGGCGATTGTCGAGACGGCCAAGCAGGTCGACATCCCGGTGCTGGTGGTGCGCGCGCAGATGACCAATCTCAACGATTTCAAGAGCTCGCCGACCTGGCCCGAACTGGCGGAGGTGTTGCCGCAGGGGACCGACCTCTACCGGCCCGACATGACCCATTTCCACCCGTTTCAGGACCCGGCGGATGCCGCCCGGATCATTGCGGAATGGATCGGCTGACCGCAATGTTCGCCAAATGTTTCACGTGAAACATCGCCGCAGTCTAACCCGCCGCCTCAAGCATATCTCTGATATCGCTTTGAATTTCCGCGATTCTCCTCGCGTCCGCCTGTAGGCAATTGGCCCCGATCTGGCTCGCCAGCCCGCCATAGAACGCTGTGAGGCTCGCCCCCAGCGGATGGTCCGGTGCGACCGATTGGGCGAGCCACAACAGGATCGTCTGCGCCCGGCTCAGCGCGTCGCGATAACCCCGCGAATACCTCGGTATAACCTCGCTACAAGCTGGCAACGGCTGCTCTACCGCGCGCAACGCCTGCCCCAGCGCAGCACAAGCCTCTTCCAGACAGATGCGGGTGAGATCGGCGCTGCCCGACACCTCGATACGGGCTTCCAGCGCAACCCGGCGATAGGCGGCGGCGGGGTTCTGGCTGAACATCTGCATCATTGGCCCCCGTTACCGATCGCCGTTCGACCAGATATCGACCTGCTGGCGCAGGAACGCCAAGGTCGATTGCGACGCTGCCACACGGCGTTCTGAGGCAGTGAATTCGCGGGTCAGCCGCTCGCGCAGATAATCCTGCTGCTCAGCGATTTTCGCCAGCCGCTCGTCACTGGCGGCCTGCTGCGTCTCGAACCGCTTGAGCGATCCGCCCAGCGATCCGGGATCGCTGACAAAACTGGTCTCCCGCGCGAAGCGGTCCATCGTCGCGAACACGCCCGAAATCCCGGTGGTGAACATCGCCGCGACCGCATCAGGGCTGGTCTCAAGCGAGCGGGTCAGGCGCGCGCTGTCCAGCCGGAAGCTGCCATCGCGGTTCAGCGCCAGCCCGAGATCGGCGAGGGTGCGCGGTTCGCCATCGGCGGCGGCGGGCATGACGATCCGGCTCGCCAACCCGGCAAGATCGCGGCGCAATTCGCGCGCGCCGGGATCATTGCCCAACGCGCCCCCGATCGGCGCAGCGACATCGGCAAGCTGACTGACGATATCGTTCAGCGCGGCGACGAAATCATTCATCACGCTGGCAATCGCATCGGTGTTGCTGGCGAAGCTGAGGTTGGTCGGCGCGCCGGTGTTGGTGGCGGTGAGGTTGAGGGCGAACCAGCCCGGCAGGCCGGTGATGCGGTTGGTGGAGCTGGTGCGCTCCACCGTGTCGAGCCGGAACACCGCATCGCGCGCGGCGGTCTGCAACTCGCCCGCGTTGGTCGCCGGTTCCCAGCTGATATAGCTGAGATCGCCCGGAGCAGCCGCTCCGCCTGCGCCTGCGGCTTCGAGCACAAAGCCATTGGCAGCGCCTTCACGCCCCTTCATCACCAGCCGCGCGCCGCTCGTGCCATCGGCGACATAGGCCTGCACCGCCCCGCTGCTGGCCTGATTGATCTTGGTGGCGAGCGTCGCGAGGGTGTCGGTCGCGGTGACGGCGATAGCGGCGACCGCGCGCGCGGCATCGGGGGTGAAGCTGGCTCCGCTGACCGTGCCGAACCGCAGGGTCAGCGTGCCTTCCCCCACCAGCGCATCGCGGCTGGCATAGCCCTGCGACGTGATCAGCGTGCCGTCATTCGCCAGCGCAAAATTGCCCGCGCGGGTGAAGCCGATCTGGCCACCCGGCGGCAGCTCGACCTGAAAGAACCCGTCGCCATCCAGCGCGAGGTCGAACACATTGTCCGTGCGGCTCAGCGTGCCTTGCGTGTTGATGCGCGAGGTGCCTTGCACCTGCACACCGGTCCCCAGATTGAGGCCCACCGCGAACGCCGTCTGCCCGGTCGACGCCTGACCCGCGACGCGCTGTTCCTGATAGGCGAGCGTCGCGAAATCCACACGGTCGCGCTTGAACCCGGTGGTGCCGATATTGGCGAGGTTGTTAGCGATGACGCGCATCCGCGCATCCTGCGCCTCAAGCCCGGTGCGGGCGACGTGAAGGGCTGAAGTGGGCATGGGTCAGGTCTCCTGTTGGATTAGCGCAGCGCCATGAGGCCGCTGCCCGCTTCATCGAGCGTGCCGGCGGTGGCGATGATCTTGGCGCGCTGTTCGAAGGCGCGCTGCGCCTCGATCATCTGCACCAGCGTATCGGCGGTTTCGACATTGGACATTTCGAGCGCGCCGGTGGTGAGCCGCGCGGTCGGATCGGGCGGCAACACGCCGCCGTTCGGCACCTTAAGGAAGCTGTCGATCCCCTTGGCCAGCGGGCTGCCTTCGGGATTGACCAGTCGGATGCGGTCAATCGCTTCGGCGGCGACATTGGGGGCGGCGGGATCACTGGCGAGCACGGTGCCATCCGCGGCCAGACTGACGCTGAAACCGGGCGGCACAGTAATCGGTGTCCCGCCTTCGCCCAGCACCGCCAGCCCCTCACCGTTCTCCAGCACGCCCGAGGCCGCAACGTGAAGGTCGCCGCGCCGGGAGTAGATCTCGCCCTGCCGGTCGGGGGACTGGAACGCGATCAGCGCCTTGCCTTCCAACGCCACGTCGAGCGGATTGCCGGTCGGCACCACCCGCGCGGTGCGCATATCGGCCCCGCGCACATTGCCACGCGCCAGGGCGCGGGCCTCCAGCGATCCGTCCTTGAGGGTGGCCGGGGTGACCGCGAAAATCTCCTGACGAAAGCCCGGGGTCGAGGCGTTGGCGAGGTTGTTCGCCACCACCCGCTGCCGGTCCATCGCCGCGTTCATCGCGGTCATGGCGGTGTAGATCAGCCGGTCCATTGTGCGATTACTGCTGGCGCAGGTTGAGGACGGTGGTCGAAATCTGCGTCGCGGTGTCAATCGCGCGCGCGTTCGCCTGATAATTGCGCTGCGCGGTGAGCAGCGAAACCATCTCCTCGGCCAGATCGACGTTGGAGCGTTCCAGCGCGCCGCTGATCATCTCGCCATAGGTGCCGATGCCGGGATTGCCGAACACTGCGACGCCCGAATCCCCGGTCGCCTGCCACTTGGTCTGGCCGATGGAGCGCAACCCGTTGGGGGCCGGGAAGGTCGCCAGCGCCACCATGCCAACCGGCTCGGTGGTGCCATCGGCATAGGCGGCGTTCACGATCCCGCGCACGTCGATCGTGACGTTGGCGAGGGTCGAGCCCGCAGCGTTGGTGATCGGCACGTCGACATCGGCGGGCGTGGTCGAGGTTGGGTTGCCCGCCGCATCGACCGGATAGGCCTGCAAGCGGTTGCCCCACGCGTCCTCCAGCTCACCCGCCGCGCTCAGGCGGAAATTGCCATTGCGGCTGTAGCTGACGTCGCCCGAAAACGGATTGGCGAGCGCGAAGAACCCGTCGCCGTCAATCGCAAGGTCAAGGCTACGGCCGGTCTGTTCCAGCGGGCCGAGGACGAAATCTTGCGTGATCCCGGCGACGGTCGCGCCAATGCCGGGGCTGCGGCGCGGATCGGTGGAGGATCCGGTGGCGACCAGATCGGCAAACTGCGCCGAGCTCTTCTTGAAGCCCACGGTTTCGGCATTGGCGATGTTGTTGGCGATGACGCGCAGATCGGTCTCGGCGTTCTTGAGGCCGGAGAGGGAGGTGAAGAAAGACATGGGGGTGTGTTCCTCTGGTGGTGAAAGGGATCAGGGACGCGGCGTGGAGGGGCGGAGGGCCGCTTCCTGCGCGGCGATCAGTCGGTCGAGCTTGGTGGAGATGTCCTCCAGCGTCGCGCCGCTTTCGGTGGTTGCGGCCAGCGCAGAAAACTGCGCCATCTGCGCCAGCATCGCCTCGTTGTCGGTCGGCTCGAGCGGGTCCTGAAAGGTCAGCTGCGTGGTCAGCAGCTTGAGGAAATCGCCGCCGTCGAGCGCGCCGAGCCCGCCGCCCTTGAGCTGCGAGGGCTTGTTGAGCCGGTCCAGCGTGGCCTGCGCGGCGGGGGTGATATTGGTGGTGGTCGTTGTGGTGTTCACTACTGGCTCCTCAGGGTTTCGAGCATCAGTTGCTTGGCAGTCTGAAGCGCCTGCACCAGGTTCTGGTACTGGCGCGCGCTTTCCATGATCTCGACCATCTCGGCGGTCTCATCGACGGGGGCTTCGAACACGAAGCCGTCCTTGTCGGCGAGCGGGTGCGAGGGATCGTGGCGTTTGGTGGGTGCGGTTTCAGCCCGCACCAGCCCGCCGGTCGTCACCCCGGCAAGGCCCGAGGCGCGGTCGAGCTCTACGGCAAACACCGCGCGGATCGGGCGGTAGGCGCCTTCCTCGGTGGAGGAGACGGACCCGGCATTGGCGAGGTTCGACGTCGCGGCGTTCATCCGCGTCATCTGCGCGCTCATCGCGCGGGTGGTCATGGAGAACAGCGTCATCGGTTGGCGCTCGGGCATCCTATTCGCCCTTCAGCGCGCGGGTGATGGTGTTGACCTTGCCCTGCACGAAGCTGAGCGTCGCCGAGTACGCTACGGCGTTTTCGGCAAAGGCGACCTGTTCGCGGCTCAGTTCAACCGTGTTGCCATCCATCGACGGCATGGTCGGGCTGCGCCACACCATCCCAGCCCCGGCATTGGCGGACATGACCCCCCGCGCGCGCGCCAGCCGGGCATCAAGCGCAGCGTTGAAATCAATGTCGCGCGCCTTGTAACCGGGGGTCGCGGCATTGGCGATGTTGGACGCGATCACGCCCATCCGCTCCGACCGCACGGTCAGCGCGGCGCCATGGATACCGAAAAGTCGCTCGTTCACGTGGGGGCTCCTGATGCTGCGGGACAGGCCCGCGGGGTTGCAGTCCCAACAGCAGGAAGCGTGCCAAACCAACGCCATACCGGGCGAAACGGGGCGGAGGATGCGCCGGGCGGCAGGCTCTTGCCGGATCACCTTCACCCCTGTGGCAAGCCTCTGCCGCCGCAGCCTGAAGCCTTAATCCGCCGGTCTTGCCGCCGTTCTGACAGCGGCAATCAACACGAGGGGATCTGTGATGCCGCCTGCCCTGCCCAACCTTTCCCACCTGTTCGATCCCGGTTCGCTGGGGATCGTCGTCGTCGGCACAGTGCTCGCCACGGTCGCGCGCTGCGGGTGGCGCGATTTCGGCGCAGCGATCAAGGTGGCGAGCGGATTGGTGCGGCGGCCTTTCCAGATCGAGGCCAACCGCAAGGCGCTCGCCAAGGCGCTGAGCGCAATCCAGCGGGACGGCCACCACCGCGCCGATCCGGCCCTGCCACCTGACCGCGCGCTGAGCCTGATGCTCGAAACCTATCTGCGCCACGGCGCGCCCGAAGCGCTCGGCCAGGTCCGCAGGGCCGAACGCGCGCTCGATGAAGCGCGCCGGGTGAGCGCCGCACAGGTGTTCGTCTGGTCAGGCGAACTCGCCCCGGTTTTCGGGCTGATCGGCACGCTCTACGGCCTCGCCCAGATCGACCCTGCCGCAGGGGCCGACGCCACAGCGATGATCATGGGCGCCGTTTCGAGCGCAGTGCTGACCTCGCTTTACGGCGCGCTGCTCGCCCATCTGGTGTGTTACCCGCTGGCGAGCGCGATCGAGCGGCGCGGGCTGATCGAGGAGCAGAACCGCGAAACGCTCGCCGAATGGTTCATCGCCCAGATCGACCTGACCGATGTCGCCGCCAATGCCCGCCGCGCGCACCTGCGAGAGGTGACATGACCCTCACCGCCACACACCCGCGTGGGGGGCATGGCTGGCAGTTGGTCCTCGCCGATCTGGCGTTGATCCTGTTCCTGCTGGCGCTCTCCGCCCTTCCCGCCGCCGAGGCCGAGAGTGGGCGGCGCCACGCCGACACCGAAGCGCGTGAGCGGGATGCGCCCGGCGTGATCCAGCCCGAGGTCGCCCCGGCGCAGGCACTGTTCCGGCCGATTTCGGGCGGGCCGAGCCTTGGCGCATGGCTCACCGCGCAGGGGCCAGACCCGCGTGCAACGCTGACGATCTTCGCAGTCCACATAAAGGGCGGCGAAGCGGCGGCCTGGCAGCGCGCCGAAGCGCTGGCCGCCGAAGCCCGCGCGAGCGGGATGGCGGTGCGCACGATCATCACCGCCGGGATGCGCGAGGAGGTCTATGCCAGCCTCGCCTATGATGCGGTGATCCCCGCAGCCGCGCCCTGAGTGTCACACGGGCGCTTGGCATGGCCCTTGCTGCTCCACCGCCAGCGCAATCGCGCAACAACAAGGAGCGCCCCCGAGTGGACACCACCTCTTCCTGGCACATTGGTTGGCGGCTGTGCCCGCTGGCTTTGCCGATGCTGCTGCCGCTATGCGACCCCGCCGCCGAGGCGCGCGGGATGACCGATCCGGCGATGATCGACCGCGCTGTGGCCGAGTTTACCGGCGTTGCCATCGGCGCCCCCGGCGGCGCGCGAGCGGCGACCGATGCACGGTTGCAGCTCGCCGCCTGCGCCGGGTCGCTCGCTGTCAGTTGGCACACGGTGGCGCGCACGGCAGTGCAGGTCGAATGTTCGGGGCCGGTCAAATGGCGCATTTTCGTCGCGATCACGCCTGCCGCCGGACCTGCCGCCGCCCGCGCCGCGCCTGCGGTCAAGCGCGGCGATGCGCTCACCATCATGGTGCGCGGGCGCGGTTTCAGCGTCCAGCAGCCCGGCGAAGCGATGGAGCCGGGCGCGGTGGGTGACTGGATCGAGGTGCGCACCAGCCGCAAGGGCGAGCCGCTGCGCGCCCGGATCGAACGCCCCGGCCTCGCGGTGATCCCGGCTGATTGAGAAACCGCTTTAACGCCCCCTTAAACTCCCTTCCGCGCGGCCGTTCTCGCCGACAGGAACTTAATCGAAGGACATTGCCATGCCCTCTGTCGAACTGAGCAAATTGCCGGGCGTCAGCGCCGCGCGCGCGTTGTCCACCAGCGACCGCGCGCAGATAGACGCGCGCTCCCGCCCCGCCGCAGCTGGTAGCACCAGCAGCGCGTCCGGCATCAGCGTCGAAGTCACCAGCGCCAGCGAAGCCGCCAGCCCGCCGGTCGATGCCGAGCGGGTCGCCCGGATCCGGGATGCGTTGCGCGATGGCTCGTACCCGCTGGTGCCGGCCAAGATCGTCGATGCGATGATCGCTGCGCAGGTCAGCCTGTCGCTGCCCGAGCGGAGCTAAGGACGTGGCTGACACTCTGGCCCCCGCCGCGCCGCTGGCGCTGAATCTGCGGCAGATGATTGCCGTGCTGGAACGCGAGCGGCAAGCGCTTGCCGCGCTCGATGCCGATGGGCTGGTCGGTGCGGCGCGCGACAAGGAGGCTTTGTGCGATGCGATGGCCAGTATCGGCCCGCAGGCGCTCGACGGAGACACCCGCACCCTCGCCGAGACCGCGCGGCAGCTCAACGATGTCAACCGCCGGGTACGCAACCTGCTCGCGGCCAATGTCGCCGCGCGGATCGAGGCGCTGGGTGAGGGGCGTCATGGCCTCGGCCGCCTGCCGCGCGCAACCTATGCCCCGGCCCGCACTTAGGTGTTCTTGCTGAGGCGGCGCCGACCGTTTCTGGCACGCCGTTTGCACAATCCGTCAGTGAAAGCGCCGCCCATTCCTGCGGCGCTCGCCACTGGGCGGAGGATGCGTGAACCAGTCTGCTTCATCATGGGGCCTGCCCGCAGGATCGATCCGCGCCGGGTTTGAAACCGCCGCACGCACCCACGCCGCCGCGCGGGCGCAGGCAGATGGCGCCCCAATGCCTGCCGCCCGCCAGATCGCCGCGCCCGGCTCCCCGGTCGAAGCTGCGATCGCCAATGCGGCGCAGGCGACCAGTGTCGATTTCAACTACCTCCTCGCGCAAGCCGAGGTGGAATCCGCGATGAACCCCACCGCCCGCGCCGCCACATCGAGCGCGACGGGGCTGTATCAGTTCATTGAGAGCACCTGGCTCGATACGGTGAAAAAGCACGGCCCGCGCTTCGGACTGGGGGCGGTGGCCGATCAGATCAACCTGACGCCATCGGGCAGTGCCTATGTCGCCGATCCCGCCCAGCGCGAGGCGATCCTGGCCTTGCGCAACGATCCGCATACTGCCGCGCTGATGGCGGCAGGGCTGGCGGAGGATAACCGCGCGCATCTGCTGTCAATCCTCGGTCGCCAGCCGAGCCATGCCGAACTATACCTCGCCCATTTCCTCGGTGCGGGCGGCGCGGGACGGTTCCTGAGCGAATTGCAGGCCGACCCCGGCCAGAGCGCGCCCACGCTGTTCGCCCGACCCGCCGCTGCCAACCGTGCGATCTTCTATGCGCCCGATGGCTCGCCCCGCTCTCTTGCGCAGGTGATGGACGTGATCGGCGGCAAGCTCGAGCGCGCGCTGAACCGCGCCAGTGATGGCGGGGCGATGCGCTTCGCCCGCGCCGATTATGGCAGCGCAGGCGGGTTCACGCCCGCCCCGTACCTGATCGCCGATGAGGCAGTGTTCGGCCCCGGATTGCCGCCCGCATTGACGCAGGCCTCGATGCCTGCGCCCGCGAGTCGCTCGCCCGGAAGGCCTCCGATGTCGCAGGTCTTGGGCGCGACCTTCGGGACCGATCCCGCCGCTGCCCCCCGGCAAGTGCGCCGCGCCTATGGCACGCTCAAGGCGCTCGGCCTGTGACGCAGACCGTGATGGCCGCCACACCGCTTGCCCGCTTCGGCACCGCGTCCGCCGCGCTGGCTCTGCCGGTCGGCATCTTTGCGCTGCTGGCGCTGATGGTGCTGCCGATCCCGGCGCTGCTGCTCGACATCTTCTTCGTGCTCAACATCGCGATTTCGATTGCGGTGCTGATGGTCGCGCTGAACGCGCGCCGCCCACTCGATTTCTCGTCCTTCCCGAGCGTATTACTGTTCGCGACCCTGATGCGCCTCGCCCTGAACGTCGCCTCGACCCGCGTGGTGCTGGTCCACGGCCACGAAGGCGGCGCGGCGGCGGGTGAGGTGATCGAGAGCTTCGCCGCCTTTCTGGTCGGCGGCAATTTCGCGGTCGGGTTGTTCGTGTTCGCGATCCTGATGATCATCAACATGATCGTCATCACCAAGGGGGCAGGGCGCGTGTCGGAAGTCTCCGCCCGCTTCGTGCTCGATGCGTTGCCGGGCAAGCAGATGGCCATCGACGCCGATATCGCGGCAGGGCTCGTCACCGCTGACGAAGCGCGCGAACGCCGCCGCGAAGTCACGGTCGAGGCCGATTTCTACGGCTCGATGGATGGTGCCAGCAAGTTCGTGAAGGGCGATGCTGTCGCCGCATTGCTGATCCTCGGGGTCAACATCATCGCCGGGTTTGCCATCGGGATGATCAGCCACGGCCTCAGCGCCGCCGAAGCGGGTGAGGCTTATGTTACGCTGGCGGTCGGCGATGCGCTGGTGGCGCAGGTGCCGGCGCTGCTGCTGTCGATTGCCGCCGCCGCCATCGTTACCCGCGTCTCCGACCAGCGCGATCTGGCCGGGCAAATCGGCGGCCAGTTCGCCGATCCGCGCGGGTGGTTGCCGGTGGCGCTGATCCTAGGCGCAGTGGGCGTGGTGCCTGCGATGCCGCAGCTGTTCTTCCTCCCCGGTGCCGCCATCGCCGCAGCGATCTGGTGGCACCTGAAACGCCGCGCCGCCGCACCTGCGCCGATCATCGAGACGACAGAAGAGGTTTCGCCCGATCACATCGCGCTGGCCGATGTGGCCGATGGAACGCTGGTCACGATCGAGCTGGGCTATGGGATCGTCGGGCTGGTAGATGCCGCTCAAGGCGCGCCGCTGATCACCCGGATCACCGGCATCCGCAAGCAGTTGTCGCGCGATCTCGGATTTGTGCTGCCGCAGTTCCGAATCCGCGATTCGCTTGATCTCGCTGCCCAGAATTACGCCGTGCTGATGGGCGGGGTGAGCATTGCGCGCGGCAGCGTGCGTCCCGGCAAGATGCTCGCCATCGACGCGGGCGATGTCAGGCCGGGGCACGGATTGACGGGAGAGCCGACGCGCGATCCCAGCTTCGATTGCCCCGCCCTGTGGATTCCGCCGTCGGCCCGCGATCATGCCGTGTCCGAAGGCTTCCTGGTGGTCGATCCGGCCTCAGTGATCGCCACCCATGCCAATCAGGCGCTGCTGGCCGAGGCGCACCAATTGCTCGGCCCTGATGAAGTGCGCGAGTGGGTCGATGGGCTCAAGGCCCGCGCGCCCGCACTGGTCGAAGCGGTGACGCCCGATCCGCTGCCGCTCGCCGCGCTCACCCGAACGCTGAGAGCGCTGATGGCTGACGGGATCGGGCTGGCGCATCCGCAGCCGTTGTTCACCAGCCTCGCGCTGGCCTTGCAGCGAACAGCCGACTTCGACGCGGTGATTGATACCGTGCGCGCCGATATGGCCGCGCGGCTCGTCGCCCGGATCGCCGCGCCGGGTGAGTCCTTGAAGGTCATCACCCTTGATGCCGGGCTGGAGAGCGCAATCCTCGGCGGGATGATCGACCCGGCCACCGGGCAGCCGCTGATCGAGCCTGATTGCGGCAGCATGATCGTGCGCGAGGCAAGCCGCATCGCCGACCGCGAGGGCAGCCCCATTGCGCTGATCGTCCAGCCACCCGTCCGCCGCGCGCTCGCCACCTTGCTCAAGACCCGCGCGCCGCGCTGCCTTGTCCTTTCCATCGCCGAACTGCCCGCCGGCCAACCCATCGCGGTCGTCGGCGTCATCGGCGCACCTGACGAAGCCCCCGAACTCGCCCCACCCGCGCCTGAGGGGCTGGCCGCATGAAGCACGACCACGCCAGCTTTGCGCAGGCCGCACCCTATGCCCCTTCCCGCGCCGAGGTGGCCGACCGCGTGCGCCGCTTCCTCCCGCTCGTCCGCCGCACCGCGTGGCACATCAACGGGCGCGGGCGAGAGGGGCTGGAGATCGAGGATCTGGTGCAGGCCGGGATCCTTGCGCTTACCGAGTGCGCCCAGCGCCACGCCGGGCCGACCGAAGACGGGTTCGCCGCCTATGCCAAGATCCGGGTGCGCGGGGCGATGCTGGATGAAGTGCGCCGCGTCGCCCATGATAGCCGCACCACGCGCAACAAACGCTCAGGCTACGAACGCGCACTCTCCGCCCTGCGCGGGCAATTGGGCCGCGAGCCGAGCCGCGCCGAGCTCGCCCGCGCGATGGCGGTCAGCGATGCCGAATTGCTCGCCATCGAAGCCTCGGGCGTGAAGCTCACCCCGATTGACGACGCCTATGATGAAACCAGCCTCGCCTTCGCGAGCGATGATCCCGATCCGTTCGAAGCGCTGTGCGCTGCCGAAGACCGTGACCGTCTGCTCACAGCGATGATCCAGTTGCCCGATCGGCTGAAGCTGGTGCTCCAACTGTTCTTCGTCGAGGAATTGAACCTCACCGAAATCGCCGCCGTGCTCGAAGTCAGCGTGCCGCGCGTCCACCAACTGCGCGCCAAGGCCCTGAAAGACCTGCGCGCGCTGCTCGGCCAACCTTAGAACGTCAGCCCGAACGCCTTGTAGGTCGCGGCCAGCGAAGGCCGCATCTTCAGTGCGAGCGCAATCTCGTCCTTGCCCGAATTGTCGCCCATTTCGCGCAAGATGATGCCGCGCAGCAGGCGGGATTCGACCTGATAGGGTTCGGCCAGCAGCGCCGCGTCGATATCCGCCTTGGCCGCCGCGAGGTTGCCGAGCCGGAAATGCGCCATCGCCCGGCTATCGAGCGCGGTCGGGGCATTGTCGCTTTTCTCGACCGCCTTGGTGCAGGAATCCAGCCGCATCTCGTCCATCTTCGACCAGATCGCCGCCTGCCAGCACAGCGCGTTGAGCAGGTTCCCGTCCGTAGGCCGCTGAGCGATCATGCCGTCCAGCAGATCAATGCCTTCGTCCGCCGCGCCCTGCCAGCCAAGCGCGGATGCCATCACCGTCACGCCTTCGGCGCGTTCCTTGGTCAGGGCTTCGAAGTCCTCTGCCAGCGCCAACCCTTCCTCTGCGCGGCCCAGCAATGCCAGCAGTTCGATCTGTTCGCCATAGGTCGAGCCATCGGGTTGCAGCGCCTCGGCCTCGACCAGATCGGCGAGCGCGCCGGACATATCGCCCAGCTCACGCCGCAGGGTGGCGCGGGCGTAGATCAGATCGCGCGAATCCTCGATCTTCATTGCCGCTTCGACATCCGCCAGCGCGCCGGCAAAATCGAAGATCCCCATGCGGAAGCCCGCACGGTTGATCAGCGGATAGGGTTCATCCGGCTTGGCCTTGGCAATGCCCTTGGCATAGAGCGCTTCGAGTGTGGAAAGCCGCGCGCGGTCTTTCCCGAAATATTGCCACAACTCACGCACTTCGCCTTGCGAACGCAGCACCGGCAGCTGGCGGTCGAACCGGTTGAGCTCGCGCCGCGCCGCGCCGATGGCATCGGCGGCGAGTTCTTCCTTCACCGTGCGCATGGTCTGATCAATCGTTAGCTTGTGCCCTTCCAGCTTGGCGGTGGAGGCCAGTTCCACCCCACCGATGGTGGCGGCAACTGGCGCGGCGCTGCCTTCAAGGTTCACGCCTGCGACATCGTCGGGCAGCAGCACCTCGGCCGTGCTGGTGAAATAGACCGGGCCGTTGAGCTGGAGTGGAATGGCGCGCCACGCACTGCGCGCGCGATCTGCTTCAAACCCGACATCGCGGGCGGCCTGGGCGGGCGGCTCGAACTTGTAGTCGGTGCCGTCCCGCTTCCAGGCGCTGGTCATGATCCCGCGCCCGGTCAGCACGGCAAGGCCCGCCTCGGCATCGTAACGCACCGAATGCTCGACCACCTGCCCATCACCGATCACATCGGTGATGGCGGAGGCCACCGCATCCTCGCGCATTTCCTCGCTGCCTTGCGAGGCCATGCTGCGCCAGCCAGCCCCGATCGTGCCGCGATATTCGATTGTCACGTCGAAAGTGGCGGGGACACGCAGGCCCGCGCGCTGATCGACCGTCAGGCGCACCACCCGGTCAGGCGTGGACTGCGCCCGGGTGTCGAGCGCCATCAGTTCCGCGCCTGCATCGCGCAGCGGCAGGCCGTGGAAGAAACGCGGCACTTCATCCAAGGTATCGGCGCGCACACCAGAGGTGGTGCCATCAAGCCAGTAGTTCTTCCCCCCGATCACCGCGCGCACGATCACATGGTCGAAATTGCCCGGCATCGGCGAAAGGCTCGGCAAGGCGTCGCCGCCCTCACTGCGGACCAGCACCGGCTCCGCCTCGATCCCCAGCTCGCGCAGCATGGTGAGCAATAGCAGCGTCTTGGCCTTGCAATCGCCGAAGCGCTTTTCCCAGGTTTCCTCGGGCGCCTGCGGGATGTAATTGCCGCCCGACATGCCGTTCATCAGGTAGCTGATATCGTCCTGCACCAGCCTGAGCGCCATTGCCGCGCGGGTGAGCGGATCATCGCTCGCCGATGCAATCCCTGCGATGCGGCCCGCCAGATCGCCGCCGGGCGTGACCGTGCCCGCAGTGCCATAATGCTGGGCGTGATTGCGCGAGACGGCGGGCCAATCGGCATAGGTCGACACCTGCATCAACTCGCCGATCCGGAAGCGCGAGGGCGCGTCTTCGGGCATCTCGTCACCTTCGGGCACCGGCAGGTTGGCCGACCAGACCATGTACCCGCCCTTCGCAACCGGCTCGGGCACTTCGGCCTTGCCCAGCCGCAGGCGGGTGACCGGCAGCGCTTCGGGCCATGACACCGTGACGCGCCCCTGTTCGAGCGGGAAGGGCTTGGCGATGAGGCCGCCCTGCCATTGCACATTATCGCCCATCGCCTGATCGCTCAGCGTGGTGGAGTAGGCGAGCCGCAGCACATCGCCGAGCTTGGCGCCCTGCACCGCCAGCGTCGCGGTGAGCTGGCCATCGACCAGCCGGCTTTCGAGGCCGCGTTCGCGCCGCAGCACTTCAAACTGCGCGCCGCCCTTCAACACGTCGATCACTTCGCCGCCGCGGATCAACTCGACCCGGTGGACGATGAGGTCGCCCTTGTCGGGCATCCAGCTGGCCGTCAGCGTGCCGAAGCGGGTCAGCGCATCAGGGGAATCGAGCGCCACGGCGGTATCGATATAGGTCGACAGCTTGCCGGTCTCGATCCGGGCCTGCTGATCAAGCAGCATGATGATGGCATTGGAATCGGCCGGTTTGGCGTCAACCTTGGCGACGTCGACCCAGTTCGGGGCGGCGTCATAAAGGACGGACTCACCGGCCCACACCGGCACTGCCGCAGTCCCGGCCAGCAGCAGACCTGCCAGCGGGCGGGCAAATCGATTGGCGAGACGGCGCGACATGAAGGACCCCCATTTAACGAATGAATTGAGAGCCTAGCGCAGGTTTCGGATATTGCTAGAGCAGGAATGGGTGCACCGATCCCCGTCCTGCGCTAACGCGCAGCGTAGGGGGGGCGCAAGGGGGGGCCATGCTGCGCACAATCACCAACAATTTCGCCGCGCTGACCGTGCTGGGCGTGGGGCTGGCGTGGTTCTTTCCGGCCGGCTTCACTTGGATGACCGACGGGCGGATCGCGGTCGCGGGCCAGTCGCTGCTGAGCCTCGCGCTGGGTGTGATCATGCTGGCGATGGGCCTGACGCTGACCTTCGATGATTACCGCAAGCTCGCCTCGGCGCCGCGCGCGCTGGTTGCAGGCGTGGTGTTGCAGTTTGCGGTGATGCCGCTGACCGGGTTCGCGATAGCCAAGGGGCTGGCGCTGGAGCCGGGGCTGGCGGTGGGGCTGATCCTCGTCGCCTGCTGCCCCGGCGGGACGGCGTCGAACATCGTCACCTTTATCGCCCGCGGGCACGTGGCGCTGTCGGTGGCGATGACCATGGCATCAACCCTTGCCGCCGTGGTGCTGACCCCACTGCTGACGGGGTGGCTGGCGGGGGCTTACGTGGAGATTGACCGCTGGAATCTGCTCGCCAACATGGTCGCGGTGGTGCTGCTGCCGGTGGTGCTGGGCACCCTGCTCAACCGCCTCTTCCCCCGCGCCGCCGAGAAGGTGAGTGCAGTTCTGCCGCTGGTGGCGATTGTGCTGGTGATCCTGATCGTGGGCGGGATTGTCGGCGGGGCTAAGGCGCAGATTGCGGAGCACGCGGGTGTGCTACTGCTGGCGACCTTCCTGCTCCACGCGGTGGGCTTTGCGCTGGGCTATGGGCTGGCGCGGATGCTGGGGCTGGGCGAGGTGGAGGCGCGAACGATTTCGATCGAGGTCGGGATGCAGAATTCAGGGCTGGGCTCAGGCTTAGCGAAAACCCCCGCCTTCGCCGCGCAGTTCGCGAGCATCCAGCAGGCCGCCCTCGCGCCCGTGCCGGCGGCGATTTCGGCCGTTTGGCACGTGCTGATCGGGAGTATGCTGGCAGGCTGGTGGCGTCGGAAATGACCAGGCGTGAGTCCCCGCGCAGGCGGGGACCTCCCAATGACTTGCGCAATCCTGCCTGAGGTTCCCGCCTGCGCGGGGACTCACAGTGTTCAGCCGTACATCCCCCGCTTCGGCCCGAGATAGCCGAACAGATAGGCCCCCACTTTCCGCATCTGGATCTCCTCGCTACCCTCGGTGATCCGATACCGGCGGTGGTGGCGATAGATGTGCTCGAACGGCTTGTGGCGCGAATAGCCGATGCCGCCGTGGACCTGCATAGCGCGGTCCGCCGCCTCGCAGACCAGCCGGTTCGCCCAGTAATTGCACATCGAGACCTTGTCGCTGATGGTGCGTTCGATCTGTTCGTGGGGCATGTTGTCCATCTCCCACGCGGTCTTGAAGATCAGCAGCCGCAGCATCTCCGCCTGCGTGGCCAGCTCCACCAGCGGGAACTGGATCGCCTGATTGCGCGCCAGCTCCTCGCCGAAGGGCTTGCGTTCCCGCGCATATTTCACGCTCTCGTCGATGCAATAGAGCGCCGCGCCGCAGGATGAGGCCGCCTGCCGGATACGGTTCTGGTGGACGAAGCTTTGCGCCAGCGCGAGGCCGCGACCTTCGACGCCGAGGATCGCGCTATCAGGCACCCAGACGTTGGTGACGCTGAGGCGCGGGTGATCGGTGGGCATGTTGAAGGTCCACATCCACTCCTCGATTGTGAGGCCCTCGGTGGGGTTGGGCACGAGGAAGCAGGTGATCCCGCTCGCGTCCCCCGCCTTCCCCGCGGTGCGCGCGAACATTGCGCAGTGGGTGGCGACGTGCATGCCGGTGATCCACATTTTCTCGCCATCGATCCGCCAGCCATCGACCCCGTCGCGGGTCTCACGCACCGCGACCGTTTCCATGTGGGTGGCGTCCGAGCCGTGGTCAGGTTCGGTCAACCCGAAGGCGACGCGCCGGGTGCGTTCAAACCCGCCGGTAATGAATTCCTGCTTCTGTTCCTCGGTGCCCCATTGGTCGAACATGGCGACGAAGGGGAAGTTGCCGACGATGGAATGTTCGTTCTGCAAGTCATTGTGCAGGCCTAGGCCCTGGCGCGCAAAATGCTCGCGGATCACTGCCATCCAGAGGTTGCTGCCGTCCTTCCCGCCGTAGCGTTTGGGCGCGGAGAAGCGCCAATGGCCCGCCTTGTCCGAGCGGCGGGTGGCTTCCTTGAGCAACTCCTCCCACTCGTGCCGGGGCAAGCCGCCCGCCTCGAAGTCCGTCCGCGCATATTCGCGGCGGTGGTCGAAGAAGCGGATATTGTCGTCCTGCTGTTCGAGAGGCTTGATCTCGGCGGCGATGAAGGCGTCGAGTTCGTTCAGGTAGGCCTGAAGGTCGGCGGGGATGGCGAAGTCCATGCGGCTATTCCACTCCAGTCCATTTCTTGAGCGCGTGACGAAGCGCCGGATACTTCGGGATGTCGACGGCCAATTTCACCAGTGCATCGCGCCTTAATCCGGAGAGCACGCGCGGCGTGTTCAGCCCCTTTTGCCCAGCGAGGAGGGCGCGCGCGAGGTCCAAATCCTGCGCGACTTGAACGACTCCGAGATGCTCACGTGCCACGATGCGCAGGGCATTGCGGGCGACCGCCCATTGGAAACGGTCATGCCCAACCATGCTGTCCTTCACGGTATCGAGCCATTCGGCGACCGCGAGCGCAAGTTCCTGAGGCGATGCTTCGCCCCGCGTCGCGGGATCAACCCGAGCTAACCACACTGGCCGCTCCAGCTCCTCCTCCGGAGCATCCTCCTCGAGCAGCAGCAACAGGTCCAATTCCTGCTCGCTGGTCCGGCGCGAGATCACGACGCGCTCCAGCATCCGGTCCGCGCCCGAGCGCCATTGCGCCGCCATCTTGAGGCAGCCGAGCGCCCACCACACCGTCCGATAAATTGTCCAGAAGCGGAAGCGCGCCGGGTCAACGGTGACACCCGCCTCGTCCTCGTAGGCGGCGATGTAATCTTCGATTGACCCAAGCCCCAGCGCCGGGCGATCGTGGCGGGCGAAGCGCCATACGGCCATGCAGCCGAAGGCGAGGTCTTCATGGCGGTCGCCGAAATGGGCGATTTCCCAGTCGAGCACCCCCGTCAGCCGCGAACCTTCGACCAGCAGATTGCCCATGCGGTAATCGCCGTGGTTGAGCACGGGCTCGACCTCGGGCGGGCAATTGTCCTCCAGCCACCTGAGGCCGAGCGCGATGATCGGGCGATCCCCGCCCGCGTCCACGAATTGCGCTTTGAGGTCGGCGATGGCGGCGCGGTAATCCATCACCGGCACGCCCTCCGGCACATCGCTCTGCCGCAGCGAATGGATGCGCGCCAAGTCCCGCGCCGCCTCGCGCAGCAACCCGTCAGGATCGTCGCAGCCCAGAATGACCTTGGGATCAGCCGTCCCCGGCAGCGCGCGCATCACGAAGCCGCTGCCGAGCCCGTCGGCCTCCTCCAGCACCGCCACCACCTCCGGCGCGGTCACGCCCTTGGCCCGCGCCGCCTCGATCAGCGCGGCCTCGACGCCATGCCCATAAGGCCGCCCCTCCATGAAGGCGAGGCTCGGCGCGCGGCGCAACACGTGGGCGGCGTCGCCAGCACCGAAGCGCCAGCTCTCCATCACCGCCCCGCCCGTCAGGCGCTGCGGTGCCAACGACAAAGCGCCGAGGCCGACGCGGGCACATACCCGCGCCAGCCCGGCGCTCAGTTCGTCAGCCGAAATGCCCACGCGTCGTTACGCGGGGGCTTTTTCTTTCTTCACGGTGATCACCTGCGAATAGGTGAACTCCTTCAGGCCTTCCTTGCCGTATTCGGCGCCGAAGCCCGACTGTTTGTGCCCGCCAAACGGCGCGAAGGGCGACAGGTGGAGGTATTCGTTAACCCACACCGTGCCGGTTTCGAGCTGCTCGGCAATCTTCACGCCGTTGTCCGGATTGCCCGTCCACACCGCACCGGCGAGGCCATATTCCGACGCATTGGCGCGCGCGATGACTTCTTCCTCGGTCGAGAATTTCATCAGCGGCATGACCGGGCCGAACTGCTCCTCGGCCACGATCCGCGCGTCTTCGGGCGGGTTGTCGATGATGGTGAGCGGCACGAAGTAGCCAGTGCCGCTCGGATCGGCATTGCCGCCGAGCAGGAACTTGTAGCCATTGTCCTTGGCATCCTCGATCAGCTCGAGCACGCGCTCGTACTGCTTCTTGTTCTGGATCGGGCCGACACCGGTGCCCTGCTGCGCACCGTCACCCACGGTCACGGTCTTGGCATATTCGACGATCGCCGCCGAAAGCTCGTCATAGATATCCTCGTGGATATAGACCCGCTTGGCCGCGACGCAGATCTGGCCCGCGTTGGAGAAGCTCGACCAGAACAGCTGTTCGGCGACCTTCTTGGGATCGGCATCGGGGAGCACGATCGAGGCGTCATTGCCGCCCAGTTCGAGCGTGATGCGCTTCAGGTCGGCGCTCGCGCCTTCCATGATCTTCTTGCCCGTCGCGGTCGATCCGGTGAAGGTGATCTTGTCGATATCGGGGTGCGAGGTCATCAGCGGGCCGAGGTCATCCTCGCCGGTGATGATGTTGACGACGCCGGCGGGCACCTTGTCGGCGATCAGCTCGGCAATCCGCAGCGTGGTGAGCGGCGTGAACGGCGAGGGCTTCAGGACGATGGTGCAGCCCGAAAGCATCGCGGGCGCGATCTTCTGGACTGCCATCATCACCGGGAAGTTCCACGGCACGATCCCGGCCACCACACCCACCGGCACGCGGCGGGTGCGGCTCAAACGCGTGTCGCTGTCCTCGTTGATCTCGTCATCGAGGCTGAGGGTGGACTGCGCCGCGCTCATCCCGGCAGCGCCGTAGATTTCGCCCTTGGCCTGATCGTGCGGCTTCCCCTGTTCGCTGGTCAGCAGGCGGTAAAGCTCCTCGGCATTTTCCTTGATCGCGCCCGAAATCGCCATGATCGCGGCGCGGCGCTCCTCGATTGGGGTGTTCTTCCACGTCTTGAAAGCGGCGCGCGCGGCGGCGACTGCTTCGTCAAGCTCGGCCTTGCCGCAGGCGGGGACCTGACCGATCACCTGCTCGGTCGCAGGGTTGACCACATCGAGCATGCGGTCAGTGGTGACCATCTTGCCGCCGATCAGGTTCTTGTACTGGGTGACCATGATTATTCCTCTCGTCGAATGGGGGAGTCGTCTCTCTCCCGCTCAGGTTGGCGCGTTGCATAGCAAAACGCAACGCTTGCGTTGGCGGCATCGCTAGCGCGAAGCCCGGACGCGATCACCTGATGATTGCGCTATCGGCACGCGGGCCTATGGAAGCGGCGAGAGATGCCCTGGAGGAGAGCCGCATGAGTGATTCCCGCCCTGATCTGGTGATTTACGGCAGCCCGGTCTCACCCTTCGTGCGCAAGGTCGCCGGGGTCTGCATCGCCAAGGGCGTGCCTTACGAAGTCGAGGCGATCAACGTGTTCGACCCGCCCCAGTGGTTCCGCGAGATCTCGCCAATGAAGCGCATTCCGGTGCTGCGTGACCGCAGCGTGGCCGAGGAGGGCCTCGCAGGCACCATCGCTGATTCATCCGCGATCTGCGCCTTTATCGAGAAGAAGCACCCCGCCCCGGCGCTTTATCCCGATATCCCGATGGCGCTGGGCGAAGCGCTGTTCATTGAGGAATATGCCGACACCGCGCTGGCGATGGCAGGCGGGCTTGGCATCTTCCGCCCGATCTTCTTCGCGGTCAGCAAGGGCGAGGAGCCGGGGCTCGACAAGGCGCGCGACGCTTGGACCAACCAGCTGCCGCCGATCTTCGACGTGCTCGAAGCGCGGCTGGGTGGGCGCGCGTTCTTTGCGGGCGACGCGCTCTCGATTGCCGACATCACCGTGGCGACCGTGCTGATGCAGATCGCGCTGGTGGCCGAGACTCCGCTGGATCGCTGGCCCGGCCTTGCCGCGCATTACGCCGCGATGCAGGCTCTGCCGCTGATCGCCGAACCTTATGCGGCGGCGGAAAAGATGATCCGCAGGGCCTTGCCCACCCGCTTCGACCTGACCTAAGCCCCTCATCCCCAAGCGAGCAGAGAACAGGCAAGCATAATGGCCAGCGAATGGTGCATCGGGATCATCGGCGGATCAGGCCTATATGCCATCGACGGCATTGAGGACGAGCAGTGGATCGCGATCGACACGCCTTGGGGTGATCCGTCGGACGAGATTCTGTGCGGGACGCTCGCCGGGGTGAAGGTGCGCTTTCTCCCGCGCCATGGCCGCGGTCATCCGATCACGCCGACTGAACTGAACTCCCGCGCCAATATCGATGCGCTGAAGCGGGCGGGCTGCACCGATATCCTTGCGATCAGCGCCGTCGGCAGCCTGCGCGAGGAACTGGAGCCGGGCCGCTTTGCCGTGGTCGAACAATTTATCGACCGCACCGTGCACCGCCCCAGCACCTTTTACACCAGTGGCTTTGTCACCCATGTCTCGATGGCCGATCCGGTCTGCCCGCGCCTGTCGGACATGGCCGCCCATGCGATCAGCGACGCCGGTGGCAAGGTGGCAGTCGGCGCGACCTATCTCGCGATGGAAGGCCCGCAATTCTCCACTCGCGCCGAAAGCCGGATGTACCGTGCTTGGGGTGCCGATGTGATCGGCATGACCGCGATGCCCGAGGCGAAACTCGCCCGCGAGGCGGAGCTGCCCTATGCGCTGGTCGGCATGGTCACCGATTACGATTGCTGGCGCGAAGGCGAGGCGGTCGACGTGGCGCAGGTGGTCGGCCAGATGCAGGCCAACGGCGCGCTCGCCCGCGCGATGGTGGCAAATTTCATCACCGCTCTGCCGCAGGAGCGCGAACCCTCTCCGATCGACTTCGCCCTCGACGACGCAGTCATCACCGCCCCGGACGAACATGACCCCGCGGTCATGGCCAAGCTGGATGCGGTTGCCGGGCGGTTGTTCGGTTAAGCTCGCGCTGCCCAATCCGCCCTACGAAGTACGAATGCCTCACCTTACCTGACGAGAACGCCGCTACGCCGCGTTGCAATTCCATGACGCGGCGCTAGGCGGGGTGCACCACCTGCGCTCGGGGATTCGCATCATGAAAATCATGTCCGGCAATTCGAACCTGCCGCTCGCCCGGGCCATTGCGGCCTATCTCGAAATCCCGCTGACCGATGCCAGCGTGCGGCGCTTCTCGGACGAGGAGGTCTTTGTCGAGATTCACGAGAATGTGCGCGGCGAAGACGTGTTCGTCGTCCAGCCGACCAATTTCCCGGCGAACGACAACCTGATGGAGCTGCTGATCTGCATCGACGCGCTGCGCCGCGCCTCGGCCAAGCGGATCACCGCGGTGGTGCCGTACTTCGGCTACGCGCGGCAGGACCGCAAGCCCGGCCCCCGCACGCCGATCTCGGCCAAACTGGTGGCGAACCTCATCACCGAGGCTGGCGCTGACCGGATGCTGGCGGTGGACTTGCACGCGGGCCAGATTCAGGGCTTCTTCGATATCCCGACCGATAACCTCTATGCTGCGCCCGTGATGGCAGCAGACATTCAGGCGCGTTACGGCGACCAGTCGCTGATGGTGGTCAGCCCCGACGTGGGCGGTGTGGTGCGCGCCCGTGCGTTGGCCAAGCGGCTCGACAATGCCCCGCTCGCGATCGTCGACAAGCGCCGCGATCGTCCGGGCGAGAGCGAGGTGATGAACATCATCGGCGACGTCGAAGGGCGGCACTGCATCCTGATCGACGACATCGTCGATTCGGGCGGCACGCTGTGCAACGCGGCCGAAGCGCTGCTGGAAGGCGGGGCGAAGTCGGTCGCAGCCTACATCACCCACGGCGTGCTCTCTGGCGGCGCGGTGGCGCGGATCAACGGGTCGAGCCTCAAGGAGCTGGTCATCACCGATTCGATCCGGCCCACGGAAGCCGCCGAAGCATCGGACCGCATCCGCATACTTCCCATCGCCCCCTTGGTGGGCGAAGCGATCCGGCGGATTGCGGATGAAAGCTCGGTCAGCTCGCTGTTCGACTAATGTTTGATCCCGGCGAGGTTCGGGACATTTTTATCAGCGCCGCCCAGCAGCGCACGGCGCTGACCTATTCCGAGATGCTCGGCGCGCTTGGCCACGCCTTTGCGCGGCCTTTGATGCGCCAGTTGTGCAAAGTCCTCGACCGCATCGACGAGGACGGGCGCGTAGCGGGCGAACCGGGCCTCGCGGTGCTGGTGGTGCGCCAATCGGATGGCCTGCCGGGACAGGGCTGGTTCGTCAGTCGCACAGGCGTTTACGACGACCTGCCGCTGGAATGGGAGGGGACGGAGGCGCGGGCCTATACGCAGGCTCGACAGGCCGAAGCCTTCGATTATTGGGAAGCGCCATGACCGATAAAGATCTCGCCCTCGCCCTGCGCCTCGCCGATCTGGCCGGGGCCGCCATTCGTCCGCTGTTTCGCGGCCAGTGGAGCGAAGAGAAGAAAGCCGACCGCAGCTTCGTCACCGAAGCTGACCGTGCCGCCGAGGCCGCGATGCGCCGGTTGATCGAGGCCGAGTTCTCCGCCGACGGGATCATCGGTGAGGAATACGGCACCCGCAACGAGGGCGCAGGCCGCCAATGGGTGCTTGATCCGATCGACGGCACTACCAGCTTCATCGCGGGCCGCCCGATCTTCGGCACGCTGATCGCGTTGCTTCAGGATGGCTGGCCCGTGCTCGGCATCATCGACCAGCCGATTGCGGGCGAACGCTGGGTGGGCCGCATCGGCCAGCCGACGCTGTTCAATGGCAAGCCCGCGCAGGCACGGCCGCTCAAGGACCTCAGCGACGCCGTGCTCGCCACCACCAGCCCGCACCTGTTCACCAATGAAGAGGCCGACGCCTTCATGTCGGTCGCCAAGCAGGTGGCCGAGAAGAAGATCGTGTTCGGCGGGGACTGCTACAATTACGGGCTGGTCGCGAGCGGCCATGTCGATGTGGTGATCGAGGCCGGGCTCAAGCTCTATGACTATGCCGCTCTCGTCCCGGTGGTCGAAGGCGCAGGGGGCATGATGGCTGACTGGCAGGGCAATCCGCTCGATGCAGGCAGCGACGGCACGGTGGTCGCGCTGGGCGATCCGGCCCGGCTGGAAGATGTGCTGGAGGCGATGGGGTAGCACACTCGTTACATTTGCCTGAAACCAGCAGCAACGCCCCGTCGACTATTGCAGCGTCGTGATTTCCTCACTGCCATCGGTGCGGCCATAGAACTGCATCAATTGCACGAGCAATTCGCAGCGGTCGGTCAGCGTCTCGGCTTCCAACAGCGCCTGCTTGGATGCCGGATCGAACGGGGCGATCTGCGAGACGCCGTTGATGAGGGAGCGATCATCCAGCCGCTCAACCGAATCCCAGTCGACAGAGTAGCCCTGCATATCGGCGAAGCGCCGCGCCTCCCGCTCAAACCCGCCGCGCTGCGCGTGGGAGAGGGTTTCGTCCTCGTCTTCGGCATAGACCTCGGCTTCGATCTGGCGGAAGGCGGTGGCCACATCCAGCTCGCGCACCAGTCGGAACCGCGCCGTGCCTTCGAGGATGAGGTTGTAGCGTCCGTCGTCCATCGCCTGCACTTCGCCGATCTTGCCGATGCAGCCGACCGAGTAGAGCGGCGCGCCATCCACCGCGCGCTGCGGCTGGATCATCGCGATCTGGCGATCCCGGATCAGCGCATCGCCCACCAGCGCGCGATAGCGCGGCTCGAAGATGTGGAGCGGCAGCTGCATGCCGGGGAACAGCACGGCGCCGGTCAGCGGGAAGATGGAAAGGCGGCGGGTCATGGTGTTTGCGGTCATCCAAACAATACGCGCGACAGGCGGCGGCGGACGCCGACCACCCATTCATCTTCAAGGCCGGTCGCCTCGAAGATCTTGAGGAGTTTGGCCCGCGCCGCGCCCTCGTTCCACTCGCGGTCGGCAGTGATCATGGCGAGCAGGGTATCGGCGGCATCATCGCGCTGGCCTGCGGCAAAGGCGGCTTCGGCAAAGGCGAACTGCGCGTCCATATCCTCGGGCGCAGCGGCGGCAGCAGCGCGGAGGGCGGCAAGCTCGCTGTCATCGACGCGGGTGCCGGCGAGTTCGAGCGCGCTGCGGGCGGGCGCGATGGCGGGATCGGTGGCGAGGCTCGGATCAGAATCGATCACCTCCATCACCTGCTTGGCCTGATCGACCTCGCCCAGCTGCACCAGCGCACGCACGAGCCCAGCATGGGCGGGGGCATTGTCCTGCGCGAATTCGGTGATCTGCGCAAAGATGCCCGCCGCGCGCTGGGGATCGCCAGCGGCGAGTGCTTCCTCGCCCAGTTTCACGAATTGCGCGATCTCCTCGGGCGAGGGGCCCTGCGGTTCGACCGGCACGCCATCGCCCGCGCCGCCATCGATCGGCAATTGTGCGAGCAGTTGGTCAAGCATCGCTTTCAACTGCGATTCGGTGCGGGCGCTGGTCAGGTCAGCAACCGGCTGGCCCTGGAACATCGCATAGACCGTCGGGATCGAGCGCACCTGGAACTGCGCGGCGATGAACTGTTCCTCATCGACATTGAGCTTGGACAGCACCACGCCCTTGTCGGCATATTCAGCCGCGACCTTTTCCAGCACCGGGGTCAGCGCCTTGCACGGGCCGCACCATTCGGCCCAGAAATCGAGGATGACGAGCTTGGTCTGCGATGGTTCGACCACCGCCTTGCGGAAACGGTCGACCGCCTTCTGTTCGTCGATGCTCAGTCCCATGCTGGCCAAGTTACGTGCTCCTGCTGTGTCATTGGACGCTTGTGCGCCATTGGCTTCAATGTGGGGCCTTGCGCCAAGATGTGAAGCGCGGATTTGTGCTGACCGCTATGCCAGACGCGATCAAGCCCCAATCGCGCCAAATTTGCGTGGGCCACTGTGCGAATTTAGCGCTTGCAGGTGTGCCAAGGCGCTGCTAATCGCGCCGCCTCTCCGGCAGGAACCGCGCATCTGCGGCTTTCTGTCAGCGCCAGTGAGCGGGCGTAGCTCAGGGGTAGAGCACAACCTTGCCAAGGTTGGGGTCGAGGGTTCGAATCCCTTCGCCCGCTCCATTATATCCAGCATTTCTGCGACTTTTTGCCTTCGGGCTCCGGGCCATCGGTGACCGGCAAGACAACGCGGTTGCCTGTCTCGGGCTTCCCGAGATCCACCGCGCCAGCCTCCTCCTTTTTCGCTTGGCGCCTGATCGCCTGCTCGATCTCGTGATGCGTCATTCCTGACCAGGGGCCCGCGCTGACAGAAGCGATATGATCGCCACCAACCAAACGATGACGGCCGCAAGAAACACCTTCAAAGCGACGTCCAAGACCCCAGCCAACGCAGCAACAAGCAGCGCAAAGCAGCAGAAATCGCGGCTCGTCAGGTCTTTGAGCAGCCGTGCGTTAGGGCTGCCCGTCTGTTCCTGGATGCGTTTTGCCCCGTCGAAGTGGACGATGCCTTCTCGCCGGAAGGCCGAGGCTCCGAGGATGGCGAGGCCGGTGGCCATCACAGCGGCGGCGGCCATGCCGACCAGCGCGTCCTCGGCCCGCCCCTGCATCCAGAAGTTGCAGCCTGCACCGGCCAGAAAGGCAACATTGGTGAAGGCATCGATGATGCTGTCAAGCGAGGCACCGGCCTTCGAAGAGCGGAAGGTTGCTCTTGCGATCTCGCCATCGATTCCGTCGACAACCGAGGCGATCTGGAACAGCAATGCCCCTATCACCAACCCGCCCGGCGTCCCCGTCAGCAGGCTCGCCAACATTGCCAATGCGGTCAGGAATGTCAGCAGGGTGGCATGGCCAGGACGGATCCAGCCGAACCTGAGCAACGCTGATGAGGCGGCCTGTGACAGGGGGCGGTTGCAATGGCGCGAGATGATCCCGTCGCCGGGTTTTGCCGTGCTGCGCACAATCGCCTTGGCCGCTTTGCGCAAAGCCATCTCGGGATCAGCCGGCTGGTCCAGGGCCGCCGCCAAACCCGCTTGCACGGCAAGGATAGTGGCCGCGTCCGGCAGCGCCTCGCCGGGAAGCAAGGTGACGTTGGCAGGTGCCGGGAGTTCGACCACGAGGCCGGGAGCCAGACGCATGATCTCGGCGCGCGTCAACGGGGCAAGCGTGTCCGAATCGCCCAACACCAGCAGCAGAGGCGTACCGGGCAGCGCCGCGGCATGAGCCTTTGCTAGGCGCGCCGCCGCTGGCACCCCGGCCACAAGGCGGTCGGCCGTGCGCGACGACGAGAAGCGATACCCGTGGGGGGATGACATGAGGCCTCGCAGTGCTGCGGAATTGCGCTGATAAACAGCCGCCTATATGCATTGCCGATGCACGGTAGGGCAACGTCGTCCTGCCGCGGATCCGGTGATACGCTATGACCCCTGCTTCCTCGACCCCGGTGACCGCGCAGCCCGCGCGACCGGTGGAACTTGAGGATTGGCTCAATCGTCAGCTTTATCACCCCCTGTCCTGGCGGCTGGCGCGCAGACTTGCATCGACACGGTTGACGCCGGACATGGTCTCGGCTGCGGGTGCGGCAGCGATTATGTTGGCTGCTGCAAGCTATGGGCTGATCGCGGCGCCTTGGGGGGTGATGCTGGGGCTAAACGGGTGATCCAGCTTCCCTACGCCCCCTTCAGCCTGCTTGTGAGCCTTATCCGGGGTGCGAAAGCGGCTTTGTTTCCGTCCCTTTATGAAGGGTTCGGCTTGCCCGTACTGGAGGCCAAGCCTGTCGATTTGTCCCATAAGAGCGAGATTGATGTTCTCGCCGCGCGAAGCGAGCCGGTTTATTTTCTGCTGATCCCGCCCGAGCACTGGGCCATGAATTTTGTCATGTCGAAATGTCGTCCACCAGCACACACCCCCATGGCTATGGTCTGATGCCGTTTCTGCTTGCCAACTCCGAAGCTCCACTCTTCGAGCACTGTCGATCGGCAGGACGCGTCACTGGAACGCGCCAAAGTTCTATTGTCTTACAAACGGCGGCTTTGTGGTGACCGGGCAGCTTGCCAGGGTCGCGCTGCCGGGGACGGACATCGCTCACTGGACCTATCCGCTGCCGGTCAGAACGCCGGGTGCGGCCAATGTCTATACGCTGCACGATCTGGTGCCGCTGCGCCTCCCCTACACCACCGCTGATCACAAGCGGCACTATCTGGCCCTGTGCCAGCGGATCGCACGCGAGGCGGATCACATCCTCACCGTGTCCGAGCATTCGCGCGCCGACATCATCCGCATCCTGGGTGTCGAGGAGGACAGGGTCACCAACCTCTACCAGTCGACCGATATCGCCAGGCTGATTGAAAGCGTATCGCCCGAACAGATCGCGCAGGAGGTCGAAGGGCTGCTCGGCGTCGGAATGCGCGAATACTACCTGTTCTTCGGTGCGCTCGAACCGAAGAAGAACCTCGCCCGGCTGCTCGAAGCGCATCTGATGAGCGGATCGCGGCACCCGTTGGTGATCGTCGGTGCGCCCGGATGGGGAAGCGAGCGTGATGTCGCCCTGCTCAAGCAGCTGGCCGAACTGGACACCGAAAAGCGCATCAAGTGGCTTGGCTATCTCCCGCGCCAGACTTTGGCCACGGCGATTGCCGGGGCGCGGGCGGTGATGTTCCCCTCGCTGTATGAAGGCTTCGGGCTTCCGGTGCTGGAGGCGATGTCGCTCGGCACCCCGGTCATTACCAGCGCCACATCTTCGCTGCCAGAAGTGGCAGGAGAGGCGGCTGTGATGATCGATCCCTATGATGTGCGGTCGATCGCACGGGCGATCAAGGCGCTGGACGATGATGACAGCGCCGTCGCAGAACTGGGGCAACGCGGCCTCGTACAAGCAGAACGTTTCAGCGCAGGCGCCTATCGCCAACGGCCGGGCGAATTTTATGCGCGGCTCACCGGTACGGCATCACCGCTTCCACACGATGCCCGGGCCGCGCAGCCTGTCCCGATTACAAAGGCACAATCAGCATGAACCGCCCCTCTTCCGTTACCGGAACCGTCGCACGCCCCTTGCTTGCGTTGCTGCTCGCCGGATTGGCCGGTGCTTGCACCACCCTGGGTGCAGCCGGGCCGTCGTCCGGTCAGGTTCGCAAGGCCGAAGGGGCGGACTATGCCGGGTCGCAGGTCGTGCTGGTCGATCTTGATCCGCTGACCTACAAGCGGATTGCAGCCTTCGAACAGTCACTTGGCCTGGCGCAGCAATTTGGTGAAGGCGGCGCGGGCGAAGTGCTGATCGGCCCCGGCGATGTGCTCGACATCGCGATGTGGGAAGCACCGCCCGCGGTGCTGTTCGGCGGCGGCGGGGTCATCCCAGGGCTTGACGCGGGCGCGCAGAACCGCACTGTCGTCCAGCAAGTGGTCGATGGCACAGGCATGATCAGCGTACCATTTGCCGGAACGATTGAAGCGGCCGGGCAGACGCCTGCCGCAATCGAGCGCGCGATCGTCGCGCGGTTGGCAGGCCGTGCCAATGATCCTCAGGTCAACGTCCGGCTGTCGCTCAACGATTCGCGCAATGTCACCGTGCTGGGCGAAATCGCTGCCAGCCGCCGTGTGCCGCTGGGCCCGCGTGGCGAGCGGCTGCTTGACATCATCGCGAGCGTCGGTGGCCCCCGCGCGCCGGTACACCAGACCACCGTGCAGGTCAGTCGCGGCGGCGCATCGGCAACGATGGCACTGGAGGCGATCATTGCCCAACCGGCACAGAACATTCGGATGCGCCCGGAAGACGTCGTGACGGTGCTGCACCAGCCCTATAGCTTCATTGCGATGGGCGCCGTGGCAACCAGCGCGGAGATCCCTTTCGAAGGGCGGGGCATATCGCTGGCGCAGGCCTTGGCGCGGGTCGGCGGGTTACGCGATAACCAAGCCAATATCCGCGGTGTGTTTGTGTTCCGACTTGAGCAACCAGATGCGCTGGATCCAGCAAAGCGTATGGCAACGCAAGCGCTCGAGGATGGCCGAGTTCCGGTCATCTATCGGCTTGATCTGTCAGACGCCCGCGGGTTCTTCGTGGCGCAGGAATTCCAGATCCACGATCAGGATGTGGTCTATGTCTCGACGGCACCGGGAGCGGAGCTGCGTGAATTCCTGTCGACCGTTACCAGCCTCGCGTTCTCGGCCATTGCGATCGGCAATGTTGTGACCAATAACGGCAACTGACGCTACGGGCGGACGGCGTGCGGTCCAACGCTGGTCGCTGCGAAAAGAAGCATGAAATCAGCGATCCCGAATGTTGCAGCCGCGACGCATCGGCCCATTGCAAGCGCTTCCGGCAAGGCACTCAAGTCGCGGAATTGCCCCGACTGCATAGATACTTGCAAGTATGTTGCACGCCTCAAGCTGGCATGACATCCTCGGTTGCATGGACGCAGGTTTCTTCTGTCCCCTCGGTGGTCAAGTGACCATTCGCCGGACGAGGCTGAGGAACTGCTCCAGCTTGATAGCGGCTTGCCACATGGCCCAGTCGGCGCAGTAGCGCTGGACCAGAAAGCGCGCTGGGCGCGTTGGCGACACTCCTATCACCGGCATCGGCAATTGGGCGGACGGCAACATCGCGGTCAGCTGCACCGGGATCGGCGAGGCCTTCATCTACGCTGGCGGCACGGGCCTTGATGACGCGTGCAACGCAATGCTGGCCGAGGTCGCTCACCAGCGCGGCGATGGCGGGGTGATCGCAGTTAATCGCAGCGACGCGATGCCGCTGGCGTGCAACTCCGCCGGCATGAAACGCGCGGTCGCCGGAGCGGGCCACCCGCCCTTCATCGGCATCGGCTAGGCCCTCCCAGCCCGCGTCAGGCCCTTCCCAGACCTGTCGCAAATCAGCCGCACTTGGTCGGCCTCCGTCAGCTGTCGGCCTGATTTCCGCTTGCATTCGGCGGGGACGTCGTTAGGCGCGCGATACGTTATCTCATCAAAACAACGGGACCCCTCATGACCAGCAACAAGACGCAAATCGCGTCCTCTCACCTTGCACTCGCCACCGTGCTGGGTCTGGCCTTTGTCGCCACGCCCGCGCTCGCGGAAGCCGCCGAGGCGGAAGCGGAGCAGCCTACTGGCAGCACGCAGGTCGAGGATGACGTCCACAACCGCCAGGCCGACGGGATCGGCACCATCATCGTCAGCGCGCAGGGCCTCAAAGAGCTCGACGTGCTGGCCGGCACCAGCGTGGTCGAAATCCGCGACATCCAGCGCGACGGCGTGACGGGCCAGATCGGCGATCTGCTCACCAAGCTTCCCGGTGTCTCCGCCACCAGCTTCGCCCCCGGTTCCTCGCGCCCCGTGCTGCGCGGTCAGCAGGGCGAGCGTGTGCGCGTGCTGGTCGACGGCGTCGGCACCTCGGACGTCTCGAACACCTCGGTCGACCACGCCACCACCATCGACCCGATCACGGTCGAGCGGATCGAAGTGCTGCGCGGTCCCGCGGTGCTGCTCTACGGCAGCCAGGCGATCGGCGGCGCGGTCAATGTGATCGACAAGCGCATCCCGACCCGGATGCCGGATGAAGACTTCCACTTTGACGGTTTTGCCGGGATCGACAGCGCCACCAACCTGCGCACCGGCGCGGGCAGCCTCGATGTCGGGGTGGGGACAAGCCTCGTGTTCCACGTCGATGGTTCGTGGCGTCAGACCGATGACGTCGAAATCGGCGGCTTCCAGGTCGCACAGGCGCTGCGTGCCGATTTGCTCGCCGATGCTGATGTGGAAGCGGACGAAGGCAATCTCGATGAAGCCGCAGAGCTGCGCGAAGCCGCCAATCAGCGCGGCACCGTGCCCAACTCGGCGATGGAAAGCTGGACGATCAATGCTGGCCTCGGCGTGATCCTCGGCGAAAGCACCTTCGGCGCATCGCTCGGCTGGTATGACACCAATTATGGCGTCCCCACCCGCCCGGGCGCAGATCATCACCATGGCGAGGAAGTAACCGCGGGCATCGCCGCTGCCGCTGAAGGCGAGGGCGAAGAACTCGTTACCATCGGCCTCAAGCAGTTCCGCGCCGACTTCAAGGGCGACGTCTTCCTTGGCGACGGCGCATTTGAACGCCTGAAGCTGCGGGTCGGCTATTCGGACTACACCCACACCGAATTCGAGGGTGCCGAGGTCGGCACGGTGTTCGATTCCACCAGCGTCGAAGCCCGCGCCGAACTGGTTCAGAACACCGGCGGCACGCTGCGTGGATCGAGCGGCATTCAATACCAGCACCGCGATTTCTTCGCGGTCGGCGCTGAGGCCTATATCCCGCCCAACCTGACCGATCAGGTCGCGCTGTTCACGCTTCAGGAGCTCGGCACCGGCCCGTTCCAGATCGAAGCCGCAGCTCGCGCCGAATTCACCAAGGTCGAGGCCCAGACCCTTGGGATTGAGCGGGACTTCGATACCTTCTCCGGCGCCCTCGGCCTCGTTTACGAAGGCATCGACGGCATCCGCGTCGGCATCAACGGCTCGCGCGCCGAGCGTGCGCCGAGCGCCGAAGAGCTGTTCTCCAACGGCCCGCACATCGCCACGCAGGCCTTCGAAGTCGGTAACGCCGATCTCCGGACCGAAACCGCCTGGGGCCTTGAAGCCTATGCCCGTGGCAACATTGGTGCCGGGACGTTCAACCTGACCGTGTTCAAGCAGTGGTTCGGCAACTACATCTTCCTTGAGGAAACCGGCGAGGAAGAGGACGATCTGCCGGTCTTCCAATACCTCCAGCAGGATGCCGACTTCTTCGGGATCGAAGCCGACGTAAACTATCCGATCATCGACGGCGAAGGCTTCCGCCTGATCACCGATCTGCGTGCCTCCTATGTCGAGGCGGAACTGGCCGATGGCACCGCCGTGCCGCGCATCCCGCCGCTGAGCCTGCTCGGCGCGTTGGAAGCACAGACCGGCGCTTTCGACGTGCGCGGCGAAGTGCAATGGTTCGACAAGCAGGACCGCACGACTGTGTTCGAAACGCCAACGGACAGCTTCACTTTGGTCAACGCGCTGATCGCCTGGCGTCCGCTGGCTGATAACCAGAACGTCACTGTGCAGCTGGCCGCCGACAACATCTTCGATGTCAACGGTCGCCGCCATGCGAGCTTCACCAAGGACTTCGTGCCGCTGGTGGGCCGCAACTTCCGCGCGAGCGTGCGCCTCAGCTTCTGAGGCCACCGCACCGCGCAAGGGTCGCAATCAGGGGCAGCCGGGATCACCGGCTGCCCCTTTTTTGTGCCTCAGGCCTCAACCGCGAAGGTCAGTTCGGCGTGCTCTTCGAGCCGCTTCACCAGATCCTCGCCGAGGAAGCTCCCCGGCGTCCCGATCCCGCCCGGCTTGGTGCAGCTGAGCAGCGCAATGCCGGTCTCGGAAAGCATCCGGCTGGTCGAACCATAGCCCGGATCGTACCGGCCCTTGACCCCGAATTGCAGGCGCCCGCCATCGGCCATGTCAGCGACGAAGACGACATCGTAGAAGCCGTTCTCACGCTCTTCCTTGGTCGGGCCTTCGCCGGGCTTGGGCGGCTTGGAGCCGAACGGGTTCTTCATGAACTCCAGCGCCGCATTGGCCGCCGCCCGGCCCGCATCGCCGGGGCTGGTCAGCATCATCTCGTCATACTTGAAGTCGGTTCCGTACGGATGGCCGAGCAGGAAGTTGGTGCGATGCACGTTCTTGGTGTTGATCGGCGCCATCACGAAGGGCGCCGACCACTTGCCGAGGTCTTCCTCGTGGGCAGGGATCATGCCCGAGGGCTGGTCCGGCCCTTCAAACCCCGGCGTCAGCGCAAAGGGATTCCGCAGCACGTTGATGAGCGAGGGGCTTTTCGCCGCCGCTTTCATCGTCGCACCAAGGCTCGCGGCGGTGCCGCCCGAGAAGGTGCCCTGCATTGCACGCACGCGGCCACGGATGCGCGGCGCGGGCTTGCCGAACTTTGCGACGCACGCCTTCTGGGTCATCATCACGCCGAGGTCGAACGGGATCGAATCGAACCCGGACGAGAAGCAGATGCGCGCGCCGCTGGCTTCGGCGGCGGCCTGATGCTCGGCGATCTTCTCGGCCATCCAGGCCGGTTCGCCGCACAGGTCGGCGTAATCGGTGCCGGTTTTGACGCAGGCCGCGACCAGCTTGTCACCGTAGAGCTGGTACGGGCCGACAGTGGTCAGCACGACCTTGGTACGCGCGCACATCGCTTCCAGATCGGCGCTGTCATCGGCATTGGCGACCACCAGCGGGGTCGAGGCCGGCGCGCCGATCAGGTCGCGCACTTCCTCCAGCTTGGCGAGGCTGCGGCCTGCCATTGCCCACTTCGGGCCGTCCTCGCGGCTACCGTAATGGTGGGCGAGATATTCCGCCACCAGCCGCCCGGTGTACCCGGTTGCGCCGTAGACGATGATGTCGAATTCGCGGGGTGTCGTCATGTCTTACCTCTGTTGGTGCTGAGCGTATCGAAGCACTGACCTGCTGCTGTTTGCGTTGAAGAGGAAAAGTCGCCGTTCGACAAGGTCAGGGCGAACAGAGCCTTGATGGGACCCTCGCTTCGACACGTCGGACTGCCTAATCGAAGTTGACAAAGTTGACAGGGTGTCAAGCGAGGAAAACCGAGAATATTCTCGTAAATACAATGCTTTGTTCCCGAAAAACGAAATTGACAGATTCGCCATGCCGGGGGGGGAGGGGGTGACAACCCCGGTCGGGGCGAGGAGCAGATCATGGCCGCAACGCTATGCCTTGCCCGGCGTGTAGGAAAGCGCGCCGGTATCGCACACGACTAGAGCCGGGGCAGCGTCACCCCGCGCTGACCCATATATTTGCCCGCGCGGTCCTTATAGCTGGTCTCGCAGCGTTCGTTACCCTTGAGGAACAGGAACTGGCACGCGCCTTCATTGGCGTAGATTTTCGCGGGCAGCGGCGTGGTGTTGCTGAACTCCAGCGTCACGTGCCCCTCCCAGCCCGGTTCCAGCGGGGTGACATTCACGATGATCCCGCAGCGCGCATAGGTCGATTTGCCGAGGCAGATCACCAGCACATCTTCCGGGACGCGGAAATACTCGACCGTGCGGGCGAGCGCGAAGGAATTGGGCGGGATGATGCAGACGTCGGTCTCCCGGTCGACGAAGCTCCTCGGATCGAACTGCTTGGGATCGACCACCGAGCTGTCGACATTGGTGAAGATCTTGAATTCCGGCGCGACGCGGGCGTCATAGCCGTAGGACGACAGCCCATAGGAAATCACCCCGTCGCGCCGCTGGGCCTCGACGAAAGGCTCGATCATGCCATGTTCGAGCGCTTGGGTACGGATCCATTTATCGGAGAGAATCGCCATGTGTGAGGGATTCCCGATGCGCGGGTGCGGGGCAAGAGTGGGCAGAAACATATCCCCTCTCGCCTTAGCGTCGCCCGCGCGGAAGGTGGAAAGGTCATGCCCGATTTGGATGGGCATGGGATGGGAACTATCGTGCGGGAAGCGATCCCGGAGTAGACATTCCTTCCATCGTCGCCCCGTGCTTGACACGGGGCTTGGCTACTTCTGCTCTGTATCGGGCGCGAACCACTGGTCCCAGAGGTCGTCCCAACCGGGGTTCTCCGCCTCAATCAACGCGAACTTCCATAGCCAAGTAACCCGGCGGCGGAAAAAGAAGGCCAAACCCCGTGTCAAGCACGGGGCGACGAGGAGTGGATGGCAGTTTCCTACCCATTTGCACCCAGCCCGCCGCCCGCGCCTATTGGCACTTCAGCCGGATCACCTGCCATGCGAGCTGAGTCGGGTTGCCGCCGTTGCGGCGCACTTCCTCGTCGATGCATTGCTGCTGAAAAGTGCGATTGTCGGGGTAGGCACCCCGCGCCATGCGCTCGAAATCGAGCACGTCCTGCAAGTCCTGCGGCGAAAGGTCGTTGGTATAGATGCGGCCCTGAAGCAGAGCTTCGAGATTGGCGCGGGCGCGTAGCGCGCGTTCGGTCGGGGCGCCGGGCAGGCCATAGGTATCGCCGGGTGACGGCGCGGGCGTTGGCGTCTCGGCAGGCCTCACGCGCATTTGTGGCTGCTCGGCCTGCGCGCTCGCCGTGATCATCAGCCCTGCAAGCAGCATGGCGCTGGCGGACATTCTCATCACCGCTCTCCTTCCGTGATTCCGCCACCGTTGTCGCGCAGAGCAGATTACCCCACCGTGAACTCCGCCCACACAGGCAGATGATCCGACGCAGTCGCGGACAGCGCGCTGCGGTGCACGCCGCAGCTGCGCATCACCAGCCGGTCGCAATGCATGATCCGGTCGAGCCGCCCGATGGGGCGCTGGCTGTGGAAGCTGGGGCCGGGGTCGAGAACGGTGAAATGCTTGCCGAACTCGCGGAAACATCCCGCATTGGCGCGCCATTCATTGATGTCGCCCATCAGCACCGTGGGATGCTGCTGCCGGGCGGCCTCACCCAGCGCGGCAATCGCGCGGGCTTGCCGGACGCGCCACAGGCCCGACAGGTCGAGATGCATGCCGAACACGCTGACGCTCGCCCCGCCGATCCCCAAGGTCGCCGTCACCACCCCGCGCGGCTCAAGGCAGGGGATGTGGATGATGTCATGCGCGTCGATGCTGATGTGGCGCTTCACCAGGATCGCATTGCCGTGCCACCCCATCGAATCGTGCTGCACGTCGAGCGGCACGGGCACGTAATCGGTGTGGCTGGCGATCATGAACGCCGGGAGCACGCCGGTGCGCTTGCCGAACCTGAGGTCCGCCTCCTGCAAGCAGACGATATCCGCATCGACCTCGGCCAGCACCTTGAGAATGCGCGCGGGATCGCGCTGGCGGTCGGTCCCGATGCCCTTGTGGATGTTGTAGCTGGCGACTTTGATCCGCTGCCCCATCATCCCGCCGCCAGCAGGCTCGCGTTCCCCCCGGCCGCCGTGGTGTCGATGGTCATCACCCGCTCGGTCGCGAAGCGCGCGAGGTAGTGCGGGCCGCCCGCTTTCGGCCCGGTGCCGGACAGGCCCTCCCCGCCGAACGGCTGGCTTTCGACCACCGCGCCGATCTGGTTGCGGTTGACGTAGAAGTTGCCGACGCGGGCGTGGGCCTGCACGAAGCGCCGCGTTTCCGCGATGCGGCTGTGGAGGCCGAGCGTGAGGCCGTAGCCCACGGCGTTGATGTCATCGACCACCTGCGCCAGCTCACCTGCCTTGAAGCGCACGATGTGGAGGATCGGGCCGAAATGTTCGCGCGTCAGATCGCGGATCGAGCCGAGTTCAACAATGGTCGGCGCGACGAAGCAGCCCTTGGCGGTCTCTGGCGGCAGCGGCAGGCGCGTGACCGGCAGGCCGCGCGCGGTGCAATCGGCCACATGGGCTTCGAGCAGCGCCTTGGCATCCTCGTCGATCACCGGGCCGACATCGGTGGCAAGATCAGCCGGATCGCCGACATGCAGCGCCTCGAACCCGCCGCGGATCATTGCCAGCATCGGCCCCACTATGTCGTCCTGAAGGTAGAGCACCCGCAGCGCCGAACAGCGCTGCCCCGCGCTCTGGAAGCTGCTGGCGAGCACATCGCGCACCACCTGTTCGGGCAGCGCGGAGCTGTCGACGATCATTGCGTTCTGCCCGCCGGTCTCGGCGATCAGCGTGGCGATCGGCCCGTCGCGATTGGCGAGCGCGCGGTTGATCGCGCGCGCGGTGTCGGTCGAGCCGGTGAAGGCAACGCCCGCGAGGCGCGGATCGGCGGTGATCATCTGGCCGACTACCCCCGCGCCGGGCAGCAATTGCAGCGCCTCGGGCGGAATGCCGGCCTCGTGGCACAGCTTGACGGCGAGAGCGGCGATCAGCGGGGTCTGTTCGGCGGGCTTGGCGATCACCGTGTTGCCTGCCGCCAGCGCAGCCGAGGCCATGCCGATGAAGATCGCCAGCGGGAAGTTCCACGGCGAAATTGTCGCAAACACCCCGCGTCCGTGGAGCGCGAGCGAGTTCTCCTCGCCCGTCGGCCCCGGCAGGATCGTCGGCGCACCGAATTGCTGGCGCGCGCCTTGCGCATAATAGCGCAGGAAATCGACCGCCTCGCGCAGTTCAAGCACGGAATCGAGCAGTGTCTTGCCCGCCTCGCGCTGGCACAGGCTGAGGAACTCCGCCGCGTGCGCCTCGAACAGGTCAGCCGCTTCTTCCAGCAACAGCGCCCGTGCCTCGCCGCCCAGCGCGTCCCAGCCGGGCTGGATCGCGGCGGCGCGGGTGAAGGCGGCCTCGACCTCTTCCGCAGTCGCATCGCGGCGGGTGCCGATGACGGCGGCGGGATCATGCGGCTTGGTGATCGGCGCGATCTCGCCCGCGATGGCCGCCGGGAAGGTCGGCTCGGCCCGCCAGTGGACATCTTCGAGCAGCTTCAACCGCGCCATCAGCGGCTCACGCACGAGGGGATCGCTGAGGTCGATCCCGGCGCTGTTGGCACGCGCGCCGAAGATGTCCTTCGGCAAGGGGATCGCCGGATTGCGGCGCGGGCTGAGCCCAGCAAGTTCCGCGACCGGATCGCCGACCAGTTCGGTCGCCGGAATATCGGCGTCGCCCATGCGGTTGACGAAGCTGGTGTTCGCTCCGTTCTCGAGCAATCGGCGCACCAGATAGGCGAGCAATTCCTTGTGCCCGCCGACCGGCGCGTAAATGCGCACCGGGGTGCGCTGATTGCCTTCGAGCGCGTGGAGCGCGTCGTAGACTTCCTCGCCCATGCCATGCAGGCGCTGGAACTCGAACGCCTTACCCTCGCTGAGATGCTTGATCGCCGCAATCGTGTACGCATTGTGCGTGGCGAAGGCCGGGCGGATCACATCGGCGTGCTCGAACAGGCGTGCGGCGCAGGCGAGGTAGCTGACATCGGTCGCGACCTTGCGGGTGAACACCGGGTAATCGCTGTAGCCGCCCACTTGCGCCAGCTTCACCTCGCTGTCCCAATAGGCGCCCTTGACCAGCCGGACGAACAGCTTGCGGCCATGCCGCCGCGCCAGCTTCCCCGCCCAGTCGCATACGGCAACGCCGCGCTTCTGGTAGGCCTGGATGGCGAGCCCGAAGCCCTCCCATCGGCTGCCATCGGGGCGGCGGAACAGATCGTCATCGGCAACCAGCTCCTCGATAATGTCGAGGCTGAGCTCCAGCCGCTCGGCCTCTTCGGCGTCGATGGTGAAGTGGATATCGGCATCGCGCGCCCGCACCGCGAGCGCCTTGATCACCGGCACCATCGCGGCCCGCGCCGCGTCGGCGTGGAAGAAGGTGTATTTGGGATGCAGCGCGGAGAGCTTGACCGAAATCCCCGGCGATCCGGCCACCCCTGCGCCGGCTTCGCGCGCCAACCGGTTTAGTGCCGCTTCATAGGCCTGCCGATACCTCTCGGCATCGGCGAAAGTCATCGCCGCCTCGCCCAGCATATCGAAGCTATGCGTGATCCCGCGCGCGCGTTCCGGTGCTGCGCGCTTCAGGGCCTCGTCGATATCCCGGCCGAACACGAACTGCCCGCCAAGGATCTTCATCGCCTGACCAGTGGCCGTGCGGATCACCGGCTCGCCCAGCCGGTTCATCGCGCGTTTCAACACAGAACCCATCCCGCGCTGGCGGGCATCGGGCGGATCGAGCACTTCGCCGGTCAGCATCAGCGAGAAGGTCGCAGCATTGACGAAGGTCGAGGAGCTTTCGCCCAGATGCTCGCCCCATTCGATGCTGCCGATCTTGTCGCGGATCAGCGCATCGGCAGTGGCCGCGTCGGGCACGCGCAGCAGCGCTTCGGCGAGGCACATCAGCGCGATGCCTTCCTCGGTATCGAGGCCGTATTGCTGGAGGAAAGCGTCAATCCCGCTCGCCTTCTTGCCGCGCGCGCCTTCGATCAGATCGATCGCCAGACCTGCAGCGGCGGCGTGCGCCCGCGCGGCCGGGGCGGCCTGATCCAGCCGCTCGGCGATGCAGGCCTCTTCCTCCTGCCGGTACGCACGGCGCAGGTCCGTACGGTCGATGCTGGGGGCAGCGGAGTAGTCAGCCATCTGGTTTCACCTGAAACGATTCGCGGGGAGAATGCCCGGCCCTCTGAACGCGCTAAGGCTGCGCTTCAAGCGCGGGTTTTGCAACGCCCCGCTTGCCCGCCGCAGCTTGCGCGGTTAGCCTTGGGCTCGCGACCACCGGGGGCCTTTCAATCATGCGTATGTTCTGCTTCCACTGCCGCGACGGCGAAGACGGCGGCCGCCTGCGCGCAATCCATCGCCCGGCGCACCTTGAGTTCGTCCATGCCAATGCCGAGCATTTCGTGATCGTTGGCCCGTTGAAGCGCAGCGACGGGCTAATCATCGGCTCATTGCTGATCGTGAAGGCGGCAGACGAAGCGGCGGCGCGCGCCATTCTGGCGGACGATCCCTACCTCACCGGCGGGGTGTGGCAGCTGATCCGGGTGGACGAGTTCACCCCACTGCTGGGCGACTGGGCCTGAAGCCTCACCGGAACGGATCGTTGTCGCTATAGCGGCGGCTGATGAAGGCCGCGTTGCTGGAGAAAGCGTCGAGATCGTGCTGCGCCAGATTGCGGGCGATCTCGTCGATCCGGGCCTGCATGGTGCCTAGGCTTTCTTCGAGGATGAAACTCGCCGACTTGCCAGTCTTGCGGAAGATTTCGGCGCGGTGGGCGCTGGGGATGTCGATGTAGCTTTTGACCAGCTTGGGCAGGTGCTCGTCGCGCATCAGCTCGATCTCGGTGCGGCTGACGGCCTGCACCTGTTCGCGGTCCATCATGCCTTCAACTTCGGCGAGGCTGGAAAGGATCGTGCGGATCTTGTCCCGCGCGCCGGTGGGCACGCGCTGGTCATCATAATCGAACGCGGGCTTGCGGTTCGCGGGCGGCGCAGCGGCGGGCGCGGGGTCCGCCCCCGGCTCAGGCGCCGCAAATATCTTCCGGATCGAATCAAACAGGCCCACGAACCGTCACGTCTCCATTGACCGGCGCTTATCCGGCGTGTCGTCCTAACACCACACCCCGGCAAGCGCCACCTTAACGCGCCGGATCGGCCAAGCGCGCCGCGCTGCCCGCGCGTTCAGTGTCGAGCCGGTCGAGCGCATCGTAGAGCTTGGCAAAGGCCGACTGCAAGGCTTCGGCACCGGCGTCCGTGCTGACGGGATCATCCTCCGCGATCAGATTGCTCGCCGCGCGGCGCAGGCTGGCAATCCCGTCAAGCACCAGCTCTTGGCTCGCAATCAGCCGCGCCGCTTCAATGGCGGTGCGCAGCACCAGCACCATAGTGGCAGTCGCCTGATCAATGCCTTCGATCAGCCGGGTGTTGGTGGCGCTGACGATCTCGCGCAGAGCGGCGGCCTGCATGGCAAGCGCGCGGGCCTCGGCAATGTCGCGCAGCCGGGTCTGGACGGTGTGGAGCACATCCGATTGCAGCCGCCGCGCCTTCATCGGCTCACGCGCGGCGAGCGCCTCAGCGCGGGCGGTGAGAGTGAGCGCGATTTCCTCGGCGAATAGCGCGTGCTCGCTGAGCGTGGCGATCAGCGGCGTCAGCCCGGCCTGCTCGGACTCCAAGGTGACATTGGCGCGGATCAGCGCATCACGCTCGCGGGTCAGCGCAGCCAGCGCAGCCTCGATCTCGCCCTGCGCCTCGCGGTAGCGGCGGAAATAGGCCTTGGGGTCGGGTTTGGCCGGGATCAGGCCGAAGCGCTTGGCCCCGCCGGCCAAATTGCCAGCCAAATTACCCTGCCGCAGCGGTTCGAGGCTTTCAGCAAGGTTGCGCAGCCCCATAATCGCGCGGGCGATCCCCCCGGTCGGCGGCGGTGCGACATGGGCGAGGCTGCCCGCGTGGCGCGCGGAAAGCTGCGCGATTTCATCCCGGCCCAGCGCCTCAATTGCTTCGAGCTTGTGATCGAAGGCCGGACTCAGCGGCTCGATCAGCAGCAGTTCGGCGACATATTTCATCGCCTGCCCGGCCAGTTCGGCGTGGCGCCGTTTGGTGATCGCGGTCACGACAGCGTCAGGCGACCCGCGTCGGCTGTTCGGAAACGCCGGGGGCCGCACCGCGCAAGCCATGGACCTCGGCGCGGTCAAGCACGCCTGCGGCCCAGCGCGCGTGGGTGGTCGGCTCGCACATGCTGCCGCCGTGGCTGAACACCGCCCGCGCTTCTCGGGCGAGGATCGCGCGGGCTTCATCCGCTTCGCTCGCCGAGGGGCGCAGCGCTTCGTGGATGATGCCGACCTGCACCGGATGGATCGCGGTCTTGGTCAGCAGGCCATGCTCCAGATCGCGTGCGACCTCTTCGCGCAGCAGATCGCTTTGCGCGTAATGCTCAAACACCGGAGCGGACAGTGCCATGCCTTCGGGCAGGAACACGCTCGCCATGGTGGCGATCGCCAAACCGAGCGGGCCGTCATAGGCGGTGCGGGTGCGCGAGCGGCGCACGCCGAGCAGGTTAAGGATGTCGTTCCCGCCGATCCTGACCGCATGGACGCGGCTACCCAGCGGTTCGAGCGCGCGGGCCATCGCGGTCAGCGCCGCACGGTCAAACGCCTCGGCGCTTTCAATGGTGGGCATGATCCCATGCTGAGGATTTTCCAGCCGCGCCAGCCAGTCCGCCAGATTGGCGGTTGTGATCTTGGGCAGGACGAAACCGGCCAGCCGCTCAATCCCCGGCTGGGCCTGCATCCAGGTCAGCATCTCGGGATTGCGCGGGCGGGTATAGGCGATCAGCGCCGGGGGCGCGGCCTCCAGCGCCCGGAGCGTCGCGCAGAACACATCCTGCGCCGCGCCCACCTCGGCCTCGTGCAGCGAATCCTCAAGGCAGATCACCACTGAACGCAGATCGGGATTGTCGCCCGCCAGCACCTCCGCAAGGCGCGGGTGCTGCACCGGGATATAGAGCGTCGCGCCGAGTTCGACCGCTTTCGTCATCACACGTCTCCTGCTTTCGCAATCACAGTTACGGCGCGATAGTTGCCTAGTTCCCGTTGATGCACACTTACCCCGGTTTGTGTGGCAAGATGAAGCAAATGCGCAACTTCCGCGTCATCCTTGTCGCGCACGAGTACGGCCTTGGGCACGCGGCGCAGGACAGCGCGGGTGGCTTCGGCGATGCCGGGCTTGATGCGGTTGCGGTCCGTCACGGCGAATTCGTCCATCAGGCTGGCGATCAGCGTCTCGCAGGCAAGGCGGCTCTGGCGGGCCCCTGCGGCGGTCCAACCGGGGTGGGGTTGGGCCGAAGGTGCAGCGGCCTCGACGGCGGCGATGAAGGCGCGCGATTGGTCGGCTGCGGCGAATTCCGTAAGGTGGCGGCAGGCGTGGAAGTCGCCCTCGCCCACCAGCGCGTCGCTCAGCACCGAGCGGCTGACCAGCCCGGACACGATCCCGCCGAGGATGCCCGAGGGGATGAGATAGTCTTCCGCCGTCGCCGCCAATGAAGCGCAACCCGCCGGGTCAGCCACCACCGCGAGGAAGGGGGCAAAGCCGGTGCTGCCGTCGCCGAGGCTCGCTTCCAGCTCCCCGGTGATCGCACCCTTGCCGGTCCAACCGTCAACGAACACCGCGTCCGCTGTCCCGCGTGCGGCGGCGATGTGGGCGAGTGCCACGCGGTCGATCCCGCGCCCCCTGATGATGCTGACCGAGTAATGCACCGCCTCCACCCCGCGCCGCAGCAAGGCGCGCCGCAGCAGCACGCCGATGGGCGTGCCTGCCCGGGCGAGCGAGATGATCGTGCTGCTTTGAGCAGTCTCAGGCCGCGCGGCAATCGCGTCGGCCAGCGCCGCGACGTCGCCCCTGAGCCGCCCACCATTCCTCGCCAGCGCGGCGTGGTAGAGATCGAGATAGCGCTGATCCGGCAGCCGCTCCTCCGACAGCATTTCCGAATAATGCCGCGCCCCCGACTGGATCAGCGCCTCCTTGGCGCGCACGCCTGTGAGGCCGATGGCTGCGGGCTTCAGCAGGAAGGTCACGTCCTCGGGGGCGTAGGAGCCGTGGAACAGGGTCATGGCCAAACCCTCAATCGATCCACTCATGCCCGCGCGCGATGTGCTGCCACAGCTGCGCCTGGGTCGGGATCATCGCCATGTCGGTGAGGTCAAGGAAGCCCGCATCCGACCAGCTATCGCCGATGCCGATCACCGGGCGTTCGGGCGTGACGCAGCGGACCTGTTCCAGCATATACCGCACCGCTGCCCGCTTGCTCAGCCACGGGGGCAGGAAGGCGAGGTTGTTGCCATTGGCGTGGATGCGCCAGCCTTGGGGAAGACGCGGCTTGAGCGCCTCGGCCACGGCGGTGAGCGCGGGGACATCGCCGTGGTTGCTCTTGATGACACAGTAGAGATCGAGCCCGTCCTCGCTGACGATCCAGTGCCGGAACGCCTCGCCGTCCAGACCGGCGATGAGTTCGGGATAGAGCGCGCCGGGTGTGATCCCGGCCTGCGCCTGAGCCTCAAGGTGGCGGTGCCAGACTGGATCGGGTGTGCCGTCCGCCATCAGGATGCAGCCGCCATTGGCGCAGATCGCCGGGGCCTGCGCGATATCGACCCGCGACAGCACCTCGCGGCTGCGCGCGGTGACGGGCACCACCTCGCCATGCGCCAGCCACGCCATCAGCCCCTGCTGCGGCGGAGTGGCATAGCCGCTGGGGCTGCCATCGACGAGGCGGCTCATCAGCCGCAGCGTATCATCCGGCCAATCGCCGCACTTGGGCCGCGTCTGGAACAGGCTGTCGTCAAGGTCGGCCAGAATGAGCGGGCGGATGGTCATGCCTGCGCCCCGTAGCGGCATAGCGCCAGTTCCACCATCGCCGTGCTACCCGCTTCAGCGACCCAGCGCGCCAACTCGTCGGCTTGCGCCCCCGCAATCTCCGCAGCGATGACGATCCGGTCGGGCCGGTGCGCGAGGAGGTTATAGACATGGCACATCGCGCCCGAGCCATAGGCGTCCGTGAGCGTGGTGACGCTTTGCATTGCGTGGCCGATCAGCGCGGGCGTGCGGGTGATCGACTGGACGGCGGTGATAGCCCCCAGCGCGGCGAGGTCTTCGGCGATGCGCAGCGATTCATAGGCGTGCTCGCCATCGCCCAGCACCAGCACCCGTTCACCCGGCGTGGCGGTGAGGGGGGCGCGGTCGGCGGCCTCGGGCGCGAGCAGGCCGGTACGGCTGCGCATTCCGGTGGCAGTCGCCGTGCCGTGGCGGTTGGCGGCGGGCGCGAGTGTGGCGGCAGCTTGCCCTGCCCCCGGCGTCCATTCGAGCGTCCCGGCGATCAAGGAATGGGCCGCAGCGGGACGCGGCATCCGCAACAGGAACCCACCCGCGCTCCAATCGGTCAGGCTGGCGCAATGCACCGCCGCGATCTGCGGCAAGGCGGCTACCAGCGCCTCAGCCGCTTCGACAAAGGTGCTGCCGGTGCTGCTTTCATCATCGACGATCACGAGGCTGCGCGCGGCGGCGAGTATGGGTTCGATCTCCGCGCTCACCTGCACCATGTGCGAGGCGGCGTGGCTGTGGCCTTCCTCGAACCGGGTGAGGATGCGCGCGCCCGCCGCGATCTGGCGGCTGCTCTGGATATAGGCGCTGGCAGCATCCGGGTGCCGCGCGCGCCATGCTGCCCACACGCTTTGCGCAAGGCCCGTCGCGGTCTCCGCCATGCCGCAGAACAGCACCGGCCCCGGCAGGTCGCCGGGGATTTGCGCGGCGAGTGCGTCAGCGGTCGCGCGCAATGCTTGCGGCGGCGTGGGGAGGTGGCGGCCCAACACCCGCGAGACGATCAGGAACCCACGCTTGGGATTGGCCCTGGCGGCAAAATCGCACAGCTCGGCGACACGCTCGGGCGCAACCCCGCGCAGCACCAGCCGTCCGGTCGGCAGGTCGACCGTCACGCAATCCTGCACCGGATCAGGCATGGATGATGATGCTGACCACCGCACTGCGCGCCCGCCCCACGACATTGCGGCGCACGTTATCGGTCGAGATCGCGATCGGCGGCAGGTCTGCCCCCGCCGCCGCTACCATCTCGAACACCATCGCAGCGCGGATGCCGAAATTGACGTTCTCGGAGATCGACCCACGGTTGCGCATATTGTCATGCGCGAGGCTCGCCGAAGTGATGCCGACCAGATTACCGAACTCGTCGATGATCGCCCCGCCCGACGAGCCCGAGCCAATTGGCGCGCTGAACTGGAAGCGCGAGATGTCCCCGCCCCCGCCCGTGAGGCCCGAGACATTGCCGGTGGTGACCTTGAGATCGGCCCCCAGCACGTCGATCAGCGGGAAGCCCGCGGCCATGATATCCTCACCCAGAAACAGCGGCGATCCGATCCGGAGCGGCAGCGGCGCGCCCGCAGTCTGGCAGCGCAGCAGCGCCAGATCGTGCTGGGCATCGACCGCCAGCACGACGCCGGAATCGCGCGCGGGGCCGACCTCGAAACGCTGGCCGTCCTCGACCACATGGGCATTGGTGACGATCAGATCGGGCGCGATCAGCACGCCGCTGCCCGAACCGATCAGCTGGCCCGGCACCGGCTTGGGGCGGTTATGCCCGCGCCCATCAGGATGCGGGATGGGCCCATTGCCTCCATGATTTCCGGGCGGTGGCACATCCGGCACATTGCGGAACGGCACCGTCACCGAGCCGAGATTGCGCGCCCTCACATAGGCGTCGATCCCGAAGGTGAAGCCCTCGTTCGACAGCTTCATCCGCCGCTCGCCATTGCGGGTATAGACCTCGGCGAGGATCACGGCGGCGAGTTGTTCGGTCGGTGGGGGCATCACGTGGGTGGTGCCGTCCACCTCCATGTGGATCGGATAGGCAGCGTTGGCAAAGCCGCCGTGGCGATCATCCATGACATAGGCGACGATTTCAAAGTCGCCTTCCAACTCGGCCATGCCGTCCATATGCCAGTGCTGCGGATCAATCCGTTCAAAGGCGAGCACGCGCCCGCTCTGGCCCCCACCTGTCCCGATCGCCGCAATAGCGATGCGCTGGCCTTCCGGCCCTTGCAGACGGATGCGGCAGTCAGCCTTGGCGCTGACAGACACGCGCTGACCGGGCTGGGCAGGTTGCATGGCCGCGTCCCGTCCCGGCTCAGCCGATGTTGACACCCATCGCGCCTGCCAGACCCGCAAGCCCGCTGCGCCAGCCTTCGCCGATCGCCTTGACCTTGATGTCGCCTGCATTGCCGCGATAAAGTTCGACGAAGATCATCGCGACGTTCATCGAAGCATCTTCGGACAGGTCGTAGCGGGCGAGCTCCTTGCCATCGGCCACGTTGGTCACGCGCGCAAAGGCGTTCTGCACCGAGCCGAAGTTCTGCCCGTTGATTTCGCCATCATGGATGGTGACCGCGATCACGACCTTTTTGGCATCGGGCGAGAGCTTGCTGAAGTCGATGCGGATCGTCTCGTCATCGCCATCGCCGTCGCCGGTGCGGTTGTCGCCGCTGTAGACCACCGCGCCATCGGGCGAGGTCTTGTTGTTGTAGAAGATGAAATGCGCGTCCGAGAGCACCTTGTCATTGGCGCCGATCACGAAGGCCGAGGCATCGAGATCGAACGCCGCGCCATCGGTGCGCCGCACGTCCCAGCCGAGCCCGACCACGACCGCATTCAGCCCCGGAGCTTCCTTCGACAGAGAGACATTGCCGCCCTTGCTGAGCGAAACCGCCATATTCTGTGCTTCCCTGTGTTAAGTGGCGCGCGGCCCGGGCACCTGCCCCGACCGCGCACCCAAGCCTTTAGCCGACATTGACGCCGAAATGCGCCGCGAGCGGGCCGAGCCCGCCCTTGAAGCCTTGACCAACCGCGCGGAACTTCCATTCCGCCCCGTGGCGATAGACTTCGCCGAGGATCATCGCGGTTTCGACCGAAGCGTCTTCCGACAGGTCATAGCGCACGACTTCGTTGTTGTTGTTGGCGTCGACCAGACGGATGAAGGCGTTGGAGACCTGGCCGAAGGTCTGGCCGTTCTCGTCGCCATTGTAGATCGTCACCACCACAGCGACCTTATCGACATCGGCGGGCATCTTCGAAAGGGTGATCTCGATCTGCTCGTCATCGCCGTCACCTTCGCCGGTGCGGTTGTCGCCCTGATGGATGACCGCGCCGCCGGCGACGTTCTTGTTGTTGTAGAAGCAGAAATCGGTGTCGTTGCGGACCTTGCCGCCCGCCGCGCACAGGAACGCCGACGCATCGAGGTCGAAATCCTTACCGTCGGTCGCACGCACGTCCCAGCCGAGGCCAACCATGATGCGGTCAAGCCCGGGGGCTTCCTTCGACAGGCTGACATTGCCACCCTTTGACAGTGAGATAGCCATAATCCGTCTTCCTTTCCCAAGTCTGGCAGCGACCGGGACTGCCCCGGCCGCAACCCAAGATGAATGTTGCGCCGCCGATCAGGCCAACGCGTCTTCAGGCTCCCCGTCAGGGTTGGCCTTGTTCCAGCGCACCGACGACCAGAACGCGAGGCCGATCAACACCGCGCCGATCAGGCCGGTGATGACTTCGGGGATGTGCGCAAAGGTGTTGATGTACATGATCACCGCCAGCGCCATGATCGCATAGAAGGCGCCGTGTTCGAGATAGCGATATTCCGACATCGTGCCCTTGCGCACGAGGAAGATCGTCATCGACCGCACGAACATCGCGCCGATCCCCAGACCGATGGCAATGATGATGAGATTGTTGGTGAGCGCGAAGGCCCCGATCACCCCGTCGAACGAGAAGCTGGCATCCAGCACTTCGAGATAGAGGAACGCGCCGAAGCCCGCCTTGGCGACATCGCCGGTGGTCGGCGTGGGCGGTTCGAGCAGGTGGTTGATGATCTCCACGCCGAGATAGGTCAGCAGACCGGCAATTGCGGCGATGATGAAGGTCAGCGCGTCGGCATCGGCGAGCATGGTCGACGTCGCCCAGGTGCCAGCGAGCACCAGCCCGATAGCAATCGCCTCAATATCGGCGACCTTCGCCAGCGGGCGTTCAATCGCGTCGATCCAGTTCACTTCCTTGTCGGAATCGAAGAAGTACTTGAGGCCCACCATCCCGAGGAACGCGCCGCCAAAGCCCATCAGGCCAATATGCGCTTCGCTGACGATGCGCTGATATTCGGTCGGTTCATTCAGAGCGAGCTTCATCGCCTCAATCGGGCCGAGTGAGGCTGCAACCATCACGATCACCAACGGGAACACGATCCGCATCCCGAACACCGCAATCGCGATCCCCCAGGTCAGGAAGCGCTGCTGCCAGACCGGGTCCATGTCCTTCAGAACCGAGGCGTTCACCGCGGCGTTATCGAACGACAGCGACACTTCCAGCACCGCAAGCACCGCGCAAATCCACACGATCCCCAGCATGCCATCAATGGTGCCGGTCAGCCCCCAGCCGTACCAGCCGCCCAGTGCAAGGCCGAAGGCCGTAAACAGCAGCGAACCGCCGAAGTGTTTCAACATCGAAAAATCATCCTTCTGGCCGTGTGATACGGCAGTCTTGTTGCTCAGTCCTTACTGCCGCGCGTCCACTGAAGATAGACGCCGATATCCTCGGCAAAGGGTTTCTGGCTGGAATAGAAGCGCATCAACCGGCTCATCTTGAGCTCGCCGCCGACATTGTCGATCGTGGCGATCCCGCAGAGCCGTTCACGGCTGCCGGTTTCGTCCATCCGCACCTCGATTTCAGGCTGGCCCGGAATGTTGAGCCGGACGACCCCATCGGTCTCGGCCCAGTTGGGCGCACCCTCATAGATCAGCGCGAACACGCCGATGCGGCGGATATAGTCGAAATACTGGCCGTTAACGCGGATCGTCTCGCCAGCGGCAACAGCGCCGGTGCGGTCGTCGCCCGACAGCTCGATGAAGGGCGGCTGGTTATAGGCGCCAAAGCTGCGGCCCAGCGCCTGGATACAGCCTGCGCCCATGCCATCGGCCAGTTCGAAGATCACGCCCAGATCAAGATCAAGCTGCTGCGATCCCCCGAAGAAGCCCTTCTTCTGGGTCCGCGCGGTCCAGTTCAGGTTGAGCACGATCTCGCCGAAGCTGGTGCCCTGCTTCTTCAGGCTGACTGTGGAATTGCCCTTGTCGAGGCTGATCTTCTTCAGGCTGACCGGCGCTGCGGGCGGAGGCGGCGGGGGTGGCGGTGGAGGCGGTGCCGGAGGCGGCGGCGGAGGCGCCGGCGCAGGTGCAGGCTCGTCCACTTCGCCGCCGAAATGCCCGATCAGCGCGCCCAACCCGCCAGCAAACCCGGCCGCAATCGTGCCCAGCTTCCAGCCGGAGGAATGGCGGTAAATCTCTGCCAGCATCACCGCCTTTTCGTTGGTGAGCGCGGCGGCGGCATCGAAGCTCGCCTTTCCGCCATCAATGCTCACCATCAGCGGACGGGATTCGCCCACCGCGCGGCTATCATGGGTGGCGGTGAACACGATCCGGTCGATGCTCGCGGGCAGCCGGTCGAGATCGAGCGCAAAGCTGGCTGCGTTGCCGCTGCTGGTCATCCGCACTTCGCCGCCGGGGGTGGCAGGGTTGGAGAACAGCACGACATAGCGGTCATCGCCGATCTTCTGTCCCGGCTCGAGCCCGAAGGCGGCAATATCGATCCCGTCCATCCCGAACTCGACCTTGACCTCGCATTGCGAGCCAACTCCGAGATCGGCGAGGGAGCGTTTTTCCCCACGTTGCAGCTGCATACGACTGGCTCCGGCTAAAGATGGAAGGAAGGGTGCGGCGCAGTCGAGCGCTGCGGCCAATCAGAGGATCGCGCGGGCCGGTGCCGTCAGGTCATGGACGGTGCGCCCGCCGGTGCGTTCCCCGATTGCCTTGAAGTCCCACTGCCCGCCGTTGCGCGACAGGCTCGCGAGGATCAGCCCGGTGTGCGAGCCGGAATCCGAAATGTCGAACCGCGCCAATTCCTTGCCGCTGCGCTTGTCGACCACCCGGCCGAACGCATTAGCGACCTTGTCGAAGGTCTGCCCGCGGAAGCTGTTCACGGTGAGGACGAGATATTCGACCTTGCTGTCGAGCCGGTCGAGCTGGATGGCGATGCTTTCGTCATCCCCGTCGCCCTCACCCGTCAGATTGTCGCCGCTGTGGCGGATCGTGCCCGAGGCGTTGGTCAGCTTGCCGAACCACACGGATTCCAGCACGGTCTTGTCCGCATCGAAAGTGATGCACGAGGCATCAAGGTCGATATCGCCCCCACCGCCGAGCAGGCCGCCGAAGAAGCCCTTCTTGGCCACATCCCAGCCCACACCCAGGCTGATCTGCGTCAACCCGTTGGGCGCCTCTTTGGCGAGGCTGACCGACTGGCTCTTCTGAAGCGAAATTCCCACTGATCCCCCACGCGATTGTGCTGTCTGTCCCAAGTTGGGATATCCCCGAAGGCCAGAGGGGTGTCAACCCAGCGCCCGAGGGGGTCACGGGGGAGTTACTGCTGATATCATTACGCTTTCATTAAGGCATTGCGCGAGGGTGACAGCGTCGGCCAATTCTCTTGACCTTGTGCCCCGAATGGCGCTGGATGACGGCGAGTGCCGTCCCCTTCGCCCTGCGTCTACAGTCCGAAGCTGCCCTTCAGCCCGTCGATCACATATTGCGCCGCGAGCGCGGCCAGCAACACGCCGAGCAGGCGGGTGATGACCGCTTCGACCTTGTCGCCCAGCAGCCGGATCAGCGGGCCTGCCGCCACCAGCGCCGCCGCCGTGATCGCCAGCACGGCGGCCAGCGCAGCGAGCACTTCGAACATCTCGGGCCAGCCTTCGGCTTCGTTCATCAGCAACATGATCGCCGCAATCGCGCCCGGTCCGGCGAGCATCGGCATCGCCATCGGGAAGACCGACACATCCTCGATCTCCGGGGTCGCGGCGATTTTTTCGGCACGTTCTTCGCGGCGCTGGGTGCGCTTTTCGAACACCATGTCGAACGCGATGAAGAACAGCATCAACCCACCCGCGATGCGGAACGAGTTCAGCTCAATATGCAGCGCGCCCAGCAATTCCTGCCCGAACAGCGCGAAGATCAGCAGGATGATCGAGGCGATCCACGTCGCCCGCAGCGCCATGCTGCGCGCCTGTTGCGGCGTCGCGCCCTTGGTCAGCCCGGCATAGATCGGCGCGCACCCCGGCGGGTCGATCACCACGAACAGGGTGACGAAGGCGGATAGGAAGAGTTCGGTCAGCACCATGGCAGGGGTTTCGCAGGTCGATGGGGGGAGAGTTCCGCGCCCCTCACATCAATCGCCGGTCGGCACAAGGCTTTGTTCGATCGCGGTGACCCAGCGGCCCTGATAGTAATAATCCGCCGCCACAAAACGCGTGCCATCCGCCCGGTGCTCCCAACGCCAACGCAGCGTGCCGTCGCGCGACAGCTTGGCGTCGGCCTTGCCGTCTTCGCCGATCGGGATGGCAGGCGGCGGGGGCGTGCCAGCGGAGCCGCGCGGACAGGTCGCGACGAGGCCGGTCACGGCGTCGATTTCGGTAACGACGATATCGCCCTCTTGCACCGGCTTCCTCGGCGGAGGCTGCGGCACATCATCGCCGCCGACATCGAAGGTGTAGCGATAGGTATTATCCGCCTGCCGCTCCCACACGGTGACGAAACTGCCAACCTTGCCCTCGGGATCGCGGTAGCGGCCCTTGCTCACCGCCAGCGCCCCGTCACAGCTCATCGCGACAACGCGCGCGTCCCACTGCACGGCGGCAGGCGGATCGGTCTGCGTGGCGAGCCAGGGTTCGATCGGGAAGGGGCCGTTTGCGCCGTGGAGCAAGGCGCCGGGCGCGGCGAACATCTTGAACGCGGTCCACTGCCCACGCTCGCGTGCAGCGCGCGAGAAGGCGGCTTCGGTGGCAACGATGGTGCTGGGCTGCGCAGCGCCTGGCGCTACGGTCAGAACCCGGTTGATCTGCTCCACCGCGCGGCGACTGGGCTTGGGCGGCCCCCCGCCACCCGCGCAGGCGGATAGAGCGAGGGAAAGGGCGGCGAATCCAAGGAGTGCGGGCGCGGATCTGATCATGGGGCGCATTCTATCCGCTTGCCCCGCGCTTGTCGAAGGGCGAGCGCGTTACAAGCCCTCGGGTGGCGCCAGTCCGGCGTGACCATGCGCGGCGACCAGCGTGTTGCGCAGCAGCACCGCAATCGTCATCGGCCCGACCCCGCCCGGCACCGGCGTAATCGCGCCTGCGACCGCGCTCACTTCGGCAAAGGCGACATCGCCCACCAACCGCCCCTTGGTCTTGCCCTCTTCAATCGGCAGGCGGTTGATGCCGACGTCGATGACGCTTGCACCCGGCTTGATCCAGTCGGCGCGCACCATCTCGGGCCGACCCACGGCCGCGACCACGATATCGGCGCGGCGGACGACCTCGGCGAGGTTCTTCGTGCGGCTATGCGCCACGGTGACGGTCGCGTTCGCGTCCACCAGCAGCTGCGCCATCGGCTTCCCGACAATGTTCGACCGGCCGATCACCACCGCCTCCAGCCCTGACAGATCGCCCAGACGGTCTTTGAGCAGCATGATGCAACCCAGCGGGGTGCAGGGAACGAAGCCCGGCTGGCCGACGCTCAGCCGCCCGGCGTTGATGACATGGAACCCGTCGACATCCTTGTCCGGGCTGATCGCGGCGATCACTGCCTGTTCGTCCAGCCCGTTCGGCAGCGGCATCTGCACCAGAATGCCGTCAACTGCATCATCACGGTTCAGCCGCTCGACCAGCGCCAGCAATTCCGCTTCGCTGGTTTCAGCGGGCAGGCGGTGTTCGAAGCTGGCGATCCCGGCTTCCTCGCACGCGCGCGCTTTGGCGCCGACATAGACCTGGCTCGCCGGATCTTCGCCGACCAGCACCACCGCAAGCCCCGGACGCCGCCCGGTCGTTTGCGCAAAGTCCGCCGCCAGCGCGCCGATCCGGGCGCGCAGATTGGCCGCAAACGCCTTGCCGTCGATCAGCGCCGCTTCCCCCATCAGCGCACGGCGCCTTGCAGGATGTAGCCGACCGCGTTGAGGATCATCAGGAACACCATCGGCGAAAAGTCGATCGCGCCGGTATCGGGCATGACCTTGCGGATCGGGCGCAGGGCGGGCTCGAACAAGCGGCTCAGCGCATCATGCACCGCATAGGCGAACTGGTTGCTGGGGCTCACCACGTTGAACGCGAACAGCAGCCCGATGATGAACCAGATGATCAGCAGCATGTTGGCGGTGCTGATGATCATGGAGAGTATCTGGAAAAGTGCGTCAGTCATTGCGATCCATTTCCGTTGCGAAGGCGCAGGCCTGTGTGGCCCTCGCGCCCGGTGATGTCCCTTGGCAGGCGTATTAGCTCGTTAATACGCCTCGCGCTACAACTCAGTTCCCGGTCACGCGCGCACCAGCGTGCCGGCCCCGCGCGCGGTGAAGAATTCGAGCAGCATCGCATGGCCCACACGGCCGTCGAGCACCACCGCCGCCTCGCAGCCGGATTGCACCGCGGTGACGCAGGTTTCGAGCTTGGGCACCATGCCGCCGCGGATCACGCCGTCTTCGCGCAGCTTGGCGATGTCGGCGGGGGTGAGGTCGGTCAGCAGCGTACCATCGGCCCCCAGCACGCCCGGCACGTCGGTCAGCAGGAACAAGCGCGCCGCGCCCAACGCCGCCGCAATCGCGCCTGCCATCGTGTCGGCATTGATATTGTAGGTCGCCCCGTCCGCGCCCGGCGCAATCGGTGCGATCACCGGGATCATCCCGGCGGCCACCATGGTGTCGATCACGCTGGTATCGACGGCCGCAGGCTCGCCCACGAAGCCCAGGTCGACCACCTGTTCGATATTGCTGTCAGGATCGCGCGTGGTGCGGCTGACCTTGCGCGCGGTCACCATCCCGCCATCCTTGCCCGAGATCCCGATCGCCTTGCCGCCAGCGGCCGCGATCCAGCCGACCAGCTCCTTGTTGATCGCGCCCGACAGCACCATTTCGGCGACCTTGGCCGTGGCTTCATCGGTGACGCGCAGCCCATCGACGAAGGTGCTCTCCACCCCCAGCCGCTTCAGCATCTGGCCGATCTGCGGGCCGCCGCCATGCACCACCACCGGGTTGATGCCGACTGCCTTCAGCAGCACGATATCCTCGGCAAAGTCGCGCGCGGCTTCGGGATCGCCCATCGCGTGGCCGCCATATTTCACCACGAAGGTGCGCCCGGCATAGCGCTGGAAATAGGGCAGCGCCTCGATCAGCACTTCGGCCTTCGAGAGATCAGGCGTGTCCGCCCCGGAACGAGGCGGCAGATGGTTCAGCTTGTCGGTCACCGGTGTTCAAACCCCTGCGCGCGCGCTTTGCGTTGTCGCGCGGCGCCCTAGCGGCTCACGGCCCCGGGGCCAAGCCGATTGGTGGAACTGTCAGTAAGGATTAGGAAATTCTGGATCATAGTGATATCTTCTCGCCCGAGAGAGGTGGCGATGAGCGAGAGTGACAGCGATAAGCCAGCGGCGGACCCTTCCGGTGGGGGGCGGCGGCAGAGTGATCGGCGAAAGGCGCAGGTGCCGTTTGACGGGCCTGACCGCCGCAAGGGCGATCGCCGCACCGGCACGGACCGGCGCACCACTCCGCGTGATGATGGCGGGGTCGAGGATTAGCATCGGCCTCTGCGGGGTTGCAGGCGGAGCATCGCCTCATACCCCGCCCGCACAAGCCCGTGGGTGCTAGACCGCGTCCGGCGCGGCTTCCAGCATCGCGGCGATTTCGTCCAGCAGATGCAGCCGTTCTTTCTTGAGCGCTTCAAGCCGGTCGTCGCTCGCGGCGTCGATCTCGGTTTCGATCCGGTGGATTTCGCGGTTCACTGTGTGATGCTGCTCGGCCAGCCGGGCGAAATGCGCATCGGTCAGCTTGAGCTGGTGGAGCGCGTCGGCATTGTCCGGAAAGACATCGGCGAGTTCGTTGGGGGTGTGCGCGGACATGGTGTTCTCCCTAGGTGATGACATCTGCCTAGCCGCTCGCACCGCCGGCGTACTTGATCGAGGTCAAGTTCCGGCGCGCAGGTCGGCGGGGGTCACCACAGGAACACCACCAGAAACACCGCCATGCACAATTGCAGCCCGGCGATAAAATGCAGCCGCCCGCAGAACGGCTGCTTCCTCGTCTTGTGCCGAAACACCGCCCGCCCCGCATAGGCGCCGAGCGTCCCGCCAAAGAACGCCAGCTGGAGCAAGGTCTCCTCCCGGATCTGCCAAGCCCCCTGCTCGGCCCGCGCCTTGTCGAGGCCGAAAGCGGCAAAGGCGAGGAAATTCATCACGGCGAGCGCGGTGATGATGTTGGCGAGGGAGAGCAGGGTTTGCAGCGGAGCCATGCGCGCGGCGTAGCGCGGGATGGGTTGCCGAAGGGTTGATTGGGGCGCTCGGCCATCATCCGCCCCGCGTTCGTCATCCCAGCGAAAGCTGGGACCTAGAGCGGCTGGGTGCCACCGTCCCCTCCCCCCCGCCCCGGGCCCGCCCCGGGGCCCCGCTTTCGCTTTCGCTTTCATCGGTGCAGAAGGGAGCGGGGTCCCGGGTCAAGCCCGGGACGGGGGTGGTGGCTCGTGATGCGCGACGACGCGCTGGCACAGGGCGACGAACTCGACGTGGCTCATGTCGTTCTTGGCATCATTTGTTCGCCACGCGCAGATAACGAAGCGCCATGTCCCCCCAGGTCAAACACGTGTTCAATGGTCAGTCGGCGCAGAAATGGGCTTGAAGGCAATCATGCCTTTCGCTGACTCGACATTGCTGAATGGTAGCCGCATTCGCTTTGTCCGATGCGTCAGCCTAAGGATAGGGCAACTCCGACAAGACCGATTACAAGACCTGCAGCCCCAATTGCGTAAGCCCCATATCTGTGTAGCTTTGTTTTGGCAGCAATTCTCTTCATGAGAGGCTCGCTAGACTGAAACTCCATAAATTTAGCAATTAGGTTAGGGAATTGTGCTTTTTGGAGTTCTTCGTAGATATCGTAACGGTGCTCCCGCTTATTGCGAGCGCTTGCAATGTGGCCCTGCGTATCGTGGACCAACTGAAGTAGTTCTGAGTATTTTGGGAACGCGCCGAGTACAGCTTCATGCCCTAGCTTTTCAAGCGCAAGGTCTAATCAATCGCAATCTTGAGCAATGAAGCGTCGATTACATCATGACGAGCACAGTGGCAACGGAACCGCGCATCTGCAATCAAGTCCTTGACTTCAGTTGCAGGCGCGCCACGCGCTATTGCACCAAGAGCATCTGCGAGGCGGCGGCCTGCATAGCGAAGTTCTTTGATGGCAGGTAGCACTACCTTGTGGTGGATTTGTTCTGCGAGTTTTATTTCTTCCTCGGCAACGCCCCATTCTGAGGCGATTTCCGTCAAGATTTCCTCGTAGTCCCCCAAACTCATCGCTGCGCCCCGAAGCAAGTGTTATCTTGAGACAGATCCATTGCGCCTCAGGGACTTATCTAGGCGATCAAATGATCGCGCGGCGCGAGCACGTAGACTATCAATGTCGTCCTTATCGAGACCCTGCCCATCTTGCACAGCGGTATTACCGCGAGCAAAGCGCCCAACGATTACCCACATCCAGCTTTCTTTGGCTGCCTCGTACCCGTGGTAGAGCACCCGATCTGTCCATGAATTTGACACGTTAGCTCCCACGAAAGCGCGGCCCCCTAGAGGCGAAGCCAGCATGAGTCAATGCCAAAGACACCGCCATCCCCTGACTGGGGATAGAGACTTATTGAGCTGGCATGTCAAGAGTCGCGCTTAAAACAGTGGAAAACTATGCGAAATTTTCGCCCAGCCGTTCAACTTGCATGGCCAATCATTTTTTACTCCGCAGCCTCAGCCCCAAACAGACCGATCTCGGGCACCTCAACCCCATCCTCGTTCACAGCCTTGGCCTTCTGCCGCTTATCAAACGACGACCACACGGTGTTCCAATCACCCCTTGTGGCGCCCTTCGAATATTCGGTCGCGCGGGTTTCGAAGAAGTTGGCGTGCTCCACCCCGTTCAGCAGCGGCGCGAGCCACGGGAGGGGGTGTTCTTCGATCATGTAGATCTCTTGCAGGCCGAGCTGCTTCAGGCGCCAGTCGGCGATGTAGCGGATGTAGCGCTTGATCTCCTTGGCGCTCATGCCGTTGATCGGGCCCATTTCGAAGGCGAGGTCGATGAAGTTGTCTTCCAGACGCACGGTCTTCTGGCAGATGTCGATCAGGTCTTCCTTCACCGCCTTGGTGAGGCACTGGCGTTCCTCGCAGAAGGTGTGGAACAGCTTGATGATGCCTTCGCAGTGCAGCGATTCGTCGCGCACCGACCAGCTGACGATCTGGCCCATGCCCTTCATCTTGTTGAAGCGCGGGAAGTTCATCAGCATGGCGAAGCTGGCGAACAGCTGGAGCCCTTCGGTGAAGCCGCCGAACACGGCGAGCGTGCGGGCGATATCCTCGTCGCTTTCGACGTTGAAGGTCTGGAGGAAGTCGTGCTTGTCCTTCATTTCCTCATATTCGAGGAAGGCGGAATACTCGCTCTCGGGCATCCCGATGGTGTCGAGCAGGTGCGAATAGGCCGCGATGTGCACCGTCTCCATGTTGGAGAAGGCGGCGAGCATCATCTTCACTTCGGTCGGCTTGAACACCCGGCCATAGTTTTCGTGATAGCAGTTCTGCACCTCGACATCGGCCTGGGTGAAGAAGCGGAAGATCTGGGTGAGCAGGTTACGCTCGTTCTCGGTGATCTTCTGCGCCCAGTCGCGGCAATCTTCGCCCAAGGGCACTTCTTCGGGCATCCAGTGGATCTGCTGCTGGCGCTTCCAGAAGTCATAGGCCCAGGGATACTGGAAGGGCTTGTAGGTCGAGCGGGCTTCGAGAAGCGACATGGGCGGTCTCCTAGAACGAATGAGAATAGCAGATACGAAGCGCGCGCGCTTCCGGATTCACGGCGGCGTCAGGGCGCGTAGGCGATGACGACGTAGATGCAGAAGGGCACGAACATCGACACCATCGCCACGTGGATCATGGCGGCGTTGCGCGAATGGCCCTCGACGTTGCGCTTGAGTTCGCGCCACGCGTTGAAGGCGAAGACGGCGCTGACGATCAGCCCGATAACGCCCATGACAAACGGCAGATTCATGTGTGTGGTCCCCTGTGAACGATGATGCGGCGGCCGCGGGCGCGGTGCGGGCCCGATGCCCACCCGCGCCCCGGCCGTGAGCGCCTACTGGCAGCTCAGGCATTCCTCGTAATCGGTCTCGGCACTGAGTTCGATCTTGGCGAGTTCGGAGGTGTTGTCCGCCTCAACCCCGCCGACGAAACCGGCGCGCTGCACGCTCTTGGAGCGGAGGTAGTAGAGCGACTTGATGCCGCGCTCCCACGCCTGGTAGTGCAGCATCATCAGGTCCCACTTGTCGACATCGGCCGGGATGAACAGGTTCAGCGACTGGGCCTGATCGATGTACGGCGTGCGGTCGGCCGCGAATTCGAGCAGCCAGCGCTGGTCGATCTCGAAGCTGGTCTTGAAGGTCGCCTTTTCCTCGGTGGTGAGGAAATCGAGGTGCTGGACCGAGCCGCCCCGTTCAAGGATCGAGTTCCAGACATTGGTCGAGTTCTTCGACTTCTTGTCGAGCACCTTTTCAAGGTACGGGTTCTTGACGATGAAGCTGCCCGACAGCGTCTTGTGAGTGTAGATATTGGCCGGGATCGGCTCGATGCAGGCCGAGGTGCCGCCGCAGATGATCGAGATCGACGCGGTCGGCGCAATCGCCATCTTGCAGCTGAAGCGCTCCATCGCGCCCATATCGGCAGCGTCAGGACACGGCCCGCGCTCCTGCGCCAGCAGCATCGAAGCCTCGCACGCCTTGGCATGGATGTGCTTGAACATCTGAAGGTTCAGCGCCTTGGCCATCGCGCTTTCGAAAGCGACGCTCTTCTGCTGGAGATAGGAGTGGAAGCCCATCACGCCGAGGCCCACGCTGCGCTCGCGCGCGGCGGAGTACTTGGCACGGGCCATCTCGTCCGGCGCGCGGTCGATATAGTCCTGCAGGACGTTGTCGAGGAAGCGCATGACGTCCTCGATGAACTGCTTGTCGCCCTTCCACTCTTCCCAGGTTTCCAGGTTGAGCGACGACAGGCAGCACACCGCGGTGCGGTCATTGCCCAAGTGGTCGATGCCGGTCGGCAGGGTGATTTCCGAGCACAGGTTCGAGGTCGAGACCTTGAGGCCGAGATCGCGGTGATGCTTGGGCATCATGCGGTTCACGGTGTCGTTGAAGACGATGTAGGGCTCACCAGTGGCAAGCCGCGTTTCGACCAGCTTCTGGAACAGCGAACGGGCATCGACTGTCTGCCGCACCGAACCATCGCGGGGCGAGCGCAGCTGGAACTCGGTGCCTTCGCGGACCGCGTTCATGAAATCGTCGGTAACCAGCACGCCATGGTGCAGGTTCAGCGCCTTGCGGTTGAAGTCGCCCGAAGGCTTGCGGATTTCGAGGAACTCCTCGATCTCCGGGTGGCTGATGTCGAGATAGCACGCGGCCGACCCGCGCCGCAGCGAGCCCTGCGAAATCGCCAGCGTCAGCGAGTCCATCACGCGCACGAAGGGAATGATGCCCGAGGTCTTGCCGTTGAGGCCGACCGGTTCGCCGATGCCGCGGACATTGCCCCAATAGGTGCCGATCCCGCCGCCCTTTGATGCCAGCCAGACGTTTTCATTCCAGGTGTTGACGATCCCTTCCAGGCTGTCCTCAACCGAGTTGAGATAGCACGAAATCGGCAAGCCGCGGTGCGTGCCGCCGTTCGACAGCACCGGCGTGGCGGGCATGAACCACAGCTTCGAGATGTAGTCATAGAGCCGCTGGGCGTGAGCCTCATCATCGGCGTAGGCATCGGCCACGCGGGCGAAGAGGTCCTGATAATTCTCGCCGGGGAGCAGGTAGCGATCGGTCAGCGTTTCCTTGCCGAAATCGGTGAGGCGCGCGTCACGGGTGTTGTCGGTGACAACGGTGAAGCGCCGGGCGTTGACGGTCTTGCTGTCAGGCGCCTCGGACTTGGCGGCTTCGGCCATGGCACCGGCCAGCGCCTCACCGGCTTTGGCCGCGATCAGGGCATCCGAGCCCATATCGATCTTGTTCATGCTTACCGCCTTTTCATCCTTCACGGACGTCTCGGCAATCACGCCCGCATCCAGTTCGTTCGTCACATCGCTAGTCACCGCATCACTGGGCACGTTTTCGCTCGCCTTGAAATCCATCTGAAGCCCCTGTTGTCCCCCGAATCAGACCATGGACGCAAGGGGCCATGTTCTGATTCTGTTCTATACCGGTTGGTCCACAGACTTGCCAACAGGCTACCCGGTTGCCGGGCCTGTTGACGCATCGGTTGGTCCCATTTGCGGCGTGATACGAACCTGTGGGCCGGGGCGAATCGATCTTCGTCTGCCCTCCCACGGGGCGGGGACGTTTCACCAAGGCTTGGGGGTCCGATCAGCGCCGAACCACTAGATGATGAATCACTGCGGGACTCCCGTCAACGGGCGTTTAAGCACTTAGTTACCATGACGGGTCGGTTTCAGGCCCGTGTCAGACCTGTGCCCAACCCGCGACGCGTGGACCAAGCTTGAGTCGCGCAGGCCGCAAGCCCCAAATTGAATCTGTGAAGAAAAATATGGTGATTGAATCATTCGAATCCACCCGTGAATCTTTTGCATGGCCCGCGATAGGATTGTTGCGCGGCGGACGGGTGCGGCGCCGCGCGAGGGCAGCAGAATCAGACCTGCCCGATCGCCTCAAGCATGGTTCCGGCTGCCAGCCAGCTTTGTTCCGCTTCGGCCAGAGAATCGGCCGCCCGCGCACGCTTCGTCAGCAGGGCCTGCATCGCGCTGCCAGCCTGCCCGCCCGCCTTCGCGCTCAGCGCGAGAATCTCGCTGTCGAGCTGTTCCACCTCGGCTGACAGGCGAGCGATGGCGGCTTCGGCTTTGCTGAGGTCCGATTGGGCGGCGCGCAAATCCGTGCCCGCCAATGCCCCGCCCTTCGCGCCCTTGGCTTTGCCGTCGCGCGCCCCTTTGGGCTGGTTCCGGCTCAGGATGAAGTCGATGTAGTCCTCCATGCTGCCAGCATATTCGCGCGCCGTCCCGTTATCGACAAGGATCAGGCGGTCCGCTGTCAACTCGACCATGTGGCGATCGTGGCTGATGAGAATCACCGCGCCCGAATAATTGTTGAGCGCCTGGATCAGCGCCTCACGCGCATCGACGTCCAAGTGGTTGGTCGGCTCGTCGAGGATCAGCAGATGCGGCGCATCGCGGGTGATCAGCGCCAGCGCCAGCCGCGCACGTTCGCCGCCGGACAGCTTGTCGACCCGCTGGTTCGCGCGCGGGCCGGAGAAGCCGAACCGCCCCAATTGCGCGCGGATCGCGCCTTGGGCGGCGCCTTCCATCGCGCGGTTCATCAGATCGAGCGGGGTATCCTCACCCGCCAGTTCTTCGACCTGATACTGGGTGAAGTATCCGACCTTGAGCTTACCAGGCGCGTTGACCTCGCCCTCCGCCGGGACAAGCTGCGAAGCGAGCAGCCGCGCCAGCGTGGTCTTGCCATTGCCGTTGCGGCCCAAGAGCGCGATCCGGTCATCGGCATCGATGCGGAAATTGAGCCGCTTCAGGATCGGCGGCGCCTCGCCGTAACCGACCGCCGCGTGATCGAGCGTGATCATCGGCGATTTGAGTTCGGAAGGATCGGGGAAGTCGAAGGTCAACGAGGGGTCTTCCATCAGCGCCGCAATCGGCTGCATCTTGGCGAGCATCTTGGCGCGCGATTGCGCCTGCTTGGCGGTCGAGGCGCGAGCGGAATTGCGGGCGACGTAATCCTGAAGCCGCGCGCGCTGGGCATCCTGCGAAGCCTTGGCTGCGGCGAGCTGCGCGGCGCGTTCGGCCCGCTGTTTCTCGAAGGCATCGTACCCGCCCGGATAGAGCGTCAGCTGCCCGCCTTGCAGGTGCAGGATGTGATCGACCACCTTGTTGAGCAGGTCGCGCTCATGGCTGATCACCACCAGCGTGGCGGGGTAGGACTTGAGGAAGTTCTCCAGCCACAGCGTCGCTTCGAGGTCGAGGTGGTTGCTGGGCTCGTCGAGCAGCAGGATGTCAGGCTCGGAAAACAGCAGCGCACCCAAGGCAATGCGCATCTTCCAGCCGCCCGAGAAGCTGTCGACCGGGCGTTGCTGCATCTCCTCGTCAAAGCCGAGACCATTGAGGATCTTGGCCGCGCGCGCCGGGGCGGAATAGGCGTCGATCGCCAGCAGGCGTTCGTGGACATCGCCCATCCGGTCCATGTCGGTGCAGGTTTCCAGCTCTGCCAGCAATTCCGCGCGTTCGGTGGCGGAGGCCAGCACGACCTCTTCGGGCGTCTTGGAGCCGCTGGGGGCTTCCTGCGCGATATAGCCGATCTTGGCGCGGGCGGGCTTGCTGATTTCGCCGTCATCCGGCTCGATCTCGCCGATCAGCGCCTTCATCAGCGTGGACTTGCCCGCACCATTGCGGCCGATCAGGCCGACGCGCGCGCCCACCGGCACGGTTGCGCTGGCGCGTTCAAGAATGGCCCGGCCGCCAAGCCGCACTGTGACACCGTCGATTGTAAGCATGGGCGCGCCCTTAACAGCCTATCGGGCGCGCCCCAAAGGAAATCCCTTCGCAAGTGCGAACGCGGCCCTATTGCCCGCGCGCGTGACCGGCGATTTCGCTGGCGATGCGCGGGATCAGGGCGATGGGCAAATCGTGGCCCCAGCCCGGAATCGTCACCAGCCGCGCGCCCGAGATGTGCTTGGCGGTATCCTCGCCCGCCTCCAGCTTGACCAGCGGATCAGCCTCGCCGTGCATCACCAGTGTCGGCACGGTGACATTCGCAAGGCGCGAACGGCGGCAGCCATCGTCGATGATCGCGGCGAGCTGGCGCGGCAGGCCCGCCGGGTAGACCGAGCGGCGCATGTTGAGCAGCACCCGCTCGCGCTGCTGGTCGGGATCGAAGGGATAGCCGGGGCTGCCGATATTCTTGGCGATGTTGAGCCCGTGGGCGACCAGCGATTCCTCTTCCATGCTCTGGATCGGAGCCACCAGCGCGTCAATCGCGTGCTTTTCCGCCTGGGGGAGCTTGCCATTGCCGGTGGTCGACATGATCGAGGTGAGGCTCGCCAGCCGCTCGCCATGATGCACCGCCATCAGCTGCGCGATCATCCCGCCCATCGACGCGCCGACGATATGCGCACGCGCAATCCCGAGCGCGTCGAGCAGCCCGATCCCATCATCGGCCATGTCCTTGAGGCTATAGGGCACCTTGGCCGGGAACCCGATCTTCTTGCGCAGCACCTGCACCGGCAAGCTGGGCGCACGCTTGCCTTCGAACTTCTGGCTGAGGCCAATGTCGCGGTTGTCGTAGCGGATCACCCGGAACCCGTCGCCGACCAGCGCGGCGACCAACTCGTCCGGCCATAGCGTCATCTGCGCGCCGAGGCCCATCACCAGCAGGATCACCTCGGCTTCGGGGTTTCCGCGATCCTCGTAGAAAATCTCGATGCCGGTGTTGGGCGTGGTGACGGTGGGCATGGTGCGGGCAGATCCTCTGGTCAGGCCCGCATGGTCACTTCCATTCGGGTCCGGCGATATCGAAGCCGCGCGCGTCCAATTGGTCAAGCACTCCGCCGCTTTCCGCCAACACCCGCAAGGGGACAACGGCGAGGGTTGTGCCCTTGGCCGTGCTGGCGTTAGCGATGCTGTCGACCCAGATGGTCCTGAGTTCACTACCCAAAGTCTCGTCCGCCCAGGGCCAGCACTGGCCGAGCGCGCTTTCCAGCGGGTTCGCCATCACCGAGGGAATATCGTAGCGCCGCCAGTCCGCCGCGCGCTTTTCGACGATGTCGGGGCCAGCCTCGACCGCGTCCATCGCGGCATTGAGGCAGGGGATATGCGCGGCAGGGGGCGCATCGGCGAGGTTGTCGATGATGTCCTCGCCCCGCAGCGTGGCGGCGCGGGTGGTCGGCACCTTGGCCTTGTCCGCCGCCTTGCTGACCACGTCCGAGGGTTCATCGGCGGTGTCGCGGTTAAAGCGAAGTTCCTTGCGCAGCATCTGGAAGGAGGTGAGCAGGAAGGATTGGCGGGCGTAATCCTCCTCATGCGCGGTGCCGAGCGCTTCGAGGCGCGCCCATTGGTCAGCCGTCAGATACTCGCTGGCCACGGTCTTGTCGGGCAGCTTGGTGAACTTGGAACCGCTGAAGATCAGCCGCAGCACATCGCCGGGAGAAATCTTGGGCCGCGCGCCGAGGATCACGCGGTCCGCCTGCTTGGTGGCCTCCTCCAGCCGCGCAGGCTCCCACGGGGTGGTCTTGGGAATCGCCCGAATCTCGCCGACGAGGATGATGGTGCCGGTGGGGGTATCAATGGTCCACATCGGCGCGCCGGAGCGCTGCGCGGTGACGACGATCGAATTCTCTGAGGCGTTTTCGGATGGGGCGGGGTCTTGGGCGGCGAGGGGGGCGGCGTTCAGCGCGGCAAGGCAAAGAAAACCCAGAACTCTTGTCATCGGTGCGCCCTTTTGGAGTGTGTCAGCGCGTGGCTATGTCGCGTAAGATGAACCGCGACCGAACTACTGGAAAAGCCCTAACTTCCGTTCGTGCTGAGCTTGCCGAAGCACTGCACTTTCTTCCAGGCCACGGTCCGAAGTGAAAAGCAGCCCTTCGACAAGCTCAGGGCAAACGGATCTGGGTTAGTCCAGCGCCCTACGGCACCAGCACCGTATCCCTCGGCTCATCCGCCAGCGCCGGATAATCCAGCGTATAGTGCAGCCCCCGGCTCTCCTTGCGTTTGAGGGCTGACGTCACGATCAACTCCGCCGATTGCAGCAGGTTGCGCAGTTCGATGAGGTCGGTCGTCACCCTGAACGCGCCGTAGTAATCCTCGACCTCGCGCTTCAGCAGTTCGATCCGGCTCGCGGCGCGTTCCAGGCGCTTGGTGGTGCGGACGATGCCGACGTAGTTCCACATGAAGCGGCGGATTTCGGTCCAGTTCTGTTTGATCACCACCTCTTCGTCGGAGTCGGTCACGCGGCTTTCGTCCCACGGCAGGATGGCAGGGACGTCCTCAAGGCTGTCCCAGCGCGCGAGGATGTCCTGCGCCGCCGCCTCGCCGAAGACGAAGCATTCCAGCAGGCTGTTCGACGCCAGCCGGTTCGCGCCGTGGAGACCGCTTTCGGTGCATTCGCCCGCCGCCCACAGCCCCGGCACATCGGTGCGCGCGTCGAGGCCGACCACCACACCGCCGCAGGTGTAGTGCTGCGCAGGCACGACCGGGATCGGCTGGGTCGTCATGTCGATGCCGAGGCCCATCAGCTTCTCGTAGATCGTCGGGAAGTGGCCCTTCACGAAGTCGGCGGGCTGGTGGCTGATATCGAGATGGACGTAATCCAAGCCAAAACGCTTGATCTGGTCGTCGATCGCGCGGGCGACCACATCGCGGGGGGCAAGCTCCATCCGCTCGGGGTCGTAATCGACCATGAAGCGGCGGCCTGTTTCGGGGTGGAGCAGATGCCCACCCTCGCCCCGCACGGCCTCGGTGATGAGGAAGTTTTTGACGTCGAGATTGTAGAGGCAGGTCGGGTGGAACTGCATCATCTCCATATTGGAGACCCGCGCGCCCGCCCGCCATGCCATCGCAATCCCGTCCCCCGTCGCGCCGCGCGGGGCGGTGGAGAACTGGTAGACGCGGCCTGCACCGCCGGTCGCAAGGATGGTGGCACGCGCGACATGGCGTTCGACGCGCCCGGTCGCCTCGTCCAGCGCATAGACGCCCCACACGCGGCCCGCGGCGGAGAAGTGCTCGCGGTGGCGGTCGGTGATGAAGTCGATGCAGGTGCGGCCCGGCAGGAGCGTGATGTTCGGGTTCGCCTCCGCCGCCTTGACCAGCGCCGATTGCACCGCCCATCCGGTCGCGTCATCGACATGGACGATCCGGCGGTGCGAATGGCCGCCCTCGCGCGTCAGGTGGAGGCTGTCCGCGTCGCGGTTGAACGGCACGCCCAGTTCGCACAACCGGTCGATGGACTGAGGCGCGCGCTCGATCACGAATTCGACCGTGGCAAGGTCATTGAGGCCAGCGCCGGCCACCATCGTATCGCGCACATGATTTTCGAAGGTGTCGCCGGTGTCGAGCACAGCGGCGATCCCGCCCTGCGCCCAGGCAGTCGATCCGCCGGTGAGCGAGCCCTTCGCCAGCACCAGGACGCGGCGCGTTTCGGCCAGCGCCAGCGCCGCGGTCAGCCCCGCCGCGCCCGAGCCGATCACGACAACATCATGCGCCTGTTGCAAGCCATCTTCCATCGCCATCCGCTTGCCATGACGTGCAATTGCGCGGTCGGCAAGCGGGATGCGCGGCGTGTTCAGCCAGCGCTGGCGGTCAGTTGGACGAACACATCCTCAAGATCGGCTTCGCGGGTGGTAACGTCCTCCACCGTCAGGCCCTGCGCCTGAAGGATCCCCAGCACCTGACCTGCACTGAGGCGGTCCTTGTCATAGGTCACCTCAACCCCGCACGCGCCATCCCATTGCACCTTGACGAAAGCCTCATGCGCAGGGGCCGAGGCGAGGTCTTGCGCGGTGGTGACGGTGACGATCTTCTCGCGCGCCATGTCGACCAACTCGCGCGTAGGCTTGTTGGCGATCAACTGGCCGTTGTTGATGATCGCGATGCGGTCACACAGCTCCTCGGCCTCTTCGAGGTAATGGGTGGTCAGCACCACGGTTACGCCGTCGCGGTTCAATTCGCTGACCAGCTCCCACAGCTGACGGCGCAGATCGACATCGACCCCGGCGGTGGGTTCATCCAGCACCAGAATGGGTGGGGAATGGACCATTGCCTTCGCCACCAGCAGCCGGCGCTTCATCCCGCCTGACAGCGTCCGGGCATAGGCATTACGCTTGTCGGCGAGCCGCACGGCCTCCAGCAGCGCTTCGGAGCGGCGCAAGGCGGCGGCGATGCCGTAGAACCCCGCCTGATTCTCCAGCACTTCGAACGGCGTGAAGAAGGGATCGAATACGATTTCCTGCGGGACGATCCCGATCGAGCGGCTGGCATTACGACGGTTGCGATCAATGTCGAAACCCCAGATGTCGACGCTGCCGGAGGTCTTGTTGACCAGCCCGGCGAGGATGTTGATCAGCGTCGATTTGCCCGCGCCATTGGGGCCGAGCAGGCCGAAGATCGAGCCTTCGGGCACATCGAAGCTCACCCCGCCGAGCGCCAGCTTGCCTGCGGTGACGGTGCCGTTCGCGCCCTTGGCCGGGGCGTAGCGTTTCACGAGATTGTCGATGCGGATGGCGGGTTCGGCTGACATGGCTCCCGCCTAGGCAAACGCGCCTGCAAAGGCAATTGAACTCAGGCGCGGCGCCCTGTATCGGCAAGCGCCATGAGCATTCCTCCTCCCGAAGTCCTGCTGGTCGATACGCGGCGCGTTTCCTGCGACGGGGCCAGCGGCATCCGCGCCCGCGCCGGCTATCGCCCCTCCGCGCTCGGCCATCCGCGCGTGTTCCTTGAGATCGACGAGCATGGCTATGTCGATTGCGGCTATTGTGATCGCCGCTTTGTGTTGCGCGGTGGTCCGGCCGACGGTGCGGATCAGGCGGACCTGCCGGATATCGCCTCAGGCGCCAGCGCCGCACACAGTTGAACCGGCGCGCTCAGCGGCGGTTAAGGCAGGCTGTGCTGTACGAGTGCTGTATCCCTGAATGCGAGGATCGCCCCATGAACCGTTTTCGTCCTGCCTTTATCGCCGCTCTGCCGCTCGCGCTGACGGGCCTGTGCCTCAGCCCGCTCGCTGCGCAGGACGCCGAAGGCCAGAGCGTGCCCGATGTCGAAACCGAAACCACCGCCGAAGCTGCGCCGCCGACAAAGGGCGAAGCGCGCCTTGCCAAGCTGATCGAGGGCCGCGTCGCAGGTGAGCCGGTGCGCTGCATCCGCAGCCTGCCCAGCCAGCGCATGACGACCATTGATCGCACCGCCTATGTCTATGGCTCGGGCAACACGATCTACGTCCAGCGCACCCGCGATCCCGATCAGATCGACGATGATGACGCGCTGGTCACACAGCGCTTCAACGCGAGCGAATTGTGCAGGCTCGACCAGATGACCACGGTCGACCGGGTGCTGGGCTTTTTCACCGGCGCGGTGTTTTTCGAGGATTTCGTGCCTTACACCCGCGTGAAATCGAACGAGGGCGGCGAAGGCTGATCGGCCCGCCCGGCGGGTAGATCACCGGCGCGAGCGGCTCCCAACCGTCACGCCGGTGCAGTCGGCTCAGCCGCGCGCCATCGCGTTCATCCGGGCGATGATTTCCTCGGCTTGGAGCATGATCCGGTCGATCAGTTCCTGACAGGTCGGGATGTCGTGGATCAACCCGGCGACCATCCCGCAGCTCCATGCGCCTGCATCCATCGTGCCTTCCATCATGATCTTGGGGTAAACCCCGGCGACTTCGGGCAGGATGTCCTGAATTGTGATGGCATCGCCCAGCTCCTTCTCCTTGATGATCAGGCGCTCGACCGCAGCATTGTTGAGCACACGTTCGGTGTTGCGCAGCGGGCGCATGACGAGGCGGGTGTCGAGTTCGCTGGCCGCAAGGATCGCCTGCTTCACGTTCTCGTGCACCGGGGCTTCCTTGGTGGCGATGAAGCGCGTGCCCATGTTCATCCCCTGCGCGCCCATCGCGAGGCTAGCCACAAGGCTGCGCCCGTCGGCCATGCCGCCGCTTGAGACAAAGGGGATTTCCAGTTCGTCCGCCGCGCGCGGCAGCAGGATGAAGTTGGGCACATCGTCCTCGCCCGGATGGCCGCCGCATTCGAACCCGTCGACGCTCACCGCATCGCAGCCGATCGCCTGCGCCTTGAGCGAGTGTCGCACAGAGGTGCACTTGTGGATCACCTTGATCCCGGCGTCTTTCAACGCAGGCAGCAGATCGACCGGGTTGCGCCCGGCGGTCTCCACCACCTTCACCCCGCCGTCGATCACGGCCTTGACCAGCCCGGGATAGTCGGGCGGGGTCAGGGTCGGCAGGATGGTGAGGTTCACGCCGAACGGCTTGTCGGTCATGTCCTTGCAGCGCGCGATCTCGTTCGCGAGCTTCTCGGGCGTGCCCTGCGTGAGGCCGGTGATGATCCCGAGCCCCCCGGCGTTCGAGACCGCCGCCGCCATCTCGGCGAACCCGACATAGTGCATCCCGCCCTGAATGATGGGGTGCTGGATGCCGAACATTTCGGTGATGGCGGTCTTCATGGCGTGGTCTCTCCCGTTGGAATGCGTGTTTGCGCGGGAGACAAGCCGAGTTGCGCCGCGCTTTCAAGCCCGCTTTTGAGGAGAGCGCGGCACATGGCCCCACGCCGTAGCGTCAGGTTGCGTGCGATTCTTGAAGGGTCGCCGGGCGGCGGGGATGCGGTGGGATCGGCCCGCTCGCCCACTGCCCGGCACGTCAGGTCATGCGCGGGCGCGCGCCGGATCGCATTGATCCAGCGCAAGCCTACTGAATTGAAGCAAAAGTTCCGCCTCAGCCGCGCTTGAACGACAGGGTGAAGGTCACCGGCACGGCGGGCGTGATCGAGGGCAATTGGGCCAGTGCACGCAATTCGCCGAGTTCATCGGTCAGGCCGAACATATCGGTCGAGATGATGACCGGCGCGGTCGGCACCACGGTCACCCGGTCAGCCGAAGCGCGGGTGACCAGCACCTCGGTCTCAATATCGCTGGTCGCACCCTTGATCGCCACGCTGGCCTTCAATGGCCGGGTGAGCGACTGGCCCACCGCCAACCCCGCAAACGCCGCCGGGTCGAGCTTGGCCGTCACGGTCGCCTTAGGGTTTTCGGCCACGCCGAAGAAGATCTCACGCATCCGCTCATTACGGATGTCGACCCCGGTGTTGACCGAGGCGAGGTCGATATCGAGCGTCGCCGTGCCGTCCGCCGCAACGCTGCCCGATAGCTTGTCGAAGCGGTTAGCCTCAGCCACCTCGCCCGCCTTGATGCTGACATAGGACAGGCGCGAACCTGTCGGATCGAGCGCCCAGTCGCCCTCGGTCAGCGGCGCTGCGTCGGTGGCCTTATCTTGCGAGGCATCGACGGCAGGCTCTGCGCAGGCTGAAAGGCCCAGCGCGAAGGCGGCAGCAAGGGTAAGAGAGCGGAGGTTTGTCACAGGCAATACCCTTGATGCAGAAAAGACTGGGCGACAGATATGCGATTTGCCGCGCGGCCGGAAGGGGGCGCTTGCCCTACTCCCACTCGATCGTGCCCGGCGGCTTCGACGTATAGTCATAGACCACCCGGTTGATGCCCTGCACCTCGTTGACGATGCGCGTGGCGACGCGGGTCAGGAACCCAGCGTCATAGGGGAAGACATCCGCGGTCATCCCGTCGGTCGAGGTGACGGCCCGCAGCGCGCAGACCGAATCATAGGTGCGCGCATCACCCATCACGCCGACGGTCTTGACCGGCAACAGCACCGCAAAGGCCTGCCAGATCGCATCATAGAGGCCCGCATTGCGGATTTCCTCAAGGTAGATCGCGTCAGCCTTGCGCAGGATGTCGCAGCGTTCCTTGGTGACTTCGCCGGGGATGCGGATTGCGAGGCCGGGGCCGGGGAAGGGGTGGCGGCCGACGAAGGCAGGTGGCAGGCCCAGCTCGCGCCCGAGATCGCGCACCTCGTCCTTGAACAATTCGCGCAAGGGTTCGACCAGTTGCATGTTCATGCGTTCGGGCAGACCGCCGACATTGTGGTGGCTCTTGATCGTGACGCTCGGCCCGCCGGTGAAGCTGACCGATTCGATCACGTCAGGATAGAGCGTGCCCTGTGCGAGGAAATCGGCGCCGCCGATCTTCTTGGCCTCGGTCTCGAACACATCAATGAAGGTCTTGCCGATGAACTTGCGCTTGGCCTCAGGGTCGGTGAGGCCTGCAAGCCCGCCGAGGAACAGCTCTTCGGCTTCCACGTGCACCAGCGGGATATTGTAGTGGTCGCGGAACAGAGTCACGACCTGTTCCGCCTCGTTCATACGCATGAGACCGTGGTCGACGAAGACGCAGGTCAGCTGGTCGCCGATGGCTTCGTGGATCAGCACCGCCGCGACCGCCGAATCGACGCCACCAGACAATCCGCAGATGACTCGTTTATCGCCGACCTGCGCGCGGATTTCCGCGATCTTGGTTTTGCGGAACTCGGCCATGGTCCAGTCGCCCCTCAGGCCGCAGACATGGCGCACGAAATTGGCGATCAGCCGGCCGCCATCGGGTGTGTGGACCACCTCGGGGTGGAACTGGGTGCCGTAGAACTTGCGCGCTTCATCCGCGATCACCGCAAAGGGCGCACCGTCAGACGTGGCGACGATTTCGAAGCCAGGCGCGAACTGGGTGACCTTGTCGCCGTGACTCATCCAGACCTGATGGCGCTCCCCCACCTCCCACAAGCCGTTGAACAGCGAACATTCACCGGTGACGGTCAGGAAAGCGCGGCCGAATTCGCCGCCTTCACCGGTTTCATGGCCGGGCCGCACTTCGCCGCCCAGTTGGTGGCTCATCACCTGCTGGCCATAGCAGATGCCAAGGATCGGCAGGCCCGCATCGAACAGGGATTGCGGCGCGCGGGGGCTGCCGTCTTCGGGAACGCTCGCAGGTGAGCCTGACAGGATAATGCCCTTGGGCTGCATCCGCCGGAACGCGGCATCGGCCTGCGTGAAGGGAGCAATCTCGGAATAAACCCCCGCCTCACGGACACGGCGCGCGATCAACTGCGTCACCTGGGACCCGAAATCGACGATCAGGATCGATTCGGGGACGGCAGAATCGCCCGCTGGGGGGCTTGAAGGGTGCGCGCTCATGGCGGCGGATTACGAAGCACGCCCCCCTGTGTCCAGCATCGCCGCGCCGTGCGCCGGTGATTTTGCAGCGCAGCATAAAAGTGGCGCTGCATTTTCAACGGGTTCCCGAAAAATGCGCCCGGTTTCGTTGCAATCTTTGGAACCAATTCTACGCCTTTCGCATTTGCACATTATTCTTGTGCACTGCACCAGAGTTTCAAACAGCAACCGAATGCCGGTCAGCGGCATCGTTCTACCGACACCCTCTCTCAAAATCGGAGTTCCCCCATGCGTTTCATTCTCCCCCTGATCGCCCTCGCCGCCGTCGCAGCGCCCGTTGCCGCAGAGCCGGTAGCTGACCAGACCGTGACCGTTCGCATTGCCTATGGCGATGTCGACGTGACCACGCCGGAAGGCCGCGCCGCGCTCGAAGCACGCATCGATGCCAAGCTGCGTCAGGCCTGCACCGTCGAAGCCGCTGGCCGCTACAGCACCGGCCGCACCTCGGTCGACAGCAAGTGCGTCGCCGAAGCCCGCACCGTTGCGCTCGCCGAAGTCGAGCGGGTTGCAATGATGCAGCAGGCCCGCAGCGGCCGCACCGTCGCCGCCAACTAAGGCACGTCAAACCTCTGAAACGAAACGGCCGCCAGAGCGATCTGGCGGCCGTTTTGATTCAGGCTGAGACGCCGCCTGTTGCAAGTCTTGCAACTAACCTTGGTGTTTTCTCATTTGAATTAGGACCTGCGCAACACCACTTCGCCGATCGAGCGATGCGTTGCCGGGCCCCTCTCTCCAAACCGGCATTCTTCCATGTGGAGCCATCGCCCGGGTGCGGCATCCGAACACGGACCCGTTGCCTGCCTGCCTGACGGGCAGGAGCGGCCGGCGCTCCCCCCCTGCTTGGCCCTCCTGCCCTGTCTCCGTCCGGCCCAGCGCCGGACATGCAGCGAACGAGACGCGGCCACCGCCCTCCCCCCCTTTAAAAGGTGGCCGCGTCTCAAGCCGCTCATTCCCCAGATCACAACACATCGAGGCGCCTCGCCGCGGGCCGACGCCCCGGTGATTGCCTTTTTCGATTGCGGTGATGAATTATTTTCAGTCTTATGGATAATTGAATATTACGCGAAGCTTTGTATATGATGTTCCGGTCCGGGCAGTCCTCTCCCCCTCCCCCCGATTGCCCGGACTCCCAAACAACAACAAAACAGGGAAACCCGAACCATGAACATGATCAGCGAAAAGGTTATCGCCTTGCTGCTCGCCGTTGCCATCAGCGGCACCGCGTTCAACACGTTTATTGTCTAGGGCCTCAAGCCCCAGATATCGTGTAACGCGAGCAACTTAGCGAAAGCCTACAGCGGCCCGGTTCCTCTCTTGAGGAGCCGGGCCGAGTTGTTTTGGGGCCCCGCTATTCTACCCCGCCTAACCGTGCCGCCACTTCGCGCAGATCGGTCTTGAGCAGCTTGCCGATATGGCTCCTCGGCATTTCCGCAATCGGGTGCAGCGCGGCGAGGCGCTGGGTCTTGCCAAGCCGCGCGTTCACCGCCGCCATAATGGTCGCCGCATCGCAAGCGCCGTCCTTCAACACCACGAAGCCAACCGGGCTCTCCCCCCACTTGCGCGACGGCATTCCGACCACCGCCGCCTCGGCGACGCCGGGCTCCCTGCACAATTCGGCTTCGAGATCGGAGGGATAGATGTTGAACCCGCCCGAGATGATCATGTCCTTGGCGCGGCCCACCAGCTCGACGAAGCCTTCCGCGTCCACTCGGCCGATGTCCCCCATCCGCATCCACGCCTCGCCCGTGGCGGGGTCAATCCACTGCGCTTCAGCGGTCTTGTCCGGGCGGTTCTTGTAGCCGCTCATCATGGTGAGGCTGCGGCCAACCATGTTGCCGGGGGTGCCGGGCGGCACTTCGCGGTCTTCGTCGTCGAGCACCTTCAACTCGCTCCCCGGCGCGGGGCGACCCACGGTATGGAGCTTGTCGGGGAATTCGTGCGCCGCGAGCAGGCACACCACGCCGCCCTCGGTCATCGAATAGATCTCGATCAACCCGCCGGGCATCCGCTTGAGGACTTCGCGTTTCAATTCGGCTGAGAACGGCGCGGAGGTGCAGTATTTGATTTTCAGGCTCGTCAGGTCAAAATCATCGAAGCGCTCGAAATCCATCAGCCGCTGATATTGCACCGGCACCAGCATGGTGATCGTCGTGCGGTCGGACTGCGCATGCCCAAGCCATTTGGCGCAATCGAACTTGCCCATCACCCGCACGCAGCCCCCCGCCAGCAGCACCGGCAGGAAGGCGACCATGGTGGTGTTTGAATAGAGGGGGGTCGAAGCGAGCGAGCGCACCTCGATCCCGGCGCCGAGGTAACTCAGAGCAGTCGGCGCGAACTGCCGCCAGCGCATCTGGTGCGAATGGACGATGCCCTTGGGAATGCCGGTCGTGCCAGAGGAATAGATGATGTTGAACGGGTCTTTCGGCTCCGGCACGAAGGAGGGCGCGCGGGTGCCCGGAGGGGCCATCCACTGATCGATGTTTTCCAGCGGCACGCGGATCAGGTCAGCCATGAAGTCGGTGCCGAGTTCCGCCGCCTTGGCCGCATCGATGAACAGATGGATCGCGCCCGAATCCTTCGCCATCCCCTCAAGCTGTTCAGGCGAGGCGCTGGTGGTCAGCGGAGCAGCCACGCCGCCTGCACGCATCGCGGCAAGGAACACCAGCGCATATTCGACCGTGGAGGTGCCGAGGATCGCGACCGATTGCCCGCGTTGCAACCCCGTCTCCACCAACCGCGCCGCCAGCCGCTCGACCAGCCCGACAAGTTCCGCCCAGTAAACCTCCCGCTTTTCGTCGATCAGCGCGAGGTCATCGCCCTTGATGCGCGACCATTCCATCAGGATGTCGGGGAAGCTGCCGAAGGGTTCGGCGAGGCGGCTCATCATCATGTCGTGGCTCATGGGGGCCATGCATAATCAGCGGCGGGCGCGGCGCAAAGGATTTGCGCATTGGCTCGCACAAGTGGCAGGAAGCGCGGCGAGGGAGAGGCACATAATGCGCACCGCAATCACGATCACGCTCGGAGCGTTGGCGCTCTCCCCGGCACAAGGGCAGAATGCGCCGGCAGAGCCGCAACGCGTGCTGGTGGTGCTGGCCCATCCGGATGACGAATTGCCGATGGCCCCTGCAATAGCCGCGCTGGCGCGGCAGGGGGTGGATGTTGCCATCTACTACGCGACCGCTGGCGATGCCGGGCCGGGCGTTTCGCGCCTTTCGCCGGGTGCCGCACTGGCAGAGCGGCGCATTGCTGAAGCGTGGTGTGCTGTCGAGGCGCTGGGCGTCTCGACCTTGCTGGGGGCCGAGCATCCCGATGGCAAACTGGGACTTGCCGCGCATCAGGAAGGCAGCCCCGCGCGGGCGCTGGCAGCGGCGTTCAAGGAGCAGTTCGCCCTGTCCGATCTGATCCTCACCTGGGGGCCGGATGGCGGCTATGGCCATGCTGATCACCGCATGGTGAGTGCGCTAACCACCCAAATCGTGCAAGCGATGCCCGCCGCCGAGCGCCCGAAACTGCTCTATGTCGGCATCCCGGCCGGTCGCCTGCCGCCGGTGCCGGAAATGGCACAATGGGCCACAACCGATCCGGCGCTGTTGACCGAAACCATACCCTACACCCCCGCCGATCTGGACGCCGCCAAGGCGGCCGCGGCCTGCCACGTCACCCAGTTCGACGAGGCCACCCGCGCCGGAATAATGCCGCTGTTCGATGCGACCATGTGGCGCGGCACAGTGCATTTCCGTCCCGCGTTCTGAACTGCTCGACCAAGCGCACTGAACACTCGTGGAAAAGCGGCGCTTGCGGGCCTCCCGCAGTTGGGTTTCCGCCGCGCAAGCCCTATATGATGGGGCATGAACGACACCACTCCACATGCTTCTGACCCCGTCTCCGAAGGCTTCCCCGAACGCGTCCGCCAAATGGGCGAATATGGCGCGGATTCGATCAAGGTTCTCAAGGGCCTCGATGCCGTACGCAAGCGCCCCGGCATGTATATCGGCGATACGGATGACGGCAGCGGCCTGCATCACATGGTGTTCGAAGTCTCGGATAACGCCATCGACGAGGCATTGGCAGGCCATTGCGACCTCGTTCTGATCGAATTGAACCCCGATGGTTCTGTATCGGTCGAAGATAATGGGCGCGGTATTCCGACCGGGATGCACACCGAGGAAGGCGTTTCCGCCGCCGAAGTGATCATGACTCAGCTCCACGCGGGCGGTAAGTTCGAGAACACCTCGGACGACAACGCCTACAAGGTCTCGGGCGGTCTGCACGGCGTCGGCGTGTCGGTGGTGAATGCGCTGTCGGAATGGCTGGAACTGGTCATCTGGCGCGAGGGCAAATCGCACTGGATGCGGTTTGAACACGGCGATGCGGTCGCCCCGCTCGTGGTGACGGGCGATGCCCCGCCGGTCGCCAGCAATGGCGATGATAATGGCCTGAAGAAAGGCACGCGCGTCACCTTCAAGGCCAGCCACGACACTTTTAAGAACGTCACCGAATTCGACTTCGAGAAGCTGGAACACCGCTACCGCGAACTCGCCTTCCTCAACTCCGGCGTGCGCATCAAGCTGCGCGACAAGCGGCACGAAGAAGTGCTGGAGCACGATCTCTATTACGAGGGCGGCATCGCGGCCTTCGTGAAGTATCTCGACCGCAACAAGCAGCCACTGATCCCCGAACCGATCTCGGTCTCGGCCGAAAAGGACGGGATCGGGATCGACGTCGCGCTGGAGTGGAACGATTCCTATTACGAGAACGTCCTCGCCTTCACCAACAACATCCCCCAGCGCGATGGCGGCACGCACCTCGCGGCCTTCCGCGCCGCGCTGACCCGCACGCTCAACAATTATGCCGAGCGTTCGGGGATGCTGAAGAAGGAGAAGGTCAGCCTGTCGGGCGAGGATATGCGCGAAGGCCTGACCGCGATCGTCAGCGTCAAGCTGCCTGATCCGAAATTCTCCAGCCAGACCAAGGATAAGTTGGTCAGCTCCGAAGTGCGCTCGCCCTTGGAATCGCTGATGAGCGACAAGATGTCCGAATGGCTGGAAGAAAACCCGGGCGATGCGAAATCGATCATCCAGAAGGTGATCGATGCCGCCGCCGCCCGCGAAGCCGCCCGCCGCGCCCGCGAAATGAGCCGCAAGGGTGCGATGAGCGTCGCTAGCCTGCCGGGCAAGCTCGCCGATTGTCAGGAACGCGATCCTGCCAAGTCCGAACTGTTCCTCGTCGAAGGGGACTCCGCAGGCGGATCGGCCAAGCAGGGGCGTGACCGCAAGACGCAGGCAATCCTGCCGCTGAAGGGCAAGATCCTCAACGTGGAACGCGCCCGGTTCGACCGGATCATCAGCTCCAAGGAAGTCGGCACGCTGATTCAGGCGATGGGCACCGGCATCCGCGATGAATTCAACCTTGAAAAGCTGCGCTACCACAAGATCGTCATCATGACCGACGCTGACGTCGACGGCGCCCACATCCGCACGCTGCTGCTGACCTTCTTCCACCGCCAGATGCCCGATATCATCCGCGCCGGGCACCTGTTCATCGCGCAGCCGCCGCTGTTCAAGGTCTCCAAGGGGCGGAGCGAGGTCTATCTCAAGGATCAGGCTGCGCTTGATCGCTATCTGGTCGATGCCGGGCTGCAAGGCCGGGTGATCGAAACCACCGAAGGTGCACGCGGCGGGGATGATCTGCGCGCGCTGGTGGATGGCGCGCTGCGTTTGAAGAACCTGCTCGCCTTCGTCCCGCGCCGCTATGATAGCGGGATCGTGGAACAGATGGCGCTGGTCGGCGCGCTGGAACCGGGCTTGGCGGGCGACGCGCTCGCCGCTGCGCTTGGCCGCGCAGCCGGACGGCTTGGCGCGGGCGACCGCGAAGCGCGCTGGAGCGCCTATCAGCGCGACGACGGCACCGTCGTCTTCGAACGCCTGTGGCGCGGCGTGAAGGACGTGCACGAAATCGACGCGCGCTTCCTCGTCAGCACCGAAGCCCACAAACTCCACGGCCTCGCCGCCGCGCAGGCCGATGCCTATGCCTCGCCCGTCCGCCTGGTGCGCGCGGGCGACGTGCCGGACGAGCCAGAGGCTGACACCACCCTTGGCGCCGAGGCGATCGAAGGCGATCCCTTCGCCGGAGAGGCCGAGCAGGTTGCAGCCCCCCCGCCGCTACCGCAGGACGATGGGATCAGCCGCCCGAGCCAGCTGCTCGACGCGATCTTCGCCGCTGGGCGCAAGGGTCTTGCGATTGCCCGCTACAAGGGTCTGGGCGAAATGAATGCCGAGCAATTGTGGGAAACCACGCTCGATCCCGAAGCCCGCGTGCTGCTGCAAGTGAAGGTCGAGGATGCCGACGTGACCGACGAAATCTTCACCCGCTTGATGGGCGATATCGTCGAACCGCGGCGCGAGTTCATTCAGGATAATGCCCTGAACGTCGCCAATCTCGACGTCTAAATCCGGAGCATCAATGGCGACCCAGCCCCACCGTACCGAGGAACTGCAACAGGCCAGCTTCCTGATCATCCTCGCGGTCGTCACTCTGCTAATGGCGGTGGTGATCTATCCCTTCGCCCAGCCTTTGCTGTGGGCGGGGCTGGCGGCGATCATGTTCCAGCCGCTCTATCGCAATGTGCTGCGGCGCCTGCGCGGGCGGCGCAATCCGGCCGCCGGGCTGTCGCTGCTGATTATCTTCATCCTGGTGCTGGTGCCCGCGGCATGGGTCGCCTCGATGGTGATTCAGCAGGCCTTTGTGCTGGTCACCACGCTGCAACAGCAGCCAGTCGACCTCGCGGCGCTGTTCGATACGGTTTACACGCGGCTGCCGCAGTTCGCGCGCGAAGCGGTGGATCGCAGTGGCTGGGCCGATATCGCGATGGTGCAGACGCGCTTGCAGGAACTGCTCACCGAAAGCGCCGGGATGATCGCATCGCAGGCCGTCTCGATCGGTAGCGGGGCGCTGAGCTTCTTCCTCTCCTTCGGCGTGGCGCTGTATGTGATGTTCTTCCTGCTGCGCGATGGCGAGCGGATCGGGCGCACCGTGCTCTGCGCTGTCCCGGTCGAACGCAGCATCGCTGACCGGCTGGCCGAGCGGTTCCTGGGCATCGTGCGCGCCACGATCAAGGGCACCGGCGTCGTCGCGCTGGTGCAGGGCGCACTCGGGACGGTGACCTTGATGATTGCAGGTGTGCCTTCGGCGCTGCTGTTCGGCGTCATCATGGCGATCTTCGCGCTCGTCCCGGTGATCGGATCGGGCGCAGTGTGGGTGCCGGCCGGGCTGTATTTGCTGATTACGGGCGAGACTTGGCAGGGGCTGTTCGTGCTGCTGACCGGCTTCTTCGTCATCTCGTCGGCCGACAATGTGCTGCGCCCGATTCTGGTCGGCCGTGATACCGGGATCCCTGACTGGATCATCCTCATCACCACGTTGGGCGGGATCAGCTTCGTCGGCTTTTCGGGCATCGTGCTCGGGCCACTGGTGGCGGGCCTGTTCCTCGCGAGCTGGTCGATCCTGCGCGAACAGCGCGATCAGGATCTCGAGGCGGCCGAACGCGACGCGATCCGGGTCGATGTGCACGGCCACGTCCACGCCTCCCCGGCGGCGGCGGACTGAGCAGGATGCAGCCACTCGTCACTCCCGGCTCACAGGGTGAGGCCATCGGGCGGCTGGTCGTCGCCGGTCTGGTGGTGACGATGCTGCCCGCACTGCCGTTCGGCACTTACCTCATCTACCCCTTCGCAATCCTGACGACGTGGTTCCACGAAATGGGTCACGGCCTCACCGCGATGCTGCTCGGCCAGCATTTCGAGCAGCTGATGATCTTCCCCAATGGCTCGGGCGTGGCCGAGAGCCAGGTTTCGGGCGAGGCATCGCGCTTCACCCATGCCGCCATTGCAGCAGGCGGCCCGATTGCGCCGAGCGCGGTGGGCGCGCTGCTGATCGTCGCCAGCGCCCATCCCAAGGCGTGGCGACCGGTGCTGTGGCTGTCTGCGGCGGTGATCTTGGGCAGCGTGCTGATCTGGGTACGCTCGCTCACGGGGTTGTGGGTGCTGCCATTGGTCGCCGGGATCCTTGGCCTGATCGCATGGCGAGCCTCCCCCAGCTTTGCGCGCTTCAGCCTGCAATTCCTGGGCGTGCTCGGTGCCATGTCCATGCTGCGCGATTGGGGCTACCTGTTTACCGAGCAGGGCATGATCGACGGACAGGCGATGATGTCGGACACCGGACAGATCGAAGCCGCGTTGGGCCTGCCGCACTGGTTCTGGGCCGGGGTGATCCTGTTGATCTCGGGCGTCATGGTGGGCGCCGCGCTCAAGTATGCGCTGGCCGAACACCGGTTGCGCCCGCCGCCCCGCAAGCTTCCCGCCAACGTGCTGCAATTCAAGCGCGACCCGCGCAGGTAGACCCAAGCGCTGACGCTTTGGGCAGTCCCGCCGGCTGCGCCGAGCGGTTAGAACAGCGCCATGGACATGATCGAACTCGCCGACCGGCTCGCCATTGCCGAAACCCTTGCGCTCTATTGCCGCGGGATCGACCGTTGCGATCCCGAACAGCTCGCCGCAGTGTTCACGCCTGATGCCCTGATCGACTATGGTGACGGCGCGAAGCCCATCGCCGAGGTGATCCCCGGGCTGATGGCGGGCCTCGGCTCGATGCGGCTGACCCAGCACAATATCAGCAACACCGTGATCCGGATCGCGGGCCTGACCGCGCGGGCCGAGACCAACTGCGTCGCCCTCCACATCATCCCGACACCCGATGGCGAGATCGAGCTGGTGGTCGGCGGGCGCTATCTCGACACGCTGGCGAAGCGCGACGGACGCTGGCAGATCGCCGAGCGGCTCTATGTCATGGACTGGAACCGCACTGCGCCTGCGACAATGCAGCTGGAAGGCGGGCTGTTCGATGGCTTGCAGCGCCGCGGTGCGCGGGGGAGCGACGATCCCTCCGCGGATTGGTGGGCGGCTGTTGGAGACACATGAGACACTGTCCAGAACCGAAAAACCTGCCCCCGGCGACCTGCGCGAATAGGGCAAGGCTGCGCGGGTCTGGCGGCTGGTCATGCCTGCAATAGTGTCAGGTCAACCGCGCGTAGGAAAGCCGCTGCGACGGCAAACGTTCAGGACGCAACCTTCAGCGTGTTCACGCCCGAGGCATCGGCCCCGGCCTCACCCGACAAGCCGATAAACATCGTGTCGACAATCCGCGCCAGCTTCTTCTCGGACAGCTTGTCACCGAGATAGATCAGCGCATCGGGCATGGTGTAGACCGTGACCATCTGATTGATCATCGACAAGGCCTCATCAATCTCCAGCCCGGCGAAATAGCCATCAGCCTGCGCTTCGGCGATCAGTTCGCACAGGTAGTGATCGGCGAGGTCGACATAGGAGCGCACCCGTTCGAAATTGGCCGCGCCCATTTCGCACAGGATGCTGAAAAACTGCGGATCGGCGCGGAACCGCTCCTGCGAGATCACGAAGCGGCGGCGGAAGAATTCGTACATCTTGCGGGGCGGCGGCAGAGTGGTGGCGAGCACCTCTTCCATCACCTGCAACTGCGGGGCGAGCCAGGTCTGCGCGACCGCATCGAACATATCGTCGTAATCGGCAAACAACGCTTCGAACCGCGCACGGGTCAGCCCGCTTTCGGCCATAGCGACGGTCCACGGGATTTCCGAGCCGCGCTCCTTGACCAGATCGAGCACATGGCGCGCGATCCGCTCGCGCTCGGCTTCCCGGGCCGTCTGGTTCAATGGCATCTCGCTCGCGCCTCCTTGCGCGGAAGCCAACATAGGCCAGCTTTGCGCGGGCATAAAGTGCCGCTTGTCGATTTTTGTGCGGCGCAGCACGGGGGCCATGAGCGGGAAGGCCATGAAAGCGCGGGATTCGCCGCGGTTTCAGCTGCGGGGCGGCATGGGGAAAAACGCCGAGGTGCGCCGCTTGTAATCAGCGTATTTGTCGCCCTTGGTCTTGTCCAAGCCCTTCTCCAGCAGGGTGACGCCCGACCATTTGGTGAGCGTGAAGCTGAGGAACAGCGGGCCGATGATCGTCGCCAGCGCGTACCACCAACCGGCCGCCGCGCAGGCGAGCCAGATGCCCCACCATGCGGCAAAATCGCCAAAGTAATTGGGGTGGCGGGTGTAACGCCACAGCCCGGTGTCGAGCACCTTGCCGTGATTGGCGGGATCGGCCTTGAAGCGGGTCAACTGCCAGTCGCCGACCCATTCGAAGAACACGCCGATGCTCCACAGGGCGAAACCGGCCCATGCCAGCGACGGGATCGGGGCGGGCGCACCGCTCGCCAGAATGCCAACCTGCGCCGGGCTGGAGACCGCGAACAGCAGCACCGCCTGCATCAGCCACACGCGGGTGAGCGCAGCGCGGGCGAAGTTCCCGGCCTCACGATCCTTCTTGAGGATCATCTTGTAGCGCTTGTCCTCGCCTTCCTTGCGCCAGCGCAGGAACAGATAACCGCCGAGCCGAAAGCCCCAGGCCGCGGTCATCAGCATGATCAGCGTCGCCAGCGCGCCGGGACCGCCCGGCACGTGCAGCCAGCTCGCCACCGCAAGGATCGCCATCCCTGCGCCCCAGAAGGCGTCGATGAAGCTGACGTCGTCGATCTTCACACTGATGGCCCACTGGATCAGCACCAGCACCAGCAGGATCGCGGCATTCAGGGCAAGCAGTTCAAACATCGTTCTTTCCGGCAATAATGTCGCGCGCCTGCTGTTCCAGCACCTTGAACCGCTCGTAATCGGGCAGCTTGGCGCGGAACCATTCGGCGATTTTCAGCAGGTCCTCGCCGTAGTTCCCGGTCGGGAGCATCGGCGGGCCGAAGCTGACAATCTTGGCGGCGTTATCGGCAAAGGCAGGGACGATCGGAACATTCGCCGCGCGGGCGATATGGTAGAAGCCAGAGCGCCACTTGCCGTCCGACTTGCGGGTGCCTTCACAGGCGATCACCAGCGCGAGTTCATCGCGCGCGGCGAATTCAGCCGCGACCTGTTCGGTGGCATTGGCCTTGGCGGTGCGGTCAACCGGGATGCCGCCCATATCGAGCATGAAGTTCTTCATGATCCCCTGGAACAGCGTGTGCTTGCCCATGAAGTTGGGCTTCACGCCTTCCTCATGCGTCGCGCCGGTAAAGAACACGAAATCCCAGTTCGAGGTATGCGGCGCGCCCGCCAGCACATATTTCTTGAGGTGCTTGGGCAAAGGGGAATCGATCCTCCACCCCCGCGCATACCAGATGGCCAGAATGATCCGCCGCACGATGCGCGAAAGCAGCGTGGGCTTGCGCACGTGCGCGGTGTTCAATGGTTTGTGCAAGCGGTGCGCCCCTCCCAAAGGCTTGACCCTTGTGGCTTAACTTGGGTTAGGTACGCAAGGGGGCGGGGGAGGGTTTCAATCGTTCCCGGGCTCGTCATGCTGAACTTGTTTCAGCATCCATGCCCCCTCACCCGCTGTGGCGACGGTGAAATGGACCCTGAAACGAGTTCAGGGTGACGGGGATGGTCACATCCGGAACACCCCAAACGCCGGCCGCTCGGCAATCGGAGCCTCCAGGCACGCTGCGAGCGCAAGCCCCAGCACATCGCGGGTCTGCACCGGATCGACCACCCCGTCGTCCCACAGGCGGGCGGTGGCGTAGTAGGGGTTGCCTTCGTCCTCGTATTTCTGGCGGATCGGGGCCTTGAAGGCCTCGGCCTGATCGGGCGTCCAGCTGTCGGCATCGCGGTGGACGGTGGCGAGGACGCTCGCCGCCTGCTCCCCGCCCATCACCGAGATCCGCGCATTGGGCCAGGTGAACATGAAACGCGGCGAATAGGCCCGCCCGCACATCCCGTAATTGCCCGCGCCAAAGCTGCCGCCGATCACCACGGTGACCTTGGGGACGGTCGCGGTGGCAACGGCGGTGACCAGCTTCGCGCCATGCTTGGCGATGCCCTCCGCCTCGTACTTCCCGCCGACCATGAAGCCGGAGATGTTCTGGAGGAACAGCAGCGGAATGCGGCGCTGGCAGGCGAGTTCGATGAAATGCGCGCCCTTCTGCGCGCTTTCGCTGAACAGCACGCCGTTGTTGGCGAGGATCGCGACCGGCATCCCCCAGATGTGGGCGAAACCGCAGACGAGCGTGGTGCCGTAATGCGCCTTGAACTCGTGGAACTCGCTACCGTCGACCAGCCGCGCGATCACTTCCTTGACGTCATAGGGCGCACGCACATCCTCGGGGATGAGGGCGTAGAGGTCTTCGGCATCGAACTTGGGCGGGCGGGGGTCTTTCAGCGCGATGTCTTTCGCCGCCCCGGTGTTCGCGCCGAGGTGGCTGACGATGTCCCGAACGATGGTGAGCGCGTGCTCGTCATTCTCGGCGAGGTGATCGACCACGCCCGATTTCTTGGCGTGCAAATCGCCGCCGCCGAGGTCTTCGGCGGTGATTTCCTCGCCCGTCGCCGCCTTCACCAAGGGCGGCCCGGCGAGGAAGATCGTGCCCTGATTGCGGACAATCACGCTCTCGTCCGACATGGCGGGCACATAAGCGCCGCCCGCGGTGCAGCTCCCCATCACGCAGGCGATCTGCGGAATGCCGAGCGCGCTCATGTTGGCCTGATTGAAGAAGATCCGCCCAAAGTGGTCGCGATCGGGGAAGACCTCCGCCTGATGCGGCAGGTTTGCGCCGCCGCTATCGACGAGGTAGATGCACGGCAGGCGGTTCTCCTGCGCAATCTCTTGCGCGCGCAGGTGCTTCTTGACCGTCATCGGATAGTAGGTGCCGCCCTTCACGGTCGCGTCATTGCACACGATCATGCACTGCCGCCCCGAGACGCGGCCCACGCCGCAGATGATCGAAGCGCCGTTGACGTCGCCTTCGTACATGCCGTTGGCGGCGAGTTGCCCGATCTCAAGAAAGGGCGAGCCGGGATCGAGCAGCCGCTCCACCCGCTCGCGGGGCAACAGCTTGCCGCGCGACACATGGCGCTCGCGGGATTTTTCCGTGCCGCCCAGCGCGGCTTCGGCGACACGGGCGCGCAGATCGGCTGCGAGCGCGTGGTTATGCGCAAACCGCGCCTTCGCCTCAGGGCTCTCGCGGTCGAGTTTGGTGGTGAGGGTGGGGGCGGTCATCGTGTCGTCCTTAGCGCTTGCGCACAAACTCGGCCCGCAGCACCAGTCCCTTGATGCCGGGATATTTGCAGTCGATCTCCTGCGCGTCGCCGGTCAAGCGGATCGACTTGATCAGCGTGCCTTGCTTCAGCGTCTGGCCCGCGCCCTTGACCTCAAGGTCCTTGATCAGCGTCACCGCATCGCCGTCAGCGAGCAGGTTGCCGACCGCATCGCGCACCTCGACGGCGTTTTCCGCCGCCTGCTTGGCCGCAAGTTCGGACGCGGCCATCCATTCGCCGCTGGCCTGGTCATAGACGTAATCTTCGTCGGTGCTCATCCTGCCGCCCCGATCAATTCGCGCCCGATCAGCATCCGGCGGATCTCGTTCGTCCCCGCGCCGATGTCGAGCAGCTTCGCATCGCGCATATACCGCTCGACCGGCCAGTCGGTGGTGTAGCCCGCACCGCCCAGCGCCTGCACGCTTTCCGCCGCGACCTTGAAGGCGTTCTCGCTCGCGAGCAAAATCACCCCCGCAGCATCGAAGCGCGTCGTCTGCCCCGCGTCACACGCCTTGGCGACCGCGTAGGTGTAGGCACGGGCCGATTGCAGTGCGACGTACATGTCGGCGACCTTGGCCTGCATCAGCTGGAAGCTGCCGATGGGTTTGCCGAACTGCGTCCGCTCGCGCAGGTAGGGGATCACCGTGTCGAGGCACGCCTGCATGATCCCGAGCTGCAATCCAGCGAGCACGACGCGCTCGTAATCGAGCCCGCTCATCAGCACGCCGACCCCGCCGTTGATCGGGCCCATGATGCGGTCTTCCGGCACGAAGCAATCGCTGAACACCAGCTCGGCGGTGGGTGAGCCCTTCATCCCGACCTTGGAAATCTTCTGGCCGATGGCGAAGCCTTCATCGCCTTTCTCGATCAGGAAGGCGGTGATCCCGCGCGATCCGGCGTGGCCGTCGGTCTTGGCATAGACTACCAGCGTATCGGCCTCGGGCGCGTTGGTGATCCAGAACTTGGTGCCGTTCAGCACATAGCCGCCCTGCACCGCATCGGCCTTGAGCTTCATCGAGACCACGTCGCTGCCCGCGCCTGCCTCGGACATCGCCAGCGACCCGACGTGTTCGCCCGAGATCAGCTTGGGGAGATACTTCGCCTTCTGCTCATCATCCCCCCAGCGGCGGATCTGGTTGAGGCAGAGGTTGGAATGCGCGCCGTAGCTGAGGCCAACCGAGGCGCTCGCCCGCGACACTTCCTCGACCGCGATCACGTGCTCAAGGTAGCCCAGCCCCAACCCGCCCCATTCCTCTTCCACGGTGATGCCGTGCAGGCCCAAAGCCCCCATCGGCTCCCACAATTCGCGCGGGAAGCGGTCTTCGCGATCGGTGCGTTCGGCCAGCGGCGCGATCTGCTCGTCCGCGAAGCGCGCGGTGGTGTCGCGGATCATCTCCGCGGCCTCGCCAAGGTGGAAGTCGAAATCGGGGGTCGCGCGCATTTTATGTCCTGCGGGTGTAATGATTGTTCTGTGATGTCGCATAGCAAGCCATCGGCGAAAGGCCAATCGCTGGCGCTGGCGCGGCGCGCCTAACCTCGCTAATCATGGCCGCCCATGACGATGCCTTCACCCCTGCTCCGGTTCGACGGGGTGATCTGCCGCTTTGGCGAGGTCACGGCGGTGGGAGCATTGGGGGCCGGCGTGACCTGCGATCTGGCGCCGGGCAGTTTCGTGGCGCTGGTGGGCGCGTCAGGCTCGGGCAAGTCGACGCTGCTGAAAACGGTCAACACGCTGGTCAAGCCGTCCGAGGGCCGGGTGCTGTTTGCAGGCGAGGATGTGGCGGGGCTCAAGCCTGCGCATCTGCGCCGCCGGGTCGGCTATGTGTTTCAGGGCATCGGGCTGTTCCCGCATTTCTCGGTCGCCGAGAACATCGCCATCGGCCCGCGCCTTGCCGGGGAGAAACTCGCCCCGCAGCAGATCGCCGAACTGCTCGCGCTGGTCGAGCTTGACCCGGCCTACGCCACCCGGATGCCCGACGAACTCAGCGGCGGTCAGCGCCAGCGGGTCGGCGTGGCCCGCGCGCTAGCAGGAGGGCCAGAGCTGCTGCTGATGGACGAACCCTTCGGCGCGCTCGACCCTGTCACCCGCGACGCGCTGGGCCGCAAAGTGCGCGAACTGCACGATGCGCTGGGACTGACCACAGTGATGGTGACGCATGACATGGCCGAAGCGCTGCTGCTGGCAGACCGGGTGCTGGTGATGGACAAGGGCCAGCTGGTCGCCGACGAAACCCCCCGCGCGCTGCTGGCCGGCGCGGGCGGAGTAGTGGCGCAGCGCCTCGTCGCCGTGCCGCGGCATCAAGCCGAACGGCTCGCGGCGATGGAAGCACAAGGCTGATGCAGGACATCTGGGACATCCTCCCCGGCCTGGGTGACAAGCTCGCCGCGCACGTGGTGTTGTCGGCCAGCGCGATTGGCCTTGCCATGCTCATCGCCCTGCCGATGGCGGTGTGGGCGAGCCGCTCTGCCATAGTCTCGCGTCTTGCCCTGAGCCTTGCGAGCCTCGTCCAGACCATTCCTGCGCTGGCTTTGCTCGCACTGTTCTTCCCGCTGTTGCTGTCCTTGCGCGCCGTGTTTGGCGAGGGGCTGCCGACGCTCGGGTTCCTGCCCGCGCTGATGGCGCTGACGCTCTATGCGCTGCTGCCGATCCTGCGCAACGCGGTGACGGCGCAGGCCAATCTCGACGAGGGCGTGCTGGAGGCCGCCGACGGCGTCGGCATGACCAAGTGGCAGAAGCTGGTGCTGGTCGAAGCGCCGCTGTCCGCCCCCTTCATCATGGCGGGTATTCGCACTGCGAGCGTCTGGACCATCGGCGCGGCAACGCTGGCCACCACCATCGGCCAGCCGAGCCTTGGCGATCCGATCTTCGCGGGCCTTCAGACCCAGAACTGGGCGCTGGTGCTGGCCGGATGCGTGGCGAGCGCAGGGCTGGCGCTGGCGGCGGATAACCTCCTTTGGGTGATCGAAGTCGGGCTGGCCAAGCGCTCGCGCTGGATGACCTTTGGCGGGATGGCGGTGGTCGCCCTCGGCATCCTCGCCGCGCTCTGGGCGCAAAGCACGGGGAGCGACGAACGCCGCATCGTCATCGCCTCCAAGCAATTCTCCGAGCAATATATCCTCGCCCAGCTGATCGGCGCCCGGCTGGAGGCGGCGGGCTATGCCGTGGAATATCGCGACGGATTGGGAAGCGCGGTGGTGCATTCCGCCGTTGCCTCCTCCAGCATCGACATCTCGGTCGATTACACCGGGACGATCTGGACGAATTATCTCAAGCGCGCTGACAACCCCGGCCGGGAGGCGATGTATGAAACGATCCGCGACTGGGAGTGGCGACAGAACGGGGTGAAGGTGCTGGGCCGCCTCGGATTCGAGAACGCCTATGCCTTCGCGATGCGCGGCGACCGGGCGAAGGAGCTGGGCGTCACCTCGCTCACCGATCTGGTTGGCAAGGCGCCGCAGCTCACCGTGGGCGGGGACCCCGAATTCTTCGAGCGGCCCGAATGGCTGGCAGTGCGCGATGCCTATGGTCTGCGGTTCGGCCAATCGCGCAATTTCGCGCCGACCTTCATGTATAACGCGCTGGCTTCGGGCGAGGCGGATGTGATCAGCGCCTACACCTCGGACGGGCGGATCGCGGCGGACAAGCTGGTGGTGCTGGCCGACCCCAAGGGCGCGCTGCCGAGCTATGATGCGCTGCTCATGCTCTCCCCCCGCATCGCCGAAGACAAGGGCGTGATCGCCGCGCTCGAACCGCTGCTGGGCGCAATCAGCGTCGAAGCGATGCGCGAGGCGAACCTTGCGGTGGACCGCGAGGATGCCAAGAAGCTGACCCCGAAGGCAGCGGCGGCGGAATTGGGCAAATCCCTCCGTCGTCCCGGACTTGATCCGGGATGACGGCTTAGGCTCAACCCGCCTTCTTCCACACCTGCGTCTGACAGAACGGCCCAATGCAGCCCTTCACCTCCAGCACGCCTGTCCCCTTGCGGCGGATCACCGAGCGGTAGCTCTTGCCGCTTTTCGGATCGTAGATCTGGCCGCGCCACACATCACCATCCGCCGTGAAGGCCGTGAGGATAGCGCTGCCCAGCAGGCGGCGTTTGCGCTTGGCCGGATCGGGGTTGTTGACGTCGCGCTGATCGTTGCCTTGCGGTTGGGGGGTGAGGAACTTCTCGATCGTGCCGCACATCGTCTTGCCGCAAGGCGCGATCAGGATCACCGCGTCCTTTTCGGCCGTCAGCCAGCGTCCCGAGACCGGTTCGGCCGCGCTGGCAGGCACCGCCAGCGCCAGCCCGGCAACGAGTATCATCCGCCGCAGTCGCATCATCAATCGAACCCCACCCCGTACGGCCAGCGCCGCCCACATATCCCGAGCACCTTGAACAAGGTGCCCATCTGCGAATCCTCGACCAGCCGGTCACGCTGCCGCTTGATCTTGTCCTTCTCGTAAGGGTTGCGGCGCTGGAGCGCCTCCATCCGCGTATCGATCCCCATCTGGCGCAGCCACTCGCCCTGATAGGTCAGACCCATCACATCCGCGCCGTTATCAGCAGCCACCTGCTGGAGCAGTTCGAAATCGACGTGCGCGGTGAGATCGGAATCGCCGGGATGCGCGAAGATATCGACCTTCTTGTGCGACTTCAGCGCCTGCATCGTTGAGCCTGAGCGCAGTTCCATGTGGCCGTAATCGATGACGAGCGCCGCGCCGCCCTGTTCCTTCAACCGCCGCGCGATCTCAGCCATCAGTGCGACCGCGGCGGGGCTGGTCTCGATCATCGCGCCTTGCGCCGCTGTCACCCAGCTGGCGGGCACCAGATGATCCATCCGCTGCTTGCCCGCCGTGAAGATAAAGTCCTCGCCGTCGAGCCCAACCAACCGGTCAAACCAGCCATCGGCGGATCGCATCAGTTGATGCACCGGCAGCGCGTCGAAGAATTCATTGGCGACGATCAGCAGCGGGGCATCGTCGGGCAAGGTCGAAATGTCGTGGTGGTGGTGGCAATCGGGGAAGGCCTCGCGCTGGATCTTCCGCAGGCTCGCCGAGGTTTCGACAAAGTGAATCTCCGGCGCGAAATCATAGCGCCGCGCCGCTGCCAGCGCGTCCTTCGCCAGCGTCCCGCGACCGGGGCCAAGCTCAACATAATGGATGCGCTTGCGGCTGCCCATGCGGACCCACAGGTCCACCAGCCAAAGCCCGATCAGCTCACCGAACATCTGGCTGACTTCGGGCGCGGTGATGAAATCGCCCTGCTCGCCTAAGGGATCGCGGCTGGCGTAATAGCGCGCGTTGCATTCGCCCATGTACTGCGCGAGGCTGATCGGGCCGGCCTCGCGGATCAGGCGTTTGAGCGTGGCAGGAACATCGACATTCGCGCGGGCGAGGACTTCGGCTTCGAGCCGCGCCTGTTCGGCAGCCTTGGCCTCGGCCTCGGCGCGGGCTGCGGCCTCGGCGGCGGCGGCTTCAGCAGCGAGGCGCGCAGCTTCAGCGGCGGCGGCTTCTTCGGCCTCGCGGCGCGCCTGTTCCTCGGCGGCGAGGCGCGCGGCTTCGATGGCGGCGAGACGGGCGGCTTCCTCGGCTTCGGCCTTGGCTTTCGCTTCTGCTTCGGCGCGGGCCTTGGCTTCGGCGGCGAGCCGGGCCTTTTCCTCCGCCTCGGCCTTGGCCTTGGCTTCAGCTTCTGCCTTGGCACGGGCCTTGGCCTCTGCCTTGGCCCGGGCTTCGGCTTCCTTCTTCAGACGGGCGTCTTCTTCGGCCTTGGCGCGCGCTTCGGCTTCGGCGCGGGCACGTTCTTCGGCTTCGCGGCGGGCGGCTTCCTCGGCGGCGGCCTTGGCGGCAGCGGCAGCGGCTTCAGCCTCGCGGCGGGCCTGTTCTTCGGCTTCGGCACGGGCCTTGGCCTCGGCGATTTCGCGGGCCTTGGCTTCCTTGCGCAGCCGCGCTTCCTCGGCGGCCTTGGCGCGGGTCTCGGCCTCGGCACGCGCGCGGGCTTCGGCTTCCGCCTGCTTGCGAGCACGCGCTTCGGCGGCGGCTTTCTCGCGGGCTTCGCGTTCGGCAGCGGCTCTGGCCTCAGCCTCCTCCTTCTCGCGCGCACGGGCTTCCTTCAGCGCGCGGGCGCGTTCCTCGACTTCGGTCTTGGCGCGGGCGAGTTCTTCGGCTTTGGCACGGGCAGCGGCTTCGCTCCGGGCGCGGGCTTCGGCCTTCGCCAGTTCGCGCGCCTGTGCCTCGGCCGCAGCACGTGCGGCCGGATCCGGCGCGGGGCGCGCCACACTTTCGGTTTCGGGCTTCGGATCGATCAGCCTGAGCGCACTGCGCCAGACTGCTGCGCCGTCGCTTAAGCTGGCGCGCTGATCCCCGCCGCCAGCGGCTTCTTCCGCAGCGCGTAGAGCACGACAATCAACCCAGTCAGGATTAGCGGTATAGTCAGCCATTGTCCCATCGATAGCCCGGTTCGGGCCGCAAAGTCAGCCAGTTGTTGATCCGGCTCGCGGAAAAATTCGTTCACGAAGCGCGACACCCCCATGCCGGTGGTGAAGACCCCCGCCAACAGGCCGGGCCGATACCGCGCACGGGTGAACCAGAACAGCGCCATCATGATGACCAGCATCGCCAGCCCTTCAAGCCCCGCTTGATAGAGCTGGCTGGGATGACGCGGGAAATCGCCGGCGCGCGGGAAGACCATCGCCCAGGGCACATCGCTGACCCGGCCCCAGAGCTCGCCATTGACGAAGTTCGCCAACCGGCCGAGCAGCATCCCCATCGGCACCCCGACGCTGACGTAATCGACCACGCGGATGAAATTGAGCTTATCGCGCCACGCCACATAGGCCATCGCCAGCGTCACCCCGGCAAGGCCGCCGTGGAAGCTCATCCCGCCGTCCCACAGCCGCAGCAGCTTCCATGTCACGAAGCCATCGCCCGAAAAGCCGGTCCACAGGCTCTGATCGTAGAACATCGCGTAGCCCAGCCGCCCGCCGAGAATCACCCCGAGCGTGCAGTAGAAGAACAGATCGTCGGCATGGCGCTGCGCCATCGGCGCGCCGGGCTGCTTCAGCATCTTGGAGGTGTGCCAATAGGCAAAGATCACCCCGATCAGGTAAGCAAGCGAATAGAACCGCAGGGTAAAGAACCCGAGTTCGATCCCCGGTTTGAGGCCGAAAGACGTCCAGTAGATCGGATCGGCAGGGATGCTTGCGGCAAGTAGTGACAGCACGGAGCGAACCTCTTATTGACAATGAGATGCCGTATCGGCGGGCCCGAAGCGAACAAGTTTGGGCCCCGGTCGCGCTGGCGCTTCTGGCACAGCATCCGGGGTAGGGGAAGGGGCGCGGGATCGCCGGGCGGAATGGGATAGGCAATTCGGACGTGGGTCGCACCCCGGCTGGACGGCCGCAACAACAATGAGAGAGGAACATCACCGCATGCCCACCCAGCTGGACAATGCGCTCGAAGCGATCATCACCGGCCTCACCGCTGAAGGCCAGCCGTTCGCCACCGTGCCCTTCACCCGTGACGGTGTGACGATGCCCGCCTTCGCTGGCGCCCCGCCGAGCCTCGCGCATTATTTCGCCCACTTCTCCAACCAGAACAAGGATCTGCCGTTTCTGGTCGATGGCGACATCCGCCTGACTTTTGGCGAAGCCTATGCAGCCGCGACCTGTGTCGCCGAAGGGCTGGTAAAGCACCACGGCATCGCCAAGGGCGACCGCATCGGGCTGGCCGCGCGCAATTCGGCCAACTGGATGATTGCCTATATGGGCATCCTGATGGTCGGCGGCTGCGCGACGCTGCTCAACGGGTTCTCGTCGGGTGATGAGCTGGCCTACGGGCTCGATCTGGCCGAAGCCAAACTGCTGCTGGCCGACGAAGGCCGCGCCGCGCGGCTTGAGGGTCATGCCCATCCGGCCAAGATCGTGCTGTTCACCCATGGCAATGCCCCGTCCGAAGGCCTCGCCAACACTTGGGCGCTTCCGCAGGGCACCAGCGCAGCCATGGCCATGCTGGGCCAGCTTGGCCCGGATGACATTGCGACGATCCTCTATACCTCGGGTTCGACGGGCAAGTCCAAGGGCGCCTGGTCCGATCATCGCGGCGTGGTGAACGGCGTGATGAACTATGTCGCGCAGTCGGCGATGGCCAAGGTGCATCTCGAAAGCGGGGGTGAGGTCATCACCGATCAGCCTTGCGCGCTGGTTGCCGTGCCGCTGTTCCATGTGACCGGCGAAGTGCCGCTGTTCCTGCAAAGCTTCGCCATCGCACGCAAGCTGGTGTTGATGCCCAAGTGGGACGCGGGCCTCGCGATCCGGCTGATGGCGGAGGAAAAGGTCTCCTATTTCGTCGGCGTGCCGCTGATGAGCTACGAAATCGCCAACCACCCGGACCGCGCCAATTACGACCTGTCGGCCTGCAAAAGCTTCGCCGCAGGCGGAGCGCCGCGTCCGGTTGAACACGTCACCCGGATCAAGGAAGCCTTCCCCGGCGGCTTCCCGCTGCTCGGCTACGGCCTCACCGAAACCAACGCAGTGGGCTGCGGCAATTTCAACGAGAACTACCTCGCCAAGCCCGGTTCGACGGGCCGCGCCAGCAAGCCGCTGGTCGATCTCGCGATCCTCGATGACCTTGGCAGTGCACTGCCGCAGGGTCAGGTGGGCGAGGTCTGCATTCGCTCTGTCGCCAATTTCCGCGGCTACTGGAAGAACGAGGAAGCCACCAAGGCCGCCTTCACCGACAATGGCTACTTCCGCACCGGCGACCTCGGCTATCTCGACGAAGACGCCTACCTGTTCATCGTCGACCGCAAGAAGGACATCATCATCCGCGGCGGTGAGAACATCTCGTGCATAGAAGTTGAGGACGCGATCTACGCCCATGACGATGTCGGCGAATGTTCGGTGTTCGGCCTGCCGGACGAACGCTTCGGCGAGGTGCCAGCGGCGGTCTATGCGATGAAGGACGGCCATCCGGCGATCACGCCTGCCGAACTGCGCGCGTTCCTGCTCGAACGGATTGCGCCCTTCAAGGTGCCGCTCGAACAGCACATCTGGTTCACCAGCGAGGCCCTGCCGCGCCTCGGCACCCAGAAGATCGACAAGCGCACGGTCAAGGCCCGCTTCACCGCCGAGGCTGTCGCCGCGTGAGCCACTCGTGAGTCCCAGAAGAGTCCCCGGCCAGCGCGCGATCATTGATCGGCGCGCGCTGGCCGAGGAAATCGCTGCCTTGCATGAGGCAGACGGGGAACGTGCGCGCCCTGCGATCGTCAAGGCGCTGCGCGATGCGCTGGACGCGGGGCGGGCGGAACTCGCCCGGCGGTTGGCCGAAACGCCTTCGGCCGGGCACGATGTCACCGGCGGCTTCAGCTTCCTGATGGATCAGCTGCTCAGGGTGATCCACGATCACGTCACCACGCATATCTACCCTGCCCCCAACGCCACTCAGGCCGAACGGCTCGCGATCCTCGCGGTTGGCGGCTACGGGCGGGCCGAGATGGCGCCCCATTCGGACGTCGACGTCGCCTTCATCACCCCGGGCAAGCGCGCGCCATGGTGCGAGCAAGTGATCGAGACGATGCTCTATCTGCTGTGGGATCTCGGTCTCAAGGTCGGCCATTCGAGCCGCACGGTCGCCGATACGGTGCGCATGGCGAAGGAGGATCTCACCATCCGCACCGCCTTGCTCGAAAGCCGGTTGGTGTGGGGCGAACAGGCGCTGTACGAAGAATTGCGCGCCCGGTTCTGGAACGATGTCGTCAAGGGCAGCGAGCGGCAGTTCCTGACGCAAAAGCTCGCCGAACGCGATGCGCGGCACAAGCGCATGGGTGACAGCCGCTATGTGGTCGAACCCAATATCAAGGAAGGCAAGGGCGCCTTACGCGATCTCCAGACGCTGTACTGGATCGGCAAGTATATCCACCGCGTCGATAATGGCGCGCAGCTGGTCGATGTCGGCCTGCTGACGGCCAACGAGTATCGCAGCTTCCGCCGCGCCGAAGGGTTTCTGCTGGCGGTGCGCTGCCACATGCATCTCATCACGGATCGCGCCGAAGACCGCCTGACCTTCGACTTGCAGCGCGCCGTGGCCGAGCGGATGCAGTTCGCAGACCGTCCCGGCAAGAGCGCGGTCGAGCGGTTCATGCAGTACTATTTCCTGCAAGTGAAACGCGTCGGCAGCCTGACCGGTGTGTTCCTCGCGCACCTCGATGAGGAATTCGCCAAGAAGCGCCCGCGCACCGGGTTCTTTGCTGGCTGGACCCAGCGGCCGCGGATGTTCAAGGGCTATACCGTCGAAGGCGGACGGCTGCGGGCGCCGGGGGATGACTGGTTCCGCGCCGATCCCGTCCGCCTGATCGAAGTGTTCCAGCTGGCCGAGGCCGAGGGGCTGGAAGTCCACCCCGAAACCATGCGGCAGGCCGGGCGCGATGCCAAGCTGATCGATGGCAAGCTGCGCCGCGACAAGCGCGCCAATGCGCTGTTCCTCGATCTGCTATCAGGCCGCAAAGACCCCGAAACCGCACTGCGCTGGATGAACGAGGCTGGGGTGTTCGGCCGCTTCGTGCCCGACTTTGGCCGGGTCGTCGCGCAGATGCAGTTCGACATGTATCACCACTACACGGTCGACGAGCACACGATCCGCGCCATCGGCCTATTGAGCCGGATCGAGCGCGGGTTGCTGGAGGCCGATCACCCGCGCGCGACCCGCGAGTTCCCCAAGCTCGCCTCGCGCCGCGCGCTCTATGTCGCGGTGCTGCTGCACGATATCGCCAAGGGGCGCGGGGGCGATCATTCGGTGCTCGGCGCGGATGTGGCGCACCATCTGTGCCCGCGCTTCGGGCTCGACGAGAAGGAGACCGATCTGGTCGCCTGGCTGGTGCTGCAACACCTGCTGATGAGCCGCACCGCGCAGAAGCGCGACCTCACCGATCCCAAAACGATCGAGGATTTCGTCGGCGAGGTGCAGAGCCTTGAACGCCTGCGCAACCTCGCGATCCTGACCGCGGTCGATATCCGCGCGGTTGGCCCCGGCACATGGAACAGCTGGAAGGGTCAGCTCCTCGGCGAGCTTTACGACGCGGCGCAGGAACGGCTGCGGCTGGGGCACAAGGGCAACGGACGCAAGGCGCGGGTCACGGCCAAGAAGGACGCCGTGCAGCGCCTGCTGGGCGGGGACGCAGATCACTTGGTCAACAGCATCGGCGCGCTGCTGGGCGATGCCTATTGGATCGCCGAACCCGAAGACATCATCGCCGGAAACCTCACCCAATACGATGCCGCCAGTGCCGCAGGCGAAGCTCTGTCGATCCGGTGCGAGGTTGACGAAACCCGCGGTGCCACCCGTGTCAGCGTGATCGCGGCGGACCATCCGGGGCTGTTCTACCGCATGGCGGGCGGCATCCACTTGGCCGGCGCGAACATCATCGATGCGCGCGTCCACACCGCGCGCAGCGGCTATGCCGTCGATAACTTTCTGGTGCAGGACCACAACGCCCAGCCCTTCCGTGAAGCCGCGCAGATGGCCCGTATCGAGAAAGGCATCCGCGACGCGCTGCTCGCCAAGGTCGAACTGGTGCCCAAGCTCGCCGCCCGCCCGCTCGCCCATTCGCGCGCCAAGGCGTTTGATGTCGCCCCGCGCGTCGGGTTCGACAATGACGCTTCGAACCACTTCACCGTGATCGAAGTGACCGCGCGTGATCGTCCGGCACTGCTCAACCGGTTGGCGCACGCGCTCTACAAAGCCAACCTGATCGTCCATTCGGCGCATATCACCGCCTATGGCGAGGCCGCGGCGGACACATTCTACGTGACCGATCTGACCGCCGCCAAGATCAAGGCGCCTGAGCGCCTCGCTGAAATCGAGGCCGCCCTGCTCGCCGCCGCCAGCGACCAGCGCCAGAAACAGCTCGAGAAAGCGTAACTGCAAGAGCTTGAAGATAGCGGCATTTGAAAGCCTTAGCGTGCCTTACGCGCGATAGGTTGCAATCCCGAAACGTATTGCTATGGGGGCGGCCCTCAACTCAGGGAGAGTTCCAAAATGACAATCGCTACCCCCGCGCCGCGCCCCTTCCGGCTCGGCAAGCTGGCGCTCCTGCTCTCGACCGCCGCGCTGACCCCCGTCGCGGCGCAGGCACAGGACGCTGAAGCGCCCGCGCAGGAAGAATCGACCAGCGCGCTCGACACCATCAACGAAATTCTCGTCACCGGCACCAAGACCAAGGATGCCGAAAACGTGCAGGATGTGCCGCTGGCCGTGACCGCGTTCAACGCCGGCACGCTGGAAGCCTTCAAGATCCGCGACATCTCGGGCCTGTCGTTCCAGGCGCCCAGCGTCAGCCTTGACCAGGTCGGCACCAGCCGCGGCACCGCCAACTTCTCGGTTCGCGGGCTTGGCATCAACTCGTCGATCCCGTCGATCGACCCGACTGTCGGCGTGTTCGTTGACGGCGTCTATCTCGGCATCAACGGCGGCGTCGTGTTCGACCTGTTCGACCTCGATTCTGTCGAAGTGCTGCGCGGCCCGCAGGGCGTCTTGTTCGGCCGCAATGTGACCGGCGGCGCGGTGGTGATCAACACCGGCAACCCGACCGAAGATTTCCGCGGCAAGTTCCGCGCGGCGGTGGACGGCCCGGCGCTCGATAACGGCCGCGGCGGCCCCAACTACACTGTCAGCGGCGTGATCAGCGGCCCGATCGTCGAAGACGTGCTGCTGTTCAAGCTCGGCGCCTATTACAACAAGGACGAAGGCTACTTCCGCAACCTTGCGGCCGACACCATCCCGACCTTGTCGCGCAACCACGGCAAGGCCGAAACCAAGATCCTGCGTGGCGCGCTTGAGGCCCGTCTCGGCGGTCTGACCCTGCTCGGCAAACTCGACTATTTCGAGAGCGATGGCGATGGCCCCTCGGCGCAGAACCGCGGCTTCTTTGATCGTAACAGCTATGATCTGGCGATCGACAACCCCGGCTCTTACGCCAACGAGATCTGGACCGGCTCGCTCACGGCGACGATGGATATCGGCGCAGGCACGCTGACCAACGTGTTCGGTTGGCGCAAGTATGACGCCACCACCGATGGCGACATCGACGCGACCCCACGCTTCCTGTTCCACTCGACCACCGAAACCGCGCAGGAGCAATTCTCGAACGAACTGCGCTACGCGATTTCGACCGAAAGCGGGCTCGACCTGACCTTCGGCGGCTTCTGGTTCGATCAGAACCTGGCATACACCGAACGGCGCCAGCTACCGCTCGCCAGCCCGTTGCAGTTCTTCGGCGGCGGCGCGCAGGATCACGAAGTGCTCGGCGTGTTCGCCAATGCGCAATACGAGATCATCGACAGCCTTTCGATCATCGCCGGCATCCGCTGGAATCAGGAAACCAAGGACGCAGCCGTCACCTATGTCCGCCCGCGCACGGCGTGCTCGGTGGTGGACGGCACCTGCCCGACTTCGGGCCGCAACAGCCTGATCCCGAACGAGAACAACGGCTTCACCGATCGCGTGCGGTTCCGCAATGTCTCGCCCAAGCTGGGCTTGCAGTACGAATTTGGCGATAGCCAGATCTACGGCCACTGGAGCCGGGGCTTCCGTTCGGGCGGCTATAACTTCCGCATCACCAACGCTAACGCCTTTGAACAGATCGCGCTGGCACCGGGCGGTACGCTGGCCTTCGACGAAGAAAAGGTCGACACCTACGAAGTGGGCGGCAAGTTCCAGACCGCCGACGGCGTGTTCACCTTCAACGCGGCCGCCTACATCACCAAGATCGACAATATGCAGCGCGAGGTGAACCAGTCGTCGCCGACCGCTGGTGTGGCCCAGTCGATCTTCAATACCGCCAACGCCTCGATCAACGGGATCGAAGCCGAAATGCGGCTGCGTGCGACCGACGCGCTGATCCTGACCGCCAATATCGGCGTGATCGACGCCGAATATACCGAGATCCTGTTCGATATCTCGGCCGATGGCCAGATCAACGGGCGCGATCTGGCGCTGAGCATGCCGCGCGTTCCCCCCGTGACGGTGGGCGCGGGCCTGATCCATGAGCTGGAACTGGGCAACAGCAACATCCTGACCCGCGTGAACTACCAGTACCGCGACACGGCGGCCTATACCGATGACAACTTCGGCTGGCTGAACGACATCCACCAGCTGGAAGCCAACGTCACCTGGAACACCCCGATCGAGGGCCTGTCGTTCTCGGTCTATGGGCGCAACCTGCTCGATCAGGTCCAGGAAGGCGGCGACACGCAGGTTCCGTTCGGCGGTCCGCTGTCCACCGGCCTGCGTCAGCCGTTTGCTGACCGTCCGGCAGCAGGCACCTTCAGCCCGCTGCTGCGCGGCCGCAACGTCGGGATCGAAGCATTGTTTGAGTTTTAAGCAGAACTCAGTCGCGACATTCGAAAGGGGCGCTCCGGCAACGGGGCGCCCTTTTTCGTTCAGTCCTCGGCAGTGGCGAGCAGCAGCGCGATGGCGGTGTCGTCGAAGGCGACGAAGGCCCATTCTAAGCTTGCTGGGGTTATCGGGTTCCAGCCGAAATACATCCGGTTGGTCACGATCTGGCGGGTGCGGGCGTCGAAGCAGGCGAGGAAATCCTCGCCCATCGCCAGCGCATCGGCCTCACCCAGCCACGGCTCGTGCGAGAACACCATGTGGCGCGCAAAGGCTTCGACCAGTGCCGCACGGGCTGAGCGTGCACCGTCCAACTCGGCCTCGGCATCAAGCAGTTCCCAGTTGCCGCCAATCGGTTGATAGCCGAGGCTGGTGACCAGAGCATCGGCGCAGGCATTGTGCAGGCCCGGCGGATGGTCGAGCGCACGCGCCTCAATACGAACTTCGGCTGACCCCGCGCACAGCGGTTCACGCCACGCGGAAATGAAGGCGTCGAGCCGGGCGAGCGCCTCGCTCACCCGCGCGACCCGAACAGCGCGGTGCCGACCCTGATATGCGTCGCGCCCAGCATCACCGCCGTCTCGTAATCGCCGCTCATTCCCATGCTGAGGCCGGTGAGGCCGTGATCCGCCGCCAGTTTGGCGAGCAGCGCAAAGAACGGCGCGGCTTCGGTGTCGGCGGGGGGAATGCACATCAGTCCGGCCAGCGGCACATCGGCGGCGCGCACCGCTTCCAGAAACGCGGGCAGATCGGCTAGCGGACAGCCGCCCTTCTGCGCCTCGTCCCCGATATTGACCTGCACGAAGCACGGCACCCGCCGTCCCGCCTTGTCCATCGCCTTGGCAAGCGCGGTCAGCAGGCTCGGGCGGTCGAGCGAGTGGATCGCATCGAACAGCGCGACGGCTTCTTCGGCCTTGTTCGATTGCAGCTGGCCGATGAGGTGTAGTTCGATATCGGGGTGAGCCGCGCGCAAAGCGGGCCACTTGGCCTGAGCCTCCTGCACGCGGTTCTCCCCGAACACCCGCTGGCCCGCGTCGATCAGCGGCTGGATTTCGGGCGCATCGTGGGTCTTGCTGACCGCAATCAGCGTGACCTCGGCAGGCTCGCGCCGGGCGGGTTTGCACACCTTGGCAATATTGGCGCGGACATCGGCGAGGCGGGACGCTGCATTTTCCATGGGGGCGCTCTATAGCGGGTGCGTGACGCGCGCAAAGCCCCTCCCCGCCCTGTGGCTGATCAGCGATGCGCGCAATGATGCAGGGCTGGAGCGCGCCTTGGCGAAGCTGCCGCGCGGATCGGGATGGATCTATCGCCATTACCATCTGGCGGGGCCGGAGCGTTACGCCCGGTTCCGTGTCCTGCGGCGGATCGCGCGGGCCAAGGGGCATGTGACGATCCTCGCCGATTCGGCCCTGACCGCGCGCGAGTGGGGGGCGGATGGGATCTATGGTGCAGCACGCTCGCTCTGTCCGCGCCGCGCCGGGCTGATCCACCTCGCCACCGCGCATGACCTCGCCGAGCTGGGGCTGGCGGCGCGGATAGGCGCGGATGCGGCGCTGCTTTCGCCGGTGTTCCCGACCCGCTCCCACCCCGGCGGGGGGGTACTGGGGCCGGTGCGGTTCCGGCTGCTGGCACGGCAATCGCGGCTGCCGGTGATCGCGCTGGGGGGGATGACGGCTGCTCAGGCACGCGCGCTCGGCTGGCCGCGCTGGGCGGCCATCGACGGGCTTTCATCCTGACCACCCCGTCACAGGGGCGGCGAACGAGGGGTGGGTGAGAGCACCCGAGCCATGTCGTTCATCGCTCTTTCCTTGACCCGAGTCCGCCTAGGATTCATGATGTGTTCTGCACAGGAGAACCCCCCATGGCCAGCCGCGCGGTCACACCCGTCAAACCCGGTCGCCAGACTGACGCCGAATGGCGCGCTGGTCTGCGCCGCAGCTTGCGCCGAATCGCGCAGATGACCGGCGCCGGGCTGCTGCTGGGCGCTGCGGTGTTTCTGGCGCTGGCGCTGGCGAGCTACACCCAGACCGATCCCAGCGGATCGACCGCAGCTGATCCGGGCGAGGTCGCCAACTGGATGGGCGCTATGGGCGCCTGGGCGGCGGACAAGGTGCTGCTGATCTTCGGCCTGCCCGGCGTGCTGCTGCTGCCCTTGCTCTATGTGTCCGCGCGCAAGCTGTGGCGCGATGTCGAGAATGGCGACGCGCCCGAGACCACCGCATGGTGGATGCCGACCGCGCTGCTGCTGATCGCCATGACCCTGATCGCGACCGTGCTGAGCCTTGCGTTCGAAGATCAGGGCGGCACGCTGCCCGCGCAGGCGGGCGGCCTTTCGGGGCTGCTCGGCGCAGGTGCTATTCAGGCGGTGGCGGCCCGGTTCGGCGCGGATGCCGAGGGCTGGGTGATCCTCGGTCTCGCGCTCACCAGCCTTGCGGTCGGCGTGGGGCTGTTGACGCGGATTTTCGCGATCGACTGGCGGGTGCTGATGAGCCTGCCCGAGTTTCTGGGCGGCGGCTCGCTGTCCGGGCTGATGCGCCGCCTGCCGCTGCCGGGCCGCGCTTCTGTCCCGGCACTTGCCTTTGCCGGTGACGACGGCGACGAAGATGATGTGATCGCCCCGCGCCCGCGCCGCATGGGCAAGGGTGAGGCTGCGGCAGAGCCAACGCCGCAGCCCCCGCGCCGTCCGCCGGAGATCAGCGATCCCTCCGCCCCGCCCAAGCGCGCGGCGGCGGGCAAGACCGCGCAAACCGACATGTTCGCGCCGTTCAACCTGCCGAGCCTCGACCTGCTCGCCGAACCCCCGGTCGACAAGGGCCCCAAGCTCGACAAGCTGGCGTTGGAACGCAACGCCCGCCTGCTCGAAAACGTACTCGACGATTTCAACGTGAAGGGTGAAATCACCGCCGTGCGCACCGGCCCGGTTGTGACGATGTACGAGCTGGAGCCTGCTCCGGGCATCAAGGCCAGCCGCGTGGTCGGCCTCGCCGAAGACATCGCCCGCAATATGAGCGCGATCTCCGCGCGCGTCTCGCCGATCCCCGGGCGCACCGTCATGGGCATCGAATTGCCCAATCAGGATCGCCAGGTGGTGATGCTGAAGGAACTGGCCGCCTGCGCCGATTTTGCCGATGCCAAGGGCAACCTGCCGATCATCCTCGGCAAGGATATCGCGGGCGAGCCGATCATCGCCGATCTGGCCGCCATGCCGCACTTGCTGGTCGCGGGCACCACCGGATCGGGCAAGTCGGTCGGATTGAACGTGATCCTGCTGAGCCTGCTCTACCGCTTCACGCCGACGGAACTGCGCCTGATCCTGATCGATCCCAAGGTGCTCGAACTCAAGACCTATGACGACATCCCCCACCTGCTCTCACCGGTGGTGACGGAGCCTGCCAAATCGGTGCGCGCGCTGAAATGGGCTGTTGAGGAAATGGAGCGGCGCTACCGGATGATGAGCGCGATCTCGTCGCGCAACATCACCTCGTTCAACGAAAAGGTCAGCGCCGCGATCGCCAAGGGCAAACCGCTCGGACGCCGGGTGCAGACCGGGTTCGACCCCGAGACCGGCGAGCAATTGTTCGAGGAAGAACAGCTCGATTACCAGCCGCTGCCGCAAATTGTGCTGATCGTCGACGAGCTGGCTGACTTGATGGTCACCATCGGCAAGGAAATCGAAGTCCTGATCCAGCGCCTCAGCCAGAAGAGCCGCGCGGCGGGCATCCACCTCATCATGGCGACCCAACGCCCCTCGGTCGACGTCATCACCGGCGTGATCAAGGCCAACCTGCCGACACGGATCAGCTTCAAGGTCACCAGCCGGATCGACAGCCGCACCATCCTTGGCGAACAGGGCGCCGAACAGCTGCTGGGCAAGGGCGACATGCTCTACAAGCCCAACACCGGCGCGATGGTGCGCGTCCACGGGCCGTTCGTGTCGGACGAGGAGGTTGAGGCCGTAGCCGATCACTGGCGCGCGCAAGGATCGCCGACCTATATTGATGCTGTCACCGAAGAACCCGAGGATGGCGGCGGGTTCGGCTTCGATGATGAATTCACCGCGTCGGACAACCCGGAAGAACGCAAGTACCGACAGGCCTGCCAGATCGTGTTCGAAAACCAGAAAGCGTCAGGATCGTGGCTCCAGCGCCAGATGGGCGTCGGCTACAACACGGCGGCCAAGTGGATCGAGCGGATGGAGGAAGACGGCTTCGTCGGCCCGGCGAACCATGTCGGTCGCCGCGAAATTTACCGGGATAAGGACGGCAATCCGCTTTAGGTTTCCAAACAAGATGTATTTTGGCAACGCCTTCAAATTGTAAATCAATTGTAACGCGCGCTTCATCCAGCCGTCGCCTCTGCGTCACGCATTGGTGCCACGGGCAAGGCCTCTCTCATGCAACAGGGAAGCCAAAACATGATCCGCACCACCCTCTCGCGCGTCTCGCTCGTCACGGTCGCCACCATCCTCGCCGCCGCCCCGCAGACCGCTTTCGCGCAGGACGCCGAAGCCCCAGCGGACAGCGATACCGCCTCGGGCAACGAGATTATCGTCACCACCCAGAAGATCGAACAGCGCGCGGTTGACGTGCCGATCACCATCACCGCCACCACCGGCGAGCGGATTCGCGATCTCGGCATCACCGATCTTGATGAGCTTTCAAGCTACGTCCCCGGCCTGCTGATCCAAGAGCAGAGCGCCAACAATCCCGGCATCGTGATCCGCGGTATCACCTCGGATAGCGGCTCGGCCCAGCAAGGCCCGCGCGTCACGCTCTATTACAACGGCGTCGATATCTCGCGGTCGCGCGGTTCTTATCAGGCGATCTACGATCTCGAACGCGTCGAAGTGATCAAGGGCCCGCAGGCGACCCTGTTCGGCACCGCCAGCGCCGTGGGCGCGATCAGCATCGTCTCCGCCCGCCCGCGTGAAGGCTTCTCCGCCGAAGTGCGCGGCGGTTATGGCAATTTCAACCAGACCCTGCTCGGCGGCTTCGTGAACGTCGGCAGCGACACGCTGGCCTTCCGCTTGGCGGGCGAATGGCGCACGCGCGATGGCTATGTCGAAAACCTCTCCCCCAATCAGGAGGAGGAACTCTACGCGCAGGACCAGCTCGGTCTGCGCGGCTCGCTGCGCTGGCGCCCGACCGAGGATCTGACGGTTGACCTCGTCGGCACCTATGACCAGCAGCGCAATGGCGGAACGCCGTTCATTTCGGGCCGCTTCCCGGCCTTCACCGGTGCGCCGGGCGGTTCGGCCAACGCCTTCCGCGACGCCAACCTTGGCGGCAATCCGGCAGGCGCGGCGGCGCTGGGCGATGACCAGCTCGGCCTCAACCGTGAGGTTTACGACATCAACCTCACCATCGACCACCAGTTCGATACCGACTGGAGCTTCACCACCGTCAACGGCTACCGCAAGTTCGACAGCGCCGAAGTGTTCGACGCCGACGGCTCGGCGGCGCCTTTCCTCGAATTCGCCGAGATCGCCGATGGCTGGCAGGTCAGCCACGAGGGCCGCTTCACCTATACCGGAACCAAGCTGCGTTCGAGCTTCGGCTGGAACGCCTTCATCGAGGACGGCCGCCAAAACGTGCCCTTCGCCACCGAGGAAGGCACCTTCCTTCAGTGCCTCTCCTCGCTGTTCGGTGCGCCGCTGGTGCCGGGCATCGCCTGCGTCGCGCCCAACGGCTCGGTCCCGGCGAGCGGCGTGACCGCGATCCTGACTGGCGGGGCGGCGACTGCGATCCCCTACACCTCGGTGTTCGAGAATCGCGGCCGCAACGAGGCCTATTCGCTGTTTGCGGACGCGACCTGGATCCCGTTCGAAAGCCTTGAAATCACCGGGGGCATCCGCTGGCTGACCGAATATCGCGGCTCGGAATTCTTCGCCCGCGTGCCCAACAGCCAGATCAGCCGCGCGGCGCTGATCCCCGGCCAGATCGACACCGGCGGCCAGACCTTCGCGGCGGACAAGTGGTTCCAGGCGTGGCTGCCGCGCGTCAACGCGCTCTACCGCATCAGCGATGACGTGAATGTCTTCGCCACCATCTCCAAGGGTCGCCGTTCGCCGGTGGTGCAGGTGGGCGCGGCGCGCAGCGGCGGGCGTCCGGTGCCCAACGTGCAGACCATCGCCGAGGAAACCGTCTGGAACTACGAAGGCGGGATCAAGCTGGCGACGGGCCGCGTGTCGGGTTCGATCGGGGTCTATCATCAGGTCTACAACGACTTCCAGGTCTCGGTCGCGCAGCTTGATGCGAACGGCAACCCGACCGGCGCCTTCGTCACCCAGAGCGCGGGCAAGGCCTCGAACCTCGGGGTCGAAGCCGAGCTGGCAGTGGACGTCACCGATTGGCTCAATGTGTTCGGCAATGTCGGCTATATCGACGGCGGGATTGACGAGGACGGCGCGTTCTCGCCCGCCTTCTCGGGCGCGCGGTTCCGGTTGCAGCCGGAAATTCAGGCCGCGGGCGGCTTCACGGTCGATTACGAATTCGGCAACGGGATGCGCTTCTTCGCCACGCCGAGCGTGACGCACCGCAGCCGGATCTTCTTCGAAGTGCCGAACAATCCGCTGATCGCGCAGGAAGCGGTGACGCTGGTGAACGCGCGCGCCGGGCTCAGCTTTGCCGATGAGCGGTACGAGATCGCCGGCTTCATCCGCAACGCCTTCAATGAAGACTACCTGCTCGACGCGGGCAACACCGGCGGGGCGTTCGGCATTCCGACGTTCATCCCGGCTGAACCGCAGTTCTACGGGGTGGAAGTGACCGCGAAGTTCTAAAGCCGCTCTAGCGGGACATGATGGCGGGCGGGGGAAGCGATTCCTCCGCCCGCTGCGCATCACGCTCGGCGATTTCGGCGGGGGTGAGCGGGCGGAAGCGGATGCCGATGGGCGTGAAGCTGCCATCGTCGCGCTGGCGGATGGTCACGATCCCGCGCTGGTCGCCGTTACGGAGTTGTTCCTCAAGCTGGGCGGCACGGTCCTGCCCGAGATAGAGGCGGCCGGTCATCAGCGCATAGATGCCGTAGACCCCGCTACTATCGGGGGTGATCGGATGGGTGCACGCCGCCACATCACCTGCCGCGACCACGGCATCAAGGCGCGGCGGCTTCCCGGCAAGACACAGTGCTTCGGGCTGCTGGTCGAGCTCTCTGGCATCGAACCCCGGCCAATCGTAACTGAACTCGACATAGTGCCCGCGCAGGTAATCGCGCGGGTCGTAGCCTTGGATCGGCACCTCCCATTCGGTGCCCTGATGGTAGGTGCGGTCACTCTGCGCCCACAGCGCGCCGAGGCCGAGCACGGGGACAACGACAGCGGCAAGGCGGATCAGGCGGTTCATGCGCCGGGCTCCTCACGCGGGGCAAAGCGCTTGGACACCCGCACCGCGACCCATGCGACGCCGAGGATCATCACCCCCGACAGGATCAGCCCGAAGCCGCTCGTCAGCAGATCGCCTGCCAGCTCGAAACTGAGGATGATGAGCCTGAGCGCGATCACGCCGACGCTCAGCTGGAACACCCCGCGCCACTGCGCCGCCAGCGCGGCGGCGGCGATCCCCGCCCACAGCGCCATGAACAACAGCGCGGCGGGGACGGTGAGATCGTTGCAGGCATAGGCAAACACAAGGACGCCCCCGGCCCCGGCTATAATCGCGCCCGTCATCCGGCCCGAGACGGTCGGCCGCGCCAGCGTCACGCCAAGACCGGCGAGCACCAGCACCGCACCGCTCACCGCCATGCTCGCCCATTCGCGGAGCAGCGCGGTTTCGCCGAACGCGTTCGCACTGGCGATAGCGCAGGCGAACGACGCTCCGGCCACGGCATAGGCAAGCGCCAGCTGCTCCAGCCGCCGCCAGAAATCCGGGCGATCACTGCGCGCACGCAGAGCTGCGGCGAGCAGCGCGAAGGCAACCGGGCAAGCGATGACGAAGGCAAGCCACATCAGCCAGCCGAGCCCCGGATCGCGCACCGCGCCATAGCCGGTCATGTCGGTGGCATATTCCCACGCGCACCACACCGTCCCGCCCAGCACTGCCAGCGCGGCAGGCCAGCTCCGCCCCATCAGCAGCAGTAGCGGCGCGAACAGCGCCAGCCACACGGCCAGCGGCTGCCACAGCGGCGAGGACGTCTGATAGACCTGCCCGAGATGTCCGAAAAAGGTAAGGCCCAGCGCTGCCGTGACAAACACCAGCGCTTCGACCGCCCAGGGAGAGCGCTGCGCCAGCCGCTGCTCGCGCAGGAACAGCGCCGCCAGCAGCCCGGCAATCAGCGCAAAGTGAACGGATAGCCGCACCAGACCGGGAATATCTTCCCAGTTGGCGGCAATGACCGACACCAGCCCCAACCCGATCGCGAGCGCACCGATCCCGAACACCGCCCACAGCACCAGCGGGCGGGCGTGCTCGGTCTCATAGGCCAGCAACCGGTCGCGCGTGTCCGCGTCGATCAGGCCGGCATCATGCCATTGGACGATCTTGCGCGCGCTCATGGCGCCACGTTACCCGCTCGCACGCTGCCGGGCAATCGGCGCGGCTACTTGGCTTCGAGTTCGGCCTTGGTCAGCAGGATCATGTTCTGTACCTTGGCGGCGTTGGCCGTCATCGCTTCGTCCGGCATCGCCACCATCCCGACCTTGGCGAGCGGGCCAGTCTTGCCCCAGCTCTTGACCCATTCCTTCATGAAGTCCTCAAGCCCCGGGATCGCGCGCATGTGCTCTTTCTTGACGTAAACGAACAGCGGGCGCGCGCCGGGGTATTTGAAGCTGGCGATATTGTCGTAGGTCGGATCGACCCCGTTCATCGGCAGGCCCTGCACCCGGTCGGCGTTTTCTTCCAAGTACGAATAGCCGAACACGCCCACAGCGCGCGGATTGCCGACGATCTTCTGGACGATGAGGTTGTCCTGCTCGCCCTGATCGACATAGCCGCCATCATCGCGCACTTCGGTGCAGATCTTGCGGTATTCGTCCTCGTTGCTGTCCTTGAGCGCCTTCATCGCCGGATCGGTCTTGCAACCGACTTCCATCACCAGTTCCTTCAGCGCATCGCGCGTGCCGGAGGTGCTGGGCGGGCCGTAAACGAGGATCGGATCAGCCGGCAGCGCCGGATCGACATCCTTCCAGGTCTTTGCGGTCTGCGGCCTGCCATAAGGCTGCGCGGCGAGCGCTTCATAGATTGTCTTGGGCGACAGGTTGAGCATGATCCCGCCCTTTGCCGAGGCAAATGCGATACCGTCCAGCCCGACTTGCAGTTCGATGATCTCGTCGACCTTGTTCGAAGCGCAGCTATCGAATTCCGACGGCTTCATCCGGCGCGAGGCGTTGACCATGTCGGGGGTGTTGGGGCCGAGCCCGGAACAGAACAGCTGGATGCCGTTCCCCGTCCCGGTCGATTCAATCAAGGGCGAGCGCTTGTCCGGGAACGAGCGAGCAAAATTCTCCGCCACCAGCTTGGCAAAGGGATAAACCGTTGAAGAACCAACCGCGTGGACCGACTGATTGGCCGAACCGTCGCCGCTGTCACAAGCGGTCAGGGTTGCAGCACCCAGCGCCATCAAGCCGCCGACTTTGAAGAACTTCGTGATAGAATGTGCCATAATTATTCCCGATCGGTTCGAACCGAACCCCTGCCCAAACGGCGCATCAAGCAGCGCCCCGATCCGCCCCTAAGCGGACTTCATGACAAGCTTATGACTATTTTTTGGCCGCAGATCGCGATGCCGAATCTTTCGAACCGCGGGGCGTCAGCGGCAGCGGTCAACCGCATGAGAACGCGCCAGATTCGCTCCAAAATGGAGGTTTCTCGCTTAACAGCATCGTAACAGCTTCCATAGTATCACCCGCCGTATGGCACTCGTGCGCCTCCTGTTCCGTTACGTCTTGGCTGCGGCGCTCCTCGCGCTGCTGGCCGCGCGTCCGGCTGCGGCGAATGATCATACCGTCCCGACCTTCGCTGCGGCGTGCCATGCCGTAACCGGCATAGAGGCCACCGCGCGCGATATGCAGGCGCGCGGGCAATGGATTTGCAACAACCAATCATGGCGGTCCGATGTGCCGGTTGTATGGCTGCGGTTCGAGGCGGCAAGCTGGCAGGATGGCAAGCTCCCGCAGCAGTTCTTCTCTCGCATCGCCCGGTTCACATCGATCACCTTCCACGCCATCGACGCCAATGGTCAGGCCCGCGTCAAGCGCCTGACGCAGGCCGATGGCGTGCCGTTCCCCGCTGGCCCGGTGTTCCAGCTCCCCCTGCCCGAAATCACGGCCGAGACGACCGTGCTGCTGGCCCGGATCGAAGCCCCGCACTCGGTCCCGCTGCTGACCGAGGCGCGCATCACCCATGATCCGGGCAAGGCCGAATGGTCGCAGATCGAAATGATGCTGCTGGCCTTCGTGGTCGGGATGCTGGTGCTGCCGCTGTTGTTCGACATCAGCTTCTTCCTCGTGCTGCGTGAACGCTTCGTGGTGATCCATGCCGCAATGGTCAGCGCGATGATGATCTATGTGCTGACGGCGGGAGGGTTGGCTTCGGCCTTCGTGACGCTGCCGCTTGCCTTCCTCGCGGTGGTTTCGCCGTTGTCCTACGCCATCGGCGCAGGGCTTTCGATGCTGTTCCTTGCGACTTTCCTCGAACGCGGCGCGCAGTCGCGGGTGATGCGCAACCTGACGATCGCCACCGGGTGGTTCACCATCGCCGCACCGGGGTTCTTCGCGTTCCAGTTCGATGCGACCCAGCCATTCGACGACCGCGGCTATTTCCTCACCTTCATCCCCTGCATCGCGGTGATTAGCGCCGCAGTGATCGAGGCTGTGATGCGTGGCAGCCGCTCGGCGCGCTATATTGCCGTCGCATGGATGCCGATCATCATCGCCTCGATCGAGCGTCTGTTGCGCGGCTTCGGCTGGCACGTCGGCCCCTCCAGCCTCGACCAGATGATCTATGTCGCGGTCGGGATCGAAGTGGTGGTGATCAGCCTTGCCATTGCCGACCGATTCCTCGCCCTGCGGCGCGAACGCGATGCGGCGCTGACCGAAGCGAAGATGCTTGAGCAGATTTCGACCCGCGATTCGCTCACGGGCCTGATGAACCGCCGCGCCATCGAAGCGCGCTTCGACGAGCTGGTAGCACAGGGCTTCGATACCTTTGCGCTGGTCGATCTTGACCGGTTCAAGGCGATCAACGACCTCCACGGCCACCAGGTTGGCGATGCCGCGCTGATCGCCTGCGCCAGCGCGATCCGCGCGACCGGCGACCGCGATTCGATCGCGGTGCGACTGGGGGGCGAGGAGTTCGTGGTGCTGCTGCGCGGGCCGCGCTCGCTCGAACGGGCCGAGGCGCTGCGGCAGGCGATCCCCATGCGGATCGCCAAGGAAGTGCCCGGGCTCGACCTGCCGGTCACCGCCAGCATGGGCGTGATCGTGATGGCCGAAGCGACCCGCCACAAAATGGCCTTCGCCGAATTCTACGCCCGCGCCGACGCGCTGATGTACGAAGCCAAGGCTTCGGGCCGCAACCGGCTCGCCTATGAACGCCTGACGGTGTTCACCAGCGCCCCGCCGGAGCGCGGTCGGGGACGCGCGGCTTAGCCTGTTTGCATCCCTCCCCGCTCCGTAGGAATGGGGAGGGAATGAGCGGCGATTATTGGAACGGCGCCAGCACTTCGGGCCGCACCCGCGCCAGCCGTCCGGTAGCGCGGTCGAGCATCGCCCAGGTGGTGCTTGCGCTGACAAGGCGTTTGCCTGCGCTATCGGCAAATTCCACCCGGCGGAGCGATTTCGCGCCCATCGCCGCGCCTTCGATCCATGTCGTCGCGGTCACGGTGTCGCCCTCGGACACGTTGCCACGATAATCGATCTCGTGCCGCACCACGACCCAGAAGAACGCGGCGCGATCTTCGGGCCGGGCGACCGCATCCCAATGCGCGGTCGCCATGTCCTGAATCCACTGCACCCACACGGTGTTGTTTACGTGGCCGAGTTCGTCGATGTGCGAAGGCTCGGCCACGAAGCTGCGGGTGAAGCGGTTGGGGCCGGTCATTCGCCCTCGGTCTTGGGCGCCATCCCCATCTGCCACAGGATGAAGGCGAATTCCTCCGCCGTCTCCTTCAGGGAGTTCCAGCGGCCCGATTGCCCGCCGTGGCCTGCGCCCATGTTGGTCTTCATCAGCAGCAGGTTGTCGTCGGTCTTGAGCTCGCGCAGCTTCGCAACCCACTTGGCCGGTTCCCAATAGGTCACGCGCGGATCGTTGAGCCCCGCCGTCACCAGCATCGGCGGGTAATCCTGCGCGACCACCTGATCATAGGGCGAATAGGACAGCATATAGGCGAAGGACGCCTTGGAGGTGATCGGGTTGCCCCACTCCTGCCATTCGCCCGGCGTCAGCGGCAGCTTTTCGTTGAGCATCGTGTTGAGCACATCGACAAACGGCACGTGGGCGACAATCGCGCCGTATTGCTTGGGGTCCTGATTGATGATCGCGCCCATCAACTCGCCGCCGGCCGAACCGCCACTGGCGGTGACCATGCCCTCGGCGGTGTAGCCCTTGGCGATCAGGCCCCGGCCCGCATCGACGAAATCGTTGAAGGTGTTCATCCGCTCGAACATCTTGCCTTGCAGATACCAGCGCCGCCCGAGATCGTCCCCGCCCCGGATATGCGCGATGGCATAGGCAAAGCCGCGATCCACAAGGCTGAGGCGCGAGGTCGAGAAGCCCGGCGGAATGGCATAGCCATAGGCGCCATAGGCATAGAGGTGCAGCGGCCCCGGCCCCTCGATCCAGGCCTTGGCGAGGATTTCCGCGCGGTCTTTGCGCATCACGATGCTGACCGGCACTATCGTCCCATCCCGCGCCTGCACGGTCACGCGTTCGGTGGTGTAGAGCGAGGCGTCATAACCGCTCGGAATTTCCTGCGTCTTGAGCGTCTCCAGCTTGGCGGTCTTGACGTCGTAATCATAGACCGTGCTGGGCGTGACCATGCTCTGGTAGGACAGCCGCAGCTTGGTCATGTCATATTCGGGGTTGTTGGAGAGACCCGCGGTGTAGCTCGCTTCCGGGAAGGCAATCGGGGTGATCTTTGCCGGATCGGCATATTGGCGCAGCTCGATCTGATCGAGGCCGTTCTTGCGCCCTTCGGTGACGAAGAAGTTCTTGAACAGGTCGAAACCGGTCAGATAGAACTCGTCCGACCCTGCAATCACCGTCTGCCAATCGCCCGGTGTCTCCAGCTTCGCCTTGGCGAGGCGGAAGTTGATGTGTTCGTCATTGGTCCACACCCACAGCTCGCCGTCGCGCACATCAACGCTGTATTCGACACCCTTCTTGCGCGCCTTGACCAGAATGGGTTCGGCGGTCGGGTTGGCGGCGGGGACGAGGCGCACTTCGCTCGTCTCGTTGTCGCCGGTGGCGATCACCAGCCAGTCTTCCTGCGCGGTCAGCCCGGTGCCGACGCCGAAGCTCTGGTCTTCTTCCTTATAGAGCGTGACATCGCTGTCCGCCGGCTGGCCGATCACGTGCAGCTTGGCTTCCAGCGTGCGCCACTCCTCGGTCGAGGGGCCGTAGACCAGCGCCGTATCATTCGCGACCCACATCATATCGCCGCGCAGATTTTCCAGCACGTCGGGCAGCAATTCGCCGGTCTGCAAATCCTTGATCCGCCCGGTGTAACGCTCCGACCCGTTGGTGTCGGTCGAAAAGGCGAGATAGCGCTGGTTCTGGCTGATCGAGGCCGCGCCGAGGCGGAAATATTCCTGCCCTTCGGCGAGCAAGTTCTCGTCGATCAGCAATTCGGCCTCGCCGCCCGCCACGGGCTTGCGCCAATGCTTGCGATACTGCGCGCCTTCCTCGAATTCCGACCAGTAGAGGTAGTCGCCATCCTTCTGCGGAACGGTGCTGTCGTCTTCCTTGATCCGCGCGCGCATCTCGGTGAACAGCGCTTCGGTCAGTGCCGACTGGCCCGCCATCTTCGCTTCGAAATACGCGTTCTCGGCCTTGACATGGTTCAGCACATCCTCGTCATCCACCACCGGGTACGACTTGTCATACAGCCAGTCATAGGGGTCTTCGATGGTGATCCCGTGATGCGTGTAGGTATGCGGGCGCTTTTCCGCGACGGGCGGTGTGATGTCGGGTGTGGCGGCAGTGGAAGCGGCGGATGACGTGGTCACGCGGGACTGTTCCTCTCGGGTGGTGGTGTTCGCGGCGGCTGGCACAAAAGTGGTGGCCGCCAGTGCGGTGGCAAGAGCAAGGCGGCTGATCGGGCGGGTCATGGTCGGTCGTCCCCTATGGCAGGCGGCCAGCGTGCATCCGGGTGGAAAGACGCGGGTTTTGGGCCTATGTTGGCGGTTCTAGTGATACATTCCTGCGCGGCAAGTACCCCGCGCGATAAGCCGAGGATCGACGAAATGCTGATGCAGACCCATGAAGCCCGCTTGGCCGCGTTGCGCGAGGAATTGAAGCGCCGCGGCGTGGATGGGTTCATTGTGCCGATCAGCGATGAGCACATGAGCGAATATGTCGGTGAATATGCCCAGCGGTTGGGCTGGCTGACCGGGTTCGGCGGCTCGGCGGGGTTTGCAGCGGTGACGCTCAACCACGCGGCGATCTTCGTTGACGGGCGCTACACCGTGCAGGTGCGCGAGCAGGTCGACGGGCAATTGTTCGATTACAAGAGCGTGCCCGCCGAAAGCCTCGCCGGATGGCTGCCCGAAGTGTGCGAGGATGGCGCGCGCATCGCCTATGACCCGTGGCTCCACACCTGGGCCTGGGTTGAGGCGCTGGAAAAGCAGGTGAACCCCAAGGGCGTCACACTTGTCCCGCTCGCCAGCAACCCGATCGACGCGGTGTGGGCTGATCGTCCGGAGCCCTCTGCGGCTGTGGCGACCGTCCATGACGAGACGCTCGCCGGGCGCTCCTCGGCGGACAAGCGTGCGGCGGTGGCCGATTGGCTGGTCAAGGAAGGCCATGATGCCGTGGTGATCCCGGCGCTCGATTCGGTCGCATGGCTGCTCAACATTCGCGGCGCAGACGTGTCGCACACCCCCGTCGCCCTGTCCTATGTCATCGCCCGCAAGGATGGCAGCGCCGAACTGTTCATCGCGCCCGAGAAGGTGACGCCGGAACTGACCCGCCACCTCGGCAATGCGGTGACGATCCGCGACCGGGGCGCGTTCGAGGCCGCCTTGAGCGAATATGCGGGCAAGAGCGTTGCGCTCGATCCCGATTTCGCGGTGGTCGGCATCGCGCAGGCCCTGCGCGCGGGCGGCGCCAAGTTCGCGTTCAAGCAGGACCCGACGATCCTCGCCAAGGCGATCAAGAACCCAGCCGAACAGTCGGGGCAACGCGACGCGCAGGCGCGAGACGGGGCAGCGGTTTCGCGCTTCCTGCGCTGGCTGGAAATCGAAGCGCCAAAGGGCGGCGTCGACGAACTCGCCGCCGCCGCGCGCCTGCAAGCCTTCCGCGAGGAAGACCCCGGCCTCAGCGATCTGAGCTTCGACACCATCTCCGCCGCCGCCGGCCATGCCGCGCTGCCGCATTACAAGGTGGACGAGGACAGCAATATCCCGATCCCGCCGTCGTCGATCTATCTGGTCGATTCGGGCGGGCAATATCCCGGCGGCACCACCGACATCACCCGCACGGTGTGGGTCGGCCCCGGTGAGCCTTCCGCCGAAATGCGCGACCGCAACACGCGGGTATTGAAGGGCCATATCCAACTCGCCCGCGCGGTGTTCCCGCAAGGCACCTGCGGCGGCCAGCTTGATGTGCTGGCGCGGCAATATCTGTGGGAAGGCGGCGTCGATTACGCCCACGGCACCGGGCACGGCGTGGGTAGTGTGCTCGCCGTGCACGAAGGCCCGCAGCGCATCGCCAAGCCTTCGGGCGGGCAGGCGGGCACCGGGCAGGAGCTGTTCGCGGGCATGATCCTCTCCAACGAGCCGGGCTATTACAAGCCGGGCGCGTTCGGCATCCGGATCGAGAATCTGGTGCTGGTCGAGGAGCGCGCCATTGCGGGCATGGAAGGCAAGTATCTCGGGTTCGAGACGCTGACCTTCGTGCCGCTGGATCGCAAGCTGATCGCGCGTGAGCTGCTGACGGCAGAGGAAATCGCGTGGGTCGATGCGTATCACGCGCAGGTGCGCGCGCTGCTTGAGCCGAGGCTGGAGGGCGAGGACTTGGCATGGGTGGAACGGGAGACCGCGCCGCTTTAACCCCCCGTCCCGGGCTCGACCCGGGACCCAGCTGACTTCTGCCGCTCGCAACCGATTGAAAGAAAAGCGGGGTCCCGGGTCAAGCCCGGGACGGGGGAAGGCTGCTTGAAGCACCTCCGATGTTCCTGTAATGTTCCCCCATCGATTCGCATTACATGGGAGGAAACACGATGATCGGCTACGTCACCTTGGGCACCAATGATCTGCCGCGCGCGGCGGCGTTCTATGACGCGTTGGCCGCGCATTTCGGGGTTGGGCGGATGATGGATACCGAGGCGTTCATCGCCTGGGGCGAATGGGGCGGCGCGCCGGGGATTGCGGCGACTCTGCCGTTCGATGGCGAGCCCGCCACCGTGGGCAACGGCGTGATGGTCGCGCTCGAAGTGAAGACGCCGGAGGATGTCGATGCGATCCACGGTATCGCGATGGCGCACGGCGGAAGCGACGAAGGCGCGCCCGGCCCGCGCGGCGAGGACGGCTTCTATGCCGGCTACTTCCGCGATCCCGATGGCAACAAGCTGAACGCCTTCTGCATGGTCGCCGCCACCGGCGACGGGTCGTGACCGCGCCCCGGCTGGAGGAGCGGTTCATCCATCTCGGCCTCGGCGCCAAGGCCGAGGTGCTGCCGCCCTTCACCGGGATGGAATGGTACGAAGCCTACGGCGCGCGTGCTGCCGCTGACGGGGCGGAAGGACGGCTGGTCTCGCAATATACCTTCACGACAAGCTGGGCCGCGTGGGAAATGCACCCGGCGGGCGCGGAGGTCGTGATCTGCGTGGCGGGGGCGATGGTGCTGGTGCAGGAATTTCCCGATGGGCAGCTTGCAGAAGTGGCCCTGGCGGCGGGGGACTATGCGATCAACCCGCCCGGCGTGTGGCACACCGCCGATGTGGCAGAGAGCGCAACCGCGATCTTTATCACCGCCGGGGAGGGCACCGAGCACCGTCCGCGCTAAGACCTGCTGCGGCTTTCCTACTGCCGCACCGCGCCGCTATGCTTCGCCCTGTTCTTTCACATTGTCGTCCCCCGGCCCTAAGCCGCACGCAACGTGCCCCTCCCCCCCAGGACAGGGCAAAGTGTCAACTTCGCTTTTTGGCGTCAAACATCTGAATTATATCACGAAATTGCTCAAAAGGGCGCTTGACACCCTGTCAAGTTTGTCAACTTCGGCGGATCGTCAGCGCATCAGCCCGCCGATCAGGTTCCTGACGAAAGCGGTCGCACCGGTGCGCAGCGGATTGGCGCCGGACTTCTTGCCCAGCACCGCCGCCACCGCGATCGAGGCCAGCGAACCGCCCGCCGCGGTCATCGCGCTCTTGCCCGCCTTCTCCCACACAGACGGCGTCTTGCGTTCGCGCTTGCCGACTTCCTCGCGTCCCTTTTCAGCGACTTCCTCCGCCGTCGCAGCCGCATCGGCGGCCTTGGCAGCGAGCACTTCGGCGGCACTTTCGCGGTCGGCGCGGGTGTCGTATTTGCCATCAAGCGGGCTAATCGATTGAATAATCGCGCGCTCCTTGGGCGTCACCGGCCCGAGGCGTGAACGCGGCGGCTTGATCAGCGTGCGCTCGACAATGGTGGGCGCGCCGTCCTCATCCAGCGTCGAGACCAGCGCTTCGCCCACCTTCAATTCGGTGATCGCGGTCTCGACATCGAGCTTCGGATTGACCCGGAACGTCTCCGCCGCCGCCTTGATCGCGCGCTGGTCACGCGGGGTGAAGGCGCGCAAAGCGTGCTGCACCCGGTTGCCGAGCTGGCCGGCCACTTCCTCAGGAATATCAATCGGGTTCTGCGTGACAAAGAACACGCCCACGCCCTTGGAACGGATCAGCCGCACGACGTTTTCGATGGTGTCCTGCAAGGCCTTGGGCGCATCGTCGAACAGCAGGTGCGCCTCGTCAAAGAAGAACACCAACTTGGGCTTTTCGGGATCGCCGACTTCGGGCAGACTCTCGAACAGTTCCGCGAGCAGCCACAGCAGGAAGGTGGCGTAGAGCTTGGGGCTGCGCATCAGCTTGTCGGCGGCGAGCACGTTGACGTAGCCCCGGCCCTGCTCGTCCACCTTCAGGAAATCGTCGATTTCCAGCGCGGGCTCACCGAAGAAATTGTCCGCCCCTTGCGCCTCAAACGACAGCAATTGGCGCTGGATCGAGCCAACCGAGGGCTTGGTGACATTGCCGTATTTGCCTGACAGTTCAGCCGAATTCTCGTTCGCCCAGGCCAGCAGCGCCTGCAAGTCGCTAAAGTCGAGCAGCAGCAAACCGTTCTCGTCGGCATAGCGGAAGATGATCTGCAGCACGCCTTCCTGCGTCTCGTTCAGATCGAGCAACCGCGACAGCAGCAACGGCCCCATTTCCGACACCGTGGTGCGGATCGGGTGGCCCTGTTCGCCGTAGAGGTCCCAGAAGATCACCGGATTGTCGGTGTAGGTATAATCGGTGATGCCGAGTTCCTTGGCGCGGCTTTCCAGCTTGTCGGCGTGTTTGAAGGTGGGCGAGCCCGGCATGGCGATGCCAGACAGATCGCCCTTCACGTCGGCAACGAACACCGGCACGCCCGCCTTGGAGAAGCTCTCGGCGATGCCCTGCAAGGTCACGGTTTTGCCCGTCCCGGTCGCGCCCGCGATCAGCCCGTGGCGGTTCGACCGGCTCAGCGCGAGCGCTTGCCGCGATCCGTCCGACCCCAGACCTAGATAGATATCGCCCGCCTGCTCGCCCATTCCTGATCCCCGTAAAACTCTGTCTGGCGCTGATGTGCAGGGGCCGTCCGCAGCGGTCAAGTTCTCGACAGCGACGCACATTTGGCTAAGGCTAACCGGCATGGGTCAGACTACGCCTTTCGTGCTGCTTGACGATGCCCGCGCCGGGGAAAGTGCCGCCGACGCGCTGCTGTACGAAGCCCCGCGCGCGCTGTTCGTGGCGCACCGGCCCGATCAGGTGGACAGCGTTCTGGCTGCTGCCGAGGCTGCCCGCACGGCGCAGGGCGGATCGCTGGCGGGTTACATCGCCTATGAAGCGGGCCTCGCGCTGGAGCCGAAGCTGGCAGGCCTCGCCGCCGCGCGGAGCGGAGCCGCTGGGCCGCTGGTGTGGCTTGGCCTGTTCGATGCGCCGACGCGAATTGCCGCAGACGATGTGCCCGGCTGGCTCGCCGCGCGGGCGGAGGGCACCGGCACGCTCGGCCCGATGGAGCCGCAGCTCTCCCCCGGCGGATACGAAGCGGCGTTCAATGAATTGCGCGAGGCGATTCACGCGGGCGACATCTATCAGGCGAACCTCACCTACCCGCTGGCGGGCTCGTTCCGCGGCGATCCGGTCGGGCTCTATGCCGCGCTGCGCGATGCGGCGGCGGCAGGCTATGGCGGGCTGATCTTCGACGGGTCGCACTGGCTGCTAAGCTTCTCGCCCGAACTGTTCGTGGCGCTCAATGGCGCGGAGGCCAAGGTAAAGCCGATGAAGGGCACCCGCCCGCGCGCCGCAGAACCGGCTGCCGACCGCGCGGCGGTAGAGGAGCTCGCCACCTCGGTGAAGGACCGGGCCGAGAACCTGATGATCGTCGATCTGATGCGCAATGATCTGTCGCGCGTGGCCGAAGCTGGCAGCGTCCACGTCGATGCGCCCTTCGCGGTCGAGAGTTACCCGACGGTGCACCAGATGGTCTCCACCGTCCGCGCGCGGCTCAGCCCCGGCAAGGGCGCGATGGATCTGGTGCGGGCGCTGTTCCCCTGCGGCTCGATCACCGGCGCGCCCAAGATCCGGGCGATGGAACTGCTGGGCGAAGTCGAGCGTGATGCGCGCGGGCCTTATTGCGGAGCGATCGGGCGGATCGATGCTGACGGGAATGCCGCCTTCAATGTCGCGATCCGCACGCTGCGCCTCACCCCAATCGAGAACGGACAGGGTAGCGCAGTGCTCGGCATCGGCTCGGCGATTGTGGCGGATAGTGATGCGCTGTCCGAACGGCGCGAATGCGAGGTCAAGGCGGGCTTCCTGCGCCGCGCCGCACCGGGACTGAGCGCGCCGCAATGCGACCTGATCGAGACGATGCGGTTCGAACCGGACAGCGGCATCGCGCTGCTGGAACTCCACCTCGCGCGGATGAAGGCGAGCGCGGCCACGCTGGGTTTCGCATTTGATCGCCATGCTCTGCGCAACCAAATCCAGGCGCTGTGTTTCGAACTCGACGCCCCGGCGCGCGTGCGGTTGCTGGTGTCGCGCTCTGGGGCGAGCGCGCTGGAAACCGGGCCGCTGCCTGCGCCCTTGGGCGAGCCGGTCAAGGTCGCAGCGCTGCCCAATCCGCTCGATCCGTCGGACTGGCGGCTGATGCACAAGACCTCGGACCGCGGCTTTTACGAGGACGCGCTGGCAGCGGCCCGCAGCCACGGCGCGGACGAGGCGCTGCTGGTGCGGGGAGACGGCCTCATCACCGAAGGCAGCTTCACCTGCGTCTTTGCTGATGGGCCCGATGGTGTGCTGCTGACGCCTCCCGCTAACCTCGGCCTGCTCCCCGGCGTGCTGCGCGAGCACCTGCTCAGCGAGGGCAAGGCGCGCGAGGCGGAATTGACGCTGGACGATCTCGCCAGCGGCTTCTGGATCGGCAATGCCCTGCGCGGATTGGTGCGGGCAGTGCTGGTCTGAACCCCGCTCGCTCAGGACAGGCTTAGACAAGCTTGGGGCGAGCGGTTAGTGGGGCCCATGGCTGATATCAAAATCCTCTACGAAGACGGTGAAGCGCTGGTGATCGACAAGCCTTCGGGCATGTCGGTCGATCGGCCGCGCAAAGGCGGAATTTGCCTGGAAGACCACCTCGAACGGCTGAAGTTCGGCTTCCAGCGTCCGCCGGTGGCGGTGCACCGGCTCGACACCGACACGAGCGGCTGCCTGCTGCTCGCCCGCAATCCCAAGTCGCTCGCACGGTTCAACAAGGCGTTCGAGGAGCGGCTGGTGGGCAAGACTTACCTCGCCATCCTCGCCGGGCATCCGCTGGGGACGCAAGGGACGATCGAGCTTTCGCTCTCGAAGATCAGTTCGGCGGAAAAGGGCTGGCGCATGATCCCGGCCAAAAAGGGCAAGCCAGCCGTCTCGCACTGGGAGCTGGTGGGCGAGCTTGGGCCGCACAGCCTGATCCGCTTCCGCCCCGAAACAGGCCGCACGCACCAGTTGCGGGTCCATGCTTTGGCGGGCCTCGGCCTGCCCCTGCTGGGCGATCCGATTTATGGCGCGGGCAATGCGCCGGGTGCCAAGCGCACGATGCTCCATGCCGAGAGCCTAACTGTCACCCGCCCCGGCAAGCCCCCGATCGAAGCGCGCGCCGCTCTGCCGGCTGACTTCCTCGCACTCGGGGCGACAGATGGATGACGATTCGCCCGAACCGCTAAGCGCCCGCGCGATCCGGTTGGCGAGCGAGAGCTTTCTCGCAGGCTCCGGACCCGGCGGGCAGAACGCCAACAAGGTCGCGACCGAAGTCGAAATGCGGGTGAACATCTATGCGCTGCGCCTGTCACCCCCGGTGTTCGCGCGGCTGCGGGCGCTGGCAGGCGCGAAGCTGGCGGGCAACGGCGATCTCATCATCAATTCCAAGGCCCACCGCACGCAGGAGGCCAACCGGCAGGACGCACGCGTCAAGCTGGCGGCGCTGCTGGAGGAGGCCCAGACGCAGCCCAAGCGCCGCGCCAAGACCCGCCTCAATCGCGTGGGCAAGACGGAGCGGCTCAAGGTCAAGAAGGTGCGCGGCACAGTGAAGGCCAATCGCGGCAAGCCCAGCAGTTCGGACTGGTAAGCGGACGCCCAACCTCGCCTTGACTTTTCCCCGTGAATCGGCGAATGGCGCGCCCATGTGGCGGTGTGCCGGGCCTTCCGGGCGCGCCGCTATTTGCTTTTTTAGCCCTGCGTGAAGCACTCGCCGGGCCGACCCAGTTGACAGGAACCCGCCATGGCGAAGCCCACCACCGTCAAGATCCGCCTCGTCTCGAGCGAGGGCACCGGCTTCTTCTACGTGACCAAGAAGAACCCGCGCAACATCACCGAGAAGATGAGCTTCCGGAAGTATGATCCCGTGGCGCGCAAGCACGTTGAATTCAAGGAAGCCAAGATCAAGTAAGATCTGGCTCCCGCGCTCGGCCTTATGCCGGGGCGCGGTAATTCATCGACAGTTCAAGCCCGCGTCCTTAGGCGCATCGGCATGAAAACACCTATCGCTTCTCTTCGCACACTCGCCATCGGCCTTGGGGCCGGTGCGCTGGCGCTTGGCCTTGCCCCGGCTGGCACGGCCCCGCTGACCGCTCCGGCTGCGGCGCAATCTGCGGCTCAGTCCGCCACCAACCTCGACAAGGTGGTCGGCGCGCTGCGCGGCATTTCCACCATGAAGGCCGACTTCACCCAGACCGACCGGCAGGGCGCAACCCTTCGCGGGCAGATGACGTTGAAGCGCCCGGGCAAGATTCGCTTCGACTATGGCAAGGACGCCGATTTCCTCGTCATCTCGAACGGCAAGTCGCTTTACGTGATCGATTACGAGGTCAATCAGGTCGAACGCTGGCCGATCGGCAATTCGCCGCTGGGCGCGCTGTTCGATCCTGAGCGCGATGTGAAGAAGTTCGGCAAGATGGTGCCGACCAGCAACCCCAATGTGCTGAGCGTGGAAGTGCGCGATCCCAAAAAGCCCGAGTTCGGGATGATCACGCTGATCTTCACGAAGAACCCGTCGGCGCCCGGCGGTTTGCAGCTGACCCACTGGGTCGCGCTCGATGCGCAGAACAACCGCACCAAGGTGGTGCTGTCGAACCAGCGTTACGGCGTGGCCGTCGCCGACAGCACGTTCACCTTCAAGGACCCGCGCCGCTCAACTCGTCGTCCAGGATGAACGGCGCCACGGCGAGCTGTTGTAAGAACGCGACAAAATTCGCAGCGTGTTCATGTGAATGAAAGCCACGACCGGCTAATCCTTCTCAACAAGGCGGCTCGAAGGGAGGTTTCCCCCCTGTTGCCCACCCTTCGGAATTGGGCCTGCCTTGTACAAGCGTGACGAACGCTCCATGGAACCCTCGACCCACCGCCCCCGGGTCGAGGGTTTTTGGTGTCCCGGCGGTTTATGCAGGCCTGCAAAGCGCGCGTTTTTTGTTTGCGCCCTCAAGCGCCGGGCGCGGGCCGTCCGACCCGCTTGGCTTTCCTCGCATAAGCTCGGGCGCGCGGTCGCGCTTGCGGTCGCTGCTCGACCGTTTTGGCGCTTACCCGGTAGCCCAGTCCCCTAGTCCTCCCAGCCCAGCGCCTTGCGGATGATCGCGTAGATCACGTTCTGCTCAATCACGCCGCGCACGCGGTTTGCGCCGGGGCCGGTGGCGAACAGGGCGACGTCCTCGCCGCCGTGAGTCTCGCTACCGAGCGGCACCAGCGCCTGCTGGCGGGCCTTGATCCCGGTATCGGGCATCGGACGGGCGTGTTCGCCGTCACCGTCCTCGTCGACATTCAGCCCCCCCGGCCCGTTGGCATAGCCGAGCGTCGTGTAAGGCTTGCCGTCGATCGCGGCCACTGGGGTTGCGCCGTCACCCCCGTCCTCACCGCGACCTGCAGGCGGCACCACCAGCCCGAGAATGTCATTGCCGCGCTTGGGGTAGCCCGAGATCGTGAAGACGTGGCTGTGATCCGCCGTCACCATGATGAGCGTTTCCGCGGGGTCGGTATTGTCGACCGCATATTGCACTGCGCGGGCGAACTCGACCGCCTCCTCCAGCGCATAGCCCGCTTGGCCAGCGTGGTGCGCGTGATCGATCCGCCCGCCTTCGACCATCAGGTAGAAGCCATCGGGATCGGCCTTCAACCGCGCAATCGCCTGCGCGGTCATATCGGTCAGGGTGGGTTCGGGCGAATCCGCCTTGCGGTCGGCCATGAAGGTCAGGTGGCCGGGATTGAACAGGCCGAGCACCGGCTTGTCCATCGGCGCGGCGGCGAGCTCGGCGGCGGTCTTGACGACGGTGCCGCCGTTTGCCGCGGCCCATGCACTGGGCAGATCGGCGCCCGCATCGATCCGGCGGCCACTGCGCTCCTTGTCCTTGCCGTAGAACACCGAGGTACCGCCGCCGAGCGCAACGTCGAACTTCGCATCGGCGAGCTGCTGCGCGATGTCCTTGCAGCCCTGCCCCTGCTGATCGGCAGGAATATTGCTGTCCGCCTCCCAGTCACGATCCGCGCTGCGCGAATAGACGCTCGCCGGAGTCGCATGAGTCAGGCGCGTCGTGGTGACGATCCCGAGCGCGAGGCCGCGCTGTTTCACTTCCTCGCCCAGCAAGGGCAAGGGATTGGCGAGCGCATCCTTGCATACGCCCTTTTCCGCATCCGGCCCGATGCCGAGCACCCCAATGCGGGTCTTGGTCCCTGAATGCATCGCGGTCGCCGTGCCCGCGCTGTCGGGCACCTGCGCATTGGTGTTGTAGGTCTTGACCAGCGCAAGGTTATCGAATTTTTCGAAGCTGAGGCGGTTTTCCTCCCCCGTCTCGCCGCGCTTCTGCCCTTCGTAAATACGCGTAGCGGTGATGGTGGAGATGCCCATGCCGTCACCGATGAACAGGATCACGTTCTTCGCCTGCTTCGGCGCGGCAGCCTCTGCCATCGGAGCGGGACGCGCATCGCTCATGCCGCTGGTGTTGATGGTGGTCACGCACCCGCCCAAGGGCAAGGCTGCGGCCAGCAGAGCGATCATCGCGCGGCTCGTGGTCATCGGGGTTCTCCTTGGTCTGGCGCGCTATCGGTTGCAGATGTGACGGTAAAGAGATGATCTGCACCCGCGCCGCTAGATTTTAGGCGTTCTTGTCGCCCTACCGCTTCGCTACTTGAGGACCGGCGCTCATACTCCTAAGTCCGCTGCCATGCTGACTGTCGCCACCTGGAACATCAATTCCGCCCGCCTGCGCGTGGGCCTGATCGAAAAGCTGCTCACCGAAGCCGCGCCTGACATCCTGTGCCTGCAGGAGATCAAGTGCGAGAGCCACCTATTCCCGGCCGAGGCGCTGGCGGCGCTGGGCTATATCCATCAGGCGGTGAGCGGGCAGAAGGGCTATCACGGCGTCGCCACAGTCAGCCGCGTGCCGATCCGCGAAGTCACCCGCCACGACTGGCAGGACAATGGCGAAGCGCGACATATCGGCGTGGAAGTGCTGGGCAAGGATCTGCTGGTCGAGAACGTCTATGTCCCCGCTGGCGGCGATGTGCCGGACCGCGAGGTGAACAAGAAATTTGGCCAGAAGCTCGATTTCCTTGGGCGGATGACGAAGTGGGCCGATACGCTCGACCGCCCCACGCTGATCGTCGGCGATTTCAACATCGCCCCGCTGGAAAGTGATGTGTGGAGCCACAAGCAACTGCTGAAGGTCGTAAGCCACACGCCGATTGAGGTCGAGACGCTGGGCCGGTTTCAGGACGCCCACGGCTGGGTTGATCTCGGGCGTCAGCATGTGCCCGCTCCGGCGCGCTATTACTCGTGGTGGAGCTATCGCAATCCGGGCTGGCAGGAGAACGACAAGGGCCGCCGGCTCGATCATATGTGGGCCTCGCCCGAGGTGGCGAAGCAGGCTCGCTCGCACCGCGTGCTGGAAGATGCGCGCAGCTGGACGCAGCCGTCCGATCACGTGCCGCTGATCACGGAGTTCGACCTCTGAGCGAGCCGCCTTCCCCGTCCCGCCGCGCGGCGCAGGCGGTGGACGCGCTGCGCCACGGCTGGCCGCTGGCGTTCGAGGGTGGGCCGGTTCTACTCCCGGTGGAAACCGCTATCGCGCAGGGTGCCAGCGCGCCGCGGATGCTGATTTCCGCCGCCCGCGCCGCCACGCTGAAACTCGCCAACCAGCGCGAGGCCGCCGTGCCGCACGCCCCCGTCCTGATCGCCGGGGGTGAGGATTTCACCATGCGGGATGCCCTGCCGATTGCCGACCCGGCGCTCGATCTGGGCAATCCCTTGAAAGGCCCGTTCAAGGCGGTGACGCTGGATTGGGAAGAATCCGCCCGCGCGGCGCTGGAACTGGCGCGGATTGCGGGGATTTTGCCTGCGTTTCTGGTCAATCCAGTGGACGCGGGCGAGGCGCAGCCGGTCGCCGTGTCCGATCTTGCCGCCTATTCCGCTGCGGGCGCTCTGCGCATCGTGACCCGCGCCCGCCTGCCCGTTTCGGCTTGCGAGGATGCCGAGATTGTCGCCTTCCGTTCAGCCGCCGACCTGCGCGAACACGTGGCGCTGGTCATCGGCAAGCAATCGGGCGACCGCCAGCCGCTCGTCCGGCTGCATTCCGAGTGCCTCACCGGCGACATCCTCGGCAGCCTCAAATGCGACTGCGGCCCGCAACTCGACGCCGCGCTGCACGCGATGGCGCATGAGGCGCAGGACTCAGGCGGGTGGGGCGTGCTGCTCTATATGCGGCAGGAGGGGCGCGGGATCGGCCTCGTCAACAAGCTGCGCGCCTACCGGTTGCAGGATCAGGGGTTCGACACGGTCGAGGCCAACCAGCGGCTCGGCCTGCCCGACGAGGCCCGCGATTTCCCGGTGGCGGCGCGGATGCTCGATCTGTTGGGAGCGCGGACGATCCACCTGCTGACAAACAATCCGGCGAAAGTCACCGCGCTGGAGGCTGCAGGCATCACGGTCACCGAACGCGTGCCGCACCAACTCCCCGAAAACCCGCACAACGCCCGCTATCTGGCGACCAAGCGCGACCGGTCAGGGCATTTGCTGCTTTAGCGCTGCTCGTACTGCTTGATCCCCGCCGCCAGCTTGTTGCCCTGCATCACGATCCGCGATCCCGTCCAGTCGGCGAAGAAGGCGGTCTGGCGGGTCAGGCCGGGGACGAAGCGGGCTTCATTGTTCACCACCTGAAGCCCGTCCGAGGGGTGGAGCAGGTCTTCTGCTCCCAGCGCGATGAAGGTCGAGTAATTCTCCTTGTCGCGCCCCTGCACGAACCAGTTGTCCGCAATCCGGCCGACGCTGCCAGCGGGCAGATCAATCATGTAATTGGTAGTGCGCCCGTTGGCGTCATCGAAACTGTTGCCCTCGATCACGACCTCGGTGGCGCGCGCTTTCAGGTAATGGCCGCCGGTGCCGCGTTCGAACCGACTTTCGCGCACGGTGAGCGAGCCGATATCGCCGATGTACAGCGAATGCGCGCAGCCCGCGTCGTTCTCGCAGGTGCCGAGCCCGGTGAAGGTCGAACGGGTGATGTAGACCCGGATCGACGGATCGGCGGCACTCAGGATGCCCTGCTGGCTGTTCTCGAACCGGGCATAGGCCACATTCAACGCGCCCGCTTCCAACCGGATGCCCGCGCCATTGCCATCTTCGACATTGATGTTGCTGAAGGTGAGCCCGCGAATCTCTGCCCCTGTCCCGCGCAGCACGAGCGAGCCCTTGCCCTCACACGCGCGGCCCGCCAGCGTGACGGTGCCGGGTTCGGCGGCTTCGTAGATGATCACGCCCTCTTCCTGCACCGCGCATTGGCGATAGGTGCCGGGCGCGATGCGGATCGTGGCGCGACTGTTGCCGATATCATTCACCGCGTCCTGCAAGGTGCCATAGCTGCGCCCGGTCTCGGCCACGGTGAAGGCACCGGGAACAGGCTGGGCGAGCAGCACGGCGGCAGGCAGCGCGGCAGTAGCAGCGGCAGCGACGAGCGCGGATAGCGCGAGGGATTGATTGCGGGTCATGCGCGGCAGCCTAACCGACAATGGTTAAGGCACCATTTGCCGCTTGGCGTATCCCCCAAGGCTTGGCTAAACCCCCGCCATAACGTCACCGACGAGAGGACACACCTGATGCGCAAAGCTGCCCCCTTCACCGCCCTTGCTGGCGCTGCCCTGATGCTCGCCGCTTGCGGCAGCGCCGATGATGCCTCGACCGAGGCGAGCGCCGATACCGTGGAAATGCCCGCCGACAGCGCGCTGGCGCCGGTCGCCGAAGTCCCGGTTGCCGATCCGTCCGCCACCGCGACTGACGCGCCTGTGACCGATGCGGCGACCGAAGCCACCACCGAGCAATCGGCCGAAGCTGCTGCCAATGTCGCTGCCGAAGCCTCGGCTGCGGCTGAAGCACCGGCCGAGTAAGCCGCGCAATGCCGCGCTGGCCAATCGCCGCGGGCCTCGCCCTCACCCTCGCCGCGTGCGGGGGCGAGGGGGCGAGCGCGCCGGGCGGGGTCAGCGCGGGCGAGGCCAAGGCGCTTGAGGATGCCGCCGCGATGCTGGACGAGCGCCGCCTGCCGCCCGAGGCCCTACCCTCGGATGCGCCATCTGACACGCCGTCCCAAGTGGCTGCGCCAGCCCCTGCCGAAATGACAGGCGACGAGGCCGCTCCGCGCAATTAGGCGCGAGCAGGCCAGCCTGCCTTCCTGCCCAAGGATGATTGCTCACCATGAATGCCCCCACCAATCTCGCCGCGCCGGTCAACATGGGTATGGACGAGGACACCTTCGAACAGTTCGCCGAGCAGCTGAAGCGCTATGTCCGCGAACGGCTGATCCCGGCCGAAGCGCAAGTGATCGCCGAGGACCGCATCCCCGAGGACATCCTCAAGGAAATGCGCGAAATGGGGCTGTTCGGCCTCTCAGTGCCCGAAGAGTTCGGCGGCGCGGGGCTCAACATGACGCAGTACGCCCGCGTCGTGAACATCATGGCTTATGCCGCGCCCGCTTACCGGTCGATCTTCTCGATCAATGTCGGCATGTTTGCGAGCGCGCTCAAGAACGGCGCGACGGAGGCCCAGAAGGCCGAATGGTATCCGAAGATCGCGGAAGGGCGCATCGCCTGCTTCGGCCTGACCGAGCCGGGCTCGGGCAGCGACAGCGCCGGACTGGCGACAACGGCGGTTCCCGATCCGGACGGCAACGGCTGGATCTTGAACGGCACCAAACGCTACATCACCAACGCCCCCCACGCCGAAGTCGCGCTGATCATGGCGCGCACCAACAAGGAAGCGCTGCCCAAGAACGCGCATGTGTCCGCCTTTCTGGTGCCGATGAACGCGCCGGGGGTTTCGACCGGAAGCCCCGACAAGAAGATGGGGCAGAGCGGATCGCATATTGCCGACATCATGCTCGACGATGTCCGTGTGCCGGGCGATGCGCTGCTGGGCGGCGAGACCGGAAAGGGCTTCGTCTTCGCGATGAAGAGCCTCGACAATGGGCGCATTTCTGTGGGCGCGGCGGCGACCGGATACGCACGGCGGGCGCTCGATTCGGCGCTGCGCTACGCCAATGAGCGCAAGGCCTTTGGCGAGCCAATCGCCAACTTCCAGCTGATCCAGGCGATGCTCGCCGACAGCGAGATCGAAATCTACGCCGCCGAAAGCATGATGGCGGACGTCACCGCGCGGGCTGACCGGGGCGAGAACATTCTGGTCAAAGCCGCCGCCTTCAAGGTCTTCGCCAGCGAGATGTGCGGCCGGGTGGTCGACCGCGTGGTGCAGATTTACGGCGGCGCGGGCTACCTCGCGGAATATGACGCCGAGCGGTTTTTCCGCGATGCGCGCATCTACCGCATCTACGAAGGCACGACGCAAATTCTCCAGCTCCAGATCGCCAAGCACATGCTGCGCGAGTGGAATAGGAATGTATAATCTTCTCAATGACCTGAGCATCGTCGAAGTCTCCAGCTTCGTCGCCTCGCCCACTGCGGGACTGTATTGCGCGCAGCTGGGGGCGGAGGTGATCCGCGTTGACCACAAGGCGGGCGGGCTCGATTACAACCGCTACATGCTGACACGCGAGGGGCGCTCGCTCTCGTGGGAGAACCTCAACCGCGCCAAGAAGTCGGTCGCGCTCGATCTGCAATCGGGCGAGGGCCGCGAGTTGCTGGTGGAGCTGGCGGGCGCGGTCGGCCAATGCATCACCAACCTGCCCGAACAAAGCTTCCTCAGCCACGCCGCGATGGCCGCCAAGCGCGCGGACATGATCTCCTTGCGCGTCATGGGCTGGCATGACGGGCGCCAGGCGATGGACTTCACCGTCAACGCCGCCGCCGGATACCCGCTGATGACTGGGCCGGAGGACTGGGACGCAGCATCGGCCCCGCCAGTCAACCAGGTGCTCCCGGCATGGGACTTCATCACGGGGGCCTACGGCGCGTTCGCCATGGTCGCTGCCCTTCGCCACCGCGACCGCACCGGAGAGGGCAACGAAGTGCGCCTGCCCTTGGGTGACGTCGCGATTGGCACCATGGCCAACGCAGGGCTGATGGCCGAAGTGCTCTATCGCGGGTCTGACCGCGAGCGGCTTGGCAACGCGATCTGGGGCGCGTTCGGGCGAGATTTCCGCAGCCGTGACGGCGTTCGCTTCATGGTCGCCGCGCTGACGCCCAAGCAGTGGACGGGCCTCGTCAAGGCGTTCGGATTGGAGGCGGGTATCGCCGCCTTGGAAGCCGAATGCGGCGTGCGCTTTGCCGATGGGGACACTCCCCGTTTCCAACACCGCGCCGCACTGTTCGCCCTGTTCCAGAGCGCGGCGGACGGCATGGATTACGCGCAGCTCGAAGCGCGAATGGCGGCGGAGGGCTGCACCTTCGAACGCTATCGCACCGCATATGAGGCCGCGAATGATCCGGTGCTAGTGGCAGGCAATCCGCTGTTTGGGCCCGCGCCCGCCAACCCCTCAGGCTTCGATTACCCCGCGACCCGCTCATTCGCGAACCTGCCGGGACGGACGGCAGGTGATCCCGCTCCTGCGCCCTATCTCGGCGAACATTCGGAAGAGGTGCTCAGCGAGAAGCTGGGCCTCTCCTCCGGTGCCATCGGCAAGCTGGTGGATGCCGGGACTGTGGCTTTGAGTGACAAGGAATGACCATGACCAGACGCGCCGCCATCTGCACCCCGCTCCGCACCCCGGTGGGCAAGTTCCTCGGCGGGCTTTCCAGCATGAACGCGGGCCAATTAGGGGCTGTCATCCTCAAGGCACTGATGGAACGCTCCGGCATCGATCCCACGCGGGTGGACGATGTCGTCTTCTCGCAAGGCTACGGCAATGGCGAGGCGCCCGCGATTGGCCACTGGGCGTGGCTGGCGGCAGGTCTTCCCATCGAAGTGCCCGGCTTCCAGCTTGATCGCCGCTGTGGTTCCGGCGTGCAGGCCGTCGCCACAGCCGCGATGATGGTCGAGACGGGCATGGCCGATGTGGTGGTGGCAGGCGGCGTCGAGTCCATGTCCAACGTCGAGCACTACACCCTCGCCGCGCGCGGGGGCGTGCGGATGGGCGACATGGTGCTGCATGACCGCCTCAGCCGGGGCCGGGTCATGAGCCAGCCGGTCGAACGGTTCGGCGTCATCACCGGGATGATCGAGACCGCCGAGAACCTCGCCAAGGATTACGATATCACCCGCGATGAGGCGGACGCCTTCGCGGTGCGCTCGCACCAGAACGCGGCCAAGGCATGGGCGGAAGGCAAGTTTGCCGAGCAGCTCGTCCCCGTCGCGATCCCGCAGAGGAAGGGCGACCCCATCATCTTCGACCACGACGAGGGCTACCGCACTGACGCTTCGATGGAGACACTCGGCAAGCTAGCGCCCATCGACGGCAAACGCGACCCGCAGGCCATCGTCACCGCGGGCAATGCCAGCCAGCAGAATGACGCGGCGGCGGCCTGCCTGGTAGTGGCAGAGGACAAGCTGGAGGAACTCGGCCTCACCCCGATGCTGTGGTTCGGCGGCTGGGCGGCGGCGGGCTGCGATCCCTCGCGCATGGGCATCGGCCCGGTGCCAGCGGTGGAGCGCCTGTTCGAACGGCGCGGGTATCGCTGGGACGATATCGGCATGGTCGAACTCAACGAGGCATTCGCCCCGCAGGTGCTCGCCGTGCTCAAGGGCTGGGGTTGGAGCGACGAAGATTCGCGCCGTGATATCCTCAACGTCAACGGCTCGGGCATTTCGCTGGGCCACCCCATCGGCGCAACCGGGGGGCGCATCCTCGCTGACATGGCGCACGAAATGCACCGGCGCGGGGTGCAATATGGGCTCGAAACCATGTGCATCGGCGGCGGTCAGGGCATCGCTGCGGTGTTCGAGCGCGCAGTATGACCGACTTTGCCGCCTGGATCGGGCGCGAGCAGATCGGACGGGACCGCCTGACCTCGCAACACGCCTTCCAGTGGTGCTCGACCTTCGACCTCGAGTGGCCGGGGGACAAGATCATGCCGCAGGGCATCCACTTTGCGCTCTGCACGCCCCAAGCGCGCACCGATTGCCTAGGAGACGACGGTCACCCGGCGCGCGATGACAGCTCCGACAGCTTCCTCCCCCCCTTCCCCATGCCGCGCCGCATGTGGGCATCTTCAAAGGTGCAGTTCCACGCCCCCATCGCCATCGGTGCGGTGATCGACCGGATCAGCCGGGTGGTATCAGTGAGCGAAAAGTCGGGCGGTTCGGGCCGCCTCGCTTTCGTCGATGTCGAGCATGTGACGAAGGCCAACGGTACCATCGCGGTGATCGAGACCCAGACGCTGGTGTACCGCGATGCGGCAGGACCCGACGCGCCGCTCAGCCCTCCGCCGCCGGGCGATGGCGCGTTCGATCCCGCCGGGTGGGAGGCTATCCGCACCCTCACACCCGATCCGCGCCTGCTGTTCCGCTACTCGGCGCTGACCTTCAACACCCACCGTATCCACTATGACGCGCCTTACGCCGAGCAGGTCGAGCGTTATCGCGGGCTGGTGGTCCACGGCCCGCTGACCGCCAGCCTGCTGCTGCAACTGGCAGCGGACAAGCTGGGCGAGAACCGAGTGCGGACCTTCACCTTCCGCGGCCTGTCACCCGCCATCGCTGGCGAGGCGCTGCATCTGGTGATGCGCAAGGGCGAAGCCGGCTATGAACTCGCCGCGTTCGCCGAGGATGGTCGGCAGGTCACGCAGGCGAGCGCCACAACCTAAGGCCTTAGCCTTCCCAATCCTTGATCGGCTTCAGCACCTTGTAGCGTTCCTTCACCGGCTCTCGCCCCAGTTCTGGAAAATCGATCGCCTCGGGCTCCTCGTGCGTGTCCGGCACCCGCGAGAGCAGGTCGCGGATCAGGGTCAGCCGCCCGCGCCGCTGGTCGTTGAAATCCACCAAAGTCCACGGCGCGTGATCGGTATGCGTCGCTTTCAACATCGCTTCGCGCGCCTTGGTATAGTCGTCGTATTTTCCGCGGGCGGCGAGGTCGATCGGGGACAGCTTCCAGCGCTTCAGCGGATCTTCCAGCCGCTCGCGCAGCCGCGCTTCCTGTTCGGCCTGATCGGCACCGAGCCAGTATTTGAACAGCAGAATGCCGTCATCCACGAGCAGCTTTTCAAAGGCAGGGACCGCCTTCAGAAAAGCGTCGACCTGCTCCTTGGACGCATAGCCCATCACCTTCTCGACCCCCGCGCGATTGTACCACGACCGGTCGAACAGCACGATTTCGCCCGCAGCGGGCAGGTGGGCGATGTAACGCTGGAAATACCACTGGGTCTGCTCGGCCTCGCTCGGCTTCGTCAGCGCCACGGTGCGAACCTGACGCGGATTGAGGCCATGGCGGACCGCGCCAATCGCGCCGCCCTTGCCCGCAGTGTCGCGCCCTTCGAACAACACCACGATCCGCGCGCCTGTCGCCTTGGCCCAGCGCGTCATGCTGACCAGCTCACGTGTCAGCGGTTCGAGCGCCGCCTCGTAATCCTTGCGCTTCATCGCCATTGGCATCCCTCCTGTTTGTGCTGCCTTCGCAAAGGTAGTATCATCTGCAACGATATGGCCACGCTCGTAGACCCCCAGCCCGACTTCGCCATCCTGCCAGACATGGCGGCGGATGTCTTTACCGCGCCGCTCGCCAAGCCCGCCCACGTTGGCGCGGACTGGCTCGAGTCTGCACAGACCGCTTACACCGCCGAGGATGACGCCGTGTGGAACGATCTGTTTGCCCGCCAGATGGAGGTGCTGCCGGGCCGTGCGTGCTCGGCGTTCCTCGCGGGATTGGAGAAGCTTGATCTCGCACGCGGCGGCGTGCCGGAGTTCGGGGTGCTGTCCGAAGAGCTAGGCGCGCTGACCGGCTGGAGCGTGGTGCCGGTGCCGATGCTGATCCCCGATCACGTGTTTTTCTGGCACTTGGCCAACCGCCGCTTTCCCGCAGGCAATTTCATCCGCACGCGCGAAACCTTCGATTACATCGAGGAGCCGGACGTGTTCCACGATGTGTTCGGCCATGTGCCGATGCTCACCGATCCCACCTATGCCGATTACATGCAGGAATATGGCCGCGCCGGGTGGAAGGCGATGCGGTATAACCGGCTGAAGGCCTTGGGCGCGCTCTACTGGTACACGGTCGAATTTGGGCTGATCGAGGAAGCGGAGGGCGTGCGCGCTTACGGCGCTGGCATTCTGTCAGGGCCGACCGAAGCTCGCTTCGCGGTCGAGGCGCAAACCCCCAACCGCATCATGCTCAACGTCGATCGGGTGATGCGCACCGATTACGTCATCAGCGACCTGCAACCGACCTATTTCGTGATCGAGAGCTTCGCCGATCTTTACCGCCAGACGGTAGAGCGCGACTTCGACCGGCTCTATCGCAGCCTGCCTGCGGGCTTCACCTATGCCAACTCGGCGGTGATCGATGTCGACAACGTGCTGCACCGGGGAACACAGGAATACCACCTGCGCGGCGGGCGCGGCAGCGGGGCGGTCCCGGTTTAAGCCTTCACGCTCCGGCGAGCCACCGCGTGATACAGCACCAGCGCGACCCCGGTCGCGGCCAGTGCAATGCCGAGGCTGAGGAACGAGAGGCTGCCGATCATCGTGCCTTCATTGGCGATCTCGCCCGCGACCACCGATACTGCCATGCCCAGCGCGACCTGACGCAGGATGGTGCCCGGCGCCTCGGTCCGCGCGAGGATCGAGGCTAGCCAGCCCAGAGTTGCCCCCAACACGATCAGAACCAGCAACGCCATTTTATCCTCAGTCTCCGTCTTCGCCGACCAGTGTTGGCTCGACTCCCTAACCAGCGGAGCGCCAAGCGGTTCCAGAAAAGTGCTTTAACGCAGGGTCAGCCAGGCCAGACCGGCAAGGCCAAGCACGATGCGATACCAGGCAAACGGCGCAAATCCGATCTTCGTCACCACGGCCACGAAGATCTTGACCACCACCAACGCGGTCACAAACCCCGCGATCGAACCGATCCCGATCAGCTGCGCATCGTTCATCGTCAGGTTGGCCCCGTGCTTGGCCAACTGGTAAACGGTCGCCCCCGTCAGCGTCGGCACGGCGAGGAAGAAGCTGAATTCGGCGGCGGTCTTGCGGTCCACCCCGAAGGCCATTGCTCCCAGAATGGTCGCGCCCGAACGGCTGACCCCGGGGATCATCGCGAGGCATTGGACGAGGCCGATCAGCACCGAGGTGCGCAAGGGCACGCCCGCAACGCCGGGGCCTTCGGCGGGGGGGTTGGCCCAGCGCTCGATCGCCAGAATAGCCACACCGCCCAGCACCAGCGACCAGCACACCAGCACCGGATTGCCGAGCCAGCCCTGGATCACGTCCCCGAAGGCGAGGCCGAGCAGCACGGCCGGGAAAAAGGCCACCAACAAGTTGCGCACAAACGCCAGCGCGCCTTTTTCAAACCCGAACAGCCCCTTGGCCACATCCCAGAAGGTGCGCCAGTACAGCACCACGATCGCGAGGATCGCGGCCGGCTGGATCGCGATGTTGAACACCTCCCACTCGTCTTGGTTGAAACCAAGGACCTCGGTGGCGAGGATTAAGTGGCCGGTCGATGACACGGGTAGGAACTCGGTCAACCCCTCAAGGATGCCGAGCAGGATCGCGGCTAAGGTATCGGTCATGGGGGCACCGCATCGACGAGGCGGCGCGGGGTGTCAAACCCAAACCTCGATTTCCCCGCCCCGGGCTTGACCCGGGGCCCAGCTTTCTTTCGATCAGACAAGGAAAGAAGCGGGGTCCCGGGTCAAGCCCGGGACGGGGGATGCGATTTACCAGATGCGCACGCGCTCTTCCGGCGGCAGATACATGGCATCGCCGGGCTTCACGCCGAAGGCGTCGTACCATTCGTCCAGATTGCGAACGACGCCGTTGACCCGGTATTCTTCCGGGCTGTGGCTATCGGTGACGAGCCGGTTGCGGTAATTCGCCTCGCGCTGGGTCGAACGCCATACCTGCGCCCAGGCGAGGAAGAAGCGCTGGTCGCCGGTCAGCCCGTCGATCACCGGCACGTCCATGCCCTTGGTGGCGATCTTGTAGGCGCGGTAGGCCATCGACAGCCCGCCAACATCGCCGATATTCTCGCCCAGCGTCAGGCGGCCGTTCACGCAGGTCTTGCCCTCATCGAGCGGGCAGAAACTGTTATACTGCGCCACCAGCCGGTCGCCCAACTTGTCGAAAGCGGCACGATCAGTGTCGGTCCACCAGTTACGCAGCATCCCGGTCGCGTCGGACTTGGAGCCCTGATCGTCGAAGCCGTGGCCCATTTCATGCCCAATCACCCCGCCAATCGCGCCATAATTGACGGCAATATCGTTGGAGAGCGCGAAGAACGGTTGCTGGAGGATGCCGGCGGGGAAGACGATCTCGTTCTTCACCGAGTTGTAATAGGCGTTCACCGTCTGCGGCAGCATCCCCCATTCGGTGCGGTCGATCGGCTGGCCGAGCTTGGCGACGTTATCCGCCTGCCCCCACTTGGCCGCGGCCATGCGGTTGGCAATCGGATCGCCCCCCGTGATGGCGAGGCCGTCATAGGTTTCAAGGTTCGGGCGGTAGCCGATCTTGGGATCGAAGCTGTCGAGCTTGGCGAGCGCCTGCGTCTTGGTCTCTGCCCCCATCCAGTCGATCTCGCCGATGGATTCGCGCAGCGCGAGCCGCAGGTTGGCGACGAGTTCATCCATCGCCACCTTGTTTTCGGCCGGGAAGTAGCGCGCGACATATTCCTTCCCGATCAACTCGCCCAGCAGGCCCTCCGCCTCGCCGATGGCGCGCTTCCAGCGGGGGCGCTGTTCGGGGGTACCGCGCAGGGTCTTGCCGAAGAATTCGAAGCTCGCCGCATCGAAGCGCGCGGGCAGCACGGCGGCGTTACCCGACAGGAACTCCTTGATCATCCACGCCTGCAACGTCTCGACCGGGGTTTCGCCGAGCAGCGCGAACATGCCGGGCAGGCCGCTGCCAATCTTTGCCTGTGTGGCCTCGTCGAGCTTGAACTTGGCGATTTCCTCCGGCGTCGGCGGCATCAGGCTGACGACGAAGCCGGGGCTCTTTTCGATCCCGATTGCGGTCAGCATCGCGGTGACGGGCACCTTGCCGCCGATTGCGCTGAGTTCGTCAGCGGTCAGGAGGTTGTAGGTAAGGTCGCGGTTGCGGCGGACGGTGCGGTCCCAGGCAACCTTGCGGGCGATGGTGTCTTCGAAAGCGTAGACCGTCTCGGCCATCGCCGCCGGGTTGGCGTAACCCGCCTCACCCAGCAGGAAGGTCAGGTATTCCTTGTACTTGGCCTGGATCGCGACGCCCTTTTCCGAGGTGTCGAGATAGTAGTCACGGTCCGGCATGCCCAACCCGCCGAAGCCGACATTGGCGATGTGGCGGTCAGGCTGCTTGGCATCGACGCCGACGCCGCCGCCCACAGGGCTGGCAAAGCCGGGCTCGGCCCACAGCATCGCGAGATCATCCAGCGTCTTGGCACCCTTGATCCGGGCGAGATAGGGCTGCGCCGGGGCAAGGCCCGCCGCTTCAATCGCCCCCGTATCGAGGTAAGTGCGATAGGTGTCGAGAATGCGGCGCTCGTCGCCCGACAGGCTGGCGGCGTCCTTGGCCATCAACTCATCCATCAGCGCCTTGACGTCATAGGTGCTCTTTTCGCCCAGCAGCACGAAGGCGCCGATGCGGCTGAAATCGGCCGGGAGCGGCGTGGCGTCGATCCAGCGCTTGTTGACATAGGCGTTGAAGTCATCGCCCGGCTTGATGTCTTCAGCGAGCAGCAGGGGGTCGACCCCCCAGCTGCCGAAGCTCATCGCCGGCAGGGCGGCGGCGGGCGCTTCGTCGGCAGCGGCGAGCAGCGTGTCGACATCGCCCTGGTGGTCATGGGCATCGTCCTGCGCAAAAGCGGGCGCGGCGGCGAGCGCGAGCAGGCTTGCGCCGATAAGGGCGGCGGTCTTGTGGATCATGTCTGGTGTGTCCCCGAAAAAGCGGCGGCAGAGGATCTGCGATGCGTCACACTAACGTCGCACAGGGCAAAGGGTTGCCGCTCATCCGGCGAAGGTCGCTCTTCGTCGAAAAAGGTCAGGCGTCAGGCGATCAGGCAGCGGCGTTGGCGAATTGCAGCCGGGCGAGGCGCGCATACAGCCCGCCCGCCTTGCTCAGCGCTTCATGCGTGCCCTGTTCGACAATCCGGCCATCATCCAGCACCACGATCCGGTCTGCCGCGCGCACAGTGGCGAGGCGGTGCGCGATCACCAGCGTGGTGCGGCCCTGCATCAGCCCGTCCAGCGCCTGCTGCACCAACTGCTCGCTTTCGGCATCGAGCGCGCTGGTCGCTTCGTCGAGCAGCAGGATCGGCGCATCGCGCAGCAATGCGCGGGCGATGGCGACGCGCTGTTGCTGCCCGCCCGAAAGCTGCGTGCCGCCTTCGCCGAGATAGGTGTCGAGCCCGTTGGGCAGCTTGCGCAGGAAGCTTTCCGCATTGGCGGCGCGGGCGGCGTCCCAGATTTGCGCGTCGGTGGCGTCCCACTTGCCATAGCGCAGATTGTCGCGGGCATTGGCGCTGAACAGCACGCCTTCCTGCGGCACCAGCGCGATGCGCGAACGGATCTCGGCTGGGTCAGCGCTAGTCAGCGGCACGCCATCCAGGCGGATCGTGCCCGCCTGCGGATCATAGAACCGCTCGACCAACTGGAAGATCGTCGATTTGCCCGCGCCCGAGGGGCCGACGATGGCGATGGTCTCACCCGGCTCGATTTCGAGCGTGAAGTCCTTGAGCGCGGCGGTTTCGGGCCGCGCCGGGTAACGGAAGGTGACATTGCGGAAACTGAGGCTGCCGCGCGCAGGCTCGGGCAGACGCTCGGGCCGGGCGGGGGCGGCGATCTCGGGCTTGGACTCGAGCAGTTCAGCCAGCCGGCTCGCCGCACCGGCCCCGCGCAGCAGATCGCCGTACACTTCTGTGAGGGAGCCCAGCGCACCGGCCACAAGCCCGCCGGTCAGCACGAAGGCTGCAATGGTCCCGCCGCTGATCAGCCCATCGGCCACCGCCAAGGCGCCGCGCCACATCACCAGCACCACCCCGCCGAACACCAGCAGGATCACCACCGACGTCATCGCCGCGCGCAGCAGGATGCGGCGGCGCGCGGTTTCGAACGTGCCTTCGACCACGCCAGCAAACCGCTCACTCTCCCGCCGTTCCTGCCCGAAGCTCTGGACGATCTTCATCGCCGAGAGCACTTCAGTGACATAGGCACCGACGTCCGCGATCCGGTCCTGACTGGTGCGCGAGACCGCGCGGATCTTGCGGCCGAAGAACACGATTGGCGCGATCACCAGCGGGATGCCGATCAGCAGGCCCAGCGTCAGCGACGGCGCGAGATAGACCAGCAGCCCGATCCCACCAATCGCAGTCAGCGAATTGCGCAGCGCTACCGAAACCGTGGTGCCGACCACATTCTCGATCACCGCCGTATCGCTCGTCATGCGGCTGGAGATTTCCTTGGGGCTATTCACCTCGTAAAAGCCGGGCGACAGGCGCAGCAGGTTTGCCTGCACCTTCAGCCGGATATCGGCCACCACCCGCTCACCCAGCCAGCTGACGAAATAGAACCGCAGCGCTGTCCCCAGACCGAGGATCACGACGATCATCAGCAGGTATTGGAAGGCGTGGGCGATATCATCGGCATTGGCCGCGCCGGTGAAAGCCTCGTCGATGATGACCTTGAAGCGCCACGGAATCGCCAGCGTTGCTGCCGAGGTGATGAACAGCGCCAGCAGCGCAAAGGCGATCTCGCGCGGGTATTGCACGGCGGTGCCGAACACCATCCGCAGCGGCCCGAGCGAGCGCGCTTTGGGCGCAGGCGCGTCTCCCACTACCGCCGCCGTTTCGGGCATTGCAGCCGGGACCTCAGCATCCGCTGGGACGTCAGAGGGTTCGCGCTTCTGGAGTTCACCTTGCATGATCGCAGCGCTCTAGCGGGCCGGAGCACGAATTTCACGTGCAAAAAGCAGCAAGCCCACAGGCGCCCTCACTGGCCGCCCCCATAATTGTGCATTGCACAACGGCCAGCGAAGGCGCATCTGTAGAAGTAAGGTGCCACGGGATAAGGCGCCAAACCGTTCGTCGCCTGAGGTAAATCGATGCTTTATCATGCTTATGAGCTCCAGCGCAGCTGGCTGAACAGCGCCAGCGCGCTCGCTTCGATCAGCGCCGGGATGCTGAACAACCCCTCCAATCCGTTCGGCTACATGGGCATGGGGCCGATGGTCGCAAATGCGCTTGACGTGTTTGCTCATGCGACCGCGCATTATGGCAAGCCCGCGTTCGGCATCACAGAAGTCGAGATCGGCGGCCAGCCGCACACGGTGATCGAACGCGTCGCGCTGAAGCGTCCCTTCGGCGATCTGCTGCACTTCACCGTCGAAGGCACCCCGACAGACCGGCCGCGCCTGCTGATCGTCGCGCCGATGAGCGGCCATTACGCCACGCTGCTGCGCGGCACGGTGGAACGGATGCTGGAAAGCGCCGACGTCTTCATCACCGACTGGGCCGATGCCAAGATGGTGCCCACCGATGCGGGGAATTTCGACCTCGATGAATATATCGACTATCTGATCGAATTCACCGAACACGTGCACGCCGACGCGAATCAGGGTGGGTCGGGGGGCCCGCGCATTCACATGATGGCGGTCTGCCAGCCGTCGGTTCCGGCCTTTGCGGCCGTCGCGTTGATGAACCTGCACAAATCGCCCGCGACCCCAGCCACCCTCACCATGATGGGCGGCCCGATCGACACGCGCGAATGCCCCACCGTGGTCAACAACATGGCGATGCAGCGCCCGATCGAGTGGTTCCGCCAATCGGTCATTGCGACGGTGCCGCACAAATATCCGGGCATGGGCCGCCGCGTCTATCCCGGCTTCATGCAGCTGAATGCGTTCATGTCGATGAACCTCTCGAGCCACATGCAGAGCCATTACGAGATGTTCAAACACCTGACCGCGGGCGACGATGCCTCCGCGCAGGCGACCAAGACTTTCTATGACGAGTACCGTTCGGTCTGCGACATGACGGCGGAGTTCTACCTCCAGACCGTGGAAGAGGTGTTCCAAAAGCACTCGATCCCCAAGGGCGAGTTCCGCCACAAGGGGGAGCTGGTCGACATCACCAAGATCACCGACACGGCCCTGCTGGCGATCGAAGGCGAGCGGGACGATATCTCCGGCCTTGGCCAGACCAAGGCGGCGCTCAAGCTGACGCCGAACCTGCCCGAGAGCAAGAAGCGCTACTACATGGCCGAAGGCGCCGGACATTACGGCATCTTCAACGGCAGCCGCTGGCGCACCAAGGTCGCCCCGGTGGTCGAGGAATGGATCGCGGCGCACGGGGGATAGTCGTGCGTCCGCTTTCGCGCGGGTGCGCAAGCAATCCTGCCCGACCCCATTACAGCCGTGACCGGTCATTCGCTTTACATACGCCTCTCCCCGAAAGCGGTCATACCACCGATGACCTGACGGAAGGCTTGCGACAAAATTGACCACGATCAAGGACAGGGCGGCGGAAAAGGCGCATAGAGCCACCATGACCCATCACCCCCTTCGCGCTCTCGCCCTTCTTGCAACTCCGCTGTTGGCGCTGGCCGCCTGTCAAACACCGGGGAGCGAGAACCCGCCGCCGATGGTCGGCAAATCGACGTCGCGTTCGGCCGATACGCGGGCACCGGCCTTCGTCGAAGCGGCTTGCGGGGGCTGCCATGCGGTTGAGCCGCCGTTCCTTTCGCCCAACCCGGCCTCGCCCAGCTTTGCGTCGATCGCGAACCGGCCGGGATTGTCCGAGACATCGCTCGCCGACTGGCTGGCCGAGGCGCACAATTACCCCGAGGACATGGATTTCACGCTGACTCGTGCGCAGATCGATCAGATCGCGCGCTACATGGTGACGCTGCGCCAGGCGGGTTACGTGCCGGACGAGTGACCGGATTGCGGCGCGTCGGGCCTGCATTTGGTTGATCAGGCGCCAGTGTGCTAGCCTAAGGCCGGTCGTGTTCGAGAAGGGGGTTCTCGATGCCGTATCGTCAGGCGCACTATTTCGTCGGGTTCGTGCTGCTGGTCATTATGACGGGCTTCTGGATGAGCTATTTCGCGGTCGCCGGTTCGGTTCCGGTCGCGTTTCATGTCCATGCCATTTCCGCGATGACCTGGCTGGCGCTGCTGATCGCCCAGCACATGACCATCAACCGCCGCGCCAACGCGCTGCACCGCCAGATGGGGCGGGCCAGCTTCGTGCTGTTTCCCTTCCTGATCCTCGGCTTCATGATGATCATCAATGTCACCGCCGCGGGCTACAGCGCGCCTGACGCAGGGGAGTTCATCCAGATGCTTGGCCCCAGCTTCGGGATCGGCATGGGGATCGCCATCGCGGCCTATATCACCCTGTTCTATCTGGCGCTCAAAAACCGCCGCAACATCAAGCTGCACGCGGGCTATATGCTGGCCACCCCGCTGATCCTGTTCGAGAGCCCGTTCAGCCGGGTGATTGGCGACTATCTGCCGTGGATGAACGTCATCAACAGCGAAGGGCCGCGCAATGTGCTCGACACGATCGTGATCAGCGACGGGCTGGCAATCCTGTTCGCGCTGGCGCTGTGGGCGATGAACCGCAAACACGGCGCACCGTGGCTTGTGGCGGCGGGGTTCATGGGCTTGCAGGCGGTCGCGATGTGGGTCGCCCCTGACATGCCCCTGATCGGCGCTGGTTTTGCCGCCTATGCTGCGATCCCCCCGGCCGTCACTCTGGCACTCGGCGTGGTAGCCGGAGGCGCAGCGGCGTGCCTGGGGTGGGAAGCGGGCAAGGTGCGGCCACAGCGCGTGCCTGCCACCGCCTGAGCGCAGGACTTTCCTACAGCAGCCGAGCGGGGTTAGAACTCGTGCGAAGCCGCTTGTGGCGGCCCGCTCTTTGCCATCGTCAGACCCCCGCTCGTCCCGCTGCGAGAGGCCCACTTTTCGATGTCTGGACAGTGTCTCGTGTGTCTCCAACATCAGGAAACAGCCGAGAAAGCTGAACGTTGAGCGGCCCGGCCTATCCTCTGCCTCAAGCCTGGAGGGCTTGAGGCAGCGCCGAGGATGCTCGCCCGGTGGGGCGAGCGTGAAGCATCAAAGCCGCTCTGCCATCAGCGCCTGCATGTCGGCTTCAGGACGCGGGCCGTAATGCGCGATCACTTCGGAGGCGCAGATCGCGCCGCGCTTGAGGCACTGCGCCAGCGGCTCGCCCTTGGCATAGCCGGACAGGAACCCGGCGGCGAACTGGTCGCCCGCGCCGGTGGTGTCGATCACCTTGGCGACCGGCTCGGCAGCGACTTCGGCGCGCTCGCCGTGGGCGACGGCGACCGCGCCCTTTTCGCTGCGCGTGGCGACCAGCACCGGCACCTTGCCCGCGACGGCGGCGAGGCCCGCTTCGAAGTCGTCCTCGCCCGTCAGGGTGGCGAGTTCGCCTTCGTTGACGAACAGGATGTCGATCACGCCGTCTGCGATCATGGCGCGGAAATCATCGCCATGGCGGGCGATCACGAAGCTTTCCGACGCGGTGAAGGCGATCTTGCGGCCCGCCTCGCGCGCGACCTCGATGGCGCGGCGCATGGCGCGGCGGGGCTCTTCCGGGTCCCAGAGGTAGCCTTCGAGATACAGGATCGCGCCGCTGGCGATCAACTCTTCGTCGAGCGCGGCAGCGGGGAGGAACTGGCCCGCGCCAAGGAAGGTGTTCATCGTCCGCTCGCCATCGGGGGTGACGAAGATGAGCACGCGGCCGGTGGCAGGCTCGCCGTCACGCGCCGGGGTGTCGAAATCGATGCCGGTGGCGCGCATGTCATGGCGGAACACCTTGCCCAGCTGATCGTCGGCGACCTGGCCGATGAAGGCGCATTGCAGGCCCAATGTGGCGAGGCCCGCCAGCGTGTTCGCAGCCGATCCGCCCGAAAGCTCGCGCGCGGGCGGCATGGCTTCGTACAGCTCGTCGGCCCGCGCTTCGTCGATCAGCGTCATGCCGCCGCGGTTCAATTGCAGCTCGTCGATCAGCTCTTCCGTGCAGGAGGCGATCACGTCGACCACGGCATTGCCGATGGCGATCACGTCATAACGGGGGTCGGTGTTGGCGGGCACAGAGGGTTCCTTGGGCTTGCTGGTATGGCTTTTGCGCCGCCTAGCCCCCTTCTGCCCACAGGCCAAGCCATCTGTGTGCGGCGCAGCATACTCGCGTTGACTTCGCCGCGCGGGCATACCATCGCAGCGGCATGTCAGCCGTCCCCGCCGCGATTGTGAAAGCCTTTGGGCAGCTGGGCGACCGCGCGGTCGTCGCGGTGCTGGTCAAGAGCATCGTGATCACGCTGGTGCTGTTCGCGGGGCTGGGAGTGGGCCTCTATCTCGGGCTGGTCGAGGCGGGGCAGCGGTACGGCGTGGACGAGAGCTGGGCGGGCCTTGCCGCGGTGCTGCTGGTGCCGATTGCTATGTGGCTGCTGTTCCGGGTGGTGGCGCTGGTGGTGCTGCAGTTCTTCGCAGACGAAATCGTCGTTGCGGTCGAGGCACGGCACTATCCGGCCTTGGCTGAGCGCGCACAGCCCTTGCCGCTGACGCGCGAGGTGGCGGTGGCGACGCGGGGCCTGCTGCGGGCGCTGGGCTACAACCTGCTCGCCTTACCGCTGGCTGCGGTGCTGCTGTTCACCGCAATCGGCCCGGCGGTGGTGTTTCTGGCGGTGAATGCCGTACTGCTCGGGCGCGAGTTCACCGACATGGCGTGGCTGCGGCATCACAAGGCGGCTGGCGGAGGGGACAAGGCGGCCAACCCATCGCCTTGGGCCGAGCGGTCGCTGCTGGGGGCAGCCATCGCGGGGATGATGCTGGTGCCGTTCCTGAACTTCGTCGCTCCGGTGATCGGCGCGGCGGCAGGCACGCATCTGGTGCTGCGGCGGCTTGAGGCCGAGGCGGCGGCGCGGTGAGGGGCGCTGCGCTATCACTCGCGGCGCTCGCGCTGCTGCTCGGGGGCTGCGCCGGGTCGAGCAAGCCTGCTCCGGCCCGTCCGGCCGCTTCAGCTCAGCCGCGCAGCACGGTGGTGCGCGTGCCGGGCGTAATGGCGCCGAAGGGTCTCGAGGGCGTGATCGGTGCCTCGGCCGAAGCGCTGCTCAAGCGGTTCGGCACGCCGCGCATCGATCTGGTCGAAGGGGACGCGCGCAAGCTCCAGTTCGCAGGAGCGGAGTGCGTGCTCGACATCTTCATCTATCCCGTCTCCGCCGTTGCCCAGCCGACCGCCACCCACGTCGAGGCGCGCCTGCGGCAGGGCGGAGCAGCGGCTGATCCCGGTGCCTGCATCCGCGAGGTGGAAAAGCGGTAACGCCGTCTTAAGCCTGTTCGTGCCATGCTGCGCGCGATTTTCAGGGGATAGACCGCCGCATGACCACCCAATTCATCGCCGTCGCGCAGGCCGCTGTCGCGGATGGACGGATCACCGCCGAAGAACTGCTCAGCCTGCGCCGTGAAGGTTGGGGCGACGGGATCATGACCCGCGCCGAAGCTGAAGCGCTGTTCGCGGTCAACAATGCCCTCAACGAGCGCACGCCCGAATGGTGCGATTTCTTCGTCGAAGCGATCGGCGAATTCGTGCTCAACGGCACCCCGCCGCGCCTCCAATGTTCGCTGGAGGAGGCCGAGTGGCTGATCGGTCAGATCGATCATGACGGCGTCGTCGAAAGCATGGTCGAGCTGGAAACCATGGTCCGCATCCTTGAGCGGGCCGAGAACACGCCGGACCGGCTCAAGAACTACGTGCTCGACGTGGTCGAGCGCGAGGTGCTCACCGGCTCCGGTCCAACCCGCTGCGGCGGTGCGCTGGCGGCGACCCACATCAGCGCCGCCGAATGTCGCATCATCCGCCGCGTGATCTTCGCCAGCGGCGGCCACGGCCCGGCGGCGGTGACGCGCTGGGATGCCGAGATGCTGTTCCGCTTGAAAGACGCCACCTTGGCCGAGGAAAACGCGGCTGAATGGGACGATCTGTTCATCGACGGCGTGGCGAACTTCCTCAAGGGCTTCGTCCTGCCGAATGCGCAGGTCAGCCACGACCGCAAGCGCGAGCTGGAGGCCTTCGTCGCCGACAGCTCGGTCAACGTCGGCCGCTTCATGGGCCGCGTCGCGCGTGAAGCGCCGCAAGTGATGAACCACTTTGGCCGGGTGTTCGGCAAGAAGCAGTCGGGGGGCACGGACTTCGAAGCCCTGGCCGCAGCCGGCGAAGTCGTCACCGATTACGAGAGCGAATGGCTCGAAAAGATGGTCGCTGCCGATGGCGAAGTCGACGAGCTCGAAAGCCGGTTGATCGCGCGGCTGGCGTCAGACGACTGAGGCAGCAGCGCTGCCTTAGACCATGAAGCTTTCGCCGCAGCCGCAGGCGCCCTTGGCGTTGGGATTCTCGAACACGAAGCCGGCGGTGAAGTCATCCTCGCGCCAGTCCATGACGCTGCCGATCAGGTAGAGCACGCTCGCCCCGTCGATGTAGAACACGCCGCCGGGGGTGACGATCTTCTCGTCGAACTTGGCTTCGGTGGAAACGTAGTCGACCGAATAGGCGAGACCCGAACAGCCCCGGCGCGGGGTCGAGAGTTTCACGCCGATCGCGTCCACAGGGGCCTTGCTCATCAACTCGGCGATCCGCGCTTCGGCGGATGTTGTGAGGATGACGGCCGCCTTGGGCGCGGGACGGGTGGTTGTGGTGGTCTCGGTCATGTCAGCCTCTTCTGCCAGAACAATGCGTGCCCTGACGCGGGATCGAGCTGGTAATCGCCATAGCCTTGCGCCGTGTAGAGCGCCTTGGCCGGGTGGTTGCCGCTCAGCACTTCCAATGTGACCTTGCAGGCCCCGCGCTTCAAGGCCTCGGCCTCGATGGCCGCCATCAGCGCCTTGCCGATGCCGGTGCCGCGATGGCCCGGAACGATAGCAAAATCGTGGATATTGACCAGCGGCGCGGCGGCGAAGGTCGAATAGCCCATGAAACAATTGGCGAGGCCGACGGCTTCATCGTCGATCCGCGCCAGCATCGAAAAGGCGTGCGGGTTCGCCGCCAGATCGCCCGTGAGCCGCGCCTTGACGTCTTCACCCAGCGGCGCGCCGCCGCCCATCGGATCGCGCGCATAGGCATCGAGCAACGCGACCACATCAGCGGCATCGCGCGGCTCGGCGTAGTCGGCCAAATCAATCGTCAGGGCAGGTGAAAGGGTCACAGCATCCCCAGTTCGAGCCGGGCTTCATCGCTCATCTTGTGCGGGCCCCAGGCGGGTTCCCACACCAGCACCACTTCGGCGTCGCGGATCCCCGGCACGGACGCCACGCGCAGCTCGATCTCACCCGGCATGCTTTCGGCGACCGGGCAATGCGGCGTCGTCAGCGTCATCGTGACGGTGGCGTCGCGGTTGTCGTCCACCTCGACGCCATAGATCAGACCGAGGTCGTAGATATTGACCGGGATTTCCGGATCGAAAATCTCGCGCAGGGCGGCGATTACGTCAGCCTGAAGGTCGCTACCCTCACCGCCGACGGCCGTGCCGGTCTTGGCGGCGAGGAAGCCTTCAAGATAGTCGCGGTTGCGCGGGGTTTCGGGCGCAGCGTCGGTATCGACCGCGTCCTCGACACGGGCGCGGGGCGGCTTGGTCATGTCTGGGTGATCGGTTGAGCTGTCCATCGCTCTCATCCTTTTCCAAAAATCTTACGGGTGCGGGCGATCCCGGCCATCAGCGCGTCAATGTCGGCCTCGGCGGAGTAAACCCCGAAGCTGGCGCGTGCAGTGGCGGGAACGCCGAGATAGTCCATCAGCGGCTGGGCGCAGTGGTGCCCGGCCCGGATCGCGACATTCGCCTCGTCGAGGATCGTGCCGAGATCGTGCGGGTGAATATCATCGATGGTGAAGCTGACGATCCCGGCGCTGCCCTCGGGGCCGAACAGGGTGACATCGTCCATTGCCCCAAGCTCGCGGCGCAGGCGGGCGACCAGCGCCTGCTCGTTGGCGTGGATGTGGCCCAGCCCGATGCTCTCGACGTAGTCCACCGCCGCGCCAAAGGTGATCGCTTCGGTGATGGCGGGCGTCCCGGCCTCGAACCGCTGCGGGCCAGAGGCGTAGGTGGTGCGTTGGAAGGTCACACGGTCGATCATCGCCCCGCCGCCTTCCCACGGGGGCATGTCGGCGAGCAGCTCGGCCCTGGCCCATAGTGCACCGATCCCGGTCGGGCCGTAGAGCTTGTGGGCGGAGAAGACGTAGAAGTCGCAGCCCAGCGCAGCGACATCAACCGGCATATGCGGCGCGCTTTGGCACCCATCGAGCAGCAGCATCGCGCCGACGTTGTGCGCCAGCGCGGCGGCGCGCGGGGCGTCGAGCACGCTCCCGAGCACGTTGGAGACATGGCCGAAAGCGACCAGCTTGTGCGCCTCGGTCAGCATCGCTTCGGCGGCGCCCAAGTCGATCTGGTGGTCCGCCGTCAGCGGGCAAACATCGATCACCGCGCCCGTTTGCTGCGCGATCATCTGCCACGGCACGATGTTCGAATGGTGCTCCAGCTGCGAGAGCAGGATGCGGTCACCGGCCTTCAGGGTGACCCGGCCCCAGGTGTTGGCGACGAGATTGATCGCCTCGGTCGCGCCGCGGGTGAAGACCAGTTCCTCTTCGGTGCCGCCGATGAAGCCGGCGACCTTGCGCCGTGCGGCCTCGTAGGCGAGTGTCATCTCGGCCGAGCGGGCATAGACCCCGCGGTGGACGGTCGCGTAATCTTCGCCCAGTGCGCGCGCCATCGCGTCGATCACGGCGCGCGGTTTCTGCGCGGTCGCGGCGGTGTCGAGGTAGTGCCACGGCTTGCCTTCGGAAGTGACGAGGCCGGGGAATTCCGCACGCAGGTCGCGCTGGATGGTCGTGGGGGCGTTCACAGCCGTGCCCCCTCCAGCGCGCTGAGCGCCGCATCGAGCAGCGTCTCGCGCTCCGCCTCGTCGTCCAGCGACACGAAGGCATCGCCGATGAAGGCCTGCACCAGCAGGCGCTGCGCGGTGGCCGGATCGACCCCGCGCGCCATCATGTAGAAACGCGCCGCCTCGTCGAGTTCGCCCACCGTCGCGCCGTGCGCGCACTTCACGTCGTCGGCGAAGATTTCAAGCTGTGGGACGGCGTTGGCGCTGGCACCTGCTTCGAGGAGCAAAGCCTTGAAATCCTGCGCCGCGTCGGTCTTCTGCGCATGGCGCGCCACCTTGATCTCGCCGAGGAAATTGCCGGTGCCGGTGCCCCAGTGGACCGCGCGAACGGTCTGGTTGCTGGTCGCATCTGGCTCTGCGTGAATGACCTGAGTCACGAATTCGCGGGTGGCCGAGCCGCCGCCGATGGTGACACCGCCAAACTCGAAATGCGCGCCCTTGGCGAGGCGGATTTCCAGGTCGACCCGGGTGTAGTCGCCGCCGCGATTGGTGACGAAGAAAGCCGCTTTTGCGCCTTCCCCCAGGCTGACACGGAAGCGATGCAGTTCGGGCGCGTCGCTGCCGACGATCATGCAGCGGGTTACGCTCTCGCCAGCGGCGACGTTGATCGTCTGCCACTGGTCAAGCGCCACCACGCCCAGCCGCGCCACTGCGTCCATATCGGCATAACGCCACGCTTCGTCGCGGCGGGTGGGGAGGGTTGCGGTGCTCATGGCCGCTTGCTCCTACGCTCAGCGGCAAGTGCGGCGATTCCTGCTTCACGCTTGGCAAAAATGCAGTCGCCGATCTTGGCGGACTCCAGCAGAAGGTTTGCGCGTTGCTGGGCCTCGGTCTTGGGCAGCTTGGCGTCTTCAATCGCGGCAAAATCCGGGGCGATTGGCGCGATGCATTGCACCATGGCGTCGCATCCGATCGCATCGATCGCCTTGTCGCCAGTCGATCGCCGGGTCTTGCACGACACCGTCCCGTCGTTCAGCCGCCATGTGCCGCGCCAGTCCTGCAACTTGCGGCCGATCACCAGGATTTCATTGTCCACCTCCGGTTCCTTCACCGGCTCGGCGGCCGACTGCAGCAGGGCGGCAAGCGCCAGCGTCATCATGCCATCACCGAATCATAACCCTCGGCCTCAAGCCGCAGGGCGAGTTCCGGGCCGCCGGTCTCAACGATCCGGCCGCCTGCAAGGATGCTGACCTTGTCGGGGCGCACCACGTCGAGCAGGCGCTGGTAGTGGGTGATCAGCAGCACCGCCTTGTCAGGCGAGCGCATGATCGCATTGATCCCGGCGCCGACGATCCGCAGTGCATCGATGTCGAGGCCGCTATCGGTCTCGTCCAGCACCGCGAAGGCGGGATCGAGGATGCCCATCTGCACCATCTCGGCGCGCTTCTTTTCGCCGCCGGAGAAGCCGACATTCACCTGCCGCTTGAGCATGTCCATGTCCATCTTCAGCAGACCCGCCTTGTCCTTGGCGAGCTTCAGGAACTCGCCGCCGGTCAAGGGTGCTTCGTCCCGGCTCCGGCGCTGAGCGTTGAGCGCCTCGCGCAGGAACTGGACGTTGGAGACGCCAGGGATTTCGACCGGGTATTGAAAGCCGAGGAACAGCCCGGCTGCCGCGCGTTCATGCGGTTCCAGCGCGAACAGATCCTGCCCGCGGAACACCACGCTTCCGCCTGTTACTTCGTAGCCCGGCTTGCCGCCCAGCACATTCGCCAGCGTCGATTTGCCCGCGCCGTTGGGCCCCATGATTGCGTGGATCTCGCCCGCAGGCACGTCCAGCGTCAGGCCCTTGAGGATCGGCTTATCGCCAACCGAGGCGTGCAGATCGGTGATGGTCAACATTACTTGGAGTCCTTGTCTTCGTTGGTCGCACCGGGCGCGGTGGCGTCGGTGCGGGCCTTGACCACGCTGGCATCGCGCAGCTCAATCACCAGACCCTTGGGTCGGGCGGCGTCATAGGCATCGCTCGCGGCGGCGGCGCCGGTCATGCGCGCGGTGAATTGCTGGTCGAGATCGCGTCCGCGGGCGACGTGGATCTTGCCGATATTGTCGTACAGCGTGTTTACCTGTTCAGGGCTCAAGGTGGTCTTGGCCCCGGCAAGATCGGCGTTCGACTTGGCGATGGCCGCGGCTTTCGTCTCCGCACAGCGGGTCACGTCGAGCGCGTGCTGCCGCTCGAAATCGGCGGTGCCCGCGATGCGGCGGTTGGCGACGGTGAGGCAGCGGCGGTAATCGGCCACATAGGTTTGGATCAGGCGCGGATATTCCACCGACCAGGTTTCCGGATTGTCGTTCTTGATCGCGACAACAGCTTCGCCAGCCGATTGCAGGGCGAGGAGGGGGGCAAGGAGAGTGGCAAAGATCAAGTGCGGCTCCGGGGCTTGGGGTTGCGAGAGGGGGCTGCGTCCCTGTCGCCGGGGGGCGGCTTGGGGCGCGAATAGGTCTGCTTGGGGTTGGCCGCCTTGTGCGCGCGGGCGGCGGCTTTCCGCTCCTCGATCCGGTCGCGCATCACTTGGGTGAGCTGTTTCAGCACTGCGTCGATATCGGAGAGGATGTCGCTGGCCGCGATCCGCATCACCTTGATGCCGACGCTTTCGAGGCTCTTGTCGCGCCGTTTGACGAGAGCATCGTTCTGCCCCTCCTCGTCAATCGCGAGCGCGAGGCCGAGGTTGTGGCAGTTGAAATCGACAATCGCGCTGCCGACCACGGCAAAGCGTTTGAAGGTGTAGCGACCCAGATCGGCGCCAGCGAACTTCTCGGCGAGCGCCTTGTGCGCCTCGGACGAATGACGCCGCAGCTCGCGCGCCTGTTCGTGCAGCGCATCGAGCCGCTTGTCCGAAATCTCCCACCCGCGGCCCTTCTTCTTGAGCGCGGGGGCTTCGGCGGTGGCAGCCTCGGGGTTGAGGGCGAGGGTTTTGCGTTCAGTCATTTGGTTGTTTCACTCTCGTCATCCCGGCGCAGGCCGGGACCCAGTGACGCCGGGCGCTGCACTTTGCCGCTCTGGGCCCCGGCCTGCGCCGGGGTGACGGAAAGGGTGGCGGTTGTGTTGGTGGCGGCGCGGATCATCCAACCGAACCCTCAAGCGAAATCGCCAGCAGCTTCTGCGCCTCCACAGCAAACTCCATCGGCAGCTCTTTGAGCACGTCCTTGGCAAAGCCGTTGACAATCAACGCCACGGCCTCCTCTTCGCCAAGCCCGCGCTGCATCGCGTAGAACAGCTGTTCGTCGCTGATCTTGGAAGTGGTCGCCTCGTGTTCGATCTGCGCGCTGGGGTTCTTCACCTCGATGTAGGGCACGGTGTGCGCGCCGCATTGATCGCCGAGCAAGAGGCTGTCGCACTGGGTGAAGTTGCGCACGCCGCTGGCGGTCGGCCCGACGCGCACCAGCCCACGATAGGTGTTCGACGATTTGCCCGCCGAAATGCCTTTGGAGATGATCGTTGAGCGGCTGTTCTTGCCGTTGTGGATCATCTTGGTGCCGGTGTCGGCCTGCTGGTAATTGTTGGTCACCGCGACCGAGTAGAACTCGCCCACGCTATCCTCGCCGTTGAGCACGCAGGAGGGATATTTCCACGTCACCGCCGAGCCGGTTTCCACCTGCGTCCACGAAACCTTCGAGCGGTCCCCCTGGCACAAAGCGCGCTTGGTGACGAAGTTGTAGATCCCGCCCTTGCCCTCGGCATTGCCGGGATACCAGTTCTGCACGGTCGAATACTTGATCTCGGCATCGTCCATCGCGACCAGTTCGACCACGGCCGCGTGGAGCTGGTTTTCATCGCGCATCGGGGCGGTGCAGCCTTCGAGATAGCTGACGTAACTGCCTTTTTCCGCGATAATCAGCGTGCGTTCGAACTGGCCGGTGTTTTCGGCATTGATGCGGAAATAGGTCGAAAGCTCCATCGGGCAACGCACGCCTTCGGGCACATAGACAAAGGTGCCGTCGGAGAAGACCGCGCAGTTCAGCGCCGCAAAATAATTGTCGCGCACCGGCACGATCCGGCCGAGCCACTTTCTGACGAGGTCAGGATATTCGCGGATCGCCTCGGAGATCGAGAGGAAGATCACGCCAGCGCGCAGCAATTCCGCGCGGAAGCTGGTGGCGACGGACACGGAGTCAAACACCGCATCCACTGCGACCTTCTTCGCGCCCTTCACCCCGGCTAGCACTTCCTGCTCGCCCAGGGGGATGCCGAGCTTGTCGTAGATCCGCTTGATCTCGGGATCGAGGTCTTCGAGCGAATCCAGTTCAATCTTCTTCTTCGGCGCGGCGTAGTAATAGGCGTCCTGATAATCGATCTTGGGGTAACCGACCTTGGCCCAATCGGGCTCCTCCATGGTCTGCCACAGGCGGAAGGCCTTCAAGCGCCATTCGAGCATCCATTCGGGCTCGTTCTTCTTGGCACTGATGAAGCGCACCGTGTCTTCGGTCAGGCCCTTTTCGGCAAACTCGGTCTCGATGTCCGACGACCAGCCATGCTCGTAATCGGCGACCTTGGCGGCGGCTTCGCGGGCTTCGACATCGGTTTCAGGCTTATCCTGAAGGTCGATACGGTCGCTCATGACAGGGTTTCCTCGATAATGGGGGTCGGCGCCGGAGCGTCTTCATTGCGTGCCAGCACGACGGGGCCGCGCAATTGGGCTAGGGTAATCCCCGCCAGCGCCCCGCGCAGCGCGTTGTTGATGATCGGCCAGTGCGGCTTCATGTTGCAAGCGGCCTCGAAATCGCAGGGGGTGTGATCGACGCAGGCGGTGAGTGCGATGCGGCCTTCGATCGCCTCGACAATATCAGCGACCGTGATCGCCGCCGCCGGGCGGCCAAGCTGCAAACCGCCATGCGCGCCGCGGACGGAGCGGAGCAGGCCTGCGCCCGTCAGCTTCGAGACCAGCTTCTGCACCGTCGGCACAGGCAGGCCCGTCTCCGCCGCCAGTTCAGCCGCACTCACCCGGCCGTTGCCGCAATGGAGCGCAGCCTGGCACATCGTGATGACGGCGTAATCGGCAAGGTTGGACAGGCGCATTTGCGAGCGGTTCTCAATTCGGACGGAATCAGTCCGAATTGGAATTAGGAGCATTTTGCTCGCATTACAACCGCCAATGCGGCCCGCGCTCAGACGTCGAGTTCGCGCAGATTCCGGCCGTCGATCATCTCGGCCAAGTATGGCGTCGACTGGTCGCCAAGCCGCGCGGGTGTGCGGCCGACAAAGTGCGCGATCTCGCGGATCATGTGCGGTTGATCGAAGAAGGCCTCGGAAATCGCGGCCTCGTCTTCCATCGACAATTGCGGGGCCGAAAGCAGCGCGGCGGCGCGCAAGGCGCGATATTTGCGGGCCAAGGCACGCGGGGGCAGGCCGAAATAGCGTTCGACGAGCCGCTGCACCTGCCGATCCGAATAACCCGCGACCCCAGCCAGCTCGCTGACTTCGGGATTGAACGATGCGCTCAGCCAACGGCCGGTGGCTGCGACCAGTTCGAGATGGCGCGGGTTGATCGGTTTGATGTTGCGTTCGATGAAGTCGCCGACCGCGATGGCGCAGTCCCGCCCGCTCATGGTGCCCTGACGATAGGCGGCTATCAGCCGCTCACCCAAGGCATCGATCTCCGGGCCGAGCACGCTGGACGCAGGCAGCAGCCGGTCACGACATTGCCCGGCATGAAGCCCGGTCAGCGCCGCCCAGCCCACCGGAGTCAGTGCCGCGCCAAAGGCATGGAACGGTCCTTCGACCACGATCGGCGTCGCGCGTGACAGCGGCGTCATCAGGCCGACTGTGTGATTGGGATCGCGGTGCCCTTGCGCAAACAGCATCTCGCCTGTGCCATGCGGGAACAGGCACAGGTTGCCGATCGCGGCAGGCTGGATGTCACGGATCACCAGCTCGTCGCAGCGGAAGTGGTAGAGCGTGGTCACAAAGTGCGCGATGGGCGCGGGCGGAGGGATGTAATCGACGGCCATCAGGGCCGCAGAGGTCAGCCGTTGCTCCCCGCCCGGCAGCCCACTGGTCATGTCGGAAGAGGCAAGCGGGGCGTCCATGATGTCAATGAACACCTGATGCCACATTTCTTTCCCAGTCCAAACAGCACAAAAAAGAGGCGGCGCTCCGTCAGGAACGCCGCCTATCTGAGTTGAGGAACTCTTTGCATTGCTGCTCCGAGCCCTTCGGGTCGCGAAAGTGGCATAGCCTGCGAATCGGCTGCGGGATTGTATGCAAGCGACACACAATTCGCCCAAATCAAGGGGGAAAGTCGCCAAAATCTAACACAGGTTAAAATCGCGCGACGCAGCCTCGATGCAGGCCGATTTGCTCGACATGCTGGACGGGCTGACATAGGCGCCAACCCATGCTGTTTCGTCTGATCAAGCCCGCCCTGTTCGCTCTCGATTCGGAAACCGGACACCGCCTGGCGATCCGTTCCCTCACCGCCCTGCCGCGCCGCGCGCCGGCGGTTGCAGGTGGGCCGTTGTCGGTGGAGGTGGCGGGGCTGACCTTCCCCAATCCGGTCGGCGTGGCGGCGGGCTTCGATAAGGATGCCGAGGTGCCCGACGCGCTGCTGGGGCTGGGCTTCGGCTTCACCGAGGTCGGCTCGATCACCCCGCTGCCGCAAGCGGGGAACCCCAAGCCGCGGCTGTTCCGGCTGGTCGAGGATCAGGCCGTGATCAACCGGATGGGGTTCAACAATGGCGGGGCAGAAGCGGCGCTGACGCGGCTGCGCGCACGGGCCGGACGGCCGGGAATCGTGGCGGTCAACATCGGCGCCAACAAGGATTCCGCTGACCGCATCGCCGATTATGCGGTGATGGCGAGGCTGATGGCCCCCTTTGCCAGCTATCTCTGCGTGAACGTGTCCTCGCCCAACACCCCGGGCCTGCGCGCACTTCAGGATGAGGGCGCGCTGAGCGCATTGATCGATGCGGTGATTGCGGCGCGCGATGAAGCCGTGCCGTCCGCGCCGCCGCCGATCTTCCTCAAGGTCGCCCCCGATCTCGAGCCTGCTGACATCGACGCCATTGCCCGCATCGCCATCGACAAGCGGCTGGGCGCGCTGGTGGTATCGAACACCACGATCAGCCGCCCCGCGCTGCGGTCGCATCATGCGGGTGAGACCGGCGGGCTGTCGGGCGCGCCGCTGCGCAGGCTAGCGACCCAGCGCCTGCGCGATTTCCGCAAGGCGACCGGGACGGCGATCCCGCTGGTCGGCGTCGGCGGCATCGCCACGGCAGAACACGCATGGGAACGCATCCGTGCCGGCGCCAGTCTGGTGCAGCTTTACTCGGCGATGGTCTATGAAGGCCCCGGCCTTGGTGCGCAGATTGTGCGCGGACTGGAGCGGCTGATGCGGCGCGACGGGTTCGCCAGCATTGCGGAAGCGGTGGGAAGCGAATAGCACCGCTGCGATGCGTATCTTTCCGTCCCTGATCGCCCCGTTGGCGCTGGCCCTTTCGGGCTGTGCCACCACCCTCGCCATCGATGATCCGCTTCCCGCACCAACAGGCGCGGTCAGCAGCGCCGATCCGCGCGCGACCGCGGCGGGCGAGGCGATCCTTGCGCAGGGCGGATCTGCCACGGATGCCGCGATTGCAGTGATGCTGGCATTGACCGTGGTCGAGCCGCAAAGTTCCGGCATCGGCGGCGGCGGCTTTATGGTGCGGGCGGATGGCGCGGATGGCACGCTGGTGACCTATGACGGGCGCGAGACTGCGCCTTCCGCCGCGACGCCGAACCGCTTTCTCGATGCGGACGGCAAGGTGTTGGGGCGCGAGGCGCGGGTGTTCTCCGGCCTCAGCGTCGGGGTGCCAGGCAATGTCGCACTCGCCGCCAAGGCCCATGCCGAGCATGGCAAGCTGCCTTGGGCCAAGCTGTTCGCGCCCGCCATCGCGCTGGCCGAAGACGGCTTCGTGATGAACCGCCGCCTCTACGAATCGTTGAACGGCAACAAGGGCCGGGCCGACAAGAGCGCTGCCGCCAAGGCGGTGTTCTTCGGCGCGGACGGGAACCCGTTGCCGCTCGGCACCACGATCCGGGTGCCCGAACTGGCCGCCACCTTCAGGGCGCTTGCCGCTGAAGGCCCGCAGGCAATGTATGGCAGCACGTCCGCCGCGGCGCTTGCCGCCTATGTCGCAGGCGAAACCCCGCAGGATGGCCGGATGGCCGCCGCCGATGTCACCGGCTATGTCGCCAAGGAGCGCGCTCCCGCCTGTGCCCGCTACCGCGTTTATCGGGTGTGCGGGATGGGGCCGCCGTCTTCGGGCGGGATCGCCGTGGCGCAGATGCTCGGCCAGCTCGAACGCTTCGATATCGCCGCGCTGGGCCCGGACAGTCCGCAATTCTGGCACCTGTTCATCGAAAGCCAGCGCCTCGCCTATGCCGACCGTGAGCTCTATTCGGGCGATGCCGATTTCGTCGAAGTGCCGGTCGCAGGGCTGGTGGATGCCGGTTACCTTGCCTCCCGGTCAGGCCTGATTTCGCCCGAGGCAAGGATTGCCAAGCCCGAAGCTGGTGTTCCTCCCGGCGCGCCGCTCGCGCGCGGGGATGGGCCAGAGGAGCCGGAGAACGGCACCACCCATTTTGCGGTCGTGGATGCGGCGGGCAATGCCGTCAGCTACACCTCGACCATCGAAGGCGCCTTCGGGTCGGGGCTGCACTGGCGCGGGTTCTATCTCAACAATGAACTCACTGACTTCACCCTCACGCCCGAAGCTGACGGCAAGCCGGTCGCCAACCGGGTTGAAGGCGGCAAGCGCCCGCGTTCGTCGATGGCGCCGACCATCGTTTATGATGCGCAAGGGCGGGTGGTGCTGGTGATCGGTGCTGCCGGTGGCCCGACCATCCCTGTGACGGTTGCCCGCGCGATCATCGGCGTGATCGACTTCAAGCTGGGCGCGCAGGACGCGCTGGCCTTGCCCTTTGCCATGTCCTTCGGCGACGTGCTGTTGGTCGAGGAAGGCACCACGCTCGCCGCCATGAAGGAGCAGTTGATCGCGCTTGGTCACACCAACATCCGGCTGGGCCCTGCGCCGATCAAGGCCAATGCGCTCGGTCTGCGCGCAGACGGCAGGTGGGAAGCGGCGACCGAGCCGCGTCTCGTGAGCGTCGTCACGCCCTGAGCCCCTGCTTGGGGGTGACACCCATCCCCATGCTTGCCGCTACGGATTTGACCTTCTAGTCTGTGCACCACACGCGGGTCGCACCTGAACCTGCGAATGATAAACTCGAAGGGATCAGGAGCCTTTGCCAGTGCATTCCCCCACCATTCCGCACGCCGCCCGTGCGGTCGCCAACCCGGCGGACCACCAGCTGTTGCAGGACATTGATAACGCGCAGAACCTTGTGGAGATTTTCCTCAAGCGCGCGGATGAAAAGGGCGATGCCCCGTTCCTCGGCCACAAGACCGGCGGGCAATGGGTGACGCAAAGCTGGCGTTCGGCGGCCGAGCATGTCTGCCTGCTGGCCGAGGCGTTGCGCGCCATGGGGCTGGAAGATGGCGACCGGGTTGCGCTCGTCTCCGAAAACCGCCCCGAGTGGTGCATCGCCGACCTCGCGATCATGGCGGCGGGCTGCATCACCGTGCCGACCTACACCACCAACACCCGCCGCGATCACGCGCATATTCTCGACAATTCGGGCGCGCGGGCGGTGTTTGTCTCGACCGAGAAGCTGCTTGCGCCCTTGGTCGGCGCGATCGGGCAGACCGGGCTGGTCGAGCATGTCATCGGGATCGACGATCTGAAGCGCCAGCAATCGGGCAGCTTTGAATATCACGCCTGGGCTGGGCTGATCACCGGCGACGCGGCCGCCGCGCGCGCAGCGGTGGATGACCGCATCTCCCGGATCGAGCGTTCGGAAACCGCTTGCCTGATCTACACCAGCGGCACCGGCGGTGCGCCGCGCGGGGTGATGCAGCACCACGGCGCGATCCTGTGCAACGTGGCAGGCGCGGCCGAAGTGCTGATCGAGGATTTCGGCATCACGGACGAACGCTTCCTGTCGTTCCTCCCGCTCTCCCACGCCTATGAGCATTCCGGCGGGCAGTATCTCCCCATCGGGGTCGGCGCGGAAATCTTCTATTCGGAAGGGCTGGAGAAGCTCGCCTCGAATATCGAGGAAACCCGCCCGACCATCATGGTCGTGGTGCCGCGCCTGTTCGAAGTGCTGCGCACCCGCATCATGAAGCAGATCGAAAAGCAGGGCAAAGTTGCCAACTTCATGATGGACGCCGCGCTCCGGATCGCTGGCAACAGCAAGGACGGGAAGAAGCGTCTGCGCGACAAGCCGCTGGACTTCCTCGTTGAAAAGACGCTGCGTCCTAAAATCCGCCAGAAGTTCGGCGGACGGATCAAGGCGATGGTGTCAGGCGGCGCGCCGCTCAACCCGGAGGTCGGCAACTTCTTCGACGCGATGGGGCTGACCATGCTGCAAGGCTACGGCCAGACCGAGGCCGGGCCGGTGATCAGCTGCAACCGCCCCAAGGTCGGGCTCAAGATGGACACGGTCGGCCCGCCGCTGCGCGGGGTCGAGGTGCGCATCGCCGAGGATGGTGAAATCCTCGTGCGCGGCGAGTTGGTCATGCACGGCTACTGGCGCAACGACGCCGAGACCGCGCGGACGCTTCAGAACGGTTGGCTCCACACCGGCGATATCGGCCACTTTGACAATAAGGGCCGGATCAAGATCACCGACCGCAAGAAGGACATGATCGTCAACGACAAGGGCGACAATATCGCCCCGCAGAAGGTTGAAGGCATGCTGACGCTCCAGCCCGAAATCGCACAGGCGATGGTGAGCGGGGACAAGCGGCCTTACGTGGTCGGGTTGATCGTCCCCGATGCCGAATGGGCATTGGAATGGGCGCGGGCCAATGACGAGAAGTTCGACATGAAGGCGCTGCAAGAACTCCCCGCATTCAAGAACGCGGTGCGCGCGGCGGTGGACCGGACCAATGCCGATCTGTCCGTGATCGAAAAGGTCCGCCAGTTCGCCTTCGCGGACGAGGCGTTCTCGATTGAGAACGAGGAAATGACCCCGAGCATGAAAATCCGCCGCCACAAGATCCGCGAGCGGTATCAGGAGCGGATTGACGGGCTGTATCGCGGGTGAGTGCGCGCAGGGGAGGCAGCGTAAGGGCGCTCGTCACGGCTTCGGCAGCCGCTCTGGCGCTGTCCGGGGTCATGGCCGCGCCTGTCGGCGCCGAAACGCCTGCCTCGGCCGTGCAACCCGCCTTGTGGATCGCGGCGGATTTCGCCGTCCCGACGCTGGTTGAAGCGCCCGGCTTTAAGCTGGTGCCGCTCGGCCCCGATCTGATCGAGATCGACTACCGCGCCTATATGGCATCGATCGAGCACCTGCAGAAGACTTTCACCCGTAGCACCGGCTGGCCGCACCACGGCCTGACTCTTGCTGATGCGAAGGCCGACATGGACACCGAAGCGGGCCGGTTCGCACGGCGCGAATCTTTCGCTTACGCCGTGCTCACCCCCGATGGTTTGCGCGAACGGGGCTGCGTTTATGTCTATCCGGGCAGGGCCGGAAGCTATGACGCCGAGGTCCGGCTGTGGGTGACGGCGGAGGAATACGAAGCGGGCTTCGATGCCGAGCTATACTCCTGGACGAAAGACTGGATCGCGCGCGATTGGCCCTTCCGGAACGTCGCGTACCCGGGGCGGGCCATCGCGTGGGAGGAATGGGACGCGGCGGTTGCTGCGAGCAAGGGTCAGTAGGCGGGGCGCCAATCATCCCTCGCCGTCACCCCGGACTTGATCCGGGGTCGGGCTGCTTGGTTGCTATTGATGGCTTGGCCTTGGTGGCCAGGGCCTTGATGTGTCCAAGTTGCTGATGAAGCAGCAGTTGCGATTGTTCAAGGTCGGCCAAAAACTCAAGCATACCGACGCGCGAAAGTGACATGGGTGCGATCACCGGGCCCTTTTTGCTCGGTATGTTAACAGGTTCTATGGTGATGCCATTTTGCGTCGCCTTTACCTTCCCATGCGCAAGCATTGTTCGCTTCTCACAGAGCTTTTGCCAGCTCTCTATTCGCTTGCGCGTTCCCTTTTCGTGACCGCCAAAAGTATGGCTGGACATGCAATCACTGAGGGCGCGCAATCGCGCCACTGCGCCTTGATGATACGCATCGTTGCTGAGTTTGAGTCCGGCCGCCTCCAACGTCTTTAGGCAATCAGCTACGGAATGCTCCGCACGCGAGAACACCTCAATGCAGCATCCTCGCCATGCGCAGACCGCCACGGACCAATCATCCAGCCCGAAAAAGCTGATTTTGCTGACATCGAAGTGCACCGACATGGATGCTGCATAAGATACAAGCTCTTAAGCCTTCGTGACTTGGAAGTGCGTGCCTCAATAAGGCACAGCCTCCTTCTCCCGCTGCGCCTTGGCCGCCGCGGTCCACCACGCCAGATCATCCGCAAAGCGCGGGAACTGCTTCTCCAGCGCCTTGCCGCCGTCGCTCACCGGCTCCCCCTCCTCGTCCAGCGTGTCCTTCATTGGCCCCACCGCGATCGTGCTGGACACCACCACCATACCCATCTCGCCCAGAATATCGCGCCACGCGAGCGCCGCACGCACCCCGCCGAAGCGCCCGGCGGAGTAGCTCGCAATCGCGGCGGGACGCCAGAACCATTCCTCCAGAAAGTGATCGGTGAGGTTCTTCAGCCCCGGCTGCACGCTCCAATTGTATTCGCCGACCACGAACAGGAAGGCGTCCGCGCGACGGATCTTGCCCGCCAGTGTCTCCAGCGCATCGGGCGCCTCGCCCTTGGGGTATTCCTTGTACATCCGGTCGAGCATCGGGAGATCGAGCGCCTTGGCATCGATCAGCTCGACATCGCACCCCCGCGCCTCAAGCTGGCGGACGCAGTAATCTGCGAGCCGGATGCCCTGACGGTCGCGGCGATAGGAGCCGTAGAATACGAGGATGCGGTCAGCCATGGGAAATCTCCTTCGCCAGCGATGCTAGCGGACGGCGGGGGTGAAGACTTGCTGATTCCTGCCGAGTCGTTGCAGCCGTGCGGCCCCCGAAAAATTCGGGGTGGCCCGCCCCCGGTGCGCGCCTTAGACCTTGCCCATGACCACCGTCCTCGACACGCTGACCGAGAAGGAGAAGCAGACCCTGCGGTTGATCCTGCGCGGGCATGACGCCAAGTCCTCGGCGCTGGAGTTGGGCCTGTCGGTGCACACGGTGAACGAACGGCTGCGCGATGCGCGGCGTAAGCTCGGCGTCACCAGCAGCCGAGAGGCGGCGCGGCGGCTGCTGGCGGAGGAGGGCGACACCCCCGAAAGCTTGGGGGACAAGGCTTTGGGGGATGCGGCCGAGGGGGCTGGCGCGGCAGAGGGAATGGCATCCGCTACTCAGCGGCGGGCGTGGTTCGGCCTTGGGCCGGGCCTTGCTCTCACCCTTGCCGGAGTGCTTGCTATGTCCCTGGTCCTCGCCGCCTTGTTTCTCCCCACCTCGCCGCTTTCGGTGCTGGCACCCGCTCCGGCGGTTTCCGCCGCCGCCACCGCCGAGGCTGACGCCGCCGCTGCGGCCCGGGCGGCCGAAGCCTTCCTGACGCTGATCGACGAGAGCCGCTGGGCTGAAAGCTATGCCGCCTCGGGAACGCAGTTCCGCAAGCTCAACAGTCTGGAGCACTGGACCGAAGTGTCCGAAAAGGTGCGCCCGCCGCTCGGCAAGGTGCTGACCCGCAATCTCGTCACCAACGAATTTGTCCCCGCCCCGCCCGAAGGCTACCAACTGGTCAAGTTCGCCAGCAGCTACGCGGACGGGACCAATCAGGTGGAGAGCGTCTCGCTCGAGTGGGAAGATGGTGCGTGGCGCGTGGTGGGGATTTTGATTGGGTGATAGGTTGGCGGCAGGGACCGACGGCAAAGCCGCCGGTTGTCGTCAGACGGGTTCGGCGGGGTGATCCCGCCGACCCGCTGGCCGCGACGCGGGCTGTCGCTCCGCGCCAGCGCCTCGCAGCCTTGCTGCTCGGCTGCCCGCGTCAGTACATATGCTGACCGCCGTTGATGCTCATCGTCGAACCCGTCATGAAGCCGCCGTTCTCGGAGGTCAGGAACGCCACCCCGCGAGCGATTTCCTCGGCCATGCCGAGGCGGCCGACCGGGATTTTCGCGACGATTTTCTCCAGCACCGGGGCGGGGACGGCGGCCACCATGTCGGTGTCGATATAGCCCGGCGCGATCGCGTTGACCGTCACCCCGAACTTCGCGCCTTCCTGGGCCAAGGCCTTGGTGAAGCCGTGAATGCCGCTCTTGGCGGCGGCATAATTGACCTGGCCATATTGCCCCGCCTGCCCGTTGATCGAGCCGATGTTGACGATCCGCCCCCACCCGCGCTCGCGCATCCCGGGGAAGGTCGCCTTGGCCATGTTGAAGCACCCGCCGAGGTTGATGCGCATGACATCGTTCCAGTCCTCGAAGCTCATCTTGTGGAGCGTGCCGTCGCGGGTGATCCCGGCGTTGTTGACCACGATATCGACCGCGCCGAACTCCTCCGCCACCGCCGCGCAGCCCGCTTGAGTCGCCTCGTAATCGCCCACGTCCCAGCGGCGCGCCGGGATGCCGGTGGCTTCGGTGAAGGCGCGTGCCTTCTCCTCGTTCCCGGCGTAATTGGCGATGACGGTGTGGCCCTGGCGCTGGAGCCGCTTGCAGATCGCCTCTCCGATTCCGCGCGTTCCTCCGGTGACGATGGCTACCCGGCCCATGCTCTTCTCCCCTTGACGTGATGCAGTTGCACCAGCGCAACCTAGCCGTGCCGTAGGGTCAGGGAAAGCGGGGAATAGCTATGCGCGTCGGCCCTGTTGAAGCACCAACGCCCGGCGGACTAGCGCGGGATCAGAACTTGATCTGCGTTCCGACGTAGACCGCCTGGCTATCCTGCACCGAATTGGTAAGCGGATTGAGCCGTTCGCGCTCCTGCGAGTAACGCACACCTGCCGTCACGTTGAGATTGGGCGAAAGGCGGAAGCTGCCGCCAAGACCCACGGTCTGAGCGGCGGTCGAATCGAGCGTATTGGGCGAGCGGCCAGCAATCTGGCGATCTTCAAGCTCGATCCGCGGCTGGAGGCGGCTGGGCTTGTCTTCGGCCTTGGGGCGTGACGGTTCGAACTGCGCCAGATCGGGCAGCGAGACGTTGCTGACCTTGGCCGACAGATCGACCGAGCGGGCAAAGCTCTTGTAGCCACGCGCCGAACCCAGCTGGAACTTGCTCGAATCCAGTCCGGTCAGACCCAGCCCGCGGCCCGGCACGGCGTCGATCGCCTTGCGCACCGTGATCGCGCGGGCGGTGTCATCATCCATCCGCACTGCGACCGTCACTGTGCGCTTGCCCGACATGGTCGGCGCGCTTGCAGGCGTGAAACGAATACCGCGGGCGCGGGCTTTGTCAGCCACGCGGGCGGCCAGATCAGGATCGACCGAGGCCGGGGTGAACATCCGCAGGCCCAGCGCATCGAGCGAGGCAGCGGTGCGCACCGGGGCAATTTCGCCTGCCAGCGCAAGTCCGGCGCTCGGCACGGCAAGGACCAGCGCTCCGCACGCCAGCGCGTACAGGGCAAACGACCGCAGCGGTTGCTGCGCCCTTGCTGACCTGTCCGACTCGCGTGCCATTATGCTACCCATTTCCTATTCATGTGCGCCCCGGATTTCCGGCCGGGAGATGTTGCTTCACCACGCTTTGCCTTAACGTCGGCTGAGTCGCGTGATTTTGAAATATAATGATAGTCTCGCGCCGACCGCTTGCAATGGGGTTGCTGCGACACGAAACAGATTCGCGCCTCACCTGTGGCACCATGCACACATAATGTTGCACAGTGAGGTAAATTCAGGCTGGGTAAAGCCCGCGGGCGCTCTTCCAGCGGATGGCTTGACCGCCTCGCCCGGGCCTTCGCGCGGATGATGCTTGCCGCATCAACCCTTGGGGCTATAGAGCGAGGCCGATACAGATGATGAGGATGATCCGGCTGTGACACGCGCCAATTCCGCCACTTTCGCCAAGGCCACCGGTCGCCGGGCGTTCAGCCGCACTCTCGGCCTTGCGCTGCTCGGCGTCTCCATGGTGGGCCTCAGCGCCTGCGGCGGCGGTGCCCGTCCGCGCACTGAATTGTCCGCGGCTCAGCTCAACACCATCGGCGTCAACGCCTATCTGTGGCGCGCCGCGCTCGACACGGTGAGCTTTGCGCCGTTGCTTCAGGCTGACAGCAGCGGGGGCGTGATCGTGACCGATTGGTATTCCAATCCCTCCAATCCGAATGAGCGGGTCAAGCTGACCGTGACGATCCTCGATCAGGATCTGCGCGCCGATGCCCTGCGCGTCGCGGCGAGCCGTCAGGTGAATGAAGCCGGCAACTGGGTCGAAGCCCCGGTGCAGGCCGCCACCGTGCAGAAGCTTGAGGATATCATCCTCACCAAGGCCCGCGATCTGCGCCGCCAGGCGATTGCTTCCTAGGCGCTTCCCGAGTTCACGCTTCTCACTGAAAGCCGTCCATGACCGATACCCGTTTCGACCCTGCCGTCGCCGATGAACGCTGGCAGCGTGCCTGGACAGACGCGGGGACGTTCACCGCCGATTCGAACAGCCCGAAGCCCAAGAGCTACATCCTTGAGATGTTCCCCTATCCTTCGGGGCGCATCCACATGGGCCATGTGCGCAACTACACGATGGGCGACGTGATGGCGCGCTACCAGAAGATGCGCGGGTTCGAGGTGCTGCACCCGATGGGCTGGGACGCCTTCGGGATGCCCGCCGAGAACGCCGCGATGGAAAAGGGCGTCCATCCGGGCGGCTGGACGCGCCAGAACATCGCGCAGATGAAGGCGCAGTTGCAGCGCATCGGCTTTGCGCTGGACTGGACCCGCGAATTCGCCACCTGCGATCCCGAATATTACGGCCACGAACAGGCGCTGTTCGCTGACCTGTACGAAGCGGGCCTCGTCTACCGCAAGGAATCGACCGTCAACTGGGACCCGGTCGACATGACCGTGCTCGCCAATGAGCAGGTGATCGACGGCAAGGGCTGGCGCTCCGGCGCCGAGGTCGAGAAGCGCAAGCTCAACCAGTGGTTCCTCAAGATCACCGACTTTGCCGATGATCTGCTGGAGGGCCTCGGCAAGCTGGAGGACTGGCCCGAGAAGGTTCGCCTCATGCAGGAGAACTGGATCGGCAAGTCACAGGGGCTGGAGTTCAGCTTCGACCTGTCAGACGGCGGTAAGCTGGCGGTTTACTCTACCCGCCCCGACACGATCTTCGGCGCGAGCTTCTGCGCGATTGCTGCCGATCACCCGATTGCGCAGGGCTTGGCCAGCGATCCTGAGGTCGCCGCCTTCATCGACCAGTGCAAGAAGGGCGCGACCACGGCCGCAGCGCTCGAAACAGCGGAAAAGCTGGGGTATCGTACCCCGATCACCGCGAAGCATCCGTTCACGGGTGAGGTCCTGCCGGTCTTCATCGCCAATTTCGTGCTGATGGAATACGGCACCGGCGCGGTGATGGGCGTGCCCGGCCACGACCAGCGCGACTTCGAATTCGCCACCAAGTACGAGCTGCCGATCCTGCGCGTCGTCGCCGCCGATCCGGCGCGTGCGGACGAGCCCTTCAAGGGCGAGGCCGAGGCGGGTGACGGGGTGGTCGTCAATTCCGATTTCCTCAACGGCATGAGTGTCGAGGACGCCAAGCAGGCCGTCATCACCCGCGCCGAAAGCGGCGGCTGGGGCGAGGGTCGCACCGTGTGGCGTCTGCGCGACTGGGGCGTCAGCCGCCAGCGCTATTGGGGCACGCCGATCCCCTTCATCCATTGCGACACCTGCGGCGTGGTGCCGGTGCCCAAGGACCAGCTGCCCGTCACCCTGCCCGAGGATGTCAGCTTCGACATCCCCGGCAACCCGCTCGAACGCCACCCGACGTGGAAGCACGTCGACTGCCCCAAATGCGGCGCAGCGGCGCGGCGGGAGACCGATACGCTCGACACCTTCGTCGACAGCTCGTGGTATTTCCTGCGCTTCGCCAGCCAGCCTGCCGACCGTCCGTTCGACCCCGAAGAGGTCGCCAAGTGGATGCCGGTGCAGCACTATATCGGCGGCATCGAGCACGCGATTTTGCACCTACTCTACGCGCGGTTCTGGACGCGTGCGCTCGCCCACATCGGCAAGATCACCGTGCAGGAGCCGTTTGCCGCGCTGTTCACGCAAGGCATGGTGACGCACGAGACCTATAGCCGCATCGATGAGGCGCGCGGTGTGCCGGTGTTCTTCGGCCCCGAAGAAGTGGACCGCACTTCCGACGGCGCAACGCTGCTTGCCGACAAGGCTCCGGTAGACGTCGGCCGCGTCATCAAGATGTCGAAGTCGAAGAAGAACGTCGTCGACCCAGACAACATCATCGCGCGCCACGGCGCGGATGCGGTGCGGTGGTTTATGCTGTCGGACTCGCCGCCCGAACGCGATCTGCCGTGGTCGGATGCTGGCATCGAAGGCTGTGCGCGGTTTGTGCAGCGCTTGTGGCGGCTTTATGCAGCCTATGACGCGGGCGCGATCGGCGAGGACAAGAGCCTCGATCGCAAGACCCACCAGACCATCGCCGCCGTCGCCAGCGACATCGAGGCGCTCGGCTTCAACAAGGCCGTGGCGCGCATCTACGAGCTGACCGGCGCCGTCGAAAAGGCCGCGCCTTCCGCGAGCCGCTCGGCTGCGATCCGCACGCTGGTGCATCTCGCCGCCCCCATGATGCCGCACCTTGCCGAAGAGGCGTGGACGACAATCGGGGAAGGCCTGATCGCCGACGCGCCGTGGCCCGCAGTCGACCCCGCGCTGCTGGTCGATGACGAGGTCACCATCGCGATCCAGCACATGGGCAAGCTGCGCGACACCGTCACTGCGCCCAAGGGAGCATCGAAGGACACGCTTGAGGCATTGGCGCTCGCCTCGGCGAACCTGCGACGCTCGGTCGATGGCGCGGCGATCCGCAAGATCATTGTGGTGCCCGACCGATTGGTGAATATCGTCACCTGATGCGCATTGTCTTCGCCCTGCTGGCCCTCTTGGCCCTTTCCGCCTGCGGCCTGTCGCCGATGTATGCGGGCGGGACCAATGCGGTTGCCGCGCAGGGCATTGCCGCGGTGGACATCCCCGCGATTCAGGGGCGCGGCGGGTGGCTGATCAAGAATGCGCTCGATGCGCGGCTTGGCATGGCCGGGCAGGTGACGCCGCAATACCGGCTCGACGTCCGGCTCGACGATTCGCTCGAAGCGCTGGGCGTGCTCAACGATGACACGATCAGCCGCGAACGCCGGATCCTGCGCGCGCGGTATCAGCTGGTCGAGCTGGCGACGGGCTCGGTGTTGCTCGATGCCACCGCAGGTTCGGACGCGGGGATCGATGTGGTGTCCAGCGAATATGCCACCATCGCCGCCGAGCAGAAGGCGCTGGAAAACCTCGCGCTCGAAGTCGCTGACCGGATGGCGACGCAGATCGCCGTCACGCTGCGCAGTCGCGCCGCTGCGGGCCAGTGAAGGCCAAGAACAGCGACTTCGCCCGCGGCCTGCCGCAAGGCGCGCTCGCCGCCCGCATCTTCTTTTTCTGCGGCCCGGATGAAGCCGGGGCCACCGCAGCCGCCAACCGCTTGGCCGCCGCCTTCCCCGATGCGGGTGAGCGGGTGGAACTGGCGGGCGCAGACCTCAAACGCGATCCTGCACTGCTGGGCGACGAAGCGCGCTCGACCTCGCTGTTCGGCGGAGCGCGCCATATCTGGGTGCGCGCCACCGGCGATGATGCCTATGACGCGCTCCAATTCCTGATCGAGACCGCCGATTCCGGCGCAGGCGAGGCGGCGCCGGTGATCGTCGTCGCAACCTCCGCCACCGATAAGTCGCGCACTGCCAAACTGCTGGAAAAGCGGCACGATGCGCTGGTGGCGATGTTCCATCCGCCCGACCTGAAGGACGTAGCACAGGCGGTGCGCGACATGGCGGGCGCGGCGGGGCTGAAACTCGGCGGCGATCTGGCCGACCGGATCGCGCGCGGCGCGGGGCTCGATGTGCGATTGGCGCAGTCCGAGGTCACCAAGCTGGCGCTCTATTGCGATGCCGATCCGCAAGCCCCCCGTTCCGCCACGCCCGAAGATCACGCTGCGATTGGTGCAGCGACCGAAGAGGACGGGTTCGCGCCGCTGGTCAACGCGGTGTTGGGCGGAGAGCTCGGCAAGATCGCGGCGGAGATCAAGCGGATGCGCGAGCTGGGCCTGAACCCGGTCGGCGTGGCGCTGGCGCTGGAGCGGCGGGCGGCGCAGCTGGCGCAGATTGCCGCCTACCTCGGCCTGCGCGGCAATTTCGACCAGATCGACAAGGGCGCGGAAATGCGGCTCGGCATCTTCTTCAAGGAGAAGCGCGATATCGGCAATCAGTTCAAGCGCTGGACCCTGCCTGCCGCGCGCGGTTCCAGTGAAACGCGGCTCGACCGGCTCATCCCGCGTCTCACGGCGCTGCACCGCAGCCTGCTTGCCAATAGCCAGTCCGCCGAGCTGCTGCTCGCACAGGAGCTGGCTGAAATCGCGCGATTTGCGGCGAAGCGGTAGCAAGCCCCCCGCGCACAGCGAGGGTGCCGAACCACGATAACGCTATCCGGTCAGTTCTTTTGCGGGACCGTGAAGCTGCCGGTGACGCGGCCTTGCCCTGCCGGTGCGCCGGGTGCCCCGATGCTGGAGCCCGAGGCGGTGCCGTCAACCGTCGATAGCCCGCTGGCGAGGTCGATCACCAGGCGCCCGCCATTCAGGGTATCGGTCCCACGGCGCAGGCGGACATTGCCCGCCATGGTGATGATCCGGCGGTTGAAATCATAAATCGCATTGTCGCCGCTCGCGCGTTCATCGCCGCGGGTGATGACGACGCCGCCGGTCGCGGTGATGCGCTGGATTTCGAGGCTGCCGGCATCGGTGAAGTTCACCAGCATCCGGTCGGACTGGATACGCAGGTCCGCCTGATTGACGATCACCCCGCCGCTGAAGATCACCTGATTGGCGCGGTCATCCAGCACGAACTTGCCCGCATCATAGGTGACGGGCGCCTTGGAATCGTGGCTGGCGATGCTCTGTGCGGAAAGGCTCATCCCGCCCATCAGCGCGGCGGTCAGCGCAAAGCCGCCGATCCCCCAGATCAGGGCGAGGCGGGCAAGCGGGGTGCGGGAAGCGGGAGCATTCTGGTCCATCACGGCATCCTCAGCTGGCCGGGTATCATCGTCAGGCGCGCATTGCCTTCGAGCGTGATCGTGCGCGAGGGCAGATCGGCGCGCATCGTATCGGCGGAGAAGGTCCCGGCCGGAACCTCGCCCGAAACGCCGGCATCGCCCTGCATGGTGCGTGCCTTGAGATCGACCGAAACGCCGCGCGCGATCATGGCATAGCCATCCGACGCGGTCAGGCGGACCGGGCCGTCGACCGTCACGGTCTCGGCCTCCAGGTCATAGACGCCGCCGTCTGCGCTCAGGCGTGCAGGCCCTTCGGTCAGCAGCAACTGCGCCACCAGATCGCGCATCCGCACCAATCCTTCGACACTGGAGCGCTGCACCGCCTCACCCGCCAACAGCGAGAACGGGCGGCCCTGATTGTCGCGCCCGCGATACATCGCATTGTCGACGCTCAACCGCTCGTCAATCTGAGCGACCTTGTTGCGATCGAGCAGGAAGCTGACCTCGCCGCGCGGGGATAGGGGCGTGATGATCATCAGCGCCGCGACCACGCCCACGCCCATCGGCAGCGCCCGTGCGAGGAACCGCACCAGCCGGTCATGCGAGCCGCCGGGCGCAGCGAACGTCTGCCGCCGGCTGCGGAGCGCGCGCGCTGCGGATGTTTCGATGCTGGTTTCGGCGGGGGCCATGACGGGGGTGTGCCTCGGGCGTCCTTACATGTGGCTGAAGATGTCGCTTTCGGCCCAGCCGGCGATATCGAGCAGCGCCCGCGTCGGCAGGAAATCGAAGCAGGCCTGCGCAATCGCGGTGCGCCCCTCGCGTTCGAGCCGCACGGTGAGCTCATCACGCAGCCGGTGGAGATAGCGCACGTCCGACGCGGCGTAATCGCGCTGCGCATCGGACAGTACCGGCCCGCCCCAGTCGGAGCTTTGCTGCTGCTTGGAGATATTCTCGCCCAGCAGTTCTTCGACCAGGTTCTTGAGGCCGTGGCGATCGGTGTAGGTGCGCACCAGTTTGCTGGCGATCTTGGTGCAGAACACCGGCCCGGCCATCACGCCGAGATAATGGTGCACGGCGGCGAGATCGAAGCGGCCGAAGTGGTAGATCTTCACCCGCGACGGATCGCCCAGCACGGCCTTCAGGTTCGGCGCGTCATAGCGGCTGCCGGGATTGAAGCGTACGAGATGCTCGTTCCCCGTGCCGTCGGAAATCTGCACCACGCACAGCCGATCACGCGGGGTGATGAGGCCCATCGTCTCGGTATCGACCGCAAGATCGGTGGTGCCGGTCAGCACGCCAGCGGGGAGGTCTTCTTCATGAAAATGCACTGCCATGCCGCTCGCCCTACGCCGATTGGGGAAAGAGGGGAAGGGGCGAGTGGCGCGCGGCGATGGGGCGTGTAGGTTTGCCTGCTATGGCGACAGAAACCATCCCCGAAACGTGGCGCCCGGCGCTGGAGCCGGTGCTGAGCACTCCCGAGGCGCGCAAGCTGGGCGGGTGGCTGAAGGCGGAGGAAGCCGCAGGCAAGCAGGTCTATCCGCCGCGCGGCACCCGGCTCGCGGCGCTGGCGCTGACCCCGCTGCCCAAGGTGCGCTGCGTGATCCTGGGGCAGGATCCCTATCACGGGCTGGGGCAGGCGCATGGGCTGGCGTTCTCGGTGCAGGCGGGCGTCCGCGTGCCGCCGTCGCTGGTGAACATTTACAAGGAGTTGGAGGCGGACCTCGGCCTGCCCCGCGCGCAGAACGGCGATCTGACACCGTGGGCGCGGCAGGGCGTGCTGCTGCTCAACAACACCCTGACGGTCGAGGCCGGGCTGGCGGGCAGCCATGCGGGGCGCGGGTGGGATGCGGTGACGGATGCCTGCGTGGCGGCGGTGGCGGAGCGAGAGGAGCCGGTGGTCTTCATCCTGTGGGGCAGCCATGCGAAGAAGAAGGCGAGCCGGGTGCCGGCACTGGCGCGCGCCTCCCATCATCTGATAGTCGCCTCAGCCCACCCCAGCCCGCTATCGGCGCATAACGGCTTCTTCGGCTCGCGGCCCTTCAGCAAGACCAATGCGTTTCTGGAAGAACACGGGCGCGGGACGATTGATTGGAGGATTTGATGGCTGACGATGTGATCCTGCTCGACGTGGTCGATGGCGTCGCCACCGTGACCCTCAACCGCCCGCAAGCGATGAACGCGCTGAACCGCGTGCTGCGGGCGCGGTTGGCCGAAGTGATGCGCGCGGTTGATGCGGATGACAATGTCCGCGCGGTGATCCTGACCGGTGCGGGGGAGCGGGCGTTCACAGCGGGGCTCGATCTCAAGGAACTTGGCAGCGAGGCCGGCGCGCTCGGCAGTGCCAATGCGACCGATCCGGCCGACAATCCGGTCAAGGCGATTGAGCTTTGCCGCAAGCCCGTGATCGGCGCGATCAATGGGGTGGCGATCACCGGCGGCTTCGAAGTCGCGCTCGCCTGCGATGTGCTGGTCGCGAGCACCAACGCCCGCTTCGCCGATACCCACGCGCGGGTCGGGATCGTGCCGGGCTGGGGGCTATCGCAGAAACTCTCGCGCATGATCGGCATCAGCCGCGCCAAGGAATTGGCCTTCACCGGCAACTTCCTCGACGCCGCGACGGCGCAGGCATGGGGGCTGGTGAACCATGTGGTCGAACCTGACGCGCTGCTCCCGCTGGCGCGCAAGCTGGCGGGCGATATGGCCGGGATCGATCCGGGGTTCCTCGCCAACTACAAGCGGCTGATCGACGATGGCTATGCGCACAGCTTTGGCGAAGGGCTGGCGCTGGAGGCGGAACGGTCCAGCGCCGCCAACTCAGCCGTCGCCCCCGAAGAAGTCGAAGCCCGCCGCGCCGCCGTGCAGGAACGGGGAAGAGGGCAGGGCTAGCGGCGGCGTTCGGGCATCCGTCCTGGCGTGCGAATGACTGGAAGTGGGCGGATTTTTGCCCTTTCCATCATCCCAGCGGTTGCGGAGATGGCGACTCTGGGGTCGCTTCCCGAATGGCAGCTTACTTTCGAACACGCGGCACAGCGGCCGTCGTTTTCTGTCTGGCTCTGATGACGCTCAATTCTGGTGCGCGCGCTCGCCTGCGGCTTCCCGCGCGACCTCCCGCCAGCCAATATCACGGCGGCAGAAGCCGGTGGGGAAGTCGATCTGGTCGACTGCGGCGTAGGCGCGGGCCTGCGCCTCGGTCACGCTCAGCGCCATGGCGGTGACGTTGAGCACGCGCCCGCCGCTTGCCACCAGCGCGCCGTCCTTCAGCGCGGTGCCTGCGTGGAACACCTTTGCTCCGCCAGGCTCCACGCCCGAAAGATCAATCCGACCGCCTTTTTCCGGCGTGCCGGGATAGCCTTTGGCCGCCATCACCACGGTTAGGGCGGTTTCGGGGCGCAGCTGCACCTCCACTCCGCCCAACTCGCCCTTGGCGCAGGCGAGCATGATTTCCGCCAGATCGCTTTCCAGACGCATCATCAGCACTTGGCATTCAGGGTCGCCGAAGCGGGCGTTGTATTCGATCAGCTTCGGCCCCTCGGCGGTCAGCATCAGGCCCGCGAACAGCACGCCGGAATAGGGGTTCCCGTCTGCGCGCATGGTGCGCACGGTCGGCTCGATGATCTCGGCCATGACGCGGGCCTGCAATTCCGGCGTCAGCACCGGGGCGGGGGAATAGGCACCCATGCCGCCGGTGTTCGGCCCCACATCGCCATCGCCCACGCGCTTGTGGTCCTGCGCAGAGCCGAAGGGGACAATCGCCGTGCCATCTGTGAGCGCGAAGAAGCTGGCTTCCTCGCCGTGCATGAACTCCTCGATCACGACTTCCGCGCCTGCCGCACCGAACCCGCCGCCGAACATGTCGGCGAGCGCCGCTTCGGCCTCGGGCAGGGTCTCGGCGATCACCACGCCCTTGCCCGCGGCCAGCCCATCGGCCTTGAGCACATAGGGCGGCTGGAACCGGGCGAGCGCGGCGCGGGCATCGGCAAGGCTGGCGGTGCGCACGTAACCGGCGGTGGGGATGCCCGCGCGGGCGCACAGGTCCTTGGTGAAGCCCTTGGAGCCTTCCAATTGTGCCGCCGCCTGCGAGGGGCCGAACACCGGCACGCCTGCCGCCCGCAGCGAATCCGATAGCCCGTCCACCAGCGGCGCCTCGGGGCCGACGACCACGAGGTCGATGGCCTTGTCAGCGCAAAACGCGATCACCGCAGCGTGGTCCGTCACGTCCAGGGCGACGCATTCCGCCTCCTCGGCAATGCCCGGATTTCCGGGGGCGGCGTAGAGCTTTGTGAGGCTCGGGGATTGCGCCAGCTTCCATGCCAGCGCATGTTCGCGGCCTCCCGAACCCAGAAGCAGGATATTCATGGCCCCTCCGCCGACAAGTGATGATGCCGGGCTGGTAGCGCGCGCGCCGGAGGGGGACAATGCGCAGCCTCTTACCATCAGCGAAATATCCGCGCTGCTGAAGCGCACGGTCGAGGATCGCTTCGGCTTTGTGCGGCTGCGCGGGGAATTGTCGGGGGTGAAGCGCGCGGCGTCGGGGCACTTCTACTGCGCGCTGAAGGATGAAGGCGCGGTGATCGACGGGGTGATGTGGAAGGGCAATGCCGCGCGCATGAACTTCCGCGCCGAAGATGGGCTGGAGGTGATCGCGACCGGCAAGCTCACCACCTATCCGGGGCGCTCCAAGTACCAGATCGTGATCGATTCGCTGGAGCTGGCGGGTGAGGGCGCGCTGCTGGCACTGCTGGAGAAGACACGCGCTCGGCTGGCCGCGGAAGGCTTGTTCGACACGGGCCGCAAGCGCGCCTTGCCCTATTTGCCGCAGGTGATCGGTGTGGTGACCTCGCCCACTGGCGCGGTGATTCGCGATATTCTCCACCGCTTGGCGGATCGCTTTCCTTCGCATGTCCTCGTCTGGCCGGTGCTGGTGCAGGGGCAGGGCGCGGCGGACCAGGTGGCTGCCGCTGTACGTGGGTTCTCGGCGCTCCAGCCCGGCGGCCCGGTGCCACGCCCCGATGTGGTGATCGTGGCCCGCGGGGGCGGGTCGATCGAGGACTTGTGGAGCTTCAACGAGGAAGTGGTGGTCCGCGCCATCGCCGAATGCTCTATCCCGGTGATCTCGGCGGTGGGGCATGAGACCGACACCACGCTCGCCGATTACGCCGCCGACCGCCGCGCGCCCACGCCCACGGCGGCTGCCGAAATGGCGGTGCCGGTGCGCGCTGACCTCGCCCTGACCCTCGCCGATTTCGCCGCCCGGCAGCGGCGCGCGGTGTATCGCCCGGTGGAGCTGGGGCGCGAGCGGCTCGCGGCGCGGGTGCGGATGATGCCGCGGCCCGAGAACCTGCTGCAACCGCAAGCCCAGCGGCTCGACGACCTGGCCGAACGGCTGCGGCGCGCCTTGGGCGACCGTTCGGCGCGCGGGCGTGAGCGGCTGGCAGGCGTGGCGGCGCGGCTGTCACCCAGCCTGCTGTCCCGTTCCGCTGCCGAGGCGCAGCGCCGGCTTGACCGCGCGCGTCTCAGCCCCTCCCTGATCGAGCGGCCCTTGCGCCAAGGCACCGACCGGCTCGCCGCGCTCACCCGCGTGATGAGCCAGCTCCACCCCGAAAAGCCGCTGGAACGCGGCTATGCGATCGTCCGAGATGCTGGCGGCAAGGCGCTCACCTCCCGCGCCGAGGCTGCGGGCGAGGCTGCGCTGACGCTGCAATTTCGCGATGGGACCCTGGCGGCATTGCCCGCCGGACACGCACCCGCTGCACCCCCGCCCCCCGCTGTCCCGCCGCGCAAACGCGCTGCGCCAAGCTCGGCCACCCAAGATGATTTGTTCAGTTAGCCGCGCGGTGCTATGGTTGGCGCCATGCTGATGACCCCGTCCGACAAGGCCGCCAAACTCTATTACGGCCCTTCCAGTTTCCGCGTGCTGCGCCCGGGGAGCCATGTGCTCTGCGCCGTCACCGGTGAAGCTATCCCCCTGCCCGAGCTGCGCTATTGGAGCGCCGAGCGGCAGGAGGCCTATGCGTCCTGCGAAATCGCCACGCGCCGGCTGCTCGGCGTCGAGTGATCTTCGCGCACCGGACAACCCACTACCCCAAGGCCCGCGCCTGACTTACACTCCCTCTGTAGTTGACCGGGCTCACGCGAAGCCCAGAGCGCGCACGCGGGCGGGGCGGCTTGCGCTGCTGGCACTGGTCGCGATCGGGTTGGTCCCCGGCACCATCGTGCAGACCACGATCGGTCAGCGCAGCGATGCCGCCGACATCACCGTCACTCCGCTGGATGCGCGCGCGGGTGTTTCAGGCGATCTCACTCTGACCGGGGCGTGGGAGCTGACCGCCGGGCATGGCTGGTTCGGCGGCTTTTCGGCGCTGGTCGCCGATGGCAAGCGCGGGCTGATTGCGGGGACCGACCGGGGCTTCCTGCTCGACCTCGATCTGTCAGGCGATTCGCCGCACGCGGTGTCGGGCAGCTTCCGCTTTGTCGGGATAAACGACGGCGGGCGCAAAGAGGTCGTCGATCTCGAATCGCTCGCCCTTGATCCTGCCACGCAAACGCTGTGGGCGGGGTTCGAAAACGACAATCTCATCATGCGCCTCGCCGCCGATGGCACAAGCGAGACCCGCGCCCCGCGTGAAATGGCGCGGTGGAGCCAGAACAGCGGCCCCGAAACGATGGAGCGGCTCGCCGATGGGCGGTTTCTGATCATCGCCGAAGGGCCGGAGCGCGGCAGCGACACGCTGCACAAGGCGCTGCTCTATCCGGCCGATCCGATTGCGACGGGCAAGCCGACCGCGTTCCACTTTGCGGCGCCGCGCGATTATGACCCGGTCGATGCGACCCAACTGCCCGATGGGCGGATGCTGATTTTGCTGCGGCGTGTCGCCTATGCCCTGCCCGCGCGCTTCGATACCGCCATCGCCATCGCCGATCCGCGGACAATCCGCGCCGGTGAGCCGTGGAAGGCGCGAATCATCCAGCGGCTGACGGGCGGCGTCTTCGCCGACAATTTCGAAGGCCTGGCCTATGTCCCGTCTGCATCTGATCCGGCGCGGGGCAGCCTGTGGCTGATGGCCGACGACAATTTCTCAGTCTTCCAGCGCAACATATTGGTGAGATTTGAGTGGGACGCGTCAGCCGCAGACAACGAAAAAGCGCCCGGAACCCCGAGCGCTTGATCGATTAGCTGCTATCCCGAAGGACAGCGCCGTCTTAGGCGGCGGCCTGAGCCTTCACCAGCTCACGCTTCACCTTCAGCGCGCTGGTCGAAAGCTTTTCGTCGCTGGTCTTGAGCAGCCAGTTATCGAGCCCGCCATTGTGCTCCACCGAGCGCAGACCGTGGGTCGACACGCGGAACTTGAAGCTCCGGTCGAGCTTTTCGCTCATCAGCGTCACGTTCTGCAGGTTGGGCAGAAACACGCGCTTGGTCTTGTTGTTGGCGTGGCTGACATTGTTGCCAGTCATGCGGCCCTTGCCGGTCAGTTCGCAGATGCGAGCCATGATGTGTCTCTTCTCGTAAAAATCGGGCCTAAGCACGGGCCTATCTAAGGAAAGCGGCGCGCATAACGGGCGAGGGGCGAATCGTCAAGCAAGTTGCGCGCGTCGGGCCAGTCACAAACAGCTCGTCGCATTCCCGCCGCCTATTCGCACAAGTCTAACGCATGTGATGGCCGGATCGGCCCGTCCGGCGTGCTGATGCGCCAGACCTGAACCGGGCACCGCCCGCCGTTTCAGGCTGACAGGAGAACACCAGCATGAAACGTATCCTCATCGCAAGCCTCTTCACCCCCTTGGCAATCGGGCTCGCCGCGTGCGATGTCGACCAGACCAAGGAAGGCGAAATGCCCGAGGTCGAAGTCAAGGAAGGCCAGTTGCCGGAATATGACGTCGAAACTGCCGATGTCGAAGTCGGCACCAAGGAAACGACGGTCGAGGTTCCGGATGTCAAGATCACCATGCCCGACGCCAAGGGCACGCCGGCTACCGGCGACGAGTAACCCCATCCGGCAGGGGCGCGGGGCGTGAGCGATGCGGGGTTCCGCAGCTTCATGCCTCGCGCCCTTGCGCTTGCCCGCGCTGCGGCGGACATGGGCGAAGTGCCGATCGGCGCGGTGATCGTGAAGGACGGTGAAGTGATCGCCGAGGCGCATAACAGCCCCCGAACCGACCACGATCCCACAGCCCACGCCGAAATCCTCGCCATCCGCCGCGCCGCGCAGGCGCTGGGCGATGAACGGCTGACCGGCTGCGAGTTGTGGGTCACGCTGGAACCCTGCGCGATGTGCGCCGGCGCGATTGCCCATGCGCGTATCCAGCGGCTCTATTACGCGGCAAGCGATCCCAAAGGCGGCGCGGTCGAACATGGTGCGCGGGTGTTCGAACAGGAGCAATGCTTGCACCGCCCCGAAGTCTATAGCGGCATCGGCGAGGCTGAGGCGGCGGACATCCTCCGGGAGTTTTTCAAAAAGCGGCGCTGAGGCGCCAGTTTTGCGTGCGAATTTCGTCGCAAACGCGCCACGGGTTGGCCGACCATCAGCGGGTCATAAGCCAATTCCTTGCAAACTTGCGACGAATTTGCGACGGGCAGTGGGGTTCAGGATGGTCCTCATGCCCGGGGGCGAGGCAAGGGATACTGATCGATAATGGCCGGTTACGAAGTTACGCAGACCCGCAGGCTGACCCGCTGGAAGCAGAAGTTTCGCAGTTTTCTGGGGCCATGGGGGGTGTTCTTTCAAGGCTTTATCGAACACCCGGTGATGGTCGGCTCGATCATCCCGTCCTCAGGCTACACGATCCGGAAGATGCTTGCGCCCGTCGATTGGGAGCGCTGCCAATTGTTCGTGGAATATGGCCCCGGCGTCGGCACCTTCTGCCGCCCGGTGCTGGATCAGTTGCGCCGCGATGGCACGCTGCTGGTGATCGACACCAACAAGCTGTTCATCGACTATCTCAACCGCACCATCACCGACAGCCGCTTCATCGCGGTGCATGGCTCGGCCGAAGATGTGGAAGCGATCATCCGTGCGCATGGTCATGAGCACGCGGATTACATCCTATCGGGCCTGCCGTTCTCCACCTTGCCCGAAGGCCTCGGCCCGCGCATCGCTGCCGCCACCGAGCGCGCGATCCGTCCGGGCGGCGCATTCCTCACCTACCAGTTCAGCAAGGCGGCGCATAACCTCACCGCCCAGCATTTCGACCGGGTCGATAGTGGGTTCGAGCTGCTCAACATCCTCCCCTGCCGCCTCGCCTGGGGCTGGAAGGACGCGGAATAGGCTCGGGTGACTACAGCCCCCGCCAGATCTTGGCGGGTGCGGCGTCCTTGGCGCCCCAGCGTGACGGCGTGCAGCGCGCGGGGCGGAAGGTCTTGGAATAGCACAGCCTGATTTCCTCAAGCCAACCGCGCTCGTTCAGTTTCACCCCGATCGCCTCTTCGCGCCAGCCGGGATTGGCATCGGCAAAGGCAGCGCGGATGCGGCCTGCCGTCAGCCCGTCCTCGCGGCTAATGCGGTCGTAATCGGGCAGGCGCAGGCCCGAGCGCAGGACGCGGATGATCTTGAGGTAATTGGCCGGACGCTTGACCATGCAGGCGCCGTGCTTGGCCCATTGGCGCGCGATCAGGCGTTCGGATGGCATCAGGCACATATTGCCGCGCACCTCAGCGGGGGTGAGCGCGTTTTTGGCCTCGCACCATTGCGGCCAGCTTTGTCCGCCTTCCGGCCACAGCCCGTGCACCACCAGACCGAAGCGCCCGTTGGTGCCCGCGCATTGCACGGCATGGCTGCGATCATCGGCGCGGGGCTTGCAGAACTCCGGGCTCCAGCTCAATGCCATGGTGTAGCCGGTGATCGGCATCACGCGGCGCGGGCCATCGGGCGTGACTTTGGGGACGCTGGTGACCTGCGGCGCACGGCACTGATAGGCCTGCGCACTCGCGGCGGCGGGGAGAGCCAGCGCGAGTGCGGCGAGGAGGCTATTCGAACACCGCAGGGTCGACCCCTCCCTTGTCCGCAAACCAGCGGTTGCTGCCGGAGGTGAAAAGCATCGCGATGGCCGTCAGCGCGAGCAGGAGCGACACCAACCACAACGGTTGCAGCCGCGCGACCATCGCCAGCATCGGTAGGGACATCAGCAGACCCGCCAGTTTCGCGAGCGCCATGATCGCCACCATCCAGCGGGCGAAACGCACCGCCGAAAGCCAAACCATCGCAATCGGGATCAGCGCGATCGTGAGCCACGCGCTGTGCCAGACGATCAGCAGGTCGCGCGACCAGCCGATCTCGGGAACGGCCCTTTGATAGGTCGCCAACTGGAATTCTATCCGCGACAGCCCGTCAATGCATGACACCACCGCAGCAGCGAAAAACAGGACCGCGAACAGCGTGATGCTGCGCGGACGGCGCCGTGAGAGCGCAATCATAGCGGATTGAAATCCAGCCCGATATCAGCCGCTGGCGCGCTTTGCGTGAGGCGCCCGACCGAGATGTAATCGACCCCGCTCGCCGCCTTGGCCGCGATGGTATCGAGGTTCACGCCGCCGCTCGCCTCAGTCGGCACCCGGCCTGCGACCATCGCCACAGCTTCCGCGAGGGTGGCGGGGTCCATATTGTCGAGCAGCAGATGGCTCGCGCCTGCGGCCAACGCGGGTTCGATCTGGTCGAGATTGTCCACCTCGCAGATGATCTTGACGACCCCGGCGTCCCGCGCGCGCCGCACCGCTTCGCCGACGCTGCCTGCGACCGCGACGTGGTTGTCCTTGATCATCGCCGCGTCCCACAGCCCCATCCGGTGGTTCTGCGCGCCGCCCTGGCGGGTGGCGTATTTTTCGAGGAAGCGCAGACCGGGGATGGTCTTGCGCGTATCGAGCAGCGTGCAGGCGGGGTTGCCTCCCGGGCCGCGCATCGCGGTTACATAGGCCTGCGTCAGCGTGGCGATGCCGGAGAGGTGCTGGACGATGTTCAAGGCGCTGCGCTCTGCCGTCAGCAGCGCGCGGGCTTTGCCTTCGATCCGCATGAGATCGGTGCCGGCGGGCACCTTGTCGCCATCATGCGCCAAGGCTTCGATGGTGCATTCGGGATCAAGCTGCCGGAAGAACGCCTCGGCCAGCGGCAGGCCTGCGACGACAATGGCATCGCGGCTGTCCATCACCCCGGTGAAGCGCGCCTCGGCCGGGATCACATTTTCGGAGGTCACATCGCGCCCGCCGCCGGGGAGGCCTTCACCCAAGTCCTCCGCCAGCGTTTCGCGGATGAACTTGGCGAGGTCGAAGCCGGGGAGGGTGAAGGTGGTCATGCCTTCCCTTTAACCGTTTGGCCCGCGCCAAGTCGATAGCCTTACCCCCCGCCCCGGGCTTGACCCGGGGCCCAGCTATCTGGCGAGGGGAGAAGGCAGCGGGGCCCCGGGTCAAGCCCGGGGCGGGGTGGAGATTAGTGGACGAACCTTGCCACCACATCGCGATAGCTGCGGCTCACCTTCACCTCCGCGCCGCTTTCCAGCACCAGGAAGCATTCGCCGTTGGTGTGGGGCTTTACCTGCCGCACCAGATCGAGGTTGACGATGGTCGAACGATGCACGCGCTGGAATTTGCGCGGATCAAGGCGGCGCTCCAAATCCTTCATCGTCTCGCGCAGCACCAGCGAATTGTCGCCGGTCGAGATGATCATGTAATCGCCCGCAGCCTCGACATGCTCGATGGTATCGACTTCGACGCGGAAGATCTGGCCGCGGTCCTTGACGTTGATCAGCTTTTCGAAGCGGTCGGCGCTTTCGGCCGCCGGGGCAGTGGTCTCGACGAAGTCCGCCGCGCGGTCCGGCGCGATTTCCGCCAGCACGTCGAGCAGATTGCCGGCATCCTCAGCCGACTTCTTCTCAGCCAGGCGCTGGCGCACGCGTTCGATGGTGTCGGCGAGCTTCTGTTCGTCGACCGGCTTCATCAGGTAGTTGACGGCGTTGGCCTCGAACGCGCGGATCGCGTGTTCTTCATAGGCGGTGACGAAGACGAACAGGGGGGGTTCGATCTCCATCACGCCCTTCACGACGGAAAAGCCGTCAAAGCCAGGCATCTGGATGTCGAGGAAGACCAGATCGGGCTTCTCGGTCTTGATCTTGCGGATCGCTTCGCGCCCGTTGGCGCAGGTGTCGATGATCTCAACATCCTCGAACGGCGCAAGGCGCAGCTGGAGGCCCTGGATCGCGAGCTTTTCGTCATCGACGAGGATGGTTCTGATGGTCATGCGGGGGTTCCGATAGTTCGTTGGGGGGGATTGAGGGGGATGATGTTGTCTCCCCCGGCCACGGCAGAGGGGGCTGCCGGAACGGGTTCGGGGACATCAGCCCGGGTGAAAGGGATTTCGATCAGCACGGTAAAGCCGCCCCCAGCTTCCGAACGGGTTTCAAACAGGTGTGTGTCGCCATAGGCCTGGGCCAGCCGATTGCGGATATTGGCAAGGCCGACCCCGGTGGAAACCGGACGGCCCGGCACAGGCGTCCCGGACGGATCGCCCGCCATGAAGCGCTGCATGTCTTCGATACCCGGCCCGGTATCCTCGACGGTGAGGCGCAGCCGATCGCCGATCACCCGCGCGGTGAGCGAGATGCGCGCACCTTCCTCCTGCGGGCTAACGGCATATTTGATCGCGTTTTCGACCAAGGGTTGCAGCAGCATCGCCGGCAGTTGCGCAGCGAGCGCGGCATCCTCGATCTCGAAATGGGTGCGCAGGCGTTCTTCGAACCGCATCCGCTCAATATCGAGATAGAGCTGCAAGGTCTCGACCTCCTGCGCCAGCGTCACCTGACTTCCGGGCTCGGCAATCAGCGTGTGGCGCAGGAAGCCTGACAGGCGGGTGAGCATCGCATTGGCGGGCTCGGTCTGCTTCAGCAGCACCAGCGTGCTGATCGAATTCAGCGTGTTGAACAGGAAATGCGGGTTCAGCTGATAACGCAGCATGGCCAGCTGCGCCGCGGTCGCCTGCGCTTCCAGCCGCTCCAGCCGGTCGGCCTGCTGTTCCACCGTCAGGAAGAAGTTGATCGCGTAATAGAGCGCGCTCCACCCACCGAGCAGGGTCAGCGGCAGATAGAGCAGCCCGATCAACCGCTGGGCAAAGGTCGTCTCGCGGCTGGCGGCGTAATAGACCCCCTGCACCCAGGCATCGATCGAAGCGTGCAGCACCACCGCAAAGAACAGCACCACGGCGGTCAGCCCCCAGGTCACGAGCGGGGTCTGGTGGATCAACTTGCGGTAGATCACCGACAGGATCAGGCTGATCGAAAAGCCGGTGATGGTGGTAACAAGGATCAGCGCCAGCAAATCGAGCGGCTGCTCGTTCGCGAGGGCCGAGACTGCGCGCAACAGGAAAGCCGCGCCCCAGCCTGCCAACTGGAGGTTCCAGAACGCCCGGTTCTTGCTGGCGAAGAACGGCGCCGCCTGGATCTGGAGCACTGCCATAGACAGGCAGTCCTAACTCATTTCGTCGCAAACCACACGGCTAATCGGTCGCATCATCGCGGGGCCGCCACGGCTCGGCGCAAGGATTACCGCTTCGGGCGGGAGATGAGCCCGCCTGCCGGGTCGATCTCGCGGCGGAAATGGGTGGCCCAGTCGGCCTTGCCTTGACCCGCCATCAGGGACTGCACCAGTGGAACTTCAGCGGCCATGGCTTCGGCCCGTTCGTCCCAGCCTTCGTGATGGCGCCGCATCCTGAGCCCCGCGTCATGGGTCGAACCCCAGCGGGTCATGAAGGTGACCGCGGCCTGCGGATCATAGCCCGCATTGGCCAGCAGCCACGGCACCAGCCGGTCGGCTTCCCGCTCGACCCGGCGCACGTGCTTGGCCTTGCGTCCGTTGCGCTCAAGCCAGGCATTATGGCCGAGCACATTATGCGCCAGCTCATGCGCGACCAGCGCGGCGAATAGCGGCTCTTCCGCATAGCTGAAGGCGGGAAAACCGATCCCGATCACAACCCGCGCGCCATCGGCGACCGCCCGCTTGCCATCGCCCATCAGTTCGAACCGAGTGGCGCAGACCTCGACCGGCTGGACCGGCGCCTCCGCACCATCCGCAAAGGCAATCGCGATGCCGCCGTGTTCGGTCAGCATCGCTTCGATGTGTTCATGCGCGCGCACCAACCGCTGCCATTCCATCGCCGCGCCGGCAGGCCACGCGTTGGGGTCGAACCGCTCGAGCGCGATGACCTCACGGTTACGGGTGAACGCCCCCGACAGCGCGGCGGGCGATCCGCGCGCGGCGGTCTGCACCGCGAAGTCGCGTTCCAGCCCCAGCGCGGCGCGGGCGATAGCAGGCACGCCGTAGCTCGCCATATCCTGCAATTGCAGACCGATGCTCGGCACGACACGCGGGCAAAACGCGGCATTCGTGCGGGCGAGGTGCCAGCCCACATCCTGCAAGCGCTGGTCGGCGTCCTGATAGCGCCCAATCGCCGCCCGTTCGGCCGCGTAGTCGATCACCGGCGGCGCCTCCTGCGGCTGCGACGCCAGCGGGGCGGCCAGAATCAGTGCGGCGAGCGCAATGGCGCGCATCAACGCGCCTCGGTCGAAGCGGCGAGCGCGGCCTTGAGCTTTTCGTAGCCGACCGCCCCGCCAAACGGGGTCTTGCCCGCGATCCATGCCGGCGTGCCGGTGAAGCCCAGCGAGCGGGCGAAATCGAGGTTGCGGGCGATCTCGGTCGAGACGGCATCGGACGCCGCATCACGCTCGGCCCGCGTTATGTCGAGCCCGGCTGCCTTTGCCGCAGCCGTGACATCGCCGGTCGCGAACATGGCATCGTGGAACGCGCGGTACTTGCCCTGCAATCCGGCCGCCAGCGCCATGCGCGAGGCGACATCGCTGCCTTCGAAGATCGGCCATTCGCGGATCACGACCTTCAGGTTCGGGTCTTCGGCAATCAGCCGGTTCACGTCCTTGAGGCTGGCCTCGCAATAGGGGCAGTTATAATCGGTGAACTCGACCAGCACGGTCTTGCCGTTGGGATTGCCGAGCACCACGCCCGGGAAGGGCTCGCGCACTTCGCCGCCCATCTGCGCCAGCCGCTTGGCCGCTTCCTGCTCCTCGTAAGCCTGCGCCATCTGCGGCAGCAGGTCAGGGTTGGTGAGCAGGAAGGTGCGGGTGCGGTTGTCCGCAAGCCCGGAATAAGACCACGCCGCCGCGCCCAGAAAGCCGAAGACCAGCGCCAGCAACGCGGTCAGCAAGGTCGCGGTCAGCGTGCGGGGCGCGTCTGCGGGGGTGGAGGCAGGCGGTTGGGAGGACATTCGCGAGGGTTCCGTCGGTCAGCGGGTGAATGCGCGTCAGCCTAGCGCCGGTCGCGCAGCCGTTCCAGTTCAGCGCGCGCTTCCAGGGCAACATCCTGTGCGCGGATCCAGTCGGGCGAGCCATAGGGCAGGCTCGCCTCAGCGGCTTGGGCGTTCATCAAAGCCTGCGGGTAGAGCCGGTTCATCACCTGCTGCTCCGCGCTTGCCAGCCGTGCGCGCGGAATATCGCCGCGCGCTTCATAGACCACGCCCAGCTGATACCATGCGAAGGGATTGTAGCGATCCTTCTGCACCGAAGCGCGCAGCACCTGTTCGGCCTCGGGGAAATTGGCCTTGTTCTCGGTCGCGATCAGGGCGTGGCCGAGCATCCCGGCGATCAGCGGGTGCGAGCGGGTCAGCTCGGTCGCGCGGCGCAGGGGAGCCAAGGCGTCCATCGGCCGCCCGGATTCGAGCAGAACCTGCCCTTTCAACTCAAGGAACCACGGATTGTCGGGTTCTACCGCCAGCAGCGCGTCAGCCTCGGCCAGCGCCATGTCGACCCGCGCTTCCTTGTGATAGGCATAGGCGCGGGCATAGCGCGCCGGGATGCTGGTATCGCGCGGGGGATAGGCGTTGAGCGTGCGCTGCGGTTCTGCAAGGTAGCCGAACAGCTTGGCCTTGGCCCGCACGAAGCGTTCTTGCAGCGCCAGATCGGGCGGCGCATCCCACGCCGGGTCCTTTTCCAGCAACCCGCGCAGCACCTGGATACGGTCGCCCGAGAGCGGGTGGGTGCGGGCATAGGCGGCTTCGTCTGCCTGACTGTAGCCAGCGCGAATTTCATTGCCGCGCAGCCGCTCGAAGAACTTGATCATCCCCTTGCCGGTGATGCCCGCGCCCGAAAGGTAACGCGCGCCGGCCAGATCGGTCGAAGCTTCCTGATCGCGGTTAAAGGAAAGGAAGCTCCCCATTGCGGCCTGTTGCCCAGCGGCGATGATGCCCATCGCGCCTTCGCCAGCCCCGGCCAGCGCCGCGCCGACGCCAAGCAGCAGCGACAGGATCGAGATATTGGTCGCCCGCTTGGTGCGCTCATCAAACCGGACCACATGACCGGCCGTAATGTGCCCCAGCTCGTGCGCGAGCACGCCTTGCACTTCGTTGGCGGTTTCGGCCTCGTTGATCAGGCCCGAGTGGACGTAGATCGCCTGCCCGCCCGCCACGAAAGCGTTGATCGACCCGTCATTGATCAGGACCAGCTCAACATTGCCGGGTTCAAGCTCGCTCGCCTCGACCAGCGGGGCGACCATGTCCTTCAGGAGTTCCTCGGTCTCGGCATCGCGCAGGATCGACTGCGCGGCGACCGGCTGGACAGCAACAATCGCGCTCGCCAGCAGGGCAAGCAGGACGGCGAGAGGTTGGGGGCGACGCATTACGCCGACCCTACTGCGTTTCAGCCTGAACTCAAACTGAAGCGCGCGGCCTCAGCCGAACAGCTTGCGTGCCGCGCGTTCGATCTGGGCGAGGTCTTCGGGCACTTCGGCGAGGATTTCCGCGCAGCCGATTTCATCGCGGCGGATCAGCACCAGCGCGAATTCCGGCCCGGCCCCGTCGAGATGTTCGAGCGAGATCGCATCGAGCGCGCGCAATTGCTGCGCCAGCGCCTCGCGCACGGCGGCGGCATCTTCGACCGGCTTGCCCTGCTCTTCGCGGCGCAGACGGCGCTCGGCCTTGACCACGGCTTTCACCCCGCCTTCGACTTCTCCGAGGAAGCGCGAAAGGCTCCCGCGCTCAAGCTGCAAGCGGTGGGCGTGGGTCAGCACGGCGGCATATTCGGTGAGGCGCGTCTTGTCGTAGTCATGCCCGAACACGAGCTTGACCACCGGGGTCATCGGCGCGCGGTCCTGCACGGTGAGGCCGCTTTCCGCGATCAGTTCCGCATAGTCATCGGGCGCAGCTTGTGCCGCGAGGCTGAAGTCATAGGCGCGGCTGACTGCGGCATAGAGCGCGTTGCGGCTGCGATCTTCCGTGCTGTCAGCGGCACGCGCCAGTTCACGCGCGGCGGCAAGGCAATCATGGAGCCCGGCATCATCGGGCAGATCGTCGACGAAGTCGTCGTCTTCGGCCACCAGTTCGGCGACGGGCGCCACGGGCTCGAAGGAGGGCGCAGCTTCGATTGCGGGCTCGGGCTCTGCTTCCGCCACAGGCTCCGGGCCGAAATCGGCGGCGCCGTAATCAGGCTCCTCCACGTGCTCGGTTTCCGGCAGCGGTTCGAGGCCAGTGAGGTCGATCGCCTTCTTGGTCGGCGCTTCGATGTAATCGGCGAGGCTGGCGAAGTTGTATCCGGCAAGCTCGCCCTCGCCTTCGTCCTCGTCATATTCCTCGTCGTCATCGCCGAGGCCGAACTGGCTGAAGTCGGGCATCCGAGTGCCTTTCTCGGCCCCGCTATCAAGCGCGGTGAGGCTGGCAAAATCATCGCCATAGGTATCGGAGAACTCCCCAGCGAAATCGTTGAAGCCTTGCTCGGCTCCGGTGCCGTCATCCGCGCTTTCATGCGCGGGCGAATCGGCCCAGTCGGTCACCGGGTCGGCGGGGCGCAGAGTAGGCTCTGCCTGAAGTTCAAGTTCGGAACCCAGTTCGAGCGCTTGATCGATTTCAAGCAGCAGCTCATCCGCGGTCAGCTGGTCGGCCATTTCCTTCCAGTTGATCACGCCATAAATGAAGTCGATCGTGGAATCGTCGCTGGAATAGGGCAGCAGGATCCCGCGATATAGAAGGGCGACGCCAGCGTAGTTGACGAACTCCGCCTCGAACCCGATCGGCGCCTGATTGGCGAGAATCTGCATGTAGTGATCGGTGATGCGGCTCAGCAACGAGCGCGGCGGCACATCCGAAAGCCGGGTGATGACGCCAGTGGCGCCGCATTCCTGCCCCAGCTTGGCACCGAGGAAGCAGACGGCGGGATTGTCGATCCCGCCCGAAAAATCGAGCAGCACTGAATGCGGGCCGAAATCGGGGAGGGCGGCCGGATCGAGATCTTCGATATTGGGAAACATGCGCTCGCCCAGTAGGCTTGCCCAGTGGTTGTAGGCACGCACCTGCATTCGGCGCTCGTCCTGGCCGATCGCATGCGGCGGCAGGTCGCGGCGCTGGGACGACTCGGGGCCGTCGTCGTCGGATGCATCCCAGCCCCGATCCGCATTCGCGTCGGAATCAAAGGTGCCGCGCAGAGTGTCCATGGCTGTAATCCGCCCCTTGGTGAACCTAGTCACGCAGGGTTCTGGCGCAGCGTGGTAAACATCCCGTTAAACCGATGCGGGATGTTTTGATCTTGCAGCGATTCCTTTCAGCCGTAGGTCGATCAGACTACAGGAAATACCGCATCTTGATGGTCACGCGGCTGGTGCCCGCACCCAGCGCGAAAACAGCGTCCGTGAACTTGGGCGGCGCCATGCGGACCGGCGCATCGCGCGAGAAGCCATAGCCTTCTTTGGGCATCATCCCCATCGCCCGGTCGGCCTTGCCGTTATTGTTCTCGTCATGCAGCAGCGCGATGGCATATTGGCCGGGCTTGACCCCGGTGAAGCGGATTTCAACCTTGCCGCTGGCAGGCACCACGGTGCGATGCGCGGCCGGATCCTTGATGCATTTGGGGAAGATATCCGCGCGCGTCGTCATGCAGGCGCGCACGACGCCCTTGGCGGAGCGGATGTCAGTGACGGTGATGACCACCTCGCCGGTCTGCGCCGGAGCCGCCGCCAGCACAGCGCCAAAGCTCGCGCCAAGCCCTGCCAGCACCAGCGCGCCCGCTTTCACGGCGTGAGGGCCTGCGCGCCGTGCCCCGCCTCGGTCACGATCCGCCGCGACAAGCCCTTGTCGGTCCCGCACAGCCTGTCCCACACGCGGAAATATAGCCCGAAGTTGCATCTGTATTCCTCGTGATGACGCTCGTGATGGCTGGCGGTTATCAGCCAGTTCCCCAACGGCGAGTGAACGAGCCAGCGCGGGAACATCTCCCAGCCCATGTGATTGGTGACGCCCATCACCGTCGCCACGGTCAACACGAGGCCGAGCATGGCGACGTGGATCGGCACGACAAACACCAGCACTGGCACCACAATCGCGCCCGTTACCGCCTCGATCGGGTGAAAGCTCATCGCGGTCCACGCCGTCGGCGGGCGGCTGTCGTGGTGGACGGCATGGGCGAGGCGGAACCACTTGGGCCGGTGCATCCAGCGGTGGCTCCAGTAGAAACAGGTGTCCTGCACGAAGAGGTAGATCAGCACCGAAAGCGGGTGATACCACAAGGGCAGGCTCGTCCAGTCGGCGGCCATCTGGGTCCAGCCATGATGCCGCCAGCCCCACAGCACGATCCCCGCCGGTGCGCCATAAATCGCCGCGGACAGCAGCGACCAGCGCACCTCGCGCGCGATCTGTGCGCGCTTGCCGTCATACAGTCCGGGTCGCATTTTCGCCGTGGCATAGGCGAACAGCCCGCTGGTCAGCAGATAGCGCAGCGCCACGATCAGCGTGACGGCGAGACTGACGATCAGCAGCGCAATCGGAACGGGCGTGTCAGCGGGGAGCATCGCCCAATGATATGCCGCAAATCCGAACGGCGCGACAGGATTAAGTCAGGGGGGCTAAGTCAGGGGGCCAAACTCATCCGTGCGAATCGAGCGCTGTTGCCAGCGGGTCGAGCAGCGCCATGTGCCGCCGCATGGCGATCCGCGCGAGGTGTTCGACCTGCGTCTTGCGCCGCGCTGCCGCCAGCGGTTCGAGCGCCGCGGGGCGCAGGATTTCGGCATCATAGCCATCGGCGACGATCACCCCGCAGGTGCCGGGCCTGTAGGCCTCACTTTCCAACGGTGTACGGTCGAGCCCCGGCGGCAGACCCCAAAAGAATCGGTCGCAATAATCGAGATAATCGGGCCACTTGGCATCGCCGAGCAGATCGGCGCGGGCGACCTTGATCTCCACGATCACGACCAGCCCCTTGGCATCGATCCCCATCAGATCGGCGCGGCGACCGTTCCTCAGCGGCACTTCAGGTAGGCACCAGATATCGTTGCGCGCGAACAACCGCCCGATCCCGCGCGCGACATCGCCAGCGGCGAGCGCCAAAGGTGCGGCCAGCGGCATGGGGGAATCAGGGGAGGAAATCGGCCTGCCGTCCATATGGCAGAGTTGGAACGAAAGCGGAACGCAGTCAAGCCGCGTTCGAATGCTATCAGGCAAGCGCCTTTAGTCGGGTCGCGGGTTCGCGAGCACGCTCACCATTGCGGCGCGGGCAGCATGAAACTCGCGCCACAGCGCCAGCGCCGGAGCCGCCGGGTCCTGCCCCCGGCGCGCCAACGTGCCAAGCGCAGCCAGCCCGCTGTCGAGCATCGCAGCGCAATCGGCGACAGTCTGGGAGACCAGCGCCCGCTGCCACGGCGCAGCCCGGGCAATCACCGCAGCAAGCTCGCCGCCGATCTCCACCGGCTCAGGTGCCAACCGGGCGAGCAGCGCCAATCCGGCCGCCTGACCGTGGAGCGCCACCAATGCTTCGGCCAACGCCTCGGGTGCGGCGCTGTCCGCAGGCAGGATCGCGGCCTGCGGGGGAATCATCTCGGGCGGAAGCGTGGCCATGGCAGGAGCCTAGGCGGGCGTCCTTGCCGATTGGTTAAGCCCGATCCTGGCGATTGCGCGGCCATCCGCACCTGCCCGGGCTCAGGAACAATTGTGTGGCATCACGCCCCACCTCTTGCTAAGCGCCGCGCCGCGCGCAAGAATAGCGCGCACCGCATGGCACCATGCACCCGTAGCTCAGCTGGATAGAGTGCTGCCCTCCGAAGGCAGAGGTCACAGGTTCGAATCCTGTCGGGTGCGCCACCTCCGAACAACTACCAATCGGATCAGCAGGCGGCGCTGCCCGCTGCCGCTTTCTATTTCGCCGCGGCCGGTTTGAGGTAACGTTCGAACCAATCCACTGTGCGCTTGAGCGAATCGAGCTGGTTTTCGCGCTTTCTGAAGCCGTGACCTTCGGCGGGGTAGAACACCGTCTCAACCGTGTTGCCCTTGGCTTTGAGGATGTCATCCACCTCCTGTGCCTGTCCGCGCGGCACACGGATGTCGTTGTCACCCTGGATCGTCAGCAGCGGGGCCTTGGCATTGGCGACGTAGGTGAGGGGTGAGGCGCGGTCATAGCCTTCGGGATTTTCCTCGGGCGTGCCCATAAGGCTGCGCAGATAGGCCTTCAGCACCTCGTCCATGTCGCGGTACATGGTGCGCCAGTTGATGATGCCGAAAAACTGCACTGCGGCGGCGAATTCGTCAGGCGCCTTGCCGATCGCCATCAGCGTCATGAACCCGCCGTAAGAACCGCCGAAGATGCCGACGCGCTTGGGATCGACATAGCCACTTTGGACGAGGAACTGTTTGGCCGCGATCACGTCCTTAAGGTCGCCGCCGCCCATATCGTCGTAGTTGGCAGCCTGAAATGCCTTGCCGTAGCCGGTCGAGCCGCGGAAATTGGGCGCGATGATGATGAACCCGCGACTGGCGAGCGCGGCGGCGATATCGTCGAAATAGTCGTCAGTCTTGCCGGTCGGCCCGCCGTGGGGGAAGACGATTGCGGGGTTGCTGCCGTCACGCTTGAGGTTCGCCGGCATCGTCACCAGCGCGCTGATGCGGGTGCCGTCGAAGCTGGTGTAGGTCACCATCTGCGAGCCGGCGAGCGCTTCGGGCCGCAGGCTGGCGAGGGCCAGCTGCGTGATCGGCGTCACGGTGTTATCGGCCAGATCATAGCGGTTGAGCTCGCCCGCGACGTTCGCGGCCATGTTCACCACCAGCAGCGACTTTCCATCGGGCGAGCGCGGATCACTGCCGGTCGTGTAATTGATGCCGGTGGGCAGTTTCAGCGCGGTTTCCGCGCCGGTCGCCAGATCGTACCTGACCAAGGTGCTGCGCAGGTCGTCAGAGCTTTCGACCAGCAGGGCCTTGCCGTCGCGCGTGAAGCGCAGCGCCGACTGGTCCCAGACGATTGGCTTCAGCCATTTCCACTGGCTGGTCTTGAGGTTGTACAGCCCGGCGCGGGGGCGGCCAATCTCGACATCGGTGGTGACGGCGAGCCATTCACCATCAGCGCTCACGTCCATCACCCGGAAGATCGTGCCATCCTGCCCGAGCACCTTGATCGCCTTGCCGCTCGCGACATCGACGCGCCAGATTTCGGTCATGGTCGAATCGATCTTGTCGCGGTTGACGAAAATCGTCTGGCCGCCATCCGCCCAGAGTCGGGGCGACCATTCGAAGTCGGGATCGGCCTCTGCGGTGAGCACGCGTACCGTGCCATCGGGGCTCAGCACCGCGAGATTGGACTGCGCCTCGCTCTTCTTCTTGACCGACAGCGCAATCCGCCCGTCCGCGCCGCCCGGTACCATCGACCGCTCGCTGAGGTCCGGGGTTGCGGTCACCCGCTCGACCGCGCCGCCGCTGGTTGGGACGCGGTAGAGATCGTAATATTCATCCCCGCCGTTATCCTGGGTGAAATAGAGCCACTTGCCATCGCGCGAAGCGGCAAGGCCGCTTTGCGCGTCGTCCGATTGCGTCATTTGCAGCGGCCAGCTGCCTTCGGCATCGACCCGCCAGATGTTGTACCGCCCGGTGAGGTTGGTCGAAATGAACACGTGTTTGCCGTCTGCGCTCCAGGTGACGCCTGCGAATCCGCGCGAATTGCCGATATCCTCAAGCGGCACCGCTCTCGCCTCCGGGTTTACCGGGGATTCGATGGTCGTGGGATCAGTGACCGGCCGCTCGGGCGTGGCAATCTGAGCCGCCAGCGGTGAGGCCGATAACAACAGGATCGTGGTGATAATCGAACGCATCGTAATTCCCCCCTCTCGCGGCCTGCCCGGCTTCCCTCGCCAGTAGACTCGCAAATGTGCACTCTCGTGCATTCCCCGGGACAACCATACCAAATGGGCGCGGCGGCGCCAGTGCCGAGAAATCAGCCGAGCGGCGCCGAAGGCCCGCGATCGGGCAGCGCGATGAGCTCTTCGAGGAACAGCGCGATCAGGCCTGACTGGGAATCGACACCGGCCTTAGCATAGACCCGGGTGAGCTGCGCGCGAACGGTGCCTGCCGCCGAGCCGCGCAAGGCTGCGATCTCGGCGATATCGCAGCCTTTCAGAGCGAACAAAGCCACGTCAGCCTCGGCCGCGGTGAGCTGCCATTCCGCGAAGCGCAGAGCGATCAGGTCAGACATCGCACCTTGCGCCGCGGCAACCGCGGCCTCGTCGCGCCGGGCAGCGGCGATCAGGCTGCGCACCTGGAAACTTCCCAGCACCACCGCGACCAGCAGGGCGATAGCGGCCATGCCTTCGATGACCAAATGCAGGCCGATTCCGTCTGCCACAACATCGCCGACCAAATCGGCCAGAAAGAACGCGCAGGCCAAGGCTTGCAAGGCCACCAGGATGCTGATCCCGGCGGCCTTGCGTTCAATGCTGCGCGTTCTTGCATTCATGACACGTGCCTATCGCCCGAACGGGGCCATCGCCACCAGAACCTGCTTGCCGCTGCGCCGGGTCTCGAAGATTACCCCGGCAAGGTGAAGCAAAATCAGCAGGTAGAGCAAGTTGGCGGCCGTTTCGTGGATTTCGCCGAGCAGGCCTTCTTCGCCTTCTTCTTCGCCTTCTTCGTCATGGCTTTCCCCCGAGACTGCAATGCTGCGATGTTCCTCTTCCCGCTCCGCGCCGTCCCATGGAGGCGGTCCGGCCATCGTGATCCCGGTGGCGATGATCGTCAGCAGACAGCCCCAGATGGCATAGACCATCAGCGCGCCCAGCGGATTGTGCGAGGCGTGCGGGGTGACGGTGCCAGCCCGGATGTCGCGCAGATGGGCGAGCGCCTTGCGCGGGCTCGGCCAGAAGGCGGCAAAACGCGCCTCGGCCGGTCCGACCAGCCCCCACAACAGGCGCAGTCCGAGGATTGCGGCGAGCCCGTAGCCGACCCAAATGTGGGGACCTGAGCCTTCTTCGGTGACGAGGGCATTGGCGAGCACGGCCAAGGCGATCGACCAGTGCGTGATCCGAACGATTGGATCCCAGCGGCGGCGGGCGGGTGTTGTTGTAGCGGTCATGGCGCATCCTTTGCGAAGGGTGCCAGCGACTGCCCTGGATATTGGGGGGGACAAAGCAAGCCGCTGACCCGCGTCATATGTGCTGGCCTGTGCCGCCGCGCGATTGGCGATCTGCTTATCCGGCCCTGCCTAAGCAGGTGCTTATGGCCAGCGCCTCAGACACTGACCCCGAACAAGCGTCCCACCAGAGCCGTGGTCGCCATCGCGAACGCGCCCCAGCCCACTACCCTTAGCATGGCGGGGACAAGCGGTGCGGCACCGGCTTTGGCGCCGAGCGCGCCGAGGATGGCCAGCGCAAGGATCGATACCGCCACCACAGTGAAGGTGATCGCATCGGCCGGTGCAAGCCATGCCGCCGCCAAGGGCACGGCCGCCGCTGCGCTGAAGGTTAGCCCCGACGCCAGTGCCGCCTGCAACGGGCGGGCCGAAAGCTGGTCCGACAGGCCGAGCTCGTCGCGCACATGCGCTGCCAGCGGATCGAGCGTGGTCAGCTCGCGTGCAACGGCAGCGGCGGTCTGTTCACTGAGGCCGCGCGCGCGGTAGATCGCGGCAAGCTCCGCCTCTTCGTCCGCTGGCGTGGCGGCCAGCGCCTCGGCCTCACGGCGGATGTCGGCCTGTTCGGAATCGGCTTGGCTGGAGACCGAGATGTACTCGCCCGCCGCCATCGACATGGCACCGGCCATCAGCGCCGCCACCCCGGCAACCATGATCGCGCCCGGTTCAGGCGTCGCCGCCGCCACGCCGATGATCAGCGAAGACACCGAGATGATCCCGTCATTCGCCCCCAGCACGGATGCCCGCAGCCAGCCGGTGCGGTGGACATAGTGCGGATCGTCGGGGTGGGCGCTGGCGGTTGTCATCGTTCTGTGGCTCCACCGGGTTTGCTCCCCGGTTCTTGGTCGCGAGTGTCCGCCTTTCAGGGCGGGATTGCAACAGCAGGAGCACTTGCGCGGTGAGGAAACGGCGCACCGTTTTCACGCGGATTTAATGTCGGGGCCCGTGAACTCCCTGCGACTTTTCATGGGCGGCGCGCGCGGAACTCGCCGCAAGCCAGGCAGCGCGGCCGGAGCAGGTCGTGGAGCAGGCGTGGCGGGTATTGCGGCCTATGTCGGCGACAATGGCTGCGGTCTTGCCGCGACGCCGGAGCCGTGACTACGCTCTGGCTGCCTTATGAGCGATCGCTGTTGACCGACAGCTGACGCCCCGGCCTCAACCGCTCAGCCCAGCGGCAGGCCCAACGCTTCGGCCACGGCGGGAATGTGCAGCTTGCCGCCCGACACGTTAAGCCCGGCCGCCAGATGCGGGTCAGCCGCCATCGCCGCCTCGGCGCCCATGTTCGCCAGCTTCAGCACGAACGGCAGCGTCGCATTGCCCAGCGCCATGGTCGAGGTGCGTGCCACTGCGCCGGGCATGTTGGCGACGCAGTAATGGATGACGCTGTCGACCACGAACACCGGGTCTTCGTGGGTCGTGGCATGGCTGGTTTCGAAGCAACCACCCTGATCGATCGCAATATCGACCACCACCGTGCCGGGGCGCATCGAAGCGATCATTTCCCTCGTCACCAGCTTGGGCGCGGCGGCTCCGGGCACCAGCACCGCACCGATCACGAGGTCGGCCCCCGCCACCGCTTCGGCAATTGCGGCGGTGGAGGCGAAGGCGGTGCGGATCTGGTTGCCGAACACCATGTCGAGTTCCGCGAGGCGGCGGTTGGAGATATCGAAGATCGTCACATCGGCGCGCAAGCCGACCGCCATCTGCGCCGCGTTCACGCCCGCCACCCCGCCGCCGAGGATCACGACCTTGCCCGGCTCCACTCCCGGCACGCCGCCAAGCAGTACCCCGCGGCCGCCCTGATGCTTCTCAAGGTAATGCGCGCCGCACTGGACGCTCATCCGCCCGGCGACTTCGGACATCGGCTTCAGGAGCGGCAAGGTGCCGTCGGGCGCTGTCACGGTCTCGTAGGCGATACAGGTCGCACCGCTCGCCATCAGGCCCTCGGTCTGCGGCTTGTCTGCGGCGAGATGGAGGTAGGTGAACAACACATGGTCGGGGCGCAGCATCGCCACTTCGACGGCCTGCGGTTCCTTCACCTTGACGATCATCTCGGCCGCTTCAAACACCGCCGCCGCATCGGGGAGGATCGCCGCGCCTGCCGCCACATAGGCGCTGTCAGTGAAGTCCACGCCGAGGCCCGCGCCGCTCTGCACCACGACCTCATGGCCTGCGCGCGTCAGTTCAGCGACCGCTGCCGGGGTCAGGCCGACGCGGTATTCGTTGTTCTTGATCTCGGTGGGAACGCCGACGCGCATGATATCTCTCCTGCTGTATCTCTCTGCGGCGCCTTTAGCAGAAGGGCGTTGCGCGTTCTTCGCAATGATCGGCATGGCGAGGCGGGTAGACGGGAAAATCTTGCACACTTCTCCCAATTGGCGCAGAAATTCTGCGCATGGACCGCATCGACCGGAAAATTCTTGATCTGTTGGCCGAAGATTCGCGCCTCACCGGCGAGCAACTGGGCGAGCGGGTCGGCCTCTCGCCGTCTGCCGCGCATCGGCGGGTGAAGGCGCTTGAGGAAAGCGGCGCGATCATCGGCTATCGGGCGCGGCTCTCGGCAGCGGCGCGCGGGAACCCTTCGACCGTGTTTGTGCAGGTCACCCTCACCGATCAGCGGCAGGCGACCATGCTCGCTTTCGAGCGCGCGATGGCGAGTACCCCGCAGATCGTCGAGGCCTATTTGATGAGCGGGCAATCCGACTATCTGATCAAGGTGCTGGTGCGCGAACAGGACAGCTATGAACGCATCCACCGCGAGATTCTGTCCGCGCTGCCGGGCGTGCAACGGCTGGTGAGCCAGTTCACCATTCGTACATTGGAAGGCGGCGATTAGGCCGCGCTGCTTGGACGGCCCCGGCCCTCCGGCGCAGCCATCGCCCGCAAGACACCCGTCGCAAACCGCTTGGCTTCCGTCGCCGGCCCCCTTGTTTTTCAGGGCAGATCGCCGATCTCACAAGACCGTTGTGACAGTTCCGGGTCAAGATTGCGGTAGAAAGTTAGTTTTCCGACAACTATAGGACGAGCATGGCGACGCCGATCTACGAATTTGCGCAAATCCCGCGGGTTGACCCTGCGGACAAACCGCGCGGCCGCGCGCGGCGGGTGCGTGACGTGGGTCAGGCGCCTACGGTCGGCGTGATCTACAATCCGCGCAGCCACCGCAATCTTGGCGCCGATTTCGATTGCGGCGTGTGTCCGCATGTCCACATCGCCCAGCCGCGCGAGCGGGGGCAGTTGCCACTGGCGCTGGCGGAATTCGCCGCCAAGGGCATTGATCTGCTGGTCATCAATGGCGGCGATGGCACCGTGCGCGACGTGCTGACCTGTGGGCAGACCATTTTTGGCGATGAATGGCCGGCGATTGCCGTGCTCCCCAAGGGCAAGACCAACGCGCTCACCGTCGATCTCGGCGTGCCGGACGATTGGACGCTGCAAGACGCAATTGACGCGCTGGATCATGGCACCCGCGTGTGGCGCCGCCCGATGGCAGTGTCGCGGATGGATGAGCCCGGTTCGCGTGTCGCTGGCTTCATCCTTGGCGCAGGAGCTTTCAGCAAGGCGACCCAAGCCGGGCAAAGCGCGCACAAGCTCGGCGCGTTCGACAGCATGGTCGTGGCGGTCACCGGCCTTTGGGGGCTGCTGCAATCGCTGTTCGCCGGGCGGAGCAATCCGTGGCGCAAAGGCGCGCGGATGCAGATTGGGCTCGGCACCGCGGATGCACCGATGGAGCATAGCGGCCACGGCGATCCCGACATGCGGCAGTTGCTGTTCGCCTCGACGCTGGAGCGCCTGCCTGCCGGGATCAAGCCCTTCGGCGCGCTCAAGAGCGGGCTGAAGCTCGTCGCGGTCGATCAGATTTCGCGCCGCACCACCGCGCTGGTGCCGCTGGCGTTGCTGGGCAAGCTGCGTGGCTCCCTGCGTGAGCGCGGCATCCACCAGCTCGCCGCGACCCAGTTCAGCCTGTCGATCGACGATCAGTTCATCCTTGATGGCGAGGCGTTCCCGGCAGGCGATTACCTGATCGAGCAGGGGCCGGAGCTCGCCTTCATCGCGCCATGAGCGGTACACAATGAGCGTGGGGCCTTCGGCACTCGTCGAACGGATCGCCGCGCGGCTTGCCGTACCGATTGATCCTGCTGTGGCAGAATTCGCGCGCGCGCTGGGCGATGCGGCAGGCGCGCGGGCCGTGCTGTTCTACGGATCGAACCTGCGCACCGGATCGCTCGATGGCGTGCTCGATTTCTACATCCTGCTGCCGGGCACCACTGAAAGCGCAATCTGGCCGACAGTCTCTTACCATGAGCGCGACCATCAAGGCGTGACCCTGCGCGCCAAGGTAGCGACCATGCGGCTGGCCACCTTCGCGCGCGCCGCAAGTGGTGATCTGACTGACACCACCATCTGGGCGCGGTTCGTCCAGCCAAGCGCGCTGATCTGGGCGGTGGATGATACAGCGCGCGGCGAAGTGATCGCTGCCATCGCCTCAGCCGCCAAGACCGCAGCGCGGCTGGCGGCAACGCTTGGCCCCGCCAGCGGCACGGCGGAGGATTACTGGCGCGCGCTGTTCCGCGCCACATACAGCGCGGAATTCCGGGTCGAGAAATCAGGCCGCGAGAACGACATCTTGAGCGTCAATGCTGAGCATTTCGCCGGGTTACTGCCGCTGGCGCTGGAGGCAGGCGGCATCCCGTCCGGCCATAATGGCTCCACCCTCACGCCGCAGCTTGCTCCTGCCGAGCGTGCGCGCATCCTTGGCTGGTGGAAACGCCGCCGCCGCATGGGCAAGCCGCTCAATCTGCTGCGGCTGGTCAAGGCCAGCACCACCTTCGAAGGCGCGGCGCGTTATGCCGCGTGGAAGATCGAGCGGCACACGGGCATGCCCGTCGCCGTCACGCCGTTCCGCGAACGCTTCCCCTTGCTGGCCGCGCCGCAAGTGCTGCTGGACCTGCGCCGCCACCGTCGCCGGCAGCGGGCGGGATAACCAGCCTCACATATACTGCATCGAAATCGCCATCCGGGTGACACCCGAACCGGCGTTGAAGCGCACCTTGTCGACTGAAGGCGGACGCGGGACGAGGCCGAGAATTTTTTTGATCCCAGGATTGTTCGACATCCCCGCCCCATCAGACAGATCGGACTTGCGGTTGCCGTTCACGTCATGATGGACGGCGATCGCAAAATCGCCCGTCGCAGGCAGCGGCACGCACACGGTCACGCTGCCAGCTTGCGGCTTGACATCGACCCGCATGATATAGCGCTTGCTCTCCAGCCAATCGCGGCTGTTGGCGGGATAGGCGCGCACGAACAGGTTGCCTGCGGATGATTTCAGCCCGCTCACCACGACGCGCACCGCCGGACCCTTGCCCGGCGCACATTGGCTCATGTCGTTCGGGGCGGTTCGGGCATAGGTAAAGGGCTGCGCAGCGAGCGGCGCAGCGACCAGTCCGGCGAGAGCCAGACCCGTCACCACCACCGGCAAAAGCGCAGGCGACTTGCGTTCAGGCAAGCGGGCAGAGGGCAAAAAACCTGTCATGGACATCTCATGGTTAAGGGGAGAGGGGCGTGCGCGCAAGCAAGGACACGTCGTCAAAGCCATCGTGGCATAAAGAGCTTATGACGATCCGTGCCTGAATTACGGCTTAATTGCCCCCAACAGGGATGTTGACGGTGGAAAAGGTCTGCTGAACGCCTTGTGGCGCGATTCGCGGCACTCGTATGGTTGGTGCAGCGTCCCAGAAAGGCCTTAAGCCCGCGCCATGCCATCACCTTTGATTTCTCCCTCGATCTTGTCTGCCGATTTCGCTCGGCTGGGCGAGGAAGTGCGCGCCATTGATGCGGCCGGGGCAGATTGGATTCACATCGACGTGATGGACGGGCACTTCGTGCCCAATATCACCATCGGCCCGGATGTGGTGAAAGCGCTGCGACCGCACACCAAGAAGCCGTTCGACGTGCATCTAATGATCGCTCCGGTTGACCCTTACCTTCAGGCCTTTGCCGATGCCGGGGCCGATATCATCACCGTCCATCCCGAAGCGGGGCCGCACATCCACCGCACGCTGCAAGCGATCAAGGCGCTCGGCAAGAAGGCGGGCGTGGTGATCAATCCGGGCACCCCGGTCGAAGTCCTCGACAATCTGATGGACCTTGCCGACCTGATCCTCGTGATGAGCGTCAACCCCGGCTTCGGCGGGCAGAGCTTCATCGCCTCGCAGCTGGGCAAGATCGCGCGCATCCGTTCGATGATCACGCGCTCGGGCAGGGCGATCCATCTTGAGGTTGATGGCGGGGTCAACGCTGAAACCGCGCGGATGTGCGTGGAGGCCGGGGCCGATGTGCTCGTGGCAGGCTCGGCGACGTTCAAGGGCGGGCCGGATGCCTATGCTGCCAATATTGCAGGCCTGAAAGGCGCGCGCTGATGGCGACGCTGCTGCGCACCCCGGCCTCCATCCGTGCCGATGCGCTGGTGGAGCGGGTTGCCGATAATCCGGTGCTGGCGCTGGCCACCGGGGCCGAACTGGGCGCAACCCCTGCCCCTTCCCCCGAACAGCCGCAACTGACCGAACCCTCGCGGGCACTGGCACTATCCGACGTGATCGCGGTCAAGGCTGGCCCCGGTGAAGCGCTGATGCGGTTGGCCTATCGCTTGGGCGTTCCGGGTCATGCGCTTGCGGCGCCGTTCCGCCGACCGCAGCCGCTGCGGGTGCTGGCGACGGTTGAAAGCCCCAATCGCGGGGACCGGGCCGCCGGGACCGCGCTGCGCGCCGGACACTTCCTGATCCACGGCGCGCGCCTGCCGATCGCGAGCTTCGATTTCTCCGCCGCCGCGCGCCATGCACCGGGCGTCGAGCGGGTGCTGCATTCCTTCAGCTGGCTCGCCGATCTCGCCGCCAGTGCGCCGCGCGCCGATGGCGCCGCAGTGGCTGAGCGGATCGCGACGCAATGGCTCCATGCGCACCGCGAACTGGGCAAGGGTCCGGCGTGGGAACCGGAGCACGCCGGTCTCAGGCTGATGGCGTGGCTGGTCCATGCCCCGCTGGTGCTGGGCGGGCAGGACAAGCAACTGAAGTCGCGCTTGCTTGCTGCCATCGCGGAAACCGCAGGCTGGCTCGACAAGCACGCGCCGCGGGAAGCCGCAGGGTTCGGGCAGGTCACTGCATGGGCGGGCGTGGTGGCGGCAGGCCTGCTGCTCCCCCACGGCAAGCCGCGCCGGTTGTTCGGCGAGGCAGGCCTCGTCAAAGCGCTGGGCGACATGGTGGGCGAGGATGGCGGCCTGCTGTCGCGCTGTCCCGCCGCGCAATTGGATGCGATCCGCCTGCTGACCGATCTCATCGCCTGTTACGAAGCCGCCGAAGTCACCCCGCCCGCCGCGCTCGAAGTGATGCGCGAGCTGCTGGTGCCGCCCTTGCTGGCGCTGCGGCACGGCGACGGGATGCTGGGCAGCTGGCAGGGACAGGGCGCGATTTCTGCGGACCGGATCAACGCCGTGATCGAAGCGAGCGGCGTGCGCACCCGGCCGCTGTCAGTGGTGCAGGGCTGGGGCTATCAACGGGCCAAGGCGGGCGAGACCCTGCTGCAATTCGACACCGCCCCGCCGCCCCGCGCCAAGCACGCTCGGACCGGCTGCGCTTCGACTCTGGCGTTCGAATTGTCCGATGGGCCGCAGCGGGTCATCGTCAATTGCGGCGGCGCGGCGCTCGCAGGCGGACAGGTCCCCGCGCGCATCGGGCAAGGCCTGCGCGCCACTGCCGCGTTCTCGACGCTGGTGCTCGATAACGCCAATTCCACCGCGGTGCTGCTCAATGGCCAGCTCGGCAAGGGGGTCGAGACGGTCAATTTCGACCGCCGCACCGTGCCGTCACGCGGGCGTGAGGCGACCCGGATCGATGCCGCGCATGATGGCTATGCCAGCCGCTTCGGCCTCACCCACCAGCGCATCCTGACCCTGTCGGGCGATGGCACCGAATTGGCGGGTGAAGACCTCCTGATCCCGACTGCCAAGAACGGAAAGCGCGGCAAGATCGCCTTTGCACTGCGCTTCCATCTCGGGCGCGGGGTCGAGGTGCAGCTTTCGGGCGACAAGCGCGGCGCGAGCCTGCTGCTCCCCGACGGTCGGCTCTGGCAATTCCGGCTAGGCGGCGATAGGGCCGGCGCCGACGCAATCACCCTCACTGCCGAGGACAGCTTGTGGGTCGACGGTGACGGCCGGCCCCATGCCACCGAGCAGCTGGTGATCGAAGGACTGGCATTGCGCAGCGGGGGGCAATTCTCCTGGCTGTTTAGGAAAACAGGGTAGATTTCCACCATGAGCGAGAAGGCGATTACGCGGGCGCTGCTGTCAGTGTCCGACAAGGCGGGTTTGGCTGAACTGGGCGCGGCGCTGGCCGCTCGCGGCGTCGAACTGGTCAGCACTGGCGGCACCGCCAAGGCGCTGCGCGATGCGGGGCTTGCGGTGAAGGACGTGTCCGAACTCACCGGCTTTCCCGAGATGATGGACGGACGGGTGAAGACCCTCCACCCCACAGTCCACGGCGGTCTGCTCGCCCTGCGCGACAACCCCGAACACGTCGCCGCGATGGAGGCACACGGGATCGGCGCGATCGATCTCGTCGTGGTGAACCTCTACCCGTTTGAGGCGACCGTGGCGAAGGGCGCCGCCCGCGCGGACGTGATCGAGAATATCGACATCGGCGGGCCTTCGATGGTGCGGTCTGCGGCGAAGAACCACGGTTTCGTGACGATCCTCACCGACCCGGCGGACTACGCCACGCTGGTCGAAGAGATGGACGCCAATGGCGGCGCGACAAGCCACGCGTTCCGCACGCGGATGGCCGGCAAGGCCTATGCCCGCACCGCCGCCTATGACAGCGCGATCGCCAGCTGGTTCGCGTTCTCGCCCGCTGCGAGTGCCGAGCCGACAATGTTCCCCGATACCCTCCCCATCGCCCTCAAGCGCGCCGACACGCTGCGCTATGGCGAAAACCCGCATCAGGCCGCAGCGATCTATGTCCCGCAGATCGTCGGCGCGCGCGGGGTGCCGCAGGCGGTGCAGTTGCAGGGCAAGGAACTGAGCTACAACAACCTCAATGACGCCGATGCCGCGCTGGAACTGGCGGCCGAGTTTGCCGGACAGTCGCCTGCGGTCGTGATCGTCAAGCACGCCAACCCTTGCGGCGTCGCACAATCGGGCTCGCTGCTGGAAGCGTGGGAAGCGGCGCTGGCCTGCGATTCGGTCTCGGCCTTTGGCGGGATCGTGGCGGTGAACACCGAGCTTGATGCCGCAACGGCCGAGGCGATCTCTGCGATCTTCACCGAAGTCGTCATCGCTCCCAGCGTCAGCGCCGAGGCGCGCGAAATCTTTGCGAAGAAGAAGAACCTGCGTCTGCTGGAATGCGGGGCGCTGCCGAACCCGCGCCGGGGTGGGTTTGCGATGAAGACGATCGCGGGCGGGATGCTGATCCAGTCGCGCGATGCAGGGGCGGTGAGCCTTGATGACCTCAAGGTCGTCACCAAGCGCGCGCCGACGGATCAGGAGCTCAAGGACTGCCTGTTCGCCTGGACCGTCGCCCGCCACGTCAAGTCCAACGCCATCGTCTATGCGAAGGACGGCGCGACCGCCGGGATCGGCGCAGGCCAGATGAACCGCCGTGATTCTGCGCGCATCGCTGCGATCAAGGCGAAGGAAGCCGCCGAAACCCACGGCTGGTCTGCGCCGCGCACGGTTGGCAGCGCGGTTGCTTCGGACGCATTCTTCCCCTTCGCGGACGGGCTGATCTCGGCTGCCGAGGCAGGCGCGACCGCCGTGATCCAGCCGGGCGGCTCGATCCGTGACGACGAGGTAATCGCGGCGGCGGATGCGGCGGGCCTCGCGATGGTGTTCACCGGGATGCGGCATTTCCGGCACTGACTTGTGTTTCGAAGGCGCCTCCGCGCCTTCGTCCTCTGCGCTGTTTCGATCCCTACGGGATCAAGCGCCTGCGGGCGGCCAGTCGGCCTTGCGGCCCTTTAGGCCGGTTTGGTTTCGAAGGCGCCTCCGCGCCTTCGTCCTCGGTGCTATTCCCTCCGCTTCGCTACGGGGCACCTGCGGCTCACGCGCGTGCGCTCGCGGGCCTGCGGCCCGTTAATCCTCCTCGAGCTTGCTCGGGGAGGGGGACCACCCGCAGGGTGGTGGAGGGGCGAGGGCGCGTACCGCCTTACGCATTCCCCTGCATTCGTCGCACCGCGCGCACGGCTCGGCACGAACCACACTTCATCTCAACTTTTTCTCAGCCGTTCCGTAACTAAGTTAGGGCCGCGACCTAATCGGGCCTGACCGCCATGTTCATCCCGCTGCAATTCGGCATCGGGCAGAGGCATTGGCGGCAACCACACGAATCACGAGTTCCCCATGCGTCTGTTCTCTCCTGACCTGTTCCGCAATTTCGGCATCGGCTTCGTCTTCGGAGCCCTGCTGATCGCGGGCGCCAAGGCGGAGAGCTGGGTGGGCGAGCTGGCTCCGGCCGCGCAGGCTGCCGAACGGCATGAGACACCCGGCCCATCGGCGGAGTTCGTGATCGCGCCCGAAGGACGCTGACCCCATGCACAAGATTGCTGCCCTGCTCGCCGCCACGTCGCTGGCCCTGAGCGCCTGCGCGGAACCCGCGGTTGCCGAAGAAGCCGTCAACGCCCCCGCCGCGACCCGCACTGCCAAAGAAGCGAAAGGCCTAAAAACCGCCGTTTTCGCTGGTGGCTGTTTCTGGGGTGTGGAAGGCGTTTTCAGCCATGTGAAGGGTGTGACTTCCGCCGTATCGGGCTATCATGGCGGCAACGCAGCGAGCGCCAAATACGACCTCGTCTCCAGCGGCGTGACCAATCATGCCGAAGCCGTGCGGATCACCTATGACCCGGCGGTGGTGCGCTATGACCAATTGCTGCGGATCTTCTTCTCGGTGGTCGCCGATCCGACGCTGAAGAACCGTCAGGGCCCGGACACCGGCGCGCATTATCGCAGCGCGATCGTGCCTTTGAACGCCGAACAGGCCGCCGTCGCCAAGGCCTATATCGCCCAGCTCGGCAAGGCGGGGATCTGGAAGAACCCGATCGTCACCCGGATCGAAGCCTACAAGGCATTCTATCCGGCTGAGGCCTATCATCAGGACTACATGGCGATCAATCCGACCAGCCGCTACATCGTGCGCTGGGACGCGCCCAAGGTGACGGCGCTCAAGACCATGTTCCCGAACATCTACCGGGCCAGTTTCCTCAGGGATGCTGGCTGAGAATTCCTTCGACCCAAGCGTCATCCCAGCGGTTGCGAAGAAGGGTGGGGGCCAAGTTACCGTGGCCTCTCCCCACTGGCGCTTACCCGTCTGTCTCATTATATCAGCAGACATGGGACAGCACGCGCACAGCCATCAGGAACACACCGGACAGGATCTTGTCGCCGAAGCCGCGCGTGCGCTGGTGACTGCGGGCGAGCAGTGGACCACCATGCGTGAGGCGGTGTTTGCCGAACTCGCCCGGCATGAGCGCCCGGTCTCGGCCTATGACATTGCCGACAATCTCTCGGCGGCGCGTGGCAAGCGGGTGGCGCCGAACAGTGTTTATCGCATCCTCGATGTGTTCGTGGCCAACAACCTCGCCTTGCGGGTCGAAAGCGCCAACGCCTATCTCGCCAACACCCATCCGGGTTGCGCGCATGATTGCATCTTCCTCGTCTGCGACGAATGCGGCGAGGCGGCCCATGTCGACGATGAGGATGTGAGCCGCGCCGTCCGCGCCATCGCCGCCGCCCGCAGCTTCAAGGCGGAACGCCCGGTGCTCGAGATCCGCGGGCTGTGCAAGGCCTGCACCTGACGCTGCCAGCTGTTTCCTACTGCTGACGCCACGGGCATAAGCGCCGGATGACCGAACTCTCTCGCCTTTCCGCCTGTGCTGCGCTGCCGCACTGTGCGACGACAGGCTTTTCGTTTATGGACCGTGTCTCATGTGTCTCCAACAGGCCGGGGCCAAAGCCTGCGACGGGTGACGGGCGCGCCAGGCTTGATCTCGATCAACCCTGCATCGACAGGCCGGTTTTCCCTGTGTAAAGCTGGGCGCTATGACACAATCGCCTTACACACCGTTGCTCGATCAGGTTGACACCCCTGACGACCTGCGCCGCCTCAAGCCCGAACAGCTCCGCCAACTCGCCGACGAACTGCGCACCGAGATGATCGATGCGGTCAGCACTTCGGGTGGGCATCTGGGATCGGGTCTGGGCGTGGTCGAACTGACCGTGGCGATCCACTACGTGTTCAACACACCCACCGACAAGCTGGTGTGGGACGTGGGCCACCAGTGTTACCCGCACAAGATCATCACCGGTCGGCGGGACCGGATCCGCACGCTGCGCCAGGGCGGCGGGCTGTCGGGCTTCACCAAGCGGTCGGAGAGCGAATACGATCCCTTTGGGGCGGCGCACTCGTCGACCTCGATCTCGGCAGCGCTGGGCTTTGCCATGGCTAACAAGATGCAGGGCAAGGCGGGACGCGGCATCGCGGTGATCGGCGACGGCTCGATGAGCGCGGGCATGGCCTATGAGGCGATGAACAACGCCGCACAGGCCGGCAATCGCTTGATCGTGATCCTCAACGATAACGACATGTCGATCGCACCGCCGGTGGGGGGCCTGTCCGCCTATCTCGCGCGGATGGTGTCATCGAGCGAATATCTCGGCATCCGCAGCCTCGCATCGCGCGTCATCCAGAAGATGAGCCGCCGGATGCACGACACCATCGGCAAGGCCGAGGAATTCACCCGCGGCATGGTAACCGGCGGAACCTTGTTCGAGGAGCTGGGCTTCTACTATGTCGGCCCGATTGACGGGCATAATCTCGATCACCTGCTGCCGGTGCTGGAGAATGTGCGCGATACCTCGGAAGGCCCGGTGCTGATCCATGTCGTGACCGAGAAGGGCAAGGGCTATGCCCCGGCGGAGAACTCTGCCGACAAGTATCACGGCGTGCCCAAGTTCAACGTCATCACCGGCGAAAAGGCCAAAAGCGCCCCCAGCGCGCCTGCCTATCAGGACGTGTTCGGCCTGACGCTGGCGAAGCTGGCCGACACGGACGACCGCATCTGCGCAATCACCGCCGCAATGCCGAGCGGCACGGGCGTGGACAAGTTTGCGAAGGCGCACCCCACTCGCACCTTCGACGTCGGCATTGCCGAGCAGCACGCGGTCACCTTCGCAGCAGGCCTCGCTGCCGAAGGGATGCGTCCGTTTGCGGCGATCTACTCCACCTTCCTCCAGCGCGCCTACGATCAGGTGGTGCACGATGTGTGCATCCAGAACCTGCCGGTGCGCTTCGCCATTGACCGCGCCGGTCTGGTCGGCGCCGACGGGGCGACGCACGCAGGCAGCTTCGACATCACCTATCTCGCCACCTTGCCGAACATGGTGGTGATGGCTGCGGCTGACGAAGCCGAGTTGGTCCACATGACCTACACCGCCGCCGAGTATGACGCAGGGCCGATCGCCTTCCGCTATCCGCGCGGCAATGGCACCGGGGTTCCGCTGCCAGAGGTTCCGGTGAAGCTCGAAATCGGCAAGGGCCGGTTGGTGCGTGAAGGCACCAAGGTGGCGATCCTTTCGCTCGGTTCGCGCCTGACGGAAGCGCTCAAGGCCGCCGACACGCTGGAGGCCAAGGGGCTTTCCACCACCGTCGCTGACCTGCGCTTTGCCAAGCCGCTGGACGAAGACCTGATTGCCAAGCTGATGCGCACCCATGAGGTGATCGTCACGGTCGAGGAAGGCTCGATCGGCGGCCTCGGCGCGCACGTGCTGACCTTCGCCAGCGATACCGGCCTGACGGATAATGGTTTGAAGGTGCGCACGCTGCGCCTGCCCGATACCTTCATCGATCACGACGATCCGATAAAGCAGTATGATGAGGCTGGCCTCAACGCACCGCAGATCGTCGATACGGTGCTCAAGGCGTTGAAGCACAACAGCACGGGGATCACGGGCGAAGAGGCGCGGGCGTAACAGCTGCGCGCCGATGGGCGAATTGCTCGGCATCCCCGAATGGCTGGCGGTGACAGGGTTCGTCGTTGCGGCCCTCGTGGTCTGGTTGGCGCTCGGCTTCGTGATGGTGCGGTACGCGCATCGCCGGGTCGCCGCTCGCCGCCCCAACCCCACTGAGGCAGAGTTCCTCGCAATGATGGCGCAGGATTGCTCGCCCGAGGCCGCCCGCTTCATGTGGGAACAGGCGCTGTTTTATGTCGAACCGCGGCTGACACCGCACCCCGATGATCTCTTGCTCAACGACCTGTGCATCGACGATGGCGATGTCACGATGGAATGGCCGCAGGTCTGGGCGGATCAGCGGGGCCTCTCCGAAAGCGGCCTGCCCGATTGGCCGAAGGACTGGCCGCTGACCGTGCGCAACTTCGCGCGCTGGCTGGATTTGGCGCGACCTAGCGCGGCTGAGTGATCAGCAGAGCCTCGGGGTTGGCAGGCGGTTCGACAGGCGCAACATTCGCAACCGGAGGCGGCGCGGCAGTGTCAAAAGAAGGCGTCCCCTCCAGTTCCTCCAGCCGCATCTGGTCCAGTTCCGAAATCGGTTCGCCCTTCAACAGCGCGATATCGCGGCGGCGCTTGGCGAGATATGTTTCGCGCCGCATCAGGTAGGGATCGTCCGAGTTGCGGATAGCGGCAATCTCCGCGTCGAACTCCAGCCGCTGGTCGAGCGAGTTCACCACGAAATACGGAACCGTATAGGTCGGCTTGTTGAACGGCTTGCCGAACGCGAAGGGCAGCAGCGCCTGATCCAGCGTAAGTCCGATAAAATCGCGCACGCTTGTTGGCCCGGTCACTGGCACAAACATATACGGCCCCGGCCCGATGCCGTAATAGCCCATCGTGTTGCCAAAGCCGTTGCGGCGATAGGGAATATCTGCCTTCTTGCCCGCCACGTCGAACAGGCCGCCCACACCAATGGTGGAATTGATCGCCAGCCGCCCCAACGTCTCAAACGCCTTGCCGACCTTGCCTTGTAGCAGGAAATTCAGCGCATTGGTCGGCTCGGCCAGATTGCGCACGACATTGCCCAGCCCGTCGCGGATCGGTTCGGGCAGGCCATCGCGATAGGCATTGGCCATCGGCTCGACCAGCGTTTGATCGACCGCCTGGGTCAGGCGATAGCTCTCTTCATTGACGCGTTCGAGCGGATCGCTTTTGGGTGGGCCATATTCGCCCTCGACTACGATTTCGTTGGCCGGCTCACCATCCGCCGTCTCGCCTTCGGGCGGCGGGGGTGCGGCGTCATCGGGCGGGCCATCTGTCGCAGGCAGCGCGCTGTCCTGCACCGCGGCCAGGTTCCATTCGAGCGGAACGACCTGCGGTGGCGGCGGGGGTGCCTGAGGCTGCGGCGCGGCCAGCGCGAGCGCGGCGCTCAGCAGCTGGGGCGGGGTCGCAAGCAAGGTCAGGCTGGGCAATCAAGTTCTCCGCTTCGACCCCTATCATTAGCACGGGCCGCGGGGCGCCAGCCTTGCCCTTGCCATCCCCCGCCTATACGCAAGGTGAATTATCTGTCGCAAACGTGCAAGGTTGCTGATGTCACTGATCCAGATTGCCAAAGAAGGCCCTGTCACCATTCTCACGCTCGATCGGGCGGAGTCCATGAACCCGCTGGGCGCGCCGGGCGACGGGGATGAGTTTGTCCGGGTCGCTAATGCGATCAACCGCGACATGGAATGCCGGGTGGTGATCCTGACAGGCGCCGGGCGGGCCTTCAGCGCGGGCGGCGATGTAAAGGCGATGCGGGACAAGACCGGCACGTTTGGCGGAACCACTCCGGCGATTTCGGACGGCTACCGCGACAATATCCATCTGATGCTGCGCGCGCTCTATGGCCTGCGCGTGCCGGTGATCGCGGCGGTCAATGGCCCGGCGATCGGGCTGGGCTGCGATGTCGCCTGCCTCGCCGATATCCGCATTGCCAGCGAGAGCGCGAAGTTCGGCGTGACCTTCCTCAAACTGGGGATCATCCCCGGCGATGGCGGCACCTGGATCCTGCCCCGCGTGATCGGGATGAGCCGCGCGGCGGAGCTGTTCTACACCGGCGATGTGATCGACGCTGCGACGGCGAAGGACTGGGGCCTTGTCAGCCGGGTGGTCGCCCCAGAGGCGCTGATGGACGAGGCGCGCGCACTGGCGGGCCGGATTGCGTTGCTCCCGCCGCACTCGCTGCGCCATACCAAAAACCTGCTGCGGCAGGGCCAGCAGACGAGTTACGACACAGCGCTGGAACTCGCCGCGAACACGCAAGCGATGATGCACACCACTGCCGACCACGCCGAGGGCGTCGCCGCGCTGATCGAGAAGCGGGGCGCGGTGTTTACGGGCGAGTAGTGCAGGGGTTTAGGCCAACCACTTGAACACCCCCGCCGGGATGCCAGCGCGCCACAGGTGGATATAGCTGCCCGCCAGCCACAACACTGTCCCCGCAATCAGCGGCACCGCGCCGACGCTGAAGAGCGCCCCCCAGCGCGGCCAATAGCTGGTCTTGCTCTCCCACTCGGCCCAGCTCTCGCCCATCAGAACTTCCTTCTTGGCGTCCTGAAACTTCGCGCCGACCAGTGCCAGCACGCCCATGGCGAGCGCGGTGACCATTGTTCGGGTGCTCCAGAACAGGATGAGGTGCGAAGCCGCCCACAGGCCGATCGCCCACATCATCGGGTGGCGGGTAACGCGGAACACGCCCTTGGGCTCGGCGCGCGCCTGCGCTTCGGCCATCGGGGTCGGCAGCGCGGGATTGCCCATAAACGAGCCTGCAAGCAGGATCATCGCAGGCAGGGTGATGATCGTCGCTGCGATCCAGCCGACATCGCCCGATCCCGGCAGGTCAGCCGGCGGCGCGGCGGTAAAGGCGAAATAGACCCACGCCAGCGTGGCAAAGCTGACGACGGTATAGGCCCCCTGAAACCCGCCCGCCCCCAAGGCCTTGACCATGCCGCTGCGCAGAGGGTGCGACATGGCGAAATGCGTGCCGACGAATGCCACATTGGCCGCGATGAGTGTGATGATTGCCCCGTCCATGGCTGCTAGCCTAACATGGGTGAGGAGGCGCGCCTAGCGGGCTTGGATCAGGCTGCGATCTCGGTCGGCACGATCGTCGCCTGCGCCACCGCGACATGGACCGGCGCCTCGCCGCCGCTTTCGGCCCACACATCTGCGCGCACCACCACCTGCCGCTTGCCTGCCTTGACGACTGTGCCACGCGCACGCAGCCGCTCTCCCTTGGCCGGGCGCAGAAAGTCGATGGTGTAGCCCCCCGTCACCACATCTCCTGCGACCGATGCCCCAGCCCAAGCGCAGGCATTGTCGGCCATCAGCCCGACAATCGCGCCATGGGCATAGCCGTGGTGCTGGGTCATTTCGGGCCGCATCACCAGCAGCAATTCGCTCTCCCCCTCCCACACCTTCACCGGCTCGATATCAAGCCATGCCGAGAAGCCCGAGCGCGCGACGGCGACTTTCTTCATATAAGCGATGGAATCTTCAGGGGACGCGAAGCGAGATGCGGTCATGGGCGGGCTTCCTTTAAGTCTGTTATGCAGATGTTATGCCGCTTGCCTTGTCCGCGCGCAAGTCTGATAATCAGACGATGAAAACCTACACCCCCTCACGCGCGCCCTGCCCGATCGGCCGCGCCGCCCGCCTGCTCGGCGACCGCTGGGTGCTGTTGATCCTGCGCGATGCGTTCCTTGGGGCGGAGCGGTTCGAGGAGTTCGTGGATCGCCTCGGCATCAACCGCGCCGCCCTGACCTCGCGGCTGGCGATCCTGCAAGAGGCTGGGCTGATGCTGCGCGACCCGCCCGACGGCAAGCGCGCGCGCTATATCCTGACGGACAAGGGGCACGCGTTGGCGCCGATGTTAGAACAGATGGCTGGATGGAGCGCCGCGCACCTGTTCGCACAAGGCGAGCCGGTGCCGCAATGGCCCCCGCGCGCCGGCTAGGTCTGGCCTGCGATCGCGATCAGCTCGACCTTGAACACCAAAGTCGCATTGCCTGGAATCGGCCCCCGCCCGACGGGGCCATATGCGAGGTCTGCGGGAATCGCGATTTCGATCACCTCGCCCACGCCCATCTGCGGCACCGCAAGCTGCCAACCCTTGACCAGCCGGCCCAGCGGGAAGGTTGCTGGGTCCCCGCGGGCATAGGAACTGTCGAACAGGGTCCCGTCGAGCAACCGCCCCTCGTAATGGACGGTGATCCGGTCAGCGACGGTCGGCTTGCGGTCTGACGCGAGGTACTTGACCCAGCGCCAGCGCACCCCGCCATCGACAAAATGCCAGCCATCTTCGGGCGTGAGACCCAGCAGATAGATCTGCTGCGCAGAATGCCACGCAGAGTCTTGCGCCCTAGGATCGGCGACGGCCTCGCCCGCCCCCTCCTGCGCGTGCACAGGTTGCAGGGCGAGCAGGAGCGAGGCCGCCAAGGCGGCGGCCGTCTGTTTGGACATCAACGCCATTACCAGTCGTAGGCCTTGGGCCGGTCGCTTTCATCGAGGTCGATATAGCGGTCGCGCAGCCGGGTCTGATGGTTGCTGAGGTCCTGCTCGACCCCGGCGATGAACACCTTGGTCGGCACCGAGCCGACTTCGAGCGGATCGCCGGACCACATCACCACATCGCCCAGCGCGCCGGGTTTGAGCACGCCCGCCTTGCCGCCCATGCCGCTGATTTCGGCGGGGACGGAGCTGATTGCGGCAAACGCCTTGCCCCAATCCATCCCGCTCGCCCCAGGGATCCGGGTCAACGCGACGAGGTTACCCGCCACCTGCTGCAACCGGCGCGGGTTCTGGAGGCTTTCAGCATTGATCGCGACTGTCACGCCCGCTTTCGCCATCCGCCCGGCATTGGACTGGGTCGCACCCAGTTGCTCGAAGGTCTCGGGCAGATCGTTCAACCCGTTGGCAATCACCGGAACCCCGGCGGCAGCGATTTCGTTTGCCACCAGCCAGCCTTCGGTCACGCCGACCAGCACCAGATCAAGCTTGGGATATTCCGCCTTCAGCGCCAGCACGGCGCGGATATCGGCCATCCGTTCGACGGCGACGTAAAGCTTCTGCTTGCCCGTCACCACCGGCACCAGCGCCTCGGCATCGAAGCGGCTGAGGAACACCTCGTCATCCTTGCCGATTTCGGTTGTCTCGGGGATGCCGGACTTGCCGACCAGCGCCTGCGCCTCACGCAGCGCCGAACGCAGCAGCGCATGGGCTGCGGCGCGGCTGCCGCCCGCGCGGTCCGCACCGCCCTCGCCCAGATTGATCATCTGGAAGGCGCGCGCCTGCATCACCGGCTTTGCATCGCCATCAAGGTCGATGATCGCGCCTTGTCCCGCAAAGATCGAACCGGACGGCATCATCGACGTTGCCGCGCGGGTGATCCCGGCGGCCTTGTGGACGAGGATGTGCTGCGAGGTGGGATTGATCGCAGTCGCCGCATCCAGCGCCGCGCTGAACGGCGTTTCGCGCGCGGTGATGTCGTTGCTTTCATCAACCGCCGACACGTCGGCCAGGCCGAGTGTTGTCACTGTGGCGAACAGGCCGGGGGTGACCCACGCTCCGCCCGCGTCAATCAACACGTCGGTCGAGAAAGTCTGGCCGGGGGTGGGCACCCCCGCGAACACCACTTTGCCATCGTCCACGATCACGACGCCGCCTTCGATCGGGGCACCGCCGTCACCGATCACCAGTTTGGCGTTCGTGACGACCATGTCCTGCGCGAAGGCAGGCGATGCGGTGAGGGCCAGAACGCTGGCCGCTGTGATGAGGAGCCGCTTCACTTCACATCTCCTTCACCGGGCTGGCCAAGCTCGAAATCGCTGACGGGCCGTGTCTTGGGGTTCATCGCATCGAACATCAGCGCACCATCGATCCAGACCTTCTCTGGCCGCGAATAGACGCTCAGCGGATCGCCATTCCACAGCACCACATCGGCCATCTTGCCGGTCTCGAGACTGCCGGTCATGTCCGCAATCCCCATCGCCTTGGCCGCGTTGTAGGTGAGCCATTGGATCACAGTCGCATCGGGGATGTCGATCCCGACCCGCGCACCGGCGGCCTGCGCCTTGGCGGCTTCCTGATTGAGGCGCTGGATATCGTTCTGGTCATCCGAGTGGATCACCACGCAGGCGCCTTCACGTTGCAGGAACGCCGCGTTTTCCAGAATGCCGTCGTAGCTTTCCATCTTGAAGCCGTACCAGTCGGCCCAGATCGCGCTGCACACGTCATTTTCGCGCAGCAGATCGCCGATCTTGTAAGCTTCGACCGCGTGATGGAAGGCCGCAACTTTGTAGCCCATCTCCTTTGCCATATCGAGCACCAGCGCCATTTCATCGGCGCGGTAACAGTGGTTCTGGATCAGGATTTCGCCCTTGAGAACGCCTACCAGCGTCTCCTTGCCGAGATCGCGCTTGGCTTTCGGGTCGTTGGCGTAATCGATCGCGCCGAGCCAGGTTTCGCGGTTGACCGCAAGGTTGCCCATCCGGGTCGAGGGCATCCGTCCACGGCTGCCATAGACGCGCTTGGGGTTTTCCCCGCAGGCCATCTTCATTGAATAGGGCGCGCCGGGGAACTTCATTCCCTGCATGGTGCGCGCGGGAACGTTCTTGAGCGTCACCGAACGCCCGCCCATCAGGTTGGCTGAGCCGGGGAGGATCTGGAGCGCCGTGATCCCGCCATTCGCCAGCGCGCGGCTAAAGCCCGGGTCCTGCGGCCAGACGGAGTGTTCGGCCCAGACTTCGGGCGTGGTCGGCGCGGTGGCTTCGTTACCATCGGAATGGGCTTCGACGCCGGGCGAGGGATAGTCGCCGAGGTGCGAGTGGATGTCGATGATGCCGGGAGTGACGAACTTGCCGGTGCCGTCGAACACCGCGATGTCGGCCGGGATCGGGGTGGCGGGGCCGCCAACCGCAGTGATCTTACCGCCGGACATGAACACCACGCCGTTCTCGATCTTGCCGCCCTTGCCATCATAGATCGTCGCGCCGCGGATCGCGGTAGCGATGTTGGGGTAGGGTTTGTAGGTCGAAGCGAACACCGGATCGCCTGCCGGGGTGGCGGCAAAGGCATCGTCCTTGGCCTTGTCCGAGGCGCTGGCGGCTTCGCCGCTGCCGCCGGTGGTCGCGCAGGCAGACAGCGCCAACGCGCTTACCAAAGTGGCCAGCGCGCCCATGCGCGCTCGCAATTTGAAGTGTGAAAGCATCGAAAACCTTTCCCGTTTCCCAGTCACATTGTGTGACGGGAAACGGGCAGGTTGTCTATGCGACCTAACGATTAATGTGTCAGGCCAAGGTTACTCGGCCGGGCGGGCGGCGGGGTAGGCCTCGTCCGCGCCTTCAAGCGTGGGGGCAGGCTTGTCGTCCGCCAGCGTGTCGAGGTGCATCCACCTTTTCACGATCGGGCTGACCAGCAGCACGGCCACAGCCGCACCGATTGCGATCCAGCCGAACACTTCGTAAATGTCGAGCAGGCCCTGCTTGGACATCACGCCGTCATGCCCGCCGGTCGCTTCTCCGATCTTGCCGGCGACGAAGTTGCCGACCGCTGTCATATAGAACCACGCGCCCATGATGAGGCTGGCGAGGTGCTTGGGCGCGAGCCGGTTCATGGCCGACAAGCCGACAGGCGAAAGGCACAGTTCGGCCGTGGTGGCGAAGAAGTAATAGGCGAAGACCAGAAGGACCGGGGTCATCGCGGCGATGCCATAGGCTTCCGCCCCCCACACCAGCACCAGATTGGCAAGGCCCATCTGCGCCAGCGCCAGCCCGAACTTGGCGGGAGCTGAAGGTTCTTTGCCCTTGCGCCCCAACCACTGCCACAGCCCGGCAAACAGCGGGGCGAGCAGGATGATGTAAATCGGGTTGATCGACTGGAAGATCCCCGCAGGCACCCCGCTGCGATCGACGAACTTGTCGGTGAACTGGTTCATTGACCCGCCCGCCTGTTCAAACAGGCCCCAGAACAGCGGGTTGAGGCTGATCAGGAACAGGATCGCGAACATCCGCTCACGCGGTTCTTTTTCGAGCTTGAAGCTTTCGAACAGCACATAGCCGAGCAGCGACACGCCCGAGATGATCAGCAGCGTCTGGATCACGTCCTGATACTGCACCAGCGCCCAGATCACGGCGACCGCAGCGACGCCGATACCATAGAGGCTGTATTCCTTCCCCTTGGCGAGTGGCCGGGGAGCCTCGCCCGCGCCGCCCAGCGTTGACTTGCCGAGGACGAAGACAACGAGGCCCAGCAGCATCCCGATCCCGGCAAGACCGAAGCCAAAGCCCCAGCCAACCGTCTGGCCGAGATAGGCAACCAGGATCGTCCCGATCGCCGCGCCGACGTTGATGCCCATATAGAAGATCGTATAGGCGCCGTCGCGGCGGATATCGGTCATCGGGTACAGCTGGCCGACCATCACCGAGATGTTGGCCTTCAGGAAGCCCGAGCCGACGATGATGAAGGCCAGTGCCGCCCAGAATATGTTGATCGTGGGATCGTCCTGCCCGCCAGTGCCTTCCACCGCCATCAGCGAGTGGCCCACCGCCAGCAGCAAGCCGCCAAACAGGACCGCCTTGCGCTGGCCGAGATAGCGGTCAGCCAGCCAGCCGCCCAGCACCGGAGTGATATAGACGAGGCTGGCATATGCGCCGAGGATCAGGTTCGACTTGCCCTCGGTGAAGTCCCAATGCTGGGCCAGATAGAACACCAGGATCGCACGCATGCCGTAGTAGGAGAAGCGCTCCCACATCTCGGCGAAGAACAGCATGTAGAGGCCCTTGGGGTGCCCGGCGAACTCAGGCTCCTTCTGCACCGCGATCTTGCTGCCAATCGCAAGAAACACGATCAGCACAACCACGGCGATGGCCGCAATCCAATCGGCCTCCGCCCACAGCGACATATCTTTCATGAATTCGATCCCCATCGAATGGTTAAGCGATGCCTCACCACACCGCCACAATGGGGGCGCAACCTAGCGCCTCAATCGGTCATGTGAAGCTTTTGTTGCGCGCTTGTTGGTAATCGTGCGGTCGCACGATGCAGACCCCCCGCCCCGCCTCCCCACCCGGCCACCAATTATACCGTTAGGCTATGGTGGTCGGGTGGGGAGGTGGGGCGGGGCGGGGCGGGGCGGGGGGTCTGCGCCACCAATAGGTGGCCCTGAATCAAATTGACCGCATGGCTGTATTATGGCACTGATGCACCTCGCAAGGGACACCGCTGCCATGAACCCCAACCGCCCAAGCTCCAACCGGCCTGTCTACCTCAAGCTGCGCGATCAAATCGCCGCGGCCATCATTGACGGCGCCTATCCGGAAGGCGCGATGCTGCCTTCAGTGCGGGCGTTGGCGGCTGAGCAGGGGGCGAACCCGCTCACTGTGGCCAAGGCCTATCAGCAATTCCAGAACGACGGCCTCGTCGAAGTTCAGCGCGGCGTCGGCATGTATGTCGTGCGCGGCGCGGCCGAGCGGCTGCGCGCCGCCGAACGCGAGACGTTCCTGCGCGAAGAATGGCCCGAAATCCGCAGCCGGATGCAACGCCTCGGACTTGATCCAGCCGATCTTGCGGTCGTTTTGTAAGGTTTTAGCTTACTGACATTAATGCAGGTTGCGGACTTTCCCGAATTCTGACAGTTTGTTCACACTCTTCAGCGACGGGTTGCATATACTGCAGCGCTGAGAGTAAAGGGGGCCGCCCCACGGGTCGGGGGCGCGTAAACGAAACGACGGGGTAACCCGCATTTACGGCGTGATATGGCGGCGAGACCGTCCATGGGCGTCGGGAGATCGCCATGATCAGATCCGAATTGCTGCAGGAATTGCACAAGGATAATCCAGAGCTTCGCGCGGACGAAATCGAGCAGGTGGTTGACATCTTCTTCGATGAAATCGCGCAACGGCTGGCCGAGGGGGGCCGGGTCGAACTGCGCGGCTTTGGCGCCTTTTCTACGCGAGAGCGTGAAGCGCGCAGCGGGCGCAATCCGCGCACCGGCGAAACAGTGGACGTGCCTTCCAAGCGCGTGCCCTATTTCAAGGCCGGCAAGGAAATCCGCGAGCGGCTGAACAAGTAAGCGGCCCTGCGCTTCGCCAAGAGCGGTTATCGGGACCGCCTCGTGACGAAGCGCAAGGAACAGCCGCACTGCCGCCGTTGCGATGATCGGCCTACACGGCCGTAAGGACCCGTGTGTCCGCCGATTGCAACCGCACTGATAGCTCCCAGCACCGCCAAACCGGCCCAAAGGGCCGCGAGGGCACGCGCCCGAGCCGCAGGCGCGCAAGCCTGCGGGGCTTGAAACAGCGCCGAGGACGCACCCGCGGAGGCGGGTGCGCGACACAAATCACGCTACCTTGAGCGGCCGCACTTCGTCATGGGCAAGGCTCGGCACCGGCAGAGCGCGTTGTTCGCCCAAGGCGGCGAAGACCAGTTCGATCAGCCGCTCACCCCCGCCGCTCAGGCTCATGTCGACCGGCAGCATACCAAGCGCGGCGATCTCGTCGATCTCGTCCGGCCCCGGCACCGCGATGATCCGCGCGAGCCCCGGCATTCGCTGCTGCGCCAAGGGCGTGACCTCACGCGAGACTGAGGTATCGCCCGTCGCAACCACCAGCACTTGCCGCCGGTCGATCCCAATCGCGTCCCAGCTGCGCGGGTCGGCCGGGTTGGCGCGGTGGACGTGGTAGCCATCGGCCAGTGCCATCTGGAAGCGATCATGATCCGCCTCAAGCGCGAGGTAGCCAATCTCATTGTATGCCAGCGCATCGGCCAGCGTACGACCCGCCGACGTCATGCCGATGATCAGCACCGGCGCGTCATCACCCGCCAGCTTCATGTCCGGCGGCCCTGCGCGTAGGCGTCCGGCCAGCTTGCGCCCGATGTTCGACACCAGCGGCGTAACCGCTAGGCTGATCGCGATCGCAGTGACCATCGCGGACACAAGCCGCGGCTCGGCAAGGCCAGCCACCGCGGGCAGCGCCAACAGCACCAGCGTGAACTCGCTCCCCTGCCCGAGCAGGAACCCGAGCTGGATCGACCCCGGCACCGACCAGCGGTTGAGCAGCGCGGCCACTACGTTGAAGGCGCATTTGAGCACGATCATGCCGAGCGTCACGCCCACCACCAGCATCCAGTCCGCCACCAGTAAGGCCGGATCGATGCTGAGCCCGACCGAGATGAAGAAGAAGCTCAGGAACAGCCCGCGAAACGCGTCGATCTCCGTCTGCACCAGAATCCGATAGCGCGAATCCGCCACGGCCATCCCGCCGAGGAACGCGCCCAGCGTCAGCGATAGCCCCGCCATCCCCGTCGCCCACCCGGCGGCGAGCGCGATGAACAGCGCTGTGGCGGTGTAGACCTCGGTCGTTCCGGCGCGGGCGATCAGGCTGAACAGCGGCTCGGTCAGGTAGCGGGCGAACAGCACCGCGATCCCGAATGCGGCGAGCGCCTTTGCCCCCGCCAGCCCTAACGCAGGCGCTAACGCCCCGCCGCTCGCCAGCGCGCCTGCGGTCACCAGTAGCAGGATCGCGGCAATATCCTGAAAGATCAGGATCGATTGCGCCGCGCGGCCGACGGGGCAATCCTCTTGCCCACGCTCACGCACCAGCCCGATCACGACGGCGGTGGAAGACAGGCCCATGCCGAAGCCCGCGATGATTGCGAAGGCCAGCGGCAAGCCGAACGCGATGAACAGCGCCGCAAAGGCCCCGCCCGCCACCACCATCTGCAAGCTGCCGAAGCCGAAGATATTGCCCGCCTCCGCCCGGATTCGCCCCAGCGAGAAGTGCAGGCCGAGATTGAACAGCAGGAACATCACCCCTGCCTCGGCCATCGCGGCGACCACCGGCCCGCGAAAATCAGGCGCCATGCCAAGGCTCGCTAGCCCCAGGCCCAGACCGAGATAGCCGACAATTGGGTTGAGCCGCAGTGCCCGGCTCGCCAGCGCCGCGCCGATGCCGAGGCCCAGCAGCGAGATCGCCGGCTGGATGGTCGCCACCACCGAATGCGCGTCAGATGCTTCGCCCGCCATGCTGCGCCCTTGTTGTGTGAATATCCTGGCCGAAATGGGCGATGATACGCCGACTGGCAAGCTTTCGGGCAAGCTCTGGCATTGGAACCGCAATCTGTGGCAAGGGCGCTGTGATGCGGGCGTGGCGGAATGGTAGACGCCGGGGACTTAAAATCCCCTGAGCTTTGCTCGTGCGGGTTCGAGTCCCGCCGCCCGTACCAGATACGTCATTCAGCGTAAGCAACGCACGTTGATGCCTTGGCGCTCATTATCTCCCCCTTAACGCCTTCTACCTATGTCAGTTCTTAGAACATGGGACAGGCGCGTCCCATCTACATGTCTCGCCAGTGCCAGGACCAGGGGCTGTCGGGTTGGGACAACAGGGCATGGACATAGCGACGAATACCGTACGTCTCGAAGAGGCATCCGATACGCCCGGCGCTGACCAGCGCGCTGCGCCGCGTTTCACATTATTGATCCGTGCGGCCAAACTGGTCTCGGCGCAGGGTGAGTTCGTGTGCGTGATCCGTGACGTTTCGGAAACCGGGGTGAGCGTTCGCCTGTTCCATGCCCTGCCCAGCTGCAAGGATTACGCGCTGCACATGCCCGCAGGCGCGACCTACGAAGTCAGCTGCGTGTGGCAGCGAGAGAACGAAGCCGGCTTCACCTTTGCGCAAAGCGTTCAAGTCGGCCAACTGGTCAACGAAGCGAGCGATTATCCCAAGCGCGGGCTCAGGCTCGGCCTGTGCTTCCCGGTGATGGTCCACACCTTGTCAGGCAGTTTCGATGCGGTGGTCGAAAACCTCTCGCAGCAGGGTGCGCGGATCACCTGCGACCAGCTGCTGGCGATCGACCAGAATGTGCGGATCGCTGCGCCGGGCCTGACGGACAAGACCCGTGAAGTCCGCGCCAAGGTGCGCTGGCGGCGTGAACGCCAATACGGGGTGGTGTTCGACGACACCTTCACACTCGGTGAATTCGCGCGGTTGGCTGCCCAGCTTCAGGCCCCGGCACTACTCGGCGAATAGCTTGCCAGAAATCAGGCAGGCACAAACTTCATCGCGACCCCGTTGATGCAGTGGCGCTTGCCGGTGGGCTTGGGGCCATCATCGAAGATGTGCCCCAGATGCCCGCCGCAATCGGCGCAGTGCACTTCGGTGCGGGGGTAGCCGATCAGGTAATCGGTCGAGGTTCCGACTGCGCCCTTGTCGATCGCCTGCCAGAAACTCGGCCAGCCGGTGCGGCTGTCGAACTTGTGCGCCGAGGCATAGAGCGGGTTGGCGCAGCCTGCGCACACGAAGGTGCCCTTGCGCTTTTCCTTGTCGAGCGGCGAGGTGAACGCGCGTTCCGTCCCTGCCTGCCTCAGCACATAGAACTGGTCCTTGGTCAGCGCCTTGCGCCATTCGGCCTCGGTTCTGCCCTTGGGGTAGTTCTTGGCTTCGGCGGGCGCGGCGGAGCAGGCGCTGATAAACGGCAGCGCAGCGCCAATGGCGAGCAGGCGGCGGCGATCAATCACAGGCAGGCGCATCGGGGCATGTTCCATCTGGGGGTCTTGAAGGTTCTGTCCTTAATACGCCCGGAACACGCCCGAAGTTTCACCTGCCCGTCCGGTGATCAGAAAGTTGTGATCTCAACCTCGAGCTTGCGGAAGCCGTGGACGAAGTTGGCGCGCACCCGCTCGACATCGCCGGCAACATGCACCCGCATGCGGCGCTTGTGCATTTCTTCCAGCAGCACCCGCAATTGCAGTTCGGCCAGCCGCGCACCGACACAGCGGTGGATACCGTAGCCGAAGGCGAGGTGGCGGCGGGCGTTCTCGCGGGTGATGTCGAGCTTGTCAGGGTTGTCGAACACTTCCCCATCGCGATTGGCGCTGATGTACCACAGCACCACCTTGTCGCCCGCCTTGATGGTCTGGCCGAACACCTCGGTGTCCTCGGTGCAGGTGCGTCGCATATGGGCCAGCGGCACCTGCATCCGCAGGATTTCCTGCACGGCATTGGGGATCAGCTCCGGCCGTTCTTCATAGAGCTTGCGCTGGTCCGGGAACTTGTCGAGCGCGTGGATGATGCCGCTCATGGTGTTGCGGGTGGTATCGTTCCCGCCCACGATCAGCAGCACCAGATTGCCCATGAATTCCTCCGGGCTCATCTGGTTCATCGCGGGCGAGTGGATCATCATCGAGATGAGATCATTGCCCGGCTCCTTGTCCATTGTCCGCTCGATCCAGAGCGTCTGGAAATAGGCCGCCATTTCCTGAAGGATGCCCCAGCGGGTCTCATCCAGGGCCCGCACCGCGCCAAGCTCAGTATCGCCCGCCCAGTCCGACCAGAAGGTCAGCAAGCGGCGGTCTTCCCACGGGAAGCCAAACAGGATGGCGAGCATCCCGGTGGTGAGTTCGATCGAGACGGTGTCGACCCAATCGAACACTTCGCCGCGCGGCAGGCGGTCGAGCACTTCGCCGGTGCGTTGGCGGATTTCCGCTTCCATCTCGGTGATGGCGGTGGGGGTGAACTTGGGCGCAACGGTGCGGCGCTGCCCGGTGTGCTGCGGGCGGTCCATCGCAATGAACATCGGCAGCTCGCGGCGCTCAACGCCCATTTCGGCCAGCTGCGCATCATCAGGCCGTTCGAGGATGGTGATCCCGCCATGCTCCCAGCTCGACGAGAAGGTTTCGGGCAGCGCCTCGATATGCTGGATCGCCTTGTGGCCGACCACCGCCCAGTAGGGGCCGAACGGGCTTTCGGGGATCCAGTGCAACTGGCCCGCCGCGCGCATCTCGGCGAAAACGGGCTGCCACGTATCCTCGGCATAGATTTCCGAGCGGCTCACATCCCACGGGTGCGAGTGTCGGAGACGTTCTTCGGGATGGGCGGCGAAGTGCGCTTTGAGCGCATCGTAAGAACTCGGCTCGCGGCGCACTTGCGGGCGCTGAACGGCGGGCGGAGTGGGGGCGATGGTGGCCATGTCTGTCTCCCGTCAGGCAGCCTCGTGCATGGGCCGCTCCGATCCGAGTCGCATCCTCAGACTAACTGACAGCAATGTCAATAGTGAGTTGCGAATGGAGACTTATTCGGCAGGTCCAGAGGAAGGCTGAGACGGGGCAGGCGCGCGCCGGGCGAACCAGCTCTTCTTGGCACGCCCGGCCCCACCCGACTTCATCACCCGCTTGCGGAACAGCAGTGATCCTCCCTTGACGAGCAGGATCACCGCAACGCCCTGCCACAAGACCGCCAGCGCATGGGGCCACAGGGTCTCCTCGAGCGCGGCGCGGGCCAGCATGGCGAAAGGCGAGGACAGGGGGAAGGCAATCGCCCCCAGCTCCAGCGGAGTACCGGTCTGGCCGATATTGGCCGCCGACAGAAAGAACACCATCAGTTGCAGCATCGTCACCGGCATCGACAGGGTCTGCACCTCGCGCACCGAAGCCGCCATCGCCCCAATCGTCAGGAACAACGAGCCGAGCAGCAGATAGGCCATCGTGAAGTAGATCAGCCCCAGCACCATGAACATCGGCCAGCCGACCGCCGGGCCGGGCAGTTCGCGGAAATTGGTCTGGGTGACGGTGACAATCGCGTCTTCGGCAATCGCCCAGAACGCCCAGCCGACCGTGCCCCACACCGCAATCCCGACGAAGGACACGCCGAGCATCGCGAACAGCTTGCCCATGAACACAGCATCCATCGGCAAGGCGGCGGCGAGGATTTCGATGATCTTGTTGCCCTTTTCCTCGGCGAGGTTGGACAGCACCATGCCGCCCAGCAGCATCGTCAGCAGGAACAATACCATCTGCGCTGCCTGAGCGGTGCGCACCCGGTTGGTGCGTTCAGAGGCAGCGCTAGTGGCGACCACTTCGCTGGTGGCCGTGGGGAACTGCGAGGGCGAAGCGCCGCTCGCTGTCGCCGCAATCAATTCGATCGGTCCCGACCAGCGATCGATCTGACCCTGCGTGCCGACCAGTTGCGGCGCGGCCAGCGATCCGGTCAGGATCGCGGCGTAATTGCCGCGGCGTTGATCCAGAAAGGCGCGCGCATCGAAGGTGCTGTCCTGCGCGGCTTCTTCGATCACCCGCAATTCGGGCACTTGCCCTGCCAGTTGCGGGCGCAGGACATCGGCTGCGGCGATCATCGCCGCGTTGTCCTCAGGCGAAAGCGCCAGCCCGACCTCGATGCTGACAGCATTGCGCTGCACCTGCCCGCCGATACTGCCCGCCAATCCCCCGATCAGCACCGGGAAAAGCGGGCCGAGCAGGAAGAACAGGAACGCGCGGCTGAACAGCACCGCGACGAAATCGCGCCGGGCGATGACCCAGGCGGCTTCCAGCGTGGTGAGGCGCGGGCGAAGCATTTCGGTATCGCTCATGCGCGGTTCCCCTGATTATCAGCTTCGAGCTGGCGCGCTGCGGCCTCACCCGCAATGGCGACGAAGGCATCGTGCAGACCAGCGCGCTCAATCGAGAGCGACAGGATGCCCGCCTCGCCTTCGATCAGCTGGCGCAGCAGCGGTTCGATCCCGCTTTCGGGCAGCGGGAACTGGAAGAAATCGCCATTGCGGCGGGTGTCAGCGGGCAAGGCCGAAAGCCATGCGCCCTCGCGCGCCCGCGTCTCCAGCCGCACCTGCGCCGGGATACGGTCGCGCGCGGCCTCGACAGACCCTGCGTAAGGCACCTTGCCCCCGGCAATGATCGCCACGCCTTCGCACAGGCGTTCGGCATGGTGGATCACATGGGTCGAGAAGATCACGGTCACGCCATCCTCGGCCAATGCGCGGATCATCAGTTCCAGCTTGCCCTGATTGATCGCGTCGAGGCCGGAGAACGGCTCGTCCAGCACGACCAATCGCGGACGGTGCACCAGCGTGCCGAGCAGCTGGACGGTCTGCGCCATGCCCTTCGACAGCTGACGGATCTGGCGGTCCGCGGCATAGCCAAGCTCGTGGCGCTCGAGCAGTTCGGCCGCGCGTTTACGGCCCTCTTTGAGCGGAAGCCCACGCAGCGCGCCCATGAAGGCAATCGCCTCGATGCACTTCATCGCTGGATAGAGCCCGCGCTCTTCCGGCAGATAGCCGATCAGCCGGCCGATATCATGCGGCCGGTCATGCCCGAACACGCGGCGCACGCCTTCGTCGGGATCGATGATGCCGAGCAGCATCCGCAGCGTCGTGGTCTTGCCCGCGCCGTTGGGCCCGAGAATCCCGTAAATCGCGCCTTCGGGGACGAAAATGTCCACCCCATCAACCGCGCGCGTGCCGTCAAAGCTTTTGACCAGCCCGCGGGCTTCGATTGCGAGGGGGCGTGCATCGGCCGGGATGGCGCTGAAGCCCTCCGCGTGATTGCCCACCTTGTTGTGATCGCTTACCGCCATATCCATAGCCTACGCGGTTAGCGGTCAGGATTAAACGGGAGCCTCTCCGAATATGGTTAATGCTCCGGTAGCATCTGACCTTGCAGCCCGGATTGCGGGGGAGGCAACCGCCTTGGGCTTCGCCGTGTGCGGCTTTGCCAGCGCAGGCGAAGACCCACTGCGGTCTGCCCGACTGGAGCAATGGCTGGGAGAAGGGCAGCACGGTTCGATGGAGTGGATGGCCGCGCGGCTGGACCACCGCCGCTCGCCGCAGGGGCTGTGGCCTGAGGCGCGCAGCGTGATCGCGCTGGGGATGAGCTACGCCCCGGCCCATGATCCGCTGGCGCTGGAGGGGTCGGATACGCACGCGCGGATTTCGGTTTACGCGCAGGGCAAGGACTACCACGATGTGGTCAAGAAGCGCCTGAAAGCCCTCGCCCGCTGGCTGGTTGCCGAGGTGCCGAAAGCACAGGTCAAAGTCTTCGTCGACACCGCCCCGGTGATGGAAAAGCCGCTGGGCGAGGCGGCAGGGATCGGGTGGCAGGGCAAGCACACCAACCTCGTCAGCCCGACGCATGGCAGCTGGCTGTTCCTCGGGGCGATCTATACGACATTGGACCTGGCCCCCGCCGAGCCGCACCGCGACCAATGCGGCAGCTGCCGCGCGTGCCTCGACGCCTGCCCGACCGACGCCTTCCCCGCGCCTTACCGCTTGGACGCGCGGCGCTGCATTTCCTACCTTACCATCGAACACAAAGGCCCGATTGCGGAGGAATTCCGCGAGGGCCTCGGCAACCGCATCTATGGCTGCGACGATTGCCTTGCGGTCTGCCCGTGGAACAAGTTCGCGAGCCAAGCTCAGGCGATCCGCGAATTCCTCCCCCGCGCCGAACTGGTCGCCCCGCGCTTGGGCGAGTTGCTGGCGCTGGATGATGCGGGCTTCCGGTCGCTGTTTTCCGGCTCGCCGATCAAGCGCATCGGGCGCGACCGGTTCATCCGCAACTGCCTTTATGCAGCGGGAAATAGCGGCAATCGGGCGCTAACCGCGCAGGTCAGCGCGTTAACCGGTGACCCCGATCCGGTGGTGGCAGAGGCGGCCGAGTGGGCTTTGGCGATGCTTACATCAGATCCTTGATCGCCACGTCCGGGTCAGCCAGCAGCGCCGGATCGATCCGGCCCGCCCCGCTTTCCAGCAGCTTCCGCGCCTGGACATAGTCCTTCATCGTCCCCACGCAGTCGAAGGCGATCGGCTTGCTATCCTTGAGGTACACCACCGTAAACTTGCGAGTCTCGGGATCGCCGCGCAGCACAGTCGCATCAAAGCCGAGGCTCAGCCCTGCGGTTTGCAGCTTGAGATCATACTGGTTCGACCAGAACCACGGCAGCGCGTGGTAAGGCTCCTTCTCGCCCATGATCGCCTTGGCCACAGTGTTCGCCATGTCATGCGCGTTCTGGACCGATTCCAGGCGGATCACCGCGCCATCTGCAAAGTCGTTGGCGTGAGCGGCGCAGTCCCCGATGGCGTAGATGTCATCGAGCGTGGTGCGGCAGCAGAAGTCGACATCGACCCCGTTGCTTCCCGCCGCGCCCGCCGCGATCAGCGGCGCCACAGCAGGCACTACCCCGATGCCGACGATCACCATGTCGCAGGCGACCTCCTCGCCATTGTCGAGCCGCACGCCTGTCACCCGGCCCGCTTCCTCGCCCAGCACCGCATGGACGCCGGTGCTCAGCCGCACATCGACGCCCTGACGGCGGTGTTCCTCGGCATAGAAGGTCGACAATTCCTCCCCCGCCACGCGCGCGAGCAGGCGGGGGAGCATTTCGACCAGCACCACCTCGCAGCCGAGCTTGCGCAGCACGGCGGCTGCCTCCAGCCCGATATAGCCGCCGCCGATCACCACCGCACGCTTCGCCCCGTCGGCGAGGGACTGCATCATCGCATCGGCATCGGATTTGTCGCGCACGTAGAACACGCCCGGCAACACCGCACCCGGCACCGGCAAGCGCCGCGGATCGCCGCCACCTGACCAGATCAGCTTGCGGTAGGTCACCTGCGCACCGTCGCTGAGAGTGAGCGTGTGCTTGGCTGGATCGATCCCCGTCACCGCCGCGCCGAGGCGCAGGGTGATGTTTTTCTCCGCCCAGAACTTCTCGGGCCGGATCATGATCCGCTCGAACCCCTTGTCCCCGGCGAGATACTCCTTCGACAGCGGCGGGCGTTCATAGGGCGGTGCGTCATCGCGGCCGATCATCAGGATCGAGCCTTCGTGGCCGTGCTGGCGCAAGGCAATCGCCGCCTGCGCCCCGCCGTGGCCGGTGCCGACGATAACCACATCTGCGTGCTGATTGGTGGAACTCATGTGCTTGCTATGCCCCTCCGGCGTCTTGCGGCCCTTGATGTGGCGCAAACAGCCGGAGGGTCAACCCGCCATAACGACGAGTGCTACCGTTCGAGCAGATTGCGCGCCTGGCTGGCGATTTGCGCCAGCATTGCCGCGCCCACCGGCGGGCGTGCCTGAGCGCGAGCAATCATCGCACGGAACTGAGCGACGCCTTGCGCATTGCGCTCGGCCCATTCGGCCACCGCACCGCGCGGATCGTCCGTACCCGACTTGGCCTGCATCAGCCGCCGCAGAAACTCGATCCGCATCTGCTGGAAATCGCGCGCGAGGCCGGACACCAGCAGCCGCTCCCATACATCGGACGGTGACATATAGGCCGCCGTCCCCTGCGCCCAGTCGAGCCCCAATCGGGTGCCGATATCGGTGAAGGCATGGGTCAGCAGCTTGGTCTCGATCCCGGCGACGAGCGCGCCTTGCGCCAGACCCACCGCCCCGTCGAAATCGAACAGGTTGGCGACCTTGGCGGCCAGCGCCTCGGGCGCTCCGGCGGCGACGAAGCGGTCACGCAGCGCCCATGAACGCGCACGCGGTTCGTCGGTGAGCAATTCGTCACGGCCCGAAACCAGCGCCGCCACGCCATCCTGCAATTCGCCGATCATTGCGCCCGCGGCAACCTTGCCCGAAGCGGTGCGCAGCACGTCGGACATCAGGTTGCCGACCGCCGCCGCCAGCCGGTCGAATAGCACCAGGCGGGCCGCTTCGGGGATGTCGGCGGCATCAAGCTCGCGCCACAGCGGGTCGAGCCCGAACAATCGCTCGGCCACCACGAAAGCGGCGGCAACTTCGGCGAGGCCCACGCCTTCTTCCTCAGCCAGCTCGAAGGGATGGACCATGCCGAGCCGGTTGACGATGCGGTTCGACAAGCTGGTCGAAATCATCTCGGACCGCAGCCGGTGGCCGCGAATCTCGGCGGCATAGGCCTTGCGCATGGCAGAGGGGAAACGCGCCAGCAGCACAGGCTCAAGCACCGGATCATCGGGCAGCGTGCTCGCCTCGATCGCCGATTGCAGCGCCAGCTTGGCCGAGGATAGCAGCACCGCGAGTTCGGGGCGGGTCAGCCCCTGCCCGTCCGCCGCGCGGCGGCTCAGAGTCTCGCCATCGGCAAGGCCTTCGGTGCGGCGGTCGAAATCGCTGACTTCTTCCAGCCGCTCGATCAGGCGGATGTAAGACGCCGTGGCGCCCGCCCCGCCGCTCGACGCAACCGACAGCGCGAGCGCCTGCAAGCGGTTGTCTTCGAGCACCAGCGCGGCGACTTCATCCGTCATCGCGGCGAGCAAGGTGTTACGCTTCTTGGGGGCGAGCTTGCCCGAAGCGGTTGCCGCCGCCAGCGCGATCTTGATATTGACCTCGTTGTCCGAGCAATCGACGCCGGCCGAATTGTCGATGAAGTCGGTGTTGATACGGCCTCCCGCCAGCGAGAACGCGATGCGTCCGGCCTGCGTCACGCCGAGGTTTGCGCCCTCACCGATCACGCGGGCGCGCACTTCGGTGGCATCGACACGCAAGCCATCATTGGCCGGATCACCGACCGCGATGTTGTTCTCCTGCGGCGCCTTCACATAGGTGCCGATCCCGCCGAACCACATCAGGTCGACCGGAGCGCGCAGGATCGCGCTGATCAGGGCTTCAGGCTCGATCTCCTTCGCCTCGATCCCCAGCACTTCACGCGCCTGCTTGGGCAGCTTGATCACCTTGGCCGAGCGCGGGAACACGCCCCCGCCCTTGGAGATCAGCGACGTATCGTAATCGTCCCAGCTCGACCGCGGGAGTTCGAACATCCGTTTGCGCTCTTTCCAGCTGGCGAGCGGATCGGGCGAGGGGTCGATGAAGATGTGGCGGTGATCGAAGGCGGCGACCAGCTTCAGCGCCTTGGACAGCAGCATCCCGTTGCCGAACACATCGCCCGACATATCGCCGCAGCCGGCCACGGTGACGCTCTGGATCTGCACGTCGATGCCCATCTCGCGGAAGTGGCGCTGGACCGAAACCCATGCGCCGCGCGCGGTGATGCCCATCGCCTTGTGGTCGTATCCGTTCGACCCGCCGCTGGCGAAGGCGTCGTCCAGCCAGAAATCACGGCTTTGCGCGATCCCGTTGGCGATGTCGGAGAAGGTTGCGGTGCCCTTGTCGGCGGCGACGACAAAATAGGGGTCTTCACCGTCGAGCACCTGCACGCAGTCGGGGTGAACAACTGTCCCGCCAACGATGTTGTCGGTGACCGACAGCAGCGTGCGGATGAAGATTTCATAAGCGGCGCGGCCCTCAGCCGCCCAACCTTCGCGGTCGATCGCGGGGGACGGGAGCTGCTTGGGATAGAACCCGCCCTTCGCGCCGGTCGGCACGATCACGGCGTTCTTCACGCGCTGGGCTTTCATCAGGCCGAGGATTTCGGTGCGGAAGTCGTCGCGCCGGTCTGACCAGCGCAGCCCCCCGCGCGCCACCGCGCCCGAGCGCAGGTGAATACCCTCGACCCGCCGCGAATAGACGAAGATTTCGCGCCACGGCACGGGCTTGGGCAGGCCGGGGACCAGCGCGGAATCGATCTTGAACGCCAGCGCCTCGATTGCAGCAGGCGCGAAGGCATTGGTGCGCAGCACCGCGTCGATCACCGCGCGGTAGAGCCTGAGCAGGCGGTCGTCATTGATCGCGGTGACCTTGGCGAGGCCGCGCGTGAAGGCGCTTTGCGCGGCGGCAATCGCCTCGTTCCGATCACCGGCGAAGGTCGGATCGTGACGTGCGGCGAACAGGTCGATCATCGCCCGCGTCACCTGCGGCGCGGCGACCAGCGCGTCGACCACGGTGTAGATCGTGTAGCTCACCCCGGTCTGGCGCAGATAGCGATAGACCGCGCGCAGCCAGTTAGCGCTGCGCGGGGCGAGGCCAGCGGCGGGGATCAGGCGGTTGAACGGATCGTCCTCGCCTGCGCCATTCAGCACCTCGGCCAGCGCGCCTTCGATCAGGCCTGCACGGTCTAGCAGCGCGCCCGCATCGCGTCCGGCGGGCACGGTGAGGATGAAATCGTGGATTGAGCCGAGGCTGGCATCGGTCAGGAAGGTCGGCACTTCGGCAGCGACCCGGAAGCCGAAGTTCTCCAGCGCCGGGACCGCATCAGACAGCGCCAGCGTGCCGGTCATCACATAGACCTTCAGCCGCAACGTATCGGCCCCGTCACCATCCAGCCGGTAGAGCCGCACGGTGCGGGTGGCACGGGTCACTTCGCCTTCGGCCACCGCGAGCGTGCGTAGCTTGGCGATGTCACGCGCGGCTTCCTGCGGGCCGTAGGTCAGGCGGTATCCGGTCGGGAAGGCAGGCGCATAACGCGCGGCGAGCGCAGCGGCGCGGCCTTCTTCCTCGCTGGCGGTAAGATGGCCTGCGACAGCCTCGTTCCAGCCGCGCAGCAGATCAACCAGTTGCGCTTCGATCGCGGCATCATCGGGCAGATCGGCGCAAGCGCGCACATCGACGAGGAAACGCAGCAACGCGAGCGAGGAGCTTTCGACCTCAAGGCTCCAGTCAAGCAGCGCCGCGCCGGGGGTGCCGAGCAGCATCGCCTGAATCTGCAAGCGCACATCGGTCGACAGCTGATCGCGCGGCAGCCATACGAAGGCGAACACGTGCCGCTCGAGCGTGGCGCGCACCATGATGAGGCGCGGGCGCGGACGGTCGATCAGCGCCATCTTGGCGGTCACCAGATCGGCGACGCGCGCAGGTTCGAAGGCGGTCAAAAGGTCATTGGGCAGCGAGGTGAAGGCATGCACCAGCGCCTTGCCATTATGCCCCGCGGGATCGAAGCCGAGCCGCTGGGTCATGCCCGCCACCATCGCGCGCAGCACCGGCACTTCGCTCGGCCGCGCGTTCAGCGCCGCGCTGGTCCACAGCCCGGCATGGATCGACAGCGCGGTAATCGCGCCGCCTTCGCGCACGGGTACGATGAACAGATCGAGCGGGCTTTTCCGGTGCACGCGCGCCTGCACATTGGACTTGATCGCCAGTAGCGCTTTGGGCGTGCCAGCGGCTTCGTGCCGGTCGAACCACTCGAACGCGCGGGTGTAGCTGACTTCGGCGAGCAGCTCGCCCGCCGAAGCGCGGCAGATGCCGAGCTGCTCGGCGGTCGTCCCGTCACGGTGGCGGGTGATGTGGCCGAGCTGGGTCAGCATCCCACCGCCCAACCAGCCGAGCAGCGCGCCCGCTTCGGGATCAATCGCCCCGGCCAGCGCCGCATCGGCGTTGATCGCGGTCTGCATCGCGGGCCAATCGCTCACCGCGGCATGGACATCGGCGAGCGTGGATTGCAGCGCTTCGAGCAGGTCGCGCCGCTGACGGGCATCGACACGCGGGGTTTCGATATAGATCAGCGATTCGCGGATGCCGTCCTTGCCCAGCCCGGTGATCCCACCTGCGCCATCGCGCTCGACCGGGATGACGGGGTGCAGCAGCCGGTCAATCGCCAGCCCCTGCGCCGCAATCGCCGCCGCAATCGAATCGACCAGAAACGGCATGTCGTCATTGATGATGGCGATCCGCAGGTGGCGCCGGTCGCCGGTCGCGGATTCGATCTGGACCAGCGATTGGCCGGGCGCGCGGGTGGCGGCAGCGGCGAGCAACCAAGCGGCGGCCTCTTCCAGCGCGGCCTTCTCGACCGGGGCGTCACCGGGAAGCAGCGAGGCCTCAAGCTGTAGGCGCAAGGCCTTGATCAACGCGCGGCCCGTGGATTTGGGCGCCGCGGCGGCAACGGTCTTGGACCCCATTTTTGGCTCCTGCTCATCCTGCGCTCCGGCCGCGCTTCACGCGCAATATTGTTGTTCCGGATTGTTGTTATCGTGTCTTGGGCGATACCCGCTTTCGTGCGTCTAGCGCAAGCGTGATGATGATTGCGCAGTGTTACGCCGCGAGGACGGTTTCGCAGGCTTCCAGAGTGAGTTCGAGGCTGCGGATACGCGCCGCTGCGTCATAGGTCGCCCCGCACAGCAAGATCTCGTCAGCGCCGGTGCGGGCGACGAAGGCGGCGACCTGTTCACGCACCTGCGCTGGCGTGCCAACGGCTGCGGCCTGCCCCAGATGGGCGAGCATCGCCTGTGCCTGCACGGGCAGTGTGTCGGTATAGCCTTCAATCGGCGGCGGCAGTTTGCCGGGCGAGCCGCTGCGCAGTCGCACGAAGCTCTGCTGCTGGCTCGATGCGAGCAGGCGCGCTTCGGCTTCGGTCTCGGCGGCGAACACGTTCATCGCCACCATCACATGCGGCTTGGCCAGCGCTTCTGACGGCTGGAAATCGCGGCGGTAGACGGCGAGCGCGGCGTCCAGATGATCGGGCGCGAAGTGGGCGGCGAAGGCATAGGGCAGGCCCAGCTTCGCGGCGAGCTGCGCGCCGAACAGGCTCGATCCCAGCATCCACAGTTCAACCTGCGCGCCAAGGCCCGGCGTGGCGTGGATCGGCAGGTCGTAGTCCCCGGTCAGCAGCGCGCGCAATTCGACCACGTCCTGCGGGAAGTATTCGGCGGCCTGATGGAGGTTCTTACGCAAAGCCCGCTGCAATTCCGGCCCAGCCCCCGGCGCGCGGCCGAGGCCGAGGTCGATCCGGCCAGGGAACAGCGCGTCCAGCGTGCCGAACTGCTCGGCGATCTGGAACGGCGTGTGGTTGGGCAGCATGATCCCGCCCGATCCTATGCGGATGCGGCTGGTGGCATTGCCGATATGGGCGAGCACGACCGAGGTCGCCCCGCCCGCGATCCCGTCCATCGCGTGATGTTCGGCAACCCAGAAGCGGTCACACCCCAGCGCCTCGGCAGCGCGGGCAAGCGCAGTGGTGTCGGCGAAGGCTTCTGAGAGCGTGCCGCCTTCGCGCACCGGTACGAGATCGAGCACGGAAAATCGGGTCATGATTGCGGAACCTCCTCGGGCGCAGTCTCGCCTGCCGGACCAAGCTGCGCAAGGTAATCCTTGGCTGTCACGGCGGCACGACTTTCGGGCGCGAGAGCGAGCACGGATTGCCAGCTTGCCCGTGCGGCATCATCACGCCCGGCGAGGATCGCGATCACTCCGGCTTCAAGCCCGATATCCGGATCACCCGGAGTGAGCAGGGCGGCGCGTTCAATCGCAGTCTGCGCCTCGGGCAGCCGATCGAGCCGCCGCATCAGGGTGGCTTTCAGCAGCCAGCCCTCGGGCCGTTCCGGCGCAAGCGTGGTCGCCGCTTCCAATGCGCCCAGCGCGTCCTCGCCGCGCGACAAGGCCACCAGCGCGCGGGCACGGTCGGTTGCGGCGATGGCTTCAAGTGGGGCGAAACCGGCAGCGCGCGCATCAGCCTCGGCTTCGGTCAAAAGGGTGAGCGCGCCTTCGGCATCCCCGCCCGCCAGTGCGGCATTCCCGGCGAGCGCGGCAAAGCGCGCGCGGGTGCGGGCTTCATCCGAAGGCGTTCCATCGCGCGCGGCGAGGAAAGCGGTGCGCGCATCCTGCCACAGCCCCAGCTCGCTCGCAGCGGTGCCGAGGCAGTGATTGGCGAGCACGCGGTCCGCGCCCTTGGTCTCGCTCCGGCGGATCTGCGCCATAGTGTGCGCGCGCGCCGGGTCTTCAGCCAGCTGATCAAGGCAGGTCTGGAGCCAAGCGCTGGTGGCATTGATATCGCCCTTCACCCCATCGGCACGGGGCGGACGGTCGCGCATCAAGTCGTCACCCGCCATCCCTCCGGCCATAGGATTGGGGCCAACCTGAAGCAGCAGTGCGAGGAGCAGGGACAAATGATCTATCCGTAAAATTCGGCCACGATGGCCTTGAGGGCGGCAATGTCGGCGGGGCGCGACAGGCGGTGGTCGCCGTCTTCTATCAGAGTCACCTGAACATCGTCCGACCGCAGCGCCGCTTTCAGCTTGAGGCTGACCTCCCACGGCACGTCGGCGTCCGCCTTGCCGTGCAGCAGCCGCACCGGGCAGGTGATGGCGATGCCGCTCTCAAGCCGCAGGTGGCATTCGGCATCGGCGAAGAACTTGGCGTAAGTCGGCGTGGGTTCGGGGCCGTAGGGGTTGGGCTCGAAGATCGTCTCGCCCGCTGCCAGCGCCGCGCGCTGTTCCTCGGTATAACCCCAGCGGGTGAAATCAGGCGCGGGGGCGATACCGATCAACCCGGCGAGGCGATGCTTCAGATGCTCGGCCACCAGCAGCATCAGCCATCCGCCCATCGACGATCCGACCAGCAGCAGCGGTCCGCGCGTGTAGCTTGCGACCAGCGCCAGCACCTCGTCCCGCCAGCCGCTCAGCATCCCTTCGGCAAAATCGCCGTCGCTCAACCCGCAGCCCGAATAGTCGAGCAGCAGGCAGGCCCGACCCTTTTCCTGCGCTTCGGCAAACAGCGCGGTCGCCTTGCTGCCGCTCATGTCGGACATGTAGCCGGGCAGGAATACGAGGCACGGGCCCCCGGAGTCTTGGGCGCCATGCGTGTAGCGGAAGGCCACGCGGCGGCCATCATAGAGGGTGTGGTGCAGATGATCGGTCATGCGCACAACCATGCCTTGCCCGGAGGCGCAAAGGCAACCATTGTCGGCGTGCGACTGTCACAGCAGCGCAACGGGAGAGGATTACGCGACACGCCATGTTCAAAACCGATTCTGCCGCCCAGCCGGCCCCCTCGCCCCCCATGTCCTCAGGCGCTCTGACGCGCCGCAACCTGTTCACGCTTGCGGGGGCTTCCGCCGCCTTGGCAGCGACCCCACTCGCCGCGCGCAGCTTCGGCACCGGCTTCACGCACAATGTCGCCAGCGGGGAGCCTTAGGCCACCAGCGTGCTGCTGTGGACCCGCTACGTCGCCGAAGCGGAAACCGCCCTGACATGGCAGGTGAGCGAGACCGAGGACTTCGCCAAGCCGATTGCCGAGGGCAGCGTTGCTGCTTCCCCGGCGCGCGACTGGTGCGCCAAGGGCGTGGTGACAGGCCTGTCGCCGGATCGCTGGTATTTCTACCGCTTCCTCGCGCCCGGTGGCGCCGCTTCGCCCGTAGGCCGCACCCGCACTCTGCCTGAAGGGCCGTCCGCGACGTTCCGCCTCGCGGTGTTCTCCTGCTCCAACTTCGGGTTTGGCTGGTTCAACGCCTACGGCCACGTCGCCGAAGCGAATGACGCCGACCTCGCGGTGCACCTGGGCGATTACATCTACGAATATGCCGCGGGCACCTATCCCGATACCGGTGCGGCCAACCCCGAGCGCGTGTTGGCACCGACGACCGAGATCGTCGCGCTCACCGATTACCGCCTGCGCTACGCCACCTACCGCGCCGATCCCGATTGCCAGCGGTTGCATCAGGTGCTGCCGATGATCGCCGTGTGGGACGATCACGAAAGCGCGAACGACAGCTACAAGGACGGCGCGCAGAACCATCAGAGCGAGACCGAGGGTGACTGGGCCGCGCGCAAGGCCGCCGCCAAGCAGGCCTACCGCGAATGGATGCCGGTGTCGGATGCGCCCTATGCCGCCTATCAGGTCGGCGATCTGGCGACGCTGTTCCGGCTCGATACCCGGCTGGAGGGGCGCGAGAAACAGTTCAGCCTTGAAACCGTGCTGGCAGGCAAAACCGATCCGCAAGCCGACATCGCCGCCCTCGACGCGTTCCGGACGGGCGAGTGGGCCAATCCCGAACGCCAGCTGCTCGGACAGGCACAGGATGCGTGGCTTGCAGAAGGCCTCGCCGCCTCCACCGCCAAAGGCACCGCTTGGCAGGTGCTGGTGCAGCAAGTGCTGATCGGCAATCTGAAAAGCCCGCAATCGCTTTACGCCCAGATCGGCGACGGCTTGCCCGATTATGTCCGCCAGCGTCTCACCGCCTCCGCCATGGCGAGCAAGGCGGGCCTGCCGCTCAACATGGACGCGTGGGACGGCTATCCCGCCGCGCGCGAGCGGGTGTTCAAGGCGGCGCTGGCGGCGGATGCGAACCTGATCGTGCTGGCCGGCGACACCCACAACGGCTGGGCCTTCGACCTGACGCAGGACGGCGCGAAGGTCGGCGTGGAGCTGGGCGTCTGCTCGGTCAGTTCGCCTGGTTTCGAAAGTTACCTCAGCACCATCAAGCCCGATGTGCTGGCCGCCGCGCTGGTGGCGGAGAACGAACAGCTCAAATGGGCCGACACCGCGCAGCGCGGTTACATGGTGGTCGAACTGACCACCGCCCGCGCGACAACCGAATACCGCTTCAGCACCGGCGTGAAGCAGCGTTCGACAACGCTCGCAGGCACGAAGCGGATCGCAACCGACAAGGGCTCAGGCACGCTGGCAGTTTAATCCCCCAATCCCGCCCGCAGCGCCTTTTCGAACGCCGCGGGCTGATCGAACATTATGAAGTGGAAGCTGTCCTCGATATAGGTCAGCTTCACGCCCGGCAGCCCGGCATAGGCCGGGGCGAAAAGCGCCTCGACCCGGTCGCGCGGGGCGTAGGCGTTGGCGGCGGCGAGCACGGTGACGGGCACGGTGATCTCGCCGAGGCGCGGGCGCATGTCGGTGGTCATCAAGGTGTGAAATGCGCCTGCAAAGCTCGCGCGGTCGCTGGTTAGCGACCACCCGACCACCTGCTCGTGAAAGCTCGTCTCGCGCACCAGCGACTGCACGCCTGTGCGCTGGCTGGCGGCAAAGGTCACCTCGTCCATCGCCAGCATCGAATCGCGGATGACGCCCGCTTGCGCGGCGGTGCGCTCGGGCGTGAGCCTGGCATCGAAAATCAGCGGATAGAACGGCAGCGAATCGACCACGACGACGCGGGAAATCCGGTCGGGGTGGTCAGCGGCCAGCATCAGGCCAAGGAACCCGCCGAGCGAATGGCCGGCATAAGCGGCGCGGGCGACCTTCTGGCAATCGAGATGGCGGATCACCTCCGCCTCGGTGCGGGCAACCAGCGTGGCCGGGTCGCCCTCGGGCGCGCGTCCGGCAAAGCCTGCGACGTGGACGAGATGCACGCGGTAATCCTTGGCGAGACTGTCCTTCACACCGTCCCACACGGCGGGCGACGAACCAAGGCCGGGCACCAGCACCAGATCGGGTCCGGAGCCGGTCACCTCGAACGGCGGGCAGGCCTCCTCGGCGAAAGCAGCGGCGGGGAGGCACAGGGCGGCAAGCGCAGCGAACATGGCACGGGTCATTCGGAATCTCCGTCTCTGAGGAAAATGGCTTCGATCGGCAGGCCGAACACATCGGCAATGGTGAAGGCGAGCGGGAGCGAGGGGTCGTAACGGCCCTTCTCGATGGCATTGACGCTTTGCCGCGACACGCCCAGCCGGTCGGCCAGATCCTGCTGGCTCCAGTCCCGCTCGGCGCGCAGCACCTTCAGGCGGTTGTTCACGCGCAGCCGCCCACGTCGTCATCGTCGCCGAGCCAGAAGCGGTTGACGATCTGACCGACGAACAGCCCGCCGCACCAGATCGGGAACACGTAGAAGACAGGCAGACGCGGCAGGCTGGCGGAATAGAGCTCGAGCAACCCCCATACGCTGGTGATCGCGAGGGTAACGCCGGTAGCGATGATCACCTTGCGCACTTCCAACATCCGCAGATATTCGTCGGCGAGTTCGGTGAGGAAGCGGCCAATGGCACCGATTGCGGCAACAATGGCGAGGCCGGGGAGCAGGGTGAGCCCGATCGTTATGGGTCCGAGCGGCGCGGCGCGGTCGATCACAAGGCTCGCGAGCATGATCCCGGCAATATAGACCGCCATGATAGCGGCCATGCGCCGGTTGTAACGAATGGTGGCGGGATTGCGCGCCATGCCTCAGGCCTTCCGAAGCGTGCAGCCTGAACCGCGACGGATGATCCACGGCACCATCGCCAGCGGGGCATACTGCGCGACCTGTTCGGGGATCACATCGACTACTGCGAGCAGCGCGATACCGATCAGCACAAAGCCGAGCAGCAGTGCCTCGTTGATGCGGGTCATGGAAAGCTCCTTTTGCATAATGACAAGGCGACTTTACATTTGAGTCGCCGCTCCTGTCAAGGAAGCTTTCCATTCCCGGGTCCGAAAGCCCGCTCCAAGGTGTGCTTCATCAACTTGCGCGTGACTTTTCGCTGTTGGAGGCTAATCTTGCCGCCATGGCCATGCTGTTGACCACAACCCGCACCACGACGACCCGGACTACCATCCGGGGGCGGCGGCGCGCGGCTTAAGTCCGGCAGCCCGCCGCCCGGTTTGGGGGCGGCGCGGTGTCCTTCCCTGACCGGTAATCGCTCAACACCGCTCTTCCGGTGCGCCTGCCTTTGCCCTAAGGCGCGCCCAAACGAGACGGAACTGCGACGATGACCGAACTGCTCAAGATCAGCCTGCCCGATGGATCGGTGCGCGAAGTGCCTGCGGGATCGACCCCTGCCGATATCGCCGCAGCCATCGGCCCCGGCCTTGCCAAGGCGGCGCTGGCGGCGCGTGTCGATGGCGAGTTGCGCGATCTCACCCGCCCCTTCGATGGCGACGCCGAGCTGGCGCTGGTCACCGCGCGGGACGAGGCCGATGCGCTCGAACTCGCCCGCCACGATTATGCCCACGTGCTGGCCGAGGCGGTGCAGGCGCTGTTCCCCGGCACGCAGATCACCTTCGGCCCTTCGACGGACGATGGCTTCTATTACGACGTGAAGGCGCCGGAGAGCCGCGAGCCGTTCAGCATGGACGATCTTCCCGCCATCGAGGAGGAAATGCGCCGCATCATCCGCGCCGACAAGCCGTTGCGCCGCGAGGTGTGGAGCCGCGAGGACCTCATCGCCAAGTGGGCCGGCGAGGGCGAAACCTTCAAGGCGGAATGGGCCAAGGAACTGCCCGAGGGCGAGGAGCTGACGGTCTATTGGTCAGGCTCCGACTGGCTCGACATGTGCCGCGGGCCGCACCTCCCCTCCACCGGCAAGCTCGATCCCGATGCCTTCAAGCTGATGCGCGTTGCGGGCGCTTACTGGCGCGGCGATCAGAACAATGCGCAGCTCACCCGCATCTACGGCACCGGCTGGCTCAACAAGAAGCAGCTGAACGCCCACCTCACGCGCCTCGAAGAAGCCGCCAAGCGCGACCACCGCAAGCTGGGGCGCGAGATGGACCTGTTCCACTTGCAGGAAGAAGCGCACGGAAGCGTCTTCTGGCACCCCAAGGGCTACCGCATCTGGCGCGAACTTGAAGCCTATATGCGTCGCAAGATGGACGGTTCTGGCTACCGCGAGATCAAGACCCCGCAGCTGATGGACGTGCGCCAATGGACCCAGTCGGGCCACTGGGGGAAGTACGCGCAGAACATGTTCGCGGTGCCCGACATGGTGCCCGAAGTGGACGAGGACAGCGGTGCTGCCTCGCCCAAGGTTGCGGACGATGCCGAATGGCTCGCGATCAAGCCGATGAACTGCCCCGCACACGTGATGGTGTTCAAGCAGGGCATCACCTCGTACCGCGATCTGCCGATCCGGCTGGGCGAGATGGGCTGCTGCCACCGCAACGAACCCCACGGCGCGCTGCACGGGCTGATGCGCGTGCGCCAGTTCACGCAGGATGATGCGCATATCTTCTGCACCGAGGCGCAGGTCGTGGCCGAAGTGCAGAGCTTCCTCGCGCTGGCCGATTCGGTCTATCGCGACTTCGGTTTCACCTATGACATCAAGCTCGCGCTACGCCCCGAAAAGCGCTTCGGCAGCGAGGCGGATTGGGACAAGGCCGAGCAGGAATTGCGCGATGCGCTCACCGCCAACGGCCTTGAATGGGAGGAACTTCCCGGCGAAGGCGCGTTCTATGCTCCCAAGCTCGAATGGCACCTGACCGACGCGATCGGGCGGACCTGGCAGGTCGGCACGATCCAGTCGGACCGCGTGCTGCCTGAACGCTTGGACGCCAACTACATCGGCGAGGACGGCGAAAAGCACCGCCCGGTGATGCTCCACCGCGCGATCTTCGGTTCGTATGAGCGCTTCATCGGCATCCTGATCGAGCATTTCGCAGGACGTCTGCCTGCATGGCTCGCGCCGGTGCAGGCAGTGGTCGCGACCATCGTTTCGGACGCGGATGGCTATGCCCACGAAGTCGAGGCGCAGCTGAAAGCGGCGGGCATCCGGGTCGAAACCGACACCCGCAACGAGAAGATCAACTACAAGGTGCGCGAACACTCGCTGGCGAAGGTCCCGCACCTCCTGGTGGTCGGCAAGCGCGAGGCTGAGGAAGGCACCGTCGCCGTCCGCACGTTGGGAGCGGAGCACCAGAAGGTGATGAGCCTCGCCGAAGCGATCGCGATGCTGAAGGGCGAAGGCACACCGCCGGATCTCAAGTCGGAGAATTGACTATGAAAGCGATTGTCATCCTCGCGCCCGCGGCGCTTGTCCTGCTAGCCGCTTGCGGCGCGGACACCGACGCCACCGCCAAGCCCGCTGCCGTCGACCATTCGGCGATGGACCATTCGGGCCACGACATGGGCGGCGAGACTAAGTCGGAACTGACCGAGGCGCAGGCCGCTTACAAGGCGGTCAACGACAGGATGCACGCCGGGATGGCCGACATTCCGACGGATGCGGATGTCGCTTTCATGCAGGGGATGCTGGCCCACCATCAGGGCGCGGTCGAGATGTCGGAAGTGGCGCTGAAATACGCCAAGGACGAACAGGCCCGCGATCTCGCCGCCCGGGTGATCGCCGCGCAGAAGGCCGAGATTGCCGAGATGCAGGCGTGGCTCAAGGCGCGCGGCGTCCAGTAGCCGCGTGGAGATTTTCGGGGGCTTTACCGCGCTGCAAATCGCCGTTGCGCTGGCAGCGGCGCTGGGGTCTGCCTTCGTGCGCGGCCTCACCGGGTTCGGCATGGCGATCCTGCTGGTGCCGGTGCTGGCGTTGGCGCTCCCTCCGGTCGAGGCGGTGGTGCTCGCCAACGCGCTGTCGTTGATGATCGGCGCGACCGAGATCCGCAGCCTTGTCCGCGATGCCGAGCCGACCGCGTGGGCGATCGGCGGCATCGTGGTGCTGACCACGCCGCTCGGGCTGTATGCCCTGTCGTTGACCGGCAAGGATGTCGCGCGGCTGGCCATCGCGCTGATCGCTCTCAGCGCCTTTGTCGCGATCCTGCTGCCGAAGCGCGGTGCGGCCGTGCCGGGGCGCCTGGTGACGGGCGGCGTCGGCGTGCTGAGCGGGCTGATGACAGGCTATGCCGGGATGCCCGGGCCGCCGGTGGTGCCTTACTATGCCGGGCGAGACCTGCCGCGTCCGACCATCAAGGCATCGATGCAGCTGATCTTCACCATCGCGGCCTGCGCGGGTCTGGCCAGCGCAACCTGGCTCGGCATCCTGCGACCGGAATTGCTGCTGTTCGCGCTGCTGATGCTACCCATGATCATTCTGGGCAATCGGCTGGGCGCGCGGGTATCTGGGCGGATCAGCGATTCGCTGTGGCGAGTGACAGTGGGCCTGATCCTCGGCGGGGCAGCGGCGGCGGCATTTGTGCGCCTGATTTAGGGTAGCCAGCGCGCCGCGAACACATTGCCGCCGCCCGGTGCGCGCAGCACCAGCGCATAGGCATCGGCCCCCGCCACCTTGAGCTGATCGGCACGAATCGCGACACTCGCTGTGCCGCCCTGCCAATTGGCGATCTTGCGTTCGGCGCGCAGGACGTTGGTGTAGCCGACCTTGCGCCCGCCATTCTCGCCGCTGCCGATCCCGACCGTCACCTTGCGGGTCACGGCGACCAGCACCAGCTCGCCTTTACCCTCCCCCGTGCCGGAGAGGCTGACCGCGAAGCCGCCCGCGTCGCGCTTCGCGACCCGGATCGCGGCATCGCCTGCGCTGCCGTAGCGCTTGATCCCGGCGGCGATATCTTCGGACCGCGATCCGACCGCGCCGAAGCTGCCGTCCACCACCAGCTGCGGGGTATAGACCCCGTTGCGCCCGGCCAGCCCGCGGCGGGCGTAATCCTGTTGCAGCGTCGTGTTATCCTCGCGCGCCAAGGTGTCCTTCCAGCCGAGCCGGTCCCAATAGGTCACCGGCCGGGCGATCACGACCAGATTGGGATGGGTCGCCAGCTTCTCCGCTAACCGGTCCGCCGGGGGGCAGGACGAACAGCCCTGACTGGTGAATAGCTCGAGCAGCACCGGCTCGCCCGCAGCAGCGATAGTGGGCGCATCAGCCTTGGCCCCGGCCACAGCGGGCGCGCTCTGCGGCCACACAAGCGCAGCCGCGCCGAGCATGGCAAGACAGCCCAGCGCAGCGGTAAGGGTGTGTTGGCGGGTCATGGGGTCATCCTCGTCACGTTGCGAGGATGGGTTCGCGTCAAACCGTGATCCGGTTACGCGCGGGATTTCAGAACGGCAGCGCCTGCCCTGCAAGGATGAGAGCCGCAGCGCAGCCCAGCACGATCACCCGCCGCGCCAGATCGATCGAATCGATGCGGGTCGCAGCGGCGAGCGGCAAAGCAAGGGCGAGTGCGCGGGTCATGACCTGCACCTTCGCCCCAATGTGCTAACGAACCGTTAACTTGACTCCGCCAGCGAGGGCATCTGCTGGCTGGCGCAGTGGAATCCGCCCCCGCCCGCCAGCACTGCCTCGCCCGGCAGGCCGATGGTGTCACGGTCGGGGAACAGCGCAGCGATGGCGGCGACTCCCTCCGCATCATGGGGCGAGCCGAAGGTCGGCACCACCACGAGGTGACTGGTGATCGCGAAGTTCACATAACTGGCGGGCTCGATCACTCCGTCGCGGGTCAGCAGGCCCGGAGAGGGGATGCGCACCACCTCCACCCCAGCAGCTTGGGCGCGGGCAGCGGCGTCGGCGTAGATCGCGGCATTGGGATCGTCTGCGCCGGTCGCCTCCGGCACCACCAGCCGGTTCGGGCCGACGAACCGCGCGAGGTTATCGACATGGCCATCGGTGTGGTCGTTGATCAGACCATCGCCCAGCCACAGCACGCGGGTGAACCCGAGCTGCTGGCTAAGTTCCGCCTCGATCTCGGCGCGCGTCATTTGCGGATTGCGGTTGGGGTTGAGCAGGCATTGCTCGGTCGTCGCGACCAGCCCGGTGCCGTCGCCATCCACCGCGCCGCCTTCGAGGATCATCGGCGTGTGGGTGAGCGCTAGCCCTGCATCCCGCGCCAATTCCGCGCCGATCTCCTGATCACCCGGCATGAGATACTTGCCGCCCCAGCCGTTGAAGCCGAACCGGCGCGCGGTGCGCTCGGCCCTGTCCGACACCACCAGCGGGCCGGTGTCGCGCAGCCAGACATCGCCATAGACGCGGCGTTCGAGCGACACCTTGCTGCTGACCAGCGAGCGGGCGCGGGTTTCGTTGGCCTCGTCGCGCACCAGCAGTCGCACTTCTTGTCCGCTCTCCGCCACAGCACTGGCGAAGGCCGCCATCTGCACCTGTGCGGGTTCGAACCAACCGGGCCATTCCTCGGCGAGATGCGGGAAGCCGATCCATAGCCAGTCCTGCGGGGCCCATTCGGGGGGCATGATCATGGTCATGCCGCGCCCCATCGCAGAGCCTCGGTGGACACGCAAGCGCAGCGGGGCCAGAGAGGCAGGCGATGGGAGAGAACCGAAACCTGGACTGGGAGCACGCGCTCCACCGCGCCCGCAATCACGCGCCGTTTCTGGCGCGGGCGCTGGACCGCCAGCCGGAACTGGCCGCGCTGCTCGCCGCCGGTAATGGCGAGGCGGCGCTGGCATGGGCGCAGGCACAGGGCGATGGGGGTGACGCCGAAGTCGCGCCCCGGCGTGAGCGGCTGGCGCTGGCGGCGGCGCTGGCGGTCGGCGATCTCGCCGGAGCCTTCCCCCTGGCGCAGGTGGTAAGCGAACTCACGGCTTTCGCCGACCGCGCACTGGACTGTGCGATCCGCACCGCGATTGCCGAACGCACCGATTCCGACACGGCCGATGGCTTCATTGCATTGGCCCTCGGCAAGCAGGGTGCAGGCGAGCTCAACTATTCCTCCGACATTGACCCGATCCTGCTGTTCGACCGCGAGCGTCTCGCCCGCCGCGCCTCCGATGATCCCGGCGAAGCGGCGCAGCGTTACGCGCGCCGAATCGTGGCACTGCTCTCGTCCAGCACCGCCGATGGCTACGCGCTGCGGGTCGATCTGCGGCTGCGGCCCAATAGCGAGGTCAGCCCGCTGTGCGTCCCCGTCGGTTCGGCCATGACCCATTATCAGGGGCACGCACTCGCGTGGGAGCGGGCGGCCTTCACCCGCGCCCGTGCGGCGGCGGGGGACATCGCGGCGGGCGAGGATTTCCTCAGCCAGATCCGCCCCTTCGTATGGCGCGCCCAGCTTGATTTCGGTGCGATCGAGGAGATTCGCGCGCTCACCCAGCGCATCCGTGACAGCCACGAGGGCCCGCCGGCCCCCGGCCCCGGCTTCGACGTGAAGCGCGGGCGCGGCGGCATTCGCGAGATCGAGTTCTACGCCCAGACCCACCAGCTGATCCACGGCGGCCGCGACACATCGCTCAGGGTGCGCGGCACCCGCGCCGCGCTTGATGCGTTGGCGAGCGCCGGGTGGATCACATCCGAAAACGCCGCCACCTTAGGCGCGGCCTATGACCGGCTGCGGCAGGTCGAACACCGCCTGCAGATGGTCAATGACCGCCAGACCCACGCGCTGCCCGACTGCGCGGCGCTCGACAATGTCGCGCAGCTTGATGGGCTGGCGGACGGCGCGGCGCTGGTGGCGGAATTGACCGCAATCACTGCCCGCACCGCGCGCATTTACGAAGAACTGATCGGCCAGCCCGAAGCCGTGGCGGTGCCGGTTGCCATGCCGGTAAGCGCGCTGACCCATCAGCTCGGGCAATGGGGCTATCCCGAGCCTGATACCCTCGCCGAACGGATCGAGACTTGGCGCGACGGGCGCCACGCGGCGATCCGCAGCCCGCAGGCCGTGGCGGCATGGGACCGGCTCGCTCCCGCGCTGCTCCAAGCGATGGCAGCCAGCGACGATCCGATGCGCGCAATCAACCGGTGGGAGCGCATCATCGAAAGCGTGCCATCGGCGATCACGACCTTCCGCCTGCTCGACGCGCGGCCCGATCTCACCCGGCGGTTGGTGGCGGCGCTGACCCTTGCCCCGGTGCTGTCGGACGAATTGGCGCGCAAGCCCGAACTGCTCGACACGCTGATCGATCGCGACGCGCTCGACCTGCCGGGAGACGTGCCGCAGATCATGGCGCGGATGCGCGGGGCGGCGATCCGGGCGGATTACGAAGCGCTGCTCGATGCCATCCGGATCATCACCGGGGAGATCCGCTTTGCGCTGGGCATCCAGCTGATCGAAGGGCTGGCCGACCCGCTCGACATCGCCCGCGCCCTGTCGCGCACCGCCGAAGCCGCGATGCAACTCGCGGCGCAGGCGACGGTGCAGGAATTCGCGGCCAAGCATGGGCGAGTGCCGGATAGCGAGTTACTGATCCTCGGCCTCGGGCGGCTGGGCGGCGGGGCGCTGACCCATGCCTCCGATCTCGATATTGTCTATCTGTTCACCGGCGATTTCGCCGCGCAATCGGACGGTGCGCGGCCGCTGGGAGCGACGGTCTATTACAACCGTCTCGCCAGCCGGGTCAGCGCCGCGCTTTCGGTGCCGACCGCGCAAGGAGCGCTGTACGAGGTCGATACGCGGCTCAGGCCGCAGGGCAACCAGGGGCCACTGGCGGTCAGCTGCGCGGCGTTCGGCAAGTACCAACGCGAAGCGGCGTGGACGTGGGAGCATATGGCGCTCGCCCGTGCGCGGGTGCTCTATGGTTCGCCGCAAGCGCGCGCCGAGCTGGAGGACGTGCTCGCCGAAGTCTTGCACGCGCCGCGTGACCGGGCAGCCCTGCGCGATGCCGTGCTCGAGATGCGCGCCGAGATGGCGAAGCACAAACCCGCCAGCGGTCCGATCGATGCCAAGCTGGCACGCGGCGGCCTCGTCGATATCGAATTCCTCGTCCACTATCTGCAATTGAAAGGCGAAGCAGCAGACGGCACCCCGCTGGCCGAGACCGCGCGCCGCGCGCTCGATCCCGATCTTGCCACGGCGCTTGAGGGGCTGATTGCGGCCGGCCTGCTCCCCGCCGATCTTGCCGCGCCGCACGCGCTGATGAGCCGGATGCTGGTCGCCGGACGCCTGCTTGCCCCCGATGGCCGCGAACCTCCGCCGAGCGGCGCGCGTGCGCTGGCGCGGGCGTGCGGGTGTGAAAGCTACGAGGGCTTGCTGGAAGCCTTCGCCGCCGCGCGCCAAGAGGTCGCGCAGGCGTGGAAACAAATCTTGGGCACAGACATTCTCGCTACCAAACAGGAGAATCCCGCATGAGCAATTTCCCCGGCGTCGGTGACGCCATCCCCGATATCGCCATGGAAACCCCCGAGGGCGGCCACGTGAAGCCCTCCGACTTCGCCGGATCGAAGCTGGTGATCTTCTTCTACCCCAAGGACGACACCCCCGGCTGCACTACCGAGAACAAGGATTTCTCCGCGCTGAAGGCTGAGTTCGAAGCGGCAGGCACGAAGCTGCTCGGCGTCAGCAAAGACCCGGCCAAGAAGCACGCCAAGTTCATCGCCAAGCACGGCCTCACCGCCCCGCTGGCGAGTGATGCAGAAGAAGGCGGGCTGTCCGATGCGCTCGGCGTGTGGGCGGAAAAGCAGATGTACGGCAAGACCTATATGGGCATGGTCCGCTCGACCTATCTGGTGGGCGCGGACGGGAAAATCGCGCGCATCTGGGACAAGGTGAAGGTCGCTGGTCACGCCGAAGAGGTTCTGGCGGTAGCTAAAGCGCTCTAACGCACCATCATGACAACGATTGCCCGCGCCATCCGTTCAGCCCTGCTGACCGCCGACCCGCGTGCCAAGTGCTTCGCCACCCGGCAGGTGGCGCGGGACTGGCGCAAAGGCGCGCTGACGTGGGAGTTCGACGTGGCGATGCCGGACCAGCCCGCCTGGCCCGACGCGCCCGAATTGCTGGCGCCCGGCCAGATGCCCAAGCGGCGCAAGGGCGGCAGCGAACGTGGGCGAATCGCGCTGTGGCACAGCCTTGCCCATATCGAATTCGTCGCGATTGATCTGGCGCTCGATATGGCGGGGCGGTTCGGGGCCGAAATGGGGCGCGAATTCGTCAGCGATTTCATGGATGTGGCAGCGGATGAGGCGATGCATTTCGCCCTCTTGGCGCGGAAACTCGAACAGCTCGGCAGCCATTACGGCGCGCTTCCCGCCCATGCCGGGCTGTGGGAAGCGGCCCATGCCACCCGCGATGATGTCGCCGCGCGGCTCGCCGTGGTGCCGATGGTGCTCGAAGCGCGGGGGCTGGATGTAACGCCCGCGACCCTCGACCGGGTCCGTGCGAGCGGCGATGAAGGCGGCGCCAAAATCCTCACGCGGATACTTGACGACGAAATCCGCCATGTCGCGGCAGGCACCAAACACTTTTTGCGATGCGCCCAACTAACGCAGTCCGAGCCCGAATCCCTTTGGCAAAACCTCGTAAAGCGGCACTTCAAAGGTCACGTTAAGCCGCCGTTCAACGACTCAGCGCGTCTTGCAGCCGGTTTGTCGCGTGGTTTCTATGCAGAGATTGCGCATTAACGACTCACCCGGATAACAACGCTTCAACAAAGGCGCGCAACAGACGTGCTGGGGCATCCAACGGCGAAAGCCGCTATCGGGAACCGGGTCAGTATGAAATTTGCCGTGCGCCACATGTTGAAGCTTGCTGTGTCAGCTGCTTCAGCCATTCTGGTTTCCGCTGCCGCTCCGGCGCTCGCCAACACCGCCAATTCCGCCACCACTACTGCCAGCGCTGACGTGACCCAGCCGCTCCGCGAAGGTCAGCCCGAAGTGGTCGACACGGGCGATGCCCGCTTCAAGTCGATCTTCTCCAGCTGGACCGCGATGGAGCGGACCAGCCCCACGTTCGGCTCCGGCGAAGAGGTGACCGCCTATTCCTCCCCGATTCCGCAGCGTGCCGTTTCGGTGCCGTCGCGTATGCCGCTTGAAGGCGCATCGCTGACCAGCGGCTTTGGAATGCGCACCCACCCGGTGCTCGGCGGACGCCGCGCCCACGCCGGGATCGATCTCGCTGCGCCGACCGGCACCCCGGTCTATGCCACTGCTGACGGCGTGATCGGCCGCGCGGACTGGTATTCGAGCTATGGCCTCTACATCAGCATCAATCACGGCGCTGCGATGGAAACGCGCTACGCCCACCTCTCGCGTCTCGCAGTGGCTGCGGGCGACAATGTGAAGAAGGGCGACCTTATCGGCTACGTCGGTTCGACCGGCCGTTCGACCGGTCCGCACCTGCATTACGAAGTCCGCGTCGAGGGTCTTGCAGTCAATCCGATTCCGTATATGGTAGAGAGCGAAGCACAGTTGGCTTATGCCCGCGATGCGCGTCTGACCGGCCAGGGTGGCGAATAAGCGACCCTCACTATAGGCTCCGGCGAGTAAGCTTCACGAGATTGCCCGCTGTAAGTGGGCCGGACATTGGAGAGGGTGTCCGATCATTGGCGGCGGGTTTACCCGCCGCCTTTTTTTGTGCCTTCCGTCCGTGCACGCTTCGCAGGCGACACGTCGCGCGATGAGTAGCATTTTCCATACCGTTTTTGCTTGCGGGGCAGCGCGCCTCGCGTAATTTCCTCACCAAGCCATGCAAATGGCAAGGGAGAGAGAACACATGTCGATGCATCCGATCGCGCACGCCGCGACCCGTCCCGATCATCCCGCTGTCATCATGACCGGGTCGGGCCAGCAGATCACCTATGGCGAAATGGAAGCGGAATCGAACCGCTTTGCCCACCTGCTGCGCGCCCGGGGGATCAAGCAGGGCGATGCCTTTGCGGTGCTGCTGGAAAACCGGATCGAGTATTTCACGATCATCTGGGGCTCGCAGCGCGCGGGCACGATGCTGGTGCCAATCTCCTCGCGCCTGACCGCGCCTGAGGCTGCCTATATCATCCGCGATGCGCAGGCGTCGCTGCTGATCACCAGCGGCTATTTCACCGAGATTCTCGGCGATATCCGCAAGGAGTGTCCGGGCCTGGAAGTGCTGATGATGGATTCAGGCGACGCGGAAGATTTCGCCGCGGCACTGGCCGCGCAGCCGACCACCCCGATCCCCGATCAGCGCGCCGGGATGGTGATGCTCTATTCCTCGGGCACCACCGGCCGCCCCAAGGGCATCCGCCCCGCTCCGCCCGAAGATCCCGATCCGATGGCGCCCGTCCCGCTGCTCGGCCTCGCCACCATGGGCGCAGGCATGCCGGCGGATGGCACGATGGTCTATCTGTCGCCCGCCCCGCTCTACCACGCCGCCCCCATCGGCTGGTGCTCGATCGTCCACCGGCTCGGCGGCACCGTGGTCATGATGGAGAAGTTCGACCCCGAAGAGGCGCTGAAGGCGATCGAGCGCTACAAGGTGACCGACAGCCAATGGGTGCCGACCCATTTCGTGCGCTTCCTCAAGCTCGATCCGGCGGTGCGCACCCGTTACGACCTCTCCAGCCACATGCGCGCGCTCCACGCCGCCGCGCCTTGCCCGGTGCCGATCAAGCGCGAGATGATCGAATGGTGGGGCCCGATTGTGAACGAATACTACGCCGGCTCCGAGATGATCGGGATGACGCTGGTGAAGTCCGAACATTGGCTCGCCAAGCCCGGCACGGTCGGCATCGCGGTGCACGGCAAGGTCCACGTCTGCGGGCCCGAGGGCGAGGAGCTTCCTGCGGGGCAGGACGGGCTGATCTTCTTCGAGAACGTCAACCTGCCCACCTACCACAATGACCCGGCTAAGACCGCCGAGGCGATGCATCCCAGCGGGTGGATGACGCTCGGCGATATCGGCCATCTCGACAGCGACGGCTTCCTGTTCCTGACCGACCGCAAGAGCCACATGATCATCTCCGGCGGGGTGAACATCTACCCGCAGGAGATCGAGAACCTGCTCGTCACCCACCCCAAGGTGATGGACGCCGCCGTGATCGGCGCGCCTTGCCCTGACCTGGGCGAGAAGGTGGTGGCGGTGGTGCAGCCCAAGGATATGGCCGACGCCGGGCCGGGGCTGGAGGCGGAACTCAGGGATTTCCTCAGCGCCAGCCTCTCCAAGATCAAGATGCCCAAGCTGTTCGACTTCCGCCCCGAACTGCCGCGCGAAGCCAACGGCAAGCTCTACAAGCGCGAGTTGCGCGATGAATACGCGGCCAAGGCGAAAGAAACCGCAGCATGAGCGGCGAGGCGATCCTCCCCGGCGACATCGCCCGCAAGGTCATCGACCCCCACGCCTACGCCGAATGGGACGGGCTGCTCGACACCTTCGATCACATCCGCGCCGCCACCCCGGTGGCCAAGGTGCAGCCCGACACGCCGGGGCTGTTCGATCCCTTCTGGCTCGTCACCAGCTATGACGATGTGATGCGCATATCGAAGGACAATGCCGCCTTCCTCAACAACCCGCGCCCGGTCGTCTTCAGCTTCAATCAGGCCATCGAATTCAGCCGCGCCGCCACCGGCTCGAACATGCTGGTCGATTCGCTGGTGGTGTTCGACGCGCCGATCCATCCCAAGTATCGCAAGCTGACCCAGGAATGGTTCATGCCGAGGAACCTCGCGCGGCTGGAGGACGAGTTGCGCGCGTTGGCGGCGCGGACGGTGGACCGGATGCTCGAAAACGGCTCCGGCGAGGTCGACTTCGTGAAGGAAGTCTCCGGCCCCTACCCCTTGCGCGTCGTCATGCAGATCCTCGGCGTCCCGCCGGAGGACGAGTTCCGGATGCAGATGCTTACCCAGCAATTGTTCGGCGGGCAGGACAAGGATCTGTCGGGCTCCGGCATGGACAAGATGACGCCTGAGCAGGTGGTGCAGATCGTCGCGGGCGCGGTGAAAACTTTCGAGGATTACTTCGCCGGCATCGCCGAGGATCGCCGCAAGCACCCGACCGAGGATGTCGCAAGCGTCATCGCCAATGCGCTGGTGGACGGCCAGCCGCTGCCGCCGCGCGACATGGCGGGTTACTACATCATCGTCGCCACCGCCGGGCACGACACCACCAGCGCCAGCACAGCGGGCGCGATGCAGGCCTTGGCGAATGACCCGGAGCAATGGGCGCGGGTCAAGGCCGACCGCTCGCTCCTGCCCGGCATCGTTGAGGAAGCGATCCGCTGGACCTCCCCCGTCCAGCACTTCATGCGCACCGCCGCCGAGGATGTGGAGCTCGGCGGGCAGCAGGTGAAGCAGGGCGACTGGCTGATGATCAACTACGTCGCCGCCAACCATGACCCCGCGCAATTCCCCGACCCGCGCCGGTTTGACGCGGCGCGCTCCCCCAACCGGCACCTCGCGTTCGGCGCAGGCGCGCACCAGTGCCTCGGCCTGCATCTGGCGCGGCTGGAGATGCGCATCCTGTTCGAAGCCCTGCTCGACCGGGTCGCGAGCGTGGAACCAGCGGGCGAGGCCAAGCGCGCCAGCAGCACCTTTGTGGGCGGGCTGAAGACTTTGCCGCTGCGGGTGACGGCGGCATGACCCGTTGATGATTTCCCTGTTATCGCAAAGCGGTTTGGCTTAGCTCTCGCCGGATGAGGCTCGGCTGGGACGAAATCAAACGGCGCGCCAAGGCGTTTAGCGAGGAATGGCAGCACGCCCATTACGAGAAGGGCGAGACGCAAACCTTCTACAACGAATTCTTCGAAATCTTCGGTATCAAGCGCAAGCAGGTGGCGATCTACGAACAGCGGGTGAAGCTGCTGAAGCAAAAGCACGGCTTCATTGACCTGTTCTGGCCCGGCACGCTGCTGGTCGAACAGAAAAGCAGCAATCTCGATCTCGACAAGGCGCAAGGCCAAGCGCTCGACTACGTCCAAGGCATCCATTCCACAGACCAGCCGCGCTGGGTGCTCACCTGCGATTTCCAACGCTGGCGGCTGCTCGATCTGGAGACGGGCGCCGAACTCCAGTTCCACCTGAAAGACCTGCACAAGCACATCACCGCCTTCGATTTCATGCTGGGCCGCAAAGTCAGCTTCGAAACGCAGGCGGGCGTCACCATCAAGGCGGCGGAGCTTATGGGCAAGCTCCATGATGCGTTGGAGGCATCGGGCTACACTGGCCACGATCTGGAGCAACTGCTTGTCCGGCTGCTGTTCTGCTTGTTTGCGGACGATACCGGGATTTTCCAGCCGAAAGACATTTTCCTCCAACTACTGGAAAACGACACACGGTCCGATGGCAGCGACACCGGCAGTGTGCTCGCTGAATTGTTCGACATTCTCGACACGCCAGAAGGCCAGCGACTGGCAGGCACGGCGGCAGAGCTCGACGCCTTTCCTTATGTGAATGGCGCACTCTTCAAAGATCGGCTGCGCATCCCGAAATTCGATGCGACAATGCGCGAGCACCTGCTGGACGCGTGCCGCCATGATTGGTCCGGGGTTTCACCCGCCATTTTCGGCTCGCTGTTCCAGTCGGTCATGGATGCCAAGGAACGCCGGGCCAAGGGGGCGCACTACACGACCGAGGCCAATATCCTGAAGGTGATCGGTCCGCTGTTTCTCGATGATCTGAAGGCGGAGCTAGCCAGCATCATCGCCCGGCGCACCGGCCGCGACAAGGCTTTGAGCGAATTCCAGCACAAGCTCGCGCGCCTCACATTCTTCGATCCCGCCTGCGGCTGCGGCAATTTTCTTGTCATTGCCTACCGCGAAATCCGGCGGCTGGAGCTGGAGGCTTTGAAGGCCCAATATGGCGACCAGCAGATTGACGCGGCGCTGTTATCCCGTGTCACAGTCGATCAGTTCTACGGCATCGAATACGAGGAATTCCCGGCGCGCATTGCCGAGGTGGCCATGTGGATGATGGACCATATCGCCAACAATGCGATCAACGAGGCGTTCCGGCTCAATTACGCCCGCATCCCGCTCAGGGATTCCGCCCACATTCTCCATGCCGACGCGCTGGAAACGGATTGGAGCGCGCTGCTTGCGCCAGAGCAGTGCAGCTACATTATGGGCAACCCGCCTTTCGTCGGCGCGAAATTCCAGAGCCAGCTTCAGCGCGAACAGGTGCGCAAGATTGCAGGCCTTGGGGGTAGCGGCGGCACGCTCGATTATGTCGCGGCGTGGTTTATCAAGGCCGGGCAATATCTGCATGGCACTTCCTCGCCTTTCACCAACCCCCGTCACCCTGAACGTGTTTCAGGGTCCATCCCGCCTCCGGCACCGGATCCAGCCGACGAATGGATGCTGAAACAAGTTCAGCATGACGAAAACAGGAGCAGTGGTGGTGGCTCGGCTCGCCCCGGCAACCGCCGCATCCGGATCGCCTTCGTTTCGACCAACTCGATCTGTCAGGGCGAACAGGTCGCGCAGCTTTGGCCGATCCTGTTCGACCGCTTCGGGCTGGAGATTGCCTTTGCCCACCGCACCTTCAGCTGGGGCAGCGAGGCGCGCGGCAAGGCCCATGTCCATGTGGTTATCGTGGGGTTGGCGCACCGCGACAATGAACCAGCGGAGAAACGGCTGTTTTCCTATCCCGACATCAAGGGCGATCCGGTGGAAAGTCAGCACGGCGCGCTGACGGCATATCTGTTCGATGCGCGCGGAGTGGCGAACAGGCATCTTGTAGTCGTTGAAACGACACGCCCGCTTTCCCCACGTCCCGCAATCGTTTTCGGAAACATGCCGAACGATGACGGCAATCTCATTCTCTCGGCTCAAGAGCGCTCGGAACTGTTGGCAGCATATCCAGAGGCGGCCAATCTGGTCAGGCCGTTGTTCGGGGCGAAAGACTTCATTGATGGAAACTATCGGTTTTGCCTTTGGCTCCGGGATGCCGCCCCGGCGACCATCAAGTCCATCCCCCCGATCATGGAGCGGCTCAAAAGGAACAGAGAATATCGGGCAGCAAGTAGCAGGCGGGCGACCCAACAGTTAGCAGAATACCCCGGCTTGTTTGGAGAAATAAGGCACACGGAACAGCCCTACGTTCTGATTCCCCGACATTCATCCGAGCGAAGGGACTTCATCCCCTTTGGCTTTTGCCCTGCGGAGAGCGTCGCGCATGACAGTTGCCTGTTCATGCCCCATGCCTCTTTTTTCGACTTCGCCATCCTGACCAGCCGCGCCCACATGGCATGGCTCGGACACATGGGCGGAAGGCTCAAGAGCGATTACCGCTATTCGATTGGGTTGGTCTACAACACCTTCCCGTGGCCAGACACTTCACCAGCGCAGCGCGAGAAGGTCGGAGCGTTGGCGCAAGCCGTGCTTGATGCCCGCGCCGCGCATCCCACGTCGAGTCTGGCCGATCTCTATGATCCCGACACCATGCCCGCGAACTTGCGCAAGGCGCACACCGCGCTCGATACCGCCGTGGATCGCCTCTACCGCCCCGCCCCCTTCGCCAGCGACCGCGACCGGGTGGAACACCTGTTCGGGCGCTACGAAGCGCTTGTGAACCCGCTGGAGCGGCTCGGCGCGGCCCGGAACCGCCAGACCAACAGGCGCGTGGCCCGTAAGGCGAAGGGATAGGGCGAAGAGACAGGCGGCGCGCTTTCCTACTCGGCGTGCCGGTGGCAGGATCGCGGGCGATGGTCCCCGCTCGCTGCCTTGAACTACCGCTTGTTCGCCGCCCCGCAGCCGCGTGCGGGCGGGGGGTTTTCCTGTTCTGGACAGTGTCTCATGTGTCTCAAGAGCCTGCGAACCTGAACGGAATGGCGGGCGGGCAGGGCTACTTCAGCAAGTCCAGCGCAATCGCCCGCACCTCCGCGCCCATGTCGGGGCGTGCGAGCGCGATGGCGAGGGTCGCTTCGACGAACCCGACCTTGCTGCCGCAGTCGTACCGGGCGCCGTCGAAGGTCACGGCATGAAACGGCTGGGTGCCGATCATCTTGGCCATCGCGTCGGTCAGCTGGATCTCGCCGCCCGCGCCCTTGCCCTGGTTCTCCAGCACCCGCATCACCTCGGGCTGGAGGATGTAGCGGCCCGAGACGATCTTGTTGGATGGCGCGTCGGCTTGGCGCGGCTTCTCCACCAGCCCGCGCACCTCGGTCAGCGCGCCATTCGCAGCGCCGGGGTCGATCACGCCATAAGACGAGACCTGCGCCATCGGCACTTCGAGCACGGAGATGAGGTTTCCGCCAACCTGCTCATATGCCTCGACCATCTGCTTCATGCATCCGGTGCCGCCTTCGCGGGCGACCATCAGCTCGTCAGGGAGGAAGATCGCAAACGGCTCGTCCCCGACAATCGCACGGGCGCACCAGATCGCGTGGCCCAAGCCCAGCGGCACCTGCTGGCGCACCGCGATGATATCGCCGGGCGTGGCGCGGGTGCAATCGAGCACCGACAGGTCCTTGCCGCGCTCGCTCAACGTCTGTTCGAGTTCAAACGCGATGTCGAAGTGTTCGACAATCCCGGTCTTCCCGCGCCCGGTGACGAAGATCATCTGTTCGATCCCCGCCTCGCGCGCTTCGTCCACCGCATACTGGATCAGCGGACGATCAACGACAGGAAGCAGCTCCTTGGGCACCACCTTGGTGGCGGGCAGGAAGCGGGTGCCAAGACCGGCTACGGGGAAAACGGCTTTCCGGATCGGCTTGGGAGACATGCACTGCCCTCGTTGCTTGCTTCTGGTTGCCTTGTGTCCCGCGCCTCGTGCCTTGCGCCATAACCGAGGTCAATGATTGATCGGAAACCGGCCCCGGCGAGTTGCACGAAAGGCACTTTTCGCTAAGGCGGAATCATGGACAAACTCATCATCCGCGGCGGCAACCGCCTTTCCGGCACCATCCCGATCTCCGGCGCGAAGAATGCGGCGTTGACGCTCATTCCATGCGCGCTGCTGACCGAGGAACCGCTGACGCTGCGCAACCTGCCGCGGCTGGCGGATATCGACGGGTTCCAGCACCTGATGAATCAGTTTGGCGTCACGACGGTGATCCAGGGCACGCGCCCGGAGGATTTCGGCCGGGTGATGAGCCTTGAGGCGACGCGGATCACTTCGAACGTTGCCCCCTATGATCTGGTGCGCAAGATGCGCGCGTCGATCCTGGTGCTCGGCCCGATGCTCGCCCGCAGCGGCGAGGCGACTGTCTCAATGCCCGGCGGCTGCGCGATCGGGAACCGCCCGATCGATTTGCACCTCAAGGCGTTGGAAGCCTTCGGGGCCAAGATCGAGCTGGCGGCCGGTTACGTCCGCGCGATCCAGCCCGATGGCGGGATGCCGGGCGGGGACTTCGACTTCCCGGTGGTGAGCGTCGGCGCGACCGAAAATGCGCTGATGGCCGCGGTGCTGGCGAACGGCACCAGCCGCTTGTTCAACGCCGCGCGTGAGCCGGAGATCGTCGACCTCTGCAACATGCTCGTCGCGATGGGCGCAGAGATCGAAGGGATCGGCACCTCCAACCTCACTATCCACGGCGTGAAGCGGCTGCACGGCGCGACCTACCGCGTCATGCCTGACCGGATCGAGGCCGGCTCCTACGCCTGCGCTGCCGCGATCACGGGGGGCGAAGTGCGCTTGGAAGGCGCCAAGGCTGACGACATGATGGCGACGATCCACGCTTTGCAGGCCATTGGCTGCGACGTGACGTGGGACGCCAAGAGCATCACCGTGGGCGCGAACGGCGCGCTGAAAGCGACCAACCTCACCACCGCGCCCTACCCCGGCCTTGCCACCGATATGCAGGCGCAGCTGATGGCGCTATTGTGCAAGGCCGAAGGCGCAAGCGTGCTGAAGGAAACGATCTTCGAAAACCGCTTCATGCACGTGCCGGAACTGGCACGCATGGGCGCGGACATCACCACCGAAGGCCGCACCGCGATCGTCAAGGGTGTCGATCGCCTGACCGGCGCGGAAGTCATGGCGACCGATCTGCGCGCCTCGATGAGCCTAGTCATCGCTGCACTCGCTGCCGAGGGGGAGACGACCGTGCGGCGGCTCTATCACCTTGATCGCGGGTATGAGCGGCTGGAAGAGAAGTTGCAGCTGGTGGGAGCGGATATCGAACGGGTGGATGATTGAGCCTTTACTCCCCTCCCTCAAGGGAGGGGGCTTTTCACCACCAGCCACACCCGGATCGCACTGGCCAGACCCGGAGGCGTGGGTGACTTGATCCGCTCGGCATCTATGCGGGCAACCAAGGCGGCAATCGCCAGCCCCTCGCGTGCGGCTGCGCTCTTCAGCATGTCCCAGAACAGCGGTTCAAGGCTGATCGAGGTCTGGTGGCCCGCAATACTCAGCGAGCGTTTGACCGGGGGGTGATAGGGGGAGTCCATGCTTGCCCCCATCTACACTTATGCCGCTTCGAAGTCGTCCACATATTCGGGAAGGAACCCCGGCTCGCGTGTCGACCAGCCGGGCGCGGTGGCTGCGGCTTCGCTCAAGCTTTGTAGCAGCAGCTTGCGGCGTTCCGGGCGGATCGAGGGCAGTGCGGCGGCAGCGCAGAAGGCGGCGGGCAGATAGGGCCGCGCGCGGGCACCGAGCAGGCGTTCATAGAGGAACCGGAAAGCCGAAAAGCACCCCAGCCGCTCCTGCTCCAGATCGAAGGCAGCAACCCGCACCAGCTTGCCGAGGAAGCGTTCGACCTCCTGCGGGGTGCCTTCGTGCGGGATCAGCGCGCGCAGGGACTTCAGATCCTGATAGGCGACATATTGGCGGCGGATCGCGGTATTCTCGCTCTCGCTGCGGCCCCAGCGGCGGAACGCGTCGGTGCGGGCGAGGCCGATGTCGAGGCTGCGCTTGATGTAACGCTGTTCGGCCGGGGCGAACCCGGCAAATTCCCGCATTTCGGCAATCGGCATCATCATGGCGCATGTCTCCTTCAGACAGGGAGAACTGTCGCAGAGCATGGTTAATTTAAGGTTAGGTAGTCAGGTGGGTTCGCGCCAAGTCGCCAAGGGGCCAAGAGGGCAGCCCGCGCCGCAGGCGCAGTCTTTCAACTTGCGCCATAGTCAATGAGAAATGCGGCTTCGCCGCAAGTGACCCATCTTGGCCCCTTGGCGACTTGGCGCGAACCCCTTTAGATCAATCCCGCGAGCGGGGAGGAGGGGTCCGCATACATCCGCCGCGCCATACGGCCCGCCAGATAGGCCTCGCGCCCGGCCTCGACCGCGAGTTTCATGGCGCGGGCCATGCGGATCGGGTCTTTCGCCTCGGCGATGGCGGTGTTCATCAGGATCCCGTCGCAGCCGAGCTCCATGCCGACCGCTGCGTCGGACGCCGTGCCGACGCCCGCATCGACCAGTACCGGCACCTTCGCGCCCTCGACGATCAGGCGGATCATCACCCGGTTCTGGATGCCGAGACCCGAACCGATTGGCGCGCCGAGCGGCATGATCGCCACCGCGCCCGCGTCTTCTAACTGCTTCGCCGCAATCGGATCATCGGCGCAATAGACCATGGGCAAGAAGCCCTCCTTGGCCAGTACTTCTGTCGCCTTCAGCGTCTCGCGCATATCGGGATAAAGCGTCCGCGCTTCGCCCAAAACCTCAAGCTTGACCAGATCCCAGCCCCCAGCCTCACGCGCCAACCGCAAGGTGCGCACCGCATCCTCGCCGGTGAAGCAGCCGGCGGTGTTGGGGAGGTAGGTGATTTTCTTGGGATCGATGAAATCGGTCAGCATCGGCGCTTTGGGATCGGAGACGTTCACGCGCCGCACCGCGACGGTGACGATCTCTGCGCCCGAAGCCTCAACGGCTGCCGCGTTCTGTTCGAAGCTCTTGTACTTGCCGGTGCCGACGATCAGCCGCGAGGTGAAGGTGCGACCCGCTACGGTCCAGGTATCCGCGGCGTGATCGCCCCCGCCGACGAAGTGCACGATTTCCAGCCTGTCGCCATCCGCCAGTGGCGCGTCACTCAGCGTCGAGCGCGGGACGATTTCGCCGTTGCGTTCCACCGCGACTTTCTCGGGCGCAAGGTCGAGTTCGCGGACCAGATCGGCGATGGTGGCGGCGGCGGAACGGTGCGGCGCGCCGTTCAGGGTAAGGCTCTTCGTCATGGCACGGGACATAGGCGCTCAGGCCAAGGCTGCAACCCAAGTGTTTTGAGAGGCTGCGTTTGGATGAGCGCGTCAGCGTGCGGCGCGCAGGTTCAGCACATGGCCGACCGAGACCAGCGCCACGCCCACCAGCGTCAGCAGGAATTCGTTGGTCCCATGCGGCACCACCAGCGCGGCTGCCATCAGCACCAGACCGACCACTGCGACCAGGAACGGCAGCATCCGCCCGTGGCGCAGCAGACCCCAGCCGATCGCAACCGCTGCCACGATCAGCGCCAGCAGCAGGCCGATACGGTGGATGTTTTCTTCCAGCAGGAAATGCCCGCCCAGCCCCAGCGCCGAAACCAGAAACAGCGTGGCCAGACAATGCACCGCGCACAGGCCCGCCAGCCCGATTCCCAGCTGATCGAGTCGGCGACGGAGCGAGGTCCGACTCGCAGGGGGAAGCGCATTGTGGGGCATGATCTCAGCCGCACATATGTAATGTTGTTACATTGTGCAAGGCGGACTTGCGCGCAGAGCATTTGCATTTGCGCCGAACAGGCTTGCACTGGCGCGGCGCGCGGCACAAAGAGCGAGCCACTATGGCCACCTCCGCCTCCGTGTCGAACCTGTTCAAGCCCGCCCCGCAAACCCGCGCCCGGCCCCTGGCGATTGCGCGCTGGCTGGAGCTGGTTGCGCTGCTGGTGGTGGGCATCGTGGTCGTCGGCGGGATTACCCGGCTGACGGAGAGCGGCCTTTCGATCACTGAATGGAACGTGGTCAGCGGCATCCTCCCGCCCTTGAATGAGGCGGCATGGCAGACCGAATTCGCCAAATACCGGCTCACCGCCGAGTTCCGGATGGAAAGCGGCCCGGCCGGCATGGATCTGGCCGCATTCAAGTTCATCTTCTTCTGGGAATGGTTTCACCGCATCCTCGGACGGGTGATCGGGCTCGCTTATCTGCTGCCGCTGATCGTGTTTGCGGCGCGGCGGGCGATCCCGGCGGGTTATGGCTGGCGGCTGGCGGCGATGTTCACGCTGATCCTCGGGCAGGGGGCGCTGGGCTGGTACATGGTGTCCTCGGGCGTCGGGAATACCAACCTGACGGATGTGAGCCATTTCCGCCTCTCAGCGCATTTGCTGACGGCGCTGTTCCTGCTGGCAGGGCTGGTGTGGACGTCGCGCGATTTGCGCCTGCTCGCCCGCGATCCTGCTGCGCGATCGGCACCGCTGACGGCGGGGGCGGCGCTGGTAGCGGGCGTATTATTTGTCCAGCTGCTGCTCGGCGCGTGGGTGGCTGGGCTCAATGCGGGTCTTGCCGCCAATGACTGGCCGCTGATGAACGGGCGGCTGCTGCCCGAGGTGGACTGGTCGCAAGGCGCGCTGTGGACGGTGACGCATGATCCCTTCCTGCTCCATTTCCTCCACCGCTGGTGGGCGTGGGTGGCCGTCGCGGCGCTGGTGTGGCTGGGACGGGCGGTGCGCAAGACGGATCGGTTCGCGAGCATTGCGGTGCACACCGCCTTCGGGACGATGGTGCTGCTGGGGATTGCGACCGTGATGAGCGGGGTCTCCCTGTGGATCGCCGCCGCGCACCAACTGGTCGGCGCGCTGACGGTGGCAGCGACGGTCTGGGCAATGCATAGCAACGGAGTCGCACGGCAAGGCGGAGTGACCGCCTGATGGCCGCCGCGCTTGTGTGGTGCCCCTTCCCCGACGTTGAAAGCGCCCGCGCCGCTGCCGACACGCTGCTCGATGAAGGGCTTATCGCCTGCGCCAATATCCTAGGCACTATCGAATCCCGCTTCGTGTGGGAGGGGACCCGCGCTTCGGGCACCGAGACCGCCGTGCTGTTCAAAACCATCGCCGAGCGGCTGGATGACGTGGTCGAGCGGGTCGGTGAGCTGCATCCCTACGATACGCCCGCCATTCTCGGTTGGCGCGTCGATGAGGCCCATCCGGCAACGCTCACATGGCTGGCCGGAGCCGTTTCCAACTAGCGGTATTATTTTACCGCATCGCGAAATGGCGCTTTTGCTTGACTTTTACGGGTGTCGGCGACATCTGCGCCCCACTTCTCCGCTCGGCCGTGTGCCGCGTGGGGGCGATTCTCCCGGACATTTGCCGGCAGAACAGTTTCGAACCAAGGACACATGCCATGAAGGCGCTCAGCAAGCAGACCCGGTCGATCAAACCGGCCGAGGTCGAAAAGAACTGGCACATCATCGACGCCGACGGTCTCGTCGTCGGTCGCCTCGCCGCGATCGTCGCCAACATCCTGCGCGGCAAGACCAAGCCGACCTACACCCCGCACGTCGATTGCGGCGATCACGTAATCATCATCAACGTTGAGAAGGTGAAGTTCACCGGCAACAAGATGGGCAACAAGATCTATTACAAGCACACCGGTCACCCCGGCGGCATCAAGGAAACCACCCCGGCCAAGGTGCTCGGCGGTCGTTTCCCCGAGCGTGTGCTTGAAAAGGCGATCGAGCGGATGATCCCGCGCGGCCCGCTCGGCCGTGATCAGATGCGTGCGCTGCACCTCTATGTCGGCACCGAACACCCGCATGACGGCCAGAAGCCGCAGGTGCTCGACGTCGCTTCCATGAACCGCAAGAACAAGGTGGCCGCATAATGTCCGATGAAACCACCACCGTCTCGGATCTCGCCGATCTGAAGGACATCGCCGCTGGCGTGCCGCAGGGCGACGCTGCTGAAATCGCCCGCGTTGCCATGCCGCTGCGTGACCGTGAAATCGACGCGCAGGGCCGGTCCTATGCCACCGGTCGCCGCAAGGATGCGGTTGCCCGCGTGTGGGTCAAGCCGGGCACCGGCAAGATCACCATCAACGGCCGCGATCAGGAAACCTATTTCGCGCGTCCGACCCTGCGTCTGGTGATCAACCAGCCCTTCACCATCACGGACCGCACCGGCCAGTACGATGTGATCTGCACCGTGCGCGGTGGCGGGTTGTCGGGTCAGGCCGGCGCTGTGAAGCATGGCATCGCTCAGGCGCTGAGCAAGTACGAACCGGAACTGCGCAGCGCAGTGAAGGCGGAAGGCTTCCTCACCCGCGACAGCCGCGTGGTCGAGCGTAAGAAGTACGGCAAGGCCAAGGCTCGCCGCAGCTTCCAGTTCTCGAAGCGTTAAGCTCTTCCCGCAAGGGATACAGAAAAGGGCGGCCCCGGAAGGGAGCCGCCCTTTTCTTTTGCCGCCCGGGAGACTCGGGCACTCAACGTTGCAGCAGTGAGATCCCGAAAGCCAACCCGCTCGCCGAAAGGAAGATCGGCCACGACCAGTACATTTTGGCATCTGCGAAGTGCACCGCATGAATCGCCAGAGGACCGGCGCTCGATCCTTGTGAGCCGACCACCAGCGCAATCGTCGCAGACAGGATCGCGCCGAAGGTCATCGCCTTGATCAAATCCATCGCCATTCCCTTCTTCGCACCAGCCGCACTGGGGGGAGACTTGCCCCAAGCGACCGTCGGTTGAACAGGGCAGGCAGGAAAGGGCCAGCGCGTGCATGCCATCCCAGCCTGCATCCGCGATTTGACCAACAAAACCTTAAGGCCAATCCTAGGGAAAAGGTTAAGGCGCAGCCCCGAAATGTTACCGATGCACGCCGATCAATGCACCGGCGGATCGACGGGGGGGACACGATCGACCGGAGCGACCGGTTCGCCCGGCGTGCGCGGCGGGGTGGCATCCTCGGGGACATCCTCGATCAGCATGTCGGGCGTCGGCACACCTTCGAGATTGCGCACCGCCACCTCCAGCTGCACGCCGTCCCACGTCAACTCGTTGAAGCTGGGCGGGGTTGAGCGGGTGCGTTCGGACAGGGTGCCCGCGCCAATCATGCGGACAGGGCCTTCGCTGGTCGGCTCAGCGATGTCGAAAGCGTCATGGACATGGCCCGACAGCACCCCGAGCACCCCGCGCCGCGCCAGTTCGCGCAGGGCATTCTCGCCCCCGCGGGTCAGCGCCGTGCCGTGCGTTCCGGCCTCGCGCAGCGGGTGGTGCACCGCCACCAGCGCCCGCGTTCCGGCAGGCAGCCGGTCGAGCGCATCAAGGCAATCGGCCAGCGCCGGGGCGGTCACCCAGCCTTTCGACCAGTTCATGCGCGGCTGCCAGCGCCGCACGGTCTTGAGCGGCACGATCGCCAGCCCTGGTAGGTCGATTTCGCGCTCAACCAGCGACTTCATCCCCTCGAACCGCTTATAGGGATCAAAAAAGCGCTCGATCAGGTTGAAATAGGGCATGTCGTGATTGCCGATGCTGATCGTCACCGGAACGTCGAGCGCGGTGATCCAGCGGGTCGCGGCGGCGAATTCGTGATGGCGCGCGCGCATCGTGTGATCGCCCGTAATGATCACCGCAGCGGGGCGCTTTGCAGCGATCTCGTCGCGCACCCATGCCAGCGCATCGCGGTCCTCCAGCCCGAAGTGGATGTCGGACAGGTGGAACAGGCGCAGCCGGTCAGAGCTCATGCGACGTCGCCAGCAGATCCACCCCGCATGGTTCGACCGAGAAGCGCGAACCGGAGGGGCATTCGCCCGGCTCACCGTCGATCAGGCAGGCCAGCGGGCTGCCATCGGCGCTGACAAGCGTGATGCTGTCGGCAATCCCGAGCCGGTCGTGCGGCCCTTCGCGGAAGCGGCGGCGCAGCAGGGCCCAAGCCTGCCCGGCATAGTCGAGCGCGGCATCGGCGAAGTATCCGTCGATCTGCACACCGTGCTCGCCGGGGGTCAGTTCGACCAGCGGATAGCCGCCGTCGCGCGATAGCCGCCTGTCGGCTAGCATGACGCCTGCCCCGGTGGTGGTGTGGCGCAGCGCCTCGACCGTTTCCTTCGCCATGCTCGCAATGTCGACCTTGCGCATCGATTCGCGCACACGGCTCCACGCGGTGCCCGGACCGACCAGCAACCCCGCCAGTGCCAGCCCGGCCTCGCAGCGCACACAGTCCAACCGCCGCGCCCGCGCACCGCCGCCAGCAACGATGTCGAGAATCGTGTCGAGGTCCGTCGTCCGGTGAAGCCGCAGCGGCAGCAGATTCATCGTTCCGCCCGGCAGCGCCAGCACCGTGCCGCCCCATCCTGACAGTTGATTGATCAGCGTGTTCATGGTGCCGTCGCCGGTGTAGATCACCACATGCGCGATCCCGGCCGCATCCAGCGCTCCGGCATCGGGCAGGGGATCGTCGGGAAAGGCCACCACCCGCTCGACCGGCCAACCGCGCGCCGTCAATGCGGCGGTCAGCGTTTCGGCGGAGGTCTGGTCATTGCTCCCGCTTGCAGGGTTGACCACGAGCCAGCAGGGGGTGTGCGAATCCATTGTCGTTTGTGCTCCGGCGCCCCCGGTTTGGACGCTATACCCGCCCGCTCAGGATCAACCAAGCGGCACCGGCATTGAAGACAGTGTAGGCGGCATAGGCCCAGGCATAGCCCGGCCAGCCTTCGACCGAGAGCAGCAGCGCGAAGAACAGCACCGCAAACTCGCTCACCAATGCAGCGCGGCTGCCCAGCGTCTGGCTGACCTGCGGCAGGCGCGCGAACAGCGGGTGACCGCTTTTGAACACAGCGCGGTTGATCGCGAAGTTTCCGATTCCCAGCAGAAAGATGATGACGGTGGACCAACCCATGGCGCCACTATGGCGCTGCGCTGGTCGATTGGGAACCGCCATTTGTCCCGCCATCAGCACCATTGGTCATCGGGCTGCCGCGTCTGTCGACGGCGGTACACGGGTTGATCGAAGGCCGAATGCGGGCGACAGGAAGGGGGCGTATCAAGGGTTTCAGCAGGGCGCTTGGCACCCCGCCGGATCGGACCCCCGCCCGATCTTAGGCCCCTGCGAGATGGAGGAGATGGAACATGAAACCCCTTGCGAAAACACTCACACATGCCCTTGCGGCGCTTGGCCTTGCCGGCGCGGCGATGAGCCCGGCGCTGGCCGGTGACACCCAGAAGACGACAATCCGGGTCAGCACCGCGGACATCGATCTGGGCACGGCGAAGGGTCAGAAGATCCTCGACAAGCGCGTCGAAAAAGCCGTGCGCCAAGTGTGCCGCACCACCAGCCTGACCACCGGTTCGCGGATGATGAGCCAGGACGCCCTCGCCTGCCTCGCCAAGGCGCGCAGCGATGCCAAACAACAGGTCGCCGCCCGGACACTCGAACAGCAGCGCGGCGGCTAACCGCAGCTGCAATCCTGCGCCTTACCTCAAAGCGCAGTCGATACGGCCCGAACCCTTCCAGTCCCTGGGGTTCGGGCCGTTTTTTTATCTTCCCGCCATAGCCTTGACGCGCGCGAGATAGGTCCGGCCGATGCGCAGCGCCTCGCCGTTGACGAGCTCCGCCGACCACACGCCGAGGCCATCGTGCCGCAGTCCGCGAATATGATCGCGGCGCAGGATGGTGGAACGGTGGATGCGGATGAACTGTTCGGGATCGAGCCGTTCTTCCAGCCCGGCAATGGTTTGGAGCAGCAGGTAGGAGCGCCCCGCTTCCGGTCCGCCAACGTGCAAGCGGACATAGTCACGCTCGGCATCGATCTGGTGGACTTCGCTCACCGCGATGCGCAGCAGCTCGGACCGGTGCGGCACCCACAATTCGTCGAGATAGCGGCTCGCCTTCTGGCGGCGCTGGCCGCGGCGGGCGATGGCACGCTCGATCGCGCGTTCCAGCCGATCGGCCGAGACCGGCTTCAGCACGTAATCGACCGCTTCCAGATCGAATGCCTCAACCGCAAAATGATCATGCGCGGTCACGAAGATCACCACCGGCGATTGCGGCTGATTGGCGAAATGGCGCGCAACGCCCAGCCCGTCCAATTCGGGCATGGTCATGTCGAGCAGCACCAGATCAGGTTCGAGCTTCTCGGCAAGGCGCAGCGCCGCGGCGCCATCGCTGGCGGTGCCGACCACGCGGACGGCGGGGATTTCGGCGCAGATGACCTGCACCCGCTCAACCGCGAGCGGCTCGTCATCGACGATCAGGGTGCGCAGCGCAGTGGTTTCAGTGTCGGTCTCAGGCATGGCGGGCTGTCATTCTGGTCAGGGGGATGCGGATTTCGGTGCGGTAGCCGCCCGGCACAGGGGCGGAGGAAAAGCCGATGTCGGGGCCGAAGCGGGCCTCCAACCGGTCGCGCACATTGGCAAGGCCGATGCCGAACCCGTGCGGCGTCCCCGGCGGTACGCCCGGGCCGTCATCGCTGACGGTGATCACCAACCGATCAAACTCCTCGCGCGCGGCGAGGGTGATTGTCACCGGGCGCGACACCGGCGAGACGGCGTATTTGACCGAGTTTTCGACCAGCGGTTGCAGGATCATCCCCGGCACACGGGCTTCCTCAAGCTCCAGCGGAAGATCGAACACGCACACCAGCCGCGTCGGGAAGCGCACCGCTTCGATATCGAGGTAGAGCTTTTGCAGGTCGAATTCATCGCGCAGGGCGACATCGGCGGTTGGCTCAGTCGCCAGCGAGTGGCGATAGAAACGACTGATCGTCTGGATCATCCGCTCGGCCCGGTCGGCCTTGCCGGTCATCACCAGCGCGGACAGCGAATTCAGCGTGTTGAACAGGAAATGCGGGTTCACTTGATAGCGCAAGGACAGCAATTCGGCGGCCTTGGCGGCAGAGCGGAACTTGTTCTCGCGCTGCTGCGCCGCACGCGCCTGGACGCCGGCGAGCAAGGCAAAATAGGTCGATGCCCAAGCTAGCAACAGGAAGTACCGCCCCAGTGCGACGTCGAGCAGCTTGCGCCAGAAATCCGCATAGGTTTCCGCTTCCTCGATCAGCACGCTCTGCGAATCAGCGGACTGATCATCAGTTCCGCCCGCAGCAGGATCGGCGCGGCGCACCGGCACGTCGATCAGCAGATTGCCGGATTCGTCGCGTCGCAGATTGAGGTTGTACCGCTCAGCATAGGCCTGCCGCTGGGCGAATTCCATGTCCTTGAAGACAACGTAATTCACCTGCCCGATCGCCAAGGCCACCGGCATAGCCAGCACAATCGCGCCCGAGATCTTGAGCCACAAGGGGCGGTTATCGAACAGGCGCAGCAGCAGCCACAGCACCAGCGTCAGCAGAACGCCAACCCCCGTGACCAAAAGCCGCCGCCAGCCGAGTTCGAACTGGAGACCGAAATCCATCACCAGCGCGCGGACCGTGGTGAGCGCGAAGTAGGTTGCCCACAGCACCACCATCGAAAACAGCACCGTGCGGAAAGACACGGTGGGGGTGGGTGGATCAAGAGCTGCGTCGCTGGTCGGGTTCGTTGCCATTGTGACGGCCAGCGATAACGCCCCCGCCCGCTCAGCGCCACTGGCACTGGCGCCTATTGTCGGGCGGGGTCAGGTCTTGGTCGAATTATGAACGGCTGTTCAGACACGCCGAACGACTTGCCATGCTCAATCCCGGGGACGAATCATGTCTGCCGGCACCACCCACTCGGCAAACTGCTCCTCGGTGAGCAGGCCCAATGCCAGCGCCGCTGCCTTCAAGGTCGTCCCTTCGGCGTGCGCCTTCTTCGCGATCTTGGCGGCGTTGTCGTATCCGATATGCGGGTTCAGGGCGGTCACCAGCATCAGGCTTTCGTTGAGCAGCTGGGTGATGCGGTCCATGTTCGCCTCGATTCCGACCACGCAATTGTCGGTGAAGGCATGGCTGGCATCGCCCAGCAGCTTCATCGATTGCAGCACGTTGTAGATGATCACCGGCTTGAACACGTTGAGTTCGAGATGCCCGTGAGATCCGGCGACGGTCACGGTCATGTGATTGCCCATCACCTGGGCGGCAACCATCGTCATCGCTTCGCACTGGGTCGGGTTGACCTTGCCCGGCATGATTGACGAACCCGGCTCGTTAGCGGGCAGGGAGAGTTCGCCAAGGCCCGAACGCGGGCCGGAGCCGAGCAGGCGGATGTCGTTGGCAATTTTCATCAGACTGACGGCGAGCACGTTCAAAGCGCCCGAAATCTCGACCATCGCATCATGCGCGGCCAATGCTTCAAACTTGTTGGGCGCGGTCACGAAGGCGTGGCCGGTTTCGGCAGCAGCCTCGGCAGCGAAGGCGACATCGAACCCGACCTTGGCGTTGATCCCGGTGCCGACCGCCGTGCCGCCCTGCGCCAGCTCCAGCACCCGCGGCAGCGCCGCACGCACGCGGGTGATGCCGTATTCGACCTGCTTGGCGTAGCCCGAGAATTCCTGCCCCAGCGTCATCGGGGTGGCGTCCTGCAAGTGGGTGCGGCCGATCTTGACGATGTCGGCGAATTCCTGCGCCTTGGCGTCGAGCGCGCCGTGGAGCTTCTGCAAGGCCGGAATCAGGTGATCGAGCGCTTCGCTTGCCGCAGCGATGTGCATCGCGGTGGGGAAGGTGTCGTTGGACGACTGGCCCATATTGCAGTGATCATTGGGGTGAACCGGGGACTTGCCGCCCTTGTTGCCGGTGAGCATCTCGTTTGCGCGGCTGGCGATCACCTCGTTGGCGTTCATGTTCGACTGTGTGCCGCTCCCCGTTTGCCACACCACCAGCGGGAACTGGTCGGCCAGCGTTCCGTCGATCACTTCACGCGCGGCAGCGACAATCGCCTCGCCCAGCTTGGTATCGAGCACGCCGAGCTTCATGTTGGCCTTGGCCGCCGCAAGCTTCTGAATTCCCAGCGCCCGCACCAGCGCCGGCGGCATCTTCTCGCCGCCGATCGGGAAGTTGACGATCGAGCGCTGCGTCTGTGCGCCCCAATGGACATGCGCCGGAACCGCCACTTCGCCCAGCGAATCCGTCTCGATCCGCACGTCCTGCCCAGCTGCCGTCATGTCACTCATCGAAGCCATCCCTCATTAAGTCGAATACAATCCCGAAGGGTCCGGCGCTCCCCTAAGCACTCTGCGCAAGCAAGGTCAAAGGCCTTGGAACCGGGGCCGCGCGCGTTTAAGGAGAGGGTTGACGGACTGTATTGTGTCACTAATACAGTTAGCCCGAGAGACGATGAACACCATGACCACCACTTTGCCCGATACTCATCTTGCGCGCCGCGCCATGATCGACAGCCAGCTGCGCACCAGCGGGGTGAACGAGGAATATGTGCTGGCGCGCATGATCGCTGTCCCGCGTGAGGATTTCCTCCCCACGGACAAGGCTGCGCAGGCCTATATCGACCGTGCGGTGATGCTGGGCGCCAAGGGAGAGGGGGCGGGCCACCTCGCGGCACCCCTGTTCTATGGCAAGCTGCTGCTCGAAGCCGCACCGATGCCGGATGACCGCGTGCTGGTGGTCGGCGGCGGCACCGATTACCTCGCCGTGCTGCTGCGCCCGCTGGTGGCTGAACTCCACCAGATCACCGCAGCAGAGGCGGTGAACGCAAGCGGCACCGGCGCCTATTCGCTTATCGTGATCGATGGCGCGATCGAGCAGCTGCCCGATACCCTCGCCGCCCAGCTGACTGATGAAGGCCGGATCGTCACCGGCCTCGTGCTGCGGCAGGTCACGCGGCTGGCCACGGGCCGCAAGGTGGCAGGCAAGGTCAACCTCCAACCGGTCGAGGATCTCGGCATCCCCGTGCTCCACGCCTTCGACGCGCCCAAGACCTGGACCTTCGCGTGAACCGCAAGCCCGCCTCGCTGATCTGGGCCGGTTCGGCCAGCCTGCTGGTGCTCGCCAGCATGGCAGCGCCCGCGCAGGCCGATAACCTGCGTGATGCGCTGGCGGCGGCTTACACCACCAACCCGACGCTCGAATCCGCCCGCGCCACCCAGCGCGCGATCGACGAAGGCGTGCCGATCAACCGCGCGCAGGGTCTGCCCTCGGTCGCGGTCACGGCGACGCATATTGAGTTCATCCAGCAATCGGCAAACTCGTTCACCGCGCCGGAACGCAACTTGGGCGTAAATGCGCAGCTGTTGGTGCCGGTCTATTCGGGCGGAGCGGTGCGCAACGGAATCGCCGCCGCCAAGGAGCGGGTCGAGGCGGGGCAGGCCGATCTGCGCAACACCGAAAGCACGATTTTCAGCCAGGTCGTCGCATCTTACATGGACGTGCTGCGGACTGAGGCGCTGGTGGCGCTGGCGCGCAACAATGTCGCCGTGCTGCGGACCAATCTGGAAGCGACCAGTGACCGGTTCCAGATCGGCGATCTCACCATCACCGACGTGGCCCAGTCACGCTCGCGCCTCGCGGTGGCGGAAGGCGATCTGCAAGGGGCCGAAGCCAATCTGATCGCCGCGCGGGAAACCTATATCCGGCTGGTCGGCAACGAGCCCGGCGAACTCGAAGCCCCGCCGCCGCTGCCCGGCCTCCCCGACACCGTCGGCGATGCCATTGTCGCGGCGCTGGAAAACAACCCCAACCTCGATGCGGCCAAGCAGCGCGCGCAGGCCGCCGGGTTCGACACCAAGGCGGCAGGCAGTGGCCGGTTGCCGTCGGTCAACGTATTCGTGAACGGCGATTACAGCGACTTCTTCGGAACGCTGGGCGGCCCGGTTTCGGCTAACTTCGCACAGAGCGAAAAGACCGCCAATGCCGGAGTGCGGGTGACGATCCCGCTGTTCCAAGGCGGCCTGCCCGCCGCACAAAAGCGCCAGGCCGGCGCGCGCGAATCCGCCGCGCTTGAGGATGTAATCGCGGCCGAGCGTCAGATCATCGCTGAAACCCGCGCGACCTATTCCAATTGGCTGGCTGCGGGCGCCATCATCAAGAGCGCGCAGTCCGCGGTCGAAGCTGCCGAACTCAGCCTTGAAGGCGTGCGCGCGGAGAACTCGATCGGCAACCGCCAAATCCTCGACGTGCTCAATGCCGAACAGGAACTGGTCAACGCCCGCGCGCAGTTGGTGACGGCGCGGCGCAATGCCTATGTCGCGGGCTTCAACCTGCTGGCGCTGATGGGCCGGGCCGAAGCGCGCGATCTCAACCTTGATGCCGGTGTGCTCTACGATCCGCAGATCAACGCGGACCGGGTCAGCAGCAAGATGTGGGACTGGGACCGCGACCCCAAGGCTGAGCCGAAATCGACCAGAACCGTTGACATTCCCCCCGCCAACGCAACAATCGGCCCGCAATTGCTGCCCGGTGAGTGAGTGCGATTCGGGAAGGGCTGGGCGGTATGACGACGGGGCGATAAATGGCGCAGGATAACGAAGCTTCGGTCGAAGAAATCCTTGAATCGATCAAGAAAGTGATCGCGCGCGATAACCGCGTCGGTGCGCTGGAAGCCCGGCGTCGGCGGATGCTGGTGTCCGAAGAGTCCGAGGCTGAGCCCGCCCCGCTCGCCCGCACTCATCAGGTCCGCGATGCCGCTGATGCTACGGACGAAGTGCTCGACCTGTCCGAAATGGAATACCAGGCCGAGCCTTCGGCGCTCCCGCTCGATCAAACGGACGAAACCCCGCTGATTGCCGAGACGGTGCGCGATGCGATGCAGGAAAACCTTGCTGCGCTGGCGATGCTGGCGGAGCCCGGCGCGAGGCCGCAGATCGTGCGTTCGGGCGAAACCTCGCTCGAAGGCCTGACCCGCGAATTGCTGCGCCCGATGCTGGCCGAGTGGCTCGAAGCCAACTTGCCCACCATGGTCGAAAGCCTCGTGCAGGCGGAAATCGCCCGGATCGTCGGCAAGCGCCGCTGATACTGGTGCCCAAAGGCTAGCCGGATCGGCAAAGGCGGGCTAATCCCGCCGCCATGCGTAACCTCACTGCTTTCGGCGCTGTCATCGCCGCCGCCCTTATCGCCGCGCCGCTTGCCGCGCAGGACACCTCCACCATCCCGGGCGTTACCGCGCCGCCGATGAGCGCTGCGGATCTGGTCACCCTGCCGCGTCTGGGTGCGCCGGTGGTCAATGCCGCAGGCACGCTGGCGGTCTACAGTGTCACCATCACCGATCCCGAGAGCCTGTCGCGCAGCGCCGCCCACTATCTGCTCGATCTGAGCACGCCGGGCGCCGCGCCGACCGCGCTGACGCTCCCGCTCAAGGGCAGCGATCTCGCTTTCGGCGCTGACGGCCAGCTCTATTTCCTCAGCAGCGCGCATCCCGATGCAGGCGCGCCGCAGCGCAGCCGCGTGTGGCGGGTGACGCTGGCGAAGGATGGGACGGTTGGCACCCAGCAGATGGTCGAGGACGCACCCCATGCCGCGATCGCCGGGTTCAAGCTCGCCCCCAATGGCACCGCCATCGCCCTGTGGGGCGAAGTCGCGCGGGATTGCCCGACCTTCGGCTGCGCGGATGCCAAGCCGCAGCACCTCCCCGGCCCCGGCACCGGCAGGCTGTATGACGCCAAGGATGGCTTCGTGCGCCACTGGGACCGCTGGGCGACGCCTGGCACACCCAACCGCATCTTCACCTTCCCGCTGAAGAATGGCGTCGCGCAGGGCGAGGGTGTTCCGGTCGACGGCACCGATCCCGCCACTGGCATCACCGCCGACACCCCCACCATGCCGTTTGGCGGGGCAGAGGAAATCGCCTTCACCCCCGATGGCAGCGCGCTCTATTTCACTGCGCGCCTTTCCAACGCGGCGGAGCCCACTTCGACCAATCTCGATATCTACGCTTCTGTCCTGTCAGGTGCTGCCCCCAAGCTGCTGACCGCCAGCAACAAGGCGACCGATACCACCCCCGTCGTCTCGCCCGATGGTCGCTATCTCGCATGGCTGGCGATGGAGCGCCCGACTTACGAGGCGGACAAGCTGGCGGTACAGTTGCTCGATCTCTCCACTGGTGAGAGCCGCAATCTGACCAAGGACACCGACCTCAGCTTCGCCAGCCTCGCCTGGAGCGCAGACGGCAAGCACCTGATCGCCACCGCGCAAAAGGTGCTCGACACCCCGGCCTTCAACATCGATCCCAAGACCGGCAAGGTCACCGAACTCAATCTGATGGCCGGGAACGAGGCGCATATCGCAAATCTCGTGCCGCTGCCGGGGGGCCGGGCGCTGTTCACCCGCGATTCGCTCGGGCAGCCGGCTGAGCTTTATCTGTCGGACGGCATGGGTCAGGCTCGCCCGCTGACCGATGTGGCGACCACCCGCATGGGCGGCCTTGCCAGCATCGTCACCCGCCGCTTCAGCTTCAAAGGTGCCAATGGCGACACGGTGTGGGGCCAGATCACGCGGCTTGCGGATCAGACCGGGCCGATCCCGGCGCTGCTCTATATCCACGGCGGACCGCAGGGTAGCTTCAACGATGCCTGGTCGAACCGCTGGAACCCGCGCGTTACCGCCTCGCAAGGCTACGCCGTTATCTCGGTCGATTTCCACGGGAGCACCGGATACGGGCAGACCTTCACCGATGCGATCAACAAGGATTGGGGCGGGGGGCCGCTGGAGGACTTGCAGAAGGGCCTCGATGCCGCGCTCAAGCTCGACTCCCAGATCGACGGGGACCGGGCCTGCGCGATGGGGGCGAGCTACGGCGGTTACATGGTCAACTGGATCGCCGGACAATGGCCCGATCGCTTCAAGTGCATCGTCCAGCACGACGGCCTGTTCGATATGCGCAGCATGTATTATTCGACCGAGGAATTGTGGTTCCCCCGCTGGGACTTCGGCGGATCTTATGATGAAGCGCGGGACACCTACGAAAAGTGGAACCCTGCAAACCACGTCGCCAAGTGGAAAACCCCGATGTTGGTCGTCACCGGCGAAAAGGACTTCCGCGTTTCCTACAGCCAAGGCCTGATGAGCTTCACCGCCTTGCAGGAACGCGGCATCCCGTCGCAATTGCTGGTCTTCCCGGATGAAAACCACTGGGTGCTGGGCGCGAAGAACTCGCTGCAATGGCACAACACCGTGTTCGCGTGGCTGGATCGCTGGTTGAAGGCTGAGGCGGCGAAGTGAGCCGCCAGGAACTGCTCTCGGCGCAAACCGCGCTCGCCAAGCATTATGGCGATCCGGCCAAGGGCACGCAGATCACCCGCCACATCATGCTGTGTTCGGTATCGGACAAGCAGAAGTGCTGTTCGCGCAAGGACGGCGAGGAAGCGTGGGGTTTTCTGAAGTCACGCCTGAAGGAGCTGGGGCTAGTCGGCCCGCAGCGCACCGACGAAAGCAAGCGCGGCGAAGGTGGGGGCGTGCAGCGCTCCAAGGCCGATTGCCTGCAAATCTGTGCGGCAGGGCCGGTCGCGGTCGTGTGGCCGGACGGGGTGTGGTACCATTCGTGCAGCCCCAAGGTGCTCGAACGGATCATTCAGGAGCATCTGGTGGGCGGAGTGCCGGTCGAGGACTTCCGCCTCAACCCGCCCTCCTAATCATCCTTCGGCGACCAGAACTCGTCCTTGCCCGGAAGCTGATTGTCGACCGATTCGTCGTGCCCCGTGCCGTTGCTGAGGAACACCAGCCCCATCAGCCCGCCGCCAAGCAGCATGGTGAGGCTTATCCCCAGCGCCACAGCGATGTAGAAATGCACCGAAATCATGCCATTATAGGCAAATAGCAGGCCCATCGCGATGGCCACGGTCAGGATGGTCGCGGCCAGGAGAACCTTCATGATCTGCCGATACCGCGCCCAGGCGTGGGCGGCGTTCACAGGATCGTCGAGCGGGGATTTGCGCGTCATGCGCCCGACATGGCGTGCCGCTGCCCGCTTGGCAACGCGCGAAAGCTGCAAGGCCTGATACGTGCGGTGCAAGACGAGTGCTCACGCGGATTCGCTTTTTGGCTGCGATCATGGCACCTTCCCGGTCTGAGAGAGAGGGAGTCGTTATGACCATTGCTCGAATCATCGCCCATCGCGGCTCATCTGACATCATCGCCTGCGACGTCACCACCCCGGTGAGCCATGCGGTTGCCATTCTGGCCACCCGGCGCATCGGTGCGCTGCCGGTCCTGCGTGATGGCAAGGTGGTTGGCATCGTGTCGGAACGCGATGTGATCTATCGGCTTGCCGACCATGGTGGGGCGTGCCTCGATTTGCCGGTCGAGCAAATCATGACATCGCCGGCGATTACCGTAGAGCCGGCCACGACGATCGACGATGCGCTGAGCCTGATGACCCGCCGCCGCTTCCGCCACTTTCCGGTGGTCGAGGGGGGACAATTGATCGCCTTCATCTCGATCGGCGACCTCGTGAAGCACAAGATGGACGAGGTGCAGCACGAGGCCGAAGCGCTGCGCAATTACATTCAGGCAGTGTGACCGCTTGAGGAACGCGTCTGCGCGCCCTAAATGAGAGCTATGACCGCCGAGCCCCTGATCCTCACCCCGTCCGCCGCCAAGCGCGTCGCGCTGATCGCCAGCAAGCAATCGCGCCCCGCGATCCTGCGGCTGGCTGTGGAAGGCGGGGGCTGTTCGGGCTTCCAGTACAAGTTCGACTTGGCCGACGGGCCCGAGGCGGATGACTCGATCTCGGAAACCGATGGCGTGAAGCTGGTGGTCGATTCCGTCAGCCTGGATCTGATCGCGGGCAGCACGGTCGATTTCGTCGAATCACTGGGCGGCGCGGCCTTCAAGGTCGAAAACCCGCAAGCCGCCGCTGGCTGCGGTTGCGGGGCGAGTTTCGGGATTTAGGTTAGACCCGCGCGGCGCTTTGAGGCATCAGAGCGGCCATGAAAATCGCCACCTTCAACATTAACGGTATCAAGGCGCGCCTGCCGCGTCTGCTCGAATGGCTGGAAGAAACCCGCCCGGCGGTCGCCTGCTTGCAGGAGATCAAGTCGCAGGACGAAGGCTTCCCTGCCGCTGAGATCGAGGCGCTGGGTTACTCCGCGATCTGGCACGGGCAGAAGAGCTTCAACGGGGTCGCCATTCTGGTCGATACGGCTGCGGGCTACACCCTTACCGAAGTGCAGCGCGGTCTCGGCATCCCTGGCCCGAATGAGGGCGACGAGGAACAGGCGCGCTATCTTGAAGCGGACGTTAGCGGCGTGCGCGTCGCCTGCCTGTACCTGCCCAACGGCAACCCGCATCCGGGGCCGAAATTCACCTACAAGCTGGCGTGGATGGAAAAGCTGCGCGCGCGGATGGCCGAAATCTGGGCTGAGGAAGTGCCCACCGTGGTTCTCGGCGATTTCAATGTGATCCCCGAAGATGACGACGTCTGGTCGGTGAAGGCGATGGCGAGCGACGCGCTGATGCAGCCCGAAAGCCGCGCCGCCTATGCCCGCTTCCTCGCTGACGGGTGGACAGACGCGCTGCGCACCCACAACCCGCGCGGGGGTGTGTGGACCTATTGGGACTATCAGGCGGGCGCCTGGCAGCGTGACCACGGCTTCCGGATCGACCACATCCTGCTGTCACCCGAATGCGCCGACCGGCTGGAAGCCTGCGGCGTCGACAAGGTGCATCGCGGGCGGGAGAAAGCGAGCGACCACGCGCCTGTTTGGTTACAGCTTTCTTTGTAATCCTCGCCGCGTTTCGCGCTACGCGCGAGCGGCTGCGGGCGGGCGGTCGCCCTTGCGGCCCTATGGGCCGATCAGAGCAGAACGCCGAACTCGTCACCGCAATCGGTGCGCAGCGCCGCAAGGGCGAATGCCCTCAAGTAGCGAAGCGATAGGGCAACAAGGACGCCGCGAGGATCACCGATAGAAAATATGCGTGTCTATCTGCGCCAGCCGCGTCTTGGTGCGGCTCCAGGTCGGACGGACGTAGCGGGCGTGGAAGAACACGGCATTGCCCGCTTCCGATTCCCACAGGCCCTGATGCGCGATTTGTGCGACAGCGACGGCGCGATCCCACGCGGCGGTGCCGGTGGGGAAGGAGGGCATCCGGCTTCCGCGCATGAAGGAGAATTGACCCGGCTGGGCGACAACGCCGCAATAGGAACGCGGGAAGCGGCCGTCTTCGGTGCGGTTGATGATCACCTGCGCAACGGCCAGCTGGCCTGCCAGCGGCTCACCGCGGGCTTCGAAATAGACCGCGCCAGCAAGGCAGCGCAGCTGTTCGTTCATCGGAGCGTCGGTATCGACCATGCCGACCAGCTCAGTGAGCGATCCGGCTTCCGTCAGCGTCGGCGATTGCGTCTCGGCGGGGAGGGGTTGCACCACCGGCTCGGAGACGAAGCTGATCGCTTCAGGGACGAGCTCGACCTGTTCGGCCAAAGCGGGGAGAGTGGGCTGATCCGTGGCGGCTTGCGCCAGCGCGGCGGCATCGCGGCCGCTCGGAAACATTGTGGTTGCGAAAGCCAGCCCGGCAATCGCGACAATCGTGGCAGTCTTACGGCGCATTCAATCTACAAATTAGGCGGTGAGCGCGCACAGTCGCAGGCGGGAACCTTATCCGGATGAAATCGGGATGTGGGGGTTCAAAGAAGCCTGCCGGCCGCTCCCCGTCTGCGTGCTGTAGGTTACGACCGAATTGCCGCCCTGCCAGCCTGCGCGAGGAATTGAGCGGGGCCGATAGCCACCTTGCCGTTTACGTCAACGCGAATCGTTCAACTGAGCGACGAACCGTTCAGGATCCGCGATGTCTACCTCGATTAGCCACATATCTTGGTCCTGGATCCGCCTTCGGGCCAGATATTCGGAGAATTCCTGAGTATTATCAGGGTTTTCCCGCTTTGCGGCAATAAAAAGGCGCGAACCGTCCAGTTGGGGCATCCTTTCGTAAAGCACACCGGCCTCTCCGCGACACAGCATTACCAAGAGGATCGTCCCTGCGTCCCGCTCCCCCTTGGCAAGCACCGTGGCATAGCCGCCTTGCGACTCGGCCAGGCGCAGGATCGCGCTGGCTTCGAGATGCGCGGGGAGCCGGTCGTTCACATCACAACCCGGACGGGCCGTCAGCGGCGTAACCCGGCAGGCTGGACAGCGCGATGCGGCTGCGCATGAAGGTGCCGGTACCGCGCCCGATCTCGTCACCCTCCTCGGCCACCAGCCGTGCCTCGGCAACGAAGACACGGCGGCGGCCGCTGACCCAGCGACCCTCGGCGGTGACAATCCCGGCGCGCACTGGCTTTGAAAAGAACAGATTGAAGCTGGTGGTGAGCAAGAAGCGGTCGGTCACCAGCGAATTGGCGGCGTAGAAGGCCGCATCGTCGAGCATCTTGAAATAGATCGTCCCATGCGCCGCGCCCGCCGCGTGGTAATCCTCAGGCGTGACAGTGAAGCGCAACCGCGACTGCCCCTCACCCGTGATGTTCAGGCTGCTGGCGAACTTGGCGTTGACCGGGGCCGAGGCATAGAGCCGCTCCAGCGCCCGGTAGTGCTGCTGGGCCCCACTCGCCGAAGGAAATCCGTCACTCCCGGGCATGGAAAATCGGCGCGGATCAGGCCGCGGTGCGCAGGAATTGGTTGGTCAGCAGCGCATAGGCCGCATCGGTGTCAGGCGCATCGGCGAGCATCTGGAGCATCGTCTCATCCCGCGTCAGGCGCGAAATCGCGGCCAGCGCGTGGAGATGCGTCGCCCCGGCATTCTCGGGCGAGACCAATCCGCACACCAATGACACCGGGCGCGCGTCAGCCGCCGCAAAGTCGATCGGCGTGTCGAGCCGGATCACTGCGAGCGACGGGCGGCGGATATCCTTGGAGCGGCAATGCGGGATCGCCACGCCGCGCCCAAACCCGGTACTGCCCAAGGCTTCACGCGCTTCGAGACTTTCCAGCACCTCGCCTTCATCCAGCCCGTAAGCCGAGCTGAGAAGCTGGGCCATTCGGGCCAGCACCTTGGGCTTGGTATCGAGCCGGGCGAAGGCAATCGCCTGCGGTGAGAGAGCCAGGTTGACGTCCATGCTTGTGCAAATCCCGATTGCGAGCGCGCGTGGGTGGCGAAAATCCGGGCCGGCTATGCTTTTCAAGGCACCGCCGGAACGGGGCGAAACCCCTCCTGCTTCCGCCGCCTGAGCCTTTGAAGTGCGGCCTTCGCCCTTACGGCCACCGCTGATTCAGGCCCTATTTCGGCTCCACCCATCCGATAGAGCCATCGGCGCGCCGGTAAACCATATTATGCCGTCCGGTGCCAGCATTTTTGAAGAACAGCGCGCCGGTGTTCCTGAGGTCGAGCATCATCACCGCGTCCGCAACGCTGGCGGTGGGGATGTCGACACGGGTTTCGGCGATGACCAGCGGAGCGTCGGCTACCACTTCCTCTTCCTCGTCTTCCTCGACGGCGAAGATTGTGTAGGCGGCTTCTTCCTCGCCGCGCGCGTGATCGGCCTGTTCATGGCGGTCGGTCAACCGGCGCTTGTAGCGGCGCAGCTGCTTTTCGATCTTGGCCATCGCATCGTCGAAGGCGACATGGGCGTCGTAGGCCGAGCCTTGTGCTTTCAGGATCAGGCCCTGCATCACGTGGGTGACGATGTCGCAGCTGAAAGCGCCCGCGGGGGCTTTGCCAAAGGTCACGTGGCTGGAGATCGCACGGTCGAAATACTTGTCGACGACTGCGCCGAGGCGGTCAGCCGCATGTTCCTGCAAGGCTGCGCCGGTGTCCATCTGGTGGCCCGAAATCCGAATATCCATGAAGTATAGTCCTCCCGTCCAGGTTGAGGAGCCCAATGTAAGGCGATGAGTCGCGCTTAGGCTTCACCGTGTCCAGATCGCCTCGGCGATTCCGGCGATGAAGGCGCGATGACGTTCCAGCTCCTCCGGGCTGGCAACATGAAGGCGTGGTTCGCGCCGGGGCTTGTCGGCAGAAGGCCGGTGCCAAGGCGCATTGGTGGTGGGTTGGGCCGCAAGGCCTGCGCCAGAATCGGCCGGCGCGAGGCCAAGCCCGATCTGCCGCCCGCCGGTGAGTTCGACATAGACCTGCGCGAGCAATTCGGCATCAAGCAGCGCGCCGTGCTTGACCCGGTGGCTCCGGTCGATCCCGTAACGGGTGCACAGCGCATCCAGACTGAGTTTGGCGCCGGGGTGCTTCTTGCGCGCGAGGGCGACGGTATCGACCATTCGGTCAAGGCTGATCGGGGCGCGGCCCAGCAATTCCAGCTCGTTGTTGAGGAAGCCGAAATCGAACCCGGCATTGTGCGCGACCAGATCGGAATCGCCGAGAAATTCGAGCAAGGCGTCCGCCGTTTCGGCAAAACGCGGCTTGGTGGCGAGGAATGCGGCGCTGAGGCCGTGGACGCGCTCAGCCTCGGGCGGCATATCGCGATCAGGGTTGAAATAGGCGTGAAATGTGCGGCCCGTTTCGACCCGGCCGATCATCTCGATGCAGCCGATTTCCACCATGCGGTCCCCTGTCTTGGGATCGAGTCCGGTGGTTTCGGTGTCGAAGATAATCTCGCGCATTGGGCGGACTATCCTCCCATGTTCGGGCACTTGCAAGGGGTGCTTGCAATCAAATTGCAGCAATCAGAGCGCGGCAATCAGCGCGGCGACCTGCGCGCGGGTGTCATCAAGGCTGGTGCCGGTGTCGATGACATGATGCGCGCGGTCGCGTTTGTGGGTGTCGTGCAGTTGCAGGCCGAAGATGTGCGCGAATTTCTCTGGCGTCATGCCCGGTCGGGCGAGGACGCGGGCGCGCTGGACAGCTTCAGGCGCGGAGACGACGACGATGGTGTCGACCGCTTCGTGCCCGCCGCGTTCGAACAGCAACGGGATGTCGAATACGACGGCACGTTTGTCATGGTGCTGTTCAAGAAAGGCAGCACGCTTGGCGGCGACAGCGGGGTGGACGATGGCCTCCAACCGCGCGAGCGCCGCTTTGTCGGCGAAGACCTGATGGCCGAGTCGGTCACGGTCAACGCCCTCCGGTCCGGTCGATCCGGGGAAGGCGGCCTCAATCGCCGAGACCAGCTCCCCGCCCGGCCCCTGCATCGCGCGGACCTCGGCATCGGCGTCGAACACCGGGATCCCTGCCTCGGCGAACATCGCCGCGACGGTCGATTTGCCCATGCCGATGCTGCCGGTGAGGCCGATGATCTTTGGGCGGGTCATTGGGTTAGCAGCGCGCGCAATTCAGCGTCATGTTCGCGGGGCGGGGCGGCGCCGAAGAAATGCTCGAAGGCGGCCGCCGCCTGACCGATCAGCATGGAGAGCCCGTCGATGGTGCGGTGACCCTTGGCGCGCGCGCCTTGCAGGAACGGCGTATCGAGCGGGGCGGTGACGATGTCATAGGCGATGCTGCCGGGCGGGGCATGGCTCCAGTCAAAGGGGAGCGGGGGCTGGCCGGTCATCCCCAGCGAGGAGGCATTGATCACCAGATCGAGGCACCCTTCCCGGTCATCGAAGGCAAAGTCGGTCGGATCGGCGAAGTGCGAGAGGGGGATCGCGTGATGCTCGCCCTTGGGGGCCAGCTCAGCGAGCAGAGCCCGCGCCTTGCCCGGATCTCGCCCGGCCACCACCAGCGTGAACCCGTGACCCGCCAACGCAGTGATGATCGCGCGCGCCGCGCCGCCGGTGCCCATGATGCGGGCCATGCGATAGTAGTGGGTCTCCGCCAGATCAGCCTTAAGCGGCTCCAGAAACCCGCTGGCGTCGGTGTTGGTGCCAGTCAAGGCGCCACCGTCATTCGGTAGCACCGTATTGACCGCCCCGATCGAAGCCGCAGGCGGCGCGATCCGACCCACCAGCTCCATGACCGCCTGCTTGTGCGGCATGGTGACATTGCACCCGCGCCACAGGGGATCGCCGCGGCGGCTTGCGAGATATTCGGCGAGGCCTTCAGGCGTGACATGGCACGCACGATAGTCCGCTTGGATCCCCAGCTTGGCGAGCCAGAAACCGTGGATTGCTGGCGATTTGGACTGGGCAATCGGATCGCCGATCACCTCGGCATAGGCGCGGCTCATGCGATCAGCACTCCTTCCTCGCGCAATGCCGCCAGCAGCGGGATGAGCGGCATGCCGAGCACCGTGAACTGGTCACCCTCGATCCCGTCGAACAGTTGCACGCCAGGACCTTCGATCCGGAAGGCGCCGACGGTGTGACCGATGGCGGGCCATTCAAGCTTCAGATAATGCGCGATAAATTCTTCCGACAGCTCGCGGACATGTAGGCGTGCAATGCTGACATGGCTCCATTCGCAGCCCCCATCGCGGACCAACGCAGCAGCGCTGTGAAGCTCCATCACCTTGCCCGAGAAGAAGCGCAGATGCTCCGCCGCTTCCTCGGCCGAGCGCGGCTTATCGAACCGGCGACCCTCCGCGACCACCAGCGAGTCCGACCCCAACACCAGCGCCCCCGGATGCTGCGCGGCGACCGCCGCCGCCTTGGCGACCGCCAGTGCTTCAGCCACTTCGGCAGGCGCGGTACCTTCCAGCCCCGCCTCGACTGCGCGTTCGTCAATATCAGCGGGGATGCTGTCATAGGCCACCCCGGCCGCATCGAGCATCGCCCGGCGCGAGGCGGATTTGCTGGCGAGAATCAGATGCTTGCTCATATCGGCTTCCCCACACCGCCTTCGCTCGCAGGCTTACGCTCGCGCTCCTGCGCCAGCCGGATGATGGCCGCCGCCGTCTCTTCGATCGAGCGGCGGGTGACGTCGATCACTGGCCAGCCATTATCGCCGAACATCCGCCGGGCATATTGCAGCTCGGCCTTCACGCGGTCATTATCGACATAGGCGGTCTCGGTCGCTTCGTTGAGCGATAACAATCGGTTGCGACGGATTTGTACCAGCCGTTCGGGGGACGTCGTCAGTCCCACCACCAACGGGTGCCTGAGGCCGAACAGAGCCTTGGGCGGGGGGCTTTCGACCACCAGCGGGATATTCGCCACCTTGTAACCGCGGTTCGCCAGATAAATCGAGGTCGGCGTTTTCGACGAGCGCGACACCCCAACCAGCAGGATATCCGCCTCCTCCCAATCCTCATGCGCCAGTCCGTCATCATGGGCGATGGTGTATTGGATCGCATCGACGCGCTTGAAATAGCTTTCGTCCATCATGTGCTGACGGCCGGGGCGGCCATGCGCCTCCTGCCCGAGCTGCGCCTCCAGCGCCGCCGTCACCTGATCGAGCACCGGCACGGCGGGCAGGCCCAGATGGCGGCAATGCTCCTCAAGCCGCTTCCTCGTTTCGGGGTTCACCAGCGTGTAGAGCACCAGCCCCGGATGCGCAGCGAGATCGGGCACAATCCGGTCGAGATGCTGCAACGACCGCACCATCGGCCAGAAGTGGCGGTTCACGCTCGGGTTATCGAACTGGGCAAGCGCCGCCTTGGCGATCATTTCCAGCGTCTCACCGGTCGAATCCGATACAAGATGGAGGTTGAGTCGGTTCATCACGAGTGCCTGTGGACAGATGGGCGCATAAACCACGGCAGGGTGCAGTGGACAAGCTGGGGAGCATTTTTCATGCCCGCTCCTAGCCTTTTCCTCGGGCTATTTGCGCACACGGGACAAGTTTTGTCGACAGTCTGTGAAGAGTGGGGATAAAGCCAGCTTGACGTCCAATCCATGCGGATTCGGTGGGGGCTTGGGGCCAACAGGAAACAGGGGACAGTCCGGCAGGGCCCGGTAATTCCCGCTATCCACAGGGCCAACAGACTCCATCAGTCCTTTTATAATTTGTTTTGATTTGTTTATAGGAACCCTATGCCCGGTCCGCTTCTCGATACGCTCAAAGGTGTCCGTCAGGACGTTGCCCCCGTCTGGCTGATGCGCCAAGCTGGGCGCTATCTCCCTGAATATCGGGAACTTCGCGCCGAAAAGGGCGGGTTCCTCGAGCTGGTTTACGACAGCGAGGCTGCGGCCGAGATCACCGTGCAGCCGATCCGGCGCTTCGGGTTTGATGGCGCGATCCTGTTCTCCGACATCCTGATCGTGCCGCACGCGATGGGGCAGGGGCTGACCTTTGCTGCCGGTGAAGGCCCGCATCTGGCGCCGACACTGCTGGAGGTCGGACTCGACGCGTTCACTCCCGCGTTCGAGCGGTTCGAGCCGGTGTACGAAACCGTCCGCCGCACCCGCGCCATGATCGGCCCCGAAGTGACCATGCTCGGCTTTGCGGGGAGCCCCTGGACGGTCGCTACCTACATGATCGCGGGCGAAGGCTCCAAGGACCAAGGCCCGGCGCGGCTGCTCGCTTACCGTGATCCTGAGCACATGCAGGCGATCATCGATGCGATCATTGATGTTTCCGTCACCTACCTGCGCGGCCAGATCGATGCGGGTGCGGAAGCGGTGCAGTTGTTCGATAGCTGGGCGGGGAGCCTTGCGCCTGACCAGTTCGAAAAGTGGGTGATTGCGCCCAATGCCGCGATCACGGCGAAGCTCAAGCAAACCCACCCCGATACCCCAGTGATCGGTTTCCCCAAGGGCTCGGGCGCGAAGCTGCCTGCCTATGCGCGTGAGACAGGTGTGGATGCGGTGGGCCTCGACGAGACGCTCGATCCCGCCTGGGCCCACGCTAGCCTGCCGGAAGGCATGCCGGTGCAGGGCAACTTCGATCCGCTGCTGCTCGAAGCCGGCGGCCCGGCGGTCGCCGCGCGGGTCAAGACGATCATCGCCGCCTTCGAAGACCGTCCGCATGTCTTCAACCTTGGCCACGGGATCGGGCAGTTCACCCCGATTTCGCATGTCGAGGAACTTCTCGCAGCGCTGAGGGGCTGAACCGATGCAGGAGCTTATTTCCTCGATCTACCTGTTCCTCAAATCGGGGCATGTGATCTTCATGGTGTTCTGGCTCGCGGGGCTGTTCATGCTGCCGCGCCAGTGCATCTACATGCTCGATCACGAACCGGGTTCCGTAGGCGAGGCCAAGTGGGCGACCCGGATGGGCAAGTTGCGCGCGATCATCCTCACCCCCAGCCTGATCATCGTCTGGGTCCTGGGGCTGACCATGGCCTATGGTGGCGGCTGGTTCAGCTCGGGCTGGCTCCATGCCAAGCTGACGCTGGTGCTGATCCTGACCGGCTATCACGGCTGGCTGGTGGGTCAGACCAAGAAGATGGCCCGCGGGGAGCGTCCGCTCTCGGAAAAGACCCTGCGCATGATCGGCGAAGTGCCGGGGTTGCTGCTGGTTCTGATCGTGGTGCTGGTCTACCTCAAGCCGTTCTGATCGGGCGCGCGCCTCGCACAATCGCTGATTGACCTTGGGCCTGCGCGCTCCTATTTCGCGAACACCTATCCGGTATCGGAGCGTCAATCGCGCTCCCACAGGTCTGCTTTCTCCAAGCCCAGCCCCGTCGCAATCGGGGCACCTCTGCCACGCAGAGGCACTGACCATCCGGCCACACTAAGACTTTCGGAACACAACAAAAATGCATCTTAAAGACCTCAAGCGAAAGACCCCGGCCGAGTTGGTCGCGATGGCGGAAGAACTCGGCGTCGAAGGCGCTTCGACCATGCGCCGCCAGGATCTGCTGTTCAGCATCCTGCGCGAACTGGCCGAGGATGAGGAATATGAAGAAAAGATCATGGGCATCGGCACCATCGAGGTGCTGCAGGACGGTTTCGGCTTCCTGCGCTCGCCCGAGGCGAATTACCTTGCGGGGCCAGACGATATCTACGTCTCGCCTAACCAGGTCCGCCGCTGGGGCCTGCGCACCGGTGATACCGTCGAAGGCGAAATCCGCGCGCCGCGCGAAGGCGAGCGCTATTTCGCGCTGACGACACTCGCCAAGGTCAATTTCGACGATCCTGATGCGGTCCGTCTGCGCACCAATTTCGACAACCTGACGCCGCTGTATCCGGATCAGAAGCTCAACCTCGATACGCTTGATCCGACCGTGAAGGACAAAAGCGCGCGGGTGATCGATATCATCGCCCCGCAGGGTAAGGGCCAGCGCGCGCTGATCGTCGCACCGCCGCGCACGGGTAAGACCGTGCTACTCCAGAACATCGCCAAGGCGATCACCGACAACCACCCCGAAGTGTTCCTGATCGTCCTGCTGGTCGACGAACGCCCCGAGGAAGTCACCGATATGCAGCGTTCTGTGAAGGGCGAGGTGATCTCCTCGACCTTCGACGAGCCTGCCAACCGCCACGTGCAGGTCGCTGAAATGGTGATCGAAAAGGCCAAGCGCCTGGTCGAACACAAGCATGACGTGGTGATACTGCTCGATTCGATCACCCGCCTCGGCCGCGCTTACAACACCGTGGTGCCCAGCTCGGGCAAGGTGCTGACCGGCGGTGTGGACGCCAACGCCCTCCAGCGTCCCAAGCGCTTCTTCGGTGCCGCACGTAACATCGAGGAAGGCGGCAGCCTTTCGATTATCGCCACCGCGCTGATCGATACCGGCAGCCGTATGGACGAAGTGATCTTCGAAGAGTTCAAGGGCACCGGCAACTCGGAAATCGTCCTCGACCGCAAGGTCTCCGACAAGCGCATCTTCCCGGCGCTCGATGTCGGCAAGTCCGGCACCCGCAAGGAAGAACTGCTGGTCCAGAAGGACAACCTCAGCAAGATGTGGGTGCTGCGCCGCATCCTGATGCAGATGGGCACCGTAGATGCGATGGAATTCCTGCTCGATAAGATGAAGGATTCCAAGACCAACGAGGACTTCTTCGCCACGATGAATCAGTAGGTTAATTGCCAATCCGGGCCATGGGGTCGGCCCGGTGAAGAGGTCAAAAGGACGGGAATTCGTGCTTAGCCAATATCTCTATATCAGCACCGCGCCGACCCTGCCGCGCGAGGAAGTCGACGCGATCCTCGCCGCCAGCGCGCGCAACAATCCGGAGCGCGGGATCACCGGGCTGCTGCTGTTCAACGGCCGCAACTTCCTCCAGCTGCTGGAAGGCGAGGAGAGTGCGGTGGCGGGTCTGATGGACACAATCACCGCCGACCCGCGCCACAGCGGCGTCTCGGTGCTCGATCGCCGCGGGATCGATACCCGGACCTGCCCTGACTGGGCGATGAAGCGGGTAATGATCGCGGAAAGCATCGAAAGCCGCCGGGACATGCTCGAGCGGGATCTGCCCGAGGGATTGGACCCCGAAGTGCGCAAGATGATCGTCAACTTCGCGGTGCTGAATTAACCCTTCGCCGCCGCCAACTGCGCGCCCATCATTTCCCAGACCTTGTTGATCGCTTTCAAGGGGCGGACCATCACCTTGAAGTCGATGATCTGGCCTTCATCGTTGAAGCGGATGATATCGACGCCGTTGATCGCGATCCCGTCCAGTTCGGTGACGAATTCCAACATCATCTCGTCTCCGTCCACCAGCTCGCGGATATAGTGGAAGCTATCGTTCCCCAGCACGTGCGAGGCGGCGACCAGATAGGCCATCACCACCGCCTTGCCGGCCTGCGGCGTGTGCACCACGGGGGAGTGGAACACCGCGTCGTCCGCCAGCAGGGCAGACAGGTCGGCAGGATCGCTGCCGCCCATCATGTAGTCGTGCCACCGGGCGAGGCCTGCGTGACCGCTCATCCCAGATGCTCGGCGAAGAAGGCTGCGGTGTGGCTGTCTGCGAGAGTCGCGGCAGCCTCGTCACGGCGCTGGCCGGTTTCGGTCGCGAAGCCGTGGTCCAGCCCCTCATAATCGTGCAGCGTCACCTTGGGGTGATCGTCCAGCCCGGCGTGCATCGCGGCCTGTGTTTCACGTGGAACAAAGCCGTCATTGGTGGGGATGTGCAGCATCACCGGGTGGGCGATGGCGTGCTTCTCTCCAAGCAACCCGTCGATGCCGACTCCATAATAGCCCACGCTGGCGTCAATATCCGTGCGCGCCGCTGCCATGAACGCTAGTCGCCCGCCGAGGCAGTATCCAACGCAGCCAACCTTGCTGACGCCGAGCGTGCGGCGGATGTGGTGGATCGTCGCCTCGATATCGCGGATGCCGGCGTCCTGATCGAACTGGCCCATCATGCCGATGGCGCGCTGGAATTCCGCCTCGACATCGGGATCCGTCTCGACGCCCGGCTCCAACCGCCAGAACAGGTCCGGCGCGACCGCGAGATAGCCTTCGGCAGCCAGCTTGTCGCACTTCTGGCGGATGCCGGGGTTCACCCCGAAGATCTCCTGAATGACGATGATCGCAGCCCGCGGTGTGCCTTCGGGGCGGGCGACATAGGCGCCGAAGCTGGCATCGGCTTCCAGCGTGGGGATGGTTGCGTTGAGGCTCATGGGGTCTCTCTCTCGTAGCTCGGGGGGTTTTGGCCTATCGTCTATCTCTTGCCTTGCCGCGCTGCCAAGCGCAAATGAGGGACAAGGAGAGCGGCGCCATGAAGATCACCATCGAAGTCGATTGCACCCCCGAAGAAGCGCGCAGCTTTATGGGCCTGCCTGACGTGTCAGCGGCGAACAACGTCTATGTCGACAACATCACCAAGGCGATGCAGGGTGTCTCCAATCCTGACCAGTTGCAGCAATATGCCTCGGCCCTGGCGCCCATGGGGCAAGTGGGGCTGAAGCTGTTCCAGAGCTTCGTCGAAAGCGGGATGAAGGCTGCGCAAGGCGGATCGGCCGGGTCGAAAGGCTCCGATTAAGTCTGCGATGAATTCCAGGCCGACGATCTTTGCGCTGTCGAGCGGCGCGCCGCCTGCGGGTGTGGGCGTGATCCGCGTCTCCGGGCCGCAAGCGGGTGCGGCCTTGCAGGCCTTGGCGGGCAGGGTGCCTGCGCAGCGGCGGGCCTCGCTCGCGAAGCTGCGGGATAGTGCAGGCGCTTCGCTGGATGAGGCGTTGGTGCTGTGGTTTCCCGGCTCAAATACCGCGACTGGCGAAGATCTGGCCGAATTCCACTGCCATGGCGGCCGCGCGGTAATTGCTGCGGTGGAGGCAGCGCTGGCGGCGCTCCCGGGGCTGCGCCGCGCCGAACCGGGTGAATTCACCCGCCGCGCCTTCGCCAATGGCCGCATTGATCTCGCCGAGGCTGAAGGGCTGGGCGATCTCCTCACCGCTGAGACCGAACTGCAACGCGCCGCTGCTTTGGCGAACCTCGGCGGGGCCTTGTCCCGGCAGGTGGAAAGCTGGCGGGAGCGGGTGCTGGTGTTGTCCGCCGAGGTCGAAGGCGTACTGGATTTCTCGGACGAGGAAGACTCCGCCGATCTGCCGGAATGTTTCACGTGGAACATTGATGCGCTGGCGAGCGAGATTGGCGAATGGCTCGCTCGCCCACGCTCCGAACGATTGGGGGAGGGGTTCCGCGTGGTGCTCGCGGGGCCGCCCAACGCCGGGAAATCGACGTTATTCAACGCCTTGGTGGAAAGCGAGGCGGCGATTACCTCGCCCATTGCGGGAACGACCCGAGATGTGATCGAACGCTCGGTCGCGATTGCGGGCGTGCCGCTCACTTTCGTCGACACCGCGGGCCTGCGTGAGGTCGCGATGGGCGCCGAGGCTGACCAGATCGAGGCTATCGGCATCGACCGCGCCATGGCCGAGTTGCTGCGTGCCGATGTGGTGCTGTGGCTCGGGGCTGAAGGCGAGGGACCCGAGGGTGCTTGGGAGATCGCGGCCCAGGCTGATCGCGCGGACTTTGTCGCTAAGACGACAGCGCGCCTTACAGTGTCGGCAGCGACTGGGGAGGGGCTGTTGGGTCTCAAGACTGCTCTTGTGGCTTCAGCGCGAGACGCTTTGCCCAAGCCGGGCGAAGCGGCGCTCAACGCACGGCAGCACGCGCGGCTGAGTGAGGCGGGGGAAGCGCTGGCGGCAGCAAAGACACTCACCGACCCGCTACTGGTCGCGGAAGAACTGCGCCGGGCCCGCGTGGCGTTTGACCGGTTGATCGGACGGGCAACCACAGAGGATATGCTCGACACCCTGTTCGGGCGCTTCTGCATCGGCAAGTGAGCTCGGCGCCCCCAAAATGTTTCACGTGAAACATTGGCCGGGCCGAATCATCTTTGACGATCCGCCCACCGCAGCCTATCTGCGCCCCCATGCATTCCTTCGATGTCCTCGTCATCGGCGGCGGTCACGCCGGGGTTGAGGCTGCCTGCGCGGCGGCCCGCATGGGTGCGCGCACCGCTTTGGTCAGCTTCGACCTGAATGCCATCGGCGCGATGAGCTGCAATCCGGCGATTGGCGGGCTGGGCAAGGGCCATCTGGTGCGCGAGGTTGACGCGCTTGACGGGGTGATCGGCCGCGCGGCGGATGCTGGGGCGATCCATTACCGGATGCTCAACCGCTCCAAAGGCAGTGCCGTTTGGGGCCCGCGCGTGCAGGCTGACCGGGTGCGGTTCAAGGCGGCGGTGCAGGCGATTGTCGGCGCGCAGGCGAACCTGACATTGGTGCAGGGCGAGGCCGCTGCCTTGGTGCTGGAAGGCGGCACAGTCGCCGGGCTGGAACTCGCCGACGGCACGATCCTCACTGCCGCGCGCGTGGTGTTGTGCACGGGCACCTTCCTCGGTGGGGTCCTGTTCCGCGGTGAGGAGCGCTATGAAGGTGGCCGCATCGGTGAGAACGCGGCCAAGCGCCTCGCCGCACAATTGCGCGCCGCCGAGCTGCCGATGGCACGGCTAAAGACCGGCACACCGCCCCGCCTGGATGGCCGCACCATCAACTGGGCAGTGCTGGAAGAGCAACCTTCGGACGGTGAGGCCTGGACGATGTCTGCACTCACTCCGCGCCGGGTCAATCCCGAAGTGTTCTGCGCAATCACCCGCACCACGCAGGCGGGCCATGATGCGATCCGCGCCAACCTCCACCGCTCGCCGCTGTTCTCCGGCGCGATTGCGGCGGCGGGGCCGCGTTACTGCCCTTCGATCGAGGACAAGATCCACCGCTTCGGTGATCGTGAGGGGCATCAGGTGTTCCTTGAGCCCGAGGGGCTGGACACCCACATGGTCTATCCCAACGGCATCAGCACTTCGCTCCCGACCGATGTGCAGGAGACCGTGGTGCGCACAATGCCGGGCTGCGAGCGGGTAGTGATCGTGCAGCCGGGTTATGCGGTGGAATATGACCACATTGATCCCCGAGCTCTGACGCCGGATTTGCAGTTGCGGGCGATCCCCGGGCTTTACTGCGCTGGGCAGATCAACGGTACCACGGGGTACGAGGAAGCCGCGGCGCAGGGGCTTGTCGCAGGGCTTGAGGCAGCAGCAGCGGCGCTCGGCAAGCAGGCACCCCGGCTTGATCGCGCCAATTCCTATATTGCCGTGATGGTCGACGATCTGACCTTGCAGGGCGTGTCGGAGCCTTACCGCATGCTAACCGCCCGCGCCGAATACCGCCTGCGCCTGCGCGCCAATAACGCCGCGACCCGTCTCACCGGGATGGGCGTCGAGGCGGGCTGCATCGGCAAAGAGCGCCGCCAGTGGTGGGAACGCCGCGAAGCGACCCGCGAAATGTTTCACGTGAAACATTCGCAGAAGGTCCACGCCCGCGAACTCGCCGATCTCGGCCTTTCGGTACGCCGTGATCAGGGTGAAAGGTCGCTCGCCGAATGGCTCCGCTATGACGGCGTAACGCCCCAAGCGCTGGCACCGTGGCTGGGTGAGGTGACGACGCTTGATCCGCTGCTGGCCGATGAGATGGCCGAAGACGCCGCTTACGCGCCCTACCTCGCCCGGCAGGACGCCGAATTGCGCGATTTGCGCGCAAGCGAGGCGCTGCCGCTCGCGTCTGATTTCCCCTACGGCGAAGTACCCGGCCTTTCCAATGAGATGGTCGAGCGCCTGGCCAAAGCCGCTCCGGGGACACTGGCGGCTGCGGGACGCGTACCGGGAGTGACCCCTGCCGCGCTCTCTGCGCTGCTGGTCCATGCCCGCCGCCTCGCCAACGGGCAGCGCGCGGCATGATTACCAATGAGACCGAAGCCCGCGCCTATGTCGCTGGATTGACCGATGCCGAGGGCATGGCGCGGATCGACGCCTTCGCCGCGCTGGTGTTGGAGGAGAATCAGCGCCAGAACCTGATCGCCAAAGCGACCGAGGCGCACCTGTGGCAACGGCACATTGCCGACTCGGCCCAGCTCATCGAAAATGTTTCACGTGAAACATTGGGACCAAATGCGCAGGGGCCGTGGCTCGATCTCGGCAGCGGACCCGGCTTCCCCGGCATCGTGATCGCCGCTTTATGCCCCAACATGCCGGTGGTGCTGGTCGAATCCCGCGCGCGCCGGGTTGAATTCCTCGAAACGGTGATTGCGGCGCTGAGCCTGCCCAAATGCCGCGTCGAAGGTCAGCGGTTGGAACGGGTTACGCCATTCCCGGCTCGCGCCATTTCGGCACGGGCTTTCGCGCCGCTGCCCAAACTTCTTGAGCTATCCGCACCCTTCTCCACAAGGGCCACCGCCTATGTCTTGCCCAAGGGGCGCTCGGCGGCGCAGGAGTTGGAAACGCTCAAGCCTTCGATTCGAGCAATGTTTCACGTGAAACATTCCTTGACCGATCCCGACGCGGGAATCATTGTGAAGGCCTGACACGCGAAACTGTGCGGATTCAGCGTGAATCGGCGCGCGGAAGGACGGGAACAACCATGTTCGTAATCGCGATTGCCAATCAGAAGGGCGGAGTGGGCAAGACCACCACCGCGATCAATATCGCTACGGCGATGGCGGCGACCGGGTGGCGGACGCTGCTGATCGACCTCGATCCCCAGGGCAACGCCTCGACCGGATTAGGCGTTCGGGCCGAATCGCGCAGGGTTTCGAGCTATGATCTGCTGGTGGACGAAGTGCCGCTTGCCAGCGCGATCGTCCCCACCAGCATTCCGCGCCTCGATCTCATCCCGGCGACGGTTGACCTGTCGGGTGCGGAGATTGAGCTCGTCGCGGTTGAGGGGCGAACGCACCGTCTCGACAAGGCGCTGGCGAATCATGCCGGACACGACATCTGCTTCATAGATTGCCCGCCGTCGCTCGGCCTGTTGACGCTCAACGCATTATGCGCGGCCGATACGCTGCTGGTGCCGCTGCAATGCGAGTTTTTTGCGCTGGAGGGGCTCAGTCAGCTGCTCCAGACCGTCGATCAGATCCAGCAGCGCTTCAATCCCGATCTTGGCATTATCGGCGTGGCGTTGACGATGTATGACCGGCGCAATCGCCTGACCGATCAGGTATCCGACGATGTGCGCGATTGCCTGGGCAAGTTGGTGTTCGAAACCGTGATCCCGCGCAATGTGCGCCTCTCCGAAGCGCCGAGCCACGGGCTTCCCGCGCTGATCTATGACCAGCATTGCACCGGTAGCCGCGCCTATATGGCGTTGGCGCGCGAATTGATCGGGCGATTTCCCGCAGAAAGACAAGCCGCATGAGTGAGAACGTGACGCAACCTGCTGATTCGCCTGTGACTTCGCGCAGCGATGACAAGCCGCGGCGGCTGGGCCGGGGGCTGGGCGCCTTGCTCGGCGAAACCCGGCGGGAGGAACCGCTGGTGCGGCGCGATGATGCTTCGGCGGATGCGCCGCAAGTGGTCGGCTCGCCGCTCCGCAATCTCGCGCTGGCCTCGATTAAGCCGCTGCCGGGCAACCCGCGCAAGTATTTCGATGAAGCCGCGCTGGACGAACTCGCCGCGTCGATCGCCACGCGGGGCGTGATTCAGCCGATTATTGTCCGCCCGCACCCCAATGGTGAGGGTTATCAGCTCGTCGCGGGTGAGCGCCGCTGGCGCGCGGCACAGAAGGCGCGGCTGCATGAGATCCCGGCCCTGGTGCGCAACCTCTCCGAACGCGAGGTGATGGCGCTCGCGCTGATCGAGAACCTTCAACGCGAGGATCTGAACCCGGTCGAGGAAGCGCGCGCCTATCACCGCCTGTCCGAAGACGAGGGCATGATCCAGGTCGACATCGCCAAGATGGTCGAGAAATCGCGCAGCCACGTCGCCAACATGATGCGGCTGATGTCGCTGCCCGAGCCGGTGCTCGGCTTGATCGAGCAGGGCCAGCTGTCGATGGGTCACGCCCGCGCACTGATCGGGAGGGATGATGCGGTGCTGATCGCAGAGATCGCGGTGTCCGAGGGGCTATCGGTGCGCGATGTCGAAACGCTGACCCGCAAGCCGGCAAAGCGGGCCGATGGGCCTGCACCTGCGCCGTATCAACCGACTGAAAATGCTGATATTCTGGCCGTTCAGCAACATCTCGAGGAGTTTCTCGGGCTAAGCGTCAAGATCAAGTCAGAGGTTGATCCGCGCAAGGGCACGATCACGATCCGCTACACGACCCTAGATCAACTTGATCTGGTTTGCCAGCGGCTGACCGGCGGCGAGTTCTGATCGCCGCGCGGCTTACCACCATATAGCAAAAGCCCCGCAAGGTCGCCTGATCTTGCGGGGCTTTTCTATTGTCCCCCGAGGGGGCAAACGCAAATCAGCGGTTCTTGATCATCTTGGGCGACGGACGCGGGGCCGGATCAATCACGCGCGCGGCGCCCGGGACGGTGTAGGTCTCGTAACGCTCAGTCTCGCGCACCACCACCTGCTGCTGTACCTCGGTTCGCACCGGCACCATCACCATCTGCGGCGGCGGGGCGTAGGTGTAGCCGTAAGAATAGCTGGCCGGGTAACCGTAGCCATAGGAATAGCCCTGCGCCGGGTAGGCGATCTCGCGGCTCGCGATGCGAGGGCCGGGCGCGCCGTAGTGCGACAGGTAGCTGTCGAGCGCGGCTTCACAATCGTAGCGGTCCTCGTCATCATCCCCGTCGAAGATGCTGCCCAGCAATCCGCCGATCAATCCGCCACCGCCAACGCCGAGGACGGTGCCAAGCACGCGGTCGCCTGCGCCGGCGATCTCATAACCGGCAAAGCCGCCAGCAATCGCGCCAAGCAGGCCGCCGATGATCAGGCCGGTGTCATCCTTGCCCTGATCTTTGGTGCGGCGGCGGCATTCGTCGATCCACTGCTGGCGCTCGAACACCACCGGAGCAGGCGCATAGGCCGGGGCGTAGCCCATCTGCGGCGCATAGCCGTGGTGCTGTGCGGGCGCGGGCGCGTGACCGTGATGCGGCGCGGCGGGGCGCGGCGGCGGCCCGTCGATCCGACGGGTGCGGGTGATCGTCTCGACCCCGTTGACGTTCGTCACGGTCTCTTCAGCCTGCATCACCACCGGCGCGGTGCGGTATTCGCTCGGGATCGAGCGCATTTCAGCTTCGCTCATCGGCGAAAGCGGCGGAAGATCGGCATAATTCTGCGCCTGCACCGCCCCCGGGATAGCGAGGGCCAGAGCGGCGAGCGAAACAGTCGACGAAAGCTTGAACATGGGCAATTTCCCCCTGAATCAGCCGGATTGGGCTGATGGTTAGCGAAAGCTTACCACCGAGTCCGCCGCGTGCCCAAGCGGTGCTGTCAGCGCTGTCCCGTTTCGGGAAGGTCGCCGGGGGAAACGCTCAGATCCGGTCAGCGAGCAGGCCCGCCAGCGCCTCGATTCCAGCGGCATCGGCGGCGGTAAAGCGCGCCGGGGAGGGGCTGTCGAGGTCGATCACCGCGATGACCGCGCCATTGCGCAGCACCGGCACCACCAGCTCGCTCGCGCTCGCCGCATCGCAGGCGATATGGCCCGGGAAGGCGTGGACATCGGCGACAAGTTGCGTGGCGCGACTTTGCGCCGCTGCGCCGCATACGCCAATGCCGAACGGAATGCGGATACAGGCGGGGCGACCCGCGAAGGGCCCGAGCACCAGCTCGTCCACGCCGCCGGTCTTGGCTGGAGCCACCCGGTAGAAGCCCGCCCAGTTGAGATCAGGCAGAAACTCCGACAAGAGTGCCGCGACATTGGCCATGTTGGCGACCGCATCCGGCTCGCCCGCGGTCAACGCGTCGGCCGCGCCCAGCAGCTCGCGGTAAAGCTCATCCGAGGCGAGCGGTGCGGCGGGTTTGAAATCATACATCGCGGTCAGTGGCCTTTCGTCGCATCGCCCCGGCGCTTATCGGTTGCCGCGTCGGCGGCTGGGCTTTATCCCGCGTCACATGGCTCTTTTTCGCAAAATCGCAATCGCTCTTGTCATCGCAATCGTAGTGGCGGGCGTCGCCCTGTTCTTCCTGTCGCGCGGAGACACCGCCGATCTCTCGGTCGAAGAGGTCGCTGGCACCGAACCGGTGCTGCAGGAGGGTGATCCGCAGAACTTCCCCACCGTCCAGATTGCCGAGCCGGTGGGCTGGAAGGCGGGCGAAGCGCCGACGCCTGCCAAGGGACTGGAAGTCGTCCGCTTTGCCGAAGGGCTCGATCACCCGCGCACGCTGTTTGCGCTCCCCAATGGCGATATGCTGGTGACGCTGACCCGTGCGCCCGCGACGAAGGACGGCGATGACGGGATCATGGGCACGATCCGTGGCTGGGTTGAAGGCGTGCTGTTCTCGAAGGCCGGTTCGGCGGGCGAATCCCCGAATCAGGTCGTGCTGCTGCGCGATGCCGACGGCAATGGCAGCGCCGAGGTGAAGCAGGTGATCCTGTCTGAAGGCCTCGAATCGCCCTCGGGCATGGCGTGGAAGGATGGCACGCTTTACGTCGCCAACCACAATGCGGTGCTCGCTTTCCCCTACCAACTGGGTAGCGACAAGGTCACCGGAGCGCCGCGCAAGCTGATGGACCTGCCGGCGGGCGGTGGACACTGGATGCGCAATCTCGAACTCTCGCCCGATGGGCAGCTGCTGTACGTCGCGGTCGGATCGGTCAGCAATATCGGCGAGGCCGGGATGAAGGTCGAAGAAGGCCGGGCGATGATCTGGGAATATGATCTCGTCGCGGGCCGCGCGCGCCAGTTCGGAGCGGGGCTGCGCAACCCCAATGGCCTCGATTTCAGCCCCTGGACCGGTGAGCTGTGGACCACCGTGAACGAGCGTGACATGCTTGGATCGGACCTTGTGCCCGATTACCTCACCAACGTGCCGATCGGGGCGCAGTATGGCTGGCCCTGGGTCTATTACCGCACCAATATTGACCGCCGGGTCGAAGCGCCGATGCCGCGCTTCCTGATGGAATATGTCCGCAAGCCGGAATTCGCGCTCGGCCCGCACGTCGCGGCGCTGGGGCTGGTGTTCTCCAAGGAGGGTGACCGCATGGGCGAGAGCTTCGCCAGCGGGGCGTTCATCGCGCGGCATGGCTCGTGGAACCGCAAGCCGCCTTCGGGCTATGACGTGGTGTTCGTGGACTTTGACGCGCTCGGCAATCCGGTGGGCAAACCGGTGCCGGTGCTGACTGGCTTCCTGACGGGTGACGGCACGACCCGCGGCCGGCCGACGTGGGTCGAATGGGCGGGAGATGGCTCGCTGCTGGTGTCGGACGATACCGCCGGGATCATTTGGCGCGTGCGTTCACCCTCGGCCACTCCGGCTCCGGCCATCACGCGGTTGAAGGACGATCCGCTCCCCCCGAGCGCGCTGAAAGACCCGCAGGCGGCGTTCGAGGCGGATTACCTGCGCAAGCAGGCGGGGCAGAAGGTCAACTGAGCGTCAACCCGGCGCGCCCGGCCAGTTCGGTCGCGAATTGCAGCGCGGTGCGGCCTGAGCGGTTGCCGCGCTGGATCGCGAAGGCCATCGCTTCCTCCGCATCGAAGCTGAGGCCAAGCGGCGCGGTGTAGCCTGCGAGGATCGCGAGGTAAGTGTCCTTGTCCGCCGGGTGGAAGCCCAGCGTGAGCCCGAAGCGGTCAGCCAGCGCCAGCGCATCGTCGCGTTCATCGCGTTCGTGGATCGCCCCCGAGGTATCCTCCCGCTCGACGATGGAACGGCGGTTGGCGGTGACAGCCAAGCGAATGTGGGACGGACGCGGGGCGACCCCGCCGTCGAGCAGGCTGCGCAGCGCGAGCATCTCTGCGCGCCCATCCGCGCCAAAGCCGAGATCGTCGATGAACAGCAAAAAGGCGCAGGATTGCTGCGCCAGTTCGGCGACCAGTGCGGGGAAGGTGGGCAGGGCACCCGGCGCGATCTGCACCAGCGCCAAGGCTTGTGGGTTGCTGGCCTGCACATCGGCCACGGCAGCACGCACCAGCGCCGATTTGCCCATCCCGCGCGCGCCCCACAGCAGCACATCATGCGCCGCTGCACCTTGGGCGAGCCGCTCGCAATTGCCTCGCAGCGCGGTCTTCTGCGCGGCGATCCCATGCAGCTGGGCGAGTGGCACCGCGTCCAGCACTGGCACCGCCCGAGCCGTCTCGCCGTCCCACACATAGGCGGGCGCGGCGCACCAATCGGTCGGCGGCGGGGGCGGGGGCGCGAGCCGTTCGAGCGCGGCGGCGATCCGTTCCAGAGCTTCGCCGCGCTCCATCTCAGCCAACCAGTGCTGCGGCGGGCAGGGCGTAGAGCAACTCGGCACCGGCGACCGCGCCTGCCTTGAGGCCAGCACCTTCCGGCACGATCCGGTCGAGGAAGAACCGCACCGTCACCGGCTTGGTCGCCGCGAGTTCGGGCGCAGCCCCCGCCGCGACCGCCTCAGCCTGCTTCATCAACTGCCAACCGGCGACCGTGATGGCGGCCATGGTGCAAAATGGCACGCTGCCAGCGAGGCGATCATCAAGGCTGGCCTCGTCCCGCATCCAGCGCGCGACATGGGCGCAGTCCATCGCCAAGGCGGCGAGAGCATATTCTGAAGCGGCTTCGCGAGCGATGGTCTCGAACAAAGTCACCATCGCCTCCCCGCCATCGAGGCCGAGCTTGCGGGTGACGAGGTCCGCCGCCTGAATGCCGTTGGTGCCTTCATAGATCGGGGCGATCCGCGAATCGCGCCAGTGCTGGGCGGCGCCGGTTTCCTCGACAAAGCCCATGCCGCCGTGGATCTGGATGCCGAGCCCGGCGACTTCCACGCCGATATCGGTGCCCCACGCCTTGATCAGCGGCACGACGATTTCAGAGCGGGCCTTGGCAGCTTCGTCACCCAGATTGCCGCGATCGACCTGCCCGGCGCAGTAGTAGAGCAGCGCGCGCGCGCCCTCGGTCAGCGCCTTCATGCGCAGGATCATGCGGCGCACATCGGGATGTTCTATGATGGCCACCGGGGCCTTGTCGGGCGAACCGGCGCGCGCCGATTGCACCCGGTCGCGCGCATAGGCGAGCGCCTGCTGCGTCGCCCGTTCGCCGATCTGCACGCCCTGGTTACCGACATTGATCCGCGCGTTGTTCATCATCGTGAACATTGCCGCGAGGCCCTTGTTTTCGTGCCCCACCAGCTCACCGATACACTCGCCATTATCGCCATAGCTCATCACGCAGGTGGGCGAGGCGTTGATGCCGAGCTTGTGTTCGAGGCTGACGCAACGAAGATCATTATGCGGGCCGAGCGACCCGTCCTCGTTCACATGGTACTTCGGCACCACGAACAGCGAGATGCCGCGCGAACCCTCGGGCGCGCCGGGGAGCCTCGCCAGCACCAGATGGATGATGTTCTCGGCCAGATCATGCTCGCCCCAGGTGATGTAGATCTTCTGGCCGGTGATCCGATACTTGCCCGCATGGGGGCCGTTGACGATCGGTTCGGCAACCGAACGCAGCGCCCCGACATCGCTGCCGGCGGCGGGCTCGGTCAGGTTCATCGTCCCCGACCATGCGCCGCTGACGAGATTAGGCAGGTACATCGCTTTCTGGTCGTTGGAGCCATGATGCTCCAGCGCCTCGATCGCGCCGACGCTCAGCATCGGGAGCAAGGTGAAGGCCATGTTGGCCGCGCCGAGGTTTTCGAGCACGTTGCAGGCCAGCGTGAAGGGCATGCCCTGACCGCCATGCTCCACGGGAGAGGCAATCGCGTTCCAGCCCTGCTCGACATAGGCTTTGTACGCCGCGTCGAAACCGTCTGGCAGGCGCACCACGCCATTCTCGAGCTTTGCCCCTTCCAGATCGCCCTTGCGATTCAGCGGGGCGAATTCGCCAGCCGCAAACTGCCCGACGCCTTCGACGATAGCTTCGACCAGATCGGGCTCGGCATGGGCAAAGCGTTCGGACTGGGCGAGTTCGTCGATCCCGGCATTGGTGCGGATGGCAAGCAGCTGGTCGGCGGTCGGCGGGGTAAAGGGGGTCACTTCGGGGGCGTCCTTGCGTGTCTGATGGGCTGCGCACTTGGCAGGGCGGGGGTTTGAATATAGCGCCGGGGCATGAGCGGCAAGAACGTTACAGACATGGTGCTGGCAGACGCCGCAGGGATAGCGCGGGCGGCGCGAATCCTCGAATCGGGCGGGCTGGTCGCGGTGCCGACCGAGACCGTTTACGGGTTGGCGGCGCGGGCGGATTCTGCCGAGGCGGTGGCGAAGATTTATGCCGCGAAGGGCCGGCCGGACTTCAACCCGCTGATCGTGCATGTGCGGGATGCGGTGCAGGCCAAACGCTATGCCGACTTCTCGCCAGAGGCGATTGCTTTGGCCGAGGCGCATTGGCCCGGCCCGCTGACGCTGGTTGTCCCGCGCCGTGCCGAGGCGGGGCTGGCGCAGGCGGTGACCGCTGGCCTGCCCACGATCGCTCTGCGCGCGCCAGCTCACCCGGTCATGCGGGCGCTGCTGGCGGCTGTGGATTTCCCGCTTGCCGCGCCATCCGCCAACCGTAGCGGCTTCATCAGCCCCACCAGCGCCGCTCACGTCCTCGCCTCGCTGGATGGGAGGATCGACCTCGTGCTCGACGGCGGGATCACCACAGCAGGGGTGGAGTCGACCATTGTCGCCGTTCGCGCCGATGGCAGCATCGAGGAGCTACGCCCTGGCCCGCTCCAGATTGGCACGCGGGGCAACGCGAAGCAGATCGAAGCCCCGGGGCAACTTGCCAGCCACTATGCGCCAGGGAAGCCGGTGCGATTGAATGCGGACAGGGCCGAGGCAGACGAATTCCTGATTGGCTTCGGCACCGTTGGCGGTGACTGCACGCTGTCGGCCAGCGGTGATGTGACCGAGGCCGCAGCTCGCCTCTATGCCTGCCTTCACGAAGCCGCCCGCGCGCCGAAGCCACGCATCGCGGTCGCTCCGGTGCCGGAGGACGGCGTGGGCCGCGCGATCAATGATCGGCTCAAGCGGGCGGCGGCTTAGTCGCCGCGCTCAGGCTCCACCGGAATGCCCGGCATTAGCGCCTTCATCTCCGCCCGGATCGCCTGAGCCTTCTCGCAGGCTTCGTCATTCCCGTCAGCACAGCGGTCCATCTGCTTTTCGAGATCGCGTTCCAGCTCGCCAAGCCGTTCCTCGCGCTTGCGAATCTCCCTGCCGCGATTCTCGTCGGCTTCCGACTGGCTCGTCGTCGCCAGATCGACACCCTTGCTCACCGCTCTGACCGGCAGCGTGACGACATTCACCGCCGCACGGGCAAGACAGCCCTGCAAGGCGAGCGAAGCTAGGCCAAGGGCCGCAAGTCTGAGTGCGCGCATGGCCGCATTATGTCGCGCGCCCCTCGCCATAAGGCAATTGTTATTCTGCGGGTTTTGCGGCGACCGGAGCGACCGGAGCGGTCGGGGCCTGAGGAGCTGCCGGAGGCAGCGCGGCTGACGCCCCGGTAGCCTCGGCGCAGTTCAGCGTGCCCGAGCCGAATTCATTGACGGTGCACTTGGCCTTGCCGGTAACGGTGACGTCACCCGCGCCTGCGATGTTGGCGGTCACTTCCCCGTCAGAGGCAAAGGCGACATCGCCCGCGCCGCCGATCGAGACTTCTGCTGTGTCGGCCTTCAATCCTGCCAGTTCAACTTCGCCGCTGCCGCCGATATTGATGGTGAGGCTTTTGACCGTGCCCGCCCCCCGGATTGTGCCCGAGCCGCCGATGTTGATCCCGAGCTTCTCGGCTGCGACCGTGCCGAATTCGACGAGGCCCGAACCGCCGATTGTGACCTCGGCGTCGCTGGCGAGCGTGGGGGCCTTGATCGTGCCGCTGCCAGCGATCACGACCTCTTCAGGGGCGGGCATGGTGATGCGGATGATGGCGTTGGTGTCACCGCTCCAGCCTTCTTCGCGGGTGATGCCAATGGTCCGTTCGTCGCGGACGAAGCGCAGGCTTTCGGTGTTGCCGCCTTCGACCTTGATCGTGAAACTATCGCCTTCGGTGAGGATCACCGTATCGCCCGAGGCCAGCACCACTTCGGACGGCGGCGCGCCGGTGAGTACGACATCGGCGAGCGGCACGCCCTTCTGACCGTTGATTTCCATCTCCGCCCCTTCGCACCCGGCCAGCGAGGTCGCGGCGGTGAGCAAGGCGGCGGCGGCGATGCGGCGGCCGGTGAATTGGGTCATGGCGTGTCTCTCCCGAAGTGCGCTAGCGTATTGCTGATATAATACACCCCGGCGCGTGGCACAAGCCTGCGCCCCGCACAAACAAAAAGGGCCGCCCCGCAGGGCAGCCCTTGATGTCGCACACGGCGAAAAAAGCCTCAGGCTTCTTCGGCGGTGTCGTAATATTGCGGCGCGTGTTCGCGCAGCACGTCGAGAATCTTGCCGAGCGCGGTGGGCTCGTCGGTCTCTTCCATCGCCGCCAATTCGCGGGCGAGGCGGCTGGAGGCCGCTTCGAAGATCTGGCGTTCCGAATAGCTCTGCTCGGGCTGGTCTTCGGGGCGGAACAGATCGCGGGTCACTTCGGCGATCGACACGAGGTCGCCCGAGTTGATCTTCGCTTCATATTCCTGCGCGCGGCGCGACCACATGGTGCGCTTGACCTTGGGCTTGCCCTTCAGGGTTTCCATCGCCTGCCTCAGCGTCTTGTCCGACGACAGCTTACGCATCCCGATCGCTTCGACCTTGCCCACCGGCACGCGCAGGGTCATGCGCTCTTTTTCAAACCGAAGGACGTAGAGTTCGAGCTGCATTCCGGCGATTTCCTCGCGCTGGAGCTCGATCACGCGGCCAACGCCGTGCTTGGGATAGACGACATAATCGCCGACGGTGAATGCGTTCGCGGTGCTTGCCATGCAAGTTCCTTTCAATCGGCCGTCCTGGCAACGAGAGAGCGGACAATCGGCCCAGCGACGCGGGGGCTTGGCTGAAGAGTGCCTCAGACAAAGCGAGCGCCGGGTGGTAATCATCCGGTTGGGGGGTTGCTGGTGTCGGGCCTTCCTGGTTTTCACGCCTGCGCGGGCACAGCCCTGCGCGGTCAGGGTATTATATAGCAGGTCTGCAACAAAATTGCGAGTCGGCGTTTGCGAGAGCGTGCCGAACTATGCAAACCGCGCGAAAAGCTGCCGAAAATCAGTCACCATCGCCAGGATCGGCGCTGAAATACTTCTCGAACTTGCCCTTTTCGCCCTTGTGCGCGTCGGCATCTTCGGGCGGCGCCTTCTGGCTGGTGATGTTCGGCCATTGGGCCGAGTACTGCGTGTTCAGCTCAAGCCACTTTTCCAGCCCGTCTTCGGTATCGGGGAGAATCGCTTCGGCCGGGCATTCCGGTTCGCACACACCGCAATCGATGCATTCGCTGGGATTGATCACCAGCATGTTCTCGCCTTCATAGAAGCAGTCGACCGGGCACACTTCCACGCAGTCGGTATACTTGCACTTGATGCAGTCTTCAGTGACGACGTAAGTCATTGCGGCTCTTTCAATGGAAGTCTTCGGAATTTTCCGGCGGGGCATCCGCCGTGAGAGTTGACGCTGCTATTGTCATTTGCCCTTTACGGTCAAGCCCGTCAGAATCAACCTCCCGATAATGCGAAGCCGCTTGCGCGGGAGAACCGCGCCGTTCGGGGAGGGCGAGCAGCTCGATCACCCGCACGTTGCCCCCCACCGCCAGCGTCAGCACATCCCCGATACGTGCCTGTTCGGCACAGCGCAGCACATGCTTTCTGTTGCGGCGCAAAGCGTGGGTATCGATCAGGCTTTGCGCGGCAGAACGGGTGCGGGCGAAGCGGAGATAGACCAGCAGGCGGTCGATCCGGATCGACTCTCCCACCCCGCCACCTTTCATCCCTTGAGCAGGTCCGCCAGCTTGTCGAAGGCACCGCCAGCGCGGGCGGGGCCGGTGTCGACCGGGGGCCTTGCCGGGGGCTGCGCCGGACGAGGGGGCCGCTTGCCGCCGTCACGCGGGGGCTGAGCGCCATCGCGATTGGGCCGAGCGTCGGCAGGCTTGCCCTTGCCGCGCGGAGGGCGCTGATCCTTGCGCTGATGGTCACGTTCGGGGCGGCGGTCAGGACGCCGTTCGTCCTTCTCTCCCGGTCGGCGCGGGCGCCAGTGCCAGCGATCCGGTGCGGGCGGGCCGAAGGCGCCTTCCGCCAAGGGCCGCGCACGGTCGCAGCGGAAACCGGCGCTGCCGAGCAGGCGGCGCGCGTTCTCTGCTTCCAGTCCGACCGACACCGCCAGCGCCATGTCGAGCCGGAAGGCGCGGTTGCGTTCCTTGGGGTGGGCCGCAGTGGCCACCGCACGTCCGTCAAACGCGGCGCGCAGGATCTTCTCGGCCAGATCGACCCGAATCGCCTGCGTGCCGGCATAGCGATAGCCCGCAGGCAGCCGCCCCTTGGCCCAGCCACCTTCGGCCAGCACCGGCAACATCGCCTCCTGCACCGGGCGCAAGTCCAGCCCCAGTGCGTGGAGCAAACGGCGCGGCGCGGGCTTGAGCAGCGGTGCAGCAAAAATGTCGAGCGCGCCGAAGGTCACGCCCAGCTTGCGCAGATAGGGCCGCATTTCCTTGGGGAGGTGTTCCAGCCCGGCATCCTCGCGGCTGATCACGCCGCGCGCTTCGATGAGGGTGATAACCAGCGCGCGCGCCTGTGATCCAGCCTCGGGATCGCGCGCCGCTTCGGCCAGTTTGCGCAAGGGCTCAAGCGGTTCGAGCTGCTTGTCGAGCCATTGGACTAGCCCCGCTTCCAGCTTGGCCCGTGCCCCTTCGGGCACCAGCACCAGATCTCGGGTCAGCGCCAGCTTGGGCGTGCCGAAATTGCCCGCGCCAGGCTGACCGGGGAAGGTGATGTCGGCGAGCGCACGTTCTTGCCAGCGGATCGCCCCGCCGGAGATGACCAGCTCGCCCAGGCCCTGCGTCAGCAGCCAGTCGGCCCGGTCCGCCAGCAGCGCGGGCAAAGCCTTCTCGCCCGCCGCCAGCAGCATCCGCCGGTCAGCGACGCCCGCGCTCGGATCGACATGGAAGCGGAAGCCTTCAAGCCGCCCGATGCTCATCCCCTCCACGGTCAGGTGGCCATCGGGTTCGAGCGTAACGGGCAGCGCGCTCGCGTCCTGCCCCAGCGATTTCATCAAGAGAGTCGTCCTTCGGTTCACGAATCGCTCGGTCAGCCGCGCGTGCAGCGCATCCGAGAGCTTCGCCTCGACCGCGCGCGCGCGCGCAGCCATTTCGTCGCGTGCCAGCACCCAATCGGGTCGCTGGCAGATGTAAGCCCAGCTGCGAATCGCCGCAATCCGGCCTTGCAGCGTGTCGATGTCGCCCTGCATCCGGTCAAGCTCGGCGATGCGGGCAGCGACGAAATCCGCGCCGAGATACCCTTCGCGCAGGTCGTTCCACAGCCGCGCGACGAAGCGGGCGTGCTGTTCGACGCCCAGCGAGCGGAAATCGGGGAGCGAGCACGCCTCCCAGAATCGCCGCACCGCGCCTGCGCCGCGCACAGAACGGCCGATGTCATCCTCGGCCAGACGGCGTAGCACCGCCATGTCGATCGCTTCGGGCGCGGCCTTCAGTATGGCATGGCTGGGCCGCGCTTCCAGATCGGCGATCAGCGCGTTCAGCGTGTCAAACCGCGGATCGGCATCGCGCCAGAACAGGTGGGTGAGCGGGGCGAATTTGTGCTCTTCAATCGCGTAGACTTCCTCATCGGTAAAGGCGAGCGGCTCTCCGTCGCCTTTCCCGGTGCCGGACAGCGTCCCAAAGGTGCCATCGCGCTGGTGCCGCCCGGCGCGCCCTGCGATCTGCGCCATTTCCGACGGGGTGAGCCGCCGCTTCCTGCGCCCGTCGAACTTGCTCAAAGCCGCGAAAGCCACATGATCCAGATCGAGGTTCAGCCCCATGCCGATGGCATCGGTGGCGACGATGTAATCGACCTCGCCCGACTGGAACATCGCGACCTGCTTGTTACGGGTTTCGGGCGAGAGCGCGCCCATCACCACCGCCGCTCCGCCGCGGAACCGCCGCAGCGCCTCGGCCATGGCGTAAACCTGCTCGACGCTGAAGGCGACCACGGCAGAGCGTTTGGGCAGCCGTGAGAGTTTGCAGATGCCCGCGTGGGACAGCGTGGAAAAGCGCGGGCGGCTGGTAATCTCCGCCTTGGGGATCAGCGCCTTGACCATCGGTTCCAGCGTGGCGCTGCCGAGGATCATCGTTTCTTCCCGGCCCCGCGCGTGCAGCAGCCGGTCAGTGAAAATGTGCCCGCGTTCGGGGTCTGCGCCCAATTGCGCTTCGTCCAGCGCCACGAAGGCGTGCTGGCCGCTGGTGCGTGGCATGGCTTCGGCAGTGCAGAGGAAATATCGGGCGTCTGGCGGTTCGATCCGCTCCTCACCGGTGATCAGCGCGACCTGCTTGTCACCCTTGATGGCACGCACCCGGTCATAGACCTCGCGCGCCAGCAGGCGCAGCGGGAAGCCCATCATGCCGGAGGAATGGCCGCACATCCGCTCGATCGCCAAGTGCGTCTTGCCGGTGTTGGTCGGCCCCAGCACCGCGCGGACACGAGCGTCAGCGGCGTTTTCACGCGGGGAGCCGAGGCTGGCGAGCTGGCGGGCAGACGGGGGAGCTGGCACGATGTCAGGGGTTCTGTCAGGCTTGCACCATGGGGGCAAGGCCGCCAGTCCACCGGGGTTGCGCATAAGGGAAACGTCTGACCGTGCTGGCGATGCAATTGGCCGCTGGTTAACCGTGCATTTACTATGATCGGGCAGAGAAATGCGACATGGCACGCGCGGCCGTGGGACGGAACGTCCTTACGGGTGCAGCCTTCGGGGCATAGATGTTGGATCATGCGCGTAAATTGATTGATGGGCCCGAGGCCCATGACGCGCCTGACAGCGTGGGCGATGCGCGTGTGTTTGCCCAGGTGCCGCGCAAACGGATCGACGCGCCAACCGCAGCCGAATTGCTGCCTCATCCGCGCAACTCAGCGAATCTCGCCCCGCCGACCAAGGCGCAGAAGGCCAAGCGTCAGGCTGCTGCGCACCTTGGCACGTTTGCCGAGCGGTATGATGCATGGCGTCTTGCCGCCTCAGGTTGGTTCGCCCGGCTCGACTTAGCCCCCGATCTGGCGGAGGATATCGGCAGCCGCCGATGGCTGCGCGGGCTGGGAACGATGGTCGGCCTTGGCGCCGTGGCGCTGGCGTTCTGGCCCGATTTCACGCCGCTCGAAGCTCGCCCCGCCATGCCCCAAGGCGCGGATGTGGCGAGCGAAATGCGCAGCCAGATGATCCTGCCGCTGGCGCTGGGCGCCGATAGTGGCCGCCGGATGGGGCCGACCGCAGCGGTGATCCCGCTCAAGAGCGCACCCGAGCGCCCACAGATTCAGCTGATGGTGACGCTGGCCCCGGGTGACAGTTTCGCTTCGATGCTGCGCCGCGCCGGTGTGGCCGCGGGCGATATCGATCGTGCGGCAGCGCTGGTGGGGCAAGCCGTGGCCGTGGGCGATATTGCCGCTGGCACGCAGATGGACCTACTGCTCGGCCGCCGCCCGGCTCCGGGTGCGCCGCGCCCGCTCGACAGCTTGGCTTTCCGCGCCCGCTTCGATCTTGAGCTTGAACTCACCCGTCCGGGCGCTGGCACGATTGCGGAGGATGGCACGCCGGTCGTTCCCTCCGGCCCGCTCGCTCTGAAGCGCAACATCATCCGCGTCGATGAAACTCCGCTGCGGGTGCGCGGCGTGGTCGGCAGCAGCCACTACCGCTCGATGCGTCAGGCCGGTGTCCCGGCAAGCGCGGTGCAGGAATATCTCAAAGCGCTCGACGCGCAGATCGACATGGACCGCGAGGTCAGCTCAGCTGACGAATTCGACATCATCATCGCCTATCGCCGGGCCGCCACCGGCGAACGGCAGGCGGGGCAATTGCTCTATGCCGGGATCGACCGCAGCGGCCGACCGCGCACCCAGTTGATGCGCTGGGGGAGCGAAGGGCGGTTCTACGAAGCCTCGGGCGTGGGTGAGCAGCGGCGCGGGCTGCTGGCGCCGGTGCCGGGGGCGGTAACCTCGAACTTCGGGATGCGCCGTCACCCGATCCTCGGCTACAACCGGATGCACGCCGGGATCGATTTCAAGGCGCGTTACGGCACGCCGATTGTGGCGGTTTCGGATGGCCGTGTCAGCGCCGCAGGGCGTGCGGGCGGTTGCGGCATCGCGGTACGGCTGGAGCATGGCGGCGGCCTTGCAACCCGCTATTGCCACATGAGCCAGATGGCGGTTCGTTCCGGCCAGCAGGTGCGGCGCGGGCAAGTGATCGGCTATGTCGGCTCGACCGGCCTGTCGACCGGCGCGCACCTCCATTACGAAATGTATCGCGGCGGGCGGGCGATCAACCCGGCGAGCGTGCAATTCGTCAGCCGCGCCGAGCTTTCGGGCACCGAACTGGTCGATTTCCGCCGCCAGCTGAACCGCCTGAAGGAGATCAGCGTGGGCGAGGCGCTCAAGGATCTCGCTCCGCTGCCAAACGAGGTGAAGGAGCCGGTGCGCGAGATTGAGAAGGCCGAAACCGCGCGCTCGGCCAAGCCTGCCACCCCGCTGTAACGAGCACTTGTCGAGCGTGCGCGATTGGGCGTAAGCCTGCCCGCATGACCGGACATTACCCCAACACTCGCCTGCGTCGCACCCGTGCCACCGGCTGGAGCCGCGCGCTCCACCGCGAGACGGTGCTTACCCCATCTGACCTCATTTGGCCGCTGTTTGTCACTTCGGGGACGGACGTCGAGGAGCCTATCGCCACGCTGCCGGGCGTCTCGCGCTGGTCGGTCGACGGGATCGTGGCACGCGCCAAGGAAGCGGTGGACCTCGGCATTCCGGTGATCGCGCTGTTCCCCAACACCCCGCGCGAATTGCGTAGCGATGACGGGGCCGAGGCGCATAATCCCGACAACCTGATGTGCCAGGCTATCAAGGCGATCAAGGACGCCTGCGGGGACAGCATCGGCGTGCTGACCGACGTGGCGCTCGATCCCTATACCTCCCACGGGCAGGACGGGCTGGTGAATGACGCGGGCTATGTCGTAAATGACGAGACCGTGGCGATGCTGGTTGATCAGGCGGTCAATCAGGCGAATGCCGGCGCGGATATCATCGCCCCGTCGGACATGATGGATGGCCGCATCGGCGCGATCCGCCGCGCGCTGGAGATGAACGGGCACCCCAATGTCCAGATCATGTCCTATGCGGCGAAGTATGCGAGCGCCTTCTACGGCCCGTTCCGCGATGCGGTGGGCAGCGGCGGGCTGCTGAAGGGCGACAAGAAAGCCTACCAGATGGACCCCGCGAACGCTGACGAAGCGCTGCGCGAAGTGGCGATGGACATTGCCGAAGGTGCGGATTCGGTGATGGTGAAGCCGGGTCTCGCCTATCTCGACATCATCTACCGGGTGAAGCAGCGCTTCGACGTGCCCGTCTTCGCCTATCAGGTGAGCGGCGAATATGCGATGATCGAGGCCGCGCAGGCTGCCGGGATCGGCGATCGTGATGCGCTGGTCTTGGAAAAGCTGATCGCCTTCAAGCGCGCCGGGTGCAACGGGGTGCTGACCTATCACGCCGCGCATGTTGCCCGCCTGCTGAATGGCTGACGACCCACTGGCGACCGAACGGCTGATCCTGCGCCCGCCCGTGGCAGAGGATTTGCCGTGGGTGCTCGAACACATGAACACCGACAGCGTGATGCGCCATCTCGCCGGGGTGCGCGCGCCTGAGATGATGGCCGAGAGCCTCGCCGACGATATCGCCGCCTTCCACAGCGGCGGGCATCAGCGCTGGACAGTGTGGCTGCGTGACGGTGAGACGCGGGTGGGTCGCTGCGGGCTGTTCCATGTCCGCTCCCCCGCGGCCCCCAAAGCGCTTCAAGGTCAGCGCGAGAACGGCTGGACTTTCGCAGAGCCGCATTGGGGCCACGGCTATGCGACCGAGGCGGCGCGCGCCGTTATCGCCTATGCCTTCGATGAGCTCGCCTTGCCGGTGCTCTATTCGCAGACCAGCGATTCCAATGCGGCCTCGACCCGGATGATGCAGCGGCTTGGCTTCACCGCGCGGCCCGAGCTGGGCTACCACGATCCTGACTACCCGCCCGAAGACAACCCCACCACCGTATGGTCGATGGATGCACCCGCATGACCGAATTCCGCCACGAAACCGCCCGCCTGATCTTGCGCGATTGGCGCGCGGAGGATTGGCCCGTGTTCTGGGAGGCGACCAACACGCCTGCCGTGATGCGCTGGCTTGGCGGCGTGCAGGATGATGTGGCGCGCGCGGCGGGGGAGACGCGGATCGAGGGCTATGGGCGCGATCACGGCCACACCTTCTGGGTAGTTGAACGCAAGGAAGACAGCGCGCTGCTCGGCTTTTGCGGGTTGAAGCGCTCCAACCAGCCTGGCGGACCGCAGGGCATGATGGAAGTCGGCTGGCGGCTGCGCGAGGATGCTTGGGGGCAGGGATACGCGAAAGAGGCCGCCACCGCTTCGCTCGATCTCGCCTTCGACCGTTTCGGCGCGGATGAGGTGATTGCGCTGACGGTGCAGGGCAATACTGGCAGCTGGGGACTGATGCTCCGGCTCGGGATGGAGCGGCGCGCTGATCTCGATTTCGACAGCACCGACTTCGGCTCCGAAGATCCGCGCATCATCGCCTATGGCATTACCCTCGACCAATGGCGCGCGGCGGCATGACGGCGCCCGTGCTTACGACAGAGCGGCTGGTGCTGCGCCAGATCGGCGAGGGTGATCTGGATGCGCACATGGTACTGCTCAACACGCCTGCCGTGATGCGGCATCTCGGCGGGGTCCAGCCGCGCGCGGTGATTGCTGCCAAACACGCCGCTTCCCGCGCCAGCTTTGCCGCCGAGGGCTTCGGCTTCATGCTCGCCGAGGAACGCGACACCGGCGAAATCGTCGCCCATTGCGGGCTGCGCCGCATCGCCCATCCGCTCGCCCCCAATCCGACCGATCACGAAATCGGCTGGCTGGTGCGCGAGGATCGCTGGCGCATGGGCTATGCGCATGAAGCGATGCGGGAGGTGGTCGACTGGGGCTTCGCGGTGCACGCCGTGCCGCACCTGGTCGCTGTGACCTGCGAGGCCAATATCGGCAGTTGGCGGCTGATGGAAAAACTCGGCATGACGCGGCGGCCCGCGCTTGATTTTGACGATCCGGCGCTGGACCCGCATGAACGTCCGTTGATCCAATATGCCATCACCCGCGAAGAATGGAAAAGCCAGCAATGACACACCGACCGGGCGTCAACATCATCCCGATCCACGGCAACACGCCACGGATTCACGAAACCGCTTTCATCGCCCCCGGCTGCACGATCATCGGCGATGTCGAGATCGGCGCAGGCTCCTCGATCTGGTACAATTGCGTGCTGCGCGCCGACGTGTTCAGCATCCGCATCGGTGAGCGGACCAATGTGCAGGACGGGAGCGTGCTCCACTGCGACCCGCCGCGCCCGGGCGATCCCGATGGCTGCCCGCTGATCATCGGCGATGATGTGCTGATCGGCCATATGGCGGTGGTCCACGGCTGTACGATCCACGATCGCGGGTTCGTGGGCCTCGGCGCGATCGTGATGAACAAGGCGGTGATCGGGAGTGACGCGATGCTGGGTGCAGGCGCGATGCTGACCGAGCGCAAGGTGATCGAACCGCGCGAGCTGTGGGGCGGGCGTCCGGCGAGGAAGATGCGCGATCTCGATGACGCGGCGATTGCCGGGATGCGGATCGGCACGATGCACTATGCCGAGAATGCCAAGCACCATGCCGAGGCGGTTCGCACGGCGCTCGGCCAAGCAGGGGGATAATGGCGCGGCCCAAGCGGGACCTCCCCGGCGCCGAGGCCCTGCGCGCCTGCATCGATCCCGCTGGGCGGCTGGCGGTGCGCGTCACACCCGGCGCGCGCGATCAATCGATCGTGATTGCGGAGGGCGCGGTGCAGGTCAAAGTCCGCGCGCCGGCGGACAAGGGCGCTGCAAATGACGCGGTGATCGAATTGCTGGCCGAGGCGCTTGATTGCCCACCTTCGCGCCTGACCTTGCTGCGCGGCGCGACATCGCGGCAGAAGCTGTTCTGGGTGCAGGATTAAGCCGCGCGTTCGATCCGCAAGGCCGCGCCCCACAGCAGCAGCGCAAAGCCGAACGCCGCTCCCGCCGCAGCAAGGGGAGCCGTCAGACACAGTCCTCCGCCAATGACCGCGCCGAGCGCCAGCGCGCTCCACAAAAACCCATAGCCGCGCGTCGACGTGAGCGGCTGGCGATCGATCCGCGCCGCCAACCCCTGGCCGAAGCGCACCAGCGCGCCAGTCATGTAGGTCACGCCCACGGTCACCTCGCCATCGCGCACGAAGACATTATTGGCGAGGCCCATCGCCATCGCCGACGCGCCGAGGAAGAGGATGGGCAGCCCCGCTGCCAAAAGCCCCGCACCGGCACCCAGCAACGCCGCGACCAGCCCAAGCAGCACGCGTTTGCGGTGCCCACCCACCCGTCGCCCGATCACCGCACCGCCGATCACGCCCACGAGAAAGCAGGCGATCAACCCCAGCGGCGCGAGCGCCAGTGCGGGCCGCTCCACCAGCTCCACCCCCATGCGGGTGGTATTGCCCGACATGAAGGAGGTGAAGTAGCCCCCCGCCACCACAAACCCCGTCGCATCCACCAGCCCCGCCAATCCGGCAAGGCCGAGGGCAAGGCGTTGGCGGGCGGGGTCGTAGCGGTGCATCTCAGGCCGGTTGCTTCAGATATTTCATCATGTAGCCGACATAGTCGATCTTGCCGATCGCCAGACCCTCGGCGCGCAGGATCGCATAGGCCGCCATCAGGTGGAAATAGAACTGCGGCGTCGCCCAATCGCGGCAATATTCATGCGCCTGCATCACGAAGCCCATGCCGTTGGGGAGGTCGAACTCCACCATGTCGTTCGCGCTCGGCCAGGTGGCGGGATCGGTCGCGGCGACCATGTCTTTCGCCTTGGCAATCCGCGCGCGGGCATCGGCAAAGCTGGTGATGTCGCTCTCGTCCGAGGCCAGCTCGAGATTGCCGAGCCTGTTGAGCGCGGTGGTCACCTGATCGAGGGTAAAGCGGATCTGGGTGTGAAGCGGGAACATATCCTCAGCGAGCCGCGCTTGCAGCAGCGCCTCGCCCTTCGGATGCGCGCTGGCCTTGGCGACGAGATTGTCGAGCGTGCCGAGCATGTTGGTGTAGGTCGCCAAAGCAGCGGTGGCGTAGGACATGACTTCTCTCCCGATGGTGTGCGGGTGAGGTAGGCTCGGCTCAGTCCTTTATCAACGCCCGCAACGCTTCGATCCGGTCCGCCTCGTGCGCGGGCTTGTCCCAGCGGATGCGGTGGATGCGGGGGAAGCGCATGGCGAGGCCGCTCTTGTGGCGTTTGCTGGTGTGGACGCTGTCGAACGCCACCTCGAACACCAGTTCGCGCTTCACCTCGCGCACCGGGCCGAAGCGGTTCAGGGTGTTCTGCCGCACGAATTTGTCGAGCTGTTTCAGCTCAGCATCAGTGAAGCCGGTATAGGCCTTGCCGACGGGGAGCAACTCGGCGCCGGCATCGGGATCGCCGTCCCAGCAGCCGAAGGTGAAGTCCGAATGAAAGCTCGACCGCTTGCCGCTGCCGCGCTGAGCATACATCACCACGCAATCGATCAGCAGCGGATCGCGCTTCCACTTGTACCACAGCGCGACCTTGCGGCCCGCGACGTAAGGGCTGTCGCGATGCTTGAGCATCAGGCCCTCAATCGCCTCGTCGCGCGCGGTGTCGCGGATGGCGGCCAGCGCCGAGAAATCCTGGGCCTCGACCAGCGCGGACAGGTCGAAGTGCGACGCGGGCAGGCGCCCCATCAGCGCTTCGAGAGTCGCGCGGCGCGACTTCCACGGGTGTTCGCGCCAATCGGTGCCGTCCAGCAGCAGCACATCGTAGAGCCGCACGAAGGCGGGGGCCTCCTTCAACATCTTGCCCGAGACGGTCTTGCGCCCGAGCCGTTGCTGAAGCGCATTGAAACTCGCCGCACCGCCGGCCTCGCCGCCTTGGGTCGACCCGCGCACCAGCAGCTCGCCATCGAGCACCGCGTCCATCGGTAACACCGTGAGCATCTCGGGGAAGCTCGCCGAAATATCGTCGCCGGAGCGGGAGTAGACTCGCGTTTCCCCGCCTGCCCTGACCAATTGCACCCGGATGCCGTCCCATTTCCACTCGGCGGCGTAGTCTTTCAGATCCACCTCGCCATCCTCCAGCGGATGTGCGAGCATGAAGGGGCGGAAGCGTGGCACCCCGGGAAGATCGGGCGCAGGCCCGCCATCTGCGCCCCAGGCAAAGAGTTCGGTGTAAGGCGGGGTCAGCGCGTGCCAGTATTCCTCGACCTCTTCCACCGCGACACCGAAGGCCAGAGCAAAGGCGGTCTTGGCCAGGCGGGCCGAGACCCCGACGCGCATCCCGCCGGTGGCGAGCTTGATCAGGGCATAGCGGCCCTTGGCGTCCATCCGGTCGAACAGCAGCGGCAGTTTCTTCGGGGCCGTCGCGCGGGTGAGGGCGGATAGCCGCTCCACCACCTCGGCGAGGGTGAGAGGAGCTTGCGGCGCGGCATCCTCGGGTTCGGGCCACAGCAGGCTCGCGGTCTCGGCCGTATCGCCGACGAAATCGCGGCTCAGCGCCCACAGGACCGGATCGACCCGCTCCATCATCAGATTGCGGACGGTCGAGGATTTGACCGCCGGAAAATCCAACCCGTCGGTCAAGCCCGCCAACGCCCAGCCGCGATCGGGATCAGGCGCGCTGCGCAGATAGGCCGCGATCAGCGCCAGTTTGCGGTTGCGGCTTGTGGTGTAGACTAGCGCGTCGAGAAGGGCGGCGAATTCCTCCATCAGCCCTGATCCAACCGTTCATCGATCCGTTCATTGCAGCGCCATATGGATCGGCTAAAGGGCGTCGCCGACGCCGCATGGGTGCGCGTCTTAAACAAGGATTTGCCGCTATGAAGTTTGCTCCGCTTGCTGCTCTGGGCCTTGCCGTCGCTGCCCTCACGACCCCGGCTTTCGCTGACGACAGCGCGCCCACTGCCGCGACCGCAGCGGCCTTCACCATTGATACGCCGATCGAAGCGCTGATGGCAGACGAGCGCGCCAAGGCCATCGTCGCCAAGCATTTCAACGGGATGGACCTGACGCAGCACCCGGCCTACGAACAGTTCAAGTCGCTGAGCCTCAAGTCGGTCGCGCCCTTCTCGCAGGGGATGATTACCGAAGACATGCTGACCAAGATCAGCGCCGATCTGGCCGAGATCAAGTAAGCCTGAAAAAACGGGGACGGGGAGTTCAGTCATCCTCGTCCTCGTAACCCACCAGCGCCAGCGCCCGCGCGCGGCGTTGGCTGAGTTCGCACCAGCGCAGCAGCGCTTCCTCGCGGCCGTGGGTGATCCAGGTTTCCTGTGGGTTCACCTCCGTGATGGTGCGGGTGAGCTCGTTCCAGTCGGCATGGTCGGAGATCACCAGCGGCAATTCGACCCCCCGCTGCCGGGCACGGGCGCGGACCCGCATCCAGCCGCTCGCCATCGCAGTGATGGGATCGGGCAGGCGGCGGCTCCAGCGGTCGTTCAACGCTGAGGGCGGGGCGACCACGATCGCGCCGCGCATCTGATCCTTGGTCGCATCGCTGACGAGGCGCAGATCGCCCAGCATCACGCCATGTTCTTCGTACAGCCGACACATCGCTTCCATCGCGCCGTGGAGCCAGATCGTGTCCGTGTGGCCCGCCGCGCGCAATTCCGCGATCACCCGCTGCGCCTTGCCCAGCGCATAGGCGCCGACGAGGATGCAGGCGTCGGGGTTTTCCGTCCGCGCGTCGAGCAGCTTGCCGATTTCCTCGGTGATGGGCGGGTGGGTGAAGACCGGTAGGCCGAAGGTCGCCTCGGTGATGAAGATATCGCAGGGGGTGACTTCGAAAGGTGCGCAGGTCGGATCGGGCGCGCGCTTGTAGTCACCGGTGATGATCACCCGCTCGCCCGCGTGTTCCAGCAGGATTTGCGCCGAGCCGAGCACATGGCCTGCGGGCAGGAAGGTCGCCGATACACCGCTGCCGAGGCTGATGCTCTCACCATACTCCACCCGCACCGCGCCGTCCGAAGTTGCGTAGCGCAACTTCATGATCGCCAGCGTTGCCGGGGTCGCGATGGTTTCCCCATGCCCGCCACGCGCATGGTCGGCATGGCCATGCGTCACCAACGCCCGCGGCACCGCGCGCGAGGGATCGACCCAGATGTCGGCCGGGACGACATGGATGCCGTGCGGCTCAGGCCGGATCCAGGAGAATGGGGCGGTCATTGTGCACTAAACAAAAAGGGCGCGAGAGATGTTCCTCTCTCGCGCCCCGTTTTGCGTTTTGGTTGGCCTCATCCCTCGTCCGTCTCGGTCGCGGGCTTCTTTGCGGGCGCCTTCTTCTTCGTCGAGACCTTCTTCACCGGCTTCACCTTGGGCGGGGCCGGGGTCATTTCGAAGGACGGCTTGTTGTCCTTGATGCTGACATGCACCTCGCCGCCATCGGCCAGCTTGCCGAACAACAGTTCCTCGGCGAGCGGCTGCTTGATCTTGTCCTGGATCAGGCGAGACATCGGGCGGGCGCCGTAGAGCTTGTCGTAACCCTTGTCCCCCAGCCACGTGCGCGCGTCGCTGTCGAACTGGATGTGGACGTTCTGTTCGGCCAGCTGCAATTCCAGCTGGAGAATGAACTTGTCGACCACGCGGGCAACGATGCTCTTGCCGAGATAGGCGAAGGGCACGATCGCATCCAACCGGTTGCGGAATTCGGGGGTGAACATCTTGTTCACCGCCTCAGTCCCGGCGTCGGCCTTCGACACATCGCCAAACCCGATCCCGCTTCGCGCCATGTCGGACGCACCGGCGTTGGTAGTCATGATCAGCACGACATTGCGGAAATCGACCGTCTTGCCGTGGTGATCGGTCAGGCGGCCATTATCCATCACCTGCAACAGGATGTTGAACAGGTCAGGGTGGGCCTTCTCGATCTCGTCAAGCAGCAGCACGCAATGCGGGTTCTGATCGACGGCATCGGTGAGGAGGCCGCCCTGATCATAACCGACATAGCCCGGAGGCGCGCCGATCAGGCGGGAGACCGAGTGGCGCTCCATATATTCCGACATGTCGAAGCGCTTCAGTTCGATCCCCATGATCGTGGCGAGCTGGCGCGCGACTTCGGTCTTGCCGACGCCGGTGGGGCCGCTGAACAGGAACGAGCCGATCGGCTTGTCCGGATCGCGCAGGCCTGCGCGGCTCAGCTTCATGGCGGTGGCAAGGCGGGTGATCGCCTCGTCTTGCCCGAACACCACGTGCTTCAGATCGCGTTCGAGGTTTTCGAGCGCTTTCTTGTCGTCTTTGCTTACCGATTTGGGCGGGATACGCGCCATCGTCGCGATGACCAATTCGATCTCACGCGCGGTGATGGTCTTTTTGCGCCGGCTTGGCGGGACGAGCATCTGCATCGCGCCGACTTCGTCGATCACGTCGATCGCCTTGTCGGGCAGCTTGCGGTCATTGATGTAACGTGCCGACAGCTCCACCGCGGTCTTGATCGCATCGGGCGTGTACTTGACCTTGTGGTGTTCTTCGAAGGCCGAACGCAGACCCTTGAGGATCTTGATCGTGTCTTCGATGGTCGGCTCGTTCACATCGATCTTCTGGAACCGGCGCAGCAGGGCGCGGTCCTTTTCGAAGTGGTTGCGGAATTCCTTGTAGGTGGTCGATCCGATGCAACGGATCGCGCCGCTCGAAAGGGCGGGCTTGAGCAGATTCGACGCATCCATCGCCCCGCCGCTGGTCGCGCCAGCGCCGATGACAGTGTGAATCTCGTCGATGAACAGCACCGCATTGGGCATGGCTTCAAGCTCAGTCACGACCTGCTTCAAGCGCTCTTCAAAGTCGCCGCGATAGCGCGTGCCCGCGAGTAGCGCGCCCATGTCGAGCGAGTAGATCACCGCGGGCAGCAGCACTTCGGGCACATCGCCTTCGATGATCTTGCGCGCCAGACCTTCGGCAATCGCGGTTTTCCCGACGCCGGGATCGCCGACGTAAAGCGGGTTGTTCTTGGAACGGCGGCAGAGGATCTGGATCGTCCGGTCAACCTCCGGCCCGCGCCCGATCAGCGGATCGATCTTGCCGCTTTCGGCCTTGGCGTTGAGGTTGACGGTGAACTGGTCGAGCGCCGTTTCCTTCTTGTTGCCGCCGCCCGCTTCCTTGGTCTGCGCAGGCTCATCCGCCTTGTCGGTGCCCTGCGGAGTCTTGGGCTCCATCTGGCGGCCACCCTTGCCGATGCCGTGGCTGATAAAGCTCACCGCATCGAGCCGGCTCATGTCCTGCTGCTGGAGGAAATAGACCGCGTAGCTATCGCGTTCCGAGAACAGCGCGACCAGCACATTGGCGCCTGTGACGGTGTCCTTGCCCGAGGATTGGACGTGCAGGATCGCGCGCTGGATCACCCGCTGGAAACCAGCGGTCGGCTGCGGATCGGCGCCGTCTTCGGTCTTGAGGGATTGGTATTCCTGATCGAGATACTGCTTCACGACCTCGCCAAGCTCAGCCAGATCGACACCGCAGGCTGCCATGACAGCGGCGGCGTCCTCATCGTCGATCAGCGCCAAGAGCAGGTGTTCGAGCGTGGCATATTCATGCCGCCGCTCGGACGCATTGCCGAGTGCGTTGTGCAGCGTGCGTTCGAGGTTCTGGGCGAAGCTGGGCATGGGAGAGGCCTCTATCTGCGGGAGGATGCTCGTGGCGAAGGAGCGGGGGAAGCCAGTTTCCGACAATATGGGATGGGCTGCGCAAATTGCGAATCCCCTAAGGGTGATACGCTGAACAATACCGCGCGGATCATCCGCCGCCCTTCCCAAACAGCGCATCGGCAGCTGTGCGGTGGGCGGCCGCCTTGTCGCGGTGGGCCGTCACCCGGGCAATCTCGTTTTCGAGCAGGGCGATCCGTTCGTCCAGTTCGGCCTGCGAATAGGGGGCGAGGTCCTCGTGTCCGAGGCGACTTGCCGCGTCTCCGCTGGGCCGTGGGCGATCGGGTTCTTCCATTCCGCCGCAGCATCAGGCCCAAGCGGCTTGCTGTCAATCGGCGAGACGGTTATTCGCACATGAGACATAGTTAACTGCGGTGGATTGGGGGCAGATTATAATGGTTTCAAGCAGCGGGGTCGACTTGCCGGAGACCATGCAATCGATTGGCTTCGACGCGCCGGGCGTGCCGGACGTGCTGCAGCTCCAGACCAGCCCGCTTCCGCGCCTGCGGCCTGACGATGTGTTGATCCGTGTCGCCTATGCCGGGGTCAACCGCCCTGATTGCCTGCAACGCGCGGGCGCCTACCCGCCGCCGCCGGGGGCCTCGCCTTTGCTGGGTCTGGAAGTGTCGGGCGAGATTGTCGCGGTCGGTACCGAAGTCCCGCGCGAGATGATCGGGCAATATGTCGCAGCCCTCACGCCGGGCGGCGGCTACGCCGAATATTGCGCTGCGCACTGGCAGCACTGCCTGCCGGTGCCTGAAGGAATGCTGCTGGCCGAAGCCGCCGCACTGCCCGAAACCTTGTTCACCGTGTGGCACAACCTGTTCGAGCGCGGCCTAGCCCGTGATGGCGAGCGGGTGCTGATCCACGGCGGCACGTCCGGCATCGGCACAATGGCGATCATGCTCGCCAAAGCTTTCGGGCTTGAGGCGATCGTGACCTGCGGCGACACCGCCAAATGCGCCGCCGCGACCCGGATCGGCGCAGATCTCGCGATCAATTACCGCGAGACCGACTATGTCGAGGCGGTCATGGCTCATACCGAGGGCAAGGGCGTGCACGTGGTGCTCGACATGGTCTCGGGCGACTATGTCGCGCGCAACCTCAAGTGTCTGGCCGAAGATGGCCGCCACGTCACCATCGCGGTGCTGGGCGGTGCGAAGGCCGACATCAATATGGCGGTGGTGATGATGCGCCGCCTGACCCTGACCGGATCGACCCTGCGCCCGCGCTCCGACAGCTTCAAATCCGCGCTCGCTGACGAGATCGCGGACAACGCCTGGCCGTTGTTCGCCGATGGCGAGCTGTCGCCGGTGATGGATATGACCTTCCCCCTCGCCGAAGCCGCCGCCGCTCATGAACGCATGGAAGCGGGCGATCACATCGGCAAGATCGTGCTGGAAGTGGCCGGTGGCTGACGCGCTGACTCTCCACGAGGATCCCCGCAGCGGCAATTGCTACAAGATCAAGCTGACCGCCGCGCTGCTCGGGTTGCCGCTGGCGACCCGCGCCTATGACATCATGAAGGGCGAGACCCGGACGCCGGAGTTTCTCGCGTGCGTGAATGCCAATGGCCGCATCCCCGTGCTTCAGATCGGAGAAGGGGCTGCTGCGCGCTTCCTGCCCGAAAGCAATGCGGCCTGCTGGTATCTTGCCCATGGTTCTACGCTGATCTCGGCGGACCGCTTCGCGCAGGCCGACATGCTGCGCTGGATGTTCTTCGAACAATACAACCACGAACCCAATATCGCCACGCTCCGCTTCTGGCTGCACTTCGTGGGCGAGGCGAACCTTTCGGAGCAGCAGCGCGCGCAGATCATGGCTAAACGCATGGCGGGCTGCGCGGCGCTCGATTTAATGAACAAGCATCTGGCGAACCACGCATTTTTCTGTGGCGAGGCCGTGACGCTCGCGGACATTGCCTTGTTCCCGTACACGCACGTAGCGGAGGAGGGCGGCTTCGGCCTGCGCGATTACCCGCACATCCTCAGCTGGATCGCGCGGGTGCAGGCTCTCCCCGGGTTCATCGCGATGGACTGATCCGGGGGATTGACCCGGCCCTGACCGAAAACTGACCCGGAACCGTCACTTGGCTGTGAGTCCCCTGTAACATTTCGCTGCCACAGGGTGGGCCAGCGACATGACATCCGGGGATTTCCCATGACGGCTGCCGACCTGACCGACATCATCACCGACAACATCACGAGCCTGCCGCTCAACCCACCCCGCATCCCCGAGCCTGTGGGGACGGAACGTCGCTCCTATCGCACGATCTGGATCAGCGATGTCCACCTCGGTACCAAGGGCTGCAATGCCGAGCTGTTGATCGACTTCCTCGACCATACTGACAGCGAGACGATGTACCTGGTCGGCGACATCATCGATGGCTGGCGGTTGAAGAAAAAGTTCTACTGGCCCGCCGCGCATAACGACATCGTCTGGCGCATCCTGAAGCGCGCGCATCGCGGCACCCGGATCGTCTATATCCCGGGCAACCATGACGAGATGTTCCGCCAATTCACCGGATTGAACTTCGGCGGCATCGAAATCCGCCGCGCAGCCTTCCATGACACTGCCGATGGCCGCCGGTTGATGGTGCTGCATGGCGACGAATTCGATGCCGTGATGCTCTCGCACCGCTGGCTCGCCTTCGTGGGTGACCATGCCTATCATCTGATGATGAAGTGCAACATCGCGGTGAACACCGTGAGGCGCTGGCTGGGCAAGCCCTATTGGTCGTTGTCCAAGGCGGCCAAGCACAAGGTCAAGAACGCGGTCGAATTCATCGGCAAGTATGAAGAGGTCGTCGCCCGCGCGGCTGGCGAGCGCGGGGTTGACGGCGTGGTGTGCGGGCACATCCACACCGCCGAATTCCGGATGTTCGAGCACCACGGCAAGCCGGTCGAATACTGGAACGACGGCGATTGGGTCGAGGGCTGCAACGCGCTGGTCGAACATCACGACGGGCGGATGGAGATTCTCCACTGGCCCGAAGAGATGAAGCGGCGGGAGCGTGCCGATGCGCCGATGGATACCCCCGCCGATACCCCCGAGCGTGTGGCGGCGTGACGCCAGCTTCGATCGCCATCATTACCGATGCCTGGCATCCGCAAACCAATGGCGTGGTGCGCACGCTTTCGACCACTTGCGAGGTGCTGCGCGGCTGGGGTCATCAGGTCACGGTGATTTCGCCCGAGGGTTATCCCTCAATCCCGGCGCCGACCTATCCCGAAATCCGACTAGCGCTGACGGCCCCCGGCGCGGTCGGGCGCCAATTGGCGCGAATCGCGCCTGACGCGGTGCACATCGCCACCGAAGGCCCGCTTGGGCTGGCGGCGCGGCGCTATTGCCTGAGGCGCAAGGTGCCTTTCACCACCGCCTACCACACCCAGTTCCCCGATTATTTCGCGCGGCGCACCGGCCTGCCGGCTAGCACCTTCTGGCCCTATATCCGCTGGTTCCACCGCCCGGCGCAGCGCATCATGGTCGCAACCGAGACGATCCGCGCGTGCTTGCGCGAACAGGGCCTGACCCAGCTCACCCATTGGAGCCGCGGGGTCGATCTCGTCTGCTTTTCGCCCAAAGCCCCGCCGCCGCCCGAATATGCCGAGATCGCGGGACCAATCCTGCTCTATGTCGGTCGGGTCGCGGTCGAGAAGAACATCGAAGCCTTCCTCGCCTGCCCCTATCCCGGCACCAAGGTGGTGGTGGGCGATGGCCCGGCCCGCGCGGCGCTGGCGGCGAAGTTTCCGCAAGCGTTGTTCCTCGGCAAGCGGTCGGGGGTTGAGCTGGCGGGCTGCTATGCTGGGGCGGATGTGTTCGTCTTCCCCAGTCGCACCGACACCTTCGGCCTCGTCATGATCGAAGCGCTCGCCTGCGGGACGCCCGTTGCCGCTTTCCCCGTGGCAGGCCCGCTCGATATCGTCACCGATGCGGTGGGTGCCATGTCCGAAGACCTCACCCGCGCGATCGACGCCGCTCGCTATTGCGACCGCGCAGCCTGCGCCGCCTATGCCGCCAGCTATTCGTGGGAAGCGGCCACACGCCAGTTCCTCGCCGGTCTGGTCGCGCTGGAAGAGGAGGAAGCGGTTTCGCTGCAAGCGATGCCCGCTTTCTGAATCCATTCCTTGCCGTTTTCGCGGCATTCGCCTATTTAGGAATCCAAGGCGGCCGCTCCGAAAGGGGCGGCCCTTTCATTTTCAACGGAGATTCCCACCATGGCGATCAAGGATCAGCCCAAGCCGCTGATGCCGCATGCCACCGCGACCTGGCTAGTGGACAACACCGCGCTCTCGTTCGAGCAGATTGCCGAGTTCTGCGGACTTCATATCCTCGAAGTGCAGGCAATGGCCGATGACCTTGCAGGCAGCAAGTACACCGGGCGCGATCCGGTCCACTCGGGCGAGCTGACGCAGGGCGAGATCGAGAAGGGACAGGCCGACGCGACCTATTCGCTGCGGATGCACAAGGCCCCGGTCGAAGTGACTCGCACCAAGGGGCCGCGTTACACCCCTGTGTCGAAGCGTCAGGACAAGCCGGATGGCATCGCCTGGATCCTGCGTAATCATCCCGAAGTGTCGGACGCGCAGATCGGCAAGCTGATTGGCACGACCCGCAACACTATCGGCGCTCTGCGCGACCGGACGCACTGGAACATCCAGAACATCACGCCGAAGGATCCGGTGACGTTGGGCCTGTGTTCGCAGCGTGAGCTTGACGCGATGGTCGCCAAGGCTGCCAAGCGCGCCGGAATCACCGAAGACGTCGATGCCCCGGTCAAGTCCGATCGCAATGATCGCGAGAACCTGATCGCGGAACTGCGCGCCGAACGCGACGCCAACGTCAAGGCCGCCGGGCAAGCCGCGCAGGAAGCCGAGGCCGAAGCCTGGCTCGCCGCGCGCCGCGCTGCCGAAGCCGCCGAACAGAAGATCGACCCGGAAAGCGGGTTTATCTCCAACTGAGATATGGTGCCGGGGCGCGTTTGAGCCGCCCCGGCAACCCCTCCACGCCGCTTGCCAAAAAGCGGCATAGCGCCCGCGAGTTTCGCTTGTGCGCCATGTGATTGTCAGCCAATATTACTGACATGCCTGTCAGTAACGCTGCCTATCACCACCCCACTCCCCTCAACACCCGGTTCGAGCCGGTGAGCTTGCCCGCGATGCTGGAACGCAGCGTTCGCGCCAATCCGGACGCGCCGTTTCTGCATTTCCTGGGGCGGACCTACAGCTACCAGGAGATCTTCGCGCAGGCGCAGGCCTTTGCGTTGGGGCTGACCGAAATGGGGATCGCCAAGGGCGACCGTGTCGGCCTGTTCCTGCCCAATGTCCCGATCTATGCCGCCGCCTATTACGGGGCGATGATGGCGGGCGCCGTGGTGGTGAACTTCTCGCCGCTCTATTCGGTTGAGGAATTGAGCTGGCAGGTCGGCGACAGCGGCACGCGGGTGCTGGTGACGCTGGACGTGCCGGAACTCTACAAAACGGCCAAGAAGGTGCTCGACGGAACAGCGCTGGAGACGCTGGTGGTGGGCTCACTCTCCGCAATGCTGCCGTGGTACAAGGGGCTGGCGCTGAAGCTGCTCAAGCGCAGCCAGATCGCGGATGTCGCCTATGGCCCGAAGGTGCGTCGCTGGACGGATATGACGCCGAACGGCCCGCCCCCTCCCGTCGAAGTCACCGCGCAAGACCTTGCCTTGTTGCAATACACCGGCGGCACCACCGGACGGCCCAAGGGGGCGATGCTGGGGCATGACCAGCTGAGCGTGAACGCCCAGCAGGTCGCCGCGATCAATCCCTTCGGCAATGCGCGGGACGAGGTGTTCATGGGGGCGCTGCCGTTCTTCCACGTCTTCGCCAACACCGCGCTGCTCAATCACGCCTGCGTCACCGGTGCCTCGATTGCGATGGTACCGCGGTTTGAGACCAAGCAGGTTTTACAGACGATCCAGAAATATCGTTGCACCGGTTTTCCCGGCGTGCCGACGATGTTTCAGGCGATGCTCGATCACCCAGATTTGGCCAAGACCGACCTCTCCAGCCTGAAGATCTGCATTTCGGGCGGCGCGCCTATGCCCGGTCCGGTGCATGTGCGCTTCGAGGAAGCGACCGGCGTGCGGCTGGTTGAAGGCTACGGCCTTACCGAAAGCGCGGGCGTCGTCTCAGCCAATCCCTATGATGGCACCCGCAAGCGCGGCACCATCGGCCAGCTGGTGCCGGGGACGGAAGTAATCCTGCTCGACAAGGAGCACCCCGAAAACCTCGCTCCCGAAGGCGAGCCGGGCGAACTCGCCGTCCACGGCCCGCAGGTGATGCGCGGTTACTGGAACCGGCCCGAAACCGACGCTGAAACTTTCGTGGAGCGGGACGGCAAGCGGTACCTGCGCACCGGCGATGTCGCGCGGATCGACGAGGATGGGTTCCTCGAGATCGTCGACCGCATCAAGGACATGATCGCGGTGGGCGGCTTCAAGGTATTCCCCAGCGTGGTCGAGGACGTGATTCTCGAACACCCGGCGGTCAAAGAGGCGTTGGTGATCGGTGTTCCCGAGGAATATCGCGGCGAAGTGCCACGCGCTTATGTGACACTGAACGAAGGCGTTGCAGCCACCGGCGAGGAGCTGGCGGGCTGGCTCAATGCCAAGATCGGCAAGCATGAACGCGTCGATCAGGTGGTGGTGCGTGAAAGTCTGCCCAAGACGATCATCGGCAAGCTGGACCGCAAGACGCTGCGGGCCGAGGTGCTGTAAGCCCTATTCCGCAGCCTCGACGCTGCTGGGCACGGCCTTCACTGCCGTCCGTGCGTTGGGTGCAAACCGCCCGTCCACCTGCGCGCCCTGCTCGATCGTCAGCGCGTCGTAATGCACGTCGCCCTCGATATGGGCGGTCTTGAGAATCACCAGCTCGCGCGCGGTGATCGAGCCTGACACCTTGCCCGCCAGCCGCGCGCTTTCGGCAACGACGGCGCCGTGGATGCTGCTCTTTTCGCCCTGCACGAGGCTGGCGCAGGTGATGTCGCCTTCGACCGTGCCGTCGATATGCAGATCGGCCGAGGCGCTGATATTGCCGGTGATGGTCACATCCGCGCCGATCACGGAAAAGGTCGAACCCGAGGCCATGCTGCTGCTCCTATTTGCGGGCCGCGGGGGCGGCGGGGCGGTCAGGTCGGCCGCTGCGGACTTCCTTGAGAACATCGGGGGCAGCCTCCAGAAACGGGCGCGGATTGACCGCGCGGTCATTGATGCGGACTTCGAAATGCAGGTGCGGCCCCGTCGAGCGCCCGGTGCTGCCGAGCCCGCCGATGGTGGCCCCGGCGGCGACCGCCTGGCCGACAGTCACGTCGATCCGCGACAAGTGGGCATAGCGGGTCAACATCCCGTTACCATGGGTAATCTCGATTGCCTGACCATAGCCCGATTTCCATCCGGCAAAGGTCACGCGGCCTTCAGCAGCGGCAAAGATCGGCGAACCCATCGCGCCCTTGAAGTCGATCCCGGCGTGCATGGCGCCGTGGCCGTTGAAGGGGTCGCGGCGGTAGCCGAAGCCCGAGGTGATATTCTCGACACTGGCGGGGACGACCTGCGGGATGCCGTCGAGCGCGCGTTCAAGCACCGCCATGCGCGCGAGGCTGAGGCCCAGGCGTTCGAACCGCGGGTCGATATCGTCTCCGCTGGTGATCGCTTCGAAGGGACCACCCATCGCCTGCTGCGTGTCGCGGCTCATGGCTTTGGGATCGAGGTCCAGTTTGCGCATCGCGCTCTCGGCGCGGCGGGCGCGGGCATCGGCGAAGCGGGTCAGGCGTTCCACGAAGGCAAGCTGGCGGGCTTCGATTTCGGCCAGGCCGCGCGCCTGCGGGATCATCGCGCCGACCTTTTGCACGGTCTTGGCCGCCTCGGTCGACGAATCTGAGACAGTGCCGCTTGCTGCACCTTCGGCTACGATATCCTCTGGCAGCATCCGCGCCATCTCGTCGAGGAATTCCTGCCGCTGCTTGAGATCATCGACCACCTTGTCGAGATTGCCGCCATAGGCCTTGATCCGCTCATCCGTGGTGGCGACACGCGCCTTTTCCTCGGCGAACGAGGCGAGATCAGCTTCGGCACGGTATTGGCCCCAAGCCATGACGGCGAGAGCGACCAGCCACAGCAGCGCCATCGCGACAACGCCAGCGGCGACGCGAATCTGGAGTTTCGATGAAAGTTTGATGAAGCGCACTTGCCCGTCGGCGCGCATGAAGAATTCGCGATCAGGGAACCACTGGCGCAGCCGTTTCCCCCACGATTTCGCGGCAATTCTGTCTGACAAACTGCGGCCCCGATTTTGTTATCTATGCCCCACGATTTCGCCGCTATCAGCGCGTTAACCTGTGGTCGAATCCTATGTGGCGCTCCCAGATGAATCGAACGGGAATCACGACGAAGTGAACGCGCCATAGTTTCGCGGCGTTAATACCGTGTCCTGGCATCCGCGAATCATCTGAGCGTTAGGCGATTCGCCCCTCTGGCGATGGGCCTGACAGGTGGGCTCCGCAGTGCTAGACCGCACCCCATGAATCGTATGACCGCAATCTCGCCGGGCGCTGAAGCCGCCGATCCCGCCGCGCTGGTGACGCGCCTCGCTGAGGCCGCGCGCCTTGCGCAGCGCACGCTTGCGGCGATGCCGAGCGCTGCGCGCGCAGCCGCGCTGCACCTTGCGGCAGATGCGCTGCGGGCGGCCACTCCGGCGGTTCTGGAAGCAAACGCCAAGGACCTTGCAGCGGGCAAGGCCAATGGTTTGTCAGGCGCGATGCTCGACCGGCTGGCGCTGGATGACGCGCGCATTGCCGGAATTGCCGACGCGGTCGCAGCCGTCGCCGATCTGCCCGATCCGGTGGGGCAGGTCATCGACCAGTCCGAGCAGCCCAACGGCCTGAAATTCCAGCGTATCCGCGTGCCGATCGGGGTGATCGGGATCATCTACGAAAGCCGTCCCAACGTCACCGCCGATGCTACCGCGCTGTGCGTGCGGGCGGGCAATGCGGCGCTGCTGCGCGGGGGGAGCGAGGCGGTGCATTCCAACCGCGCGATCCATGCCGCACTGGTGGAAGGGCTGATCCAAGGTGGGGTGCCCGCCGAAGCCGTGCCGCTTATCCCCTCGCAGGACCGCGCCTGTGTGGGTGCGATGCTGACCGCGAGCGGGCTGATCGACATGATCGTGCCGCGCGGGGGCAAGAGCCTTGTGGCGCGCGTGCAGGCCGATGCGAGGGTGCCGGTGCTCGCGCATCTTGATGGTATCAACCACACCTATATCCACCACGCCGCCGACCCGGCCATGGCCGAAGCCATCGCCGTGAACGCCAAGCTGCGCCGCACCGGTATCTGCGGGTCGATGGAGACGCTGCTGATCGATTCGGCCTATCCCAAAGCCGCTGCGCTGGTCGCTGCGTTGATTGACGCGGGGTGCGAAGTGCGCGGTGACGGGCGGGCGCAGGCGCTCGACCGCCGGGTGATCCCGGCCAGCGCGAATGACTGGGACACCGAATATCTCGACGCCATTGCGTCAGTCGCGGTGGTTGACGGGCTGGAGGATGCGCTCGCCCATATCGCCCGCCATTCGTCGGCCCACACCGATGTGATCGTGACGGCGGACGAGGCGGCGGCGGAACGCTTTCTCGCCGAAGTCGACAGCGCCATCGTGATGCACAATGCCTCCTCGCAATATGCTGACGGGGGTGAGTTCGGACTGGGCGCTGAAATCGGGATTGCCACCGGACGCCTGCACGCGCGCGGCCCGGTCGCGCTGGAGGGGCTGACGACCTACAAGTGGCAAGTGCGCGGGAGCGGGCAAACGCGTCCGTGAGAATCAAGGCCTGACACCCCTTGCGTTCGCGCCCTCAACTCACTGGACTGCTCGGTGGCAGCTTCAATCCCGCGCATGGCGGGCATCGGCGGATCACGCTGTTCGCAATGGACGCGCTGGGGCTGGACGAGACCTGGTGGCTTGTCTCCCCCGGCAACCCGCTGAAACCGCAGGCGGGCATGGCGCCGCTGGCTGCGCGGCTGAAATCGGCGCGGAATCAGGCGCGGCGCGCGCCCATTGTGCCGACCGCGATCGAGCAAAGACTCGGCACGCGCTACACGGTCGATACGCTCGCCAAGCTCACCCGGCGTTACCCCAAACGGCGCTTCATCTGGCTGATGGGGAGCGATAATCTCGCCCAGTTGCACCGCTGGAAAGACTGGCGCCGGATCGCCCGGACAATGCCGATTGCGGTGATCGCCCGTCCGGGCTATGATGCAGATGCCATGACGAGCCCCGCCATGGCCTGGCTCAGGCGCTATCGTGTGCCCGCCGCCAGCATTCGGAAACGGGGGCAATGGAGCGCACCAGCCCTGGTGTTATTGCGTTTCGATCCGGACTACCGCTCGGCCACGGCCATTCGCCGTGCCCATGCCGGGTGGGCCGATGCTTTGCTTGGCAAGGGATTGGATAGTCAGGAACGAGGGGCAAAGGTGCGTGACCGGCTGACATTCCGTAAGCTCAGGCAAGAGGACAAGGCATGAGGCGCGTCAGCGTTTCGGCCCAGTGTTCTGCCCGCTTGCGTCATGTGGCCTGCATTGACCTCAAACTCTGGAGATACCCGATTGCCGATGACCGAGGCCTTTGTCGCTTCCCTTCCGCTTGGCGCGGTGCAAGCCGCCGCCACCACAGCCACGTCGCTGGGCAAGCCTGAGATGGCTACCGATGCCCTGCACCAGCTGGTGCTCGCGCAGCTTGATGATGATCAGGCGCAGGAGATTGTCACCATCCCGCTTGAGGGCAAAAGCTCGATTGCCGATCACATGGTGATCGCCAGCGGCCGCTCGACCCGTCAGGTGGCATCAATGGCGCAAAAGCTGGCCGAAGAGATCAAGAAAGCCGGCTTCGGCCATGCGCGCATCGAAGGCCTGCCGGCTGCCGACTGGGTGCTGATCGACGCGGGCGATGTGGTCGTCCACCTGTTCCGCCCCGAAGTGCGCACCTTCTACAACCTTGAACGCATGTGGTCATTCGAGGGTGGTGAGCCGACGCAGGGAAGAGCGTAGGCTTTTTGTGAGCGTGCCCGCCTCCGCGGGCACGTCCTCGGTGCTGTTTCAAGCCCTGCGGGCTTGAGCACCTGCGGGCGGGCGGTCGCCCTTGCGGTCGCTTCGCGACCGTTTGTCTCTGGCACTCAGGGGTTCGTTCCATCCTGCTTCACATCATCGCGCGTGGGAAGATTGGGCGCTCGCCCGAAGGTGAGCTGGTGGATCGCTATGCCAAGCGCATGACCTGGCCGTTCAAGCTCACCGAGTGGCCCGATACCGGCGCGGGCAAGGTGGCTGATGCGCTCACCCCATGCCGCACGGTGCTGCTTGATGAGCGCGGGAAGGCGATGACGTCGGAGGATTTCGCCCATCTTCTCGGCCGCTGGCGGGACGAGGGCGTGCGCGAGACGCGTTTCATGCTAGGCGCGGCTGATGGGCATTCTGACGCCGAGCGTGCCTCAGCGGATCTGCTGCTCGCCTTTGGCCCGGCAACCTGGCCGCATATGCTCGCCCGGGCGATGCTGATCGAACAGCTCTACCGCGCCACCACGATCCTTGCAGGGCATCCCTATCATCGGGCATGACACCGCCATGTCGCGGCCGATCATCCTCACCTTGCTTGCCATGTTTGGCTTCGGCGGAGCGCTGGCGCTGGCTTTGCCTGAAACACAGGCCGCTCCGTCGATCGCCCTACTCGCGCCAGACGAGGCCGAAGCCGCGCTCGCCCGTGCCACCCGTGAAAGCCGCTTGGCCGAGGGGCGCGCGGCACGCCTGACCCGCGAGGCCGAGGCCGCGACCGAAGCCGCCACCCGCACCGCGAGTGAGGCTGCCGCACTCGCCGCCCGCATCCAGCAGGCGGAAGCTGACATCGAAGTCGCCCGCGCGCGGCTCACCATCGCGCGGCAAGCCCGCGCCACGTTGACCGCCCGGCTGTCCAAGAAGCAGGAGCCGACTGCCCGCCTCGCCGCCGCGCTCCAGACCGCTGCCCGCCGCCCGCTGGCGCTCGCCGCGTTGCAACCGGGCTCGCTCAAGGACGTGGTTCATGTCCGCGCCGTGCTGGACAGTGCCGTGCCGCAAATCCGCGCCCGCACCACCGCGCTGCGCAGCGAGCTTGACCGCGGCCGCGCGCTCGAAGCCCAGGCGGCACGTGCGCTTGATCAGATGCGCAGCGGCGAAAGCGCCCTGCGCCAGCGCCGTATTGAACTCGCCACGCTCGAAAACCAGCAGCGCCTCGCCTCCCGCAATGCGCGCGGGGCAGCCCAGCGTGAAGGCGAGCGCGCACTCGCTCTGGCCGAGGAAGCGCGCGATCTCGATGGTTTGGTGGACAAATTGGGCGAAGTGGCGGCGCTCCGTCAGGAACTCGCCGCGCTGCCCGGCCCGGTGCTGCGCCCTCCCGATCTGGCCGCTGCGCTCCCCGCTGCACCCGCGCCCGCGCCGAGTGCAAGCACCCCGCCGCCGCGAGATTTCCAGCTTCCCGTGCAGGGCCGCACGCTGACAGGCTTCGGAGCCAAACGCGCCAGCGGCATCGCCAGCACCGGATTGAGCCTGGCCCCGGCCAAGGATGCACAGGTGGTGGCCCCTGCCCGCGGGCGGATTGCCTTTGCCGGGGCCTATCGCGGGTTCGGACGAATCGTCATCATCGAACATGACGGCGGTTGGACCAGCCTCGTCACCGGGCTTGAGCAGGTCGAGGTCGCGGTAGGTGATCTGGTGATCGGCGGCAGCCCGATGGGCCGGGCGAGCGGTGGGGCGGAGCCGGTGACGATTGAATTGCGGCGCGAGGGTAAGCCGGTCAACCCTCTGCAATATTTAAGATAATTGCCGAAATCTCGCACAGGCAACGCTTGGCCCTGTCCCGCGTGGGCACGCTCGACGCACTGCAATCGCTCTCATCTGGCGTTCACACCGGCAATCCTATACCTTGCCACTTCAAAGGAGCCTTGCCACGTCCATGAAAATCGCCGCTCTCCTGCGCAGCGCCGCGCTTGTCACCGCTGTCGCGCTGATCCCCGCCACCACCGCCACCATGGCCCAGGTCGATGGCCGCGCCGGCCCCGAATTCGCCAAGCTGTTCGCGGTGTTCCAGCGGGTGAAGTCCAGCTATGTCGAGCCGGTCGAGGATGACGTGCTGATCCGCGGCGCGATTGATGGGATGCTGGCGGCGCTCGATCCGCATTCGGCCTATCTCGATGGCGGCGATCTCCAACGACTGGAGACGATGATCGACGGGCAGTATTCGGGCCTCGGCCTATCGGTGGTGATGGAGGATGGCGCGGTGAAGGTCGTCTCGCCGTTCCGCGGCAGCCCGGCCGAAACCGCCGGGGTCAAGGCAGGCGATTTCATCACGCACCTGAACGGCAAGCTGATCGTCGACACCAAGCTTGACGATGCGGTCGCGCAGATGCGCGGGCCGAAGGGGACTTCGATCCAGCTGACGATTTTCCGTCCGGGCCGCGAAGAACCGCTCGAAGTCAATGTGACCCGCGGTGTGATCGAGCTTGAGCCGGTCACGCACGAAGTCGCGGCTGGTAATATCGGCATCATCACGGTCAACGAATTCTCCGCCAATGTCGGCGCCGACGTCTATGCCGCATGGCAGGACATCAAGAAGAAGGCGCCGGGCGGGCGCGTCAGCGGGCTGGTGCTCGACCTGCGCAACAATCCGGGCGGGAGCCTGGATGAGTCGGTGGCGCTGTCGGACCTGTTCCTCAGCGATGGCCGCATCGTCAGCCAGCGCGGCCGGGCGCGGGGCGAAACGATGCTCTACGATGCCGAAACCGTCTATCGCGGCGACATGGCCGAAGGCGTGCCGATGATCGTGCTGATCAACGCCGGTTCTGCTTCGGCGAGCGAGATCGTTGCGGGGGCGTTGCAGGATCACCGCCGGGCGCTTGTCATGGGTGAGCGCAGTTTCGGCAAGGGGAGCGTGCAATCGCTCCTCCCGCTCGGCCCCGATGCCGCGCTCAAGCTCACCACGGCGCGGTACTTCACCCCGGCGGGCAAATCGGTGCAGGAGGGCGGTATCCGCCCCGACATCGCCGTGCCTCAGATCTCTGACCCGGATTACGTGCTGCGGATGAAGTACCAGACCCGCGAGAGCGATTTGCGCGGCCATCTGATCAACGAACTCGCGGTCAAGGACGAGGAGATGGAGGCGGACAAGATCGCCGATCCGCGCTTCCAGCTCACCGCCGCACAGCTTGAACAGCAGGGCGTGAAGGACTTCCAGCTGCATTATGCGATGGAAACCCTGCGCCGCACCACCAAGAGCACTGTCGCGCTTCGTCCGGCGCCCCGACCGGCCAAACCGTAAGGGCGACGCGTGATGGACAATCTGGGTAAGGCCCGCGCGCTTGCCGTGCTGGTCCCGGCGGCATTGCTGGGCGGGGCCTATGTGTCGCAATATGGTTTCAGCCTGCCGCCGTGCGAGATGTGCTGGTGGCAGCGCTATCCCCATTTTGCCGCAGTCGGCATTGGGCTCCTCGCTTACCTGATGAAGCCGCCGCAGGTGTGGACCGCGCTGGCGGGCCTCGCGATCCTGACCTCCGGGCTGATCGGCGGCTTTCATGCCGGGGTCGAATATGGCTGGTGGGAGGGGATCACCGCCTGCACCGCGCCGATGGCGGGGGCCGACGTGCTGGACTTCAATGCCGCACCATTGATCCGCTGCGATGTGGCCCCGTGGACCCTGGGGGGCATCTCGCTCGCCGGGTTCAATTTCCTGATTTCCAGCGTCAGCGGTGCGGCCATTGTGGCGCTCGCGGCGTATAGGAAGTAGGAATGCAAACGAAGGAGCCGACAATGCAGGGCGATGAACTCCACCGCATGATCCGGGTCGATCAGGCCGGCGAATTCGGCGCGACCCGCATCTATGAAGGTCAGCTTGCCGTGATGGGCGATCGCGGGCCGCATTCGGCCGAAATCCGCCACATGGCCGCGCAGGAGGCCGAGCACCGCGCCAAGTTTGACGCGCTGCTGACCCGGCGCGGCGTGCGTCCGACGATGCTGCATCCGTTCTGGTCGGCGGCGGGATACGGGCTGGGTGCGTTCACCGCGCTGCTCGGCCCGGAAGCGGCGATGGCCTGCACGGCGGCGGTCGAGACCGAGATCGACAAGCATTACACCGAACAGCTCGAAAAACTCGAAGCCTCCGGGGCTGACCCGGAACTTGCCGAAATGATCGAAGCCTTCCGCGCCGACGAACGCGATCACCTCGACGCGGCCATGGCCAACGGCGCAGAGCGTGCACCCGCCTATCCGTTGCTAGCGGGGGCGATCCGGCTCGGATGCCGGTTTGCGATCAAGGTGAGTGAGAGGATCTAGGTGAGCGGTAGAGGGGGAGCGCTGTAACGGTCGCGCAGCGACCGCAAGGGCGACCGCCCGCCCGCAGGCGCCCGCAGCGAAGCGAAGGATTAGCGCCGAGGACGCACCCGCGGAGGCGGGTGCATAATCAAAGACTCCAATAAACCAATTGGTTTGGCAGCCCTTCACGGTCCAACGCGCTCTTCACATCCACCAGCACGCCGCCGCTACGCACGCGGGCGATCAGGTCTGCCGGGTTGGCGATGTAGTCGGCGTGGTTCACCGCCAGCACCAGCGCGTCCAGCTGCACCATGTCGTCCGCCGGGCTGAGCGTGATGCCATATTCCCGCGCCGCCGCCGCCGGGTCCGCCAGCGGATCGCTCACCAGCGCTTCGATCCCATATTCGCGCAGTTCGGCGAGGATATCGGGCACCTTGGAATTGCGGATATCGGGCACGTCCTGCTTGAAGGTCAGCCCCATGACGCCCACCCGCGCGCGGCAGGGGGAGACACCTCCCGCGATCAGCAGCTTCACGACCTTCTGCGCGATCGCCTGCCCCATCGCATCATTTATCCGCCGCCCGGCCAGAATCACCTCGGGCCGGTAGCCGAGCTTTTCCGCCGCTGCCGTGAGGTAGAAGGGATCGACCCCGATGCAGTGCCCGCCGACCAGGCCGGGGGTGAAGGGCAGGAAGTTCCACTTGGTCCCCGCCGCCGCCAGCACATCGCGCGTGGCAAGGCCCATGCGGTCGAAGATCAGCGCAATTTCGTTCATCAGCGCAATGTTGAGGTCGCGCTGTGTGTTCTCAATCACCTTGGCGGCCTCGGCCACCTTGATCGAGGGCGCTTCGTGCAGGCCCGCATCGACCACCGCGCCGTAAACCGCCCGCATCCGCGCGAGCGCCTCGGGGCTGTCGGCGGCGATGATCTTGGTGATGGTTTCAAGCCGGTGCACGGTATCGCCGGGGTTGATCCGTTCAGGGCTGTACCCGAGCGCGAAGTCCTCGCCCTGCTCGAGGCCCGAATGCGCGGCCAGCCAGGGGCCGCAGATATCTTCGGTCACGCCTGGGAACACCGTCGATTCGAACACCACCAGCGCGCCCTTCTGGAGACGCGGGCCGATCGTTTCGCAGGCACGCTCCAAAGGGGTGAGGTCGGGGCGGCGTTCTTCGGTAATGGGGGTCGGCACGGTGACGATGATCAGGCTCGCGCCTTCCAGCACCGCCGGGTCATCGCTGACGGCAAGGCCGCATGACGCCAGCCGTGCGTCGTCAATCTCGCGGGTTGCATCATGCCCCGCGCGCAATTGGGCGATGCGCTGGGCGGCGATGTCGAAGCCGGTGACCTCAACGCCGCGCGCGCCGAGCCGCTCGGCCAGCGCCACGGCGACTGGCAGGCCGACATAGCCCAAGCCCACGACTGCGATTTTCCCGTCCATACGCCCGCATAGCGCGAGAGATTTCAATTTTTCGCTAACCACGCAGGCCTTGCGGCTTCACCGCGCGTTCAGTCCCGCCGGACTAGACAAGCAGGCCCGGTCGCGGGCATTGCTAGCCTTCGATACCCCGCGCACCGACAAAGGATCACGCGCCATGAAGCATCTGCTCGCCCCCGCCGCCGTTCTCGCCGCCTTCGCCGCCGCATCGGCCCCCGCCGCTGCCCAGAGCGCGGATGAGAAGATCAACATGGTGATCGCCTATAGCGAGGCCGAATGCCCGGTCGCGCAGCCCGGCGAAGTGGTGGTGTGCGAGATTCTGGTCGAGGAGGAGCGGTACCGTATCCCCTCCAACCTGCGCTACAGCGACAATCCCGCCAATCAGTCGCTCGCGCGGCAGGTCGACCAGATCAAGTATGTCGGCGATTTCGGCGCGATGAGCTGTAGCCCGGCCGGCGCGGGCGGGTTCACCGGCTGCACCCAGAAGTTCATCGAAGCCGCCTACAAGGACAAGGCCGAGGAGGATGGCGTCCGCTTCGGCAGGCTGATCGAGGAAGCGAGGGCCGAGCGTCTCTCCACCATCGACGCCGATGCCGCTGCCGAGCAGGAGCGGGTCGAAATGATCGAGCGCGAATATATGCAGCGGCTCGAACGCGAACGGCAGGGCGATTTGCCGGGCGAAAATGCGCCACCTCCGCCGCCCAAGTAAACGCTAAACCCGGTAGTAATCCCGGTACCACGCCACAAACCGAGCCACGCCTTCGCGGAACGAGGTTTGCGGGGCGTAGCCTGTCAGGGATTTGAGCAAGGACGCATCCGCCCAGGTGGCCGGCACATCGCCCTGCTGCATCGGCATGAAATTCTTCACCGCCTCGCGCCCGCATTCCGCTTCGATCGCGGTGATGAAATCCATCAGCCGCACCTTGCCGCCATTGCCGATGTTGACCACGCGGAACGGTGCAACGGGGGAGAGGCTGTCGCCTTCCGCGATGTCCTCAGGCGTGTCGGGCCGTACCGGTGCCGCGTCGATCAGCAGGCGGATGCCGCGCACCAGATCGGCGACGTAAGTGAAGTCGCGGTACATCTCGCCATCATTGTAGATGTCGATCGGGGTGCCTTCGAGGATCCCGCGGGTGAACTTGAACAGCGCCATGTCGGGCCGCCCCCACGGGCCGTAGACCGTGAAGAACCGGAACATGGTGGTCGGCAGGTTCCACAGATGGGCATAGGAATGCGCCATCGCCTCGTTCGCCTTCTTGGTCGCGGCGTAGAGGGTGAGGGGGGTGTCGCACTTCTGGTCTTCACCGAAGGGCATCTCGGTATTCGCGCCATAGACCGATGAGGTGGACGCCATCAGCAGATGATCCACGCCCAGCTCTCGGGCGCATTCCATCACGTTAAAGGTGCCGATGAGGTTCGCGTCGATATAGGCGCGCGGGTTTTCGAGCGAATACCGCACCCCGGCTTGCGCGGCGAGGTGCACGATCACATCGGGCTTTTCCGCCAGAGCGAGCGCGTGGAGCGTCTCGAAATCCTCCAGCATCCCCTCAAGGCAGGAGAAATGCGGATGTTGCAGCAACATCTGGTGCCGCCGCTGCTTAATGCGCACATCGTAGTAGTCGGTCATCCCGTCAAAGCCGACGACGCGGAAACCCTCCTCCAGCAGCAATTGCGAGAGGTGGAAACCGATGAACCCGGCAGAGCCAGTGACAAGAACGGTGCGCATGAGGGCGCCTTACGCCGAAGCCCTTAAGAAAGGGCGATATCCGGCGCGTCTTCCTGCTTCATGCCGACCACGTGGTAGCCTGCATCGACGTGATGCGTCTCGCCCGTGACGCCCGAGGACAGGTCAGACAATAGATACAGACCCGCCCCGCCGACATCGTCGATGGTGACATTGCGGCGCAGCGGCGCGTTCAACTCGTTCCACTTGAGGATGTAGCGGAAATCGCCGATCCCGCTCGCAGCGAGGGTCTTAATCGGCCCGGCGCTGATCGCGTTGACGCGGATATTGCGCGGGCCGAGGTCGTTGGCGAGATACTTGACGCTGGTCTCCAGCGCCGCCTTGGCCACGCCCATGACGTTGTAATGCGGCACGACCTTTTCTGCGCCGTAATAGCTCAGCGTCAGGATCGCGCCGCCGGTTTCGGGCATGATCGCGGCGGCGCGCTGCGTGATGGCGACCAGCGAATAGGCCGAGATGTTCATGGTCATCAGGAAATTGTCGAGGCTGGTATCGACATAGTGGCCGCGCAGCTCGTTCTTGTCGGAATAGCCGATCGCGTGAACCACGAAGTCGAGGCTGTCCCAGCGCTCCTTCAGGGTTGCGAAGGCGGCGTCCAATGACTCCATCTTTGACACATCGCATTCAAAGGTGAAATCGCTGCCCAGCTCGGCGGCGAGCGGCTTCACCCGCTTGGCCAGCGCATCGCCCTGATAGGAGAACGCCAGTTCCGCGCCGTGCTCGGCCAGCTTCTTGGCGATGCCCCACGCCAGCGACTTGTCATTGGCCAGCCCCATGATCAGCCCGCGCTTGCCCGCCATCAGCCCGGATCCAGCGTTACCATTCATCCTGTTGTCTCCTCTGCGGGCCTGGCCGCCAGCTTTTCAGGCTCGGCTAGCGCCGCGTTCAATTGCGCTCCGATAACGAGGCCAAGGCCGACGAGCCAGAAAAAGAACAGCGTCACCATCGTGCCAGCCAGGCTTCCATAAGTAACGTCATAGCTGAAAACATCGCGCAGCACGACCGGCAGCGCGGCAGTGACCGAAACCCACCACGCCGTCGTGAACAGCGCGCCGGGCCATTTCGGAAAGGCCTTGCCGCGATAGGAACGGGGGGTCAGCGTCACGAACAGCACCCATAGCGACCCGCCAAGGCCTAACGCGGGCACGATCCGCGACACCCGCAGCCACGCGATCAGCTCGCCCAGTTGCGGCAGGCGCGCTTCAATCACCTGCTGGGCTGCGCCGATCACCACCTGCGAAAACAGCGAGATCATCAACAGCACCACCGCGCCCAGGATCAGGCCTGCCGACAGCAGGCGATACCGCCAGAACGCCAGCCGCGCCTTGGTGCCATAGGCGCGGCGCAGGATGTCGCGGATCGTCTCGATCAGGCTCGATACCGTCCACAGCGCGACCAATGCGCCGAGGCCCAGCAGCCAGCCCGACCGCGCGCCCATCACGGTTTCGGCGACCGGGGCGATGACCTCGGCAACGGTGGGCGGCAAGGCGAGGCCGATTGCTGCGATCATGCCCTGCGCGCTCTCGCGCCCGCCGATCAGTTCAAACAGTGCCGCGCCCAGCACAAAGAACGGGAAGATCGCCACCATCGACAGATAGGCGAGGTTTCCGGCGTGGATGAAGCCTTCGTTATAGGTGCCGGCGAGCACGCGGCCTGCCACTTCAAACACCCGGCTCCCCGGGCCGAGTATTCGTCTGAGCTGCGCCATCACCCCGCTGCGCGCTTCATGTTCGCCATGGCGGGCGCGCTGTTTGCGCGCTTCGGGGGAAAGCGAACGCACTTCTTGATCTTTGGGCTCAGCGCGGTGGTCTGCGCTCATATCGGGCTCCTTGCGCGCCCGGCCTACAGGCCGAACTTCTCGCGCGGGCGGGCCGTGTCTACCCAGCCATCAAGCCGTTGTTCCAGTGCCTCCAGATCGGCGGGCAACTGGATCTCAATCGTCACCAACTGGTCGCCGCGTTCGGGCTTGCCGTCGACCGTCTTGCCGTTCTTCCGCGTCCAGCCCTTGCCGGCCAGCCGCAGCACGGTTCCGGACGAAGAGCCCGGCTTGACCGTCAGCATCACCGCGCCATCGACTGTGGGGCATTTGACCTTGGCCCCGCGCACCGCTTCATCGAGGGTGATCGGCAGGTCCATGCGGATATTGTCGCCTTCGCGCCGGAAGAACGGGTGGCTGCCGACTTCGACCATGACGATCCCGTCGCCATGGCCGCCGGTGCCGGGTTGGCCCTTGTCCTTGAGACGCATCATCGTGCCGTCTTCGACGCCGGCGGGCAGCTTCAGGTTGATCGCCTTGCCATCGGCCAGCGTGATGCGCTGGTCGCGTCCGGCGGCGGCTTCGATGAACGGAACGGCGAGCCGGTAATGGATGTCCGCGCCGCGCTTGGGCGGGGGGGGCGGGGGCTGGCGGCCAAAGCCGCGCTTGGGCGGAGGCTGCTGCTGGCGAGCGCGTCCGCCGAACAGGCCTTCGAACAGGTCGCCGAGATCGACATCATCCGCACCGAAACCCGCAAAGTCGGCTGCTCCTGGCCCACCGGCGCCATAGGTGCCGCCCCGGCCATAGCCCGGCCGCGCGCCCATCCCGGCAAAGGGATTGGCGGGATTGCCCTCACCGTCGATCTCGCCGCGGTCATATTGCGCGCGCTTCGCCTTGTCCGACAGCAGATCATAGGCGCGGGTGGCATCGGAAAACTTCTCCGACGCCTGGGGATTGTCCTTGTTCCGGTCGGGGTGCAGCTCCTTGGCGAGCTTGCGATAGGCGCTCTTGATGTCCGCCTCGGACGCCGTGCGGGCAATGCCAAGAGTGCTGTAGGGGTCGCGCATGGCGTATTAGCTAGGTGAGACAGTCGCGGTGTGCAAGCTTGCGGGTGATGCCGAGGCAACGGGAAATTTACGATACGCGCCTTTTCCCGCTGCGCGCGCGTAACTATGTGCTGCCCCAGCCACCAAGGAACTCAGCGCCCATGTCCGATGCAACCCCTCTCGACGATGCCCAATTGGCGGATAGCGTGCTGCCAGCGGGCGGCGATCCATTTGATCTGTTCGAGGAGTGGTTTGCCGCCGCGCAAGTGGGAGAGATCAACGATCCCAACGCCATGGCACTGGCCACCGCGACCGCTGATGCGGCGCCGTCGGTGCGGATGGTGCTGCTGAAGGGCCACGGCAAGGACGAGAACCCCGAAGGCATGGGCGGCGGAGGCTTCACCTTCTTCACCAATGCCGAAAGCCGCAAGGGCGGGCAGATCCGCGCCAATATGCAGGCCGCGTTGCTATTCCATTGGAAAAGCCTGCGCCGCCAGATCCGCATTGAAGGCCCGCTAATCGAGGTCTCGCCTGCCCGCGCCGACGCCTATTTCCACTCGCGCCCCTACAAGAGCCAGGTTGGCAGCGCAGCGAGTGACCAGTCGCGTCCGTTGCCCGAGCGCCAAACCTATCTCGACCGGGCGCAGGAGCTGTGGGCTGCGCACGAAGCCGAAGGCAAGGTGCCGCGCCCTGCGCATTGGACGGGCTTCACCCTGAGCCCGCGCCGGATCGAGTTCTGGATCGACCGCGACAACCGGCTGCATGACCGGCGCGAATTCATCCGCGATGCCGCTGATGCGCCGTGGTCCGACACGCTGCTTTACCCCTAAGGATTGTCCTGATGACGCAGAAAATCCCCTATTGGCACGTCGATGCCTTCGCCGCGCGGCCGTTTGGCGGGAACCAAGCGGCGGTGATGGTGCTCGATGAGTGGCTACCCGATGATGTGTTGGTGAAGATCGGGGGCGAGAATCTCTTCGCCGAGACCGCCTTCGTGGTGCGTGACGCCACGGGCGAGGCCGATTGGGAGCTGCGCTGGTGCACGCCGACCTATGAAATCGCGCTGTGCGGCCATGCGACGCTGGCGAGCGGGCATGTGCTGCTGACCCGCGATGCCGAAGGTCAGGCGCTAGATCGCGTCACGTTCCGCACGCGCAAATCGGGCATTCTTGAAGTGCGGCATGACGGCGCAGGGTATGAATTGGCGCTGCCCGCGATTCCTACCGCGCCGCGCGCCTATCCCGAGGCTATGGCGCTGCTCGGCGCCGAGCCGATCGAGGTCTGGCGCAACGACACCCGCTACAACATCTTCCTGTTCGAAGACGAAGCGGCGATCCGTGCGCTCGATCCCGATATTCGCGGGCTGGGTGCTTTGGGCATTGACCAGTTCATATGCACCGCGCCGGGAGAGCGCACCGACATCGTCAGCCGGGTGTTCGTCCCCGGCGGCGGGGTGGACGAGGACAGCGTCACCGGCTCGGCCCACGCTGTTCTGACGCCCTATTGGGCCAAGCGGCTGGGACGTGACAGCTTCACCGCCCATCAGGCGAGCACACGCGGCGGCGATCTGACGCTGCGGCTTGACGGCGATAAGGCATGGCTCGGCGGGCCGTGCGTCACTGTCGTCGAGGGTAGCTTCTACCTCTAGTCGGGCGCAGCTTGCTGCGCGTCTAGCGAGGACCGTACGCCGGATGGCGTGCGGAAAACTAACGCACCGGATACAGTTCGAGAATATCCGCCGCCTGCTGCAACATCGGCGGGCGCTGGGTGCTGTCCGAATGGCCGAGCCGCACCAGCGTCACGCGCTGACTGGGCGAGACCAGCACATACTGCCCCATATGCCCGATCAGCGAGAACAGGCTTTGCGGCGCGCGGTCGGGGAATAGCGGGTGTTCGCTCGCCGGTGTGCCGGGGATCGGGCGGTTGAGCCAGGTCTGGAACCCGTAATGCGGGCTGCGGGGCGAGGGGGTGACCATCGCCTCGACCCAGCGCTGCGGCACCAATTGCTCGCCGCCGGGCGCGCGGCCTTTCAGCCGCAGGAATTCGCCCAGTTTCGCCCAGTCGCGCGCACTGGCGTGCATCAGGCTGCCACCGATCAGCGTGCCGCTCGCATCGAACTCGGGTACCATCGACGTCATGCCGAGCGGGCCGAACAACCGTTCCTGCAAATATCCCGCCACTGCCTTGCGCCTCGCATCGGGCGAGGTGCTGGCCGTCAGCGCGCGCGCGGCGATATCGGCGAGGATCACGCTGGTGTTCGAAGAATATTCGAACTGCTTACCCGGCTCAGCTTCGAGCGGCTGCTCCTCCGCCCACTTCGCCATATTGTCGCGCCCATCGAGGAACAGCATTCTGACCTCGCTCGATTCGTAGGGCGGATCGCCCGCTTCGGTGTGGCGCAGCCCGCTGCGCATCTGAAGCAGCTGGCGCAAGGTGATCTCGGCGCGCGGATCGCCGGGGCGCTGCCATAGCGGGACGGGGGCGGGGGCATCGAGGCTGAGCTTGCCGTCAGCGACCAGCATCCCGATCAACACGCCGGTGACCGTCTTGGCCATCGACCAGCTGACGAAGCGCGTGTCCTTGCTGTAGCCGGGGCCATAGCGTTCAGCGGCGAGTTTCCCGTTTGCCATCACCACCACGGCGCGGGTTTCGCCGAGGCCCGGCATCGCAAACAGATCGTCGATCGACCGGGCAAGCTGGTCCTTCGGCGCCCCGCCATCCGCGGTCACCGCGGCGAGCGCGGCTTCGGAGAGGGGGGCTTGCCCCGGCGGCGTCGATCCGCAGGCAGCGAGCATCAGCAGGGCTGGCGCTAGCAGGGCCGCGCGATTATGGGCAGGCGATCCAAGGGTCATGCGGCCCCAATTCCCGATGCGCGAAGGCTTGGCAATGGCGAAATCACCCCCCCGCACAGCGATCCGCCGTCCGCGCTACGGGCTGTGGCTGCTGGCGATCATCGCGCTGGGCGTGGGCGGAGCTGCCTGGGCGTTTCGCGAGCCGATCAATGGCTATGGCAGCATCGCGTCGGCCTATTCGGCGCGGGTCGCCTGTTCGTGCCGCTTTGTCGCGGGCCGCAGTCTTGAAGACTGCCGCAAGGACAAGCTCGCCGGGATGGAAGCCGTGACCCTGCGCGACAATCCCGAGGCGAAGAGCGTCACCGCCCGCTTCCCGCTGGTGGCCGAAGCAACCGCGACCTATCGCGAAGGCTATGGCTGCGTGCTGGAGACGTGGGAGGGGTGAAACGCCCGCTCCCGTTCACCCTGAGCTTGTCGAAGGGTTGTCTTTCCTTCGCGGACCGAGGCCCAGGCAGCAAAGAAGTGCAGTCCTTCGACAAGCTCAGGACGAACGGGAAAAAGGTTCAGGCCTCGACCTTTTCGGTCGAATCGATCCACCCGCCGCCGATTACGCGTTCGCCCGCATAGATCACTGCTGCCTGCCCGGGTGCGACGCCGAATTCTGGCGTGGCAAAGCGGATCGTGACCGCAGAGCCCCCGCCGATTGCGCCTTCGAGCGTCACCGGCACGGGCTTGGCGAGGCTGCGGACCTTGGCCGTCAGCGGTTCGTCACCCATCGGCCCGATGCGGTTGGTTTCGGTCACGCGCGCGGCGTTCACCGCCAGCATCCGCTTTGGCCCGACCCGGACTTCGCGCGATGCCGCATCGAGACCGATCACGTAGAGCGGCTCAGGCTGGCCGCCGATCTCCAGACCCTTGCGCTGGCCCACGGTGAAATGGACGATGCCCTTGTGTGTCCCAAGCGTCTCGCCGGTGGCAGCGTGGACGATCGCGCCAGGGGCCGCGCCTTCGGGGCGCACCTTGGTGACGATCTTGGCGTAATTGCCATCGGGCACGAAGCAGATGTCCTGCGAATCCGGCTTGGCCGCGTTGCGCAGGCCCGCCGCTTCGGCCAGCTCGCGCACCTGCGGCTTGGGCATCCCGCCCAGCGGAAAGCGCAGGTAAGCGAGCTGCGCTTCGGTGGTGCCGTAAAGAAAGTAGGACTGATCGCGCGCCGGATCGAAGGCGCGGTGCAATTGCGGGCCGCCCTCCGTCATCACCCGCCGGACATAATGCCCGGTCGCCAGACAGTCCGCGCCCAATTCGCGCGCCATGCGGAACAGATCGGTGAACTTCGGGCCCATATTGCAGCGAATGCAGGGCACCGGGGTGCGCCCCGCGAGGTATTCGTCCGCGAACTGTTCGACCACCTCTTCGCGGAAGGCGCTTTCATGGTCGAAGACATAATGCGCGATGCCGAGCCGGTCAGCCACGGCGCGCGCATCGCGAATGTCGTCGCCCGCGCAGCACGCACCCTTGCGGCCCGTCGCAGCGCCATAATCGTAAAGCTGGAGTGTGATGCCGATCACTTCCGCGCCGCTGGCATGGGCAAGTGCGGCGACCACCGAGGAATCGACTCCGCCGCTCATCGCCACGACGATCCGGCAATCGGCGGCGGCGCGCGGCAGATCGAACAGCGCGGCGGCCTCGCTTTTGGCCATTAGGCCGGTGTCGAGAAGGGCAGGGGTTTCCATGAGCGGGCCGCGATATAGCGAGCCTTTGCCCGCTTCGCCAGTGGCACCAATTCGGTGCGCGATTTCAGCAAGATAATCTTGCCCGGTCCGCCCGCGCTATTCCTAAGCTCAGGTAAACACCGGTTTTACCGGATTTTGACGTACTCGGGTTAGGAAGGGCGATGATGTTTGAGAAAGCCAAGCCTTTCAATGCGCACAGCGGCGCGCTTTCCGGTGGTCGTCCCGCCGAGGAGCGCACCCGCGTGCGAACCACGTCCTCCAGTGGCGGTGAGGAGCGATTCGCACTGCGTCCGGCACGGCGCGCGGGGGAAGCTCTGCGCGCGCTCGAATGGAGTGAGCTAACCGCGCGGCTCAACGCGGCGCGCGACCTGCGGCTGCTGCTGCGGACCGAATCGCACGCCCCGATCGAGCAGACAGCAGCCAGCTTCGGCGATGCGGCTGCAAGTTACTTTGCGCTTCTCGACGATAGCGAACCGGGTGTTAACCTTGATACTTTAGGGCAATCTAAAGCCTTGGGTGCAAAGGTTGGCTTCAACGAAGCCAACCGCCCGGGCGACGCGAAAGGATTACCCTCCGACGCACCCTGCGGCGATGCGAGAGACAAGCAATGATTGAGAACCAGGACATCCGCCCCGCACAGGTTATCGGCCCGCTTGGCGAGCCGCTGACGCTTGCCGACCTGCCTTCTCCCCAGACCAAGCGTTGGGTGGTGCGGCGCAAGGCCGAGGTGGTGGCTGCCGTCAATGGCGGGCTGCTGACGCTTGACGAAGCGCTCGCGCGCTATGGCCTGACGCTGGAGGAGTTCGCTTCGTGGCAGCGTGCGGTCGATCGTTCGGGGATGCACGGGCTGCGTGTCACGAAGATTCAGCACTACCGCGACCTCTACGAGCGCCAGCTCAAGTACTGACTCCAGCTTCGATTCGTCCCGCCGGAAGCCCGCTCTGCCCGTAAGGCGTTGCGGGCTGTCGTCGTTTGGCGGCACTCCCCTTGCACGGCAGCGCGCACATCTCGCGCACCAGCTGCCGGCATGGGAGACACTTTATGGGATGGATTATCGCGTTGATTGTTGGCGGTTTGGCGGGCTGGCTGGCCAGCCTTCTGATGAATCGCGATGCATCGATGGGCGTCGTCCTCAACATCGTCGTCGGCTGCGTCGGCTCGGTGATTGGCAATTTGATTGCCGGCCCCTTGCTCGGCATCAGTGGCAGCGTGCAGGAATTCTCGATCCGCGGACTGATCGTTGCCGTCATCGGCGCGGTGGTGTTGCTCGGGATCGTCAATCTGATCCAGCGCGGCCGAGTGCGCTGATGCGATAGCCCTTTCCTCACCCCGAACCGCTGACGCGTGCCTTTCGTCTAGGCTGAAAGTCATCGGTCGATGCAGTCATTGCGGCCCAACGCCCGACAATCTATGAGGCGTTGCAGTTGGTGACTTATGCGAGTAATACACTTCGTGGCCGGAGTGTCCGCTGCGCGGGACCGGTCCGAGTGAGGGAATGGCGATGAATTACGAGACGACGATCAGGGCCGAGGCCGCCGACGGGGTGACCACCGAGTTTTCCGGTGCGCGCACGCTTGCCGCGCCCGCGCTCCCGCGTTGGCTGATTGTCGGCGGGCTTGGCGTGTTCGGGCTGCTGTTGGCGGTCGCGGCGTGGTTTGCGCTGGCCGGCGGCGAGCCGGTGGCGGTTGATGATGACAATTCGCAGGCCCCTTCGGTTACCGTTGTCACGCCCGGTATGACGACGGTCGCAGGCGAGATTGAGGCGCCCGGCACTCTGGCGGCACGCCGCCCGATGCCGGTTGGCGTTGTGGGCGAAGGCGGGCAAGTGCTGCGCGTCACTGTCGATGCGGGCGATTGGGTGCAGCAGGGTCAGGTGCTGGCAGTGATCGACCGTTCGGTGCAGGTCCAGCAGGCCGCCGCACAATCCGCGCAGATCGATGTCGCCAAGGCTGACGCCAATCTGGCCCAGGCCAACCTTGATCGCGCCGCCCAGCTGGTGGCGCGCGGGTTTGTTTCCAAGGCCGATATTGACCGGCTGACCGCCGTGCGCGATTCCGCCGTTGCCCGCGTGAAGGTCGCGCAGGCGCAGTTCGGCGAACAGCGCGCGCGGAACGAGCGGCTCAATATCTATGCGCCCGCCACTGGCTATGTTCTCGCCCGCAATGTCGAGCCCGGTCAGACGGTCGGTGCAGGCTCTCCGGCGCTGTTCACCATCGCCAGCGGCGGCGAGATGGAAATGCTCGCCCAGCTTTCCGAAGAACAGCTGGCGAAGCTTTCGGTCGGCACGATGGCGACCATCACCCCAACCGGATCGGAAAAGAGCTTCTCGGGCCAGATCTGGCAGGTTGCCCCGGTCATCGATGCGACGACCCGGCAGGGCACGGCGCGGATCGCGCTGCCCTTTGCGCCCGAACTGCGGCCCGGCGGCTTTGCCACGGCGCGGATCAATTCGGGCAGCTTCAGCGCAACGGTTCTTCCCGAAAGCGCCGTGCTCGCCGATAGCCAAGGCAGCTTTGTCTATGTCATCGGCAAGGACAAGAAAGCGGTGCGCCGCCCGGTCAAGACCGGTGCGGTGACGGCCAACGGCCTCGCCATCACCGAAGGCCTCACCGGCAATGAGCAGGTGGTGCTGCGCGCCGGCGGGTTCCTCAACCCCGGCGAAACCGTCAACCCCCAGCCCCTCAAGAAGTAATCGCGTCCATCCCCGCGGCGGTTTTCCGCGTAACTGACGGGGAGCGGGCGCAGCACCGGCGAAACACAGGCAGGAATATCATGGCTCTACGCGACATCTCGGCCTGGTCGATCCGCAATCCGGTGATCCCTCTGGTGTTCTTCACCGGCCTGCTGTTTGCGGGGATCGTCAGCTTCCTGCAAATGGACGTGACCAACAATCCGGATGTCGATTTCCCGGCGGTGCGGGTCAACATCTCCCAGCCGGGCGCGTCCCCGACCGAGATCGAGAACCAGATCACCCAGCGCGTGGAAAGCGCGCTGCGTTCGATCAGCGGGGTCAATTCGATCCAGTCGACCGCGCGCGAGGGCTCGTCGCAAACCTTCGTTGAATTCGAGATCGGCACCAACCTGATCGAAGCGGTGAACGAGGTCGAAACCGCGATCGATTCGGTGCGCGGCAGCTTGCCCGACGGCATTCTGGAACCACAGGTCTCAAAGGTCGACGTGGTGGGCGAGCCGATCGGCTATGTCGCGGTCGAAGCCAATGACATGACGCTGGAACAGCTGAGCTGGTTCATCGACGATACCGTCGCCAAACGGCTGTTGAAGATCGAAGGCATGGCCGAAGTCCAGCGCTTCGGCGGGGTCGACCGGCAGATCGAAGTGATCCTCGATCCAGCGCGGATGCAATCTTTCGGCGTCACCGCCTCGCAGATCAATGCGGCGCTGCGTCAGGGCAATCTCGATGCCGCAGGCGGCCTTGCTGAGATTGGCGGCACCCGCCAGTCGCTCCGCGTGCTCGGCAACTCGGACACGGCGTTCGCCCTGTCGCAGACCCAGATCCAGCTTGGCGGCGGGCGCACCGTGCGGCTCGCCGATATCGCCAAGGTGCGGGACGGTTTTTCCGAACGCACCTCGATTTCCGAGGTCAACAGCAAGGAAGTCGTGAACTTCATGATGAACCGCGCGCGCGGCGCATCGGACCTTGCGGTCTATGACGCTGCGTTGGCCGAGATGGACAAGATCGAGGCCGAGAACGAAGGCGTGAAGTTCATCAAGCTGTCGACCAGCACGACTTATACGCGCGGCCAGTACAAGTCCTCAATGTGGGCGCTGGTTGAAGGCGCGGTGCTCGCGGTGGTCGTGGTGTTCCTGTTCCTGCGTGATTGGCGCGCAACCTTTATCTCGGCGGTCGCAATCCCGCTGTCGGCGATCCCGACCTTCTGGTTCATGGATCTGCTGGGCTTCAACCTCAACTTCCTGTCGCTGCTGGCGCTGGCGCTGGTGGCAGGGGTGCTGGTCGACGATGCGATCGTGGAGATCGAGAATATCGTGCGCCATATGCGCATGGGCAAATCGGCCTATCAGGCGAGTATCGACGCGGCTGACGAAATCGGCCTGCCGGTGGTTGCCACCAGCTTCTGCATCGTCGCAGTGTTCCTGCCCGTGGGCCTGATGCCGGGCGTGTCGGGCCAGTTTTTCCAGAACTTCGGCATCACCGTGGTGATCGCGGTGCTCATGTCGCTGGCCGTCGCGCGGATGGTCACGCCGCTGATGGCGGCCTATTTCCTGAAGTCCAAGGGCCACGCCGAACATGGCGAGGGGCCGATGATCGACGCCTATATGCGGGTGCTGGCCTGGACGCTCGACACCGGCCGCATGGCCGCGCGCCGCGCCGGGCTCGACGGCCCGCGCCACCGCGCGGTCTATGTGCTGACGCTGCTGTTGGCGGTGATCGTGCTGCTGATCGTCCCGGCGCTGGCGATGTTCGAACTGGCAAGCGGTTCGATCTCGGCCATGGTTGCAGAAGGCATGGGCGCCGCGCCGCCGTGGAAGGGCCTGATCGGGCTCGACGTGCATAAGCAGATCGCCACGGTCGTCTCAGCCGATCCCAACACCACCGCGCACACAATTGTCGCCAAGGTGTTCGAAGTGGTGATCGTGCTGCTGGTCTCGCTGCTGTCCTTCTTTGCCGCCTTCGCCGCGTTCAAGGCGATCGAGGCTCCGGCGGGCGGCGACAGCAAATTTGCCCGCGGCACGCGCTGGATGACGGCGCGGTTTTACGATCACCGCATTTGGATGCTCGGCATCGGCTGGTTCTCGCTGCTGGTGACGATCCTGCTGTTCGGCCAGATCCCCGGCCAGTTCCAGCCCACCATCGATGACGAAAACAGCCGCGTTGAAATCGAGATGGTGCCCGGCACCACGCTCGCCGAAACCAAGCGGGTGGTGAACACCGTCGCCGATCGCCTGCGCAAGGAGCCGGAAGTCGAACGCCTGCTGGAACGCATCCGGCTGGGTGACAGCTCGTCGATCTTCGTCAAATTGAAGGAAGATCGCCAGCGCACCTCGGTCGAGTTCGAGCGTGAGCTTGCGCCCGATCTCGCCAAGTTCCCCGATGCCCGCGTGCGGTTCCAGTCACAGTCCGGTGGGTTCGGCTCGGGCCGTGATATGACCGTGATGCTGGCGGGTTCCGATCCGGTGCTGCTCGATCAGACCGCCGCGCAGCTGGTGGAGGAGATGCGCGGGCTCAAGTCGCTGGTCGCCCCGCGCATCAGTGCTGACCTCAACCGTCCTGAAATCATCATCACCCCGCGTGACAAGATCGCAGCTGAGCTCGGCATCACCACGGTGGCCCTGTCGCAGACGATCCGCATCGCGACGCTGGGTGAGATCGAACAGAACGCCGCGCGCTTCTCGCTCTCGGATCGCCAGATCCCGATCGTGGTGCGCCTGTCGGAAGCCGCACGCGCCGATTTCCGCACAATCGAGAACCTGCCTGTGCCGCTTTCCAATGGCGGTTCCGTGCCGCTGAGCCGCGTCGCCGACATCACCTTCGGTTCCGGCCCGACCGCGATCCAGCGCTACAACCAGAACCGCCGCGTGCTGGTGGGAGCCGACTTGGCCGCAGGCGTGCTGAAGGGCGAAGCGCAGGCGCAGATCGATGCGTTGCCGGTGTTGCAGGAGCTGCCAGTCGGCGTGATTCGCGACGTGGTGGGCGAAGAGGAATGGCAGGCCGAACTGGTCACTAACCTCATCATCGCGATCATCGCGGGCGTCATGCTGGTGTTTGCGGTGCTGGTGCTGCTCTACAAGCGGCTCATGAGCCCGCTGGTGAACATGACTTCGCTCGCATTGGCGCCGCTCGGCGGCATCTTGCTGATCTGGCTCTTGGGTCAGCCGCAGTCCATGCCGGTCTATATCGGCATTCTGCTGCTGCTCGGCATCGTTTCGAAGAACTCGATCCTGCTGATCGACTTCGCGATCGAGGAGATGAACAAGGGCGTCGGCCAGATCGATGCGATCATGGACGCCGGGCACAAGCGCGCGCAGCCGATCGTGATGACCACCGTCGCGATGACGGCGGGTATGGTGCCGGTGGCACTGTCGCTGTCTGGCGACGGGGCGTGGCGCCAGCCGATGGGCATCGTGGTGATCGGCGGGCTGGTGCTCTCGACGCTGCTGACCCTTCTGATCGTGCCGGCGGGCTTTAGTCTGGCGGACAGTTTCGAAAAGCGCGTTGGCCCGGTGCTGCGCGCACGGATGCTGACCTATAAGCCGGGCGACGAAAACGCTGTGGCCCCGACAATGCCGGATCGGCCGTTCCCCGGCCTCGCCAAGCTGACGCCACCGGGCGGTGAACCGGCCGAGTGATCGTAAGGGCGTGACGAACGACCCCGAAGCGGGCTAAGGCCACAGAATGGCAACGCGTTCTCTGAGGCCTCTGACGCTCGGCGGCCAACCGCTCACGGTCGATCGTGCCCGACGGATGCGCTGGACGGCGACCGGCATGTTGGCGGCGATGGCGCTGATCTTCATCGCCACCCACGGCCTGGCTGCGACCGGCCACCCCGCCTGGGCCTATCTCAACGCCTTTGCCGAAGCGGCGATGGTGGGCGGGCTGGCGGACTGGTTCGCGGTGACGGCACTGTTCCGCCACCCGCTTGGCCTGCCGATCCCGCACACCGCGATCATTCCCGAAAACAAGGACCGCATCGCCGACACCATGGCGCAGTTCCTGCGGGAGAACTTCCTCACCCCCGCCGTGGTCGCGCGGCGGATGGCGGGGATGAACGTCGCCAAGGCAGCGGGCGAGTTCCTTGCGGCCTCGCCCGAACGGGGCCCCAAAGGCGAGATGGTGGACGAACGCTCGCGGATCACCTCGGGCGCGGCGGAATTGCTGGCCGAGGTGCTGGAAAGCCTCGATCCTGACCGGCTCGGCAATCAGGTGCGATCGGGCCTCGCGGGCCAGCTGGCAAAGCTCGACATTGCCCCGCTTGCGGGCCGCATGATCGAGACGACGATGGCCGACAAGCGTCACCAGCCGCTGATCGACGGCTTCGTGCGCTGGGCGGGCCTCACCATCGAGGACAATGAGGAGACCTTGCGCGACATCATCCACCAGCGGGTGGCGGGCGTGCTGCGCTGGGCGGGGATCGACAAGACCATCTCCTCCAGCGTGCTCGACGGGCTGTACAAGCTGCTGGCCGAGGTGCTGGTGAACCCCGACCACCCCCTGCGCGGCAAGATCGAGGAAGGCCTCGCCAAGCTGGGGCAGGATTTGCAGCACGATCCCGAAACCCGCGCCAAGGTTGAAGAGATGAAGCGCGATCTGATCGCCAATCCTGCCGTCGCGGTGTGGTGGACGGGCGTGTGGGAACGCATCCGCCGCTCGCTCATCACCCGCGCGCGCGATCCCGAAAGCGGGATGGGCGAGGAAATGCGCAACATGCTCGCCGAACTGGGCACGGCGTTGCAAAAGGACGAGCGGTTGCAACTCCAGATCAACCGCTTTGCCCGCCGCACGATGGTCGGCGTCGCCACCCGCTATGGCGACCAGATCGTCCGGTTGGTGTCAGAAACGGTCAAGCGCTGGGACGCGACGACCATCACAGACCGCGTCGAAGGCGCCGTCGGCCGCGACCTCCAGTTCATCCGCATCAACGGCACGCTAGTCGGCGGGCTGGTGGGGATGACGCTGCACTTCATTACGACGGTGCTTTAGCCCGGGATTGACTGCATCACCGTCACCACCGGCCCGAAATACATGGTGATCGCCAGATGGGACCGCATCGGCTCGCCCGCAGCGTCAAGTGCAGGCTCCAGCCGCGCCTGTTTCAGCCCTTTACAGGTAGCGGCTTCCAGCTTGGGGTCGGTGTTCTCGACCAGCGCGCAGCTCTCCACCTTGCCATCCGCGCTGGTGATCAGGCGGATGCGCATCACAGCCATCTCGTTATTCTTGCCGATCCGGCTCCACGGAAGATAGCTGTAGAGCTTCTGCATCGCCGCTTGTTCATTGAGCAGGCGCGCATTGCGGGTTGCAGTGCGGTGCTGTTCGGGATCGAGGCCCCACGAACCGATCAGATCAAGCAGACATTCGTTCATGACCCTGACCGGGCGATCAAGCGGGCCTGTCATCAGGCGCACCTGCCCGTCGGCATCGCCGATTTCGACGAAGCGCACGTGCGCGGCCAGTGATGCATCGAGCATCGGCGCAGAGGGGGCGGGTGCCTTGGGGTCCGGCTTGGCCTTGTCAGGGGCGATCAGCCCGACGCTCAGGAAGAACAGCGAGCGGCCATAACCCTCCAACGGGCCGACCAGCGGCTCGTGCTTTGCCGGGGCCGCATCGGGCCAAAAGCGGATGGTGCTTGCCCTATCCGCTGTGATCGACCCGACGGCCGACCCGCCGACTGTCATGCTGAAAGTCGCTCCCGGAGTATATTGCTCGAGGATCAGCACATTGCGATCGCTTTCCGGCCCGAACAGGCGGATCATGCGGCACTTGTTCTTGTCGAAATCGACACTCCACTGGCTACCGGGCTCAACCACGACCGGTTCGGCCATGGCTGGCGAAGGCTGGAGGGCTACCGCAAGCGCGGCGAAGGCAAGAGCTGTGCGACGCATGAAAAAACCTCCGGCAGACGCGTAAGCTGCCGGAGGTTCGTAACAGGATAAAGTCTTTTTTCGCGAGTGCCTTACAGCGCCCCAGTCAGCTCCGGCACTGCCGTAAACAGATCAGCAACCAGCCCGATGTCGGCGACCTGGAAGATCGGCGCGTCGTCGTCCTTGTTGATGGCGATGATCACCTTCGAATCCTTCATGCCGGCAAGGTGCTGGATCGCGCCGGAAATGCCGATGGCGAAGTAGAATTCCGGGGCGACGATCTTGCCGGTCTGGCCGACCTGATAGTCGTTGGGGACATAGCCCGCGTCGACCGCCGCACGGCTCGCGCCGATGGCCGCGCCGAGCTTGTCGGCGAGCGGGGTGATGGTCGCTTCAAAGGTTTCGGCGTCCTTCAGCGCGCGGCCGCCGGACACGATGATCTTAGCGCTGGTCAGTTCCGGACGTTCACTCTTGGCGATTTCCGAGCTGATGAAGGTGGAGACACCTGCATCGCCTGCGCCGCCGACGGCTTCGATGGTGCCCGAACCGCCCTCGGTCGCGGCCTTTTCGAACGCGGTACCGCGTACGGTGATGACCAGCTTGGCATCGGTCGATTCGACGGTGGCGATGGCGTTGCCCGCGTAGATCGGACGGGTGAAGGTCTTGGGGCCTTCAACTGACAGGATCTCGCTGACCTGCATCACATCGAGATGCGCCGCGACGCGCGGCGCCACGTTCTTGCCCTGTGTGGTGGCAGCGGCGAGGAACGCGTCATGGTGGCCCATCAGCGCCGCGGCCAGCGGAGCGACGTTTTCGGCCAGGCCATTGGCATAGGCGGCGTCATCGGCGACGTGGACCTTGCCCACGCCGGCGATCTTGGCCGCAGCTTCGGCCACCGAACCGCAGTTGTGACCGGCGACCAGCAGGTGCACTTCGCCCAGCTTGGATGCAGCGGTGACGACCGCGAGGGTCGCATCGTGCACCTTGGTGTTGTCATGTTCGACGAGAACCAGAGTCTTCATCTCGAATATTCCTTATTCTGAGGGCTGGCGCGCTTACGCGATGCCGAGCGCCTTGACCTTTTCGACCAGCGCGGCGACGTCGGCGACCTTTTCGCCCGCCTGACGCACCGGCGGCTCAGCGACCTTGAGGGTCTTGAGGCGCGGGGTCAGATCGACGCCGTAATCGGCCGCAGTCTTGACCGCGAGCGGCTTCTGCTTGGCCTTCATGATGTTCGGCAGCGAGGCATAGCGCGGCTCGTTCAGGCGAAGATCGGTGGTGACGATCGCGGGCATGGCGAGCTTCACGGTCTGAAGGCCGCCATCGACTTCGCGCTTCACGATCACGCTGTCACCATCCACCTCGACGGTGTTGGCGAAGGTGCCCTGCGGACGGCCCATCAGGGCTGCCAGCATCTGGCCGGTCTGGTTCGAATCGTCCGAAATCGACTGCTTGCCGAGGATGACAAGGCCAGGGGCCTCTTCATCGGCAATCGCCTTGAGGATCTTGGCGACAGCCAAGGGCTCGACCTCTTCATCGGTCTCGATCAGGATCGCACGGTCGGCGCCCATCGCGAGCGCGGTGCGGAGCGTTTCCTGCGCCTTGGCCGGGCCGACGCTGACAGCGACGATCTCGGTGGCCGCGCCCTTTTCCTTGAGGCGGATGGCTTCCTCGACCGCGATCTCGTCGAACGGGTTCATGCTCATCTTGACGTTGGCAAGGTCAACGCCCGTGCCATCGGCCTTGACCCGCGGCTTGACGTTGTAATCGATCACCCGCTTGACGGGGACGAGGATTTTCATGGGTGTTCCTTCCTCTCACAGAATCTTGAACGATACACTGGGCGCCCGCCTAGATTGCGTTTACGTAAACGTCAAGTGCGGTCGGGGCCGGGATTCACGCGAAAGCGCTAGCCTGCGTCTGCGCCAGAGTCGCTAGGTAATTTTGATGTCCGGCGCTACGCTTCAGCGGGCAAAGGAGAGCGGAATGCGCGCATTTTGGGCAATGGCCGGTGCAATCATTGCAGCATGGGGCAGCACGCTCGCAGCGCAGGAAACCCGGGTCGGGGCAGAGGGGTTCGTATCGCCGCCCGCTACCATTTATCAGATGTGGTGGCTCGAAGGCTTGTGGCAGGGCGAGGGGATCGATGGGGCGCCTGCGACCGAAAGCTGGCTCCCTTCGACGGGCCACACCATGGTCGGCACCTTCGTGCAGCAGACCCCCGAAGGCGACATTCTGTTCTCGGAGCACATGTATCTGGTGGAGGAGGATGGCAGCCTGGTCCTCAAGCTCAAGCACTTCAACGCCGATCTCACCGGCTGGGAAGACAAGGCGGGCATGGTCACCTTCCAGCTGCTCAGCCTCGATTTCTGCGCGGCCTATTTCAGCGGCCTCACCATTCGCTGCGACGGCAATGACAAGCTGGTCGTGGGGGTGCGGATGAAGAGCGACGCTGCCGAACCCAAGGAACTGTTGTTCCGCTTCAACCGGGCGGCGCGGCCCCAGAGTGTCTTTGGTTGCGACGGCACCACAATCGAGATGAACGAATGCATGAGCGAGATTCTGGCCCGCTCGACCGAGCGCAAGGATCAATACCTTGCCGCTGCACTCGCCCGGCATGATGACAGTCCGGATGTAGCGAAGATGATCCGGCAAAGTGATGCCGCTTCCGAAGCGTACCGAAAGCAGGAATGTTATGCACTTTATGAGGACAACAAGGAGGGCACCATTCGCAACTACGTCTACCTTGGCTGCGCAATCGCGCTGGTCGATGAGCGCACCCGCACGATCTGGCAGAATTGGCTGACCTATGCCGACACCACGCCGCCGATGCTGCCGGAACCCGGCCCGTCGCGCTGAGCCACAAAGCAAAGCCCCCGCCAGCGCGAACCGGCGGGGGCTGCTGATCCCTATCGGAGCGGAGGCTTAGGCGGCCTTCTTCACCTCAGCGACGATCTTCTGCGCGGCATCGCCCAGATTGTCGGCGCTAACGATGGCGAGGCCCGAGTTCTCGAGGATCGCCTTGCCTTCGGCCACATTGGTGCCTTCGAGGCGCACCACGAGCGGAACCTGGAGGTTCACGTCCTTGGCTGCCTGCACGATCCCGTTGGCGATCACGTCGCACTTCATGATCCCGCCGAAGATGTTGACGAGGATGCCTTCCACCGCCGGGTCCTTGAGGATGATCTTGAAGGCCGCCGTCACCTTCTCGGTGGTGGCGCCGCCGCCCACGTCGAGGAAGTTGGCCGGGAAGGCGCCGTTCAGCTTGATGATGTCCATCGTTGCCATGGCGAGGCCTGCGCCGTTGACCATGCAGCCGATGTTGCCGTCTAGCTTGATGTAGGCGAGATCATATTCGCTGGCTTCGACTTCGGCCGGGTCTTCCTCGGTCTCGTCGCGCAGGGCTTCGATGTCGGGGTGGCGGTAGAGCGCGTTGCCGTCGAAGCTCATCTTGGCGTCTAGCACCAGCAGCTTGCCGTCTTCGCTTTCGACCAGCGGGTTGATTTCCAGCATCTCGCAATCGGTGGCGAGGAAGGCGTCGTACAGCTGCTTGGCCAGCTTCTGCGCCTGCTTGTTGAGATCACCAGTCAGCTTCAGCGCGAAGGCCACGGCGCGGCCGTGGTGCGGCTGGAAGCCCTGCGCCGGGTCAACGCTGAAGGTTGTGATCAGCTCGGGCGTGTCATGCGCCACGGTCTCGATGTCCATGCCCCCTTCCGTCGAAACGACGAAGGCAACGCGGCCCGTCGCGCGGTCGACCAGCAACGAGAGGTAGTATTCCTTGGCGATGTCGACGCCGTCGGTGATGTAGAGGCGGTTCACCTGCTTGCCCGCATCCCCCGTCTGGATGGTGACCAGCGTGTTGCCGAGCATTTCCTTGGCGTGGGCTTCCACTTCCTCAAGGCTCTTGGCGAGGCGCACGCCGCCCTTGGCATCGGGGCCGAGTTCCTTGAACTTGCCCTTGCCGCGGCCGCCCGCATGGATCTGCGCCTTCACGACATAAAGCGGCCCGGGCAGCTTCTTGGCAGCTTCCACCGCTTCTTCGACGGTGAGCGCGGCGTGGCCGGCCGGGATGGCAAGCCCGTGCTGGGCGAGCAGTTCCTTGGCCTGATATTCATGGACGTTCATGGCGTATCGATCCCTTTAATGCGTATTCTGGGCGTATCCTGACGAGAGGTCGTCTGGCGGGGGCCTAAGCACGGATCGACCCTCTTGAAAAGTGCTTGCGGCACGGCCAACACGGATGCCTCTCATGATTGACAGGGATCACCTTCTGGCCATCGTCCGCGAGGCGGGCCGCATCGCCCACTCGCGTTGGCCGGGGGCGGGGCATGACCTGCACAGCTGGGACAAGACCCCCGGCAACCCGGTGAGCGAGGCTGACCTTGAAGTCGACCGCTTCCTCAAGCGCGAACTGCACCGCTTGCTGCCATCGGCGGCGTGGCTGTCTGAGGAAACCGCCGATGACAAGGCGCGCACGCAGAGCGGGCTCATCTGGCTGGTCGATCCGATTGACGGCACGCGCGATTTCGTGGGCGGGCGGCCGGGCTGGGCAGTTTCAGTGGCGCTGGTGAGTTCGGGCCGCCCGCTGATCGGGATGCTGGCTGCTCCCGCAAGACGCGAGGAATGGGTGGCGGTCGCGGGACAGGGCGCGACATTGAACGGCGTCACGATCCGGGCGAGCCAGCGCACCGAATTCTCCGGCGCGCGCGTGCCGACTGTCAGCCTGCCCAAGGACGACAGCGATCTGGTGATGGTCGATCAGCCTAATTCGATTGCGCTCAGGATTGCCATGGTTGCCGCCGATCAGGCCGATCTGGTGGCGACATTGCGCTGGGGTTACGAGTGGGACATCGCGGCTGCCACCCTCATAGCGCGCGAAGCGGGGGCGGAGGTGACGGACGCTTTCGGCGGTCCGCTCGCCTATAACAAGCACGATCCACGCGATTTCGGGGTGCTGGTGTGCTCCCCGGCCATTCACGCCGCGGCAGTCGAGCGGTTGGCGAAGCGGGCTGCAGCGCTGCGCTGAAACGCGAGCGGGCCGCCCCGAGGGACGGCCCGCCGCTATGCCTGTGTTAGACCATCAATTCCCGCGAGCGGCGCTCACGTCGGCCTGACTGACCGGGATGATCTTGATTTCGACCCGACGGTTGAGCGCTTCGCTGATGTTGTCGCCGGTCTTGACGCGCAGATAGTCATACTGCTCGCCAAAGCCCTGCGTCGCCATCCGCGAACGTGCCACGCCGCGCGCGGCGAGGTAATCGGCAACCGCCTGCGCGCGCTGTTCGGACAGGCGCTGATTGGTGGCGGGCGACCCGGTCGTGTCGGTGAAGCCGTAGACGTCGATCAGGCTGTTCGGATACTTGATCAGCGTTTCAGCGACGCTGTTGAGCGTATCGAGGAAGCCCGGATTGATCGCCGCCGAACCGGTGGCGAAGGTCACGCCGTCAGGCAGACGCACGAGAATCGCGTCCTGATTGCCGACTTCTTCCACGTCCACACCGCTGCCAGCGGTCTGTTCCTTCAATTCCTTGATCTGGTCATCGTACTGCTTGCCGAGCACTGCGCCGGCCGAGCCGCCGATGCCTGCGCCGATGATGCGGCCCGTATCGCCGCCGATGGCGCCACCGAGCAAGTAGCCGAGCGTGCCGCCAAGGCCGGTGCCGATCGCCGTGCGCGAGATCTTCTTTTCACCGGTGTTGGGGTCGGTGACGCAGGCGCTGGTGCCCAGCAAGGCAAGTGCAGCTGTGCCCGACAGCAGGATACGCGAGATAGTCATAAGAAATTCCTCCCTCTTGTGTGACGCCAAACGTGCCATGCAACCGGAACGGCAGCAAGGGTTCAGCCCACTGAGACAATAGGGCCCTTGACCCCTCGCGCATTGACCCATGTTGAACAGAATGCCGCCAAGCGATGATGTTGCAAGGCTGGCAACATCGCCCGTTTGTGCTAGCGCAGACGGCGTGACCCCGTTTCCCTGGACCGATCTTGCCACCATCGTGGTGCTCGTTGTGATCAACGGCGTGTTTGCGATGTCCGAGCTGGCGATTGTGTCGGCCAAGACCAGCACGCTCGAAGCCAAGGCCGAAGCCGGGTCCAAAGCGGCACGAACGGCGATTGCGCTGGCCGCGCATCCGGGCAAGTTCCTCTCGACCGTGCAAATCGGTATCACGCTGATCGGGATTGTCGCGGGCGCTTATTCCGGGGCGAGCCTTGGCGGGCCGGTGGGTGAGCGGATGGAAGCGCTGGGCCTGCCGCCCGAATATGCCGACGAGGCCGGGTTTGCCGTCGTGATCGCGCTGACCACCTATCTCAGCGTCGTCGTGGGTGAGCTGGTGCCCAAGCAGTTGGCGCTGCGCAGCGCGGTGCCGCTGGCCTTGGTGATGGCTTTGCCGATGGCGATGCTCTCACGGATCGGCGCGCCGCTGGTGTGGCTGCTCGATTCGAGTTCGGCCGTCATCTTCAACCTGTTCGGGCTGCGCCGCACCGACGAGGCCACGGTAACCGCCGAGGAATTGCGGATGATCTTTGCCGAGGCGACCCGCTCGGGCGTGATCGAGGCCGAACAGCGCCAGATCCTCACCGGCGTGGTCCGTCTGGCTGAGCGGCCGGTGCGCGAGATGATGACGCCGCGCACGGATATCGACTGGATCGAGGCCGATGCCGATGTCGCCGAAATCCGCGAGACGATCGAGGAAAGCTCGCACTCGCTGCTGCCGGTCGCCGAAGGCTCGCCCGACACGATCCTCGGCGTGGTCAAGGTGCGCGATGTGCTGGCGGCGATGGTCAGCGGCGAGACGGTCTCGATCCGCGCGATGATGCGCAAGGTCGAGGTCGTGCCTGATCAGCTCGACGCGATGGACGCGCTGCGCGTGCTGCAATCGGCCGAAGTGGCGATGGCGGTGGTGCACGACGAATACGGGCATTTCGAAGGGATCGTCACGCCGGTCGACCTGCTCACCGCGATTGTCGGCAATTTCGCCAGCGACAGCGATGATGGCGATCTGCCTTCGGTGGTGGAGCGTGAGGATGGGTCGCTGCTGGTCTCGGGCTCGCTATCGGCCGATGCGCTGGCGGACCGGCTGGGCATCGAATATGGCGAGGACCGGGAATTCGGCACGGCGGCAGGCTATGCGCTGTCCGTGATGAAAAAGCTGCCGGGCGAAGGTGAGCATTTCACCGATCAGGGCTGGCGCTTCGAAGTGGTCGACATGGATGGTCGCCGGATCGACAAGCTGCTGGTGAGCCGGGTTATCTCTGCCGACTGAGACGTATCGGGGGAGAGGCCGTGGGCGTGCTCCAAAGCCTTGCTTTTTCTAGCTTTTGAGCGCCGCGCAACAATCTTGCGAAGGTGACAAAGTTGACAGGGTGTCAAGCGGCTGTTCGCGCTAAATTTTCAATAATTTCAGGTTGTTAAACCTGAAATACAAAGTTGACACTTCGCCGGTTCCGCCCCCCCCGGTGCCCGGTCCGGTTGCTGAGCGCAGACAGGGGCGAGCCTGCGCCACAGGGCTGACGATAGGAAAGAGCGGCGGCGATGGTACCGCGCTGCGCCGCTGTAGGAAACCAGCGCTCGCGCCGTTCCTGTGCCCATCACACCCGCGCGCGGCGCGGCGTCAGGCGCTCGGGATCACCGTCGTCGCTGCCTGCCCGTCACCTTCGGGCGCGGCGATGATGTCGCGGGTCACGCGGCCCTTGGCGACCGTGTTGGTTTCGGTATCGCCCACTTGGCTGCGGATGCTCGGCGCGGCGGCGCCGGCGCGGTCGATCACGCTCGCTTCCACGCGGCTGCGCGGCGCAGGCCCGCCGAACAGCGCTTCCAGAGCCTGCTCGGACGCGGTGCCTTCGGACGGACGCGGTGCGCCGGGGGCGGGGGGAGTGAGCGTGAAATCGGGCGGAACTACCAGCGGCGCCTGACGCTGCACAGCGAATTCGTCGGGCCGTTCGCGGTTGAACACCCCGCCGCCGCCGCCACAGGCCGCCAGCATCGCCGAAGCGCCGGTCAGCAGGATCAGGGGTGCAAACTTACGCATCTTGGGTCTCTCCACGGGGCGCTTCCCCGATTTCGGTGTCGTCCTTGTCGCGCACCAGCAGGCTGCGGGCAAGGATTATGACGACGCCGATGGTGATGGCGGCGTCGGCAATGTTGAAGATCAGGAACGGGCGGAAGGTCCCGATGTGGAAATCGGCATAGTCGATGACATAGCCCAGTTCATAGCGATCGCGGATATTCCCCAGCGCTCCACCAAGGATCAGCGACAGGCCGAGAATCTCGCCCAGCTTGCGCTCGCGCAGCATCCACACCAGCACCACCAGCGCGATCACCCCGGTGAGCAGCACCAGCAGCCAGCGGGTTTCCATGTCATTGGCCTGGAACATCCCGAGCGAGATGCCCTTGTTCTCGGTATAGGTGAGGTCGAAGAACGGCAGCAGGTCGATATGCAGCACCTGACGCAGCTTTAGCGGGCCGATCACGTACCACTTCACCACCTGATCGATGATGGCGACCAGCGCCGCGAGCGCGAGGCCGATCAGCCGGTTGCGGGTGAACAACCCGTTCATGCTGCCGCGTCCATATGGCTCACCACATCATCGCAGCGTCCGCACAGAGCGCCGTCTTCCGCCACGTCGGGCAGCAGGCGCCAGCAGCGCGAACACTTGTGGTGGGCGGTCTTGGTGACGGTCACGGTTTCGCCCTGCCCGCGGGCGACTGTCGCGGTGATGAACAGCTCGGCGAGTTGTTCATCCGAAACGCCTTCGGGCACCGCGCTGTCGGGGACGACCACCTCGGCTTCGAGGCTGGAACGAATCGTCTTGTCGCGCCGCAGCGGCTCAATCGCTTCGTTGACCTGATCCCGCAGCGCGCGCAGCATGGCCCAGCGGGCATTGTCGACCACGACGCCCGGCACGGCGGGCCATTCGAGCAGGTGGACAGACCCGCGCTGGCCGTTGTCGTCTTCCTCGCCGTCTTCGGGATAGCGGCTCAGCCATACCTCTTCTGCCGTGAACACCAGCACCGGCGCGGCATAGCGGATCAGCGCGTGGAACAGCAGGTCGAGCACAGTGCGATAGGCATTGCGCGTGACGCTGTCCGGCCCGTCGCAGTACAGCGAGTCCTTGCGGATATCGAAGTAGAACGCGGACAGATCCTCGTTGCAGAAATCGACCAAAAGGCGGGTGTAGAGGTTGAAGTCGTAGGCTTCCGCCGCCGCTTTCAGCTTGCCGTCCAGCTCCGAAAGCAGCGCGAGGACATAGACCTCAAGCTCCGGCAGGGTCCCGCCGTCGCTCATGTCGCCGACAAACCCGTCGAGCGCGCCGAGCAGGTAACGGAAGGTGTTGCGCAGCTTGCGGTACTGGTCGCCGACACCTTTCAGGATTTCATCGCCGATGCGGTGATCCTCGGTGAAATCGACCGAGAGCGCCCACAACCGGATGATGTCGGCGCCATATTCCTCCATCACCTTGATCGGGCTGATGGTGTTGCCTTCGCTCTTGGACATCTTGCGGCCCTTGGCGTCCATCGTGAAGCCGTGGGTCAGCACTTGGTCGTAAGGCGCGCGGCCCCGCGTGGCGCAGGATTGCAGCAGGGACGACTGGAACCAGCCGCGATGCTGGTCCGAGCCCTCGAGGTAGAGGTTGGCGGGCCATTGCAGGTCCGGCCAGCGCCCGCTCTCGAGCACGAAGGCGTGGGTGCAGCCCGAATCGAACCAGACGTCGAGAATGTCGGTGACCATCTCGAAGTCGTCTGGGTTGTAGCCCGCGCCGAGATATTCCGCCTTGCGTGCTTCCTCCCACGCATCGACGCCTTCCTCGCGCACGGCGGCAACGATGCGGGCGTTGACTTCGGGGTCTTGCAGGTAGGTGCCATCGGGCCGCACGAACAACGTGATCGGCACGCCCCATGCGCGCTGGCGGGAGAGTACCCAGTCGGGCCGTCCTTCCACCATCGCGCCGATGCGGTTGCGGCCCTTTTCGGGAATGAATTCCACGCGGGCGATTTCGGCCACGGCGCGTTCGCGCAACGTCCCGCCTTCGCCTAGGACCTTGTCCATCGGCACGAACCATTGCGGGGTGCAGCGGAAGATCACCTTGGCCTTGGAGCGCCACGAATGCGGGTAGGAGTGCGCGTAATCCGCGCTCGCGGCGAGCAGCGCGCCGGTTTCGCGCAGGTCCGAACAGATCGGGCCATCAGGCGCGTTGAACTTGGGGTTGATGACGCTCATGCGGCGTTCGTCGTGAGCACCCAGCCATTGCCAGTCATCGCGGTAACGCCCGTCGTCCATCACCGCGAAGACGGGGTTGATGCCGTTCGCTTTGCAGAGGTCAAAATCGTCCTCGCCGTGATCGGGCGCCATGTGGACGAGGCCGGTGCCAGAGTCGGTGGTGACGAAGTCGCCGGGGAGCAGCGGGCGCGGGGTCGCGTAGAACCCGCCCAATGCGTGCATCGGGTGGCGGGCTTTAGCAGAATCGAGGGCGCCAGGCTTTAGGACACCAAGACCTTTGTCTACGGTCGGAATACCGAGGCGTGAAAGCAAATCGCTCTCGCGCTGAAGCGCGTAAACATACCGGCGACCATTGATCTCAGAAGCGACGTATTCGATCTCTGGCCCGTATGAGATCGCTTGATTGACCGGGATCGTCCAAGGCGTCGTCGTCCAGATGATCACGAATGCGCCGACAAGGCTCGGCTCATTTGGGCACTCAACAATCTCGAAGGCCACATCGATCTGGGTCGAGGTGATGTCCTCGTATTCGACCTCCGCCTCGGCCAGCGCGGTCTTTTCGACCGGCGACCACATCACCGGCTTGGCCCCGCGATAGACGTTTCCGGCCTCGGCGAACTTCATCAGCTCGGCGACAATCGTCGCTTCGGCCTGGAAATCCATGGTGAGATAGGGATGATCCCAATCGCCCATGATGCCGAGCCGCTTCAGCTGCTCGCGCTGCACGTTCACCCAGTTCTGGGCGTAGGCGCGGCATTCGGCGCGGAATTCCTTCGGGGGAACCTCGTCCTTGTTCTTCTTGGCCTTGCGGTAGGCTTCCTCGACCTTCCATTCGATGGGGAGGCCGTGGCAGTCCCAGCCCGGTACATAAGGCGCATCGCGGCCCAAGAGGTTCTGGGTGCGGCAGACCATGTCTTTCAGGATATGGTTGAGCGCATGGCCGATATGCATGTCGCCATTGGCATAGGGCGGGCCATCGTGAAGGATGAACTTCTCGCGGCCCCGGCGCGCATCACGCAAGGCGTTGTAGAGCCCGATCTGCTCCCAGCGCGCGGCAATGCCTGGCTCCTTCTGGGGGAGGCCGGCCTTCATGGGGAAATCGGTCTTCGGCAGGAAGACGGTGTCCCGGTAATCGCGCTTTGCACTGTCGTCGGTCATGGTGGGCGGGGCCTTAGCGGGCGGGCAGGGATTGCGCAATTTGTCTTGGAAGAAGGGAGTTCACGCAGAGCCGCGGAGAAGATCAGGGAGACGCAGAGGTGTTGCAATGCGCCGCAGGCCTTTCGCCTCCTCGCATGGATCGGATACCGGCTGCGCCGGGAAGGTTCCTCTCTGCGTCTCCACTTCTTCTCTGCGTCTCTGCGTGAACCAATTACCCGAGCAACCGCCGCGCCTCGGCGCAATCCTTGTCCATCTGTTCGATCAGCGCCTCGAGGCTGTCAAACTTCGCCTCGCCGCGCAGGAAGTGGTGGAAGGCCACCTCGATTTCCTGCCCATACAGATCGCCGGAGAAGTCGAAGAAGTAGGGCTCCAGCAGCTCCTTGGGCGGTTCGAACTGCGGGCGGATGCCGATATTGGCCGCGCCGTGGAGCACCTGTCCGGTGGCGAGCAAGCGGCCCGTCACGGCATAGATGCCGTATTTGGGGCGCAGGTAGTTGTCGATCGTCACGTTGGCGGTGGGGTAGCCGATGGTGCGCCCGCGCTTGTCGCCGTGCTCGACGATGCCCCGGATCGCGAACGGCCGGGTGAGCAGGCGCGCGGCCAGCTGTGGGTCGCCGTCGCGTAAGGCGGTGCGGATGCGGCTGGAGGAGACGACCTCGTCTCCCTCGCTCACCGCTTCAACCACGCGCGATTGCAGGCCCAATTCGCTGCCAAGGGTGCGCAGCAGCTCGACATTGCCCTTGGCGCCCTTGCCGAAGGTGAAATCGCCGCCGGTAACCACCCCATGCGCTCCGAAGCGTTCCAGCAGGATGGCGCGGATGAAATCCTCCGCGCTCGTCCCCGCCAGCTCGGCATCGAAGTGGAACACCAGCATCGCGGTCGCGCCAGCGGCCAGATACAATTCCTGCCGTTGCTCCAAGGTCGTCAGCCGGAACGGCGGCACATCAGGCTTGAAGAAGCGCACCGGGTGCGGATCGAAGGTGGCGATGATCGAGGGGCGGCCTTCCGCCTGCGCCCAGCGGATCGCCTCGCCCGCCACCGCCTGATGGCCCGAGTGAAACCCGTCGAAATTGCCGAGCGCAATGACCGCACCACGCAGGGCCTCGGGCATGGAATCGCGGTGATCGAGCCAGCGCATCAAACCGTGCCCGCACGCCGGAAGGTCAGAAACGAGAACGCCGGGTGCGGATCGTTCGCGGCGTGATCCTCACGCCCCGTCAGCACCCAGTCGCGCCCCGGTTCGGCCATGAAGGTGTCGCCGGGGTAGCTCGCGTGGATCTGGGTCAGCTCGATCCGGTGGGCGAGCGGCAGGAACACATCATAGATCGCCGCCCCGCCGATGATCGCGACTTCGCCGGCCTCGTTGCCATGCTCCGCCAGCGCCAGCGCCTCTGTGACCGATCCGGCCATCTGAACGCCCTCAGCAGCGAAGCTGTCCCGCCGAGAGAGCACGATGTGGCGGCGACCGGGGAGCAGGCCGGGCAGGCTCTCGAAGGTCTTGCGGCCCATGATCATGGGTTTGCCCATCGTCAGCGCCTTGAAGCGCTTGAGGTCAGCGGGCAGCCGCCACGGCAGATCGCCTTCATTGCCGATCGCGCCATTGGCGGCACGGGCGTAAATCAGCACGATTTCGGGAGTCATCGGCCCAAGCTCATCTGATCGCATGTCCCACGCGCGTGACGTGGCCCATCTTGCGGCCCTCGCGCACTTCGCGCTTGCCATAGAGGTGGAGATGCGGCTCGCCCGGTTCGGCCAGGATGGCGTGAGCGCGCAGGGCGTCATCGCCGACGATGTTGCGCATTTCGATGGCTTCGAAGCGGGTCTTGGTCACGCCCAGCGGCAAGCCGCAGATCGCGCGGATGTGGTTTTCGAACTGGCTGGTGGCCGCGCCTTCGATGGTCCAGTGGCCGGAATTGTGCACGCGGGGCGCCATCTCGTTGAACATCGGGCCTTCCCGGGTGGCAAAGAACTCCAGCGTCAGCACCCCGACATAGCCCAACGCATCGGCGACCTTGGCGGCAAGCTGGCGCGCGGCGGGCACCTGCGCTTCGACCAGCGCGCCCGCGGGCAGGATCGACTGCGCCAGCATCCCGCCATCATGCAGGTTGGCCGTCGAATCCCAGAACTTCACGCTGCCATCCTTGCCCCGCACGAGGATCACCGAAAACTCGGTCTCGTAGATCACGAAGACTTCGTAGATGCAGGTCACGCCCGGAAAGCGCACGCCGCTGGCTTCCAGCGCTGATCGCACGCGCCATTGGCCCTTGCCGTCATAACCATCGCGCGCGGTCTTGAGGATGCCCGGGGTGCCAACCCGGACCAGCGCGGCGGCGAAGTCATCCTCGGTCTCGACCCGTGCGTAGGGCGCTGGCGTGCCGCCGAGGCTGGCGGCAAACGCCTTCTCGCTCAGCCGGTCCTGAGCCACCTCCAAAGCGCGCGCAGGGCAGGCGAGCAGGTGCTGGGGGATGGCTGCGACCGTGCTGAGCGGCACGTTCTCGAACTCCCAGGTCACGACATCGCAGCGCCCTGTGAATTCGGCGAGCGCTGCGGCGTCGTCCCAATCGGCGGTGATGAAATCGGACGAGGCATCGGCCGCGACATTGTCACCTTCAGGCGCGAAGCCGATCACCTTGTAGCCGAGCTGCAAGGCGGCGACGGCCATCATCCGGCCCAGCTGCCCGCCGCCCAGAATGCCGATGGTGGAACCGGGGGGAAGCATTAGTCCTCCGGCACCTCGGCGACGCCAGCGCTTTTGGCGGCGCGCCAGTCTTGTAGGCGTTCGGACAGGTCTTCGTCGTTCAGCGCGAGGATCGCGGCGGCGAGGAGCCCGGCGTTCTTCGCGCCTGCCTCACCAATCGCCAGCGTGCCGACCGGGATGCCTCCCGGCATCTGCACGATCGAGAGCAGGCTATCCATGCCGCTCAAGGCTTTCGACTGCACCGGCACGCCCAGCACCGGCAGATGCGTCATGCTGGCGATCATGCCCGGCAAATGCGCTGCGCCGCCTGCGCCTGCGATAATGACGCTGAAGCCTTCGCCCTCCGCGCCCTTGGCAAAGGCGACCATTCGGTCCGGCGTGCGGTGGGCTGAGGTGATTCGCGCCTCGTAAGCCACTTCCAGCTCGCTCAGCACGTCGGCGGCGGCTTTCATGGTCGGCCAGTCGGACTGGCTCCCCATCACGATCGCGACCTTCCCCCCGGTGGCTTCCATCATGCGTCCTTCAGATAGTACCGCGCGCCGGGCACCATATCGGCGTCAAAGTCGTAGATGATCGGCTGGCCGGTGGGAATCTCGAGATCGGTGATGTCCGCATCGGAAATGCCCGAGAGGTGCTTGACCAGCGCGCGCAAGCTGTTGCCGTGCGCCGCAATGATCACCGTCTCACCGCGCGCCAGCACCGGCAGGATCGCTTCCTCCCAATAGGGCAGCACACGCTCGATGGTCAGCTTGAGGCTTTCGGTGTTCGGAATGGCGATCCCGGCATAGCGCGGGTCGCTGGCGAGATCGTAAGCGCTGTCCGCTTCCAGCACGGGCGGCGGCACGTCAAAGCTGCGGCGCCAGATCAGCACCTGTTCGTCACCGTGCTTGTCGCGGGTTTCCTGCTTGTCGAGGCCGGTCATCCCGCCATAGTGGCGCTCGTTGAGGCGCCAGTCCTTTGTTTCGGGAATCCACAAGCGTCCGGCCGCTTCCAGCGCCAGATGCAGCGTCTTGATCGCGCGGGTCTGAAGCGAGGTGAAGGCGTAGCTCGGTAGCACGCCCTTCTCGCGCAGCAGCGCGCCCGCCGCGGTTGCCTCGGCCACGCCCTGCGGCGTCAAATCGACATCCCACCAGCCGGTGAAGCGGTTTTCGAGGTTCCACTGGCTCTGGCCGTGGCGGACGAGGATGAGCTTGGGCATTCTTACTCCGTGTCACCGCGCCGCGGGCGGCCCGGTCCTCTCAATACATCAGAGCGCGCGGGGTTAGCTTTCGCGGACGGGATTGGGAAGCGATTCCGTTGCATTTGCCGCATCCGAATCGCGCGCAAGGCTGCCAGCGGCACGCGCCTGCGCCTTCCTGCGCCGCAGGTTCTCGCGCAGCTTGGCCGCGAGCCGTTCCTCGCGCGACATATTCTTGCGGGACTCTTCACCCATGCGAAACCCTTTGGCCTTAGTGCCTCGCAGCTTCAAGCCTGCGCACGGCTAGTCGAGCTTAGCGCAATAAGGGCGTTGACAATACGAGGCCGCGCGACAATAGCGCCCGCCCATACCGGCGCTGCTGTAGCTCAGTGGTAGAGCGCACCCTTGGTAAGGGTGAGGTCGGGAGTTCAATCCTCCCCAGCAGCACCATTTCCGCCCATGCGGGGCGGAAATGAGCCCTTGGCGTTTCGCCGGCCCATCCGGGCCGACGTCCTCGGTGCTATTCCTCCACTTCCCCCGGATCAAGTCCGGGGTACGTTCCGGGCACCTGCGGGCGCGCGTATTTGTGCGTCCTATCGCTGCGCTACTTGAGGGCGGTTGCGCTTGCGGTCGCTATGCGACCGGTTGAAGTCAGGCCGCGGTCTTGCGCTTCTCCAGCCACGGGCGCAGCGGGAACAGCCATTGTTCCTTGATTGACAGCCGCTTGCGATCATCCTGCCCGACCACCTCGCTCTCGCCTTCCTTGTAGGTGCCGAACACGCGGTCCCAGAAGATCACCGAATTGCCGTAGTTGCAGCGGGTGTCCTCGTAGCTCAGCGCCGTGTGGTGCAGGCTGTGATTGCGGATCGTGGTGAAGAAGTACCCGTACCAGATCGGCGGATCGGCGCGGACATTGGCGTGGGCGTAGGTCGCGATCGCGCCGCCTGCGGTGATGGCGGCGAACAGGGCGTTGAGGTTCACATCCAGCAGCGCCGTTATGCCGAGGCTGATCAGGAACAGTTCGATCGGATTGCCGATGAAGCCCTTCATCGCATTCAATTGCGTGATGTGATGATGCGGCGCGTGGGTCAGCCACAGGGGCGTCCAGTTGTGCATCGCGCGGTGCATCCAGTACTGCCCGAATTCGAACACGAACATCACCACCAGCACCTGCACCAGAAACGGGCTGGCTGCGAGCCACGGGGTTCCGATGCCCCAAGCCTCTTTCAATTCGCCCAGCGGCCCGTTGACCAGCGTATCGCTGAGGAACCCGATCACGCCGTAGCCGAAGGCGACATAGAAGACGTCGGTCAAAAGCTCGCGCCCATTGATGCGCCAGCCTTCGTGCCGTTCGAACACCAGCTCGAGCAGCTGGACGAAGGCGAGGGTGCCAAGGCCCACCGCGATGATTGCCCACGGCCCTTGGGTCCATGCGGCGGGCGCCACGCCCCAGAAAGCCCAGATCGCCGCGACGGTGGCGGGCGGAAGCAGGTTGATAAGCGACTGTTTCACCGGATCGGCCCCATGTTGATCATCGCCGCTCTATGGCGACGCCCCGGGCGGGGAGAATACGCCATTCTGCGTAAGGGGTCGAGGGGGACAGAGATGTTCGGCAAGCGAACCCGTTCGAGACCTTGATATCTCGTCGCCCCGTGCCTGACACGGGGCTTGGCTAACTTGGCACGGCGGCTGAAGAAGAAAAGCCAAACCCCGTGTCAGGCACGGGGCGACGGCTGAAGTATTAGCAGAAGCCCCCTCACGCCCGCGCGGCGACTTCGGCAGAGTCGAAGTAGTGGATTCGCAATTCGCGCAGCAGCCCGTTCTCGAAGCACCCGGCCTCGCAGATCGTCTGGGTGAAGGGTTCGCTGCCGTCCTTCGGGTGCATGGTGAGGCGGATCACCATCACCGCCCAGGTGTCACCCCCGGTGCAATCGAGCATTTCCAGCTTGGTATCGGCCCAGGTGCCATACATCGCTGCCGCACAGCGTTGCAGCGCGTCCTTGCCACGCCACTCGCCTGCGAAGGGGAGCGAATTGGCCTCGTAGAGCACGAAATCGGGGTGGATGAGACGCCCGACCGCATCCCAGTCGCGCGTGCCAGCGGTGGCATAGACCGCCGCTAACATCTCCCTTGGCGTGCTCACTCTTCGATGGTGCCAATCAAGTCGCCGACCTTGTAGACCGCGCCTTCCTCACCGGTGGGGTGGATCACCCCGCTGGCCTGGGCTTCGATCTCGGTCGTGCTCTTGTCGGTCTCGACGGTGTAGATGATGTCGCCCTTCTCGACGCGCTCGCCATCGCCGAACATCCATTCGACGAGGGTCATCTCAACAGCGCTCATGCCGAGCTTGGGGATGCGGATTTCTGATGCCATTTAGAGTTTGCCCACACTTGCTTTGATTTGTGCGATGAGGTCCGACTTCTGCGGAATCCATGCCTGTTCGAGGTGACTGGCGAAGGGCACCGCAGAGAAGGTTCCGCCGATGCGCCGCACCGGGCCCTTGAGGCTGTCCCAGCACTTTTCCTGAATGTTGGCGGCAATTTCCGCGCCGGTGCCGAACGGGCGCACGGCTTCGTGCAGGGTGATCGCGCGGCCGGTCTTGCGCACCGATGCGAGCACTGTGGCCTCGTCATAGGGGGCGATGGTTCTGAGGTCGATCACCTCGACCGAGATGCCTTCCTTGGCGAGATCATCCGCCACCGCCAGCGCATCCAGAACCGTGCGGCCATAGGTGATGAGGCTGATATCGGTGCCCTCGCGCGCAATCGCTGCCTTGCCGAGCGGAACGCGGTAGCCCGGACCGGGATCTTCCGCCTTGAGGCCGTAGCACAGGATGTTCTCGATGAAGATCACCGGGTCATTCGCGTCAATCGAAGCGCGCATCAGCCCGCGCGCATCGGCGGGGTTGCTGGGAGTCACCACATGAATACCCGCAACGTGGGCGAACCACGCTTCGAGCATGTCCGAGTGCTGCCCGCCGAAGCCGACGCCCACGCCAGTGGTGGTGCGGATCACGATCGGACACGGCGTCTGCCCGCCCGACATGAAGCGCAGCTTGGCCGCGTGGTTGACGATCTGATCCATGCACACGCCGACGAAATTCATTAGCATGATCTCGGCAATCGGGCGCTGGCCTGCCAGAGCCGCACCGACGGCCGCCCCGATGATCGCGGTTTCCGAAATCGGCGTCGCGCGGATGCGGTGTTCGCCATACTTTTCGGTGAGGCCCGAGGTGACCTTGAACACCCCGCCGCCCTGCTTGGCGGACACGTCCTCGCCAAGGCAGAACACGCCCGGATCGTCGGCCATCGCCTCGTCGATGGCGAGGTTCAGCGCCTGGGTCATGGTGATCTGGGCCATCAGGCGGTCTCCTCCAGCACGTCTTTGTAGATTTCGTCGGTATCGGGCAGCGGCGCATCGAGCGCGTGCTGCACGGCTGCGTCGATCTGCGCGTTGATATCGGCGACGATGGCGTCCAGCTCCTCTTCGGTGAACTGGTAGTCGAGCATCACCTGCCGCAGCTTGGGCAGCGGGTCTTCGGCCTTCATCTCGGCGATATGCTCAGGCGGCATATAGCTGAAGTCCGAGCCGAAGAAGTGGCCCATCATGCGGTAGCACATCGCCTCGACCAGCGTCGGTCCTTCACCAGCACGGGCGCGGGCGACGGCTTCCTGCATCGCGGGGTAGATCTGGTGGACGTCATTGCCGTCAACCGTCACGCCCTTCATCCCGTAACCAGCAGCGCGGCTGGCGATGTTCGGGCTGTCAGTGTGGTCGGCGTAAGACGTGTGTTCGCCATAGCGGTTGTTCTGGCACAGGAAGATGACCGGCAGCTTGTAGAGCTGGGCCATGTTCATCGCTTCGTGGAAACCGCCGATATTGGCCGCGCCGTCACCGAAGCTGACCAACGTCACGCGCCCATCGCCGTTGTTCTGGCTCGCCATCGCAAGGCCGTTGGCGATGGGGAGGCCCGAGCCGACCACCCCGGTTGTCACCATGATCCCCGTCTCGGGATCGGTGATGTGCATGGTGCCGCCTTTGCCCTTGCAGGTGCCGGTCGCCTTGCCGAGGCATTCGCCCCACCACTTCTCCATCGGGATGCCCTTGGCGGTCTGCTCGCCTTGCCCGCGATAGGTGCAGACGACGTAGTCTTCCTTCTCCAGAGCCGCCATTGCCGCGGCCGAGACCAGCTCCTGCCCGCGCACGCAGTAATACATCACCGCGACCTTGCCGCCCATCAGCAGCTCGCGGAACTTCTCGTCGGTGCGGTTCACCTTCATCGTGCGGGTGTAGATGTCGAGCAGCTTGTCGCGGTCGATCTGCGCCATATTCTCTACCTCATAATTCCCGTTCGTGCTGAGCTTGTCGAAGCACTGTCCTTCTTGCGGCCCGCGTGGGGAATGAAGAAAGTGCAGCCCTTCGACAGGCTCAGGGCGAACGGAGGGGGATATTCAAATCAGAACTGGACCCGCTGGGTGAACCCGCCGTCTACCACGATGTTCGCGCCGGTCATGTAAGGCACCGCCGGGCTGGCGACGAAGACGATCGCTTTCGCCACTTCCACCGGCTCACCAAAGCGGCCCGTGGGCATCTTGGCGAGAGTCGCATCATAAAGCGGCTTCATGTGCTCTTCGATGACCTCCCAATTGCCGCCCTTGTAATAGACCGCGCCGGGGCTGACGGTGTTCACACGGATACCCTTGGACGCATAGGCCTGGCTAAGCTGCGAGGCATAGGTGATCAGCGCTGCCTTCAGCGCGTTGAACGGGTTCGGCGCGATGAAGGTTTCGAGCGCAGCGGTGCTCGACAGCATTACGATCGACCCGGTGCCCGAGGCTTCGAGATAGGGCGTCAAAGTCTCGACCGCATAGGCCGCGCCCTTGATGTCCATGTCGAGGCAAGCCTGCCAGTCGCCAGCCCCGCCGGTGCCCGAGGCGCTCGCGGTATGGACGAAGATATCGCAGCCGCCGAGTTCCTGCGCGGCCTTTTCCAGCCACGCCTGATAGGCGTCGGTGCCGGTCGCCATGTCGAACACTTCGGCAAACACCTTGCCCGGCCCTGCCGCGTCGATTTCGGCGACAGCAGCGGCGATCTTGTCTTCCTTGCGCGAAAAGAACGCGACATCCGCGCCTTCGGCCGCGAACAGCTTGAGCGCCTGCAGGCCGAGGCCATGCGCCCCGCCGTTCATGATGACTTTCTTGCCCTTGAGTCCCAGATCCATAGCGCACCTCTCCCTGGTCGCGGTTGTGGCCCAAGGGGATAGCCGAGCTAAGGGACGGGGCGTATCGTCAATTTTGTTGGGGTGGCCCGAAAGCTGCGATTATCCTGCGTCTGGCCCGCCAAGAATCGCGCATCGCTGCCGGACATGCGCGTCGGCGATCAGATCCCCGGTCGGCGCATCGAGCCGACGGCGCCAGTTGGGATGCTCGGTTATGGTGCCGGGCAGGTTCGGCTGCTCCTCCAGTCCCAGCAGATCCTCCAGCGAGACGAGCGCGATGGCCGCAGGCGTGCGGGCGATGTGCGCCATGGCGGCATCGACCACCGGCGCGGGGTTGTCGGGTGCGGGGCGGCAGGCGGTGTGGTCGAGGGTCGACCATAAGAGCCCGCGGTCCCAGTCGCGGATCGCCTCGGCCTCGGCGCGGGAGGTGCCTTCGGGCAGACGGCCGAGTTTTTCCGCCCAGTCCAGATCGCGCCCGCGCCACCATCCCGCGACAGTGACAGTATCATGCGTCCCGCTCATCGCGGCGCTGAGGGGTTCGTAGTCGGCGGCACCGATGAAGCCGTTATCGGCGGCGCGTTCGAACCACAGCACGCGCATCCCCAGCATCTGGCGCTCGGTCACGGCCTGGGTGAAGCCGTAAGGTGCGGTGCCGAGATCTTCGGCGATGATAAAGGCATTGGCGCGGTGCGCTTCCAAGGTGGCGAGGCGGATGAGATCGTCGAAGGGGTAGCTGAGATAAGCGCCGTCCCGCGTCGCGCCGCCTTCGGGGATGACCCAGAGCCGTGCGAGGCCGAAAGCATGGTCGATCCTTAGCCCCCCGTCTGCGGCGAGGCCTGCGCGGATCATCGCGATCCATGGCTCATAGGCCGAGGCGCGCAAGCCCTCGGGCGAGAAGCCGGTGATTGACCAGTTCTGCCCCAGCGGCCCGAGCGGATCAGGCGGCGCGCCGATGGTCAGCCCGTCCAGCATCGTATGGCGCAGCGACCACGCATCACTGCCGGAAGGATCGACGCCCACGGCAAGGTCGGCGATCAGGCCGACGCCCATGCCCGCGCCTTTGGCCGCAGTCTGCGCTGCCTCAAGCCCCTGCCGCGCGAGCCATTGCACGAACAGGTGGAAGCCGATCTCGTCCGGGTGCTCGGCGGCAAAGTGCGTCGCGGCTGCGCCTTCAGGATCGTGGAACGCGGCAGGCCAATCGCGCCAGCCATGCGCACCGAGGGGGCGGAAATGGCAATCAAGCGCATCGAACAGAGCATGGCGGTGCAGCATCGCATCTTCGGGGGAAGTGATTCCCGCACGCTGTGCCGGGGTGAGCGCGGCGAAGACCTTGCGCAATTCGGCCAAGCGGAGCGGCAATGCGCCCGCCCAGTCGATCAGCGGTCCGGCCTCGGTCGAAGGCACCAACGGTGGCAGGCCCACCAGCGCGGGATCGCCCATCGCGCCGTTGAGGAACAGGCGGCTGGAGGGCGAATAGGGGCTGTATCCCACCCCGTGCCCCGGAAACAGCGCGTGCACCGGATTGATCGCCAGCGCGTCCGCCCCCGCCGCGCCGAACTGCCGCGCGGCCTCGGCCAACTCGCCGAAGGTGCCGAAGGGCGAAGGTTGCGCGCCTCGCAATGCGGGGATTTGCAGTGACACGCCCCACGGTCGGCGACCTGCTGCGTTCGGCAAAGGACATTTGGCCGGAGCGACCGCCAGCTTCAGCGCCCGACCATCCAGCACGAGGTCGTAATAGCCCGGCGCGTCAGGGACCGTCAGCCTGTCACCGTCCACGGCCAGCGGGCGGGTGATGCCGTCCTCACCGGTTGCCTCGGCGCGTGAGGCGGCGAAGGGCAGGGGTATACTCGCCCCGCAATCAGCGACCAGCATTGGCGGGAGTGCAGCGCGGCGTTCCTCGACTGCGGCGAGGCTGCGGGCGATCTGGCGCTCGCTGCCCGCCGCATGGCCCAGCGCCGCCAGCACCGCCGCCAGCGCGTCATCGGCGACGAGCTGCTGGCGGCCATCGACGTCGGTCCATTCGCGCGCCACACCTGCGGCTTGTGCCAGCGCGTGCAATTGCTCCATCGCCGCCTCCGTCCGATTGGGTCTGTGCTTAGCCCTCGCATCGGGCCGCATCGGCCGTTTGGCAAGCCGGACGCGGCCATCTCATGCGCATGAATACGATTGTGGCGTCACTTCTGCGATTGCTGCACACCGGCGCACCTGATTAGTGTGGTACCCACAGCCGGGGGGCAAGCGGGCAACCGTCTAAGTGCTGGCGTCATCGTGCAGGCACACCGCCAACCCCAGCCCCTGTGGGCACCATAAGGAGTATGCGCCGCGTGACAATTGGCCCGAACGGCAAGGTTCAGGAACTCGAAGCCCGCATCGTCGGCGCCCTGCGCCACCGCGTCGGCAAGAACGAACGCGCGGCCAAGCCGCATGACTGGTACAATGCCGCCGTGCTCGCCTTGCGTGATGACATCATCGACAATTGGTTCGCCTCCACCTCCCGCGCGCATGAAGCAGGGGCCAAGCGGGTCTATTATCTCAGCCTCGAATTCCTGATCGGGCGGCTGTTGCGCGATGCGCTGTCGAACCTCGGTGTGACGCGCGAGATGGAGCAGGCGCTGCGCGAACATGGCCTCGACTTGGCGGCGCTCGAGGAGCTGGAGCCTGACGCCGCGCTCGGCAATGGCGGACTGGGGCGGCTGGCGGCGTGCTTCATGGAAAGCCTCGCCAGTCTCGACATCCCTGCCTTCGGCTACGGCATCCGCTACATCAACGGCATGTTCCGCCAGCGGATCGACGAAGGCTGGCAGGTCGAACTGCCCGAAACCTGGCTCGCCCATGGCAATCCGTGGGAGTTCGAGCGGCGCGAAAGCTCCTACCTCGTCGGCTTTGGCGGCGAGGTGACGAGCGATGCGGGCAAGATCCGCTGGACCCCGGGCGAAAAGATCGAAGCGACCGCGGTCGATACCCCGGTGGTCGGCTGGCAGGGCAAGCGGGTCAACACGCTGCGGCTGTGGACCGCCAATGCGATGGACCCGATCCAGCTCGACGCTTTCAATGCGGGCGACCACGCCGGAGCGCTCGCCGGGCAGGTGCGCGCCGATAGTCTGGTGCGGGTGCTCTACCCGGCGGATTCGACCCCGGCGGGGCAGGAATTGCGGCTGCGGCAGGAGTTCTTCTTCTCGTCGGCCAGCATTCAGGACATCGTCCGCCGCCACGTGCAATATTACGGCGACATCCGCACCCTGCCCGACAAGGCGGCGATCCAGCTGAACGACACGCACCCCTCCGTCGCGGTGGCCGAGCTGATGCGGCTGCTGAAGGACGAGCATGGGCTGGACTTCGACGAAGCATGGGACATCACCCGCGCCACGATCGGCTACACCAACCATACCCTGCTGCCCGAAGCGCTGGAAAGCTGGCCGCTGCCCCTGTTCGAACGGCTGCTGCCGCGCCACATGCAGATCGTCTATGCGATCAACGCCAAGGTGCTGCGCGAGGCGCGCAAGGCTGGGCTCGATGATGCGGCCATCTCCGCGATATCGCTGATCGACGAACATGGTGAGCGGCGCGTGCGGATGGCGAACCTCGCCTTTGTTGGCGCGCATTCGGTCAATGGGGTCGCCGCGCTGCACACCGATCTGATGAAGCAGACGGTGTTCGCCAATCTCCACCAGCTCTACCCCGACCGGATCAACAACAAGACCAACGGGGTGACCCCGCGCCGCTGGCTGCACCAGTCGAACCCGCGCCTCACCAGCCTGATCCGCGAAGGCATCGGCAGTGGCTTCATGGCCGAGGCCGAGCAGCTTGCCAGCCTGTCGAAATTTGCGGGCGATGCCGCTTTTGGGGAGCGGGTTGACGAGATCAAGCGCGCCAACAAGGTCGATCTGTCGAACCACCTGCGCGAACTGACCGGTATCCGGCTCGATCCAGACGCGCTGTTCGATGTGCAGATCAAGCGCATCCACGAATACAAGCGCCAGCTGCTCAATCTGATCGAAACGGTCGCGCTCTATGACCAGATCCGCAGCCATCCCGAACGTGACTGGGTACCGCGGGTGAAGATCTTCGGCGGGAAGGCCGCGCCGACCTATCACAACGCCAAGCTGATCATCAAACTCGCCAATGACATCGCCAAGCGGATCAATTGCGACCCCAGCGTGGGTGAATTGCTGAAGGTGGTGTTCGTCCCCAATTACAACGTCAGTCTGGCCGAACGGATCATTCCGGCGGCAGACCTTTCCGAACAAATCTCGACCGCCGGGATGGAAGCGTCGGGCACCGGCAACATGAAGTTTGCCTTCAACGGCGCGCTCACCATCGGCACGCTGGATGGCGCGAATATCGAGATCATGGATCGGGTCGGCCGCGAGAACATCGTTATCTTCGGGATGACGGCGGAGGAAGTCGCCGCTCAGCGGGCCGATGGCTACAACCCGCGCGCCGTGATCGAAGGCTCGCGCGAATTGGCGCAGGCGGTCAACTCCATCGCCAATGGCGTGTTCAGCCCGGACGAGCCAGACCGCTACAAGGGGCTGATGGACGCGCATTACAGCTCCGACTGGTTCATGGTCGCGGCCGATTTCGATGCCTATGCCGCCGCACAGCGCGAGGTCGATGGCCGGTGGCGTGACCGGGCGGCGTGGCGCAAGTCGGCGATCATGAACATCGCCAATGTCGGCTGGTTCTCGTCCGATCGCACGATTGGCGAATATGCGCGCGAGATCTGGGGCGTGCTGTGAAGCCCCCGCCAGAGGCCATTGCTGCGCTGCTGGACGGCACTCATGCCGACCCGTTTGCGCTGCTTGGCCCGCACGAAGGGCCGGAAGGCACCTTCGCCCGCGCGATCCTGCACGGGGCGGAAGAAGCCGAGGCGTATTCGCTCAAGGGCGGCAAGCTCGGCACAATGACCCGCGTGGAGAGCGCGGTGTTCGAAGGCAAGGTGCGCGGCAAGCCCAAGCCAATCCGCTATCGCTGCCGGGGGTATGGCAACGAATGGTGGGTGACGGACCCCTACAGCTTCGGCCCGGTGCTCGGCCCGATGGATGACTTCCTGATTGCCGAGGGCACGCACCTGCGCTTGTTCGACAAGCTCGGCGCGCATGTGATCCACCATCAGGGCGCAGACGGCGTCCACTTCGCGGTCTGGGCGCCCAACGCGCGCTGCGTGAACCTCGTCGGCGATTTCAACGGCTGGAACGGCGCGGCGCACATGATGCGCCGCCGCGTCGATATCGGCGTGTGGGAGATCTTCATCCCCGACATCGGCGCAGGCACCGCCTACAAATATCGCATCACGGGCCCGGATGGCACCGTGCAGCCCTTGAAGGCCGATCCCTTCGCCTTCGCCAGCGAGTTGCGCCCCAAGACTGCCAGCATCGTCGCCACCCCCGGCAAGCGCGAGTGGGGGGACGATGCCCACCGCGCGCACTGGGCCAGCGTCGATCCCCGGCGCGAGGCCATATCGATCTACGAAGTCCACCCCGGTTCGTGGCAGCGCGACGATAATGGCTGGTTCCTGACCTGGGATGAGATGGCCGCGCGCCTGATCCCTTACGTGACCGCAATGGGCTTCACCCATATTGAGTTTCTGCCGGTCTCCGAGCATCCCTATGATCCGAGCTGGGGCTACCAGACCACCGGGCTCTATGCCCCTTCGGCCCGGTTCGGGGATGTGGAAGGCTTCGCACGCTTTGTGGATGGCGCGCACCGCGCAGGGGTGGGCGTGCTGATCGACTGGGTGCCAGCGCACTTCCCGGTCGACGAACACGGCCTCGCCCGGTTCGACGGCACGGCTCTCTACGAACACGAAGACCCGCGCCTTGGGTTCCACCCCGACTGGAACACCGCGATTTACAATTTCGGGCGCAAGGAAGTGCGGTCGTTTCTCGTCAACAATGCGCTGTTCTGGGCCGAGCAATATCATGTCGACGGGCTGCGCGTGGATGCGGTCGCCTCGATGCTGTACCGCGATTACTCGCGCAAAGCGGACGAATGGATCCCCAATGCCGAAGGCGGGCGGGAGAATTGGGAGGCGGTGGACTTCATGCGCGCCACCAACCGCGCGCTTTATGGCTCCCACGCAGGCGTAATGACCATTGCCGAGGAATCGACCTCATGGCCCGGCGTCTCCCACCCTGCCTTCGACGAAGGCCCGCGCACCGCATTGGGCTTCGGGTTCAAGTGGAACATGGGCTTCATGCACGACACGCTGCAATATATGGCGCGTGATCCGATCCACCGCAAATACCACCATCACGAGATCACCTTCGGGCTGGTCTATGCCTTCTCCGAGAACTTCGTCCTGCCGCTCAGCCATGACGAGGTGGTGCACGGCAAGGGCACGATCCTCGGCAAGATGAGCGGCGATGACTGGCAGCAATTCGCCAACCTGCGCGCTTACTATGCGATGATGTGGGGCTATCCCGGCAAGAAGCTGTTGTTCATGGGGCAGGAATTCGCCCAGCGCCGCGAATGGAGCGAGGAGCGCAGCCTTGACTGGGAGCTGCTGGACGCGCCTGCACATCGCGGGGTTTCGGACCTGATCTGCGACCTCAACCGCCTCTACCGCACCACCCCCGCGCTCCACGCCCGCGATTGCGAGGGTGAGGGGTTCCAATGGCTGATCTCAGACGATGCCGACAATTCGGTCTTCGCATGGCTGCGGATGGCTCCGGGCGAGGCGCCGGTGGCGGTGATCGCCAATATGACGCCCGCGCTCCACACGGCTTACCGCCTGCCGCTGCCACATGACGGCACCTGGGCCGAAGTGCTCAACAGCGATGCCGAAATCTACGGCGGCAGCGGCAAGGGCAACATGGGGCAAGTAACAGCCGCAGACGGCGCGGCACATATCGTGCTGCCGCCGCTCGCCACGATAATGCTGCAATTCACAGGATAAGAAGGCGCAAAAGCCAGATCCACGGGGAGAGAAAAAGATGATTGAGAGGACTTCGGGCAGACCGCTTGCGCGTGATGCGATGGCCTATGTGCTGGCAGGCGGACGCGGCAGCCGGTTGATGGAGCTGACCGACCGGCGCGCCAAGCCGGCGGTCTATTTTGGCGGCAAGTCGCGGATCATCGACTTTGCGCTGTCGAACGCGATCAACTCGGGCATCCGCCGCATCGGGGTCGCAACCCAGTACAAAGCGCACTCGCTGATCCGCCATATGCAACGCGGCTGGAACTTCATGCGGCCCGAACGCAACGAAAGCTTCGACATCCTCCCCGCCAGTCAGCGCGTGTCGGAAAACCAGTGGTACGAAGGCACCGCCGATGCCGTGTACCAGAACATCGACATCATCGCCGCCCACGCGCCCAAGTACATGGTGATCCTCGCGGGCGATCACATCTACAAGATGGACTACGAATTGATGCTGCAACAGCACGTCAATTCGGGCGCGAATGTCACGGTCGGCTGTCTGGTGGTGCCGCGCATGGAGGCGACCGGCTTCGGCGTGATGCACGTCGACGGCGCGGACAACATCACCGCCTTCATCGAAAAGCCCAAAGACCCGCCGGGCATTCCGGGGGACGAGGGCATGGCGCTCGCTTCGATGGGGATTTACGTCTTCAACACCGAGTTCCTGTTTGAGCAGCTTCGCCGCGATGCCGACGATCCGGCCTCCAGCCGCGACTTTGGCGGGGACATCATTCCCTACATCGTCAAGCACGGCAAAGCGGTCGCCCACCGCTTCACCAACAGCTGCATCCGTGCGGCTGAGGAGATTGAGGAATATTGGCGCGATGTCGGCACGCTGGATGCCTATTTCGAGGCGAACCTCGACCTCACCGACACCGTGCCCAAATTGAACCTCTATGACCGCGACTGGCCGATCTGGACCGATGCGGTCGTGGCCGCGCCTGCCAAGTTCGTGCATGACGAGGACGGACGGCGCGGCTTTGCCGTATCCTCGCTGGTGTCGGGCGATTGCATCATTTCCGGCTCGGAAGTGCGCCGCAGCCTGTTGTTCACCGGGGTCAAGATCGGCAGCTTTTCCAACGTGAGCGAAGCGGTGATCCTGCCCTATTGCAACATTGGGCGCGGGGCGAAACTCAGCAAGGTGATCATCGATTCCGGCGTTCGCATCCCCGAAGGCATGGTGATCGGCGAAGACCCGGTGCTGGATGCGCAGCGTTTCCGCGTGTCGGAGAAAGGCGTGGTGCTCGTCACACGCGACATGATGGCAAAGCTGTAGCAACAGGGGGCGGTAAGCATGGCGATGAAAGTCCTGTCGGTCGCGTCTGAGGCGGTGCCGCTGGTCAAGACCGGCGGGCTTGCCGACGTGGCGGGCGCGCTGCCAGCCGCCTTGGCGGCGCAAGGCGTGGAGGTGACGACTTTCATCCCCGGTTATCCCGCCGTGCTGAAGGCGCTCGGCAAGGCGAAAGCGGTGCATACGTGGGACGCGCTGCTGGGCGAGAAAGCGCGGCTGCTGGTGGGCAAAATCGGCGGCTATCCGCTGCTGGTGCTCGATGCGCCTGCGCTGTTCGCGCGCGAGGGCGGGCCATATTCGGACGCTGCGGGCCGGGATTGGGACGACAACTGGCGCCGCTTCGCCGCCTTCGCCCGCGCCGCCGCCGATATTGCGGGCGGGGCGGTGAAGGGCCGCAGCTTCGATCTTGTCCATGCGCATGACTGGCAGACCGGGCTGGTGCCCGCCTATCTGCGCCTCGCGCCGCTGAAGGGCGGGCGGGCGGTGCCGAGCGTCATCACCATCCACAACATGGCGTTTCAGGGCTACTACCCCGCCGACATTTTCCCGCAGCTCGCCCTGCCGGCCGAGGCATGGACGGTTGACGGCGTCGAAAGCTATGGCGGGGTCGGGTTCCTCAAGGCCGGGATGCAGCTCGCCGATGCGATCACCACTGTCAGCCCGACCTATGCGGGCGAGATCCGCTCGGTCGAATTCGGGATGGGGCTGGAGGGGCTGGTGCTGGCGCGCTCGAACCGCGTTCACGGCATATTGAACGGCATCGACACGGCGGAATGGAACCCGGCGAGCGATCCGCATCTTGCGTCCAATTACACCGCCGTAAAGCTGGCCGCGCGGGCGAAGAACAAGCGCGCTGTGGAGCAGGAATTCGGGCTCGACCGGGACGATGGTCCGCTGTTCGTGGTGGTCAGCCGGCTCACCTGGCAGAAGGGTATGGATGTGCTCGAAACCGTGCTCGACCACCTCGTCGGGATCGGCGGGCGGCTGGCGCTGCTCGGTTCGGGCGATGCGGAGATTGCCGATGCCTTCCTCGCCGCCGCCGCGCGCCATCCGGGGCGGATCGGCGTGAAGCTCGGCTATGACGAGGGCCTCTCGCACCGCTTGCAGGGCGGCGGGGATGCGATCCTGATCCCGAGCCGGTTCGAACCCTGCGGGCTGACCCAGCTTTACGGCCTCGCCTATGGCTGTGTGCCGGTCGTCTCGCGCACCGGGGGCCTCGCCGATACGGTGATTGACGCCAACCCCGCCGCGCTGGCCGCAGGGGTAGCGACCGGCATCCAGATGAACACAGTCAGCCACGGCGCGCTCGCCATGGCGGTGAGCCGTGCGGTCGCACTTTACGCGCAACCAGCGCAGTGGAAGCGGCTCCAGAAAAACGGGATGCGGGCGGACTTTTCGTGGGGAGCGAGCGGCGCTGCCTATGCCGGGCTCTACCGCCAGTTGCTTGAGGAACAGGGATGACCACCACCGTCGCGACCACGCCGTTCGACGGCCAGATGCCCGGCACATCGGGCCTGCGCAAGAAGGTGCGGGTATTTCAGCAGCCGGATTATGCCGAAAACTTCATCCAGTCTGTGTTCGATGTGGCGGAACGACCGGCAGGCTCCACGCTGGTGATCGGCGGCGACGGGCGGTTCTACAACCGCACGGTGATTGCGCGCGCGATCCAAATGGCGGCGGCCAACGGCTATGCCCGCGTCTTGGTGGGGCAGGGCGGCATCCTCTCGACCCCTGCGGCAAGCCACGTGATCCGCAAATATGGCGCGAGCGGCGGGCTGATCCTCTCGGCCAGCCACAACCCCGGCGGGCCGGACGAGGATTTCGGCATCAAGTACAACATCGCCAACGGCGGCCCCGCGCCCGAGGCCGTGACCGAGGCGATCTACGCCCGGACCCAGACCATCGACCGTTGGCTGATGGTCGAAGGCGGCGACGCGGTCGATCTCGATCGCATCGGCACCAGCCATGTCGGCGGGATGGTTGTCGAGGTGATCGACGCGGTGGCCGATTATGCCGCGCTGATGGAAGAGCTGTTCGATTTCCCCGCGATCCGCGCCGCCGTGGCCAGCGGCGCGCTGACCATGGCCTTCGATGCGATGCATGCGGTGACCGGGCCCTATGCGAGGGAGATTCTCGAAGGTCGCTTGGGCTTCCCCGCAGGCACTGTCCGCAATGGCGTCCCGCTGGAGGATTTCGGCGGGCATCACCCCGACCCGAACCTTGTCCACGCGGCTGAGCTTTATGGCCTGATGATGTCCCCCGCCGCCCCGACCATAGGCGCGGCGTCGGACGGGGACGGGGATCGCAACCTCATCATCGGCAGGGGCGTTTTCATCACGCCTTCGGACTCGCTGGCGATGCTGGCGGCGAACGCACACCTCGCGCCGGCCTATGCGGGCGGGCTGAAGGGCATTGCCCGCTCAATGCCGACCAGCACGGCGGCGGACAAGGTGGCCGAGGCGCTGGGCATTCCGGCGTGGGAGACGCCAACGGGGTGGAAGTTCTTCGGCACGCTGCTCGACGCTGGCAAGGCCACGATCTGCGGCGAGGAAAGCGCTGGGACCGGCAGCGATCATGTGCGCGAGAAAGACGGGCTGTGGGCGGTGCTGCTGTGGCTCAATATCCTCGCGGTAACGGGCAAGCCGGTGATGCAGATCGCCACCGAGCACTGGGCGCGGTTCGGGCGCAATTACTATGCCCGCCACGATTACGAGGCGATCGACACGGCCAAGGCCAACGTGCTGATGGCGGCGCTGGAGGCTTCACTGCCGGGCCTACCGGGGCAGAGCTTCGGATCGCTGACCGTCGCTGCCGCCGATCAATTCGCCTATGTCGATCCGGTCGATGGCTCGGAAAGCCGCAATCAGGGCGTGCGGGTGATGTTCGCCTGCGGATCGCGGATCGTATTCCGCTTGTCGGGAACGGGGACGGAAGGCGCGACCTTGCGGGTCTATCTCGAACGCTATGAGGCGCCCGACGGAAGGCTGGCCGAGGAAACCCCCGCGATGCTCGCCGATCTGATCGCCGCGGCAGAGGCGATTGCCGGGATCGCGGCGCACACCGGCCGCACCGCGCCTGATGTGGTGACGTGACCCAGGCACTGGGCGCGCATATCGCGGGCGGCGTGACCCGCTTTACCGTGCGCGCACCGCTCGCCGAAGCCGTTGACCTGTGCCTGTTCGATGGCGAGGCTGAGACCCGCCACCCGATGACCCGCGCGCATGAGGCGTGGACCCTTGAACTGCCCGGCGACCTGACCGGCACCCGTTATGGCTACCGCGCACACGGAGCCTATGAGCCGCACCACAATCTGTGGTTTGATCCGGCCAAGCTGCTGGTCGATCCCTATGCGCTGGAACTCGACCGCCGCTTCACTCAGCACCCCCGCCTCGCGCAATTTGGCGAAGACACCGCCAACATCGTCCCGCGCGCCATCGTGACAGGGCCGCTGCCGGAGGTGCCGCTGGCTCCTCCCCGGTTCCAGCGCGGCGGGCTGATCTACGAATTGAATGTCGCGGGGTTCACGGCGCTCCATCCCGATGTGCCCGAGGCGCAGCGCGGCACCATCGCCGCACTCGCCCATCCGGCGGTTGTTGCGCACCTCAAAAAGCTCCATGTCAGTGCCATCGAGCTGATGCCGATCATCGCCTGGATCGACGAGCGTCACCTGCCGCCACTCGGCCTGACGAACCACTGGGGCTACAACCCGGTCGCGATGATGGCGCTCGATCCGGGACTGTGTCCGGGCGGGGTGGCTGAGCTACGCGACACGGTAGCGGCGCTGCACCAAGCCGGGATCGGCGTGATCCTCGACCTCGTGTTCAACCATTCGGGCGAGAGCGACATTCACGGCGGCACGCTGTCCCTGCGCGGGCTGGACCCCGCCGCCTATGCCCGCAACGCGGATGGCACGCTGATCAATGACACCGGATGCGGCAACACGCTCGATTTTGCGAACCCGGCGGTCCGGCGGCTGATGATCGACACGCTCGACCATTTCGTGCGTCACTGCGGCATCGATGGCTTCCGCTTCGACCTCGCCCCCGTGATCGCCCGCGGGCCGGGGTTCGACCCCCACGCCCCGATCTTCGCCGAGCTCGCCGCCCACCCGCGCCTCGCCGACCGGGTGATGATCGCCGAGCCGTGGGACATCGGCCCCGGCGGCTACCAGCTAGGGCGCTTCCCGGCCAACTGGTTCGAATGGAACGACACCTTCCGCGACGATGTCCGCCGGTTCTGGCGCGGGACCGGGGGAGTGGGGGCGCTCGCCACCCGCATAGCGGGTTCGTCCGATCTGTTCGGTGCCGACTGCCGCAGCATCAATTTCCTCGCCGCGCATGACGGTTTCACCCTTGCTGACACGGTCGCCTACGAACAGCGCCATAACCACGCCAATGGCGAGGATAATCGCGACGGTCATGGGGAGAACCACTCGTGGAATTGCGGTATCGAAGGGCCGACTGACGACCCGCAAGTGCTTGCCCGCCGCGCCGCCGATCTGCGCGCGCTGCTCGGCACATTGTTTGCCTCGACCGGCACGATCATGCTCACCGCGGGCGATGAATTCGGCCGCACCCAGCACGGCAACAACAACGCCTATTGTCAGGATATGCCGGTGGTGTGGGAACGGCGCGACGTTGCGCTTGAGGATCATGTCGCCGCGCTGGCCGCCCAGCGCACGCGTCACCTCGCTGCCTATACTGGCTTTGCCGAGGGTGGCGCGTGGCTGTCATCCGAAGGCGAGCCGATGACGCCTGCCCTGTGGGACGATCCGGCCACTGACGGCTTCACCTATGAGCGTCGGCTCGGCGACAACCGCGCCACGCTGCGTATCAGTCGCAGCCGGCGCGAGGCGCTCTGGGCGCGTTGAAACAGGCCCGCGTCAGCGCGATTAAGCCTCGAGCTCGACGTCCCAATACAGCCAGTCGCGCCAGGTTTCGTGGAGGAAATTGGGCGGGAACAGCTTGCCGTGCTGCTGCAATTGCCAGCTGGTCGGGCGAATCGGCGTCTGGTGAACGGGCATCGCGGCCTGCTTGGGCGTCCGCCCGCCCTTCTTCATGTTGCACGGTGCGCAGGCGGTGATGATGTTCTCCCACGTGGTGCGTCCCCCGAGTCGGCGCGGGGTCACGTGGTCGAAGGTCAGATGCTCGGTGCTGCCGCAATACTGGCACTGGAAGCGGTCGCGCAGGAACACGTTGAAGCGGGTGAAGGCCGGAAATTCGGAGTGCTTCACATATTGCCTGAGCGCGATCACGCTCGGGATTTTCATGTCGAAGTTGGGCGAGTGCACCTCGCGGTCATAGCTGGCGACGATGTCCACCCGGTCGAGGAACACCGCCTTGATCGCGGTCTGCCACGGCCACAGGCTCAGCGGGTAATAGGACAAAGGGGTGTAATCGGCGTTGAGCACCAGCGCCGGGCACGCAGACAGGTTACGCGTCGGGTCTTCATCAACCCCGCGGAACCGGGCAACTCTTTCGATCAGTTCGGCATTGAACACGGTTTGCGTTCCTCCCTGATTGACGTGCATCCTGACGTGGCATGGCAAAGAGTCAAACCCGTTACAGGGTGGGTATCCACAGGGCCGAGCGTTTCGGACCCTGTGGACGACCTGTGGATAGCGAAAGAATATGTCCTGTGGCATGGGGCGGCGATGCCCGACCGTGTGCCGCATGTGACCCGTTTTGCGCCCAGCCCCAACGGGCGGCTGCATCTCGGCCATGCCTTGAGCGCCATTATCGCGCATGATCTGGCGGGAGAAAGCGGCGGGCGGTTTCTGCTGCGGATCGAAGATATCGACGGCCCGCGCTCTCGCCCCGAACTGGCCGATGAATTCCGCCGCGATCTGGAATGGCTCGGGCTGGCATGGGACGAAGTGCCCGCACAATCGACGCGGCTCGCCAGCTATGCCGCCGCCGCCGAGGCGCTGAAAGCGCGGGGGCTCATCTATCCCTGCACCTGCACCCGCAAGGAAATCCAGGAAGCCGGGGCGATGGAAGGCTCGGATGGCCTCATCTACACCGGCACCTGCAAGCGCCAACCACCTGACTCTTCATGCCCAGCAGCTTGGCGGCTCGACGCGGCCAAGGCGATGGCGGAGACCGGCCCGCTGACCTGGGACGACGCGCTCGCGGGGCCGCAAGTGGTCGACTTCTCCGGCCTTGGCGATGTCGTGCTGGTGCGCAAGGATTTGCCCGCCAGCTACCACCTCGCCGTGACGCTCGACGACGCGGCGGATGGGGTGACGTTGGTCACACGCGGGGCCGATCTGTTTGCAGCGAGCCACGTGCACCGCACGCTGCAAGCCCTGCTCGGGCTCCCGGTGCCGCGCTGGCATCACCACCCGTTATTGCTCGGCGCAGATGGCGAAAAACTCGCCAAGCGCCGGGGGTCACCGGCCTTGGCCGAGCGGCGCGCGGCGGGCGAGGATGGGCGGATGCTTGCCGAGCAACTCAGGTTGCAACATTTGTCACTTGGAACCTAGCGCCCAAGCGTCCATTTAGACACGCATGAACTATGTCCTCGTGCCCGTATTGCTCGTCCTCATGGGACTGGTGGCCTTTTCGCTGATCAAGGGGATCGTCGCCTTCCTCAAGACGACCAAGATCGACCTTGAAACCGGCGAGGGCTCGACCGCGACCGATATGCAGCTCGCCCAGAACAAGGCGATGTTCGCCCGGATCAAATATCAGGCGCTGGCGATCGTGGTGGTGGCGATCATCATGGCAGCATCGCGCTAAGCCCTTCGCGCCATGGTCAAGCTGAACCGCATTTACACCCGCACCGGGGATGATGGCACCACGGGCCTTGTTGATGGCTCGCGTTGCCCGAAGCACTCCGCGCGCATCAATGCGATGGGGCTGGTGGACGAGGCGAACAGTGCCATCGGGCTGGCGGCAGTGCTGATGTCCGGAGCTCCGGGCGCTGACATCACCCGTATCCAGAACGACATGTTCGATCTGGGCGCCGATCTGGCGACGCCGGGCGATGATTTCGCTCCGTCGGAGATGGTGCTGCGCATGGTGCCGTCGCAGGCCGAATGGCTCGAAGCGCGGATCGATGCCTTGAACGAAAAGCTTCAGCCGCTGACGAGCTTTATCCTGCCCGGCGGAACCGAACTTGCCGCACGTCTGCACGTCGCCCGCGCCACCACCCGCGCGGCAGAGCGGGCAATGGTGATGCTAGCCGCTGAATTGCCCGTTAACCCGGCGGCGCTGGCCTATATCAACCGGCTGTCGGATTATCTGTTCGTGCTCGCCCGTGTGGTGAACGATAACGGCAAGCGCGACGTGAAGTGGGTCCCCGGCGCTAATCGCTAGCTTTTGCCTGAGGCCGTCGCTAACAGCGCGGCCAATTGCTGCACTTGCGAAGGACACATCATGCGCACCATCGCCGTCATCGGGGCCGGACAAATGGGCACCGGCATCGCCCAGACGATTGCCGCCAACGGCATGAACGTGATGCTGACCGATGTTGACCTCGCCCGCGCCGAGGCCGGCAAGGCCAATGTCGAAAAGGCGCTGGTCAAGCTAATGGGCCGCGGCAAGATCGAGGCAGCGGAGGCCGAAAGCCTGCTCGCCCGCATCACCCCCGTCGCCGATTACGCCCCTTTCGCAGAGGCCGACCTCATCATCGAAGCCGCGACCGAGCGTGAGGAGATCAAGAACGCAATCTTCGCAAACGCCGGCAAGGTGCTGGCGGCGGGCGCGATCATGGCGTCGAACACCTCGTCAATCCCGATCACCCGCATGGCCAACCACTCGCCCGATCCGGCGCGCTTCATCGGGTTGCACTTCTTCAACCCGGTGCCCGTCATGGGTCTGATTGAAGTCATCCCCGGCCTCGCGACTGCGCAGGACACAACCGACCGCGTCACCGCCTTTGCGCGCGGTCTGGGCAAAGAAGTGGTGCTGAGCCAGGACGAACCCGGCTTTGTCGTCAACCGCATCCTGCTGCCGATGATCAACGAGGCGGTCTTCGTGCTCGGCCAGTCGACGGCGGGGATCGAGGATATCGACAAGGGCTGCCGCCTTGGCCTCAACCACCCGATGGGGCCGCTGCAACTGGCGGACTTCGTCGGGCTCGACACCTGTCTCGACATTATCAACGTGCTCTACACTACCACCCGCGACAGCAAGTATCGGGCGGCCCCGCTGCTGGTGAAATATGTCGAGGCCGGTTGGCTAGGCCGCAAGACCGGGCGCGGGTTCTATGATTACACGGGCGAGGTTCCGGTTCCGACCCGCTGAAGGGTTACTCGGGCTCAATCGTCATTTCGCGGTCGGAAATGAACGGCTCGCTTGTGGCTATGGGTCCGCGGTGATCGACCATTGCGGTTGGCGATAGCGGCGCGGTCATCGGATTGCCGCCTGTGTTCGCCGCTCCGCCGGTGCCTTTTGCGACGGCTTTGCCATCGGCCCCATATTCCCCGAAGACCGAGCCTTTTCTCCCCAAGAATGCATCGGCCTGGCCCGGCTTGTCGCCTTGGCTTTGCCCCTCGGCAAAGGCCTGCGCATCGCTGGCGATGCTCGCGCGCTGGGCGCCGATGATGTCGACAGCCTTGCCGACGATCCCGTTGTCGTCCGAAGTGCCGACGATGGATACCGCGCTGAACACGGTCAGCCCGGCAAAAGCGAGCGCGGCTTTGCTGTTCTGGAACACCGACTTGTACATGGCTCGTGCCTAGCGCAGGCGCGGTTAAAACTTCGTGCAAAGTGCCCCGTCCCGCTGGACAACCGGACTGCCGCCCGGTGTGCAACATCTGGCCGGTTTGCAGGCTTATGCTTGGGCAAGGAGAAGAACCATGTCCGACCGCAAGACCCCCGCTCCCGCTCCCTCACCTGACGATGGCCACCCGGAAGGGCTGGCGCATGAAACCCGCAATTCCGAACAGGACGAGCGCGGTGAACAGGCGCAGGATGTCGCCGCCGATGCGCTTGATCCCGTGTCAGGCCGCGCCGGGGGAACCGAAAGCCGCAAACCGCCTGCGACCGGTCTGGACGATGACGACGGGGATGAGGCCGATCTGATTGATATCATGCGCCACATGGAAGAGACCGGCACGATCGACAATTCGGCCTTCGCGGGCGAGCCGGAACATGACGATGAGCCCACCCGCTATCGCGACAGCGGCAAGGACGCGGTTGACGAGGATGAGGATGACGACGCCGGTCCTGACGCTTTGCACGAAACCGGCCAGCCCTGACGCTGCGCTTGTCCTGCGCCCTGGCGCTCAGTGCTTGGTTTTGGGCAGTGCCCGCTTCCACTCGTAAAGCAGGTCGAGCGCCTCGCGCGGGGTGAGGGCGTCGAGATCGGCGTCGCGCAGGGCTTCGGCGAGTTGTTGTTCGGGTGAGGCGGGTGCCGGTTCAGCAGCCAGCGCGGCGAAGAGCGGCAGATCGCCGAGCCCTGCGGCAATTCCGCCGGTCGCGGTGCGGGTCGCCTCAAGCTTTTCGAGCACCGCCTTGGCGCGGGCGACCACCGGAGCCGGCACGCCCGCAAGCCGCGCGACCGCGAGGCCATAGGAGCGGTCCGCCGGGCCGTCGGCCAGTTCGTGCAGCAGCACCAGATCGCCCTGCCATTCGCGCGCGCGGACATGGTGGAGGCTCAGCGCCTCGCAGGTTTCGGCGAGGCGCGCGAGTTCGTGGTAATGGGTCGCGAACAGGCAACGGCAGCGGATCTTGGAATGCACCGCCTCGGCCACCGCCCAGGCGAGCGCCAAGCCATCATAGGTCGATGTGCCGCGCCCCACTTCGTCGAGGATCACGAAGCTGCGGGAGGTGGCCTGCGCCAGAATGGCGGCGGTCTCGACCATTTCGACCATGAAGGTGGAACGGCCCCGTGCGAGGTTATCGGCCGCGCCCACCCGGCTGAACAACCGGTCGACCAGCCCGATCCGCGCGGCGGTGGCCGGCACAAAGCACCCCGCTTGCGCCAACAGAACGATCAGCGCGTTCTGGCGCAGGAAGGTGGACTTGCCGCCCATGTTCGGCCCGCCAATCAGCCACAGGCGATTGGTGTCGGCAAGCTGGCAGTCATTCGCCACAAACCGCTCCCCCGCTTTGGCGAGTGCCGCTTCGACCACCGGATGCCGCCCGGCGGTGATGGCGAGGCCTGCGTCCTCGGCAATCTCGGGGCGACACCAGTCGGCTTCGCTGGCGCGCTCGGCATTGCCGGCGGCGACATCGATCCGGGCGAGCGCGGCGGCGGTGGCTGCAATGGCGTGGCGCGCGGTGACGACTTCGGCGACCAGCTCCTCGAAATGCGCTTCCTCCGCCGCCAGCGCATGTCCCCCGGCCTGAGCGATACGGGCGGCTTCCTCGTGCAGCTTCAGCGAGTTGAACCGCACCGCGCCTGCCATCGTCTGACGGTGGATGAAGCCGCTGTCGGGCGCCATCAGCGCATCGGCATAGCGCGCGCCCACTTCGATGAAATAGCCCAGCACGCCATTGTGGCGGATCTTGAGCGTTGCGATGCCGGTTTCGTCGCGATAGCGCGCTTCCATCGCCGCAATCGCGCGGCGCGCATCGCCGGAGGTGGCGCGCAATTCGTCGAGCGCGGCGTCGTACCCGTCAGCGATAAAGCCGCCGCTTCCGCGCTCGGTTGGGGGCGAGGGCACCAGCGCGCGCGACAGCCAATCGGTCAGCGCGCCGTGGCCGGTGAGTTTCGCCAGAACGGCATCGAGCAGCGCAGGCCGATCCGGCGCACCGCTCAACCAATGGTGCAGCCGCATCGCCTCGGACAGACCATCGCGCAACTGGCCGAGATCGCGCGGAGAGCCGCGCCCCGCCACCACCCGCCCGAGCGCGCGGCCGAGATCAGGGATGGCGCGCAAAGCCTCACGCAATTGCGCGCGTTCAATCGGCCGGTCGCGCCAGAACTGCACCAGTCCAAGTCGCGCTTCAATCTGCGCGACATCGAGCAGGGGCGCAGAAAGATCCTCGGCCAGTAGCCGCGAGCCTGCCCCGGTCACGCAGCGATCCACCGCGCCGATCAGGCTGCCGGCGCGCGAACCCCCGTTGGTGCTTTCAAGGATTTCGAGGCTCGCCCGCGTGGCGGCATCCATCGCCATGCCCGCCTCGGCAGCGCGCGCCACCGGGGGCAGCAGCAGCGGCAGCTTGCCGCGCCCGACATGGTCGAGATAGGCGATCAACCCGCCCGCCGCGCCCAGCATCGCGCGGGAGAAATCACCGAACGCATCGAGCGTCGCCACGCCATGCACCGCCTTCAGTCGTTCGGCCCCGGCATCGCTGGCGAAAGAGTTGCGCGGGCGGGAGATCGCCTCCTCCGGGCCGTGTGGCCAGTCTTCCGGCACCACGACTTCGCTCGGGGACAGCCGCGCCAGCGCCGCGCCAAGCTGATCGGCAGCGCATTCCTCCAGCACCATCGCGCCCGTGGAAACATCCACCGCAGCAATTCCCACCGTCCCGCGCAATTCCGCCAGCGCTGCCAGCACGTTCGCACGGCGCGGTTCGAGCAAGGCTTCCTCGGTCAGCGTCCCCGCCGTCACCAGCCGCACAATCGCGCGGCCCACCAGGACCTTGGAGGACGGGGTGCCTTCACGTTTGGCCCGTGCCTTGGCCTCGTCGGGCGTTTCGACCTGCTCGGCAATTGCGACCCGGCAGCCCGCCTTGATCAAGCGCGCAAGGTAGCCTTCCGCCGAATGCACCGGCACCCCGCACATCGGGATCGGCGCGCCGCCATGTTCGCCGCGCGTGGTCAGCGCGATGTCAAGAATTTGCGCCGCCGTGCGCGCGTCTTCGAAGAACAGTTCGAAGAAATCGCCCATCCGGTAGAACAGCAGCGCATCGCCCGCTTCCTCGCGCAGCGCGAGGTATTGCGCCATCATCGGCGTGGGTTTGGAATCGGGAAGGGCGGCCATCATTCCGGCATTGCCCCATCGCCTGCGATTCGGAAATGTCCGCCGCTACGGCTTTCCCCCGCGCCGCGCCATTTCCGGCCTATCGCAACCGCCTTGGTGAGGCTAAGCGGAACGCGATTTTCCATTCGGACAAGCAGAGGGATCAGGCATCATGGCCGATGAGAACGCCACACCGAACAAGGGCGGCTTCACCGCGCGCGAGGCGCTGTTCTATCACGAGACGATCCGCCCCGGTAAGCTCGAGATCGTCGCCACGAAGCCGATGACCTCGCAGCGTGACCTTAGCCTGGCCTATTCGCCGGGCGTCGCCGTGCCGGTGGAAGCCATCGCCGCCGATCCCTCGCTCGCCGCGCGTTACACCGTTAAGGGCAATCTGGTCGCCGTGATCAGCAATGGCACCGCGATCCTCGGGCTGGGCAACTTGGGCGCGCTGGCATCGAAGCCGGTGATGGAAGGCAAGGCGGTGCTGTTCAAGCGGTTCGCCGACGTCGATTCCATCGACATCGAACTCGCCACCGAAGACCCCGAGGCCTTCATCAACGCGGTTGCGCTGATGGAACCGACCTTCGGCGGGATCAATCTTGAGGACATCAAGGCGCCGGAATGCTTCATCATCGAGGCGGCTCTGCGTGAACGCATGAATATCCCGGTGATGCATGATGATCAGCACGGCACCGCGATCATCACCGCCGCCGGCCTGCTGAATGCCTGCCACATCACCGGACGCGACTTCAAGGACGTGAAGGTTGTGGTCAACGGCGCGGGTGCAGCGGCGATTGCCTGCACCGCGCTGATCAAGGCAATGGGTGTGCGCCACGAAAACGTGATCATGTGCGACCGTTCCGGCCCGATCACGCCGGGCCGCGAAGGCGTGGACCAATGGAAGAGCGCCCATGCAGTCGCCACCACCGCGACCAGCCTTGAAGAAGCGCTGGTGGGCGCGGACATCTTCCTCGGCCTGTCGGCTGCCGGTGCGCTGAAGCCCGAATGGGTGCGCAAGATGGCGGACAAGCCGATCATCTTCGCAATGGCCAACCCCGTCCCGGAAATCATGCCGGACGAAGCCAAGGCCGTCCGCCCTGACGCGATCATCGCCACCGGGCGCAGCGACTTCCCCAATCAGGTCAACAATGTGCTGGGCTTCCCCTTCATCTTCCGCGGCGCGCTGGATGTGCAGGCGACCACGATCAATGAAGAAATGAAGGTCGCCGCCGCCCACGCCATCGCCGAACTCGCGCGCCGTCAGGTGCCCGAAGAAGTGGCGAGCGCCTATGGCAAGAACCACAAGTTCGGCACCGATTACATCATTCCCGCCCCGTTCGATCCGCGACTGATCGAGGTGGTGTCCTCCGCCGTCGCCAAGGCAGCGATGGATTCGGGCGTAGCGCAGGCCCGGATCGAGGATTTCGAGGCTTATCGCATCCAGCTGCGCAGCCGCCTTAACCCCACCACTTCAGTGCTGAGCGGCGTCTATGAAGTCGCCAAGGCGAACCCCAAGCGGATGGTCTTTGCCGAAGCGGAAGAAGAAGTGGTGCTGCGCGCCGCGATCCAGTTCCGCGATTTCGGTTATGGCACGCCGATCCTGGTGGGCCGCACCAAGGCGGTGCTCGACAAGCTGCATCAGCTTTCGGTTGGCGATCCGGGCAGCTTTGAAATCCAGAACTCGGCCGATAGCGAGCACGTACCCGCGATGGTCGATTACCTGTACAAGCGGCTCCAGCGGCGCGGCTATACCGAGCGCGATGTGCGGCGCATGGTCAATCAGGACCGCAACGTCTTTGCGTCGCTGCTGGTCGCGCTCGGCCACGGCGACGGGATCATCACCGGCATGACCCGCACCTTCGCGCAGACCGTGCGCGAGGTGAACCTGGTGCTCGATCACAAACAGGGCGCGCTGCCGTTCGGCATCCACATGATGATCGGCAAGAACCACACGACTTTCCTCGCCGATACAACGATCAACGAGCGGCCCAATTCCGCAGAACTCGCCCATATCGCTAAGGAAACCGCAGCAGTCGCCCGGCGCATGGGTCACGAACCGCGCGTCGCGTTCCTCAGCTATTCGACCTTCGGTAACCCCTCGGGCCAGTGGCTGACCTCGATCCGCGAGGCGGTGGCGATTCTCGATCAGGAGGATCCGGGCTTCGAATATGAAGGCGAAATGGCGCCTGACGCCGCGCTCAATCCCAAGGTGATGGCGCTGTACCCGTTCAGCCGCCTGTCTGGCCCGGCGAACGTCCTGATCATGCCGGGGCTGCAATCGGCAAACCTGTCGGCCAAGCTGCTGCGCGAATTGGGCAGCAATGCCACCATTGGCCCGATGCTGATCGGGATGGAAAAGCCGGTGCAGATCGTGCCGATGACCGCCAGCGTGCCCGATGTGCTGACCCTTGCCGTGCTGGCGGGCGCGGGCATCGTGGGGTGAGATAGCGGAGCCCGGCGGATCACGCCGGGCTCCTGCCACTCTTACGCTTCGGCGGCGGCGGGATTGACCTCGCCCGACGCGATTTGCGTCATGTGTGTGTCGCCGCTGCGGGTGTCTTCGAGACATTGCGCCAGAACGCTGGCATCATTCTCCAACCCGAGCCGCCGCGCGAATGCCGCTGCCGTGCCATAGCCCGAGATGCCGTAGTGGGTCATGCGCTGGTACTGCGCGATGATCGAAGCATCGCGGACGTCCTCGTCCGAGAAATCCGCTTCGACCCCATGCGCGCGCGCTTCGGCGGCGAGGCCTTCCATGCCCTTGCAATGTTCGCCGCGCGGGTTGGCATCGTGGTTTTCGATCAGGGTCTTGAGGTGATCCATACCCTCCTCGATCCCGTCCACGCCCGCGGTAAGCGCCTTGCGCAGCTGGGCTGAGCTGGCCGCTTCCTTCAGCTCGCGCGTGACCTGGATGGCCTGGCGATTGGCGCTGTAGAGGTCCTGCAACTGATCGACGTAGAGATCCTTGAGCGTCGTGATGGTCATGTTGGTCGTCTCCGGTGAATGATTGCACCCCCATGTCGCTGTGGCCCCAACCGTTCCGCGATGTTCTGTCATGGGTGTGGTAAGGCACCCGGATCGGACGAGCCGCAGGCTTGCTGCGGCAGGGCGAGACAGGAGACTAGACTGTGGGCAGGGCCATGCGGGTGGGAACGGCAGCGGTAACCTATTGGGCCATCGTGTTTGCGCTGGGCTTCGTGCTCGGCACGGTGCGGGTGCTGTGGGTGATCCCGATGGTGGGGCTGATGCCCGCGACCCTATTGGAACTGCCGATCATCCTCACGGCGAGCTGGCTTGCATCTGGGTGGATTTTGCGCCGCTTCGCCATAGCCACCCGGCGCGAGGCGTTGACCCTTGGTCTGCTCGCCTTCGCGATCCTGATGGCGGCGGAGTGCGCGCTGGCTGGGGTGCTTTCGGGCCAGACTCCGGCGCAGTGGCTCGCGGGGTTGAGGCAACCGCACGCGCTGCTCGGGCTCGCAGGGCAGGTGGCGTTCGCGCTGATGCCGTGGTGGCGGGTGCGGCGGGGCGCCTAGCGTCCGCGCAAACGCCATGATCACGATTGCAGCGCGGCAATCACCAGCGCCGCGATCAGCCAATTGTCGCCAAAGGCATCGTACTTCGCCGCCGTGACCCACAGTGCGCCACTTGCGAGATACCAGATCGCGGTGACAATCCGGTCGCCGAGCGAGGTCACTTCCGCCGGTATCGAAAGTACCAGACCTCATGCCCATAGACCGTGCGGGCCTTGTGTTCGTAGCGGGTCTCGGGCCAGCCGGACGGGCGCACCTGCCAGTCGGCGGGTTTCTCGACCACCCATTCGAACAGATCCGCGTGGCGCTGCATCACCATCAGCGCGTAGCGCAGGTACACCGCGTGGTCCGTGCCGAACCGGAACTCGCCGCCGGGTTTCAGCTTGGCGGCGAGCAGCTTGATCGGGCCGTCGTTGACCATCCGCCGCTTGGCATGGCGCGCCTTGGGCCAGGGGTCGGGATGCAGCAGATAGGCCATCGTCAGCGAGCCATCGGGGATGCGCTGGAGCACCTCCAATGCGTCGCCATGATGCAGCCGGATATTGGCAAGCCGCTGGTCGGCGACATGTGTGAGTGCCTGCGCTACACCGTTGACGAAGGGCTCCGCGCCGATGAAGCCGTGATCTGGCAGCAGATCGGCGCGATAGGCGAGATGCTCGCCCCCGCCGAAGCCGATCTCGAAATGCAGTGGGCGCGAATCGCCGAACAGGATCTCGCTCGTCACCGGGCCTTCGGCAGGCACAGAAATCTGCGGCAGGAGGGTATCGACCAACCCCTGCTGATACTTGCGCAACTTCTTCCCGACTGAGCGGCCATAAAGCCGCGCGATGGTGGTCGGATCGCCTTCCTTGAACGCTGTCATGGGGCGGGCGCTTGGCACGCAGCCCGGCGCGGCACAAGAAAATCGTGCTGGACGCAAGGTAGCGCGCTGTGGTGATCAGAGCCGATGACGACCCCGTCCCCAATTTGTGCCGAGGCGCTTTCCGACAAGGAGCTTGAAGTCCTGCGCCTGCTGGCGGCAGGGCACACGGTGAAGTCGATTGCTGCCCGGCTGGATCGTTCGGAAGCCTCGATCAACGAGCGGCTGCGCGAGGCGCGGCGCAAGACCGGGGTGGGAAGCAGCAGGGAGCTCGCCCGCCGGCTCGCGGCACAAAAAATCTGGGACAGAAAAAGCGATCTGTCGCCCGGCGCACCTTTGGCCGAGCATCCTCTCGTGCCCCGTTCGAAGGGGTTCGAATGGACGAAAGGAAAGATTGCCATGGCTTTCATGCTCCCCGCAGCTGCTCTGGGCCTCGCACTGGTTGCAGGCACCATTACCATGCCCGAGGCTGCCGAAACCGCGCAGGCCGCTGCCACACCGCTGGCCGGGCGCTGGTCGCTCGATGTGGCGCGACTCCCCGAGAACGAGCGTCCTCTCGCGGTGACGATCACCTTCACGCCGCAAGTCGACGGGCGGTTGCATACACTGGTGTGGGTCGAGAACCGCGACGGCGCGAAAATCAAAGCCGAATCGACTGCGGCGCTCGATGGGGTGGCAGTGCCAGTGGGCGGCTCGATGGCGGAAATCGATTCGGTCGCGCTGCGCCAGCCTGAGCCCGATACGCTGGTGATGACGCTCGCCAAGGAAGGCCAGCGCGTCTCGACCCGCGTCTACACCGTGGCGAAGGACGGCAGCTCGATGACCGAAACGATCGTCTGGGCGAACGGCGAGATGCCCGAGCCCAAGGCCATCGTCTTCAACCGCATCGGCTGAAACGCGAACGCCCGGGGCGAGAACCCCGGGCGTTTTGATGTAATAGAGCAATTCCGGCCCAAGGGGCCGCAAGGCCACGCGGCCGCCCCGCAGGCGATCCGTCGCGCAGCGACGGAAGCTCGCCGAGGACGAGCGCCCGGAGGGGCGCTCGCAAACGATTAAGCCGCTTCGACCACCGCTTCGTCGTCGCGCAGCACGTAGCCGCGGCCCCACACGGTCTCGATGTAGTTCTCGCCCCCGCAGGCCAGCGACAGCTTCTTGCGCAGCTTGCAGATGAACACGTCGATGATCTTGAGTTCCGGCTCGTCCATCCCGCCATAGAGGTGGTTGAGGAACATTTCCTTGGTCAGCGTGGTGCCCTTGCGCAAGCTGAGGAGCTCGAGCATCGCATATTCCTTGCCGGTGAGGTGCACGCGGGCGCCATCGACTTCGACCGTCTTGGCGTCGAGGTTCACGGCCAGCTTGCCGGTGCGGATGACCGACTGCGAATGGCCCTTCGAACGGCGCACCACGGCATAAATGCGGGCGACCAGTTCTTCGCGGTGGAACGGCTTGGTGACGTAATCGTCAGCGCCGAAGCCGAAGCTGCGGATCTTCGAATCCATCTCGCTGATGCCCGAAAGGATCAGCACCGGGGTCTGCACCTTGGCGACACGCAGCTTCTTGAGCACGTCATAGCCATGCATGTCAGGCAGGTTCAGGTCGAGCAGGATGATGTCGTAATCATACAGCTTGCCCAGATCCAAACCTTCCTCACCGAGGTCGGTCGAATAGACATTGAAGCCTTCGGTGGTGAGCATCAGCTCAATAGCCTTGGCAGTGGTCGGTTCGTCTTCGATCAGCAGAACGCGCATCTTAGTCCCCTGTCTGTCCCCTGGTAACCCCTGCTTAGGAGAGGTTGCCGTCTGTTAACCACGCCACTTCTCACCAAAAAAGGTTAATAAGAAGTTTAGCGCGTTAACGTTTTGAAGTGAGTCTTTCGAGTCACACCCCCGCAGCAGCGAATTATCGCGCAGGGTTAGACCTTTACGGATGGGCCGCCCATTGCGGGAAAATCCTAAGATGCGCCCGCCAGCTTCTTGGCCCGCCGCCGCTCGGCGCTGGAGCCCAGCCCGATCGCTTCGCGGTATTTCGCCACGGTGCGCCGGGCGAGGTCGAAGCCTTCTTTCTGGAGCATTTCGGCAAGCTGTTGGTCAGACAGGATATTCTTCGCGGTCTCTGCGTCGATCAGCGCCTTGATGCGGGACTTGATCGCGGCGGATGACGCGCCTTCGCCGTCGGCTGAGGCGACCCCGCTGGTGAAGAAATACTTCAGTTCAAACGTCCCGCGCGCGCAGGCGAGGTACTTGTTGCTGGTGACGCGGCTGACCGTGCTTTCGTGCATTTCGATCTTCTCGGCCACTTCGCGCAAGGTGAGCGGGCGCAGCTCGGACACACCCCGGCGGAAGAACCCGTCCTGCTGCTTCACGATTTCCGCAGCGGTTTTCAGGATCGTCTTCTGCCGCTGATCGAGCGCGCGAATCAGCCAGTGCGCGTCGGCGAGCTTTTCCTTGAGCCAGCCCTGCGATTCCTTGGATGTAGCCCCGGCGTTCAATTCCACGAAGTAGCCGCGGTTGACGATCAGCTTGGGCAGGGTGTCCTCGTTCAAGGCAATGTCCCACCCGCCGGCAGCATTGGCGGTGATGAGGATGTCGGGCACCACAGAGCTGCTGTCAGACGGCATGAAAGCAAGACCGGGGCGCGGGTTGTAGCTGCGCAATTCGCGCAGCATGTCAGCGAAATCCTCGTCATCCACGCGGCACAGGCGCTTTAGCCGCTCGACTTCGCCGCGTGCGACCAGATCGAGATTGCTGATCAGCGCCGCCATGCAGGGATCATAACGATCCGCCTCGCGCGCTTGGATCGCGATGCATTCGGCGAGATTGCGCGCGCCGACGCCAGTTGGGTCGAGCGATTGCACCAGCGTCAGCGCCGCTTCGGCCTCAAACAGCCCCACGCCCAGATCATCGGCGACTTCATCGATCGGCGTGCCGAGGTAGCCCGCATCATCGAGCAGCCCGATGATGTGGCGCGCGATGAACCCGGTGCGCGGATCGCTGGTGAGCGCGCCGATCTGGCCTTCGAGATGTTCGGACAGCGTGATTTCGGCGGCGCGCAGCTGCTCCCAGTCGGGCGCGTCATCGAAGTCGCCGCCAGATCCGCTGGCTGCGGCGCCCCATTCGGCATCGCGGGCATTGCGTGCCTCCCCGTCGCCGGTGTCCCAGTCACGATCCACCGAGGACAGGTCGAGCGGCGCGTCGCTTTCACCCCCGCCGCGCAGCATCAATTCATCGGCAGGCGCATCCTCACCCGGCGGGGCCGCGAGTTCGATTCGTTCCGGCTCGCCCACATCCGCAGGCCCGCCGGTGTCGAGCAGCGGATTGGCCTCCAGCGCCTCGGCAATGAAGCTTTCGATTTCGAGGTTCGAGGCCGCCAGCAGCTTGATCGCCTGCTGCAACTGCGGCGTCATGACCAGCGATTGCGATTGCCTCAGGTCAAGGCGGGGACCTAATGCCATGCCAATCAGCGCTAGAGCGTGAAGCTCTCGCCGAGATAGAGCCGCCTTACGTTCTCGTCGGCGACCAGTTCCTGCGGGGAACCGGCGAACAGCACCTGCCCGCCGTAGATGATGCAAGCACGGTCGACGATATCGAGCGTCTCGCGCACGTTGTGATCGGTGATCAGCACCCCGATGCCGCGCGCTTTGAGATCGCGGATCAGATCGCGGATATCGTTGATCGAGAGCGGATCGATCCCGGCAAAGGGCTCGTCCAGCAGCATGATCGAAGGCTTGGCCGCTAGTGCGCGGGCGATCTCGCAGCGCCGCCGCTCCCCGCCCGACAGCGCCATCGCGGGCGACTGGCGCAGGCGCGCAAGGCCGAATTCGTCGAGCAACCGCTCAAGCTCGCTGGCGCGGGTGGCGGCATCAGGCTCACCCAGTTCGAGCACACAGGCGATGTTCTGCTCCACGGTCATCCCGCGAAAGATGCTGGTTTCCTGCGGCAGATAGCCCAGACCGAGGATCGCGCGGCGATACATCGGCAGCTTGGTCACATCCTCGCCGTCCATCAGGATGCGACCCGAATCTGGCTTCACCAACCCCATGATCGAATAGAAGCAGGTGGTCTTGCCCGCGCCATTGGGGCCGAGCAGGCCGAACACTTCGCCCTTGGCGACGCTGAACGAAATATCGGTCAGCACCGCGCGCTTGTCATAGCTCTTGGCGATCGAGATCACTTCAAGCCCGCTGCCGAGCGGCTGAACCGGCGCTGCCTCGCTGGGCGGATCGGAAAGGGTCGTGGTCATGTGTCTGCGAGCTTTAGCAGCCTTCGAGCCGCAGAAAAGGGGCGCAAGGCGTTTGGCAGGATTTTTGCTTAGTGCTGACGTATCGACCAGTTACTGGCACAACGTCAGACAAAGCCCCCGTCATTTGAGCAGCTTGTGCCTCGTTCTGTGCGTTTGGCGCAACAAAATGGCGGATTTCCGCGCCTTCTTGCAACCTTGGAGAAGCTTTGCGATACTGCCAGCTTCACAACAGACCGTTGGGGAGCGGCCAGCATGATGAAATCCAATGAGCGGGGCAAAAGCCAGGCACTGTCTGCCACTCGGGCGCGAGACTGGCGCAAGGCGATGAGCGACCATGTCGCCTACGGCCTGCTGGTCTACACCGCGCTGCAAATCTTCGTGACGGTCAAGGCGCTGGCAGAGGGCACGTCGAGCCTGCTGCCCTATATGGCGCTGGTCGTGCTGGTGGCCGGGATCATCCCGGTGTGCCGCTGGTTCGAAAAGCGTTGGTCGGTGCTGAGCGATGCCGAAGCGGTCGACCGATCCTACGCCCCGGCCTTCAAGCGCGACGTGATGACGCTGTGGGCGCTGGCGATTGGCCTGCCTTTCGGTCTGACGCTGATGTTCAAGGCCGTGTTGAGTGTGATTTAAGCAAGACTTCGCACCCCCCGCCCCGGGCTTGACCCGGGACGGGGAGAAATATCCCTTACTTTCCAGCGTTATATCGCTCGATCGCCTCAATGGTGATCTGACGCGCTTCGGCGGCGTCGCCCCACTTGCCCACGCGCACCCACTTTTCGGCTTCCAGATCCTTGTAGTGGGTGAAGAAGTGCTCGATCTGCTGGAAGATGATCGAGGGCAGATCGCTCGTTTCGACCACGTCGGCGTAATAGGGGAAGGTCTCCTTAACCGGCACGCAGATCAGCTTTTCATCGCCGCCCTGCTCGTCTTCGAGGTTGAGCACCCCGATGGGCCGCGCGCGCACCACGCAGCCGGGAATGAAGGGCGAGCGCGAGATCACCAGCGCATCCAGCGGATCGCCATCAGGACTGAGCGTGTGCGGCACGAAGCCGTAATTCGCCGGATAGCGCATCGGCGTGTGCAGGATGCGGTCAACGAACAGCGCGCCGCTTTCCTTGTCGAATTCATACTTCACCGGCTCGCCGCCGGTGGGCACTTCGATGATGACGTTGAGATCGTCGGGCGGATTGACGCCGGTGGGGATCTTGTCGATGCGCATGGCAGGTCTCTTTTTGGCTTGCGAATGAGAGAGGTAACGCGCGGGCCTTTAATGCGTGCCGCAGGATTGCGAAAGAGCCTGCGTAAGCCTAATCGCGCAGCCCTATGAGCACAAAAACCTCCGCCAAAACCCCCAACGCCATCAGAGGTACCCAGGACATCTTCGGCGCCGATGCCGAGGCTTTCGCCTTCGTGGTCGAGACGTTCGAGCGCGTGCGGCGGCTGTATCGGTTCCGGCGGGTGGAAATGCCGGTGTTCGAAAAGACCGAGGTCTTCGCCCGCTCGCTGGGCGAGACGACCGATGTTGTATCGAAAGAGATGTATTCCTTCGACGACCGCGGCGGCGAATCGCTGACCCTGCGCCCTGAATTCACCGCCGGCATCGCGCGCGCTTTCCTGACAAACGGCTGGCAGCAATATGCGCCCCTGAAGGTGGCGACCCACGGCCCGCTGTTCCGTTACGAGCGCCCGCAGAAAGGCCGCTACCGCCAGTTCCACCAGATCGACGCCGAGGTGATCGGCGCTGCCGAGCCGCAGGCCGATGTCGAGCTGCTGGCGATGGCGGATCAGCTGTTGAAGGAGCTGGGGATCCATGATGTGACGCTGCACCTCAACACTTTGGGTGATGGTGCAAGTCGCGAGGCATGGCGGGCGGCGTTGATCGACTATTTCCGCGCGGTGAAGGATCAGCTGTCCGAGGAATCGCAGGAGCGGCTGGAGAAGAACCCGCTGCGAATCCTCGATTCCAAGGACCCCCGCGACAAGGCGTTCCTGCCCGATGCGCCGAAGATCGACGCCTTTTTGTCGGAAGAGGCGAGCGCGTTTTTTGCTGCCGTGACCAGCGGGCTGGATGCGGCGGGCGTGAAGTGGGTGCGCGCGGAAGGCCTTGTGCGCGGGCTTGATTACTACCGCCACACTGCGTTCGAATTTATTCCCGACGAGGGCGGCGTATCGGCTGCGGCTTTGGGGAGCCAGAGTACGGTTCTGGCGGGCGGGCGCTATGACGGGCTGATGGAGTCGCTCGGCGGCGCAGCCACGCCTGCGGTCGGCTGGGCTGCGGGGATCGAGCGGCTGGCGATGTTGGTGGGGGCGCGGGAGGAGGCCAAGGCTGATGTGATCGTCGTTGTCGAGGACGACGCAGTTCTCACAAAGGCCTTCGCCGTCCTTAGGACACTGCGAAGCAACGGCTACAGCGCAGAAATGATCGCCTCGGGTTCCCCTCGAAAGCGGTTTGACAAAGCATCTAAGGCCAACCCCCGTGCAATTCTCAGCCTCGGTGGTGAGGGCGTCAATTCGGCACCTGTGCGAAGCAGCGAGGAAGACCTCGTCAACAAGATTGCAGATTTGATCTACGGGTCTGGCGTCCTCCACCAGAATTAGCCCCCGCCCCGGGCTTGACCCGGGGCCCCGCTTTCCTTTTTCCGCCGCTCCAATAGAAGCGGGGTCCCGGCTCGGTGGCCGGGACGGTGAGTAAGAAAACAGCAATGCAAATCCCCCCCGAACGCCTTGACCAGATCGCGCACCGCTTTGCGGAGCTGGAAGCGCGCATGGCCTCGGGCACGCTGGAAGGTGAGGCCTTCGTGCGCGCCTCACGCGACTATGCGGAACTCGAACCCGTCGCCAAGATCGCCGCCGAGGTGAAATCGGCGCGCGAGGAGATGGCGGGGCTGGCCGAAATGCTCGCCGACCCTGAGATGAAGGCCATGGCCGAAGAGGAACTCGCTCAGATCAAGGCCACGCTGCCCGATCTGGAACGCCGCCTCGCCATTGCGCTGCTGCCGCGTGACAGCGCCGACGCCAAGCCCGCGATGCTCGAAATCCGCGCCGGGACGGGGGGCGATGAAGCCGCGCTGTTCGCGGCTGATCTCTACCGGATGTACGAACGCTACGCCGCCGAACAGGGGTGGAAGGTCGAAGCGGTCAGCATCAATGCCTCGGATATCGGCGGCTTCAAGGAAGTGATCGCCAACGTCACCGGCACCGGCGTGTTCGCCAAACTGAAGTTCGAAAGCGGCGTCCACCGCGTCCAGCGCGTCCCCGTGACCGAAAGCGGCGGGCGCATCCACACCTCGGCCGCGACCGTGGCGGTGCTGCCCGAGCCGGACGAGGTGGATGTCTCGATCGAGGAGAAAGACCTCAAGATTGATGTCTACCGCGCGTCAGGTGCAGGCGGTCAGCACGTCAACACCACCGATTCGGCGGTGCGCATCACTCACCTGCCGACTGGCACGGTCGTCACCTGTCAGGACGGCCGGAGCCAGCACAAGAACAAGGAAAAGGCGATGCAGGTGCTGCGCACGCGGCTCTACGATGCCCAGCGCGAAGCCACCCAGGGCGCCGAGGCCGAAGCGCGCAAGGCGATGGTCGGTTCTGGCGACCGCTCGGAGCGCATCCGCACCTATAACTTCCCCCAAGGCCGCGTCACCGATCACCGCATCGGGCTGACGCTGCACAAGCTGGAGGAAGTGCTCGCCGGGGCTGGGCTTGGCGAAATGATCGACGCGCTAATCGCCGAGGATGAGGGCAAGCGCCTGGCGGCGCTGGCGGAATAGACCCAAACCTCGCATAGACTCCGTTCGTGCTGAGCTTGTCGAAGCACCGCTCTTCTTTTTTGCGTGCGAGGCCAAAGTGAAGGACGTCCCTTCGACAAGCTCAGGGCGAACGGATGTGGTGGTGGGCGACGCCATCCGCACCGCCGCGACACGCCTGGCCCCCATAAGCGATACCGCCCGGCTCGATGCCGAATTGCTGATGGCCCACGCGCTCGGCCTCACCCGCTCGGATATGCTGCTTAGGGCCATGCGTGAGCCCGCGCCGGAAGGCTTCGCGGCGCTGATCGAACGCCGCGCGGGGCACGAACCGGTCGCCTACATCACCGGCACCGCCGAGTTCTACGGCCTCACGCTGGCCGCCACCCCCGCGACGCTGATCCCGCGCGGTGACAGTGAGACGCTGATCGAAGCGGCGCTCGAACACGTTTGCGAACACGGGGGCGAACAGGGCCGGGTGGTGGACCTTGGCACAGGCTCAGGCGCGCTGCTGCTCGCTATGCTGGCGAACCGCGAAGGCTGGGAGGGGGTCGGCATTGACGCCTCTGAAGACGCGCTGGCAGTGGCGACAGGCAATGCTGCCGCGCTGGGTCTGGCGCATTGCAGCACATGGCATCATCGCAACTGGCACACGCCCGGCTGGGCGGACGATCTGGGCACCTTCGACCTCGTCCTGTGCAACCCGCCCTATGTCGAGGCGGACGCGCAGCTTGAGCCGCAGGTGCGCGAGCATGAGCCTGCCAGCGCGCTGTTCGCCGGGCCGGAGGGGCTGGACGATTACCGCGTCCTGATCCCGCAATTGCGCGCGCTGCTGAACCCGGATGGCATCGCGATCCTCGAGATCGGGGCGAATCAGGCCGAGGCTGTCGGTGCGCTGGCGGCGGCATCGGGCTTTGCGACGGCGCTGCGCCGCGACCTTGCCGGCCGGCCCCGTGCGCTGATTCTCATCTGACAGAAAAGCAAGGCAGGGCTTGGCAAACCGCTTCGGCATCGCTACGTCCCCGGGAGGCCAGATGATCTGCGAAGGGCGCAAATCGCTGAGCCAAGCTCCTAAACTCAGCTGATTCGGCCGTCAGGGCGTGTCCCCGACTGCGGCAGCGCGGAGCGCGCAGCACGCCCGGCCTGACACAATGTCAGGGCCTGACGTAAGGCGCAGGGACAAGGGGTCTGTTGACCGCGCGTGCAGGCATTTTTTTGCACCGGGTCACTGATAAGGAACTACTTCCTTGAATAATAACAACAATAATAACCGGAATAACCGTCGTCGTGGGCGCGGTAACCGTAATCAGAGCGGCAATGGTGCCCAGCTCAACCGGATTGACAGCCGGGCGCGCGGCAATGCCCCGCAGATGCTCGATAAGTACAAGAAGCTCGCGCAGGACGCCCACCACAATGGCGACCGCGTGCAGATGGAGTACTATCTCCAGTTCGCGGATCACTATTTCCGCGTGATCGCCGACAACAAGGCCCGCGTGGACGAGCAGCGCGGCGGCCCTCGCCGCAATGACGAGCGCGATCAGGCCGAAGAATACGGCGATGACGATATCGATTTCGGCTCCGGCCGTCGCAACGAACAGCCGACCCGCTCGCGCTACGAACAGCTGGACAATGCCCCCCGCTCTGACATGGACGAGGGCGAGCCCGGTCAGGAAGGCGAGAGCTTCCTGAACGATGACCGCGACAACGGGCGCGATGACGGGCGCAACGATGACCGCAATGATGATCGCGGCGACCGTCAGCCGAATGCGCGTCGCCAGCCGCGTAAGCCCAGAGAGGGTGCCCGAGAAGGTGGACGTGACGACAACCGTCAGGACCGCAGCGACCGCGCGCCGCGTGCCGCCCGTCCCGAACGGACCGAGCGCCCCGAACGCAGCGAAAGCCGCCCTGAGCGGGCCGAAGCGCCGCGGGCCGAGAAGCCCGTTGAACCCCGCGCCGAAAAGCCCGTCCGTGCGCGTCGCCCGCGCAAGGTGGCTGATGATGATCGCGCTGTGATCGATTCGTCGATCCTCCCGCCCTCGATCCGTGGGGACGATGGCGGCTCGGGCGAAACCGGCGGCGCGCTCGAAACGGTCGAATAGGCTGCGATGATGGAGCGGCTGGCTGCGGTTGCGGCGCTGATGCAGCGCCGTCCGGCGCTTGCCGCCCTTGCCTTCGGGCTGATCGGGGCCTGCGCCTACCCGCCGCTGCATCTGTGGCCGCTGGGCCTCGCCGCGCTGGCAGGGTTCGTGTGGCTCGTTCACGCCGCGCCCACCAAGCGCGCGGCGTTGTGGATCGGATGGTGTTTCGGCTGGGCGCATCTGACGCTCGCCAACAACTGGATCGCGACCGCCTTTACCCATCAGGCCAAGATGCCCGAGTTCCTCGGCTGGCTGGCGGTGCCGCTGCTGTGCATCTACCTCGCATGGTATCCCGCGCTGGCGGCGCTCGCCGCGCATGGGCTGGCGAAGAAGCGCCCGCTATGGGCCTTCGGGCTGGTGCTGGCAGGTGCGTGGATCGTCACCGAATGGCTGCGCGGCTGGGTGTTCACCGGCTATCCGTGGCCGCCTGTGGGGCTGATGCTGTTGGGCGGGTGGGATACGCCGGGCCTTGCAAGGGTGCTGCCGTTCATGGGCACCTATGCCCTGTCCGGCCTCACAGTGCTGGCGGCGGCTTTGCTGCTGGCCGTGCTCACCGCACGCCGGTGGGTCAATGCGGCAGGTCTGGTGCTGGTGCTGACGGGGCTGATGCTGGCGCCCCATCCCGCTGACGAGCCGACCAAAAAGGGTGTCCGCTACACCCTCGTCCAGCCCTATATCCCGCAATCCGAAATCAACGACGGGTCGAAGTTCGACGAGCAATTTGTCCGCATCGCCCGCCTCACCACCCCGTCGCGCGATCAATCGCGGCTGGTGCTGTGGCCGGAAAGCGCGCTGCCGGACTATCTCGAGGACGGCTATCCTGACCGCTATTATCTCCAGATGACCGCTGGCGGTGATCCCAAGCTGGCGCGGCGGCGCATCGGCACGGTGATCGGCCCGCAATCGACGCTGCTGACCGGCGTGGTGAACCTCAATATCGCGCCGCGTCCCGGCAACGTCCCCGGCGCCGTCAGCGCGCGCAATTCGGTGATGGCGCTGAACGGTGAAGGGCAGATCGTCGGCGGTTACGACAAGGCGCATCTGGTCCCTTACGGCGAATATCTGCCGCTGCGGCCGATCCTTGAACCGCTCGGCCTGTCACGACTGGTCGCTGGCAGCATCGACTACCTGCCCGGCCCCGGCCCGCGCACGCTCGATCTGGGTGTGCACGGCAAGGCGGGGGTGATGATCTGTTACGAGATCGTGTTCTCGGGCGCGGTGGCGGACAAGGCGAATCGCCCGGACTATATCTTCAACCCTTCCAATGACGGCTGGTTCGGCTGGTGGGGGCCGCCGCAGCACCTCGCGCAGGCGCGGATGCGCGCGGCCGAGGAGGGCCTGCCGGTGCTACGCTCGACCACCACCGGCATCAGCGCGGTGATCGACGCGGACGGCGTGGTGCGCGGGCATATCGCCACGGGCAAGGCCGACAAGCTGGAAGGCTTCATCCCCAAGGCCAACGCGCCGACGCTGTTCGGCCAGTGGGGCCACGCCCTGACGCTTGCCTGGGCGGCGCTGTTCATCGCACTGGGCCTGGGACTGCCGAGAGTGCTTGCGCTCACCCGCGTGCGCGGCTAGGGCGGTCAGTAAGAAAGCGGGACATAAAGGTTTCCTTATATCTCTATAAGACAACCTTCGCGCCCACCCTGATCCGCACTCTCCAGCCCCCGGAGTATTCATGCGCAACGACTATCTCTTCACCTCGGAAAGCGTGTCCGAAGGCCACCCCGACAAGGTTGCCGACCAGATTTCGGACGCGATCGTCGACCTGTTCCTGTCGAAAGACCCCGAAGCGCGCATCGCCTGCGAAACGCTGACCACCACCCAGCTGGTAGTCCTCGCCGGTGAAATCCGCTGCAAGGGCGTGTTCGAGAACAATGAATGGGCGCCCGGCGCTCAGGAAGAAATCGAAGCCACGGTGCGCGCCACCGTGAAGCGCATCGGTTACGAGCAGGACGGCTTCCACTGGGAAAAGTTCGAATTCATCAACCGCCTGCACGGCCAGTCGGCGCACATCGCGCAGGGTGTGGACGCCGGCGAGAACAAGGATGAAGGCGCGGGTGATCAGGGGATCATGTTCGGTTATGCCACCGACGAAACCCCCGGTCTGATGCCCGCCACGCTCTATTACAGCCACAAGATCCTCGAGCGCATGGCGGCTGATCGCCACTCGGGCGCGGCACCCTTCCTCGAGCCTGATGCCAAGAGCCAGGTGACGCTGCGATACGAGGGTTCGCTGCCGGTGGCCGCGACCGCCGTCGTCGTCTCGACCCAGCACAAGCCGGGCTATGACGAGAACAATCCGGCCAAGCAGGCCGAGCTTGAAGCCTATGTGAAGAAGGTGATCGCCGACGTGATCCCGCCGGTTCTCCTGCGTGAGACCGAATACTTCATCAACCCGACCGGCACGTTCGAAATCGGCGGGCCGGATGGCGACGCCGGGCTGACCGGCCGCAAGATCATCGTCGACACCTATGGCGGCGCGGCTCCGCATGGCGGCGGTGCCTTCAGCGGCAAGGACCCGACCAAGGTTGACCGGTCGGCGGCCTACATCACCCGCTATCTTGCCAAGAACGTGGTGGCGGCAGGTCTTGCCACGCGCTGCACCATCCAGATTGCCTATGCGATCGGCGTGTCGAAGCCGCTGTCGCTCTATGTCGACACGCATGACACCGGCACGGTGGGCGACGACAAAATCGAACAGGCGATCCTCGGCATTGCCAAGCTCGGCGGCCTGACCCCGCGCAGCATCCGCACGCACCTTGGCCTCAACAAGCCGATCTACCAGCCGACCGCCGCCTATGGCCATTTCGGCCGCGCGGCAGAGGGCGACTTCTTCCCGTGGGAGCGGCTCGATCTGGTTGCAGATCTGAAGGCAGCGCTGGGCTGATTTTTCGCCGCTTCCACCGTTCGCCCTGAGCCTGTCGAAGGGCTGCTTTCTTCTTTTGTCGGCTGCTCGAGGCCGCTGAAGGAAAGGACAGTCCTTCGACAGGCTCAGGACGAACGGAAGTAGGTTAGATGTTCCTGCACTTGCGTTAGAGTGGTGCTTATGACGCCGCCCACCCCCACACCCCGCATCCTCGCGCTTGATGCGCTGCGGGGACTTGCTGTGATTGGGATCGTGGGCATGAATGTCCACGCCTTCGCGCTGCCGGGGCCAGCCTATTACAATCCGCTGTCCTACGGCGCGACGAGCCCGCTGGATTACTGGGTGTGGCTGGGGAGCTTCGTCTTTATCGAAGACAAGTTCCGCACGCTGTTCGCGATGCTATTCGGCGCTGGGTGCTTGATCCTGATTGAGCGGAGCGGCGCTGCACCGTGGCGGGCGCATTACGCGCGCACAGCGGTGCTGCTGGCGATTGGTCTCGCGCACGCGACCCTGCTCGCCAGCAATGATGTTTTGCGCGCCTATGCGCTGGCGGGAATGGCGCTGCCGCTGCTGGCGGGGTTATCGGCGCGGGCGCTGATCAACGTCGCGCTTGGCTTGCTCTTGGTTCACGTTGCCCTGGGCTTGGTCGCGCTGGGTGCCCCTTTGGTGGCATATCACGTGGGGCAGGGCGGGCATGATGCGCTGCTGTGGGCCGAGCGGCAGTTCGGCCGCGATGCGCCGACGATTGCGATGCTGCTCGAACAGGGCCGTGAGGGGCTGGCGGAGCGGATCGCGCGTCGCAGCCTCGGCATTCCGGCGCAGCTGAAGGCGGTCGCGGCGTCGCTGCCGCTCAACCTGTCAGCCATCGCGCTCGGCATGGGACTTTGGCGGGGCGGAATGCTGAAGGGCGAATGGCGGACGTTCCGGCTGCAACGGATCGCAGGACTATCGGCGTTGGTGGCGCTGCCGGGGCTGTTGCTGCTGGCGGTGTGGCTGGTGCGAACCGGCTTTCCCGCGCCGCTGGTCGGGCCGGTGGCGCTGGTGCTGTCGGCCCCGTTCGACATGGCTCTGGCGCTGAGTTACGCCGCGCTGGCAATGGCGTTTCTGAACAAGGATAGCGGTTTAACCCGCAGGCTGGCGATGGTGGGCCGATTGTCGCTGACGAATTATCTGATGACCAGCGTGATCCTGTCCGCGATCTTCGCCAGCTGGGGGCTGGGGCTGTTTGGCGAGGTCACCCGCTGGCAATCCCTCGCGCTCGGGCTGGTGCCGGTGGCGGCGATGCTGGCGTGGTCGCCGTGGTGGGTGGCCCGCATTGGCCAAGGTCCGTTCGAACGGCTGTGGCGCGCGGGCGCAGGGGCCTTGTCCTAAAGGGCGTCCTGCGCCTCGCGCGGCGCCTCGCGCCAGCGGCCCCAGCTGGTGCCGGTGACGAGGCCCGCGAAGGCGCCGGGCGCGGCGAAAAAAAGGCTTTCCCCGAACATGACCTCGCCAGCCAGAAGCCAGATGATGGCGGGCGGCACAAGAGCGCCAAGGGCCAGCCCTGTCACAGCATAGGCCAAGCTATTCTCTCGATCCATGACGGACAGCAGCGCGGTCAGCGGTAGGCCGCATAGCAGCGCCGCGCCCAATACCATCGACCCGGACAACATCAGCGGGTAGGCCAGAAGACTGGCAATCTCGCCAATGCTGCCATAACCGGCCATCAATGTAGCAAGCGACATCGGGATAATCAGCAGCGCCATATAGGGCGTGGCGCCCGCCAGCGTCCCCCAGCCGACAGCGCGGGCGAAGGCGATCAAAGCGTTGGTCATGGCAGCCTCCTCGCAAGCGGAGGGGGCGGCGCGAAGGCCGCCCCCTTGGCGGGTTGATCAGGCCTCGGGGCCAGCAGGCCGTGCGGCGGCCGCCCATTGTTCCTCGCGGAACCAGGTGCCGACCTTGCGGCCGAACTTGGCGATGGCGTTCATGTTGAAGAAGTGCATGAAGCCGAGCGCCACCACCACGATGCCGATCTTGGTCGAGAGGAAGCGGATCACATCCGCCGCATCTTCGGGCGAGGCGCCGAAGCGCAGGGTCAGCAGGATCCAGCCGAGATTGACGAGGTAGAAGCCTACCACCAGCAGGTGATTGGTCGATTCCGCTAGCGTCCGGTCATGGCCGAAGCATTCGACGAGGAAGACGAGGCCGTTTTTCGAAAGCGTCTGAGCGACCCAGATGGTCAGGCCGATGCTGACGATCAGGTAGGCGACATAGGCATAGATATCGTACATCTTCTTCTCCTGTTGTTTCTGGAAGTTCCGAAATTACTTCACGTGGATGTGCTCCTAGAGGGGGTTCTCCTTCGTCAGGGGTTCAGATCAAGATTTCTCGCCGCCGCCCATACCCGGCAGGAAGCGGGCGATGCCGCGGCCGAGCTTCATCAGCCGCACCAGCGTCGGCTTGGGCAGGTGGCGCACGTCGGCATACCAGCCGGTCAGCGTGCCGATGAATTCGTGCATCCGCCCGATCCGCTCACGCACATGGGGCGGCACTTCGCCGCGCGCCTTGATGCTGTCGGACAGTTCGCCGAGCAGGCGGATGGTCGGGTCAAGCTCGCGCTTCTTGCGCTCCTCGGCAAGGCGCATCAGCACCTCCCACAGGTCGGTCTCAGCAACGAAATGGTCGCGCCGGTCGCCCTCGATATGGACGCGGCGAACGATGCCGTAGGATTGCAGCTCCTTCAGCCCGGTCGAGACATTGGAGCGGGCAAGGCCGAGCACCTCGGTGATTTCCTCGGCATGAAGCGGCCCGTCGCTGAGATAGAGCAGCGCGTGGATCTGCGCGACCGAGCGGTTCACGCCCCAGGCGCTGCCCATCTCCCCCCAGTGGAGGATGAAGGCGCGGGCCTCGGGAATGTCCATCAGATCGGCCACGACTCGCAGCTCCTTTCTTGATTTCTGAAAATACAGAAATCGGAGATGGAGGCAAGTGCAATCCGTTCAGGGGGCGGTTTGCGCGGCTTTCCTACGCCCGCGCCGGGTGGCAGGTTGGTGCGGATGATACGTCTTGCCTGCCCTTCCCCCATGTCCGTAATCGAGGGGGTTAGCGGGGCAGGTTTTCTGCTTCTGGACAGTGTCTCATGTGTCTCCAACACGGCCCCCGCGCGGCACCGTCAGCCGTGCTCTCCGTGGATCGGGGAGGGCCGGTCGAGCGCGAGTTCCGCGTCCGAGAAGGTGAAGGGACTGCGCACCCCTGCCATCCCGCCCAGCTCCACCCGCATCCCGCGCGCGACGATCTGTGGATCGGCGAAGACCTCGTCCAAGCGGTTGATCGGCCCGGCAGGCACGCCCGCGGCATGGCAGGCATCGAGCAAGCCCTGCTTGGTCCAACCCGCCGTCGCTGCCGCGATTTCGGCATCCAGCTCCTTGGCATTCGCCGTCCGGTCGCCATTGGCGGCAAAGCGCGGGTCGGTGACAAGGTGGCTCAGCTCCAGCACCGCCATCAGCTTGTGGAACAGCCCGTCATTGGCAGGGGCGAGGATCACGTGACCGTCACTCACCGCGAACACCCCGTAAGGCGCAACCTGCGCATGGGCATTGCCCATGCGGGGCGGGTTGTGGCCGGTGGTGAACAGGTAGGTCGCCTGATTGGCGAGCAACCCGACCGAGCAATCGAGCAGGCTCAGATCGACCTGCTGGCCCCTCCCCTGCATTGGGCCCGTTCGCGCCCGCATCAACAGCGCCGCCTGCACGCCGTTGGCAGCCCAGACGCCGGTCGCCAAGTCGCTGATCGAAATGCCCATCTTGACCGGATGCCCTTCCGGCTCGCCGGTGAGCGACATCAGCCCGCTCATGCCTTGGGCGACGAAGTCATACCCAGCCTCATGCGCCCTCGGCCCGGTCTGGCCAAAGCCGGTTATCGAGCAATAGACGAGGCCAGGATTGGCAGCGGCAAGGCTGGCGTAGTCGAGCTCGAACTTGGCGAGGCTGCCGGTCTTGAAGTTCTCGATCACCACGTCGGCTTCGGCGCACAAGCCGCGCACGCGCGCGAGGTCATCGACGTCTCCGAAGTCCGCGATGATCGAGCGCTTGCCGCGATTGCAGGCGTGGTAATAGGCGGCCTCGCGGTGGACGCGGCCCTCGGCGTCGGTGCGCTCCACCCACGGCGGCCCCCACAGCCGCGTGCCGTCGCCCTCGGGGCTTTCGACCTTGATGACGTCAGCGCCAAGGTCGGCGAGGATCTGTCCGCAGAACGGCCCGGCCAGCACCCGCGCGAGCTCCACCACCTTGAGGCCGGCGAGCGGCGCGTTGGAGTTGCGGGGTTCGGCCAGCCACATCGCCTATTCCGCCATCCGTGCCTTGAGGAAGGCCACGCTATCGGCCAGCACCGGGCCCTTGCTGCGGAACGGGACCGAAAGCGCCATCACGATCTCCTCGTGATCGAGCGGGCCGTAGTTCTTGACCTCCACCTGCGCGCCCAACTCGCGCAGCTTCGCCCCGAGGTTGTTGGCGTTTCTGGGACGGACCGTCTCGTCACCGTCGGATGTTACCAGCAGCAAGGGCGGCGCATCGGCGCGAGCGAAAGTGATCGGCTGCGTCGCCTCGGGCTGCGGCCATTCACTGAACGCCGCGATCGAGCGCGGACTGTCGAAGGGATAGAAGTCATAGGGCCCGGACAGGCCGACCGCCGCCTTCACATTGGCCGGAACGGCCCCAGCCGCCACCAACCGCTTGCTGTCCAGCGCAAGCATGATCGCCTCGTAAGCCCCGGCGGAGTGGCCCATGAAGGCGAGGCGTTTCGGATCGCCGCCGAACTGCGCGATGTTGTCCTCGACCCACGCAACCGCCTCGGCCCCGTCATCAAGGAAGGCGGGGAAGTGGACCTGAGGCACCTTGCGATAGTCCGGGATCACCACCAGGAACCCTGCCCGCGCCAGCGCTCTCCCGGCAAAGGCGTAGGAGGTGCGGTCGCCCTTGGCCCAGCCGCCGCCGTACCAGAAGATCACGACCGGCCGCGCCGCGCCGCCAGCCCCTTCGGGCGCCCAGATATCGAGCGTCTGCCCGTGACTGCCGAAAGCGACGCCCTCGGCCAACTGCTGCGCACCCGCCGTCCCGCCGCGCGCCCTGTCATAGAGCGAAAGCAGCCGCGGGGGCGAGGTGAAGGCGAGCATGCTGCCGATCACGAGAACCAGCGCGAACAGCCCGAGCGCAATGCCACGGCGCATCAGACCACGTAATGCGCAGTGGTGGTCGCGCCGATGTCCGCCTCAGTCACGCCCGGCGCCATCTCGATCAGACGGAACGGCGAATTGTGGTCGGGGCGCTGGAACACCGCGAGATTGGTGATCACCATGTCGACCACGCCTGCGCCGGTCAGCGGCAGGGTGCAGGCCGGAATGAACTTGGGCGTCCCGTCCTTTGACGTGTGGTCCATCACCACGATGATCTTCTTGACCCCCGCGACCAGATCCATCGCGCCGCCCATGCCCTTGATCATCTTGCCCGGGATCATCCAGTTGGCGATGTCGCCGTTCTCGGCGACTTCCATCGCACCCAGCACGGTGAGATCGATATGCCCGCCGCGGATCATCGCAAAGCTGGTGGCGCTGTCGAAATAGGCCGAGTGCGGCAGCTCACTGATAGTCTGCTTGCCCGCGTTGATGAGGTCAGGATCGACCTCATCGTCATAGGGGAAGGGCCCGATGCCGAGCATCCCGTTCTCGCTCTGCAACGTCACCATCATCCCGTCGGGGATGTGGTTGGCCACCAAGGTCGGAATGCCGATGCCGAGATTGACGTAATAGCCGTCCTTCAGCTCGCGCGCGGCGCGGGCCGCCATCTGGTCGCGGTTCCAGCCGGTGGGGAGCGTGGTCATGTCCTTGTGCCTTTACTTGCCCGGCAGCTGTTCGATCAGGAACCAGCCGTTGCCGATGATCGGCTCCAGATCTTCACCTGATTCGGAGCTGCGCAGATAATTGTAGCGGTCGTCGAAATCGGCACGCTCGTCCCCTGCGATGGCGATGATGCAGGTGATACCGGCAAGATTGTCCCGGCGTTGCTGCTTGGTGTCGGCTTCGTTCCGGCGCAGCGAGATGATGTCCTCTCCGCGCGGGTCGAGCCCGGCCTGTTCAAGCATTGTGCGTACGGCGCCCGATTCGATAACGGAAAGGTCGGATAGCCAGGCAATTTCCACCCCGGCTTCTCGCAGCACTGCAAGACCGAGCGCGAGGCCCGGCTGCTTCGTGGGCGTGGCTGAGGGGGCGAAGATGCCGCCCGCCGGATCGAGATCGATCAGCGCAATCTGCTGCTCGTCCGCAGCGCAGCGGCGGCGCTTGCCATCAAGCGCGATCGGATCGCTGAGGATTGCCGAAGGCAGGTCAGCGCCGCTCTTGGCTCCGATGGCCGACGTCTGGGCGTAGCGCACAAAGCGGGCGAAGCTTAATTGGCCGGACGTCAAGGGCCAGGCGGGATCGGGATCGGCGGCGCTCACCGGCGGCATGACCCAAGCGGGAGCCGGATCGGGAAGCGGAGCCTTGGGTATGATTGCGACTGGCACGGGCGCCAGCGCGGGGGTCACCGTATCCGCGGTCATCACCGGCAACGTCGGCACCTGAACAGGCTTGATCACTGAAGCAGGCGTGGGTGCCGCGGCCACCGCAGACGCAACCTTGCCATCCCTGTCGAGCACGCGCGTGCCGAACATCGCCGACCCCGCCAGCGCCGGAATCGCCGCCGCGACGCAGCCCGACAATGTTGTCCCCGCCAACAACGCCAGCGGCAGGACTACAATCCTCTTGTCCATTATGCCGCCTCCCTCTCCCGGACGGTGCGGAACTCAATCTTCTTATCATAGGGCGCGCCGCAGACAATCCGGTTGACGAAGACGCCCGCCAGATGGATTTGATCGGGGTCGAGCGCGCCTGCCGGCACCACTTCCTCGACCTCGGCAACGCAGATCTTGCCGCAGGTCGCCGCGGGCAGGTTGAAGTTGCGCGCGGTCTTGCGGAAGATGAGGTTGCCGGTCTCGTCCGCCTTCCACGCTTTGACGATGGCGAGGTCGGCGAAGATGCCGTGTTCGAGGATGTAGGTCTGCATCACCCCGTCACGATCGGTGAAGTCTTTGTGCTCCTTGCCCTGTGCGACTTCGGTGCCGACGCCGGTACGGGTGTAGAAGCCGGGGATGCCCGCGCCGCCCGCCCGCATCCGTTCGGCGAGCGTCCCTTGGGGGCAGAACTCGACCTCAAGTTCGCCTGCGAGATATTGTCGTTCGAACTCCTTGTTCTCGCCGACATAGGAGCTGATCATCTTCTTGACCTGCCGCGTGCGCAGCAGCTTTCCGATGCCTTCGTTGTCGATCCCGGCATTGTTGCTGGCGAAGGTGAGGCCCTTAACGCCCGAATCGCGGATCGCATCCAGCAGCCGCTCGGGCAGTCCGCACAGGCCGAAGCCTCCTGCGGCAATCAGCATATCATCGCGCAGCACGCCGGCGAGCGCGCTGGCGGCGTCGGGATAGAGCTTGGTCATCGGGCCTGTCTGCCTTTTGTAGTCGTGGGCAAGGTCAATCCCTCCGCTCGGGATCGAGGCCGTGACTAGAGCGTTACCGGGCTGCTGTCACGCCCACCTGAGGGGTGAAGTCGAATCGCGGTTCATGTTGCGTCGCAATACCGTCACACTCCAGAAATCTGCCCAATTTTTGAGCGACTGCCGCCACTTTGGGCAGAAATTTGCAAGATTGCGCACGAACCGGCACATTCTCGGGAGTTATTTGCGTTCTTTGCAATAAAAAACGCTTCTTTCGCACTTGCACAATGGAGCCGGATGCGCCATTTAGAACCTGCCTTTCAGGCATCCTCTCCCAAACTTTTCAAGCCCGGCACCTAGTGCCGGGCTTTTTTCTTGCCCGGCACAAGATCGCAGGCGAGGGCGCGCCGGGCTTTTTTCTTGTCCGCTCGCGATGCCTCGCCGCGCGCTGGCCTGAAGCCGCCTGCCCTACGTCCGCCCCTGTCGGCCAACCCTCCGATTGCATTCGATTGCCGCCGTTCCTAGCTATCGGTCTCGCAAATGAATCCCTTCGCATGCACAGGAACGCCCCATGGCTGACGCCGAAATCGCCACACCCACCCGCAGCGTGCGGTTACAGGTTGCCCCAGCGCGCCAGGAAGAATCGGGAGCCGGGATCGCGCGGATGCCGCGTTCGGCCTTCCAGAAGCTCGGGATTACCGAGGGCGATGTGGTCGAAATCCGCGGTAGGCGCACCACCGCCGCGATCGCGATGGCAGCCTATCCGGAGGACGACGCGCTGGATGTGGTGCGGCTTGACGGTTTGCAGCGCGGCAATGCGCAGGGCGGATCGGGTGAGCATGTCGAGATCGTGCGCGGCGAATCACGCCCAGCTACCCGCGTAGTGTTCGCCCCGGCCCAGCGCGAAATGCGGCTGCACGGGCCGACGCAGGCGTTGAAGCGCAACTTCTTCCGCCGTCCGCTGATGGCGGGCGATCTGGTTGCCACCACCGGGCAGCAGCCGGTGCAGAACATGCCCGCCGACGTGCGGCAATTGTTGCGCGCGCCCGCCTATGCCTTGACCCAGATCCGCCTCACCGTAGCCTCGACCAGCCCCAAGGGCATCGTCCATATCGACGAGAATACCGAGGTCGAACTGCGCGCCGAGTTCGAAGATCCGAGCCATGGCCGCGCGGTCGTGAACTATGACGATGTCGGCGGGATGGAGGAGACCATCCGGGCCTTGCGCGAAATGGTCGAACTGCCGCTGCGCTATCCCGAACTGTTCATCCGCCTCGGCGTCGAACCGCCCAAGGGCGTACTGCTCCACGGCCCGCCGGGCACCGGTAAGACCCGGCTCGCGCAAGCCGTTGCGAATGAAAGCGACGCCGAGTTCTTCACCATCAACGGCCCGGAAATCATGGGCTCGGGCTATGGCGAATCGGAAAAGCGCCTGCGCGAAGTGTTTGAGGAGGCCAGCCGCGCTGCGCCTGCGATCATCTTCATCGACGAGATCGATTCCATCGCTCCCAAACGCACGCAGGTGCCGGGCGAGGCGGAGAAGCGACTGGTCGCGCAGCTGCTCACCCTGATGGACGGGCTGGAGAAGCGCGCCAATCTGGTGGTGATCGCCGCCACCAATCGCCCTGACGCGATCGACGAGGCGCTGCGCCGTCCGGGCCGGTTCGACCGTGAAATCGTGATCGGCGTGCCTGACCAGCGCGGGCGGCGGCAGATTTTCGGCATCCACACCCGCGGAATGCCGCTGGAAGGCGCGGTTGATCTCGATGAGCTTGCCCGTGTGACCCACGGCTTTGTCGGCGCGGATATCGCCGCGCTGGCGCGTGAGGCCGCGATCGAATCCGTGCGCCGGATCATGCCGCGGCTCAATCTTGATGAGCGGACAATCCCGCCCGAAGTGCTCGAAGACCTGTGCGTGTCGCGCGACGACTTCCTCAGCGCGTTGAAGCGGGTTCAGCCTTCGGCGATGCGCGAGGTGATGGTGCAGGTGCCCAATGTCGGCTGGGACGATATTGGCGGCGCGAGCGAGGCGACCGACAAGCTGCGCGAAGGGATCGAGCTCCCGCTTAAGAACCCCGAGGCGTTCCGGCGGCTTGGCATCCGCCCGGCCAAGGGGTTCCTGCTCTACGGCCCGCCCGGCACCGGCAAGACCTTGCTGGCCAAGGCCGTCGCCAAGGAGGCTGAGGCGAACTTCATCTCGATGAAGTCGAGCGACCTGCTCTCCAAGTGGTACGGTGAGAGCGAACAGCAGATCGCCCGCCTCTTCGCCCGCGCCCGCGCGGTGGCCCCCTGCGTGGTGTTCATCGACGAGATTGATTCGCTGGTTCCCGCACGTGGCTCAGGCCAGGGCGAACCGCAGGTGACGGGCCGAGTGGTCAACACCATCCTCGCCGAAATGGACGGGCTGGAGGAGCTGCAATCGGTGGTCGTGATCGGCGCGACCAACCGGCCGACGCTGGTCGATCCGGCGTTGCTGCGGCCCGGCCGCTTCGACGAGCTGGTCTATGTCGGCACCCCGGACAAGGCGGGGCGCGAGCATATTCTCGGCATTCACACCGCCAAGATGCCGCTCGCCAAGGACGTCGATCTGGCGTTGCTATCAGGCAAGACCGAGCGCTTCACCGGCGCGGATCTCGAAGATCTGGTGCGCCGCGCGGGCCTTTCCGCGCTGCGACGCCTGGGCGGAGATGTCACCGAAGTTGCGGCGCAGGACTTCGAGGCCGCGCTGCTAGATTCACGCGCCACGGTCACGGTCGAGATGGAGGATGAATACAAGAAGATGCGCGGCGAGCTGAAAAAACGCGCCGCCGCCGTGCAGCCGATCGGCTTCTTCCCGCCGGAGACGCTAACCCCGACGCGGGATAAGAAGCACGATTGACCGGCGCGCGCCGTGTTTCCTACATGGCGCGCGCGGCTTAGGGGGAGAGCCGGTCGCTCTTTGCCATCGTCGATCCCAGCCGCACGCGGGGCGGAGGCTGCACCGCCGGTGGGTGCCACTCCCCCCCCCGCATCATGCCAAGTGTCAACTTCGATTTCGGGAAGAAAATGCAATCAATTCAAAATGATAAGTCGTGAATTCACGCTTGACACCCTGTCAACTTTGTCAACTTTGATGGCTGCACCAATCCAGCCTAATGCGCCGCATCCCATGACAGGCCGGTGCCGATATCGACCCCGAGCGGCACCGTCAGCTCCACTGCGGGCAGTGCCGCGTCCGCCATCACCTGCCGGATAATGGTCGTCGCAGCCTCCACCCGGCCCTCGGGCAATTCGAACACCAGTTCGTCATGAACCTGCAGCAGCATGCGCACGTCATGCAATCCGGCGTCAGCCAGCGCCGGGAGCATCCGCGCCATCGCCCGCTTGATGATATCGGCGCTGGTGCCCTGAATCGGCGCGTTGATCGCCGCGCGCTCTGACCCCTGCCGCTCGGCCTGGTTCTTGGAGTTGATCCGCGGGAACCACGTCTTGCGGCCGAACAGCGTCTCCGAATAGCCCTTGGCCCGCACGCTTTCGAGCGTTTCGTGGATGTAACGCTGGATGCCGGGGAAGCGCTGGAAATAGGTATCGATCATCGCCTGCGCCTCTTCCGGCGGCACCTCTAGGCGGCCCGCCAAGCCCCAGCGGCTGATGCCGTAAAGGATCGCGAAATTGATGGTTTTCGCCCGCGCTCGGGTGTCGCGCGTGACTTCGCCGAACATTTCGCGCGCGGTGCGGGCGTGGATGTCCTCGCCTTGGGCAAAGGCGTCCTTCAGGCTGTCCACCCCGGCCATATGCGCGGCGAGCCGCAGCTCGATCTGCGAGTAATCCGCCGCCAGCAGCACATTGCCGGGCTCGGGCACGAAGGCCTCCCGGATCTGCCGACCAATGGCGGTGCGGATCGGGATGTTCTGCAAGTTCGGATCGGTCGAGGACAATCGCCCGGTCTGCGCGCCGACAAGGCTGTAGCTGGTGTGCACCCGCCCCGTTGCCGGATTGATCGCCTCCTGCAAGGCATCGGTATAGGTCGACTTCAGCTTCGCCAGCTGGCGCCATTCCAGCACCTTGCGAGCAATCGGCGCGCCTTCGACCGCGAGCTTCTCCAGCACGGAAACGTCGGTCGAATATTGCCCACTCTTGCCTTTCTTGCCGCCCTTGAAGCCGAGCTTGTCGAACAGGATATCGCCCAGTTGCTTGGGGCTGCCGACGGTGAATTCCTGACCCGCCAGTGCGTGAATCTCACCTTCCAGCCGGCCGATTTCGATCGCGAATTCCTCCGACAGCTTAGCGAGCCGTGCGCGGTCGACCCGGATGCCTTCCCGCTCCATCGCGGCGACCACTGGGATCAGCGGGCGGTCGACGCGTTCATACACCCGGCTTCCGCCCTCCACCGCAAGGCGCGGTTTCAGGTGGCGGTAAAGCCGCAGGGTGACGTCGGCATCTTCGGCGGCGTAAGCGGTGGCGCGGTCCAAGGGGACTTCGCCGAACAGGATCGCCTTTTTGCCGGTGCCGCATAGCTCTTTGAAAGGGATCGGGGTGTGGCCGAGGTGGCGCTGGGACAATTCATCCATCCCATGGCCGCCGCCCATGCCTTCCTCACCGCGCCCGGCATCGAGCGCGAAGCTGATCACCATCGTGTCGTCGATGGGGGAAACATTGATGCCCACCCGCGCGAGAATGTTAAGGTCATACTTGCCGTTCTGGAACACCTTGAGGACGGCCTCATCCTCCAGCAGCGGTTTCAGCGCGGCGAGGGCCGCGGCCAGAGGCACCTGCTCGGGCTTTTGCGCGAACATATCCGTGCCACCGTGCGCAAGCGGGATGTAGCACGCATCATTCGGACCAAGCGCGAGGCTGACGCCGACCAGTTCCGCGCGCATCGGATCGAGCGATGTGGTCTCGGTATCGACCGCCACCAGCCGCGCGGCGGTGGCGCGCGCCACCCAGGCTTCCAGCCGTTCGAGCGTCTGCACCGTTTCATAGGCGCTGTGATCGATCGGGGCCATTTCAGGCAAGGGCTGCCGGCTGCCGTCCCCGCTCCCGTTCGCGCCCGCGGTCGTCGGCTTCGGCGGGTTCAGATCGGTGGTGCGCGACGGGCTGCCCGCGCCGGCATCCAGCCGCCGCAGCAGCGAGGTAAAGCCGTGCTTTTGGAGGAACGCCGCCAGCGGTTCCGGCGGCACCGGCCCCAGCACCATTTCGTCGAGCGGCTGCGGCAGGTCGCAATCCTCTTTCAGCGTCACCAGCACCTTGCTGAGTTCCGCATCGGCACGACCTTCAATCAGGCGTTCCTTGAGCTTGGAGGGTTTCATGTCGGGCGCCGAATCGAGCGCCGCTGTTAGCGAGCCATGCTCGGCGATCAGCTTCGAAGCGGTCTTCGGGCCGATCCCGTAGATCCCCGGCACATTGTCGACCGCATCGCCCATCAAAGCCAGCACATCGCCGACCAGTTCTGGGCCGACTCCGAACTTTTCCTCGACCTCTTCCAGCCAGATGCGCTGATTCTTCATGGTGTCGAGCATGTCGATCTTGGCAGGGCCAAATTCGGTGGCGACCTCGCCGATCAGCTGCATCAGGTCCTTGTCGGAACTGACGATGGTGACATCCCAGCCGCGTTCCTGTGCGCGGCGGGCATAGGTGGCGATCAGATCGTCCGCCTCGAGCCCCGGCACTTCGATGCAGGGCAAGCTGAAGGCGCGGGTGGCGTCGCGGATCAGGGGGAACTGCGGGACGAGGTCCTCGGGCGGCTCGGGGCGGTGGGCCTTGTAATGTTCATAGAGATCGTTGCGGAAGCTAACCCCGCTCGCATCCAAGATCACGGCAAGGTGCGTCGGCCCTTCCGCCGCGTCGAGATCAGCGGCCAGCTTCCACAGCATCGTGGTGTAGCCATAGACTGCGCCGACCGGCGTGCCTTCCGGGTTCGTCAGCGGCGGCAACCGGTGATAGGCCCGGAAGATATAGGACGAGCCATCGACGAGATAGAGGTGGTGCTTTTCGGCCATGCCGCCTGCTAGCACCCGCCGTGCTTCGCGGGTAGGGGTCTGGGAAAGGCCGATGCCATCTCAATTGTGGCAAGAATGCGGCGGAATTGGGGCGGGCTGCCTTATTCCACCTTGTCGAGCCGGGTTTCCCGCCCTATCTTCTTCCTTGAACCGGACGAGAGAGAAGCCGGTTTCGGCGCGCATTGCCCAGCATCGCGTCGCAATCGCAGAGATAAGGAATTCAAACCATGCGCAAGATCATCCTCGCTGCCGCCATCGCTACTTCGGCCCTCGGCCTGGCCGCTTGCAGCGAATCCACCGAAACCGAAACCGATGAAGCCGTCGACGCGATGGCCGCCGATGCCGAAGCCGCTGGCGATGAGGTTGCCACCGACGTGACCACCGCTGCTGACGCGACGGCTGAAGACATCAATGCCGCGGCCGACGAAGCGGCTGACGAAGCCGTGAAGACCACCGACGAAATCGGTGAAGCTGCCGCGAACATCGCTGCCGAAGCCGAAGACGCCGCCGAGTAATCGTTCGGCGGCCCAGCGAAGCCTAGGCGGCGCGGGCTACGAAAAAAGGGGCGGTGCCACCCGGCGCCGCCCCTTTTTGCTCTGTGCCGTATCGGCGAAGGCTCAGCCGCCGGTGGCGTAAGGCGCGTTCGCCCAATTCTGGGTCGGGTTGGCCTGCGCGCGGACGGCGAAGCCATCATACAGCGCGCGCGCAATTGCGGCGATGCGTTCTTCGCGGGCCTGCTTGGTACCTTGTCCGGTGACATAGATCGCCACGGCAATCGTGCGGCCATCGGGGCATTCGATGATGCCGATATCGCTTGAAGTGTTGTTGAGCGATCCGGTCTTATGGCTCACCCGCGCTTCGAGCGGGATATGCGCCGGAATGCGGCGCTTGCCAGTGACGGTGCGGCTCATCGCAGCGAGCAGTACCTGACGGCTTTGATCGGAAAGGAAATCGCCGCGATATAGCCCGGAGAGCAGCCGCACCATCGCGCGCGGTGTCGCGGCGTCGCGGGTGTCGATGTGAACGGCGGGGTTGTACTCGCCGTCATCGCGCACCAGCGTGGCGATGTCGCGGTTGATAGAGAAGTTGGTGATCCCCTGCCGCCGGATCCAGTCATTCACCACGGCCGGGCCGCCCACCGCCGCCAGCAACGCATCGGTCGCCGGGTTGGACGAGCGGGTGATCATGATCTCGATAAGGTCGATCGCGGGCATGTACTGGCCCGCGCGCACCGGCGCTTTGGTCGAGGAATACTTGGCCGAGGCGACCGGCATCATCAGCGGAAATTCGGAGGTCAGGGTGTAACGCCCCTTTTCGACCATTTCGAGGAAGGTGGCCGCAATCGCGACCTTGCTGGTCGAGGCCATGGGGAACAGTTGGTCGCCCAGCACCATCACCTCTTCGCCGGTGGCCAGGTCAACAGCAGCAACGCCGATGCGGCCCTGTGCCGGATCGGCGAGTTCGGCGATGCGCTGCTGCCAGTTGCCGGCATAGAGCGCTTCGAAACTTGGAGGCTGGCGCGCTTCGGTGCCGAAGGTCGCCGCGAAGGTGTCCTCAAGATCCTCCGGGCCTGCCGCAGCAGGGCTCGCAATCGCCGCAAGCGAGGCGGCAAGGCCGGTGAAAGCAGCGAAAAAGCGGGGGCGTGTCATGAGGACAAGCTACTCCAACAGGGTTTCTTGGGGCTTAATGCTGCACTTATCCACGCCCGATTCGCCGCGGCAAGCGCTCATCTGGGCGCATGCGACGAAAGGTGCGACGCACGCGACAGAGCCGCCCGCTGTGACGTCATGCGACTGCTCGACTGGGGTTGGGAGTTCGTCGAAAGCCATCTTGCGCAGTGTCACATGGGCTTGACTGCGCCCGCCAAGGCGGCAGTCTGCGGGTCAAGCACTTCTCCAAGGGGACAATCATGACTGACACCGCTCACCGCAGCGCCGCGCGCGCTGCCTTTGCCGCTTTGCTGCTGTCCACCTCGGGCGTCGCCTATGCCCAGACCGTGCAGATCGTCCAACCGGGCGCGCCTGGACAGGCCAGCAAGACGCTGACCGCCGATCAGGCGACCAAGCTGGCACAGGCGAGCTACACCGCTTCCGATGTCGCCTTCATGCAGCACATGATTGTCCACCATCAGCAGGCCGTCGAGATGGCGGTTCTGGTAAAGGATCGCACCAACACCGCTGACCTGCTCTCGATCGCGGGCCGAATCGAATCGAGCCAGGCGGACGAAATTGCCTTCATGAAGGCCTGGCTGAGCGAGCGGGGCGAGCCGGTGGAAGACCCGATGATGAAGGGTCACGGCGAACATATGCACCACATGATGAAGGGCATGGCTTCAGCCGATCAGATCAAGGCGCTGGCTGCGGCCAAGGGGGTTGATTTCGACCGCCAGTTCCTGACCCTGATGATCGCGCATCATGAAGGCGCAGTGGACATGGTCGAAAAGCTGCTCGACGAAGACGGCACTGCCGCTGACCCCGTGCTCTACCAGTTCGTCGGCGATATCGACAGCGAGCAAGCCACCGAGATCAAGCGGATGGACAAGCTGCTGGCCGGCCTGTCGGGCGATCCGCGCTCGGGCCTTGCCGCCGGGTTCGACAATGCGGGCGAGGCGATCCTGAACCTCACCAAGGTGGCGACCCTGCCCAAGCCCGCCGGGTTCTTCAACCCCGCCAACCCGGCCGATCTGCGCCCGCCGGTGCCGCCCAAGAAGGACAAGGACGAGGCGAAGGAGGAAGCCAAGCCCGAAGCCGCGCCTGCACCTGCCGTCGCCGCTGCTGATCCCGCCGCCGCCACGCCGGCGCGCCAGGAGGAAGACCTCACCGAATTCGCCGAGCGTTCCCCGCTGCTCGATTTCGCCAACACCGACATCGCTTTCTTCGACGATGTGATGGTGGCGGGCTCGTATCACGGCTTCAACATCTACAAGCTCGGCGCCGACGGCCTGCCCAACCTGATGAGCAGCGTCGTCTGCCCCGGCGGGCAGGGCGATGTCTCGGTGGTCGGCAACATCCTTGTGATGAGCGTCGAGCAGACCCGCGGGCGCGTGGATTGCGGGCTGGAAGGCGCGCCGGGCAAGGTCAACGAGGAACGCTTCCGCGGCCTCCGCATCTTTGACATCTCCGATCTTGCTCGTCCGGTGCAGGTCGGCGGGGTGCAAACCTGCCGCGGCAGCCACACCCACTCGATCGTCAGCGCCGATTCGACCCGGATCGTGGTCTATAACTCGGGCACCGCCGGCATCCGCGAGACCGAGGAACTGGCTGGCTGCATCGGCGAAATCCCCGGCGACACCCGCACGGCGCTGTTCTCGATCGACGTGATCGAGATCCCGCTGGCGGACCCTTCCAAGGCGCGCATCGTCAAGAGCCCGCGCGTCTTCGCGGATGAGAAAACCGGCTCGATCGCGGGCCTGTGGACCGGCGGCGACCATGGCGACGGCACTCAGCGCACCGCCCCGACCGATCAGTGCCACGACATCACCGTCTTCCCGGCGCTGAAGATGGCGGCGGGCGCGTGCTCGGGCAACGGCCTGCTGTTTGATATTGCCGACCCGCTCAACCCCAAGCGGATCGACGCGGTGACCGACACCACCTTTGCCTATTGGCACTCGGCCACCTTTAACAATGATGGCACCAAGGTGATCTTCACCGACGAATGGGGCGGCGGCGGGCGTCCGCGCTGCAAGGCGTCCGATCCCAAGACCTGGGGCGCCAACGCGATCTACGACATCGTCGACCGCAAGCTGGTGTTCCGCGCCCACTACAAGATGCCCGCCCCCCAGACCGACAAGGAAAACTGCGTCGCGCATAACGGCTCGATCGTTCCGGTGCCGGGCCGCGATCTGTTCGTGCAGGCTTGGTATCAGGGCGGCCTCAGCATCATGGACTTCACTGACAGCGCCACGCCTAAGGAAATCGCCTATTTCGACCGCGGTCCGATCGACATGAAGCAGATGGTGCTGGGCGGTTACTGGTCGGTCTACTGGTACAAGGGCCACATCTACGGCACCGAGATCACCCGCGGGATCGACGTCTTCACCCTGAAGCCGAGCGAGCACCTCACCGAAGCGGAAATCGCCGCTGCCGAGGCCGCGAAGTACGAAGACAACCGCTTCAATCCGCAAACCCAGACCCGCGTGACATGGGACAAGGGCGCAATCGAAGCCGCCGAGGCCAGCCGCAAAGGCGGGTAGGCCGCCCGGGGGATTTACCGACGGCAGCTTGCTGCCTGGTCGCAGTTGAGAGGGGGCGGACCGCTGTGCCTGCCCCCATCCCTCTTGCCTTTCGCGGCCTCCCCGCCTAAGCGCGCGCACTTCACTGACACGAATCAATCAGCCAGCCTGGCGACAAGGGCTGCCATGGCCGGTTCCGACGTGTCTCTACTAGGAGATGAAAATGCCCAAGCTGAAGACCAAGAGCGGTGTGAAGAAGCGCTTCAAAATCACCGCCACCGGCAAGGTCAAGCACGGCGTCGCTGGCAAGCGTCACCGTCTGATCAGCCACAACGCGAAGTATATCCGCACCAACCGCGGCACCTCGGTCCTGTCGTCGCATGATACGCCGACGATCAAGAAGTGGGCGCCCTACGGGCTGGATTGATGCGAGCGGGCTTTGGCCCACGCGTCTTCACAATAAGGATATACTGATATGACTCGCATCAAACGCGGTGTTACCACCCGCGCCAAGCACAAGCGGATTCTCGAACAGGCCAAGGGCTATCGTGGTCGCCGCAAGAACACCATTCGCGTCGCCCGTCAGGCGGTCGAAAAGGCCGGCCAGTACGCTTACCGCGACCGCAAGGTTAAGAAGCGCACGTTCCGCGCCCTGTGGATCCAGCGCATCAACGCGGCCGTCCGCATGGAAGGCCTGACCTATTCCCAGTTCATGCACGGCATCAAGCTGGCGGGCATCGAACTCGACCGCAAGGCGATGGCCGATCTCGCGATGAACGAAGGCGGCGCTTTCAAGGCCGTTATCGCTCAGGCGAAGGCTGCTCTTCCGGCGTAAGCGCCTCGCGGTTTTGGCCTGAACACCAGATCAGGGGCGGATTCCTTTGCGGAATCCGCCCCTTTCTGTTGCGCGGTGTGCGACCGTGGATTGTATGAATCCGCCATCGGCCTTGTAAGACCGCGTCACCTGCGGCTATCTGACCCGGTGGGGAATGGAGGATACAAGCAAGCCGCGGGCGGGCATACGCCGCCGGTGGGCCAACGGCTGATAGCCGAATTCCGCGAACCGCCGGCGCAGTTCGCAGGGTGCTTTACGACCTTTTATCACCTGACGCTCGATCTGCCCGAAATCGGCGCGGTGGTGACCGACTATCTCCAGCCCGAATGGGCCAATATCCGCTTTTTCTGCGGCACTGCGCCCGAGGCTGCGATTGCCGCTAACAAGGTCAGCGGCGTGCCGTTCGTCGGCACCGGACCGAGCACCTTGCCGTGCCGCTTCACGCTCGGGCCGGTGCGGATGTGGGGCGTGGGCTTCCTCCCGCTGGGCTGGTCGCGGTTCTTCGATGCCGATGCGAGCGATTGCGCCAACGTGATCTGCGACGGGACGGCACACCCGGCCTTTGCCCACTTCGGCGCAATGACCGATGTGTTGTGCGATCCCGAAGCCACCCTTGACGAGCAGTTCCAAGCGCTGGTCACGGCGATGGAGCGCGCGATGCGGCCCAATCGGGAGGAGGCGCGCATCGCCCGTGTCCACGCCGCGCTGGTGAACGGCGATCACGCTTCGGTCCACGATCTCGCCGAGGCCTGCGCGATGAGCATCCGTACGCTCGAACGGGTGTGCACGCGCTATTTCGGCTTTGCGCCCAAACTCTTGATGCGCCGCCAGCGGTTCATGCGCAGCCTGGCGACCTTCATGCTCCATCGCGGCCGTCCCTGGACCGAGGCGATGGACGCGCATTACCACGATCAGGCGCAATTCACGCGCGAGTTCCATGAATTCATGACCATGAACCCGAGCGAATATGCGGCGCTGGATCACCCAATCCTGACCTCGTTCATGGAGGCGCGCGCGCGGGCGAGGGGCAGTGCGGCGCAGACCTTGGACCCGCCTGCGCCGCGGTGATTTAGCGCAGGTCCTCGACCGAGGCCCAAACGGTGGGGCCGAAATTGTCCTGCACCTCGATGAACAGACAGGCGCTTTGCAATACGGGCGATTTGCCGCTAGCGGGCTGCGGCAAGTTTCCTGCGTGCAGATGACCCGAGGCCATGACCGACATACCATCCCAGACAGAGGCTGCGCTGGCCGCGATTGTGGCGTCAGCCACCCTCGACGCGCTCGAAGCGCAGCGGCTCGAAACGCTCGGCAAGAAGGGCTGGGTGAGCCTTGCCTTGAAGACGCTGGGCGGGATGAGCCCCGAAGAACGCACCGCCGCCGCGCCCGCGATCCAGTCCGCCCGCGCAGCAATTGCTGAGGCGCTTGATGCCAAGAAAGCCGCGCTGGAAGCCGCCGAGCTGGAAGCGGCCCTGGCGCGCGAGACGATCGACCTGACGCTGCCTGCCCAGGCAGCATCCAAGGGATCGGTGCACCCGGTCAGCCAAGTGATGGACGAGCTGGCAGAGATCTTCGCCGACTTGGGCTTCGCCGTGGCGACGGGGCCGGAGATCGAGGACGACTGGCACAATTTCACCGCGCTCAACATGGATGAGACGCACCCCGCTCGGGCGATGCACGACACGTTCTACTTCCCGGACAAGACCGTCGAGGGGAAGGACGTGCTGCTGCGTACCCACACCTCGCCCGTCCAGATCCGCTCGATGCTCGATCAGGGCGCGCCGATCCGCATCATCGCGCCCGGCCGCGTCTACCGCTCGGACAGCGACGCGACGCACACGCCGATGTTCCATCAGGTCGAAGGCCTCGTCATCGACAAGGACATCCACCTCGGCCACCTCAAATGGACGCTGGAAACCTTCTTCAAGGCGTTCTTTGAGCGTGAGGATATCACCCTGCGCCTGCGCCCGAGCTACTTCCCTTTCACCGAACCCAGCGTCGAAGTCGATGTCGGCTATTCGAACGAGGGTGGCCGTCGCGTCGTCGGCGGGCACGGCGATGCGCCGGGCCATGCGTGGATGGAAATCGGCGGCAGCGGGATGGTCAACGCCCGCGTGCTGGCGTTTGCCGGGCTTGATCCGGCAGAGTGGCAGGGCTTCGCCTTCGGCCTCGGGATCGACCGGATTGCGATGCTCAAATACGGGATGAACGACCTGCGCGCCTTCTTTGATGGCGACCCGCGCTGGCTGGCGCATTACGGCTTCTCGCCCTTCGACCAGCCGACCCTGTCTGCCGGCGTGGGAGCACGCGCATGAAGTTCTCGCTGACCTGGCTCAAGGATTACCTCGAGACCACCGCCACTGTCGCGGAAATCTGCGATGCGCTGAATGCCATCGGCCTTGAGGTCGAGGGCGTGGAAGACCCGGCCGAGAAGCTCGCCGGTTTCCGCATCGCGCACGTGCTGACCGCCGCGCGTCACCCCGACGCCGACAAGCTGCAAGTGCTGACCGTCGACACGGGCGAGGGCGATCCGCTGCAGGTCGTGTGCGGCGCGCCCAATGCCCGCGCGGGCATGAAGGGCGTGCTGGGGCTACCCGGCGCGGTTGTGCCCGCCAACGGCATGGTGCTGCGCAAGAGCGCCATCCGCGGCGTCGAGAGCAACGGCATGATGTGCTCGGTGCGCGAGCTGGAACTGGGCGAGGATCACGACGGGATCATCGAACTGCCCGATGATGCGCCGGTGGGGACGAGCTTCGCCGACTACCACGGCGCCGATCCGGTGATCGAGGTGGCGGTGACTCCCAACCGGCCGGATTGCATGGGCGTATACGGCATCGCTCGCGATCTGGCGGCTAAGGGGCTGGGGACGCTGAAGCCGATCGCAATGCCCGCCTTCGCGGCGAGCGGCGCGTGCCCGGTCGAAATCCGCACCGACGATTCCGAAGGCTGCCCGGCGTTCTATGGCCGCGTGGTGAAGGGCGTGACAAACGGCCCCTCGCCCGAGTGGCTTCAGGCGCGGCTCAAGAGCGCAGGCCAGCGGCCGATCTCGCTGCTGGTCGATCTCACCAACTACCTGATGCTCGGCTACGGGCGTCCGGCCCACGCCTATGACCTCGCCACGCTCTCGGGCGCGGTGGTGGCGCGGCGCGCGAAGGATGGCGAGAATGTGTTGGCGCTCAACGAGAAGACTTATACGCTCGAAGCCGAGATGACCGTGATCGCGGACGACGTACAGGTCCACGACATCGCCGGAATCATGGGCGGCGAGCATTCGGGCGTCAGCGAGAGCACCGCCGACGTGCTGCTGGAAATCGCCTATTTCGACCCTGCGCGCATCGGCGCGACCGGGCGCAAGCTGGGCCTGTCCTCCGACGCCCGCACCCGCTTCGAGCGCGGGGTCGATCCGGAGTTTCTGGACGCTGGCCTCGATCTGCTGACCGGGCTGATCGTGGAAATGGCAGGCGGTACGCCCAGTGAGGTCGTGCGCGCCGGTTCGCCGCCGAGCACCGCCAAGGTCATCGCCTTCGATCCGGGCCTGACCACCCGCCTCGGCGGTGTGGACGTTCCCGAGGCCGAGCAGAAGCGCATCCTCGAAAGCCTCGGCTTCGCAGTCAGCGGCGATTGGCAGGTGACCTGCCCGCTGCGCCGCAACGACATCGAAGGCCCCGCCGACCTCGTCGAGGAAGTCGTGCGCATCCACGGTCTCGACAAGGTCGCGAGCGTCGCGCTCCCCCGCATGGAAGGTGTCGCCCGCCCGACCGCCACGCCGCAGCAGAAGCTCGAGCGCGGTCTGCGCCGTGCCGCTGCCGCGAGCGGGCTCAACGAGGCGGTGACGTGGAGCTTCCTCCCGACCTGGGCCGCGGAGCACTTCGCATCCGACCAGCCGCTCTGGGTGCTCGCCAATCCGATCAGCGAAGACATGAAGGCGATGCGCCCCTCGCTGCTGCCGGGACTGCTTATGGCGGCCAAGCGCAACGCCGATCGCGGTGCTGCCAGTTCGCGCCTGTTCGAGATCGGGCGGCGCTATTTCCGCAGCGGCAATGGTCTCAGCGACGAGAAGCCGACGCTCGGCATCGTGCTGGCGGGCGAGAAGACCCCGCGCGGGTGGCAGAGCGGCAAGGCCAAGCCCTTCGACGCCTTTGACGCCAAGGCGCTCGCGCTCCAGCTGCTCGAAGCGGCGGGCGCACCGGTCGGCAATCTGATGGTGATGGGCGAGGCGGGGGCGCAGTTCCACCCCGGCCAGTCGGCCACCCTGCGCCTCGGCCCCAAGACGGTGCTGGCCCGCTTCGGCATGGTGCATCCGGCGACCTTGAAGGCCTTCGATGTCGACGGGCCGATTGCGGCGGTTGAGCTGTTCCTTGACGCGATCCCCGCCAAGAAGGGCGCGGCCTTTGCTCGCCCCGGCTTCACGCCGCCCGCGCTGCAAGCCGTGACCCGCGACTTCGCATTCCTCGTCCCGGCCACGCTGGCAGCGGGCGATCTCGTCCGCGCAGTGCAGGGTGCTGACAAGACCGCGATCAACGGTGTGCGCGTCTTCGACGTCTTCGCGGGGCAGGGCGTGCCGGAAGGCCACAAGTCCATTGCGGTCGAAGTGACGCTCCAGCCGGGCGAAACCAGCTTCAAGGACGCCGACCTTAAGGCGATCACCGAAAAGGTCGTGGCCGCTGCCGCCAAGCTTGGCGCGGAGCTACGCGGATGAAAACGGCCTTTGTCACCGGCGCCACCGCCGGAATTGGACTTGCCACTGTGCGCACTCTGGTGGCGAACGGCTGGCGCTGCGTCGCCACCGGACGGCGGCAGGAGCGGCTGGATGCGCTGGTCGCAGAACTGGGCGCGGACAAGGTTCACGCCGCCTGCTTCGACGTCCGCGACACCGGCGCGCTTGATGGCGCGCTCGCCGCGCTACCTGAGGGGTTTAGCGACGTTGATCTGCTGGTGAACAACGCGGGCCTCGCCAAAGGCCTCTCGCCCGCGCAGAACGCCGATCTCGATGATTGGCACACGATGATCGATACCAACATCACCGCGATGGTGGTGCTGACGCGCAAGCTGCTGCCGCTGCTGATCGAACGGCGCGGCGCGATCATTGCCATTGGCTCGGTCGCGGGAAGCTATCTCTATCCCGGCGGCAACGTCTATGCCGGTTCCAAGGCCTTCGCCAATCACTTCACGCTCGCCCTGCGCGCCGACCTGCACGGCACCGGCGTGCGCGTCACCAGCATCGAGCCTGGCATGGTCGAAACCGAATTCACCGTGGTCCGCACCGGCAGCCAGCAGGCCTCGGACGATCTCTATCGCGGGGTCAACCCGATGACCGGGCAGGACATCGCCGACACGATCCTGTGGATTGCGACCCTGCCGCCGCATCTCAACATCAACCGGATCGAGCTGATGCCGGTCAACCAGGACTTCGCGGGCTTCCGCGTCGCACGCGACCCGCAATGACCTCCAATCGCCGCACCTTCGCGATCATCTCGCACCCTGACGCGGGGAAGACCACGCTCACCGAGAAGCTGCTGCTGCAAGGCGGCGCGATCCATTTGGCGGGCGAGGTCAAGGCGCGCGGGCAGGCGCGGCGGGCGCGGTCGGACTGGATGAAGATCGAGCAGCAACGCGGCATCTCGGTGACGTCCTCGGTGATGACCTTCCAGAAGGACGGGATCGTCTTCAACCTGCTCGACACCCCGGGGCACGAGGATTTCAGCGAGGACACCTATCGCACGCTGACGGCGGTGGATTCCGCCGTCATGGTGATCGACGCGGCCAAGGGGATCGAGCCGCAGACCCGCAAGCTGTTCGAAGTATGTCGCCTGCGGAGCGTGCCCATCATCACCTTCGTCAACAAGGTCGACCGCGAGGGCCGCGATCCGTTCGAGACGTTGGACGAGGTCGCCGACATGCTGGCGCTCGACGTCAGCCCGCAGATGTGGCCGATCGGCATGGGCGGCGAGTTTGAGGGTCTGCTCGATTTCGCGACCGGCACAATCGGCCGCCCCGAAGGACCGAGCCGCGAATACCTTGGCACGCGCGACACCGCCGCGATTCCCGAACGCTTCGCCGACGAGATCGAGCTGGCGCGCGGCGGTTATCCTGAGTTCGACCTCGAAGCCTTTCGCCACGGCGATCTGACGCCGGTCTATTTCGGATCGGCGCTCAAGAATTTCGGCGTTATCGAACTGATCGACGCGATCTCCCGCTATGCCCCGCCGCCCCGGCCCCAGCCTGCGGGCGAGGAGCAGATCAGCCCGGACCGTGATGAAGTGACCGGCTTCATCTTCAAGGTGCAGGCCAATATGGACCCCAACCACCGCGACCGCATCGCTTTCATGCGGCAGGTCTCGGGCACCTTCAAACGCGGGATGAAGTTGATACCGAGCGGCCTCGGCAAGCCGATCGCGGTGCATTCGCCGATCCTGTTCTTCGCGCAAGACCGCGAGCTCGCCGACACTGCGGAAGCGGGCGACATTATCGGCATCCCCAATCACGGCACCTTGCGCGTGGGCGATACGCTGTCCGAACGCAATCAGGTGCGCTTCACCGGCCTGCCCAACTTCGCGCCGGAAATCCTGCGCCGCGTGCAGTTGCGCGATCCAACTAAGACCAAGCAACTGCGCAAGGCGCTCGACGACCTCAGCGAAGAAGGCGTGATCCAGGTGTTCTATCCGGACATAGGCTCGGCCCACATCGTCGGGGTGGTCGGGCAGCTTCAGCTCGAAGTGCTGATTTCGCGGCTGGAGGCGGAATACAAGGTCGAAGCCGTGCTTGAACCCTCCCCCTTCGCCACCGCGCGCTGGATCAAGGGCGACGAGAAGACGCTCGAGGAATTCGCTAGCTTTAACCGCGCCAACCTCGCCCGTGACCGTGACGGCGATTATGTGTTCATGGCCAAGAGCCCGTGGGATGTCAGCTATCAGGTCGAAAAGAACCCGCAGCTGACCTTCTCGGCCACGAAGGAACGGTAGTCTTGCGGCAAGCCGAGGTTCGCGGCATGGCAAGCTTATGCACACCGCCGGCCCGACTTCGCAGACCTTCATCTCCCAGCGCCTTCGCCTGAATTACCTCGATTGGGGCGGGCGTGGTAAGCCGCCGCTGGTGCTGGTGCATGGCGGGCGCGATCATGCGCGGTCGTGGGATTGGACCGCCGAGGCATTGAGTGCGGATTACCACGTCATCGCGATGGATCACCGCGGCCATGGCGATAGCGACTGGGTCTCGGACGGAGTCTATTCCGCTGGCGACATGGTCTATGATCTTGCCCAGCTGATCCATCAGCTTGGCGTTGGCCCGGTGCGGATGGTGGCGCATTCGATGGGCGGCAATGTTTCGCTGCGCTATGCAGGCGCGTTCCCTGACATGGTTACCAAGCTGGTCGCGATCGAAGGCCTCGGCCCCTCGCCCGAAGGGCGCGCCAAGCAGCGCGCGGTGCCTTACCCCGAACGCCTTGCCGAATTTATCGAGAAGAAGCGCAAGGCTGCCGGGCGTAGCCCACGCAAATACGAGAGCATCGAGGCCGCCTTTGCGCGGATGATCGAGGAGAACGCCTACCTCACCGAGGAACAGGCGCGCCATCTGACCGTCCACGGCGTCAACCGCAACGAGGATGGCACCTATAGCTGGAAGTTCGACCCGCACCTCAACGTCTGGCCGGTCGAGGACATCGGCGATGAATTCATCGAGGCACTGTGGGGCGCGATCACTTGCCCGACGCTGCTGTTATATGGCGCGGATAGCTGGGCATCGAACCCGGAGAAGGACGGGCGCATCGCCCACTTCAAAACCGCCAGCGTGATCGAGTTCGAGAAGGCCGGCCACTGGCTCCACCACGACCAGTTCGACCGCTTCATCGCCACCCTGCGCGATTTTCTCTGAGCACACGGAGGCAGCGATGGCGGATTTCTTCGAGGCATTGAACGAGAAGCACATCGCCATGATCGCCGCCCAGCCGGTATTTTTTGTTGCGAGCGCGGCGGCGGAGGGGCGGATCAACCTCAGCCCCAAGGGCTATGATGCGTTCCGCGTGCTGTCGCCCACGCGCGTCGCCTATCTTGACCTCGGCGGTTCGGGTAACGAGACTCACGCGCATCTTGCCGCCGAGCAGGCCGATCAGGGGCGGATCACGCTGATGTTCTGCAATTTCCAGCAGCCTGCACTGATCATGCGCATTTACGGACGCGGACGGGCGGTGTTGCCGCAGGATGTCGAGTGGGCGGGGCTGGCCGCGCAGTTTACTCTGATGCCCGGCACGCGGCAGATCTTCGATATCGCGGTCGAAAGCGTACAGTCGTCGTGCGGTTGGGGCGTGCCGTTCATGACACTGGAGAGCGAGCGCGATACGCTGAAGAAGGCGCATCGCCAGTCCGATCCTGAGGCGTGGGAAGCCAAGATGGCGCAACGCACTCGCAGCATCGACGGCCTGCCGACCCGCGCGACCGACCGCTATATCGCGGGCGACGAAAGCTAAGTAGCGGCGCGCCTCAGCGCAAATCTTGCACAATCGTTAATCACTTGCCTAATTGTTGGGCACACATTCTTGTGCAAGTGCGAAGAAATGCGCTGATTCCGTTGCGTCAGCCCCGTTACACAAATGTGGCACGCTTGTTGCTGTGTATCCCGCGGCCGGACCAATCCGGTGCAACAGGGGCCACAGATGAAGTTCATCATCGCCATTATCAAACCGTTCAAGCTCGACACTGTTCGTGAAGCGCTGAGCGGCATCGGCATTGCCGGGATGACCGTCACCGAGGTCAAGGGCTTCGGTCGGCAAAAGGGTCAGACCGAAATCTACCGCGGTGCCGAATACTCCACCAACATGCTTCCCAAGGTGAAGCTCGAGATCGCTGCCAGCGACGAAATCGCAGCGCAGGTGGTCGAAACCATCCAGCAGACCGCCAACACGGGCGCGATCGGCGACGGCAAGATCTTCGTTCTGGATCTCGCCTCCGCCACCCGCATCCGCACCGGCGAGTCCGGCGAAACCGCGCTTTAAAGGGGCCATGCAATGAAGCGTATTCTCTCGACAACTGCGGCGCTGGCAACCGGGGCCATTATGCTCTCCGCGCCGGCCTTTGCTGCACCTGTGGCCGATGCGGCCGCTGCCGCCGCCGAAGCCGCGCCTGCCGTCTTCACCCCCACCGCCGAGATGGTCAACAAGGGCGATGTCGCCTGGATGATGGTCTCGACCGCGCTCGTATTGATGATGAGCGTGCCTGCGCTCGCGCTGTTCTATGGCGGCCTGGTGCGCGCCAAGAACATGCTGAGCGTGCTGATGCAGGTGCTCACCATTGTCTGCGTGGCTGCGCTGGTGTGGTTCGGCTGGGGCTATTCGATGGCCTTCACCTCGACCGGCTCGCCCTTCCCGGCGCTGTTCGGCGGCCTCGACAAGGCGTTCCTCAAGGGCGTCAGCGTCACCTCGCTTGCTGCGACCTTCTCCAACGGGGTCTACCTGCCCGAACTCGTCTTTGTGATGTTCCAGATGACCTTCGCCTGCATCACGCCGGCGCTGATCGTCGGTGCCTTTGCGGAACGTGTGAAGTTCACATCGCTGATCATCTTCGTGGTCGCCTGGATGACGCTCGCCTATTTCCCGATCGCACACATGGTGTGGTACTGGGCCGGTCCGGACTTCCTGCACACTGCGCCGACTGACATGGGTCTGCTGTGGGGCTGGGGCGCGCTCGACTTCGCTGGTGGCACTGTGGTGCACATCAACGCCGGGATTGCAGGCCTGATCGGCTGCCTCATCATCGGCCCGCGCATCGGCTACAAGAAGGAGCCCATGCCCCCGCACAACCTGGTGATGACCATGATCGGCGCCAGCCTGCTGTGGATCGGCTGGTTCGGGTTCAACGCTGGCTCGGCGCTCGAATCCAACGCCTTCGCTGCCCTCGCCTTCATCAACACCTTCGTTGCCACGGCGGCAGCCGGTGCGGCCTGGGCGATCATCGAACAGATCACCCACAAGAAGCCCTCGCTGCTCGGCGCGGTCTCGGGTGTGGTGGCTGGCCTTGTGGCGATCACTCCGGCGGCAGGCTTTGCCCACCCCGGCACGGCGATCATCCTCGGCGCTGTGGCTTCGGTGATCTGCTACTTCTTCGTCACCACGGTGAAGAACAAGCTGAACTACGACGATAGCCTCGATGTCTTCGGCATCCATGCCGTCGGCGGGATTGTCGGCGCGATCGGCACCGGCATTGTCGCTGACCCCGCGCTCGGCGGTCAGGGCTGGATCGACTACACCGCTCCGGTGGCTGTCGCTGGCGAGTTCGACATGGTCGGCCAAGTCATCACCCAGTGCTGGGCGGTGGGCACCACGGTCGTGTGGACCGGCGTAGTTTCGGCCGTGCTGTTCCTGATCCTCAAGTACACTCTGGGCCTGCGCCCCGACGCCGAAGCCGAAACCAACGGCCTCGACATCTCCGAACACGGGGAGCGCGCCTACAACTAAGCGCGCACCCACCAAGCTTGGCGGGGGGAGACCTCTCTCTCCCTCTCCTCTCCCCCCGCCTCACCATGTTCCTCCTGCGAACGAACAAACTGAACACGGCCGGAGTAGCGCAAGCTCTCCGGCCTTTTTTTGTTTGATTTTCATTTGACGCGAAGACTGGCGATTCGATTCTTTGCACAACAAGCGAGCCCGTTGGCGTGCAAAAGACTCTTGCGGTGATTCGAATGACTCAATCACCATATATTTCTTCACAGATTCAATTTGGGGCTTGCGGGCTGCGCTACTCAAGCTTGGCCCACGCGTCGCGATGGTGACGCAGGTCTTACAAGGGCCTGAAACCGACCCGTCATGGCAACTAAGTGCTTAAACGCCCGTTGACGGGAGTCCCCGACTGACTCATCATCTCGTGGTTCGATTGGGGTCCAAACCTAGTTTGAACGGGGGCACGTCGCGCTGCTGCCAGGCCTACAGACTATTCATACGTCTGATTTGGCGACGTCGCCCCACCACTCAACAATCCACTATCAGGGCCGGATGGGCAATAAGAAGTTCACCTAGTGCGAACAGTTTTTACCCTCTTTCCGCCACTATCACGAAGTCAGCGCAACGCTCACCGATCATAATGCTCGGCGCGTTGGTGTTGCCGCTGACGAGCTTGGGCATGATGCTCGCATCGGCCACCCACAGACCCTCCAGCCCGTTCAGCTTCAGCGTCGGATCGACCACGGCGTCCGGGTCATTGCCCATCCGGCAGGTGCCGACGGGGTGATAGACCGAATCCGAGCGGTTGCGGATCAACGCGTCCAGCGCGGCGTCATCGTGGAGGTCGACCGGGTGGCGGTCCTTGGGGCCGAACGCCTGCATCGGCGGGGCTTCGGCAATGCGGTGCGACAGGCGCACACCGGCGCGTAGCACCGCCATGTCGCGATCATCGGCGAGGAAGTTGGGATCGATCACCGGCGCAGCGGCCGCGTCTCCACTGCCCAGCCGCACCGTCCCCCGGCTTTCAGGCCGCAGCACGCAGGCGTGGAGCGAGAAGCCATGCGCCTTCACCTTTTCACGCCCATGATCCTCCAGCACGGCAGGGACAAAGTGCCACTGCACGTCGGGCGCAGGCGCATCCGGCATGACGCTCCAGAACCCGCCCGCCTCGGCATAGGGCGTGGTCATCACGCCCGTACGCTTGCGGCGATGCTCGACCATGGCCGCCGCCATCTTGAGCGTGCCTTTGAGTGTGCTGCCGATCGGAATGTCGCTCTCCGTCTCCCAGCCGGAGACGTAGTCGATATGATCCTGCAAGTTGCCGCCGACCGCCGGGCGATCCAGCACCACGTCGATCCCGTGCGCCTTTAGGTGATCGGCCGGGCCGATCCCCGACAGCATCAGGATTTGCGGAGAGTTGAATGCGCCAGCGCTCAGCACAACACCGCGCCGGGCGAGCAGGGTTTCGGACTGGCCCCCGCGACGGATCTGCACCCCGGTCACGCGCCCGCCCTCGATCACCAGCTTCTCGACCAGCGTATCGGTGCGCACTGCGAAGTTGCCGGCATCGCGGATCGGCTCGACATAGGCGCGGGCCGCTGACCAGCGTTCGCCCTTGCGCTGTGTGACCTGATAAAGGCCAAAGCCCTCCTGCCGTTCGCCGTTGAAATCGCCGTTGGTGCGTAGCTGGAGCGCGGCGGCCGCTTCGACAAAGGCGTAGGAGGAGGGGTTGGCCGCAGTTTGATCGGACACGAACAAGGGCCCGCCTGCGCCGTGGAAATCGTCGCCCCCGCGCTCGTTCGCCTCGGCGCGCTTGAAGTAGGGGAGCACGTCGTCATAGGCCCAGCCGGTGCAGCCCATCGCAGCCCAGTTGTCGTAATCCCAGCGGTTGCCGCGGATATAGACCATCGCGTTGATTGCCGAGGAGCCGCCGAGCCCGCGTCCGCGTGGCTGGTATCCGGTGCGTCCGTTCAGCCCTTTTTGCGGGACGGTTTCGTAGCGGTAATTCGACTTTTCGGGGATGAAGGGCATGAAGCCCGGTGTCTTGATCCAGACATTGTCGTTGCGCCCGCCCGCTTCCAGCAGGCACACCCGGCGCGTGCCATCCACTGCGAGCCGCCCTGCGACAGCGCTACCGGCACTGCCACCGCCGATGACGATGTAGTCGAAACTTTCCATGATCTCTCCCTTTGGCGCGGGAGATTAGGCAGCTTCTTGGCTGCCTGCAATCGGGTTTCGATCCGCCACTGAAGTTGCAGCGGGCGCAACCTCGATGCCTGTGCGGACCTGCCACTTTGCCCGGATCATGTCGGAGGTTTCGCGGCTGCAATCATGGCTCCAGCCGGGCTCGCGCAGCAGATAGCTGAGCTTATGCTTCCATGGCGCATGCCAGATGTCGGCGATCATCCCGATCCATTCGTGGAACACCGACCACAACAGATTGAAACTGCCCAATTGCTTGACGATGCCATAGCGGATCGGCTCGTCATCGACCTCGGGGGTGAAGGTGCCGAACAGCTTGTCCCAGATGATGAACACGCCCGCGTAATTCGTGTCGAGATAGCGCGGGTTGGTGGCGTGGTGGACGCGGTGGTGGCTGGGGGTGTTCATCACCGCTTCAAACCACGCGGGCATCCGCTTGATCGCCTCGGTGTGGATCCAGAACTGGTAGATGAGATTAAACCCGCCGCAGATCGCGATCATCACGGGATGAAAGCCCAGTAACACCAAGGGAATGCCGAACAACACTCCGAAAGTGAAGGCCCCGGTCCAGCTCTGCCGCAGCGCGGTGGAAAGGTTGTAATGCTGGCTCGAATGGTGGTTCACATGGGACGCCCACATCCAGCGGATGCGGTGTCCGGCGCGGTGGACCCAATAATATTTTAGGTCGTCGAGCACGAAGCACAGCGGCCACGCCCACCATACCGTCCACCACTCCGGTCCGAAATCCACCACCCGCCAATCATAGGCAAGCAGCATCAAGGTGATGGCGAAGCCACCCAAGAGCGCCCCTGCAACGGTCGAGCCCAGACCAAACGACAGACTGACCAGCGTGTCCTTCGGCTCATAGGCTTCCGGCGCGCGCAGTTTGGCCCAGATCATCTCGGCCAGCACCGCCACCACGAACAGCGGCACGGCGTATTGGGTGGGGTTGAATTCAGGCATCCTGCGGCCTGCTTACCCCATTGATGGTTGCGACCCAAGCCTTCGGATCGTCAACCGCAAGGTAGATATCGCCGAACAAGGTCTGACCGGTCCGCACCACCAGCACAGCCTCGCCCAGATCAATGTTGAGCGTCGCATTTGCGTCGGCATCGAGCACCCGACCGGCAAAGCGGTTGCCGTGCCGCTTGATTACCATGATCCGCCCCTGCGCGTCGCGGGCGATCGCCGCTCCGCCCTCAGTGTCGCGGGCGATGGCGATGGGATCGAACCCGTCCTCCACTTCGCCAGCCGCGCGCCGCACATCATCATCACTGGCGAGCTTCGGCGAACCGCCCAGCTTCAGCCACCACGCCAAACCCGCCAGCGCAAGGATGGCGGCCAGCGACCCCATGGTCTGGACCAGCAATGGCGGCACGTTCATGTCGGGCGCCTCAGCGCGCGGCGAGCATGTCGATCATCGCGCGAATCGGGCTGACGTCATAGCCCGCCCGCGCTGCGGTGCGCGCGATGTCATCCGGCTTGACCCCCTGCTTGGCGGCGGCCAGCGCCCACAACAAGGTCGAGCGGGTGCCCGAACGGCAATAGGCGAGAATCGGGCCCTCGGCCTGCTCTAGTGCGTCGATCATGGCGTTGACCTGCGGTTCGCTGAAGCCGGCGTGGCCGACCGGGATGGCGACGTAATTCATTCCCGCCGCCGCTGCTGCCGCCGCGATCTCGTCCCCTTGCGGTGCCGAAGGTTCCTCGCCATCGGGGCGATTATTGACGATCAGGGCCACGCCCAGCGCCGCCGCCGCCGCGATATCCTCCAGCGCAAGTTGCGGGCTCACCAACACATTTTCGGTCAGTTGGCGAAAATCGCTCATGATAAGTCCTGCTTTCCCCAGTGCCTAGTCCAGTGTTGTTGCCGCCTTTCATGCCCAAAGCGAATGCAGCGCACAAGCACCCCCGCGCGGCGGTAGCACGCCGGACGGGCACCCAGGTAAAATCGTTCGCAAAGCAAGCTTTTGTGCGCTATGAGTTTCACACGTGCGCGCCGGACCACAAGCTCGGCGCGTCTGGCTCCGGTGCGGCTCACTGTCCACGACATCGGCGCGATTGAGGCCGGGCAGTGTGGTTAAGGTACGTACTGATCTATGGGTTACGATAGGGGACGCCGGCGCGGACGCGATAAGCGCGACGGTTTCGGCGAAGATGGCTTCGATCCGTTTGGCGGTGGGAATGATGGTTTCTCGCCTCCGCGTGAATTCGGCGGCGGCGGGGATCGCTTCGGTGGCGGTGGCGACCGGTTTGGCGGCGGCGGCGGCGGTGATCGCTACGGCGGCGGCGGCGGCGGTGGTGGCGGTGCCCCACGCAGCGGCGGTGGCGGCTTCAGCGGCGGCCCGCGTGGTCCTGGCGGCGGCGGCGGCGGCGGCGGTGGGTTCAGCGGCGCGCCGCGCATGCCTGCCCAGATCGTTGGCACCGGCAAGGGCACTGTGAAGTTCTTCAACACACAGAAGGGCTTTGGCTTCATCCAGCAAGACGGCGGCGGCGAAGATGTGTTTGTTCACATCAGCGCCGTTGAGCGTGCTGGTCTTGAAGGTCTCGCTGAAGGTCAGGAACTCCAGTACAATCTCGTGGATCGCGGCGGCAAGGTGTCGGCGCAGGATCTTCAGGTTGTCGGCGATGTGATCGCAGTGGCGGCCAAGCCCGCTGCTCCGACTCGCGAGCTGACGGGCGAGCGGGCCAAGGGCACGGTCAAGTTCTTCAATGCGATGAAGGGCTTCGGCTTCCTCGTCCGTGATGACGGACAGCCCGATGCCTTCGTCCATATCAGCGCGGTCGAGCGTTCGGGCCTGTCGGCCTTGAACGAAGGCGAACGCTACGAATTCGATCTCGAAGTCGATCGACGCGGAAAACACTCCGCCGTCAATCTGGCACCGATCGAAGGCTGACCTCGGCCGAAACCGCCCCCCGCGGTTTGACGCAGGGTCAGCGGAAGATTACCGGATTGTAGATGGCGGCTCTGGTTCAGGGCCGCCATTTGCGTTTCAAGTCCCCCCGATTCTCACAATTCAGGACAAAGCCCATGTCGATTACCCCGCTCATGCCCGTCTATCCGCGTTGCGGTGTCCGGCCGGTGCGCGGCGAGCACTGCCATCTCATCGACGAGGACGGCACCCGCTATCTCGATTTCGCCAGCGGCATCGCGGTGAACCTGCTCGGCCATTCGCATGAAGGGCTGATCGGCGCTATCCAGCAACAGGCGGCAACGCTGATGCACGTGTCGAACCTCTATGGCAGCCCGCAGGGTGAGCGATTGGCGCAGATGCTGGTCGACACGACCTTCGGCGACACGGTGTTCTTCACCAATTCGGGCGCCGAGGCGGTCGAATGCGCGATCAAGGCCGCGCGCGCCTATCACCAGAACGCGGGCGAGGCGGGGGACGCCAGCCGGTTCGAGATCATCACTTTCCACAATGCCTTCCACGGTCGGACGATGGCGACCATCTCGGCATCGAACCAGACCAAGATGCACCACGGCTTTGCGCCGTTGCTCGAAGGGTTCAAGTATGCGCCGTTCGATGATTTGGAAGCGGCCAAGGCGCTGATCGGGCCGCACACGGCGGGCATTCTGGTCGAACCGATCCAGGGCGAGGGCGGGATTCGCCCCGCGTCACAGGAATTCATGGCGGGCCTGCGCGCCTTGTGTGACGAGCACGGGCTGATGCTGATCCTCGACGAAGTGCAGTGCGGCGTTGCGCGCACCGGCAAGCTCTATGCCTATGAGCATTATGGGATCGAGCCGGACATCATGGCGACCGCCAAGGGCATCGGCGGCGGCTTCCCGCTGGGCGCCTGCATTGCCACTGAGCACGCCGCGCGCGGCATGACCTTCGGCACACACGGATCGACCTATGGCGGCAACCCGCTCGCCATGGCCGCTGGGATGGCGGTGATGGAAGCCGTGGCGAACGAGGAATTCCTCGCATCGGTCCGCGACAAGGGGGAGCGCCTGCGCTCGCGGCTAGAACAGTTCATCGGCAATTACCCGGAACTGTTCGAACTGGTGCGTGGCAAGGGCCTGATGCTGGGCCTCAAGATGAAGATGGAAAGCCGCCCGTTCTACGTCCATCTGCGTGACCACCACCAGCTGCTGACAGTGGCTGCGGGCGATAACACCATCCGCATCATCCCGCCGCTGGTAATCGGCGATGCCGAGATCGACGAGTTCTTCGACAAGCTGTCGGCGGGCGCGGCGAGCTTCAAGGTGCCTGAACCGGCATGACCGCTTCATCGGGGGCCTATCGCCACTTCCTCAATCTCGGGGATGCGGGCGGCGATGATATCGCGGCGATGATCAATGATGCGATTGATCGTAAGGCTGCACGCATCGGCCTGCCCAAGGGCGCGCCCGATGCCGATGCGCCGCTCAAGGGCCGCGTGCTGGCGCTGGTGTTCGAGAAGAACTCGACCCGCACCCGCGTCAGCTTCGACATTGCGATGCGCCAGCTGGGCGGGAGCGTGCTGCTGCTCGATTCGGCCTCAAGCCAATTGGGGCGGGGGGAGAGCATCGCCGATACCGCCCGCGTGCTCAGCCGGATGGTCGATGGCATCATGCTGCGCACCGATGATCACGCCAAGATCGAGGAAATGGCGCGCCATGCCACGGTGCCGGTGATCAACGGCCTGACCGATATGTCGCACCCCTGCCAGATCATGGCCGATCTGCTTACGGTGATCGAGCATGGCAAGTCGCTGCCGGGGCTCGAGGTCTCGTGGTTCGGGGACGGTAACAACGTGCTGCACTCGATCCTTGAGGCCGCCGGGCTGATGAAGTTCAACGTCCGCGTGGCGACCCCGGCGGGTTACGAGCCTGATCCGGCCTTCGTCGAACTGGCGCGGGCTGGCGGGGCGACCATCACCCTGACGCAGGACGCCGCAGCCGCCGCGCGCGGGGCGGATGTGATCGTGACCGATACGTGGATCTCGATGGGGCAGGAGCACGTCCACAACAAGCTGGCGGCGATGGCCCCCTATCAGGTGAACGCCGCGCTGATGGCGCAGGCCAAGCCCGATGCGGTGTTCCTTCACTGCCTGCCCGCCCACGTGGACGAGGAAGTCAGTGAAGAGGTATTCGAAGGCCCGCAATCGGTGGTGTTCGACGAAGCTGAGAACCGGATCCACGCGCAGAAATCGGTGCTGTTGTGGAGTTTCGGACTGCTCGGCAGCTAGGGTGCGTGAGCGGGGGTCTTTCGCCCGGCGCGATCGATCCCCATATGGCCCGGCATGACTGATACGACCGACATGACCGAGACCTTCGCCGACACCCTGATGGGCTTCACCCTGCCGGGCCGCAGCGCGCGCGGGCGCATCGTGCGGATGGACAGCGTGCTGGAGCAAGTGCTCTCGGCGCATGATTACCCCGCGCCCATTACGCACCTGCTGGGCGAAGCACTGGTGCTGGGCACGCTGATGGGCGGGCTGCTGAAGGGTGATGCCGCGCAGCTGACCATGCAGGCGCAGACGCAGGGCGGGATCGTGAAACTGCTGGTGGTCGATTATCGCGACGGCGCGGTGCGCGGCTATGCGGATTTCGATCCCGAGCGGCTGGCAAAGCTGGGGTCCAATCCCGCGCTCCAGACGCTGTTCGGCGAAGGCTATCTCGCGATCACATTCGAAGCCGAGGGCAATAAGCGCTATCAGGGGATCGTGCCGCTTGAAGGCGATAGCTTGGCCGAAGCGTGCGAGAGCTATTTCAGCCAGTCCGAACAGATCCCGACGCTGATTCGCGTCGCCAGCCGTGCCGGTGCAGGCGGGCGGATGGCCGCAGGGCTGCTAATCCAGCATCTGGCCGATGGCGAGGAGGGGCGCGAACGGCTGCATGTCCGCCTCGACCATCCCGATTGGGAACATGTCGCGGTGATGGCCGGTTCGATCAGCCATGACGAACTGCTCGACCGCACGCTTTCGCTGGAAGCCATCGCGTGGCGGTTGTTCCATGAGGAAGACGAGGTGCGGGTCGTGCCCGGCGCGGCGCTGTCGCGCGGATGCCGGTGCAGCGCGGCGCATTACGAGACGATCATCGCGCGTTTCCCGGCCGATGAACAGGAAGAGATGCGCGGCACCGACGGCCTCATCGCGGTCGACTGCGCCTTCTGTTCGCGCACCTTCGCGCTATCGATCTGACGCTTCGTCGAAAAAACCACCACATCAGGCGTATTTCGGCCAAAATGTGCAATTGGACGAGGCAGAAAGCTGCCATGAGGACAGGCATGACCTATCGAACCGACAGCATAATGCGCGTACTTGCTCTGGGGGCGATTGCAGCCGGGGCGGCGCTGTGGTTTGCCATGCCGGTGGTGGCGCAGGGCAATGGCCTTGCGATGCTCGGCACGCTGACCAAGGGCGAGTGGACCATCAAGCAGCGCGGGGTGGCGCGGGATCGCAAGATTTGCGTCAAGTCAGGCGCCGAGCTGATTCAGCTGATGCACCGGGAAAGCGGGTGCAGCCAGTTCGTGGTCGAAGATGGCGCCGCGCGCGTCACGGTGCAGTATACCTGCCCGGGCAATGGCTATGGCCGCACCAGCATCCGCCGTGAGACGGGCGCGTTGGTGCAGCTGGAAAGCCAAGGCATCCATAATGGTATGCCGTTCCAACTGACCGCTGAAGCGCGCCGCACCGGCGATTGCTGAAACCCGCCGCGATTGCCTTTGTGCGCGTGCGTGTTAGTTGCGCGGGATGAGCGGTTCTGAACATACGCGCACGCAGCCGCTGGCGGTGGTGCTGCTGTCCGGCGGGCTGGATTCGATGGTGACGGCGGCGCTGGCGCAGGAAGCCGGCTTTGCGGTCCATGCGCTGACGGTCGATTACGGTCAGCGTCACCGGCTCGAGCTGGAATCCGCCGCGCGCATCGCCAAACAGTTGGGACTTATCCGCCACACCCCAATCGCGCTCGACCTGCGGGCGTTTGGCGGATCAGCACTGACCGATGCAATTGATGTGCCCAAGGGCGGAGTGGGGGACGACATTCCGGTCACCTACGTCCCAGCGCGCAATCTTGTGTTTCTTGCGCTCACCACCGCCTGCGCTGAAGCAGCAGGCGCGCGCGATGTGTTCATCGGGGTGAATGCGCTCGACTATTCGGGCTATCCTGATTGCCGGCCGGAATTCATCGCCAGCTTTGCCGAGACCGCGCGGCTCGGCACCAAGGCGGGGGTGGAAGGCGCGCCCTTTACGATCCACGCCCCACTCCAGCACATGACCAAAGCCGACATCGCCCGCGAATGCGCGCGGCTGGGCCTCGATCCTGCCTGGAGCTGGTCCTGTTACGATCCGACGCCCGAGGGGCTCGCCTGCGGATTGTGCGATTCGTGCCGCCTCAGGAAAAAGGGTTTTGCCGAGGCGGGGATTGTCGATAGCACGCGCTATAAGGCCTGACCGGCCCCTTGCGCCGGTCGATAAGCAGAGCATCCGGGATAGGGGATCATCATTGAGCGATAAAGCCGAAGCGGCCGAGAGCCGCAGCGAGGATTCCGTCCCCGCCTATAGCTGGTATGTGCTCGGGGTGCTGGTTGTGGTCTATATCCTCAACTTCATCGATCGGCAGATCCTCTCGATCCTGGCGGTCGACATCAAGCGCGATCTTCAGCTGACTGACGGCCAGCTCGGCTTTCTCGGCGGTGCGGCTTTTGCGGTGTTCTATGCGCTGTTCGGTGTCCCGCTTGGCCGTTTGGCGGACCGCTGGCACCGGGTGCGTCTGCTGACAATCGGCCTGTTGCTGTGGTCGGCGATGACGGCGCTGTCCGGCTTTGCGCGCAACTATCTGACCCTATCCCTGGCGCGCATGGGCGTAGGCGTCGGCGAGGCAACGGCTAGCCCGACGGCTTACTCGTTGATTTCGGATTATTTCCCGGCGCGAAAGCGCGCGACGGCCTTGGCGATCTATTCCTCGGGCCTCTATCTCGGCGGCGGGGTGTCGCTCCTAATCGGTGCGAAGATCTCGAAGGTGTGGGACGCGGCCTATCCGGGCGGTGGGATGGCCGGGCTGGTGGGCTGGCAGGCTGCTTTCCTCGCCGTTGGGATTCCGGGCATCCTGCTTGCGATCTGGGTTGCTTCGCTGCGTGAACCGGCGCGGCCGGCTGCCGAGACTGTGGGCGGTCGTCATCCGCTGGCCGATTTCTTCGTCGACCTATCGATGCTGTTGCCCCCATTCACTCTTTACCACGCGATGCGCCGCGGCCCGATGGCGGCAGTCGTCAACCTCGCGATGGCGGCCGCGATGACCGGCTTCGCGCTGATCATGATCGAGCTGACTGGCAATCTCCCGCAATGGTCGTCGATCGCCTTCGGCTACTATGCTGTGTTCTCATGGGCATCGACACTGCGCCGGCACGATCCGGCGACCTTCAGCCTGATCTGGGGCACACCAGCCTTTATCTGCACGGCGCTGGGCTACGGGCTCGTTTCGCTTGGTGCCTATGCGCTGGCGTTCTGGTCAGCGCCCTATGCCGAGACCGTGCTCAAATTGCCCAAGGACGAACTGGCCTTCGTGCTTGGCGGCAGCGGTGCGGTATCGGGCTTTCTGGGGGTGATTCTCGGTGGGCGCCTGTCGGATTGGCTGCGTTCGCGCAATCCGTCGGGGCGGATTCTCGTCATCATGTTCGGCATTGTCGCGCCGGTCATTCCGATCTGGATCGGTTTCACCACCGAAATCCCCGCCCTGTTCTACCTGATGAACTTCCTCGCGGGGATGTTCGCGGCAACCGCGCTCGGGGCCGCCGCTGCAACGACGCAGGATCTAGTTTTGCCGCGGATGCGGGGAACCGCTACGGCCTCGTTCTTCCTAGCGACAACCTTGGTCGGCCTTGGGCTCGGCCCCTATATGGTCGGGCAGATTTCCGAGCTGAGTGGGAGCATGCGGATCGGCGTCCTCTCGCTGATCGGGGTAGCGCCGATATCGCTGGCGCTGCTGATCTACGCCTATCGCACCCTGCCAAAGGCCGAGGCCACGATCGCGGAGCGGGCGCGGGCAGCTGCTGGCGAATAGCTCGAGGGAGCGGGCGGGCTGACCCGCCTGAGACTCCGCACCCAGTGACAATGATGGCACGCTCAGTCCGAACCGTGGGCATGGCGTAGCTTCGTCTGCTTGGTTCGATGGTGCACCGCCCACACCCGGCGCGGCCTTGCGGCATTTATTCCTGCCTAGCCATTTGACCTAATAGCAGTTCTGCACCCGATTCAAGGGCTTCCCCAATTGGGGGGCTTGCGGTGAGCCTGGGTCTTCTGCGACCCCTTGCTTGAGCGCCGCACAACAAAAAAGGGGCCGGATTGCTCCGGCCCCTCTTCATGTTCCTTGGGAACAGTAGCTTACATGCCCGAACCCGGACCGTAGGTCACTTCCACGCGGCGGTTCTGCGCTTCACGCACACCGTCGGCGGTCGGCACACGTGGCTTGGTTTCACCAAAGGCTTCGCCAGTGATGCGAGCAGCCGGGACACCGCGACCGCTCAGGTACGAGCTTACAGCAGCGTTACGACGTTCGGCCAGAGCCACGTTGTACTTGGGCGTACCGGCACGGTCGGTGTGACCGGCCAGCATCACGCTTGCAGTGCCGCAGTTCGCGTAAGCGGTGACGGCGCTGTTGAGGATGCTTGCAGCCTGCGGAGTGATGTCCGACTTATCGAAGTCGAAGAACACCACGTACGGACCCGTGTTGCACGCAGCCTTGGGGGGCGGTGGAGGCGGCGGGGGCGGAGGCGGCGGGGGCGGCGGCGGGGGCGGCGGAGCCACAACCGGCGGGGGCGGCGGCGGAGCTTCGCCACCGAAGTTGTAGGTGATCGAGCCCAGAATCGAATGGCTGCTCAGCTTGGTCTCCAGCGAACGGCCGATCGGGTCGACGAGACCGACGTCAGGAACGTTGAAGTAGCGATACTTCAGACCGACGTCCCACGAATCGCTCAGGGGAGCGCGAACGCCCGCGAGCAGCTGCCACGCAAAGCCAGTGTCCGAGTCGTTCCACACGCCCGGGCCGCGCTGATTGACGCGGCCGTCCATATCGACGCGGGCCACGCCGACACCACCGCCGGCGAAGGCCTGAATGCCGTCATCGGAGCCGAAGTCGAACAGGCCATTCAACATGAAGCTGAGCGCGTTGACTTCGCCGGCCGCGATACGAGTGCCAGTGAAGGTGCTGGAAGCGCCGGTCTGCGGGACAACCACGAGACCCTGATTGCCGGCCTGCACATCACTCAGGTCAGCAGCGCGATAGCTGGCTTCAGCTTCGAGCCGGAACGCACCGAAGTCATGGCCGACGATACCGCCGAAATCGTAACCCGTGTCATAGTTGGCAACCGCGTTGTCGGCGACACCGTTAACATCGAGGCTCTGGTCTTCGACGAGCATCACGCCGCCATCACCCTGAATGTACCACTGGCCTTCACGGGCCATGGCAGGTGTGGTCAGCGCGGTCGAAGCCATCGCCATCCCAATGACGAGTTTGCGCATTCTAAAATTCCCCTTTGTATTGGACTTGAGGCACCGGCCGTCTCTATCTTTTCCCCTTGCATGAGGCAAGCAATCAATGGCCTAATGGTGTTGCAAGAATGTCGCGAAGACATGCCTGTGGAAAAAAATGCAATCACAAAACAGGCCAGAATCTGCCATTCTCTGAGTCTAAGGCCCTTCAGTCGCCAGTATGCCCACTGCCAGCAAAGCCTGTATCAGGGATGTGATCGCGGCGCGCGCTTGGGTGTCGATGATGGTTCCGCCGGCAGGACCGGCAGGGGCAGCGGCGCTTTCCCACTCCGACCGGTAGACGATGGAGTGGCCCGCCGTCAGGTCGAACACTTGCATCCCTTCGCGCGGCGCGACAAAGTGCCAAATCCCGCCGATCCATATCGCAAGCTTGCCCTCGTGCCCGGCCCACGCGCCTGCCGCTGGCGCGGTGATCCGGAAGCAGTCGCCCCCATTCGGGCTCTGCGGTGGAGCGGGCTGAGAGGCCGTGACAGAGCGCGTGTGCAAGGCGTCGAGCAGGCAGAGGGCCTGATTGACGAAAAACTCCTTCTGGGCCTGACCCGGGATCAAAAGTGGCAGGCCGATGGTCGGCGTGGTGCTGGCAAAGGCGATCGGATCGGACATGCAAATCTCCCGGTGTTCAGGACAATGAAGCGAGCAGCAGCGGCAGCGAATGGTCAAAGGTGCCGACCTGCCTGACCCACATTGGAGCCGGACCGTGTGCGGCAATCAGCGCCGTCCGCTCCGTTAAAGTCAGGCGCAGCCAGGCGGAATCGCGCTGCCAGGCGGCATGCGGAGCATCGACCGGGCCATAGCCGACGAGATAGGCCTCTCGCTCCTCGACCAGCGGAACTTCCACGCTGTCCTCCCAACGCCATTGCCCACGCCCCCGCCGGGTCCAATTAAACAGGCTGGCCTGATCGGCTTCGATGCGCACACGCGGATGGACGGGGCATGGCGGTCGGCGCGAGAGGCCTGGATTGGCGAGCGGGGCGATGATGGTTTCTGGATCGCCCGTCCCGATCGCGGCGATTCGCGAGGTCGCAAGGGGCGGGACCAATTGCGGATCAAGCGGGACCAGATTGTCGTCGATGACGACCACCTGTGTTTGTGCTGGGTGGCCCCGGGCAGCCTCCGGCTCGGTGCCGCCCCGTCCGCGCAACAGCCCAGCCAGCCGCCAGCGACCTTCGCTTACAGGCTCGGCGCGTAGGAACTGCACCAGCTCACCGCCGATCAGCACACGGTTGGCGCCGGCGGCGAGGCCCGCAAGGTCGGTGTCCGCCAGATCGAGATCGCCCGCGACCAGATCGATCACCGCAGTCTCTGCCGGTTCGAACAAGAGCGCCGAGGAAGGCTCGAGCGGCTGACCAAGCGCTCCCATCACCGCGCGCTGCGTTCCCGTGGTGCCGAGATCGACCAGCGCGGTGCCCTGAACGGCGAACAGGGCCGCCCCTCGCCAAGCGCTGTTCGCGCCAGAAGCCGCTGCAAAGATCAGCGGATTGGCCGGGTTGCTGCTGGCATCGGATGGGACTTCAAAGGCTGCAAGCTGGGTCGGCGGAATGACGAGATCGGTGGGCGACAAGCTCTCCCCCGGGTCACTCTGACGCGCGGCACCGCCTGCGGGCGCGAGTCGCTCCAGCTCGAGCGCGATCCCGCGATCCAGCCATTCCCAGCTGCGTAGCAACCAGTGGCCAGGCATATCCGGCAGGCGCACAATGCAACCGGGCGTGACCCGCGGATCGAGCTCACCGATTCGCCAGCTAACGGTCTCGTGCTGCCACCGCGCGCGATTGGCGCTGTCATTGGCGAGGCTGCGCGCGCCGCTGGCGCTCATGGTTGCGGGCAGGTCGATCATCAGCTCGCGGCCCGCTTGGCGGGCACCGGATGCGCGCTGCACCCCGGTCTGATAGTCGCGATCCTCGTCGTAATATCGCAGGGCAGCAGGGGAGCGTGCGGGCACGCCAGCGCGCTGTTTGTGCGATGCTTCGTCTTGCTGTCGGTCACCTGTCGCGAGTTGGCCGGGCAGGGTCACGATGCCCGCCGCAGCCGAGTCGCGAACAGCGATGGTGAGGCCCTCGCTGCCCGACATGCAGACCAGCGGGATCACCTGGTCAATCGCCGCGAGCGTCGATGCCAGCGGCCCGCCCTCATCGGCAAACCCGCGTGCATGGGCCAATGGCGCGCGGATGGCGGGGGCTGCCGCACCCGGCACCAACTGCGCCAGCGACACGTTCTCATCCCCGCCATCGGCAAAGATCTCGAAGCTGAGCGCGGGGATGCGGTTGCCGTAATCGCCCAGTTCGAGGTTCTCGAACACGACATAGGCGCAGTCACGGAAAGCAGGTGCGGCAGGGCCCTTGGCTGCGGCGATCAGCTGGTCGACCGGGTCATCGCCGAAGCCGCGATAGACGCGCAAAGTCCCGCCGACCTTAAGGTCATCCTGCGCGCCCCGCAGCAGGTTGCCATCGGCCCAAATCCGCCCGACCCGGTCAATTGGCGTGCTCGACAGCGCCACGGCAAAAGATGCGGTGTAAGCATAGACCGTGGTCGAAGGCTGGCCCTTGCGGCCCTTCTCCTTGCGCTTGCTTTCGACCAAATCGGTCGACCAGATCACCGTGCCGGGCACCCGCATCCGTCCGAACTGACGCGGGATCGGCTGGCCATAGCTCGAGGTACTGATCGCGAGATCGCGCAGGCGTGGCCCCTCGCGCCCACCGGGGGCAAAGATGCGCGAATCGATCTGCTGGCCGATCAACGCGCCGAAGGATGCGCCGATCGGGCCGCCAATTGCTGTGCCCAGCGCAGTCAGAACTATCGTCGCCATGAACTAGCCTTCCCTCTGAGGTGCGAACCGCCACTTGGCATGAACCTGCCAGGCGGGATCGAGCGGCTGGAGCACCACGCGCCGCAGCCCGGCGTGGGCGTGGATGACTGTCATCGCGTCAGCCGCGATCACGAGATGGTGCTGGCAATGCGCGAGCGTGATCAGCAGCACCTCGCCTGCGCTAATCGGTCCGGGTGCGGGCACGAGCCCTGAGCGGTGCGCGAGCGGCAACCACTGGGCGATCTCGAGATTGCGCAGGCCATAGCCGCTTGGAACCACTGGACGCACACCGCTTGCCGCGAGCGCAGCCGAGACCAGTCCGACGCAGTCGAGCCCGGTCGCCGGATCGCGGCCGTGGAGCCGGAACGGACAGCCAATCAATGCCCGCGCAGCCTCGGCCAGCGCTTCGTCGGGCGCTGTCATGGCTGGCCGTAGCGGGCGAGCAGATCATTGCCCGGCAGGAACGGCTCGCCACGGAAGTTCGCCGCATTCCCGAACCGCGCGGCGCAGGTGGCGATGGTATGGTCGCAGCCCTCGCGCAATTCCGCCCGTGTGCCGAGCGGGGTGCCAGCCACCAGCGGCCTGTCGAGCACCAGCCAGTCCCCCTCGGCATCAATGACCCCGAAGGCCACCCCGGTCTGCGGCCCGGCCATGAAGCGCAGCCGGCCATCGACATGCGCCTCGCCATCAAGGCCTGCAAACCGCACGCGGTTGGCTTCAAGATCAATCGCGGCAAGTGGCACCACCGCAGTAAACCGCACCGCCGAAAGCCCGCACCCGCGCCCGCAGAACTCGGCCCGGCACGTGGGGCTGGTGCGAGGCACGAGATCTTGTTCGAGCAGGCTCTTGGTGGAACGCAGTTCAGCTGAAAACTGCGTGCTGTCGTCCTTGATCCGCCCGATCTGCCCGGTGTAAAGCGTGTGGTGATCGAGGCTGATCCAGTCGACCGCACCGATTGCGATCGCGGCTTCATCGAACAGCCCGGCGGCCAGTTCGTCCGCGCAGATCGAATCGTGGTTGAGCACGCCCTGCACCTCGGCACTGTCATTGGCGAGTTCGGAGGTCAGACGGATCGCGGCCGGGATCATGCCGGGGGTGGCAAGATGTCGGATGCCGCCGAAGCTAAGGTCGCGGTCATGGCTGGTGAAGGCGAGCGCCGCCCCGTCGCGGCGATAGATGCGCCAGAAGGTCGCCACTGTGTCGAGCTCGCGGTCAAAGAACACGCGCATCAGGCGGACTCCCTGATTTCGATCAGCGGCACCGAGGGCGCTTCCCCGGCGGCGAAGTTCACCGCCGCAACATCGAGCCGATCTTCGGCGAACCGCACCGGCACATCGAATCGGAAGCCGGCGCGGATTTCGGCCCTCGGAGGCGGAGCGGTGAGGAAGCGCAAGGTGCCCTTCTCGCCCAGCGTCCAGGCGGTGCTGGCCGCGCCGCCGACGCTCACCACCAGCGTTTCGGCGCGCGGACGGGTGATCGGGCGCACCTGCGGCTCGGCGCCGCCATAGGACTTCACCAGCTGGAAATCGGCGCGCACCCCATCGCCAATGCCGATCAATTGATCGAGCTTTGTCGGCGTACCCGTCATCCCGTTCGAGCTATTGTCGAACGGGTCCATGATCCGGAACCCGCGCGCCGGACCGCGGCGGGCGCGGAAGAAGGCGATCAATTCAGACAATTCGCCTTCCGAGCGGATGCCGGGGCCGACGTCGAAATGCAGCCGGGCGTCCGACCACAGCGAGTTGCGCCGCTCATGCCCCGAGGCGGTCACCGCGATCGAGGTCGAAAACTCGGGCGCGACCGAGGCGCTCCGCCCCAGCGGAAAGGGGTAAAGTACGTTGTCGAAGGGATCCATGGCTTGCTCCGGCGAAGGGGCGAGGCGGGTGTAGCCGTCGCGATTGACCTGCGGCAGCGCCCAGACGTAGCGCCGGGTGATGCCGCGCGCGGCGGCCTCGCTCAGCCCGCTGTCGATTCGCGCCCACATCGCTTCCGCATCGGCAGGGTTGAGCACGAAACCGGCGAGATAGTCCTGATCGGCGGGCGGATAGCCGAGCCGGGCATCGACCAAGGCATAGGCCGCACGCCGGGCCGCGTCGGCTCCGGCGGTGAGCCAGTCGTAATCTTCCAGCTGCAACCGGTCGAATGCCGGCGCAGCCCATCCGGTCGGAAGATTGGCCCGGTAAAGCTCGGGTGTAGCAGGATCGAGGATCGTGGGCGTGAAGGCGAGCAGCAGCACCTCGGAGGGCCCCTGCGCCGCAGCCCGCACCGCATCAGTCAGCGCGGAGGTCGATTGGGCAAGCAGCGTGCCCGCCGCATTAAGCAGCGATGTTGCCGCCGCATCGAGCGGCGAGGCAATATTCGCGATGATCGGCGGATTGCCTCCGAAAGCCGCCTTGGCAGCATCGTCATAAAGGCAGATTTCCCGCGCGGGCGTCACCCACCACCACGGCTCGCCGATCTGAAAGCGGACTGGGAGGACTGCTTGGCTAAGCAAGGCGACAAACCTCTCGGCCGCATCGGCCAGCCAGCCCATTGCCTGCGGATTGGCGGGCGACAGCAAGGTTGAAGGCGGCACCCACCCCGTCAGCGCCGGGGCACCGCTGGCGGTGCGTTGCTTCCAGCTTTCCGGACAATAGGCGTCGAGCAGCTCATAGGAGAGCGAAGCAATGACCTCCAAGCCGTCTGCCTGCGCCAACATGAACAGGTTGCGGTGCCAGACCACAGCAGGCTCGCACAACTCGCCATCAGCCGACGCAAGCAGGCTGCCATCCGATTGGCGCGCGAGCCGCATGAAGTGGCTCATCCCGACATAGTGGACGATATCGTCGCGGTAGCCGAGCCCGGTCACCGTCCGCAGCAACCGTGCCGGGGTCTGGTTGTAGGCATCGTCATAGGCAGTCGACATGCGTTCGCCGTGCGGGGGGACGAGGACGTCGCCCAGTTCCAGCATGGCCCGCGCGCCGTCGGCGGCGATTTCAGACATGGTGACCGATCCATCGAACCGCGAGGGCAGCAGCGCGGTGCTTCCCCAGCTGAAGCCGGGTGCTACCAGCGAGATGAACATGCGGTCGATATCGCCGGGGTGGATCGGCTCGCCTGGCAGGCCGTAACCGCTTTCCAGCGCGGAAAACGGCAGGCTGATCCGCGCATCAGTCGGCGTGCCATGGGCATAGTTCCACAGCCGGATGTACCAGGTGCGCGACAACCCCGCAGCATCGCGCCCCTCGATCGTCAGCGTCGGCCCATTGGGTTGATCGAGCGCGATCACGCCATCCGATTGCCAGCGAAAGCGCAGCGTCGTGCGCGAATAATCGCGGTCGGTCTGGTAGGCGAGGAGTGGGTGATCGAGCGTGTCCGCGCTCTCCCAGATCAGCCCGACCAGCTCGCCCGCATGATGCAGTTCGATGTCGACCCGCAATGAATCCGGGCCGGTCGTCACCACCGAAGCCATCGCGGGCCGGGGAAAATTGACGGTCCAGAAGCGCGGATCGAAGCGCTGGATGAAGGTGCTTTCCTGCGCGCGGCGTTCGCGGGCCAGCCAGAATGCCATCGGAAACCCCCTTGCTCAGGCCTGTTGCAACGCGCGGCGAACGGCGCTCGCGATCTGGCGGGAAGAGCGCTGCATCGCAGTGGGTGCCGCTTGTCCGCGCGGAACGGCGACTTGGATCGCCACGCGAACATCGCGGCCCGGCGCCGCCATGCCGGTCTCGACCCGGCCAGCGGCCGTGGGCACGAACAATTCCGGCCCGCGCTCGCCGACGAGATAGGCCCGCCCGGGCGCCACCGGCCCGCCGGTCGCCCGGCCCGGCAGGCCGAACAGCGCGCCGATCGATTGGCCGAGCAGATTGCCCAAACCCCCGGCTCCGCCGCTAGTGCCGCCAAACAGATTGCCGATCCCCGATTGCAGCGCATATCCGGCGATCTCGGCGAGCGCGCTGAAGGCCACGCGCTTCAGATCGTCGAACCCCAGGCTCCCGCGCCGCAGCGCGCCGAGCAGCCCCCGCTCCAGCACATTGCCCGCACGGCTGAACCCGTCCAGCAGCGACCCATCGAGCGTGCGGCGCATCGCTTCCACATCGCTGGCAAAGCCATCGGTGCTGGCGCGAACGTCGATCACCAGTTCTTCGAAATTGTCAGTCATCGGTGTCGCGCTCCATCATGCGGGCGATTGCCTCGCGGCTCGGTGGTGAAGGGGTGGTAGGGTCTTCGGGGGCAGCGAGCGCCATCGCCAGTTCGGCGGGGGTGGCGTTCCAGAATTCGGCGGGCCGCCAGCCGAGCAGACGAGCGGCGAGCGCGCACCAGCGGGCGGCGGCGACACCGAAACCGTCGGTCATGCCTCGCCCTGAAGCACTTGCGCGAGCACCGCACGCACCGGGGCGGTTGCTCCCACCAGCCCCATCGCCAGCACCGCCTGCCCGACCGCGAGCCGTTCGGGTCGGCCCTCGGCAGGCAAGCAATGCCACAACAGCGCAGTCATCTCGGTCAGCGTCAGCGCGCCGCCCGCCGCCCGTTCCACCAGCGCGAACAGCGAGCCCAGTTCGGCTTCGGCCAGCACCAGGTTTTCAAAGCTCGGGCGCAGCACATAGCTCACACCGGCCACAATCAGCGCGCATTCGCCGCGCAAGGGATTGGCGGCGGCGGTCATGCCGGCACCACCGGCCCGGAGCTTTCAAGCTGGAGCGTGTAGCTGCGCTCCCCATTGAAATCCCCGGCATAATCGAGCCGCTGCACCAGAAACCGACCCCGCAACTTCTCGCCGTCTTCGAACGACAATTCGTATTGGTCGAGCGTTCCGGCCAGCGCATGGGCGCGCACGGTGGCTTCGGCGGTGCTGCCGAGAAAGATCCCCGCCGCGCTGACCGAGACCGAGCGAGTGCCCGCGCCTGACAGCAGGTCGCGCCAGCCGCCCGATTGCTTGTGAGTGACGACCACGGTGTCGCCATTGATCGACATCTGCGTGGTGCGCAGGCCAGCGATGGTCTGGTAGGCCGGAGGCGAGGCCCCGTCGGCGATCTTGAGCAGGAAGGCGGCGCCGGATTGTACGGGCATAATGGCTTACTCCTAATTCGGGGCGAAAAGGCGGAACCGGTATTCGAGCAGCGCGGCTCGGCGGTTGTCCGCACGGGCCTCGTTGCGTGAGCGCAGGAAGCGGATCGAGGCGAGTTCGAAGCCCGGCTGGAACGGTGGCAAGTCGAGCACGCGCCGCTCAATCGCGCTGAGCAGACTGGCATCGCCCGCAGTCAGATCGGTGTGACTCTCAAGTTCGAGCGCCACGCGGATCTCGCGGCCCGTGCGGTCCTTGGTACCCCAATCGGTCGAGGCGCTGGCGGCGATACCGAGCCACGGCGGGGTGACGGAGAGCGGGGCCTCTTCCTCGATCGCGTTGATCGCTGCCAGGGCCGGATCGGCGGCCAGCCAGGCGATCAGCGCGGCGCGCAGGTCATTTTCCATCGCGGGGGTCTCCCAACAGATCGGGCCACAAGGTGGCCGCCGAATGCCAGTCTGAGCGCGCTGGCGGGCGGCGCTTGGCCGTACGGCCTGCTGCGATCCGCGCGGCGCGGGCGCGCAGGCGCTGCACCAGTTTGTCCGCGCGGGCGGAGGCGCGGATCATCCGAACTGCACGTCGCGCCACGGCCGCCACAGGGCGGTGACGCTGGCAGGCGGAACGGCGCTGGCGCTGGTTTCGCCAGTGCCATCGCGGTGGCGAAAGTGATGGGCGGCGAGCCGGATTATGCCATGCCGCAGCGGGGCGGGCAGTCCGCTCCAGTCCTCGGCAATCCCGACCACCAATTGCAGCGCCAGGCCTTGGCCCTCGAACGGGCGCCGCAGCTGGACGCAGGCCGAGCCTGAGATGCGCCATTCCAGCGCGTCCGTCAGCGCGGCGATCACCTCGCGGGAGCCGTCCGCCTTTATGAGCTCCGCGCCGGTCACCTCGCGAACCGGGCGGGAGACCGGCTCCTGCCATCCCCCCGCCAGCGGAATGACTTCCTCGACCGTCTGCCGAAGTGGCGTCTTGCCGGTGAAGGCTTCGCAGATGGTCAGGCTGGCATCGAGCAGTTGCTCAAGCGTTTCGTCTTCGTTGGGGCGGCTGATCCCGAGCCAGTGCTTGAGCTCCGCCAGCGCGGCGTCGCCGGGCATCGGGGGCTGCACGATTGTCCGCTGCATCGCGGTGTCTCCCAGAATGTGATTCACAAGGAATGCGCCCGCATCGCTGGTTTCAGGCGGGGGAACGGCCTGAGGCGATGCGGGCGCGAGAGCCCGGCGGGCACGAAGGGGACACGCGACCGGCCGGGGGAGGAGATCTGGCGCTGGGCCTACAGCTCGATCTTCAGCAGCTTGATCGCGTTCGAATCGAGCACCTTCCCGCCGATCCGCTTCGTCGCGTAGAAATGGACGAAGGGCTTGTTGGTGAAGGGATCGCGCAGCACCTGCGTGGCGCCGCGCTCCGAGATCAGATAGCCGGACCGGAAATTACCGAAGGCAATCGGGAAGGTTCCTGCGGCGACATCAGGCATATCCTCGGCCTCGACCACCGGGTAGCCGAGCAGGCGGTCGGGCTGGCCTTCGACCAGACCCGGCTGCCAAAGCAATGCGCCATCGACCGTCTTGAGCTTGCGGATCGCAGCCAAGGTCGCCGAGTTCATGACGAACACTGCGCCCTGTCGGTAACCGGCCTTGAGCATATGGACCAGGTCGATCAGCTTGGTGTCGGGCGCCGTGCCGAGCCCGGTGGCGTTGCCCGAGCCAGCATATTGCAACGTGCCGAAGGCGCGCGTGGCGTCTGGGGTGGTGGCCTTGGCCGCAGTGAGGAAGCCTTCAGGCTGGTTGGTGCCGGTGCCCTTGACGAAGGCACTGCCTTCGGCGCGCGCGAACTCGACCGCGATCTCGCTGGCGAGCCAGGTTTCAATGTCGAACCCGGCGTCGTCGAGCATTGCCTGGCTGGCCGCTGGATTGGCGTAGAGGTCACCCATCGGCGGGGCGATTTCCGCGAATTTGGGCGTGGCGGTTTCGGGCCGCATGGCCACTTCGCTGACCCAGCCTGAGGCCGTGCCGCTGGTCGTGACCAGCTTGCGATAGCCTGCCGTCCCCGTCTGAACGACCTGCGCAATAGCGCGGATCGGGCTGATGCTGGTGAGGACATCTGCGATCAGCGCGTCGATCTGGCGCGGCACGGCAAAGCCGCCGTCAGCCGGAGCGACCCCGCTGATCGACTTCAGCTCGGTCTCGCGCCCGCGCCGCAGATAGCCATCGACGAAGCTTTTCACCTCGGTTGCATCGCTTGCCGGAGCAGCGCCGCCCATTGCCGGACGGCTGGCTGCGCGGGCAACTTTGTCGAGCCGCGATTTCACCTCGTCAACATCGCCGCGCAGCGCGGTGATATCGGCTTCGGCCTGATCCTGCCGCGCCAAAAGGTCGAAGCTGGCGTCCAGCGGGTCGGTGGCGGTCATCGGAGTGGGGGTATTGTCCATGGGGCAGTGGCCTTTCGGTTGGGCAGAAAAAAGGCCGCCCCAAAGGCGGCCGGTGGAAAGAGGGTAGTTGGCGGGCGCGCTCAGGCGACCAGATGGACCCGCGCCAGATGGTGGAGCGGATGGGTGACAAGGCTGACTTCGAACAGGTCGATCTCCAGCAATTCGCGCCCCGCCATCGATTGCCGCGCTGCGCGGGTGCGGAAGCCGAAGCTGAGGCCGGTGACGTGGCCTGCCGCCAGCAGATGCGCTGCGCGGCAATCGGGCCGGTCGATCCGGGCGATGACGCGCAGGCCGCGGGCATCCTCGGTAGCTTGCTCGATCACGCCGATCGGCTGATCTGGCCGGTGTTGCCAATAGAGCGGCAGCGGCTGGTCACGCGCCGCCAGCGTGCGGGCAAAGGCACCGCGCCGGATCGTGTCACGCCCGGCATCGGCAATGTCGAACAGGGCGGCGTAGCCCGCAAAGCGCAGCGGGGCGGACGCGCTCACAGCCGGTCCCACATGCCGAACCGCACTGCGATCCCGATCAGCAGCAGCGCCAGAGCGCCGCGGACGATCCAGTCCACCAGCGCCTTCCACGCGCTGGTCTTGGCATCGCGCCACGCCCTCAGCAGCTCGCGCAGTTCGACGAGATCGCCCTCCGCGCCCGCATCTCCGAGGCCGAGCCGTTCCAGCGCGCGGTCAGTGGCGAGAACGCTGGTTTCCTCGATGATGGCGCGCAAAGTCACGACTTCGGCCCCTTCTTCGCGCGCCTGCGCCATGAGGCTGGCGAGGATGTCTTCTCGGCTCATGGGGCAGTCTCCTCTGGCGGCAGGCCCAGCATCTGGCGCTTTTCGGCGCGGCTCAGAAAATCGGCGTCCGAGACCTGCGACCACAGGCGCTCACGGTCTTCGGACAGGGCCGGAACCCGGTCGAGATCTATCCTGAGCTCGGCATCGCGAAACCACGGGGCGAGGCCTTCGCGCAGGGCTGCAAGCAGCTTTTCGGCGAGCGGCAGCAGGGTCAGCCGCCACAGTGCGCGGCTTGCCTCGCGGTAATTGGCGTAGGTGTTGTCACCCGGCAGGCCGAGCAGCATCGGCGGCACGCCAAACGCCAGCGCAATATCCCGCGCCGCCGCGCTCTTGAGGGTCGCAAAGTCCATGTCGGCAGGGGTGAGCGCCATGCTCTGCCACTTGAGCCCGCCGTCGAGCAGCATCGGGCGGCCCGCATTGACCGCGCCCGAAAAGGCAACGTCGAGCTCGCGTTTCAGTCGGTCGAACTGTTCGAGCGTCAGCGCCGCGCCGTCGCCCGACTCGTGAACCAGCGCGCCCGAAGGCCGCGCCGCATTCTCCAGCAGCGCGCGGTTCCAGACGGTCGCTGCATTGTGGATCATCACCGCCTGCCATGCCGCCTGAAGTGCGCCTGCCCCGCGATGATCGTCGAGCGGGTGCATCGTCCGGATCGCGATCAGGCCGGGCCACCCGTCCTCATCCTCGATCGGCAAACGGCTGGTGTGGCCGCCGACGGAGTAATCATAGCCGCACGGCCAGCCATTGTGATCGAGCACCACCTTGACCCGGTCCGGGCGCAGCGCGAACAGCTCGACCGGCACACCGGCCGCATCCTTCAGAATCTGCACATAGCCATTGCCATGCAGCAGCAGGTTGGCCGCGAGCGTTTCGATCAGCGATTGGCCCGCGCTGGTCGCCGTTACCAGCGCAGCCAGACGCGGGTCGGAGCATTGGAGCGGCGCTTGCCCGACCCCCTCGGCCAGCAGCCGCACCGAACGCTGGGCAATGGGGTTGGCCAGGAACCCTTCGGTGATGCCCTTGGTATAATCATAGCCGCGTAGCCTCGGGCCGGGATCAAACGCGGGCGGCCAGCCCTGTATAGCGCCATGCGCAAGCGGCACGCGGGTGCGCTCCCCGCCTTTGAAGGCGGAGAGGATATTGTCGAGCAAAGCCATTGCAGTTCCTTCGGTTAGATCTGCCGCACGCTGGGGCGAAGCTGGCGCCCCAGCAGCAATTCAGTGAACGCCCAGACGGCCGCATCGGCGCGGTCAGGGCTTTTGCCGGGGCCAGCGTAAGTGCCGCCTACCAGCAAGCCGCACAGTTGGTCCTCCAGCCGTGCAAACACGCCCACGTGTCTCACCCGCCCGGCGGCATAGAGCGCTGCGACCGGCTCGGCCCGGGCGACCTTGCCGCGGCTGGCGTGCACCAGCTTGACCGGCAGCGCCTGATCGGCGGCGCGCAGCACGCTTTCGACCATCGCGCCGCCCTGATTGGCTTCGGCCACCACCCGGTCTGCGTTCCATTCGCGCGCGCTATCTGCGACCCGCTCAGCCCATTCGGACGGAGCCGCGCCGCTCACCGAGCAATCGGCCAGCACCCGCGCGATCCCATCATCGCCTAGGGCTGCGACCACAATTCCGCACTCGTCGCCATGAGCGCTCGCCGGGGGATCGACCGCGACGACGATTCTTACCGCTTCAGGCACCGGACCATGTTCGCGGGCCTGTTCGAGCATCGAGCGAGTCCACAGCGCGCCTTCGACATCCTCCAGCAACTCACCGTCGATTTCCTGTCGGGCGAGATTGCTCCCACCAAACTCGTCCGCGATCGCGGTGAGGAACCGCTCGGGCAGGTTGGCTGCGTTTGCCAAGGTCGAACCGCGTGAAATCACGACGTCGTCCGATTGCTCCTGCCTGACCAATCGCTGCACGAGTGGCACCGCACGCGGCGTGGTGGTGACCATGATGCGCGGGTCAGACCCTAGCCGCAGGCCCATCAACAGGTTGTCCCAGCAGCGGATTGCCCGTTCATGCGCCAGCGGCCACTTGCCGATCTCGTCGCACCAGGCGTGACTGTGCTGTGGGCCGCGCAGGCCTTCCGGCTCGGCGGCCGAGAATAGCTGCACTTGCGCGCCATTGGCGAACCGGACGCGGTGGAGTGAGGGCTCGAAGTGCGGCATTCGGTCAGGCGGGCAGACCGCCATCAGGCCGGATTCGCCCTCCACCATCACCGCGCGCGCTTCGGCCAGCGATGCGGCGACCAGCGCGATCCGGGCGGTCGGGTCCGCTTCGGCAATCTGGCGCACCCATTCGGCGCCGGCGCGGGTCTTGCCGAACCCGCGCCCCGCCATGATCATCCAGATGCGCCAATCGCCGTCGGGTGCGCATTGCTCCCGTCGCGCCAGCAGCTGCCAGTGGAACTGGAATTCAGCCTTCTCCTTGTGGTCGAGGGCATTGGCGATGAGCGGGCCGGCTTCCTTCTCGTCCTCGTCCATCCACTCGAGATCGGCGCTCAACGCGCGCCGTCCGCGCGGGCGCGCTCGTGTTTGAGTCGCAGCCGGATTTCTTCGACCTTGCGATCGATCGAGGCGCGTACTTCTGCGGCGCTGACATTGCGTTGCTGCGCCATAGCCTGCGAGGCGGTGTCGCGGTGCGCGGCGAGCAGGCGGATCGCGTTGGCGAAATCATAGCGGCCCGCATCAAGCGTGGAATGATCGCCCTGCCGCAACCGGCGCACCACTTCCATTTCGAGATGGGTGTAGCCCTCCCACAAGGCGGCGAGCCACAGGGTGGCGAATGCGGGTTCCTCGCGCCGAACCTTGTAGGCGCGACTGACACTGATCCCGGCCTTGGCGGCGGATTCGGTGACGTTGGAGCTTTCGGCAAGGTGATCGAGGAACAGCACCCGCCAGTGGTTATTGACCCTTTTGGTTTCTCCTTCCCGCAGCTCGGGACGGATGAGGATATGCTTGCCTCGCGGCTTGGCCATGACGGGTTCTCCTGGCGCCAAAACGAACAGGCGGCACTCCACTGGGGAGCGCCGCCTGGGCGAATCGCTATTTCTCGATGATGCCCCTTCCTAACCGGAGAGCGTCACGATGTCAAGAGAAATAACCAATATGGTTAGCAAGAGAGGTTAGATGATCCCGATCGCCTTGCCCGCGCGTTCGAACATCCCGAGGATGGTCTGCACCTGATCGGCAGTATGCTCGGCACACAGCGAGCAGCGCAGTAGCGTCATCCCTGCCGGGGTCGCCGGCGGGCGGGCCAAGTTGACGTAGAGGCCTTCCTTGAGCAGCGCCTCCCACATCATCGCGCCCTTTTCGAGATCAGGCATGATCACCGCGATAATCGCGCTTTGCGGGGTTTCGGTGCCGAGCTTGAAGCCAAGTGCCTTCAGCCCGCCGTGCAGCGTGCGGCTGTTCTCCCACAGATGCGCGCGCTTGTTCCCGCCGTGCATCAGCTTGCGGATCGAGGTGGCCGAGCTGGCCATCACCGATGGCGGAAGCGCGGCGGTGAACACGTAAGGGCGGCACACCAGTCGTAGCACTTCGAACTTCGGGTGGTTGGAAACACAGAAGCCGCCGACCGTGCCGACGCTCTTGGAGAAGGTGCCGATGATGAAATCGACGTCGTCCAGCACGCCCTGTTCCTCGGCAACGCCGCGGCCATGTTCACCGATGAAGCCCATCGAATGCGCTTCATCGACCAGCACCATCGCGCCGTTTTCCTTGCAGACGCGGACCATTTCCTTGAGCGGGGCGACATCGCCCATCATCGAATAGACGCCTTCGAGCACCACCAGCTTGCCCGCGCCTTCAGGGATTCGCTTGAGGCGCTTTTCCAGCGCTTCGACATCATTGTGCTTGAACGGCACGACCTCGGCATTGCCCATCGCGCAGCCATCCCAGATCGACGCGTGGCTATCGATGTCGAGGATGATGTAGTCGCCCTTGCCAGCCAGCGTCGAGATAATCCCGAGATTGGCCTGGTACCCGGTCGAGAAGACCATGGCGTTATCCATGTCGTAGAATTCGCGCAAGGCGGCCTCGACATCGCGGTGATCGCGGAAGGTGCCGTTGAGCACGCGGCTGCCGGTTGTCCCCGCGCCGAAATCCTCCATCGCCTGCTTGCCCGCCGCAATCACGTCCGGGTCAAAGGTCATGCCCATGTAGTTGTAGGTGCCGAGCAGGATCGTATCGCGCCCGTTGCAGATCGCACGGGTGGGAGAGAGCACCTCTTCCATCACCAGATTGAACGGATCTTCCACCCCGGCGGCCAGCAAAGTCTCACGGGTATGGATGATCGGATCGAACTTCGACAGCAGGTCGACAGGTTCGGCGGCGCTCAGGGTCTCGGTCATAGCGGTCGCCATTATCAGCTATCCTGCAACTTGTGGACTGCCGCGACGAGCTGGCCCCAGTTTTCGATCTCGGCCTGTTGGTTCATCGAGATGATCACATCGAATTCGTCTTCGATCTCGGCGACGAAATCCATCACGGTCAAGCTGTCGAATTCGAGATCACCAGCAAAGGTGGTCGCGTCCTCGATCGACACGCCCTTCTTGTTGAAGGGTTCGATCAGTGCGCGAATACGATCTTCGACTTCGGCGGGGGTCATGGGCGGCTATGCTTTCTGTGCGTCGGTTGTCGGAGGGGCTATCACCCGGTAATACGGCTGCAAAGCGGCGGATGATGCAGCTTGTCAAGTTTTCGCCGCGCCGCAAGAGGCGGGGCGGCCTGTCCGGGGGGATATGATGGCCGAAGATTTACCGCAGGCTGAACCGGTCAAAGCATCCCCTTCGATGCCGTCGCCCACGGGATTTTCGAACCACGCGATCCATCTGTTGCGCACCACCCAGCAAATCAACATGATGCTGAGCCAGATGGCCGACGCCAAGGCTTCGATCCTGATGGGGGCGACGTTCCTCGTCTTCACCATCGCTGTGGGACAGGCGCGGGACGGCGCCTTGCCATGGTCGCTGGGCGTGCTGGCGCTATTCGCTTTCGTGTCGGCCATGTGTGCGGTGTTCGCCGTGCTGCCCTCGGTCAGCGGCCCGGATCAGGCTAGGGTCCGCGATGCCAATCCGAACATCCTGTTCTTCGGCCATTTCACCCACATGGATGAAACCGACTGGACCGACAGTGTGCTCGACGACCTGCGTGCCGACGAAACCGTGTTCCGCGCGATGCTGCATGACATTTACCAGAACGGGCAGGTGCTTCAGCGCAAGAAGTACAAATACCTCGCCTACGCCTACAAGAGCTTCATGACCGGCCTTTCGCTGACCGCGATCACGCTTGCGGTGGAATATGCGGCGAGGTTTGGATGACGTTGGATCGTGCGCGAGCCATTGATATCTTGTTTTAAATCGCCAAAGGAGAAGCCTGACGAATGGAGGCGGCGATGAGTGTGCGCGAACACTTCCTGTTCTGGCTGGATAGCCAAATTTCCGTCGGTTCCCTCTTCTGGAGCGACATCCGGTGGCTGCTGTTTGTACCCTTTTGGCCCTTCCTGATCATCGCTTTGATTTGGTTCGATGTCGTCGCTGTTCGTCTGGCCAGCCTTGGGATCGGACTGCTTTTGTGCATGCCGTGGGGATTACTGATCGCCCATCGCCGGCGCGTCAAGCGGCGCGATTGGGTCGAACCCACGCGCTTCTCGGACAAGAATGGCGGATACTGATTCTTTGCTGCGTTGGCGGCACTAACTCACCGCCGCATCGGCAAGGGCCTGAGCGGTCTTGTAGTCGGGCTTGCCATTGTTGAGGCGCAGCGAGGTGTCGGTCAGCAGGTAAAGCCGAGGGATCTTGTAGCCGGCCAGTCCGGCGCGGGCATGGGCATCGAGCGCCTCACGCAGGCCCTCGGCTTCGCCTTCGGGTTGTACCACCGCCACCACTTTGCGCCCGAACCGCGCATCGGGCAGGCTGACAACGCGGACATCCTGCACCTGCGGGTGTTCGAGCAGCACGGCTTCCACCTCCTCGGGAAAGACCTTCTCGCCGCCAGTGTTGATGCACATGTTGTCGCGGCCGATGAATTCGAGCGTGCCGTCCGATGCCCAGCGCGCGCGGTCGCCGGTCATCAGCCAGCGCTGGCCGCCGATCTCGGGGAAGGTCTGTCGGTTCTTCTCGTCCTCGCCGAGATAGCCCAACGGCAGCGGGCCGGTCCTCGCGACGATGCCGACGCCTTCGGTGCCGCGCGGGATTTCCTGCAAGTTCTCGTCAAACAGCTTGGTCTCGCGTCCCGGCAGCGGCTGGAACTTGCCGCCGCCGCTCGATCCGGCGGCCGTGGTGATGACGATACCGGTGCCCGAGCTTTCCGAAGAGCCCAAGGCGTCGATGATCATCAGCGTGGGGTGATGCGCAATCAGGCGGGCCTTCACCGCAGGCGAGAACACCGCGCCTGACGAGGTGATCGAACGCAGGCTCGCCAGCACCGCGGCTCCATCCCCGCGCGCATCCAGCCGGTCGGCCAGCGGCATGGCGAAGGCATCGCCGACGATGAATATCCCGCGCGCGCCTATGCGCTTGATCTCGTCCAACGCCAGATCGGCGTCGAACTTGGGCCCCGGCAGCAGCGCTAACGTGCCGCCCTTGAGCAAGTGGATCACCGCCGTAAACTGTCCCGCGCCGTGCATCAGCGGACTGAGCAGCAGCATTGGCGAATTGCTCGCCGGGTGATCCGGGCCGATGCGGGCAGCTTCGGCCACCTGTTCATCGACGCTCGTCGTCACCAACGGCGGTGTGCCGGGCGGGCGCTGCCATACGCCGATATTGAACGCGCCCCACGCCTGATCCATCGGCCACATCACCGCCTTGGGCATTCCTGTGGTGCCGCCGGTCGCGGTCAGGAACAGGGCTTCGGGATCATCGTGGATCGCGAAGTCTGCGGGGATGTCGCTGGCGCACAGATCGGCCCACGCATCGCCGCCGACATCCACGGTCAGCGCGCCTTCGGGCATCGCCTCGATAGCGGAATCGGCAAAGTCGCTCTCGGTAAACAGCGCTTTCAACCCGAAGCGCGAGAATATGTCGGCCAGCTCGCGGGCCTTGTAATGGTAGTTCACATTGACCGGCACCAGCCCCGCTTTCACGCAGCCGAAATAGGCGAGCATATAGTCCGGGGTGTTGCGCAGCATCTGCCCTGCGATGTCACCGCGCTGCAATCCGCGCGCTGTCAGTCCGGCCGCAATCCGGTCGGTCACGGCATCGAAATCGCCCCAGCTCACCACCCGTGCGCCGTGAACCAGCGCGGGCCGATCAGGCGGGACCACCGCTGCCAAAGCCTTCAGGACCAATCCGAAATTCGCGCCCGCAAAAGCCATCAGCTGCACTCTCCTCTGTCAATTTCGCTAGCCCCGCAGGCCGCCCGTTTCCCCTACGTAAATAATGAGGACAAACGGAAAAATTGCGCTAGTGTCCCGAATCAGAAAACAATGAGAGGAGCAAGGCCTGATAATGGCTACTAATGTTGTCGAACTGCGCACGCCGCAAGGCCGCGAGTCGCTTGAACGGCTGCTCGATTCTGTCACCATCACCTGCCCGGAAGATATTCACGATGCTGCGCTGAACCTCGCCCGCATCGCGCAGGAGCGGGGGATGCAGATCGCGGTGTGCGATGACATTTCCTCGAAGGAGCCGATGGTCGATGCCGACGGCACAGTCCTCAACGCCGATATCTTCCGCTGGCTGGATGATGGTGCGCGCTGGTGGGAGGATCACCGTCTGGCGCTCCATTCACCTCTTCCGCGCGCCTGCCGCTATGAAAGCGAGCCGTTCTGGGCCAACGCTCAGGGCTTTAACACGCGCTGGCGCAACCATTATCTGGCCGAGATCGACCTCAACGATTTCGAAAAACGCTCCCTGTGCAAGGCCGCGATCGTAGTGCCGGTGCATCTGCCGTTCGGCCAGATTTCGGCCTCGAGCTTCATTTCGATGGACCGCGAGAAGGAAGACCTCTCGGCTGAATTCGCCGAATATGGCGCGCTGTTCGCGATGGTCACGCGCTGCTTTGTCGCCGGTTACGTGCAGGCTAACCGCACCAAGCGGCGCATCCCGTCGGACTGCGTGCTGTCCAAGCGTGAGGTTGAATGCCTGCGCTGGGCCGCGATCGGCAAGACCGACAAGGAGATCAGCATGATCCTCAACCGGTCACACGCCACGATCCGCTACCACATCCACCGCGCGGGCGAAAAGCTCGACTCGGTGAACCGCGCGCAGACGATCTTCAAGGCGGGGCAGCTGGGCTATTTGGGCGCGTCTGACTGATCATTCCCCCGCCCCGGGTTTCACCCGGGGTCCCGCTGTCGTTTCTCTAGCGATGCGATCGAGCAGGTAGAAAGCTGGGCCCCGGGTCAAGCCCGGGGCGGGGGATTTGCCTCTTATCCCAGCTTCCGCAGCGGTTCGCTCCCGTCCCAGCCCACACCCGCAGCCTTGATCATGCCGAACAGGTCCGGCCCGTCCTTGGCCTGCTGGAGAATCTCCACCAGCGTGCCGGGGCCGCCGCCGGCATCGACGTAAATCGCCTGACTGGTGCCAAACGTCCCTTCGATCATCACCTCGGCGCCTTCCTCCTCGCAGACCCGCCGCGCCTCCGCGATGTCGTCGACCAGAATGCAAACGTGATGGAGGCCATTGCCGGTCGCCCCGTACTCGCCGGTGTAGACCGAAGGATGATTATCGCGCGGGCGGATGAGCTCGATCTGCAAGTCGCCCCAATAGGCCAGCGCCAGATCAAACACCGCATTGGTCGGCTCGCCGCGATATTTCATGCCATCGAGGTGGATGCCTTCGATGATGAAGAACGGGCCGACGCCCATCACCTGCGTCCAATGCGCCACCGCCGCATCGAAATCCTCCGGCACGAAAGCCAGCTGCATTATGTCGCCCAGCGCGGCGATCTTTCCCGGCAAAGCCATATTCCTCTCCAATCCGCTAGGGTGACCCCTTGCCGAGACTGTGTGATATTCCCTCCACGAAACACTGCACAAAGTGCGAGGATGAGGACGGGGACCACCCCGAAAGGACACTTCAGGCCGATGAACGAGATCAAGGATATCGCCCGCGCTGATCGCTGCCCGGGGATCAGCTACACCGACATGCTCAACGGCGACACGCGGCGTCCGCCCGATTACCTGTTCGAGGAAACCACCATCGAGATGGGGGACGAGCCGCTGTCGGTTGCGCCCTATATCTCTGAGGACTTCGCACGTCTGGAACGCGAGAAGCTGTGGCCCAACGTGTGGCTGTTCGCCGCGCGGGAGGATGAACTGCCCGATCCGGGCGACACGGTGGTGTTCGACATCGCGGGCAAGAGCTTCCTGCTGATCCGCCAGAAGGATGGCGGCGTGAAGGCCTTCTACAACGCCTGCCTGCACCGCGGCCGCAAGCTGCGCACCGAAAGCGGCCAGTCGGTCCAGCTGCGCTGCCCGTTCCACGGCTTCACGTGGCGCAATGACGGGAGCCTCAAGGAAATCCCCTGCGCGTGGGACTTCAAGCACTTGGAAGGCAAGGACATGGACCTGCCCCAAGCCCGCGTCGAGCTGTGGCAGGGCTTTGTCATGCTCACCGAGAACCATGCCTTGCCCGATTTCAAGACCTGGCTCGGCCCGGCTGCCTCGCATTACGAGCGCTATGACTTCGGCAACCGCTACACCGGCATGTGGGTGCAGAAGAAGATCCCGGCCAACTGGAAGGCGACCGCCGAGGCCTTCATGGAAGCCTGGCACTCGATCACCACCCACCCGCAGCTCCTCGCCTTCCTCGGCGATGCCAACACGCGCTACGACCATATCGGCGATCACTTCAACCGCGCGATCACGCCTTCGGGGGTGCTGAGCCCGCATGTGAAGGGCAAGAATTCGGACTACGTGCTGGAGAAGATGAACGAGTTCTCCGGCGGGCAGGACGCCCGCACCAACCGCCGTTTCAACGCCAGCGAAGAGCCGGTCGAAGGCTATGACGCCGATGATCCGCTGGCGGCGCGCAAAGTGCTGGCCGAGGCCGGGCGCAAGGGCTTTGCCGAAAATTACGGCTATGACTATTCGGACGCGTCGGACACCGAGATCCTCGACAATTTCACCTACAACATCTTCCCCAATTTCTCGCCTTGGATCGGCTTCCTGCCGACGCTGGTCTACCGCTGGCTGCCGGGCGACACCCCCGACTGGTGCATCATGGAAATCCGCCTGCTGTTCCCGACCCCCAAGGGTCAGGAACGCCCCCGCGCGGTCGCGCCGACCTACATCCCCGATGACGAGCCCTTTGCCTGGGCCAACGACATCATGGGGCCGCAGCTGGCCAATGTGTTCGATCAGGACATGGCGAACCTTCCTTATGTGCAGGAAGGCATGAAAAGCATGCGCGACGGGTTGATGGAGCTCGGCCACTATCAGGACAGCCGCGTGCGCCACTTCCAGACCACGCTGATGAAATATGTGAACGGGGAGCTGCCTGCGGCCAAGTAGACCCGCATGAGCTTCTCCTTCGACCTTTCCGGCCGCACCGCGCTGGTCACCGGCGCGTCCTCGGGCCTTGGCACCCGCTTCGGGCGCATTCTGGCCGCGAGCGGCGCGAAGGTTGCACTCGGCGCGCGGCGGGCGGACCGGCTCGCGGCGCTGGCGGCCGAGATCGGGCCTCCCGCCGCTGCCGTCACCATGGACGTCGCGCGCGAGGCGGACATCATCGCCGGGTTCGATGCGGCGGAAGCGGCCTTCGGCGGCCCGGTCGATACCGTCATTGCCAATGCCGGGGTCGATGGCGCGGGGATGGCGACCACCATCTCGGAAGACGAGATCGAACAGACCCTCGCCATCAACTTGAAGGGCGCGATACTTACGGCTCGCGAAGGCGCGCGCAGGATGATGGCGCACCGGGTGACGGGCGGCCGGATCGTGCTGATCGCCTCGATCACCGCGTTTGAACCCTCCCCCGGCCTTGTCGCCTATGCCGCGTCCAAGGCAGGCGTGGTGCAGGCGGGCCGCACGCTGGCGCGCGAATGGGCGCGGGCCGGGATCAACGTCAACACCGTCTCCCCCGGTTACATCCGCACCGCGATCAACGATGCGTGGTTCGACACCGAGGGCGGCCAGAAGCAGATCGCGAAGTTCCCCAAGCGCCGCCTGATGGGCGAGGAGGGGCTCGATGCGATGATCCTGTTCCTGTGCTCGGACGCGAGCGAGTTCGTGACCGGCACCGACTTCGTGCTCGACGACGGGCAAACCTTGTGACCAGACGGCTGATCTCGCTCGCCGCCGGGATCATGCCCGAGGCTACCCCGGCCCAGCTGATCGAATGCGCCGCCGCATCCGATTTCGACTTCGGCGGGATGTGGGTCGAGAAGGACACCTGGACCCCGGCGACCACCCGCGCCATCCGCGCGCAGGCGCGCGACGCGGGGGTGGAGCTGCTCGATTGCGAGGTCGCATGGATCATGCCCGGCGCGCCCGATCCGTGGCTGACCGAGCTGGTCGGCATCGCGGCGGAGCTGGGCGCGCGAAACCTGTTGTGTGTCTCGAGCGACCCCGACATGGCCGCCACCGCCGCCAAGTTTCAGGCGATGGTCGATGCGGCCAAGGGCACCAGCGTCAGGGTCAACCTCGAATTCGGCATCTTCACCGAGGTGAAGACCATCCACATGGCCCGCGCGGTATTGGAAGCGGTCGAGGGCGAGGCCAAGGGCTTGCTGGTCGATACGCTCCACTGGGCGCGGTCGGGCGGGACGTCGGAGGACTTGGCGGCGATCCCGCGCGAATGGTTGAGCTACTGCCAACCCTGCGACGCGCCTGCGGACGGCCCGGACCTGACCAGTTTCGATGCGATCATCGATGATGCGATCAACTGCCGGATGCCGCTCGGCCAAGGCGGGCTGGCGCTTGGCGCGATGGTGGATGCGTTGCCCGATCACTTGCCGATGGCAATCGAGGAGCGCTCAGCGGCCCTGCGCGATGCTTTCCCCGATCTCAATGAACGCGCCCGTGAATGTGCCCGCACCAGCCGCGCGTGGCTTGCCGCGCGGGGGTGACGCCTAGACCAGCGCGTTGACGGCGCTCATGAAGGGCCCGATCGAGACCGGCTTGGAGAGATAGCCTTCCGCGCCCGCTGCGCGAATCCGCTCCTCGTCGCCCTTGGCAGCGAAGGCTGTCACCGCCAGCACGGGAATACCCGAAAGCCGGCGATCACGCTTGGCCGCTTCGATCAGATCGACTCCGGAAATGCCGCCCAGCTGGATGTCCATAATGATGAGATCAGGCGAGGTATCGCGCGCGGTTTGCAGCACCAGATTTCCGTCCGCCACCGGCTCCACTTCGAAGCCGTTGGCGCGCAAGACGTCACAGAACAATTTCCTGTTGAGGTCATTATCCTCGACAACCATGATCCGCTTTGTCACTGCTCGCCCCGCATTCACTCCCTCTACGATTAACCTTGCCCGAAGGACAGGACAATCCCACCTCGCGCCCCATCCGAGCCGGTCAACCCGCAGACGCTGGCGCTGGCGGCCTTGGGCTGGGTGCTGGAATGCGAGGACCGGGCGGCGCGCTACCTTGAATTGACCGGCCTTGATCCCGATTCTCTGCGGACAGGGCTGGGCGATCCGATGATCCTTGCCTCCGCGCTCGAATTTCTCGCCAACCACGAACCCGATCTGATCCGCGCGGCCGAAGCTCTGGCTGTGACGCCTGAGGAACTGGTCGCCGCCAAGGACGCTTTGCAATCATGACCCGCCCGCTGATTATCTCCGATTGCGACGAAGTGCTGCTGCACATGGTTGCCCCGTTCAAGGATTGGCTGGAGGCATCGCAGGGCGTCAGCTTCAACCTCGAAGGCCACAATTTCGCCGAGGCGCTGCGCTGGCAGGCGAGCGGCGAAGTGCTGGCCCCGCCCGATATCTGGAAGATGCTGCGCAGCTTCTTCGATAACGAGATGGACAGCCAGATGCCGATTGCGGGCGCGGTTGAGGGTATCAACACCCTCGCCGAAAAGGCCGATATCGTGATCCTGACCAATCTGGTCGATGCCCACCGTGATGCGCGCGCCGCGCAGCTCGCTAAGGTCGGCATCAACGCGCGCGTGTTCACCAACCAGGGCCCCAAAGGCCCGGCGCTGAAGGCGATCATTGATGAATATGCACCCACCCGCGCGCTGTTCATCGACGACCTGGCGAAGCACCATGCCTCGGTCGCCGAGATCACGCCGCAAGTCACGCGGCTGCACCTGTGCGGCGAACCGATGATCGCCCACGCGATTGATTGCGCCCACAAATCAGGCCACGCCGAAGCCCGGATCGACCGCTGGGACGAGGCCCTGCCGTGGCTACTGGAACGACTGGAGGATACAACCACATGACAACCACCCGCGCACGCCTTGCCGAACTCGGCATCACTTTGCCCAGAGCGGCTGCACCTGTTGCCAGCTATGTGCCGGTGGTGGTGCATGGCGGCATGGCCTATGTTTCGGGCCAGCTGCCATTTGTCGATGGCGTGGTGGTCAAGGGCCGCTTGGGTGACGATGTCAGCGTTGCCGATGGTCAGGCCGCCGCCCGAGCATGTGCTTTGATGATCGTCGCCCAGTTGGAAGCGGCTGGCCTGCTTGAGCAGGTTGAGCGGATCGTCAAGCTGGGTGCCTTCATCAATTGCACAGCCGATTTCACCGACCAGCCCGAAGTCGCCAATGGCGCGTCGGACCTGATGGAGCAGGTGTTCGGCGGCGCCGGGCAGCACGCCCGCGCAGCCGTAGGCGTGCCCGCTCTGCCGCGCGGCGCGGCGGTCGAGGTTGATGCGATTGTCGCGCTGAAGGCATGAGCGCAAGGCGCGCTCCCGAATGGCTGACCGCGTGGGAATATGCCCACCGCGGGCTGCACGGGGACGGCGTGCCGGAGAACTCGCTGGCGGCTGCTGAGGGCGCAATTGCGGCAAGGCTGGGGATCGAGTGCGATATCCAGATGTCGGCCGACAATGTGCCGATGGTATTCCACGACTGGGCGCTAGATAGGCTCACCGGCACAGACGGCATGGTCGCGAGCCGCACCGCTGTTGAGCTTGAAGCGCTCGCCCTGCTCGGTACCAATCAGCATCCCGTGCGGCTGGCGCAGTTTCTTGAACTAGTCGCGGGCCGGGTGCCGCTACTGATCGAGATCAAGTCGCTGCCCGGTTTCAATATCGCCAATTGCTGCGCCGAAGTCAGCCGCGTGCTCGCCAACTACGCGGGGCCGTTCGCGGTGATGAGCTTCGATCCGCGCATGGGGGCATGGGTTCGCAAGCACGAACCCGCCTTCGTCCGGGGGCTGGTGGGGACCGATACTCTCGATCATGGCTTTCTCAGTGCCTGGCGCGCGCCCGGTGCCTTGGAGCAGGCTGACCCTGACTTTCTGGCGATCGACATCCGCGATCTGCCCAATGCCCTGACCGATTTGTGGCGCGCCGACCGGCGCCCCCTACTTAGCTGGACGATCCGTTCGCCCCACTTGCGCAAACGCGCCTTGGCGCACGTCGACGCCCTGATTGCCGAAGGCGAAGGGCTGGCATGAGCGATCAGGGTCTGACTGTCCGCATCGCCCCATCGGTGGGCAGCTTCGACCGCGAGGAATGGAACGCACTGGGCGGGAATGACAATCCCTTCGTCAGCCACGAATTCCTCACCGCGATGGAGGATTCCGGCAGTGTCGGCCCCGGCACCGGGTGGGAGCCTGCGCCGATTGCCATCACTGATGATGCGGGCAAGCTGCTCGCCGCCATGCCGTCCTATGCCAAGGGGCACAGCCAAGGCGAATATGTGTTCGATCACGCCTGGGCGGACGCGTGGCACCGGGCTGGCGGGCGATACTATCCCAAGCTCCAGATCGCTGCGCCGTTCACGCCTGCGACCGGTCCGCGCTTGCTGCTGTCGGATCCGAGCCTCGCCTCGCATCTGCTGAAGGGCGCGGAGGCGGTGTGCCTCCAGAACAAGATGTCCTCGGCCCACGCGACCTTCATCACACCCGAACAATTGCCGCTGTTCGAGGAAGCGGGCTGGCTTTCGCGCGCCGATATCCAGTTCCACTGGTTCAACCGTGGCTATGCCAGCTTCGATGACTTCCTCGCCGCCCTCTCATCGCGCAAACGCAAAGACCTGCGCAAAGAACGCGCGGCGGCGGTGGAAGGCCTGACGATCCGGCATTTCACCGGCGCGGACATCACCGAGGCGCATTGGGACGCGTTCTGGATTTTCTATCAGGACACCGGCGCGCGAAAATGGGGCCAGCCCTACCTGACGCGCGAGGCTTTCAGCCTGCTGGGCGAGCGGATGGGGGACCGGATCATCCTGATCCTCGCCTACGACGGGGACGAAGCGATTGCTGGTGCGCTCAATTTCGCCGGGCGCGATGCGCTTTACGGGCGGTATTGGGGCTGCACCCGTGAGGTGCGGTTCCTGCATTTCGAGCTGTGCTATTATCAGGCGATCGACATTGCGATTGCGCGAGGCCTGCCATGTGTCGAGGCGGGCGCGCAAGGCGGGCACAAGCTGGCGCGCGGTTATGAGCCGGTGCAGACGCTTTCGGCCCACTGGATCGCCGATCCCGGCTTCCGCAGCGCGGTCGCCGATTTCCTTGAGCGCGAGCGGGCAGGCGTAGCGAGCGATCAGCTCTACCTCGGCAGTCGCACGCCGTTCAGGAAGGGCGACTAACCCGCCTTACGCTGCGCGCTGGCGACCTTCGGCGAGCCACTGGCGTGCGCGGCGCTGGGCTTCGGCGATTTCGCGTGCGGTCATCTCGTCGGAGATATCGGCGCGGCAATGGGCGGCATCTTCATGTCCGCGTGCAGCAGCGAGGTTGAACCACTTGTGCGCTTCGATCAGATCGCAGGTCGCGCCGTTGCTTCCGGTCGAGAAGGCCACGCCCAGATCGAAGCAGGCCCCCACTTGACCTTGGCTCGCCGCAGCCAGCCATGCGCCCAGCATGGTCTCGCCCGTAATGTCTGCTTTCAGCAGTGCTTCGTTACTCCGTGAAGCGTTCGCGCTGATTGCGATGATTGTCATGATTTGGTCCCCGTCAGTCACCAGATCGCCCCCAAGCGACCTTCCGTGCAACGAGAAGTGCGGCTGTTATGGTCAAAAATTAGTTAACGCCGGTTGCACTTTGTCGCGGCACGGCTTTTGCCCCCACTTCATTCCCAAACCCGCTTGTGCGCTCTCAGGGCCTTGCCTATAGGGCGCGCATTGCTTCAGCTTGCTGGGACCAAGTGAGCCAATGAAAAAATTCAGGGCGTCAGGACGCGAAGGTCTTCCCAGCGGCTCACGGGATGAGACACCTTGATGCCAATTTCCGCGTCTGACGACATCGACGTCCTCGAAAAGGCCAAGCGCCTTCTGGCTCCGGACTATGTCCCGAGCGAGGACGAGGAATATATGAATGAACGCCAGCAGACCTATTTCCGGATGCTGCTGCTCGAATGGAAACGTTCCATCCACTCCGCCGCCGGGCAAACGCTGCAATCCTTGCAGGATGGCCCGATCCGCGAAGCCGACCTCACCGACCGCGCCTCGAGCGAAACTGACTGGGGCATCGAACTGCGCACCCGCGATCGTCAGCGCAAGCTGGTTGCCAAGATCGACTCTGCGCTGCGCCGGATTGATTCGGGCGATTATGGCTACTGTGAAGTCACCGGCGATCCGATCGGGCTGCGCCGGCTGATCGCCCGGCCGGTCGCGACCATGACGGTCGAGGCGCAGGAAGCGCACGAACGGCGCGAAAAGATCTCGCGCGACGACTGAGCGTAAATCTCCCTTCAGCACCTTGTGCCGCGCTGGGACGCCTCAGCACAAGCCACGGTTCCAAGGGCAGATTTTTACCTCGCGTTAACCGCGAATGCCGCACCAGCAATGGCGCATTGTGGCGTGCCGGTTTAGGCTGCGTCATCTGATTTGCTTGATTGAAGTTCCGCTGAGGAGGCGATCCTTAAGATGACAGGAGTTGAGACACGCAGTGTCGCACGCGACAGCCTGTTTTTGCTGGCCGAAATTCGGGTCGAGCAAAGCGCGGAGACTCACCGTGCGCGGGTGCGCAATCTTTCGGATGGCGGGATGATGGGCGAAGGCCAGCTGCGCGTTCAGCGCGGGCACCGCGTCGTGGTCGAGCTGCGCAATATCGGCGCTGTGAACGGCACCGTCGCCTGGGTGCAGGACAATCGCTTCGGGGTCGCATTCGATGAGGAAATCGATTCCCAGAAGGCGCGCCGTCCGCTCCAGACCAACGAAGGTCACGAGGCAACCATCGTCAAGCCATCGTGGAGCCATCGCGCCCCGCCGCCGCCCGAGCTGAGCACGCTGCGCAAGATTTGAGCCTATTGCGGGCTTTGCCCCGCTGCGTGTTCCACCACAAGCTGACCGCCGCGTTTCAACCTGCTAGGCAGGCTGCGATGCGATTCTGGTTTCCTCTGATTGCTGCACTGGCGACATGGTCCTGCGGCCCATCTGGCGGCGGCGGGCCGGTCGCAGTCGCGGTCATCGGCGCGCCTGACGATCCGTTCGAACAAGGCGTGCGCCTTTCACCAGCCGCGCAGCACATGCGCGCAGCCACCCGCGAAGGGCTGGTCGCGCTTGATCCGGTGGGTCAGGTGGTCCCCGCCATCGCCGAACGCTGGATCGTGACCGAGGACGGCCTCAGCTACATCTTCCGCCTGCGCGACAGCACCTGGCCTGGTGGTGATGAGATCACCGCGGCTGACGTCCGCGAACAATTGCGCGCCGGACTCGTCCGGCTGCGCGGCACCTCGCTGGGGCTCGATCTGGCCAAGGTGCGCGACATCCGGGCGATGACCGGGCGGGTGATCGAAGTGCGGCTCTCCTCGCCAATGCCCGATTTCCTGCGCCTGCTGGCTCAGCCCGAACTCGGGCTGGTGCGTGGCAGCAACGGGGCAGGGCCGATGGCCATGTCGCGCGACGAGGATAGCACAGTCGCCCGGCTCACGGCACTTCCGCCCGAATCCCGCGGCCTGCCAGCGCGCGAGGATTGGGAAGACATCGCCCGCCCGGTAGAGGTGCGGGCGCTATCGGCGCGCAATGCCGTGGCGGCGTTTGCGCGCGGAGAGGTCGATCTGGTGCTCGGCGGCACGCTGATCGATTTCCCGCTGGCCGAAGTCGGGCCGCTATCGCGCGGGACGATTCAGGTCGATCCGGCGCTCGGCCTGCTGGGGCTGGTGGTGCGGCGTGAGACCGGGTTCCTCGCCGATCCCGCCCGGCGCGAAGCCTTGTCGATGGCGATTGACCGGACTGCGCTGATCCGCAGCTTTGGGCTGGCTGGCTGGCGTGAAAGCAGCTGGGTCGTCCCATCCGAGATCTTCACGGACGCACCCTATCCCGAAGATCGCTGGAACGGCGCTTCGATCGAGGAGCGCCGCCGCGCTGCCGCCGCAAGAGTAAGCGCTTGGGCCGGGCCGGGGCGCGAGGCAACCGTGCGCCTCGCTTTGCCGTCCGGGCCGGGGGGCGATCTCCTGCTGCGAGAATTGGCATCGGCCTGGGGCGAGATTGGTGTGTCCGTGCGCCGGGCTGGGAAGGGCGAGGCCGCCGACCTCGAGCTGCGCGATACGTTGGCGCGGTACACTTCGGCACGCTGGTATCTCAATCAGTTCAACTGCGGTCTCAATGCGGGCTTGTGCGCCCCCGAAGCCGATGAGCTGGTGCGCCAGTCCCTGACCGAGCGCGATGCCGCTGCGCGCGAACGGTTGCTCATCGAAGCCCATGCAGCACTGGTCGAACGGGAGGTCTACATCCCGCTCGGCGCCCCCGTGCGCTGGTCGCTGGTGCGCGGCACAATCCGCAATTACCTCCCCAACGTGTGGGGGATGCACCCCTTGTTCCCGCTGTCAGAGCCCACCACCTAAGAGGCATGGAAATAGAGCAACCCCGCCGCCCTCAGCCGATGACCTTCACGCTGCCCACCGGCACCGATCCCGCATCGGTGCGCGCGCGGGTGGTGGCGATGGAAAAGCTGCTCGAACGCAGTTTCGTCATCCCCGGCGTCAACATGCCCGTCGGGCTGGATGCGCTGATCGGCCTGGTGCCGGTGCTGGGCGAGATCGTGACCACCGCGATGGGTGCCTATATCATCTGGGAAGCGCGCAATCTTGGCCTGTCCAAGTGGAAGCTGGCGCGGATGGGGGCGAACGTGTTGTTCGACACCGCGATTGGCGCAATCCCGTTGGTGGGTGATGCGGTAGACCTTGTGTTCCGGTCCAACACCAAGAACCTCAAGATCATCCTCAAACACATCGACAAGCATCACCCGGAAACCCGCGTGATCGAGGGACGAATCTAGCGGGAGTTCCCTCAGGGCAACGGGCGCGCTAGGAGCGCAGCCATGAGCGCTGACGTTACCTATGCGAGCTATCTCGACCTTGGCCGCATCCTCGCCGCCCAGCATCCCGCGTCCGATGCGCATGACGAGCTGCTGTTCGTCGTCGTCCATCAGGCGAGCGAGCTGTGGCTCAAGCTGTGCCTGCACGAACTGACCGCCGCGCGCGAGTGTATCGAGGCGGATAATCTGCGTCCCGCCTTCAAGATGCTGGCGCGGGTGGCGCGGGCGCAGCAGCAATTGATCCAGAGCTGGGATGTGCTCAGCACCATGACCCCGCATGATTATTCCGCGATTCGCCCGCATCTCGGCGCATCGAGCGGGTTCCAGTCGGCGCAGTACCGAATGATGGAATTCATGCTCGGCGGGCGCGACGGCAAGCATGTGCGGCTCCACAAGAACAACGCCGACTGGGCTGAGCGGCTGGAGGCGGAGCAGGGCCGGGCGAGCCTCTATGATGCGGCAATCCGGTTGCTGGCGCGGCGCGGGTTCGCGATTGATGCGGCCGCACTAGAGCGCGATCCGGCCGCGTCCTATGCCCCCAATGCCAGCGTCGAGGCAGCGTGGGCGGAGATCTACCGCGATCCGCAGCCACACTGGGATTTGTATGAACTCGCCGAAAAGTTGGTCGATCTGGAGTACCATTTCCAACGCTGGCGGTTCGGGCATCTGAAAACGGTCGAGCGCATCATCGGCTTCAAGCGCGGCACCGGCGGCACCCCCGGCGTGCCCTATCTCGAAGGCGTGCTGAAGCAGGCCTTCTTCCCCGAATTGCTCACCGTCAGGACAGCGATATGACCCCGGAAAGCCGCGCCGCCGAGTTCGACGCTGCCGATCCGCTGGCGGGCTATCGCGAGCGGTTCACGCTGCCGGAGGGCGTGATCTACCTCGACGGCAACTCATTGGGAGCACTGCCCAAGGACACCCCTGCGGCGCTAACGCGGGTGGTGGAGAGCGAGTGGGGCGAAGGGCTGATCCGCTCGTGGAACAGCGCTGGCTGGTTCGACATGGCGAGCCGCATCGGCGCCAAGATCGCACCCCTGATCGGTGCCGCCCCGCATGAAGTGATCGCCTGCGATTCGACCAGCGTGAACCTTTTCAAGCTGATCGCCGCCGCGCTCCAAATGCGCCCAGGCCGCAAGGTGGTCTTGTCCGAACCCGGCAACTTCCCGACCGATCTCTACATGATCGCCGGCCTGGAAGCGCAGGGCCTTGCCGAGCGGCGGTTGGCCGACCGGGACAAGCTTGCGCAGGCGCTCGATGGCGATGTGGCGCTGCTGATGCTGACCCATGCCCACTACAAGACCGGCGCGCTGCACGACATGGTGAAGCTCACCCGCGCCGCTCATGAGGCTGGCGCTTTGGTGCTGTGGGACTTGTCGCATTCGACCGGGGCGCTGCCTGTTGACCTCAATGGCATCGGCGCGGATTTCGCTGTGGGTTGCGGTTACAAATACCTGTGCGGCGGGCCGGGCGCGCCGGCCTTTGCCTTCGTCGCTGAGCGGCATCAGGCGGACTTGCAACAGCCGCTGACCGGCTGGTTTGGCCATGCCGCACCCTTCGCCTTTTCCGACGATTACGCGGGCGCACCGGGCATCGACCGGCTGCAATGTGGCACCCCGCCGGTGCTGGGGCTGGCGGCGCTTGAGGTGGGGGTCGATCTGATCGCCGCAATCGGCGTCGACCGGCTCTACGGCAAATCGCAGGCGCTGTCGGAGTTCTTCCTCGAAAGCGTGATGGCGCATGACGTGCACCTTGAACTGGTCAGTCCGCCCCGCAGCACTGATCGCGGCAGCCAACTCTCGTTCCGCCATCCCGAGGCCTACGCCATCTGTCAGGCGCTGATCGCGCGCGGCGTCATCGGTGATTTCCGTGCGCCTGATGTGCTGCGACTTGGCTTTGCGCCTGCCTATCTGAGCTTCGCCGATATCGCCGCCGCCGCGCGCCATCTGGCCGAAGTGCTGGCATGGTGCGAATGGCAGCGCCCCGAGTTCCACCAGCGCGCAGCTGTGACCTGACGGTTCACAGCGCGGGCTGCTCATCGTGTTGGAGACACATGAGACACTGTCCAGGAAAGGAAAACCGGTTCGTCCCGGCCCGACCATGAAAGGGCGGAATTCGGGGGGAAATTGCGTCATGCCGGAAGGTTGGCAGAACTCGGCAAAGTAGGAAAGGGCGCGCCCGTTCAGCCGGTCGTTCGTTCGGCCTTGTCCTTCTCGTTCGTACCCTTGATCATCGCGCGCATCTGGTCCCATTCTGCATCGCCCAGCGCGTGAAGCATCGGGTAGAAGGTGCCGCCATTGGCCTGGAAGCCCGCGCCGTCGATGGCGATGGTCTGGCCGTTCACATATTCGGCGCCTTGTCCCATCAGGAACACGGCGAGGTTGGCGAGTTCATGCATCTCGCCCGCGCGGCCCATCGGATTGAGGTCGTTCTTCGAATTGCCGCCCTGCCCGCTGGGTGACAGGCGTGCGCTCATGCCCTTGGTCGGGAAGAGGCCGGGGGCGATGGCGTTGAAGCGCAGGCCATAGCGGCCCCATTCGGTCGCAAGGCTCTGGGTCATGGCATTGATGGCGGTCTTGCTCATGGCAGACGGCACCACGAAGGCGCTGCCCGACCACACCCAGGTGGTGAGGATCGAGAGGAAGCTCGCCTTCTTCTTCTCGGCAATCAACCGCTTGCCGATGTCGAGCGTGACGTAGAAGGTGCCGCGCATCACGATGTCGGCAATGGCGTTGAAGCCGTTGACCGAAAGGTCTTCGGTGCGGCTGATGAAGTTGCCCGCCGCGTTGTTGACAACCCCGGTCAAAGCCCCGCCATCGGCCCAGATCGCATCGACCATCGCGTGGATCGCATCGGCATCGCGGATGTCGCAGGCCATGCCGGCAATCTTGCCTCCATGCAAAGCAGTGAGTTCCGCCGCAGTCTCATCCAGCTTGTTCTGGCGGCGACCGCAGATGTAGACGGTCGCGCCCAGCTTCAGGAACGCCTCGGCCATCTCGCGCCCAAGGCCCGTGCCGCCGCCGGTGACGAGAATTCGCTCGCCCGCCATCAACCCATCGCGGAACATCAGCTTCGAAGCGTCCATCTTAGTTTCCTCTGTTTTTCGTCATTGCAAGCCGCCGAAGGCGGCGTGGCAATCCATGGCTCGACCGTGCAATTGCGAGCGCCGGTTCATGGATTGCTTCGTCGTTTCACTCCTCGCAATGACGAGTAAGAGCTATCTCAAAGCCCCAGCACGGTCTTGGCGATGATGTTCTTCTGCACCTCGTCCGAGCCGCCGAAGATCGTCGCGGCGCGGTTGTTGAGGTAGCGTCCCATCGCGGTCTGGGCATATTCGCTCCCGACCGGTTCGGGCGCTTCATTGCCGTATAGTGGGCGCTCCAAGGGCAATTGCAGCGCGTCGGGCCCGAGCAGCTCCAAACGCAGCACATCGACCTGCTGGCCGATGTTAGAGCCGAGCAGCTTCACCAGTGACGTTTGCGGCCCCGGCGCCCGGCCTTTGGCGAGTTCGGCGAGGATGCGCAGTTCGGTGATCTCCAGCGCCTCGGCCTCCAGCCTGACGCGGGCCAGCCGGTCGCGGAAGCGCGGATCATGCGCGAGCGCGCCATTGACGCCCGAAGGCTGGGTTTGTGCGAGGTTTTCCAGCCGCTCGATCGATTGCAACAGGCGTGGGGCGTAGCACGATCCGCCGCGTTCGTTCTCCAGCAGGAACTTGGCGATGCTCCAGCCCTGTCCTTCTTCGCCGATGCGGTTTTCCGCAGGCGTACGGGCATCGGTGAAGAACACCGCGTTGACTTCATGATCGCCGGACATCGAATGGATCGGTGTCACCGACACCCCCGACTGGTCCATCGGCACGAGCAGGAAGCTGATCCCGGCCTGCTTCTTCACGGTCGCATCTGTGCGCACCAGTGCGAAAATCCAGTCGGCATGATGCGCGTGGGTGGTCCAGATCTTGGAGCCGTTGATGACATACTCGTCGCCATCAAGCCGCGCGGCGGTTTTCAGGCTGGCGAGGTCGGAGCCGCTGCCGGGCTCGGAATAGCCCTGACACCAGTAATCATCGCCCGACAGGATGCCGGGGAGGAAGCGCGCCTTTTGTTCGGGCGTGCCGAATTCGCAGATCACCGGGCCGACGAGGCGCAGGCCGAGGATCGCCAGCGACGGAGCGCCCGCCAGCGCGCATTCCTTTTCGAAGATGAACTTCTGCGTCGGGCTCCAGCCGGTGCCGCCGTCGTCCTTGGGCCAGTGCGGAGCGACCCAGCCCTGGCGGAACAGGATGCGGTGCCATTCCATCCCGATATCGGGCTCGACGAACACCCCCGGCGTGCGGCGTGCCCCGTCGCGCAGCCGTGCGGGCAGGTTATCCTTGAGAAACGCACGCACCTCTTCGCGGAAGGCGATGTCCTCGGGGGAGAAGTCCATATCCATGTCAGTCGAGTCCCACTTCTCGTAATCAGTCCAGCCGCTCAGGCCCCGTCGCGCATCGCCCAGAGTATCGTGCGCCGCAGCAGATCATAATAAACATCGTAATTCCACGCGCACATTTCCTTATGCGGGTAGAAATCAGCCATGCCGGGCAGGTCATAGTGGCCACGGCAATGGCCCAATGCGTTGTAAACGATCTGCCCTGCGCCGATATCCCTCGTATAAAGGATAGGTACGGTGGTGGTCGGCCATTGGCTGTGCGTGAAGCCGGTGGCCTCGCCTTCGAAGGTCGTCTGCATCAGGGTTTCGATCGGGGCAGTGGTTTTGGAGAGGTATAGCTCGTCCACCACTTCGAAGTTCTCAATCCCCTGGGTCAGCTCGTGATCCTTATTGACCACCTCAACCGGGAATTTGCCGATCGGCGGGTGCGCAACAAACTGCGTGCCGAGCATCTCCATCACGTCCGGGCGATCATCGGGCGCATCGACCAAGCCTTCGGCGGTGAAGACCAGGATCGAATTGGTGCCGTGGAGCGCCATCCACTTGCCGCCCTTCTCCATCCACGCCTTGATCTGCGCGGCTTGTTCAGGCGTGGGCATCAGGTCGCAGGTATAGGTGATGAGGAAACGGCAGGCATCGAGCCGTTCGAGCCCCGAATAGTCGCAGGCCACCGTGGTGCGGATATGCGGGTGTTCGGCCAGCAGCTTGAGGATCTCGATCCGCGGGAAGTCGATATCGTGATACTTACCCGCGGCGATGAAATGCGCGTCGATGCGGGTGGCGGGTTGTTCGGCCATGATTAGCTCCTGATGCTACCGCCGCCATCGACTGGCCGGCGGCGCGGGTGCAAACGCTGGGTCCGGGTGGCCGGGCTGTGAAAATGCGCTTTGGTCACGTTAGCTCCTGATGCTCCCGCCGCCATCAACGGTTAGGTCGCAGCCCGTGGTGAAGCTCGCATCATCGCTGGCGAGGAACACGACCGCGCGGGCGACTTCCTCCGGCTCGCCAATACGGTTCATCGGGTGGGTGGCGGCAAAATTGGTTTCGATGTTCTCGGGCGTGTCGGCGCCGGAAAATTTATAGCGATTGTACATCGGCGTGCGGATCGCGCCGGGGTGGACCATGTTGGCGCGGATCGGCAGGCCCCGTGCGGCCAGATCAAGCGCAACCGACTGGGTGAGACCGCGCAGGCCGGTCTTCGACGCTGAGTAAGCAGCAACGAACGCCGCCGGGCGCAGCGCGATCATCGAGCCGATGTTGACGATGGCGCAGGGTTCTCCGCTGGCTTCCATCGCCGGGATCGCAGCCCGCATCCCGTAGAACGGGCCGTGGAGGTTAATGTCGATGGTGCGATGCCACACGTCGAGATCGCCATCGGGCACGTTGCCGGGTTCGGAGATGCCCGCAATGTTGCACAGCACGGTGAGCTTGCCGAAATGGCCGCGCGTGGCGGAAACGGCAGCTTCCCACTGGTGCAGGTCACGCACATCAAGCAGGCAGGCCGCCGCGCGCTCGCCCAGTTCAGCGGCCAGGTCTTGCGCCTTTTCCAGCTGCACATCGCCCAGCATCACGCTGCCGCCCTCGGCGATGATCAGCCGCGCGACAGCAGCCCCGATCCCCTCCGCGCCGCCCGAGATCAGCGCGACCTTGCCCCGCATGCGGCTCATTCGCGTTCCAGAATGGCGACGCCCGAAAGCCCCGGCGCGCCGTAGACGTGGGAATAGCCGAACCGCGGTTTTCCGGGCACCTGCCGTTCGCCGCCGCGCTGGCGCAGTTGGGTGACATTTTCGTAAATCTGCCGGAGACCCGAAGCCCCGACGGGCTCGCCGCACGCAAGGCAGCCGCCATCGGTGTTGACCGGCAGCCTGCCGCCAATCTCCGACCAGCCATTGGCGAGCCACTCTTCCTGATCGCCATCCTTGCAGAAGCCGTTTTCGGCCATGTGCATGATCTCTGCGCCGCTTTCGGTGTCCTGAAGCTGTGCGACCGAGATGTCCTCGGGTCCGACCCCGGCCTTCTCGAACGCGGCCTTCGACGCGAGCACGGTGGGCTTGCCGCCTTCCTCGATACTGATGCCGGCCTGGAATACCTCGAAGGAGTTGGGCGGGCGGGTTTTCACCGAGACCGCACGGATCTTGACCCCGTCCGCGCCTAGTTCCTTCATCTTCTTTTCCGAAGCGAGGATCAGCGCCACCGCGCCTTCTGCGGGCGAGCAGAACATATATTTGGTCAGCGGGTCGTTGATCATCGGCGCGTTGAGGATCGTCTCCAGATCGACCGGGCTGCGCCGCCATGCGTGCGGCGTCAGGGTGCCGTTGCGAAACGCCTTTTCCGCGACCCGGCCCAGCGTCGTGCGGCTGATGCCGTGCAGCTGCATATAGCGCTGGATCTTGAGCGCGAAGAACTGCGTGGTCAGCATCATGCCGGTTTGGCCGTACCATTCGGGCAGGCCGTAATCGGCGGGCTTGGCGTTGAATGCGCCGCGCGGGTGCTTGTCGAAGCCGACGGCGAGCGCGAGGTCATACATCCCGCTCGCAATCGCCTGCTGCGAGGCGGCGAGTGCGCTGCCGCCGGTCGCGCAGCCATTGGCGACATTGGTAAAGGGCAGGCTGGTCAGCCCCAGCTCGTTGACCATGATGTCGGCATTGCCCGCCGCTGCCGAGCCGCCATAGGCGCATTCGATGTCGGGCCATTCGAGCCCGGCGTCGGCCAGCGCCTCGCGCACCGCATGTACCCCCTGCTCGCGGCCTGAACGGCCGTCTGTGCGCCCGAAGGGGTGGATGCCTGCGCCGATGATATAGACGTTCTCGCTCATGCGGCTTTACTCTCGATTGCGGCGACCGGGCGGAAGGCGAAGGTGTCATGCGTCATGTTGAACGGCACGATGCAGAATTCGAGCTCCATGCCGAGGTGCAGGTCTTCCAGCCGCGCATCGACGATCCGGCTTTCGACGATCACCTCGCCGGGCAGTTCGACATAGCCCAAGAGGAAGGGCTGAAAATCGGGCGGGCCTTCGCCGGGGCCGGAGCCGGGGCCTTCATAGGGCTCTTTCGGCAAAAAGCCCTGCGAGGTCCATGACCACAGCTTGCCCCGGCGTGACAGCTTGTAGGGCTCCACGCCCGCAGCCGCATCGCCGACCGGCATCGGGAACACCACTTCGCCAGACGGCAACTTGCCGCCCATCAGGTGCGGTTCCGGCCCGTCGCTCCACAGGTTTGGGTCGATCTTCTGTCCCATGTCCAAGCCCCCTCAGGCTGCCAAAGCATATTCGGCGAGCACGGTGTCGACGTCACCGAATAACCGGGCGAGCACCAGCACGCGCTTCAAAGCATGGCCGATCGCCAGTTCATCCGTGATCCCCATCCCGCCGTGCATCTGCACCGCTTCGCGCGCGATGGCGTCGACATTCTCGCCGATGAAGGCCTTGGCCCCGGCGGCGGCGCGCTGCCACTTGGCGGGATCGGCCCGGTCGGTCAGCGCCGCGCGCAGTAGCATCGAGCGCGCCTGTTCCTCGCGCGCATAGCAATCGACCAGCCGGTGCTGGAGCGCCTGGAAACTGCCGATGGCGACGCCGAACTGTTCGCGCTCCTTCACGTAAGTCAGCGTATCGTCGAGCAGGCGCTGGCCCAGCCCGACCATCTCGGCGGCGGCATAAAGCCGCATTTCGGCGGCGACGGCAGCAAGCCCCTCGGCGTCCAGCGCCAGTTTCGTGGCGGCAGGCGTGCGGGTCAGTTTCAACTCGCCCGCGATGCTGCCGTCGGCAAGGCGATAGGCCCGCACTTCCAGCCCCGGCGCGCCCTTTGGCACGAGGAAACAGGCGGTCTCCCCGCCCATGTCGGCGGTGACGATGAACAGATCGGCGATCAGCGCGCCCATCACCATCGTCTTTTCGCCAGTGAGGGTGACGCTGCCCTCAACACCATCGGCCTTCATGCCCTTGGCCTTGAGGCTGTAGCGCTGGCCGCGTTCGGTCCAGGCGAGGGTGGCGATGGTTTCGCCCGCCAGCACGCCGTCAAGCGCCTCGGTCGCGCCGCCGCGTTCCAGCAGCAGTGCGGGCAGGATGCCGTGTTCCAGCAAGGGATCGGGCGCATTGGCCTTGCCGATGGCTTCCGCCACCAGCGCCAGATCCACCGCCGAGCCGCCCATGCCGCCCGCATCTTCGCTCGCAGCGAGCGCGATCAGGCCCATCTCGGCCAATTGCTGCCAGCGCGCACGGTCATAGCCCGTGGGCGAAAGCCGCAGCTTGCGCCGGGCCTCCACATCGACCGGCGCGGCGAACCGCTCGACCGAGGTCACGAACATCTGCTGTTCTTCGGAAAGGTCGAAATTCATGTGCGTCAGGCTTTCCGCGTGAACGTGATCGGCAGGTGGGTCACCCCGCGCAGCAGGATATTGGGCAGGATGCGGATTTCATTCTCGTCCGCCACCGCGAAGTTATCGAGCCGTTCGAGCAGCTCGTCGAAAGCAACCAGCATTTCCTTGCGGGAAAGCATGTTGCCCACGCACATATGCGGCCCCTTGCCGAAGCTGAGATGGGTGCGCGCATTCGTGCGTTCGATGTCGAACCGGTCGGGATCGGGGAACTTGGAAGGATCGCGGTTGGCCGCGGCATAGCGCAGCTGCACCACGCTGCCCGCCGGGATCGCCATGCCGCCCAGCTCGGTGTCCTGCTTGACGATCCGCCACATCCCCGCCGTCGGCGTTTCGTAGCGCAGCGCCTCTTCGACGAGGTTGCCGATCACCTTGGGATCGCGCCCGCCCGCTGCCGCCTTGGCTTTCGCCATCTGATCGGGGTTACGGATCAGCTGGAGCAATCCGCCTGCCAGCGTCGAGGTGGTGGTCTCGTTCCCCGCCACCATGAATTGCTGCATCAGCGACATGATCTCGGGATCAATCAGCGGGGTCTCCCCCTCGATCCGCGCTTCGACCAGATCGGTCAGCAGGTCATTGCCGCCATTGGCGCGGCGATCGTCGATCAGGCCCTTCATGTAGTGCTGGAATTCGACAAGGCTGCGCGCGCATTCGAGCTTGCGGTCGTGATCCACCATCTGGCTGAAACGGTCGACCGCCGCATCGGACCAGCGTTTCACCCGCTTGGGATCGTCATCAAGCCCGATCTGCCCCGCGATCATCGCGACCGGCAGCGGCACGCCGAATTCCTCGACGAATTCGCATTCCCCCCGGTCGGCAAAGGCCTCGATCAGGTCGATCGATTTCTGCCGCATATCGGCCTCGATCGCGTTCACACGCGGGGCAGAGAAGGCGAGGTTCACCAGCTTGCGGTTGCGGGTGTGGACCGGATGATCGGCGGTGAGCAGTGTGGGCAGGTCAGGCCAGCCTTCAGCCAGAATGGCCTGAATATCCTCATCCGCCTCACGCCCCATCAGCGCGGTGAAATCGTTCGAGAAGATTTCCGGCTTGGTGGTCGCCTCGCTGCACAGGTCGTAGCTGTAGACGACGTAGGTGTTCATGCCTTCGAGAAGTTCGATCGCAACCCCGGCCTCGTGCATGGCGCGGTAATGGTCGAACGGATCGATCAGTGTTTCAGGCGCAAACACGTTGCCTTGTGGCTTGTTCATGTGAGGCGGCTCCAGACCCTTGAATATTAGGTCGCAAGCCTAGCCATGACCCCGCCTACGTTGCGATGCGCGTTTGTGTTAGGATTGTGCGGAGAACATCACTCTGCGGCGAATTCGCGTACAAATTCAGCCATGTCGAAATAGTCGCGCCAGCCGATGATGAGGCCGTTTGCGTCGATCTCGAAGGTGCCCATCACCCGAACTGCGGCGCGGCGGCCGTCCTTGAAGTTGAACGCGTCCGTACGCTCGGTCAGGACGGTGTTGCCGTTCGCGGCGATGGCGTGGGTCTGCCAGTCGCAGGATGCGATATCGGCCAGAAATCCGGCAACCATTTCGCGCATCGCGGCGGTGCCGTGGACCGGCTCCATCGGAATGTTATGGTAGACGATCCCTTGCGCACACAGGGCCAACATCGCGTCAATATCGCAGGCATTCCAGTGGCCGATAAAGGCTTCGACGGTTTGCTGGGGTGTCATGCGGTTCCTCCTGAAGTGTAGTCGAGCGCTTGGGCCAGCATCTGCCGGACATGCGGGTTGGCATAGGTCGCTGGGCCGTCGCCGCATTGCAGGTAGACGAGCGGTGCGGGGCAAGTGCGGCTTTCCCAGGCGATGCAATTGCTGCCCGGCGGGTGGTCCCATCCCTCGCGGCTGAACATCGCGCCGGCGACGGCATTGGCGGCGGAGTAGAAGTTGCCCGCTGTGAAGGTGAACCCCTCGGCCCGCATCAGCGGGATGATGGCGCTTTCGTCGATGGGGCAGAGATAAACTTCGTCGGTCACCGAGAAGCTAACGGGCAACCCGCGCGTCACGGGGTGATCGGCGATCACATGGGCTTCGTAGGCGACATCGTGGCGATAGCCTGAATCCGGCCAAGCCTCGGCCTGCCATTCGCCCGGCTGGTAGAGGAACCCGCCGCCCAGCCACTCATGCCATTCCGGCCACTCGGCCCACCCGGCCAGCGCGTGGTGCAAAGCGACCGCACCTTTGCCCGCCGCGAACCGCTTGGTGATCGCCGCCCGAAAGGTGGGCGAGGGCGGGCGCATCGTCACCGTGCCATTGGCGAAGGTGTAGCCTGCCATGTCGTAGAACAGCAGCGCATCGGCAGCAGCAATCGCCTCGGCCGCGTCGGCCTCGCCGCCTTCGGGGTGGATCAGGTGCGTGATGTCCCAATCGCCAAGCGCAGCGAGCAATTCGGCAAAGGGGCCTTCCTCATAGGGATGGCCCCCCGACAGGACCAGCAACGAGCGCATCAGGCGATCTTGAGGATCATCTTGCCGTCATTGGTGCCTGCAAACAGCCGCATGAAGCTGTCGAAGGCGTGCTCCAGACCTTCGTCGATATGCTCGTCGATGGTGAGTTTGCCCTGCGCGGCCCAGACACCCATCTGCGCGCCGCCTTCGGCGAAGCGGGGGACGTAGTCGGCCACCAAAAGCCCGCGGATATGGGCGCGCTTGACGATGAGCTGCCACAGGTTGCGGATGCCGCGCCGCTCGGTGTTGTATTCGCTGATGAGCCCGCACAGCCCGACGCGCGAATGCAGGTTCAGGTTCATCAGCCCGGCATCAAGGATGATCCCGCCGACATTCTCGAAGATCACGTCCACGCCGTCCGGGCAGGCTTCGGCGATGGCGGCGGTCAATGCGGCTTCGTCCTTGCCGCGATAGTCGATGGCCGCGTCAAAGCCGTATTTCTCGATGAGGCGCGCGCATTTGGCGGGGCCGCCCGCGATGCCGACCGCACGGCAGCCGTGGATCTTGGCGAGCTGGCCCACGAGCGATCCCACCGCGCCCGCCGCGCCGCTGACCAGCACAGTCTCACCGGCCTTGGGCTGGCACACTTCGAGGAAGCCGAAATAGGCCGTCATTCCGACAGCACCGAAGATCGACAGGTAGTTGGTGACGCTCGGCACCACGGTGGGGTCAATCGGCTGAGTGAAACCGCCGACAGCACTGACCGAGTAATCCTCCAGCGCGTTGAGGCCCATCACCCATTGCCCGGGCGCAAAGCCTTCGGCGCGGCTTTCCTCGACCACGCCGATGGTGCTCGCCCGCACCGGATCGCCCAAGGGGATCGGCGGCATGTAATTGCCTTCCGCATCCATCCACCCGCGCATCGCCGGATCGAGCGAGGCGTAGTGGTTGCGGATCAGGAACTGGCCTTCTTCCAGCGCGGGCGTGGGTTCGGTGACGAGTTCGAAATCTTCCTTGACGGGCGTGCCATCAGGGCGGCGTTGCAGCAGGAAACGGCGGTTGGTCGGCATGGCTTATTGTCTCCATTCCCGCTCGCCCTGAGGTTGTCGAAGGGCCGCACTTCTCTTCTCAAGGGAAGAACAAGGCTTCGACAGGCTCAGCCCGAACGGGTTGAGGGGTGAGAAGGCTAAATCAGGCCGGTTCGAGCTTCACCGGAATGGCGCTTTGCAGGGACTGCCCGGTGATCGGATCGTAATCGACCACCTCGCTCACCAGCCGGTTGGTGGAAGACCCACGTTCCCGCACATCCTCCTTGGTGGCATCGGCATCGCCGTAAGCATGGGCCATCGAGATGATCCCGCGCCGCACCTTGTCGCTCGCCTTCACGACCCCGTGGATCGTAGCATGGGGCGAAGTGATAGCGACGAGCCCGCCTTCCTCCAGCCCGAGCGCGGCGATATCCTCGGGATGGATATAGGCGGGGTTGGTAGTGGTCTTGGCCTGCAATTTCTTGAGCGGATGGCCGATCGAATTGAACCGTGTCTTGGAGCGGCGGCTAATCAGCCGGTAATCGAAGCCTTCGCGCGCCGCGCGGTTCTCGGCATATTTGCCGATCTCCGATGGCATTTCGCCGACCGCCAGATCGAAGCGGTGGAATTCGCCTTCGTCGACCGGTTGAACCATCGGGTGAACCTCGGGATAGATCACCGCCGCGCCCCCATTGGCGGCGCAATCGGCACGCACCTGGCTGGGCGTGACGAGGCAGCCGGTTACGGCGAGATCGAGGAACTCCTGCTTGGTCGGCTTGCGGTCCATCGGCAACGGCCCGCCATTGAGGTTCATCTGGATGCCGAGATGATGGGCGAGCGTCCAGAACATCTCATATTCGTCGATGCAGTCGCCCGGCGCTTCCACCACAGCTTCAGTGTAGCGGGCATAGGGTTCCTCGTGCCACCATTCGGAAAGGCTGGTGATGTCCTCGCGCTCTAGGCATTGCGAGGGGGCGAGGACGACGTCGGCGCGCTTGGCGCTGGCGCTCATCCACGGGTCGATCTGCACGAACAGCTCAAGGTCATCGAGCGCGCGGACCATCTTGGCCTGATCGGGGAAGCCGACCACCGGATTGCCTCCGACCGAGATCAGCGCGCGCACCTGGCCTTCGCCGGGGGTAAGGATTTCGTCGGCCAGCACGTTGCAGGGCATCTCCCAGCCCAGATGGCCCAAGCCCCGGAACCGCGATTTCGGCATCCCTTCCGCGCCGAACATCGGCACCGGCGGCGCAACCTGCGCGCGGCGGGCGTTCTGGTAGGGGCTGAAGACACCCGGGATCGCGGCCTTCTCGCCCTCCTGCTTGAAGCGGGCGCAGATCGTGTTGAGGCAGACGACGAGATATTCGGTGAGCGTCCCGTTGCCCGCCATTTCGGGGCCAGTGCCGGTGACCGCGCAGCCCTTGGAGCCGGTGGCGAACATCCGTGCAGCGGCTACAAGCTGGTCCTTGTCGAGCCCCGCGCGTTCCGCGGCGACTTCAGGCGGGAAGGCCTTCACCGCTTCGGCGAGTTCATCGAACCCATCGACATGCGCGGCGACGAAATTGCGGTCATACAGCCCTTCGCTGATGATGACGTTGAGCATCCCCGCCAGCATCGCCGGATCCTCGCCCGGCTTCACCGGCAAGTAGATGTCAGCCAGCCGCGCCACATCGCTTTCGCGCGGATCGGCGACGATCAGCTTGAGGCCCTTGGCCTGCTGGTCACGGATGCGGCGCGAGGGACTGAACGGCGGCACCCCGCCCACCGGCGAATAGTGCGAGACAATCGGGTTGTTGCCGATGAACATCGCCACGTCGCTTTCCGAGAAGGTATTCGGCCCCGCCATCCACTTGCCGTAACGCTGCGTGGTGAACACCTTGGCGGGCTGATCGAGCGTCACCGAGGTGTAGAAATTGCGGCTCCCCACCGCGTTGGCAAAGCTCAATGAAGCGGACATGGCCGCGCTGTTTTGGAACCCGCCAGAACCCATGAACACAGCCACCGAATTCGGGCCATACTGGTCAATGATGCGGCGCAGTTCGCTTGCCACATGGGCCAGCGCTTCGGGCATCGGGGTCGAGACGAATTCGCCCTCGGCGTTCCTCACCAGCGAATGGTGCAGGCGGTTTTCCGAATTGTGCGAATCCGGCAGCTCGCGGCCCTTCATGCAGGTGTAACCGCCATAGGCCAGATCGTCGGGATCGCCGCGCACTTCGATCACCTTCCCATCGGCAACGTCCACCTCCATCGCGCAATTGGCGTGGCAAAAGCGGCAGAAGGTCTTGTGAGTCTCGACGCCCATCGTGGTTCTCCCTTTATCTGTGCAAACTACCACAGGGTGCGAACCACTCGACTGACACTTTTGTCCGTGGAGACGGGCGCCGCGCCCCCGCAATAGGGCAGGCGAAACGAGGAGATGCCCCGATGCCGACCACCACCCGCCAATGGCTCTTGAACGGACACCCGCGCGGCCGCGGGATCGAGATCGAGAACGACTTCAAGCTGGTCACCACCGAACTTGGCGATCCTGCGCCCGGTGAGATGCTGCTGAAATTGCATTACCTCGGCTTCGATCCGGCGCAGAAGGGCTGGATGGAGAACATTGCCGACTATGTCGCCCCGATGGCGATCGGCGACGTGATGCGCGGCAGCGGGATTGCCGAAGTGGTCGCATCCAATGGCGGCCGGTTCGCTGTGGGCGATATGCTGTTCGGCACAACCGGCTGGACCGAATATCTCGTCACCGACGGCAAGGAACTTACCAAGGTCGAAACCGAAATCTCGCCCACTGCGGTGCTCTCGGTGCTGGGGACGACCGGGCTGACCGCCTATTGCGGGCTGTTCAAGGTCGGCAAGCCGGTGGCAGGGGATACCGTGTTGGTTAGCGGCGCGGCAGGCGCAACGGGGAGCATCGTCGGCCAGCTCGCCAAGATCGCCGGGTGCCGCGTGGTCGGCATCGCGGGCGGTCAGGACAAGTGCGATTGGCTGGTGCGCGAAGCGGGCTATGACGCCGCCATCGATTACAAGGCGGACAATGTGAAGGCGCAGATCAAGGAGCACTGCCCGCGCGGCGTGGACGTGATCTACGACAATGTCGGCGGCAAGATCCTCAATGATATGCTCGCCTGCATCGCCACCAATGCCCGTGTGGTGATCTGCGGCGGGATCAGCCGGTACGAGACCGGCTCGCTTCCCGCTGGCCCCGAGAATTACTTCAACCTCGTGTTCCGGCGCGGGACCATGGCGGGCTTCATCGTGCTCGATTGGGCGAGCGAATTTCCCGGCATCCGCAAGCGGCTCGAAGGCTTCGTCAAGGATGGCAGCCTGAAGTATCAGGAAGACATCCAGCACGGCTTCGAAAACGCGCCGCAGACCTTGCAGCGGCTGTTCGCTGGCTTGAACCGCGGGAAGCAGATGCTGAAGCTTTAGGAGGTTTACCCCTCCGTCAGCCCTACGGGCTGCCACCTCCCCATCCCTTCGGGACAGGGAGGGACAAAAGGGCCAAAGTCCCTCCCCGTTGCGCAGCAATGGGGAGGTGGCACCGCGAAGCGGTGACGGAGGGGTTACCCCGCCAAATCCTCCGGCCGGTTGACGTTCATCAAGGCCGCCGGAAGATCGATCCGCCGCGCGGCAATGGCATCGGCGAAGCGGTAGAGCGACCGCCCTCCGCCGCTCAGGAAGGTATCAATCGCCGGGAAGTCTACTACCGGCCACAGCCCGACGACCGGCTGGCTCTCCACAATCGCCGCGCCTTCGCCTGTGAGGCTGGCGGCCAGATCATGCGGCAGGTCGGGCACATCCACTCCGGCGGACAGGACATGGCTGAAGCCCTGTTCCCGCGCATGGCGCAACGCCGCTGCCAGCCCGCCGAGCGGGCCAAGTCCAGCCTCGGGCCAATCAGGGATGCAGGCAAACCTCGGCTCTTCGCGCCCGCACACCACCAACCCGCCGCACTGCGCCAGCAGCGCTGCCGCCACCCGGTCGATCAGCCGCTCGCCCTGATACAGCGCCTGCGCCTTGTCGCTGCCGAACCGCCGCGCCTGTCCGCCGGCGAGGATCGCGCCCAGAATCACTGGCGCAGTTTAGTCAAACGCCTCGGTCGCATTACCCTCGGCGTTGTAGACCGGGCCTTCCGCATCGACGCGGTACTTGGCGCTCACCGCGCCGGTGAGGCCGAATTGACCGATGTGATCGCGCATTCCGGTATAGGCGGGGTCCTTGAAATGGGCGGCGAGCGCCTCTTCGCTTTCCCATTCCTCGAACACGTTCACGCGCGCCGGATTCATCGAACAGGCGCTCCAGTCGTAATGGATGCAGCCCTTCTCCGCGAGCGCCGCTTCGATATGCGGGCGGGCGGTGCGCAGCGCTTCTTCGCGCTGGGCGGGATCGAGGTCGATTTGCGCGGAAATGAGAATCTTGGCCATGTGCCGAATTACCCCTGAGCGCCGAATTCGGCGATGATCTTGAAGGTGCGGCTGGTGAACACCCAGCGCCCGTCGATTTTGGCGAGTTCGTCTTCGTAAAGCCCACCGACATGGCGCGCGGGCGCATCCTTGGGCTTCAAAATTTCCTGCGTCTGCACCCGCGATTTCGCGGTGTTGCCGGTGACTTCGATCATGCAGGGCACGCATTGGAAGCTCACCGCCTCCAGCCCGCCCATCGCGCCGTTCCAGAAGCCAACGATGGCGTCCTTGCCCTTGGTCTTGTGGCCCATCAGATCCCAGTCGGCATCATCCGCCCACACGCTCCCCCAGGTTTCGGCATCGAAGCGCACCACGCCATCGGCATAGGTGCCATTGAGTTCGACGATCGCCACGCGATCCTCCAGCGGTCCGGTAAACATTGCGCGCTCTCCCACGATTGTCGCGCCGCTATCCGCCGCGGGGGCTGGCGGAACAATGGACACTTTTGGGAAGGGCCGCGGCATTGCTCCCCGTGTTACTCGGCATCTCGAGAGGAGATTTGTGATGGGACAGTTAGAGGGCAAGACCGCAGTGGTGCTGGGCGCAGCGTCGGAGGGCAACATGGGCCAGACCGTCGCCCGCCTGTTCGCCAAGGAGGGCGCGAAGGTCATGGTCGCGGGCCGCAAGGAAGCCCCACTAGCCGCGCTGGCTGACGAGATCGGCGGGGCCTACGCCCTGTGCGACATCGCCAAGAAGCCCGAGGTCAACGCCATGGCCGACAAGGCGGTGACGACCTTCGGAAGAGTCGACATCGCCATCAACACCACCGGCTGGGGCCTGCTCGCCAGCCTGGAGGAGATCACCGACGAACAGCTCGACCAGATCGTCGATCTCCAGTTCAAGGGCGTGCACCACTTCCTGCAGGCCTTCGTGCGGGTGATGAGCGCGCAGGCACCTACCGGCGGATCGCTCATCAGCCTGTCTTCGGCCACCACCAAGGCGATCCTCACCAACCACGCGGCCTATATCGGCACCAAGCGCGGCAGTGAGGCGCTGATCGAGTGCGTCGCCAATGATTACGGGCACTTGGGGATCAAGGCCAACACGGTCTCGCCCGCTTTCACCGATAGCCCGATGACCCACGCGAGCTTCCAGGTGCCTGGCCTGACCGACGCCTTCCTGCCGCGCTATCCGATGGGACGGCTCAATACGGTGGAGGATGTCGCCCATGCCTGCCTGTGGCTGAGCACCGATCAGGCCTATGTCACGGGCGCCAATATCCAGCCCAATGGCGGCCTCATCATGCGCGGTAATCCGCAAGCGGGCGACGTTGCCGCAGCGGTCGGCGCGGCTATGGCGAAGCTTCAGGGATAGGCCGAAGTTGACAAAGTTGACAGGGTGTCAAGCGCCATCTGACGCGATTTTATAAGCATTTAGAGAGAGTTACGCTCTGAAAACGAAACTGACACATCGCATCGGTGCGGGGGGGGGGAGGTGCTGCGCACAGCCCCCGCTCCGGGTCAGCGGACGATGGGAAAGAACGGCGCAGGGTGTATCGCCAACCGGGCGTGTAGGAAACCGGTTGGCGCGGCGATGGCGAAGTTGGGGCGGGTAGAGTCTGACGCCGTCATCCCGGCGAAAGCCGGGATCGCTCGCAGCTTGGTGCCTGCCGAAAGCGGTCCCGGGTCAAGCCCGGGATGACGGGGGATGCTTGCGGGTCTTCGCGCGGCCTCAATACTGCGCCGTTCCCCCGTCAACGCTGATCTGCTGGCCGGTGATGCCTGCGCCCGCCGCGCTTGCCAGCAGCACTGCCACAGCGGCCACTTCCTCAACCGTGTTCGGCCGCTTGATCGCCGAGTCGGCCGCGAACATCGCGATCATTTCGTCCAGCTCCATGCCCATCGCCTTGGCGGTGGCCGGGCCGTTGTTCTTGATGATGTCGGTGATGACGATGCCGGGGCAGATGGCGTTGACTGTCACGCCATTCACGCCGACTTCGCGGGCGACGCTTTTGGTCATGCCGTTCACCGCGTGCTTGGCGGCGGAGTAGGCGGTCAGCACCGGCTTGCCGTGCTTGCCCTCCATCGACGAGATGTTGATGACCCGCCCATCGCCCTTGGCAATCATGGTCGGCAGCGCGCGGCGGGTGGCCCAGAAGGTCGAATAGACATTCCACTTCATCGCTTCGTCAAAGGCGTGATCGGACAGATTGACCAGCGGCTGCAAATCCCCCGCGCCGCCGGCGTTGTTCACCAGAATGTCGAGCGTGCCGAAATGGGCGATGGTCTGGTCGATGAAACCTTCGAGATCGGCCTGTTCCATCACGTCGCCCGCGATGAAGATCGCGTTGTCTCCGGCACCTAGTTCTTCCAGAACTTTCGCGCCCTTTTCGGGATTGCGCGCGAACAGCGCGACTTTCCCGCCCTCGGCCAAGAATGCTTCAGCGATCCCGCGCCCCATGCCCGCTGTGCCGCCGGTGATTGCAGCGATTTTTCCTGCCAGTTTCATATGTTCTCCAGCCCTTCCTCGTCATTGCGAGCGTAGCGAAGCAATCCATCGACCGACCGTGCAATCGCAAAGGACGGGTCATGGATTGCCGCGTCGCCTGCGGCTCCTCGCAATAACGAGTAGGGGAGGGGCGAGCGAAGCGCACCTTGCCAAAATGACGGGTTGCCGGAAGCCGCGCGCAGGGCGTCTAACCGCCCGTATGGAACACGTCGACGTCATCATCCTTGGCACCGGCGCGGCGGGCATGACCGCTGCGCTTGCCGCCCATGAAGCAGGCGCGCGGGTCGCGCTGATCGAACGGGGGGAGCGGATCGGCGGCACCTCGGCGATATCGGGCGGGGTGATCTGGGTCGCCGACAACCCCCAGATGCGCGCGGCGGGCATGGCCGACAGCCGCGAGGATGCGCTCGCCTATTTCCGCAGCCTCGATCACGGCGATCTGGTGGACGAGACGCTGGAGGCCTTCGTCGACAAGGGGCCGGAGGCACTCGCCTTTCTGGAAGGGATCGACGCGCTCAAGGTCGCGGTGCTCCCCGGCTATCCCGACTATTATCTCGACCGCCCCGGCGCAAAGCCCGAGGGCTCCCGCGCGCTTGACCATGATCTGTTCGCGCTGGGCGAGCTCGGCGATTGGGCCGCGAAAATCTACGCCATCGAGGAGCCCAAGCCGCTGATGCTGCGCGAAACGCCCTTGGGCGGGGCGACCGCGATGCCGCCGATGGCAGTGCTGGGCCAGCGCATGGCGGCGCGGCAATGCGGGTTTGGGCAGGCGATGGTGGCGCGGCTGCTGAAGGCGTGTCTGGCGCGCGGGATAGAGCCGATCATGGGCGTTGAAACCAAGCGGCTGGTGCGCGACGGCGAGCGGATCACCGGGATGGAAGGCACGCGCGATGGTCAGCCCTTCGCCATGACCGCACGGCGCGGGGTGATCCTCACCACCGGCGGGTTCGAATGGGACGAGGACTTGCGCCAGACCTTCTTGCGCGGCCCCGTCACCGCCCCCGCCAGCCCACCGACGGGCAAGGGCGAGGGGCTGAAGCTGGTGATGCAGGCGGGCGCGAAGCTCGGTAACATGACCAGCGCGTGGTGGGCGCCGACCTTGGTGACGCCCGATGCGCCATGGGCCAGCGGCGAGCAACGCGCACAGATCATTCTGATTGAGCGGACGGTGCCGCACTCGATCATGGTGAACCGGAGCGGGCGGCGCTTCTGTAACGAGGCGGCGAATTATTCGGCCTTGGGCGGGGTGTTCCACCAGTTCGATCCGGCGAGTTATGACTACGCCAACCTCCCCGCCTATCTGATCTTCGATGCGCAATATGCGGAGCGCTATCCCTTAGGCACGCGCCAGCCGGGTCAGCCGATCCCTGACTGGGTGATGCGCGCCGATACGCTGGAGGGGTTGGCGGCGCAGATTGGCGTCGATGCGGCGGCGCTGACCGAAACCGTGGCCCGCTTCAACGTCCATGCGGATGAAGGCCACGATCCCGATTTCGGGCGGGGGACGAGCGCCTACGATCACTTCTATGGCGACCGCTCGCGGGACGGCACCGCCGTTACACTCGGCGCGATCCGCGAAGCGCCGTTCTATGCGGTGGAGATCGCCTCAGGGTTGCTCGGCACCAACGGAGGCCCGCGCACGGACGGGCAGGCGCGCATCCTCGGGCATGACGGCGCGCCGATCCCCGGTCTGCTCGGCGCGGGCAATGCCATCGCCTGCCCCACCGGCGGGATTTACGCAGGCGCAGGCGGGACGTTGGGGCCAGCGCTGACCTTTGGATACATCGCAGGGCGGACGGCGGCTTTGGCGAACCTCTAGATCCGTTCGTGTCGAGCGCAGTCGAGACACCTATGACTGCGCGCAGCGCATCTCGACTTCGCTCGATGCGAACGGAGGTTGCGCCCTACTCCCCCAACCAGCGATCAATCGTATCGTGGAAGAACCGCACCCGCGCCTCTTGTCCGGCGAGATGCCCGCCCTTGTAGCCGCGTGAGCGCAGACCCTTCTGCTGCTCGCTCCAGATGCTCACATCCTGATCGATGCCCGGGCCGCAGCTGAGTTCGCCAACCTTGCCGCGCTTGTGCGGGACGGGGACGGTGCGGTCGACTTCCTCGCCCATCGAGTAGGAGTAATACCGGTCCGCGCCTTCGGGGAACCAGGTGAAATACCACATGTCGAAATAGCACCGCTCGGGATCGGTCGGATGCGGGTCGGCGCGCAGCCAGATGCAGCCGTCGGGCTTGAGGCTGAAGCTGATGTTGGGGAAGATCGTGTAGTGGAAATGATCGGTCAGCTGCGCATCGTGGAAGTGGCTGAAGTCATAACCCTTGTCGGCGCCCAGCTTGCGCTTGGCCTGCTGGATCGCCTCGCGGGTGCGCAGCGGATCATCGCGGAAATCTTCGGGGTCGAGGCCCCAATAGGTGAGCTCCTTCGCCATCATTTCGAGCACGGTGTCGGTGTGCCCGCGAAGGCTCCGCGCCGGGCGTGATCCGGGCATGAACATCCGCGCATGGCCCTCTGGTGCGTAGAGATCGAACTGGCAGTCCTTGTAGCTCTGCTCCATCACAAACCGGGTTTGCGGGTGGACGAAGGGCAGGTGGTAGGACTCGTTGAAATTGTCCTGCACGCACTTCCAGTTCCAGTCGCCCTCCAGCGTGACCCAGTGGGTGCGGTGCATCTGCTCCATCCGGTAGCCCGCAATCTGCGGCGCGACGGGGCCGAGATGCTCGGCGAGCGGGGTGGCGTGCGGATCAAGATTGACCCAGACAAAGCTGGCAAACACCTCGCACCGCACTTCCTCCAGCTTGACCTTGCCGCAGGGGGTGCCGCCGACGAAATCCTCGGGGCAGGGGACGAAATTGAGCTCACCTTCATGGGTGAACCGCCAGCCGTGGTAGGAACAGGCGATCCGCTTGGAATGGCCCTCCTCCTCCATGACGAGGCGCTTTCCGCGGTGCGGGCAGACATTGTAGAACGCGCGGATCTGCCCGTCATCGCCGTGGGTGACGAGGATGCTTTCGCGGCCGATGTCATAGGTGAAGAAGTCGCCGGGCTTGGCGACCTGGGCCGCGAGGCCGCCGATCAGCCAGCTTTTGGTCCAGATCCCCTCCCACTCGCGGTCCATGAACTCGCGCGACCAGTAGCGGCTGCCCTCAATCGGCTTGGCTGACAGCGCGGGCATCGGCTGCGGGGTGGTGTCGATCCGCATCGGCGCGGTGTCGGGGCTGAGCAGGGTGGCCATATCAGCGTGCCTTCGCTTCAAAAGTGATGTGGAGCTGCTTGAGGGAGCGCAGCAGGAAGTGCGGGTGGTAGCTGAAGTCATTCAGCCCTTCGGCAAAGTGCATGTCCTCGAACCGGTCGACCACGGCCTGGAAGCCCCAGGTGAGTTCGCGCCGGGCGAGCGGGGCGCCGAGGCAGTGGTGCGTGCCGGACCCGAAGGCCATGTGTGCACCCGCCTTGGGCCGGTCGAGGTCGAGCTTTTCGGGACAGTCGAAGAAGCGTTCGTCCCGGTTCGCCGCGCCGTAGCGGACGTTGACGACCGAGCCTGCGGGGATCGTCACCCCGTCCAGCTCCACGTCCTTGTGGGTGAAGCGCATGAGGCTCTGCACCGGGCTTTCCAGCCTGAGCACTTCCTCGACGAAATTGCGCATATATTTGTCGGGATCGGTCTTGAGTGTGTGCCACACATCCTTGTTCTCGATCAGCAGCTTCATCCCTGCGGCGAGCGCATTGGTGGTGGTTTCCGAGCCGCCGACGAAGGTGTCGGCCATCATCTCGGCGTGGAGTTCCTCGTTGTTCAGCGGACGGCCCCAGCCGTCGATCACGGTGTTGACCAGCACGCTGATGAGCGATCCATCGGGGTGTTCGCGCAGGCGTTCGAAGATCGGCTGGAAGTAATGCTGCGCCTCGATCTCGCGGTCGACCATTTCGAGGTGCTTGTCTTCGGGCAGCATCAGGCTGATGCGGTGGAAGAAGGCGTCGGTCCAGCCCTTGATCCGCCACATATCCTCGCGCGCGGCGCCCATCTGTTCGCCGATGATGAACAGTGGCAGCGGGACGCAGAACTGGCGCACCCAATCGCAGTGGCCGTCTTGGGCGAATTCGTCGATCAGCTCGTAGGCGAGGGTTTCGACGCGCGGGTCGATGTCCTTGATGCGGCTGGGCTTGAACGCCTCGTTGAACATCGCGCGCATCTGCTTGTGGTTGGGGTCATCGCGCCCCGCCAGCGTCGGCGCGGGCAGCCAGCCTTTTTCGCGGAACCGCTCGGCCACCTTGCGCCCGCGCTCCATGTCGGTGGGATTCGCGCGCATCAACTCATTGGCAGCGGTCGAGGGGAACCGCGCGGGGTCCATCAGCACCTCGCGCACATGGTCGTAGCGGCTGACGACGAAGATCTGCGTTCCCGGAATGTTGTAAACCGGGGCCTCGTCGCGCAGGGTTTTGTAGGCATCGTAAGGGCACTGCTGGAGCGCCGGGTCGAACAGGTTGATCTGCGGGGTGGCGGTGGTGGCCATGGGGTGTCCTCTGAAGCGCTGAAGCAATCAAACCGTTCGTGCTGAGCTTGTCGAAGCACCGTCTTTTTCTTCGGGCGTCGCGCGTCGCCGCAGAGAAGAAGTGCAGTCCTTCGACAAGCTCAGGACGAACGGGGGTGGGGAGACGAGGTCGAGCGTGGCCATCATCGCACCTGAATCTTTTCAGCGCCCCAAGGCGCGATTTTCTCGGCTGTCTGGAACGCCTCGGGCAGTTCCTCGACCATGTGATACGTCGCGGCCAACCGGCCGAAGCCGACGAAGAACGCCACCGTCATGCCGAGTTCGACAATTTGCGCCTCGCTGAAATGCGCCCGCAAATCGGCATACATGGCATCGTCAATCGCCAGATGATCGGTCGCCATCAGCTCACCGTAACGGATCGCGACCTTCTCGGCGGCGGTGAGGTTTTCGGCCTCCTGCGGGCGTTCGAGCGAGCACACCAGCCCCTCGGTCACGCCATCCGCCACCGCATCGGAATAGCGGATTGCCATGCACGAACGGCATTGGTTGAAGAAAGCGACGCGCAGCCGCACCAGCTCCACCAGCCGGTCAGGCAGAGTGCGGTTGCGCTTCAACGCGCCGCCAAAGCCCATCAGGCCCAGCGCCTGTTCCGGGCAATGCGCGAAATAGCGGGTCAGACCCTGTTCGAGATCGGTCAGGTTGTCGGGCTGGATCGCTGTGACCAGCCGTTCGTCCCATTGCTCCGGCGCCAGTTTGGCAATTCGGCTCACAGCGGTCTCTCCCATTGGCGGGCCTCACAAAATAGCCCGTTTCCGTAAGGTCGACGCTGCGGGACAAGGCAGGCAGGAGCAATTGGCGGATTCGCTAAGCGAAGCGCCCCGCGATGGGAGAGGCGGCTGTGCAGTCTGGTATCGAAGGCGCGCCGCAGAGCCTCGCCGAAGTCGACTTGTTCGCCCACGGCGCGCAGGAACATTGGTATGCGGCCTATGCGATCCTCCATGCCGAGGCCCCGGTGCAGCGCCTGCCCGGAGAGGGCCTGACGCCCGATAGCGATGCTTTCGTGCTGACCAAATACGATGACATTTCTCGCGTCGTGAAGGACTGGAACCGCTTCCCGCCGACGCTGTCGTTGCTGGTTGCGCATATCCAGCAATCGGGCGAGATGCCCACGCACCTGCCCGATATTGACGCGATGGTCGCCTCGATCGTGTCGCTGCGCCCCGATCCGGAGATGTGGCGCGCGCATCGCAAGGAGTTGACCGATCCGTGGGTGGGGCCGGGGTGCACGCGCCACGCCGCGATGATCACGGCCCATGTCGATGATCTGATCGCCGGGATGCTGGCCAAAGCGAAGCGCGGGGAGCCGGTCGACTTCGTCGCCGATTTCGCCCGTCCCCTGCCGCAGCGAGTGATGGCCGATGTGCTGGGCTTCCCGCACGCAGACATCCCGCGGCTGGAGCAATGGGGCAATGCGCAGGTCATGTCCTATGTAATCGGGACGACCCACAAGAACATCCTCACCCCCGAACAGAGCGCCGAGAAGTTCCGGCTGCTGGCGGGAATGAAGGAATATGTGGCGGAGAAAACGCGCGAGAAACGCACCGCTCCGCAGGACGACATGGTCAGCTTCCTGACGCAGGTCGAATATGCCCCGCTGGGCCGCAAGCTCACCGATGATGAGATCAACGGTGTGGTCTATGCGATGGTGATCGGCGGGCTGGAAACGACCCAATATGCCATCGCCGAGCAAGCGCAATTGCTGTGCGAACGGCCGGGGATGTTTGGCACCTTGCGCGGCGACCGCGCGGCTATCCGTACCTTCATCGAGGAAGGGATGCGGCTACGCTCACCCACGCAAGGCCTCTCGACCCGCATCTGCGCCAATGACGAAGTATTTCAGGGCGTCGAAGTGCCTGCCGGGTCAATGCTCCACCTGCGCTGGGCGGCGGCGAATATCGATGCGGACGAGTTCGAAGACCCGCTTGACCTGAAGCTCGACCGCAAGGCGGCGACCCGGCACCTCGCCTTCAGTCAGGGGCCGCGCTCGTGTCCGGGCTCCAACATTTCGCGGCTGGAACAGATGATCGCGTGGGAGCGCCTGTGCGACGCCTTCGCCGATCTTGCCTACGCACCCGGCAACGACTTCCGCCATCAGGGCGGGATTATGCTCGGCATCCACCGGCTGTTCTTGAACCTCACACCCGCCTGAACGGAGACGCTTCGATGGCCACATTGCTCGCTCATATCCAGATCCAGCCCGGCAAGGAGGACAAGTGGGAAGCGATCATGCACGACATGGTCCACCACACCTTCGGCACCGAGGAAGGGGTGATCCGCTATGAATACTGGAAGGGGCAGGAGCCGCTGAGTTACTACTGCCTGCTCAGCTTCAAGGACAAGTGGGCGTTCTATCACCACCAGATGTCCGATCACCACGAAGGCCACGATTTCGCGGACGTGTTGGCGGGGATAAGACTTGAATATATCGACCCCGTCGATGGGGCAGGGGGAGGGCTGCCGCCGACCGAAGACCCGGCGCTGCCCGCTGATGCGAGCGAGGCGATGCGGACAGCGCAGGAACGCTTCCCGCTGGCGATCCCGGCATGGTGGAGCGCGCGCGTATGAACGTGGAAGCCGTGCTTCAGGAACTGCTCGACAAGCAGGCGATCCAGGAACTGATCGCGCGCTATTCGCGCACCCTCGACTGGGTCGATGATGCGGGGCAGGCGGGTTGTTACTGGCCCGATGCGGCGATTGACTACGGCTTCTTCAAGGGCACTGCGGCGGACTTCGTGCCGGTGGTGATGGCGGTGGAACGCTCAACCGGGCGGCGCTGGCACTTGTTGTCGTCATTGGCCGTGAAGCTGACCTCGGCGACGACGGCGGAGGGCGAATGTTACGGCATCGCGCTCGGCTTCCGGCGCGAGGATGAGAGCGAGCCCTACAAGGGCAACATGTATGGCGGGCGCTATCTCGACCAGTATGAAAAGCGGGATGGAGAGTGGCGCATTTCGAGCCGCCGCTACATCATGGACTGGACGATGGCGATGCCCGACCAGCCCGACGCCAGCCCCAACGCCGAATTCCCGCTGCCGATGCTGGACCTGTGCGAAAGCGGGCATCCCGATTACCGGGCGATGTAAGCAGAGGGTTCGCGCCAAGACGCCAAGAAGCCAAGAAGCCAAGAAGCCAAGAGGTAGCGTTCGCGGCGAAGCCGCTCAGCTGGTCATCCGCAGCATGAGTTTGGCGGCTCGGCCAGCGGCCGGGCGGACCCTCTTTGCCTCTTGGCGGCTTGGCGCGAGCCTTACTGCGGCTGCGCCACGAGGCTACTCCGCCGGGTCCATGTAGTCGCGGTAATAGGTCAGCTTCCCGCCGCTGACCTTGTAAATGCCGACGCCGCCGCGCGAGGGGGCGCCTTCCATGTGCATCGTCCAGCGCGCCCACACGGCGTGATCGTCGCCGCAGATCTCGTCAACGGTGAAGTGGACCTTCCGGTCCCCCATTTCCTTCACCATCGTGGTCATGAAGCCCATGATCGCCGCGCGCCCGCGATACTGGCCCCAGATCGGGTCTTCGAGAAACGCGTCCTCGGCGAAGAGGTCGGCCAGTTTGGTGTAGTCGCCATCGTCCTGGATGCGCCAAAACTCCTCGATCACGCGCTGTGCTTCGCCTGCCATGCTGTCTCTCCTGCTGGGCGCAATCTGCCACGCCCACCCACCGCTGCCCCCTGCGAAAATGGCGAGGGTGCCGTTACGGCAGGCTCGGGCTAGTCTGACCGCCAAGGAGAGAGCTTCATGTCGACCACCCCGCGCGTATCCTCGGCTATTGCTGGCGAACCGGCGCATTTCGGAAGCGTGCTCGCGCATCAGCCCGCTATCGCGGAGAGTTTCTTCGCGCTTTACGGGCGGTTCTGGGGCTCCGATGTCTTGGCGGCGCGGATCAAGGAGGTCGCGCGGATGCGCAATGCGCGCGTCACCGAATGCGGGTTCTGCCGCAATGTCCGCTTCGACAAGGCGGTGGCCGAGGGGTTGGGCGAGGAGGTGGTGGATGACATCACCGATGGCTACGAGACCTCGGACAAGCTCACCGCTACCGAAAAGGCGGTGCTGAAATTCACCGACGCGCTGATTCATGATCCCGACCTGCTGACCGGCGATGCCAAGGCGGCGTTGCAGCGCCATCTTACGCCGGCGCAGATCGCCGAACTCGGGTTGGGGGTGACGTTGTTCCTCGCGCTCGCCAAGGCGCTGATTACGATGGGGCTGGAGCCGGAGGTCATGGATCGCACTGTGCTGCCCACGCCCGCAGTGCTGGAGGCCGCAGAATGAGCGCCGTCTGCGCCGCGCTGGCGGGCGATCCGGTGCTGGCAGCCCACTACGCCGATTTCCGCGCCAAGGCCGAAGGCGCACTCGACCCCGCGCTGGTGGCGCTGGTCCGGCAGGCGGTGGCGCAGGTGCACGGTATCGACAGCGCGCCGATCGACGAAAGCACGCTCGACGCCGGAACCCGCGCGGCCATCGCCTATGCGCGGCGGATGCCGTTCGAGCATACCGCGATCACCGACGCCGAAGCCGCCGCAATGGTGGCGCATCTGGGCGAGCCGGGGTTTGTCGCCTTCTCGGTGGTAACAGCGCTGGCGGATGCCGAATGCCGCGCGGAGTTGGTGGGTCTGCCGGGGTTGGCGGGGGTCTGATTCCATTCTCCCCGCCCCGGGTCACGCCCGGGGCGGGGATTAGCTTAGCTCCCGCACCAAATCGCACCCGTCCCAACCATTCGCCGCCTCGGCGACGAAATCATAGAACCCCGTCAGCTGCCCCGTCGGCTCATACAATTCCAGCATATGCCCAAGGCTTGCGCGGGTATCGACGAAGGCAAATGCGGTGCCCGTCTGCGTCACCGAAAGCTGCGCCAGCGGCGCGCCCTCGGCGGCGAAGCGTGCGATTGCTGCATCCAGATCATCGACGAACAGCGCCGCGTGATGCAGTCCCTCTTTGCCCGACCCGTGCGGAAACATGTCGTGCAGCGCGCTGGGATCAGGATTGTGCTGCACCACCAGCTCCACCATCACAGCGCCCCATTGGCCATAGGCGCTGGAGTGATCGAACGGCTGCTCCACCCCGCGATGGTGCGAGGAGGTCAGCGCGACATGGCGCAGCACAAAGAATGGCCCCGAGCCAAACTGCCGGTGATGCGCCGCTGCTGCCGCTTCAAGATCATTGACCTTGTAGGCGAGCTGGCGAACCGGCAACCCGGTCAATTGACCGCCCGGTCCCTGCCCACCCAATAGGGCGCGCGCAGTTCTCGGCGCAGAATCTTCCCCGAGGGGTTCCTCGGCAAAGCGGGGATGAAATCGACCGTCTTGGGGCACTTGTAGCCCGCGATCAGCGTGCGAGCATGGGCGATCAGTTCCGCTTCGGTCAGCGTCTCGCCCGGCTTCACCACCACGCAGGCCTTCACCGCCTCACCCCACTTGGGGTCGGGCACGCCGATCACGGCGACATCGGCGACCTTGGGGTGCGAATAGAGCGCGTTCTCAACCTCGGCGGGATAGACGTTCTCGCCGCCCGAGATGATCATGTCCTTCACTCGGTCGTGGATGTAGAGGTAGCCGTCTTCATCCAGATAGCCCGCATCGCCTGTTCGCAGCCAGCCCTCGGCATCGATGGTCGAGGCGGTGGCGTCCGGGTTGTTCCAGTACCCACGCATATTCTTGGACGAGCGCGTGGCGATTTCGCCGACGGTGCCCACCGGAACCGGGTTGCCTGCTTCATCGATGATCTTGAGCTCGACGCCCGCGAGCGGCTTGCCCACGCTCCGCATCCGGGGGCTGCCTTCGGGCACATGGTCCTCGGGATCGAGCGCCACGATCGTGCCGCTGGTCTCGGTCATCCCGTACATCTGCACAAACCCGCAGCCGATCACCCGCATCGCCTCGCGCATCAGCTCCAAGGGAATCGGAGAGGCGCCATAGGTGATGTATTTGAGGCGGCTGAAATCGGTCTCGGACACACGCGGATGGTTCAGCAAAATCTGGATCGCGGCGGGCACGAGGAAGATCTTCGAAATGTTGAAATTGGCGATCAGGTCCAATGCCTTGGTCGGATCATATTCCGGCAGGACGATGGAATTGGTGCCGGCGACCATCGTGCCGATGCCGGTGCCAGTGCCACTGATGTGGAAACACGGCATGGCCAGCAGCGTCACATCGCCGGGGATCGGTTCCTGCCAGCCGCGCATTTCCTCGCCGGAAGCGGTCGCATCGCGGCTGGAGAGGATCGAGCCGTGGGTCATCACCGCGCCCTTGGGCTTGCCGGTGGTGCCCGAGGTGTAGAGCTGCAGCGCATCGTCTTCGGCGCGCACGCGGTGGGCTGGGGGCGTCGCAGAGAAGCCATCGCGCCAGATGCGGTAATCGGTGCCGGTGAAGTCGGTCGCGTCGATGCCGATTACCTGCTCCACCAGCGGGCAGTCTGCACGGATGCCGCTGAGCACCTCGGCAAAGCCTTCGCCGATGAACACCACCCGCGCCTGACAATTGTCGAGGATATAGGCGACTTCCGGCGCGGCCAGCCGCCAGTTCACCGGGGTCATCACTGCCCCGATGCGCGCCGCGCCCAGAAACGCCTCGAAATAGAGCGGATGGTTCTTGCCGAGGAAGGCCACCCGCTCGCCCGGCTTGACGCCCAGTGCCGCCAGCCCATTCGCGGCGCGGTTGGCGCCTTCGTCGAGTTCAGCGAAGCTGATTTCCTCGCCCACGTAGGTGAAAGCGATAACGTCCCCCTGAACGCGCGCGTGATCGCGTACGACGTCGCAAAAGGACTCCGCTGCCAATGCTGTGTTCTCTCCCATGCGGCCAAGGATAGGGCTTGGCGGTGCGCCTGTCATTGGCACAATTCATAGCGGCGTGCGCCGCAGGCGGCGTTAGGGTGAGGGGATGGATATTCCTTCGGGCTTTGAACCGGCCGGTTTCACCCCCGGCTTTCTCGACCATGGCGGGCCTTACTATCTCGGGCCTGCTGTGGATGGCGTACGGGTGGTGGGCCTCAAGATCATGCCCCACCACATCAACTACCAGGACGCCGCGCATGGCGGGGTGATCTCGACCTTCGCCGATGTGGCACTAAGCCACACGGTCTATGATGCCGAGCGGCCCCGGCTGGCGCCTTCGACTGTGACGCTGACGGTGAATTATCTCAGCGGCGCGCGGCTGGGCGATTGGCTGGAGGCGCGGGTGCGGATCGACCGGCTGGGCGGGCGCACGGCCTATACCTCGGGCGGGGTGTGGCGCGGCGATGAGCAATTGGCGACAATGAGCGGGGTGTTTGCGTTTCGGCGGTGAAGGTTAGGCAGCTTTGCTGCGGGGTTTCACGCAGAGGCGCAGAGAAGAAAGGGGAGGCGCTGAGATGCCGCGCTCGCCGCGCCAGCGGCCTTCTTGTTTCACGCGAAGACGCGAAGAGGGCAGTCCGCGCTGCGGCGTCGTGCAACATCTTCGCGTCTTCGCGTGAAATTATTCGCGGCTTCGCCGCAGGCGCGACATCTCTGCGCCTCTGCTTCCTCTGCGCCTCTGCGTGAAACCCCTTTTTGCCTACCCCAACCACCCCCGCACAGCCGCCGTCGAGGGATCGCGCTCGTCGTGGTATCCGGCCGCGCCTTCGGGTGTGTCGGAGAGGTCAACGCCCTCCGCCATCCGGAACTCGCGCCAGTCATACAGGCCGGTGCGCTGGGCAATCCTCCACTCACCGCTCCGCTTCTCGAACCGGTCGACATAGCGCCCCGCCACGATCGCGGAATAGATCACGCCCTTGTCCGGGAACACCGCCGCCAGCGGGTAGCCGGGGGGGACGGTGTGCATCGCGGTCATGTAGGTTTCGGTGTGGCAGATGGTATCGCCTTCGAAGCCAAAGATCGTCTGGCCAAGTTGGTGCTGGGTCGCAAGGCACGGGTCGATCACCGCGCGCGCCTGTTCCACGAACCCGCGCCAATCCCCCTCGATCATTCCGAACCGGAAGATCGCATCCGCATGGAACAGATGCTCCATCATCCCCCACCGCCGCCGGTCAATCGCATGGGCATAGGCGGCGAGGATGTCGCGGATGGCTTCGCGGTCTTCGAGGGTTCCGGTCATGCTTCAAGCTCCACGATCACCTTGCCGATATTGCCGCCGGTGAACAGCTTGGCATAGGCGCTGAGGGTGTTTTCGAGCCCCTGCGTCACGTCATAGGGCATGACGAGCGCGCCCGCCTCGGTCCAGTCGCGCAGGCGGCGGGTGAGGGCGGGGCCTTCATGCATGAAGTCGGGCGAGAAGAAGCCCTCGATCCTGAGCCGCCGCATCAGCACCTGATCGAATTCGCGGGGGCTCGTGCGCCCGCCGCCGGTGTAATCGGCAAGCAAGCCGCACACCGCAATGCGGCCATAGTGGTTCATGCGGGTCAAAACCTGATCGAGCAGGTCGCCGCCGACATTGTCGAAGTAGATGTCGAAACCGCCAGCCGCATCAAGCTGCCCGCCCACATCCGCGGCCTTGTAATCGACCGCCCCGGCGATCCCCAATTCGTCGGTCAGGTAGGCGCACTTCGCAGCGCCGCCCGCGATCCCCCAGGCTTCGCAACCGAGCAGCTTGGCGACCTGCACCGCGAGTATCCCGGTGGCACCCGCGGCGGCGGAGACCAGCACCCGTTCGCCCGGCTTGGCCGCGCCGGTCTGTTCAACGCCCCACAGCGCCGTCCACCCGTTCATGCCGAGCGGTCCGAACCACGCGCGGCGGTCGGTGACGGTCGGATCGAGCACAATCGCGCCGGACATCACCGCATCGACCGTGCTGACATCGGCCCACTGCCCGAAAGCGCGCACCAGATCGCCGGGCGCGAAGCCATCGGCGTGGCTTTCCGTCACCTCGCCCAGCACCAGTCCCGACATCGGGATGCCGAGCGGGAGCGGCGGCTGATACCCGTCCTCGCGGTCGGTCAGCCACATCCTGGTCCCGGCATCCATCGACAGGTGCGAATTGCGGATGCGAATTTCGCCTGTCCCCAGCGGGGCAAGCGGGGCCTCGTCCAGCTCCAGCGCGGCGGCGAAATCGGTGCCTTCGGGGCGGCGCGCGATGCGCCAGAAACGGTTCTGCATTGGCCCACATTCCGGGCGCTGCGCCGCTACGGCAACCCCGCCTTTTCGCTAGGGGCCAAACCCGTGCGGCTATCAAATTGGCGCGGTGCGTGAGGGCGGGGCGCTTCCTAGTCTGCCCGGCAATCATAATACGGGAGAGACACGAATGGCACTTATCACAGTGATCGGCGCAAGCGGCAGGCAAGGTCTGGCGCAGGTGCGTCAGGCGCTTGCTGCAGGGTATGACGTGCGCGCCATCTCGCGCCGTCCGGACGCGCTGGAGGGCGCGCCGGTCGAGGGGGTGGAGCGGGTCGAGGTCCGGTCGATGGACCTCTACGACACCTCAACCTTCGCCGAAGCGCTCGAAGGCAGCGACTACATCTTCTACACCCACCCGCTGCAAGCCCGCGCGGACCGGGCCTATCTGATCGGCGAGGTCGGCAAGGCCGCCGCGCATATCGGGGTGAAGCGCGTGGTGTGGAACACGTCGAGCTGGATTCCTGATAAGCCCGGCGATCCCTTCACCTATGGCGAGAACACCAAGGGCATCAACGCGCTGTGGCGTTCTGGCGCGCCAGGGACGGTGTTCGGTTCGGTGCTGTTCATGGACAACCTGCTGACCAACTGGGCGCGGCCCTTCATCGTCAATGAGGGCCGGTATGTGTATCCGCACAACCCCAACCTTCAGGCGAACTGGATCAGCCTTGATGACGTCGCCCGCTTCATGCTGGCGAGTCTTGAGCGGCCCGACATGGAAGGTGCGTGGCTGAATATCGGCGGGCCGGAGCGGCTGGTTGGCAAGCAGGTGACGCAGTGCCTGTCGGAAGCGCTGGGCAAGGAGATCACATACGATCCCTGCACCCCCGAAGAATTCGGCCGCTATCTGGTCGAGGCCGCCGGTGACACCATGGTGCCCGAAATGCGCGAGGAATTCGCCAAGGGCATCCAGGCGTTCTACGAATACAACAACGACGCCCCGACTAAGCCCTTCGCGGTCGACATGGACCACGTTTATGAGCGCTTCCCGGAACTGGAAGGCAAGCTCGAGCCGCTGGGCGAATGGACCAAGCGTCAGGAATGGGGCGAGAGCAATTACCGGCCCGCGTTTGGGTGACGCTTTTGTTGCGGGGGCGCGTCCGCGCCCCCGTCCTCGCTAGGCGCGCAGCATAGCTGCGCCCGCTGCGGGCGGCCGGTCGGCCTTGCGAGGCCAACGGCGACGGTTCAGCGCAAGCCTGACACTTCACGGCCTTCACCTTCACCCCAGCGGAAGCTGGGGCCTAGAGCCTCTTGGTGTAGAGCTTGCCGCCCTAGGTCCCAGCTTTCGCTGGGATGACAAAGATTGGCAACGCTACTCCGCCGCTTGCCGCTGTTCCTGAGCGAAGATCTGCACCAGTTCTTCGTCGCTCGCCCGCGTCAGACGCTCGGCCCACTGGTGGAAGACCTGTCCGCCCTTTTCATTGCGGCCGAACAACACCTCTTTCATCAGCCCCGATTGCAGCGCCTGATGCTGGCGCTTTCCGGTGGCGTAATCCTCGTCGCGGACCACGATTTCGAGGAAGTTGAACTGGTCGTGCGCGGCCTGGACCTGCTCGGGCGTTTCGGGCTGGTTTTCCATGACGTAGTACTGGGTGGTGTAGCTTTCACCGACCGTGGCGCCGGGGAACAGTTGGCTGACCAGCGCCCCGCGCTGCCCGCCGCCGTAGAAGCTGGCGATCGAGATGTGCGGGAAGATCGTCCACACGCCCTGCACCAGCACTTCCTGCGGCAGTTCGTCATCGGCCAGCGCTTCGAGGTCGAGCGCCTGATCGTCATCCCCCTGCACCTTGATCGCGAACTTCGACGGAGTTGACAGGCGCTGGTGCGGGCCGAAGGCGAAGTAATTGGCGCGGTTGTAGAAGTCCGCCCCGAAGGTGTCCTTGTGCAGCACCGGCAGGTGGTAGAAATCGAGATAGCCGTCATAGGCCGTCTTCCAGTTTGGCCCGGGGATCGTGCGCTGGGCGAACAGCGTCCAGCCGTCGAACTCGAAGGCCTTGAGCAGATCGTCATAGCCGCACAGGTAATCGGCGATGGAAAGCTTGGAATGGGGATCGAGCGTCACCCAGATCAGCCCCGCCGCCTCGTGGACCGGGAACTTGGTCAGGCAATGCTGGCTCTTGTCGATCTTGCCGAAATCCTGCGAGTCTGCGACGCCGATCAGGTCGCCATCGGCCTTGAAGGTCCAGCCGTGATAGCCGCAGGTGAAGCGGCTGGCATTGCCGCAGCCCGCCGCCAGCGGATTGCCGCGGTGGGTGCACATGTTGAGGAAGGCGCCCATGCTGCCGTCCTTCTGGCGGGATAGCAGCAGCGGCACGCCGCAGATGTCCATCGCCTTGAAATCGCCGGGGTTGGGCAGTTCGCACGACGGCGCAACCATCAGCGGCAGGCGGCGGAAGATCTGCTTTTTCTCAAGCTCGAACAGGTCTGGGTCAATATAGGCGCTCGCCGGAATCCGCACGACCTCGTCGGCATATTCCATCGTATCGGCCGCGCCGTGGGCGACCAGACTGCGGGTCATTTCGACCAGTGTTTCGCGTGACATGGGTGATCCTCTCCCGGTTTGGCGACGATGTTGCGCTCGGCGGGTGGGAGCGGCAATTGGCACTTTTGTGCGCGTATGGGGAGGAGGGGGCCGCAGGTAAGCGGCCCTCAACGAGAAAGGGCGGGCCCTTGCGAGCCCGCCCCTGCCGTCATCCGTCATTCATGTCTGAACGGTGATCAGAAGCGGAAGCTGGTCTGCACGAACACCTGCCGACCGCGGTTCTGGGTCATCACGAAGTCGTCACCCACGCCCGGCTGCAGGAACGGACGCCCGCCGGTGGTGATGGTGAAGATCTCGTCGGTGAGGTTTTGAGCGATCAGCGAGAGCCTCCACTTGCCGTCCGGATCGCCGATCGAGACGTTCGCGTCGAGCAGCCAGAAGCTCGGCTGGACATAATCGTTCAGCGTCGCTTCGTCGGTGATATAGCCAGAGTTGTAGGCTGCGTTAGTCGACAGGAATAGTTCGAGGCCATCGCTGAGCGGGATGGCCCAGTCGGCCGCGATGTTTCCGGACCATTCCGGCGCCTGGCTGCCGCGGCGACCGTTAAGGTCGACGGTGCTGATGCCGAGCGGCTGGATGAAGGTGTCGGTGTATTGGGCATCAAGGTAGGACAGGTTGGCCGACAGGCTCAGCCCTTCCACCGGCGTGGTCCAGCGCGATTCGAAATCGATACCCTTGGTGGTCAGCTCACCGGCGTTACTGGTCGCGAACTGCACGCTCACCGCGTTAAAGTTCTGCACCTGAAGATCGGTGAAGACGTAGTAGAACGCGGTGCCATTGAAGGTGAAGCTGCGACCGGCCCATTGCGACTTGAAGCCGACTTCACCGCCCTCGGCCTTCTCCGATTTGAAGATCAGTGCGCTGAAGTCACCCGTTGCGGCGGCCTGGCTGAGGCTGTTGGACGGCAGCGCCGAGTTGTCGATCCCGCCCGACTTGAAGCCGGTCTTATACGAGGCAAAGAAGTTGAGATCCTCGTTCGCCTGATACTTGAGGGTGACTTCCGGCGAGATGTTGTCGTCGTCGAAGTTGATCGGGCCTGAGAAGTACCCGCTCTGCAAGAACGCCGGGCTAGGCCGGAACAGACCGCCGCCTGCCGACACATAGGCCAGCGAGTTGTGAACGTAGGGCACCGAGATCGTCTGCACCTTGCTTTCGTCGGTCCAGCGCACACCGCCCGACAGTTCAAGCTTGTCGGTGATGTCGAACAGCACAGAACCGAAGAACGAGAGCGCTTCGGTCTTGGTGATGTGGGTCTTGTCCCAGTCATAGGTGAAGCCCGTGCCCGGGGCCACGCCGCCGCCGACAAGCGGACGCGGGCCGCTCGGCCCGAAGAACGAGATGTTCACGCCCTGCTGCGAGGTGTCAAAGGTGAAGGTGCGGTCTTCGTAAAACGCACCGAGCATGAAGTTGAAGCTGCCGTCAAAGTCAGACGTCAGACGCAGTTCCTGCGTATACTGCTCGAGCTTGTTGATCGGGTCCGACGCACCTGCACCGCCCGGCAATCTGGTGCCGTTGGGGCCGGGGAAGAAGCCGCCATAGGAATAGGAGTCGAAGTCGACCGCATTGAGGTTGAGGAGGCCCGTGACCGAGGTCAGCGCCAACGTGTCGGACAGGTCGAGATCGAATTGCAGGCGCCCGAACCAGATTTCGCTTTCGCCGAAGGGCACGCCGTTGCGGCCTGCGGCCTTAGACGGGGTCGGCACGCCAGCCGCCAGCTGCGCTGCGGCATCGGGCAGGAAGTAGCGCTGGTCATTGGTGTTGCAGTCATAACCCGCCGGGATGTTCACCGCACCGCCCAGCAGGAAGACCGAGTCCGCCCGTCCGTTGGCGCCGCAGTTGATTTCCGCGGTGCCGATCGCGCCATCGTTCTCGTTCTTGGTGTATTGCAGCTTGAAGTTGGCGCGGAACCGTTCGCTCGGGTTCCAGTCAAGGGTCAGGCGGCCGATGAATTCCTTCAGCCCGCGTTCCTGATTGACCGCCGGGGTGCCGGCCTGAAGCCTCTGGAATTCGTCGATCTTGTTGTACTGTGCGGCCAAGCGGATACCCAGCGTATCGGTGACCGGGCCCGAGATGAACGCGTTGGCGAGGTAGCCCTTCTCCTCGAACTCGTAAGACGCTTGGCTGCCGACCTGCCAGGTCGCTGTCGGGTTGGCGGAGCGGATCGAGAGCACGCCGGCGGTTGCCGACTTGCCGAAGTAGAGCGACTGGGGCCCTCGCAGCACGTCGATCTGCTCGACGTCGAAGAAGCCCGATTGGACGAGACGCATGCTCGAGGCGATCACACCGTCGAATTCGAAGGCCACGGCGGAATCGAACGCCGCTGAGATGTTCGACGAGCCAACGCCGCGCAAGGAGATCTGACCGCCCGAACCCGAGCCGCCGACCTGCACGTTGAGGGTCGGCACGCGGCTGGTGACGTCAGCGACGTTGTCGATGTTGTACTTCTGCAGCGTGTCGCCGCCGATCGACGTCACGGTGACGGGGACTTCCTGCAGCGTTTCGTTCTGGCGGCGGGCCTGAACGATGATGACGTTGTCATCATCGGCGGCGGCGGTGTCGGCAGCGTCCTGCGCGTAGGCGACGCTTGGCATCGCGGCGAGGCCGCTCAGCGCTACGCCGCACAGCAAGGCACGGCGCATGCCGAACGCATTTCGGGCACGAAGTGTAGTCATGGCTCTCTCCCCTGTAGGCCGCGGCTCTCCCGCGTACCCGGTTATCCCCTGCCCGGGGGCGCATCTCCATCACGCCTTCCGGTATGCGTTACAGGTGTATGGAGCAGCGGCACGCGCGCCATCAGCAAAAGCGATAGTGAACTGCGTAAACTGCGACAAAAGCGCCACAGGCCTAGACCAAAGCGGGATTCCGTAACGTCATTCTGCCGCTTCCCGGTTCGCGGCGGCCTCGCCCCCTTGCTCCCGGGCCATCTGGCTGGCGCGCGGATCATTGGGCCACACCCAATCCGCGCCGATCACCGGTTCGACCCTCAGGTGCTCGGGCACATTCTCCGGCCCGATCATCCGGTCGAGGCTCTGGTGGAACGAATAGATCCGCGCCTCCTGATAGGACAGCGGCACGGACCGGAACGCCGAGCCTTGCATCGATTGCTGGATCGCCTCGCCGAACTGGGTGTCTTCAAGAATGATCGGGCTCATTTGCCGCCCGTTCGGCTGGCTGGCGTCAGGAACGGTCCACAGATCGGGCGCGGGCGCGTCGCCCCAATCCAGCGCCATCGTCACCAGTTCCAGCCGCGTGGTGCCGAGCGAGGTTGGCCAGAACACGAGCGGCGGCACGAAGTAGTTGCTCAAGGGGCTGACCCAGTTGGGAAACAACGTGTAGCTCTGGGTGCAGGTGCGCCCCAATTCGCCCACGGTCTCGATTTGCCGCCAGCCCGGCGGGCTGTCGATCGCGCGCACGTGCTCGCGGTCAGTCGTGCGCGGCGGCGGAGCGAGCATCCGCGCGTGGCCGTTGGGATAGATGGTGTTGAGGTTGCGGCTGCTGTCCACCAGCGGCGCGACCGTGTTCGGGTGGATGAAGGGCACATGGTAGACCTCCATGTTGGCCTCCATCGCCACCTTCCAGTTGCACTGGAGATCGAAGGAGTGCCGCGCGGCGAGCTTGATCCGGTCGAAGGCGAACTCCTCCCACTCGCGCGCCAATGGGCCGAGCCAATCGAGCAGCGGCATCGCTTCCATGTCGAAGTTGACGTAGATGATCTTGCCGAACAGCTCGCACCGAACGGGCAGCAGCCCGCGGCAGCTCATGTCGAAATCGGCCGGGAAATCGCGCCGTTCGGGCACGCCCACCAGACTGCCATCGGTCTTGTAGGTCCAGTTGTGATAGCCGCACATGAGGCGCGAGGATTTGCCGCGATCCTCCGTCACCACCGGTGCGCCGCGGTGGCGGCAGGTGTTGTGGAAGGCGCGCACTGTGCCGTCCATGCCGTGCACGATCACGATCGGATCGCCGGCATTGTGCCAGCGCATATAGCAGCCGGGTTCCGGGATCTCGTCCAGATGCCCGGCGAACAGCCAGCTCTTGCGGAACACGTGTTGCTGTTCGAGCGCGAAGTATTCGGGCGAGGTGTAGCGGCCGGCAGGCATATCGGGCAGCACCGGGAAGCCTTCAGGCGGCGCGGTGCGCTGGCCTTCCCACTCCATCAGCGCCTTCAGCCGCGCGATTTCTTCCGGCTCCATCATTTCCGCCTCTCCTCGGCTGCGCAGGTTACACCGCCGCTTGCCGCCAGCGTCCTCGCGCTTTCGACAGTGGCACGGACCCGCCCGCCCGATAGGCTGGCGACATATCAAAAAAGCTTTTGGGAGAGAGCATATGGCGGGACGGGTAGCGGGCAGGGTAGCGCTCGTGACAGGCGGGGCGATGGGTCTGGGCAAGGCCGATTGTGAGGCGCTGGCGCGTGAGGGTGCGAAGGTGATCGTCACTGACCGCGATGCCGAACTCGCCCATCAGGTGGCAGCCGCGATCGGCGGCGATGCGATGGCGCTCGATGTCACCAACGAAGAGCAATGGATCGAAGTGATGCGCGCCGTGAAGGAGCGCCACGGCGGGCTCGATATTCTGGTCAACAACGCGGGCAATGTGATCTTCGAAAGCATCGAGGATTGCAGCTTGGCGCACTTCAAGCTGCATCTCGAAATCCATGTGGTCGGCACGTTCCTCGGGTGCAAATATGCCGTGCCGCTGATGAAGCATCGCCACGAAGTGGTTGGCGGGGGCGGATCGTCGATCATCAACATGGCTTCGACTGCGGCGCTGATGGGCTATGGCAATATCCCGGCCTATGCCGCGTCAAAGGCGGGAATTGCGGGCATGACCCGCAGCCTTGCGGTCGATTTCCAGGACAAGGGCTACGGCATCCGCGTCAATGCGCTGGCGCCGGGCGGGATCGAAACCCCGATGGTGATGGGCATTTCCGGGCGCGGCGGCGAAAAGCCGATGGACATTCCCGAAGGCCCGTTGGCGATGGATGCGCTCGGCCATCCCAAGGATGTCGCGGGCTGCGTGCTGTTCCTCGCTTCGGACGAAGCGCGCTTTCTCAATGGCCTGACGATCCCGGTGGACAATGGCCTCTACGCCCGTCCCCACCACTGACGAGCGCCCCGGCGATCAGCCGGGCGCCTATCGCTGGTACGTCCTCGGTCTGCTGACGCTGACGAGTGCGTTCAGCGTCGCGGATCGGCTGGTGTTCGGCATTCTGGTCGAGGACATCAAGGCCGAGTTCGCGCTGTCGGATTTCGAGCTTGGCCTGCTGGGTGGAGCGGCATTTTCGCTGGTCTATGTGCTGGCAGGCTTCCCAGCGGCGCGGCTCGCCGACCGGTCGACCCGCAAGAACATCGTCGCGAGCGCGATAAGCTTCTGGAGCCTGATGACCGCCGCCTGCGGGATGGCGACCGGCTTCTGGACCTTGTTCGCCGCGCGCACCGGCGTCGGCGTGGGTGAGGGCTGTTCCGGGCCATCTTCGCAAAGCCTGGTCGCCGATTTCTTTGCGCGCCATGAACTTGCCAAGGCGATGGGCTATCTGACCTTGGGGTCGACCGTCGGCACGGCGTCAGGGTTGGTGTTCGGCGGGCAGCTGGCGGAGATGTTCAACTGGCGCTGGGCCTTCATTCTGATGGGCCTGCCGGGCTTGGTGCTCGGCCTCGTGATCTTCCTCACCGTGCGCGAGCCCAAGCGCGGGCGCTATGCTCCGGCGGGCACCGATATGGCGCAGCTGCCGCTGGGTCGCACGATCATGAGCCTCATCACCAATCGGGTGTTCATGGGGCTGGCGCTCGGCTGGGCGGTGCAGATCATGATCGGCTATGCGCTCGCCTTCTGGATGGCGGCGGTGATGCTGCGGCAATTCCCGATTTCGACCGGGGATGTTGGGCTTTATCTCGGGCTGACCTTCTTCCTTGGCGGGATACCGGGGCCGCTTATCGGCGGATACCTCACCCACTGGCTGACCTTGCGCGACGAACGTTGGCGCGCATGGCTGCCGGGGTTGGTGAGCCTCGGCTGCGTGGCACCGCTGGCGCTGAGCCTGACCTCGACCGGGTTCACCGCGTTCCTCGGCTGGTTCGGGCTCGCCTACGCGATTTACGTGGCGAGTCAGGCTGGGATCATGTCGGGCATTCAGGCGGCGGTCGAGCCTGCCAGCCGGGGCTTCGCCGTGGCGATTGCCCTGTTCTTCAACAATCTGGTCGGGCAGGCGCTGGGGCTGGCCGTGATCGGCGCGGTCAGCGACGCGATGGGCCCTACCTACGGGACAAGCGCCCTCGCGGTGGCGGTGTTCGGTGTGTGCCTTGTGTCGGGCCTGCTGTCGTTGGCGATCTTCGTGTGGACCGCGGCGCAGATGGGGCCGACCGGCTATCTGGAGAAGATGCGCGGGGGCTGATCAGAACCCCGGATGGATCGCCATCATCGCGCCGTCCACCAGCATCTCCGCCCCGGTCATGAACGGACATTCGTCGCTGGCGAGGAAGGCAATCGCTGCCGCCGTTTCCGAAGGATCGGCGAGGCGGTTCAGCGGTGAGGTTTTCGCCACGGCCGCGATCAGACCGGGGGTCTGGACTTCGGCCGCCGCAAGAATCCCCGTCATGGTCGCGCCGGGGATCACGGTGTTGCAGCGGATATTGAGGCCGCGCTGGGCGCACCATGTCGCCACGGACTTGGACAGCACCCGCACCGCGCCCTTGCTGGCCGAATAGCCGACATCGGTGGGCAGCGGCGCCATCGCGGTGGTCGAAGCGATGTTGACGATCGCGCCCTTCGATCCGCCCGGATTGTCGCGCATCGCCGCAATCGCCGCGCGGCACCCTACCATCGTGCCGGAAAGGTTCACGGCCAGCACCCGGTCCCACGCGGCAAACATCGCCTCGTCATCCCAATCGCCGATGCCCGCGCCCGACACCATCCCGGCATTGTTGACGAGGATATCGAGCCGCCCGAAGGCCGTCACCGCGCGGGCCACGATCTGCGGCCAAAGCGCGCGGTCGGAGACGTCCTGCACGGCGAACTCTGCGCCCACCTCGGCGCACAGCGCTTCGCCCGCTGCTGCGTCCAGATCCGTGCCGAGCACCTCGGCCCCGTCGGAGCGCAACCGCCGCACAGTCGCCGCGCCAATGCCGCTGGCGCAACCGGTGACGATGGCGACCTTACCCGACAGGTCAGGCATTACTCGGCCATCGTCCAGATCACGGCGCAGGGGCGGTGGTTGTGCGTTTCAACGAAGCGGGCGAGGTTGTCCGTCCCCTCAGGCAGCTTCCAGCCCACCGTGAAGCCGAAATTGGCAAAGGCGAACATGATCAGGTCGGCAAAGGTGAAGCGGCCCAGTGCAATGTGGTTGCTCCCACCGAGGTAGGAATCGAACATCCGCCACTTCTCGTCCGCCAGTGCGAACAACTCTGCGCCAGCCTCGGGCGTGACTACGGTCATGCGCGGTTCGAACATCGGGCGGCCGGTGGTCGCGCGGAAGCCCATCGTCATCGGCACGACCACTTCCTGATCGAACAACCGCACCCACTTGCGCACCTCGGCTCGCTCCAAGGGGGTTTCGCCAAACAGGTTGGGCGCGGGGTGCAGTTCCTCGACATATTCGCAGATCGGCCAGCTTTCCGTGAGGCAGGTTCCGTCATCCAGTTCCAGCGTCGGCGTGGTGCCCTGCGGGTTCTTGCCCATGTAGCCCGCATCCTGCCGGTTCTGGCCGGTGATGATGTCGTAATGGACGCGGGTGAAATCGCGACCTTCCTCCAGCCCCTTTTCGATCATGAACATCCGCACAAGACGCGGATTGGGGCCGAGGCTGGAATGGAGCGTGGTCATGGATGTTCTCTCCCGGAGTGATTTTGCATGGGTTCTAGGGGCGCAAAGCCCGCCCGTCGCCCTCATAAATGCGCTAGGCAAGCGCGCTGTATTGCGCCACTAATGCACCATGGATCACACGCCCGCCAACACGCCTGCCGGTCACCCGCTCGACGACGAAGGGGAGCTGACCAAACTGCACCCCGGTTACGCCCATGCGCTGCGGCTGCGCACCACGCTGACCGCGATCCCGTTCCTGATTGGCGCGCTGGTGGCTGAAGCGGCGATCCGCGATCTCGCGCTGATCCCGCAGGGTATCATCGCCGGGACAGTATTGGTGATCGCGCTGGCGCTGATCATTCGCGTGCCGGCGACCCGCTACAATGCGCGCGGCTACCAGATCAGCGCTGACCGGCTGCGGGTGGTGCGCGGATTGCTGTTCCGGTCGGACACGGTGGTGCCGTTCGGGCGGGTGCAACATATCGACGTGCATCAAGGCCCGCTCGACCGGTTCTTCGGCATCGCCACGCTGACGCTCCACACCGCGGGCAATCACAATGCCAGCGTGTCGCTCCCCGGCCTCGGCGAGGAGCTGGCGCGCGAGATGCGGGAGGAGATCCGCGCCCATATCCGCCGCGAGACGGTATGAGCGAGCCGCAGCGCACTGCGCCGATCAGCGTCATCCTCGGCGCAATCGGCAGCCTTCGCAGCGCGATATTTCCGGCGATCGCGATTGCCTTTTCAGGCATTGGCGGCGACGGGCGGTTCCTGCTCGCGCTCGGCGTCGGTCTGGTGTCGGTCGTGATCGGCACCGCCTTCAGCTATGCCCACTGGCGGCGACTGACCTACACCATTGGTGAAACCGACATCCGGGTCGAAAGCGGCCTGTTCAGCCGCTCGGCGCGATCGGTGCCCTATGAGCGCATTCAGGATGTCAGCCTCGAAGCCAAGCCGCTGCCGCGCCTGTTCGGGCTGGTGGCGGTCAAGTTCGAGACCGGGGCAGGCGGGGCCGATGACCTTGCGCTGCAATACCTCACCGATGCCCAAGGCGAGGATTTGCGCCAGCTGGTGCGCGAGCGGCGTGATGACGAGGCAGCGGTCAGCGTCGCCGACCCTCAAGCGCCGGTTCGCAGCGAGCCTGACGCTGGCGAAGTGCTCTATGCTCTCACGCCCGCGCGCCTGTTGACCTTTGGCCTGTTCGAATTCTCGCTCGCAGTGTTCGCGGTCCTTGGCGGCGCGCTGCAATATGTCGACAACGTTTCGGATATCGACGTGTGGAATGTCGATCTGTGGCGCGGCTGGCTGACCGAGCAGGGCAGCACGGTGGCGAGTCTTGGCCTGTTTGTGCAGGCAGCGGCGGCGATTGCCGGGCTGCTGGGGCTGGTCGTGATCGGCATGGCGACCGGCGTGGTGCGCACCGTGTTGCGCGACTGGGGCTTTACCCTGACCCGTTCGGCGCGGGGGTTCCGGCGACAGCGCGGGCTGCTCACCCGCACCGATGTGGTGATGCCCGCGCACCGGGTGCAGGGGCTGGTAATCGGCACCGGTCTGGTGCGCTACCGCTTCGGCTGGCACGGCCTAAGCTTCGTCAGCCTCGCTCAGGACGCGGAAGGCGAGAGCCACATTGTCGCGCCCTTCGCCAAGATGGAAGAGATCGCGCCCATCGTCAGCGCAGCGGGCTTCCGCCTGCCGGATGACAGCACGCAGTGGCACCGCGCCAGCACGCGCCAGCGCACCGACACTGTGGTCTTCGGCTCGGCGGTGTTCGTGCTGGCGGCGATCCCGGTCGCGATCTTCGCGCCTTTCGGGCTGTTCCTTGTGCCGCTCGGGGCAGCGGTGCTGGCAGCGGGCGCGAACCTGTATGCCTGGGAGTTCCGCCGCCACGCGATCGACGCCTCGCAGGTCTATGCCAGCCACGGGTTCTTTTCGCCGACCCGCCAGATCGCGACCCGGCTGAAGCTCCATTCAGTCGAAATCGCACAGGGGCCAATTGCCCGTCTGCGCGGCTATGCCACGGTGCATCTCGGGCTGGCCGGAGGGACTTTCACGATGCAGGGCGTGCCGCTGGCCGAAGCCCGGGCCTTGCGGGCGAGCGTGCTGGAAACCATCGCTTCGACTGATTTCTCGCGGTTGGATCAGGCCCCTCAGAATCAGGCCTTGAGCGAGCCCCACTCGGAGTTTTCCGAGAACTTCTTGGCGACGTAGGAGCAATCGGGGCGGATCAGGAAGCCCTGCCGCTGCGCATCCTCGACCAACCGGTCCACCAGCGCACCCGCAACGCCGCGTCCGCCGATCACCCGCGGCACGATGGTGTGGGCGGCGATGCGGATCTCCACGCCGTCACGCTCCCCGCCCGGTTCCCATTCCAGATAGCCTTCATCCGAAGCGCCTTCGACCACCGCGACATAGCGTCCGCCTTGACCCGCCACGTGGTGGGTGATTGTCAGCTTTGTCGGTTCCTCGCTCACTCACGTTACTCCTGCTTGTAATGGCTGCGCTGGCGGTTAGAGGCGACAATCCATGACCCCAGCCCAAACCTTCCCGTTCAAACCCTTCCTGTCCGACAACGCCGCGCCCGTCCACCCCCGGCTGTGGGAGGCGATGCGCAAGGCCGATGAACCGGACAACCCATACGATGGGGACGCGCTCTCGGCTGAGCTCGACGCAGCGTTTACCGCGCTGTTCGGGCGCGAATGCGCAGCGTTGTGGGTGGCTACGGGGACGGCGGCGAATTGTCTGGCGCTTGCCACGATGTGCGCGCCCCATGGCGGGGTGGTGTGTCACCGCGAGGCGCATATCGAGGTCGACGAAGGCGGCGCGCCGGGGTTCTTCCTCCACGGCGCGAAGCTGATGCACGCCGATGGCGAGGGCGCAAAGCTGACGCCTGAGAGCGTCGTGGCGGTGATCGACCCGATCCGCAATGATGTCCATCAGGTGCAGCCCCACGCCATCGCGATCACGCAGGCCAGCGAATATGGCCGCGCCTATTCTCCAGCAGAACTCGCAGCGCTGGGAGCTTTCGCCAAGGAGCGCCGGCTCGGCCTGCATATGGACGGTGCACGCTTCGCCAATGCGGCCGCGCATCTCGGCGGTTCGCCCGACGCAGCGGCTCGCGCGGCGAGCGGTCCGGTCGATAGTCTCGCCTTCGGCTTCATCAAGAACGGCGGGATGGGAGCCGAGGCCGTGGTGCTGTTCGATCCCGAAGCCGCTAGCCAAGTGCGCTACCGCCGCAAGCGCGCCGGGCACCTGCAATGCAAGGGCCGCTATCTCGCTGCGCAGATCCTCGCGATGCTGGATGACGGGTTGTGGCTCGCCAACGCCGCCCACGCCAATGCGGCGGCGCAGGAGGTTGCGGCGGGCTGCGCCGACCGGCTGCTCCACCCCGTCGAAGCGAACGAGCTGTTCGTGCACCTGACCGAAGCCGAGCGCGCGGCGCTGCGGGCGCAGGACTTCGCCTTCTACGATTGGGGCGCAAACTCTGCGCGCTTCGTCACCGCGTGGAACACCCGGCCTGAGGACGCGCAGGCGCTGGGCAAGGCCATCGCCGCGCTATGAGCGAAGTCTCCGCGCCGTCCATGCTCAGCCCCAAGGTGCTGATCCCCTTCATGCTGACCGGCACGATCTGGGGTTCAACCTGGTTCGTCATCACTGGCCAGATCAGCGATGTGCCTGCGGCATGGGGCGTGTTCTACCGCTTCATGCTGGCCACCCCGGCGCTGTTCGTGCTGGCGGTGGTAATGGGCAATCGGCTGAAGCTGAACCGGCCCGAGCATATGTTGGCGCTGGGTGTCGGCATTGCGCAGTTCAGCGGCAACTTCCTGTTGGTCTACCATGCGGAAAGCCACATCACGTCGGGCATTGTCGCGGTGATGTTTGCGCTGCTGATGGTCCCGAACGCGATCTTCGCCAAGGTGTTCATCGGCGAGAAGGTGCAGGGCGGCTTCATCGGCGGGAGCCTCGTGGCGATTGCGGGCGTGGGGATGCTGCTGGTGCACGAATGGAACGCGGCGCCTTTGGGGGGCAATGTGGGCCTCGGGATTGTGCTGGCGATTGGCGGGATGCTGGCGGCCTCTATTGCCAATGTGGTGCAGGCCAACCCCACCGGGCGCGGCGTGCCGATGGTGAGCTTTCTCGCCTGGGCGATGGTCTATGGCACCGCCTTCGATCTGGTCTATGCGCTGGTGACGGTCGGCCCGCCGCAGGTGCCAAGCGCGTGGCAGTTCTGGGCGGGGACGGCGTACCTCGCGATCATCGGTTCGGTGGTGACCTTCCCGCTGCACTACAATCTGGTGCGCGAGATCGGCGCGGGACGCACGGCCTATAACGGGATCGTGACGGTGTGCGTGGCGATGGGGCTGTCGACCCTGTTCGAGGGGTTCGAGTGGGATGCGCTGTCGGCAGGCGGCATGGGGCTGGCGTTGCTGGGGATGGGCTTGGCGCTGCGCTCTAAGCAGAAGAAGAAGTAAGGGGTTCACGCAGAGACGCAGAGAAACAGGGGAGACGCAGAGATACTGCGTCGAGCCGAAGGCTCGCTATATCCGGTCAGGCCTTGCATGGGTTGGGCCTGCGGCGCAGGGTGCACTTCCTCCGCGTCTTCCTTTTCTTCTCCGCGACTCTGCGTGAAACCTGCAACGCCTGCGGGTCGCCATGATTCATTAGAGGAGAGCGGCGAGTCCTTCCACAAAGGTCGGATAGCGCGGTTGCCACCCCAGCACCCGCTTGGCCTTGCCATTGGCGACCCGGCGGTTCTCCATGTAGAATCCGCGCGCCATTTCGGAGAGGTTCGCTTCCTCCAGCGTCTCCAACGGCGGCGGCTCAAGCCCGAGCAGGCGGCAGGCGTGTTCGGTGACCTCGTTACCGCTGCACGGCAGATCATCGCCGAGGTTGTAGGCCCCTGCGGGCGAACCCTGCGTCAGGGCGGCAACCACGCCGCTGACGATGTCGTCAACATGGACACGGCTGAACACCTGATCCGGCAGGTCGATCCGCCGCGCCTTGCCCTCTCGCACCCGGTCGAGCGCGCTGCGCCCCGGCCCATAAATCCCTGGCAGGCGGAACACCCGCGCACCCATGGCGAGCCATGCCAGATCAGCGTCGGCTCGCGCGTTCCTGCGGCCCTCTCCCGATTGCGCGATAGTGGGCGTCGCCTCGTCGACCCACGCGCCGGCGCGGTCGCCATAGACGCCGGTGGACGAGAGGTAGAACAGTTCCCGCCCCTCCAGAGCCTCGCCATAGACATCTAGCACCGGATCGCCGCCGCTGGCTCGGTCGGGCGGGACGGAGGAGAGGATGTGCGTCGCCTCGCCCAGCGCCTTCTGCACGGCCGCCCGGTCGCTAAAGGCGATAGCGCCCGCGCTGCCGGTGGCAGTTACGTGCCAGCCGCGCGTCCGCATCGCTTCGGCAATGCGTCCCGCCGTGTAGCCCAGTCCGAAGATCAGCAAATGCGCCATGGGCCAACCTAAAGATTGGACGCTCGCGCGAATCAACCTAAATCGGCGCTCATGGACATCGCAACCACCCCCATCACCCCCGACGGCAACCCCGAACTCGCCGACGCTGCCCCCACCCCGCACGAGCCGCCGGTCATCCGGCGCGAGGATTACCAGCCGTTTCCGTGGCTGGTGCCGACCACGCAGCTCGACTTCCGCCTGGGGCTGGAGGCGACCACCGTAACCGCGACCCTGCAGGTCGAACGCAACCCCGCTGCCGCAGCAAGCCGCGAGCTTTGTCTCAACGGCGACAGCCTGACAGCGCAAAGCGTAACTGTCGACGGCGCCCCGGCTGAGTGGCGGATGGACGGCCCCGATCTGATCGTGACCCTGCCGGGCGAAGCACACAGCGTCACCATTGTCACCCGGATCGATCCCAGCGCCAACACCCAGCTGATGGGGCTCTATGCGTCGAACGGGATGCTGTGCACCCAATGCGAATCGGAAGGCTTCCGCCGCATCACCTTCTTCCCCGACCGGCCCGATGTGCTCTCGACCTATGCGGTGCGGATGGAGGGCGATGCCAACCTGTTCCCGATCCTGCTGTGCAATGGTAACCGCACCAATGCGGGCGAGAACGGGGACGGCACCCACTGGGCCGAGTGGCACGATCCCTGGCCCAAGCCGTCCTACCTCTTCGCGTTGGTGGCTGGCGATTTGGTGGCGAACTCCAAGCCCTTCGTCACGGTCTCGGGCCGTGAAGTCGAGTGCAATGTCTGGGTCCGGGCTGAAGATCTCACCCGCACCGACCACGCGCTGGAATCGCTCCACCGGTCGATGAAATGGGACGAAGACGTGTTCGGGCGCGAATATGACCTCGACCTCTACAACATCGTCGCCGTCTCCGACTTCAACATGGGGGCGATGGAGAACAAGGGGCTCAACGTCTTCAACACCAAATACGTGCTGGCCGACCCCGACACCGCGACGGATGCCGATTTCGACGCGGTCGAAGGCGTGATCGCGCATGAGTATTTCCACAATTGGTCGGGCAACCGGATCACCTGCCGCGACTGGTTCCAGCTGAGCCTCAAGGAAGGCTTCACCGTGCTCCGCGACCAACTGTTCTCGCAGGATATGCGCGGCGAGGCGGTCAAGCGGATCGAGGATGTGCGCATCCTTCGCGCCGCCCAATTCCCTGAGGATTCAGGGCCGCTCGCGCACCCGATCCGCCCGGACTCCTACCGCGAGATCAGCAACTTCTACACTGCGACCGTCTACAACAAGGGCGCCGAAGTCATCCGCATGATGCGCTCGATGGTAGGCGTCGAACGCTTCCGCGCGGGCACCGATCTCTATTTCGACCGCCACGATGGCGAGGCCGCGACCTGCGAAGATTTCATCAAGGCGATCGAGGATGGGGCAGGGATCGACCTTGCGCAATTCCGGCGCTGGTATTCGCAAGCAGGCACCCCGCGCGTCACTGTGTCGCAGGCGGTCGAGGGTGACACGCTCAAGCTGACCCTCAAGCAGACCGTCCCCGTCACGCCGGGTCAGCCTGACAAGCTGCCCATGCCGATCCCCCTGCGGGTTGCGGTGCACTCACGCGGGCAGGGGGCACTGGGCGAAGAACAGCTGATTGTGCTGACGGACGAGGAGCAAAGTTTCTCTCTCCCGCTGACCGGCCCCGATCCGGTGGTCTCGATCAACCGCGGCTTCACCGCTCCGGTGGTGATCGAGCGTGCTTTGCAGCGCGAAGACCTCGTGTTCCTCGCCGCGCATGATGATGATCCTTTTGCTCGCTCGGAAGCCTTGCAGGAACTCGCCGTCAGCCACCTCGTCGGAACGGCGAGCGGGTCGCTGGCGGCGGGCGAACAGGCGGCAGGCGAAGCGGCGATCATCGGCGCGTTCCGGTCGAGCCTAGCCGACAATGCGCTCGACGACGCAATGCGCGGCGAATTGATGGTGCTCCCGTCCGAAACCTATCTGTTCGAGGTGATGGCGACCGGCGACCGCAAGGCTGATCCTGGTGCGATCCATACCGCGCGCGAGGGGCTGAAGGCTGCCATCGGCACCGCGCTCGCTGATGAACTGAACGCGCTTCATGCGCGGGCCTCGGCGGTAACGCTGGACGATCCGGCAGGACGCGGCGCGCGCAAGGTCAAGACCATCGCCTTGGGCTTGATCGCCGCTGCCGACCCGGCGCGGGCAGCGCATCTGGCGGCGGCGCAATATGACGCGGCGGACAATATGACCGACCGGCAGGGCGCCTTGATGGTGCTCTGCGGGCTCGACGGTCCGGAGCGCGAGGCCAAGCTGGCGGATTTCTACGCCCGGTACCGCGACAACGCGCTGGTGGTGGACAAGTGGTTCACGTTGCAGGCGCTCTCGCTTCACCCCGATGTGATCGCGCATGTGCGCCAGCTCGCCGAGCATCCGGACTTCACCATGAAGAACCCCAACCGCGTGCGGTCTCTCCACATGGCCTTCGCGGGTAATCCCAAGGGCTTCCACAAGGCCGATGGGGAGGGATATCGGATGGTCGCCGATGTGATCCTCGCGCTCGATCCGATCAACCCGCAGACGGCGGCGCGCTTTGTGCCTGCGCTGGGCCGCTGGCGGCGGATTGAGCCGGGCCGGGCGGCGCTGATGAAGGGTGAGCTGGAACGGATCATGGCGGCGGGCAATCTGTCGCGCGATACGTTCGAGCAGGTCAGCCGCAGTCTGGAAGGCTGAGGTGATAGGCTTCCAGATCGAACGCTCCGCCCTGCTCGACGGCGTGCCGCATGGCTTCTTCGGCAGCGCGGGCGGCGTGCACCAGTTCGGCTTTGGCGGTCCGGGCGATCCAGCGGAGGTGCAGGCTCTGCGCGCCGCCGCTGCCGAAGCGATCCGTGCCGGTGGGCGCCTTGCCGCGCCGCATCAGGTGCATTCTCCCGATGTCGTAGTGGTGGACGAAATTTGGGACGATGCTGCTGCGGGCCGTCCGGTGGCTGATGCGGTGGTGACGGCCACTCCAGGCATCGTGCTCGGGATCGTCACCGCCGACTGCGGCCCGATCCTGTTTGCCGACGCGCAAGCGGGCGTGATCGGTGCGGCCCATGCCGGGTGGCGCGGGGCGGTGGACGGCGTGCTCGAAAACACCATGGCCGCGATGGAGGCGCTCGGCGCGCAGCGAGAGCGCATCACTGCCGTGCTCGGGCCGACCATCGCGCAGCCGAGCTACGAGGTCGACGCGCCGTTCCGCGCGCATTTCGCCGTCGAAGCCGAGCCGTTCTTCGCCCTCGCTCTGGAGCGCGATGGGACGCCGCGGTGGCATTTCGATCTGCCCGGCTTCATCATGGCGCAGTTGGCAGCGTCGGGCCTTAGCAAAATTGCGAATCTGGGGCGGGATACATTCTCCCATGTCGCGCGTTACCATTCCCACAGACGCTCTAGCCAAGCGGGTGAAGCCAATTATGGTCGGCAGATCAGTATGATCGCGCTGCCCTGACACCGGCTTGCACGCAGGCGAACGCGGCTTGTTTAAAACACGGTTGGATTCTCGCAGGATTGCCGTTAATTGCCCCGCGCAGGTTTCGGGTGAGGTGCGCTCAAAGGCGCTGCTAGGCTCGAAGCAGGGATCAATCGACGGAATGGAATCGGGGCGCGAGCCCCGGCAGTGGAACACAACGCCGCGCGGGCCATTACCCCGCCGCGGCAGAACGAGCAGGGTAAGACGAAATGGCTATTAACACGGCCGATACCAGCGCACTCAGCACCGATGACGGCGTGCGCCGTCGCGACTGGATCCACATTGCCGCGCTGAGCACGGCGGGCGTTGGCGGCGCATCGCTGCTGTTCCCGCTGATCAGCCAGATGGCACCGTCGGAAGACGTGCTCGCCGCAAGCAGCACCGATGTCGATGTCGGCGCGATCCAGCCGGGCCAGAGCATCAAGACCACGTTCCGCAAGCAGCCGCTGTTCGTGAAGCGCCTGACGCCGGAAGAAATCGCCGCCGCCAAGAAGGATGACGCGGCTGACATGCGTGACCCCGCGACGCTTGCTTCGCGCACCAAGGAAGGTCACGAAGACATCCTCATCACCATGGGCGTCTGCACCCACCTCGGCTGCGTGCCGCTGGGCGCGGCCGAAGGTGAGAACAAGGGTGAGTTCGGCGGGTACTTCTGTCCCTGCCACGGTTCGCACTACGACGTGGCCGGCCGCATCCGCAAAGGCCCCGCGCCGCTCAACCTGAAGGTGCCGGAATATAGTTTTTCGTCAGACACCGTCGTCCGCGTCGGGTGAGCCTTCGTATCTGAACGATAATGATAATCGTCTGTTTCTTTAACTCAGATCAAGCCGAGAGAACGCCATGAGTTTCGCCTGGGCCAAGCAGTATGAACCGCAGTCCGCTTTCACCAAGTGGCTGGACGAGAAATTGCCGTTTCCGCGGCTCGTCTATAACGCGGTAGGTGCCGGTTATCCGGTGCCGCGCAACCTCAACTACATGTGGAATTTCGGCGTGCTCGCCGGCTTCTGCCTGATGTTGCAGATCGTCACCGGCGTCGTGCTGGCGATGCATTATGCCGCCAACCAGGCAGTCGCGTTCGGCACGGTCGAGCACATCATGCGCAACGTCAACTATGGTTGGATGCTGCGTTACGCCCACGCCAACGGCGCGAGCTTCTTCTTCATCGTGATCTACCTGCACATCTTCCGCGGGTTCTTCTATTCGTCCTACAAGGCCCCGCGCGAGATGATCTGGCTGCTGGGCGTGGTGATCTTCCTGCTGATGATGGCGACCGCCTTCATGGGCTACGTGCTTCCGTGGGGCCAGATGAGCTTCTGGGGCGCGCAGGTCATCACCGGTCTGTTCACCGCGATCCCGCTGGTGGGTGAGCCGTTGCAGGTGTGGCTGCTGGGCGGCTTCGCGCCGGACAACGCCGCGCTGAACCGCTTCTTCTCGCTGCACTTCCTGCTGCCCTTCGTGATTGCCGGTGTTGTGATCCTGCACATCTGGGCGCTGCACATTCCCGGGTCCTCGAACCCGACCGGCGTGGAAGTGAAGCAGGAATCGGACACCGTTCCGTTCCACCCCTACTACACGGCGAAGGATGGCTTCGGTCTCGGCGTGTTCATGATCCTGTTCACCACGATGGTGTTCTTCCTGCCCAACGCGCTGGGTCACCCGGATAACTACATCGAAGCGAACCCGCTCTCGACACCGGCGTTGATTGTTCCGGAATGGTACTTCTACCCGTTCTACGCGATCCTGCGTGCCTTCACCGGTGACCTCACCATTCCGTTCACCGGTATCGTGCTGATCCCCGCCAAGCTGTTGGGCGTGATCGGGATGTTCGGCTCGATTCTGGTGTGGTTCATCCTGCCTTGGCTGGACAAGAGCCCGGTGCGTTCGGGTCACTATCGCCCGCTGTTCCGCAAGTTCTTCTGGTTCGGCCTGATCCCGACCATGGCGGCGCTGTTCTACCTGGGCGGTGCCCACGCGGAAGAGCCGTACATCATGCTCAGCCAGATCTTCACGGCTTACTACTTCATGCACTTCCTGGTGATCCTGCCGATCATCAGCCAGATCGAAGTGCCCAAGCCGCTGCCCTTCTCGATCACCGAAGCGGTGCTCGGCAAGGACAAGGCCGCGGAAGCTCCGCGTGCCGGAACGGTTGACGGCACTGACGCTGGCACCGCAACTGATGGTTCGCTGCAACCGGCCGAGTAATCGGCCGGGGCAGTCCCAAGCTATCTGAACCGACAACTAGAAAGAGTTCAGTCATGTCTATTCGTCTCGGCGGCATCATTGCAGGCCTGGCCATCACCCTAGTTCTGGTGCTCTGGTCGCTTGCGCCCGGTGCCTACAACTTCGCCTTCGGCCCGGCGCCGGAAAAGCAGCCTTCCTATGCCTTCTACGAGCATGGTGAAGGCCCGGCGAACGGCTTCTCGTTCGACGGTGCGTTCGGCAAGTGGGACTATGCCCAGCTGCAACGCGGCTATCAGGTCTACAAGGAGGTCTGCTCGGCCTGCCACAGCCTGAAGTTCGTCGCTTTCCGAAACCTTCAGGACCTTGGCTACACCGAGGCTGAAGTTGACGCCGAAGCTGCGAGCTGGACCGTTCCGGGCATCGATCCCGCCACCGGCGAGACAACCACCCGTCCAGGCCAGCCGACCGATTACTTCCCGATGCCGTTCCCCAACGCCATCGCTGCGGCGGCTGCCAACAACAATGCGATCCCGCCTGATCTTTCTCTGATCACCAAGGCGCGTCATGACGGCTCGAACTACGTCTATTCGTTGCTGACCGGCTATGGCGAGGCCGATCCGGCCAAGGCTGCCAAGGTTGGCTTCGAGACCCCCGACGGCCTCTATTTCAACAAGCACTTCCCGAACGTGAACATCGCCATGGCCCCGCCGCTTGCGGTTGATGGTCAGGTGACCTTCGCTGACGGCACGGCCTCGACCATCCCGCAGATGGCGACTGACGTGGCGGCCTTCCTGACCTGGACCGCCGAGCCTTCGCTGGTAGAGCGTAAGCAGACCGGCTGGTTCGTGATCGGCTTCCTGCTGTTCGCGACGGTGTTGGCCTTCCTCAGCTACAAGCAGATCTGGGCCGGGCTGAAGCCGAAGAAGGGCTAAGCCTACCCCGTCGAAACGCATCAGCGCCCCGTCATCCCTTGCGGATGGCGGGGCGCTCTGCTTTTACGGGGCTGAAACAGGGGCCTTTCGCTATGGTTGCACCGCATCTCTCTCCCGAAGAGCTCAAGGCGCTGGTGCGAACCGTGCCGGACTTCCCGCATCCCGGCATCCAGTTCCGCGATATTACCACGCTGATCGGCCATCATCAGGGCATGGCGGCGAGCGTGCATCATCTCGCCGAGCTCGCCGATGCGGCGGGCGCGCACAAGATCGCGGGCATGGAGGCACGCGGCTTCATCTTCGGTGCGGCGGTCGCGGTGCAGCTCGGCATCGGCTTTGTGCCGGTCCGCAAGCCCGGCAAGCTCCCGATCCATACCATCGGCATCGACTACGCGCTCGAATACGGCACTGACCGGCTCGAGATGGACCCTGGCGCAGTCGAGCCTGGACAGAAGGTGGTGATGGTCGATGATCTCATCGCCACCGGCGGCACGGCGCTCGCCTCGGCCGAGCTGCTGCGCATGGCGGGGGCGGTTGTCGAGCAGGCCCTGTTCGTGATCGACCTGCCCGACCTCGGAGGTGCGGTGCGGCTGCGCAGTGCGGGGATTGCGGTTAACGCATTGATGGAGTTCGAAGGCGACTGACCTTAGCTCCCTCGGTGGGAGAGCCAGCGCTGACCGGTTTGGGTTGTGCTGGTGCAAATCCCTCGTCTATGCCTGAGAGGGGCGCAGATCATCGCCCCGTCGATACGCCTATTCGTATGATAAAGGACCACCGGGGCCGCCAATGGCTATTGCCTTGACGCTTTTGACACTGGTGGCGCTCCCGTTTGTGGCTGCGCTGGCCATTGCCCTGCTGCATGGCGGGGGGCGTGCGGTGCATTCCAGCATCGCAGCGGGTGCGAGCGCAGGTGGCCTGGCGCTACTGGTAATGCTGACCCCACCGGTGCTCGGCGGCGAGGTGCCCTCGGCCAGCTGGGCGTGGGTGCCTGCGCTGGGCCTCGATCTGACGCTGATGGTCGATCCGCTGGGGTTGATGTTCGCCGGATTGATCCTTGGCATCGGCTTGCTGGTGGTGATCTTCGGGCATTTCTACCTCTATGCGGGAGAGGCCACCGGGCGCTTCTTTGCCAGCCTGATGCTGTTTCAGGGCGCGATGCTGGGCATAGTGATCGCGGGCAATGTGCTGCTGCTTCTGGTATTCTGGGAGATGACCAGTCTGGCCTCTTTCCTGCTGATCGGCTTCTGGAAGCACAAGGCGGAGGCGCGCCAAGGCGCGCGCATGGCGCTGGCGGTGACGGGGGGCGGGGGCCTCGCGCTGATCGGGGGCATGGTGCTGCTGGGCGTGGCTGGCGGGAGCTTCGACCTTGCGACGATCCTTGAGCGAGGCGACATCGTTCGCGCTTCGCCGCTCTACCCGGTGCTGCTGGGGCTGATCCTGCTGGGGTGCTTCACCAAGTCGGCGCAGTTCCCGTTCCACTTCTGGCTCCCCCACGCGATGGCCGCGCCGACCCCGGTGAGCGCCTACCTTCACTCGGCGACGATGGTGAAGGCGGGCGTGTTCCTGCTGGCGCGGCTGTGGCCGGTGCTGGCGGGGACTGATCTCTACACCGTCACCGTCACCAGCGTGGGCCTGACCACGATGATCTTCGGCGCGGTGGTGGCGCTGTTCCGGCATGATCTGAAGAGCATCCTTGCCTATTCCACCATCTCGCAGCTCGGGATGCTGGTGATGCTGCTCGGCTTTTCGCTGGAGGCGGCGGCGCTGGCGGCGGTGCTGCACATCCTCAACCATGCCGCGTTCAAGGCGGCGCTGTTCATGAGCGCCGGGATCGTTGAGCACGAGACCGGCACGCGTGACATCCGGCGATTGGGCGGGCTGGCGAAGGCGATGCCGATCACCGCGTTGATTGCCACACTCGCGGCAGCCTCCATGGCGGGCCTGCCGCCGCTGGGTGGGTTTATCTCCAAGGAGCTGATGCTCTACGAAACGCCCAAGCTCGCGCTGCTGGGCCTGCCGTGGCTGCTGCCGGTGCTGGCCACGCTGGGGGCTACCTGCTCGGTCGGCTATTCATTGCGGCTGGCTGCGCATCTGTTCTTTGGTAGGCCGCGCGAGGCCGAGCCCTTTGCCCGTGCGCATGATCCGGGCGCAGGGATGTGGGCCGCGCCTGCCTTGCTCACCACGCTGGCGGTGCTGCTTGGGCTTGTCCCAATGCTGCTCGCCGGCCCGCTGGTGGGCGCGGTGGCCGCCGCCGTTACCGGAGCGCCCGCGCCCGAATTCGACCTTGCGCTGTGGCACGGGGTCAACCTCGCGCTGATCCTCAGCCTGATCGCGGTCGCGGGCGGCGCGCTGCTGCTGTGGCAGCATAAGCCCCTACTTGCCGCATGGGAGCGTGCCAGCCTCCCCGATGCGAAGCGCATCTTCGAACGGGCCTTTGCGTTCGCCGACAAATGGGTGCGTAAGGCCATCGTCGCCACTCACACACCGTCGCTGCAACGGATGCTGCTGGCGAGCTTCAGCGTGATCGTGCTGCTGGTCATCGACGGCGCGCGGACGGGCGGCGGGATGCTGACCGGTGGCCGCGCGCTCCTGCCCGCCACGCCGGTTGCGGTCGTCGCGTGGGTGCTGCTGATCGCGGCGACGGCGGCGGTGGTGAACGATTCGCGCAACCGCCTGCGGGTGCTGATCTATGTCAGCGTCATTGGTCTCGTGGTCAGTCTCACCTTTGTGCAGTTCTCCGCACCAGATCTCGCGCTGACCCAGATTTCGGTCGAGGTGGTGACGATCCTGCTGTTGCTGCTCGCGCTCAACCTCCTGCCCAAAAGCCCGCCGTTGCTCTCGACCGCCTCGCGCAAATGGCGTGACGGCGCGCTGGCGATCACAGGTGGCCTGCTGGTCGGCGGGATCGCCTGGGCGATGCTGACCCGCGATCCGGGGCCGAGCATTGCGGCCTATCACCTCGCCAATGCCAAATCGGGCGGAGGCGGGACCAATGTGGTCAACGTCATCCTCGTCGATTTCCGCGCTTTCGACACCCTCGGAGAGATCATCGTGCTCGGCATCGCTGGGCTGGGCATCTTCGCGCTGCTGGAAAGCACCGCCACCGGCGCGGCGGGCGCGCGGCTGCGGGCGTGGCGCGCAGACATGCCCCATTCGCCCGAGCGTCATCCGATGATGCTCGTCACCGCCAGCCGGATTGTCTTGCCGCTGACACTGACAGTGGCGATCTACCTGTTCCTGCGCGGGCACAACCAGCCGGGCGGCGGGTTCATCGCTGCGCTGGTGGCTGCGATCGCCTTCTTGGTCCAATACCTCGCCGCCGGGTTCGACTGGTCCGACGCGCGCAAGCGGTTCGGCGAGCATCAGTTGATCGGTTGGGGCGTGCTGGTGGCGATGGCGACAGGGCTCGGCTCGTTTCTGTTCGGAGCGAAGTTCATGACCTCGACCTTCGGCTATTTCACCCTGCCGCTGATCGGGAAGTTCGAACTGGCGAGCGCGATGCTGTTCGATACCGGGGTGTTCCTCACCGTGTTTGGTGCCGTCATGCTCGCGCTCGCCCAACTCAGCCACATCGCCCAGCGTGCGGCCCGCGCCGCACGCAAGAGCGGGGAGGGCGGCGCATGAGCTACGAGTTCCTCGTCGCGAGCGCGATTGGCGTGCTGGTGGCCGGCGGCATCTACTTGGCCCTGCGGGCGCGCACCTTTCAGGTGGTGCTTGGCCTCACGCTGATCTCCTATGCGGTCAACCTGTTCCTGTTCGCTTCCGGGCGGCTGGTGGTGGGACGCCCGCCGATCTGGGACAAGGCGGTGAGCCAATACACCGACCCGCTGCCGCAGGCGCTGGTGTTGACCGCGATCGTCATCACCTTCGGCATGACCGCCTTTGTGGTGATCCTGAGCTTGCGCAGCTTCCTCGAGACCGGCAGCGATCATGTTGATGGCGACAATGTGCCGTGTGACGCGCAGGACGGTATGGCTGGCAGCACCGCCGAAGACGGGGAGGACACGCGCCCGTGACGCTCGCCGATCATCTCCCGATCCTGCCGGTCATTATCCCGGCGCTGGCCGCGCCGATCGTGCTGCTGGTGATGCGGCGGCGGCCGACGCTGGGCGTTACTGTTTCCGTGGCCTCGTGCTTTGCCTTGCTGGCCACCGCGATCATGCTGATGATGCAAGTGAGCAATGGCACGATCTTCGCCTATGCGGTGGGCGAGTGGCCCGCACCTTTCGGCATCGTGCTGGTGGCAGACCGGCTTGCCGCAATGATGCTGGTGCTGACGGCATGCCTTGCGCTGATTGCGTTGCTGCACGCGTTGGTCACCGGCGCCGACCGCAAGGGTTGGCATTTCCATGCCCTGTTCCAGTTCCAGCTGATGGGCCTCAATGGCGCGTTCCTGACCGGCGACCTGTTTAACCTGTTCGTGTTCTTCGAGGTGCTGCTCATCGCCTCCTACGGCCTGATGCTGCACGGCCAAGGCCCGGCGCGGCTTAAGGCGGGCGTGCAATATGTCGTGGTGAACCTCGTCGGTTCCTCCCTGTTCCTGATCGCGCTGGGGATGCTCTACGCGCTGACCGGCACGCTCAACATGGCCGACATGGGCTTGCGCGTAGCCGCGGTTCCGCCGGAGGATCAGGGCTTACTGCGGATCGCCGCGCTGCTGCTGGTGAGCGTGTTTGCGCTGAAGGCGGCGGTGGCGCCGCTGCATCTGTGGCTGGTGCGCACCTATGCGGTCTCGACCCCAGCGGTGGCGGCGCTGTTTGCGATCATGACCAAGGTCGGCGTCTATTCGCTGATCCGGGTGGTGCCGCAGGTGTTTGGCGAGGGCGCAGGCGCGGCGGCGTGGGTGCCGGCGCCTTATCTGCTGCCCGCCGCGATGGTGAGCGCAATCATCGGTTTCGCGGGCGTGTTCGTCGCGCGCAGTCTGTCCGAACAAGCCGCCTATGCCGTGATCGGATCGACCGGCACGCTGCTGATCGCGGTCGCCGGGTGGAGCGCTGAGAGCCTTGGTGCGGGCCTCTATTACCTCGCCCATTCGACGCTGGCGGCGGCCGCACTGTTTCTGGTGGCGGATGTTGTCGCGCGGCGGCGGGGTGCCTTTGGGGACAACGCCAGTCCCGGCCCAGTCTTCGCGCAGCGCGGCGGGATCGCGCTTTTGTTCATGGCTGCAGCGATTGCGGCGACCGGCTTGCCGCCGCTGTCTGGCTTCATCGGCAAGCTGCTGATCCTCAAGTCCGTCGCCGCCCTCCCCGACTGGGGCTGGGCGTGGGGCGCCATCCTCGGGACGACCTTTATCGGCGTGGTCGGCTTCGCGCGGGTGGGGAGCGCGGTGTTCTGGAAGACGGCTGGCGAGGGTACCGCACCCGCTGGCTATGCCACCCGTGCCGACCTCGCCGCGCCTGCCATCGCATTGGCGCTGCTTGCTGCGCTGGCGGCGGGAGCGGGTTGGGTGAGCGCCTATACCGATGCCGCCGCCGCGCAGGTGCTCGATCCTGCGCAAAGCGCCCGCGCGGTGCTGACGGAGGCGGGACAATGACAAACCGCCTCTTGCCGCATCCCGGCCTCAGCCTGCTGCTGGTGGTGATGTGGGTTGTGATGGTCAGCGACCTCACCTTCGGCACGCTGTTCCTCGGGATCGTGTTCGGCATTCTGGTGCCGATCTTCACCGCGCCGTGGTGGCCGGAGCGGCCGCCGGTGCGGCTTGTGCCTGCGCTCGGCTATCTCGGGATTGTGCTGTGGGACATCGTGGTCGCCAATTTCCACGTGGCCGCGATCATCTTGTTCAAGCCCAATCGCGACCTCAAGCCCGCTTGGCTGACCATCCCGCTCGATCTGTCCTCGCCCGAGGCGATTACCGTGTTTGCTGGCACGATCAGCCTGACGCCGGGCACGGTTTCGAGCGATATCTCGGCTTGCGGCCAGTATTTGCTGGTCCATGCCCTGCACGCGCCCGATCCGGCGGGCGAGATCACCAAGGTCAAGGCGCGGTATGAGGCGCGGCTGAAGGAGATTTTCCGATGATCGGCCCCATTCTCCCTTGGGCGCTTGCCTTTGGTTTTGCTGCGCTGGGAGCGGCGCTAGCACTGAACCTATGGCGTCTGTTCAAGGGGCCGGGGGTCGCCGACCGCATCCTCGCGCTCGATACGATGGTAATCAATGTGATCGGGATCATCGTGCTCACCGGCATCGCCTCGGGTAGCGGCACTTCCTTCGAAGCGGCGCTGTTGCTGGCGATGGTCGGGTTTGTCGGCACGGTGTCTTACGCCAAGTTCCTGCTGCGCGGGGACATCATCGAATGAGCGGCACCGCACCCGCCTCTGCCGATCTGATCGTCAGCGCACTGGTGGTGCTGGGCGGCGCTTTTGCGCTGATCGGCAGCTGGGGTCTGGTGCGCCTGCCTTCGCTGATGGAGCGGCTTCATGGCCCGACCAAGGCGACGACGCTGGGGTTGGGGGCGATGCTGGTCGGATCGGTGGTGTGGTTCCAGCTGGCCGAGGGTGTGTGGACCACTCATGAGCTGCTGGTTTCGGTTTTCCTGTTCGTCACCGCGCCGATCAGCGCCAACATGATCGCCAAGGTCCACCTCCACCGGCTGCGCCAAGGCGAGGAGAGCGAGGGCGCTGGCCCCGCCGGAACCCCCGAGCCGCCGCCGGGCTCCGCCGACTGGGCAACCCACGAAGCGCCGCACGAAGGCACACCGGGCGACTTCGCAGGCGACTGACCGGCAGGCATCTGCTATTCCGGGATGAACCGGGCTTTCGCGCGCGCGACCGCTGTTCGATCGGCAAGCTCGGCGTAAATGGCTGCCTTCCGTGGCGTCCGCCAAGCCTGTGTTCATCCGTGCTAATGTTACTGGCAAGGACAGCTTTGTCGCCTGCGATTGGCATGGTGGCTCCCCGGGATTGCGCTTGGCGAGCGGCCTTTGGCTGCGCCGCGCCTTCCCCTTGCAACGGCAGAAGGACACGCCCCCATGGTTGGAACAACGACGCCCGATCTCGAACTCTGGCCGATCGGCAATTGCCAGGTCAGCGCGCTGGTCGACCGCGAAGGCGCGATTGCGTGGGCTTGCGTCCCGCGGGTCGATGGCGATCCGGTGTTCTGTTCGCTGCTCAACGGGGACAACCGCGATACCGGCATCTGGCGGTTCGAAATGGTCGGACAGGTCAGCGCCACCCAGGAATATATCCGCAACACGCCGATCCTCGTCACCCGGCTTGAGGCGGCCGATGGCAGCGTGGTCGAAGTGCTCGATTTCTGCCCGCGCTATGAAGACAAGGGGCGAATGTATCGGCCTGTGGCGATCAGCAGGATCGTGCGCCCGGTGGCCGGAAGCCCGCGCATCCGCGTGGTGCTCCGCCCGATGCGTGACTATGGCGCTGCGCTGGCCGAGACGACGCACGGCTCCAATCACATCCGCTATCTGGTCGGCCCGCAAGCCTTGCGCCTCAGCACCGATGCGCCGGTCGGCTATATCCTCGAACAGCGCGTCTTCCGCATCGGGCAGGACATGCATTTCTTCCTCGGCCCGGACGAACCCTTTGCTGGCAATCTGCGCGAGGAAATCCGCCGGATGGAGCAGGCCACTCGCAGCTATTGGCAGCGTTGGGTGCGAGGGCTCGCCACGCCGTTCCAGTGGCAACATGAGGTCATCCGCTGCGCCATCACCCTGAAGCTGTGCCAGCATGAGGAAACCGGCGCGATCGTTGCGGCGCTGACCACCTCGATCCCCGAAGCACCCCATTCGGAGCGCAATTGGGACTACCGCTACTGCTGGATCCGCGATTCCTACTACACCGTGCAGGCGCTGAACCGGCTGGGAGCGCTCGATGTGCTGGAGAAGTATCTCGGCTATCTTCGCAACATCGTCGACGGGGCCAAGGGCGGGCAGATCCAGCCGCTTTATTCGGTCATGGGCGTGGCCGAACTGGGCGAAGCCACAGCCCCCGCACTTCCAGGCTATCGCGGCATGGGGCCGGTCAGGATCGGCAACGCGGCCTACAAGCAGGTGCAGCACGACTGCTACGGCCAGATCGTTCTGCCGACGGTGCAGGCCTTCATCGACCAGCGCCTGCTGCGCATTGCCGACGGCCGGGACTTCGAGAGCCTCGAACAGGTCGGCGAGATGGCGTGGGCGATGCACGATCAGCCTGACGCCGGCCTGTGGGAATTCCGCACCCGGCAGGAGGTCCAAACCTATTCCGCAGTGATGAGCTGGGCGGCGTGTGACAGGCTGGCGATGGCGGCGGACTGGCTCGGCAAGGCGGATCGTGCGGAACTCTGGCGGGAGCGCGCCAACGCTATCCGTGCTCGGATCGAGCAGGATGCGTGGGTCGAGAACGGCGCAGAAGGGGGCCACTACGGCGCCAGCTTCGAAAGTGACTACCTCGACGCGAGCCTGCTCCAGATGGTCGAACTGCGCTTCCTCGCCCCCGACAATCCGCGTTTCGCGTCGACCTTCGCGGCGGTCGAACAGCAGCTGCGCCGCGGCGATTTCATGCTGCGTTACGCCGCCGAAGATGATTTCGGCGCGCCCGAAACCGCCTTCAACGTCTGCACCTTCTGGCTGATCGAAGCACTCCACATGGCAGGCCGAGGTGACGAGGCCCGCCGCCTGTTCGAAACGATGTTGAGCCACACCACCCGCTCAGGCCTGCTGAGCGAAGACCTCGACTACAATGACGGCGAGCTGTGGGGCAACTTCCCGCAGACATATTCGCTGGTCGGCGTGATCAACTGCGCCGGGCTGCTATCGAAGCCGTGGAGCGATGTGCGATAAGGGTGCCTGACTGACGTCTGCGGATTGGGCCCGTAGAAATTGCACCAAGCCTCCGTCTCATTGAGCATGAGAACTGCTAATACTAACATAGTTTAGCTACTTCGGGACGACGGCAGCGACCGGTTATGGACAGTAGCACGCTTACGACTCTCCTCGATACGGTCTCGCAAGGCGTGGTTGTGTTCGGTGCCGATCGCCAGATCGTGTATTGCAATCAGGCATTTCTCAACAGCACCGGGTTCGATCGGTCGGAAATGGCGGGCGCGTTGTGCGGCATCATGCAAGGGTCCGATACGGACTGCGCGGTTATCGCTGCCATCGACGCAGCGATCGAGGCGCGGCAAGCCTTTTCCGGGGAGATCCGGGCTACCGCAAGTCGGGCGAGATATTCTGGAACGACCTCACCTTCAGGCCCGAATTCAATGCCGATGCGTCATTCCGCCATTTCATCGGCATATCGCGGGACATTACCCGACAAAAGAACGCTGAGCTCAAGGCGGAAAAGCTCGAACTCGATCACCAGTTCATGATGGAGAACGTCCTCTCGGGCGTCGTGCTGCACAACGCCGACACGGAAATCATCTATGCCCCAATGCGCTGCCCGCCGATTATGGTTTGCGGCGTGGCGGCGACATTATCCTCGGCCTTCAACCCCGAAGCGGCCCAGACATGATTTTACGTATCCCCTGAGGGATTTTTCGCGCGGATGCGTATGCATGGGGTCAGGAGGAATGTGATGGATCTCGACGGCAATCTTACGCGGCTCGCGGCGGCCCCGCTGCCCGACCTTTCTTCGATTGAGGGCGGAGCGCTCGCCGTGCGGGCGCGGGCCGAGGCGCGGCAGGCGCGCGGCACCTTGGCGGCGGCGATGGCTGCCGCGCTGGGGATTGGGATTCTGGGCGGAATGCAGACCCCGGCGCAGGCCCAAGGGTCCATTGTCGCCTTCGGCCCTTCGCTCTCCCTTACTCCCCTGATCGCACTGGGGCAGGAATGACCGGCCGCCGGCTCGCTCTCATCGCCATTTTGGTCGTCGTGCTTGCTCTGGTGGGGGTGTGGCTCGGGCGCATGTTTCAGCCTGTGGCCCATCACAGCGGCGCCGAGCTGCACGCCTTGATGCATGATGGGTTAGAGCTCGACGACGCGCAGGAACGCTCGCTCGCTGTGCTTGAACGCGATTTCGCCGAGCGACGCGAAGCGCTCGAAGGACGGCTGCGGGCCGATAATGCCCGGCTTGCCGACGCGATTGCGGCTGAGCATGTCTATGGTGCGCGTGTCTCGGCAGCGGTCGATGCGACCCATGCCAGCATGGGCGATCTCCAGAAAGCGACGCTTGAACATGTCTTCGCCATGCGCGCGATCCTGCGGCCCGATCAGCAGGCGCGCTTCGATGCAGTGGTCGCCGAAAGCCTTGCGCAGCCGGGCCAGTGACCGGCGAGGATCTGGATTCCGCGCTGGTGCGCGGTGTGCTGGCAGGCGATCCGCGGGCGGCGCGGGTGCTGGTGGCGCGGCACCGGGAGGCGGTTTACCGGCTCGCGCGCACAGCGACGGGCGACGCCGAGGACGCGTTCGATATCGTGCAGGAAGCCTTTGTCTCGGCATTCGGTGCGTTGTCCCGCTACGATCCGGCGCGTCCGTTCCGGGGGTGGATTGCCGCTATAACGCTCAACAAGTGCCGCGATCGGGCACGGCGGCGGGCGGTGCGGCGGTTCCTTGGTCTACCTTTGCCCGACAATGCCGCTGAATGGATTGCCGATGATGCCCCCTCGCCCGAAACGCAGGCGGCAAGCCGGGAAGAGCTTATCGCGACCGCCCGCGCCATTGCCGAACTGCCCTCCTCGCTCAAGGACGTGCTCATTCTGCGCACGGTCGAAGGAATGAGTCAGCAGGAAACCGCCGAGGCACTGGGCATCAGCACCAAGGCCGTGGAAACCCGGCTGTATCGAGCACGGCATAAATTGACGGAGATGGTGAGGGGTGAGCCGCGCTCCGGCGTATAGAAGGCATGACTGCACCGCTTGTTACCCGTCGTCATCTGCTTGCCGGAGCAGGCGCTGCTTCGGCCTTCACCGCGCTGCCCGCCTGGGCGCAGGGCCATTCGATGCACAAGATGCGCGGCGGCGCACCGATCCGCGTGGGCTTTGACGAGGTGTCGGGCACAGTGATCGACCTTGCGGTGGGTCACGGTCCGCGCACGGTGCAGGGACGCAAGGGACATGGCGTCGCCATCAACGGATCGGTGCCGGGGCCGCTGGTGCGCTTGAGGGAAGGGTCTGACGTCCGCCTCAACGTCACCAACCATCTCGAAGAGGACACCTCGATCCACTGGCACGGCCTGCTTGTGCCGTTTTATATGGATGGTGTGCCGGGGATCAGCTTTCCGGGTATCAGGCCGGGGCAGACATTCTCGTATCAATTCCCGGTGCGGCAAGCGGGCACCTATTGGTATCACAGTCACTCGGGCCTCCAGGAACAGCAGGGCCATTATGGCCCGCTGATCATTGATCCGGCGGGCGAGGAACCGGCGGAGTATGACCGGGACTATATCCTGCTCCTGAGCGAGTTCACCCCGCTACACCCGCACACCATCATGGATCGGCTGCGCAAGGGCGAAGGCTATTTCAATTACCAGCAGACCAGTTGGAACGATCAATACCCGCTGACCGCCGAAGACCGCCGGATGTGGGCTCAGATGCGGATGCCTGCGACCGACATCGCCGATGTGACAGGTTCGACCTACACCTACCTCGCCAATGGGCGCGGGCCGAAGGAGGGGCTGGAATACCTGTTCAACCCCGGTGAACGCGTCCGCATGCGCGTCATCAACGGTTCGGCGATGACCTTCTTCAACCTGCGCATTCCCGGCCTGCCGATGACGGTGATCGCTGCCGATGGGCAGAACGTGAAACCGGTCGAGGTGGACGAATTCCAGATCGGCACGGCCGAAACCTACGACGTCATCATCGAGCCTCGGGCCGAGGCTTACACCATCGTCGCTGAAAGCATGGACCGTTCCGGCATGGCGCTCGCCGCGCTGGCAAGCCGGCCCGGTGCGCGGGCTCCTATTCCGCCACCGCGCAAACCCCCTTTGCTCGACATGGGCGATATGGGGATGAACCACGGCGATCATGGCGCATCGCATTCGATGGACGGCATGAAGATGCGCGACACGCTGTTGCTGCCGCCCGATGTGAAGACCGGCCCCGGCATCGACATGGTTTCCATGGCGCCGGTGGACAAGCTGGGTGATCCGGGCCTTGGCCTGCGCGATGTAGAGCACCGCGTGCTCACCTACCGGATGCTCTCCGCGCTTGAACCCAACCGCGACACGCGGACGCCCTCGCGCCTGCTGGAGCTGCACCTCACCGGCAACATGGAACGCTACATGTGGTCCTTCGACGGCCAGATGTATTCCGCCGTCAGCGATGTTCCGATCCGCTTCGCTTGGAACGAACGGGTCCGGGTGAAGCTCGTCAACAATACCATGATGGCGCATCCCATCCACCTGCACGGGATGTTCTTCGAACTGGTCAACGGCGAGGATGCCGCGCACCAGCCGCGCAAGAACATCGTGATCGTTCAGCCCGGAGCGAGCGCGCAATTCGATCTGACCGCCAACGAGCCGGGCGACTGGGCGTTTCACTGTCACCTGCTTTACCACATGCACGGCGGGATGATGCAAACCGTGACGGTGATGGGGCCGGAGAGCGGGTCATGAGGGTCGCTCTTCCTGCCCTTGCCCTGATAGCAGCGGTGCCGCTCGCCGCGCAGGATCCCCACGCAGATCATACCATGCCTGGGGCTTCGCAGGATCAGCACGCCGGGCACGACATGGGTGCGATGGACAAGCCAGCCTCCCCCGGCCCGACGATGGAAACCCCGCCACCCGCCGCTGTCGGAAGCGGCCCGCCGCGCGCTGCCGATGCCATTTGGGGCGCGGAGGCGATGGCTGACTCCCGCGAAGACCTGCGCCGCACCCACGGCGATTTCCCGGTGTTCTGGTTCCAGGGCGATCGGCTGGAAGCGCAGGTGCGCGAGGGTGAAGACGTCTATCTTTGGGATATCCAGGGGTATTACGGCGGCCCCACGGAACGGCTCTGGTTCAAATCCGAAGGCGAAGGCGCGTTCGGCTCCAACCCCGAAGATACCGAAGTGCAGGCGCTCTACGCCAAAGCCTTCGCGCCCTTTTGGGACGTGCAGGCAGGTGTCCGCCATGACATTGCCGGGCCCGACACCACCCATGCGGTTATCGGCGTGCAGGGCCTTGCGCCCTATCTGTTCGAGATCGACACCGCGCTGTTTCTGTCCCAGCGGGGCGATCTGACCGCCCGCGTCGAGGCTGAAATCGACCAGCGCATCACCCAGCGCCTGATCCTCCAGCCCCGGATTGAAGCGAACCTTGCCGCGCAGGACATTCCCGAACTCGGGATCGGTGCGGGATTCGACCAGATCGAGATTGGCGCGCGGCTGCGTTACGAAATCCGCCGCGAATTCGCGCCCTATATCGGCGTCGAACAATCATGGCGCACCGGACGCAGCGCAACACTGGCCCGCGCTCGGGGTGAAGACCCATCTGCCACCAGCTTTCTGGCCGGCATCCGTTTCTGGTTCTGATCGACACGAAGGACACCAAACATGCGCATCCCTGCTTTCATCGCTGCTCTTGCCCTCACCACGCTCGCGCCCGCGGCACTGCTAGCCCACGTCCAGCTTACCGCCTCGACGCCGACAGCTGACTCTTCCGCCAAAGCGCCCAAGCAGATCACCCTCACCTTCAGTCAGCCGGTCGATCAAGCGAGCGCTGCCGCCAGCATTGTAATGACTGCCATGCCCGGGATGGCGAACCACGGTGAAATGCTCATCCGCAATTTCACGACAAGCTGGTCCGCTGACCGTACAACCCTGACGCTCACACTCAAGAAGCCCCTCCCGACCGGGAGCTACGAGGTGCGGTGGCAGGCCGCAGCGGGTGATGGTCACGCCATGAACGGGACGGTCGAATTTGCGGTAAGCTGACACCCGCCGCTGCTGTTCAAACGCAGCCTGCTCTTAGCGAGCCGACGGGACCAAGGTAATGAGCGGTTGGGGGTCGACGGCCGCTTCCGGATAGCTGGCCGAAAGTGGGCTTGATCGCGCTCAAGCTGTGTGGATCATCGACGCACCGCATCACAGTTATCGCGACAAGCCGTTTTCTCCGTTCAGCGCGCCGCCCTATGTGGCCCTCGGCGCGCATCGCTACCGGACCTGAACAACGGTTCTGACAATGTCTCGCGGTGCGTGATGATCAACAGACCAGAACGGGGCTACAAATGATTAGCAAAACGAAGGGGCTGTTGCTCCTGTCCTCCAGCCTTATGCTTGCCTTGCCTGCGGCGGCCACGCCTCCGGGGTTCAACGAGCATGGCATGGGCCGCGCGGCGATGCCGCAGACTGAAGCTGCGCCGCGCAATGTGCAGGGCTGGTGGCCCAATGTGGTCGACCTCAACCGCCTGCGCCAGAACGAATACAACCCCGACCCCAACGGCACGGATTTCGATTACGCAGCCGAATTCGCCAAGCTCGATCTGAAGGCGGTGAAGGCCGACATCAACGCTGCGCTGACAGATTCGCAGGAGTGGTGGCCGGCCGATTATGGCAATTATGCCGGGCTGTTCATCCGCCTCGCCTGGCACTCGGCAGGCACCTATCGTTCGGGTGACGGGCGCGGGGGTTCGGACGGCGGGCAGATCCGCTTTGAGCCGCTCAACTCCTGGCCCGATAACGGCAACCTCGATAAGGCTCGCCGCGTGCTGTGGCCGGTGAAGCAGAAGTACGGCGCGGCGCTTTCGTGGTCGGACCTCATCATCCTGGCAGGCAATGTCGCGCTCGAAAACACCGGCTTCACAACCTTCGGCTTTGCCGGTGGCCGCGCCGACGCGTGGGAGCCGGAGCTGGTCTATTGGGGCCCGGAAACCAAGTTCCTGACTTCGGAGCGCAACGCCGAGGGCGAAAACCTCGACACCCCGCTCGCCGCTTCGGAAATGGGTCTGATCTACGTCAATCCCGAAGGGCCGGAAGGCAATCCCGACATTCTCAAGTCCGCCCAGCAGATCCGTACCACGTTCGGGAGGATGGGAATGAATGACGAGGAAACCGCTGCGCTGGTGATCGGCGGGCACACCATCGGCAAGATGCACGGCGCGCGCAAGGCGGCCGATTGCGTCGGCAAGGAGCCCGCTGCCGAGGGCGTCGAGGCGCAGGGCTTGGGCTGGAAGAACACCTGCGGCACTGGCGTTGGCAAGGATGCGACCACCAGCGGCCTTGAAGGCGCGTGGACGGTTACGCCGATCCAGTGGAGCAGCAACTACCTTGAAAACCTCTATGGTTTCGAATGGAAGCAGACCACCAGCCCGGCCGGTGCCAAGCAGTGGGAGTCGGTCAATGCGGCAGATGTGAAGGTCGTCCCCGACGCGTTCGATCCGAACGTCACGCATTCGCCGGTGATGCTGACCACCGACCTCGCGCTGCGTTATGACCCGGCCTATGGCGCGATTACGAGCCGCTGGGCCAAGGACCCCAAGGCGATGGACGCGGCCTTCGCCCGTGCATGGTTCAAGCTGACCCACCGCGATCTTGGCCCCAAGGCGCGTTATGTCGGGGCCGAGGTGCCTGCCGAAGACCTGATCTGGCAGGACCCGCTGCCAAAGGCAGATTACGCCATGGTCGAAGCGGGCGACATCGCCCAGCTCAAGCAGGCGATCCGCGCCACCGGGCTCAGCCGCTCCGATCTGGTCCGCACCGCATGGGCATCTGCGGTCACTTTCCGTGACACCGATATGCGCGGCGGTGCCAACGGTGCGCGCATCCGGCTTGCGCCGCAGAAGGACTGGGGTGTGAATGATCCCGCCACGCTCGCCAAGGTGGTCACCGCGCTGGAAGCTGTGCAGGCGAAGTTCAACGCTGGCGCGGGTGCCAAGAAGGTGTCGATCGCCGATCTCGTGGTGCTCGGCGGCGTGGTCGCTGTCGAGGACGCGGCCAAGGCGGCGGGGCAGAGTGTCACCGTGCCTTTCACCCCGGGTCGGACCGATGCGACTGAGGCTCACACCGATGCCAAGAGCTTCGAACTGCTGCGTCCGGCAGCCGACGCCTTCCGCAATTTCTACAGCGACAAGGCCCGCCTGACGCCAACCCAGATGTTGATCGATCAGGCTGACACCTTGGGACTGACCGTGCCGGAAATGACCGTGTTGCTGGCAGGGATGCGGATGCTTGATGCCAATAGCGGCGGCGCCAAGCATGGGGTGTTCACCGATCGCCCCGGCACGCTTAGCAACGACTTCTTTGTGAACCTGCTCGACATGGGCAACACTTGGAAGCCGGCTGAGACCAAGGGCGTCTATGAAGGCCGCGACCGCACAACCGGCGCGCTCAAGTGGACCGCCACCGAAGTCGATCTGGTGTTCGGCTCCAATTCGGAACTGCGCGCCGTGGCGGAAACCTATGCGGTGAAAGGCGGCGAGCCAAAGTTCGCGCAAGACTTTGCCAAGGCCTGGAACAAGGTGATGATGCTCGACCGCTTCGATCTGCGGTAAGGCAAGACGACTGCGAGGCGCCGGGCTTACTGTCCGGCGCCTCCCTTCAAGGCAATCCGTCAGGTCGCCGCTCATCTACAGTTTCGCCTCCCAGGGCGCGGTACAGGGCGACCCGGTTGCTGGCTTCGATCAGCTGCGTTGCGAGAAGCGTGCGCTGTGCAGCGTAGGAAGCGCGCTGCGCATCGAGGCTGGCAAGGAAAGAATCGATCCCGCCGCGATAGCGCAGGTCGGCGAGACTGAAGCTAAAGGTGGCCGCCAGTCGGAGGTGCACGTGCGACTGGCGGCCGGGGGACATTCCAAAACTCCGGCGCCTCTTCGCAAAGGCCCTTTAAATTTGTGTGCGGATGCGTTGCGGCTGTTACGGGTCGAGACGGAGCCATTGCGTCTGACGTGACAGCCAGCTTTCCCCCAGCTGGGATTAGAGCCGGGCGGTTCTTTGCGCCGCAAATTTGCCCACTAGACAAAAGGCAATCGCCTTCGCACCCTCTGGCGGCAACCGGAGGCAATCATGCGGCACTTCCTGACGTTTCTCTTCCTTGTGGCCTGGGCGTCGGTGGCGAATGCACAAGCCGCGCCTAGCGGCACCTACGACGAGCTTCTCGCCGTGCACGAGGAGCTCCAGGCCTATATGGTGCCCGCTTTCACGCCGAGCGTGGTGCTCGATTCAGGAGCGCGGGTCGGTGAGCTCTATGCTGACCCGCTCATGGCGGACAAACGCGCAGGTCTGACGCGCTTTGAGGAACGCCTCGCCGGCATGGCGGTCGATAGCTGGCCGCGCGATCAGCAGGCTGACTTCCTCGCTGTGAAGTCACTGCTGAACGGCTACCGGTTCAATCTGGAGGTACTGCGACCATGGAAGCGCGACCCCGGCTTCTATCTGGATCCACTGATGCGGGTCGCCTTCACCGATCTGGGGGCAGGTGCGCAGGCCCGCGGGCGGGTGTCTGTACAGCTCGCCGCCATCCCGCCGATGCTGTCGGCGGCACGCGCCAACCTGACCGAGGCGGCCGGTGACTATGCTGACCTTGCGCTCTTCAACCTTGAGAACAGCGATGGGGTCAATCACTACCACCCCTACCGCGCCGTTCCGCCGCCCGGTATCATTGGCTGGTACGATGACCTCTTGGCGCGCAGCCGGGCCGATGCCCCAGAGCTTGAGCCGCAGGTCATGGCGGCGCGGGCCGCGATCATAGAGTTCCGTGACTGGCTACAGGCAGAGCGTGAAAGCATGACTGCGCCCGCGGGCGTCGGTCCTGAGCGTTATGACTGGTATATCCGGCATGTGCGGATGATACCCCTCTCCTCAGCGGAAATGCTGACGCTTGCCGAACGTGAGCACGAGCGCATGACCGCCGCGCTCGCGATCCTGCGCCACCGCAATCGCGACCTGCCGCAACTTGAACTGTCCACGAGCGCGCAAGAGCAGCAGGAGAAGGTTCGCCGAACCGACCAGCGGGTGCGCGAATTCCTCGTTCGCGAGGACATCATTACGATCCCTGAATTCGTGGGCGAGCTGGGCAGCAATACGCCCTGGATCGAGCGGCCAACCGGTCCTAATTTCTGGGAGCAGATCCAGTTTCGCGATCCGATCCCTGATCACTTGCACGCGGTCATCCCCGGCCACCGCTTCGATGCTGTCCTTGGCGAACGCGATAAGCGCCCGATCAGGGGCCGCTATAGCGACGGCGCGCGCGCCGAGGGCTGGGCGACCTATCTTGAGGAGGCGCTGATGCTGGCAGGGGCCACGCAGCACACGCCGCGCGCCGACGAGTTCATGGAGCTGTTCGGCATCTTCCGCGCGGCACGCGTTCCTGCCGACATCGCCATGCAGCACAATCGCTGGAACGTTCGTGAGGCCGTGGACTATATGCGCGCAAAGACGCCCTGGCTCGACGAGGACGTGGCGCGCGTCGACGCGGAAATCTACCTGCGCCGCCCGCCAGGCTACGGGATTGCCTATACGATCGGCAAGCTACAGATGGATGCGCTGCTGGCCGACCGCTCGCAGCAGCTGGGAGAGCGGTTCTCGCTGAGGGAGTTCCACGACACCTTCCTCGCCGCCGGCCGACTGCCGATCGCCCTCATCCGCTACGAAATGACGGGGCTGGATGACGAGGTCGAGCTGTTCTGGAAGACCCCGCCTATCCCGCAGGAATAGGCGCAAATTGCGGCCCACCTCTGTGACCCTAACGCGCGGCTCAGCCTTCTCAGGATCATTTTCCTGAGAATGTACTCCTATTTGTGAGGAAGTGGAGCGGGTAGCGGGAATCGAACCCGCATAGCCAGCTTGGAAGGCTGGAGCTTTACCACTAAGCTATACCCGCTCGGGTTTCGCCGGTGCCCATGCCATTGAATCGCGCGGTGCGTCAATATCGCGCAGCGTCACGCAGGCGCGTTCACCGCCATATTGTCGATGAGGCGGGTGTTGCCGATCCGGGCGGCGACCAGCAGGCGAGCGGGGGTTTTGCCCAAGGTGCCGAGCGGGGCCAACGAGCGGCTGTCAGCCAACTCGGCATAGTCGACGCTGGCAAAGCCTGCCGCGAGGATGTCGGCCTGCAATCCTGCCAAAGCGGTTGCCACATCGTCGCCGCCCTCGATTGCGGCGATGGCGGTCCGCATCGCGTGGGGCAGGGCTGCCGCCGCGCGGCGATCATCGGGCGTAAGATAGCGGTTGCGGCTGCTCATCGCCAAGCCGTCCGCCTCGCGCACGGTCGGCACGCCGATGATGGCGTCCACATGCGGGCGGGTGAGGTCGAGGTCACGTGCCATGGTGCGGATCACGGCGAGCTGCTGGAAATCCTTCTCACCGAAGAACGCCATGTCGGGCTGCACCTGATTGAACAGCTTGCACGCCACCGTCGCCACGCCGTCGAAATGCCCCGGTCGCGCCGCGCCGCAAAGCCCGTCGCTTACGCCTGCGACGCCAATATTGGTGGCGAAGCCGGATGGATACATCGCCTCCACATCCGGGGCCCACAGCAGGGCGACGCCTTCTGCCTCCAGCATAGCGGCGTCTTCCGCAAGTTGGCGGGGATAGGCATCCAGATCCTCGTTTACGCCGAACTGCTTGGGATTGACGAAGATCGATGCGACGACATGATCGGCCTCGGCCCGCGCGCGGCGAACCAGCGTGAGGTGCCCGTCGTGCAGCGCGCCCATGGTCGGCACCAGCGCAACCGTCGCGCCGCCGTGCCCTTCGGACGCCCGCAACTGTGCCAAAGCGGTTCTCAACATTTGCAGCGACGTGACCGTTTGCACCTGTGCGCCTCCAAGACTACAACAACACTCGTGCCCTAGCGGCGCAAGCTGTCCCATTTCAAGCCGATCCGCCCTCGGGCCCCGCGAAGAGACCGACCATGCCGCCCGCCTCGCGTGCTCAACCTTCCGAACCCGTGCTCGCGGGTCGCCGTCTGCGCAAGGGGCAGGCTCACCGGATCGTGTTCGCCAACGAAAAAGGCGGCACTGGCAAGTCGACCACGGCGGTCCATGTTGCGGTGGCGCTGTCCTATCTCGGCGCGCGAGTGGCTTCGATCGATCTCGATCCGCGCCAACGCACCATGCACCGCTATATCGAGAACCGGCTGACCACGCTGGAACGGCGCGGGCTCACGCTGCCGACCCCGGATTGCGAGGTGTTTCGCGGCAATAGCACTGCGGACCTGCTCGGCATGATCCGGCGGTTGGAAGCGAGTTGCGATTTCCTGATCATCGACAATCCGGGGCGCGATGATCCTTATGCGCGGATTGCAGTCGAGCAGGCCGATACTCTGGTCACGCCGATGAACGACAGTTTCGTCGATTTTGACCTGATCGGGCAGGTCGATGCGGAGACCTTCAAGGTCAAGAAGCTGTCCTTCTTTGCCGAGCTTATCTGGGAGGCGCGGATGCAGCGCAGCCGCATGACGATCGAACAGCAGCGGCCGGAGATGGACTGGATTGTGGTCAGGAACCGCACCGGCCACGTCGAAGCGCGCAATCAGGCGCGTCTGCACAAAGCGCTGAGCGAGATGGCCAAGCGGGTTGGCTTCCGGGTGACCCAAGGCCTTTCGGAGCGCGTGATCTATCGCGAGCTGTTCCCGTCCGGGCTGACACTGCTCGACAAGGGGCATCTGGGTGAGCTCGGCACCAGCCACCTCGTCGCGCGGCAGGAACTGCGCGCGCTGGTCAAGGCGCTAAGCCTGCCTGCTTTTGATCGTGAGCAGGGTGAGCTGGAGATGGCATGAAGTACGTTCTGCTGATTGTTGTCGCTTGCGTGTTCTGCCGCTGGGCTTTGGGCAAGTGGCCGTGGGAGTTCCTGCGCTCGCCCTCCACCCGCAGTCAGGCCACCTTCCGGGCGCGGAAGCTGCTCGGGGTCGAAGCGGGGGCGGATCGTGACGAGATCATTCTCGCCCACCGCCGCCTGACCACGCTGGTGCACCCTGACAAGGGCGGCACCACAGCCGCGATGCAGGAAGCCAATGCCGCGCGCGATCTGCTGCTGGCTGAATTGCCGAACCCGCCGGTGATTTCGTCGGACGATGACCTGCCCCGGTAATCGGCGGCGCCACCGAACGGGCCTGGCCGCAATGTTCGTGCTGGCTAATCCGTTGATCGGACAGGAATCTACGCTATCCTGCAAGACGACGGCTTCCCATTTGAGCAGCTGCCATTCTATGTGGCCCTGACATAGCGGCAATGGAGTACCTCTCGCCATGAAACACCAATTTCACCAGACCGTGCTGCGAGAATACGACATTCGCGGGATCATCGGCGAGACGCTGGGCGCGGATGACGCGCGCGCGATTGGCCGGGCGTTCGGCACCTTGCTGCGTGACGCGGGCGGCACCACCGTGGCGGTGGGCTATGACGGGCGGGTCAGCTCACCGATGCTCGAACACGCGCTGGTTGAAGGCCTGACCGCAAGTGGCTGCGATGTGGTGCGGATCGGCATGGGCGCGACCCCGATGCTCTATTACGCCGAAGCCTCAGATGAAGAGGTGGATGGCGGCATTGAGATAACTGGCAGCCACAATCCCCCCAATTACAATGGCTTCAAGATGGTGTTTCAGGGGCGCCCGTTCTTCGGCGCTGATATCCAGAAGCTCGGGGAACTGGCAGCAGACGGGGCGTTTGCCAGTGGCACGGGCAACGTCACCACGCGCGACATCCTTGGTGCGTATGTCGAGCGCCTGCTCGAAGGCCTCGCCGGGATCGATCCCGCCAAGCTCGAAGGGCTGCGCGTCGGCTGGGATGCCGGGAATGGCGCGGCGGGCCCCGCGCTCGAAGCGCTGGCGGCCCGGCTGCCGGGGGAACATCATCTGCTCTTTACCGAAGTTGACGGACATTTCCCCAACCACCATCCTGATCCGACTGTCGAAGCCAACCTGGCTGATCTGCGCGCACTCGTCGCAGACAAGAATCTCGATTTCGGAGTGGCATTTGACGGCGATGGCGACCGGATCGGTGCGATCGACGGGACGGGCCGCGTGATCTGGGGCGATCAGCTCTTGATGATCTACGCCGAGGATCTGCTGAAAACCTCCCCGAACGCCACGATTATTGCCGATGTGAAAGCCAGTCGCGCCCTGTTTGACAGGGTCACGGAACTGGGTGGCACACCGTTGATGTGGAAGACCGGCCATTCGCTCATAAAGTCCAAAATGAAGGAAACGGGCGCTCCGCTCGCGGGGGAGATGAGCGGCCACGTATTTTTCGCTGACCAGTATTACGGCTTTGATGACGCGCTCTACGCAGGAATACGGTTGCTGGCGGCTTCGGCCCGGCTCGGCAAATCGGTGACCGAACTGCGCGGCGCGATCCCGCCGATGCTCAACACCCCGGAACTGCGCTTTCAGGTCGATGAAGTCCGCAAGTTTGCCGCCATGGCCGAGATTGCGGGACGGCTCATCACCAACCCCGGCCCGGAGGTCGAAAGCGTGAACGCCACCGACGGCGTGCGGGTGAACACCGCTGACGGCTGGTGGCTGCTGCGCGCATCGAACACGCAGGACGTGCTGGTCGCCCGCGCGGAAAGCGAGACGCCCGAGGGCCTCGAACGTCTGCTCGCGCAGATCGATGCGCAGCTGGCGGCATCGGGGCTGGAGCGCGGGGAATCGGTAGGGCACTGACCCCCAATCCCTCCGCAATTCCAATTGCCTGAGAACCCCGCCGCGCTATGACGGGGCATGCTCGTCGGGATCGATCTTGGCACCACCAACAGCGCGGTTGCGCTGTGGCAGGATGGTGCGCCGCAGCTGGTGCCCAATGCACTCGGCAAGGAACTTACGCCGTCCGCGGTCAGCCTTGCAAAGGGCGGGCAAAGCTGGGTTGGTGAGGCCGCGCTCGATCGGATGGCGACCCATCCGGCGGACACCGTCACCAGCTTCAAGCGGATGATGGGCACGGCGAGCACGGTCACACTCGCTGGCACGAACCTGACGCCCGAAGACCTCTCGGCGATGGTGCTGCGCAGCCTTGCCGATGATGTCGAAGCGGCGACGGGTGAGCGTCCCACCGGCGCCGTCATCACTGTCCCCGCCTATTTCAACGAACGCCAGCGCCGCGCCACCCGCCGGGCAGGCGAGATCGCCGGGCTTGAGGTCAAGCGCCTTATCAACGAACCCACCGCCGCAGCGCTCGCCTTTGGCCTTACGGATCGCGGGGATCGTGAGCCGTTTCTGGTGTTCGATCTGGGCGGTGGCACCTTCGACGTCTCGATCGTCGAGATGTTCGAAGGGATCGTCGAAGTGCGCGCGTCGGCCGGCGACAACCGGCTCGGCGGCGACGATTTCGACGAGGCGCTGGTCAAGCTGGTCGAGCCGATGCTCGAAAATCGCGCGGCGCTGGACACACTGCCAGCCGACCGCCGCCGGGCGCTGCTCACCCTTGCGGCTGAACGCACCCGCCGGGCGCTCAGCAGCGCCGAGGCGGCTGACTTTACGCTAGTGGCGGACGGCACCCCGCTCACCGCACGTGTCACCACCGAAGCTTTCGAGGAAGCCGCTGCACCGCTGGTCAAGCGATTGCGTGATCCGGTGATCCGCGCGCTGCGCGACTGCCATATCGACGTGCGCACCCTCTCGGACATCGTGCTGGTTGGCGGGGCGACGCGGATGCCGGTGGTGAGGAAGGCGCTCACCCGGATGTTCGGGCGCTTCCCCAATGCGACGGTCCACCCCGATCATGCCGTCGCGCTGGGTGCGGCGATTCAGGCCGGGCTGTTGTCGGGCGGGGACGGGCTGGAGGAAATCCGCATCACTGACGTTGCGCCCTTCACGCTGGGCGTCAACACCGCCACCCGCGACGCGCATGGCCGCTTTCACGACGATATCTTCGCGCCGATCATCGAGCGCAACACGCCCGTTCCTGTCAGCCGGATGGAGCGGTTCTTCACCCTCGGCGACAATCAGCGCACGGTGGTGTTCGCGATCTATCAGGGCGAAGCGCGCGACGTGAAGAAGAACGTCAAGCTTGGTGAGCTCGAAGTGCCGGTGCCCGCGCGCCCGGCGGGTGAGGTCGCGGTCGATGTGCGCTTCACCTATGACACCAGCGGGCTGCTGGAGGTTGATGTTGCGGTGCCGGCCACCGGCATGACGCGCAATCTGGTGATCGTCGACGAGGATGATCGGCGCGCAGCAGGCGATATCGCGGCCAGCCGCAATCGGATCGAGAAGCTGAAGGTCCACCCCCGCGATGAGGCGGAGAATGTCGCCCTGCTGGCGCGGGCCGAGCGGGCTTACGAAGGCTTCACCGGCCATGTGCGCGACGTGATCGGGCAGGGGCTGACCGAGTTTCAGGGCGCGCTCGATAAGCAAGACCCGCGCCTAATCGCTGACGCGCGTGAAGGGCTGTGCCGGCTGCTCGACCAGATCGAGGCCAATCCGCCGATATGAGCCGTGCCTTTCCGTGGAACCGGCTCGGGATCGACGCGACCAGCGACACTGCGGCGATCCGCAAAGCCTATGCCGACGCCCTGCGCGCAATCAATGTCGACGAGGATATCGCCGGTTTTGCCGAACTGCGCCGCGCCCGCGATGAGGCGCTGTGGCTTGCCGCGCGCAGCCAGCAGGGCGAGGATGAGGGCGACAATTTCGGTCTTGGCGATCTTGATGATGATTGGGACGATGACGGGGACTATGACGAGGATGCGTGGTCCGACGATAGCCCCGCTACCTATCACCCCGACCCGCTGGAAAGCCGCCCGGCGCCTGAACTGACCCAAAGCCAGCTGCGCGCTCAGACCGCGTGGCAGACGCTGCTGGGCGTGCTCTACCCAGATGGTGCGCAAAGCGATGATGCGGTGACTTTCGCCGAGCTTGACGCAGGCCGCACCGCGCTCGACGTGCTGATTGCGCGGGCGGACGAGGCTGATCTGGCCGAACACGACGCCCTCGACGATGCGCTGGCCGAGCTGTTCGCCCGCACCTGGCCGCGCTCGGCCCCGTTTGTCGAACAGGCCAATGCGGCGTTCCGCTGGCTGGAGGAGGCGGGCGCTTTGGAGGAACGACCGGCGCTGATGTTCCTCAACCAGCGGCTGAAGGGGATGCGCTTTCACGAGAAGGTGCAGCAGCCCGATCACCCGCTGCACAAGGCCTGGGCCGAGCTTGTCCGCCCCGGCCGGGCCGGGGTGTTCGACCGGCTCAGGGTCAAGCGGCTGGAGGTTCACAAGCTGCTCGAAGGCGTCCGCACACGCTATCCTGAACTCGAAACCTACCTTGATGCCGAACGGGTCGCATCGTGGGACAAAGGCGCCGTGCTGGAGGGCAATCCGGGCGGGTTCGGCCCGGCGGTGGTGCGCTGGGTGCTGATTGCGGTGCTGGTCGGGGCTGCGCTGGCGCGGCTGGGTGCTAGCCTTTCCGGTGCGAATGATGACCAGGACACGCCTGCAGCCGATGCTGCCGCCGAAGCGCTGCGTGTCGCGCAGGGCGACATGGCGATGGCCGACATTTTTGGGGCGGGAACCGATATGGCCGCTGTGCGGGCAGCCGACCCGGCGCTGGCCGACGAACTCGCCCCGCTTGCGGGTCTGAGCGGGGGCAATGCCGGCCCGGCGATGACATCCTTTATCCGGCTGAAGGCGCTCGCCTCGGCCAGTGCTGCGGACGCGGGCAATCTGGCAGTGCGCCTCGATCTCAAGAGCCTGTGGATGCAAGCGGCGCAGCGGCAATTGGATGCGGTGTGCCGCAAGGTCATGACCGGCAATTTCGTCGGCCTCGATCTCGCGTTGACCGACAAGGAGCGCGACCGGGAACGGGCGCTGCTCAGGCAATTGCTGGATGCCAAGCTGCTGGGGCAGGAAGCCAAGGGCGGCGAATACCGCTATGCCATTCCCGGCTGGCTGGTGGGCGATACGATCAAGCGCAGCGGGCTGTCGGATGACACGCTGACCGCGGCGCTGACCGATCCCGAGCACCCGGACCGCTGCAAGGCCGAAGGCGCGCTGATCGAGGCGATCCGCGCTTCATCGCAGCCGGTGCCGGAGGATGTTCTCAAGGGTGTATGAGACGCCGGACTGGCGCGCGCCGCGCTGGTGCGGCAGTGATGTGTTGAGAAACGGGAGAGATTCGATGAAGCACCTGATGCTGGCCGCCGCTGCTCTGATTGCCTTGCCGGGCGCTGTTGCCGCGCAGGACACGCCGCCTGAGGCAGCTGCCGCAACCGCCGCGGACAGCGACGGCATGGGCGAAGCGATGGCGAAGCTGCGCGGCATGTTCCCCGCAGAGCCCCTTACCGCCGAGCAGCAGGCCCGCCTCCCCGCCGCCGAGCGTCTCATCGCGCGGATCATTCCCGAAGGCACAATGGCCGAGATGATCGACAAGATGATGGGCGGGCTCCTCGGCCCGATCATGGAGCTGGGCCCTGACGGGGCGGCAACCACCATCGCCCGGCAGATCGGCGTGGAGAGCTATGCGCTGGATCTCGACGAGGCGAAGGCGGGCGAGCTTGCCAGCCTGTTCGATCCCGCGTGGCAGGAGCGTCAGAAGCGCGAGGCGGCCCTGTTCCCCGAAATGATGCGCGACATGATGGCGACGATGGAGCCGACCATGCGCAAGGCGATGTCCGAGCTTTACGCGATCCGCTTTACGGACAGCGAGCTGGCCGAGATCGACGGCTTCTTCGCCACCACGACGGGGACCAAATACGCCCGCGAATCCTTCCTGATGGCGAGCGATCCGCGGGTCGCGTCAGCTTCGATGGAGGCGATGCCGGCCATGATGGGCATGATCGGCGACATGGAGCAGCGCATGACCGAACGCACCGCCGATTTGCCCGCGGCGCGCAGCTTCGATGCGCTGTCTGCGGCAGAGCAGGCAAAGGTCGCCGAGCTGACCGGCTACAGCATCGACGAAATCAGGCAGAGCATCGCGATGAGGCAGAGCGATGACGCCGCGCTCGATGCCATGGCAACGGCTGCCGAGCAGCCCGACGAGTGACGTGATCCCGCCCGAACCTGGGCCAGACCCCGCCGTCCCGCCGCTGCCGCCTGAGATCGCGGGGTGGTTTGCTGCGCGGGGTTGGCGGGTGCGGCGGCATCAGTGGGAGATGCTGGCCAAGGCGCGGGAGGGCCGCCATGCCCTGCTCGTCGCCGATACCGGGGCGGGCAAGACGCTGGCGGGGTTCCTGCCGACGTTGTGCGACTTTGCCCCTTCTTCCGGGCCGGGGCCAGGGGACGGTTTGCACACGCTCTACGTCTCGCCGCTGAAGGCGCTGGCGCAGGATGTGAAGCGCAACCTGCTCACCCCGATCGAGGACATCGGTCTTCCCATCCGGGTCGAGACCCGCAGCGGCGACACCCCCTCCGATCGCAAGAAACGCCAGCGGGAACGTCCGCCGCACATCCTGCTGACCACGCCGGAAAGCCTCTCGCTGCTGCTGTCCTATCCCGAAAGCGCCGAACTGTTTGCAGGGCTGAAGCGGATCGTGATCGACGAGGTTCACGCCTTCGCCACCGACAAGCGCGGCGATCTGCTGGCGCTGAGCCTCGCGCGGCTGCACGCGCTGGCGCCGCAAGCGCAGCGGGTCGCGCTGTCGGCCACGCTCGCCAATCCGCGCGACTTTCAGGAATGGCTCGCCCCGCAATCGGGCGAGGATGGTGAAATCGCCGCGGCCGACCTGGTGCTGGGCGAGGTGGGGGCCGATCCCGAGGTTGAAATCCTGCTCCCCATCGAAGAGCGCGTCCCTTGGGGCGGGCACGCCGGGCGCTGGGCCGTCCCGCAGCTTTACGAGGCGATCAAGGCCAATCGCACCACGCTGCTCTTCACCAACACGCGCTTTCTGGCCGAGTTCATCTTCCAATGCCTGTGGGAGGCAAACGAGGATCACCTCCCCATCGGCATCCACCACGGCAGCCTCTCCACCGAGGCGCGGCGTAAGGTGGAAGAGGCGATGTCGCGCGGGGAATTGCGCGCGCTGGTGTGCACCGCCAGCTTGGATCTCGGGATCGACTGGGGGGACATTGATCTGGTCGTCCAGATGGGCGCGCCGAAGGGGGCGTCGCGCCTGCTGCAACGGATCGGGCGGGCGGGCCACCGGCTCGACACGCCGAGCCGCGCGGTGCTGGTGCCCGGCAACCGCTTCGAGTTCCTCGAAGCCATCGCGGCCAAGCAGGCGGTCGATGAAGGCCAGCGCGATGGCGAGGCGTTCCGGCCCGGTAGCTTGGATGTGCTCGCCCAGCACGTGATGGCCTGCGCCTGCGCTGCGCCGTTCCACGAAGACGCGCTATTGGCCGAGGTCAGGAGCGCGTTGGCCTATAGCTGGGTCGACCAAGCGACCTTTGCCCGCGTACTGAGCTTCGTGTCGAACGGGGGCTATGCGCTCAAAGCCTATGACCGGTTCCAGCGGATCGTGCGTGCGAAAGACGGCACCTGGCGGCTCGCCCATCCCAATCAGGCGCAGCGCCATCGGATGAACGCCGGGATCATCGTTGATTCCGAGATGCTGAATGTCCGCTTCAAGAATGGCCGCAGCCTTGGCAAGGTCGAGGAGCGGTTCGCCGCGCAGCTATCCCCCGGCGACACCTTCTTCTTTGCAGGCATGAGCCTTGAGGTCGAGGGCGTGAAGGACATGGACGTGGTGGTCCGCGCCGCCAAGAAGTCCGCCACCATCCCGAGCTATGGCGGGTTGCGCCTGCCGCTCACCACCCATCTGGCGACGCGGGTTCAGGGGCTGCTGGCTGACCGCGCCGGCTGGGGGCTATTCCCCGATGATGTGCGCGAATGGCTGGAGATGCAGGACTACCGCAGCCGCCTGCCCGCGCCGGGGGAGTTGCTGGTCGAAAGCTTCCCGCACGGAGGCAAGCATTACACCGCCTATTACACCTTCGAGGGTTGGAACGCGAACCAGAGCCTCGGGATGCTGATCACCCGGCGGATGGAGGATCGCGGGCTGCTGCCGGGCGGGTTCGTGGCGAATGACTATTGCCTTGCCGTGTGGGGATTGCGCGCGGTGACCGATCCGGTGCCATTGCTGTCGCCCGATATTCTGACCGACGAATTTGTCGAATGGGTCACCGAAAGCCACCTGCTGCGACGCGCGTTTCGCGAGGTCGCGGTGATCAGCGGGTTGGTGGAACGCCAGCAACCAGGCACGCGCAAGACTGGCAAGCAGGTCACCTTCTCGACTGATCTGATCTACGATGTGCTCAAGAAATACGAGCCCGATCACGTGCTGATCGAAGCCGCCTGGGCCGATGCGCGGGCGCGGATGACCGACGTTGGCCGGCTGGCGGCGCTGCTGGAGCGGTCAGAGCGTGAGCTGGTCCACGTCACCCTCGACCGCGTCTCACCACTGGCGGTGCCAGTGATGACGATGATCGGGCGCGAGGCGGTGCCGCAGGGTGCGGTGGATGATGAGTTGCTGCTCGAAGCCGAGGGCCTGATTGCGGCGGCGATGCGGCCGGACCTGCCGCTGGAGGGGGATTGACCCCTCCAACGGCGCAAGTGGCTCAGAAGTCCCGATACCGTTCATTGCCCACGAAGGTGAAACCCTTGGCACCTTCCTCGCGGATCAGGGCGATGGTGCGGGCGGCGGTATCGTAGCTGGCGTGTTTGTCCGGAGCGAAGCGCAGTATTGCTGGCGTTGTCAGCTCAGCTGCGGCGGCCACTTGCGCGCGCAGGGCGTCTGCCGAGACGGTTGTGCCGTTCCATGCAAGGCGATCCGCCGCATCAATGGTGATGGTGTTCTGATCCAGCACTGGCAGGCTCGGTTCTCGGCGCTCACCCGGCAGATCGACCGGGGTGACGTTCACCTTTACCGGCATGGCGAGGATCATCACGATCAGCAGCACCAGCAACACGTCGATGAAGGGGGTAACGTTCATCTCGCTGATCGGGCGGGGGCGGGGGGCGTAGAGGTTGGGGCGGGTCACGATGTGTGGCATGTTCGCTCTCCTGATGCAGAGCGGGCCTGCGGGATGGCACCCGCTCTGACTGCACAGAGAATATCGCAAAAAGAACAGGTTGCCTAACGCGTACCGGTACGGGGTCAGCAACCCGTCATCTCTACGGTCGCGATGTTCCCGAAATGTTTCACGTGAAACATTGGGCCGGACATAGATGCCCCCAAAGCAAAAAGGGCGCCGCGAACCTGCCGCAGCGCCCCCTTTGATGATCGTATAACCGCTGCATAAGCGGGCGATAACCGGTCTAAGACCGGTCAACCACCGGCCCAAAGACCTTACTTGCCGAAGTTGCGATACTTGTCGTTGCCGACGAAGCCGAACTTGGTCACGCCCGATCCCTTGATGTCGTTCAGCACCCGGGCCGACAGCGCATAGCTGGCCAGCGGCTCAGGCTCGAACTGCAATTCGGGCTCGACCGAGAGGGTCAGGCTCTGTTGCAGCGTCGCGACCAGTTCGCCTTCGGTCAGCGGGGTGCCGTTCCACAGGATCTGGTCGCCCGCCGTCAGCACCACCTTGTTCTTGATCGGATCAATCGGCGGCGGATTGGTCGGCGGTTGCGGCGTCGGCAAATCGATGTCGACCGAGTGGGTCGCCACCGGGATGGTGATGATGAACATGATCAGCAGAACGAGCAGAACGTCGATCAGCGGCGTCATGTTCATTTCCATCATCGGCTCGCCGTCAAGCTTGCCTCCAGACATTCCCATGTCAGTTACTCCTTAAGTTCGCTCTGGCAGGTCAGCCGTTCGGATCGACGGGGTTCGAAATGAACCCGACGACCGGATAGCCGGCGCGCTGGATGTTGTAGATCGTGCCTGCAACGCACTGCCACGGGGCGTTGACGTCGCCGCGGATGTGAACCTGCGGGATATCCTCAGGATTGGCCATCAGCGCTTCCGCACCGCCGGCCCGCTTGACGATGGCGTCAAGCTTCTTGAACGCCTGTTCCTGCAGTTCATCGGACGTCACCGGAGTGATGTTGTTGATGTAGACCCGGCATTGGCCATTGCGCGAGGCGCCGGCAAAGCCCGGTTGCCCGGCGCTGACACCGGCATCGTCAGTCGCGCTGACGGTGACGAGCAGGTTTTCGACCTTGTCCTTCGATTCCAGCGATTCGAAGACTGGAATTTCCAGCTTTTCGATAGTCTGGATCGCGACCGGAACCGCGATGAGGAAGATGATCAGGAGCACCAGCATCACGTCCACCAGCGGCGTGGTGTTGATGTCGGACATGGGGGTATCGACCCCGCCTCCCGTAGAAATCGCCATTGTGAATTCCTAGCCTGTCAAAACATTGACTTGAAACGCCTACCCGGTTCCGCGGCCGTGGCAGGCCGTGAGCCGGGCAGTGGTGGGAGCGGCCACGAGGGACGCTCCCACCGACTGTCGGCCATGACGATCAGGACTTGTTGAGCGTCGGGTTGGCGGCCGGCTTGGCAGCGGGCTTGGCAGCCGGAGCAGCCGCCGTCACCGCCGGCTTCACGGCGCCGTTCGAGTTCATATAGGCCAGCAGATCGGTCGAGAAGGTGCTGAGCATGGCCGCGATCTTGCGGTTGCGCGACTGCAGCCAGTTGAACGCGAACACCGCAGGCACGGCGACCAGAAGACCGATGGCGGTCATGATCAGCGCTTCACCGACGGGGCCGGCGACCTTGTCGATCGAGGCGTTACCGGCGATGCCGATGTTGATCAGCGCGCGGTAAATCCCGATCACGGTGCCGAGCAGACCAACGAACGGTGCAGTCGCACCCACGGTGGCGAGGAACGGCAGGCCGCCCGCGAGCACCGCGTTGATCGAATCTTCCGAACGCTGGAGCGAACCGTGCATGTAGTCATGCGATTCCAGAGCGTCGGTCATCTTGCCGTGCTCGTCCTGAGCCTTCACCGCATCGTCTGCGAGCTGGCGCCACGGGCCGTCCTTGTCCAGCTTGGTCGCGCCTTCCTTGAGGCTGCTTGCGCGCCAGAACTGGGTCTGCACGGCGTTGTACTGCTTCATCACCTTGTTCTGTTCGAACAGCTTGGTGAACATGATGTAGAACGAGCCGACCGACATGATCACCATGATGGTGAGGATCGACCAGGCAACCGGGCCGCCCTCACGCATGGCTTCGACGAAGCCAAACTTGCTTTCGGGCGCTGCATCAGCGGCGGCGGCGAGAAGATAGAGGTTCATTGCGAAAGTCCTTTTGAAAAATTGTCTCGTGGCGGGCGGCGCGGCGCCGCCTGCCGGATTGATCCGTCAGTTCAGCTTGTAGGTAATGCGCGTGGACCAGCTGGCGCTGATCGGGTCACCGGCGTCGTTCAGGGCCGGGTCAAACCGTCCGTAACGTTCGAGGTCCTTGCAGGCCGCAGTATCAAGGATGTCCGATCCGCTCGACGAGGTCACCGAACAGCCAGTGGCCTTGCCGTCAGGAGTCACGGTGACACGCACGCCCACGGTGCCTTCGATTTCTTCCTGCGCAGCACGGCGCGGGTAGTTATCCTGAATGCGGGCGGCCCAGCTGCGCTGACCCTTCGGCTGAACGCCGCGCGCCTTGGACGGCGGCTTGGCAACCGGCTCAGCAGGTCGCACCGGCTCCGGCGTCACATCAGGCCTGCGGAATACCTCTTGAGGCGTTTCGCGCTGCGTGGTCTGGATCGGTGATTCCCGCGGCATTTCGATCAGCGATTCCGGCGCGTTGGGCGGCGGAGGCGAGACCGGGTCGGGGGTATCAGGCTCTGGCGGCGGCGGCTCATCCGGCGGCGGCGGCTCCTCTTCCTTGACTTCCACAGTGGTCACACGTTCGATCGCCTCCTTGACGGCGTCGACGGCAAGAAAGACGACCATGCCCAGACCGACACTACCGACAATCGCGAGTGCGATAATCAGTGCGACAAGCTTGGGGCCGGTCAACCCTTGTTGTTGGCTAGCGTAGGACATCCAGCGCTTTCTCTCCAAATACTAGCCGATCTCGAGGATCGGCAAACTCCCCACCCCCCGGCCATAACAGCAGGTTGGCGGATCCCGGTCATTTCGGTCCTCCCACGCCGGGACAAGAAATACGGGCCAGCGCAATACGCATGGCCCGAAACCTTCCCCGGCTGGTACATTCTGAGCAAAACAACCCAGTCTGCAACCTGAACTGTTCCCGCGGCAATGTCCCCAGTCCCGCGCAATCAGTCACTCGGGCTTTAACTGGCATCCCCTAGCCGATCAAACCCTTTTGCGGTTCATAGACAATTCACTGCGAGCCATGTGCAAGAAGCACTGCTAAACGGCGGTCAAGCGGTCGTTCGTCGGAGGCTGTCACAGGGCCATAAGTTAAGGGTGAATTAATGCCGATTTTCAACACTCTGAAGTTATCGATCATGGCCACCGCAGGGCTTGCGCTGGTGCCGGTTGCTAGCCACGCTCAGGCGCCTGCACCGATTGCTGCGGCAGCCCCGGATGGGCCGACATATGCCGATCTGGCCACCTTTTCTGACGCTGCGGAACTGGTCATTCGGGCTCAGATTCGCCGCCAGACGACGCTCAAGCCCGATCGTGCACCCGGTCTCGCACCGGGATTCGCACGGCTATATATTGAAGCCAACACGCTTGCGTTGATCGCCGGGCGCAGCACGGTGGGCGGCACGCTGGCTTATCTGGTTGACGTTCCGCTGGACGCCAAGGGCAAGGTTCCCAAGTTGAAAAAGCGCGAATTCCTGCTGTTCGCGCGCAGCGTTCCGGGCCGCACGGGTGAGGTGCAGCTGGTCTCTCCCGGCGCGCAGCTGGCCTATACGCCGGAACTGGAAGCCCGCCTGCGTCCGATCCTGACCGAGCTTTACGCCGGGGCCAGCACGCCCCCCCGCATCACCGGGATCAGCGATGCCTTGGCGGTGCAGGGCACCTTGACCGGCGAATCGGAGACACAGATCTTTCTGGCAACCGAAAACCGCTCCCCCGTGTCGATCACCGTGCTGCGCCGTCCCGGCCAACGCCCGCAATGGGGTGTGTCGTGGGGCGAGATCATCGATTCGGCGGCGCGTCCGCCTGCGCCTGAGACGCTGCGCTGGTATCGCCTCGCCTGCGCGCTGCCTGCGCAGCTGCCGAGCAACGCCAACCTCGCCCGCGAGCCAGAGGAGCGGCGGCTTGCAACAGCGGATTATGCCTTCGTCCGAGAGGCGTTGGGGCCTTGTGTTCGGCGGATCACCAAAGGCTGATGGCAAGCATCCGCGCTTGACCGCCGGAATTGCACGGTTAAGCGCCGCCCTCAGTCACTGATGGAGGACCGCTTGGCCGATACCGCCCCTCAACCGCCCCGCCCGAATCCGCCCCCGAATCCGCTGCGTATTGCTATCGCCGGGCTCGGCACGGTCGGCGCGGGCGTCATCCGGTTGCTCGACACCAACCGCGCCCTGATTGCCGCGCGCGCGGGCCGCGGGATCGAGGTCGTGGCGGTCAGCGCGCGGGATCGCGGCAAGGATCGCGGCGTCGATATTGCCCGCTTCGCGTGGGAAGACGACATGACCGCGCTCGCCCGGCGCGATGATGTGGACGTGGTGGTTGAACTGGTCGGCGGGTCGGATGGCCCGGCGCTGGCGCTGTCGCGCGCGGCATTGGGGGCGGGCAAGGGTCTCGTCACCGCCAACAAGGCGATGATCGCGCATCACGGGCTGGAACTGGCCGAACTTGCCGAGGCGAACAACGCCGCGCTGAAGTTCGAAGCTGCGGTCGGCGGCGGCATCCCTGTGATCAAGGGCCTGCGCGAAGGCACCTCGGCCAACGCGCTCACCAAGGTTTACGGCATCCTCAACGGCACCTGCAATTACATCCTGTCCGAGATGGAAGCGACCGGCGCGGACTTTGCCAACGTGCTCGCCGATGCGCAGCGGCTGGGCTTTGCCGAGGCTGATCCGGCGTTCGATATCGAAGGCGTGGACGCGGCACACAAGCTGGCGATCCTTGCCGCGATTGGGTTCGGCACGCGGGTCGATTTCGCAGGCGTGCGGGTCAATGGCATCACGCAGGTGCGCGCCGCCGACATTGCGCAGGCTGCGGCCTTGGGTTTTGTGATCCGCCTTATCGGTGAGGCGGACGTGGAGGAGACGCCTGACGGCCCCCGTCTGCTCCAGCGCGTGCGCCCTTGTCTTGTCGCGCGAGGCCACCCCCTCAGCGCCGTCGACGGGCCGACCAACGCGGTCGTGGCGGAGGGCAATTTCTCGGGCCGCCTGCTGTTTCAGGGTCCCGGTGCAGGCGATGGGCCGACCGCGAGCGCGGTGGCCGCTGACCTCATCGACATTGCCCGCGACGAAGTGGGCGCGCCGTTCTCGATCCCCAGCGCACAGCTGGCCGCGATGCCGCCTGCCGAGCCGGGCCACCGGACCGAGCGCACCTATATCCGCTTCATGGTCAAGGACCGCCCCGGCGTGCTCGCCGAACTCACGGCCGCGCTGCGTGACGGGGACGTCTCAATCGAGAGCCTGATCCAACAGGGCCGCTCGCAGAGCGGGGGCGAGGTGATGGTGGCGATGGTGACGCACGAAGGGCCGGAGCGCTGCGTGACAAAGGCGCTGGCGCTGCTCGAAGGCTCGGACAGCCTGACGGGCGAGCCGCTGGTGCTGCCGATCCTGCCTTTGTAACCCACGGTGAGTCCCCGCGCAGGCGGGGACCTCTTTGTGGTTGGCGCTTCCGGGCCCGAGGTCCCCGCCTGCGCGGGGACTCACGACTATTGCTTCAGCCCTGCCGCCTCCGGCAACCCCAACGCCGCCTCCTTGCGACGGCGCTCCTCGGCGGTGAGAGGCGCATTGTCCCCCTCGACCGGCTTCAACCCTTGCGCCACGCGCTCCGCGTCCGATCCTTCGGGCGGGGGCGGGATCGCTTCGACGTCGATGATTAGGGCCGGGTCTTTGGGGCAGGGGGGGATGAAGCATAGCCCGCTGACGGTCGCAGGCCCGCGGAAGATGCCCGGCCCGGCGACATCGGGCGGGGGCAGGGTCCCGGCGTTCTGCGTGCGCTCTGCATAGTCTTTCAGCCAGGCCTCACGGCTCCCGCTATATAGCTGGCTGGTGTCGGCGGGCAGCTCGCGGCACACCACGATTTCGCCCGCAACCACCCCGGCCTCGCGCTGGTTCTCGCAGTCCTTCAGTTCGGCGGCATTGGCTGCTTCGGATTGGGTGGGCGGGACGAGGATGTCGATGGTCTGCGGCGGATCGCTCGCCCACTCATCCTCACCGAGATCAATCGGGATGCGGTCGGGCGGCGATTCGGCCGTGGTTGGCGGCGGAGGGCGGGGTGGCAGGCGGGAGGCTTGCCCCTGGCTCTGGGGTTGCGCGCTGGCAGCCATCAGCACCGCCGCTACAAGGCTCAGCCACACCACCGCGCTGCGCCCTAACCGCCCTTCTTCTTCGGACGCGGGGGTGCGCTGGTCTTGATCCCCGCAGCTTCCCGCCGGGCCCGTTCTTCTTCCTCGGTCAGTTCGCGGTCTTCGCCCAGCGCCGGGAGGCCGCGCGCCATGCGATCCGCGTCCGATCCGGCGGGGGCGGTGGGCAGAGCGTCAAAATCGACGGTGATCGCCACCGGCGGCGGCTTGCCGAACCCGATGCCCTTGCCGTTGTCGGGAATCCCGAAAGCCTCGGGCGCACGCGGCGCGCCCTTCAGCATGGTTTCCTGTGCGTAGCGTTTCTGCGTCGCGGAGCGGTCCCCAGTCAGCGGGCTTTCGCCATTATTGCCGGTTTCGCGGCACACCACGATCTCGCCGCTGATCGTGCCCGCATCGGCATCATCGCGGCATTCCTGAAGCTGTGCCTGATTGACCTCACCGCGCGGGACCGTGACCATCAGATTGACGCGTGGGGGTGCTGGTGGGCCTTGTGGCGTGGGGGCCGGAGTCGGCTCGGCAGCAGGTGCATTTGTCGCCGCCGTGTCATCCTGCGCGGCCAAAGGCGCGGCGAAGATTACCGCGAAAGCCGTCAGGCCGAGGCGAAAACGGGGACCGACAGGTGTTGCATTGCTCGACAAACCCGTCTCCATCCGCTTAAGCGCCAAGGCATTCCAAAGGTAGCTGCAACAAAAGCAATAAAGGGCTGAATTGCGCATGAACTCCGCCACCGATACCGACCTCACCATCGCCGAGCAAGCCGCAGCCGATAATGCGATCCAGCGCGTGCTGGTGCTGGAAATGGTGCGCGTCACCGAAGCGGCCGCCATCGCGGCGGCGCAATTGATCGGACGCGGTGATGAAAAGGCGGCCGATGCCGCAGCCGTGGAAGCCATGCGCCGCGCGTTCGACAACCTCTACATGGACGGCACCGTGGTGATCGGTGAGGGGGAGCGTGACGAGGCCCCGATGCTGTTCATCGGCGAAAAGGTCGGCATGGGCAAAGGCCCCAAGATCGACATCGCACTCGACCCGCTCGAAGGCACCACTATCACAGCGAAGGCCGGCCCCAACGCGCTCGCGGTGCTGGCAGCGGCCGAAGAAGGCTGTCTGCTCAACGCGCCCGATGTTTACATGGACAAGCTCGCGGTCGGCCCCGGCTATCCCGAAGGCATCATCGACCTTGCCAAATCGCCGACCGAAAATGTCATGGCGGTGGCTTCGGCCAAAGGCGTGAAGCCCAGCGAGATCAATGTCTGCGTGCTCGACCGTCCGCGCCATGCGGAACTGATCGCCGAACTGCGCAGCATCGGCTGCGGCGTGGTGCTGATCGGTGACGGCGACGTCGCCGGTGTGATCGCGGTGACGGACGAGGAAACCACGATCGACATGTATATGGGCCAAGGCGGCGCGCCTGAAGGCGTGCTGGCAGCCGCGGCGCTGCGCTGCGTCGGCGGGCAGTTCAACGGCCGGCTGGTGTTCCGCAACGACGACGAAAAGGCCCGCGCCCGCAAGTGGGGGATCGAGGATCTGAACCGGATCTACAAGCTCGAAGACCTCGCCAAGGGCGACTGCATCTTCGCCGCGACGGGCGTGACCGATGGTTCGCTGCTGAGCGGGGTAAAGCGCCGCCGCAAGCACACCGGCGAGATGATCCTTACGACTGAAAGCGTCGTGATGCGCGCGAGTTCTGGCACCGTCAGGTGGATCAAGGGCGAGCACCGGATCGGTTAAGCACGCCTATTCTACCAGCGCGCGTTGGCGGGGCTCCGGCAAGCTGGCTGCTGCTGCGGGCGCGGCGAGCAGGTCGCCAAGGGTCAGCGGCTCGGCGATCAGGCTCGGGTGCGGGGAATAGCCGTCGTGCCAGTATTTGGAGTCGATGATGTCGCGCGCGATACTCATCCCGAAGAACTGCCGCGGCCGGGCGGAGCGGTTGTCCGGCCCTGCATGCAGCAGGTCACTGCGATAGAGGATCACCGTCCCCTTGCGCGGCGCGACTTGCACCAGCCGGAAGCGCTCGTCGAGCACTGCGCGCTCGCGCCGTAGCCGCCACAGGGTGGCAGGGCTGCAATGGCGCAGGCTGAACTGCGAATTCTTGCCCAGCAGGAAGCGCAGGATGTTGGGCTGGTGCTGATCCCACAGGCGCGAAAACACCCGGTCGCGGAATTCTCCCGGAGCCAGCGGCGCATCGGACGATCCGCGCATCCGCCACAGCTTGGCAAGATTGTGCCGGAAAATGCCCGCGTTGCAGCGCGTGCGGAACAGCTCCATGAGTTGATAGGCCCCCCCGCCATGCTGGTAATCGGCCCCACCATACTGGTGCGTCCCCGGCACGAACACCGTGCCCCCCTGCTCGGGTGACACATCCTCGAGCGCCGCAAACATGCTGATCACGCCCGCCGGATCGCGGTGGATATACTGGTGCGAGGAACCGAGATAGCTGGTGAAGGTCGCAATCTCGAGCACGGCGCGCGTCCGGCCACAATACTCCGTCAGCACGCCCTCCAGCCGCTGCGCCAGCGTGGCGGCAAAGCGCGTGACCCCGGGGTTTGACGGCAGCGAGCAGAAGTCGCGCCGGACATAAAGATTGTCGGTCTCGCTGGCGAAGGCGCTGCGGGCGCGATCAGGATCGGCGATGGTCTGGCGCACGAGTTTGAGCCCCGCCTCGGCCTCGCTGTTGGACAGCAACCCGGTGATGACCACGAGACCATGCGTGTCCATCATGGTGAGCGCCTGCGCGATGCAAGCCGCCGTCATCCGCCCCTCAGCGTCGAGCGCAGCGGGGACTTCGTAAGCAGAGGTGTCGTTGGAGATGCGCAGGCCGTCCATGTCGCTGCTATGGCAGGGGAAGTTCACCATCGGGTAAACGGGGGGCAATGGCTGCTTTTCAGGCCTGTAAGCAAAAGCCAGCAGTTCGGTTATGGCCTCGTCGTAGCCATCCCCGTCACCCCAGCGAAAGCTGGGGCCTAGGGCGTCAAGCACTGCACCAAGAGGCCCTAGGTCCCAGCTTTCGCTGGGATGACATAGATGGCAGGTTCCCACCCACTTCCGGTCACACGCGCCCGGCATAGAAAAACCCCGGCGGATGGCTCCGCCGGGGTTTTCTGTTGTGGTCCTGGCTGGGACGACTCGGGCGAAGCCCGAGTCGTCAGACGGAGCTGCGCCCCGCTGGCCGGCTTGCGGCGTGGACGGGTCAGCTTTCGCTGGCCCGCCCGCCTTAGGTCAGAACCCCATGCCGCCCATGTCGGGCATCGGGGGCGAAGCCGGCTTGTCTTCCGGACGCTCGACGATCGCCGCTTCGGTGGTGATCAGCAGGCCGGCAACCGAAGCTGCGTCCTGCAACGCGGTGCGGACAACCTTGGTCGGGTCGATCACGCCGGCCTTCACCAGGTTTTCGTACACGTCGGTCGCCGCGTTGAAGCCCTGCGTTTCGTCATCTTCGCGCAGCAGGTTGCCTGCAACGACCGCGCCATCATGGCCGGCGTTCTGGGCGATCTGCTTGATCGGGGCGGTGATCGCCTTGCGGATGATGTCGATGCCGCGGGTCTGGTCTTCGTTCGCGCCCTTCAGGCCTTCAAGAGCCTTGGTGGCGTAAAGCAGAGCCGTACCGCCGCCGGGGACGATGCCTTCTTCCACCGCAGCGCGGGTTGCATGGAGGGCGTCATCGACGCGGTCCTTGCGCTCCTTCACTTCGACTTCGGTCGCGCCGCCGACCTTGATGACAGCCACGCCGCCAGCAAGCTTGGCGAGACGCTCTTGCAGCTTCTCACGGTCGTAATCGCTCGAGGTGTTGTCGATCTGGGTGCGGATTTCAGCCACACGCGCCTTGATGTCATCGGCAGCGCCGGCGCCATCGACGATGGTGGTGTTGTCCTTGTCGATCGAGACCTTCTTGGCCTGACCGAGCATACCCACGGTGACGTTCTCAAGCTTGATGCCGAGGTCTTCGCTGATCATCTCGCCCTTGGTCAGGATCGCGATGTCCTGCAGCATCGCCTTGCGACGATCGCCGAAGCCCGGAGCCTTCACGGCCGCAACCTTGAGGCCGCCGCGCAGCTTGTTGACCACGAGGGTCGCGAGCGCTTCGCCTTCGATGTCTTCAGCGATGATCAGCAGCGGACGGCCCGACTGCACCACGGCTTCGAGGATCGGCAGCATCGCCTGCAGGTTCGACAGCTTCTTCTCGTGGATCAGGATATAGGGGTTATCCAGTTCCACGGTCATCTTGTCGGGGTTGGTGATGAAATAGGGCGACAGGTAACCGCGGTCGAACTGCATGCCTTCGACGACATCGAGCTCGAACTCGAGGCCCTTGGCTTCCTCGACGGTGATCACGCCTTCCTTGCCGACCTTTTCCATGGCTTCGGCGATCTTCTCGCCGACTTCACGGTCGCCATTGGCCGAAATGATGCCGACCTGCGCGATTTCCGAGCTGTCCGAGACGTCCTTCGAACGGCTCTTGAGGTTCTCGACAACCGCGATCACGGCCTGATCGATCCCGCGCTTGAGATCCATCGGGTTCATGCCGGCGGCAACCGACTTCATGCCTTCGGTGACGATGGCCTGAGCCAGCACGGTGGCGGTGGTGGTGCCGTCACCGGCGCTGTCGTTCGCCTTGCTGGCGACTTCGCGCAGCATCTGGGCGCCCATGTTTTCGAACTTGTCCTTGAGTTCGATTTCCTTGGCGACAGTAACGCCGTCCTTGGTGATGCGGGGTGCGCCGAAGCTCTTGTCGATGACGACATTGCGGCCCTTGGGGCCCAAGGTCACCTTGACGGCGTTGGCGAGGATGTCGACGCCGCGAAGAATGCCTTCGCGGGCTTCGCGGCCGAACTTTACGTCCTTGGCTGCCATGATTGTTTCTCCTGAGATGAGGTTATGAGTCGAAAGAAGCGAAGAGGGTCAGGCGATCAGCCAACCACTCCCATGATGTCGCTTTCCTTCATGATCAGCAGGTCTTCACCGTCGATCTTGACTTCGGTGCCCGACCATTTGCCGAACAACACGCGGTCGCCGACCTTGACGTCGAGCGGGATACGGTCGCCGTCGTCGTCACGGTTGCCTTCGCCAACGGCGATGACTTCACCTTCGCTCGGCTTTTCCTGAGCGCTATCGGGGATAATGATGCCGCCAGCGGTCTTCTGGTCGGCTTCGATGCGACGGACCACAACGCGGTCGTGCAGCGGACGAAATGCCATGGTTATGACCTTTCCTTAAATGGGTGAGGTTGCTTGGCACTCTCCCTCTGAGAGTGCCAACGGGGAGGCATTTGGTCGTGGGGGGCGAATGAATCAACCCCCCGGCCCGCAAAAAATTTCGCGCTCCCTGTCATTTTCCGGCTGGGGTGGCCAGCATCGGCGCGCTCGGTTATCGAGCCAGCCAGCCCTCAGGAGCCTTTCGCACAATGACTGCCCCCAAGCTTCCGCCCCGGCTCGGCAACGGCCTTAACGACGAGATCAACTTCGCTACTGAGGCGTGGCTGTGGCTGAAGACCAACCTCGCCTATCTGACCGGCGCGATGTCGGTGTTGATCATCGGAGTGATTCTCGCCCGGCTGCTGTCACGCTGGGCCGACCGGGCGCTGACCGGCAACAGCCGGATCGAGCCGACGGTCGCGAAGTTCCTCAGCAACATCATCAAGTATGCGCTGTGGGTGATCGTCGCGATCACCGTGCTCACCCAGTTCGGGGTGCAGACGACCAGCATTATCGCCGCATTGGGCGGTCTGGCGCTGGCGGTGGGCCTCGCGCTGCAAGGGACGCTCAGCAATGTCGCGGCCGGCGTCATGATCCTGATCCAGCGGCCGTTCCGGGTGGGCGAGTATATCACCGCCGGCCCCGTGGCGGGTACGGTGCAAGCGATCGGCCTGTTCACCACCGAGATGCTCCAGCTCGATGGCCTCTATGTCATGGTCCCCAATAACGAGCTGTGGAACAAGGCGGTGGTCAATTATTCGCGCTTGCCGACGCGGCGATTCGAGCTTGTGGTGCCGATCAATTACGAGGACGATCTGCGCGCCGCGCGCGCGGCGATGCTGGAGCTGGCAACTGCCGATCCGCGAGTGCTGGCCGAGCCTGCGCCGGTCGCCTTTGTCGGGGCGCTTGCCGATAACTCGGTGCGCGTTGGCCTTAGGGTATGGTGCAATTCCGGCGATTATCTCGCCCTGTCATGGGCCTTGAACGAAGGCGTGAAGCTGAAATTCGACGAGCTTGGCCTGACAATCCCGACCGGCGTTGCCCCGGCGGCGGCCACTCCGGCGCGTTAGGCTGCCGTCTCGTAGCGCGTCAGCCCCAGGGCATCGCGCTGCGACCAGCGCCACAGCAGGCCTGCCGCAGCGAAGAACAGCCCGGTCGCCAACCCGATCCATACGCCGGTCCCTTCGAGCGCGGTGTAGAACCCCAGCCCGATCGCGCAGCCGAACCCGGGTACCCAATAGCTGAAGATCGCGATCCACATCGGCACGCGGGTGTCCTGCAGGCCGCGCAGGGCGCCCGCCGCCACCGCCTGCACCCCGTCCGCGAGCTGGAAGATTGCGGCGAGCGTCAGATATTGCAGCGCAAAGGCGACCAGCGCTGCGTTCGCGGGAGCGGCGGGATCGATATAGACCCACAGCAGCATGGTCGGCATCAGCAGCATCGCCAACGCCGTGGTGGTCATGAAGCCCGTGCCGATCCCAATCGCGACCCAGCCCGCACGCCCGGCGGCGATGCGGTCGCCCGCGCCGTGATGGTAGCCGACCCGGATGGTCGCCGCCTGGGCGGTGCCGAACGGGATCTGGAACGCCAGCGCCGCGAGATTGAGCGCCAGCGTGTGCGCCGCGAGTTCGGTTTCGCCGATCCGGCCCATCAAGAGCGCTGCCCCGCTGAACAGCCCCGCCTCGGCCATCACGGTCAATGCAATCGGAGTGCCGATCACCATGATTTGCTTGAGCCGCGTCCATTCGGGCCGCCACCAGCGCCCGAAAATGCGATAGCGCCGCAAGCTCCGGTCGCGCCGGATCACGAAAACATAGGCGATCAGCATGGCAAGCGCGGTGATCACGCTCGACAGAGCGGAGCCCATCAGGCCGAGCGCGGGCAGGCCGAGATTGCCGAACACCAGCGCCCAGTTGCCCAGCACATTCGTCCCCAGCGCCAGCAGCGTGATCGCGGTCGCATAGCCGGGCTTGCCCAGCGCGGCGACAAAGATGCGGAACACGCCCGCCAGCACCATCGGGATCATCGCCCATGACAGGATCGCGAGGAAATCGCCCGCCATTGCCGCGATCTTCGGGTCCTGCCCGCTCGCCAGCAACAGTGCCTCGCCGCCGAAGCAGACGGCCATGCCGACCAGCCCGAAGCCGAGCGCGGCCCACATTCCCATACGGACCGTGCGGCGCACTTCGCGCACCGAATGCAGCTTGCGCCCGCGCTCGGCCGCGATCAGCGGCGCGCAGGCGCCGATCAGCCCAGTCATGGCCCAGACCGTCAGGCCGAAGATGGCGATGGCGAGGCTGGAGGCGGCGAGCGGCTGATCGCCGAGCCGGGCGATGAACACCACATCGACCGCGTGGATCAGCATCTGCAACAGGTTCGTGGCGGCGAGCGGCACGGCTAGTCCGAGCGTCGCGCGCAGTTCCTGCCCCCAGCTGGGCGTTTGAAGGGTGTGTGTCTGTTGCATGATCGGTTCGGCACCCGCCGGCTGGCGAGCCGGCCCGGATAGGCGCGGCGGCGATTCGGGGGAAGTGCAAATACCGCCGCCTGATAATTGGGGTCAGCGCGACTGGGCTGCTGCGGCGCGGACAGAGGGCCGCAAAAAGGGCGACACCATCGCTGGCGCCGCCCTCCTATCTGCGGACGCTTCAAGACGCCCGCAAAACTTGCGATGAAGATTACTTGAGTTCGACGGTGCCGCCGGCTTCTTCGATCTTCTTCTTGATGTCTTCGGCTTCCGCCTTGTTGACGGCTTCCTTGATGGCCTTCGGAGCCGATTCCACAAGGGTCTTGGCTTCGGTCAGGCCGAGGCCGGTGATGGCGCGGACTTCCTTGATGACCTGGATCTTCTTCCCGCCGTCGCCGGTCAGGATGACGTCAAATTCGGTCTGCTCTTCGACAGCTTCGGCAGCAGCGGCGGGGCCAGCGGCAACCGCGACAGCAGCAGCGGCGCTCACGCCCCATGCTTCTTCGAGGGCCTTGGCAAGGTCAGCCGCCTCGAGGACGGTCAGCTTCGAAAGTTCTTCAACAAGCTTGGCGATATCGGCCATGATGGTTCACTCCAAATTGTGGCGGGGCAAATGCGCCCCAATAGATTGTTTCGTAAAACGAAAAACGTCTCTTAGGCTGCCTTGTCCGCGTAAGCGGCAAACACACGAGCGACCTTGGCGGCGGGTGCGGTAACGACCTGGGCGATCTTCGTCGCAGGTGCGTTGACCAGACCGATGAGCTTGGCGCGCAGTTCGTCGAGGCTGGGCATCGAGGCAAGTGCCCGGATCCCGGCTTCGTCGAGAACGACCGAACCCATCGAACCGCCGACGATTTCGAGCTTGTCATTCGTCTTGGCGAATTCGACAGCGGCCTTGGCAGCCGCGACCGGGTCAGTCGACCAGGCCAGCCCGACCGGGCCAGTGAGCATGTCACTGATCCCGACATAGTCGGTGTTTTCAAGAGCGAGATTGGCGAGACGGTTCTTCGCAACCTTGTAGGTAGCGCCAGCATCGCGCATCTTCAGACGCAGGGCAGTGGACTGAGCCACCGTCATGCCGAGGTTGCGGGTGACGACCACCACACTGACCTCGTTGAAGACCGCATTGAGCTGGGCAACCGCGTCGGCTTTCTGCGAACGATCCATGCCATACTCCTTCACAAATGATCGGGCAGGATGGCTCCCGCACGATCGGCTACGTTTGTCCGCGCACGGAACCGAAGCTCCGAACACGGGCGAGTCCGTCGAAAGGGAAGGAGGGTGTGCGCCGGCATCATGGCAGGCACGCGAGCAAACAGCATAAGGCTGCCTGCGAAATCTCGTTTCCCCGTCTAGGCTGGAAATTAAGAAGGCCCAATTGCCTTCACCAACGGTCTCGGACGGATGACCGGATCAGCCAAAGGCTTGGCCGGTCGGGCAGGCCCCTTAGCCATGCCGGGTGCCGAGTCAAGCCATTTGTCCCGGAGTGCGGGTAGTCCAATCCATCCAAGGTCGAGGCAAACCTTTGGTAAAGCATGCAGCTTTGCCGTATAGTGGCAGGCCATGAACACGCCCGAACCCACCGCACCTCAGCCCGAACCGGATTTGCAGCACAGCCCGGCGGGCAGGCTGTTCAAATGGATCGAGCAAGGCCTGCTGATGCTGGCGGCGATCATGACGCTGGTGGCGGCCGGGACCGAGGTCTGGTCGGTCTATCAGCGCGGCTCGATCGTGCTGGCAGATATCCTGCTGATGTTCCTCTATACCGAAGTGATCGCGATGATTGCGGTGTTTTATACCGGCAAGGGATCGTCCTTCGTCTTCCCGATCTTCATCGCCATCACGGCCATCGCGCGGCTGATCGTGCTGCAAGGCAAGGACATGGATGCGGAAAATGTCGTGTACGAGGCGAGCGCGATCCTGCTGCTGGCGGTGGCGGCGCTGGTGATGGGCCGGGTCCGTTCCGATTGACGATGCGCCAGCGGGCCGAGGGTGATCCCCGGCCCGCCACGCGTGTCATTCTGCTTCGTAGGCGAGCAGATCGCCCGGCTGGCACTCCAGCTCGCGGCAGATCGCGGCGAGGGTGGAGAAGCGGATTGCCTTGGCCTTGCCGGTCTTGAGGATCGACAGGTTGGCCAGCGTCAGATCGACCCGCTCGGCCAGTTCGGTCAGCGTCATGCGGCGGGCATAGAGCAAGTCGTCGAGCTTCACCATGATGCGGGTTCCTTCGAGATCATCGTTGATGGGGGGCATCACACGGTCCCTTCGAGGTCTTCGCGCATCGCTGCGCCGTGGCGGAACACGCGGGCGAGGATGAACAGGATGATGACGAGGAGGATCCCGCTAAGGTCGATGCCGCTGCTGACTTCGATATGAGAGCTTTCGCCCAGATCATCCGCGAGCTCGACCAGATCGAGCGCCAGTGGGATCGCGGCCAGCACCAGCAGCTGCACGCCCAGCATCAGCCATGCCATCAGGCTCAGCCTTTCAGCGTTGACCGGCACGAAGGGATCGCCTTCGCCCACGGTGTTGATGATCGCGCGCAGCCTGCCGAAGAAGACGAACAGCGTGGCGACGATCGCGAGCCCGATCAGCATGATGCCGAACAAGGTGAATGTCGGGAAGACCACACCGCGAAAGTCCGGGTCGGCCAGCATCTCGGCCTGGATGGTGTCATTGAAGAAGGCGATGGCGCCGAGGGCGATGACCAGCGCGGCGGCGCCGATCAACATCGCGCCCTGCATCATAACGGTAACGACCTTGCCAGCGAGCAGCAGGAGGTCGGAGGTTCTATCGGGCTTGGTCATGGGACAGCTCCTGTAAGTGGGCGTCAGGCCAGGTCGAGCAGGCTGAGCGCGGCGGGCGCAGCGGCCTCTGCCGGGGGCACGGTGACGATCGCGCCGATCGACGCGAGCGAAAGGACGAGGGCAGCGCAGGCGGCAAGCGCGGTGTTGGCAATGCGGTTCATATCGATTTCCTTGGTTGGGCACATCGTGATTCGATAAAGCCTCTCTAATCCGATTCGCGGCATATCGTCAATCAATAATATTGAAAAACGATATAGAGCGTGTCGTTTTGCAGTAAGCCCAGATGAAGAGACCTGCAGTCCACCGCGCCTGCATTGACATCGCGCAGGGGCAATCCTACATCGCCTCCTCGCGCTAGCTTCGAGCAAGACCGATTCATGCGCGGGAACCGGTCTAGGAATGGAAGCAGCGACAGCCAGTTTCGCGACGCAATGAGATGCTGCTGCCAGCACCGACCAGATGGGCGGGGCTGGGCAAGCAGCGTTTGTGCGTTGGAGAACGGCAGGTTTTCGCGTGGAACGATAGCGATATTCCCCGTCCGCGCGAGCCTCTCTCGCGTGGCCCAACCAAAGAGGCCTACTCCTCCATGGCAACCAAGGCGAAGCCGCCCGTCACTCGCAGCCGCAAGGCGCAGGGCACCGCTAAGAAGCGCATCCGCAAGATCTTCGGTGACATCCACGAAGTGGTGCAGATGCCGAACCTGATCGAGGTTCAGCGCGAAAGCTACGAGCAGTTCCTGCGGTCGGACAAGGCGACGGGTTACGTCTCGGGCCTCGAAAAGACCCTGCGTTCGGTGTTCCCGATCCGCGATTTCGCCGGCACCGCCGAGCTTGATTTCGTGCATTACGAACTCGAAGAGCCCAAGTACGACACCACCGAGTGCCGTCAGCGCGGCATCACCTACGCCGCCCCGATGAAGGTCACGCTGCGCCTCATTGTGTTCGAGGTGGATAGCGAAACCGAAACCCGCTCGGTCCTCGATATCAAGGAGCAGGACGTCTACATGGGCGACATGCCCCTGATGACGGACAACGGCACCTTCATCATCAACGGCACCGAGCGTGTGATCGTGTCGCAGATGCACCGTTCGCCGGGCGTGCTGTTCGATCACGATCGCGGCAAGACCCACTCGTCGGGCAAGCTGCTGTTTGCTGCCCGCGTGATCCCCTATCGCGGTTCGTGGCTCGATTTCGAATTCGACGCCAAGGACATCGTCAACGTCCGTATCGACCGCAAGCGCAAGCTGCCGGTCACGGCGCTGCTGTATTCGCTCGGCCTTGATGCCGAGGATATCCTGCATCACTTCTACAACACCGTGGTGTGGGAACGCGCCAAGGATGGCTGGAAGATTCCGTTCCAGGCCGAAACTTGGCGCAATGCCAAGCCGACTTTCGCGCTGGTCGATGCTGCCACTGGTGAGGAAGTGTTCCCCGCCGGCCTCAAGATCTCGCCGCGCGCTGCCAACAAGGCCGCCAAGGATGGCCTGAAGGAACTGCTGCTCCCGACCGAGGAAGTCGTGAGCCGCTATGCCGCGGGCGACATGATCGACGAAGCAACGGGCCGCATTTACATCGAAGCTGGCGACGAAGTGACGCTCGAACACATCGAGACGCTCGATAAGGCCGGGATCGATACCCTGCCGCTGCTCGACATCGACGAAATCAACACCGGTCCGTGGATCCGCAACACGCTGAAGGCCGACAAGGCCGAGAACCGTGACGAAGGTCTGGAAGCGATCTACAAGGTCATGCGTCCGGGCGAACCGCCGACGAAGGAAACCGCCGAAGCGCTGTTCGAAGGCCTGTTCTTCGACGCCGAGCGTTACGACCTCTCGGCCGTGGGCCGCGTGAAGCTCAACATGCGTCTCAGTCTTGAGTGCGAAGACACCGTCACCACGCTGCGCAAGGAAGATATCCTCGCAGTGGTGAAGGAGCTTGTCGGCCTGAAGGACGGCAAGGGCGAAGTTGATGACATCGACAACCTCGGCAACCGCCGTGTGCGTTCGGTGGGCGAGCTGCTGGAAAACCAGTACCGCGTCGGCCTGCTGCGCATGGAGCGCGCCGTGAAGGAGCGCATGAGCTCGGTCGACGTCAGCACCGTGATGCCGAACGACCTCATCAACGCCAAGCCCGCCGTGGCCGCGGTGCGGGAATTCTTCGGCTCCTCGCAGCTCTCGCAGTTCATGGACCAGACCAATCCGCTGTCGGAAGTCACCCACAAGCGCCGCGTTTCGGCCTTGGGCCCGGGTGGTCTCACCCGTGAGCGCGCGGGCTTCGAAGTCCGCGACGTTCACCCGACGCACTATGGCCGCATCTGCCCGATTGAAACGCCGGAAGGCCCGAACATCGGTCTGATCAACAGCCTCGCGTCGTTCAGCCGCGTCAACAAGTACGGCTTCATCGAAACCCCGTACCGCAAGGTCATCGACGGCAAGGTGACCGCCGACGTGATCTATCTTTCCGCGATGGAAGAGCAGAAGCACACGGTGGCGCAGGCTTCGGCTGAGCTCAACGAAGACGGCTCGTTTGTCGAAGAGCTGGTCTCGGCACGTCACAATGGCGACAACCTGATGGCGCTGCGCGAGCACGTCACGCTGATGGACGTCAGCCCCAAGCAGCTGGTTTCGGTCGCAGCATCGCTCATTCCGTTCCTGGAAAACGATGACGCCAACCGCGCGCTGATGGGCTCGAACATGCAGCGCCAGGCGGTGCCGCTTGTGAAGGCTGAAGCCCCGTGGGTTGGCACCGGCATGGAAGAAACCGTGGCGCGCGATTCGGGCGCTGCGATTGCGGCCAAGCGTGGCGGGATCGTCGACCAGGTCGACGCGACCCGTATCGTGATCCGCGCCATCGGCGATGTCGAACCCGGCCAGTCGGGCGTGGACATCTACACGCTCCAGAAGTTCCAGCGTTCGAACCAGAACACCTGCATCAACCAGCGTCCGCTGGTGAAGGTGGGCGACACGATCGAACAGGGCGATATCATCGCTGACGGCCCCTCGACCGACCTGGGCGAATTGGCGCTCGGCAAGAACAGCCTCGTCGCGTTCATGCCGTGGAATGGCTACAACTACGAAGACTCGATCCTGATCAGCGAACGCATCGTGAAGGACGACGTCTTCACCTCGATCCACATCGAGGAGTTCGAAGTCATGGCGCGTGACACCAAGCTCGGGCCGGAGGACATCACCCGCGACATCCCCAATGTCGGCGAGGAAGCCCTGCGCAACCTCGACGAAGCGGGCATCGTCTATATCGGCGCCGAAGTGCACCCCGGTGACATTCTGGTCGGCAAGATCACGCCCAAGGGTGAATCGCCGATGACCCCGGAAGAAAAGCTGCTGCGCGCGATCTTCGGTGAAAAGGCGAGCGATGTGCGTGACACCTCGCTGCGTCTGCCGCCGGGCGTTGCGGGCACCATCGTCGAAGTCCGGGTGTTCAACCGCCACGGGATCGAGATCGACGACCGTACCCGTGCGATCCAGAACGAGGAAATCGAACGTCTCCGCAAGGACGCGGCTGACGAACGCAACATCCTCAACCGTGCGACCTACAACCGCCTTCGTGACATGCTGATCGGCCAGACCGCATCGGCTGCCCCCAAGGGTGCGAAGAAGGGCGTGGAGATCACCGCGGAGATGCTCGACGAGCTCGAGCGCTTCGAATGGTTCAAGTTCGCAGTCGCGGATGATGGCCGTCAGGCGCAGATCGAAGCGGTGAAGACCCAGTACGACGAAGCCGTCGCGGTGATCGATGCCAAGTTCCATGACCGCAAGGAAAAGCTGGAACGCGGCGATGAACTCGCTCCCGGTGTGCTCAAGATGGTCAAGGTGTTCGTCGCGGTGAAGCGCAAGCTGCAACCGGGCGACAAGATGGCCGGTCGCCACGGGAACAAGGGCGTGATCAGCCGCATCCTGCCGATCGAGGACATGCCGTTCCTCGAAGACGGGACCCCGGTCGATCTCGTGCTCAACCCGCTGGGCGTGCCTTCGCGTATGAACGTCGGTCAGATCTTCGAGACGCACCTCGGCTTTGCCGCACGTGCCCTCGGTCACGAGATCAAGGACATGCTCGACGCCTGGCGCGCTGCAAACCCGAATGCTGCCGAAGATTACGCCGGCGTGAAGCCCCCCGAAGCGGTGGTCGATCGTCTGAAGGACATCTACGGCGACCAGTATTTCGAGGATCTCGACAGCCGCACTACGGCCGATATCGTCGAACTGGCGGGCAACCTTGCGGCTGGCGTGCCGATGGGGACCCCGGTGTTCGATGGTGCACGCGAACCGGACGTGTCGGAAATGCTGATCAAGGCCGGGATCGACTCTTCGGGTCAGTCCACGCTCTATGACGGCCGCACCGGCGAGGCGTTCGACCGCAAGGTCACCGTGGGCATCATCTACATGCTCAAGCTGCACCACTTGGTCGACGACAAGATCCACGCGCGTTCGATCGGGCCGTACAGCCTCGTCACCCAGCAGCCGCTGGGCGGTAAGGCGCAGTTCGGCGGCCAGCGCTTCGGCGAAATGGAGGTCTGGGCGCTCCAGGCTTACGGCGCCGCCTACACCTTGCAGGAAATGCTGACGGTGAAGTCCGATGACGTGGTCGGCCGCACCAAGGTCTACGAAGCGATCGTCAAGGGTGACGACACCTTCGAGGCCGGCATTCCGGAGAGCTTCAACGTGCTCGTCAAGGAAATGCGCTCGCTGGGTCTGAACGTCGAACTGAAGTCGATCCTCGATGACGAGGACGCCGACCAGACCGACTACAGCGCGATTGCAGCGGAATAAGGCGCAGGGCCGGGGGTAACACCTCGGCCCCGCCCCCTCAGCCTGAGAGTTTCATCCCCCCTAAGGGAACACAGTCATGAATGAACTGAGCAAATTCAGCAACCAGCTGGCGAAGCCCGAAACCTTCGACCAGATCCAGATCGGCATCGCGTCGCCGGAGCGTATCCGCTCGTGGTCGTATGGCGAGATCAAGAAGCCGGAAACCATCAACTACCGCACGTTCAAGCCTGAGCGTGACGGCTTGTTCTGCGCGCGCATCTTCGGCCCCGTGAAGGATTACGAGTGCCTGTGCGGCAAGTACAAGCGCATGAAGTACAAGGGCGTCGTCTGCGAAAAGTGCGGCGTTGAAGTGACCGTGACCAAGGTGCGCCGTGAGCGCATGGGCCACATCGAACTGGCTGCGCCGGTTGCGCACATCTGGTTCCTGAAGTCGCTGCCGAGCCGCATCGGCCTGCTGCTCGACATGCAGCTGAAGCAGCTTGAGCGCGTGCTCTACTTCGAAAGCTACATCGTCACCGAACCCGGTCTGACCCCGCTGGAGAAGTTCCAGCTGATGACCGAAGACGAACTGCTCGAAGCGCAGGACGAATATGGCGAGGACGCCTTCACCGCCGATATCGGCGCGGAAGCCGTGCGCACCATGCTGATGCAGCTCGACCTTGAGAACGAGCGTGACGTGCTGATGGAAGAGCTGGCGACCACCAAGTCGGCGCTCAAGCCCAAGAAGATCATCAAGCGTCTGAAGGTCGTCGAAAGCTTCATCGATTCGGGCAACCGCCCGGAATGGATGATCCTCGAAGTGATCCCCGTGATCCCGCCCGAACTGCGTCCGCTGGTGCCGCTGGACGGCGGCCGTTTCGCGACGTCGGATCTTAACGATCTCTACCGCCGCGTGATCAACCGCAACAACCGCCTGAAGCGCCTGATCGAACTGCGCGCGCCGGACATCATCGTCCGCAACGAAAAGCGCATGTTGCAGGAAGCCGTTGACGCGCTGTTCGACAACGGCCGACGTGGCCGCGTCATCACCGGCGCCAACAAGCGTCCGCTGAAGTCGCTGTCCGACATGCTCAAGGGCAAGCAGGGCCGCTTCCGTCAGAACCTGCTCGGCAAGCGCGTCGACTATTCGGGCCGTTCGGTGATCGTTACGGGTCCGGAATTGAAGCTGCACCAGTGCGGCCTGCCCAAGAAGATGGCGCTCGAACTGTTCAAGCCGTTCATCTACGCCCGTCTGGATGCCAAGGGTCTCTCGATGACCCTGAAGCAGGCCAAGAAGTGGGTCGAGAAGGAGCGCAAGGAAGTCTGGGACATCCTTGACGAGGTGATCCGCGAACACCCGGTGCTGCTGAACCGCGCGCCGACGCTTCACCGCTTGGGCATCCAGGCGTTCGAGCCCGTGCTGATCGAAGGCAAGGCGATTCAGCTTCACCCGCTGGTCTGCTCGGCCTTCAACGCCGACTTCGATGGTGACCAAATGGCGGTCCACGTGCCGCTTTCGCTGGAAGCCCAGCTCGAAGCGCGCGTGCTGATGATGTCGACCAACAACATCCTCTCGCCCGCCAACGGCAAGCCGATCATCGTGCCTTCGCAGGACATGGTTCTGGGGATCTACTACCTCTCGATGGAGCGGCAGGAGAAGTTCCCGGAATACCTCGACAACGCCGATGGCACCAAGGTTGAGCGCCTCGCGCGCTTCTCCGACATGGCCGAAGTGCATCAGGCGCTGGAAGCCAAGGCTGTCACGCTCCACACCAAGATCATCGCCCGCGTTCCGCAGGCCGATGAGGCTGGCAATGTGGCGATGACCCGGTTCGTGACGACCCCGGGCCGGATGCTGATCGGCGAATGCCTGCCCAAGAACTACAAGGTGCCGTTCGACATCGTGAACCGCCTGCTCACCAAGCGTGAAATCGGCGACGTGATCGATCAGGTCTATCGTCACACCGGCCAGAAGGACACGGTGCTGTTCGCCGACGCGATCATGAGCCTCGGCTTCCGTCACGCGTTCAAGGCGGGGATCAGCTTCGGCAAGGATGACATGATCATCCCCGATGCCAAGATCGAACTGGTCGAAAGCACCAAGTCACTGGTGGCCGAGTACGAGCAGCAGTATCAGGACGGTCTCATCACGCAGCAGGAAAAGTACAACCGCGTGGTCGATGCCTGGTCGAAGTGCGGTGACCTTGTGGCTGACGCCATGATGGAGCGCATCAAGGCGACTCCGATCGATCCCGAGACGGGCAAGGAAGCCCAGATCAACTCGATCTACATGATGAGCCACTCGGGTGCCCGTGGTAGCCCGGCGCAGATGAAGCAGCTCGGCGGGATGCGCGGTCTGATGGCCAAGCCTTCGGGCGAAATCATCGAGACGCCGATCATCTCGAACTTCAAGGAAGGCCTTACCGTTCTTGAATACTTCAACTCGACCCACGGTGCCCGTAAGGGCCTCGCGGATACCGCGCTGAAGACCGCCAACTCGGGTTACCTCACCCGCCGTCTGGTCGACGTGTCGCAGGATTGCGTCATCGTCGAAGAAGATTGCGGCACCGAGAACTACCTCGAAATGCGCGCGATTGTTCAGGGCGGTAGCGTCATTGCGTCGCTCGGTGAGCGTATCCTTGGTCGCACGACCATGGAGGATATCGTCAACGCCACGACCGGTGAGGTCATCGTTCCCAAGCTGACTCTGCTTGACGAAGCGATGGTCAAGGCCATCGAAGCAGCCGAAGTGCAGTCGGCGAAGATCCGCAGCCCGCTGGTTTGCGAAGCCGAGATGGGCGTCTGCGGCACCTGCTACGGCCGCGATCTGGCCCGCGGGACGCCGGTGAACATCGGTGAAGCTGTCGGCGTTATCGCCGCGCAGTCGATCGGTGAGCCCGGCACCCAGCTGACGATGCGGACCTTCCACATCGGCGGCGCGGCGCAGCTCAACGAAACCTCGCACCTCGAGGCGATTTCGGAAGGCCGCATCGAGCTTCGCGACATGCCGACCATCTCGGACAAGCAGGGCCGCATCCTGAGCCTTGCACGCAACGGCGAAATTGCGGTGATCGACGCCGAAGGGCGCGAGCGTGAAATGCACAAGGTGCCTTACGGGACCGTCATCAAGTTCAAGGATGGCGATCACGTCAAGATCGGTGATCGTATCGCCGAGTGGGATCCGTTCACGCTGCCGATCATCACCGAGCAATCGGGTGTGGTGAAGTATCAGGACCTGATCGAGGGCATCACGCTCGAAGAGCAGGTCGATGATGCGACCGGCATTGCCCAGCGCGTCGTCACGGAAAACCGTGCGACCGGCCGCAAGAAGAAGGAAGACCTGCGTCCGCGCATGACCCTTCTGGCCGAAGGCAGCGGTGAAATCGAAGCGGCGCGTTACATGCTCGCTCCGGGCACGACCTTGTCGGTGACCGATGGTGACACGGTGCAGGCGGGCGACATTCTCGCCCGTGCCAGCCGCGAAGCCGCCAAGACCCGCGACATCACCGGCGGTCTGCCGCGCGTGGCCGAACTGTTCGAGGCGCGTATGCCCAAGGACGTCTCGGTCATCGCCAAGATCTCCGGCCGGATCGAATTCGTCCGCGAATACAAGGCGAAGCGCAAGATCGCGATCATTCCCGAGGAAGGGGATCCGGTGGAATACCTGATCGCCAAGACCAAGGTGATCGACGTGCAGGAAGGCGATTTCGTGAAGAAGGGTGATACCCTTGTTTCCGGCTCGCCCAACCCGCACGACATCCTCGAAGTCATGGGCGTCGAAGCGCTGGCTGAGTATCTCGTTGACGAGATTCAGGAAGTCTACCGTTTGCAGGGCGTGAAGATCAACGACAAGCACATCGAGGTGATCGTTCGCCAGATGCTGCAGAAGGTTGAAATCACCGATGGCGGGGACACCACCCTGCTGCCGGGTGAGCAGGTCGATCTGGCGGAAATGCTGGAAATCAACGGCAAGCTGGCCAAGGGCAAGCAGGGCGCAGCGGGTAATCCGGTGCTGCTCGGCATCACCAAGGCGTCGCTGCAAACCCGCAGCTTCATCTCGGCGGCTTCGTTCCAGGAAACCACTCGCGTGCTGACGCAGGCGGCGGTTGAAGGGAAGAAGGACACCCTGATCGGTCTGAAGGAAAACGTGATCGTTGGCCGTCTCATCCCCGCCGGTACCGGTGCGGGCATGAACCGTCTGCGCGTCACCGCCAACAGCCGCGATGCGGCCCTGAAGGCGGCGTGGAAGAAGCAGCAGGAAACGCTCGCGGCGTCTGGTCAGCGCGAAGCTGAACCGGCTCCCGACGCAGTCGGCTCGGAAGAGAAGATGAAGGCGGCCATGGCAGCTATGGCTGCTGCGGCGGCTTCCGCCCCTGACGCGGATGACGCTGGCGAGGAGTAATCCTCTCCCGCCCTCGCGGTAGAAAATCGCCCCGCCCGAGCTTCGGCTCTGGCGGGGCTTTTCTTTGGCACTGCGTCGGCATGATCGGTCTAGGCCGCTATTGCAAATCACTCGCAATTCGTCTAGGCGTGAGTCTGTCCCCACGACACGCACACGCGAGGTTTCATGTCCCGGCACCACACCCCCTCCGCCACGATCCAGAATATCATCGCGTCCCTCGCCGCCCCGCCGCGCCTCGAAGCACTGGGGCCGATTGCCGGGCGCTTCATCCATGCTTTGCGCCTGATCGCGCTTCATGAGCGGCTCGGCCGTGATCCGGTGCCCGAACTTGCAGTGCGGCTGGGCAGTGTCGAGGTGGCGGCACGGGCACTGATCCTCGCCCAGACCGTCTCGGCCAGCTGGCCTGAAAACATCCACGTCTCGCGCTTCTGCTGCGGACTGCTCAGCCATGACGAGGCGACCATCGGCGCCTTTGTCGATGCGGCCGCACATGGCGAGAGGGCGGGGTTCGAAGCGGCGCTCACCGGGCTGATCCGCACCGACCGCACGCACCGCCTGTGGGAAGGCGCACTGGCGCTTGCGGCAGCGGAACTGCGCGCGGTGTGAGCGCTTGCGGGCGGGGCTCTCGCGTTCTACCGCACGCCGCATGATCACCACCCGCTTCGCCCCTTCGCCCACCGGCCGCCTCCATGTCGGCAACATCCGCACCGCGCTGCATAACTGGATGCTGGCGCGGCAAGGCGGCGGGCGCTTCATCCTGCGGATCGACGACACTGATGCCGAACGCAGCCGCGAAGATTATGTCGATGCAATCCGCGCCGATCTGACCTGGTTGGGCCTCAGCTGGGACGCTGAGGAGCGTCAGTCCGCGCGGCTCGACCGCTACGAAGCGGCCTTTGCGGCGCTGAAAGCGGCGGGGCGGATTTACCCCTGCTACGAAAGCGCGCAGGAGTTGGAGGTGAAGCGCAAGATCGCCTTGGGCCGCGGGCTCCCGCCGATCTACGACCGCGCTGCGCTCAAGCTGACCGACGCCGAGCGCGCCGCCAAGGAAGCCGAAGGCACGCCCTCTCACTGGCGTTTTCTGCTCGATCACGCCGAGCCGATCCAATGGGATGACGGCATCCGCGGCCCGCAGAAATTCGATGCGGCGCAGCTCTCCGATCCGGTGATCCGCCGCGCCGATGGTTCGTGGCTCTACATGATGCCGAGCGCGGTGGACGATATCGACATGGGCGTCACGCAAGTGCTGCGTGGTGAGGACCATGTTTCCAATACGGCCGTTCAAATTCAGATCTTTACCGCACTTTATGCTGCAGGCTTTGCTGCGGGAGAAAGTGCAGCAAAAACGCTCCCCGCCTTCGCGCATGAAGCGCTGCTGGTCGGGCGTGAGGGCAAGCTTTCGAAGCGCCTCGGATCGCTCGGCTGCGATGCCTTCCGGGAACGTGGAATCGAGCCTGAGGCGATCATTGCGCTGCTCGCGCGGCTGGGCACGTCGCTGCCCGTCGAGCCGATTGCTGACCGCGCCGCACTGGTCGCAAGTTTTGATCTCGCCACCTTTGGCCGCGCCCCGGCGAAGTTTGATGAGGAGGACCTTGAGCGGCTCAACGCCGGGATCGTCCACCAGCTTCCGTTTGATGCGGTCGCCGCTCGCCTGCCGGACGGGATGGACGAGGCCGGGTGGCACGCGATCCGCCCGAACCTTGCCCATATCGGTGAGGCGGCGGACTGGTGGCAGCTGGTCACCGGGCCGATTGTGCAGCCCGATTTCAGCGCCGAGGACAAGGCATTCCTCACCGAGGCCGGACGGCTGCTGGTGTGGGGCGATAGCCCGTGGGGCGCGCTCACCACGGTGCTCAAGGAGGCCACCGGACGCAAGGGTAAAGGATTGTTCCTGCCGCTGCGACAGGCGCTCACCGGTATGGATCATGGCCCCGATATGGGCGAGCTCCTACCGCTGATCGGCGAGGAAGAAGCGCGGGCCAGGTTGGGTCAAGCAGCGGCCTAACCCGCCGTGACCACCACGTAACGGCGCGCGACCCAGCCGGACAGGCACACCCCGTCATAAGGCCGGGGCGGACCATTGCTGCTTTGCGAAACCCCGCAGTCGCCGGGGCCTACCCCGCCGAACGGTTCGGGGTAGATCACGCCCACCCATGCGCCGTCCTCACTCTCTTGGCACAGCAGCAGTTCGCGGCCCGATGTCAGCCGGTCAAGCTCGCGCGCCTTGCGGTTCGGCGCGGCGCGCACGGCGACATAGCCGTCACCGCCTTTGCGCAAAGGGATGATCGCGCCCATGCTTGGGCAGGCGTCGAGCTCGCTATACCCGCCGACTAACACCGGACGCGCCGCCGGCGCTTCGGCGCGGACCGGCAGGGCCAGCGTCAGAGCAGCAAAGGCGAGAAGGGCGGAGCGCGTCATTAGGGTCTAGCCTACTCCAGCGGCCTCAGCACTTGCAACTGCCGACGCTTACGCAATCGGCGCGGCTGATCGGGAAGGGCAGGTCAGCAGGCCGCCACATTTACGGCCAGCCCGCCGAGGCTGGTCTCCTTGTACTTGGACGACATATCGATCCCGGTCTGGCGCATCGTCTCGATCACCTGATCGAGCGAAACCTTGGGCACTTCGTGGCTGTGCAGCGCCAGGCGCGCGGCGTTGACCGCTTTCACTGCGCCAATCGCATTGCGCTCGATGCAGGGGATTTGCACCAGTCCGCCAACCGGATCGCAGGTGAGGCCGAGATTATGCTCCATTCCGATCTCCGCCGCGGCGGCGACCTGTTGCGGGGTGCCGCCCCACACCGCGGCCAGTCCCGCCGCTGCCATCGAACAGGCCACCCCGACCTCGCCCTGACAGCCCATCTCCGCCCCCGAGATCGAAGCGCGCTGCTTGTAGAGCAGGCCGATGCCGCCCGCCGTGAGCAGGAACCGCCGTGCCTGTTCGCGTGCTTGCGGCCCCTCGTGGCAATATTGCCGCAGCACGGCCGGGATGATCCCCGCCGCGCCATTGGTGGGGGCAGTAACGACCCGGCCCCCGGCAGCGTTCTCCTCGTTTACTGCCATCGCGAAGAGGTTGAGCCGGTCGAGCAGCACCTCGGTCTCGTTGGTGGGGCTGGCGATAAGCTTGCGCCACAGTTCCGGTGCACGGCGGCGCACCTGAAGGCCGCCGGGGAGAATGCCGTCGTGGGCAAGGCCGCGTTCGATACAGGCGAGCATCGCGTCCACCAACCGGTCGATCCCGGCGAGGGTCTCGGCCTCGGCCTGCCACGCACTTTCATTGGCAAGCACCAGAGCGGCGATGTCGAGGCCGTGGCTCTCGCACAGCGCCAGCAGTTCCGCACCCGAGGAATAGGGGTGGGCGGTGCGCACCGGGCTGGTGACGAGATCGTCGGCGCTGGGGGCGGACAATTGGCGGGCCGACGCTATGAAGCCGCCGCCGGTGGAGTACCAGGTCTCGTCAGCGATTTCCTTGTCGCCTTCCCCGTAGGCGCGCAGACGCATCCCGTTGGGGTGGAGTTCGGGGACGATGTCGCAAGCGAGCGTGATGTCACGCGCGCGTGCAAAGGCGATCGGGTGCCGCCTCAACAGGCGGATATGTCCTGAGCCTGCAGATGCAAGCAGCGCTGCCACCGCATCAGGGTCGACCGCCTCCGGCTGCCACCCCATCAGCCCCAGCACGCAGGCATCGACCGAGCCATGCCCGACGCCGGTCAGCGCGAGCGAGCCTTGCAACTCAATGGCAATGCGGCGCACCTCGTCAAGCTTGCGCGCTTCAGCCAAACCGACGACAAAGCGCCGGGCGATCCGCATCGGCCCCACGGTGTGCGAGCTTGATGGACCAATACCGATACGGAACAGGTTGAGGATCGAAAGCATGGCGCAGGTCCGGTCTTGAATGCGAATGCAAGAGAGGGCCGGAAAATCGGCGATACTGACGGACGATAGGCGCTTAGGCTGCAAGCCTCAAGTCATCAGCTTACCCTCACAATTGCAGGGCTTGTATTACCCGTGCCGAATGACCCCCAAAATCGCCAAGTGGCCGGTTTTTTGATTGACTGCGAATGCAAAATACCCCTTTATCGTGGCGACTGGAGGAGAGAGTTCCGTGGCATTTCAGAGGGTGGATTGCGACGCGGCAAAGCGCAAGGTCGATGCCGGACTCGCCCGGCTGGCGGCGTGCGGCGCGGCTGATCTCGCTGCCGCGGCGGCCGAGATTTTCGCGCCAGACTGTCGCTTCCACATCGCCCATCCGTTCAATGAGCTCGATGGGCTCGACGCCGGGATCGCCAGCTTCTTCGCCCCGGTGAAGCACGCGTTCCATCATTGCAGCCGCACCCATGCCATCGTCGCTGCGGGCGAGTTCGCAGGCGCGGTGATGGTGGCGGTGATGGGGCATTACCGCGGCACCTTCACCCATGACCTTGCGGGCATTCCGGCGAACCACAAGCCAGTGTGGCTGCGCTTTGGCGAGATTCACCGCATCGAGAGCGGGCGGATTGCCGAAAGCTGGATGCTGCCCGATATGCTCGATCTTGTCCGGCAGGCAGGCCTCTGGCCGCTGGCGCCCAGCCTTGGCGCGGAAGGCATGTGGCCCGCACCGGGTGGCAATGCCCGCGCATTGAGCCCCGTCGATGCCGAGGCGGGGCGTACCAGCTTCGACCTTGTTCTCGCAATGCACGCAGCGCTTGGCACTTTTGACGGACACACGCTGGATTCGATGGATCTTGCCCCCTACTGGACGCCCGATTTCGCGTGGTATGGGTCGGCCGGGATCGGCACCAGTCTCGGTCTCGACGGGTTTCGCACCGTCCACCAGATCCCGTTCCTCACCGCCTTCCCCGACCGGCGCGGCGGGCAGCATGTCGGGCGGATCGGCGATGGGGAGTTTGTCGTCACCGGCGGCTGGCCGAGCGTGACCGCCACTCACACCGGTGACGGGTTCCTCGGGATGCCCGCCACGGGCCGCCGCGTGGGGATGCGAGTAATGGACTTCTATCGCTGCGAAAACGGCCTCATCGCCGAAAATTGGGTGCCGCTCGATATCACTCACCTGCTGCTTCAGATGGGCTACGATGTCTTCGGGCGCATCGCCCACTTGTGCGGCGATCCGCGGACTTCGCTGTGACCGGCCTCGCCTCCATCGAACGCAGGATCGTGCGCTACGGCGATCTGGTGCCGTGCCGTGATGCCTTCATCGACACGCGCTCGCCCGGGTCAGACCAGAAGGAAAACTTCACCATCATCGGCCCTGGCGTGGCGGAAAATCCGAACCAGCACGTCCATATTTCCGAACCACACGGCTTCAACATTGGCGGCGCGCGTCAGCCGCCGCGTTGCCTCAATTCGCAGCACAGCCACGAGACGGTGGAGGTGTTCTACGTCCACTCCGGCCGCTGGCGCTTCATGACCGGGGAGCGAGGAACGGATGGCGAGGTGTTCATGGGGCCGGGCGATCTGATCTCGATCCCCACGCGCCTGTTCCGTGGGTTCGAGAATGTCGGCGAGGATACTGGCTTCCTGTGGGCCGTGCTGGGCGGCGATGATGCCGGGCACGTGATGTGGGCGCCCTATGTGTTCGACATGGCGCGCGATTACGGGCTGGTGCTGCTGGAAGACGGCACGCTAGTCGATACTGCCAAGGGTGAAAGCGTGCCGCCGGATGCGCGGCCAATGCCCGAGACCACGGCGCAGCAAATCGCTGCGCTCGCGCAGGTGGATTCCGCCGCGCTCGCCCAATGCGTCATTCCCGCCGCCATGCCTCGCCCGGCAGCGCTGCACGCTGACACGCCGGGCATTGCCGAGCGCCTGCTGATCGGCGCTGCGCCGATTGCTTGGCCGCATGGCTTCACCGTCGCAGAAATCGCAATCGCCCCGCATTCCGCGATTGCCCCGCACCGGCTGTCGGTAGCCGATGTGTGGTTCGTGCAAGATGGCAATGTCGCCGTCACCATCGACGACGAGACGACCACCTGCGGCCCGGGCGATACCATCACCGTCCCGCAAGGCGCGGCGCGGGCCATCAGCAATCGCGGCGCGGCAGGGGCGCGCGTGGTGCAGGTGCGCGGCGGCGATACGCTCCCCGTGCCTGAACCGGTCTAAGCCATGACCGGAGTGCTCGCAGGAAAACACGCGCTGGTGACCGGGGCGAGCAAGGGTCTTGGCCGCGCGATCTGTCATGCGCTGGTGGCAGCCGGTGCCCATGTGACCGGGATCGCCCGTCCCTCGACCGAACTCGGCAGCCTCAGCGCAGAGCTCGGCGCGGCGTTCGATCCCTGGCCCTATGACGTCACCGGCGAGGAAGTGCTCGCCCGCATTGCCGCAGCGCCGGCATTCGATCTCCTCGTCAACAATGCGGGCACCAATCGCCCGCAGCCCTTTGCCGAGGTCACGGACGAGGCGCTCGACCTGATGCTCGACCTCAATGTCCGCAGCGCTTTCCGCATCGCCCGCGCAGCGGCGCGAAAGATGGAGCGCGGGGCGAGCATCATTCACATGACCAGCCAGATGGGCCATGTCGGATCGCCGGGCCGGACGGTCTATTGCATGACCAAGCACGCGCTCGAAGGGCTGTCCAAGGCGATGGCCGTGGAACTCGCGCCCGCCGGCATCCGCGTCAATTGCATCGCGCCGACCTTCGTGAAGACGCCGTTGACGGAGAGCTTTTTCGCCGACCCGGCCTTTGCTGCCTTCGTTGACCGGATGATCCCGATGGGCGAACTTGCCACGCCTGATCACATCGCGGCCGCCGTCGTCTATCTCGCGTCGCCAGCGGCGGCGATGATCACCGGGCATAGCCTGTTGATCGATGGCGGCTGGACCGCGCAATAGATCCGATCCCGCAGGAGCCCGACAATGCCCGAACCCGTCATGCGTGTGGCCATAACTGACATTGACGCGATGATGGCGCCCGGCCCGGAACGGCGCATGGCGCTGCCGGGCTTCGCCGACGAATTCGTCGATTTCCCGCACTACATCATCCGCATCACCGAACGCATCTGGCACGACCGCAAAGTTGAACTGTGCCTCGACTGGTATTCGGAAGACTGCGCGATCCACACGCTGGCCGGGCCGATCACCGGCGCGCAGACCGTGGTCGACAACACCTGGGCCACGCTCGCCGCCTTCCCTGACCGGCGGCTGGATGGCGACAATGTGATCTGGTCCGACGAGGGCGACGGCAGCTTTCTCTCCTCGCACCTCATCACGTCCAAGATGACCAATCTCGGGGACAGCGATTTCGGCCCCGCCACTGGAAAGCGCGTGCTGGTGCGCACCATCGCCGATTGCCTGTGCCGGGAAAACCGCATCGTCGAGGAATGGCTGGTGCGCGACAATCTGGCGCTGGTGGAGCAGCTCGGCTTTGATCCGCAGGCCGTGGCGGAACGACAGGCGGCGGCGGATGCAGCGCGAGGGCGCTCGCTTATCGAAGTGCTGGCTCCCTATCATGCCGAGGCGCTCGCCGCGCCCGATGCCGCGCCGCAGTCCGAGGCGGCGCAGGTCGCGGTCGGGCTGCTGCGCGCTGTCTGGCAGGAGGGGGATAATGCAAAGGCGCGCTCGCTGTCCGACTTCCGCTTGGGCGCCTGGGTACCGGGCGGGCGGTTCCTCTACGGCCCCGATCAGATCGCTGAATTCGCCGCCCCGCTCCGCGCCGCCTTTGGCCGACGCGCGCGGCTCAGGATCGAGCATATCGCCGAAGTACCCTATCTGGGCGAGGCGCGCGATGTTGCGGTGCGCTGGTCGCTGGCGGGCTGGCACGAGGGCGAGGGCCACTATGGCACCCCCACCGGCGCGCCTCTGTTGATCATGGCGGTCAGCCACTTCCGGGTGATTGGTGACCGCGTCCGTGAGGAAGTCACCATCTGGGACGATATCGCCGTGCTGCGGCAGGTTGCTGGCCACGCTCGGGGGTGATCGTCACCGGGCAATGAAAAGGGGCGGGAGTGACCCCGCCCCTCTTGCGACCCTGAAGGGGTAGCTTTCGATCAGAACCGGATACTGAGCAGCGCGCCCCACTGGCGTGGCGGCGCAAAGCTCGCCTGCAGCGCCCCACCGCCGCCCCACACGAAGCGGTTGATGGTCCGTTCGTCGGTGACGTTGTTCACGAAGCCCTGAATCGAGATGAAGTCGGTCGGTGCCCAGGTCAGTCGCAAGTCGACCTTCTGGAACGAAGGCTGCTGTTCGAGCACCGAGTTGAACGGCTGGCCGAAGAAGCTGGACGAGAAGGTCATGATCGCAAACGGCGTCAGGGTGCCGAGCGAGCCGAGGTCGATGTCGTACCCGGCGAACACCGCGCCGGTCCAATCCGGCGAGTGCGGGATCGAATTTCCGCTGATATCGCAACCGAACGCCGCAGCCGGCTGGCCAGTGCCGCCGGTGCCGGGGATCAGTCCGCAGTCATAGCCGGGCGCAAACACGCGGCGCTGGCCCGCAGCTGCGATCTGCACGCCATTGACGATGGTCGGCGTGGTCTGCGTCGCATCAGTGACCAGAATGCTGGTGCCGAACGGAGCGGGCACTTGATCATACTCGGTGTACTTTGCGTTGAGGTAGGCCACGTTAGCCCCGATCTCGAGCCCCGTAACCGGGCGCCAGAGCAGCTCAGCCTCGCCCCCGTAGGCGCGGGCGCGGCCGCTGTTTTCGATGATCGACAGCGTGGTGCCACCCTGCGGCACCTGACGTTGCTCCTGCAAGCCATTGTAACGGTTGTAGAAGGCGGCGAGGTTGAGCTGCACGGTGTTGTCGAAGAAGCGGTTCTTCGAGCCGATTTCGTACGCCGTCACCTCTTCCGGATCAAACGTCGGTTGCAACGCCGCTGGCCCCTGACCCGAGTTGAACCCTCCCGACCGGAAGCCGGTCGAAACGCTGGCATAGAGCAGGTTGTCCGGCGTCACGTCGTAATCGACCGCGAGCCGCCAGGTCGCCTTGCGGAACTTGGCTGTGTCATAGGTCGCGCCGGTCAGCACCGCGGTGTTGGCTGCAAGGCATTGGAAGCCTGGGCGCGGCGGCGGGAAGGTGGTGTAGGTGCAATTGGTGGCGGCACCCTGCGCCCCGAAGGCGCTGTCGGGGATCGGCCCGGTGTTGAGCGTGATCGCCGTCCCCTGCGGCACCGGCGGGGTGCCGCTGGTGGGCAGCACTGCGTTGGCATTGGCGAAAGCGAAATCCTTGGTGTCTTCAGTCCAGCGGATGCCGGCCGTAACCCGGAGATTATCGACCACCTCGTAAGTTGCCTGCCCGTAGAAGGCGACGCTTTCCGTCGTGGCACGTTGTTGATCGTAGAAGCCGCCGCCGTTTTGCGGCAGGGTGAGGTTGGGTGTGACATTGCGGATGATGCGCGGAAGCTGCTGGTTGATGAAGACGCCCGTCAACTCGTCATGGAAGTAGTACGCGCCCACCACCCAATCGAGCCTGCTGGCCGTGTCGCTCGAAAGCAGCTGGATTTCCTGGCTGAAGGTCTCGGCGCGCGTGTCCTGATAGTCGATCGCGATCTGGTTGCCGGAGAAGTCGGAATCCTGCGTCCGGATCGCACCGAAATCGGTGTAGCCCGTGATCGACCGCAGCGTGATGCCGCCGAAATCATAGGCGAGGTTGGCGGTGATCGCCTTGTTTTCCAGATCGAGGATCGTCTTCTGATCCGTGTCGATCGTGTAGCCGTCACCCGGTGCGAACACCGGCACGCCGAGGTCACTGGTCGCAGTTCCGCCCGGCAGCGCATCATTCACCCCGTCTCGGTTCCCGCCGCGCGTGTTAAGATTGAGCACCGGTGTGCCGTTGTACAGCTGCTGGCGCGAACCGACATCGAAGTAGCTGCCGATGATCTTGTAGCCGAAGGCCGAACCGCCTGCGCCGCCGCGGGTCGAGTAATCGAACTTGATCGCGGCGGAGAACTGGTCGTTCGGCTCCCACAGCACGGTGGCGCGCAGATATTTGCTGTCATCGTCGAACAGATTGTTGCCAAGCGGATTGACGTTCTTCACCCACCCGTCGGACTTTTCGAGCGAGCCAGCGACGCGGACGGCGAGCGTATCGCTAACCGGCAGGTTGACGAAGGCATCGGTGCGGAAGCGGCCATATTCGCCCACCGTTACATCTAGCCCGCCGAGCATTTCGCCAAGCACGGGCTGGGCCGTGGTGATGGCAATGTTACCGCCGAAGGTGTTGCGCCCGTAAAGCGTGCCCTGCGGCCCGCGCTGGACTTCCACCCGCTCGACATCGACAAAGCCGGCGGTCGCCTGCGTGGCGCGTGACTGGTACACCCCATCGATGAAGAAGCCGATCGTGGTGTCGCCGTTGACGCCGACGTTTTCAGTACGGACCCCGCGGATCGAGGGGCGGGCGTCCTGGCCCGAACGACCGAAGGTGAAACCGGGGACGATGCCTTCAAGGCGGCCGACATCGGTAATCCCGCGCGCCAGCACTTGATCCGCAGTGAAGGCCGAGACCGAGATCGGCACATCCTGCAAGTTCTCTTCACGGCGTTGCGAGGTGACGATGATTTCGTTGATGCCGCCAGTATCGGCAGCAGGCTCCGCGTCAGCGCTGCCATCCTGCGCATGAGCCGGCAGCGCGACCCCCATCGCGATGATGCTGACGCCGACGGCGAAGGCGGATTTGAACTGACCGACCATGTGTTTTCCCCCTGAAAATGCGTTGCAGATATCAGAGATGCCATTTTTGACTTCGGATGCAACATGAATCGTACTCGGCTGGGGAAGTTGACGTACATCAATTACCCATTGTTGCAGAAATGCCATGCAAACGGTGCTTTTGCTCGCGAAAATCTCACATTCTTGCGCAGTCAGCTTATTGCATCCGAAGTCACATCCTTATACCATCCCTCTCAATCACAGTGGGCGATGCCCTGTGGGTGGGAGACAGTGAAGTGGCACGTTACCTCAAGACCGGCATCACCGAAGATGCTACCGCCGAAGCCGATACGCAGGTCCGCGCGACGGTCGAGGTGATCATTGCTGACATCAAGGCGCGGGGCGATGACGCGATGCGCGACTGGTCGGCCAAGTTCGACAATTGGAACCCCGCCGACTTCCGCCTGTCTGATGCCGACATCGAATCCGCCTATGCCGAACTGGCCCCGCAGGTGATCGAGGATATCCGCTTTGCTCAGGCGCAGGTGCGCAATTTCGCCCAGATCCAGCGAGATGCCCTGAAGGATGTAGAAGTTGAAACCCTGCCCGGCGTCGTGCTCGGCCATCGCAACATCCCGGTGAATTCGGTCGGCTGCTACGTGCCCGGCGGAAAGTATCCGCTGGTCGCCTCGGCGCATATGAGCGTCGTCACCGCCAAGGTCGCGGGCGTGAAGCGCATCGTCTCGGTTGCGCCGCCTTATCAGGGCAAGCCCAACCCCGCGATTGTGGTGGCGATGCACATGGCGGGCGCGGACGAGATCTATTGCGTTGGCGGGGTGCAGGCGGTGGCCGCGATGGCGCTCGGCACGGAGACCATCGCCAGCGTCGACATGATCGTCGGCCCCGGCAACGCTTACGTGGCTGAGGCCAAGCGTCAGCTGTTCGGCAAGATCGGGATCGATCTGCTTGCCGGGCCGACCGAGACGCTGGTGATCGCCGATGATACCGTGGACGGGGAGCTTTGCGCCGCCGACCTCCTCGGCCAAGCCGAACACGGGCCCAATTCGCCCGCGGTGCTGCTCACCAATTCGGAAACCCTCGCACGCGAAACCATGGCCGAGATCGAGCGGCAGCTCACCATCCTTTCCACCGCGCCCATCGCCGCGAAGGCCTGGGCCGATTACGGCCAGGTGATCGTCGCCGACAGCTACGAGGAAATGGTCGAAATCGCGGACCAGATCGCGTCAGAACACGTGCAGGTGATGACCCGCGATCCTGATTACTTCCTCGAACACATGACCAATTATGGCGCGCTGTTCCTCGGTGAGCGCACCAACGTGTCTTACGGCGACAAGGTGATCGGCACCAATCACACCCTGCCCACGCGCGGCAATGCCCGTTTCACCGGGGGCCTGTGGGTTGGCAAGTTCATCAAGACGTGTACCTATCAGCGGGTGCTGACCGACGCGGCGAGCGCGATGGTGGGGGAATATTGTTCGCGCCTGTGCGCCATCGAAGGCTTTGCCGGGCACAAGGAACAGGCCGACATCCGGGTGAGACGATATGCCAAAGAAGAAGCTGTCTGAGGCGATGCCGGGCGGCTCGGGCGCGACATCCTATGATGTCGCCGAGCTGGCCGGAGTATCGCAATCGGCGGTCAGCCGCGCGTTCCGCAAAGGCGCCTCGATCGCGCCCAAGACCCGCGAGAAGATCATGCGCGCGGCCAAGCAACTTGGCTATCAGCCCAATGCCTTTGCGCGCGGGCTGATCACCCGGCGCACCAATCTGGTGGCGGTCGTGATCTCCAACCTCACCAACCTGTATTATCCCGAAGTCTTGGCCGAGCTGACTCAGCGCCTCTCCGCCGTCGGCCATCGGGTGCTGCTGTTCAGCCTCGCGTCCGAATCGGAGATTGACGAGATGCTGGGGCTGATCTGGCCCTACCGGGTCGACGGCGCGATCATTGCCGCGCGGCTGAAGGACGATCAAATCCGCCAGTTCAACGATCGCGGCATCCCGATCATCCTCTACAACCGCGTCGGCGAGGCCGAGCCTGCCGCCAGTGTCGCTTGCGATAGTGCGGCGGGGGAACGCGAGTTGGTCAAACACCTGCTCGCCGCCGGGCATCGCCGGTTCGGCATCATCGCTGGCCCTCAGGACAGCTATGTCGGCGAAGAACGCCTCGATTCTGCGCGGCGGCATCTGGCAGCTGCGGGGATCGAGCCCTTCATCTATCGCGGCGGGTTCGATTACCATTCGGGCGACGAAGGTCTGCGCGTGCTGATGGTCGCATCGGGCGGAGCGCTTGATGCGGTGATCGCGACCAACGACGCGATGGCACTGGGCGCGATCGATTGCGCGCGTGGGGCCTATGATCTCACCATCCCCGAACAGCTCTCGATCGTCGGCTTTGACGGCGTCGGGCCGGCGACCTGGGGCGGATACCAGCTCACCACCATTCGCCAGCCGGTGCGGCGCATGGCGCAGGCGGCGGTCGACATGCTGATCGAACGGATTGAGCAACCCGGCATGATCCCCGAACAGCGCCTGTTCGGCGGAGAATTGCTCCCCGGCCGCTCGGCGCGGTTGGGATGACAGTCGCGCCGCTCCCGCTGCTGATCCCCGGCAACATGTGCGATGCGCGGTTGTGGGACGGGGCTGACGGGGCGATCCGCACAGCGCTTGCAGCGGCGACGGGACGCACGGCGGCGGATGCCGATACCACGCAGGACGACACCATCGCCGCCATGGCCGCCCGCGCGCTGGCTGCGACAGACGGCCCGCTCATCCCCATCGGCTTTTCGATGGGCGCGATTGTTGCGGTCGAGATGGCAGTGCAGGCCCCCGAGCGGATCGCGGGCCTTGGGCTGATCGGCTACAACGCCACCGGCGACCTTCCCGAGCGCGCCGCACATCGCCCCGTCCAGCAGGCAGAAGTGCTCGGCGGCGGGCTGGAGCGGGTGCTCACCCAGGAACTCAAGCCAAACTACCTCGCGCCCGCCAACCGTACGGATACAACCCTGCTACGGCTGCTGCACGACATGGGGATGGCGATGGGTCCAGACGCCTTCATCCGCCAAAGTGAGGCGCTGCGCCTGCGGGCTGATCGGGTCGAAGCGCTGACCCAGCTCACCTGCCCGGTTTTCCTGATGGGTGGGAGCGAAGACGCGCTATGCCCGCCCGCATGGCATCGCCGTTGGCAAGGGCTGATACCTGATGCCCAACTGCATATCGAACCAGCAGGCCACATGGTCCCGCTCGAAGCGCCCTTGGCGCTCGCCCAGAAGCTCAAGCTGTGGCTCGCCACGCTGACCGCAGCCCAACCAGAGGAACGCCCCGCGCCATGTCCGACCGCATCCTGACCACGCACGTGGGCTCGCTCCCGCGATCGAAGGACGTCACCGACCTCGTCTTCGCGCAGGAACGCGGCGAGGCCGTCGACCCCGCGCAGTTCGACGCAGTGATTGGTGCGGCGGTCGATGACGCGGTGCAGCGTCAGGTCGAAGCCGGGATCGACCTCGTCTCCGACGGGGAGATGTCGAAGATCAGCTATGCGACCTATATCAAGGACCGAATCACCGGCTTCGATGGCGACAGTCCGCGCACGCCGCCCAAAGACTTGGAGATGTTCCCGAGCTTCCTTGAACGGCAGGCCAAGGGCGGCGGCACGCCCACCTATCGCCGCCCCAAATGCGTGGGGCCAATCGCGGTCAAATCCATGGAGCCGCTCGAGGCCGACCTCGCCCACATGGTCGCCGCGATGGTCAAGCACCAGCCCGGCGGCGGCTTCATGAACAGTGCTTCGCCCGGCGTGATTGCGCTGTTCCAGCCCAATGAGCACTATGCCACGCAGGACGCCTATCTCGAGGCTTTGGCTGAAGCGATGCGGCCGGAATATGAGGCGATTGTCGCGGCGGGCCTGTTGCTACAACTCGACAGCCCCGATCTCGGCCTTGGCTGGCACATGATGTACAAGGACCGGAGCGAGGCTGAGTATCTGCGTCTGATCGGCGGGCATGTGGAGGCCTTGAACCACGCCCTGCGCAATGTGCCCGCGGACCGCGTGCGGATGCATGTGTGCTGGGGCAATTACGAAGGCCCGCATTGCTGTGACGTCGAGATGGGCGTGATCCTGCCGACGCTGATGACGGCCAAGCCCGCAGGTCTACTGTTCGAAACCAGCAATCCGCGCCATCAGGCCGACTGGACCTATTTCGCCGAAATGGCGCACCTCATCCCCGAGGACAAGATCCTGATCCCCGGCGTGATCGACAGCACAACCAACTTCATCGAACACCCGCGCGTCGTCGCCGAACGGATCGAACGCTATGCCGGCATCATCGGGCGCGAGCGGGTGATCGCGGGGACGGATTGTGGCTTTTCGACCTTCGCGGGCTTCGGCGTGGTCGATCCCAGCATCGTCTGGGCCAAGCTCAAGACGCTGGCCGAGGGCGCGGCGCTGGCGAGCGAGCGCCTGTGGCGCGGTGTGGCGGCGTGAGCGACTTCAAGACCCGCCTGGCGAGCGGCGCGCCTCTGCTGGGAACCTTCGTCAAGACGCCGCACCCGCATGTGGTCGAGGTGCTGGCGGGGACGGGTCTCGATTGCCTGTGCCTTGATGCTGAACACGCGCCGTTCGACCGCCGCGATCTTGACGCGGGCATCATGGCCGCACGGGCGGGCGGCATGCCGGTGCTGGTGCGCCCGGCATCGTCGGCGGCGCACGAAATCCTCAACGCGCTCGATTGCGGCGCAGACGGCGTGTTGGTGCCGCATGTCCGCTCGGCCGCAGAGGCTGAGGCGGTGGCGGCCAGCGTCCACTACGGCCCCGGCGGCGGTCCGGCTCGGCGCGGCTATGCCGGATCAAGCCGCGCCGCCGGATACGGCACGCGCGCGATCCCCGACCACCTGGACGCTAGCGCAGCGACCAGTGTCGTGATCGCTCAGATCGAGGATCTCGAAGCGCTGGACGAAATTGACGCCATCGCGGCCGTCCCCGGCATCGACGCGCTGTTCATCGGGCGGATCGACCTGACGATTGCGCTCGGCTGCGCCTCGCCCGACGATCCCAAGGTGATCGCGGCGGTGGAGCGCATCCTCGCCGCCTGCCGCACGGCCGGGCGCGCCTGCGGAATGTTCACGCCCCGGCCCGTCGATGTCCCGCACTGGCAGGCCCAAGGCGCAAGCCTGTTCCTGCTGGGGTCGGATCACGGCTTCCTGCGCGAGGGTGCAGCGAATCTCGCCCGCGCGGCAGGCTTCGCGCAATGACAGTGCAGCAACGCGCCGAAGATATCAGCCAATCACGCCGGATCGCCGCGCTGGTGTTCCTGCTGATCGGCTATTTCTTCTACGCCTGGTCGTGGAACACAGTCGATATTCTGCGACCCTATATCAAGGAGGATTTGGGCCTCACCCTTACGGAATCGGGATCGCTTTACACCGTCCAAGCCATCGGCGCGATCATCGGTGCGGTCGTCATGGGGCAGGTCGCCGACATCATCGGGCGGCGCAATGCGCTGATGATTGCGATGATCGGTTATGGCGGGATGCTGCTGTCCGGCCTGGTGGTGGCCGATTTTGCCACGCTGGTGGGGCAGCGGGTGCTGATGGGCTTCTTCATGGGCGCGATGTATCCGATTGCGGTCGGCATTTACTCGGGCCTGTTTCCGGCGAGTATGCGCGGGCTGATCGCTGGCTTTGTGCTGGGGACCTATAACGTCGCAGTCTCGGCGCTTGGTTTCCTCTCGGCGGCGGCATTCCGGGCCGGAGCCGACTGGAAAGTGCTGCTGTGGGCAGGCGCGGTGCCGGTCGCCTTGGCGTTGTTCGCGTTTCTGGTGGTGCCGGACGACCGCAAGCTGCTCCCCTTCGGCGGACCCGTCGGCGCGAGCACGACCGCCGCTTCCAAGCTCCCCATCGCCGAGCTGTTCCGCCCCGGCGTCGCCCGCCAGACGTTGCTGCTGGCGACCATGTCGGGCCTCAATTTCTTCGCCTATCAAGCCTTCACCGGTTGGGCGAGCACCTACCTCAAGACCGAGCGCGGCATCCCCGACACCGTGATCGGTGACGTATTGGGCTGGCAGTTCATCGGTGCGGCACTGGGCGGGCTGATATGGGGCTGGATCAGCGACCGGCTTGGCCGCCGGGTTGGCGCGGCGGGGTTCATCAGTGCCGCCGCGATCATCCCGGTCTATCTGTTCGTGCCGCTACCGCTCGGCCTGCTGGAAGCGCTGGGCTTTGGCTACGGCGTGATGCTCAGCGCCTCGGCGATCTGGGGGCCGTGGCTGTCAGAGCTTTACCCGCCGCACCTGCGCTCGACCGCCGCGTCGATCTACAATTGGGGCCGCGTGATCAGCATGACCGCCCCGCTCATCACTGCCCCGCTGGCCGAGGCGTTCGGGCTTGGCCCGGTCATGGCGCTGGCTTCGGTCAGCTTCCTGCTTGCGGCGTGGATCTGGCTGGTCTTGCCGGAGACTGCGGGCCGATCGGTCACATAGCGGCGCTGACGCCGGGCCGTTCAGTCCTTCGCCGCAGTTGCTTTGTCGTGAGCGCTGGACAACACAGCGAAGCATGAATCTGGCACAACCCCCAGCATGGCGCTTTGCCGTTGATCGTGGCGGCACCTTTACCGATGTCGTCGCCACCACGCCGGATGGGCGGCAGGTGACCGAGAAGCTGCTGTCGGAAAATCCGGGCCACTATCCCGACGCTGCGAGCGAGGCGGTGCGACGGCTGATGGCGCGTTATGGTGAGGCGGCGATCGCCGAGCTCCGCATCGGCACCACGGTGGCGACCAACGCGCTGTTGGAGCGGAAGGGCGAGCGGCTGGCGCTGGCGATCACGCGCGGCTTTGCCGACGCTTTGCGGATCGGCACGCAGGCGCGGCCCCACATCTTCGCGCGCCATATCGTGCTGCCCGAACAGCTGCCCGCGAAGGTCGTAGAGATCGACGAGCGCGTGGCGGTGGATGGCACGGTGCTGCGCCCGCTGGACGAAGCGGCGGCGCGCGCATCCTTCGAGCAGCTGCGCACGGAGGGACTCGATGCGCTCGCCATCGTGCTGATGCATGGCTGGCAGCACCGTGAGCACGAGGAGCGGCTTGCTGCACTCGCGCGCGCAATCGGCTTTGCGCAGGTCAGCGTCAGTCACGAGGTCGCGCCGCTGATCCGGCTGATCCCTCGCGGCGATACCACAGTGGTCGACGCCTATCTTTCGCCCGTTCTGCGGCGCTACACCGATGGACTGGCGGCGAGCCTGCCTGCGGCCGAGGCGCTCCGGTTCATGCAGTCGAACGGCGGGCTGGCCGAAGTCGGGGCATTTCGGGGCAAGGATGCGATCCTGTCCGGTCCGGCGGGCGGTGTGGTCGGGATGGTCGCCGCCTGCGAACCGCTCGGCCACACACGGCTGATCGGGTTCGACATGGGCGGCACCAGCACAGACGTTGCGCACTACGCGGGCGAGGTGGAGCTGACCGGCGATAGCGTGGTGGCAGGCGTGCGCGTGGCTGCACCGATGATGCAGATCCATACCGTGGCCGCGGGCGGCGGCTCGATCTGCCGCTTCGATGGCGCGCGCTTTCGCGTCGGGCCGGAGAGCGCGGGCGCTGACCCCGGCCCTGCCTGCTACCGCAAGGGCGGGCCGCTGACCGTGACCGATTGCAACCTGTTTCTCGGGCGGATCGACCCGGCCTTCTTCCCGGCAGTGTTCGGCCCGGGCGGCGATGAGCCGCTTGACCCCGAGGCCGCCCGCGCACGGCTGGAGGAGGTCGCCGCCGCGCTCCCCGAACCCACCTCGCTCGAGGCAATCGCCGAGGGTTTCCTCGCCATCGCGGTTCACAACATGGCAGGCGCGATACGCAAAATCTCGGTCGCGCGCGGGCATGACGTGACGACCTATGCGCTCGCCTGCTTCGGCGGGGCGGGCGGCCAGCATGCCTGCCGCGTCGCGGACGCGCTGGGGATGGAGACGGTGCTGGTCCACCCGCTCGCCGGGATGCTGTCGGCCTATGGCATCGGCCTTGCCCCGGTAAAAACGATCCGCGAGATCAGCCTGATGCGGCCGTTGGGGGAGAGCTTTGCCCAGGAACTCGCCGCGCTTCAGGTGCAGGCGCGGCAAGCTTTGCTGGATCAGGGCATCGCGGAGGAAGCGATTATCACTGAGCCCCGCGCGCGCCTGCGCTTTGCCGGAAGCGACAGCCTGCTTGCGATCCCTTGCGAGGCGCCTGCGCAGATGGACGCCGCGTTCCGCCAGCTTCACCGCCAGCGTTTCGGCTATTCCGACGTGGAGGGTGCGATCATCGTAGAAGCGCTGAGCGTCGAGGCGCGGGGTGTGTCAGGCGGGCTGGCCGCCGCCTCCGGCATCCCCGAAACCACCACAGCCACGGCGGCGCTGCTGCCCGGAGACTGGCCCGTCATGGCCCGCACCGCATTGGCGGCAGGCGAGGTCGCCCAAGGCCCGCTGCTGATCATCGACCCGGGCTCCACCACTGTGGTGGAGGCAGGCTGGCAGGCTCGGCTCGCCCACGAAGGCAGCCTGATCCTCACCCGCACCGTCCCGCTCACCCGCGAACGCGCCGCCGGGACTGCGGTCGATCCGGTGCGGCTCGAAATCTTCAACAACCTCTTCATGGCGATCGCCGAGGAGATGGGCGTGGTGCTGCAATCCACTGCGACCTCGGTGAACATCAAGGAGCGGCTCGATTTCTCCTGCGCGCTGTTCGGCGCATCGGGCGCGCTGATCGCCAATGCGCCGCATATCCCGGTGCACCTTGGCAGCATGGGCGACTCCATTGCGCGGGTGATCGAAGCGCGGGGCGCGGGGCGGGATGGTCGCGGGTTCCGGCGCGGGGACGCTTACGTCCTCAACGATCCCTATCGCGGCGGCACCCACCTGCCCGACATCACGGTGATTGTGCCGGTGTTTTACGACGCCACGAGCGGAGAGCCTGACGCCTTCGTCGCTGCACGCGGGCACCATGCGGACATTGGAGGGATCGCTCCCGGTTCCATGCCGCCCGAAAGCCGCACCATCGCCGAAGAGGGCGTGCTGATCGACAATCTGCTGATGGTGGACGAGGGCCGCTTTCAGGAGGCCGGGCTGCGCCGCATTCTCGCCGCAGCGGAGTATCCCGCGCGCAATCCCGACCGCAACCTCTCCGACCTGCGCGCACAGCTTGCCGCTTGCACGCGCGGGGCGGAATTGCTGGCGGCGGCGGCGCGCGAACATGGTGCCGATGTGCTCGCCGCCTATATGAACCACGTCCTTGCCAATGCCGAGGAAAGCGTGCGCCGCTTGCTCGGCGGGTTGGAGGACGGCGCGTTCGCCTATCCGATGGATAACGGCGCTTGTGTAAAGGTCGCGATCCGCATCGACCGCGCGGCCCGCTCGGCCGTGTTCGACTTCACCGGGACGAGCCTCCAGCTTTCCGACAACTTCAACGCCCCGCGTTCAATCACCCGCGCCGCCGCGCTCTATGTGCTGCGGACGCTGATCGATGATGCAATCCCGATGAATGACGGCTGCTTGCGCCCGGTGACGCTAATCGTGCCCGAAGGCTTGATGTTGAACCCGAAGCCCGGCGCAGCGGTGGTGGCCGGCAATGTCGAGACCAGCCAAGTCGTCACCGACGCGCTGTTCGCCGCGACGGGCAGGCTCGCGCCGTCGCAGGGCACGATGAACAACTTCACTTTCGGCAACGAGAGCCACCAGTATTACGAGACAATCTGCGGCGGATCGGGGGCTGGGCCTGACCACGATGGCACCAGCGCGGTGCAGACCCACATGACCAATTCGCGCCTGACGGATCCCGAAATCCTCGAAACGCGCTTGCCGGTGCGGCTGGAGGAGTTTGCCATCTGGCGCGGATCGGGGGGCGAGGGGCGGCATCGCGGCGGGGACGGGGTGGTGCGGCGTGTAACTTTCCTTGAACCGATGCGCGCCAATATGCTCGCCAACCGCCGCAAGGTCGCGCCGCGCGGGCTGCGTGGAGGGGGCGACGCAAAGCCGGGGCGCAACTGGGTCGAGCGGGCCGATGGCACCCGTGAGGACCTCGGCGCGACCGGCTCGGCGCAGATGCAGCCGGGCGATACATTCGTGATCCTGACGCCCGGGGGCGGCGGCTTCGGGGGGACAGACACATGAACTACTGGCCGCTGGCGGGTATCGCCATCGTCGTTCTGGGCTTTGCCCTGCGCTTCAACCCACTGCTGGTGGTGGTCAGCGCCGCGCTGGCGACGGGCGTGCTGGCGGGGCTCGATCCAATCGCGGTGATCGAGGCGCTGGGCAAGGCGTTCAATGACAACCGCTATATTTCGGTCACTTGGATCATCCTGCCGGTGATCGGGTTGCTCGAACGCTACGGGTTGCAGCAACGCGCCCGCGCGGTGATTGAGGGGATGCGCGGGGCGACGATGGGCAAGCTGCTTGTCGCCTATCTTGCCTTCCGCCAGCTGGCCTCGGCGCTGGGGATGAAGGACATTGGCGGGCATCCGCAAGCCGTCCGCCCACTGGTCGCGCCGATGGCCGAGGCGGCGGCGCTGAAGACCCACGGTGATCTGTCCGATGCGGCCCGCGACGAGGTGAAAGCCATGGCCGCTGCGACCGACAATGTCGGGCTGTTCTTTGGCGAAGACATCTTCTTCGCGATCGCCTCGATCCTGCTGATCCAGGGCGTGTTCGAGGCTGCGGGCTATCCGCTGACGCCCTTGCAACTCTCGGTCTGGGCGATCCCGACCGCAATCTGCGCATTCGTGATCCATGCGGGCCGCATCCTCGCGTTTGACCGGCGATTGGGGAGGGCGCCCGAGTGATCACTTACGAGTGGCTCTATGTGCTGGCAGGCGCGGCCTTTGGAGTGTGGGCGGCGCTGTCCGCGAAGGACCGGCGCTGGGGCAGTGCCGCCTTCTGGGCGCTGCTCTCTGCAAGTTTCCTTCTCGGCAGCCATCTCTCCGACCTTGCCAACGGCGTGCTGGTGCTGGCGCTGGTGGCCATAGCCGGGCTGGGCGGCCTCAAGCGCAGCGATCCGCCGACCACCTCGCCGCAAGAACGCGAGGCCTATGCCGCGCAGCTTGGCAACCGGCTGTTCCTTCCGGCGCTGGTCGTGCCCCTTACGGCGGTCGCAGGGACGCTGCTCTACAATTATACCCCGCTGGGCGAGACCGGGTTGTTCGAGCCGCGGCGCGAGACGCTGATCCTGTTCGGCATCGGGGTCATCGCTGCGCTGATAGGGGCGATGGTGTGGTTGCGTCCGCCGCTGATGGCCCCGGCTGAGGAAGGCCGCCGGCTGATCGACTCCATCGGCTGGGCGGCGATCCTGCCGCAGATGCTGGCCGCGCTGGGTGCGGTGTTCGCGCTCGCCGGGGTGGGCGAGATCATTGGCGGGATCGCGGGCGGCATCATCCCTGAGGGCAGCGTGTTCCTGACCGTGGTGGTCTTTGCGCTTGGCATGGCGGGCTTCACGATGATCATGGGCAACGCCTTTGCCGCTTTCCCGGTGATGGCCGCCGCCATCGGCATCCCGCTGCTGATCGGGCAATATGGCGGCAACCCGGCGGTGATCGGCGCGGTGGGGATGCTGGCCGGGTTCTGCGGCACGCTGCTCACCCCGATGGCGGCGAATTTTAACATCGTGCCCGCCGCGTTGCTGGAGCTGAAGGACCAGAACGCGGTGATCCGCCAACAGGTGGGAACGGCGGTGCCGCTGCTCGTTTGCAATATCGTGATCATCTATGTGGGGGCCTTCTGGCTGTGGAACTGACCGAGGACATCGCCCGCCGTTTCGCCCGCGTGGCGCTGGGGCACGTGGCGCGGCCGTATCCGTACAAGGACGATCATGTCTTCACCGGCCCCGAGGACCTGCGCCTGCCGCGACAGGCCCATCCGGTGTTCTTCGGCAGCTTCGACTGGCATTCCTGCGTCCACGGCTGGTGGACGTTGCTGACCCTCAGGCGGCTCTATCCCGCCATGCCCGAAGCTGCGCCAATCGACGCGCTGGCCGATGAGACCTTCACCGAGGAGAAGCTGGCGGCGGAACTCGCCTATCTCGACCGCCCCTCCGCGCGCGGGTTCGAGCGGCCCTATGGCTGGGGCTGGCTGATGTACCTGCACCACGAGGCCGCACGGCATGGCGACCGCGACTGGGCCGCGCTGCTCGAACCGCTGGCGCGCGCGTTTGCGGCAAGGTTTCGAGATTACCTTGGCATCCTCACCTATCCGATCACCGTCGGCACCCATTTCAACACTGCCTTCGCGCTGGTGCTGGCGCGGCGCTGGGCGACCGGGCGCGATCCCGAACTCGTCATGCTGATCGACGACTGGGCGGAGCGTGCTTTCGGCCACCGCCTTGACTATGCCGGGTGGGAGCCGGGGGGCGACGAATTCCTCTCCCCCGTGCTCACCGCCGCGCTGCTGATAAGCGAGGCCCGCCCCCATCTCGCTTTCGCCCCGTGGTTCGAGTCGCTGGTGGTCGACAACGGCTGGCTGGAACGCGAATGCCGCCCGGTCATCGTCTCCGACCGCAGCGACGGCAAGATCGCGCATCTCGACGGGCTCAACCTCAGCCGTGCATGGTGCCTGCGCGAGATTGCCCGCGCGCTCGGCCGCAGCGATCCGCAAGACCCCTTGCAGCGCCTCGCCCGCGACCACCTCGCCGCCGCGCTCCCCCATGTCGAGGGCGACTACATGGGCGAGCACTGGCTGGCGAGCTTCGTGCTTCTCGCGCTGCTGCGCCCCTAGCGGAAGCTCTTGACGGGGGCGGCAAGTTGACCGCGCCCAAGCGTCTGTTAGCCTCGCGCGCAACAAAACCCCACAAAGGGGTGTCAACGGGGAGAGAACCTTGCGCCAATTGCAGGGAATGGATGCGTCCTTCGTCGCGCTGGAAACGCGCAATTCGCCGATGCATATCGGCTCGATCCTGGTCTACAACCCGGAGACCGCGCCCGGCAGCTTCGTGCGCTTCAAGGACATCCTGCAATTCATCGGCGACCGCGCCCAGCTTAGCCGGACCATGCGCCAGCGGCTGGTACGGGTGCCGTTCGATCTGGATTATCCCTATTGGGTCGAGGATCCCGACTTCGATCTCGAATATCATGTCCGCCACGTCGCGCTGCCCAAGCCGGGTGACTGGCGGCAATTGTGCATTCAGGCGGCCCGCATCTTTGCCCGCCCGCTCGATCTCGATCGCCCGCCGTGGGAGTTCACCGTGATCGAGGGGCTCGACAATGTCCCCGGCGTCGCCCCAGGCAGTTTCGCGATGGTCACCAAGGTGCACCATGCGGCGATTGACGGGATGAGCGGCATCGACCTGATGGAGGCGCTGCACACCCTGCGGCCCACCGATCCGCCGCCCAACAAGCCCGACAATTGGAAGCCTGAGCGCATCCCCAATCCCATCGAACTGCTCGGCAAAAGCTACTTCAACGCGGTAACCAATCCGCTGAAGCAGCTGGAGGTTGCCGCCAAGGCCGCACCCGGCCTAGCCAAGGCGATCAAGGGGCTGGTGGTCAAGGACTTCACCGTCAGCGCCGATATGCTCGCGCCCAAATCGCGCTTCAACCGCGCAATCTCCCCGCACCGGGTGGTCGAAGGGCGCAGCTTCAAGCTGGCTGACATCAAGGCGATCCGCGCGCTGGCCGAAGGCGCGAAGGTCAATGACGTGTTCCTCGCGATCATCGGCGGGGCGATGCGCCAATATCTGCTGGCCAAGGACGATCTGCCCAAGAAGACCCTGACCGCGATGGCCCCGATCTCGGTTCGCGCAGGCGGTGAGAAGGGCGATATGGGCAATCAGGTCGCCGCGATGATCGCACCCTTGGGCACGCATCTAGCCGACCCTGCCGAGCGGCTCGCCTTCGTCTTCTCGCAAACCGCCAACAGCAAGGCTATGTCCGACGCGATCGGGGCGCGCAACATGACCGAGATGAGCAAGGTCAGCCCTGCGCTGTTCATGGCGCTTGGGGCGCAGCTTTACACCCGGCTGGGCCTTGCCAATCGCGGGGTGGCCCCGCCGTTCACCACGGTGGTCACCAACGTCCCCGGCCCGCCCGTCCCGATCCATTTCTCCGGCGCGCGGCTGGAGAGCATGATGGGCCTGCTGTGCCTCACCGACGGCCTCGGCCTCGGCCATGTGGTGCAAAGCTATTGCGACGAGGCGACTATCGCCTTCACTGCCGACCGCGAGCTGCTGCCCGATCCCGATTTCTACGTGAAATGCATCGAGGATAGTTTTGCCGAGCTGCTGGCTGCTACACAGCAAGCCACAGCCGCTCCGAAAGCGGAGGCAGCACCCGCCAAGCGCAAGGGCGCCGCGCGTAAAGTCAAAGCGGCATGATGGGCCGGAAGCGCCGAACAGCGAAGGAAAACACTATGACCGCAACAGCATCGGCCGCCGCACAATTCGCCCCTCCGCCGCGCCCGCCGAGCCGGATTTGGACCTTCATCGAAGGGCGCGCTGTCTTCGAGCTGGGCGCGTTCTACATGGCCCGTCCGCTCCTGTCGCATCTGCCCAAAGGGGATGGGCACGCGGTGCAGGTTCTGCCCGGCTTCATGGCCTCCAATTCCTCGACCGTGCCGATGCGGCGCTTGCTCAAGGGGCTGGGCTATGATGCCCACGGCTGGGACAGCGGGCGCAACGTCCGGGTCGACAATGCGCTGATCACGCGGCTGGAGAACCAGCTCAAGCGGCTGAATGACGAGAGCGGGCGCAAGGTCTCGCTGGTCGGGTGGAGCCTTGGCGGGGTGCTGGCGCGCGAACTTGCCAAGCTTCACCCGGACCGGGTGCGACTGGTGATCAGCCTCGGCAGCCCGATTTCCGATGACCGCAACCACACCAGCGCAGCGCGCCTGTTCGAGCTCTTGAACGGCAAGGACCCCGAACCGATGCGCGGTGGGCGCTTTCGCCGTCTTGATGAGGCGCCGCCGGTGCCGACCACCTCGATCCTCACCAAGACTGACGGGATCGTGCACTGGCGCGGTTCGGTCCAGAAACCGACCCGCACGCCGAGCGAGAACATCGAAGTCCACGCCAGCCATTGCGGGCTCGGGGTCAATCCCAGCGTGATGATCGCGATCGCCGATCGCCTCGCACAGCCTGAACACACCTGGGCCCCGTTCGCGCCTTCGCTGGCGGTCCAATGGATGTTTCCGAAGACCAGCCTCGATTAGGTCTTCCGGGCTGACTGAACGTCGAGAGTGGCAGACATCTGCCACTCTTTCGCGACGCTATCGGCAAACCGGGATTGAGAAATGGTGCCAGAAGAGGACCCACATCGGACCCAAATTTCATATCTGGATCAATGCGTTAGACAGTTCGGCTTTTTGCGTTGCCCGAAAAAAAGCCCGAACGGTCTTATAAGGTATTGGTTCGATGCCTTTTTAGGGACTCGAACGATTTCAAGACCCCAGAATTCCGCAAAATTCGCCTTGCGAACAAAAGCAGAATTCGGGCCTCTGATTCGCCTAGTTTGGCATGTCCAATTCGTCCCGACATGACGGCCCAGAAGGCACCTTCGAACCAGAAGTTTTGGCGCTCGATCACTAGCGCACTTCGCAGTACGCTCATGCATTGTCTGGTAGTCCTTCTTGTGGGCGAGTGCTCGATGTTCAGCCCTAGGGGCGATAGTCAGCAAGCTTGGCCTCCGACACAAATTCAATGGACCTGACTATGCCTCTCCCTTGGCGCGGCGGTTCGAAGCAAACAACGAGGTAGGAGATGTGGCCGGCCTCAATCAAACCAGGCAAGGCCCAAAGGGCGTCGGACGGAATCACGCCTGAGAGGTAACGAGATTCGGCTCGCAAATCGAGTAAGTAGATCGCATTTTCGTCTTCATCCCGAAAGTCATCTCGGGACGCTCGGCCACTGCCGGTGAAGGAAATGAGCAGATCCTTCCCCAGGTGACGCTTGAACTTGGGATGGATCGTCTCGATCGCAGCAGACATCTCGAATGCCAAGATTTCGCTGAAACCGTGGTCAACGTTCTGTGCCAGATGGTACGAGATGTCGTTCGGTCCAATTCGTGCCGTAAGAACGAAGGGCTCCCGGAGCTTTTTGACAAGAGCGGCCATTTGCTGAGCCTTTCCAAGTCTAGACAGCTGTGTCTGCGCAGCCCTGTTCGAGATCGCCGGTGGCACCAACTGTCAGGTGGCTTTTGATACCTAAGGGTAGAGTTGGTGGTGCAAAATCGGACACCAATTGCCACTTACCCACCCCACCAGCTTTCCGCCGCGAAAGCTATAGATTGGCAAAGGATGAAACTCGGTCAACAGGTCTTGGATCGCCAAATGCTTGAATCCGAGCGCATCGGTATCGGACCGAAGCCACGATGACATGTCTTCGGGATATTGAATCGGTTCTTTGGCCGATATCCGGAAAGGTGCGGCCGCAAATAGTCCAATCACAGAATAGTCGGCCACGACCCATTCGTTATAAGTGCAATTCGCCCTGTCAGTGATTGTCAGTTCGACATCTGCGGCGCTCATGTCTCGAGCCTTGGGGGTTTGGCGAACTCCATTCTCCATGAATGAACCGCAGTCTCCGGGGTGGGCGTCAAGAAGTGATTGTTCGGATCTCATACACAGGACAACGCCAATGCATCCTGTGGCGTTCGCACAGGCCAAGTCTGCAAATTCGTCATTTGGCTTTACGACCGAACACGATAACCCTGTCTGGGATTGTTCGGCTATCACCTCCCTGAGATCGTCGGGAAAGAGGAAGTCAAAATTGGAGCCAGCGCCCTTTGGTGTGCCAGAGAAGTGCACGATCAAACTCTCGTGCTTCCTCAGCACAGAATGAATGTCAGGCAGACTAGGACGGATGAAGTTGCTCATGGCTTGCGCGAGCAGTTAGCGGACGCGCTTGACGTAGACCATCCCGCCTTCGCGCCTCTCGCTGGTAAACTGAGGCAAAGAAGCCACTAAGTCGGAGAGCCGAGTGAAGCCGTAGTTGCGGGCATCGAATGATGATCGACTGCTCGCCCGCTGGCCAACTTCGGATAGGCTCGCGAAGCCCTTTTCGTCGCGCTTTGATGCCTTCCAGGCTTCACTCAGCAGGGTCACGACTGCATCGTCCACATCGGCAGCAACGGGCTTGTCACCATTCGATTGGGCTTGTTCGAGCGCGCCAAGATCGAAGAAGCGGGTGCAGGCTTCGCGAAACCCCTCTGGGGCCCGGTCGGTCCCGAAGCCGTAGACCGGCAGTCCGCTCTGCCGCAGCCGCATCGCGACCGGCATGAAATCACCGTCGCTCGACATGATCCCGAAACCGTCGACCTGGCCTGTATAAAGGAGATCCATGGCATCGATCGCGATCTTCATGTCGGTCGCATTCTTGCCTTTTGTAATGTCGAATTGCTGCTGGGGTTCGATGGCGTGACGCTGAGTCAAAGCAGCCCAACCTTTGAGGCCGACTTTCGTCCAATTGCCATAGGCTCGCTTGATGTTGACGCTGCCAAGTTCGGCCAGAACAGTAAGTGTCGGGTCAAGGCCTGATGGAGATGCATTATCTGCATCGATGAGCAGGGCGATATTCTTACCGGTAGTCATGGGCTTTCAAAGTTCCTCGAGACAGCCGTGACTTCGCAAGGCTAGCTGTTTGTAACAAGACGCGCCGGTCGAGCATACCGGTTTGGCAGGCCTGGCCCAATTACCTACACCGAGGTCGAAGCCCCAGAAAACTAAGCGGGGTCCAGGCCTGCCTCCTCCGGCACGGAGGATCTCCCATCACGTATGGCCTGGATCGAAGGTCGATCCTGACTTCCACATTCCCAGCATGATAACCGCCATCTTGCGGGCAACGGCGACCCTGGCCTTCGACAAACCCACCTTGCGTGACAGTTCGAGGCCCCAGATCTGCAAGGCGCTTTCCCGTTTCGTGGAGCAAAGCAAGACGGTTGCGGCAGACACAAGGTGCGTGCGCGTGAGCTTATTACCAAACCTGCTGATCCGGCCGGGGCGCGATAAGACGCCAGATTGATGGACCGAGGGCGTCAAGCCAAGGTAGGGTCCGACATCGCGGTTCCGATCGAAACGAAATGGATCGCCGATGGCGCTGAAGAACGAGAGCGCGGTAATCGGGCCGACTCCCGGCACGGTCATCAGGACCGAGCAGACCGGATGGTCGTTGGTCAATTCCTTAAACCGCTTGTCCATCCCGGCGATATGGAACCGAAGGGATTCCGCGATCTCGACAAGCGGGCGGACCTCGGCGTCGACATCGAGCCCGTCGCCTTGCAAGCGAGGCAGTTGATCCTCGATTCCGCTCGCGAGCTTGCCTATCCCAACACGGGTGCTGAGTGTGCCGCCATGCAGCCGAACAATCGACTGGACCAGGGCGTCGATCTTGATGCGCTGCTGGACCAGGTTCTTGCGGACATTGAGCTGGCTGCGGATGTTCTGGCAGTCGAGTGTCTTCACGAACACCCCGGCGCCGAGTGAGCGTCCGAGACGGCCCAGTTCCGCGAGCCCCCGCGCATCGTTAGCGTCGGTCTTCTGGCGGCGGATCGCAAGGAACTTGCTTGCCTTGCGCACCTCAACCACCTGCACCGGAAGGCCATACTCGCGCAATTCGCGGACCATGTGCGTGCCGACGCCGGCCTCGATGGTAATGAGTTCGACGCTTTCCACTCCGAAACGCCGCAGGATGTCCTTTACCTGTCCGGCGTTTGTGTCGCGCATTCCTTCGAAGAGAATTTCGCCGTGCTCGTCGATCAGGCAGACGGCTGTCGCCGAGAATCCCGTGTCCAAGCCCACCCAGTATTTCCGAATAGCCAACCCATCCCCCTGAAAAACAGCATGTTTGGCGTGGCGTCACCTAATCTCGCGGCAGGAGCCCTGCAAACTTCCGACGTCCACAAGCCGCGCAAAGGCTAGCAATTGGCGCGAGATTCGCCGAATAGGAACACTCCTTTGGCTTGCGAAACATCTTCTAGGAAACCGTAGGATGACCACGCTCGATCCGCGCCGTGCGCTCGACGACCTGATTAAGGAACGCGGCGAGACCTACTCGTCAGTCTCGCGGCTGCTGAGTCGCAATTCGGCCTACGTCCAGCAATTCATCAAGCGCGGTAGCCCGGCGCATCTCGACGAGAACGACATCGCCCAGCTCTCGGTGCATTTTGGCGTGCCGCCCGTTGTTTTTGGCGGTGAGGATGTCCCGGTTGCGACCGGCCTCACGACCATCGCCATTCCAGTGCTCGGACCAATCGACGAAGACAGTGAGCTCGCCCGGGTGCGACTGGTCGATGAAGCCTGGCTGCGGCACGTCAGTCACAAGCCCAACGGCGTCTCGATCGTCAAAGTCGAGGGCGACGCGATGGAGCCAACGCTGTACGACGGCGACGAAGTGTTCATTCAGCGCTACCAGGCCAATGAGAACCCGCGCGATGGGATCTACGTCATTCGAACCGATACGCTGCTGCTAGTGCGCCGGATTGCGCTGGAACCGATGCGCGGCCGGATATCCGTCCTCACCGACAATCCAGCCTATCCGGCTTGGAATGGCCTTGCGCGCAATGTGGTCCAGATCGTCGGCAAAGTCGTCTGGGCAGGCAAGCGCATCACTTAGCGGACAAGCTGACTGCTCCCATCGCTCAAGCTGGCTTCAAACAGTTGCAGGGCCAGCGCTTCGATGTCTTCGCGCCAAGCGAGCTTGTCGAGCCACGGCCGCGGGATTGCGCCCGCGCCATAGACTGCTCCGGCGAGCTGTCCGGTAATCGCCGCGGTCGTGTCGGCATCGTCGCCAAGATTGGCGGCTAGAAGCACCGCACTCCGAAAGCTGTCCGTCTGCGCAACGCACCAGAAGGCCGCTTCGAACGAATGGATCACGTACCCGGAAGACGAGATTTGTGAGCGTTTCTTGGCACGCCAATCGCCCGAGATTATCGCCGCAATCGCCAAATCCTGACTATACTCTTGTCCGTCCAGGGCCGCCTGCCAATCACGTCCACTGATTGCCTCGGCCAGCACCCGGGCAAACCGTTCGCAGACCTCCACAGCCTGCGAGGCGCCATGGGTCGTGGCGCTCTGTCGCCGTGCAACGTCGACAAGCACTGCCGGGTCTTGCCAATGCCGAACGGCGACAGGCGCAAGGCGCATGAGGCTGCCGTTGCCCGCCGTACTCGGGTCGGTCGAACCCGCGAAAGGATTGCCGGAACGCAGCCACGCTTCGATCGCTGACCGGGTCGCATTGCCGATGTCGAAACAGGTTCCAGTGCAACTGTTGACGCCATGGACGTACCAATTGGCAAAACGCCCCATCAGGTCGGCCTCGTCGAGGGCGGGCTTCGCACAGAGGCTTTCGGCGAGCGCCAAGGCCATCGCGGTGTCGTCCGTCCATTGCCCGGGCTTGAGCTCGAATGGACCGCCGCCGATCATGTCGGTCAGGTGGGTGTAGCTGTCGCGCTGGGTGAACTCGAGAGTCGTGCCCAAGGCATCGCCGACGGCCAGCCCTAATAAAGCACCAAGTGCTCGGCCTTCGATCGCGGAAGCGTTGGGGCGAACAAGACTCATGGCCGCACCAAACAGAGCTTACGGCTCGAAACGCCAACCTTGAGCTGTCTACCCCACTCAAATGCGAGAAAGTCGTGCTCGATCCCGTCGGCAAAGATCACGCCGCCCTCGTTCATGCGTGACTGCAGGGTCAAAGCTCCAACAACTAGCTTGCCGCTGCGCACCGAGGTCCCGGTAGAGATACTTGGAAACGGTTCGCGCACGAAATAGCCCAGGGCTTCTTCTTCAATGCCTAGCTGGAGCGAAGCGGCGGTCGCCTCCATGATCGAACGCGCCCAGCCAGTAGCACCGGTCCCGGTTGCGACAATCAGTCCGCTCGAACTTTGCGGCTCTTGCGCGCTGCCTGTATCGATCAGGTAGCGGGCCGACTGATGACTGCGGTGCCCAACGAACAGTTCGTTGAGTGCGAGCAGGGTTTCGCCAGTGTCGAGCCGTGCCTCGGCCATTGTGCGCCGTTCCAGGCCGCAGTCGCGCGCTGCTATCGCGCGCAGGGTTTTGCCGAGGTGTTCGGCCGATCCATGCAGCAGCACTCCGTCGAAGCGGTCCGGGGCCGGATTGATGCCGAGGACGGGCTGCCCCTCGAGATACTTGGCGACGTTGGCCACGAGCCCGTCCTGGCCGACTGCGACAATCAGATCGTCTGCCGCGAACAGGAAGCGGTCGAATTCGCCGCGCCGGACCAGCGCCTGGCGCCATTCATCGGGGACCTGCGCGCGGGCATTGTGCAGCACCTGTTGAAACGCTTCGTGCTGGGCTTCGAGCCCGGCCAGGTCTTGGCCGCGGGTTTCGAGGAAGAACCGCGCCTGCTGGCGCGTCGCATGTCGCGCCAGCAGGAGCTCGTAGTCCGTCTCTCGGACAGCGAAGACTACGCGGGGAGGAAGGCTCGCCATCTGGTCAGCCTGCGTCGATGAGGGTCTGTTTGCCCGCCCCGAGTTCGCGCAGCAGGCCGGCAATCAAGTCCGGGGTCACGTTGAGGTGCTCGATCGTGTCGAGCTTGCCGGCAAACTCCCGTGCGGCGAGGCCGAGCAGAACTTGGGGTGGCAAGTCGCGATAGACCGCCATGTGCAGCTGTTCGGTTTCGGCGCGCGCGCCTTCCACCGTGCGAATCCGCAAGGCTTCGGCATCGGCCTCAACCTTGTTGGCATCGGCCACCCCTTGCGCCCGGTCACGGGCATTGTCGGCTTCCTCGGCGATGAGTTCTTTCTCGCGCCGGGCAAGCTCCACCCGGTTGGCGAGTTCGTTCTCGGCAATCGCGCGTTCCTTGTCGACTGCGAGCGCCCGCCTCTCGAATGTTGCCTGGTCGGCCTTTTGCTGGAGCGCCTCGAAAGTCGGGGTCTGGAGCGCGCGTTCGAGCTCGCTGCTCGGGGCGAGGTTTTGCAAGCGGACCGAAACCACCGCGATGCCCAATTCCTTCAGGTCCGGGCTGGCAACGAGGGCCTTTTCGAGCAAGGCACGCAGCGGATCGATCCCGGCATCAAGCAGTGCCCTGATGTCGGCCCCGGCGAGGTAGTCGAGCGCAGCCTGGCTGACGAGACCGGTAATCCGGGCTTCGATCTTCTCGAGCGGTTGCCCCTGGTGCTGACCGCCACGCAGCGAAATGGTGAAATCAATCCGTTCGGCGATCCGCTCGGGATCCTCGATCCGCCAGCCGATCGCGCCCTGGACATTGACTGCCTGGAAGTCGGCGCTGCGGCCTTTGACGAAGACCGTGGTCTCACGGTCGTCCATCGGCAGCTCGGCAATGCTGGCGACATCGGGCCGGAACCAGAAAACCAGTCCGCGACCGCTCTGGCGGACTTTCCCGGCGCGGTAGCGGATTACGTGATGGCTGGCATCGCTACGCAGCCGCGCCAGAAATCCAACGTTGGTGATATTGGCCATGTTCAATCTCCCTGATTGGGTTTGAGACGATAGAGTTCGGCGGGACGGTAAGAAGTCCCCTGTTCGCGCTCGCCGGTCCCCTCGATCCAGCCCTTGTCGAGCATCCGACGGCGAAAGGCCGGCTTGTTTAGCGACACTCCGAGGATGGCTTCGTGCACGTCTTGCAGCGCGCGCAAGGTGAAGAGCTCTGGCAGCAGGGCAAACGCGATGGTCGAGTAGTCGAGCTTGCCGCGCAGACGCTTGACCGCCGTGCCGAGGACTTCGGCGTGATCAAAGGCAAGATCGAGGTTTGCCCCACCGGCAGCGCTCGCTGAAACGGCGCCGCCGCGCTCACCAGGCCAAGGGACCTCAAGCCTGACTAGCTCAAGATCGCTGCGAGCCAACAATGCACGCGACAGCACTTCGAGCGGAAGCAGCGCGAAGTAGGCGACGGTGATGATCCGCATCCGCGGGTCGCGGGCCGGATCGCCGAAAGTGTAAAGCTGCTCAAGCCAGCCACCTGCGGGAAGACCGGTTTTGGCCAGCAGCACTCGTTCGGCCGCTTCATCAAGGCCTTCGTCAATGCCGACGAAGCCGCCGGGCGAGGCCCAGTGATCCTTGAACGGATGGTCGCCCCGCTGCTGAAGCAGGACCGCCAACTTGCCGTCGCGAACCGTCATGAGCACGAGATCCACCGTCATCGATGGATGCGGGAATGCTTTCGGATCGTAGCTCTGGAGGAATTCAGCTTCAGTCATGCCCACGACTCATATATTCGAGATGAACATATGATATGTGCAACTTAGATATATGTCAACTGTGTATTAGGTGACGGATTTGCGAAGCTGGATCGGGCTATGGTCCGTGGTCTTGGGAAGCTAGGGTGTGAAGGTCCCTGCAGGCTCGGCATAACTCTTAATGGAGCGCTCAGGCTGCTCGTGCCAGCCGATGTTGAAGGCCCAATAGGTCGGAAAGAAATAGAGCGAGGAATAGGGCAGGTGCTCGTGGATCCAGCGCGCCATAATCCGCCAATCGCCGCGCTCCTGGTGCTTCTCCCAGAAGCTCGGAACGACGACGCATGCCATTGCCCCCATGTGGCCCTTGGCATCGAGCCGATCCCAAATGTGTGCGGCGTAATTGCTCTCGTTTGAAGCGCAGGTGTAGCCGGCCTTCTTCTTGCGCTGCATCTCATTGCAGAACCCGTTGACCTCGCACGAGCGGTAGGCCGAGCGGATCGCGATCCGCCCCCACTTGTCCTGAAGCGGCTCCAGCAATTCCTCGCAGAGACGTTTGCCAGCCTTGATGGCTAGCTCCGGGTCGTCGGGCGCATTGTTGAGGCCATGGATCATCGCGACTTCGGAATAGAGCATGTCGCGCATGAAGAACGACTTCGACAGCTGCACCCGGCCGAGCTCAGTTAGCGCAGGCACGGTGCGGGCCGTGCCCAGCCGTTTAAACGGCCCTTCAATTACCTCAGCCACCCATGCGAGGCGCAAGTCGATTCCATCGCATTCTTTGGGGGCCGTGATTCTGCCATCGGTCGCTTGATCCAGGCCCATGGCTTCTACGAACGCGCGGTAGTCATCGAACCATGAGCGCTTCGGGCAAAAGCTCTGAACGATCATCACGGCATCACGCGCGCAATAGCGCCGCGCCTCGATCAGCGCCGAGGCGGTGCGGTGAATAAGCTGGTAGCGGATCGACCCAACTGCACCGGGATCTAGGTCAAGTAGACCACAAAGTCTCTTCAGGCGAGTTTGCCGAGTTTGCCGGTCTCCTTTCGGGTCCGAAAGCCATTCATCAACCGTTGGCCCGAACGTCTCGTCGACCTTGGCCTCGATCGCGAGAATTCCGAGCCTGCCATCGAGCCGAACGATCGCCATTAGATCGGTCTGACTTGGGCGCTGGCCATCTCCAAGGTCCACTGGCCGCTCAAGAAAGGCATCGAGAAGAGCGGCTCCGCGAAATCGCAGATCGGGCTCAAGTGCCGCCTTTATCGATTCAGGCAATGAATTTGCGGAGAACCACAGATCCGCAAGTGATTTAGCGGATCGCCCCGGCTGCCAATGGGTAGGCGAGCCAAGATGTGCAATTGCGTCCTCGGCCCGCAGCAAAGGGACGTGGAGTCGGCGAAGCGTTGTTTCGTTCTGCATACATGCCAGAGCTTCGCGGGAAGTCAGCACATGTCAATCAGCTGTCGGCATTTGTTCAATGGTGTTGGTTGCAGTGTCCGAACTCACACATAGATGGCCTCGCATTTATTCCGCATTTTTGCATACCCGCCGTACTTCAGGGTGACTGCTCGACCTCAGTGTTCCATGATTTTGGCTTCGGCCTTCGCATTTCGGCGAGGGACCAGTTATAAGACCCCCCATGACCGTGAACATCATTGTCGATGCAAACATCGTTCTGCACTATCGGAGAATTGACGAGATTGACTGGCCTGGTCTTGTCAGGTTTTCGCCGTGCAACATCGTGATCGTTCCCGCCTTGATGACGGAACTCGAGCGGAAAAAGGCAACCGCAAGTTCGCCAGTGATCCGCAAGCGCGCCGGTAAGGCCATCGAATTCCTGGTCGGAAAGATGGACGAGACTGACCCGATCGCCTTGCGGCCCAGTTGCACGCTAGTTTTCCATGACAATGAGCCGACGATCGATTTCGCAGCCAATCGCCTGTCGCCGGACGTCGATGACGATCGCTACATTGCCAGTTCCTTGGAGATTGCAGCCGAAACAAATGCATCGACCTACATTGCCTCAGGCGACGGTGGCCTCAAGCTCAAGTTGAGGTCGCGACCAGTCAACATTCTGACGCTGCCGGACGAGCTGCGTCTCGCGGATGAAGTAGATCCAGAAACGCAGGAATTGCGCAAGGCAAAACAAGAGCTTGAGCAGATCAAGACCTCTCGTCCGAAGCCGGTTGTGGGCTTTAACGGAGCCGAGAAGCTCAGGCTGGAATTTCCAGACCTGATCATTCCGAAGTTACCAACACTCGAGCAGGAAAAGCGCAAATTTCCGCTCAAGGAACCTTCGCCGCCGAAACCGCAGGTCGTGAATGCTTTCCCGAAGCTGACCAGCGGCATTGACATTGCAAACCTGAGTGGGCTGTCGGGCCTGTCTCTGGATCGTCAGAACGAAGCTCGACTTCGGTACTATGCTGCGTACGAGCAATATCTGGCGGACATGGAGCATTACCTCGATAGGATTTGCCGAATTGAGGAGGTTGAGTTTTACCTCTGGAATGACGGACTGGTCGCGGCCCACAACATTGAGGTGACAATCAGAGCACCAGAAGGGACCCATTGGATATCCCGCAGAGATCTGCCCAAAGCACCGAAGAAGCCAGAAGTACCGGGCACTACATCTTCATGGTTGGGACCAAACCTCTCGCCGCTTGCGTCGCTCAATCATGATATTCCTCATTTCTATGATGGCTCCGTGTCCATCAGCGATTCCGGTCAAGAAGTGAACTCGTCGTGCAAGGTTCTGAAGCCGAAATGTGGCTTGACCCTCGACAAGGCAACCATCGAGGTTCTTGATCGCCGACTGATCGGTGGTTCGAAGATTTTCAAGGCGAGCCTGTCTTATTCGGAGGGCGTCCCGATCGAATTCGAGCTTCCGTTCGAACTTGCCTCGATTGGGACAATAGACCACACCTCTTCTGGTTAGGCACTGGTCGCAGCAGACACTCAGTCAAGGCGCGATGCGATCCAGTCTTGGATCTCGTCTTCCGCCCATGCCACCGCATACCCGCCCAGTTGCACAGGTTTCGGAAACTTGCCCTCGGCCATCCAGCGGTAGATTGTCGAGCGGCCGAGACCGACGCGGTGCTGCACTTCCTTGAGGCGAATGAGCCGGGTCACGCGCTTCGGCTCGGGTGCGACGTCCAGATCCGCATCAGCCATGACGCCCTCCCACTCCAATGCCATGGCTATCACCCAGCTGCGCATCCTTGCGTTCCAGCTCGTCGATATGATCGGCGAGCAGCCGCGCCACTCGGTGCGCAGTGCCCTTGGCCCAGCGGGGTTTGACATCGTGGACCTGGTTGCCAAGCACCCGCTCGAGCGCGCCCGGTAGCTCGCCGATGAGCTCCTCGAAGAAGTTCGCGATGTCGGTCTGCAACCAGCGCGTGGTGAGGTCGCCGCCGGCACCGAGGAACAGCAGCAGTTGCGCGTGCGGCGCCATTCCGGCCGAAGCCAGGATGCGCAGAGCCTCGCCGACGCTTGGGCTTCGTTCTCCGGCCAGGGTGCGACGCAGGGCATCCTTGTGGATGTGGGTATCGCGCGCAATTTCGCAGCGGTTGCGGCCGCTTAGCTCCACTGCGGTGTGGAGTAAGCGAGCGAGATCACCGCGCGTCTGCGTCTCGCTGAGCATTGCCATGTCGATCATCGGGTTTCCTCCTTGTCTTGAATGATCGACTCGCTGGGTAAGCCCAGAGGAAGGGTGTAGGAAAACGAAAAGAACAAAAAAGGAACATATAGGACAGAGCGAATCACAGCGTCCATACGATTCGCGCAGAATCCGGCCGCTTGGACGCGGATCGCAGCACGCCGGGTGCGATATCCGGCCCGCGTGGCGCTTGGGGCGGCAGCATCCGCGCAGAAGCAGGCACCGACCCTCATCCATGTCGCTTTTTGCTTGGCGAGGCGGCCCAAATCGCTCGGCGCCATTTCCTACACGGGCTCTCCAAGGCCACGAAGAACAGACAGCGAACGGCTCGCCGCTTGCTGCTTCTTCAACCCTCGGAGTTCCTGCCCATGAATACCCCTCTGCAGCTTGCCCGGCGTCCCCGGCTCAAGGACTACATTGTCCCCGCCCTGGCCGCGCTGGCCTGTGCCGGTGCGGCCTATGCCGGCGCCGATACCACCTTCGACCCCGCGCTCGTCAAATTCACGGATTTCCTGGAAGGCTCGGGCGGCAAGATCATCACCGTGCTGAGCCTTGCGGGCGGCCTCATCGGCCTCGCATCGGGCCGCTTCACCCTCGGCCAGATCGCCGTTCCGGTTGGCGTCGGCATTGGCGTCGGCACCGGTGTGCCGATCGTCACCTCGGTCGTGACGGCGGTCATCTGAACAGCGGACCCGGTCACGGACAAGGAGGGCGGCACAATGGCCGACAGGTACCTCGTTCCCCAACGGCTCGACGACCCGGAGCTCATCGGCTTCTGGACCATTGACGAGTTCGCGGGGCTCTTGATCCCCTTCACCTGGGGGATCCTGGCGCAGCACATCTTCATCGGGATCGCTCTGTCCTTTGCGGCCTGGTTCGTCTTGCGGAAGGCGAAATCCGGAAACGCGGGCTCGGCGCTGGTGCATGCTGCCTACTGGTATCTGCCGGGTGGTCTTCTCGGACTGAAGGCCACGCCGCCCTCCCACTGCCGCCTGCTGGCCGGCTGAGGGAGACACGCGATGCGCGCAGAATTCGCTTACGAAGAGGCGCAGAAATACCTGCGCCAGCGCAACCAGCTGGCCCTGGTCGCCGGAGTGCTTGCGGTTACCACGCTCTTCGGCGTGGGGGCTGCCGCCACCCGGGACCGCGAGCTGGTGCTGGTGCCTGTCACCAGTGAACGTCTGGCGCTGTCGAGCGCCGGACCCGACGCGCACTACCTCGAGCTCGTCACCCGCGACACCGCGCTGATGTTGCTCAATCGAAGTCCGCAAGGGCTCGACTACTGGTTGGCCGAGATACTCAAGCTCGCCGATCCGGCAGCGCACGGTCAGCTCAAGGCCGAGCTCGTCAAGATCGTCGACGAGCAGCGCGGCTCGGACATCAGCCAGGCCTTCGTCATTCGCAAGATGGAGGTCGATCCTGCGGGCCTGACCTCGACTGTCACCGGCACGCTCAAGACCTTCGTCGGCGCGCAGGTGATCGCCAGCAATGATCGCAGCTTCCGCTTCCGTTGGACCAAGCGGGGCCTCGCCCTCGCGCTCACCGGCTTCGAGCAGCTGCAAGACCCTAGCCAGAAGGACTGACCACGCCCATGAGTTCTCTCACCCCCTGTCTATCGCCCGCGCTCGGCGGCGGTCTCGCCTGCTTCGGCCTTGGCGCGGCGCGCCGGATCGACCCCGGTTTCAAAGTGCTCGGCGCTGCGCTCAGCGTTCTCGCCTTCACGGCGAGCCCGGCGCTCGCCGACCAGTTCGTCGAGGTTGCCGACAACGCCCGGATCGACTGCGTGCTCTCTCGCGGCGAACTCACCCGCATTGCGCTGGTCGGCGACGGCTTTGCCAATGTCTCGAAGATCGCCAGCGCTTACCCCTACAACGATTTCACGGTCACCCATGAGCCGGTGCGCGGCGACATCTACATCTCGGTCCCGCCGCAGTTTGCCGCCGACCGGGTGAGCTTCTTTGCGACCAGCAAGGCGGGCTACGTCTACAAGTTCGCCTGCAAGACCGCGTCCCAGGAAGCGAGCCAGATCTTTGTCACCAACCCGGCGCTCAAAGCGCACGAGGCAGGAGACTGGGAGCAAGCCAGCGGCCCTGAGGACGCGGCGCTGCGTTTGATCGAGGCCATGGCTGGCGATGCGGTGCTGCCCGGTTTCTCGGCACGGACCGAACTCGGGCTCCCGCGCAAGACCGGCGGGATCGAGGTCCAGCTGGTCGCCGAATATGTCGGCGCCGAGCTCACTGGCCAGCGCTTCGTGCTGCGCAATCTCGGCAAGGAACCGCTTGATCTCGCTGCCGACCGCGAAGGCCCGGCTGGAACGATCGCCTTTGCTTATGGCCGCGACAAGCTCGGCCCGAACGAGGCGACCAGCGCCTTCCTCGTCTTCCGCAAAGGAGGGCTCGAATAATGGAAAACGAACCCAAATCCGCCCAGGCCCAAGGCTCCGCCGATCAGGCGGAAGCGGTTACCACCCCGGAAAGCCGCCGCGAACAAGGCCGGCGCAGTCTCAATCGGCAGATCGCGCAGCGCCAGAAGCTCCTCCTCGTCGGGGTCGGCGCGATCGCGCTGATCGGCGGCGCGACCTTCCTGTTCAGCGGCGATGAGACCAAACATGCCGGTGCTGCGGGCGATCCCGTCACGATCGACACCGGCGGGCTCGTCAATCGCAACCTCTCCGAGCGCGAATTCGTCGCGACCTACGGCAACCGCGCCGATGCGCAGGACCGCGAGATCAAGACGCTCAAGGAAGGCCAGGTGTCACGGCCGGAGCTCGAGCAGCAACTTGCCGCGCTCAAGAGCGAGAACGCGCAGATGCGCACCGACGGCCAGCACGCCATCGATGCCATCTCGGCCGAGAACACCGCGCTCAAGACCCAGCTCGACCAGGCGGCGCGCGCGCCGGCAACACCGGTCGCGCCGCCGCCCGCCTATGGGCCCGGTGCTGGCTCGGCTGCCAACGCGCGTTCGACAAATGCCGGGCCGGGTCCCGACGAGCAAAAGGTCAGCCTGATGAGCTTCGAGACCGGCAGTGCCGGCCCTAAGAAGCCCACCGCCGATAGCGCTGCTCCGCAGCTCCTGCTGCAGGACAGCCCGGACTACCTGCCGCCCAACTCCTATGCTCCCGCACGGGTGATCGTCGGCGTTGATGCTTCGACCGGTGTTGCCAGCCAGACCGATCCGCTCCCGGTCGTCCTCAGGATCACTGGTCCCGCGCGCTCGGTAATGCGCGGCGGAAGAGTGCTGACCACCGACCTTACCGGTTGCCTGGTCAACGGCGCGGCGCGCGGCGATCTCTCGAGCGAGAAGGTCTACGTCAAGCTCGCTCGCATGACCTGCGCGCAGCCGGGCGGTCGCTACGCGGTCAGCGAGGTCAAGGGCTTCATCAGCTTTGCCGGCAAGTCGGGCGTGCGCGGCCGGGTGGTCAGCCGCGAGGGCAGCCTGATCGGCCAGGCGCTGATCGCCGGGATCGTCGGCGGGTTTGGCCGCGGGTTCTCGGCCAACGCCAACTCGGTCTTCACCCAGACCACCGGCGCGGACGGCAAGCGCCAGGCGCTCTCGCCGACCGACATCCTCTCCGGAGGTTTCGGCCAGGGCGCAGGCGAAGCCGCCGATACGGTGAGCAAGTACCTCATCGAACGCGCCGAACAATACCAACCCGTCGTCGAGATGCCGACCGGCATCGAGGTCGAGATCGTCTTTCTCGACGGCGTTCACGTCAGGAGCAATACGAAATGAACTACACGAATTCCAAACCGGATTTGAAGGCCCGGGCGGCTACCGCCGCACTTGCCCTTGCGGGGACCTTGACCGTGCTCAGTCTTGGGGTCGCGACGCTGACCTCCGAGCCTGCGCTCGCGAGCGAAGTGACCGCAAATGTGCGCGCTGCGCTCGCTGCGCGCCTCCCCAAGACGCCGATCGATGCGCTCACCTGCGAGGGTTTCGGCGGACTGTGCGAAGTGGTTTCAGGCAAGACCCTGTTCTACGTCGATCAGGCCGCGCGCTACCTCGTCGTCGGCCGGCTCTATGACATGGAGACGCGCAGCGACGTCACTGCCGCGCGGCTGCTCGAGCTCAACCCCGATCTCATCGCCGCGGGCGGCGCGCGCGCGGGCAAGCAAGGTGACGATCACGGTGACGAGCAACCCCAGGCCGCTCCCACCCAAGTCGATCTAAACACGCTCCCGGCCGACGGTGCGATCCATTGGGGCAATCCCGCTGCTCCCAAGGTCGTGGTCTTCTCTGACTTCCAGTGTGGTTACTGCCAGCGCTTGACCGGCGAGCTCACCAAGGCCGGGGTCCACGTCGAAGAGCGCCCGATCTCGATCTTCGGCGCAAAGAGCCGGGCCTTGTCCGAGGCAGTGCTTTGCGCGCTCGATCCAGCCGAGGCGCTGCACCAGGCCTATGCGGGCCAGGCCCCGAACCCGCGCAAGGGCTGCAAGGCCAAGGGACTTGATGCCAATGAGACCTTTGCCAAGGCCAATCGGTTCAACGGCACCCCGGTGATGGTCCGCCCGAGCGACGGCGCGGTGCTCCAGGGCTACCGCCCCGCTGCGGAAATCCGCCGCTTCCTCGGTCTCGACCAGAATAAGGGAGGCCGCTGATGGGCAAGATCGCCATCCATCGTCCGCTGGCGCTCGTCGCTCTCGTGCTCGCCAGTTCCGGCTGCGCCATGCTCGGCGGCAACGTCAAAGGCAGCTTCAGCTGCAAGGCGCCTGCGGGCGACTGCGCACCGACTTCGGTGATCGACGAACGCGCGACCCGCGCCGCCATCAACGAGACGGTGACAACGCTCGCCGAGCACCGCGTCGAGCACCCGGCCGACCGTGGCCCTGGCGCCGACCGGCTCAAGGTCGTGCTCGCCGCCTTCCGCGATGCGCAAGGCCGCACCCACGAAGCGCGGATCGTCGAAGTGCCGCTACCCGATCCGATCGGCAAGCACTTCAAGGATCCGGCGAGCCGGCGCGAAGTTGCCCATGCGCTCGCCCGCGTGGTCGCGGCCGCGCGGCAGCCGCAAGACCCAGTGGCGCCAGTACCCGATCCCGAACCGACCATCTCCGCCTTGCCGGACGTGCTGACTGCCCCCTCGCAGCACGCTCCGGCCGGGGGACCCGGCCCCTCCCTCAGCCCCAGCCGGGTCCCCCACCTTGACCATCCGGCCGAAGCGCCAGTCGCAACCGAAAGTCCGAAGCCATGACCTATTCGCTCGCCAAGGCCCGCGACGCGCTGATGGGCTCGCTCTTTGCAGACACGGCCGCGGCCGAGAAGCCGCGCGCGGGCTTCGCGCTCGACATGCTCTCCGATTGGCTGCCGTACCGGGTCTACGACGAGAGCGCCGGGCTCTACCGCAATGCGCGTTCGAAGGGCTTCGTCCTCGAAGTCACCCCGCTGATCGGCGCCGACGAGCGCACCGGCGAGATCCTCGGGCAGTTCTTCTCCGAAGGGCTGCCCGAGGGGGCCTGTCTTCAGGTGCTCAACTTCGCCAGCCCGCGCATCGGGCAGGTCGTCTCGCCGTGGTTCGCCACGCGCTACGAGCAGGGCGGTATCTACGAGGCGATCGCCCGCGAGCGGATCGCGCGGTTCTACGACCTCGTCTGGGAAAGCGGTTCGGCCCATGCCCCGTTCCATGTCCGCAGCACCCGGCTGATCGTTTCGCTGGGCGTGCCAGAGGGCAGCCGCGTCAGCGATGCCGAACTGGCCGAGTGCCGCGAAGGGCTCTTGGGCCTGATCCATTCGCTCGGGCTCGAAGCCCATGCGCTCCGGCCTTCGGCCTTGATCGGCCTGGTCGACGAGCTCACTTCGCCGACCACCGCGCGCGAGCCCGAGCCCAACCATTGGAACCCGCTTGAGCGACTCGACGTCCAGGCAATCCGCGGCGACATCGAGCTTGAGGTCGAAGACGACCGCCTGGTCTTGAGGACCGAGCGGTTCCGCGAACTAGGGCGTGATGCGGCCGGCCACCCCCAAGTTGGCGAGTGCCTCCCCGACAGCTTCGACCTCCGGCATTTTGCGGTGCGTTCGTTCCCCGAACGCTGGGCGCCGTGGGAATGCGCGCGGCTGATCGGCGACATGTTCACCGACAAGCTGCGCTTTCCTTGCCCGACCGCGACCATGCTGTGCCTGGTCTATCCCGATCAGGAGGCGGCTTCGGCGCGCGCTGGCTACAAGTTCATGCGCACGACCAGCCTCAGCCAGACCAAGAGCGCGCGCTTCCTGCCCAAGCTCGCTGACCAGTCGGCTGAATGGCGCCATGTCCAAAACGAACTCCAGGCCGGCAAGAAGCTGGTCAAGCTGTTCTACGGGCTCACCAGCTATTCGCCGCTCGGGCAAGGCGACGCGCACGAGCGGGTGATCAAAGCGATCTTCAAGGCCGCGGGCTGGGATCTCACCGACGAGCGGTTCCTTCAGCTCCAAGGCCTGGTCGCGGCCTTTCCGCTCAGCCTCGCTGATGGTCTCGCCGACGACATGCAGCGCTTGAAGCGCCTGCGCACCATGCTCTCGACCACGGCGGCGAACATTGCGCCGATGCAGGGCGAGTACCTCGGCCGCGCGGTTCCACACCTGCTGCTTGTTGGCCGCCGGGGCCAGCCATTCTGGTGGTCGCCGTTCGAGAACGGCGCGGGCAACCACAACATCGCGATCTGCGGCAAGTCGGGGTCGGGCAAGTCAGTTCTGCTCCAGGAACTCTGCGCCGCGCTGCGCGGTGCGGGCGCCAAGGTCGTGGTGATCGACGATGGCCGTTCGTTCGAGCACTCGGTCAAGCTCCAGGGCGGGCGCTTTGTCGAGTTCACGCTCGCCGCCGGGTTCTCGCTCAATCCCTTCTCGATGGTCGACGATGCCCGCGCCGAAGCCGACGAGGATTACAAGCTCGACTGCTTTGCGATGATCAAGGCGATCATCGGCCAGATGGCGCGCCACGACGACAAGCCCAGCGACACCGAGCGCGGGCTGATCGACCGGGCAGTCACCACCGTCTGGAATACGCTCGGCAGCGGCGGCAGCATCGACGACATCGCCGCGGCGCTTGGGCTTGGCGGCGGCGAGCTCGGCACGAACCTCGCAACCGCGATCGCGCCCTATTGCCGCGGCGGCTCATATGGCGGGTTCTTCTCCGGCAAGGCCAGCTTCGCGCTCGATGACGATTTCACGGTCTTCGAGATGAGCGATCTCGCGAGCCGGGAGGAGCTCAGAAGCGTCGTGCTCTCGGCGATCATGTTCATGACTGGCCAGGCGATGACGCGGACATCGCGCAGCACCCGCAAGCTGCTGCTGATCGACGAGGCCTGGTCGATGCTGCGCGGTGGGTCGATGGGCGAGTTCGTCGAGACCTATGCCCGCACGGCACGCAAGTACGGCGGTGCGCTCGCGACCGCGACCCAGTCGCTCAACGACTACTACAAGTCGGATGGCGCGCGCGCCGCGCTCGAGAACAGCGACTGGATGCTGATCCTCCAGCAGAAGGCTGAGACGATTGCCGATTTCCGGCAGAGTTCCCGGCTCGACATGGACGACCGAACCGAGACCCTGATCCGGTCTTTGAAGCGCTCGGGCGCGGAATACTCGGAGATCTTCATCAAGGGTCCCGAGACCGAGGCAGTCGGCCGCCTGGTGCTCGATCCGCTCTCGGCAACGATCTTCTCCTCCGATCCCGACACCTATGCCGCGATCCAGGCGCTCGAGGCGCGGGGCATGCCGCTCGCCGATGCGATCCGCAAGGTCGCCGGCCTTGCGCAGGGAGCGCGCTGATGCCTTTCCATCAAACGCCCTTCGACCACATCGGCGACTGGTCGCCGTCGATCCAGCTGCTGCCCTTCCTCCAGGGGACCTGCTTTGTCCTGATCGAGGCCGCGCGCTTCGCGGTCTCGAGCCTGCTGATCGTGCTCGGCGTGCCGCTGTTCCTCTTTCTGCTTCTCGCTGGCTGGGACCTGTCGCTGCTCTTCGCCCAGCTCCAGAACCTCGCAGAGCACTACCGCGACGCCGACGCGCTGCGGCGGCTTGGCTTCTCGCAGGATCTGCAGGGCGCGTTCCTGATCCTGACCCTCGGCGTGCTGCTGCTGCGTGGCCCCCGGTTCCTGCAGCGCCTCGAACTGGCTCTCGCTCCCACCAATTCCAAGGAGGCCGACAATGGCTAAGCCAAGCCTATTACAATCCTTTAATCGTCCACTCGTCCTGCGTCTCAGCGCGGTCCTGCTCCTGGTCGGCCTCCTGCTCTGGGGCGTATGGGTGAGCCGCGAACTGGCGCGTCCGCGCGAACAAATCGTCACGGTGCGCCTCGCGGAAACCATAGCGCGCTTCGTCGATGCCGAGGCACGCGCGCAGAAGGATCCCCAAGAAGGCCAAGCCCGCACGCTCGCCTACCTCAAGGCGGCCGAAGCTGCGGTCCAGGACATGGGCACGGGCGGCCGGGTGGTGCTGGTCGCCGAGGCAGTGCTGGCCGGTGAGGTGCCGGACGCAACCCCCGAGCTCGAGCGGCGGATTGCCGCGCGGCTGAGCCCGGAGAAGCACCCGTGACCCAGCGACTTGCCGCTCTTGCCCGGGCACTGGGGCGCCCGCTAATCCTCACCGGCCTGGTCGCCTTGCCCTTCGCCTGGGCGCCGCTTGCGGCCTTCGGCGAGACTCATGCTTTCCTGATCAACACCAGCCCGAGCCTGCCCAACTGGGCCTTCTGGCTCGACAAGTCGGCGCCAATCGCGGCCGGCAGCCTGATCTTCTTTGAACCGCCGGCCTCGCCGCTGCTCGACCGGCACTTCGGCAAAGGGCCGCACATGTTTGGCAAGCGCGTCCTCGGCCTGCCGGGCGACCAGGTGAGCCACCAGGGGGCGAACGTCCTGATCAACGGACACAAAGTCGCGGTGCGGCTTTCGCGCACGCGGCTCGGCGAAACGCTCAACCCAGGACCCGAAGGCGAGATCCCGCGCGGCTGCTACTACGTCGGCAGCGACCATCCCCGCGGCTTCGACAGCCGCTACGCCGAGGTCGGCTATGCCTGCCGGGGCCAGATTGTCGGCAGCGGAAGGGCAATCCTGTGAGGCGCGCGCTTCTCCTGCCACTCGCGCTTATGCTGGCGAGCACGGCCCAGGCCCGCGACTATGGCCAACAGGGTACGGTCTTCCCGGTAATCGAGCGTGACCTGCTCGAGCAGATCCACGCACGGCTCACCGCCATGGAAAAGTCCGGCGAGACCGCGCGGCTTAACCAGGAATTGAAGCGGCGGACAGTGGCCCGGGTCGAGCGGCCCGAACCGGTCGCCGGGCTGGTTCGCGCCGAAGCCGCGCGCAAGTGGGCCTTCGATCCGACGATCACGCTGGAGACCGATATTCGAGGGCCCAAGGGCGAGCTCATCCATGCGCGCGGGACGCGGGTAAACCCGCTCGACAGCGTGCCGCTGCGCTCCGAGCTGTTGTTCTTCGATGGCGACGATCCCGATCAGCTCGCCTGGGCGCTCCGCCAGTCGCCGAATGCCAAGCTTATTCTCGTGCGCGGCGCGCCGCTCGAACTGATGAAGGCCCGCCAGCGCCGGTTCTACTTTGACCAGGGCGGCAAGCTCAGCACTCATTTCGCCATCCGTGCCGTGCCAGCGCGCGTGCGCCAACAGGGCCGCCTGCTCGAAGTGAGCGAGATCGTCCTCCCCAACGCCAAGGGATCCCGTCCATGAAGAGGCTTCATAAGATCGCCGCGACCGCGCTGGGAGCGCTGGGTCTGGCGCTGGCCAGTCCGGCCAACGCCGCTGCCGGGCCGGGCCGCTGCACGGGCAGCTTCGTCAACCCAATCACGGACATCTGCTGGTCATGCCTGTTTCCGATCTCGGTCGGCGGGCTCAAGATCTGGCCTTCGAACCGGCCCGATCCCGACAACCCCGACCTGCCGCTGTGCCTGTGCGGCCTGCGCCCAGGGATCGCCATGGGGTTCTGGGAGCCGGTCCGGCTCGCCGATGTCAGCATGAAGCCGTGGTGCTTCGTCAATCTTGGCGGCATGAAGCTCGACCCCGGGTTCGACATCGGCTTCCGCTCGATCAAGGGGCCCTCGGCCGTGGGCGGGGCAAGCCAGAACTATTCGAGCTGGCACGTCCACTGGTACGCCTACCCACTGATCTACTGGATGGAGATAGTCGCCGACTTCCTCTGCCTTGAATCTGGCTCGATCGACATTCTCTACATCTCCGAGATCGACCCGCTCTGGCAGGACAGCGAGCTCACCGCGATCATCAACCCCGAGGCTGTGCTGTTCGCCAATCCGCTGGCGCTCGCGGCCTGCGCAGCGGACTGCGTGTCCTCGACGGTCAAGCTGCCGATCGACGAGATGTTCTGGTGCGCAGGTTGCCAGGGCTCGATGTACCCGATGAACGGCAACGTCTCGGCCTCGATCGGCCACGTCCAGGCCTCGCGGCTCGTGCTGTCGCGCTTTGCCTACAAGCTCCACCGCGAGCTCGTCGCCTGGGGCACGATGGGCGGCAAGGGACTTTGCGGCAAGTACCTGATGCCGGTGATGCGCAAACAGCAATACCGCTTCCAGGCCACCAATCCGAACCCGGCGACCAAGGGGCGCTATGCCTGCCCTCCGATCGGTGCCGCCACCACCTTTCAATCGGCCGGACAGGTCATCCCCGCGATCGGCGAGGACATGGGCTACCTCGTCTGGCGCAAGCGGAACTGCTGCGCGCTATGAACCGGAAACTCTTGTCTATCCCGCTCGCTGCGGGGATCTCGCTCGCCGGTCTTGCGCTCGCCCAAAGCGCGCCCGACGACATCGATCTTGCGGCAATTCGCGCCAACGCCGCGCAGCATGCCGAAGATGCCGAGGCGCTCGCCGCCACGGTTCGCCGCCGGGCCGAGGCGGTGCAGGACCAGGCGGTGCAAAGCCAGGGCGAAGCACAAGCGATCGCGGCGCGCTATGCCGAGAGCCTGCCGCCCTTGGCGCAAACGAGCGACACTTTCGACTTCGAAGCCATGGTCAAGAGCCGCGCAGAGGCGGAGAAGGCGCCGCTTTCCCAAGGCCCGCGCTTCATCGCCTTTGCCAGCCTGTCGATGCCGCCCGAAGCCTTGAAGGCGCTGGTCCGTGACATGGGCCGCGCGGGCGGGGTCACGGTGCTGCGCGGGTTTCCGGCAGGCGATGCCGCGCGGTTCAAGCAGACCCTGGCGGCGATCTGGCAAGGCGCGGACGCTCCGGCCGCGCTCGGGATCGACCCACGGTTGTTTCGCGCCTTTCACATCGATGCGGCGCCGAGCTTTGTCATGACGGCGAGCGACTTCGCGCCCTGCGACGGCTTCGACTGCCGCGACGCGCCGCCGCCGCATGACCGGCTCACCGGCAATGTCACGGTGGGTCAGGTGCTCGAGACCTTTAGCGAAGGCGGCGGCCCGGGCGCCGCGCTCGCCCGCCTGCATCTCGCCCGGCTCCAGCAGGGAGAGGACTGATGAAGGGCTATCTTAAACCACTTCTGGCTGCGCTGCTCGTCGCCATTGCCGCTCCGGTGGCAGCGCAGACCACCACGGACGCCAAGTCCGACGGCAAGGCGTTCGGGTCAGCGATCATCGGCCGCGCCAAGGACGCGGCGACGACCGCGCCAGACGCTTCGCGTGTGCCGGGGTTCGATCCCGCCGCGACCCAGGGCCTCGAAGATCTCGCCAACAATCCTGACCGGATCGAGGGGGCTGCGCGAAGCGCGGCGACGAACAATACCGCGGTGCGCGCGATCGAGGACAGCATGCGCAGCCGCGCGAAATTCTCGCCCCAGGAGATCCAAAGCATCCTGGCGCGGTCGGGCGCGATCAGCGAGACCCCGCTCGACTACACCAGCGGCATGTCGGTCTCGGGATCAAAGGGCAATTGCGTCCCCCTGCCGCCCGGCACGGGCTCGGTCGGCACCTACATGGCGACCTGCAACACCGGCTACACCGCCGAACAGAAGACCGCGACCTGCCAGGTCACACTCGATGCCAGCGTCAATACTGTCACCGACTACCTGTACTACTGCACCGATACCAACGGCGAATGCGACCTATTTCAGGTGCCGACCTGCCAGCATACCGGCTCCCACCCGGGCAGGTGCCTCCAAGGTATCGACACGCTTTACGGCTACAAGTGCTTCGAACCCGGTGATCCGGTCGACGAATACACCTGCACGGCACCTGTTGCTGGCCAAACACCCGTCAGGACCTCGTCTCGCCAGGTGGTCACCGCCACCAAGAACGAAAGCCAGTGTTCGCCGCTCGCAAGCGACATCAATTGCGCACTCGAGACCGAGACATGCACCGATAGCGACCCGGTCACCCGGATCGTCGACGGTGTGGCAGTAACCCAGCCCTGCTGGGCCTGGCAGCGCGGTTATACCTGCACGATCAAGACCGCAGGCAACGACTGCGGCACGCTCGAGGCCAATGGTGCCTGCCATTTCGTGCGCGAGGATTGCCTGACCGACGATGTGCCGTGCTCGACTGCAGAGCGAGTCTACGAATGCCCGGTCCCGGCCGGACAGAACACCGGGCAGCAATATGTCTGCGACGGCGATGTCTACTGCATCGACGGCTCATGCGAGACCATCCAACGCGCGGCCAATGACGAGTTCAAGGATGCGGTCGTGGCGCTGAGCGCCATGGACCAGGCGCGCCGTGAATTCGATCCTGCGACCATGACCCTGTTCAAGGGCAAGCGTGAGACCTGTTCGTCCAAGGTCTTCGGGATCCTCAATTGCTGCAAGGGTAAGGGATTTCCGCTGATCCCCGGGATCCAGCTCCTCGTCATGCTCGGCTGCAACCGCGAGGAAGTCTTGCTCCATGAGCGCGATGTCCAGGGGCTCTGCGCCTACGTCGGCACCTATTGCTCGTCCTCTTTCCTCGGGGTCTGCCTGACCAAGAAGAAGGTCTATTGCTGCTTTGAGTCGAAGCTCAGCCGCATCCTCCAGGAACAGGGCCGCGCGCAGCTGCCCAAGCCGTGGGACAAACCCAAGACCGAGCAGTGCCTCGGCTTCACGCTCGATGAATTCGCCCGGCTCGATCTCAGCCGCATGGATTTCTCCGAAGTCTATGCCGAGTTCACCGACGCCGCGTGGCTTCCCGACGAGCTCCAGACCTCCGAGCTGATCCAGCAGAAAATCCGCGACTACTATGAAAGGAGCAGCCAGTGAGCGCGCTTCGCAACATTATGACTGCCGCGCTGATCGCGGCAAGCCCGATCACCTCGATACAGGCATCGACCGACGAGCCGCGCCAGGAACAGGCCGCAGGGCAGACCGGCGACGCCTTCTACTGCCAAGAGCGACGCCTCGGCTATTGGTTTTACTGCGTGCGGCCAAAGCCGGCAGAACCAGACCAGGCGGCGCCGCAAGCGCCCTCGGCTACGGCCCAGCTCGATGCAGTCACCGCGACACTGCGCGAACTCAAGGCCAGGGCGATCATGGAACCCAGCCCCGAGAACGTCACTGCCTACATTCGCTTCCAGCGCGAGCAGCTCGACCGGGCCTCGCTGTTCTCAGACGTCTGGCAGCGCGCGATTTGGCAGGATCCAGCGCTCGACTACACGCTCGAGCGTCCGGTCGGCACATTGGCTAAACGGCAGTGGCAAGACATGCGCGCCGCAGAGCGTGACACGGTCATGGCGCATCTCTCCGAGCGCTACGGGCTGTTTTACTTCTTCGCCCAGACCTGCGGGGCATGCGAGGTGATGAGCCCGATCGTCAAGTCTGTGGCCGACCGCTGGCACCTGACGGTGCGGGCGATCTCGACCGATGGCGGACCTTCTCGCCATTTTCCGAACTACACCGTCGAGAACGGCCAGCGGCCCAAAATGGGTCTCGAGCCCCGGATCACGCCCGCACTGGTGCTGTGGGACAGCGTGGGCAAGCGCCCGATCCCGATCGGATACGGGGTCCTGTCGGCCGACGAGCTGCAGGACCGGATTTTTCTCCTGACCTCCAAGGAAGCCGGCCATGATTACTAAGCTGCGCAAAGTGGCGCTCACGCTCGCCGCGACGAGCCTCGTTGTCACTCCGCTTCAGGCCAATGTCGGCGACAGCATGGACCGCTTCATGGATGACATGGGCGCGGCCGGGAACGTGACGGGACCGACAGCTTTCCAGGGACAATCGGCGGGTTACTACAGCCTCGGCAATGTCTGGACGCGCTTCCCGCAGAAGACGACCAATATTGCCAACCTGCAATTGCCGCGCGCCCGGGCGGGCTGCGGGGGGATCGACATCTTTGCAGGGAGCTTCAGCTTCATCAACGCCAGCGAGATCGTAGCGCTCCTGAAAGCCGTCGCCAACAATGCGGTGGGGTTTGCCTTCAGCCTGGCGATCGACACGGTCTGTCCGGAATGCTCGAAGATCATGCAGGAATTTGCGCAGAAGGCGCAGCTCATGAACAACCTCAATATCAACTCCTGCGAACTGGCGCAGGGGCTGGTCGGGGGGATCTGGCCCAAGGGCGACCTAGCCGACAAGGCGGTCTGCGAAGCGATCGGCAACTCGGAAGGCATTTTCACCGACTATGCCGCCGCCAAGCACGGCTGCGGCACGCGCGGTCAGCGCTCGAGCACGCTCCAGAACGGCAACGGCAAGTACGACGACGTCAATCCCGGGGTGCCAAGGAACTACACTTGGACCATCCTCAAAAAGTCGGCGTTTTTCTCTCCGAACGGTACCTTCGACCAGGAACTCGCCGAATATGCGATGACGCTGCTCGGCACGATCATCTACGTGCCGCCCACGGACGACGAACCGGGCAAGTTCGTGCCGATCGTCGGCGAGAGCTCCTCGACGCTCGTCACCTCGCTGCTCGACGGCACGACCAATGGCAATGTGCTGATCTTCCATTGCGACGAGCCCGATAAATGCCTCGACCCGGGGTTCAGGTCGCTGAACCTTCCGATCTCGAAGTCGCTCCGCCACCGCGTCTCGGTCCTGATCAACAGCATGGTCCAGGCAGTGCGGACCGATACGGCGATCACCGAGGCTGAAAAGGAGCTGCTCCAGGTCTCGAGCGTGCCGCTCTACAAGATACTGACCGTCCAGGCCGCTTATGGCCGCGGCATGGCCACTGACGACCGCGAGACGCTCGCCGAATTGGCCAGTATCGACCTGCTGTTTGCCGTGCTCGACCGGATCGTCAGCGAAGCGGGGCGTTCGATGTCGAGCTTCATCGGAGCCGACGAGGCCAAGATCCAGATGTGGCAGAGCCAGGTCAATACGGTGCGGCAGGCGCTCGCCGACCGGCAGTCGAACACGCATCTCAAGGTCCTCGGGATCATGCAGATCATCGAAAAGACGGCGATGATCGAGAACATGCTGGCGGCTTCGATGTCGCCGTCGATGTCGGCATCGCTCGACTGGTCGCGCGCGCTCCAGTCCCGCTCCATCGTTCCTTGAGGCAAGACAGCCATGATCGAGATTTTCACGGTTGGCGGCGGCGAATACATCGTCAACGTGCTCAACGCGGTGGCCAGCTGGACCGGTGCGGGCGGCTATAAGAGCCTGATCCAGGTGACCATGGTCATGGGTCTGGCGCTGGCCGTGATCGTGCTCGCGTTCAACCAGGACTGGCGCGCCTGGCTCAACTGGTTCCTTGGCGCGACGCTTATCTACATGTGCCTGATGGTGCCGCGCATGGATGTCCATGTGACCGACCGCGTCAATCCGAGCCTGGCTCCGGCCAATGTCGCCAATGTGCCGATCGGCCTTGCACTGATGGCGAGCTTCACCAGCCAGGTCGGCGACTACCTGACCCGCTCCGCTGAGCTCGTGTTTGGTCTGCCCGATGACCTCAACTACTCGCGGAACGGGATGATCTACGGCGCGCGGCTGCTCGAAGCGACGCGGTCTTTGCGCATCTCCGATCCCGAATTTGCCGCGAACCTCGACGAGCATGTCCGGCAATGCGTATTCTACGATCTCCTGCTTGGCCGCTACTCGATGAAGCAGATCGCCGAGAGCGACGATATATGGGCGACGATCTCGCCGGGATCTGCGGCGCGGGCACAGAAGTTCCTGACCCGCCAGGCCGATGACAGCGTGACGGCTTCGATCATCACCTGCCGCGAAGCCTATACGTCTCTGTCCAACCAGTGGGCCGGGCTGATCGACGCCATGGCACTGAGCTCCGGGCGGCAACTCTATCCCCGGCAGACCGCGGCGCTGGCCAAGATCAAGCTGCTCGCCGACCTGCCGGTCGCCTACCAGTACCTGTCAGGGGTATCGAAGAGCGCGAGCGACATCTTCCGCCAGGTTCTGACGATCAACGCGATGAACCAGGCGATGCACGGCTTTGCCGGGGCCAGCGGCACCTCGGGCATTGATGTCTTCGCCCAGACCCGTGCGGACATCCAGACCGAGCGGACCTATGCCTCGATCGCCGAGAACGCGATGAAATGGGTGCCGATCCTCAATGTCGTGCTGACGGTCGTGTTCTATGCGATGTTCCCGGTGATCTTCCCGCTCTTCCTGATGCCGAAGACCGGGCCGACGGCGCTCAAGGGCTATGTCACGGGCTTCTTCTACCTCGCTGCCTGGGGTCCGCTGTTCGTGATCCTGCACATGATCCTGATGTTCAAAGGAGCGGGTGATGTCGCGGCGGCCGGTGGCGGGACCGGGCTCACGCTTGCGAGCTTTGCGGGCATGACCGACGTAAACCGCGATATCGGGCTCCTCGCCGGCTATCTTGTCGCTTCGGTGCCGTTCCTCGCGGGCGGTATTGCCAAGGGCGCTCTGGCGATCTCCGGACAGGCCACCTCCTACCTCAATCCGTCTCAAAATGCGGCCGAAGAAGCGGCACGCGAGGCGAGCACCGGCAATGTCTCGCTCGGCAATAGCAATCTCGACAATTCGACGGTGTTCTCGCGGCAGTTCGCGCAAGGCGCACTCAATCCGAGCATTTCCTATGGCGCTGCGCAGACGCGCGGGTTTAGCGAAACGGGCACCCAGACGACGAGCTTCAGCGGGGCCGAGTTCGCGACCGTGCCGAGCTCGCAGTACCCGTTCACCCCAACGCTCGGGAAGGACTTCACCAGCCGGCTTTCGACCATGGCGAGCCAGAGCCGCGGCCAGAGCGAGACCTACTCGAACCTTGCTCAGCAATCGAACAGCTCGGCCGTCACCAGCTTCAACGAGATCCGCAATACCTACAGCCAGGGGCGTTCTTTCGAATCTGTCAGCGGCACCGGCAGCAGCGACAGCGTGGGCAAGGCATTCAGCGAGGTCGACAATGCCTCGGCAACGCTGCAGCGCCAGTTCGGCCTCTCGCGCCGGGCTGCAGATGACATCACCGTGTCCTGGTTCTTGAATGGCGAAGCCAGTGCCGGTGTCGGCGGTAGCCTCGGACCTGTTGAGCTTGGGGCAAAGGCGCGAGGAGGGCGCAATCAGAGCTGGACCGACAGCGACGTCGGGATTGCCTCGGAAGATCGCAACCGCATCACCGGAACACTGCAGCAGCTCTCGGAGTCCCGGAACTGGTCAAGCACGCGCGATGGGTTCCTGCGTGAGACCAGCTCGAGTTCGAACTCACAGGTCGCGACCAGCGCTGCTGGGCTGACTCGTTCGCTGACCGAAGGGCAGTCTTACACGGTCGAAGCACGCCGCTCGGAAGAGCTCGCCAGCCGCCTGGACCATCAGGCTACCTGGTACGAGGGCTCCAATGCGGCTGGCTCGCTCAACCTCAGCCAGGCCTATCGCGAATGGGGTATGGCCGAGATCGAAGCAAACCGGGACTATTATGGCTCGGTCCGGTTCGACGACATCAACTTCCAGCTGAGCCCAAAGGGACAACAGCTTCAGGCCCGCTTCGTCGAGACCTATGCCGACGGGCTGCATGACCAGATCGAAGGCGATCTGCGTCTTCCCGAGTTCGCACCGGTCACGCACCCAGTTGTCTCAGGACCGGGCGATGTTCGCGCGCGCGGTCCGCGCGGCGGCGGCTCGGGAGCAGTTGTGCCCACGGTCGATCCGACTGCAATCAGCGACGAGGTGCGCGCTGCCCAAGCCGGTGGCAGGACCCGCATCGGTCAGTCACGTGGGAACCTAGAAGGCGTCACGCGCGGTGCAAAGGGTGCCAGCGAGGAGGCGGCAGACGAGGTCAAAGAATGGTGAGCCCTCAGAGGATCAGGTCGTTTACAACCACAAAGACCACGTATGCCGTGAGTAACGTGAAGACCGTGATCATGACTGCACGCCCCCAAGGGTCGGCCCAGGTCTTCTTCCAGGTGTAAGCGGTCAGGCGGTTCTCTGCGATCGCCCGATCCACTTCCTTGAGACCCTTCCAGTCGTGGCCGCCTCGATCCTCTTCAGGCAAATCGTTCATCGCACACCTCAATCCAGCAAGTCATTGCGTCTCGAAATCAACTCATTAAAGCGCAATTAGCTCTTTATGGATCGATATTGACACATAACAGATAAATTTGTAAAGGCTCAAAATCGATACCCAAACGGTGATTCGGCGATTAAAGTTTCGAAAATGGATCCTAATGAAAATTCCTTTGAGCGGCCTCTGATCGCTCTGCTCGCTGACCTTGGTCAGCAGCTCGAAGCTTACCGCATTTCGCGAAATCTCAAACAGGCCGAACTGGCCGAATTGGCGGGTGTCGGGCGTTCGACGCTGGCGCGCATGGAAGCGGGCAAAGGCGGCACGATCGACAGTCTCGCGCGGGTGATGCGCGCGCTCGGTCTTGGCGAGCGACTGCTCCAAGTGGTGCCCGATGCCAAAGTCAGCCCGCTCGATCCGCGCTCGGAAACCGGCAAGACCCGCAAACGCGTGCGTCATGCAATCAGAAGCAGCAAGGCCGGCAAATGGACCTGGGGTGACGAAGCGCCATGACGCGTGCGATCGTCAATTTGTGGGGCCGCCAGATCGGCGCTGTCCTGTGGGATGAGAGCCGCCAGCTGGGCGTCTTCGAATACACCCCTGAATTTATCGCCAGCAACTATGAGGTCGCACCGCTGACAATGCCGCTACGCAGCGGTGTCTATGACTTTCCGGGTCTCGCCAGCGAGACGTTCAAAGGTCTGCCCGGCATGCTGGCCGACAGTCTGCCCGATAGGTTCGGTAATGCTGTGATCAACAGTTGGCTGGCCGAACAGGGCCGGACACCCGAAAGCTTCGATCCGGTCGAACGGCTTTGCTACACCGGCAGGCGAGGCATGGGCGCTCTCGAGTTCGAGCCTTCGGCAGGACAGCACCGGGACAAGGGGGGCAAGATCGACATCGCGCCGCTCGTCGATCTTGCCAATCGTGTGATCGCCGCCCGTGAACAGCTGAACGGCGTGCTCGACGGCCAGGACGACCAAATGGCGCTTGAAGAGATCCTGCGCGTCGGCACATCGGCCGGCGGCGCACGCGCCAAGGCGGTGCTCGCTTGGAACGAGGCAACGGGCGAGTTTCATTCCGGCCAGCTCGATGCAGGCGCCGGCTATACCTACTGGTTGATGAAGTTCGACGGCGTCTCAGGTAACGCCGACAAGGAGGTCGCCGATCCACTCGGCTTCGGTCGCTTGGAATACGCATGCTATCTGCTGGCGAAGGCGGCTGGCGTCGATATGGCGCGCTCAAGGCTGCATGAAGAAGGCGGCCGCGCACATTTCATGACCCAGCGCTTCGACCGGACGGCAGACGGCAAGAAGCTGCATATGCAGTCGCTATGCGCCATGCGCCATTTCGACTTCAACCTAGCCCGGGCCTATAGCTACGAGCAGGCAGTCGAAACGATCCGGATGCTGGGTCTTGGCCGCGATGCGATCAGGCAGCAGGTCCGCCGCGCCTTACTCAACATCTTCATCCGCAACCAGGACGACCACACCAAGAACATCGCCTTCCTGATGGATCCGGACGGTCGATGGAGCCTCTCGCCAGCATTCGACGTTGTCTATGCCTACAATCCCGATGGTGCCTGGACCAGCCAGCACCAGATGTCGCTCAGTGGCAAGACAGACGGAATCGAGCTCGATGACCTCCTCACCTTCGGGAAGTTCGCGGATATGAAAACCGTTGAAACAAAGGCGATTATAAGAGAGATTGAAATTGCAATATCCAAATGGCCGGAGTTTTGTGACCGGGCTGGATTAGCACCGGATATCGCCAAGCGAGTAACGCAAGGCTTCCGGTCGTTCTAACGAGGATCTGGGTGACAAAAATCGAGTCCATTTCCGCCGAACGACTGGAGATGGCATTTGCTGCGATTGCCCCAGTTCTTCCGAGAACATTTCCTCAAGCAGCAAAACAGACTTATTCGCTCGAGAGGCTAGCCGAAGCGCTAGTCAAATTGAGGCAGCCTCTCGAACGCGCCAAACTCACAGGGGGACTGATGAACCCCTGGGCCATTGCGGGTCTTAAACGCGATGAGGTTCGAAACGCGGCTGCGCTTGCAGGTCTTTGGCAAACAGCCTTCGGTGGGGATGCCTCGCGGAGGTTCCTGGCCGAGTATCTTCAGATCGCGATTGAAGGGATCGCGTGGGACGACGAGCTTCGCGGCGGCTATCAGATCTCGACAGAAGTATGCCCAATCGGTGACCGGACTGATCGCGTCGATCTGGTTGTTGAAACCAAAGGCTACGTGGTCGGGATCGAAGTCAAGATTGACGCTTTAATGGGGCGCAAGCAGCTCGAACGCTATCTCGTCTCGATCAATCGACGTGCAACGCTGCGGAAGGCCAAAGCCTTTGTCGTGCTGCTCGCACCATTCCGCAGTCCAATTGCCGAAGTCAGTTCAACGTCGTGGAGTGACGTCGCCCTTGCCGCCCGTGTCGCCAGTAAGTCAGCCGATGATAGCAGGACTTTCATCGCACAGTTCATTGCCGCCTTCGGCGACCACGTCAGCAGATTCTAGGAGTGCATTGAGATGTCAGAAGGTGATGTCGGATCAGTCATCGTTCTTCATATCGATGAGCTAGAATCTGCGATCCGCCACGCTCAGAATGCCATGGACGCACATTTAGGCCGCGCTGTGGCGGAGCTGCTCGACGATCGCCGGCGTGCCTTTGGATGGGAAGGCAAGATCGGCACCGAGCTCGATAGCCCGATCTGGCTGGCTCCGCCCGAATGGCGGATCGCAAATGATGAAGACGATAATTTCGATCTCTTCGTGAACTTGGATCGAAGTTTCTGCCTTGATGGCGAGCCCCCTAGCACTTGGGTAGGGACATTCTGCGGCTTTGCCGGATCGCAGCTTCAGCTGGAGATCACATCAGACTCGCTCGGGCGCGGTGCTTGGAAAAAGCTGCTCAGGGACGAAGCCAAGACAATGGAGCAGCTCCGCGACATGGGTTTCCGCTGCGATCCCAAAGACGGGCTGCTAGCCGCGTTGGTAACAATCGATCGGAGCGAGCTTGCGAAGGCATTCTCTGAAGACGATTTCGAGGAAGCACTGGCGCCTATTGTAAAGACGCTCGATCGCATCCAGTCGGCACGAAAGATCCTCGACAAGCTTGTCAGCGCGATCCGCAAGAAATCTTGAGGCAAACCGGAAACGGAAAATTCGGGAGGGGCATAAGTGGGGTTTGAAGGCACAATTCGGGACGGTGACCCACTGTGGACTAAGACCGGTAGCTGGACGATGGGCCTCGATCCTCTCGGTCTTCAGGCGACAAGCATCCGAATTTACCAGTCGCTGGTCCCAAACATCACCAACATTACGAACCGGTTGCGTTACTACGCTTACTTCCCTTGGCTGGTCAGTCTCTATGAAAAGCTCCATCACTCAGACGATCCTGCAAAGTTCGCCATCTTCATGCGGCGCGGCGAGGCACTCTATGCTCTCGCCACGCTGGTCGATGACCTGGAAGGAAGTGACGGACTGGGCGGTTCAAATTGGGCGAGTCAGCATCGGGAAACCGCTCGGACAGATGGGATAGATTTCAGACCCTTCACGGATGATCGGACCTCTGGAAAGACATACTTGCAAGCACCGCGCGGCAACTATGGCGTGGCCTACGCCCCAACCCTAACCGAGATGAAATGGCTCACTGAATCGTCCGTCCCGGTGACGTCCGTGCGTGGGGGCGCCATTGCTTCGGCATTCGCCGGTTCCATCGGACAAATTGTTGATGAGATCGAAGCGGTGCTGCTCTCTGGGAAAGCAACCGGCAAGCAACTTCAAGACATCGGCGCAGCCATCCATCCAGCCAAGATCCCTGGTCAATCGGTTGAACTAGCGGTGCTCCGAGACTTTCTGATCGGAACAGGCGATACGTCCAAGGATGCCAAATCGCGCCGATCGACGATTTGGCTCATCCTCGACCTCTATCGGAAGGGCGTCGCTCCAGGCAATCTCAACGATCTGCGTCAGGCATTTTACGCACGCAGGTTGCCAAATGGTCACGACTACCAGCCGCCGGGAGAGACGATCGACCGATGGCGCGCGTATCAAGCAAACGAGTATGGACAGGTCGCGCTAGCCTGCGCTTTGAACGGCCTGATTGGCCTGCAACGCGAAGAGTATCCATCAGGCGTAGAGCCCAAGGAGCTAATTCGCCAAGTGGTCGGCGCGGCTCTTCCGGCTTCAAATCAGACCTGGTCGCAGTGGGCGACTTCTTTGGCCGCCACGGACGATGCCGATGAAACAGCACTCATTGAGCCGGTCCTTGAGAACCTGGCCACCGGAGAGCGGCCCCCAGCGGAAACCATGTTGAGCGCCTTGAAACTTCTCGGAATGCTCTGGATAAGATGGTCCAAGAATGACGGCGCGGTTAGGCCGATAATCGCACGAATAGCTGGCGCTGATGGCCGGTCGCTTGACGGGATCTTGCGGACACTCGACTTGGCCCAGGGCCAGACTGCAAGCGACGCCCTGGCCGCGGTCCTGCTCAAGCACGTTGTCATCGATCATCAAATCATTGCGGGGCGGAAACTCTCCACCGCAGGAACCTTCACCTATCACTTTCTGGTTGAGGATGGCCTGCTCAGCGAGGGACTTCTGGGCGAGTACGGCTACACAACCCCTCGGCTGTTCAATTTGACCCGGGTCCTGCGGGATGCGGGCTATCTCGACAGCAACGGCGTGACCAGCGACGGGGAGGCATTCCTTGAACAGCATCAGCCTCTTTAAAGATCTCGCGCGGACCGGCTTCCATACGTCGATCGTCACAACCTATTCGGTCGATGCGGCATTTTACGATGGCTCGCTCCATCATCGGCTGCGCGCCTACGGAAGCGACAACAACATATTGATGGCTGACGCCAATATGCTCCAGCGCGCGATCACGGAGACGCCGGAGTCGTTTGGTCGTGCCGGCACGGCTTATGCCTTGCTGCCGATATCGGTGCCTGGCGCGTTCCACCCGAAGATCAGCATCCGCCTTGGCAGTGATGCCGGCTGCGTAGTCGTTGGGTCCGCCAATGCGACCGCAGCAGGTTGGGGCAGAAATCGCGAGATCGTCGGCCGGTTCGAGTGGTGGCGCAAGCGCAGCGATGGGGACGAGGACGCCAACCGCCAGCTGATCCGGAAGGCGTTCGATTACGTCTCAAAGTGGCTTGGAGATGCGGGCCTCGAAGCGGTCAAACGCAAGCTCGACCTGATCGAACGCGATGCCACTTGGTTGTTCGAAACAGAGGTGAACGAAGGACCGGTCGAGCTCAGCGATGGCACATTGATCGATCTGTTATGCGAGGACGCGAGCGGCGGACCTGGCATGCTGAGCCGAATTGTCGATCTTGTCGGCAGCGCATCTGTTACCCGGCTCGTTGTGCTCTCGCCTTATTGGGATGCGAAGCTCGAAGGCCTGTTGGGCCTCATTGACGCCCTCAAGCCAAATGAGACAGCCATCGCTCTCAGTGCCCAAAAACCCGAGTTCCCGGTCGACCAACTCCAGCGCATTCCGCAGGTCAGCTTCGCCGGAGTTTTCGACGGCAACGATGGCGCGCGCTTTATCCATGCCAAGGCCTTCGTGATTGAGACGGAGGAATGGGACCACGTCATCTATGGCAGCGCCAACTGCTCCGACGACGCCCTGGGTCTCGCAGACCTCGCGGCGCGCAACGCCGAGTGTTCGGTCTATCGCCGTCTTCCTGCCGGTTCCGGACTTGAGCTGCTGGGCCTCGATCTATCTTCGACAATCGACCGTTCCGACTTGATGGAGCCGACGAAGGAATTGCTCGAAGCGAAGCCTGGCGCACCACTTCCACTTGGCACGATCGAAGCGGCGGGCAGCAGTCTCCGCTGGGTGCCATCGAAGCGAATTACCGATCCGGAAGGCGCGGCACTCGTGATCCCCGAAGGTGAGTTTGCTTTCTCACCCGTTCGAAGTGGCAACTATGCCCTCGATCTGCCGGTAAAGCCCCGGTTTCCACTGATCGCACGTATCCGGCTGAACAATGGAGCGCTGACCAGCGCTGTGATCGTCAACGATGCTGTGAGTTTGACCCATGCTGCGCCTGGCTTGGGAGACAAGCGCTTGCGCTCGGCATTCGCGAAAGTCGAACTCGAGGGTGGTGACTTTCTCGAACTCGCCAGCCTTGCCGCGATCATTTTCTCTGAAACGCCCGAGAGTCGCCGCAAGGCGGCAAAAGCGGTCAAGTCCATTGGCCGGGCCCATGGCAAGGGAACCGAGGGCGAGGACGAGCACGTCGTCTACGACTATGACAGCCCAGAGGCCTTCCGTGAGGCGATGTCCGCAAGCGCACCGTCCAAAGGCGATAGCAGTCGTCTCAATTTCGACGACCCCGATGCGGTCAATCTTTTGAGAATCATTCTCCGCGGCATCGGCCAGGCGGACAATGAGGATGACGCACTCTATCGCGACGAGGTGCCCGAAGGCGGCGATGGAAACGATGAGGGCGATGGAAATACCAATTCGGACCCGCCCGGCGATCAAGATAACGGAGGTGCCCAGGACGCACCGCCCCGCGAACCTCGCACATACCGGCGCGATGAGGCTGAACGGCAGAGCCTCGACATCCTGAAAGCTGTCGATTGCTTCGAGGCCTACATTGCCCGACTAGTGGCCGACGAGACGCCGCCGCCGCGCAAACTAACGGCCGAGGTTTGCTTCATTTTGCGGCTGATGGTCGAGGCTTGCCGCCGGCCGCTCGTGGTCAAGGAAGGGGACAAGAAAGACGAGCTGTTCGCACTGGACCTGGTGCCCAAGCAACACGACCGCGATCGCGCCTTTGCCGTCCGGGTTGGACGCATCCTGCAACGGCTCTGGCAGGGCAATAAATCCGAACCGTCCCTACTGTCCCGCATTTCGATCGGACAGCACCAAACCGAAATGCCGTTCGATTGCTTCGCACTTGTTGCGCTCACTCGGTGGGCGCTTGCGCGCTCAGTCATGGCAATGACGAGCAGCAAACAAGCCGAGCTTGCCGGCTTCGTGACCAAAGGCGCGATTGCCATCTGGAAAGCAACACAGGCTTGGCCTCGTCTTGATCCGGAGGCCGAACTTGAGTTCGTCGGTAAGCTCGACGCTGCACTCGGCATCAAGGCAGATGAGACCGACAACCTGCTGCGGCACTATGTCGAGCTCAATCAGCAGTTAGAAAGCCGTTAGATCGGGGCGACCCACCCGCGGCGAGCGAGCTCACTGGGCTCGCTCGAGATACCGACAGAAGGCGTTTGCAAGTTGCATTTGACGCGGCGTGCGGCACTCCGCTTCGAAGACCTGCGGCGAGCCGACGAGGATACTGACGCATTTGGCCCGGGAGGTCGCGACATTGAGCCGGTTGAGGCTGTAGAGGAACTCCATGCCCCTTGGCGCATCAGCGTGCGAGGAACTGGCGAGCGAGTAGATCGAAATCGGCGCTTCCTGGCCCTGGAACTTGTCGACCGTTCCAACCCGCGCCTGGGGCAAGCGGCGCTGAATCTCGAAAACCTGCGCGTTGTAGGGTGCGATGATCAGGATGTCTGAAATCTCGATCGGTCTTTCGTTGCCATTTCGATCGATCCACGTGGCGCCCTGGGCCAGGATTTCACTGACCAGCTCCGCGATGACATCGGCTTCCTCGGGCGAACAGTTCTGATTGCCCTTGTGCTCGACTGGCACAAAGCGAAGCCCCGTCCCATTTGCGATACCACTTGTCTTGATCAGCTGACCGGCTGTCTCCTCCTTCGAAGTCAGTTTGCCCTCGTAGAAGAGCTCCGATGTGAAAGCGCAGATATCCGGGTGCAAGCGCCAAGTCACATCGAGGAACAGGCCTTCGTCAGGCCCAATCGTCTGCTTGCCGGAAAGCAGGTGATCAAGCGCTGAGCACCCCGTGCCATCGGGATGACTTCCCTGCATCGGTTGATCGAGTTGCTGGGGATCGCCCAGCAGGATCACGGTCTTGGCTGCTTGTGAGACGGCGAGAACGTTGGCGAGCGACATCTGAGCCGCTTCGTCAACGAAAAGGACATCGAGGCACTCGAAGGCAGCCGCATCCGACCATAGCCAGGCCGTTCCACCGGCGACGCTGCAATCCGCCTGCAGTGCGGCGTAAACCTCAGCGTTGTTCTTCTTGGCGAAACGCAACCGGTCGGTCGCATCCTCTTTCGAACCGCCTTTGGGCTTCTGAATGCAGACGAGCGGCGTGTGCGTTTCCTCTGCGACCTCGATGGTCTTGTTAAGCAGGTTGCGGATCACTTCGTGACCATTGGCGACTATGCCGACCTTCTTGCCCTGCTTGACCAGTTCGCAGATCATGTGACCGCCGGTGTGGGTCTTGCCCGTGCCAGGAGGCCCCTGAATTGGCAGCACGCCGGAGGCGATGAGCGGAGCTATCCGAACACCAGCGTCCAGTGGCTTCTCGCCGTCCAGGCGCAATGCGGCATCTTCGCCGACCCGCGGGGCAACGCGCATCAGCATGTCGCGCGCCGCGCCATAGGAGTCGCCGCCGGTCATGCCGTTTTCACAAACGTAAGTCGCGAGGCGAACGAGCGACTCCTGCATCGGCTTGGAGGATACGAACTCGTGGATGAACAATGCTTCAGGATGCTCGCCCGCCATGGCCGACGTCTTCTTGATGTCGATGGTCCGGTTCTCTCTTGAGATGTCCTCGACAGTGCCGAGGCTCTGCCCGCCGGGTGCTTTTACGCTCTTCTCAGGCCGGATATCGGCTTCCTGGGCAGGGAAACTGTATCGATCGATCGGACATTTCGCTGTTCCGCCCACAGTCTCGATAAAAGTCAGTCCCGCCAGACCCGCGCGCTCATCGAGCAGCTCGTCTGCTGAAAGATCGCGGAGACGGAAGAGCTCCCACCAGGTCGCCTTTTCTTCGCGGCGGTGCCATTCGAGGAGATTGGCGAGTAGCCAGCACGCATGCTGTTCGCTGCTTCTTTCAGCAGGATCAACCGGGACATCGGCAACCAACTGCTCGATAAGCGGTCCGATGATTTCGAGCCATTCGGCCAAGTTCTCGCTTGGTGCGCTATCTGCCGGCTCCGGTCTTGTGATCTCGGTGCCCTGTGCGATGAGCTTGGCCCGCTCGCCTTCGAGCCAGTCGCGCAAGACGCGGGTCGAGACACAATCGTCCCGGTTATAGGCTTCAACAGTATCCTTGTCTTGCGGCAGGATCCCGTTGGCATCGTTTAGTTCAAGGCTCACTTGCAGACGATTGAGGGCCAGATTGGCATCGGGCAGGCTTGCATCGCGCACATACCCGAAGAGCGGCTCGAGCCTCTTGATGGAGTAGCTCTCGACGCCGGCCCGCAGCGAATGACGAACGACGCTCAGCAGGTCGACAAAGACCTGACCCCGCAGCAGCCGATCGAGTTCATCTTCGCGCGTACCATAGCGCCCCATCAGGCGTTTGAGCGCGCCAGTCTCGTAACCGCCGTAGTGATAGACATGGAGGCCGGGGTGGGCCTCGAGCTGTTCGAGGACGAAATCGATGAAGGTCTCGAACGCAGACTTCTCGGCCGCACGATCGAATGCCCAAAGGCCGCGATATCGGATCTCGCCGTCCTCGAAGAAGTGAAAGCCCAAGAGATATTCGAGGCCGTGTTCGCCAACGAAGGAATCGCCTTCGAAATCGAGATAGATGTCGCCTTCCGAGGGTTCAGGCAGACAATTGAGGCCGAAACCCGCCACCGGAGCCAGCATTTCATAGCGCAGCTCACCTGCATCGCGGGTCTCGATCTGGATTCGAGCCTGTTCGCGGACCCGCGCCAGCGATTCTTTCGAACCGCGCTCCGGCTTCCAGGGCAGCGGTAAAGGCAGCTCCGCCAATGTCGTAGCAGTCGTAACGCCATGGTCCTTTAGCTGGGCGATCTGCATGCTCGAAATGCCGGCAACCAGACACAGATGATCATCATCGCGTCGTTGCTTGGAACATTGAGCGCTCCACACACAGATATCGCAATGCGCCGCCGGGTCCGGGTATGTGCCCTGGGGGCCGCCAGCAGCGAAACTAGCCGACATTCCAGCTTTAACCTGCCGGTAGTAGGCGCCAAAGTCGGCAATGCGATAACGCTCGGGTACGAACTCAGTCCAAGGCGGAACGACATGCGCGAACTCAGGCATGACTCCTTGGATTTTGGCGATCAGCTCGGAATAGAGGCACAGCTGAAGGACGGTGCCGCCTTTGGTCTCCCGGGCAAGCTTGGTGTCGGCTGCTTCATATGACCAGGCACCCAGATCACTCGGCGTATCAACTTTCCGCAGAATGTCGGCTCGTCCCACCCACACTCCGGAGCGCAGAGCACCTTGAACGATCACTTCGACCCCAGCGTTCATGGCGTCAGCTGTCGCAGCGACGGCTTCGTCCGTGACTTCAACACCGTCGATTTGGACGACATTCAGCCCGAGCGATGACAGGTGGTCCACGTATCCTTGCTCGTGCTTGGCCCCACGCTCCCACAAAGCTTCAAGCAAGGGGTCAAAGAACTTGGGCCTTTCCAAGTCGCCTTTGGCGACAGCGTGTTCGAGAGCGCTCAAATGCCGGCAATTGAGGTGGCTGACCAAGTCGGTTGCACTAAAGCGCAGGACCCTATCTTTGATCTGCAATGACGTACTCCTACAGGTTGCTGCCACGGAGTCCGCTCCGGATGCGGATGTGCAACCCTGCAACCGGTTGAACATCGGGTAGGGAACTCACTAAACGCAATATAGCATACTGATTTATTCAGCCACTGAAGCTTGTCCTTTAGCAAGCTTCAGCTCCCATCCTTGGGAAGGGACCTAGCCGAACACCTCGTTGAGCATCGCCGGTAGCAATTGGTCGAGGTGCGCCGTCGCCTCTGCCTGAGCGGCCTTGGCGGCGCGGGCCTTGGCCTGGAGGCTGTCAAACCAGAGTTGGGCATCGAGCGATGGCACCGGCACCTTGATGGCTTGCAGCCGTTTGGTTGCCAAGGTTCGGTTGCGGTCGGCGCTGCCTGCCGATGCTTGCCCGACCTGATAGATGCCTTCATTGGATTGCAGATAATGCCAAAGGAAGTGGGCGGTCGCCCGGTCAGAATCAGGCACGCAGGTCAAATACCGATGGGAACCGTGCTTGCCGTGGTGTTCGCGCTCGGCAACAGCGAACGCGCCTTCCCATGCCTTGATATTACTGAAAACCAGATCACCTTCTTCGATCCGGTAGAGCGATTGCCAGGTCAGTTCCTCCCCCACGAGGTCAGGCTTGGTGAATAGGCCCTTGCCGAAAGAGCGAACGCCAAGTTCTGGATAGGATGCATCCGGATCGATCACGACCGGGCGACGAACCAGCGGCGCGATTTCACCCATGGCCACGCGCGGTGCATCAGCGATAATCCGGGCAAAGGCGGCTCGCAAGGTTGCCTCAACTTCCGATGCCACTTTGGCAGCTTGGCTTCCTCGTGCCGAAACGGCGATCGCGGCGCTATCAAACCGAGCTGTGAGCTTGCGCTGGACTTCCAAGGAGGGGAGCGGAATGCGGATGGTCAAAAACCGCTCTGGCTTAACTCGGTTCTTTCCACTCGTACCCTGCGACAATGCTTCACATTGCATCCAAGCCAACTTGGACTTGCTGAACCAGTGCACGAACCGCGGATTGACGCGATCAGTGTCAAGCGTGAAGGTTGGAAACTCGGCTGACCCGTGGGCACCGGCAAGCGTCTCATCGACAATGGCGATGCTGCCATGCCGTGCCCAAATCTTGTTGATCACCAAGTCGCCGGGTTCAACGCGGAAAAGCTGTGGAGCTTGAGTATCAGCACCTTGAATGCGCTTGTATTCGTAAGCGCCGCCACCCCACCAACGGACGCCGACCAGCCGATAGGTTTGATCTGGTTGCGGCACTTCGCCTCGCCAAGTTAGCGTGGCAATTTCCCCAAGCGCGGTATCCTGAGCTTCGGTCATCAGCGGGTCCACTCAACGACAAGCTGCTGCATTTCTTCGAGAATGCCGACTACGGCGCGCTCACAGTCCAAACTTGCCGCCAGAATCTCGGATGGAGTGCGGTGATCCTCGGCTGCCGTGGCATTGGGATTCTTGATGTCGAGATTTACCGCTACGACCTGCCCGCCGGCATCGCGCTCGATAAGGGCAGGACCATCGACTGTCCATGCACGCGGATCGTCGCCGCGCGTGTCCCACCAAGTGCTCAAGTCTGCCAGATCGGCGGACTGCAGGGGCGCGGTCTTTGAATACTTACGGCGTCCTTCCGGCGCGGGCTGTTCCCAGTAGGCAATCTGCCCGGTCGGGCCGCTCGTGTCGAAGAACAGGAGGTTCGCCGCGATGTCGGTGTAAGGCGCGAAGACGCCCTCGGGCAGGCGCACGATAGTGTGAAGGTTGAACTTTTCCAGCAGGTCTGCCTTGATCCGCGCGGCTACGCCGGTGCCGAACAGCGTGCCGTGCGGCACGACGACAGCGGCACGGCCTTGGCCTTTGCGCTTCAACCGCCGCATGATCAGCTGCAAGAACAACTGAGTGGTTTCCGCCGTGCGGCGATCATCGGGGAAGTTGGAAAGGATTCCAGCTTCTTCCTCACCGCCAAATGGCGGATTGGTGAGGATCACGTTCACCCGTTCGCGCTCACCGATTTCGGTCAGGCGGAATCGCAGCGCATTGCCAGGATCGATCTCCGGTGACTCCAGTCCGTGCAGCAGCAAGTTCATCTGCGCCAGCAGGAAGGGCAGAGATTTGGCCTCTATGCCCGCGAGGCTACCCGATTGAAGCTGCTCACGCCGTTCCACAGTGTCCGCCTGAAGCGCCATGTGTGAAAAGGCTTCGGTAAGGAAGCCGCCGGTGCCACAGGCCGGATCAAGCACAGTCTCGCCGATGGTCGGGTTGATCCTTTCGACCATGAAGCGAACAACGGCGCGCGGCGTGTAGAACTCGCCGCTGTCGCCTGCGGCATCCCGCATTTCCCGCAGTAGCGTCTCGTACAGCCGCCCGAGGGTGTGCATTTCCTCAGAGCTGTCGAAGTGGATGGCATTGATCAAGTTGATCACGTCGCGCAGGAGATAGCCGCTCTCCATGCGGTTGGTGACGCCGCGAAACACGGTAGCGATCACATCGCGGCGGTCGCGCCCGCCATTGGTGCCGCGCAGCCCTCGCAGGTAGGCAAACAGGCCCGGGCCTTCGCTGCCATCCGGCAACGTGGCCTTTTCGGCGGTAATGAAGGTCAGCAAGTCCGGCCCGGTGATGCCGTCCTTGTCCGCTGCCCAATCCCGCCACCGATAGGGTGGTTCGATTGCCGACCTGAACGCGCTGCCCGCCAGTTCCGCTTCGTCCTGATGCATACGCTCCAGGTCATCGAGGAACTTGAGGAACATGATCCAGGTAAGGACGGGCAGCCTATCGAGATCGCCATTCAGCCCCTTGTCTTTCCGCATGATCTTGCGGGCGGACTTCACGATGGAATCGAGGCGCTGGGCCGTGGTCTGAGGGGCAGTATTTTTCGGGGCGCGGGCCATGGTCATCCTTATCGATTATCAGGCCGCATAGAGAGCTTCGGTCAGTTCCGCCACCGCTTCACGCATCGCCTGGGGGCCGCCGAACAGGCGCGCGATCTCGCTGGGATTGCCGAAGTCGGAAATGGGCTGAACCTTGAGCGCCTGAGGCAAGGATAGCTGGTCAGGCCCGGTGGCGGCATACTTTTCAAGCAAGGCGTCAATCACAACCCTCGCTTCATCGCCATACCGCTGAAACAGGTCCGGATCACGGGCGCGCAGCCGTTGGGCGCGCTCTGTCCGCGTGGTAAGCGGTGCATTCCAGGCGAGGTGACAAAGAAGGTCGAACGGATCGTCCTCTGGCCTGCCCGCATCAACCTGAAGCGCGACTAGATCGATCCCGCGTTCGGCCAAGGCATCGATGATCGCGCTGCGCTTGTCCTGAATGGCCCACTCGGCACGAAAGGCCGCTGGCGTGGGAAACAGCGTCCGAACTTTCTCCCCGGTCCAGTCGGTGAGCTTGCGACAGGTCAGCCGCTTCCCATCGGAATCGAGATCATAGACCAGATGGGCGACGACTTCGACTTCGCCGCCATCAACGTAGAGCTTTCGCGGCAGGGCGTCGGGTTCATCCGGCGGCAGTACCGTCGTACCCGCATCGGCTTCGAAGTCGTCCGATGCAGTTTCGATCTGTTCCTCATCTGTAGCCACGACTTCGCCATCGGCATCGATTTCAGTCGTGATTTCGGCTGCAGGATCACCGTCGAAGGCCGGGTCCGCAAACTTTTCGGTCGCGGTGCCGGTGTAATCCAGGATGTTGAACCAGAGCTTCCCGTAGTCCTCGCGAAGCCGAGTTCCACGTCCGATGATCTGCTTGAATTCCGCCATCGAGCCGACGACGCGCGCCAGGGCCACATTCTTGCAGGTAGGCGCATCGACCCCCGTGGTCAGCAACTGCGATGTAGTGAGGATGACCGGCGTTTCGGACTCCACATCCTGAAACGTGCCAAGCTTGCCCTTGCCAATGTCGCCCTCATCGGACGTCACCCGCGTTACGTAATCTGGATACTTGGCAACCATGTCGGAATTCAGATTGATCAGCGCCTGCCGCATCTCGCTGGCATGATCCTGATCGACACAGAACACGATGGTCTTGGCAAAGCGGTCTGTGTTCTTGAGGAAATCGGTCAGGTGACGGGCGATGGCCTCGGTCCGGGACCGCAGTGCGATAAGGCGCTCGAAGTCCTTTGTCTGGTATTCCTCGTCCGGAATCTCCCGCCCGTAACGATCCAGTTCCCCGGCAGATGGACGCCATCCGACGGCATCGAGATCGGTGACGATGCGGTGAACCCGGTAGGGCGCGAGAAAGCCGTCCTCGATCCCTTGTGCCAGGGAGTAGGTGTACAGAGGCTTCTGGAAATAGGCATAGGTGTCCCGGCTCTCTTCCCGCAGAGGCGTGGCCGTCATTCCAAGCTGATAGGCTGGCTCGAACCATTCCAGGATCTCACGCCAGGAACTGTCCGAACGCGCACTTCCCCGATGACACTCATCGATTATGATGAGGTCGAAGAAGTCAGGTGCGAACTCCTTGTAGAGGCCGGGACGGTTCTCGTCGCGCGCGATGGCCTGATAGGTTGAGAAGTAGATGTCGCGGCCATGGCTGATCGCGTTCGCACCCAGCTTCCAGCGCGCATCGCCAAACGGAGCGAAAGTCTTATCCTTGGGATCGTCGACTAGGATATTCCGGTCGGCAAGGAAAAGGACTTTGGGCTTGCGATGGTCGCCGCGCTTGTTCCATCCGGCTGACCACAGGCGCCAGCAGAGCTGGAATGCAACCGCGGTCTTTCCGGCGCCGGTGCAAAGATTGAGCAAAGCACGGCGTTGCCCGCCCAGGATCGCTTCCATCGCACGATTGACTGCAATCTCCTGGTAGTAGCGCAGCGGTCGTTCGGGATCAGGAAAACTCGCTGACAACAGCTTAGAGGCACGATCGCCTGAGATTTCCAAGCGGGTCTCGACGCGAGACCAAAGTTCGCCCGGGGTCGGGAAGTCGGTACGCTGAACCTCAGTCCCGAGAGCCAGGTCGATTTCGATTATGTCCCGACCGTTGCTTGCATATGCAAACCTGACGCCCAGCACTTCGGCATATTCCTTCGCTTGCTGAACGCCGTCATGAGCTGAGCGATAGCCTGCCTTCGCTTCGATCACAGCGATCGGGTAGTCAGGCCGATAGCGCAGGATGTAATCCGCACGCTTGCGTGTCCCTCGTCGTGGCACTCCACCGACGAAGAGAACCCGACCGTCCGTAAAGGTCCGTTGCTCTTGAATCGCGCACGGCGATTCGTCCCAGCCTGCGGATTGCAACTTGGGAACAATGTACTTTCGACAGGTATCCGCTTCGGTATTCATCTTATCGAGCACAATCGCCGAACAACGTTTGAATGGCAACCGGCGTGATGGCAGGCATCGAGCCAAACTGAGTGGTCCAATTGAACTCGCCCCGATCCACGAAATATCCCCAAATAGCCGTGAGAACTAAATTTGAAGATGCATCCCGGTGAGGATCGTTCTAATTCGATTGATGGTGGCTATTCAAATAAGTCTCTACCCTCTCAAGGGTTCGCCGCCGTGGCCGCCGCCCCATCCGCAAGTCCAGCACGAAGCGCGGATCTCCCACCGCACGCCTGCCAAAGCGGGTGGCGGAAATGTGCGTTTCCCTGAGATGCAACTCGATGCGATCCAGCAGCTTCATGATCTACCTCGACTCAGAATCAGCTTGTGTTCTTGATATGTTCTTATTAGGAAGACTCCATCGAGTCTAGGATGAAATCCTACAATCTGCCTGGACCGCCCCTCGAAAGGCGACACGGATGGAAAATGTCAGAGAAGAGCTGGATCGCCTGATCCGGCAGCGACACGTTGGGTATTCCGCGGTTTCGCGGCTGCTCAATCGCAACCCCGCGTATATCCAGCAATTCATCAAGCGCGGCTCTCCGCGTAAGCTGGATGACGAAGACCGTCGTCTCCTTGCGCGGTTCTTTGGCGTGGACGAGCAACTGCTCGGCGGCCCGCCGCCCCAGGTGAAGGATGGCCTGGTCGAGATCCCGGTACTCGATGTCGACGCTTCGGCGGGTTTTGGCGCGATTGCTGAAAGCGAGGCAGCACATACCAGGTTTGGGTTCGACGAACGCTGGCTTGGCAGACTGACGCGGGCCAAGAGCGCAAGCCTCTCGATCATCCACGTTGATGGGGAATCGATGGAACCGACGCTCAGGGACGACGACGAGGTTTTGGTCGATGCCTCTGATCATGGCGCGCGGCTACGCGATGGCATCTATGTCCTGCGGATCGACGATGCGCTCGTCGTGAAGCGTGTGACCATGCAGCCAGGCGGCCGCCACATCACCATTTCGAGTGACAATGCGTCTTACCCGAGTTGGACCGATGTCGATCGCGCTACTGTTCATGTCGTCGGCCGCGTAATCTGGTTCGGCCGGACTGTCTGACCGACTTAGTGAGCGAGAGCCCCTGCGAACCGCTCCCTGTGCCGTGCGACAAAATCAGGGCGTGGATGAAGACCTGAATCGCGTGGCAGGCGAATCTGCTGCCCGGCCGGGGGGAACAGTTGGAGGTATTCCGACGGCACTTTGTTGTGTGAGACAAGCAGGCAAAGATTGTCATCAAAGCTGATCAGATGCCGATCGAACAGCCAGTGTGCGGTCGCCGATAGTGCCACCCCGTTCTGGACAATGTCCGGCCCGCCATCCGCAACCGACCAGATATGCGCGGCCTGGGCCTCGGCTTTACCGCCCCCGTTGACGATCCTGAGACCTGTCACGGCACACGTGTTTTCATAGGCGTCGAGGACGTGGTTTCGGAAGTTGGCATCGCGGATCTTGCGATTGACCAGCATCTGCTCAACCCGCCGTTGGGCAAACTGATCACCCAGTAGTAGGCTGGTCTCCACGTCGATCCGAAAGGTATCGAGCTCAAGTCTGATCCGGTTGTCCGGATCGAGGGTCTCGGCCAGACCTGCATTGACGATCGCGACGAAGTCAGCGTTGTCGAGCGCGCGAACCGATTTGCCCCGCATCGTGCGTCCGGCATCGCCGGGTCTCGCCATCTCGCGCAGGAAACGCTCGGCAAAGCGGCCATCGCAATCGCGGTAAGGAACTGGCTGGTCGAATTCGAGATAGTCGCGCACCCTGGCGTAGTAGTGGCTTGGGTCAACGGGATCGGGATCGATCCGCTCCACCATGGCCGCAGCGATGTACGCCATCCTTCCGCCGGCGATACGGGTTTCACGGTACACGATCCAATCGCCGGCCAAATTCCGAGCAACAGGAAGGTAATTGCTCGGAAAATGGTAGCGCTCGGTGATCTCGTCGTCGTACCGAGAATCGCCACTGATCTCGAAGACACCCTTCACAGTCCGACCCCTTGCCTATCCATCTTAATCAGAATGCCCGCCAAGTGGTCCTCCGTCCAGGTTCGCACTTACCGTTCAAACTTTATACGATTGATTCAAGGCATAACCGGAATTCTCGGTCTAGCGGGACGAACTTGCCGCTAGCATCCGATTTTGATGATGAAATTCTGCGCTCGACTGATAGCAATGGTTCGTCGGGCGTCGGTGCGGACGCAAGGAGGGCAATGAATGATCTCACTTTTGCGAGCCGCATCGGCAGATGTTGCCAAGTTTCTTGGGGATTGCCTGCCCAAAATTTCACCGGATTGGTGGTCAAAGCACGTTCTTGATCGGCTGACCTTCCAGCAACAGCGGATCGCCCGCGAAAAAAACTTCACTCAGATCTCGGACTTCGATTTTGCAGCTCTCTTGCGGATCTTAGATCAGAACTGGTTCGATCTTAGTGCTAGCCTAACCTTGCCCCGAGAAGCACGTTCCTGGCTGAAGGAGCTCCAGTCGGTTAGAAACAAGTGGGCGCACCAAGGCGCTGCGGATGTCAGCCCCAGCGAGATGTACCGAGATACGGACACGCTCGAATTATTCCTCAGCGCGATCGGTGCAAGGTCGGAGACCCTTGAGGCGATCCGGCGAGCCAAAGCGGATGCCTTGCGCGAGATGGCTCCTATGCCTAGCCAGCCCGATGAGCCTGTAGCAAGCCCTTTGTCGCGCGTGATCGCGCCAGTGCTGTCAGCGATCATGAAAAGATCGGCTTTGACCCGGCGCACGACGTTGGCAACGTCGACTTCGGTGTAGGTCGCGGTCCGGGTAGCGGTGCTCATCACACATCCTCCGTGCTGAAGCGGGGACCGAAGATATCCTTCCAGTGTTCCGGCTCGTTCTCGACCGAGGCGAAGTGAGCGGCTTCCCAGGCTTCGGTTGCGGCGGCGACAATCTGCTGCCGCTCGGTCTCGCTGATGCGGCTTGCGACATTGTTCGAGCTGCAGACCGGGTCGATGATGACGACGGGATCGTCGAAGCTGGAGAAGAACACGCTGTTCTCGGGGAATGAGATCCTCTCCTTGAGACCGCTCTGAGCGATGTAGAGGAGGAAGTCGCAGAACTTGCGCTCGATGCTCCCGCCGGGACCGTTCTTGTCGAGTAAGAAGGCAAGGATGAGCTCGATTGCAAAGGACTTGAGCGGCTTGAGTTCCGAGTGGTTGCGCCACTTCTTCGCGAGGCGGACGAGGGTCCGGTAGTCCTTGTCAACGGCCTTGCGATCCCGCACGAACTGGATCTGGCACGGGGCGCACGTTTCCATCCGCGAACCATCGTGGATATCGAATTGCCAACCGTAGCCTTCACGAGACTCGTTCGCGACGACGGGCACGATGTCGACGCTGAGACCACTGCCTACGAACCGCACGGTTGCTGCCTTGCGCTGGATCTCGAAATGCTCGACCGACTTGTTGGGATACTGCTCGATCAGCAGATCGTGGATCTGCTCGCTCAAGCTTTCGAGGGTCTCTGCATCGACGTCCTTGCCTTCGATGTAAAAGACAACGTCGACATCGACCGGGTCCACCTTCGTGCGGCGCAGGATGGTGAACTTGGCGAACGACCCCGCTTTCACGACCTTGGTGATCTTGATGTCGGTCTTGTTCCGGATGTTTGCGCACAGGTTCGTGATCAGACGATCGACCTGCTGGTGGTATTCAGTACGCTTGTCGGCGGGCAGCCGCAGCACGTTGGAATCGTAGCGCCGCAACTCGGCATCATAGAGGGCCATGTCGACAAACTCCCTGTTGACCCGGTCGTCTCGGGCTGGCGATTGACATGATTCGCGATAGGGCATATTATTTATACGGATTAACTTTCTATGTCCATCTATTTTTCATACCCATTGGAGCTGCCATGACCGAACCTTCCAAAAAACTGGGGTGGGGAGCTGAGCGCCGGCTCGAATTCGTCGAATTTCAGCTGGCGTGGGAGGGCGGTGTCCGTCGATCCGATTTACGGAGAGTGTTCAAGGTGTCGGAGCCGCAGGCATCGAACGACCTGACTGAATATCAGAGACGCGCGCCCGACAATGCTACCTACGACCCGCGCGGAAAGCGCTACGTTGCGAGCCATGATTTCAAACCGGTGTTTTTACAGGGCGGGCCATCGGATTATCTTCTGCGACTCCGCTCGCTCGCCGAGGGCTTAGTCGAACCTGAAGATTCCTGGATCGGCTCGCCACCAGAGGTGGACATCGTCCTGACACCAGCGCGCGAGATGGACGCGGGTTGCCTACATGCGGTTCTTGATGCCAATCGAGTGCGCGGCTCCCTTGAGGTCCGATATCAGTCGATGAGCCGTGAAAGGCCAGAACCGGTATGGCGGCGAATAACCCCCCATGCATTTGGATTTGACGGGCTCAGGTGGCACACACGAGCTTATTGCCACGAAACAGATAAGTTTAAGGACTTCCTCCTGCCGCGCATTCTCGGGTCGCGGACCCCTGGTGACGGTGGGTTATGGGGCGACCAGGATGAACTTTGGCAAGAGCGGTTCAGGCTGCAGATCTCTCCACATCCCCTACTGGGTGCTGCCCAGAGATCGATCGTCGAGCGTGACTACGGCATGATAAATGGCATCGCTGGTCTCGACGTCCGCTATGCGATGTTATTCTACGTCCTAAAACGCCTCGGCCTTTTGGACGATCCTGAGACCAAGCCGCCGAGGAGCCAACACATCGTGATCGCAAACAAGGAGGAAGCCATGGCCGCCCTGAGGAAAGCTGACTGGGCTTTCTGACCGCCATTTATTCTGGTGGCGCGCGATTGCCTTCAACAACCACTGCTATTTGAGATCAAACCTATGCGGCGACCGATCTTTGGATATCAACCACATTCCCGCCCAAGCGAAGCTGGTCGAGGTGATCGCTCCACCATTGCGCCATCCGGACCCGCTCTTCCCAGTGCTTACCGCGATGGTATGCCCCTCGCACTGCATTGCTGTCGCCATGCGCCAGAGCTCGCTCGATCGCATCGGGGTTCCAGAGCCCGGATTCATTGAGGAAAGTGGAGGCTGTTGCGCGCAGCCCGTGCGCTGTCACTTCTTCTTTTGAGAAGCCCATTCGGCGGAAAGCCGCATTGAGGGCGTTTTCACTCATCGGCCTTGTGAAACTGCGCGCGGAAGGGAACACATAGCCCTTGTGATCAAGCATTTCGGCGAGATCGGTTAGCAAGCTGATCACTTGCTTGGATAGCGGTACCGCATGCGCCCTGCGCGCTTTCATCTTGCCTGCCGGGATTTTCCAAATTCCCTCTACAAGATCGATCTCGCGCCATTCGGCATGACGCAGTTCGCCGGGGCGGACGAAAACATGTGGCGCGATTTGGAGAGCGAGTCTCGTGACCGGGTAGCCAGTGTAGTCATCGATCGCTCGGAGCAGGCCACCCAGCTCCTTGGGTTCAAGGATCGCTGCATAGTGCTTGGCACGGGGAGTGACGAGAGCGCCCTTGAGCATACTTGTCGGATCGGCCGTGCAGCGGGTTGTGGCGACGGCGTAACGAAAAACCCTTCCAGCAAACGAACGACACTTCTTGGCCGTTTCGTGCTTGCCGGTCGCTTCAAGCCGCTTGAGCGGCGCCAGGACTTCGAACGGCTCGATATCCTGGATGGGCCGGTCGCCAATCGCGGGAACCAGTTGATCGAGGAAGTAATTGGCCTTGATGAGGGTCGCATCGGCCCGGCCGTTCTGCACCATCATCTGCTCGATGTATTCGCGCGCGACAGCTTCGAAGGTTTGCGCGGACAGGAACTCCTCGCGGATCTTCTGCTTACGCTTCTCGAATGCAGGGTCGCCGCCTGAAGCCACCGAATGGCGTGCCTCGTATGTCGCTTCTCGCGCCTGTTTCAGACTGATGTCGGGATAGCTTCCGATGGCCAGCTTCTTTTCAACCTTGCCGATCCGATACCGAAATCGCCAGAGTTTGCCGCCCGACGGAGTGACCTCGATATAGAGGCCGCGTTGGTCGGCGACCTTGTATGGTTTGTCCTTCGCCTTGAGTGCGCGGAGCCGAGTCTCGGTCAAAGCCATGTGCGGGCCTTTTTCTAGCGGTATTTGCAAAAGGCCCGCAAAAGGCCCGCAAAAATGTCAGGAACCCCCGGGAACAGCCGGGACGATCCGGAACCATCCGAGGGCCAATTCCCCCGGATTTCTGCGGCTTTTATAGACTTTTTGGGATGTTCTGAAAAGAACAAATGGTGCCCAGAAGAGGACTCGAACCTCCACGCCCTTGCGAGCGCCAGCACCTGAAGCTGGTGCGTCTACCAATTCCGCCATCTGGGCACGGTGCATCCGGTCATCGCTGCCGGAAGCTGGGTAGGCGCGGGCCATTAGCGGGGGGGTGGGGGTGCTGTCAATGCAAACCTTGCCCGCCATGCAGGCGAAGCACCACCGGCTGCTTCGGCCTGTCGAAACGCCCGCAAAGCGCCTTGGCAATCTCGGCGATTCCCGCCACCGGAACTCTTGCCTCGCCCGCTTCGTTGAAGCAAAGCGCGGCCAGCACAACGCCCTGCACTGTCTCAGGCCACGAAGAGCACCCAAACCATGCCCACCTCCTCCCCGCTTTCCGGCCAGCTGGTCACGATTTTCGGCGGCACTGGCTATATCGGCAATTACGTCGCGCAGAGCTTGCTCGCACGCGGCGCGCGCATCCGGTTGGCCAGCCGCGCGCCCGGCAAGGCGCAGGATCTCAAACCGCTCGCCAATCTGGGCCAGCTGCAACTGATGCCCTGTGATATCACGCGCGAGGAGCACGTCGCTGCTGCGCTCGACGGGGCGAGCTATGTGGTCAACCTCGTCGGCGCATTCAGCGGTGATCTCGAAAAGCTGATGGGTGAGGCCCCCGGCACGATCGCGCGGCTGGCCGCAGCGGACGGCGTCAAGGCCTTCGTCCAGATCAGCGCGATCGGTGCGGACGCGGCCTCGCCCACCGCTTACGCGCGCGGCAAGGCGCTGGGCGAGCAGCGCGTGCTCGCCGCTTTCCCCGCTGCGACGGTGCTGCGCCCCTCGATCGTGTTCGGCAAGGACGACAACTTCCTCAACCTGTTCGGCGGCATGATCGAGATGCTGCCGGTGCTCCCGGTGTTCGGGCCGGAGGCGAAGTTGCAGCTGGTCTATGCCGATGACGTGGCCGAGGCGATTGCAGTGGCGCTGGAGCACCCTGAACTCCACGGCGGCCACACCTATGAGCTGGGCGGGCCGGAGCAGCTCTCCATGATGGAGATCCACGAGCGGATCGCCGAAGCCCAAGGGCGCAAGCGCACCTTCCTCGCCGTGCCCGATGGCCTCAGCGCGACCTTCGCTGCGCTGCCCGGCACGCCGATGAGCCGTGACCAGTGGACGCTGCTCAAGCCCGGCAGCACGGTCGCGCCGGGTGCGCGCGGGTTTGCCGAATTGGGGATCGAGCCCAAGCCGCTCGGCCTGTTCCTCGACAAGTGGATGCAGCGTTACCGCAAGCATGGCCGCTTTGGCGCAGCCAATGACCGGGCAAAGGCGCGCAAGGCCTAGGCCCACGCGAATCGCGCCACGCCCGGCACACCCGCGATCCCGTTCAGGCTCGTGCCCCTCCGACCCTGTGTTGGAGACACATGAGACACTGTCCAGAACACAAAGCGCGGCGTTGGGAAACGCCCCCACCGACCGGAAACTCCCGTCAGCAGCAAGGCAGGACGTAGGGTGCAGGGCGCGCAGCATGAGGGCGAGCCTAAACCCGCCCCCTCCAAGTAGGAAAGCCCGCCGTTCTAAGCCAGCGCGGCGGCGTAAAGCGCCTTGAGGTCAGCCTCTCCGCGCGCGGCGGCCGTGGCGTCATAGGCAGGGCTGTCGGCCACCATCCAGCCGTGATCGCCCGGATAGACGGTCACCACCGCGCCGACCTTGGCTGCCTCGGCCGCTTCGGCAAAGGTGGTCTTGTCGGCGGGAGCCTCGGCGTCATCATCCTGTGCCACTGCGATCAGCAGGCTGGCATCGACCTTGTCCAGCAGCTTGTGCGGGCTCATCGGATTGTCGGGCCGCACCAGCCCGCCGCCGTGGAAGCTGGCCGCAGCCTTGATCCGCGTCGGCACAGCTGCTGCGCTCCAGATCGTGAACGGCCCGCCCATGCAATAGCCCTGCGTGCCGATCCCGTGTGCTTGATCGACGCCGTCCTGCCGGTCGAGCCAGTCGACGATGGCGGTCGCATCCCGCATGATCGCAGCGGCATCCAATTTCTTGCGCCACGGGCCGACTTTCTGGAAGCCGCCATCAGCAATGAAGGTGGCGAAATCGGCGAACTGTTCGCCGGTGACGTCGCGGTAATAGGGGTTCACGACCAGCACGGCGTAGCCTGCCTGCGCGAGCTTGCGGGCGATGTTGCGCTTGGCTTCACGGATGCTGGCAATGTCGGGCCACAGGATTACGGCGGGGTGGTTGCCACTTTCAGGCTGGACGAAAAACCCGTCCAGCGTGCCATCGGCGGTTGCGAAACTGACCCCGCGCTCCTTGAGGCCGGGGAGCGGGTTTTGCGCCACGCTTTCAGCTTCGCCTGACGCGCAGGCGGCCAGCGCCGCTGCTCCGGTCAAAGCGCCGAACTGGCGACGGCTGATCGTGGCTTTGGCCCATTCGGCCAGCTTGCTTTCTTCGCACATTGAAATCTCTCCTGCGGCCCCCGCCATGGCCACAGATAGGCAGGAGCGGCAGGCATGGACAAGCGCTGATTGTGTGGGCAACATAGGTGGCAAAAGAAAACAGGGAGAGTGGGATCGATGGACCTGAAGCGGTGGACGCTGGGCGCAGCATTATTGCTGTCGGCAGGCACGCTGGCCAATTGCAGCCAGATTTTCGGCGGAGCTGACGGGGGTGAGGAGGGGCGCATCACGTCCGCCGTGCTGGTCGGTGCGGATGGCGATTCGGCCAATTGGGTGAGCCATGGGCGCACCTATTCCGAACAGCGCTTTTCGCCGCTGGATGGGGTCAACCGCGAGAATGTCGGCCAGCTCGGCCTGGCCTGGTATGCCGATATGGACACCGGGCGCGGGCAGGAAGCGACCCCGCTGGTGATCGACGGCAAGCTCTACCTCACCACCGCGTGGAGCAAGGTGAAGGCGTTTGACGCGACCACCGGCGCCAAGCTGTGGGAGCATGACCCGGAGGTTCCGGGCGAAACCGCCGTGAAGGCCTGCTGCGATGTGGTGAACCGCGGGCTGGCGGCATGGGGCGACAAGCTGTTCTTCGGCACGCTGGATGGCCGCCTGATCGCGCTCGACCGCGAGACGGGCAAGGTCGCCTGGGAGAAGGTCACGGTCGACCAGTCCAAGAGCTACACCATCACCGGCGCGCCGCGCGTCATCGATGGCAAGGTGATCATCGGGAATGGCGGGGCCGAGTTCGGCGTGCGCGGCTTTGTCGCCGCCTATGATGCCGGCAGCGGCGAGCAGTTGTGGAAGTTCTATACCGTGCCCGAAGGCGGGGACGCCAAGGATCAGCCCGCCTATCTCCAGAAGGCCGCGGAAACGTGGAACATGGACGTGCTGGGCGCCAATGATGCGATTGGCGGCGGCGGCACGGTGTGGGATTCGATGGCTTACGATCCCGAGCTTGATTTGCTCTATATCGGGGTCGGCAATGGCAGCCCGTGGAACCGCGCCTATCGCAGTCCGGGCAAGGACGGGACGGGGGAGGGGGACAACCTCTATCTTTCCAGCATCGTCGCGATCCGGCCCAAGACGGGCGAGTACGTCTGGCACTACCAGACGACGCCGGGGGAGACGTGGGACTTCACCGCCACTCAGCACATCATGCTCGCCGACATGGAGATCGACGGGAAGCCGCGCAAAGTGCTGATGCAGGCGCCCAAGAACGGGTTCTTCTACGTGATCGACCGCGAGACGGGGAAGTTCATCTCGGCCAAGCCCTATGTTGGTCTCAACTGGGCGACGGGCGTCGATCCCAAGACCGGCCGTCCGATCGAGAACCCCGAAACCCGGATCGACAAGACCGGCAAGCCCGCGCTGGTGCTGCCGGGGCCGCTCGGCGGGCACAATTGGCACCCGATGGCCTATAGCCCGACCGAGAACCTGGTTTACATCCCGGCCTTCGAAGCGGGGATGATGTATGCGCCCGAGGCCAACTGGAAGCCTGATCGCGCGCGCGGCTTCAATGTCGGCTTCAGCTTGGCAGGCGAATTGCCGTCTGACGGCGGCTTCCGAAAGGAGGTCGCCGGTACGCTCAAGGGTCGGCTGGTGGCGTGGGACCCGGTGGCGCAGAAGGCGCGCTGGACGGTCGAGCATCCGGGGCCGTGGAACGGCGGATTGCTGGCTACGGGAGGCGGCCTTGTGTTCCAGGGCACCACGGGGAGCGAATTCAACGCCTATGACGCCGCCAACGGCAAGAAGCTGTGGAGCTTCGCCGCGCAGACCGGCGTGGTCGCGCCGCCTGTGACCTACACCGTCAATGGCGAGCAATATGTCGCGGTGCTGGCGGGTTGGGGCGGGGCCTATGCGCTGTCGGTCGACGGCGACCTGATCAACCGCAAGGCCCCGGTGCGCAACATCTCGCGCCTGCTGGTGTTCAAGCTTGGCGGGACGGCGAAACTGCCGCCCGAACCAGCGCTGGCCGACCTGCCGCTCGACCCGCCGCCGAGCACGGCTGCGCCCGAGGTGATCGCGGTGGGGCAGGTGAAGTATGGCCGTTACTGCGCGGTGTGCCATGCGCCGGGCGCGGTGGGTTCAACCGTGTTGCCGGACCTGCGCCGCGCCGGTTCGCTCGAAAGCTCGGCGGCGTGGAGCGCGGTGGTGCATGACGGCGTGCTGAAAAACAACGGTATGGCGAGTTTCAAAGGCTCTTTGTCGAAAGAAGAGATCGAAGCGATCCGCGCCTATGTCATCAGCCGGGCTAACGCAGACAAGGCCATAGAGGCGGGGAGGAAGGTCGCCCGCCGCTAGGCCAAACAAGGGATCGCACCACATGAAGCTGCTTACTGCCGCGGCAATCGCCGCACTTGCCTATGCCATGCCGCTCGCCGCCGAGGAGGCCGCGCCTGTCGCTGCCGCTCCGTCTGCGGGCGAATGGCGCACCTTCGCCACCGAGGCGTATCGCGGGAAGCGCGACTCTGTCAGCTTCGTCGATGAAAGCCACGGCTGGTACGGCACCGGCGCAGGCGATCTGTTCGCCACCAAGGATGGCGGCGCGACGTGGCAGAAGATCGCCAGCCGCCCCGGCACCTTCGTCCGCGCGGTCGGCTTCGTTGACCGCCAGAACGGCTTCATCGGCAATATCGGCACAGACTATTACCCCGGCGTCACCGACGAAACCCCGCTCTACCGCACCCGCGATGGCGGGGTGACGTGGGAAGCGGTCGATACCGGAGATGCCACGATCAAGGGCGTCTGCGCGATCGACATCCTGCCAGTGAAGCGCATCTATCAGGGCGAACTCAAGCCCCGCACCATCATCCACGCCGCCGGGCGCGTTGGCGGGCCGACGGGGATGCTGCGCTCGGTCGACGGGGGCGAGACGTGGAGCGTGATCGATATGAGCGCGCACGCGGGCATGATCCTCGACGTGAAGTTCTTCGATGAGAACACCGGCCTCGTCTTCGCCGCCACCAACGCTGATCCCGCGCAGGCCGAAGGGCTGGTGCTGCGCACCGAAGATGGCGGCAAGACGTGGAAGGAAGTCTACCGCTCAGGCCGCGGCTATGAGCTGATCTGGAAGGCGAGCTTTCCCGAAGGCGGCGACACCGGCTACGCCACGGTGCAGAGTTACGACCCCGAACGCGCCACCCAGCTGGTGATCCGCAGCGATGATCGCGGGCGGACATGGCGCGAGATCGAAATCGCGCAGGACAAGGCCGCGCGCCAGTTCGGCATCGGCTTCGTCAGCGCGGATGTGGGCTTTGTCGGCACGGCCGCAGGGGGCTTTGCCACGAAGGACGGCGGCACAACGTGGGAGCGCGCGCCCATCGCGCGGGCTGCCAACAAGTTCCAAGCCGTCAGCACCGACAAGGGCGTCCGGCTCTACGCCATCGGCACCGAAGTGCAGGCGATCGACCTGCCCGCCCCGCCCAAGGGCTAGGCCATGAGCGGCGATCCCGAGGATATCCGCAACTGGCAGCGCCGCGCGGACGGGATCACGACCTCGGGCAAGCTCGAAGCGCATGATCCGGTACGCCTCGCGGCCATCGGCGTGCGGCACGTGGTGAACCTCGCCCTGACCGAACACCCCGAGGCGCTGGCGGATGAGGCGGCGCTCATGGCGGCTGCGGGGATCGCTTACACCCACATCCCGGTGCCCTTCGACGCGCCAACGCCTGCCCATGTCGCGGCGTTGGACGAAGCGCTTGCCGCGCATCCCGGCGCTACCCACGTGCACTGCATCATGAACTGGCGGGTGACGGCGTTCTTCTACCTGCTCGACTGCGCGGAGGGCGTGCCCGAACCCGAGGCCCGCGCGCGGATGGCAAAGGTGTGGAACCCGCTGGAGGACGAGCAAGCGCCTCCGGTGTGGCGCGCGCTGGTGAAAGGTGAGGGTTGATTGCCCCTTTTCTCGTCATGCTGAACTCGTTTCAGCATCCATTTCACAGCTTTTCTCTGCTCCATCATGAACCGCGTTGGGCCGCCCGATGGACCCTGAAACAAGTTCAGGGTGACGGGGGTGATGGGAGTAGGGGGATCAACTCCCGAAAAAGTTCAGCTCCAGCAGCACATTGTTCGGATCAGCGGTGAAGATCTGCCGCAGCCCGATCGAGGGGATATCGTTCACCCGGTACTCCGCCCCGCGCGCATCGAGCCGCGCCTTCACCACATCAAACGCCCCGCAGCGCAGCGCGACATGGTGAATCGCCCCGGTCTCGGCCCCGGGCATCACCGCGCGGTCAAAGGCGCGCGGGCAATCGACCGAATTGATGTGCAGGATCGCCTGCCCGCTCGCATCATACATCCAGCGCACCTGATGCGGCGGGAGCGGCGGCGGGCCGTCGCGCTCCTCCAGATCGAGCAGCCCGGCATAGAACCGCGCGGTCTCGGCCAGCCGGTCGGTGATGATGTTCACATGGTCGAGGCGTTCAACAATCATGGTCGCCAGATTGCGCGCGCCGGCCGTGGCTGGCCACTGCGAAAAATGCGCTAGTCGCCCGGAGGCCCGGTATAGTCCACGCCGTATACCGCGATCCGGAAATCGCGGTGCAGATCGGTATCGAACGGCAGCTTCTGCGTCGCGAAGACGACCGCCATATTCTGCGCCGGATCGACCCAGAACAGCATCGAGGGGTAACCGTCCCAATAGAACTCGCCGACACTGCCGCGGTTCTCCTCGGGCGTTGCCGGTGGCGCCGTGCGCACGAAGACATCGAACCCGAACCCGCCGCCGCCCTTGCCCACCAGCCATGAGCGGTTCGCGGGCGCGATACGCGGATCGAGCTGGTCACTCGCCATCAGTCGGATGGTCGAGGGCTTGAGGATGCGCACCCCGTTCAGCGTCCCTTCGCCCAGCAGCATCCGCGCGAATGTCATGTAATCATCGACCGTGGTGACGATCCCCGATCCGCCCATCGTCATCGGCTGGCCCATGAAATTGGCATTGAGCAGCCTGTCATCCGGCCACGGCGCCAGCGCGCCGTTCTCACCTTCATAGATGCGGGCGAGGCGCGGGCGGTCGGCGGCGGTGCGTTTCCATCCGCTGTCCGCCATGCCAAGCGGCTGGAAAATATGCTGCGCGACATAGTCGGCGAAGGGCTGGTCCGACAGCACCTCGACCAGCCGCGCCTGCACATCCACGCCCGCGCTGTAATTCCAGTGCGTGCCGGGATCGAACAGCAGCGGCACCTGCGCCATTTTCTGCGAGAACTCCGCCAAAGTGTTGGTGGAGGACAGCGGCTGGAGCTCGGCCCACACCCGGTCGGCAGCGTTCTGCGGCGGGCCTTCGGGGCCATAGGTGAAGCCCGCCGTATGACGCAGCACATCCCGCACCGTCACCTTGCGGCGCGGTTCGCGCAGGATCGGCGAGCCATCGGGGTTCGTCCCATCGGCCACTTTCAGCGCGGCATATTCCGGCAGGTGCCATTCGAGCGGATCGTCGAGCCCGAACTTGCCCTGCTCCCACAGCTGCATCAGCGCGGTGCCAGTGACCGGCTTGGTCATCGAATAGATCTGGAACAGCGTGTCACGCGCGATAGGGCGGGCTGCCTCACGATCAGCATCGCCGGCGGTGGCAAAGCAGCGTTCCCCGCCGTCCTTCCACACCAGCGCGGTTGCGCCCACGGTGCGGCCTTCGGTCACAGCGCGGTCAAGGAAGGTAGCGATGGCGGTGCAGTCAGGTGCAAACGGAGCAGGTTCCTGCGCGGCCACGGGAACCGCGAGAAGTACCAGCGCCGCCCCTGCGATTGCCTTGATCATGCGCCGTTCCCCCCGATTGACTTAACCTCTGAACACCACCGTCCGGGTGCCGTTCATCAATACACGTTCCTGCGAGAACAGCCGCACCGCTTCGGCGAGCACCCGGCGTTCGATATCGCGGCCCTTGCGCACCAGATCTTCAGGGCTGTCGGCATGGGTGATGCGCTCGACATCCTGATGGATGATCGGGCCTTCGTCCAAGTCGGCAGTGACGAAATGCGCCGTCGCGCCGATGATCTTCACCCCGCGTTCGTGCGCTTGATGATAGGGCCGCGCGCCCTTGAAACCGGGCAGGAACGAGTGGTGGATGTTGATGCAGCGCCCCGCGAAATGGGCGGATTGTTCATCCGAGAACACCTGCATGTAGCGCGCCAGCACGATCAACTCGGCGTCGGTTGCATCCGCCAGCGCGCGGAACGCCGCCTCGGCCTCGGGCTTGGTGGCGGGGGTCACCGGGATGTGGTGGAACGGGATATCGCCAATATCCACCCGGATCGCAGCCTCGCGCGGGTGGTTGGAGACGATCGCCACCGGATCGATCGGCAGCTCGCCCGTGCGCCAGCGGTAGAGGAGATCGACCAGGCAGTGATCGAACTTGCTGACGAGGATGATCGTGCGGCGCGGGCGGTCTTCGGTGACCATCGTCCATTCCATCGCGAACTCGCCTGCCAGCGCCGCGAAATCGCTGCGCAACCCCTCCGCAGTCGAGCCATCGGGATCGAACACCACGCGCATGAAGAAGCGGTCGGCGCCGCCGTTCCCGGCGCGGTCGTTGAACTGCTGCGCGTCAAGGATGTTGCAATTGCGCTCGAACAGAAACCCTGTGACCCGCGCGGTGATGCCGGGCCGGTCGGGACAGGCGAGGGTGAGGATCAGAGGTTGCGCCATCTTACCGCGCGAGCGCCGCCTCGCACTGGCTCATCAGCTCGGCGATGATGTCAGCGGCGGGCTCTTCCTTGGTGACCATGCCGACCGATTGCCCGGCCATGACGCTGCCGTTTTCGACATCGCCGTCGATCACCGCGCGGCGCAGGGCGCCTGCCCAGAAATGTTCGATCTGGAGCTGCGCTTCACCCATGTCGACTTCGCCCGCGTCCAGAAGGGCGGCGACTTCGCGCTGCTTGGCGGTGAATTCCTCGGTGCCCTTGTTCTTCAGTGCGCGCACCGGGATCACCGGCAAGCGCGGATCGACCTGCACGCTGGCGACCGCTTCGCGGGCCGAGGCGCGGAAAAAGGCCTTCTTGAAGGCAGGGTGAGCGATGCTCTCGGTCGCGCAGGCGAAGCGGGTGCCCAATTGCACACCCGCCGCGCCCATTTCGAGGTAGCTGGCGATCGCCTCGCCCCGGCCGATACCGCCGGCAACGAAGATCAGGTGGTCGGCGGCGAGTTCCGGCAGGATTTCCTGTGCCAGCACGCTGGTGGAGACCGGGCCGATATGGCCGCCCGCTTCCATCCCCTCGATCACCATCGCATCCGCGCCGGAACGCAGCAGCTTCTTGGCGAGCGCCAGCGTGGGGGCGAAACAGATCACTTTCGCGCCGCTCTCCTTGATCGCTTCTACCGAACCCTTGGGCGGGATGCCGCCTGCCAGCACCACATGGGTCACGCCATGCTTGCGGCACACGGCGATCAGATCGAACAGGCCGGGGTGCATGGTGATGAGATTCACACCGAAAGGCTTGGTCGTCAGCGCCTTGGTCGCGGCAATTTCGCGGTCAAGGATGTCAGGCGTCATCGCCCCGCAGGCGATCACGCCGAACCCGCCCGCGTTGGAAATCGCGGCGACGAGGTTGCGCTCGCTCACCCAGCTCATCGCGCCGCACATGATCGCGGTCTCGCAGCCGAGGAAGTCGGTGCCGCGCTTCATCAAGGCGGCGGTATGAGGATAGGTTGTCATGGCGCGCGCCCTAGTCGGCTTCGGGAGAATAGACAATCCGCACGGCTGCGGCGGCTTGCTTGGCAAGTTCGACGGCAGCGAGTGCGTCGGCCGCTCGTGCGAGCGCAACGCCCATCCGGCGGTAGGGGCGGGTGACCGGCTTGCCGAAGATACGCACGTCCACATCGGGCGAAAGGGCGAGCGCATCGGCCAGCCCCTCGAAGCCGAAGTCATCGCAATCGCGGTCGGCGAGGATCACGGCCGAGGCGGCGGGGCGGGCCGCAATGCTGCTGGGCACGGGCAGGCCGAGGATCGCGCGGGCGTGGAGATCGAATTCGTTCAAGTCCTGCGAGGCCAGCGTCACCATCCCGGTATCGTGCGGGCGCGGGGAGAGCTCGGAGAAGATCACTTCCTCGGTGCCTTCCTTGTTTCTGGCAACAAAGAACTCCACCCCATACAGCCCCCAGCCGCGTCCGCCGCCTTGCAGCGCGGCGGTGACCTTGGCCGCCATGTCCTGCGCGGCGGCCAGCGCGGCAGGCGACATCGCGGCAGGTTGCCAGCTTTCACGGTAATCGCCGCGCTCCTGCCGGTGGCCGATGGGCGGGCAGAAGCTGATGCCGCCCGCGTGGCGCACGGTCAGCAGGGTGATTTCATAGTCAAAGGCGATGAACTGCTCAGCGATCACCCGCGCCCGGTCGCCGCGCATATTGGCGACGGCATAGTCCCACGCGGCTTCCAGTGCTTCGGGCGTGTCGACCTTGCTCTGGCCCTTGCCCGATGACGACATCACGGGCTTCATCACCAGCGGATAGCCGATGCGGTCTGCGACCTCGCGCGCTTCAGCAAAGCTTTCGGCATAGCCGTATTGCGAGGTGACGAGGCCCAGCTCACCCGCGGCCAGATCGCGGATCGCGTCGCGGTTCATGGTCAGCTGTACCGCGCGGGCGGAGGGGACGATGGTGAAGCCCTCTTGCTCCAGATCGGCGAGGACTTCGGTGCGGATCGCTTCGATTTCGGGGACGATCAGATCGGGGCGGTGCTTCTCTGCCGCAGCGCGCAGCGCCGCGCCGTCGAGCATAGAAAACACCTCGCGCGCGTCTGCCAGCTGCATCGCGGGGGCATTGTCATAGCTGTCGCAGGCAATCACCCTCGCGCCGAGGCGCTTGGCGGCAATCACGAATTCGCGGCCCAACTCGCCCGAACCGAGCAGCAGGATGGTGGCAATGTGGCTCATGCCGGAGGCATTACCCATCCGCCCGCGCGAGTCTAGCCGGGCGTCACGCTGCCCGTCGATACCCCGCTAAACCCACCTTCCCTCCGCCACCGGCGCGCGCCAGCACGAGGCCGAGTTCCGCCTCCCGCAAGGTCCAGTCGACCGTGCATTCCACCCGAGCAAGGCCTGCACTGGCGGTCAATTGCGGCGCCTTGGCTGAGACGGGAGCGGCGAGGCCGGCGAAGGTGGTGACCACATCCTCGGCCCATTCGCGCGCGCCGCGTGAGGTCATTTCGGGCAGCAGCACCGCGAAGCGCTCGCCATCCAGCTGCGCCAGTTCATGCCCCGGAAGTGCCATTGTTTCGAGAAACATGGCAAAGCCCCACAGCACTTCATCCGCCGTGCGCTGGCCATAACGCATCAGCAGCGCGCGCATCGCATCGACTGCGAAGACCGCGATCATCTGCCCGCCGCCCTTGGCCAGGTGCCGCCGTAAGCTGGCACAAAACGCCTGCCGATTGGCGAGCCCCGTCAGCGGATCGGTGACCGCGCGGGCGTGCAATTCGCCTTCGAGGCTGCGCACTTGCTGGACCGATCGCATCAGGCACATCGCCCCATCAGGCGTGCCGGTGTTATCGCACATCGGCCTGAGGCTAAGGGCGTACCAGCGCTGGCAGTGCGCTTCCCGGCAGGTGTCGCGTTCAGGGCAGGCGATCACGGGAAACTCGGTCCAGCCGGCCTGCGTGCGTCCGGAGAGCGCCGCGTTGACATGCTCGCCCAGGAAAGCGGCATGATTGCGATCGGCGAGGTCAGTGATGTGCGGCAGCAGCAATGCGCCGGATAGATCGAGCCCCAGCTCGGCAATATTGGCCGATGCGTGAATGATGAATCCATGCCGGTCGAGCCGGATCACAATATCGCCGGAGGTTTCCTCCAGCAGGCCATGCAAGACGTGGCCTTCGACGTCACTCAAACCAATTTTCATGCCGACAGTGCCCCAGCGGTCCAACGAAAGATTCGTCAACTCGCTCCTAGTCAGATTTACTTGGTAACTAACGCGATTTTATTAGGTGAAAACATTCCCCTGTTTTCCCGAAAAGATCCCAATTATTGTTAGCTAAGTAAATAAACTCGACTAAAAAACGAATCACCTCCGGATTTCGTTTACCATATTTTGTAATTGGGACAGTCTATCCAATACGTATTGGCCGCAGTAGGTGACAATTTCTAGTCTCAGGAACCCCGAACTGCTTACAGTTCGATCATGATCCGGACGGATTGGGGGGAGGTTCCGCAGGCTGCGGCAATCCGCTCGCGGCACTCGGCGATCACGGCGCCGATCTCGCCATCGCTGCCCGGGCCGGGGGCGAGTAGTTCGGGCGTGACGCCGAGCGCGGCGGCGATGGAATCGAGCCGTTCGGGCAGGGGGCGGGCCTTGCCCTTCTCCCATGCCCAGACAGTCGGCTTGCTGACCCCGAGCGTGGCTGCGACATCGGCGAGCGTTAGCCCCGCCTCGCGCCGCAGCCGGTTGAGCCGCGAGCCCAGTGCCTCGCTCGATTGCGTTGCCAGTGCCGATTGCCGCGGCTGGTTCGGCACGCCGGGCGCAAAGCCCTGCAATTGCGCCGCGGCCAGTGCAGCCGGACCGATCGCCTGTTCGAAGGCGCAGCCGTAAAGCCGCTCACTGCGCCACACCACTGCCGCCGTGACGATCCCTGCCTCGGGCAGATCGAGCGCCAGCTGCTCGCCCGCCGCCAGATCGAGCGCGGTTTCGATCAGCAGCCCGGCGGCCGAGATATTGTGGATGGTGACGTTGGCTTCCTCGCCATCAGGGGCGAGCCCGCTGGCTGACAGCCGTAAGTCACGGCGGGGGACGGCGCGCTGGCTATCGCCCGCCGCCACAGAATTGAGATGGGCCTTGATGGCCATGGTGTGCGCCCTTTCGCTCTCTGCGTGAGAGCCCGCACAATCCGGCTGGAAAGGTTAAAGCGCAGTCACCAATAATGGTTAATTCAGATGAACTGGACTGCTTTTCAGCTAACCGCATCCAGCCCGTAAGCCGTGTGCAGGACGCGGACGGCGAGTTCAGTCTCGTCTTCGTCGATCATGACGCTGATCTTGATCTCGGAGGTGGAGATTGCCTGGATGTTGATCCCGCGATCCGACAGTGCACGGAACATCGAGGACGCGACCCCGGCATGGCTCTTCATGCCGACGCCGACAACGCTGATTTTGGCGATCTTGCTATCGGTGATGATGCGGTTGAAGCCGATGGAATCGCGGCGGTCTTCGAGCAGCGCCTGCGCGCGCGCCAGATCGGACTGGGGGACCGTGAAGGTCACGTCGGTCTCACCCTTGTCGCGGCCGACGTTCTGGATGATCATGTCGACATTGATGCTGGCCGCAGCCAGCGGTTCGAAGATGTTCGCCACCGCGCCCGGACGGTCGGGCACGCGGGTGAGGATCACCTTCGCCTCGTTCTTGTCATGCGCGATGCCGGTCACAAGCTGGCGTTCCATCAGGCCCTTCTCCACCAATTCGTCCATTTCTTCGTCCGAGACGATCATTGTCCCGGGCAGATCATCGGCGGGCGGGGCGCCTTCGCCGATAAAGCTCGATAGCACCTGCACCCGCACCTTTTCCTTCATGGCGAGGCCGACGGAGCGGGTCTGGAGCACCTTGGCCCCGACGCTGGCGAGTTCGAGCATTTCCTCGTAAGTTACCGCCTTTTGCTTCTTCGCCTTGGCGACGATGCGCGGGTCGGTGGTGTAAACGCCGTCAACGTCGGTGTAGATGTCGCAGCGGTCCGCCTTGATCGCGGCGGCGACGGCGACCGCCGAGGTGTCGGAGCCCCCGCGGCCCAGCGTGGTGATGCGGCCGTCCTCGGACACGCCCTGAAAGCCGGGGATCACCGCAATCTCGCCCGCTTCCATCGCGGCGATCAGTGCGGGCGCGTCGATTTCGTCGATGCGGGCCTTGGCGTGGGCTTCGATGGTCTTGATCGGGAGCTGCCAGCCAAGCCAGCTGCGCGCCTTGCAGCCCAAGGCTTGCAGCGTGAGCGCCAGCAACCCGCTGGTGACCTGCTCGCCGCTGGCCACCACCACGTCATATTCCGCCGGATCGTAGAGCGGATTGGCCTCACGGCAGAAGTTCACGAGCCGGTCGGTCTCGCCCGCCATGGCGCTGACCACCACAGCGACCTGATCGCCGCGCGCCGCCTGCGCGCGCACGATATTGGCCACCCGGCGGATACGCTCCGTCCCGGCCATCGAGGTGCCGCCGAATTTCATCACGATACGAGCCAAGGCGCCAAAGCTCCTGCTGGTGAGTGTTCGCGGGCGCTGTTAGGAGGGCTTCATGGGAAACGCAAACGTATCGAATGTTACTATCCGCCCCGAGGAAGCCGATTTCTTCGCAAATCTCGCGCGCGACTGGTGGAACCCCAAGGGGCCGATGGCGAGTCTGCATCAGGTGAACCCGGTGCGCATGGCGTTCATCCGCGACGCGATTGACGCGCATTGGCCGGGGTCGCGGGCTTCGGCCAAGCCTATGGCGGGCAAGGCGGCGCTCGACATCGGCTGCGGGGCCGGGCTGGTGTGCGAGCCGCTGGCGCGGCTGGGCGCGGCGGTGACGGGTGTTGACGCGGCGGCGGAGAATGTCGCGGCGGCGAGCGCTCATGCGGACGGCGTGGGTCTGGACATCCGCTACATGGCGGGCGAGGTCGCGGGGCTGGACATCGGCACCTTCGACCTTGTCACAAGCGTCGAGGTGATCGAGCATGTCGCTGACAAGCCCGCTTTCCTGCGCGATGTTGCGGCGCGGCTTGCGCCTGATGGCTTGCTGGTGATGTCGACACCGAACCGGACGGCGGCGAGCCGCGTGCTGCTGGTCGGCGCGGCGGAGGCGGTGGGCTATGTTCCCAAGGGCACGCACCACTGGGAGGATTTCATCACCCCGGAGGAGTTGGAAGCGCTGCTGGCGGATGCTGGTCTGACCGTGACGGCCAAGCGCGGGATCGCATGGCGGCCCGGCAAGGGGCTGCACCTGTCGGATGATATGTCGCTGAATTATATTCTGAGCGCAAAGCGCGCCTGACGTCGTCACCCCGGCGCAGGCCGGGGCCCGGTGAAGCGATGTGCAGTGCTTGCCGCTCTGGGTCCCGGCCTGCGCCGGGATGACGAGCGGAGAGGGTCAGGAGCACACCCGCCCCTTCAGCGCCCCATCACTAAACACGCCCGCAACGCCCGCCGCCTTAAGCATCGCAGCCAGCTTCACATCGCCGCAGCCCCGGCCCCTCGGCTCGTCCCCCGTCCGCAGCATTGGTGGCAGGAAGTCATTCTCCGGTCGGACCGTCCATGCGTGAACCACCAGCCCCGCCGCCTTGGCATCCGCCACTAGCGCGGTCGGCGCGCCCTCAGGCGTCAGCACCAGCGCGATATGCGCGCCCACCGCGTCGGCATACTTCGCGACCTCGGCCAGCCCCGTCGGCGTCACCATTTCGGCATAGCGCATCGCAGGCTCGTCCGCCGGGCCGCCGATGGGCGCGACCAACTGCACCAGCTTGAACCCGCCGCCGCGCTGCTTCAACCGTTGGAGCGGGGCAATTTCGAAGCTCTGGATGAACACCGGGTCGGCAGGCGTGATGCCCAGCGTGCGGAATTCGCGCAGCAGCAGATCGACCATGTCGATTCCGTCATTCTGCAACAGAAATTCGGGGCGCTTCAATTCGGGGTAGAGCCCGATCCGTCGCCCCGTCGCCGCTTCCTTGGCGCGCACCAGCTTTACGATCTCGGCCAGTGTCGGCACCTGATACAGCCCGTCAAACCGCGCATTGGCGGGCCGGACCGACGGAATGCGTTCCTTCGCGCGCAAGGTGCGCAGTTCGGCGAGGGTGAAGTCCTCGGCGAACCAGCCGGCGACCTTCTGCCCGTCGATCGTCTTGTCGCGGCGGCGATCCTCGAACTCCTCGCGGCTCGCCACGTCGGTGGTGCCCGACAGCTCGTTTTCGTGACGCGAGACCAGCACCAGATCCTTGGTCGCAACCAGATCAGGCTCGATATAATCCGCGCCCTGATCAATCGCGAGCTCATAGGCGGCGAGGGTGTGCTCGGGCCGCTCGGCACTCGCGCCGCGGTGGGCGATGATCAACATATCCTGCGCCGCCACGGGCGATGCCGCAGCCAGCAGCGCGGCAAGGATCAGGCGGGAATCAATCATTCAACGCTCCTATCGCGGCCCGCGCAGCGGCGAGCCGTTCGGGCCCTTGCCCGGCAATCCGTACGAACGGCACGGCGGCATCGTCCAGCACTTGGGCGACGATCCTTGCAAACTTGTGACGGTCGGCGGGATCGGCGAAAAAGCGCGTGCCATCGTCGATCCACGGCAGATCGGGTTCGAGCAGCAGGTAAAGGTCGGCCTTGGGTGCCTGCATCAGTTCTTGCGGCCGCTCGCCCAGCAGCATTTCGCACCATGCGGCGGTCATCAGCGCATCGGTGTCGGTCAGCAGCAGTGGTCCGGCCCACTCGGCAGCGGCGGCGATCATCGCCTGCTGCGCGCGGCCGATCAGGAGCAGGTCATCGCGGGTGAGCGGCGCCTTGTGCACCTCACAATGGCTGCGGCCATATTCGCCAACGGTCATCGCGCCGGTCTCTGCGGCGAGCGCGGCGGCCAGCGTGGTCTTGCCGGTGCTCTCTGCCCCGTGAAGACAGATGGTGCGACGGTAATGGGCCTGCACCGGCTTTGGCAGGTAGGCCCAATGCGCCGCCGGATCGGCACGCACGCCGCTGCCCGAAAGGCCCGAGAGCGGGTCATCCACCAACCCTAGCACCCGGCCCCCCAGCGGCACGAACAGCCCGCCGACCTGAGCCGCCAGTTCCGCACCGTAATCCTCGCCCGCGAAGAGATAGTCGATGCTTTCGGGATGCGCTGCGGCAACGATGCCGCGCCAGATCGGCCAGAAATCGGCGCTGTCCCCGGGCGCTTGCGGCACCACCTGGCCGTGGCCCAGTACCCGGCAATCGGGGAGCAGATCCCGCATCCATGCCAGCCGCACCTCGCCTGCAATCGGATCATCGGGCAGCCAGCACACCAGCACCGTCAGCTCGTCCACCAGCGCCCGCGCCGCGCGGATCAGCGCCATGTGCCCGGCATGAGGCGGCATGAACTTGCCGAGCAGGAACCCGCGCCGCATCACGCCGCAATTGCCTCGCCGCTGCGCGCCGCCTTGGCCCATGCGATCAGGCCTGCCGTCGCGAGCACCAGAAACGCCACATAAAGCCCGGCGGTGAGATAGAGCTCACGGTTGAGATAGACCCCGATCGACAGCACATTGATGGCGATCCACAGCGCCCAATTCTCGACCTGGCGCATCGCGAGCAGCACCTGCGCCACCACGCTCGCCCCGGCGATGGTCGCATCGGCATAGGGCAGGGCGGCATCGGTGAAGCGCGCCATCGCCCAGCCGATCCCGACGCTCGATCCCGCGACCAGCACCAGCGCGGCGGCCCGTGCGCGCCCGTCCATCCAGCGGACCTCAACCAGCTGCGCCATCCCTCCGGCACGCGCCCACAGCCACCAGCCCCAGCCCTGCACGACGAAGAAGAACACTTGCAACGCCGCCTCGCCATACAGGCGCGCGTCGCGGAAGATCACGAAATAGAGCGCCACCATCGCCATGCCGAACGGGTAGTTCCAGATCGAACGCCGCACGAGCAGGCCGACATTGGCCAGCCCGAGCGCGACGGCGATCATCTCCAGCGGGTTCATCGGAATGTGCGATTCAGGCGAGCGCAGCGGCCCATTCGTCCGCCTTGAAGCCGACCAACAGGCCGCCTGCGTGCTCCGCAATCGGGCGCTTGATCACCGAAGGGTTGGCGGCGAGCAGCGCTGGCGCGGTGTCTGCGCTGGCGGCCAGGGCCTTGTCCGCGTCCGACAGCGCGCGGTAGGTCGTGCCCTTGCGGTTGACCACCACATCGAGGCCGGCGGTAGCGATCCAGCCGGCAATGCGCTCGGGCTCCGCCCCTTCCTTCTTGTAATCGTGGAAGGTGTATTCCCGCCCCTGCGCGTCGAGCCACACGCGCGCCTTCTTCACCGTGTCGCAGTTGGGAATGCCGTAAAGGTGGATGTCAGCCATTGATGATTGTGGTCTTTCGTGCCGGTCAGGGTCTGGAGTGCGTGCGGTATGGCACAGAAAACCGGTCGCTCCAGTGGGGCTTGGGAAAAAATCTGCCGTTCCGGGAGCGAGACTGGAGCAGACATTTCTTCCATCGTCGCCCCGTGCTTGACACGGGGCTTGGCTACTTCTGCGCTGTATCAGGCGCGAACCACTGTTCCCACAGGCCGTCCCAACCGGGGTTCTCCGCCTCAACCAGCGCGAACTTCCATAGCCAAGTAACCCGGCGGCGGAAATGAAAAGCCAAGCGCCGTGTCAAGCACGGGGCGACGAGAGTTTGATGGCAGCTTGCCACTCAGATGCAGTCATTCGCCGCGATCAGCCGCGAACCTGAAAGCGGACGGGCAGCTATCGCCTCACTTGCGCCGAAAGCAGACCTTCCGCTAACGACCCCGAAGCGGTCATCGGTCAGAACAAGCTACTTCTGCGCGGGGCGCGCATTGGCGAATACCCTGCGCGCTTTTTTTGGACGCTCATCCGAACTGAAGAAAGAGGAGGGGCCGCTGTCGAAGCTTTCCGATCTGCGCGTGATCGCTGAGGCACTCGCCGGTGAGGGCCTCGACCTCACGCGGTTCCGGCTAGACGGTTCGGAATATGTCGCCGGCCCGCTCGGAGCTCTGACGCCGGTGTGCATCCTCAGCGCCCGCAAGGATGGCGGCGAATACGGAATAAACTACGTCATGAACCTAATCGTGGCACGGGAGGCCGAGCAGACCCTCGACAGCCTGAAGGCGCAGCTCTTGGCGGGTGGCTATCTTTGGAAGTGGAACATCTACGATGCCGGCTTCACCTTGTCGTCCTTTACAAGGGGCAGGCTTCCCACCGAGGCGCTGACCGCGCGTATTCGTAAGTTCCTTATCGAGAACGCCAGGTCGGATAACGAGGCCGAGACCTTCGCGCGCAGCGGCGACACCAAGTTCCTTGCGGATTGCAGGCGGCTCAAGCCTGAAGAGGTCGAGGCGCGACTGCTCGCTCCGTTGAAGCAGCGCCGCCGGATGCTAGAAGGCGAGACGTAGGCGGATCGCCTCCTCAGGCGCTTACGTCTCGCTATCTCGATCTTCTTATTGCTAGCGCGGTCTGGCTTCCTTGCGCTTTTCCTCGATACCAACATTGTCGACGTTTATCTTCGCGGTCTTCGTGCCGACAGGTCTGACGTCGTGCAATGGGCGCTTTTCACTATCCAGTTCGCACCCTTGCGGTGCAATTGATCATTGGTGCGCAACGGATCAGGCAACGGTTCAGCGCTAATTGAGCGCTATGTCACCTTTCCACCCACGATCGGTCATGAGCCGGACCGGTGCGCGGCCCCGAAAGCCGCCGGGCAGCTTCAACGGGTTTCGTGCCAGCAGCGGAAATTCCGCAACCGACCCCGCTGCAGTCGTCATACGTTTTGGCATCGGGGCCCTACGAAGACCCGCTTCGACTGCAATGCAAATCTCGTAGAGGAGCGCAGGCAAGCAATCGTGCGGATGTTCTCCAGTGCGGCATTACGCCCGAGGATTGCGCGAAGGTCGATTGGTTGCTGGAGGGGTCTAGGTTCTCGCCAGCGGCCAACGAGCGTCCGGCCACAAGTCGTCAGACCAGCGGCCGGAGAGTCTCGTTAAGTACTACTTATCACCATACCACTGGCCGGTGCCACGTGCATTCGTGTCCGAGTACCATTCCATGGTAAGGGCGCCGCGGCGTTTGGCGGCCTCGCCGGTCATGGCTTCGATTCCTCCGACGCAACCGAGCGGCGTTTCCGGCCCCGGCTTGCCCAGATAGTTGCACCCGTAGATCAGCGAAGCTGTTCCCGAAGAATCCTTTGTGGTGCAAGAGAAATGCAGATCGAAGAGGGCATTGTCGGGTTGGTCTTGCCCGATGCAGCGAACGCTGCCCTTCTGGGTCGTCCCGTCGCTGAACTTGGTGGCATAGGTTCCACTGACGATGCCTGCACCTCCAGTGGGCTGGCCGTCGGATCCCGTCATTCCGCCAACGAAATCAACTGGTTCCCAAACAACATCGTAAGTGAAACTTTGAGCAAACGCGGAGCTGCCAAGTAGAACCGTTGCCGCCGCTGTCATAAGTATGTGGAATTTTCTCATAAAATAACCCTCCCCCCCGTGCAAGTGCGTCAAGCATTTGCATCGAGTCGATTATCATGATGCTCCCCTGATGGTTATTTAACATACCTAACGAAATTTTACAAAGTTTGGCTCTCGCTGATGCCACCGCTGTATTGTTTCATCTTCTTCGCTAGTTCTACGTTTCGTTGATCGGCGCGTACGATCAATTACCGGCAACCCGCTCGCGATAACCCCTGCCAAATACGTCGAGGTGATCGCCCTGATCACGAATGGGCGTCTGTGAAGGGGAAGAATGAGCGTCGCGTGTGGCTGGTCCGGTCCGACTATTTTTGTTTGGGTGTAGGCTAAGCCGCCATTCAGCAATCCACCCAATTCCGGCCATTCAGGCCAGCATACGCCCTATCCGAAAGCGGACGGAGCGCATTTCCTACATCGTGCGGGCGCGCTAGGGGGTGGTCTGCTCTTTTTGCATTGTTGTCACCCTGCCTCGCGGCGAACAGCCCCCCCCCCGGAGACGCCGAAGTGTCAACTTCGCTTTTCTGAGACAAGCATATGAAATTTAATAGGAATATTGAAAATTGAGCGCTTGACACCCTGTCAACTTTGTCAACTTCGCGCGGCGTTCCTGTTCAACTGCGCGGAGCGAGATGCGCGTCCGCAATCGCCACGGCGAGGGCGTCGGCTGCGTCGCTTCCGGTGATGGCAACGCCCGGCAGCAGCACCTTCACCATCGCGGCGACCTGCACCTTTTCGGCAGCCCCGGTGCCGGTGACGGCCTTCTTCACCAGCCGCGCGGCGTGTTCGTTGACCGTCAGTCCCGCCGCGCCGCACGCCGCCAGCACCGCGCCGCGCGCCTGTGCCAGCTTCAGCGTTGATTGCGGGTTCTTGTTGACGAAGATTTCCTCGGCAGCAGCGCGGGCAGGCTGGTGGGCGGCGATCACCTCGGCCAGCTCCGCCTGCAACGCGGCAAGGCGCTGAGCCATCGGGGCGGACGGGTCGGTTTTAATCTGGCCATTGGCGACATGGCTGATCCGCGCGCCTTCGCTGCGGATCACGCCCCAGCCGGTCGAGGAGAGCGAGGGGTCGAGGCCGAGGATGATCACGCCTTCAAAGGCCAATCGTCAGGCCGATGCGCCAGGCAGCGGCCAGAAGGAAAGCACTGCCAAGGGCAATCGCCAGCAGCCATTCCCAGCGTTTCAGCCCAGCTTCTCCATCACCTCGTCGGAGATTTCGTAATTCCCCCAGACGGTCTGCACATCGTCATCATCATCGAGCGCGTCGATCAGCTTCATCAGCGTGCCGGCGGTCGCTTCATCGACATCGACGCTCAGCACCGGTTTCCATGCGAGCTTCACATTGTCCGCCGGGCCGAGCACCTTTTCGAGCTCGCCCGCCACGCCGTGCAGCGCATCGGCGGCGGTCCAGATGGTGTGGCCGTCTTCGGAGGATTCCACATCATCCGCGCCCGCTTCGATCGCGGCTTCGAGCATCTTCTCTTCGTCACCCGCAGCGGCCGAATACTCGATCAGCCCGCGCCGTTCGAAGCCGTGCGAAACCGAGCCTTCGCTGCCGAGGTTCCCGCCGTTCTTGCTGAAGGCGGTGCGCACATTGGTCGCGGTGCGGTTGCGGTTGTCGGTCAGCGCTTCGACGATCAGCGCGACGCCGCCCGGGCCATAGCCTTCGTAGCGGATTTCGGCATAGTCCTCGCCGCCCGCCATGCTCGCCTTGTCGATCGCGCGCTGGATATTGTCCTTGGGCATCGACTGCGCCTTGGCAGCGTTGACCGCGAGCCGCAGGCGGGGGTTCATGTCGGGATCGGGCATGCCCATCTTGGCCGCCACCGTGATCTCGCGGCTCAGCTTGGAGAACATCGCCGAGCGTTTCTTGTCCTGCGCACCCTTGCGGTGCATGATGTTCTTGAACTTGGAATGGCCTGCCATTGGACGAACTTCACCGGAATGTTGGAAATGTGAGCGCGCGCCTTACTCCGGCAGGCGCGCTTGGCGCAAGGGCGCGCATCGCAGATGTGATGCGGTTTGCGCTGCGCCCGACCTTTGCCGAAGCGCCGACTGTAACGGGCTGGCAGGCCGTGAAGGCGCTGGCGGTGCTGCTTGCGCTCAGTTTCGCGATCATGGTTCCGCTTGGCCTGATGCTGAATCTGGTCGACCCTGCGATGACGATACGCCTACAGCGGGCCGAGCCTCCACCCAAGCAGCTGCGTGACCTTTTCGTTGCGCTGGCCTTTGCCCCGATCTTTGAAGAAATGCTGTTCCGCGCCTGGTTGTCGGGGCGGATCGCGGCGTTGCGATATGGGCTCTATGGCCTTGTTGCGCTGGCGCTGTTGCTGGCAGACATCGTGCTTGAGACCAGCGGGAACGTGCTGTCAGGCATGGCCGTCCTAGCGGTGTTCGTCGGGCTGCTGCAATGGGGGCTGACGAACGACACCGAGCGCGCGGTGCCCGCGTGGTTCATCCGCCATTTTCGCTGGTTCGTGTGGGGATCGTCGTTGATGTTCGGGCTCATCCACCTCGGCAATGATGACACGCCGTCAGGACTGCTTGGGCTGATTGCGGTGACGCCGCAGATGATTGGCGGTGTGCTTCTCGCCTATACTCGCACGCGGTTGGGGTTGGCATGGGCGATCCTCCACCATGGCCTCTACAACGCGGTGTTCTTCGGCGTGCCCTTTGCTTTGCGCTAAGGCGCGATCTCGAAGTGCAGTATGAAGATTGCTGCCCGGGCGGCGCGCTCAGACCCGCACCGCCGTGCCGCTTGCCGAGACCATCAGCATCGATCCGGTATCGCCGATCACTTCGTAATCGAGATCGATCCCGACCACTGCATTGGCCCCGCGCGCGGCCGCTTCGGCCTGCAATTCCTCGATCGCCTGCGCGCGCGCGTCGGCCAGAATGCGCTCATATGAGCCCGAGCGCCCACCGACGATGTCGCGGATATTGGCGAACAGATCGCGGAACAGGTTCGCGCCGACGATCACTTCGCCGGTGACGATGCCCATGTATTCCTGAATCGGGCGGCCTTCGAGTGTCGGGGTGGTGCTGACGATGACGCCGCGCGAATCTTTCCAAGGGGATGCCATTGCCGTCTCTCCTCTTAATGCTGTCTTACCGAGATAACACAGCTTGACGCAATTTCAATGACAGACGCGCGCGGGCGTCCGGCCTTACTCCATCCCGAGCGCGTTCTTGTACGTCTCCAGCAGCATGTCCTGCTCGCTGCGGTCGTCAGGCTTCATCTTCCTGAGGCGCACGATCTGGCGCATGATCTTGGGGTCATAACCGACCGCCTTGGCTTCCATGTAGACGTCGCGGATATCGTCAGCGATGCCCTTCTTCTCTTCCTCAAGGCGTTCGATGCGCTCGATCAGCAGGCGCAGGCGGTCATCGGTCGATTGGGCGTCGTCGGCCATGGGGGTTCTCCATCAAACAGAATCGGTTGAGCGGTGCGATAGCCAGCCCGCCGCCGCGATTGAACCGCCCCGGCAAATTATTCCTGTGCGTTCTTCGCGATACTGGCTTCCATGCGGGCCAGCTGCTCCTCGGTTGCCGGGGTCTGGCGCGTGGCCTTCCACTCGGCGCTGGGCATCCCGTGGATCACTTCGCGCGCGGCTTCCTTGTCGCCGGGGTAGCCCGCATCGCGAATCCAGTCGGCCAGACAATTGCGGCAGAAGCCTGCCAGCCCCATCAGCTCGATGTTCTGCGCGTCATGTCGATGGCGCAAGTGGCGCACCAGCCGGCGGAAGGCGGCGGCGGCGTGCGCATCATCGAGGCTGTCGAGCGGATCGGCATTGCTATTCATCGCGGCTTTTCCTTGAGTTGAAAAACGGGTGTGCCATAGGCGACCCTAACTAGGGATCACCAAAAATGTCACGACGCGATCAGTCACGGATCGACCCGCGCGGCCGCAAGGTCAAAATTCTCGCCACCATCGGACCCGCCAGCCGCTCGCCCGAGATGCTTGAGCGCTTGGTGCGAGCGGGTGCCGATGCCTTCCGCCTCAACATGAGCCACGGTGCGCACGTCGATCACGAGGCGGCGGTTCACGCGATCCGGGCGCTCGAAAAGCAGTTTGCCCGCCCGATTGCGATTCTCGCTGACTTGCAAGGGCCCAAGCTGCGCGTCGGCACGTTCAAGGATGGTCAGGCGGTGATCCGCCATTCGGGCCACTTCGTGCTCGACCGGGACGAGACGCCGGGCGACGAAAACCGCGTCTGCCTGCCGCATCCCGAACTGTTCGGCATCATGGAACGCGGACAGCGTTTGCTGATCAATGACGGCAAGATCCGGCTGAAAGTGCTCGAATCCGATGGCAGCCGCATCCTGTGCAGCGCCGAGGTCGGCGGGGTGATTTCTGATCGCAAGGGCGTGAACGTCCCCGATGCCGAGGTGCCGATCCCGGCGCTGACCGAGAAGGACCGCCGCGATCTCGCCTTCGCCACCGAACACGGGGCTGACTGGATCGGCCTCAGCTTCGTGCAGCGCCCGGAGGACATCGCCGAGGCGCGCAAGCTCATCGGCACCCACGGCACGGCAATCTGCGCCAAGATCGAAAAGCCGCAGGCCGTCCACCGGCTCGATGCGATTATCGAACTGGCTGACGGCATCATGGTCGCGCGCGGCGATCTGGGTGTGGAGCTTGAACCCTACGAAGTGCCGCCGCTCCAGAAGCGCATCGTCAATGCCGCACGCCGGGCGGGCAAGCCGGTGATCGTGGCGACTCAGATGCTCGAATCGATGATCGAGGCCCCGACCCCGACCCGTGCCGAAGTCTCCGACGTGGCCAACGCAGTCTATGATGGGGCGGACGCCGTGATGCTCTCGGCCGAAAGCGCGGCGGGCGCGTGGCCGGAAGAATCGGTCGCGATGATGGACCGCATTGCGGTGCAGGTGGAGCGGGACGAAGGCTACAAGGCGCGGGTGCGGTTCCTCGATACGCCGCCCGATGCGACCACCTCCGACGCGCTGGCCCATGCCTGCATGACCATCGCCGACACCGTCCCGATCAGCGCCATCACCGTGTTCACCACCAGCGGTTCGACCGCCCGCCGGGTGGCGCGTGAGCGTCCGGCGACCCCGGTGTTGGTGCTCACCCCGTCGATCCGCACCGCACGCCGCATGGCGCTGCTGTGGGGTGCGCATGCGGTGGCGACCAAGGATATCGGCAGCTTCGAAGAGATGATCGGCAAGGGCAAGCGCATGGCGCTGCGCCACAAGTTTGCCAGCGCCGGGGCCAAGCTGATCGTGCTCGCCGGCGTGCCGTTCGGAATGCCGGGGGCGACCAACCTGCTTCATGTGGTGAGCGTGACTGGCGACGAGCTGGAAAAGCACAAGGACTGACGCTGGCTCGTGCCGCGATATGCGCGCGGAAGCCTGTCAGTGCTTCAATCGTTGTCTGCCGCCTGATATGCACGCCTCTTATCCAATGGAGGACATAATGAAGCAGGCTGTATTGGGGATCGCGGCGCTCGCGCTGTCGGGCTGCGTGGTGAACATCAGCGATTCGGCGCCCGACGGAGCCGAGCCCGTGCCGCCGCCGCCTGCACCGATGGTGTGCAATGCCGCAGCGGCGCAGTCCCATGTCGGCCGCAACGCATCGCAATCGACCGGGGAGGCGATCGTCAGGGACAGCGGTGCGCGGTCTTTGCGCTGGGGCCCGCCGAATGCGGCCTGGACGATGGATTACCGCGAGGACCGGGTGAATGTGCGGTATGATGCGCAGATGAAAATCGTCGAGATTACCTGCGGATGACCGGCGAGATTTCGGCCCGCCGCCGGGTGACATCGGGCTCGCCTTACGAGGCGATCTTCGGGTTCGCACGCGCGGTGCGTGAGGGCAATCGCATCATCGTCGCGGGCACCGGACCGGTTGAGCCGGATGGCTCCACCACCCCCGGCGATGCGGCCGCGCAGGCGACGCGGGTTTGTGCGATCATCGTTGCCGCGATCGAGGAGTTGGGCGGTAGCGCGGCGGACGTGGTGCGCACCCGGATGTTGCTGACCGATCCCGCCGATCAGGATGCGGTCGGTGCGGTTCATGCGCGCTTCTTCGGCGCAGCTCGCCCGGTAGCGACCATGGCCGGGGTGGCGTGGTTGTGCCGCCCGGAATGGAAAATCGAGATCGAGGCTGAGGCCGTCATCCCCGGTTGATGCGCCGCCTGTTCGCCTATCTCGCCGCGATTGTCGCAGGCTGCGCGCTCGGCCTCGGCAGCGCGCTGTGGATGGCGGGGTTATGGCCTGCGGGGCGCAGTCTGGCCTTCGGCGATGTCGATGTGGGCGGCTGGCGCAGCGATTTCGCGATCGGATCGAAGGCCGCCGACCCCTACACCCGCGCACGGGTCGCCCGGCATGGGCTGCTCGCGCTAGCCAAGACCGAAGCGGTCTATCTCACCCGTGCGCTGGATGATGCGGGCGAGCCCTTGCGGGAATCCTGCACCTATCGCCTGACGGGCGGGCCAATGCCGGGGGGATGGTGGTCGGTCACGCTATACGATTCGGGGAGCATGCTCCCCGCCAACACCGACGGCGCGCTCAGCATTGATGCCGGGCGGGCGGGCGCAGGCGCGTGGGAAGCCGTGATTGCGGCGCGGCGGCCCGAGCGCGCGGCGCACTGGATTTCGAGCCGCGGTGCAGGGACCTTCGATCTGACCTTGCGGCTCTATATGCCCGATTCCGCGTTGCTGACTGACCCCAACGGAACGCTCGATGCGCCTCGGATCGCGCGGCTGTCTTGCGAGGGCGCATCATGAGGCGCTGGCTTGGTCCGTTGCTGGCGCTGGCGCTGTGCACTGCCGCCGCCCACGCGCTGACGCTTTATCTCACACCCGGTGTCATCATGAACCGTGCGATGGAGGCGTTGGCGCAGCGCGGCGTCGCGCTCCATCGTTTCACCACGCCCGAGCGCGTGACCCCGCAATCGCAGAGCGTCGTGCGCTCCTCACCCGATCTTTATTACGCGCTCTGCCGCTATGATCTGAGCAAGCCTGGCAGCGTGCTCGACCTCAGGATGGGGGCCTGGCCGGATTACCAGTCGCTCGCCTTCTTCGACGGGCAGACGGACAATTTTGCGACCCTGCGCGGAACGGGCAACGCGGAGAGCGTGCGGCTGCTGCCGCCGGGCAGTGCAGCCCAGCCCGGCGCCATCGTCAGTCCGACTACCAAAGGCGTCATCCTTATCCGCCGACTTGCCCCCGATGCGGCACGCTTTGCGGCTGCGGCCGAGGCTGGGAAGGCCGACTTGTGCCGCCTCCGCGAGGCCTAGGCCGTCAGTCCGTAACTGCCGCCAGCCGCGCCTCGACCAGCGCGATCAGGGCGGGTAGGTCGGGCAGGGAATTAAGCTCTTCTGCGCTGACCAGCACCTCGGGCACCGGCGCGTGCCCGCCCAGCAGGATCACCGGCAAGGCCAGATGACGCGCGTCAGGCTGGCTGCGAAACTCGTCGCGGTAGAGGAATCGTGTCGGCAGCCCGGTCCCGTCAAGGAACCGCCGCCACTCGCCCCTCATCCAGACCGCGCCATAGGTCAGCGCGCACAAGGAGCAGGGGTAGGTCGCTGGAGAAACGATCTTGTGCACCATGTCGCCGAACGCCGAAATCAATCCACTCTTGGCGTTGTAGACGAAGATCAGGGTCGTAGTTGTGGTTATCATTCTGATACATACGCCCCATTGATGCATCCGGATTTGGCACGGACCTGCCACACTAGCAAATTTCCGCAAGCCATGATCCCGCGCCGCTCTTTTCGAGGGCGAACAAGGCGGCTAGAGCACCTGCCATGCACGGACAGTTTCAACTCACCGAAGATCAGCTTGCCATCCGCGAGGTTGCGCAGCGGTTCACCGCCGATCAGATCACGCCCCACGCGGCCGAATGGGACGAAAAGCACATCTTCCCGCGCGAGACGATCCAGCGCAGCGCCGAACTCGGCTTTGGCGCGATCTATGTCTCCGAACAGTCGGGCGGGATCGGGCTGGGGCGCTTGGAGGCGGCGTTGATCATGGAAGCGATGGCCTATGGCTGTCCGTCCACCAGCGCGTTTATCTCGATCCACAATATGGCCGCGTGGATGATCGACCGCTTCGGCGGCGAGGCGGTGAAGGCGAAGTATCTCCCCGATCTCGTCACCATGGACAAGATCGCCAGCTACTGCCTGACCGAACCGTCGAGCGGATCGGACGCTTCGGCACTGCGCACCACCGCGCGCCGCGATGGCGATCACTTCGTGCTCAACGGCACCAAGCAATTCATCTCGGGCGCGGGAGCGAACGAGATCTATGTGGTGATGGTGCGTACCGGCGAGGATGGGCCCAAGGGCATTTCTTGCGTGGTGATCGAAAAGGACATGCCCGGCGTCAGCTTCGGCGCGCAGGAGAAGAAGCTCGGTTGGCACTCGCAGCCGACCGCGCAGTTGGTCCTCGAGGATGTGCGCGTGCCGGTCGAAAACCTCGTCGGCGGCGAGGGTGAAGGCTTCCGCATCGCGATGATGGGGCTGGACGGCGGGCGGTTGAACATCGGCGCCTGCTCGCTCGGCGGGGCGCAGCGGTGTCTGGACGAAGCGATCCAATACACCAAGGATCGCAAGCAGTTCGGGCAAGCCGTGGCCGAGTTCCAGAACACCCAGTTCATGCTCGCTGACATGGCCACTGATCTGGAGGCCGCCCGCGCGCTGCTGTATCTCGCCGCCGCCAAGGTGACCGACAACGCGCCCGACAAGACCCGCTTTTCCGCGATGGCCAAGCGGCTGGCGACCGACAACGGCTCGTCAGTGGTCGACCGTGCGCTGCAATTGTTCGGGGGCTATGGCTACTTGCAGGACTACCCGATCGAACGCTTCTGGCGCGACCTGCGCGTCCATTCGATCCTCGAAGGCACCAACCAGATCATGCGGATGGTGGTGGGCCGGGACTTGCTGCGCCAGTGAGCGCCGTGCGCCTTGCCCTGACGACATTGGTGGTGCCCGATTACAACGCAGGGATTGCGTTCTGCGTCGGCGCGCTGGGCTTCGACCTGATCGAGGACAGCGATATGGGCGCAGGCAAGCGCTGGGTCGTGGTTGGCGGAGCCGGGGGCGGACGGTTGCTGATTGCGAAAGCAGCCAACGACACGCAAGCCGCTGCCATCGGCAAGCAAACTGGCGGGCGGGTCGGCTTCTTTGCGCACACCGATGATTTTGCAGGTACCCATGCACGGCTTATCGATGCAGGGGTGCAGTTTCACGAGCAACCGCGCCACGAGGCTTATGGCACAGTTGCGGTCTTCAGCGATCCGTTTGGCAATCGCTGGGACCTGATCGAACCGAAAGAACCGGGGCAATGACCGAAGACGTTCTCATCCGCACCAATGGCCCCATCGGCCATATCAGCCTCAATCGCCCCAAGGCGCTCCACGCGCTTACGCTGGAGATGTGCCACGCAATGAGCGCGGCGCTGACGGCGTGGGCAGGCGACGACAGCATCAAGGCGGTGATCCTGGATCACGCCGAGGGGCGCGGTTTCTGCGCGGGGGGCGATATCGCCTTCCTGCGCAATTCGGCGCTGAATGACGGCGGCGTGTCGGGGCGGCAGTTCTTCCACGACGAATATCAGCTCAACCACCAGATGTTCACCTATGGAAAGCCCATCGTCGCTTTCATGGACGGCATCACGATGGGCGGCGGCGTGGGCATCAGCCAGCCAGCCAAGTTCCGCGTGGCGACCGAAAACACCCGCTTCGCCATGCCCGAAACCGGGATCGGCCTGTTCCCTGACGTGGGTGGCGGCTGGTATCTGTCGCGGCTGGGGCGCAGGTTCGGCCAGTTCCTCGCGCTCACCGGAGCGCGGCTTGATGGGGCAGAGTGCCTGTGGACCGGCCTTGCTACCCATTACGTGCCGCACAACATGGTTGAGGACTTGAAGGCGCGCATTCACGATCATCCCGACCGGATTTCAGGTATCCTCAGCGAGCCGGTCGGCACCCCGCCCAAGGCGCGGATCGAAGGCAACGCGGACCGGATCGCCAAGCACTTCGCGTCCGACTCCTATGAAGACATCCTCGCCAGCCTCGAAGCTGCGATCGAAGCAGGTGACGACTGGGCGATCAAGGAACGCGACACGCTCGGCACCAAAAGCCCGCAGACCTGCAAGGTCGCACTGCGCCAGCTGGCAACAAGCGCGGCCCTCACCGACTTTGCCGACAACATGCGCATGGAATACCGCATCGCCAGCCGCGTGCTGACCCGCCCGGACTTTGCCGAGGGCGTGCGCGCGGTGATCGTCGACAAGACCAATGATCCCAAATGGGACCCGGCGACCCCTGAAGGCGTGACGGAGGATTTGCTCGACGCAATCTTCGCGCCCCTGCCCGAGGGCGAGGAGTGGGTGCCGCTGGGCTAAAACATCCAGCACCGTCATGCTGAACTTGTTTCAGCATCCATTTTGCCAATAGCGAAGTCGGTGCGGACCGAAGAATGGACCCTGAAACAAGTTCAGGGTGACGAAGGAGGAACAGGCCGATGGCCACCTACGAAACGATTCTCGTCGAAACAGATTCGCGCGGGACCAAGGGCGTAACCCTGCTGACGATCAATCGCCCGCAGGCGCTGAACGCGCTCAACTCCAAGGTGCTGGAAGAACTGATCCACGCCTTCGCCGCCTATCAGGCCGACGCGACTCAGCTTTGCGCGATCCTGACGGGCAGCGGCGACAAGGCGTTCGCCGCCGGGGCCGACATCAAGGAAATGAGCGATAAGGCCGCGGCCGATTTCTTCCTCGACGATTTCTTCAGCCCCTGGACGGCCGAGATCGTCAAGAAGACCCGCAAGCCATGGATCGCGGCCGTCAATGGCTTTGCGCTAGGCGGCGGGTGCGAGTTGGCGATGATGGCGGACTTCATCATCGCTAGTGACAAGGCGCGCTTCGGCCAGCCCGAAATCAAGCTGGGCGTGGCCCCCGGCATGGGCGGATCGCAGCGGCTGACACGCGCGATCGGCAAGTCGAAGTCGATGGAAATGTGCCTCACCGGTCGGATGATGAATGCCGAGGAGGCTGAGCGCAGCAACCTCGTCGCCCGCGTCGTGCCGCATGAGGAGCTGATCGCCGAGACGCTCAAGACCGCAGCAACCATCGCCGGGATGCCGCCGATGGCGGTGATCGCCAACAAGGAAATGGTGAACTCGGCCTTCGAAATGACGCTCGACCAAGGCCTGATCGTTGAGCGCCGGATCTTCCAGATCCTCACCGCGTCCGAGGACAAGGCCGAAGGCATGGCGGCGTTTATCGAGAAGCGTGAAGGGCAGTGGAAGGGGCGGTAGGTTCAGCCGTCACCCCAGCGAAAGCTGGGGCCTAGGGCAGCGAGCGCGGCACCCAGCCGCTTGAGATTCCGGCTTTCGCTGGGACGATGGAAGAGAGAAAAGCCATGAAAATCGCCTTTATCGGCCTCGGCAACATGGGCGGCGGCATGGCTGCCAACCTGGTCAAGGCCGGGCACGAAGTCCACGCTTTCGACCTCAGCGAGCCTGCGCTTGCCGCCGCACGTGGGGCCGGGTGTTCCACCTTCCTGACCGCGAAGGAAGCTTGCGCCGAGGCCGAAGCCGTCGTCTCGATGTTGCCCAACGGGGCAATCGTGAAACAGGTCTATTGGGACGACGTGATCGGCCACGCCCCCGAAGGCGCGATCCTGCTCGATTGCTCGACCATCGACGTCGCCACCGCGCGCGAGGTGATCGAAGTGACCGAGGCGCATGGCTACCAGATGGTCGATGCGCCGGTCTCGGGCGGGATTGCGGCGGCCAATGGCGGGACGCTGACCTTCATGGTCGGCGGTAGTGACGAAGCCTTTGCCCGCGCCCAGCCGATCCTTGCCGCGATGGGCAAGGCGGTGATCCATGCAGGCGCGGCTGGCACGGGGCAGGCGGCCAAGATCTGCAACAACATGCTGCTGGCGATCCATATGATCGGCACCTGCGAAGCCTTTGCCATGGCGCAGAAGCTGGGGCTCGACCCGCAGACCTTCTATGACATCTCCAGCGTTTCAAGCGGCCAGAACTGGTCGATGACGTCCTATTGCCCGGTTCCCGGAGTCGGCCCGGTGACCCCGGCGGACAACGACTATCAAGGCGGATTTGCTGCGGGGTTGATGCTAAAGGACCTGCGCCTCGCCATGGAAGCGGCGCAGGGGGCGGGCGCAACTGTGGCGCTGGGTGAGCACGCCCGCGCGATCTATGAAGCCTTTGCCAAGGACAATGCGGGTACCGACTTCTCGGGCATTATCCGCACGCTTTGAGCGGCGCCATCGCGCCGCGCCAGAGGCCCGATGCTCGCCGTTTTGCGTCATTGCCGCTGACGCGAAAGCCTACCCGAAAGCGCCCGCAATGATGTTGGCGATCTGCCGGCTGGCGGTGCCGTCGCCGTAAGGATTGTGCGCGCGGGACATCGCGTCATAGGCCGCAGGATCATCCAGCAGGCGCGATGTTTCGGCAACGATGACAGTAGCATCCGCGCCGACCAACTTGGCTGTGCCAGCGGCGACACCCTCAGGCCGCTCGGTCGTGTCGCGCATGACCAGCACCGGCTTGCCGAGGCTGGGGGCTTCTTCCTGAATCCCGCCGGAGTCGGTCAGCACGATGTCGCTCGCCGCCATCATCGCCACAAAATCAAGGTAATCCAGCGGGTTGATGAGCGCGATATTGTCGAGCCCCGCCAGCGCCGGTTGCATCACGCCGCCGACATTGGGATTGGGATGCAGCGGATAGATGATCGCCACGTCATCGCGCGCCGCAAGCATCTGTAAACCTTGCGCAATCTGCGCCATCCCGGCACCGAAATTCTCGCGCCGGTGGGCGGTGACGGCGATGATCCGCTTGCCCGCAAACCGCGCCTTGAGCGGGGCGATGGCAGGCGCCAGAGCGGGGTTGGCAGCGATCTTCGCCTGTGCGTAGAGTAGCGCGTCGATCACGGTGTTGCCGGTAACGTGGATGCTATTTTCACACACGTTTTCAGCGCGTAACGCCGCTGCTGCCGTCTCGGTCGGAGCGAAATGCAGGTCGGCGATCACGCCTGTCACCTTGCGGTTCACCTCTTCGGGCCAAGGCGAATAGATGTCGCCGCTGCGCAATCCGGCCTCGACATGGCCCACCGGAATGCGCCGGAAATAGCACGCCAGCGAAGCCATCATGGTCGTCAACGTATCGCCATGCACCAGCACACGATCAGGCAACCACGCGTCCAAGACTGCACCAAACCGGGCGATAAGCCGCGCACTAAGCGCATCAAGCGACTGGTTGGGCTCCATCAGATCGAGATCGACGTCAGGAACCAGATCGGCCAGCGCCAGCACAGAATCGAGCAGCTCGCGATGCTGCGCGGTCACGACAACCCGCACATCGAACCGCCCGGTTTCGCGCAAGGCCGCGACCACCGGGAACATCTTGATCGCTTCAGGCCGGGTGCCGAAGGTGACGAGAATGCGGGGTTTCCCGCGCGCTTCACTCCCCAAGCCGCTCACCGCCGCAGCATGCCGCGGGTATCGAATACCAGCTTGCCCGCCAGATCGGCAGGCGAGAGGTGTTTGAACGCGGTGTGATCGACCAGCACCACCACAATCTCCGCCTGCCGCAGCGCTGCGTCAAGCGTCACGAGGCTCGCGCCCGATCCGCCGAACGCGGGTGGCAATTCGTCGGTGAAGGGCTCGACCACCAATATGCGGTTCCCATGCGTGTGGGAGAGCGCCTCGGCAATTTCGAGCGCTGGGCTTTCGCGGAAGTCGTCGATGTCAGGCTTGAAGGCAAGCCCGAGCAGCGCGACCTTACCTTGCGGCGCGGCATCGAGCAGCGCGCGGATCTTGCTTTCGGTGTGGACCGCCTTGTGGTCATTGACCTCGCGCGCCGTGCGCACCAGCCGTGCGGCGGCGGGTGCACCCGCGACCAGAAACCACGGGTCGACTGCGATGCAATGCCCACCCACGCCGGGGCCGGGTTGCAGGATATTGACGCGCGGGTGGCGGTTGGCGAGGCGGATCACTTCCCACACATCGACCCCGATCACATCGGCGATCATCGAGAGTTCGTTTGCAAACGCAATATTGACGTCGCGGAAGCTGTTTTCGACCAGCTTGACCGTCTCGGCCACCCGGGCGGTGGTGGTGAGACAATCGCCCTTCACAAAGCTGGTGTAGAGCACCGCCGCGCGTTCAGCGCAGGCCGGCGTCACGCCGCCGATCACGCGGTCATTATGGACCAGTTCGTTGACGATCCGGCCCGGCAGCACGCGTTCCGGGCAATAAGCGAGCGCAATGTCCGCCTCCTCATCGCAGCCATCGCTCGGGACGACCAGATCGGGGCGCGCCTCGGCGATGATCGCAGCGACGCGTTCGGTCGTACCGACGGGCGAGGTGCTTTCGACGATCACACAGGCGCCGGGCAAAATCCGGGGTGCAATCGCGCGGGCGGCCGCTTCGACATAGGAGATGTCGGGCGCATTGTCCGGCCCCAGCGGGGTGGGCACGGCGATCATGTAAAAGCTCGCAGTTGGCACTTCGGTTGACGCCACCAGAGTCTGCGCGGTGATCGCGTCATGCACCAGCTTGTCGAGATCGCGCTCTTCAATGTGCACGCCGCCCGCATTCACGGTGTCGACCACCTTCTGCGAAACATCGACGCCGCACACGCTCCAGCCGTAGCTGGCGAGCACTGCGGCGGTTGGCAGGCCGATATAGCCAAGGCCGATCACCGCAACCTGATGATCCGGTGCGGGATGGGCGAGGGCCTTGCGCCCGAGCGCGGCGGTGGCATCGAAAGGAGCATTCATGCGAGGTCGTGTCCCGGTTTTCAGCCGGAACATTGCCCGCAAAGCCCTTAAAATCGCGTTAGGCTTGCTACGCTTTTCACCATGCGGTGTCCTGCTTGCTGCTCAGTCAATGGCTCCCAGCGATGCGGGCCACTTCGGCGAGCACCCGTTCGGCCCATTCGGCGCGGCAAATCAGCAGATCGGGCATATAGGTATGCGGCTGGTTGTAGACGAGCGGGCTGCCGTCGATGCGCGAGCAGTGGAGACCGTGCGCCAGCGCCACGGCCACGGGTGCGCAGCTGTCCCATTCGTGCTGGCCGCCGGAGTGGAGATAGACTTCCGCCTCGCCCCTGACGACGGCCATCGCCTTGGCCCCCGCGCTGCCCATTGGCACCAACTCGCCGCCGAGCGCATTGGCCACGGCCTCAGCCTCGGGTGCAGGGCGGCTGCGGCTGACGAGGAAGCGCGGGCGGGCAGCCATTGGCGGAAGGGCTTGCGGCTGGTCGGAGCGCAACACCACGCCGCCTTCGAGGTCGGGCAGCGCGACAGCGCCGATGCTGGCGACCCCGTCCACCGCCAGCGCGACATGCACCGCCCAATCGGCCCGCGCCTCGCCATATTCGCGGGTGCCATCGACCGGATCGACGATCCACACCCGGCTTTGCGAACAGCGCCGGGTGTCGTCCTTTTCCTCCTCAGAGAGCAGGCCATCGTCGGGCCGCGCGGTGCGGATCGCATCGCACAGCAGGCGGTTGGCGGCAGCGTCACCGGCATCGCCCAGCGCCTTGCCGGTCAGGCCCGACCCGGCCCGCACGTCCAGAGCCAGTTGCCCCGCTTCGTAGGCCAGCCGGGCCGCCAGCGCGGCATCATCAAGATCGGTCAGCGTCATTTGAGCGGCAGGATCTGCTGGATGATGTAGCGCGCGGCTTCCTCGGGCGTCATGTCCACGGTGTTGACGCGGATCTCGGGGCTTTCGGGCGGCTCATAGGGGCTGTCGATTCCGGTGAAGTTCTTGAGCTGGCCGGACCGCGCCTTCTTGTAGAGGCCCTTCACATCGCGCGCCTCGGCCACGCTGAGCGGAGTGTCGACGAAGATTTCGACAAACTCGCCGGGAGGCAGCATCTCGCGCACCATCTGCCGCTCGGCGCGGAATGGCGAGATGAAGGCGGTGAGCACGATCAGCCCCGCATCCGCCATCAGCTTGGCCACCTCGCCCACGCGGCGGATATTCTCGATCCGGTCGGCTTCGGTAAAGCCGAGATCGCGGTTGAGCCCGTGCCGCACATTATCGCCATCGAGCAGGAAGGTATGGCGGTTCATCACGAACAGCTGCTTTTCGACCTCGTTGGCGATGGTCGATTTGCCGCTGCCCGAAAGGCCGGTGAACCACAGCACCTTGGGCTTCTGGTTCTTCATGCCCGCGTGATCTTCGCGGGTGATCGCGACCGGCTGCCAGTGAACATTGTCCGCGCGGCGCAGGTTGAACTCGATCATCCCCGCCGCAACCGTCGCATTGGTGAACTTGTCGATCAGGATGAACCCGCCGAGCTGGCGGTTGGTGGCATAGGGCTCAAACGCGATCGGCCGGTCGGTCGCGAATTCGGCCACCCCGATGGCATTTAGGGTGAGGGTCTTGGCCGCGAGATGTTCGAGGCTGTTGACGTCGATCTCGTATTTGGGCGGCTGCACTGTGGCGGTCACCATCTGGGTGCCGAGCTTGAGCCAATAGCCGCGCCCCGGCTTCAACGCTTCCTCGTCCATCCAGACGAAGGTGGCGCAGAACTGGTCGGAGGCCTGCGGCGGATCGCCTGCGGCAGCGATCAGGTCGCCGCGGCTGCAATCGACTTCGTCGGCGAGAGTGAGCGTGACCGACTGGCCCGCGACGGCTTCGTGCAAGTCGCCGTCGAAGGTCGTGATCGCCTTGACCGTGCTTGTCTTGCCCGAAGGCACGATCCGCACTGCATCGCCGGGGCGCACAACGCCGCTGGCGATCTGCCCGGCAAAGCCGCGGAAGTCGAGATTGGGGCGGTTGACCAATTGCACCGGCATCCGGAACGGCTGGGTTTGCGCGGCGGCAGCATCAACCTCCACCGTTTCGAGATGCTCGATCAGAGCAGGGCCGGAGTACCACGGGGTATTGGCGGACAGCGCGGTGATATTGTCGCCCTTGAACCCCGAAATCGGGATCGCCGTGAAATCACTGATGCCGATGCTGGTGGCGAAAGCGCGGTAGTCGGCAAGGATGGCGTCGAACGTCGCCTGATCGTAGCCGACCAGATCCATCTTGTTCACCGCCAGCACCACGTGGCGGATGCCGAGCAGGTGGACGAGATAGGAGTGCCGCCGCGTCTGTTGCAGCACGCCCTTCCTCGCGTCGATCAGGATCACGGCAAGGTCGGCGGTGGAGGCGCCCGTGACCATGTTGCGGGTGTATTGTTCATGCCCCGGCGTGTCGGCAACGATGAACTTGCGCTTTTCGGTGGTGAAGAACCGGTAGGCGACGTCAATCGTGATGCCCTGCTCGCGCTCGGCAGCGAGGCCATCGACCAGCAGCGCGAAATCGATCTCGGTCCCCTGCGTCCCGTGCCGCGCGCTGTCGCTTTCGAGCGCGGCGAGCTGATCTTCGAAGATCATCTTGGAATCGTACAGCAGCCGCCCGATCAGAGTCGACTTGCCATCATCCACGCTGCCGCAGGTGATGAAACGCAGCAGGCTCTTGTGCTGGTGCTGTTCGAGATAGGCGTCGATATCCTCGGCGATGAGGGCGTCGGTCTGGAAGAATGAGGGCGTGTTCATCAGAAGTACCCTTCCTGCTTCTTCTTCTCCATGCTGGCGTCGCCGCCGTCCTTGTCGATCACCCGGCCCTGACGTTCGCTGGTGGTGGTGAGCAACATTTCCTGCACCACTTCGGACAAGCTCGCCGCCGAGCTTTCGACCGCGCCGGTCAGCGGGAAACAGCCCAATGTGCGGAACCGGATCGAACGCATCGTGATTTCGGGCCGATAGCCCATCACCGCTTCCAGCCGGGGCAGATCGTCCGCCATGAACAGCCCGCCCTCGTATTCGAAGGTCGGGCGCTGGGCAGCAAAATACAGCGGCACGATCTCGATGCCCTCGTTCATGATGTATTGCCAGATATCGAGTTCGGTCCAGTTCGAGATCGGGAAGACGCGGATGCTTTCGCCCTTCTTCTTGCGGGCGTTGTAGAGGTTCCAGAGCTCAGGGCGCTGGTTCTTGGGGTCCCAGCTGTGGCTCGCGGTGCGGAAGCTGAACATGCGTTCCTTCGCCCGGCTTTTCTCCTCATCGCGCCGCGCGCCGCCAAACGCGACATCGAAGCCATAGAGGTCGAGCGCCTGTTTCAGCCCTTCGGTCTTCCACATGTCGGTGTGCAGCGGGCCATGATCGAACGGGTTGATCCCCAGCGCCTTGGCCTCCGGGTTCTGGTGGACAAGCAGCTCCATCCCGGCATCCTGCGCCGCCTTCTCGCGCAGCGCATACATGGCTTTGAACTTCCACGTGGTGTCGACGTGCAGAAGCTTGAACGGCGGAGGCGCAGGGTAGAACGCCTTGCGCGCCAAGTGCAGCATCACCGCAGAATCCTTGCCCACCGAATAGAGCATGACCGGGTTCTCCGCCTCGGCCACGACTTCGCGGAAGATATGGATGCTCTCGGCCTCGAGCCGTTCGAGATGGGTCAGACTGCGCATGGTCGCTCAGGTATAGGCTGCGCGGCCTGCCACAAGCAATTTTGCCTTTGTGCAAGGATGGTGGGCCTTTTGGGGGCTGGCAATGTGGAGACTTGCCCTTGGCTTTGCGGCGCGCTTAAGGCTGGGCAAAAGGGAGAGACAGATGAGCCAACCGACAGGGCCGCTTTCCGGCCTGCGCGTCCTCGAATTCAGCGGTATCGGCCCCGGCCCGCACGTGGCGATGCTGCTGGCCGATCTGGGCGCCGAAGTGGTGCGGATCGACCGGCCGGGGGCGGTGCCAAGCAATCCGGTGGTGGAACGTGCGCGTCATCGGCTGGCGCTGGATCTGAAAAGCGATGCGGGCAAAGCGGCCGTGCGCGCCGCTGCGGCCAGCGCCGATGTGCTGATCGAAGGCTTTCGCCCCGGCGTGATGGAGCGGCTGGGGCTGGGGCCGGAGGAGCTTCTCGCCGCCAACCCGCGTCTCGTTTACGCCCGTATGACCGGCTGGGGACAGGAAGGGCCGCTCGCGCAGGCCGCCGGGCACGACATCAATTACATCGCGATCACCGGCGCATTGTCGGCGGTTGGCAAGGCGGGCGAGCCTGCCACGCCGCCGCAGAACCTGGTCGGCGATTTCGGCGGCGGGTCGATGTATTGCGCCTTCGGGATCATGGCTGCGCTGTACGAGCGGGAAAAGTCCGGCAAGGGGCAGGTGGTCGACGCTGCGATCGTCGACGGGGCGACCAGCCTGATGAGCTTCTTCTTCGGCGTGCGCCATGTGCCGCATCTTTCGACCGAGCGCGGCAAGGGAATGCTCGGCGGCGCGGCGCATTTCTACCGCTGCTTCCGCTGCGCGGACGGGAAGGAAATCTCGCTGGGGTCGATCGAGCCGCAATTCTATGCCGAGATGCTCCAGCGCACCGGCGCGCCCGAGGCATTGGCGCGGGGCCAGATGATTCCGACCAATTGGGACGATTACGCCGAGAAGCTGGCGGCGCTGTTCCTCACCAAGACGCAGGCCGAATGGTGCGCATTGCTTGAAGGCACCGATGCCTGCTTTGCCCCGGTGCTCGGCATTGACGAGGCGCGCGAGCATCCGCACATGAAGGCGCGCGGGGCCTATGTGGAGCATGACGGGCTGTGGCACACCGCGCCTGCCCCGCGCTTCAGCCGCACGCCGGGCGCCGTTCGGTCGAGCGCGGATGACGGCGCCGATGTGGTCGCGCGCTGGGCGGAGCAGAGCTGATGGCCGGCAAGTTCTTCGACGAATGGGTGGTGGGTGAGCGGATCGAGCACGAAATCCGCCGCACCGTGACCGAGACGGACAACCTGCTGTTCTCGACCATGACCCACAACCCGCAACCGCTTCATCTGGACGTCGAAGCGGCCAAGGCGAGCGGCTATGGGCAGATTTTGGTGAATTCGACCTTCACCTTCAGCCTGCTGGTCGGGCTGTCGGTGGGCGATACGACACTCGGCACGCTGGTCGCCAATCTCGGCTTCGACAAGGTCGTCACCCCCAAGCCGGTGTTCATCGGCGACACCCTGCGCGCGGTGAGCGAGGTGAAGGACCTGCGCGAAAGCAAATCCCGCCCCGATGCCGGGATCGTCACCTGGACGCACGAAATGTGGAATCAGCGCGATGAAGTGGTGTGTCGGTGTGAGCGGTCAGCCTTAATCCGTCGGCGCGGCTGAGGCCATTACGTCGCCGCCCAACGCCTGCCACAGCACGATCCGCGCGCGCTGCGCCCGGCCCAACGCCGCGGCAGCGCGTTCGCCGCTGGCATCGGCAGCGCGGCGGGCTTCGAGCACTTCGAGGAAGCTGGCGAGGCCCGCGCGGTAGCGGGTTTCGGCAAGGCTCGCCGCGCGGGTCAGTTGATCGCGTTCGGCGACCGAAAGCCGCGCTTCGTTATCCGCAGCGGTGACCACGCCGTAAGCCGCCTCGGCATCGCCCAAGGCGGTGAACACCGCCCCGCGATAGGCGGCGAAAGCGGCGCGCTTGTCTGCGGCGGCGGCGTCGATCCCTGCGCCAACACGCCCGAAATCGAGCAGCGGTCCGGCGATCCCGGCCGTCAGCGTCCCGATGATCGAATCGCTGTCGAAGAAATCCTCAGGATCGAAGGCGAGCAGCCCGATCACGCCTGACAGCGTAATGCGCGGGAAGCGTGCGCGAGCGGCGGCGGCCAGATCGGCGTCGCTGGCTGCGAGGCTGGCAGCCGCAGCGGCGACATCGGGCCGGTTGGCGAGCAGGTCAGACGGCAGTCCGGCGGGAGCGGAGGCGGGGGCCAGCGCAGGCGCGGGGACGGCCAAAGCAGCGCGGACACTCGCGCCGTCCTGCCCGGTCAACGTCACCAGCCGCCCGATCAGGCGCGCGCGTTCGCTATCCAGCGCGGCGAGGCGCACGGCGGAGGAGCTCGCGGTCGCTTCGGCCCGGACGCGATCGAACCCTGGGGCGATCCCGGCATCCTCGCGCACCTTGGCAAGGCTGGCGAGCTGGCGTGCGGCCGTGCCATCAGCCTCGATCGCGGCGGCACGCGCATCGAGTACGCGCCAATCGGTAACGCTGGCGGCAATCTCAGCCAGCAGCGCCAGCCGCACGCCTTGCGCCTGTGCGCTGGCCGCGTCGATCCGGGCAATTGCCGCGCGTTCCTGCGCTTTCAATTCGCCGAACAGGTCGGGGTCCCAGCTGGCGACGATATTCGCGCCATAGGAGGATTGTTCGCGCGGAATGAAGCCCTGCTGGCCCGCCTGCCCAAATTGCGCCGGGTTGATGCGGTTGCGGGTCACATCGCCATCGGCGGTGATGTTCGGCAGCCGGTCGGCTCCGGCGCGGCGCGCGCCGGCGCGCGCGCTATCGATCCGGGCCAGCGCTTCGGCGAGGCTTGGCCCTTCGGCAATCGCAGCCTCGGACAGCGTCCGCCACGCCGGATCGCCTTGGGGCATCAGCGCAGCAAGCTCTGCTCCGGCCGCGCCCTCGGGCTGGTACAAGAACGCAGGCGGCAGATCGGGCGCCGGGGTCGCGATTTCGGGCGCAGGGTTGGCGATGCAGGCCGCGAGTGTCAGCGGCAGCAGGGCTCCGGCGAGGGCGGAGGGCAGGCGGCGCATCGCCTCAGTTCCCCTGCTTGGCAGGCTGGCCGGGCTTGGCGGGGATGAAGGCGTCGATCTGCTGGCCGACCCTGAAGGCATCCGACGGCGGCAGCGCGTAGATCAGCTGGAGCACCCGGACATCGACTCGTTCCGCCGCCGAGTTGGTGAGCGAGCGCTTGGGCACCACTTGCGGTTCGGCCCGCACGAAGGTGGCATTGACGTGCAGTTCCGCCGCACCGCGCGGGGAGACGACTGCCGGTTCGCCCAGAGCGACACGCGCCACTTCGTTCTCGTCGATATCGACACGGACGTGGAGCGGATTGGTCTCGCCCATCTGGATGAAGGGCTGGCTGTTGCCGCCACCCTGCGTGGCGACGAATTCGCCGGGGCGGATGTTGACCGCGAGGATCTCGCCCGCAATCGGTGCGCGAACCACGAGCCGCTCGATCTCGGTGCGGGCGGCGGCAGCGGCGGATTGCGAGGCGGCGAGGCGCGCGCGGGCGAGGCCGAGGCGGCTGGTTGCAGCGGCTTCCTCACCCTCGGCGCGGATCACTTCGGCGCGGCTGACGGCAGCAGGATCGGAGAGGTTGCGATAGAGCGCCAGCTGTTCGCGGGCGGTCTTCTGCGCGGCGCTCGCTTCGGCGATTGAGGCGCGCGCTTCGTTGATCGCGGCAGCGGCCTGATCGAGGGTAGCTCGCGCGGCGCGGGCATCGACCGTGAACAGCACTTCGCCCTTGGCCACCCGGTCCCCCGGACGCACGCGGACATCGGTGACAAGGCCCGACAGGGCCGAGCCGATGTCGATCACTTCGCTCGACGGCTCGACAATCCCGGCGCCCGCCACGCGCGGCTGGTCGGCCAGCTTGCCGACCGCCTTGGGGGGCTGTTCAACCGGCTCGGAAGTGGAGCGGTCAGGCAAGCCGACGAAGATCAGCCAGGCGCCGATGGCGACACCGATCAGCGCGGCAATCGGCAGGATCTGGCGGGCAAAGCTTAGATTGCGGAACATGGCGTCCTCGGCGGAGTCAGGAGGGAGGGGGAGAGAGTGTTTGGGGCGGCATCAATGGTCATCGGGCATTTCCTTGCCGTCATGCGTGATGCGACCGTCTTCCAGCACGATGATGCGGTCAGCGAGATCGAAGATGCGGTTGTCGTGAGTCACGATGATGCACGCTCGATCCGGCGCAACCGCGACTTCGCGCAGAAGGTCCATCACCCGGCGGCCCGACGAGGCATCGAGCGCGGCGGTCGGCTCGTCACACACCACCAGCCGCGGTTCGTGCACCAGTGCGCGGGCGATGGCGACGCGCTGCTGCTGCCCGCCCGAAAGCTGGCGCGGCAGCTTGTCCGCCTGATTGCCGATATTGAGCTTGTCGAGCAGCACCTTGGCCCGTTCACGCGCTTCCTCGCGCGGCATCCCTTGCGCGATCAGCGGGACGGCGGCGTTGCTGGCGACGTCGATCGACGGGATCAGGTTGTACTGCTGGAAAATGAAGCCGATGTTGTTGAGCCGGAACTTGACCAGCTCAGTATCCGACAGCTTGTAAATGTCGGTGCCGAACACCTTCACCTCGCCCTCGGTCGGCCACAGGATGCCGCACATGATCGAGATCAGCGTCGTCTTGCCCGAGCCGCTTTCGCCCACAACATAGGTCATTTCGCCCGGGCGGATGTCAGTGTTGATGTCGTGCAGCACGCGGATGGTGGTCTGCCCGGCCTCGAAATCGCGGGAGATGCCGCGCGCGCAGATCGCGGCTTCGGGCGCGCAGCCGCCGATTTTTGTCGTGTCCATGATCACCTCCCCGCTCACCTGAACACCGAAGCCGGTTCGGTATTGAGCACGCTGCGGATCGCGATCAGGCCGGTGATGGCGAGGATCACCACCACGGCAGCCAAGCTGATCAGCGGGATCTGCCAGGGGATGTAGAAGCCCTTGAAGAACGGATTGGCGCTGAACCCCTTGATGAAGGCGACCGTGCCGACCACGCCCAGCGCATAGCCGATGATGCCGACCATCCCGGCCTGCGCTGCGACCATCTGGACGATCTTGGAATTGGTGACGCCGATCGCCTTCAAGGCGCCAAATTGCTTGATGTTGTCGCGCAGGAACAGGCTGAAGGTCAGGCCGACAATCGCCACGCCGACCACGAAGCCGAGGAACACGGTGATGCCGAAATTGGTCGGGATGCCGGTGTTCTCGATGATGAAGTTGACGCCGGCCTGCGAGAATTCGTCGCGGGTCTGGGCCTTCAATCCGGTCTCGGCTTCGATCCGCGCGGCAACCTCTTGGGGCGTCTGTCCCTCGCTCACGCCGACCAGCACGAAGCTCAGGCGGTTGCGAGTGCCGGGGACGAACTTCAGAGCGTTGGAATAGCGGGTGTAGAGCACCACGGTGCTGGTGAAGCTCGGGATCGAATCCGCAATGCCGCGGATAACGGCGCGCTGGTCATTGAGTTCGAGCCGCTCGCCGATCGGGTCTTGTTCGGGCGGGAAGAAGCGGGTGGTTCCGGTGTCGTCGATCACCACGCTGTCCGGCGCGAACATCACCGACTTGTCGCCTTTGGCCATGCGTTCGGGCAGGCCGATCAGCGTTGAATCGTCAACGCCGATCACCGCCACGCCTTCGAGATCGCCGTCGGCCGTGCGCACATTGGCGACTGCGCGCAGATGCGGGACGGCCCATTCCACCCCCTCGACCGAGCGCACCCGGTCCAGCGCGGTGCCGGGCATCGCGTAACTGACATCGGTGGTGCGGCTGACCGGGTCCATCACCCACACTTCGGCCTCGGGCGCGTTGTAAACGCCGCTGGCCCCGCGCTCGACCAGGTTGACGAAGATCGTCATCTGCTGGGTGATGAGGAGAGTGGAAAAACCGATACCGAACAACAGCCCATAGAACTTCTGGGCGTCCCCGGTGAGCATCCTGATGGCGATCCAAAGCACGTTGGCAGGAACCTTTATCAGCGGAGAGGGTTGCGCCCTTGGATGATTAGACGCATTGTTGAACGGTCGCGTTTAACTGAACGGAGCCGTTCATTTTGTCAATCTCCGGTTCATCCGAACCTGAAAAAAAACCTGTTCGCCGCAAGGCGGGCCGGCCGCTTGATGCCGCCAAGCGCGTAGCGATCGTCGAGACAGCTGCGCATCATTTCTTCCACCACGGCTATGCCGCCACCGCGATCGAACAGGTCGCCGCTGACGCGGGCGTCTCCAAGGTCACGATCTACAACCAGTTCGGCGACAAGCGCGCGCTGTTCACCGCGGCGGTCGAATGCGAATGCGAGAAGATGCGCGGGCATTTCTCGCTCGAAGGCGCAGTCCACGGCACCGTCCGTGAGCGGCTGACAGCGATCGGCCAGGCGATCTACGCCTTCCTGTTCCGCCCGGAAATGATCCAGTTCGAACGCCGCATCGCTGCCGAGACCGAGGTTGAACCCGCTATTGGCGCGGCGTTTCTCGAAGCCGGGCCGTGGCGGATGAAGCATGGCTTTGCGGCCTATCTCAGTCATGCGGTCGCGGCAGGCGAGCTGGCGATCCCTGATCCGATGCTAGCGGCCGAACAATTCGTGTCGATGTGCAAGGGCATGGGCGATCTTGAACGCCGCTTTGGTGCCTTCGTCACCCCGGAAGCGCGCGATCAGCGTATCGCGGGCGCGGTCGAGGTGTTCCTCGCCGCTTATGGCAAACCGGCGATGCCGTGCGCGACGGATCGATAATTCGCATCACGCTGTTCGAAAATTAGCATCATGCGCGAGCTTGCGCATTATCTTGCCATTCACCGCGCGCATCCTACATTGCAGGCTGACGAAAGGAATCCCTTGCAATGAGTCAGCAAAACGATCCCCAGCCGCAAGGCGACGGCCCCAACCCTTGGGTTAAGCAGCTGATGATTTGGGGCGGGATCTTCCTCGCCCTGCTGCTGGTGGTGACCATGTTCAGCAACGCGGGCCAGACCACGGGCGCCGCGATCCGCTATTCCGACTTCCGCGCCGCTGTCGCCGAAGGCGAAGTGCAAGACGTGCAGATGGGCGCCGAGCTCATCACCGGAACGCTCAAGAATGGCGAGCCGTTCAGCACCGTCCCCGTGCCCAATGATGTCGAAATCACCAAGCTGATGGAAGACAACGGCGTGCGCTTCACCGGCACGCAGCGTGAGGGGCAGAACGTTCTTCTGTTCATCCTGCTCAATTCCCTGCCATTCCTTCTGATCCTCGGCATCGCGTTCTTCGCGCTGCGTCAGGTGCAGAAGGGCGGCGGCGGCGGCGCGATGGGTTTCGGCAAGTCCAAGGCCAAGCTGCTGACCGAACGGTCGGGCAAAGTGACCTTCGACGATGTGGCTGGTATCGATGAAGCGCGTGAAGAATTGCAGGAAATCGTTGAGTTCCTGCGCGATCCGCAGCGCTTCTCCAAGCTCGGCGGTCAGATTCCCAAGGGCGCGCTGCTGGTCGGTTCGCCCGGTACCGGCAAGACCCTGCTTGCCCGCGCCATCGCGGGTGAGGCGGGCGTGCCGTTCTTCACCATTTCAGGCTCGGACTTCGTCGAGATGTTCGTGGGCGTCGGCGCGAGCCGCGTGCGCGACATGTTCGAACAGGCCAAGAAGAACGCGCCCTGCATCGTCTTCATCGACGAAATCGACGCCGTGGGCCGTTCGCGCGGCAATGGCCTCGGCAACTCGAATGACGAGCGCGAGCAGACGCTGAACCAGCTGCTGGTCGAAATGGACGGGTTTGAAGCCAACGAAGGCATCATCATCATCGCCGCGACCAACCGGCCCGACGTGCTCGATCCGGCGCTGCTGCGTCCGGGCCGCTTCGATCGCCAGGTGGTCGTGCCGATCCCCGATATCGACGGGCGCGAGAAAATCCTCGCCGTGCACATGAAGAAGGTGCCGCTGGCCCCTGACGTCAACTCGCGCGTTATCGCGCGCGGCACGCCCGGCTTCTCTGGCGCCGATCTGGCTAACCTCGTCAATGAAGCCGCTCTGCTGGCCGCGCGCCGTAACAAGCGGCTGGTGGCGATGCAGGAGTTTGAAGACGCCAAGGACAAGGTCATGATGGGCGCGGAGCGTCGCAGCATGGTCATGACCGATGATGAGAAGCGGATGACCGCCTATCACGAAGCCGGCCACGCGATTGTCTCGGTGCACGAGGCGGCGTCCGATCCGATCCACAAGGCCACCATCATCCCGCGCGGCCGCGCACTGGGCATGGTGATGCGTCTGCCGGAACGGGACAGCTACTCCTACCACCGTGACAAGATGCACGCGAACCTCTCGGTCTCGATGGGTGGCCGCGTGGCGGAAGAAATCATCTTCGGCCATGATAAGGTCAGCTCGGGCGCTTCGTCGGACATCCAGTATGCAACCAAACTGGCGCGCAGCATGGTGACCCAGTGGGGCATGTCGGACAAGCTCGGCCCGCTCCAGTATGAGGAGCAGTCTGAGGGCTATCTGGGTTACGGGGCCTCGCAGCGGACGTTCCGTTCGGGCCAGACCAACGAGTTGATCGACAACGAGATCAAGGGACTGGTCGAAGGCGCTCATGCCCGTGCCACTGACATCCTCAAGACGCATGAGGATCAGCTCCACCTTCTCGCTCAGGCGCTGCTCGAATACGAGACGTTGAATGGCGAGGAGATCAATTCGCTGCTCGAAAACGGCAAGATTGACCGTCCCGATGCCCCGCGCGGGCCGATGGTGGCAGCGCCGATGCGCGGCTCGGCGATCCCCAAGGCGGGCAAGCGCTTCGGGAAAGGTGACGAGGCACCGCAGGGCGCCTGATCCTCTGCCATGAACAACAAGGGCGCCGGAAGCAATTCCGGCGCCTTTTTTGTTGCTTTCAGCGTGGGTTAAGCTGGCGAGCAGCACATCCGGCCACTTCTCAGGATCAAGAGGCAGGGGCAATCGGATGCTGCGAGTGATGGCTTTGGCGTTGGTCGCCAGCGCGCTGGTGATGTCAGGGGCAAGCATCGCGCAGACCGTGCCCACGACCGCGATCACTCCCTCGCCCGACATGACCGTGGCGGCCTTTCTCGCCCGGGTCGATCAACTGCGCACAGGCGGCCCCGAATGGACGCTTTCACCCGAGGCTGGCGAATTGTTCGGAGCGATCTCGGCCGTCGGCAAGGCCTATCGCCAGACCCTAGCTGACCGGCTCACGGCCGGGCAGCCGGTCGAAGCCTGCCTGCCGCCCGAAGCCGAGATCGAAAGCGATGTGCTGTTCGCTCATCTGGCGGGCTACACTCCGGAAGCCGCTGCGCGCACCACGATCCGCGAAGCTTTCTCGCAGCTTGTGCGTCAGCGTTTCCCCTGCCGTTGATCGCGCTTCGCTGCGGCGCGATCAGAACGCGCCCAGCAGACCCAGAACAATCAGGAACAGCAACACTACGATCTGCATGCAGAAGATAAGCACGCAGAACCGCCAGAACGCCGAAAAGCGGCTGAGGCCATAGGCTTGGCGAAGCTGCTTGTAGAGGTGGAGCGGAGCAGCCACAAAGAACAACATCGCCGACCAGCCGCCGCCATCGGGGATCGTGCTGAGGATCGACATCACGATGAACAGCAGGGACATGAAGCTCAGCGAATAGGTGACGAACACCGCGTGGTCATAGGCCTTGAACTGCCGCCGCCACAGGAACATCGCCCACAGGAACGGCACCGATAGCGGAATGAGCAGCCAGCTGAATTTGTACCCGTTGGCCTGGAGCTTGTAGAGCATCAGCCCTGGATTATTTTTCCATTTTTCCAACAGCTTGTGATCGAGCCACGAATTGCCGGTATTGAAGGTGACGACCTTATCCGTCTCGTCGCCCGGGCTCCCAGCCTTGGCAAAGACCAGATTGAGCCCCTTTAGCTCGCTATCGATCTGCGCGCGGCGAGGGCTCTTCGCGGGTAGGGTGGCACGCTCTTTTTCCAGCGCTTCCATCTGGCTGCGCACCTCGGTCTGAACCGGGTTGTCGTCGTCCGATCCGAACAGGTCGTTCGCCAAATCGGTTGGCGCTCCGATGCCGACCATCTGGAACACCGCGAACATCGCGAAGACCGTGAACAGGAACATCGCCATCGGGCTGACGAACTTGGCGCGCTCGCCCGTAATGTAGCGGCGGGTGAGCTCCCCCGGCTTGAAAGTCAGCAGCGGCAGTGTCTCCCACAGCTTGCCGTCGAGGTGCAGCACCCCGTGCATGATGTCATGCCCGATGGCGGCGAGGCTACGGTGGATGTGGGCCTTCTGACCGCACTCCGGGCAGAAATGCCCGTGATAGGAAGTGCCGCAATTCGCGCAGGTGACGGAACTTGCCGGCGAATGGCTGCCGATCTCGCCGGCTCGGGGTTCGACCGCGCGCGCCAGCAGGCCGCCTTCGATCGCCGCGCCGATTCCCTCGCCCAATCCGCTCATGCTGCGCCCCCCTGTGTCTGCAAACCGCGCTGGTATAAGCCTTTTTCCCGCACCTGCGAAAGCGGCTATTTCTCAGCCAGCTTGCGTTCGATCGCGGTCCAAAGTTGGGCAATGGCGCGCGCCGCAGGAGAGCGTGGGGCGAAGGCGCCGACAGGCTTGCGCTCCACCGCGCATTGTTCGACCGCGCTGGCGAGCGGAATGGCGGGCCAGTTCGGGTTGGCCTCACGCGCTTCCTTGTGCAGGCTCCGGCGCAGGTCGAGCATGGCGAGCACGGGCAGGATCGGCGGATGCCCCTTGCCGGCCCCGCGCACTTCCTCGACCACGACTTCGAACGCCCGGGCCGACAGGGGCGAGGGCGGCAGGGGGACGATGATGAGGTCGGCAGCGCGGATGATCTGAGCGCTTAACTCGTTGAGAACGGGCGGACAATCGAAGATGATCCGATCATAGTCCTTGCCTAGCGCCGCCGTCAGCTTGGCCAGCCGCTTCTTCTTCCCCATCCGGTCAAGCGTGCGATCAATCGCGCGGATGCTCTCGTCAGCGGGTAGCAGGTCGAGGCCGGGAAAGGCGGTCGGCTGGATCAGCTTGGCCGGATCGCTGCCTTCGGCGAACATGCTGTCTGCGCTGCGTTTTTTCTTGGGGTCCACGCCCAAGAGGAAGCCCGAGCCATTGGCCGCGTCCAGATCCCACAGCAACGTCTTGCGGCGCGAGATGCTTGCCGAGCACCAAGCGAGATTAACCGCCAGCGTTGTCTTCCCGACCCCGCCCTTTACGCTGTAGACCGCAATCGATGCCATGCGCCTTGCCGCCCCGTGATATGACCGTTCCGTTACAGCCACATGGGATAACGCCGCGAAGCCCGAAGGCAAGCGCGGGCAAGGCGGGGTCAAGAAGTGGTCAAGCAGAGGCTAAAACGACCGAGGGGCGGTCTGGGCCGGTGAACCCCGGTCTGGACCGCCCCTCGAATTGGGCTAATATTTTATAGCGAAGCGCTTACCCGTCGTAGTCACCGCCGAGCGAGGAGGTGCGCGCCGGTGCCGAGGCGGTGATCCGCAGCGCTTCCGCCGACTGGCTGAGCGAACCGATCTCATCGGCCTCGTCCTCGTCATCGGGCAGGATCTTCTGCAGGCTGGTGACGAGCGATTCATGCAGCGCGCGCGGGCCAACGGTTTCCTCGGCGATTTCGCGCAAGGCCACGACCGGGTTCTTGTCGCGGTCACGATCGATGGTCAGCTCGCTACCGCCCGAAATCTCGCGCGCACGCTGCGCGGCAAGCAGGACGAGGTCGAACCGGTTGGGAACCTTGTCGACGCAATCTTCAACGGTAACGCGTGCCATGGGCAGCCTTTTGTCAGAATCGGGACGGAAAGAGAAGCGCGCAGCTAGGCAGGCGGGGGCACGAAGTCAAGGAAAAGGGGGTGTCAGCCAGCGCGGACCGGACTGTGCAACCCGCATAGGCGACGTGCCGAACCGCGCCTCAGTGTATTCCGAGGCGGGATGCCGGATAGGGCGATCACTGCTCAAAAGGTGAACAAAGTCATCTTATTCCCGCTCTGTGTGAGTTGCGATAGACCTTCCTCGAATCAGGAGCCTATCGCCCATGGGAAAGCGCAAGACCGCCCTCGACCATCTTTCCAGCGGACGTGAGCCGCACATCGTCCATCTCATTCCCCCGGGCGCACCCGGCTATCGCGAGGCCGATGGCGGTGCGATGGTGGTGTCGTCGCCAGCGGAGGTAAACGCGATGGTGCGCCGCCTGAGGAGCGGGGAGCTGGTGACGCTGGATGGCCTGCGCGCCGCTATCGCCCGCCGCTATTCGGTCGCGGTGGCCTGCCCGGTTTCGACCGCAATCTTCCTCAACATGTGCGCCCGTGCCGCCGAGGAGCAGCGCGAGATGGGCATGCCCGATGCCGAGCTGACACCGTGGTGGCGCGTGCTTAAGAAGGGCGGCTTTCTCAATCCGAAATACCCAGGCGGAACGGATTATCAGACCATGCTGCTGGAAGCGGAAGGCGTGCGGGTGTCGCCGTTGCGGCGCCAGCCTGCGGTGTTCGACTTTGCCGAGCGCGCGCCGGTTGATCCGCTGGAGGCCCGGCCTTGATCCGCTAGGCGCTGCCGTCCTACCGCGCCTCCTCCCCATCCTCTGCCAGCATGCGCGCAGTGGTCATCGCCACTTCCATGGCGGTCGCATTGAAGCGCAGGCGGTAGAGCGTGGCCAGACAGGTGAGATCAAAGCGCGACATTTCTGACTGGCGATCCGCGTTGGCGCGAATCAGCGTCAGGATCGAGCGCTGTGCGCGGCCGGCCACCTCGGCCATCTAGCGCGTCGGGGCGAGCAGCCGCAAGGTAATGTAATCGGCGACCTGCACCGGCGTGAACTGAGCGCGTGCCGCAAGTCCCGCGCCTGCTGCGCTTTGTCGCAACGGGCAGTGGCTTTGTGCTTGCCGCGCGTTACAAGGCGCCATGGCCACCGCTCCCGCTCCCGCCGCCGATTCTTCCCAATCCGGCGAGCAGGTGACTGATTATTCCGATCTGGACCCGTTCAACCTCACCGCCGCCGGGCATGAATTTACCTTCTACCCCCACGGGCAGGACCGGCTGAAGGCGCTGGTCGCGCTGATCGACGGCGCGCAGGACAGCCTTAAGCTGTTCTACTACCTGTTCGACAGTGACATCTCCGGCACGATGGTGCGCGACGCGTTGGTCACCGCCGCGCAGCGCGGGGTGACGGTCGACCTGATCGTGGATGATTTCGGCAATGACGCGGGCGCCGAGTTCTTCGCCCCGCTTGAGGAGGCCGGCGGCAGCTTCGCAGTCTTCTCGCCGAATTGGGGCAAGCGCTATCTGGTGCGCAACCATCAGAAGTTCGTGATCGCCGACGGCGCACGGGTGATGACGGGCGGGGCCAATGTCTCCGATCATTACTTCGCGATCCCCGCCAATAATGGGTGGTGCGATCTGTCGGTGCTGATCGAGGGCGCGGTGGTGGAGCAGTTCATGCGCTGGTTCGACCTTTTGCAGAAATGGGTCGCGAACGAGGCCAACGGTCGCACAAGCCAGCTCCGCCGCTTGCGCGATATCGTCAAGGCCTGGGACGGCGGCGCCGATGGGACTGATGGGAAGGTGCGGTTGCTGGTTGGCGGGCCGCTGGTGCGGCGCGGGCACTGGGCATGGTGTTTTCGGCAGGATCTGGTGAAGGCCAAGCGGCTCGACACAGTCTCGGCCTATTTCTCCCCGCCGCGCAGTTACCGCCGCCAGATGGCGCAGGTCGCGCGGCGCGGTGAGGTGCGGATGATCATGGCAGGCAAGTCCGACATCTCGGCCGCGGTCGATATGGCGCGGCTGCTTTATGGCAAGCTGCTGCGCGCCGGTGCCAAGATTGCCGAGTTCCAGCCGTGCAAGCTGCACATGAAGCTGATGGTGGTGGATGATGCGAGCTATGTCGGCAGCGCCAATCTCGACAAGCGGTCGTTCCGCATCAATGTCGAGCTGATGGTGCGGATCGAGGACGCGGAGCTGGCCGCCAAGCTGCGCGAGCTGATCGACCACATGGAAGCCGCCAGTGAGCCAATGACGCGCGAGCGGTATGAACGGGAAAGCACCTTCATCAACCGGATGCGCTGGCGGTTCGCTTACTGGATGAGCCTTGCCGATTACCGCATCAGCAAGGTCGGCGCGAGCTAGCCTGCATCGGTCGTCGGGCCCGCGGTTTAGCCACGTGCTGACCTTATTGGGTTCGCGGCTCTGGCTCCCATGCCGCCCTATTTCGACCGCAAAAGCCGCACCCAATTCGCGCCCGACCGTGTGCCGTGGCTGCTGCTTAAATGGCGCGGCGAGTGATGCGGCGCGAGAGGCTTTTGCCTGTGCTTAACGCGTATTTCACGTCTCCTGACTAATCCCGGCAGGATGAGGGGGATCACCGACATTTTGCGCCGCCGGTTCGTGCCGCCGGTCCCGGATGCGATCCGGGATGATTTCACGATCCTGCGCGCGCGCCGGGTCGAGAGCCAGTCGCCGATGATGTATCTGATGCTGCTCGCCACCACGCCAACGGCGGCGTGGGCGGGCGCGGCTGAGCTTCACTGGGCGATCAAATACGGAATGCCCGCGCTGCTGGCGGTGCTATGCGTGCTCGGTCTGGTCGAGAACCGTGTCAGCCGCAGCCGTCAGCTTAGCTTGCGCCGCGCCCAGCTGATCGTGAGGAAGACCTCCAGCGTTTCGGGCATGGTGGGGGTGATGTGCAGCAGCTGGGCAGTCATCAACTGGCTCGCTTCGCCGCCGGAAAGCCATGCCAGCTTTGCCATGATCATCGCGATGGGAGCGCTGGCGACGGCCTATTGCCTCTCGGCAATTCGCTTGGCCGCGATCGTCAATCTGGTGATCGGGGTGGTGCCGATCTCAATACTGATGCTGGCTTCGGGCCGCCCGGCAGAGATGGCTGCGGCCACCAGCCTGATCCTCGCCACTGTAATTCTGGTGCGCTTCATCCTGCAAGGCCATGTGATGCTGGTTGATCTGCTCCAATTGCAGCAACAGACCCGCGATCTGGCGCACACCGATCCGCTCACCGGCCTTGCGAATCGCCGCGCGCTGGAAGGGCGGATTGCCGCGCTGCTTGGGAAGGGCGATGCTGCAGGCGGGTTCCGGCTGGCGCTGCTTGATCTCGACGGGTTCAAGCCTGTCAACGACCGTCACGGCCATGCCTTCGGTGACAAGCTGCTGCGCAGCGTGGCCGAGCGGCTGCGCGAGACTATTGGTGACGATGGATTGGTGGTGCGGCAGGGGGGCGATGAATTCGCGGTGCTGATCCCGCCGCATTCGCCGCTTAACGGCGCCCCGATTGCGGCGCGTATTCTGATCGCGCTGGCCCGCCCACATCAGATCGAAGGCGTGCCGGTTCAGGTTGGCGCCAGCGTCGGCGTAGCGCAATGGCCCGATGACGGAGCGAGCGCTGACGCGCTGTTCGAACATGCCGACCGCGCGCTATACCAGGCCAAGGCAGAAGCCCGCCCCATGCCGGAGCCGAGTGACGTGGTTGCGCTGACCGCCTGACCTACTCCTGCCCCCAGTCCGAATAGTCCTTGTAATTCGGCGAGGTGAACTTGGTGATGTCGCTCTGGAAGTGGAGCGGGACATTGCCGGTCGAGCCGTGGCGCTGCTTCGCCACGATCAGGGTGGCGCGGCCCACCAGCCCTTCGAACTTCTCCTCCCACGCGCGGTATTTCTCCTGCACATCGGGAGTGGAGCTTGCGTCAGGCGTATCGGGCTTGACCAGCAGGTGGTAGTAATCGCCGCGGAAGATGAACCACACCATGTCGGCGTCCTGCTCGATCGAGCCGGATTCGCGCAAGTCGGACAGCATCGGGCGCTTGTCTTCGCGCTGTTCGACCGCACGGCTGAGCTGCGACAGCGCAATGACCGGAACCTGCAATTCCTTCGCCAGCGTTTTCAGACCTCGGCTGATTTCCGAGATTTCGTTCACCCGGTTGTCGTTTGCCCGGCCCGAGCCTTGCAGCAGTTGCAGGTAGTCGACGATGATCAGGCCGATATCGTGCCGCCGCTTCATCCGCCGTGCGCGGGTGCGCAGGGCCGAGATCGTCAGCGCGGGCGTATCGTCGATATAGAGCGGCAGTTCGGCGAGGCGCTGGCTGGCGTAGGACAGCTTCTGGAAATCCTCGCGGGTCAGTTTACCGCTGCGCAGGGCTTCCGAGGAAATCTCCGCCTGTTCGGCCAAGATACGCGTTGCCAGCTGGTCGGCGCTCATTTCCAGGCTGAAGAAGGCGACCGGCGCGCCGTAATTGAACTCGCCCCCGTCGCGCTGCCATTCCAAGTGCTTTTCGGCGCAATTGAAAGCGATGTTGGTGGCGAGCGAGGTCTTGCCCATGCCGGGACGCCCGGCGAGGATGATAAGGTCGGAATTGTGAAGCCCGGAGGTCTTCTGGTCGATTGTAGAAAGGCCCGTGGTCTTGCCCGACAAGCCACCGCCTGAATTCATCGCCGCTTCGGCCAGCTTGATCGCGTGCATCGCCGCTTCACGGAAGGTCGAGGCTTCGCGGCCGGTCGCCGCCCCTTCGGCCACGTCGAACAGCGCCGCTTCGGCCTGCGCGATGCGGTCCAGCGGCGAAGTGTCCTGCGAGGTATCGAGCGCGCCTTCGACCAGACCGCGCCCGACGCTCACCAATTCGCGCAGCAAGGCGAGGTCATAGATCTGCTGGGCAAGCTCGCGCGGGGCGAGCAGGCCGGCGCCGCTGGCGGTCAGCTGCGCCAGATAGCTGGTGCCGCCGAGCTCCTTCAGCGCCTCGTCCGCCTCGAAATAGGGGCGCAAGGTTACGGGCGAGGCGGTGGCGTTGCGTTCTAGTAGCGCCAGCACGCGGGTATAGATTCGCTGGTGCAGGCCTTCGAAGAAGTGATCGGCGCGAATCGGCACCTGCAATTCTTCCAGCACCCGGTTGTCGATCAGCACTGCGCCCAGAAACGCCGCTTCGGCCTCAAGGTTGTACGGCAGCTTGCGCGCTACCGCGTCGCCATCTGGGGCTTGCAGCTTGATCGGGGTGACTTTTTCGGGTTCGGCCATCGGTGCCTGATGCGCCGCAGCGGCCCCCTCGCGCAAGGGCGGAACGCGCCAATATTTATTTCGCACGCTGTGGATAGTGGGGAGAGCGTGTGCCCAAGCCTATCGAAGTGCTTGAAGTGCGCCCCTTCCATCTGCGAAGGCAGGGATATGGCTGTACCGCCGCCCGATTCCCTGCCCATTTCTCCCGCGCCCGGCGCTGCGGGGGCGCAGCGCATTGCTCAGGTCACGCTCGATGAAGCGACGATTCTGTGGCGCAATGCCGATGTCGAACAGGAACGCCGGGTGGCGATCTATGACCTGATCGAAGAAAACACCTTCAAGCCGGTTCGCTCCGCGGAACGCGGGAGCAGTGGTCCGTATCACCTGCACCTGTCGGTCACCGATGGACGGCTCGGCATGGATATCAGTGATACCGCGGGACAGTTGCTGGAAACCCTGCTGATCGGCATGGCCCGGTTCCGCCGCCCGATCCGCGAGTATTTCGCGATCTGTGACAGCTATTATCAGGCGATCCGCAAGGCGACCCCGGCCGAGATCGAGACGATCGACATGGCCCGGCGCGGCATTCACAATGATGCTGCCGAACTGCTGCTCGAACGGCTGGAGGGCAAGGTCGAGACCGATTTCGCCACCGCCCGGCGGTTGTTCACGCTGATCTGCGTGCTGCACATCAAGGGTTAGGGCGGGGGAGCACCGGAGGCATGGCGGCATCCAGCGCAAAGGGCGCAAAGCGCACGCGCAGCCGCGGCGGACGTCGGCGGCGGTGGCTGCTGCGGATGGCGGCGCTTGCGATTCTGTTCGGCCTCGCCTTTGCGGGATGGCTGTGGTGGGACATGCGCGCCTGGCGCCCGAACGAGACTCTTTACCCCGAACAGGGTGCGCTGGTGCCAGCGGGCGGCGGCGAGGTGCGATTTGCGACGTTGAAGGCGGTGGGCGCGCAGTTCGTCTATCTGCCGCTGGCAGCAAGCGCATCCGGCGGCTTTGCTGACCGCTTCGCCCGCGCGCGGGAGGCGGGCTTGCAGGTCGGCGTGGTGCTCGATTTCGATCCCTGTCTGGGTGCTGATGCGCAGAGCGGGATGTTCGCCCAGATGGTGCCGCGCGATGCCGATCTGCTGCCGCCCGCCATCGGGCTTGCGCGGCTGGCTGATAATTGCACCCCCAAGGTCAGCGATGCGGCGGTCGAAAGCGAGCTGATGACGTTGATCAACCAGATCGAGACCCATGCCGGGCGCCCGGTGATCCTCAAGCTGTCCCCCGCCTTTCAGGACCGTCACAACACCGCAACCACGCTGGCGCGCGACCTGTGGCTGGCGCGCGACCGGGCGCGGCCCGACTATGCAGGCCGTCCGTGGCTGCTATGGAGCGCCAACAGTGCGCTGGTGACAGAGGCTGCGGCGGAGCCGGTTGAATGGGTGGTGGTGCAGAAATGATGCTCGACGACGCGCAGGAACAGGCCCTGATCATCGCCGCCTTTGCCGCGGCGGAGCAGGCCTATGCGCCCTATTCCGACTACCCCGTCGGCGCGGCGCTGCTGTTCGATGACGGCGCGGTCATCACCGGCTGCAATGTCGAAAACGCCAGCTACGGCCTTGCCCTGTGTGCCGAGACTGTCGCGGTCGCCAAGGCGTTTGGCGAAGGCCGGCGCGGCGGATTGGTGGCCGTCGCGGTGGTGGGCCTGAAGGCTGATGCCGAGCCGATCACGCCCTGCGGCCGCTGCCGTCAGGTGCTGAACGAAGTCGCCGCGCTGGGCGCTACCGATCCGCTGGTGCTGTGCGTCAGCAAGGACGACGTGCGGCGCGTGACGCTTTCTGCGCTACTGCCGCACGCGTTTGGGCCCTCTCACCTTGCCTAGGCAGGTGGGTTAGGCGTCTTTCCCTTCCAACCACTCCACCAGCGCCGCCAGGCATTCGCGGCCCAGCAGCTTGCAGCGTTCCGGTGACCAGCCTTGCTCCGGCTCAGGGAAGTCGGCCAAGTCCTTGTAGGGCATCTCCAGCGTCATCGCGACTGCGCCGAAGCGTTCGGCGACCTGGTTGGTGCTCATCGACAGGTTGGCCCGGCCCGGGGAGGCCTTGGGGTAGCCGAGCTTGGTCTGGAAATCGGGCGTGCGGCGGTCGAGGATGCGCTGGTAGCGGTCATAGCCATCGCCCTGCGCCTGCGTCCACGACGGGATGCCATCGAACCCGGCGATGAACACAGCCGGGATCGCCTCGTCCGCATGGACGTCCATCGCGAAGTGAACGCCGGTCTGATCCATCCGATTGCGGATCGCCAGCACTTCGGGCGAGCGCTCCGGGGTCGGATCGGCCCATTCGCGATTCAGGTTCGTGCCAACCGCATTGGTTCGCAAATGTCCCCGCCGCGAACCATCAGGGTTACAATTTGGCACGATGTGGATGCGGCAGGCCTTGCGCAGCGCCCGCGCAACCGGATCGGCGGGATCGGTCAGGCACTCGATCGCGCCTTCCATCCACCATTCGGCCTGCGTCTCGCCCGGATGCTGGCGGGCATAGAGCCACACCTGCGTGTCGCCTTCGCCCAGTTCGAGGCAGTCGATTGGCTGACCATCGAGCGTCGTGCCGAGCCGGACATAGTCGACCCCCTCGCACGATGCCGTCTCGGCGATCAGATCGTGGTGCCGCTCCATCGAGTAGGGTGCGAAATAGGCGCACCAGAACACATCGGTGGCGGGGAGGTAACGCACCGTCAAAGTGCCGCCATCCTCGTCCTTGTTAAAAGTGCTCGCCGTACGCGCCCAATAGGCGCGGTCTTCGCTGACGCAGGCGTCATAATCCGGCCAGCCGCCGGGATAGGCGCTGGCATTGAGGCCGGTCAGCTTCAGCACCACTTCCTCGCCCGCCTTCGCGCTCACCCGGAAGTGGAACCACTGAAAGAACTCGGATTCGTTATCGCGCCGGATCGCAAGCCGCGCGGTCGCGCCGTCGATCCCGAGCACGTCAATATTGCCGCTATCGAAACCGGCATCGATGAAAAGAGAGGTCATTATCGTCCTTGAAGCTTCTTGACGTCGATCGTCACAGTCTCGCCATTGCCACCGGGAAAGTCCTTGAACAACCCGGTAGCGAGCGTGCGGGCGCTGGCATCGACCTGCGAGTAGGGCGACTTCACCCCGGTTGGCAGCTGCGCGCGGCCTTCCCACAAGGTGGCGCCGTCCGTCTGGCCGATCCGCACCGACAATTCGGTCATGGTATTGGCGCCTTCACGCCCACCACCGAGATTGATGCCGACCCCCATGCCGAGACCGGAGCCGAAGCCGCCGGTCTGCCCGCCAACGCCGACGCTGACCGGGCCGCGTTCACGCACGGGAGCGGCGGCAATCGGCGAGCGGGTGGTGCGGATCGCTGCGACCTGCCCGGCGGGCGTGCCTTCCGCGACCACACTATAGCCCAGCCGCGCCAGTTCGCCGCTGACGGCGGTGGCAAAGGCACTGCGTGCGTTTTCGTTCTTCACCTCGTCAGGGAAGGTGATCGCAATCGTGCCTTGTCCAAGCCCCGCCGGGCTGGGCGCAACAAAGCGCGTGACTTCGACCGGGCCAGTGTAAGGCGTTGTCGCACAAGCCGATAGCGCCAGTGCGGCTGCGGCGGCGAGGGGAGCAAGCAGGCGGGCAGGCAGCATGACGCAGGTTCCTTTTGTGTACAGCAGACTATAGGGCGCAGCAGGCCCGGTGCACAGACCCGTGTGTGTGTGATCCAGGTTGAGAATTTTGAAGTGGATTGCATGATAGGGCCTTCGTCCATGACATCTCCCGGCAAACCTTCCGTGCTCGTGACCGGCGGCGCGGGCTATATCGGCAGTCACGCGGTGCTGGCCTTGCAGGATGCAGGCTGGCCTGTGGCGGTGATCGACAACCTGACAACAGGCTTCCGCTTTGCGCTGCCCGACGGCGTGCCGCTGTATGAAGGCGATATCGCCGATGCGGACTTGCTGGCGCGGATCTTTACCGAGCAGGGCACGGGCGCGATCATGCACTTTGCAGGGTCGATCGTGGTGCCGGAAAGCGTTGCCGATCCGCTGAAGTATTACCACAACAACACCGCCAAAAGCCGCGCGCTGATCGAAGCGGCGGTCAGGGGTGGAGTGCCGCATTTCATCTTCTCTTCGACTGCGGCGACCTATGGCATCCCCGATGTCGCGCCAGATTCCCCTGGCGTGTCCGAAGATACGCCGCAGCGCCCGATCAACCCCTATGGCTGGTCAAAGCTGATGACCGAGCAGATGCTCGCCGATGTCGCAGCGGCCCACCCGCTCAATTTCGGCGTGCTGCGCTATTTCAATGTCGCAGGCGCCGATCCGCAGGCGCGCAGCGGGCAATCGACCGCCGGTGCAACCCATCTCATCAAGGTCGCGATCGAGGCGGCCTTGGGAATGCGCGAATCGGTGAGCGTGTTCGGCACCGATTACGCCACGCCCGATGGCACCGGGGTGCGCGACTATATCCATGTCAGCGATCTGGCGGCGGCGCATGTGCAGACGCTGGAGGCGCTGATTGCCGAGCCTGCACGCTCGCTGACGATGAATTGCGGCTATGGCCGGGGGTTCTCGGTGAACGAGGTGCTCGACGCGGTCGACCGGGTGACGAATCGCAAACTCGATCGCCGGATCGAAGGTCGGCGCGCAGGCGATCCCGATTCGCTGATTTCTCACCCCGCGCGGCTGAAGCAGACGCTTGGGTGGCAGCCTGCCCATGCCGAACTCGACACGATCATCGCCCATGCACTGGCGTGGGAGCGCAAATTACGCGATTTGCGGCGCTGACAGGGGCAGGTTCGCATTGACGCCGCAGACCGGTGTCGCTAACGGCACGCTTCGATTTAACGCGCGTCGGCCTTGTCCGGCGCGCTTCTCTTTTGGAAACGAGCGCCATGAAGATCGTCAATAGCCTGAAGTCGCTGAAGGGCCGTCACCGCGATAACCGCGTGATCCGTCGCCGCGGCCGCACCTATGTGATCAACAAGACCGACCGTCGCTTCAAGGCCCGCCAGGGCTGAACGGCGCCGCTGCCCGGCATGGGCGGCTGATGAATTTGGCGGCCCGCCTCCTTACCGGAGCGCGGGCCGCGGTCATTTGGGGCTAAGAGGTTTGGGGTTGTGATGCGCAAAGCGGTGGTGTTCGATGTCGGTCGGGTGCTGTTCGAATGGCAGCTGGCTGCGCTGTTCGAAAAGCTGATCGATGATCGGGACGAGCTCGACTGGTTCCTCGCCAATGTCGTGACCGAGGAATGGCATTTCGAGCATGACCGTGGCCGCGCATTGGCGGACATGGTGCCGGAACGGATCGCGCAGTTCCCCGCGTACGGATCGCTCATCAATGCTTACGCGACCCGCTTCAACGAGACTGTGCCGGGGCCGGTGCCGGGCTCGCACGCCATCGTCGAGCGGTTGGCGGGGGCAGGCGTCCCCCTGTTCTGCCTGACCAATTTCGGCGATGAATTTTGGCACCTGTTCCGCCCGACCCAGCCGATCTTCGATCACTTCGAGGACATCATCGTTTCAGGCGTCGAGAAAATCGCCAAGCCCGAACCGCGCATCTACGAAATCGTTGAGCAGCGCAGCGGGCGCGCGGGCGCGAACCTGTTCTTCACCGACGACAACCCTGCCAACATCGCAGCCGCCAAAGCGCGCGGCTGGGACGCGCACCTGTTCACCGATGCGGCGAGCCTTGAGGCGCAATTGCGCGGCGGAGGGCTGCTCTAGATTTTTTGTGTGCGTCCGCGCCTCCGCGCCTCCGCGCGGGCGTCCTCGGCGCTGAGCCCTTCGCTGCGCTGCGGGGCACCTGCGGGGCGGCCGCGTGGCCTTGCGGACCCTACGGGTCCGAATCGGCTCTGTCCCGGACCCGTAGGGTCCGCAAGCTCGACCGCGCGCCCGCAGGTGCTCGCGCGCAGCGCGAAACAGCACCGAGGACGCTAGCCCGGATGGGCGAGCGCAAGGCCAAAACGCCAAACCCCCGGCCACGCTCTGGGGAAAGCGTGCCGGGGGCCGTGGAGCTCTGTCACGGAGGGAGAGGAGGGCCGTGCAGAGAGGGACTTATGTCAGGCTGAAATCAGCCGTTGCACTTGGCCAGTTCTTCAGCGGCCATTTCCTGACCATCGACCTTGAAGGTCGCGATTTCGCCAAACTTGCGGTTCAGGCCGCGGCACACGCGCAGGGGGCGAGCGGTGGTCTTGCCGGCGACGCAGGTCGCGTCCTTGCAGGCCCAGGCGACGCCATCGGTGACTGCCTTGGTTTCGCTCGCCGGGGCGGACAGCGTGGCGTGGTAATAGGTGGTGCCAGCGGCCTGAAGCGGGGCAGCGCCGGTGGCGACGCCGAAGCTGAGGCCAGTGTAAACCAGCGCCGAGGCGAGGACGGCGAGCTTGCTGCCGCGCGAAATGGAGAGGGTGTTGATCATCGGGGTATCCTTTGCCTGTTGCCTTGAAGGGGGAGTGCCCCTGTGGTCTCAATCACTTTATTTTGCAATGCAACATTTCGATTCGAAACCGGTTGCTATTCGCTACCTAACCAACTAGGTTGCGGGTTGCAACTGAAAACTGAAATTTTTTTGTGAGGCCGACAAAAAGCGGTTACACATCACCCCGGAAGGGGAAGGGACACGACCTATGGGTGATTTGAGAGAACCGCTGCGCGAACTTATCGAATGCGGCTTGCCGCAAGCGCTGGAGGTGATGGGTGAACGCTGGTCGTTCATGATCCTGCGGGCAAGTTTCAACGGTCTCAAACACTTCGAGGAATTCCTGAGCGAGCTCGGGATTGCCCGCAACATCCTCTCCAACCGCCTCGCCAAGCTGGTTGAGCACGGCATTCTCAAGCGCGAACCTTGCGCCGATGATCGTCGGAAGATCGAATATCGCCTGACCGAAAAGGGCTTCGATCTGCTCCCGGCGATGCTGGCTTTGCGCCAATGGGGGCAGAAATACGGCAGCGAAATCGTGGTTGAGGACCCGGTGCTGGTCGACGAGCGGGACCGTTTGCCGATCGGTCCGGTCTCGATCCTCGCGCATGACGGGCGCATTCTCGGCCATCAGGACCTGTGGCTGACGCGTCCGGTCAACCTCGGCCGCCGCGCCGATGGCACGATCGCGACCCCCGGTGCGGCACTCGGCAAGGGCGATGTGGTCGATCTGGCAGAAGCCAAGGCTGCCGCCGCGCGATAATCGGTCGATAGAGCGCCCGTCTCGGGTGCCTCGCCGCGTTTGATCGGCTAGGGCCGCGGCCATGAGCGTGGTCGCCCCTCCCGAATGTCATGAAGTCCTGCGCCGCACCTTTGGCTTTCCCGCCTTTCGCGGGCAGCAGGAGGCGGTGATCAGCCGGGTCATGGCGGGCGCGCATACACTCGCCCTGATGCCGACCGGTGCGGGCAAGAGCCTGTGCTATCAGGTGCCGGCATTGGCGCGCGCGGGCACGGCGATCGTCATCTCCCCGCTGATCGCGCTGATGCACGACCAGATCCGCTCAGCCAGCGCGGCGGGTATCCGTGCCGCTTCGATGACGTCGGCTGACAGCGATAATGCCGCCACGGCAGAGGCCTTCCGCAACGGCGCACTCGACCTGCTCTATGTCGCCCCGGAACGTGCTTCGACGCCCGGATTTCAGGCGCTGCTCGAGCGCGCCGACATCTCGCTTTTCGCCATTGATGAAGCGCATTGCGTGTCCGAATGGGGGCATGATTTCCGTCCCGATTACCGGATGCTGCGCCCGGTGCTCGACCGCTTCCCGGACGTCCCGCGCCTCGCGCTTACCGCCACCGCCGATCAGGCGACGCGGGCGGATATTCTGCGCCAGCTCGGCATCCCAGATGAAGGCCTGATCGTCGCCGGGTTCGACCGGCCCAACATCCGTTACGCCATCACGCCGCGTGACAATGGCCCGCGCCAAATCACCGATCTTCTCGCACGGATGGACGGCGCAGGCATCGTCTATGCGCCAAGCCGCAAGGCGACCGAGGACATCGCCGCCCAGATCGCCCGCACCGGGCGCGAGGCGGCGTTCTATCACGCCGGGCTTGAGCCTGAACGCCGTGCGGCGGTGCAGGCGCAGTTCGTCGCGTCCGAAAGCATGGTGATGGTCGCCACCATCGCCTTCGGCATGGGGATCGACAAGCCCGACGTCCGCTTCGTCATCCACGCCGGCCTGCCCAAGTCGATCGAGGCCTATTATCAGGAAACCGGCCGCGCCGGGCGGGACGGGGATCCGGCCGAGGCGCATCTGTTCTGGGGCGTCAGCGACTTTGCCCGCGCGCGCCAATGGCTCGGCGATGTCGAGCCCGAACGGCTCGCGGGCGAACAGGCGCGGCTCAACACGCTGGCACAGCTGGTCGAGGCGCCCGATTGCCGCCGCGCGATCCTGCTCAAGCATTTCGGCGAGCACCCGCCCGCCCGGTGCGGCAACTGCGACAATTGCGACAATCCGCCGCAAGTGGTCGATGCGAGCGAGCTGGCGCGCAAGCTGCTCTCCGCCGTGTATCGCACCGGGCAGAGCTTCGGCATCGGCCATATCGAAAAGGTGCTGACTGGCCAGAGCGACGAGCGGATCACCACGCGCGGGCATGACACGCTGTCGGTGTTCGGCATCGTCGGTTCGGGCGAAGCGGCTTTGCTGCGCCCGCTGACGCGCACCTTGGTTGCGAGGGGTATGCTGGCGGCGACCGAGCATGGCGGGCTGATGCTCGGCCCCGAAGCGCGCGCCGTGCTGAAAGGCGAGGCCGGAGTCAGCATCGCCGAGCCACCCGTCCGCGCCCGCCGGGGTCGCCGCTCGCGCAGCGGTGGGGACGTGCCCAACCCGATCGGCAGCCCGCTGTTCGAAGCGCTGCGGAACAAGCGCAAGCAACTTGCCAGCGAACACGGCATCCCGGCCTATGTCATCTTCCACGATTCGGTGCTGCGCGACATGGCGAACCAATGCCCCGAGACGCTCGCTGAACTGGGCGGGATCGCGGGCGTGGGGGCGAAAAAGTTAGAGACCTGGGGGCCGGATTTCATCGCCGTGGTGCGGGAGCATCTGAGCGGTTAGCGCGGCGCCTTGCGAATAGTATAGTCGATCCTGATCCGCACCCATGATCCGAACTGCTCGCGTCCATTGACCCGCGCCGGGCGCACCCGGAACTGCCAGGCGGCAGCCAGCACCGCGCGGCCCATCATTGAACCTTGCGGCCCTTCGCTCTGCAACACGCAATCCTCGACATAGTAGCCCGCCACGGTCTTGCAGGCGATCAGCGCATAGCCGGGGCCGTTCGCGGTGGACAGGTAGCCGGCAAGCTCCTGATCGGTCGGTTCGCGATACCAGCGCGCGGCATAGAGCGGCTCGCCATTGGGCGCGGTGCCGACGCGCTGGCTGTCACCGGCGGTGCGCGGATTGCCGGTATCGGCCGGGCCATAAGACCGGTTCGGATTGATCCGCGCCCCGATCTTGGGCTTGGGGCTGGCCTGCGGCTGGGGCTGCTGCTGGGGTTGCTGCTGGGGCGGGGCAGGCTCGGGTGCGGGGCTCGGGTTGATGGCCAGAGGAGAAGGGCGCAGCGGCTCGGGGGCAAGCTCTTGCTCGGTTACCGGGGGCGAAGGGGTGTCCGGCGAGGCGGCGCTTTCGCGTTCGGGCTCGGCGGGGGCTTCCGGCTCGGGCGGGGCGGCGAATTCGATCGCGGTCATGGTCACGACCTCGCGCTTGTCATCCTCGCCGGCGAATTGCTGGCCGAGGGTCAGGAGCAGCAGCAGGATCAGCGCCTCAAGCGCAACCGCAATCGCAAGGCTCGCCAGCTTTCGGCGTCGCGGCGCATCGCGCACCGCTTGCCACAGCGCAGCCCAGCGCGTTGCAAGCCCGCGCGGCTGGTCCGCCGCCAATGCTAAAGGATCGTCCGAAATCGCCAATGCGCCTTTGCGTCGGCCGGGAGGGGGAGCCGGCCTCGGGAGCGCTCCTTAACCGGTCATCAGCCGATAGGATAGCGCCTCGGCAATGTGCACGCGGCCAACCGTTTCGGCCCCGGCCAGATCGGCGACGGTGCGGGCAACGCGCAGCATCCGGGTGTAACCGCGCGCGGAAAGGCGCAACTTCTCGGCAGCTTGGAATAGCAGCTTGTGCCCCGCTTCATCGGGGGTGGCGTAGTGGTCGAGCCGCTCGCCCTCCAGTTCGGCGTTCGAGCGCACCCCGCGTGCCACCTGCCGCGCGCGGGCGGCCGCGACGCGGTTTGCGACCTCGGCGCTACCCTCGGCGGGTGGCGGGAGCGCCATGTCGAGCGCACTGACCGCGCCGACGTGGACGTGGAGATCGATCCGGTCGAGCAGCGGGCCCGACAACCGCGCCTGATAATCGCCGATGCAGCGCGGGTACTTGTTGCAGTTGCGCGCCGGATCGCCCGCATATCCGCAGCGGCATGGGTTCATGGCGGCGACCAGCTGCACGCGCGCAGGGAAGGTCACATGGGCATTGGCGCGGGCGACATCGACTTGGCCGGTCTCCAGCGGCTGGCGCAGCGAATCGAGTACCGGGCGCTGGAATTCGGGCAGCTCGTCGAGGAACAACACGCCGAGATGCGCGAGACTGACCTCTCCGGGCCGCACTTTCAGCCCGCCGCCGGTCAGCGCGGCCATGCTCGCCGAATGGTGCGGCGCGCGGAACGGGCGGGCGCGGCTGATGCGGCCGGCCTCCAAGGTCCCTGCGACCGATTGAACCATCGACACCTCCAGCGCCTCGGCTGGCGTCAGGTCGGGGAGGATGCCGGGGAGGCAGCTCGCCAGCAGGCTCTTGCCCGATCCCGGCGGGCCGACCATCAGCAGGTTGTGGCCGCCCGCCGCTGCGATCTCCAAGGCGCGCTTGGCGGTCTCCTGCCCTTTCACCTGCTTCAGATCATTGCCGCTGACTGCCTCGGCCACCGCGCCGCGCGCGGGCTCGGGCAGCACGAGCGAGCCTTTGAGGTGCCCCAACAGGCTCATCAGATCGCTCGGGGCGAGCACGGGCACCCCGCTCGCCCAGCGTGCCTCTGGCCCTTGTTCGGCGGGGCAGATCAGACCCGTGCCCGATTCGCTGGCATGGAGCGCGGCGATCAGCACGCCGGGGCTGGCGACCACGCGTCCATCCAGCGCCAGTTCGCCCACCGCGATCCAGTCACCCAGCTGCTCGGCATCAGTCACGCCCATCGCCGCGAGCAGGGCGAGCGCGATCGGCAGGTCGTAATGCGATCCGTCCTTGGGCAGGTCGGCGGGGGAGAGGTTCACCGTGATCCGTTTGGGCGGCATGGCCAGCCCCATCGCCGACAAGGCAGCCTGCACCCGCTCGCGGCTCTCGCTCACCGCCTTGTCGGCCAGACCCACCACATTGAATCGCGGCAGACCGGGGCCGACATGACACTGCACCTCCACGGCACGCGCCTCCAGCCCGAGATAGGCAACCGTCCTGACCAGCGCGACCATTTGCGACCCCTACCCGCCCTTGCGGCATGATTGTGCAGGTTTTGCAATCGCTTGTCGAGCAGTTCGCGGGTCGGCCGCGCGTTTCCTAACGCGATCCAGCCGTGCCCCTCCGCACGAATGCTAAGGCATTTTTAAAGCATAAATCTTGGCGAATTGGCAGGCCGCTCGGGCCGACAATAGCATCATGAACCGAACCCTTGCTCTCCTGCTTGCCGCCTTCGCGCTGCTGCTCCCCGGCGGAGCGGCATGGGCGCAATCGGGCGCGCGGGTGGTGGAGCGGATCACTTGGGTCGAGGAATGGAACCCGGCCACCCAGCAATGGGTGCGCGTGGAGGACAGCCCGGCTCCGACCGCACTGGCCGAGGCGACCCCAAGCAGCCTGCGCGCTGGCGGGCTCACCATCACCGAGACCGTCCACCACGAGCCGACCCGCTTTATCGCCAGCGCCCCGCGCCTTCCCGCCCACAGCGCCGGGATCGCGCGCTTCGGCCCGTTCCGTGTGATCGACGGCACCCGTGCCGCGCTCGTCGCGTCGACCGATGCCGCCAGCCCGCAGGCCTTCGCGGCGATGCTGGCGGCCTATCCGGGCCTGCAAGTGATCGAATTCGCCGATGCGCCCGGCACCAACCATGATCTGGCGAACCTGCGCCTTGGCCGCGCCATCCGGGCGGCGGGTCTTGCGACTCACGTCCCGGCAGGTGGCTCGGCCCGGTCGGGCGCGGTTGAGCTGTTCCTCGCGGGTACCCGCCGCACGATGGACCCGGGCGCGCTGTTCGCGGTGCATTCCTGGCGTGACGAGCGCGGGCGTGAGCCTGCCGACTTTGCGCCCGATGCGCCGGAAAACCGGCTCTATCTCGATTACTATGCCGAAATGGGCATGACCGCAGACGAAGCCCGCGCCTTCTATTCGATGACCAATTCGGTGCCGCACGCAGGCGCGCTGTGGTTGCAGGGCGAGGACATGGCGCGCTGGATCGCGCCTGCGGCCCGTAGCCCCGCTTCGCGCGTGCTGGACGCCCCCCTGAAAAGCGCCTTGCGCCTCGCCGTCGCCCGCTCTGGCGATGCCTTGCTGGAGGCGCTGCGCTCACCCGTGATGCTGCGGGCGGGGTCGGCCCCTGCCGCACCCAGGCTCGCCTATGCCGATCTGGGCGCCAATCTGAGTACGGGTTTGCTTGACTCGGTTCCGGCTTTCCCATAACGGCGCCGGTCTGTTTCGAGGTCGCAGGCCTGCGGCCACGGTGGGCGCGTGGGGGAAACCCCGGGACTGACCTGCCGGTAGCTTTTTCGAGGATGATATGAAGCGGACGTTCCAACCCAGCAATCTCGTGCGCGCCCGTCGCCACGGTTTCTTCGCACGCAAGGCGACTCCGGGTGGCCGCAAGGTGCTCCGCGCCCGCCGTAACCGCGGCCGCAAGAAGCTCTGCGCGTAATTTGTTTTTCGCAGCCCCTCCGGGCTGCGGTATCCTCGCTCATGCGATCTGAAGATCGCGTCGCTGCGGGCGTGCGGTTGCGCTTGCGGGCTCCCTATGGGAGCCCGTTTGCTTTTATGGCCTCTAACGTTGCTCTATGGGCCGCTCCATGATCTCCGTCCTTACGAAGCGCGCGGACTTTTTGGCCGCCAATTCCGGCACTCGCAATGCGCGGGCCGGGTTTGTGCTGCTGACCCGCCCGAATGACGGGCAGGGCATCCGCTTCGGGATCACCGTCACCAAGAAGATCGGCAACGCTGTCGTGCGCAATCGCATGAAGCGGCGGTTTCGCGAGCTTCTGCGCGCGGCGCTGCCTTCGCAAGGCCTCCCCGATCACGATCACGTGCTGATCGGCCGCGCGGGCGGGGTGGAGCGGGACTTTCACCTGATGGCTGAGGAACTCGCCAAGGCGCTGGAACGGGCGCGCGAAGGGCGGGGCGATCCTTCGGGCGGGCGGCGTCCGCGCAAGGGGAACCGGGGCGGGGGGCGCAAATGAAGCAGGTCCTCATCCTCATCGCGCGCGGCTGGCAGCTTGGCCCGTCGCGCATTTTGCCGCCCTCGTGCCGTTACTCTCCCTCGTGCAGCCAATACGCCATCGAAGCGATTGGCAAGTATGGTGCGCTCAAGGGTGGATGGATGGCATTTAAGCGGCTAATGCGCTGCCACCCTTGGGGCGGACACGGGCATGACCCCGTGCCCTGAGGGGCAATTTCCGTGGGGTCTGGAAACGGGACCGCCTTAACCCCATAATACACCTGTCGTCGCACACTCTCGGGGCTTACACTTGGACAATCGCAATCTTCTGCTCGCTGTCGTGCTTTCGGGCCTGCTCATTCTCGGGTGGGACGTGGGGATGCGCTACTTCTATCCCGAGGCGGCGCTTTCGGCTCAGGTCGATCCGGCCAAGCCCACGCCGACTGCCGCCACCGCCGCTCAGACGAGCACCACTGCGGGCGCTGGTAGCCTTGGCGGGGATGCCGCAGCGGCACGCAAGGTCAATCTCACGACTGCGCTTGCCAGCCCCAATCGCGTCGCGATCGACACGCCGCGCCTTGCTGGCTCAATCAACCTCGTCGGCGCACGGATCGATGACATCGTGCTCAAGGATTACCGCGAGACGGTGAAGAAGGCGTCCGGCCCGGTCCGCCTGTTCGCGCCCGAAGGCACGCCGGGGCAGTATTTCGCCGAGTTCGGCTTTGTGAGCGGCGGCGCGCGTCAGCCTTCGAACCTGTTGTGGCAGGCGGACGGCACCAAGCTGACCCCGACCACGCCGGTCACCTTGACCCGCACTGATGCTAACGGGATCACCTATCGAATCCAGTTCGCGATCGACAAGGACTACATGATCGCCGCCACCCAGAGCGTGACCAACGCCGGGGCTGCACCTGCGGTCGTCCAGCCCTTCGCGCTGATCAAGCGCACCAGCACCAACGCAACGATCGACCAGTATGTCTCGCACTCCGGCCCGGTCGGTGTGTTCGGCGATACGCTGTGGGACCCGCATTCCTATGACGAGCTGGCCGAACTGGGCGGCGAAAAGCCCGAAGGCGCGCCGGACTGGCTTGGCTTTACCGATCAGTACTGGCTTGCCGCGCTGGTTCCGGGTGACGGCAAGGGCAATGTTACGGTCGATGATGCAGGCTTCCGCTCGCTCGGCAACAAGCTGTTCCGCACCGATCTGCTGTATGGCGCGACCACCGTGCCCGCAGGCGGCAGCCTGACGCAGGCGACGCGGCTCTATGCGGGGGCCAAAGACAGCGGCATCCTCGACAAATATGAAGAGGGCGGGATCACCTATTTCGGCAAGGCCATCAGCTGGGGCTGGTTCGAAATCTTCGAAAAGCCGATCCTGTGGCTGCTGCGCACGCTTAACGGATTGGTCGGCAATTTCGGCGTGGCGATCATCCTGCTCACGGTCATCATTCGCGGGCTGATGTTCCCGGTGGCGCAGAAGCAGTTTTCCAGCATGGCGCAGATGAAGGCCGTGCAGCCCCGGATGAAGGAGATCCAGGAGCGCTTCAAGGACGACAAGGCGCGTCAGCAGCAAGAGATCATGAAGCTCTACAAGGATGAAAAGGTGAACCCGCTGGCAGGGTGTCTGCCGCTTGTCATCCAGATCCCGATCTTCTTTGCGCTGTACAAGGTGCTCGTCCTCTCGATCGAGATGCGGCACGAGCCCTTCTTCCTGTGGATCAAGGACCTGTCCGCGCCCGATCCGGCGCATATCCTCAACCTGTTCGGGATGCTGCCGTACGAAGTCCCGATGGGGTTCCTGGCGATTGGCCCGCTGGCGGTGCTGCTGGGCATCACCATGTACCTGACCTTCAAGCTCAACCCGGCGGCGATGGACCCCGTGCAGCAGCAGATGTTCGCGATCATGCCGTGGATCCTGATGTTCGTGATGGCGCCGTTTGCCGCTGGTCTGCTGCTGTACTGGGTGACCTCGAACGTGCTGACACTGGCGCAGCAGAGCTATCTCTACTCCAAGCACCCGCAGCTGAAGGCGGCAACCGCGGCGGCGGACAAGAAGGACGCGGGATAGGGCTGTGACCGACGAGGAAGATTACATCGCCCGCGAGGAAGCGGCATCTAGGCTCTTTTCAGGGCCCGTCGATTTCCTGCGCTCTGCGCCGCAGCTGCAATTCTTGCCCGATGCGGAGGTGCCGGAAATTGCGTTCTGCGGCCGGTCGAACGTGGGCAAATCCTCGCTCCTGAATGCGCTCACCGGGCGCAAGGCCATCGCCCGCGCTTCGGTGACGCCGGGGCGGACGCAGGAATTGAACTTCTTCGATGTCGGCAGGCCCGAGGAAGAGGGCGCGCTGCCGCTGTTCCGGCTGGTCGACATGCCCGGATACGGCTTTGCCAAAGCGCCGGTGAAGGTGGTCGACAAGTGGAAGGCGCTGGTGAACTCCTACCTGCGCGGCCGCGCGGTGCTGGCCCGCACGCTGGTGCTGGTCGACAGCCGCCACGGCATCAAGGAGGTCGACCGCGTGATGATGAAGATGCTGGATGAAGCGGCGGTGGGCTACCGCGTGGTCCTCACCAAGACCGACAAGATCAAGGCGAGCGAGCTCGACAAGGTCGCCGAAGCGACCGCCGCCGAAATCCGGAAGCATGTCGCCGCCTATCCCGAACTGCACCTCACCAGCAGCGAAAAAGGCATGGGCATCGCCGCGCTGCGCGCCGCCGTGGTGGCCGACGCGCTGGGTGAAGGGTGGATGGGGTAGGCACAAGCCGCGAGGGTGTAGGTTCCCTCGTATTTGCCAATAGATGCAGAGGCCCCGCGCTCGACGCCAGGGTTTGCCAATCGTCGGCACCTATCAGTCGCAGGTGGCGTTCAGGTTGCCCCGCCGGATGCTATTCCTTCGAGCGACGGAAGCCTGCCGCCATGGCCTCGCGCTCGGTACAGAAAATCGCCTCGGGGCGTGTTCCGTCGTAATACCGCTGTCCCGGCAGATGGTAGATCATGTCACCGTAGCGACTGTGGTTGCCCTTGATCGCGCAGCCGAGCGCGTTCGTGTAGCGCTGCTCTGCCGCAGGCCGCGCGCGTGCTGCGCGTTCGGGGGCTGCACTGTGTTGCGCGCGGGCCAGTCGCATGACTGAGCCGGGATTGGTGGAGCGCCATTGGTCGGGGCGCTCGAACTCTCCAGCCCAAAGACCAAATCGCAGTCCCTGTGCGATGGCGGTTGCAGCGGCATAGTCTTCAGGCGCCTCATCCGCTGCCAGCCCGAGGCCGCGCCGCACCATTTCGCGACCGACATCGAACACCGCATTTTCGCAGGTGGCGAGCGGGATGTCGCTCGCGTCAACGCCAATGATCGCGCAGTCTACCGGCTCGGAGCCGATAATCGCTGCGAGGTTCTCGGTCGCCTCGATGCCGCATGCCCAAGCTGCACCATCGCGTTGGCAGGTCTGTCTGGCTTCGGGTGCGTCAATATGGGCGAGCCGGATGATCGTGCCCGTCATCTCTATCGTCCGTCCGTCCAGCGCGGTTGCAGGGCCGGAGATCATCTGCGCCTGAAGGGGAGCAGCCGAAAAGACGATCAGGAGAGCAAGGGCGCGAACGTATTTCATAGGTCTGACGCTAAGGTACGGCGGTTAAAAATGTACCAAAGCTAGGTCGCAAACAGCTTGCCCAAATCCTTGAACGCCTTGAACTCCAGCGCATTGCCTGATGGATCGCGCAGGAACATCGTCGCTTGCTCGCCCGGCTGGCCTTTGAAGCGGATGGTGGGTTCGATCACGAAGTCAGCGCCGCCTGTGCGCAGCCGTTCGGCCAAAGCCTCCCATTGCTCCATCGCCATCACCAGCCCGAAATGCGGCACCGGCACGCCGTGGCCGTCGACATGGTTGCTCGCGCGGTCGCCTGCCTGTCCCGGTGCGAGGTGGGCGACGATCTGGTGGCCGTGGAAGTCGAAATCGATCCATTCCTCGCTCGACCGGCCCTCAGCGCAGCCCATCACTCCGCCATAAAATGCGCGCGCGGCAGCGAGGTCATCGACCGGGAAGGCGAGGTGAAACGGGGGCAGGTTCATGGGCAAGCGAATAGCGCGGGTGGGTGCGGCGTGCAAAAGGGTTTTCCTACTCCCCTGCGCTCTGGCAGCGCCCATGCCGCCATGCGACGCCGTCCGATCCGCCCTGCACCGCCGCCGATCACCCGCGCGCAGTTCGACATCATTGTTAGGTGACAAGAGGTTCTGGAGTCGGGAGAGGCCGTGAAATCGTGGGATTGGCCGAGCAAGATGTGGCGGTTTTGCAGGGCTTTGCCGCTCATGGGCCAAAAAATTGGCGTTTCGGCTCTGTGTCTAGAGTTGTGGTCAATTTAGACGATGGATTGCCACGATCGGCTGGAGTCGCCCATTCTGATGAGGTCAGCGCCTTAAGGCTTCTCAGGCCCGGAAATCCGCCATTTATGACCCTATAACGGGCGCATTAAACGCCTCTGAGTGCCGTCTTGCGAGGCTGCGAACCGGGACAGAACCGGGACATTGGCCATTTGCGATGGCTACTGAGCGAAAAGCAATAAATTCTAACAGCTTACACCATGATCCGCCGCTTACTTACATTCGTGAAAGTGGGCGCGAATTTTAGGCCTGATCTGCGGCCTGGTCGAGCAGCTCGACGGCCGCATCGACCAGACCGAGAGCGAGCAGCGCTTCATCCCGGGTGAGGTGGATGGTCTGCTGGTCCAAGGCTTGCAGTTGACGGTCGATCACAGCTCGCAGTTCGATGGCAGCGGCGCGGATTATCTGCTCGTCCATGGTGCAGGCTTTCCTTCCCATCTGTCATTCGGCGATTGCCGCGCTCCTTAGAATTTCGTGACCACCTCAGGGAAACCACTAAAGGGGCGTATCTCGCAATCACCCTCTGAAACCGAAGATGAAGTCAACTTCTGACGTCCGTAAGCGATTACCATCACGTAGGAGCTGTGTTTCCCCGTGGTGCGATCAACCATCTCAAGCGATCTGCTGTCCAAGGTTTTAGTCTCGTCCTCATGATCGATGAAAACGAGCCTGTCAGCTTCAACCGTTGCGAAGTTCGAAGGGCGCTTGCATTCACCTTCGCACCATCGGCCACTAGCAAGATCGATGCGAAATTCCTTCTGGTACTGTGAAGCCTTGTCGGGACTGAAAGTGGAAGTCTCAGTCATTGTCCCAGTGCACAGGAGGTTGAACTGTTCGGACGCGGCATTTGCCGGCGCAGCTAATGCTGCGATGCCAAGGAACAGGGCTTGATAGCGCTTCATAGCTTCCTCTGGACTGCGACGACGCGGCCGATGATTTCGATCTCGCCGTCATATGCGGTGAAGGGGGAGACCTCCTTCTTGTCAGACCATACCTCTACGCCACCACCAGGAACAGGCCGAAGGCGCTTGATCATGCCGCATTCGGCATAGGTGAGCACCCAGATGCGGTCAGCACTGGTGAGCTGGCGCTGCGCTGTGTCGATCAGCAGCAAATCGCTATCGTGAAGAGTGGGCTCCATGCTGTCGCCGATGCCCTGGGCGAAGAAGAGTTTGTCCGGCGCCGACCGGGTATACCGGCGTAGCCAGGCACGAGGGAAGTGGTGGACTTCTTCGGTTACAGGCACATCCAGATAAGTCGCCCCCATGCCGTAGCTTAGGTCGATCTCACGGACCGGGACTAGGTCGGGCTCGTCGAAGCTGGCGAGCGCTGCAGCGCCGGCCCGGGTCCACCCCGGGAATTTGGGGAAGGCTTCATGGAGCTTTTCCAAGGTGACTTGGCTGAGGCGAGCCTCGGCATTGCCGTTCTTCATGCGCTGTATGGTTCGGGGGTTCACCTTCGCCTTCTGCGCCACCTGCGCCGAAGACACCCCCGCGTAATCCACGAGTGCGCGGATTAGCACCATGTCTTCCTCTAGACCCGACATGATGCAGAGCTACCAAGCGCAGAGCGTAAATGAACGCGGAAAAATAGTCGTTGTGATGCGTAAATAATTACGCTACCTCGCTGTGTATGGAACAGCAAACCGTCGTCAGGGAAATCGAGGTGCGGGCGAAAGCCTCCCGGATTTCTATCGCCGAGCTCTGCCGCCGTGCCGGCATCTCCCCGGACACCTTCCACAAATGGAAGAAAACGGAACGGAACCCCAATCCGCCGGGCGCGAACCTGCATTCGATTGGTGCGCTCTACAGGGTGCTCGAAGCGATCGATGCCGAGGATGCCAAGCGCCTCCGCAAGGGCGGGAAGGCGGTAGCGGCATGAACGACACCGGGTTTGCCGACCGCGGCGTAATTCGCCCGCTGATCCGCCGGATCGCGCTGAAGAGCGCGGTTGGCGAAGCGCGGGTATCAATCGAGGCACTGTTCGACCTCATGAATGAGCATCGCGAGCCGCTGCGCAGCGATGGTGCGCCCCTGACGGAGCAAGGCATCGGCCTGACCGCCCGCGATCTGCAGCGCGCCATCAACGGCGATGCGATCAGCAGCAGCGAACGCCACGCAATGCGCAAGGACGAGCTGCTGGAGGGCGTAAAGCTGGTCGCGCAGCTGCTCGATCGGATTGAGGTCGGCATTCGGCATGGGCTCTTCTCCTGTGCGAGTGATGAGGAGGCTACCCGGCTCGAACAGGCCCCGCACCGTCTATGTGGGGGTGCGAAATGAACGCTCCTGCGAAGTCGCTCCTCGACAGCGCAGAGGTGATCGCCTTCGATCCCGCCGATATCGATACGTCTGGCCGGATCGGGTTCTATCATCCGGACAAAGCCGTCGCGGTCGGTCGCCTGCTGTATAAGGACGGTCAGCGAGACCTTATCAAAGTTACGGCGTCGAAGAATCCGGACTTCAAGTGGCGGCTGCTGGTCGGCCTGCACAGGACAGAGGGTGCGAGGCTGGAAGGCCTTCCGGTTTACGGAGTTGTCGTTTCCGGCAAGCCCGAAATTCTCCGCGAGCTTGAGGCCTCGGAGAACATCCACCGGCGGCCATTGCTGCCCATCGAGCATGCCAAGTTCGTGTTCGAGCTGTGCCGTGCTGCACAGGAGCGGATCGCGCGCGATCACGGCGAATTGTCAGACCAGCAGCTTGGCGCAAAGGCCAGGTGGCAGCGTGTCAAAGACCGGGAGACCACTTCGGAGAAAGCGCTCGAAGAAGAGAGTGATGATGCTGCGGCCAAAATGGCCGCAGCATACAGCTGGCAGGAAAGTGTCTCTGAAGCGCTGGATCTCGGGAAGCGGCAGATCCGCAAGTGCCTCGCGATTTATCGTCTTGTCGTCGAGCCGTTCCCCGATCTGGCAGAGAATCTCGAAAAGCACCCCGTAGTTGGCGGAAATGCAAGCCAGCTGATGGTACTCACCCGGCTCGGAGACGAACGTATCCGTCGCAAGGTGATCGAAGCGCTGCTGGCCGATCCTGAAATCGGGGTCGAGGACGCGAAGATCGTTGTTGGAGCGGCAAGGGCCGGGTCTTCAGCCACAACGGTGGCGCATCAGAAGTATGTCAATGCCGTGGTCGGCAACCTGAAGCGACTTCCGCCTCCCCAGCTTAAGCAACATCTGCCGGAAATCATGCGCGCACTCGGCACGCCGGGCGTTAAGCGGATGATGCGCGACCTTCTCAACGAGGAGCTCGGCGATGCGTGATTTTATCACCGAGGTTCGCGAGGCGTTGGATGCAGAGCCCGAGCTGTTCGGTTGGCTCTATCGTTCGCTCCGATGGGATCAAAAAGCGCAGCTGCTTAAGGCAATCATCGGCGAAGGTGATCACCCGCCCGGCTTCCGTGTGTCCTTTGATGTGTCCGCGATCAGTGAGGCTGAGCGCAACTACGTCAATGTAATTGGCGTCGCGCCCAAGAAAGACCCGGAGAGCGGCCAATGAGGGGTGAAATCTCCTCCGGTCGGCACTCCAAGCGCCATCCGCTCGACTGGTATGTCGACGAGTTCTGGTGCGCCGATCAGCTGGCGCTCGCGCTCGACAACTTCTTCATCGAAGAGGCTGAGGGGCTGGCAGTTTGGGATCCCTGCTGCGGGATGGGCAACACCCTGCTCGCAGCCCACGATCGCGGTTTCGTCACATACGGTTCGGACCTCGTCGAGAACGTCGCCTATGCAAACTTCGGCTCGGGCGCGCCGATGCTTTTCGAGCCGCGCAACTTCCTCGAAATGTGCGCCGCGCCCGCGCCTTGCAGCATCATCTGCAACCCGCCTTACAGCTATGTGAAGGGCATCGCAGAGGCGTTTGCGCGGCATGCGCTGACGCTTTCCTCGCGCCGCGTCTGCATCCTGATGCCGAGCAAGTGGCTTGCGAGTCAGGCGCGGTACCAGTTGTTCAACGATCATCCACCGCAGGCGGTGCTGCACCTGTGCCAGCGGCCCTCGATGCCGCCCGGTGACCTGATCGCGGCGATGGGCAAGCGCGCCTTCAGCGGCGGGATGACCGATTACTGCTGGATCGTGTGGGACGTGAAGCGGCCGACCGCGCCGGGGCACACGCGCACCATCTGGCTGCCGCCGCTCCACCGCAATTCCGAAATCCTGTCGCTTGAGGAGGTGCTCTGATGTCCCGCATTCCCGGCGAAGAGGCGATCGAGCGCGAGATGAAGGAAACTGGCCTCGACCGGTTTCCGGCGATCCGCCGCATCCAGCAGCGCGCTGCCATCCTTGCCGAGCAATCGCGCCAGCGAAACCGGGGGCTGACGCGATGACCAGCCTCGCCGATCAAAAAGCTGACGCTCTGCGCTTCATTACCGGCTTCGAACTGAAGCACGGACGCGGGCCGAGCAATGACGAGGTCGCGGATGCCGCGTTCGACGGCGATGAAGGGCTGGCGGATTACCTGATCCGCGCACTCATCATCGAAGGCAAGGTCCGCCGCGCCCCACATTCGCGCCGCCGCAAGCTCCAGGTGCTCAAGCCGGTCGCAATCCCCCGCGCGCCGGATGGCGAGCCGCTCCACTTGGTGCGCATCGGAGGGCGGGCAGAATGAAGCCTCTCACCCAGCGCCAGCAGGATGTCCTGCGCTATATTATTGGCTTTCAGGAGAGCCTCGGCATCGGCCCGACGCTGCGCGAAATCAGCGCTGCCAATGTCGTCCACGCTCGGCCCGGGTTCGATGCCGGCTTCACAGTCCGCTCGCTGGAGAAGCGCGGCGCGATCCGACGGATGCCGTTCCTCACCCGCAAGATCGAGGTGCTTGAACCGCTCGCCATCCCGCGCGCGCCGGATGGCGAGCCGCTCTACTTCGTCCGCATCGGAGGGCAGGCCTGATGGCGATTTATCCGATTGAGGCAGCCGTACTGAAGCTCTCCGAGACCGGGCTTCCGCCCGCGCAGATCGCCTGCAGGCTGGGGATCAAGGCCAAGACCGTTCTCAACATCCGCGACCGCTTCTCGGTCAACATCAAGCAGGAGCGAAAGCTCGAAACCAAGCTGCGCAGCCAGAGCAAGCGGTTCGGCGACCTGTTGCGCAAAGCAGGAGGACACCGCTGATGCCGCGTTTTGCCAGCAAGGCCGATTATTACCGCCACCACCGCAAGGTCATGGAGCTGGCGCTGGAGCTCGGCGTCACTCCGATCGAGGCCGAGGCGCGGATGAAGGTGGTCGAGGCGCGCGAAGAGCACCGCGCGAAGATGGCACGCCGAGGGCTGCGGTCTGACCTACCTCCGCTGAGCTTGCGGCCCGATGATCAGCAACCGAACGATTTCCGGCGCTGGGATGCCAGCTGGATGGCGAGGGACTGAGCGATGAGCCGCTGGCGCTCCCTTGCCCGTCAACGCATCGCCGAACTGGTCGCTGACCTGCCCGCTGATGCAACCGTTGCCGACCGCCGCCGCGCGCTTCGCGGCAATGGTTTCACTTGTGGCTGGGCAAAAAAGGTCTGGCACCAAGAATGCAGTGCCTATCTTGCGCGGCACGGCGCCAAGCCTCGCGCGGGTACTACCCCTCTATTTCCAGACCATGTCCACTTCCCCTTCAGGGAGAGCGCCAATGGCTGAGGTGTTCCTCACCGGGCATGCCATCCAGCGGTATCGCGAGCGGGTGGCCGATGTGCCTCTGGTTGAAATCCGACGGGCGCTTGATTGCCGCGCGGTGCGAACCGCCATCGCCTTCGGCGCGCGTTACGTTCGCCTTGGCGGCGGGCAGCGTGTGCTGCTCGATGAAAACCGCGTCGTCACCATTTTGCCCAAGGAAACGCACGAGAACACCCTCGCACCAGGTCGAGATCACCGGGGCCACGAAGGTGAGGGCCATGCCCAAGGCTAAGCCACACCCGAACCAGCTGCCCTTCGACTTCGTCGCCCCCGCGCCTGCCAAAGGCGTAGCCGAGCTGGCGGGGCTTGAGCGGCAGATCAACGCGCTGGTCGGCACGGTGCTGGCCAGTGACGGCCGCCCGCGCGAGGTGATCGCCGCGGAGATGAGCGTCCTGCTCGACGACACCGTCAGCAAGGCGATGCTCGATGCCTATTCCAGCCCTGCGCGCCCCGATCACAAGGTTCCAGCATCGCGCCTGCTTGCCCTGCTGGTGGTGACCGATCGGCAGGATCTGCTCGATCCCATCATGCGCAAGATCGGCGCCGCGCTGCTGGTGGGTGAGGAAGTGAAGACCGCGCGCATGGGCCACCTGCAGCAGATGATCCGCCAGGCGCAGGCCGAAATGCGGGCGCTGGGCGTCGATGCTCCGACAATCCGGGAAGGTAACGATTAATGGCGACGTGCGCCCAACACCTGATCCCGTTGGAAGACGACGCGTGGTTCACCGCCAGCGAGCTGGAGGAGCTGGGCCTGCCCGGCCTGCCTGGCGACAAGCGCTCGATCAACCGCCGCGCGCAGACCGAACGCTGGGCCACGCGGCTCGGGCCCAATAACCGCCTGCTAGTGCGCAAGCGCGTCGGGCGTGGCGGCGGGGTCGAGTTCCATGCCAGCTTGCTGCCTGGTGAGGCGCGGATGGAGCTGGCCCGCCGCGGCATCATCCGTACCCGGCCGCACGAGGCTGGGAGCGGACAAGAGTCTGCCTGGGCGTGGTTCGACAAGCAGAGCCGCAAGGTGAAGGACGAGGCGCAGCGCCGCCTCGGTATCGTCAATGCGATCGAGCTGCTGTGCGAAGCTGGGGCAACCCGTACCGCTGCGGTTGCCGCCACCTCGGATGATTCCGGTGTTGGCCGATCGACGCTGTGGAACTGGATGCGGATGGTCGAAGGGATCAACCGGGCCGATTGGCTGGTCGCGCTTGCCCCGCGCCGTCAAGGCGGCGGGGCCGAGGCCGAGATTCACCCAGACCTGTGGATCGCCTTTGTCAGCGATTATCTGCGTGCCTCCGCCCCGACGCTGACCAGCTGCTATTGCCGCGTCGCGCGCATGGCCGAGCAGCGCGGCCTCTCAATGGCCTCTGAGCGCACCTTCAGGCGGCGCTTGGAGCGGGAATACCCTGCCTCCGTCCTGACCCTCAAGCGCGAGGGCGAGGAAGCCTTGCGCCGTTCGATCCCGGCCCAGCGCCGCAGCGTCGAGGAGCTGCGCGCGCTCGAATGGGTGAACATCGACGGCCACAAGTTCGACGTCTTCGTGAAGGCGCCGGATGGCCGGGTGATCCGCCCGATCATGGTGGCGATTCAAGACATTTACAGCCGCAAGGTTGTGGCGTGGCGGTTGGGCGGCGAGGAAAGCGCGATCCAGACGCGGCTCACCTTCGCCGATCTGTTCCGCAACTTCGGCATCCCGGCCAATTGCGTGCTTGATAACGGCCGCGCCTTCGCATCGAAGTGGATTACCGGTGGCGCGAAGAGCCGCTTCCGGTTCAAGATCAGGCCCGAAGAGCCGACCGGGCTGCTGTCCGGTCTCGGCGTCCGCATCCACTGGGCGCTGCCCTATCGCGGCCAGTCCAAGCCGATCGAGCGTGCCTTCCGCGATCTGTGCGACAGCATCGCCAAGCACCCGGCGTGCGAAGGTGCCTACACGGGCAACAGCCCGATGGCTAAGCCCGAGAATTATGGCAGCCGCGCGGTCGAATGGGACCGGTTCGTCGCCCTGGTCGATGAGGAAATCGCAGCGCACAACGCCCGCACCGGGCGCCGCACCCAGATCGCCAACGGGCGCAGCTTCGACGATGTGTTCTTCGAAAGCTATGCCGCCAGCACGATCGGCAAAGCCACGCCCGAGCAGCTGCGCATGGCGCTGCTCGCCGCCGACCAGAAGCTGGTGAACCGCCAGACCGGTGAGATCGAGCTGCATGGCAACCGCTATTGGCATGCCGAGCTGTCATCGCTGCGCGGGGATAAGGTGACGGTGCGGTTCGATCCCGACAACCTGCACTCCGAGGTCCACGTCTACGATCTGGAAGGCCGTTACATCACCGCAGCCGAGCTGATCGCTGACACCGGCTTTGCCGAAGCTGCTGGGGCCAAGGAAGCGGCCAAGCGGCTCGCCGGTTACAAAAAGCAGGTCAAGGCGACCGCCGAGGCTGCCGATCTGATCAGCGCCGAACAGCTCGCCGATCTGCAGGTGGGCGTTGCCCCTGCGCCAACGCCAAAGGCCGGGGCCGTCCGTCCGGTGCGCCCGGCGGGCCGCGCTGTCGGCGGACCCGGCACAACCAATCGAGACGATGCCGGCAGCGCCGACGTGCTGCCGATCGACCGCATGATGCGCGGCTTTGCCAAGCTCACCGCCAACAACACCTGAGGAGGAAGACTCGACCATGATCAACGTTAAGGACTTGCCGGTTGACGTCGAGGAGATGCGGCTCTGGATTGTCGGCCATCGCGAGATGACCGATCCGCCGGTTCCCTGGGCGCAGCTTTCGCGCGAGACCGGGATCCCGGCAGGCACGCTGCAGCCGTTCTGCGCCGGCACTTACCAGGGCAACAACGAGAACATCGCACGCCGGTTGTTCCAGTTCATGCAGTCGGTCGAGGCCAAGGAAAAGCGGCAGCAGTCCCTGCCGGTCAACCCCGGCTTCATCGAGACAGAGACCAGCCAGCGGCTGATGATGCTGCTCGAAATTGCGCACATGGGCCGCATCACGGTCGGCGCGACCGGGCCCGGCACCGGGAAGACCAAGACGGTGCGCGAATATGCCGAGCGGGCAGGGATGGTGTGGACGGCGACCATGAAGCCCAGCACCAACCGCCTGCTGCCGATGATCCTTGAAGTACACAAGGCGCTGAAGCTTGATCCCCGCCGCCTGTCGACTGCTGATGCCTCGCGCATCGTGATCGAGCGGGTGCGCGGCCGCAAAGGCCTGCTGGTGATCGACGAGGCCAACTTCCTTGGCATCGAAGGGATCGAGGAAATCCGCAACTGGCACGATGAAACCGGCGTCGGCGTATGCTTCCTCGGCAATGAGGAGCTGCTGGCGCGCATCGAGACCGGGCGGCACCGCGACCAGTTCGCGCGCCTCAACCGCCGGATCGCCATGCGCCACGTTCAGCGCCTGCCGACCCGCACGGATGTGGCGCAGTTCTGCGATGGCTGGCAGATCACCCAGCCTGATATCCGTGCCTATCTGGAAAAGATCGCGTTGACGCCGGATTCGGGCGGGCTGGGGGAATGCCAGCAACTGATCGAGGCGGGATCGATGCTCGCCGCCGCCGATGATGAGAGCCGGGGCCTGTCACTGAGCGATCTGCGTGAAGCGCAGATGTACCGCGCTACTCGGTGGATCCGGGCATGAGCGCGGCGTTCGAGGCGGACCTTTGTCCGGAAACCGGCGCGCCGCGCGTGCGCTTCAACTTCGATAACGGGTGGAGCGCATCCGTTGTGCTCCTTGCCGAGACGGGGAACCCTTGCCTCTTTCACATTGCGACGCTTGCCGTCTGCCCGACCGGGGAATGGGGCACCGGCGTCACTCAGCTGATTGGCACCGAGATGGGCTCGGACGGTGTGGCGCAGTGGCTGGCCGCGATTTCCGTGAGGCCTGCGCCATGATCCGCCTCTTCGATCTCTACCGCCACGCCGCGCGCGAGCTTGATGCCGTGCGCGGTCCCGGCACCGCCCGGTCCGAAGCGATCGGCATGGTGATCATCATGGTCCTCGCCGCGATCGTCGCGGTCGGCCTCGCCGCAATCACAGGAGACGCATGATGGCACTTGCCGCTGTCAAAGCTGCGCCCGCGCAGTTCAACCCCACCGATCGCCGCCGCCGCGCGATGCTGGCGAAGATCCACGTCGCCAAGAAGCAGCTTGCTTTGGCGGACGATGATTACCGGCAGATCATGCTGGAAGAAACTGGCCGCAGCAGCGCGGGCGATTGCACGGAAGCCGAGTTGGAACGCGCGTTGAAGCGGCTTGAGGCGCAGGGTTTCAAGCCGCTGCCGAAGAACCCGGCGAGCAACCCCGCAACCCGCCCGGCGCAGCATCCGATGGCGCGCAAGGCGCGGGCGCTGTGGATCTCGCTCCACCATCTCAATGCGGTGCAGAACGCGTCCGAACAGGCGCTGGAAGCCTTCGCCAAGCGGCAGCTGAAGTGCGAGCGCCTTGTCTGGGCCAAGCAGTCCGATGCGTTCCGCCTGATCGAGGCGCTGAAGGCGATGGCGGTGCGCCATGGCTGGCCGCAGACCGACGAGGCCGGCAACAACCTGCCGCCGCGCGCACTTCACGAAGGGCTTTGCCGGGCGATCCTGTGGAAGCTGAAGGGTGCTGGCGAGATCCCGGCCGACTGGACGATTGATAACGCCGCCTTCCGGCTGTGCGGCATCAAAACCGGCGCTGAAGGGCCGATGGATGCGGAAGCCTACCAGCGCCTCGCCAAGGCGCTGGGCGACAAGCTGCGCGCAGCGGGAGGTGTGGCATGAAGGCCGGTACCCACAACCTCGGCAGCAATGCGTTCTCGCAGATGACGCTGGCGAAGCTCGATTCCGGCAAACTGGTCATTCGCCAGAGCAAGCCGGCCGGGCTCCATGAGATCACCCTGTCCGCCGACCAGATCGCGCTGCTGAAGGACGTTTTGGCATGAACGCCCGCGCCACCTTCGCGCGCCCTGCGCCGATGCTCTACTGGCCGGGCGAGACCAACCGCTGCCCCTGCTGCGGGGGGAAGGCATGGAACGTCGGCCGCGTCACGGCCGAATGCGCCGCTTGCGAGGCACCGCTCCCGCTCGCCCAGTCACCGGGCACCGGCGATCCCGTCTGGGAGCCGAAGGAAGACTAATGATCGTCGGCGATCTCACGCGCGAGCTGCGATCTATCCTCGGCCGAGAAGGATTCGTGAAGCTCGCGCAGAGCTTCGGCGGCACCCGCCTCTACGTCCCCTACAAGCTCGCCGACGACAGCGAGCTGGTCGAGACACTTGGCCGCGAAATCGCCGAGAAACTCAGCCGCGCGCTGGCGCCTGCCACCATCCGCGTGCCGCTGGCCCGCCGCGATCGGGCGCTGTTTTACCGCGAGCGCGGCCTTTCCAACCGGCAGATCGCGCGCCGTCTTGGCATTGGCGAGACCGGTGTGGAAAAACTCTTCGCTCGGGAACCCGGCTTGTCAGAACGCCCCAATCGAGCGCATAGCAGCAAGCAGTTAGACCTCTTCTGAGTGCATCCGCCCGCCGCCGCGGGCATGCCGCCGGAGCGCTCCGCAGCCCATAGCGGATGCATGGCCGAAGCTCTTCTCTCCGAACGCACCCTTCTCGAAGTCGCCGAGCATGAAGGCCTCGTCCTCGAGTCCTACAAGTGCAGCGCCGGCAAGCTGACCTGGGGGTTCGGCGTCACCAGTGCCAGCGGGCACCAGGTCGATCGCTACACCTCGAATCCTTCGACCATTGAACGCGCGGTCGAGATCTTCGAATGGCTGCTGCGGGACAAGTACTTGCCGCAGGTTCGAGCAGCCTTCCGTGGGCGCGAGCTGACCGAAGCGCAGCTCGCTGCAGCGCTCTCATTTCACTGGAACACCGGTGCGATCGGGCGGGCCGATTGGGTGCAGTCCTTCCTGCTCGGTCGCCGCGACAAGGCGTGGACCGAGTTTATGCACTGGTCGCGGCCACGCGAGATCATCGCCCGCCGCAAGGCAGAGCGCGACCTGTTCTTCGATGGTCGCTGGAGCGGCGACGGCGTCGTCACCATCTACGACCGGGTCAATCGGCGCGAGCCGCGCAATCCGATCTGGTCGAGCGCGCGCCAGATTGACATCAAGGATGAGGTTCGCGCGGCGCTTGCCCGCAAAGAGCCAGGTGCCGCGTGATCAGCTGGGCAGCCTTCAAATTGCTCGCTGCGGGCGGGCTTGAGGCCGTTCTAAAGGGCCTCTTAGCCGCGCTTAAGTGGGTGCTTAGCGATGTGCGCAATGCGCTGCTTGCCGCCTTCGTCCCGGCATTCCTCTGGGCGGCGATCATCGTCGTTCCCGATTTGCGCGAAGATCTGGCCGAGACCGAGCAGCTGCTCACCGACACCCAGCTGGCGCACCTCGGCACCATCACAAACTACATCGACGCCAGCGACGAGGCCCAGCGCCAGGCCAAGGCCAACGTCGCGCGCGTCGAAGCCGAACAGGAGGCTGTCACATATGAAGTCACCCGAAATCTGCGCAGCGATCTTGCTGCTGTCTCTGCCCGCTTTGACCGCTTGCGGGCGCGAAACGCCGCCGCAGGCGATCCCGGCCGTGCCAACCCAGCTGGTCTGCCCGAAGCCCGCGACGCCGCCGGCCGAGCTGCTGGTGCGCCCGGCAATCCTGACGTTTCTGCCGCCCGAGATCTGACCGCTCAGCCGCTCTGCCCTTCGCAGTTTGTCTGCCTCACCATCGACCAGGCGCAGCGTGCCAGCGAAGATGCGCGCCGCCACGATGCCCTGATCGTCTGGGCGCTCGGTCAATCCGCCGTCCGGTTCACTCCTGAAGGGAGCCGGTAATGGATCTGGGTGAAAGGTCGATCGAGCGGGCCGAGGAGTTCGAACGGCTCCAGCGCGACGCCGCGGTCCAGCGCATCCGCAACAACCTGGTCGGGCTGGGTGAGGAGTTCTGCCTCGGCTGCGGCGACAAGATCGAGGAGGCGCGCCGGATGGCGCTGCCATCGGCCACGCGGTGCGTCGATTGCCAGACCAAGATCGAGCGCGGCCGGTGATGATGGGCGAGCCTTTATCTTTCTCCAAGTTCGCCGCCGTCTGGTTGCCGACGCTCGCTGTCGCCGTGGTGGTGCCTGATGTGGAGACCCCGTTGGGTGATCGCTTCCTTCTGGATCTGGCGGGCCTGCCGATCCCAGTGGTGACTTGCATTCTCGGCGCGGTCGGCATTGTCGCGGCGCGGCCCTTTACCGTCCGGACAGAGGCTGATCTGGGCTGGAAGCTGCGCCTGCTGGTCAGCTTCATCATGCTCGTCGTCGTCCAGCTTTGGATCATTGAAAGCCGCCCCGGGTGGCTGTTCGCTTTCGTCGTGGCCATCGGTCTCGGCTTTTCCGGTTTCTCCCTGCTCGAACTGTTTGGCGAGCAGGTGAAGGACTTCGTGCGCCGCGCTTTCGCCGGGGCGACCAGCACTATCAGTGGACCAGTCGGCATCGATCCCCAGCGAGACATCGCCGGTGGCCACGATGCGGCCCACCCAAACGAAGGACCAGACGGCTCATGAGCCCCAGCAATATCATCGAACTGTTGATCATCCTTGTGATCGTGATCGGCATTGGCGCAGCCATCTGGCGCGGCGGCGCGCGCAACCCGGTTGGCACCGGCGGGCTGGACAAGAAGCTGGCGACGGTTGGCAGCGAGCTGGCCGCAATTAAGACGTCGATCGATGGTGAGCTTTCGGGCGTGAAGGCCAAGGTTGGCCAGATCGAGAAGCGGCTCGACAGTTTCGACGAAGAGCTCGCAAGCGTCGCCGACATCAAGAGGCTGGAGAAGGCGATCGACAAGGTGGCCAAGGTGCTGCCCGATATCGAAGCCCGCCAGCGCGCGCTGTCCGAAAAACTGGGAGAGCGTGCTGAGGCCTCAGCAGCCGTGGCCGCGAAGGTTGATCACATCGACCGCAACCTCACGCTGATCATGTCAGTCGTCGTTCCGAAGGGGATGGAGAAGTGAGCCTCACAACCGATCTCAATGCGGCGATTGCACGCGACGCGCGCCTCGCCATTCTCAACGAGCTGGCCAAGCAGGTCGACGGGCGGCTCAATGACCAGGCAATGACCCACGTCCTCGACGTGATCGGCGTGCGGCGGTCGCGCGACTGGGTGCGCACCCAGCTTCGCGCACTGGCCGAGCTGGACGCGGTGCGTCTGATCGACTTGGGTGAGCTGCTGGTCGCGGAGCTCACAGCGACCGGACGCGATCATGTCGAGCGGCGGATCATCATCGAGGGCGTCGCCCGCCCGAGGGATGTGTGACATGGCAAAGCGAAGCGGACGCGGAAAACTGTCCTCGATCGAGATCCTGCCCGAGGTGTGCGACGAGGATATCGCCTGGGTCAATGCTGAGCTGAAGGAACGGCGCATACCGCAAACCGAGATCCTGCGCGAGTTCAACGCGCGGATCGCGGACCATGGCTGCAAGCCGATCAGCAAGGGCGCCTTCAGCCGGTATTCGGTGAGGAAGGCGCAGGGGAGCGATGTTCGTGAGGTACCGCCTTCGCGCATTGCGAAAGGCGCTTCGGGCTTTTCTTCCGTCTCAGTCGGCACGTTCACGGCTGGCTGCGCGCTTGGTCTTGTTTTGGGCATTTTGTTGCGGCGGGGTGACCGATGAACGAAGACACTTCGGTTCCCGATCGTCGCGAAGGTAGAGGCTGGCTCTCTACCATTGATCAGCTGCCACCCGAGGCTGACAACGACGTAGCATGGGCGATTGAGCAGCTGCGCGTGACGCGTTTGCCGCAGACAACCATCCTCGAAGAGTTCAACCTGCGCCTAGCCGACAAAGGTATCCCGCCGGTCAGTCGCGGAGCATTCAATCGCTACTCGGTGCGAAAGGCCATCCAGTTCCGTAAGCTTGATGAGGTTCGCCGAATGGCTTCCGACCTCGTCCAGAGCCTCGGGACCGATGGCCCGGACCATGTGACTGTCACCGTGGCAGAGATGCTCAAGACCGCGATGTATCAGACCCTCGAAGGTGGCGAGTTGTCTCCCAAGGATCTGATGGAGCTAGGGCGAGCGCTGCAATCGGCTGTCAACGCCCAGAGCAACTCTGAAGAATACCGTAAAAAGCTTGAGGCTCGGGCCAACAAACAGATCCAGGCAGCAGCTAAGCGAGTAGAGGTTCTGGCGCGCGATGCAGGCCTTTCCTCTGACGCCGTCGCACAGCTGCGCCGCGAATTCCTGGGCGTCAAAGCGGATGACGGGAAGACCCAGTGACCGAACCCGCTGCCCCTGTCCTCGCCCGCGAGGAAGAGAAGCTTCCGGCCGACTTGACACGGGGCGCGGAGATCCCGGCCGAGCTCGATCCGCTCGCCGATGGCATCCTCATGCGCCACCAGGTCGAGTGGCTGGAGGACAAGAGCGATCTGAAAGTGTGCGAGAAGGGCCGCCGTACCGGCATCACCTTTGCCGAGGCGCTGGACGACACGCTGATCGCTGCGTCCGCGCGTTCGGCCGGCGGCGACAACGTGTTCTACATCGGCGACACCAAGGACAAGGGGCGCGAGTTCATCGGCTATGTCGCCCACTTCGCGCGCGTCGTCGCAGGCGAGCTGGCCGACATCGAGGAGTTCGTGTTCAAGGATCAGCGCGAGGACGGCAGCAGCCGTGATATCTCGGCCTACCGGATCACCTTTGCCAGCGGGTACCGGGTCGAGGCGCTGAGCTCCCGGCCGGAGAACATCCGCGGCCTTCAGGGCATTGTCGTGATCGACGAGGCGGCGTTTCACAAGGATGTGAGAGCCGTCCTGGACGCGGTGAACGCGCTGCTGATCTGGGGCGGCAAGATCCGGGTGATCTCCACCCACAACGGCGTGCTCAACCCGTTCAACGAACTGATCCGCGAAGCCCGCGCCGGGAAGGTGCCCTTCAATATCCACCATATCCCGTTCGGCGCGGCGGTCGCCAATGGTCTCTACCGGCGCGTCTGCCTGATGCGCGGGCTCACCTGGTCGGAAGAGGCCGAGCGCGAATGGGAGCAGCGCATCCGCGGCGCCTATGGCGCGCGCACCTCGGCAATGAGCCAGGAGCTCGACGTGGTGCCCGCCGATGCCGAAGGCGCTGCGCTGGCGCGGGTCGTGATCGAGCAAGTAACTGACCGGTCCGTTGACGTGGTGCGGCTGCACTTGCCCGACAGCTTCAAGGCGGCGGACAAGGGCGCCCGCCAGCGGCAGATTGCCGACTGGTGCCGGATGCACCTGCGCCCGCTGCTCGACAGGCTCGATCCCAAGCGCCGCCATGATTTCGGGCATGACTTTGCCCGCAGCGGCGATGCGTCCGATCTGGTCATCCAGCAGCTGGGGCAGGATCTGGTCCGCCGCTGGCGGCTGGTGGTGGAGATGCGCAACGTCCCGTTCGAGGCGCAGCGCGATATCCTGTTCTACGTCTGTGATGCCGTGCCGCGTTTGGGGCACGGTGCGCTCGATGCGACCGGCAATGGTGCCTACCTCGCCGAAGTCGCGGCCCAGCGGTATGGCGAGCGGATCTCCGAAATCAAGCTGAGCCGGGAATGGTACCGCGAGAACGGCACCCCTTACGTGGAGGCCTTTGGCGAACGCACCGTGCGGATCGCGGCCGACGAGGACGTGGTGCGCGATCATCAGGCGCTGGCCTATGATGGCGGCGTCGTGAAGGTGCCGGACGACATGCGCTACAAGGGCAGCGATGGTTTCGACCGTCACGGCGACACCGCGATCGCCGGCATGCTGGCTTGGTATGCATCCCGCCAAGGGGCGATCGAATACGGCTATGTCCCTGTCAGCCAGTCCCGTTCTTCATTCGACGATCCGGATGGCGACGATCCCGGGCTGGCCCGCGATCCGTTCCGCGCGCCGCTGGGCGTTCGCCTTCGTTCGGGAGATGCCTGGTGATCGGCAAAGCGCAATGCAGCACCTGTGTCTTCCTGCAGCCCAGCGACGCGCAGGCCCGGCCCCGCAGCGGCGGCCAATGCCGGCGGCATGCCCCTGTCGTATTCATCGGCGACGACAACCGTCCGCGCGCAGTGTGGCCGCTGGTCTGGGCCGACAGCTGGTGCGGCGATCACGCAACGCACCTTGATGAGGGACAAACAGAATGAGCACGCTGGTGGACCAATGGGGGCAACCCCTGAAGAAAGCGGTCCTGACCCGTGAGGTGGCGGGGCCGACGCTGGCCGGCGTGCGCCAGCCCATCTCCGGTTATCCGGCTGACGGGCTGACCCCGATCCGGCTCGCGCGCCTGCTGCGCGATGCCGATCAGGGCGAACCGCTGTCCTATTTCGAGCTGGCCGAGCAGATCGAGGAGCGCGACCTTCACTATGTCGGCGTGCTGGGCACCCGCAAGCGTGCGGTCAGCCAGGTCGATGTCAGTGTGGAGCCCGCCAGCGACAGCGCCGAGGATGTGCGCCGCGCCGACATGGTGCGCGACTGGCTGGGCCGGGACGAACTGGCGGACGAGACCTTCAACATCCTCGACGCGATCGGCAAGGGCGTGTCGTTCACCGAGATCATCTGGGAGGTGAGCGAAGGCCAGTACCGTCCCAACCGGCTCGAATGGCGCGATCCGCGCTTCTTCCGCTTCGATCAGGACGGCGTCACACCGCTCTTGCGCGGCGGGCCGGAGGGCAACGGCATTGATGAGCGACTGCCCGCCTTCAAGTTCATCCAGCTCGGCATCCGGGCGAAGTCCGGCCTGCCGGTGCGATCGGGCCTCGCCCGGCTCGCCAGCTGGGCGTGGATGTTCAAGGCCTATACCCAGCGCGACTGGGCGATCTTCACCCAGACTTACGGCCAGCCCGTCCGCATCGGCAAATACAGCTCGAGCGCGACCGAAGATGACAAGGCGACCCTGTACCGCGCCGTCGCCAACATCGCCGGGGACTGCGCGGCGATCGTGCCCGATGGCATGTCGATCGACTTCATTGAATCGAAGAACGTCACCGCAGGGTCGGACCTCTACGAAAAGCGGTCGGACTGGCTCGATCGCCAGATCTCGAAGGCGGTGCTCGGCCAGACCAACACCACGGATGCGCAGGCCGGCGGCCTCGGCTCGGGGCAGGCCAACGTCCACAACGACGTGCGCGAGGATATCGAGCGCGCTGACTGCAAGGCGCTGGCAGCTGCGCTCAACCGGGATCTGGTGCGCCCCTGGTGTGATCTCGAATTCGGCCCGGGCAAGGCATACCCGCGCATCGTCATCGCGCGGCCCGAACAGGAAGACCTCACGATGCTGTCGGAGAGCCTTGCCAAGCTCGTACCGCTGGGCTTCCGGGTCAGTCAGGCAGAAGTGCGGGGCAAGTTCGGTCTCAGCGATCCCGGACAGGGTGAGGATATCCTGCGTCCGCCCAGCGCCGCTCCGGCATCGATCGCGAGCAATCCCGGTGAGCCTGCGATCGAAGCGCCCCAGCAATCGCAGCGTCGCCCGGCCGCGCCGGCCGCGCAGATCGCCGCCGCGATGGCAAGCCAAGCCGAGGCATCGGTCGCTGAGATGACGGCAACGATCGCTGTCATGCTGGAGAAGGCCAGCGATCTGGCCGAGCTGCGCGACATGCTGGCCAATGCCTATGGCGAGATCGATGCAAGCGGCCTCGCTGCCGCACTGGCTGGCGGGCTGGCCGCAGCAACGGCTGCCGGGCGCAGCGATATCGCTGACGAAACGGCTGTCTGACATGCCTGCGTTACAAGGCCCGGAAACGACCGCTGGAGCGCTTGATGGCCCAACGGTAGCCAAAAATCGATTGAGGGGCCTCTTAGACCCTCTTAAATCGCCGCTGAGGGGCATTCGGGAGCGAGCCTGTGTCTGACGATCCGGTGTCTGGCGTGTTTGGCCGCCCGTTCACAGAACAGGTGGCATTCTTCCGCCGCAAGCTCGGCAACCTCGTCCCGACCGAATTCTGGGACGACATGCTGCGCGAGGAGCATGATCGCGGCTTCATGGTGGCGGGCGCTGCCAAGGCCGATCTGCTGACCGATCTTGCCGCCGCGGTCGACAAGGCGATCGCCGAGGGACGCGGGATCGAGGAGTTCCGCCGCGACTTCGACGCGATTGTCCGTCGGCATGGCTGGACCGGCTGGACCGGGCAGGGAACCATCCAGGGCGAAGCGTGGCGGGTGAAGACGATCCTCAGTACCAATGCCAGCACCTCCTACGCCGCCGGGCGGTTTGCCCAGCTACGCGCCAGCAATTTCAAGTGGTGGATCTATCGCCACGGCGGCAGCCAGGAACCGCGGCCGCAGCATCTCAGCTGGGACGGGCTGATGTTACCGCCCGATCATCCCTTTTGGGACAAGTTCTATCCACCTTCGGACTGGGGCTGCAGCTGCTACGTCGTCGGGGCCAATTCGAACGCCGCGGCCCGGCGCATGGGCGGCAAGCCCGACAAAAAGCTTCCCGATGGCTGGGACCGCATCGATCCCAAGACCGGCGCCCCAGAAGGGATCGGCCGCGGCTGGGACTATGCGCCGGGCGCCAGCGTTTCGGGCGAGGTGAGCGCGATCGCCGGCAAGTTCCGATTGTGGGATCAACAGGTGAGCAAAGCGTTCATGGCTGCGCTTCCGCCCGATCGCGCTGATGCGCTGGCGGATGCCTACCGCCGCTTGCCCAGCACGGCCGACGATCTGCGCCGCTATGCGCAGCGGGTCGAGGAGGGGAGTGCTGCTGGCGACGAGAACCGGCGCCCATTACCGCCCGTGCGCACACTGGGGCTTGTGCGGACAGATCAGGCTGCGCGCCTTGCCAGTCTGAAGGACGGCTTGGACGTGAGCGGGTTCGACTATGTGATCGATACCCAGCTTTCGACCCATATCTTCAACCGGCATGGAAAGCGCAGCAAAGACCCGTTCCCAATCGAGCCTTCGGATTTTGCGCTGCTGCCCGCGATCGCGAGTAATCCGGATGTCATCGAGCTGGGGAAGGACTCCAAGCTCGGCAACCTGCAGCGCGTCATCATGCGAAAGGCCATTGGCGGGGTAGTGTACGAAGCGATCTGGGAGGTTCGCAGCGGTCGGCGGTCGCTCTACCTCAAATCGTTCTTCGTGAGGCGGCGCAACAAGGGCTGAGAGAGGGTCGATGGCCTATACCCGACGTCCGAAACGACCCGAAGCAGAAACCCGGTGGCAGGTGCCATCGACGGGAGAAGCATAATGGCATTCAACGTCCAATTCAACGCCGGTGAGACAAGGTCGGCACTGCAGCGCGCGATCGCCGGTATGGAGGATGCCACGCCGCTTTACGAGGACATCGCCGAATACATGGTCGATGCGACGCGCCAGCGGTTCAACCAGGGCGTGGGGCCGGACGGCAAGGCGTGGGCGCCGAAGAAGCAATCGACGCTCGATCGCTACCGCGCGCGCGAATACGGCGGGCAGTCGCTGACCAAGACCCTCTACCTGATCGGCCGGCTGCGGCGCGAGATCCAGCGCATCGTCAATCGCGACAGCGTCGTGATCGGCAGCTCGCTGATCTATTCCGGCGTGATGCAGTTCGGTGCCACCAAGGGCGCCTTCGGACGGGACGGCCGCGGCCGCCCGATCCCATGGGGCACGATCCCGGCGCGGCCGTGGCTGGGGATCTCGAAGGACGATGCTGAAGCGATCATCGAGATCGCCGACGAATATGCGGGCCAGCAGCTGGGCGAGGAAGGCTGATCAGTGCTGCAAGTGCAAGCCAGGGTGCTGATCGATGCGAGGCCCGCCGGTTCGGCGGGCCTTTCCATATCGGGCGAAGTTTGGCAGGCAAAGCACATCGGGCACGAATCGCCGCTCCCGATTTCCCCCAAATGATCTGACGCCGCCCGCCGCCGCGGGCATGCCAGCACCCTTTGCGTGCTGCCATTAAGGCTGGGTGACCAAGTCGATCGCCCTCGCCCTTTGCAACGCCCCCCAGCTGCCTGCCAGCATGCCCGAAGATGGGCGTGAATGGCTGCACCTTCTACCTGGTGGCGGACGCGTTGAGACGGTGGACGGTCGCGGCCCCTACACTGTGGAGGATTACGATGCGCTGATCGCAGCAAGCCTGACTGATGGCGAGCGACTGGTACTGGACGAGTGCCACTCCACCGATCTTGCCGCCCCGCTGGGCCAGCCTGCGCCAGCGCGCGGCTGGATCGTGGCGCTTGAAGCCCGGCAGGACGGGATCTGGGGGCAGGTCGAATGGACCGGTACCGGACGCCAGCTGCGCGAGGACAAGGCTTACCGCGGCATCAGCCCGGTGATCGCCCACACCAAGAACAAGCAGATCGTCGCCATCCGGCGCGCGAGCCTGGTCAATCAACCCAACCTGAAGGGGCTCGAAGCCCTGCATGCAGAGGAAAATGGCATGGACTTCATGAAAGCAATCGCCGCAGCGCTCGGCCTCGGCGATGACGCGACCGAGGAAGCGATCCTCGCGGCTGTCAAGAAGATGAGCGGTGGCAGTGAAAACAACAAGGAGATGGCGAGCGCCATCAATGCCGCCTTGCAGCCCATCGCCACCGCACTGGCGCTTCAGGGCGCGGTAACGAGCGATGCGATCCTCACGCGGATCGGCACCCTGCGCGAGGGCGTTGCTGACGAAACCGCGATCACCGCACTTCAGTCGCAGCTGGTTGAGACCACCAAGCAGTTCAACGCGCTGCAAGCCAGCATCTCGTTGCAGGCTGCCCAGGCCTTCGTCGATGGCGCGATTGCCGAAGGGCGCGTGGGCGTGAAGCCGATGCGCGACCGGTACATCGCCATGCACCAGAAGGATCCGAAGGGCACCGAAGAGCTGATCGCCGCCATGCCGGCGGTCGCCAGCGAAGCTGTGTCGCTTCACGGCCGTCAGCCAGCCCGCACCACCACAGACCTGGACGAAGCTGACCGCGCAGTGATCGCGCTGATGGGCATCGATCCGGCCGCGTTCAAGAAAGCCCGCGCTGCTGAGCTCGGCATTGAAGAGGAGGTAGCCTGAGATGGCTCTTGCAACAGACCGTAACACCCCGATGCGCCAGCCCGGTATCCAGTCCGGCCTTGCTGCCGTTGCCCTGATCCATGCCGGGGCGCTCGTGATGCGTAACGCCGCCGGCTACATCACCAAGGGCGCAGCCGCGACCGGATCGGTCGGTGTCGGCCGCGCTGAAGAGCGGGTTGACAATGCCGCTGGCAGCGCCGGTGACCTGCCCGTCCAGTTCCGCCCGGGCACCTTCCTGTTCAAGAACTCGGCGAGCACCGATGAAATCACGATCGCCCAGATCGGGGACATCTGCTGGATCGTCGATGACGAGACCGTGGCCAAGACCAGCAACTCCGCCGCTCGATCGCCCGCCGGGTTCGTCGCCGATGTCGATGACCAGGGCGTGTGGGTGCGCTTCGATGAGGCCCTCACGCGGGTCTACGTCGAAGGCATCGCCAACCCCGTTTAACCCGATCGCATCGCCAGCAAGGAAACAGGCACATGATCATCAACAATGCAAACCTGGCCTCGCTTCGCACCGGATATTCGGCGGCGATGCAGCGCGGCCAGCAGTCGGTTGCAAAGCCGCAATCGGCCCGCGTCGCCACCCGCGTCCCCTCCAGCCAGAAGGAGCAGAAATACGGCTGGCTGGGCAAGATGCCCGACGTGCGCGAATGGGTCGGCGAGCGCGTCGTCCAGAACATCTCCGAAAGCGATTACGCGATCAAGGAGAAGAAGTGGGAGCTGACCCTCGGCGTCGATCGCGACGATATCGAGACGGACAACCTCGGTCACTACAGCTTGCTGTTCGAGCAGATGGGCGAAAGCACGATCAGCAAGCCCGAGCGGCTGATCTGGGATCTGCTCAAGGCGGGCTTTTCCACCACCTGCTATGACGGGCAGAACTTCTTCGACACGGATCACCCGGTGCTCGACGAGGACGGCGAGGCCCAGTCGGTCGCCAACACCGATGGCGGTTCCGGCACCCCGTGGTTCCTGCTCGACGTCAGCCGCGTGATCAAGCCGATCATGCTCCAGGTGCGCCGCGATTTCGGCCAGCTGGTATCGAAGGACAAGCCGACCGACGACAATGTCTTCGACCGCAACGAGTACGTCTACGGCGTCGATGCGCGGCTGAACGTTGGTTACGGCTTCTGGCAGCAGGCTTGGGGATCGAAGCAGACCCTCAACGCCGCCAACTATGCCGCCGCGCGAGCTGCCCTGATGAGCATGAAGGGCGATTATGGCCGCCCACTTGGCATCATGCCGAACCTGCTGGTGGTGCCGCCCTCGCTCGAAAGCGCCGGTCTGAAGCTGCTCAACAGCGAGCTCGCCTCGGGCGGGGAGACCAACGAGTGGAAGGGCACTGCCGAACTGCTCGCGGTGCCCTGGCTCGCCTGATCACCCGCATCATGAGGCCCGCCGGCACGGCTGGCGGGCCTCCCTGACTTTCCCGAGGATTTCATCATGGCCAGCAAGCCCCGTAAGCCCCGCACTGTAAAGACAGCGCCTGTCGCTGCTGCGCCCCTCGTCGCGGCACCGGTTGCCCCGGCACCGGTTGCCGCGCCCGAAGTCGCTGCCCCTGCCGCAGACCCCAACGGCGACGTGGCCATCGTGGCCATCGTGGTCAAGGGGCCGAAGTCTGGCTTCCGCCGCGCGGGACTGCTGTTCGGCAGCACGCCGCGCACGCTGGGCCCGGCGGATATCGGCGCCGATATCGAAGGCGCACGCCGCCTGCTCGCCATCGTCCGCGAACCGCGGCTCGATGTCCGGCTTCAGATGCCGGACGGCACCGCCCGCCCATTCACGGCCGAAGAGATCGAGGTGCTCGACAATGTCGTCGCCGGCATCCCCCAGTCTCAGCTGGCCGAGCTGCACCTTGCCACCATCGCGCAGCTGACCGGCGAAGACTGAGCCATGTCCTACGCCACCCTCCAGCAGATGATCGACAAGCACGGCGAGACAATGCTCGTCGAGCTGACCGATCGCGCTGCGCCGCCCACCGGCGAGATCGAGGAGGGCGTGGTTCTGCAGGAACTGGCGAACACTGATGCCATGATCGATGGCTATCTGGCCGCCCGTTACAAGCTGCCGCTGGCCGAAGTGCCGGCGCTGCTGGTACCGCTGGCGATCGCCATCACGATCTACAAGCTGCACGTCTATTCCGCGCCGGAGAAGATCGAGGCCGATTACAAGGCGGCGATCGCAGATCTCGACCGGATCGCGCGCGGCATCATCCGGTTGCCGGGGGCTGCCGGCGTCGAACCGGCAAGCTCGGGCGCATCGGGTGTGCGCACCAATGATCGCGCCCGGCCCTTTACCGAAGACAATCTGAAGGGGTTCATCTGATGAACCATGCCGCAGAGGTCTCCGCCCGGATTGAGGGCACAGTGCCCGCGCTGAGCGGCCGGATCGAAAGCGCCACGGCGCTGGCGCGGCTGACCGATGCCGGCAAGGCGCCCGAGCGCACGCCAGCTGCCTTCGTGCTGTTCGGCGATATGGTGGGCGGCGCAGCGAATTACGGCACTGGCTTCTTCACTCAGCACTACATCGAGACCGTGTCCGTCGTCCTGTTCGAACGGTCGGGCGATGATCGCCGCGGCGACAAGGCTGGCGAGAAACTGACCCCGCTGGTGACCGATGTGCTGGAGGCCGTGCTGGGCTGGAGCCCAGGCGGCGAGATCGGCGGTGTCTTCACGCTCGGCCGTGCGGGCTTTGTCGGCTTCGTCGGCCATGCCTCGGTCTACGAGATTAACTTCCAACTCAACGAACGTCTGAGGATCAACTGATGAGCAAGAACCAGAAGACCGCACGCCCGCGCCAAGGTGGCAGCTATGTGCGCCAGCCCAGCGGCGCGCTGAAGCGCACCGAGTTCACCAAGCCCAGCAACGGCCCCGAGATCGGCGAACAGCTGGAGGTACCCGCCCCCGAGGCCGCAGAACCGGAGCACGTGTCCGCACCCGCTTCCGCGTCGACCAAGCAGGAGAAGTAAGCCATGGCCCTGAACTGGAAAAAGAAGGCGCTCCTCGCCAAGATCGAGACCACTTACGGGACCGATCCGACGCCGACCGGATCGGCCAACGCGATCCAGGCGACCAACGTGACCCTCAACCCGATGGAGGGCGAGGATCTGTCGCGCAATCTGGAGCGCCCGTATTTCGGCGGCCAGGAGATGATCGTGGTGGGCGTCTATGCGACGCTGACCTTTGACGTCGAGATGGTCGGTTCTGGCGAGCTGGGCGTAGCCCCGGCCTGGGGCGTGCTGCACCGCATGTGCGCCATGGCGGAGACGATCACGGCCACCACCTCGGTCGAGTATGATCCGGTCAGCGACGCACTTGAATCGGGCGCGATCTACATCAACATCGATGGCACGCTGCACAAGCTGATGGGCTCGCGCGGTACTTTCGTCGGGACCATGAACGCCCAGGGCATCCCGGTCTGGCGTTACACCTTCACCGGCCTGTTCGTGCAGCCGACGACAACGGCTTTGCCGACCGTCGATCTGACCGCCTTCCAGACGCCGCAAGCGGTGACCAAGTTGAACACGCCGACGTTCACCATTGGCGGCACCGCAATGCGGATGCGCAGTTTCGAGCTGACCCGCGGCGCGCAGGTCGAGCGCCGGTTCCTAGTCAATTACGAAGGCATCGAGATCGTCGACGCGGTCGAGAGCGTGAGTTGCCAGGTCGAGGCGGTCGCGCTCGCCACCTACAACCCGTACACCGCGCCGACCGGTGCGCCCGTGGCGATCCAGCTGATCCACGGCACCAGCGCCGCGACGCGGGTAAAGATCGATATCGATCGGGCCAAGCAGCGCCGGCCGGGATACGCCAACCAGCAGAACATCGTTGAATGGCCGCTGACCTTCGATCCGCTGCCAGATGAGGGCGACGACGGCTTCAAGATCACACTTTCCTAATCCGGGCCGGGTTCGCCGCAGGGCGGCCCGCCCCCCAAATTTCACGGAGTAATTGCGATGGGTTTCAAGGTTGCAGCTGAAGGCGCCGAGCGCCAGTTCACGGCGCGGGTCACCGCCCACGTTCCGGTCGATGGTGGCACCAAGGAAGAACGCTTCAAAGCGCGTTACCGGGTGTTGAGCACCGACCACCTCGAAAACTTCGAGCTCGGATCGAGCCAGGGAACGACCGATTTCTTGCGGGCGGTGATCGTGGAGCTGTTCGAGCTGGTCGACGATAACAACAACCCCGTCGCCTACAATGACGACGTGCGCGACCAGGTGATCATCGATCCGGTGGCCCGCACCGCGCTGATCCGCGGCTATTTCGACAACATCGGCAGGGGCCGGAAGGGAAACTAGAGGAGGCGGCCCGGCACTGGGCTGGCGCCCGCCAGCCCAGTGCCGGGGATGATCAGTTCGCCGACGATCTGAAATTCTGGGGCGCGTCTGAGGAGATCCTGACCGCCTGTCAGGAGGCAGTTGAGGAAGACTTCATCGTATGGCCGGAAAACTGGGACATCGTTGTAGCCTTCCTGGCTGTCGCCACCCAATGGAACGCCGTCTGCATGGCGACCATGTCGAGCGTGCGGCTGCACTGGCTGGGACTGAACTACGCGGCGGTCCGCGCCCGGTTTCCCGCAATGAGCGAGGCAACCTTTCAGGGCTTACAGATCATGGAAGTCGCCGCGCGTGCGGAGCTGAATTCGGCCAACGGATGAGGGCGGCGGCGTGACGCTACGCACCGGCCTTGTCATCTCCGGCGATTCTCGCGGCGCGGTCGATGCGCTGGAGAATGCCGACCGGGCCATGTCCGCGGCGCAGGACGAGGCGGCGGCAATGGCCGCTGCCTACCAGCGTGCCGATGCATCGATCGGGAAGCTGGCGAAGATCCAGGCCGAGGCAACGGCCGAGATCAACGAGTCGAAGGCGGCCCTCAACGCCGGGCAGATCAGTCTCGAACAATACAACCGCGAGATCTTGGAGACCAAGACCGCGCTGAGCCTTGTCGAGGCGGAGCATCGCAACAACGTCACCGCGATCAAGCAGACCACCGCCGCCTATAACGAGGCAGTCCAGCGGGGGATGCGGCCGGTCAATGATAACCTCGCCGAGATCGGCACTGCGGCGGCTGCCGCGTCCGGATCGTTGAGCGGCATCAATACGGGCGCGGCGCAGTCCGCCGCGGGCCTCGAAAACATGGCCGGGTCCAGCAAGCTGTCGGCCAGCGAACTGCTCAATCTCACATTCCAGGTACAGGATCTCGGCGTGCAATTGGCGTCTGGCGGCAATCCGCTGATCGCTCTGGTGCAGCAGGGATCCCAGATCTACGGGGTTATGGGGCAGGCGGGCCTCGGCGTGAGGGGCTTTGCGCGCGAGATCGCGATCGCGACGGGCATCATCCGCGTGTCGGGCAATGCCAGTCTGGATGCCGCCGCCCGCGCGGCCGCCGCCAACCAGGCGGCGATCGCGGCGGCGCTGGCCCGCGCCGAAGCCGATGGCATCGCAGCCCGGGCGGAGGTTGCCCTTGCCAGAGCCGCGCTCGAGAACGCCGCCACAGCATCGCAAAGCGCCGCTGCGCAGGCCCGTCTGGCGCTGGCAACAGCGGCAGCCGCAACAGCGTCGGCCGAGGCGACGGCAGCCACCTCTGCACTGGCGACCGCGCAGGCCAGCTCAGCAGCTGCTGCCTCTGCAGCGGGGGCTGCCCAGACGACAAGTCTAACCCGATTGGGCGCAGCGGGCCTCGCCGGCGCGGCGGCGCTGGCGGTGGTAGCAGTCGGGGTCGGTCTGCTCACCGCGGAGGTGAACAAGAACAGCGAAATGTCCATAAGCTGGCAGAATGTGCTGCTGGGTGCCTATGACGTCATCAGCAATGCGATCGTCAATGAAGTTACTGCGTACTTCAAGGCGTTTGGCCTCGATGTTGGTCAGGTCTGGGAAACCATTGTCGACGTCACCAAAATGGCCATCAACATCATCATCGGCACTGCAATACTGCTGCCGAGAACGTTGGCTGCGACGTGGGACAAGATCGGCCCCGCAATTGGCGATGCTTTCTACAGCGGCGTCAACCTTGCGATCGATGCGCTCAATAGCTTGCTGGCTGCTGCCGCTGCGCCGCTAAATGGCCTGATCGGGGCCTTCAACACTGTATTCGGGAAGGACATCCCGGCGATCTCGCTGGGCAGCATCGACGCCCTAGCCAACCCCTACAAGGGCGCGATGGGCCGACTTGGGCAGGCAGCAGGGCAAGCATTCACTTCCAGCTATGGGGACCACCTTGGGACTGCGGCGAAGCTGATCGGCCCGGCTGCCGCGAGCCGGCAGGCTCAGGAAAACGCAGAAAAGGCGGGCAAGAAAGTCGGCGGGGCCATGGGGCGCGCTGCCGGTCAGGCCGCCGCCAAGGAGGCGGAGCTGAGCTTCGCCGATGCCTTCGCCGACATCAGCGCAGTCGTCGATCAGATGGAGGCCTTCGACAAGCTCAACGAGAAGCTGCGCACCCGGCTCGCGCTGGCCGAGCGGGAGCTGGATCTGTCGGGACAGACCGAGACCGCGCGCGAGGCTTTGCTGCGGCAGCTGGAGGAAGAAGAGCGGCTGCGCGGTGTGGCCGAGCAGCGCGGTCAGATCGCCGTTGCGCAGGCCGAGGCCGAAGCAAACGGCCTGACCGAACTTGCTGCCGCCTATGGCCGCTTGCTGACCGTTCTGGACGAGGTCAATGCTGCGGAAGCCGGTGCATCCGCGCGCGACGAAGCCTTGCGCGCTAGCGAGGAAGCCACCGAGGCGATGCTCGAAAACCTCGATGCAATCGCCGATCGCGCCGCGACCATCGGTGATGTCTTCGCCAATGCCTTCGGCGGCATCGGCAGCGTGATCGGCGATGCGCTGGCCCAGATGACCGATTACAACGCCGCGCAGGCCGACCTTGCCGATCAGGTCAAGCGCGGGGCGAAGACGCAGCTAGAAGCAGAGAAGGATCTGGCGAACCTGCGGGCCAAGAACACGGCATCAATGCTCGGCGGGTTCAAGTCGCTCTTCAAAGAGCATTCGACCGGCTACAAGATCATGGGCGCGATCGAGAAAGCGCACGCCGCCATCCAGCTGTTCAACACGATCCAAGCGATCGCATCTGATACCCAGCAGACCGCCAGTGCGGTGGCCAACAGCGCGACCCGCGCCACGGCCGATGGCGCGTCCGGCGCGTCGAAGATCTTCAGCCAGCTGGGCGCATGGGGCTTTCCCGTCGTCGCCGCGATGGTGGCGCTACTGGCAGGGCTGGGCGTCAAGGGCCTGTCGGGCGGCGGCGGATCGGCCCCGGTGCCTGCCAGCGCCGAGGATACACAGGCCGCGATCGGCACCGGCACTGTGCTGGGCGACAACTCAGCGCAGTCGGAAAGCATCACTCGCGCGCTCGACATCATGGCCGAGAACAGTAACCGCGCTCTCGAATTCTCAAACGAGGCGGTGCAGTACCTGCGCGCGATCGAACAGGGCATCGGTGGGCTGACCGCGGCGGTGGCGCGGCAGATCAACGTCGCCGGCGGCAGCTTCGACACGTCGACCTTCAATCTGGGCCAGTCAGGCAGCTCGGGCTTCCTCGGCCTGTTCGGATCGAGCACCACCCGCACCGTCTACGATCAGGGGCTGGAGACCTTCCAGGCTACCGTGGGCGATTTGCTGATGCGCGGCGTCGATGCGCAGGTCTACACCATCGTCGAGCAGGTGAAGAAGAAGAGCGGCTTCCTCGGCATCGGCGGCGGGACCAAGACGAGCTACCAGACCACCACCGGCGGCGCGCCCGACGAAATCCTGCGCCAGTTCGACCTGATCATCGAGGACGTCACCAATGGCGTGATCGCGTTCGGGCAGCAGCTGGGCATCGATGTCGAGCAATACCTTTCCGCCGTGGTCATCCCGGGCGCCAAGCTGTCCTTCCTCGGCATGTCGGGCGAAGAGATCGAGAGCGCGCTGGTCGCGTATTTCGGCAGCGTTGCCGATGCGATCACGCAGGGTGCGTTCACCGCGGCGGGCTTCAACATCGCCGAATTCCAGAAGGCGGGCGAAGGCCTGTTCGAAACGCTGGCGCGCTTGACCCGCAGCATGAGTACGGTCTCCACCTCGCTGCGGTCGATCAACATGGCCGATCCCTTTGCCGGGCTTGGCATCAACGAACGTGCCGCCGGCAGCGAAGCGCTGGTCGGCCAGTTCGGCGATTTAGACGCCTTTCAGGATGCCGTAAGTGCCTTCTCAGACGCCTTCCTCAGCGAAGCCGAACGGATGCAGCCTGTCATCGAGGCGGTGGCGGCCGAGATGGCCCGGTTGGGTTATGCCAGCGTCGACACCAATGACGAGTTCAAGGCGCTGGTCCGAGGGCTCGATCTCAGCACCTCGGCCGGGCAGGAACTGTTCGCTCAGCTGCTGGCGGTTGCTCCGGCCTTTGCCAAGGTCAACGAGTACCTCGAAGAATTGAACGGCACCGCCGCGTCCGCGCCGACCGCCGCCAATATCGCCGCGATCGCCAAGGAGCGGCGCGCGATCGAGATCGAGCTGATGGAAGCGCTGGGCGATGCAGAGGGCGCGCTGGCGGCGAAGCGAGCTGATCAGCTCGCCGCGCTCGATGCGACCAACCGGGCGATCAAGCAGCAGGTGTTCGATGCGCAGGACGCCGCCACCGCGCAGCGCGAGCTGGCGGCGGCCGAAGCGGCTGCGGCGCGTGAAGCCGACGCGCTCGGCCGCACCAAGCGCAGTCTGGAACTGCAGATCCTTGCCCTGATCGATCCGACGGCCGCGCTCGCCGCGCGCCGCGCTGATGAGTTGGCTTCCCTGCCGGAAAGCGTGCGCTGGATGCAGGAGCGGGTCTTCCAGCTGGAGGACGAACAGGCCGCCGCGGCAGCCGCCGCCAGCGCCGCCGCTGAGCTCGCCGAACAACAGCGCGCGGCCGCCGAGGAAGCAGCTGCGCAGGCCCGCGCCATTGCGGATGAACGCGCCGGGCTTGAGAGCCGCTTGCTGCAGTTGCAGGGCGATACCGCCGAGCTGCGCCGGCGCGAGTTGGATGGTCTCAACGCGGTGAACCGCGAAGTGCTCGAGCGCATCTTCCGCCTCGAAGATGAACAGGCCGCCGCTGAGGCATCAGCCAGCGCCGCTGCCCAGCTTGCCGAACAACAGCGCGCTGCCGCCGAAGAAGCCGCAGCTCAGGCAGCCGCGATCGCCGAAGAACGCATCGGGTTGGAGAACCAGCTGCTGGAGTTGCTGGGCGACACGGCCGAGCTGCGCCGGCGCGAGATGGAGCAGATCAATCCGCTCAACCGAGATCTGCAGGAGCGGATCAATCAGCTTCAGGACGAACAGGCCGCTGCCGCTGCAGCAGCCAGCGCCGCTGCCGAGCTGGCCGAGCAACAGCGTGCCGCCGCCGAGGAAGCCGCTGCACAAGCCCGCGCCATCGCCGATGAGCGGGCGGGTCTTGAGCTTCGCCTGCTGCAATTGCAGGGGGACACGGTCGAGCTGCGCCGACGCGAAATGGAACAGATCAACCCGCTCAACCGCGATCTGCAGGAGCGGATCAACCAGCTGCAGGACGAGCAGGCGGCCACCGTGGCTGCCACCGCCGCCGCCGCTGCCCTAGTAGACGAGCAGCGCCGGACGGCCGAGGCAGCTGCGGCGCAGGCCCGCGCGATCGCCGATGAACGCGCCGGTCTGGAGACCCGCCTGCTGCAGCTGCAAGGCGACACCGTTGAGCTACGTCGCCGCGAGCTGGAACGGCTCAACCCGCTCAACCGCGATCTGCAGGAGCGGATCAACCAGCTGCAGGATGAGCAAGCTGCCGCAGCTGCCGCCGCCGCGACTTCGGCCGAACTTGCCGCACAGCAGCGCGCGGCTGAGCAGGAACTGGTCGCCCAGCAGCGCGCTGCCGCCGAGGAAGCCGCATCGCAGGCCCGCGCGATCGCGGATGAACGTGCTGGGCTTGAAAGCCGTCTCCTCCAGCTACAGGGCGACACCGCCGAGCTGCGCCGCCGCGAGCTGGATGGTCTCAATGCCGTGAACCGCGAGGTGCTAGAGCGCATCTTCCGCCTCGAAGACGAGCAGGCCGCCGCTGCAGCTGCCGCCAGCGCCGCCGCCGAATTGGCCGCCCAGCAGCGCGCCGCGGCCGAGGAAGCCGCTGCACAGGCGCGCGCGATCGCGGATGAACGTGCCGGACTTGAGAGCCGTCTCCTCCAGCTTCAGGGCGACACCGCCGAGCTGCGCCGCCGCGAGCTGGATGGTCTCAATGCCGTGAACCGCGAGGTGCTAGAGCGCAT
>NZ_WTYB01000001.1:92500-201172 GCF_009828055.1 Erythrobacter ramosus | reverse complement strand
CAGGGCGACACCGCCGAGCTGCGCCGCCGCGAGCTGGATGGTCTCAATGCCGTGAACCGCGAGGTGCTAGAGCGCATCTTCCGCCTCGAAGACGAGCAGGCCGCCGCTGCAGCTGCCGCCAGCGCCGCCGCCGAATTGGCCGCCCAGCAGCGCGCCGCGGCCGAGGAAGCCGCTGCACAGGCGCGCGCGATCGCGGATGAACGTGCCGGACTTGAGAGCCGTCTCCTCCAGCTTCAGGGCAACACGGCTGAACTGCGCCGGCGTGAACTGGATCAGCTGAATGCGGTCAACCGCGAGGTGCAGGAGCGGATCTACAGGCTTGAGGACGAGCAGGCCGCAGCCGCGGCCGCCGCCGCCGCCGCCGCCGAGCTGGCCCGGGCCCAGGAGGAGCAGGCCGCCGCAGCTGAGGCGCTGCGCAAGTCCGGCGTGGATCTGGAGATTCGCTATCTGGAGCTGCTGGGCGACACCGCGGCCGCGACCGCGCTGCGCCGGCAGGAAGAGCGCGCCGCCACCGATGCGAGCCTGCAAGGCTGGCTCGACCTGATTTACGGGCTGGAGGACGCGCAGGTCGCCCAGCAGGCCTACGAAGACGCCGTCACCTCGCACAGCAATGCCGTGGCAGCGGCGCGCGATACGCTGTCAGAAGCCTATGAGCGCGAAGCCCGCACCATCACCGAGACCAAGGAACGCTTCAGCGAGCTTGGGCAGGAGCTGCGCGACTATCGCGATGAGCTGACCGGCGCGGCGCTGGCCGGGGCCGCATCCTATCGCGCGGCGCAGGTCCAATTCATGACCACGGCCGCGCTGGCCCGGACGGGCGACATGGCCGGGCTGGGTGGCCTTCGCGATGCGTCCTCGGCCTTCCTCGAAGCCAGCCGATCGCGCGCTACCAGTCTGCAGGAATACCAGCGCGATCTGGCCGCCGTGACGCGTGCAGTGAGCGAGGGGATCACCGCGACCGAAGAGGCGGTCGACTATGCCGAGCTGCAGCTTGAGGCGCTCGACCGTTCGGTCGAAGGTCTGATCGAGATCAACGAAAGCGTGATCTCGGTCGAGGAAGCGATCGCCCGGCTTGAGCAGCTGATGACCGATGGTCCGGCCGCCGGCACCGCGCCGAGCATCCCGGCTGCCGTCCAGCCATCCGCGCCCGCCGGCACCGCGCCGCTCGACCGCAATATCGAGAACCTGCTGGCCGAGTTCGTCGCCATGCGCCGCGAGCAGCGTGAGAGCGGTGAGCGGGGCAGCAGGTCGCTCGAATACCTGCAGCGCTTGTTCGAACGCTTCGAGGATCCGGACGGGCTTCGTGTTGTGCAGGTGGAACCGGCATGAAGATCTTCCGCAGCATCGATATCGACGAGACCGTATTCACCGCCACCAACGCGGTGGAGACCGTCGCCCTGTGGAACGCGGGCACCACCTATGCGGTCGATGCCGAGGCGCGATCGGACACCACGCACCGCATCTATCGCAGCCTGCAGGCAAGTAACACCAACCACGATCCCGAGGTCGACGTCGATCCTGAAAGCGGCCTTGGTGAGTGGTGGCAGGATGTCGGGCCGACCAACGCCTGGGCGATGTTCGATCCGGTCAACCTGACCCAGACTTCCGTGGCCGATGGTATCGCGGTGACGCTGGAGCCCTCCGGCCTGGTCAATGCGATCGCGCTGTTCAATCTCGAAGCCTCCAGCGTCACCGTGACGATCACCGATGACGACGCTGGCGAAGTCTACAACGAGACCTTCGACCTGATCAGCACCGGCAACGTCGGCGATGATTTCTACGCCTGGTGTTTTGAGCCGATCATCCGCCGCACCGATTTGCACGTCGAGAACCTGCCCGCATATCTCGGAGCGCAGGTCGACATCGCGATCGACAACCCGGGCGGCATGGCGCGCTGCGGCAATTGCGTGGCGGGTGCCCAGCGTCAGCTTGGTGAGACCGCCTGGGGCTTCGAGACCGGCAACATCAGCTACAGCCGTCGGATCGAGGACGACTTCGGCAACATCAAGTTGGTCAGGCGGCCGAGCCGCAAGCGCGCCAGCTTTCAGGTGCTCGTCCGGCGCGCGTTTCGCGATGAGGTGTCGCGCCTGCTCGATCTCTACGAGTCCGAGCCGATCGTCTTCATCGGGACCGGCCAGTTCGCCGCCACCATCATTTACGGCTTCTACACCCGCTACGATCTGCGCGGTGACAACGTCCCCGAGAGCACCCTCAGCATCACAATCGAAGGCTTCGTCTGATGAGCTTCCCCACGCTGCCCCCTGCGCCTGTAGCCCCGTCGCGAGGGCTGCCTGCTGTGTTCAATGAACGGATGCAGGCCATGATGGCCTACATCGAAGGCTTTCCGGATGATTGGAACGCTGTGGCCGAGGCGGCCGACGAAGAGGTCGCCGCCGCGATGCAGGCCGTGCAGGCCGCCGCCAGCGCCGCCTTCAGCGCGACCAGCAGCACGTCGCTGGCGATCGGCAGCGGCACCAAAAGCTTCAGCGCCACGCCCGGGGCGGCCTTCATCGGCGGCATGGAAGTGCTGATGAGCAGCAATGCGGCGCCGGGCACCAACAACATGACTGGCACCGTCACCAGCTACGACGCTGAGACCGGCGCTATGGTTGTCGCCGTGCCAGCCGCCAGCTTCAACGGCAGCGGCACCTATGCCGACTGGTCGATTGCTCTCTCGGTTGGACAGGCGGCTTTGGCGGTCGCCGTGAACGCTGCGATCGCCAGCCTCCTCGACGGTGCCCCGGGCGCGCTCAACACGCTCAACGAGCTCGCAGCTGCGCTTGGCGATGATGCGAACTTTGCCGCCACGGTTACCGCAGCGCTGGCGCTGAAGGCGAACGCGGCCGATCTTGGCGCGGCTGCAGCGCTGGGGGTCGCCAGCCAGGCGCAGGCCGAGGCCGGCACCGCCACCAATGTGCTGATGACGCCACAACGCGTGGCGCAGGCGATCGATGCTCTGGTAGCTGATGGATACAACCAGATCGGCTCCCCGGTTTCCACTGCCAGCGGAACGGGCTGGGGCTTCAGTAGCATCCCGGCCACCTATCAGGACCTCTATGTTCTGATTTCTGGGGTCAGCACGTCTGCCACCGCCGCCTTCCAGGTCCAGTTTTCCGGGAACAACGGTACGGACAGGACCACCGCGTCCGCCCTCGGAACTATCGAGGCAGCAAGGGGCGGCTTCGGTGGCGTTCATGTGCTCAATTATCGCCAACTGGTCGGGCTCGCTCATGGCGGCGTCCTCAACTCCGATGCGGTCAATCAGGCTGGCACCGTTGGGACGTCGCCCATCGGATGGCGCCTCAATGCCGCAATCCTCAATTCCATTTTCTTCTCCTGGGCTGGCGGTCTCACTGGCGATGCCGGCACCATCACACTGTTCGGAAGGTAGGCCATGCCCACTCAGATCATCATGAATTGCGAGACCGGCGATATCCAGGAAATTGAGCTCGCTCCGCTCACGCTCGCCGAGCAGAAGCAGGCCCTGCGCGAACGGATCAACGCGCGACGCGATGCGGCCTTCGCGGCTGGGTGGACCGTCAGTGGCACCGGCACCGCGCTGGACGGGCATGTGCTTCAGACCCGCGATGTTGAGGACCGCACCAACTGGCTGACCAGCCAGGCATCCTATTCCGCTGCCGTCGCCATAGGCGCCGGGGCGGTGGAGGATGCCATGTTCCGCACCGCCGCCAATGCCACCATCACGCTGTCCTACGCCTCTGGTCTTGCCGCGCTGCTAGCTCTCGCTGGTTGGGGCAAGACCGTCATGGGCAACAGCTGGTCGCTGAAGGATGCCGTGGACGCGGCCGCTGATCAGACCGCGCTCGATGCGATCGATGTGGAGGCTGGCTGGCCATGATCCCGCCGCCAGTCATTCCGGCCCCGTAACCCTATCCCCGCGCAGGAGACCCCAAATGCCCCGCCGAAAGAGAGAAACCGTCCATGTCCCGGCCGACGTCGCCGAGGCCACCGGCATGATCGCCGAATATGTCGCTCTTGAGCGCTCGAGCGCGCTGGAACGGCTCGCCGCCAAAGACGCGATCGACCGGGTCAAGGCACAGTGCGATGCGGCCCTTGTCGAGATCGAGGCGGAGATGCAGCCGCTGTTCGAAGGCATCAAGGCGTGGTGGGAAGCTGGTGGCCGCACCGCGGTAGCCAAGGGCCGCAAGTCGGCCGAGATCGCCAATGCCAAGATCGGCATCCGGCTTGGCATGCCGCAGGTGCGGTTCGCCCGCAAGGTGAAGGTCGGCGATGTGGTGGTCTGGCTGCGATCACTGCGCTGGGCCCGCGCCGGAGAGTTCGTGCGCGTCAAGATCAGCCTCGACAAGGAAGCAGTGATCAAGGCTGTCCGCTCCGAGCCTGAGGTAGCCAAGCAGTTCGAAGGCAAGCTGACCGTCGAGCAGGAGGAGGAGTTCTTCATCGACACCGGGCTGGACGAGGCCGAGCTGCGGACGGTTTCGACCGCGAAAGCCTCAGAGAATTGACCAGCACGCACCGCGCGCTCGGCGCTGGCGATAAGTGCAATCGATATGCGAAAGGAACTGAAAGATGTCGCAGAACACCAGCCTTGAAATTGGAACCAACTGGGATCTGCTCACCGACGCCGACGTGACCGAGGTGACCTTCCAGAACATCGGCTCCGAGGCGATTTACGTGATCGGGACTAGTGGAGACGACGAACCTGACGTCGATGCACTCGGTGTCCAATACGGGCCCGGTGAAGGCGAGGCGAAGTGCTCGCTGGCGAACCTCTTCCCGGGCGTTAGCGGTGTGAACCGGCTCTGGGCCAAGGCGATCTACCAAAACACCATCGTCTTCGTCAGCCATGCGTGAGATCCGCTCGCCGCTTAGCGGGTTCCTGTCGCCGGTCGGCATGAAGCGCGGTGCGGTTGGAGCTTCGCCCGCCCCGCTGACCGTCTATGATTTTGCCAACGGCTATTACTTTGCTGATGGGCAAGAGCGCACGCTGTCCGAGATGTGGCAGGTGGTCGATAATGGCTTCTGGACCACCGATTACGTGTTCAATCCGGCTGATGTAGTCCCCGGTGACGGATGGGTGGTTGATGCTACGGGCGACCTGAATAACTACCTGCTGTTCAGCGAAATTGCCAAGGCGGGCTGGTGGGACGGCGGCACGTATGAGTTCGCGTTCGTGATGGATTGCGAATTTATTGTGAGCAATACCAGCGTTCTTCTGGTTTTCGCAACACCGCTTGGAAGCACAAACAATATACAATTTGGCCCCGAAGCACTTCTGGCAGGCACGCCTCCCGCAAGCTCGATATACCTCAGCGGGTCAGGTGTTTACCTGACCCCGACTGTCAACCTGAGCGAAGAATTGCCGTTTGGGAATGGTCCTGTGAAGGTTGGATTTAGCTTCACAGCCACAGAGATAAAAGTTTCTGTCAATGGCGCCTTGGTAGAGACAATACCCCTCTCCATTAATGCCCCGCTGTCCCAGCTAAGTTTGCCGTTTATCAATGGCTCGGCAACCGGCACGATCATCAAGTCCATCAAGGTCTATCCGCCTAGCGCCGACATTGTTGCCCTAACCCGCCCCGATTGGGTGCCGGAAAGGGCAGAAGCCTTTCTCGACTTCCTGAACGACCGCTATTGGGTCGGCGGTGCGGTCGTAAGCCGCTCAGCAGTAATCAGCACTCCTAGCTCCGTTACGGTCAGTGGGCTTGAATCTCGCGGGGGTGAGGCGGTTCCCGGCCTGATCGGTGCAGCGGCGACGGCATTTGCGCAAACCAACAAGACCTTCGTGATCGAGACAGAATACGTGTCTGGCGATGGCGTCTTCATCACCTATGGGGATTACGGTGTCGGGGGGTATCCTTGGGAATACTACACCGGCAACTCTGGCGCTGCTCTGTCTTTAGATGCTGGCGATACCGATGACTACTACGGCCCCGCCGATAGCACCCCAATCACGCTGGGGATCAACCGCGTGGCCTTCAACGCCTCAGATGTGACACTGGCCGTCAGCACGGACGGCAGCGCGGTGGGGACAGCTGCGAGCGGCCCGGTCGATGCACCAACCGGGGCGGCAAACAGCGTGTTTTTCGGTGGCCTGCAAAGCGTTGGGATTGTCGATCCCACCTACACCTTCAACACCCGCACGATGGCGGTTTACGCCCTCAAGGATCAGTCTGAGTTGGTCGGGCTGTCAACGCCATGACCACCGACACCTTCTTGATCGCCCTTGGTGTCCTTGGTGTCCTTGCTGTCGCTGTGCTGTTCCTACGGCGCGAGCATCGCACCGCCAGCGCACAAGCTGGCCTCGTCATCGGCCCTTGGATCAGCGGGAAGACGCGCAGCAAAGGCTATCCGATGCGCCTTGATCGGCAAGGCAAGGGTTGGGTTATCCATCTCAAGCAGGACGGCCAAATCAACGCGGTGCTGGATTATGAGGCCAGCATCCCGGCCGGTGCCCTAAAGCTGATCTGGCATTACCGCGCCGATGTTACCAGCGCCCAGCCTGTCGAGCGCCCCGATGCCGCACCCCTCGTCAGCCTTGTCCTACAGCGTGAGGGTGATGACTGGTCGGGCGAAGGGGAGAGGGGCAGCTACCGGCTCTATTCGCCCGCCTTCCCGCTTGAGAGCGGCGAGCAAAGCCGCGAGATACCGCTGACAGGCTGGACGAACGTGTGGGGCCAACCTGCCGACATGGGCCCTGTCCTCTCCGACCTATCCAACGTGGCGGTCGCGTTCGGTCATTCATCGGGCCGGATGCACGGTGTCAGCGGCGCAGGCACCTTCAGCCAAATCTCATTGGAGGCCATCTGATGCCCGCCGCCGTCCCGATGAAATCAACAACCATCGGAGGGCTTGAAGGGTTGGCCGCGTTGGGTCTCACGTCTTTCGCAAGTGAGCTGCTGTAATGCTGTCCGGCCGCGGCTTCCTCGTCGGCCTGACAGCATTACCAGCAGCTGCTCGATGTGATGAAGTTCCAGCTCTACAGCCGCGCCGACTTCGACAGGTTGCGCGCCACGGCGGCCGACCAGCTGACCGACCTCGAACGGGCGGCCCGGTTCCTCTACCTTCAGAAGACCGGCTTTGGTGGGATGGGGCGCACGTTCGGCATCGATTTCGCCCGGCCGCGCTGGAGCCTCAGCAAGCTGGAGCCGATGCTGGAAGCGGTGCACGAGCGGCTTGAGGACGTGCTGATCGAATGCCTCGACTTCGGCACCTGCATCGAACGGTACGACAGCCGGCCGGGGACGCTGTTCTATTGCGATCCCCCGTACTGGGGGCACACTGACGACTATGGGAAGGACATCTTCTCAGCGGCCGATTTCGAGCGTCTGAGAGGCCTCTTAGGAGGGCTTCAGGGGCGGTTTATATTGTCGATCAACGACCGCCCCGAGGTGCGCGCGCTCTTTGCAGGGTTCGAGATGGAGGAGGTTACCCTCAACTATCAGGTGAGCGGGAAGGTGACTCCGGCGCGGGAGCTGATAATCTCAGGGCCATGACGACTAACATTGATCTGATCGACAGGGCCGAGTTCGAACACATTATGGTGATCGAGCTCGGCCGTGAGGCCTTCGCCACCAACAATGTGATGACCCGGATAATCCGGTCAGTCGTCGAATCGGACGAGCTTCGCGGCGTCCTTGATGATCATGATGGGAGCGACTTCGGACGCTGGCGCGCTCTCATCAAACGCTATCCCAAAAGGCTGGCCAACGAGGTTGAAGATAGGCTCGCCTGTGAAGGGTATCTACTGGTCGAGCGCCTCAACTGGGAGGCTTACCTCGCCTGGCCATCTTGCGTCGCGCATTCGGTAAAGAGGGCGGCTGAGAAGGCATTGCCGTTCACCTTGCAATGAGCGGCCAGCCGCATCCCGCCATCATCGAGTTAGCGAAGATCTTGGCACGCGCTGCCGTGCGGCGACGCTTCGCTCGGCTGCGCGAGAGAGGTCGCGCCGAAGCATGCTCCTCCGATCAGCCGCAGGGCGCCCCCGCTTCCCAAGACCCGCGCTGAGTGCTCCAGAAACTCTTGTCAAAGACTCCAGAACCTCGTGTCCCGCTACAATCATGGTCGAGGCGTTTCGGCAGGGCGGGTTTTTGCGTTCTGGACTGTGTCTCCCGTGTCTCATCGTTCAGCGTCGACAGCGCCGGGATGAACGACTAGGGCAAGGGCCGGATACAGCCCGGCAAGGTGGAGCGCGCGGCGGCATGAAACTGATCATCGGTAACAAGAACTACTCAAGCTGGAGCTTGCGCGGCTGGCTCGCGGTCAAGCAATCGGGCCTGCATTTCGACGAACTCACTGTGCCGCTGCTCGGCGAAGAGTGGGACCGGATGAAGCAGGACATGGGCGAGGTGCAGCCGTCCAGCGGCAAGGTGCCGGTGCTGTGGGATGATGATGCGGTGGTGTGGGATAGCCTCGCGATCCTCGAATACTGCGCAGACAAGGTCGGGCGCGAGCGGTTCTGGCCCAAGGACGAAGCGGCGCGCGGCATGGCGCGGGCGATGGTCGCGGAAATGCACTCGGGCTATCAGGCGCTGCGCAAGGAGCTGCCGATGAACATCCGCCGCCGGGTGGAGCTTCCCGGCCTGTCAGACGGCGCCAAGCATGATGTCGTCCGCATCCTCGGGCTGTGGGCCGAAGCGCGCGCGCGTCATGGCAGCGCGGGGCCGTACCTGTTCGGCACCTTCGGCGCGGCGGACATCTTCTACGCGCCCATCGTCACCCGTTTCGTGACCTATGGGATCGGCGTTCCCGGTTTCGCGCAGGCCTATATGCAGGCGATCTGGGAGCATGACTGGATGCGCGAATGGATCACTGCGGCCGAGCAGGAGGAATGGGTGATCGAGCAGTGGGAGGCGGCGGTCTAAGGCGCGGCTAACCCAGCGCCTTGGCCACGAACCACGCGGCAACCGCCAGCATTGCGATCGCCAACACCCGCCGCACGACTTGCGCGCGGGCCTTGGCCATCAGCACACCCCGCGCCTGCTCGGCACCGAACACCAGCGCAAGGTGGATCGCGGTGGCGATGCTGACGCTGATCGCTGCCATCGTCAGGCCTTGCACAAAGCGCGGCTGCCCGCCGGGGATGAACTGCGGCATCACGGTGATGAAGAACAGCGCTGACTTGGGGTTGAGGAGGTTGATCGCAAAGCCTGCCAGCGCGTGACGCTGGTTGGCATTGCGCGGGGTCGCGGTGGGCGAGCTCTCGCCGGAATCGCGCCATGCCTCCCACGCCAGCCACGCCATCATCGCCGCCGCCAGCAGCGAGACGGCCTGTGAGAGCGCCGGGCCTTGGGCAAGGATGATGCTCGCCGCGAGCACGCTGAGCGCGGCATTGGCGCTGAGGCCCAGCGCAATGCCAATGATCGCGCCAAGTCCGGCGCGTCGCCCTTCGGCCAGCGTCAGCGTGACCAGCCAGCCCATGTTGGGGCCGGGGGTCAGCTCGATCAGCAACACCGCGAGGGCAAACCCGGCAAGATCGATCACGGCAGGCGCTGGGTCTCGTAACGGGTGCCGTCCTTGTGGGCGTAGCCTTCGGCGTCGAACACCATGTCGATGTCGGAGTACTCGCCGCTGTCGTCCTCGCGCCCTCCAGCGCTGATGGCGACGAAGACGCACGGGCTGTCCGAGCGGTTGTGCAAGTGGTGCCCATTGGCCTCGCCCGCCGGGAAGGCGAGGATGTCGCCCGGGCCGACCGGTGTCTCGCCATCATCGTCGATCAGCACCGCCTCGCCCGTTAGCATCACCACCACCTCGTCCTGCCCGCGGTGCCAGTGGCGCTGCGACGAGAAAGCGCCCGGCAACAGCGTCACATGGCTCGCCCCCATCAAAGTCAGTCCCGCTGGCGGGCCGAGGCGGCGATACCAGCGCCCTTCGACCGCGGCATCGAAGGGCGGCGGATAGCCGGTCGCGTTGGTCTGGGGAATGGCGGCACAATCGAGCTTGGGCATTGGCGGCAACTCCTGCTAGGCCTGCAATGATGCTTGACGTAGCCGACCTTGCCAAGCGCCTGATCGCCGCGCCCTCCGTGACGCCCGCGACCGGCGCGGTGTTCGATGAACTGGAAGCGATGCTTACGCCCTTGGGGTTCGCCGTCCATCGCTTTGTGCGGGGCGACGGGCCGGAGGGGAGCGACGAAGCCCCGGTCGAGAACCTGTTCGCGCTGCGGGCTGGGCCGGACGGTTCGCGCCACATCGCCTTTGCCGGACACCTCGATGTGGTGCCGCCGGGCGAAGGCTGGGCGTCCGACCCATTCATGCCGGTCGAACACGGTGAATTGCTCCACGGACGCGGCGCGGTCGACATGAAGGGGGCGATCGCCGCGATGGTTGCCGCGGTTGCCGAGGTTCCGGCTGAGGCAGGCACGATCAGCTTCATCATCACCGGCGACGAGGAAGGCCCCGCGCTTCATGGCACCCGCGCGCTGATTGATTACATGCAGGCCGAGGGTATCCAGCCCGACCTTTGCCTTGTGGGCGAGCCCACCAGTGTCAACCGTCTGGGCGATATGGTGAAGATCGGGCGGCGCGGTTCGGTCAACATCTTCATCGATGTCGATGGCACGCAGGGCCATGTCGCCTATCCGCATCTGGCCGATAATCCGCTGCCCAAGCTAGTCGCGATTCTGTCCGAGCTGGACTCGCTGACGCTCGATACCGGGACCAAGTGGTTCCAGCCCAGCAACCTCGAAATCACCGACATCAATGTCGGCAACCGCGCGCATAATGTCATTCCGGCAGCGGGCGCCGCGCGCATCTCGATCCGTTTCAATGATCTGCACACCGGCCACAGCCTGTCCGAGCGGGTCATGGCCATTGCCGAAAAGCACGGCGGACGCGCGCGACCCGTCATCTCTGGTGAGCCATTCCTGACCGAGCCGGGGACTTTCTCGAAGCTGGTGAGCACGGCGGTCGAGGCCGAAACTGGCATCGCCCCGGAACTCAGCACCACCGGCGGCACATCGGACGCGCGGTTCCTGCGCAGCGTTTGCCCGGTGATCGAATTCGGCCTGTGCAACGCGACGATGCACAAGCGTGACGAGGCGGTGGCGATTCCCGATCTGGCGGCGCTGGCGCGCATCTATACCCGGATCGCGAAGGCCGCATTGGCGCTCGCCGAGACAGAAAACTAGCGCCCCGGCGGCGCAGGGGAGAGAACCTGAGATCATGGACCGCAAGCTAACTCTCTATATCCTCGCCGGCATGGTGCTGGGCGTGATCGTCGGCCAGATGCTCAACCAGATGGTCGATGCGGTCGTGATCAAGGAATCGATCGCGCCGTGGTTCAAGCTGTTGAGCGACATCTTCCTGAACCTCATCAAGATGCTGGTCGCGCCGCTGGTGCTCTCGACCATCGTGGTGGGGATCGCGCATATGGGCGATAGCGCCGCGCTGGGCCGCATCGGCGTGCGCGCGCTCACTTGGTTCATTACCGCCAGTCTCATCTCGATCGGTCTGGGCCTGGTGCTGGTCAATCTGTTCCAGCCTGGCATCGGCGCACCGATCCCCGACGTCGCTGAAGCCGCTGCTTCGGTGGGCGAGGTCAAGGAGCTGAAGGCGACCGAGTTCATCCTCTCGATCTTCCCCAAGAACGCGGTCGAGGCGCTGGCTACCAACAATATCCTGCAAATCCTGGTCTTCTCGATCTTCGCTGGGGTGGCCCTGTCGGCCATCGGTGAGCGCGGGAAAGCGCTGGTCACGGGCGCGGACGCCCTCGCCGAGATGATGCTTCAAGTCACCGGCTATGTGATGCGCTATGCGCCGGTCGCGGTCTTCGGTGCGCTCGCCAACGTGGTGGCGGCAAGCGGGCTGGCGATCCTCGGCACCTATCTGACCCTACTGGTGGAGTTCTATTTCTCGCTGCTGCTCTTGTGGGTGATTCTGCTCGGGGCGGGGGCGGTGTTCCTCGGTCGGCGAATCTGGGCGCTGATCCGCTACATCCGCCAGCCGCTGTTGATCGCCTTTTCGACGGCGTCATCGGAAGCCGCGCTGCCCAAGCTGTTCGAACAGCTTGATCGTTTCGGCGTGCCGCGCCGGATTTCGGGCTTCATGCTGCCGCTGGGGTACTCGTTCAATCTCGATGGCTCGATGATGTATATGAGCTTTGCGACGCTATTCATCGCGCAGGCTTATGGAATCGACCTGAGCATCAGCACGCAGATCATGATTCTGCTGACGCTGATGATCTCGTCGAAGGGCATCGCTGCTGTCCCGCGCGCGTCGCTGGTGGTGATCACCGGGACGCTGGCGATGTTCGGTCTGCCGGTCGAGGGCGTCGCGATCATCCTCGCGATTGACCAGTTCCTCGACATGGGCCGCACCGCCACCAACGTGGTCGGCAACGCGGTGGCGACCGCGGTCATCACCAAGTGGGAAGGGATGCTGGAGGTGGAAGAGCCGGACTACGTCGACCACCCCCACGCACCCGCCCACACCGCCGCCGATGGCCGCGCGGGGCTGGAACTGGACGAGAGCAATTTTGAGGATGGGAAGGGCTGAAGCGGCGCCCGCGCCCTCAGTCCTTGCTTGTCTTCACATACTCCACCGGCACAAACTCGCCTAGCGAGCATCCCGCGCCGCGCTGGGGGACGCCGCCGATGTTGGTGAGGCTGTAGACGATCTGCTGGGTGCACAGCTGGTTGATTGAGGTCTCGTAAGTGATCGCGCGGTCCCAGCCGAGGCCGGGGCAGCGGTTCTTCAAGGTGCTGCGATAGACCTTGCCCCCGTTCATCTCGAAATCGATCACTTGGTCAGTGCGCACCACGGTGGCGCGCACCTGCGATCGGTCGATGCAGTTCTGCCCGGCACCCAGCACCTTCACCGCAGGCGTGCGCGCCGCATCGGCATCGGCACGGGCGGCGGGATCGGTCGGCGCGCAGGCGGCGAGGATCAGGGGGAGCGGAGCGAGCGCGAGACAGCGTGACAGCATGGCGGGTTTCTCCAATGGGCGAGGGCATCTTCGCCCCAACGCTTGAACCGCGCCTTAATCCCCGCTGAGTTTATCGGACACGCGTCCCTCCGTCTCCGCTAGCACCATCCCGCACGCCATCCGCCCAGATAGTCGCGTGCGCCGCCTTCGGTTTGCATCCAGTCCGCAAGACGGTTCACGCGCTGATCGGCTTCGATCCGTTTCACGATGCGCAATTCACGTCCCCATCGATCGGTCGGCTCGTCGATGCGCGCCGTCATTTCGAAAGGGCCGCGGTTCAGCCAGGATTGCAGGGCTGCGGTGGACAGTTCCGCCTGCTCTGCCTCGGCAGGGCACCCCGCATCGACCTCTGCCGTATCGATCCCGACAACCCTGATGCTGCGCTTGCCGATGCGGAACGTGTCGCCATCGATCACGCAGTAATATCCCCTGCCCTTGCCGCATCGCGTGAATGTGCCGGAGATCAGCTCGGGTTCCGATTGCAGGAAGGCGGGCGGCTCATAGGCGCCCGGCAACGCAGTGACGTAGGAAATCGTCGCCAAGGCAATCATGAGGACAAAGGGGCGCGTCTCGTGCAGGGCTCGCCGCCACGACATTGGTGGCTTTGGCTGCTCCGGCCGCTTGGGTGGTCGCTGGTTCGAGCCGCGCGGCTGCGACATCCAACGACGTCTGCGGAAAACCACCACATTGTCACGCTTGCGGGCCATCGGATCAGCCTAGATCATCGCGCAATGCGGTTCCACAATGCCAAGCGTCACCGCTATTTCTTCTCCAGCACCTTTTTCTTGAAGCTGCACAGATCGGCCACCTTGCAGCGCCAGCACTCGGGCGTCCGCGCCTTGCAGACATAGCGCCCGTGCAAAATCATCCAGTGGTGCGAATCGCGGCGGAAGGGCTGGGGGACGCGCTTTTCGAGCTTGGCTTCGACATGGTCAGGCGTCTTGCCCTTGGCCATGCCGGTGCGGTTGCCGAGGCGGAAGATGTGGGTGTCGACCGCGAAGGTCTCCTGCCCAAACCAGCAATTGAGCACCACATTGGCCGTCTTGCGCCCCACACCGGGGAGCTTCACCAGTGCCTCGCGCGTATCGGGCACCTCGCCGCCGTGTTCGTCTACGAGGATCTGCGAAAGCGCGATCACGTTCTTGGCCTTGGAGTTGAACAGGCCGATGGTCTTGATGTGCGCCTTCAGGCCATCTTCGCCGAGATCGAGCATCTGCTGCGGCGTTTCAACCTTGGCGAACAGCGCGCGGGTCGCCTTGTTCACGCCGATATCGGTCGCTTGCGCGCTGAGCGCCACGGCGACGAGCAGCTGGTAGGCATTGCCATATTCCAGCTCGGTCTGGGGCGAGGGGTTATCCTCGGCTAGGCGGCGGAAGAATTCGAAGATCTGGTCTTTGGTCATTCACCGGCCTTGGGATGTGCTGCCTTCCACTCCATCGCCATAAGCGCGCGCTTTTCGACCGAGGGGTGGGTGTAGAACAGCACTTCTTCCAGCGCGCTCGGGCGCGGGTAGCGGTATTCGGCGGTCTTCACCAAAGCCGTGGCGAGCGCATCCGGCTCGTTCACGGTCATCAGCGAATATTGGTCGGACTCAGTCTCGCCGACGCGGGTGAGCGTGTTGGTGAGCGGGGTGACCAGCAACCCCAGCACCGATCCCACCACCGCAAACACCGGCAGGCCGCGCGGTTCATCCAGCCGGGCGTCATTCCCGAGCAATCGGGCGGCGGGGGCGAACAGGCGGCCCAGCAGGAAGAAGAACGCCATCGCCAGCAGCGGGAAGATCACCGCATAGCGCCACACATGGCCAAGCTTGTAATGCCCGGCCTCGTGCCCGGTCACGGCGCGCACTTCAGCGATCGAGGCCTGCTTGAGGGCAACGTCTGAAATCGCGATCCGGGCAGAGGGGCCGATGCCGGAGACATTGGCAGTAAAGCGATCGGACTGGCGCGAGCCATCATACATGAAGATGCGGTCATGCGGGATGCCAACATCATCCGCGATCTCCTCCAGCGCGGTGCGCACCTCGCCCGCTGGGACCGGTTTGTATTCGTTGAACAGCGGCTCGATCAGGGGCGGCCCGGCGAGGAGTGCCAGCAGCGTCACCACGGCCGCCAGCCCGCCGCTCCACAGCCACCAGCGCTGGCCGGTGCGGCGGATCAGGGCATAGACCCCGACGAGGAACAGCCCGCCCAGCACCGTCCCGATCAGTTCCCCGATTGCCATCTGACCGAGGAAATCGCCGAGCGGCTGGCTGGACAGACCATAGGACCGCTCCCGGTACCAATCTGTGTAGATGGTCCAGGGGAGGGTGATGATGGTCGAGATCAGCAGGAACGCGGCGCTGACCGTGAAGGTCGAAAGCGACAGACGGCGCCCCTCCATCCGCGCGGCGATCCGGTCGAGCAGCCTGAGGCGTACCATGACGACAGCCACCAGCAACGATACGCCGACATTCAGCAGCAGCAGCCAGTGATTGCCGGTGGTGTAGGCCTGCGCCTGTGCGAGCGCGTCTGGCCCAAGGCTGTCGACCAACCGCGCGGCCTGCTGCGCGGGAGTGAGGGTGGTGGACATGAAGGTGATCGCTCTCCTATGGATCTGTGTGTATTATCTTGGCAATACACCGCGCGCCATGACCGTCAAGGCTCAGAGCCCGAGCACATCGTTCATGGTGTAGCGCCCGGCGCTTTGCCCGGTGAGCCACGCGCCGGCGCGCACCGCCCCGCGCGCGAAGATCATGCGGTTTTCTGCGGAGTGGGAGAGGGTCAAGCGTTCTTCTGAACCGGCGAAGATCACCGAATGCTCGCCCGCCACCGTGCCGCCGCGCAAGGTGGCGAACCCAATCGCGCCCTCGGCCCGCGCGCCCGTCATCCCGTGGCGGCCGCTTTCCATATTGTCGCCGAGCACGATTCCTCGACCCGCCGCAGCCGCCTCGCCCAGCAGCTTGGCGGTGCCAGACGGTGCATCGACCTTCATGCGGTGGTGCATCTCCAGCACCTCGATATCCCAGTCCGGCCCAAGCCGCGCGGCTGCCTCCCGCACCAGATGCGCCATCAGCGTCACGCCGAGCGAGAAGTTGCCCGATTGCAGCACCGGCACCGCCCGAGCGGCCTCGGCGAGCATGACGAAATGTTGCTCCTCAAGGCCGGTGGTGCCCACGACAATCGGCTTGCCTGCCACCCGCGCCGCGCCGAGATTCGCCGCTAGCGCGTCGGGTGCAGAAAAATCGACCAGCACGTCGCACTGGCTCGCATAAGGCCCAATGCTGCCTCCGGCATCCACGCCCACGCACAGCACGTGGCCTGCGTCGGCAATCGCCGCTTCGAGCGCTTGCCCCATCCGGCCCTTGTGCCCGATCACCCCGAATTGCAGCATATCTTACCCCTACTTCGTCATGCTGAACTTGTTTCAGCATCCATCCCGCGTCTAGGTGGAACCTGAGCTCGTTGAGCGATGGACCCTGAAACAAGTTCAGGGTGACGACAAGGGAAAGACATGGCGGCAACCCGCAGCATCGTCATCCTCACCGGCGCAGGGATTTCGGCCGAGAGCGGGATCGACACCTTCCGATCGGCGGGGGGGCTGTGGGAACAGCACCGGGTCGAAGACGTCGCCACGCCCGAGGGCTTCGCGCGCAACCCCAATCTCGTGCTCAATTTCTACGACATGCGCCGCGCGGCCTTGGCGGTGGTTGAGCCGAACCCGGCGCACGAAGCGCTCGCGCGGCTGGAGCGGGAATTCGCGGGCGAGCTGCTGCTGATCACTCAGAACGTCGATGACCTGCACGAACGTGGTGGCTCGGCGCGGGTGCTGCACATGCACGGGGAGTTGAAGAGCGCGCTGTGCCAGTCCTGTGAGACCCGCTCGCCGTGGCATGGCACTATGATCGAGCGCCCACCCTGCCCCGTTTGCCGCGCGCCGACCCTGCGCCCCGATGTCGTGTGGTTCGGCGAGATGCCCTACCAGATGGGCCGGATCTATCAGGCGCTCGAGACCTGCGACCTGTTCGTCAGCATCGGCACATCGGGCGCGGTCTATCCGGCGGCGGGCTTCGTCCAAGAAGCGCGGGCGGCTGGCGCGCGCACGCTCGAACTTAATCTCGAGCCGAGCGAGGGCTCGCGGATGTTCCACGAAACGCGTCTGGGGCCGGCAAGTGCGCTGGTGCCGGCATGGGTCGCCGAGGTGCTAGGCGGTTGATCCGCAGCCCTTGCAGGTCGGGTCTTTCGCGATCCGGATCGTGCGCATCCCGGGTTCGAGCCCGTCGAGGATATGCAACTTGCCCCAGCCCGGATCGCCCAACCCGCTCACGCCTGCCAGCAGGACCTTAATCGCTTGCAGCGCCGCGAAGGTGCCCGCCCAGCCCGCCATCGCGCCGAGCATCCCATCATCCGCGCAGGTGTCACAATCCTCGGCATCGAAGGCATCGCCGACGAAGCAGCGGTAGCAGGCTGCGCCCGGCAAGTGGCCCGCGAAGGCCGCGACCTGACCCTGAAACCGGCCCACGGCAGCGGACAGCAGCGGAATGCCTCCTGCAACGCAGGCGTCCGATACGGCGAGGCGCGTCGCGAAATTGTCGGTGCCATCGAGCACCACGTCGGCGCCTGCGATCAGACTGGCGGCGTTGTCAGCCGTGATCCGCGCGTCGGAAACATCGACGCTCAGCGAATCGTCGAAATTGGCGAGCCAGCGCCGGGCCGAGACCGCCTTGCCGTAACCGACATCGCGGGTGGTGAAGATCGTCTGGCGTTGGAGGTTCGAGACATCGACCACGTCATTATCGACCAGCGCGAGGTGCCCGATTCCACTCGCAGCGAGATATTGTAGCGCGGGGCTTCCGATACCACCCAGTCCGATTACTGCGACCCGCGACGCCGCCAGCCGCACCTGTCCCGCACCGCCGACTTCGGGCAGCACGATATGGCGAGCGAAACGGTCAAGCCGGGCGGAGGAGAGCGTCATTCCGCGTCCTTGGGCGTTTCAGCACGCCGCTCCTGCCGGAAGGCGCCAATACCGTGCCACCACAGGAAGCCAATCACACCGCCCTTGGTCGGCTGGAGCGTGACCAGCAACATCACGATCGCCACCGGCAGAATGATCGCCAGTGTCAGCCAAGCGCTCATCCCGAAGGTCCCGATCATCGCAATCACCACCGGCGCGAGCAGGTGGCCGACCACGAAGATGCCGATGTAGGCGGGAAAATCGTCGGCCTGCTGGACCGACCAGTCCTGTTTGCAGTGCGGACAGCGATCGACCGGCTTGAGCCATTTGCGGAACAGCGCCGCTTCTCCGCAGCGCGGGCACTTGCCGCGCAGACCCCTCACCAATGCGGGAACCCAGCCCTTGGGCAGGTCGATCAGGTCGGGAGAAAGGCGCTGAGAAGGCATGGACAGGCTGTTTACAACCTGTGCACCGCCTGTCGACAGGCCTGTGGATAGGCCTGTCGAAAGTGCAGTGCAAAGCTTGGGCAGATTATGTGCGAATTGACCTTCGCGGCCTCAGCTTTCGAGCTGCCGCAGCAGGCTGCGCACGTCGCCATCCATGTCGGCATCACGCTGGCGCAGGTCTTCGATCAAGCGCACCGCGTGGATCACGGTTGAGTGATCGCGCCCGCCGAACTTGCGCCCGATTTCCGGGTAACTGCGCGGGGTCAGCACCTTGGACAGATACATCGCCACCTGACGCGGACGGACCACCGCGCGGGCGCGGCGCTTGCTGCTCATTTCCGAACGGTCGATGCGGTAGAACTGGCAGACGGTGCGCTGGATCTCGTCGATGGTGATCCGGCGGCGGTTGGCCGAAAGGATATCGGTCAACTGCTCTTCGGCGAGCTGCAACGACACGTCCTGCCCGGTCAGCTGGGCATAGGCGATCAGCTTGTTGAGGCCGCCGACCAGCTCGCGGATATTGCGAGTGATGGTACGAGCAAGAAAATCGACCACGTCTTCGGGCACATTCAGTGGGGCAAAGCGGGTCAGCTTGGAGACGAGGATCTTCTTGCGCAGCTCAATATCGGCGGGCTGGATGTCAGCCACCAGACCCATCGACAGGCGCGAGAGCAAGCGCGGCTCGACCCCGTCGAGCGCCTGCGGGGCGCGGTCGGCGGCGAAGACCAGCCGCTTGCCTTCGGCCAACAGCGCGTCGATCGTGTAGAGCAGTTCTTCCTGCGCGCTCGCCTTGCCGATGATGAACTGGATATCGTCCACCAGCAGCAGATCGAAGCTGCGTAGCCGCGCCTTGAATTCGATCGTCTGGCTCGACTTCAGCGCCTGGACGAATTCGACCATGAAGCGCTCGGCCGAGCAGTAGAAGATGCGCGCGCGCGGATGGGTCTGGAGATAGGCATGGCCTATCGCGTGGAGCAGGTGGGTCTTGCCCTGACCGGTTGCCGCCTTGAGGTACAGCGGCGAGAATTGCGGCTGTTCCAGTGCCGCCATGCGCTGCGCCGCATTGCAGGCGAGGATGTTGGCCTCACCCGTGACGAAGGCAGCAAAAGTCAGCGATGGATCAAGCCCGACCGAAGAGGTGAAGTTCGCATCACCCATCGCGCCCGCGGCCAATGCAATCGCGCTCGCGCCGTCATTGGCGGGGCGGCGGCCATCGTCTAGGCGCAGGTCGGGCAGCTGGCGGCGGCCTGGGTGGACGACAATATTGACCTTGCGCACTTCGCTGCGCGCGATGCTCCAGGCGAGTTGCAGACGGTCATGGAAGCGATCACGCACCCAGTTGGCCGAAAATTCGGTCGGAAGGTAAAGATCGAGAGCGCCGGTCTCGCGGTTCAGCGCGCCAAGCTGGATCGGCTTGATCCACTGGCTGTGCAGCTGGTGCCCCAGATCCTTGCGCAAGCCCTGACTGATATCGGACCAGTCCGCGGCGAGATTTACAGCTTCGGAATCTTCCATCAGATGTTCATCGGCCTGGCGGCCACCCGTCCGCGCCTTGTCAGTCCTGTGCACAAGCTCTTCCCCAATTCAACCTTAGCCTGCCGAGCCGTGCGGCTCACAGACCTTTTCATCCCGATGCGACAGGCTTAACCATCCCAGCCCCGGAATCGAGGATTCCGGAGTTCCCCCCTGTCGGCCAAGTTGTAAAAGCGCCCGGGCTGTCCCGCGCCGGGTGAGCCTGATCTAAAGAACTCTGCGGCCTTTTGCGCAAGCGAGGACTTTTAAAAAAAGTGAAATAATCCTGTTGACTCACCGCTGACCCGCAGACTTACGTTGAAGTGATTGGTTTTCCTGCGCAATCATGCTCCACAGGCCGCGAATCGTGGTGAATCCTGACATTTCTGGGAGTCTGCACGGTTGCATTTGTCGCAAACGAAACGGGCCGCGCTCATTGAGCACGGCCCGAACGGTTTGCGAGGTCCCGGCTTTCCGTCGTCATGCGCTGGGCATGGAAGACGGAAGCGTGACGAATCGAATCAGAGGGTGGCGACTCGGCGCGTCAGACGCGAGAGCTTGCGGGCCACGGTGTTCTTGTGCAGCACGCCGCGTGCAACGCCGCGGGCCATTTCCGGCTGGGCCGCCTTGAGGGCAACCGCAGCTGCTTCCTTGTCACCCGCTTCACAGGCCGATTCGACCTTCTTGATGAAGCTGCGGATGCGGCTGATGCGCGCACCGTTGATTTCGGCGCGGGCGGTGTTGCGACGGATGCGCTTCTTGGCTTGCGGCGTGTTTGCCATAATTCGTGTCTGTCTCGCGTTTGGTTCAGGCCGCTTGAGGCAGCCGAGAAATTGGTGACGGTTTGCTCGAAAACGGGCGAGCGGACGCAGGGCCCAACCGCCGGAAAGCAGCGCGCATAGTCAGAACTGCTCCGAAGGTCAACGATTCTCCCTTATTTCTGGCACACTGGGCAGAACCAGGTGCTGCGTCCGCCTTGGGCAATCCGTTCGATCACCCCGCCATCGTCGCGGCGGCACGGTTGGCCATCGCGCCCATAAACATCGAAGCTGCTCGCGAAATAGCCCAGCTCGCCGCTCGGCGCGGCATAGTCACGCAAGGTCGAGCCGCCGTCACGGATCGATGCTTCGAGCACCGCGATGATGGCGGGCACCAGCCGCGTCAGCTGGGCCTGCGTGACCTTGCCCGCCTGTTTGGTGGGATGGATGCCGGCGCGCCACAGTGCCTCGCACACATAGATATTGCCGAGGCCTGCCACGATGCGCTGATCGAGCAGGCACAGCTTGATCGACTGGGTCTTGCCCTTCAGCGCCGCCTTCAGATGACTGACACTCAGCCCCGGGCCCAGAGGCTCCGGCCCGAGCGCGGCGAATTGCGGCCAGAGGTCGAGCGCGCCGGTCTGCACCAGATCGACCGAGCCGAATCGGCGCGGATCACACAGGGCGAAACTGTGGTGCGCGGTCTCCAGCAGCAGGTGATCATGCGTCTCGGGCGTTTCCGGGTCGATCCGCCAGCGCCCGCTCATGCCGAGATGGAAGATCATCGTCGCCCCGCGATCGAGATGTATCAACCCATATTTGGCGCGGCGCGAGAGTGTGCTGACCGTGGCGCCGGTCATCACCTGGACCAGATCGGCGGGGAAGGGGCGGCGCAGGTCGGCGCGGTTCAAGACGACGCGCGTGATCCGCTCGCCTTCGAGGAACTTTGCAAGGCCGCGGACGGTTGTTTCTACTTCGGGGAGCTCAGGCATTTGAGCTTCCTCTAACACCCTTTGCGCGGGCGGCAATTGTCTCTAGGGAGCCGGGCATGACACAGAGCACTGACGACACCGTCTCCTTCGGCTACACCCAGGTCACTCCGGAAGAAAAGACCCGCAAGGTCGGCGAGGTCTTCTCCAGCGTCGCGCGCAAATACGACATCATGAACGATGCGATGTCGGGCGGGATGCACCGGCTGTGGAAGGACCGCTTCGTGAAGCGGGTCAAGCCGCAGCCGGGCGAACAGATCCTCGACATGGCGGGTGGCACCGGCGACATCGCTTTCCGCATGGCGGCCCGCGGGGCGCACATCACGGTGGCCGATATCAATCAGGACATGCTCGATGTGGGCGCGGAGCGTGCGCTGGAACGCGGATTTGATGAAAATGACGGCAGCCTCGTCTTCACCTGCCAGAACGCTGAAAGCGTGAGCTTCGCCAGCAACACCTTCGATGCCTACACCATCGCCTTCGGCATCCGGAACGTGACCCATATCGACCGCGCGTTGACCGAAGCGCTGCGCGTGCTGCGTCCGGGCGGGCGGTTCTTCTGCCTTGAGTTCTCGACCGTCGAATGGTCGGGGCTGAAGGAGGCATATGATATCTATTCCGAACATCTGCTGCCGCGCATGGGGCAGGCGATTGCCGGCGATGCGGATTCCTACCGCTATCTTGCCGAATCGATTCGCAAGTTCCCGCCGATGCCCGCCTTCGAACAGATGATCCGCGCCGCCGGTTTCGCCAACACCAAGGTCGAGCCGATCATGGGCGGGCTGGTCGCGATCCATTCGGGGTGGAAGATCTAGGGCGTGACCACCTCTGCCGTCCACCTGATCCGCCTCGCCCGCTGGGGCGTGACGCTGGCCCGCCGCCGCGCGCTGGTGGGGATCGAGAATGATCCCAATGCGCCTGTCGCCTTGCGCCAGCTGGTGCGGCTGGCGCGGTTGGCGACACTGACGGGCAAGAACGGCCCGCGCGATTATGCCGGGGCCTTCCGCGCGATTGGGCCTGCGGCGATCAAGCTCGGGCAATCGCTTGCCACGCGCCCTGATCTGGTGGGCGAGGAAGCGGCAAACAACCTGCTAAGCCTTCAAGACAGTCTGCCGCCGGTGCCGTTTTCCCAGATCAAGGCGGCGATTGAATCGAGCTTCGGCCAACCGATCGACAAGCTGTTCAGCGAAATCGACCCGGAACCCGTCGGCGCGGCGTCGATTGCGCAGGTCCACAAGGCCATCACCACCGAAGGCCGCAAGGTCGCGGTCAAGGTGCTGCGCCCCGGCATCCGCGAAAAATTCGCCCGCGATATCACCACCTATGAATGGGCCGCGGCCCATGTCGAGGCGATGGGCGGGGAGTTCTCGCGCCTGCGTCCGCGCCTCACCATCGCCAATTTCAAGCGCTGGACCAATTCCGAACTCGACCTGCGGCGCGAGGCGGCATCGGCCTCCGAACTCGCCGAGCAGATGGCGGGCGTGCCCGGCTACCGCATCCCGGGCATCGACTGGGACCGCACCAATGGCCGGGTGCTGACGATCGAATGGATCGACGGAATCAAGATCAGCCGCGTCGATGAATTGCGGGCGCGCGGGCATAATTTTGCCGAATTGTCCGAGCGGCTGGTGATCAGCTTCCTGACGCAGGCGATCAGCGCCGGATTCTTCCATGCCGACATGCATCAGGGCAACCTGTTCGTGGAGGACGACGGCACCATCGTCGCCATCGATTTCGGGATCATGGGCCGGATCGACCGGCGCGCGCGCCAGTGGCTGGCCGAGATCCTCTACGGGCTGACAACGGGCAATTACCAGCGCGTCGCCGAAATCCATTTCGAAGCGCAATATGTGCCCAGCTATCACTCGGTCGGCGAATTCGCGACCGCGCTGCGGGCCGTTGGTGAGCCGATGCGCGGCAAGCCGGTGAAGGAGCTCTCTGTCGGCCAGATGCTCGACGGGCTGTTCGCCATCACCCGCGATTTCGACATGCAGACCCAGCCGCACCTGTTGCTGCTGCAAAAGACGATGGTGATGGTCGAAGGCATCGCCACGCAGCTTAATCCCGACATCAACATGTGGGACACCGCCGCGCCCTACGTCCGCAGCTGGATTCGCGATGAACTAGGCCCGGAGGCTGCGCTAGCTGACCGGCTGAAGACAGATGCCGAGACCCTGTTCCGCCTCCCCGGTCTGATCCGGCGGCTGGAAGAGAAATACCCGCCCAAGGGCGGCGCGCCCGAAACGCCGCCGCTGCCGCATATCCCGCTCATCACCGACAAGCGTGAGGGCCGTGGCTGGCTCGGCTACGTCCTGTCGGGCCTTGCCGGAGCGGGCGCGGTGTGGGGGGCAATGGCGCTCGGCTGGATCGGATGAGGCTCGACGCCTTCCCATCGCTTACCGAGCGGTGGGACGCGCTTGGCCGTCCGTTTGCGCATCTGCCGCGTTGGGCGGCGGCGCTGGCGCTGGCGCTGCTGGCTGCAGCAATGGGGTGGAGCGCGTTGGCGACTGCGCCGGGAGATCAGCCTGAACGCGCATCTGTCGCCGCAATGCCTTCCATATGCCCGAACCCACAGGGCCGGGCCAAAGGCGATATGGCGCTCTACGCCCGCATCGCCGCGCGCGTGACGGCGGGTGAGGGCTATTACTCGGCCGCCTTGGACGAGCAGCGCGCCGGCCATTACCCAACCCGCCCCTTTGTTGCGGTGCGCCTACCGACGCTGGCAATGCTGCAAGCTGTGATCGGGGTGGACGGGGTTCGCTATGCGCAAATGGCGTTGGTGCTGGCGTGCCTGTGGGCACTCAATCGCCGGGAAGCGCCGCTCGCCGCATGGCCCGAGCGGGTGGGAGCGAGCGTGCTGCTGGCGCTGGGCGGGGGCGCGGCCCTGAACCCGGTCGCGGGGCTGGATCATGATTTTTCCGCAGGCCTGTGCCTGACACTGGCGCTGCTGCTCTATCGCCGGAATCGCTGGTTGCCGGCGCTGCTGGCGGCGGCGCTGGCGCTGGCCGTTCGCGAATTGGCAGCGCCATTCGTGCTCCTGTGGCTGGCCTTCGCGCTGGCGGAGCAACGTTGGCGCGAGGCAGGCGCCGTGGCGGTGCTGCTAGCGTTGTTCGCAGGCGGGATGGCGCTGCATTTCGCCGCCGTCGAAGCCGGACGCGTGCCGGGTGATCTGGCCTCGCAAGGGTGGAGCGCGCTGGCGGGCTATCGCCTCCCCCTGACCGCGCTGGCGCATCTCACTGGACTGCGGCTCTTGCCCGTCAGCCTCGCTGCGCCGCTTGCGATCCTGCCGCTGGTCGGCTGGGCTGCGATTGGCGGGCGGATCGGGTTGTTTGCGCTGCTGTGGTTTGCAGGCCTGTTCACAATGATGGCGTTGTTTGCGCGGCCGGAGAATTTCTACTGGGTACAATTGGCGTTACCGGCCTATGGCGTCGGTCTCGCTTTTGCCCCGCGCGGGCTATTTGATTTATTCCAAAGCGCGGCGGGGCGGGCATCAAGGCAAACTTAACCAAGCTTTGCGATGGGTGTTGCTTGCATTATGGCTGGCACCCTACAGCGTGGCGCGAGAGGCGAGAGGCAAGATGAGCACACAGGAGGCGAAAGCGGGCAAACACCCTCGCATCCTGCTGGTCGTGGGCGGCGGGATCGCGGCCTACAAGGCCTGCGAGTTGGTGCGTCTGATCCGCAAGGGCGGCGGCGACGTCACCTGCGTCGTCACCAAGGGCGGGCAGCAATTCGTCACCCCCATGTCGCTGGCCGCATTGTCCGAGAATCAGGTCTACACCAACCTGTTCGACCTCAAGAACGAGGCTGAGATGGGCCATATCCAGCTCTCGCGTGAGGCCGATCTGGTGGTCGTCTGTCCGGCGACTGCCGATCTGCTTGCCAAGATGGCGACCGGCATCGCCGATGATCTGGCCACCACGCTGATCCTCGCCACCGACAAGCCGGTGATGGCCGTGCCGGCGATGAATGTGCGGATGTGGGAGCATGGGGCGACCCAGCGTAACATCGCCTTGCTCAAGGCTGCGGGCGTCAATGTGCTGAACCCCGAAGAAGGCCCGATGGCCTGCGGCGAGTTCGGCTATGGCCGTCTGCCCGAGCCTGAGGCGATCTGGCGCGCGATTGCCGGGCATTTCGGAATCCTTGTGCCCGAACCGCAATTGCTCGAACCGCCGGCACGCCGCCTGGCGCCGCCGACGTTCGAAGTCGAAGCGCTTGAGCCTGAGGAAGAGGACGATGGCAGCGCCGCCATGCCCGCAGGCGGGCTGGGCGGGTTCTTCTCGCGCATCATCCCGCGCTCGACGGCGAAGCGCACCCACGACGAAATCGAAGCCGAATACGAAGACCTGCCCGATCCCGAGGCGGAAGAACTCCTCCCGCCCGAGGAAGAACCCGCGCCCGAATTCGCGCCGGACTTTGACGGGCCGCTGCTGGCACGCAAGGGCAAGGCCAATTCCGCACCGCCCGTCGATTTCGGGGCGATCAACCACGAAGTTGATGAGCGCAAGGCTCCGCCCGAATCCGAATTCCTGGCGCCCGAAGTGCCCGAGGAAGTCGAAGCCGATCTTGGCGCAGTGACCGAAGGGGCTGATTTCGGCATCGCCGCTTCGCATCGCCCGCTTGTCGGGCGGCATGTGCTGGTTACCGCCGGGCCGACGTGGGAAGCGATTGATCCGGTGCGTTATATCGCCAACCGTTCGAGCGGCAAGCAGGGCTTTGCCATCGCCGCAGCCGTTGCTGCGCTGGGCGCGCGGGTTACGCTGGTGGCAGGGCCGGTGGCGCTCAAGACGCCCGCCGGGGTGCGCCGCGTCGATGTCGAAAGCGCGCGCGACATGGCCGAAGCGGTCAGGCGCGCGCTGCCTGCTGATGTGGCGGTGATGGTCGCTGCGGTCGCGGATTGGCGGCCCAAGGAATATCGCGGTGAGAAAATCAAGAAGCGCGGCGATGCCCCGCCGGCGCTGATGCTGACCGAAAACCCCGACATCCTCACCAATGTCGCAGGCGGCACTAGGCGACCTGCGTTGGTGATCGGCTTTGCGGCCGAGACCGACAACGTGCTCGAAAACGCCAAGGCAAAGCGCAAGCGCAAGAGCGCCGACTGGATCGTCGCCAATGACGTTAGCGGCGATGTGATGGGCGGGGATCGTAACCGCGTCACCATCGTCAGCGGTGACGGGATCGAGGTGCTCGACGAAATGCCCAAGAGCGCGGTGGCGATGGCCCTGGCCGAACGCATCGCGGCGGTGTTTCGGGTGGAAGCGGCCGAGTGAGCCGCGCTCAAGTAGCCGAAGGCGGTAGCGCAGAATGAGTATTTCCGTCGAAGTGAAGCGCCTGCCACACGGCGCAGGTCTGTCGCTCCCCGCCTATGCCACTAGTGGCGCAGCGGGGATGGATGTGGTGAGCGCCGAGGACGTCACCATCGCTCCGGGCGCGCGCCATGCGGTGGCGACCGGGCTCGCGCTGGCGATTCCCGAGGGCTTTGAGATTCAGGTGCGTCCGCGATCAGGCCTCGCGCTGAAGCACGGCATTACCGTCCCCAACACTCCCGGTACGATCGATAGCGATTATCGGGGCGAGCTGAAGGTGATCCTGATCAACCACGGCGTCGAGCCTTTCGCCATCGCCCGCGGTGACCGGGTGGCGCAACTGGTGCTGGCGCCGGTGGTGCAGGCGGCATGGAGCGAGGTTGCGGAACTGGACGCCACCGAGCGGGGCGAGGGCGGGTTTGGTTCGACTGGGGGGCATGCGGCGCTCTGAGGCTTGACGCCGCGCGCCGCGCGCAGCACACTGCCGGCCTTCCTTCCTGTTGGAACCACCATGTCCGAGAATGTGATCCGCTGACGAGCCTTGGCGCGGTTTGACCCGCGCACAAGGCTGATCGTGTCGCCGCCGTGAGCAAGGCTCGCCCCGGCGCCTGTCAGCATTTCTTCTCAGGACACTTCCATTGAACATCTCGAAACACGAGCAGCGCGTGCTGCACGTGCTCGCGCAGGGCGGCATGATCCGTTACCTGCGCGACGCACACGGCAAGGTAATCGAAGTCGACTGCTACAACCGCGATGGCTTTCGCCTGACCGATTGCAGCCTGTCGATCTTCAATCGGTTGCGCCGCCGGGGGCTGATCCGGAGCATGGCCGGACAACCCTATCGCATCACCCGTGAAGGGCTGGCGGCGGTCCGGGCGCAGTTGGACAATCGTTAACAGGAGAGCGCCGAAAACAGGCACAAAAAAAGGCGGCGCGATCCCCTGCGCCGCCTTCTCTTTTCCCGTCCAAGGGTCTCTTGCGAGTAGCCTTACACCATCAATCCGTAGGGCGCACGGTCTTTTCGTCATCGCGGATGGTGATCCGCAGGGTTTCGCCCGAATTGCCGGGGAAGCCGGTGAAGATCGCGTCCACCAGATTGGGCACGAGGCGCGGGAGGCGGTTCGAGCGCGAGACCGCTTCGGCTTTGCCTTCGAACAGGCGCTGGCCATCTGCGGCGCGGTCGATCTTCAGGTCGATGCCGCTGGTGTAGATGGTGTAGCTGCGCACGTCCGGGCCGCCGAAGAACGGATCGTTGAAGCCGAGGCCCCAGCCGCCGCCGCCCCAGCCGCCCCACCGGCCCCACGGACCAAAGCCAGCTGCGCCGACACCGTTAAAATCGGTCCGCACGCGTTCACGCCCGCCATCGACGCGGTAGTCGAAGCGCACCAGCAAGTCCGCGCTCTCAGGCGTAGCGGCGCGGGTGTAGCCCAATTCCTGCATCTCGGCCGCGACCGAGTTGGCATAGGTGGCAAATTCGAGCCCGCCCGCAAGCTTGGGATCTTCCGGCACGACCGCGAAGGACTGGCCCTGCGGCGCAGGCAGCGGCGCGGCAAAGCGCGACACATCGGCCTTGAACGGGGTGGCACAGGCCGACAGCCCGATTGCGAGAGCGACCGGAAGGGCGAAGCGGGTGAGAGATTTGATCGAAGACATAGGAGATAACATGACACAACCCTTGTCTGGTTTCCATTGCAATGAAAGCAATGGTGTTAGCGTGTGATATCATATTGCACGGGCATGAACGACGATTGAATATTCGCCGTTGCTGCGCCTCGGCTCGTCGCAAATGACTCGTGAAATCAGTGCCGCACTAATCCCAATGCACGGTAGGCCGCATCGAGTGTCGGCTTGCCGCGTTCGCGCGCCTTGGCAGCGCCCCGCGCGAGGATCGCGTCGAGCGCTTCGCTGTCGTCCTTCAACTCGACGAAGCGGTCACGGATCGGGCCGAGCTTGGCGACGAGCAGGTCAGCCAGCGCAGGCTTGAACGCGCCGAAACCCTGCCCGCCAAATTGCGCGAGCACCTCAGCCGCCGACTGCCCGGCGAGCGCGCCGTAAATGCCGACGAGGTTCTTCGCCTCGGGCCGGTCAGCCAGCCCCGCTTCCTCTGACGGCAGCGGTTCGGGATCGGTCTTCGCCTTCTTCACCTTCTGCGCCATCGTGTCGGCATCGTCCGAGAGGTTGATGCGGCTCATGTCGCTGGGATCGGACTTTGACATCTTGGCCGAACCGTCGCGCAGGGACATGATCCGCGCCGCTTCCTTCGGGATGATCGGATCGGGCAGGGTGAAGATTGGCGCGTCTTCGGTGCCGAAGTCATTATTGAACTTCTGCGCGATGTCGCGGGCCAGCTCCAGATGCTGCTTCTGATCCTCGCCCACAGGCACATGGGTCGCCTGATACAGCAGTACGTCGGCGGCTTGCAGCACCGGGTAGGTGAACAGCGCGACCGACTGGCCCTCGCGGTTTTTGCCCGCCTTGTCCTTCCACTGGGTCATGCGGTTCAGCCAGCCCATCCGGGCCGTGCCGTTAAGCAGCCATTGCATCTCTGGGTGGAGCGGGACCTGCGCCTGATTAAACAGGATCGCCTTGTCGGGATCGAGCCCGCAGGCCACCAGCGTCGCCACCAGTTCAAGGGTCGAGGACCGCAGTTCGGCCGGATCATGCGCCATCGACAGGGCATGGAGATCGGCGATGAAGATCAGGCATTCGCCGCCCGCAGCATGGGCATCATCCTGCAGCGCCACATAATTGCGGATCGCGCCGAGATAATTGCCGAGATGGGGCTTGCCCGTGGGCTGGATGCCGGAAACGACGCGCATGTCACTCAACCTCTAGTATCTTGTCATCGGCCTTGGTGCGGGCCGGCTTCCTGCGCCGTAGCTGGGCGAGCAGGTCCTTGTCGAGCGCGCCAAACACAAACGCTGCGGCAAAGAACATCGCACCGCCAGCGGCCACCAGCACGCCGAGCGACCAGACGCGCTCGATCAGGCTTGCGCCATAGCGTTCCGCCATCAGCGGCACCAGGTACCACAACACCCCGGTCATCGCGCCCGTCGCCAGCAATTGCCGTGCGACTCGGCTGATAAGCTTGGGAGTGAAGTGAAACCACCCACGGCGGTGGAGGATGATGTAGAGTAGCACGCAATTGAGGCTGGCCGAGGCGGCGGTCGCTGCAGCCAGCCCGACGATCCCGAAGCGGTTCACCACATACAAATTGAGTGCGACGTTGAAGATCAACGAAGCGAGTGCAGTCCACACCGGGGTGCGGGTATCTTCACGCGCAAAGAAACCGGGGTTCAGCACCTTGACGATCACGTAAGCAGGTAGGCCCGCAACCAGCGCGACCACGATCTGCGCCATCAGCGCGCCGTCGGTTGCCGTGAACTTGCCGCCGACGAAGAAGGCGGTGCAGAACGCCGGTGCACACACCGCCAGGGCAGCGGCGGCGGGCAGGGTCAGCAGCGTCGCGATTTCAAAGGCATTGCCCTGCAAGCGCTGTGCCTCGGCTTGATCGCCGGTGTGGATGTGGCGGCTCAGCATCGGCAGGATTGCCGTGCCCAGTGCAATTCCGACGATCCCGAGCGGCATCTGGTTCAAGCGGTCGGCAAGCTTCAGCAAAGTCAGCGAGCCCTGCGGCAGCGAAGTCGCAAAGAACGTATCAACCAGCTGGCTGATCTGGTAAATCCCGGCCCCGAAGGTTGCTGGCAGGATCAGCAGGCCGAGCCGCTTCACCTCGGGCGTGACGCGCGGCAGTTGAACCTTCAGCTTTACCCCGGCGCGCCGCGTCTCCCACGCCAGATAGAGCAGCTGCGCAAAGCCGGACAATGAGACTGCGGCGGCCAATACCTGCACCACGACCACATCATCGCCGCTCGTCCCGCGCCAATGGTCGCCCAGCAGGATGCCGGAAATCAGGAAGATGTTGAGCAGCACCGGAGCGACCGCTCCGGGGCCAAAGCGTGACCGCGCGTTGAGCAGGCCCGAAAGCATTGCGACCAAGCTGATGAAGAACAAATACGGGAAGGTCACCCGGCTGAGAAACACCGAAAGTTCGAACTTGCCCGGAACGTCGCCATATTCGCTCGCCAGCGCCCAGACGATAGCCGGCATGAACACCATGCAGATGCCGCTGAACGCGAAAAGCACCCAGACGAACACGCTCAGCACATCGTCGGCGAACTTTTCCGCGGCCTCCTCGCTGCCCGGCTCGCCATCGCGGCCATGCAGCGCGCGGCTGTAGAGCGGCACGAAGGCGACGCTGAACGCGCCTTCCGCGAACAAGCGGCGGAAGGTGTTGGGCAGGGTGAAGGCCAGTTGGAACGCGTCAGCCGCCATCCCCGCGCCCAGCACGCGGGCGAGAAGAATATCGCGGGCAAAGCCGAACACCCGGCTTACCGCAGTCAGCCCGCCAATCGTGCCGACGTTTCTAAGCAGGCTCATGGCTGGCCGCGACCGCTGTGGTCAGGATGTCAGGCGTTGCCTGTCACCGGGGAAATCGGTTTGCCCCCGGCGGCTTCTTCGGCGCGGCGCGCGGCAAGCTGCTGTGCGTAGAGCCCGTTGAAGTCGACCGGATCGACCATCAGCGGCGGGAACCCGGCATCGCGCACGGCATCGGCAACGACGCGGCGGGCGAAGGGGAATAGCAAGCGGGGTGCTTCAGCGTAGAGGAAGGCGTGGGCCTGATCCTCGGGCAGGTTGCGCATGCCGACGAGGCCAGAATAGGCCAGATCGACGATATACATGGTACCACGTTCCGAGGTGGCGGTCAGTGTCAGCTTCAGTGTCACTTCGTGAACGTCGGTGCCGATCACTTCGCTGCCGATGTTGAACTGCACGTCGATCTGCGGCGGTTCGGCCCATTGGAACACGTCCGGCGCGCTGGGGTTTTCGACCGAGAGGTCCTTCACATATTGCGTGATGATCCCGACCGCCGGCAACGTGTCTTCCCCATTGGGCTGCGGCCCGCCGGCGTTCATGGTGTCGAGATTGGTGAGGACGCCTTCTTCGTCGGACATGGTGTCACTTGTCTTTCAAAATGGGTAACAGGATGTGCGCCTGACGCACGCTGTGCATGCGAGGGCTGCTCCGGCGTGCGCCTAGCAGGGGTGCGGCCAGCCCGCAACCGCAGGCACGCGCGCCGGGATAGGGCGAAAGATTCGACCCGGGCAGCAACCTATTGGGCGTTGGCGAATTGTAATCGATACCCATTTAAGGCAGTGTAGGCGTCCTTGGGCCAAGCTGCGCCGTAGCTGAGCTTTCGCCCTGTACGAAGATCGGAATTGTTGCTGTGCTCGAAATCGTTCTCCTCGCCATGGTCGCCGCGTTTCTCGGCCTGCGCCTCTATTCGGTGCTCGGACGCCGGGCGGAGCAGGAAGAAGAGCCAGTGCCGCAGCGCTTCGAATCGGATGACAAGCCCGCCGGGATCCGTCCCGCAGCGATGCCGGCGGCCGTGGCACCGCCGCGCCCGGTGGAGCTCGAAGGCGTCATGCCTGCGGTTGAGCGCGGCCTGCGTGAAATCGCCGCGGCCGACAGCAAGTTCAACCTTGCCCAATTCCTCGAAGGCGCACGCGGTGCCTATCGCATGACGCTCGAAGCCTTCTGGAAGAGCGACCGTGAGACCCTGCGCGAATTGTGCGACGATGATGTCTATGCAGGTTTCATCGCCGCCATCGATGCGCGCGAGGCGGCAGGCGAAACGATGGAAAACACGCTGATCCGCGTTGAGGAAGTGCGGATCCATTCGGCCTCGCTCGATGGCAAGATGGCGCGCATCGCGTTGCTGTTTGTCGCCGATATCGCTGCTGTGACCCGCGACAAGGAAGGCACTGTTATCGCCGGGTCGCTTGATGATGCAGTCGAAAGCCGTGACGTTTGGACCTTCTCGCGCAACATCAACGCGCGCGATCCCAACTGGCTGCTCGACGAAACCGACGAAGGCTGACCAACCGGGGCCTGATGCCCCGACCCGAGGAACCTGTAATGCGGCTGCTGCTTGGCCTTGCGATGCTGTTGGCCCTGGCAGGTTGCGGGCGGGTGATCCCGCAAGGCAGCGTGCCGCCGCCGGTTGTCACCGCCCCCGTCGCCCCTGTGGCTGCCAATGCGGTACTAGCGGGCGTTGCGCTCGGTCCGGCTCTGGCTGCTCTGTCAGTCAATGATGCCGATGCGCGGGGCGCGTTGACGAGCTTCATCGAATCGTGCCCGCGCCTGCTGACCCGCGAGGATGCCAGCGGCCTCACCCGGCCCGATGACTGGCGCGGGGTTTGCGATGCTGCGCGCGGCATCGCACCGGGGCGGGCGCGCAGCTTCTTCGCCGAACAATTCACCGCTGTGCAGATCGGCGACGGGAAGGCCTTTGCCACCGGCTATTTCGAGCCCGAGATCGCCGGCAGCCGTACCCGGCGCGCGGGCTTTGACGTCCCCGTCTATGCCATGCCCTCCGATCTGGTGCGCGGCTGGCCCGACGATGTGCCTGCCTCCGAGCGCACCGGCCGTCCGCCTTTGGGCCGGTATGACGAACAGGGCCGCTTCGTGCTCTATCACGACCGTGCGGCGATCGAGGACGGGGCCTTGGCGGGCAAGGCGCCGATCATCGCTTGGGCCGCTGATCCGGTCGAATTCTTCTTCCTCCAGATTCAGGGCTCGGGCCGTCTGCGCACGCCCGAGGGTGAAGTGATACGCATCGGCTATGCCGGGCAGAACGGCCGCGAATATGTCGGCATCGGCGGCGTGATGCGCGAACGCGGGTTGCTGGGCGAAGGGCCGGGCAAGTATTCCGGATCGATGCAGGGGATCATGGCCTATATCCGCCAGAACCCGCGCGACGGGCGTAATCTGATGCGACTCAACAAGAGCTGGATCTTCTTTTCCGAACTGAAGGGCGATGGCCCGCTGGGCGCTTTGGGCGTGCCGGTGCGGCGCGAGTCTTCGGTGGCGGCAGACCCGGCCTATGTGCCGCTGGGCGCGCCGGTATGGCTGGGGCTCGACCGGGCCGAGGCGAACGGCTTGTGGATCGCGCAGGACACCGGCGGGGCGATCAAGGGCGCAAACCGGTTCGACACCTTCTGGGGCGCGGGCGAGGATGCGCGCCGCACTGCCGGCGGGATGAGCGGGCGCGGGCGCGCCTACGTGCTGCTTCCGCGCGCGGCTGCGGCACGGCTCGGCGGGCGATGAGAGCGCCGCGGGGGCTGACCACAGGCGAGCAGGCCGCCTGGGCGCATCTGGCTTCCAGCGTGAAGCCACTGCCGGGCAAGAAGCGGCCCGATCCTCCCGCACTGCCCAAGGCTGCGGCAACGGTCCCGACCAAGACTGTGATGGCAGCCAAACCGGTCAAGCCCATCGGCAAGCCGCGCGCCCCCCTTCACCAGCCCTTGGCTGCGCCGCCGCCCCGGTATGCGGGAGAGGACCCGAAAGGCCTCGATTCGCATTGGGACCGGCGGATGAAGGCGGGCCGATTGGACCCTGACCTGACGCTCGACCTTCATGGTCACACGCTCGACACCGCCTATGATCGAATCATGGGCGGGCTCGATCAGGCGCGGATGATGGGCGCGCGAGTGGTGCTGGTGGTGGCTGGGCGGGAGCGACCGGTCGATCCGGCGGATCGGATGGCAAAACGCGGGGCGATCCGCGCCAAACTGCTCGACTGGCTCGCCGCGAGCCGCCATGCCGGCACGATCACTGCCGTGCGCCGCGCCCATATCCGCCACGGCGGCGAGGGTGCGCTCTACCTGATCCTCAAGCGCCGCTGAGCGCCTGCTGCCACGCGGCGGCGAGCGCTTGGGGGTTGCCGGTGCCAAAGACGTATCGGTCGGGGCGCACCAGCACGGCCTGCGCATTGTGTCCATCCAGCCAAGCGGCCAGCCCTTGAGCGAAGGGGGCGAGTTGGGGCGAGTCCAGACTGGTCCGCGCAATCAGCCACGCGCCATCAGGCATAGCATCATCAAGCCGCGCCCCATCGACCGCTAGGCCTTGCGGGAAATAGGTCCCTGCGCCTGCCGAACCGGCAAGTACCGCTCCGGCTGCAAGCGGCGGGTAAGCGGGCGGGCCGTCCGGCAATTTCCCGAGCATCCGGGCAAAGCCAAACTTCGCATCGCGCAGCATCGCGCTGATCCGGCTGGTGGTGCACACCATTCGCCCCATCATCACCGCCATATCGATTGTGGCGCGCAGGTTGGGGGCACGTTCAGGCTGGTAGGTATCCAGTAGTCCGTCGCCAGCCTCCTCCTTGACCACGGCAGCGAGCTTCCAGGCGAGGTTCGCCGCATCGCGCAGGCCGGAGCACATCCCCTGCCCCGCAAATGGCGGGGTCTGGTGCGCGGCATCGCCGGCCAGCAGCACCCGGCCCTTGCGCCACTCCTGCGCAATCCGGGCGCGGAAGGTGTAGACAGCCGTACGCTCGATCCTAACCGCGCCTGCGACATTCCACGGCGCCAGCAACCGTTCGACCGAGGCAGGGGTGCTGATCGCCTCTTGCGTCTCGCCGGGGAGGATCATGAATTCCCAGCGGTGCCGCCCGGCGCCCATTATCACGCAGGTGGTGGGGCGCGCGGGATCGCAGATCTGCAAGTTGGCGGTGGGCAGGCGCGCCGGATCATCGACCAGCACATCCACCACAAGCCAAGGCTCCTCGAACCCGAGATCCTCGAAACTGATCCGGCAGGCCTTTCGCACCGGACTGCGCGCGCCGTCGGCACCGACCAGCCAGCGCGCGCGGATGCTTCGATCGCCGTCCGGGGTGGCGAGGCGCGCGGTAGCGCCCGCGCCATCATCTTCGAAGTCGAGCAGTTCCCACCCGGTCCTGAGATCGGCGTATTCGTGCACCAGCAGCGCCTGCCGCAATGCCGCTTCGACCGAAGGTTGGTGGATCATGTTCGCAATCGGCCAGCCGCCGGGGCCGGTCTGACCAGCCCCGTCGAAGCGCATCAACACGCGCCCCTTAGCATTGCGGAACTCGTAGCGATCGGCGCTGCGGCTGGTCGCCATCACAGCCTCGGCAGCGCCCGCTTCTTGCAGAATCCGCATCCCCTCATGGTCGATATGCGCCGCACGCGGGAGCGGAAAGATCGCCGCTTCCTTTTCGGCGACGATGACGCTGATCCCGCGTTTCGCCAGCAGGGCCGCCAGCGTCACCCCGGTCGGCCCGCCGCCGATGATCAGCACGTCGCAATCATAGGCGGCGCTCATGGCGTATCAGCCCTCGGCCAACATGGTGCCTTCGATATGGCCGAGGCGGTCGATCTCGGTCCGCACCACATCGCCCGGCTTGAGGAACTGGCGCGGGTCCATCGCTGCGCCGATTCCGCCGGGCGTGCCGGTGAACAGGCAATCGCCCGGCTCCAGCGTCATGCCGACCGAGAGGTGCTCGATCTGCTGCCAGACGTTGTAAACGAGGTGGCTCGTGTTTGAGCTCTGCCGCTCCTCACCATTGATATAGCAGCGGATGCCTAGTGCGTGGGGATCGCCCACTTCGTCGGCAGTGACGATCCACGGGCCCATCGGCGCGTGGGTATCGAAGCTCTTGCCGAGCGACCATTGCGGCACGGCGTGCTGCCACATCCGCTCGGTCACATCATTGCCAACGGTGTAGCCGAAAATCGCGGCGGGCGCGTCGGCTGCGGCGATGTGCTTGCCGCCCGCGCCGATGACCGCAACCAATTCCGCCTCGTAATCGGGCGTCATGGTGCCGCGCGCGATCAGGATCGGATCATAGGGCGCGTTGACGCTGGTCTGCGCCTTGGTGAACCACACCTGCCGTTCCGGCGTGCCGAGGCCGCTTTCGGCGATGTGATCGGCATAGTTGAGGCCGATGGCGAAAATCTTGCCGGGGCGTGGGACGGGGGCTTCGAGCTTGACGTCGGTCAGCGCAATGCCCGCGCCGGTCGCCGCCTTGGCCTCGAGTCCGGGCTTCAGCGCGTCCCAATCGCGGATCACATCGATCATCGTGCCGGGCACGCCGGTTTCGACCACGGTATCGCCAACCACGATCCCGGTGCGCGTCTTGCCATTGTGGGTGAAGGTGCAGAGTTTCATCGATCAGGCTTCCTTGGGTGAGCGGGCAAACAGGCGCTTGATGCGCAGTTGCAGGGCAGTGACGAAGGCGACGAGGCCGGGCGGCGGGGCCATCTTTCCGGCAAACATCGGGTGCGGCGCGCCCCACTGGACGGCGAGCAGCGCCTGCATCGTCTGCTTGGCAGGCGGATCGGCGGCGGTGAACAGGTCGCCATCGGTCCAGTGCTCCAGTTCGTTGCCGAAGGGGTCCTTCCAATAATCGAAAATCTGGCTGCCCATGATGTGCCGTCCCACGCCCCATGCGGCCTCGCGCTGGCGGGTCTTAAGATATTCGTGGCCGAGCATCAGATCGTCCAAGCTCTCCACCTCGAAGGCGGCGTGCAGCAGCCCGAGCGCGCCGGGCAGCTGGGCGAGGAAGATCGTATGGTGATCGGACGGGAGATCGCCCCGGTCGCAGCGCATGAAGGCGCCAAGCGGGACGTTGGGTGCGGCTTCGATTTCGTCGGACGTGAGGAAGCCGAACCGTTCTTTCCACCACCTTTCCGAGCGGCGGAAATCGCTCACCTTGAGCACCGCGTGGCCGATGCGGCGGACATGGGCCGGGGCGGGGTCGAGACGGATGGTCTCGCGCTGGCGCGGTTTGGCTGCGGCGCTGTTGAACAGCGGTACGGGGACGGGGGCAGGAGGTTCGCAGTGTTGACCCGCGACCACCTCGACCATGTAGCCATCGGGATCGGTGAGGCGCAGCACCATGCCTCCGCCTGGTTCGTTCAACGGTTCCGGGGTGAGGCCTTCATGCGCGGCGAGGGTTTCCAGATCGGCGATGCTCGCCGCGCTAAGCCCCAGCCCGAGAAAGCGCGACTCGCCCGGCTCTGTTACATGGACGAAGGCCCGCCCGTCGCTGCCCTTGCCGTAGAGCCGCCCGCCCTCCTCGAAGCAGGCAAGGCCGAAATCCTCCAGAAAGCCGCGCATCAGCGTGAGATCGGGCGCGGCAAAGCGGACATGCGCGATGTCCTCGACTTTGATGACGGCCATGATCCCCTCCTGACTGATTTGCATTTGACTATTTGGTCAGATAGCTTGAAATTGACTATCTGGTCAAGTATGTCGCCGTTTATGGTGGCTGACGCTTCTTCACCCCGCATACAGCGCACCCGCGCGGCCCTTATAGCGGCCGGGCTCGACCTGCTGGCAGCGCGCCCGATCGATGCGATCCCGATCGACGATCTCGTCGCCCGCGCCGGGGTGGCCAAGGGAAGCTTCTTCAACCACTTCAAGGACAAGCACGACTTCGCTGCCGCCGTCGCTGCCGAGGTGCGCGCCGAGGTTGAGGCGGAGGTCGGGCGCGCCAATGCCGGGGTTGCCGATCCGGTCGAGCGGATCGCGGGCGGCATGGCGGTGGCCGCAGCCTTCGCGCTCGATCAGCCGCGCCGCGCAATGGTTTTGCTGCGCAGTCAGGTGCCAGCCACGCGCCAGACTCATCCGCTCAACCGCGGGCTGAAGGAGGATATCGAAGCCGCGCTGGCCGAAGGTGCGCTCCGGCCCGAGGCCAAGACGGCGGGCCTCGTCTATTGGCTCGGCCTATGTCAGGTGCTGATGGCGCACATGCTCGAAACCCGGCCGACCCGCAGCGAGGCGGCGGCGCGGCTGGCGGAGATGCTGGCGATGGGGCTTGCGGGACTTGGCGTGGCTGATGCGAGGACGGGCGCGGCGGTACAGGCGACGTTGCAACGCTGGGGCGGCTGAGCCTCAAACCGTCCCCTTGGCTGCAACCAGCAGGCGGGTTTGCGTATCAGGCGCGTCGCGCGAGACCGCCAATGCGCCGGTTTTCTGCCCCCCAGCCTCGGCACGATAGGCGCCGAAGCCGAGCCCTTCGAATAGCACATAGCCATCAAAATCCGTGACCGCCCGCGCCATCTCGCGCCCGTCCGTGTCGTGCAGCACCACCACCATGCCAGAACGCGGGGTGCGCTGATCCCCGGCCACCAGCAGCACCTGCACCTCGATGCTGCCCGTGGGGCGCAGAGCGATGGGGACGTGGCGAACCTCGCCGGGGCGCAGGGCCAGCCGGTCGCCTGCGCGGGCCGGGCGAAGAGTGAAATCGGTGAGGCTGGACATCTGCGTCTCGATATCGACGTCCGGCCCCGGTGCGATCCCGCCGATCAGGACCGTGCCGTCCGCAGCCGTTTCCTCGCGCCGCAGCGCCGCGCCGACGATGAAGCGACCGCCGGAGACGCCTTCTTCCGTGGCTCCGCGTGCACCGTCACCATTTTCGTCGACGAACATCTCGGCCATGATCGCGCCGCTGCGGGCGATGCCCGCCGGGGCCGTGCGCCAGCGGTTTGGCCCGCGCCACAGCCCAAGCGTCAACCCGATCCCAGCGCGCCAGCCATCGCCTTCGCGCCCCGCCGAAGCGCTGAGGCCGAGCGGGCCGAACTGCTGGCTGAAGGTTGCCCCGCCGCCGATTGTGCCGCTGTCCGCCTGCCAATCGAGATCGAGCGCGAGATTGCCTGCGCCGAATTTGCGCGCCGCGCTGAGGTTGGCGCCGTCGATCCGCCAGCCGTTCCGGTCCGAGGCGGTGATGCCGCTCCGCAGCCGCCAGTCGCCCCGGCGCGCGGTCACGCCGAGCGCGGCGGTGCCCTGCCACGGCGCGCTGCCTTCGCGCACCGCGCCCAGCGCCAGGTTCGCCTGCCAGTCGGCCATCGGCAGCACCATCCGGGCCGCAGCGATGTGACGTTCGCCGCCGCGCCGCAATGCGCCGGTCTGAACCCGCGCCTGCCAGGGGAGGCTGAGGCGGCCAAGACCGATCCGGCCCTGTCCGCTCACTGTCATCACTTGCGCAAATTCGCGCACCAGCGGCGGCAGGCCGGGGCCATCGTCGCGGCCATGCTGGGCCAGGTCGAGCACCAGATCCTGCGAACCGATCCGCCGGGCCAGTCGCAGCGCGCCGCCATAGCCGCCCGCCCGGTCCCGCGCGCCGGTCAGCGCCCACAGCCCGCCGCCCAGCGCCCCGTTCAAGCCGAGCGCCACTGCGGGTTGCCCCTGCGTGCCCGCGCGCACATCAAGCCGTGCGGTCAGATCCGGCGCCATGCCCCAGTCGAGGCTGGCAAAGGCGGTCGGCCCTGCGGGCTCATCCGCCAGGGTTTGGCCCAGCAGCGGTTTGCCGCCGTCGACGATACCGAAGCTGTAGCCGATTTCGTTCTCGGCATTCATTTCGGTGCCGACGAGCCGGGTGAAGACTTCTTCGCTCATCTCGCCATTGGGGCCGTAAAGGCGCACCACCCAGCGGTTCTCGCCGATGCGGACGGGGATGTCGCCGAACTGCCATTGCCCGGCGGCGTCGGGTTCGCGGGTGACCGCGACGAGGCGTTCCTCGTGCCAGAGCTCAGCCTCCCAACCTTGCGGGAGCGGGCCAGTTAGGGTGATGGTGTCGACCAGATCCGCCCGCCACGGCGCGCGTGATGAGACCACCAGTCCACGCCCCGAAAGCGCGTCGGCGATCAACGGCTGGGCAGGCGCGGCAATATCGCCAAGCGCGAGGCTGCGTGCGCCGAGCGGGCCGAGCAGGTCAGGCGTATCGCGCGCGTCGGAGAGCGTGAAGCCGGGGATGATGCGGCCGTCATTGGTGACTGCGACGCCGACCCGGCCTGCAAGCCCGAACAGTGCGCCGCTGGCGAGCAGATTGGCGGAGACCTGCTGGCCTTGAGGGGTCATGGCGATCCCGGCGCCAAGATCGGCGCTCCACAGCTTCACCGCGCCTTCCGGGCGGGCGAGCAGCGCGAAATCGGGGCGCGAAGTCTCGGGCCGCAGCCGCGCTTGCCGTTCTTCACGCGCGAGGCGCATCAGCACCGGCAGCGCGGCAGTGGGGGCGATCAGCAGGCGCTGGCTTACCTTGTCATGGCTGAGGCTCATGGGGAGGTAAGCGGCCACATCGGTCAGCGGCAGGCACTCGCCGCTCGGGCTGGGCAGCAGGGCGGCGGCGGGAATGGTGACCGTGCGGCGCGGCTCGGGCAGGGTCAGAGTGATATCCTCGCCAGCCGGTTCATGTGCCAGTTCCAGCGCATCAAGCAGCGGGAGGATCGCGACGCAGGCCCCGCCATCTGCGCCCAGATCATGCAGGGCTACGGCATCGACGATCAGCTTGTGATCGGCGAACAAGGCCGGAAGGGCGAGCCCGTCAGCGGCCTGACCGGCGCGCTCCGCAGCGGGGTCATTGCCGAACAGCCGATCGAACAGGCCGTCCTCTTGCGCCCGAACCGGGGCAGCGTCTCCGCCAACCAGACTGGCTGCGCACAGAAGCAGGGCCAGCCATCGCAGCGGCCAGAACGGGTGGCGGGACATGGTTGGTTACCGAGCCAGGTCATGTGCTCAGAGCGCCGCCGTCAGGCTGGCGAGCAGCTTGCCGGCATTGGCCGGATCGCCCGCGTCAGTCGAAGTGTAGTCGATCCGCACTATCTTGCCGGCCAGCTTGGCGCGCACATCGGCGGGCAGCGGCACGATCACGTCGCGGCTGGTGTTGGGGGTGTAGATCGCAACGCCGCGCACCAGCCAGGCGGGGGCCTTCTCGCCCTCGACAGTCAGGCTGACATCGCCATAGGTCGAACGCGTGCCGGAGCGGGTGAGGCGCACCACCAGCTGATCGGGCGCCTCCTTGGCCATCGCGGCCGCATCCATCGTGACGGCGGCATCAAGGCTGCCGACGCGCAGGATCACGGGGATGGTGATCGAGCGGATCGCGACCAGTTCTATCGAGAGGCTGTTGTCGGTGCCGGCCTCGCCTGCAACCTGGGTCGTCCCGGCGCTGACAGGCGCGGACATCAGGCGCAGGTGCGAGCGGTATTCGCCCGCGGCAAGATCGCCGGGAGCGGTGGCCATGACGCGCACGACCTGGCGTGCGCCCGGCTCCAACACCAGCTGGCGCGGGGAGTAACGCAGCTTGTCGTCGGCGAATTGTTCGCCCGGACGGGCCTCGCCTGCGTCTTCAAGGCTGCCATCTTCGCGCATCCGGCGGTTTTCAATGGCGATGCGGAAAGCGGCGGTTTCGGTGCCCTTGTTGACGAGCACGAGTTCGGTCGAGCGCGCCTCGGGGGTCAGCACCACACGGGTGGGGGCGACCAGCAATTCGGCAGCGGCAGGTACAGGGGCGGCAATCGCCGCGATCAACGCGGCGGCAATGGGAAAGCGGATCATGGGATGAAGACCTTACGTGGGCAGGGGTTGGTCTTGTTCGTGGATCAGGGGATCCGGGAGCCGCGCGGGGGGATGCGCGGCTCCCGTCCCCCCCTGCCACGGAGGGCTTACTGGTATTCCACCGCGACGGTGAAGCTACCGGTGTACTTGCCGGCTTCCTGACGGACGCCAACGTCGAGCGTGCCGCCGACGGTGAACGCGTCTTCGCCCTTGAGCAGCTGGCCGTTCGACTTCGAACCGTTGAAGTCCGAAACGCGCATCGCGGTGCCCTTGTCGTTGACGATCTTGATCTCCTTGGGGAGGTTGATCGTGTAGAAGGCGTCGGCTTCACCGGTCACCGCGAAAGCGGCAGCGGTGTGGTCGGCGGTCAGGCAGGTCAGCGCCGGGCCGCACTTGCGGCTGCCGTCGGCCAGCACGACGACGCTGTCAGCGACGGTCGTCGAAGGGGCGATGGTGCCGAAGTAGAGGTCGGTCACGTTGCTGATTTCGAGCGGAGCGATGATCTTCGCGCCAGCGCCGGCGTCAGCCGACTGAGCCTGAGCCGAAGTGGCAGCGGCGAACGAAGCGAGCACAGTGGCAATAGCAAACATCTTGTTCATTTCATTGGTCCTTTTTGGTCTTGGTCATGTCCAGCGGCGTCGTGCCGTGGCTGAACCCCAAATGCCGATCCGGACCCGGCCTGTCATTGTCGCGAGGGGATAATTGGCGGCGCGGAAGGCTTAACCGCGTGCACCCAAGGGATAGCGGTCTCTTCGAAGGAATAGGGTCACCTATACGAAAGGATAAGGTTTGTGCCCCATAAGGCCGGATTGCGCGGGGTACGCGCGTAACCCACTCAAGGCTCCTGTTTGACACAACCCTTCTGACCGGACTGCACACCGCCATGCTTGAGCCTGATTTCACCCTCCCGCCGATTCCCTATGACGAGCCCGATCGGCTCGCCGCGCTGCATCGCCTTGATGTGCTCGACACACCGCCCGAGGCGGAGCTCGATGTCATCACCCGGCTGGCCGCTGACCGCTTCGATACGCCGACTGCGCTGATCAGCCTGGTTGATTCGACACGCCAGTGGTTCAAGTCGCGCTACGGGCTGGAGGCGTCTGAGACCTGCCGCAGCGATAGCTTCTGCGGGCATACGATCGCGGGTGAGGGCGTCATGGTGGTGCCCGATGCTACCGCCGATCCACGCTTTGCCACAAACCTGCTGGTCATCGGCGCACCGCATATCCGCTTTTATGCTGGTGCACCGCTGATGCTGGCCGATGGGCACAAGGTTGGCACGCTGTGCGTTATCGACTCGGAACCACGCGCAGGCCTGTCGGAACGCGAGGCTGAGATCCTTCAGCTTATGGCCCGCCAGGTGGTCAGCCTCCTTGAAGGACGCAATGCCCGGCAGGATCGGCGCATTGCCCAGTTGATCGCCCAGACCACCACGGATGCCTTCGTCTGCGCCGATTCGCACAGCCGCATCACCTTGTGGAACCGCGCGGCTGAGGCGATGTTCGGCTGGTCCGCGGCCGAAGCGTTGGGCCAGAGCCTCGACCTCATTACTCCGCAGGTGCATCGCAAAGGGCATCATGCTGGCGTCGCGCGGATGCGCGCAAGAGAACCGTCAAAGCTGGTAGGGCAGACTGTCGAAGTCCCTGCGCTGTGCAAAGCGGGCCATGAAATCCCCGTCGAACTTTCGCTGGCGATGTGGCCCGAGGAAGGCGGCGATGACCGGACCCCGGCGGGCTTTGCCGCGATCATCCGCGACATCTCGGCGCGCAAGGCGGCGGAGGCCGAGCGGGTCACCACCGAAGCTCGGCTCGCCCGCCAGGTGGCGGCGATCCAAGCCTCGGATGACGGGATCGCGCTCACCGACGCTGCGGGCGACTTCATCTTCATGAACAGCGCCCATGCGGCGATGTTCGGCTATCCCGATCCGGCGGCGCTGGTGGGCCGTCCGTGGACTGTGCTCTACGATCCCCTCGAAGCCCAACGTATCAATGATGAAGCGATGCCGATCCTGTTTGCGCAAGGCCAATGGCGCGGCGAGACTCAAGGGCTTAAGGTCGACGGCACCCCGATCGAGCAGGAAATCGCCCTCTCCCTCGCGCCCGAAGGCGGGATCGTCTGCGTCACCCGCGATGTCGGCGACCGCCGCGGGATGGAGCGCGAGAAGGCCCGCCTGCGCGAACAGCTGATGCTGGCTCAGCGGCAGGAAGTCGTCGGTCAGCTCGCGAGCGGCATCGCGCATGATTTCAACAATCTGATCGCGGCGATTTCCGGCACCGCCGAACTGCTGCGCCATATCGACGACAACCGCGTGCGCCATCATGCGCTTCGCATCCAGTCGGCGGCGACAACGGCCGCGGGTCTGGTCGAAAAGCTGCTGACACTGGGCCGCCGGGTGCCGCATCCCAAGCTGGTCGACTTGCGCCGCACCTTGTGGGACGTGCGCGATCTTGCCTCGTCAAGTCTGACCGATCCGCTCCACCGGATCGAGCTGGAATTGCCGTCTGAGCCGCTGATGGCGCTGACCGATGATACCGAGCTTAATCAGGTGGTGCTGAACCTTGTCCTCAACGCCCGCGATGCGCTGCGCCCGGGCGAGACTGCGCGGATTAAACTCGAAGTGCTCAGTGCTGAGGGCATCCAGCCCACCGGCAAGTTGATTCTCGGCACGGTGCCAGAAGTTCCCGCCGCGCTGATCCGGGTCAGTGACACCGGCATCGGCATCAGGCCGGAGGAATTGGAACAGGTGTTCGAACCGTTCTTCACTCACAAGGGCGAGGCAGGGACCGGGCTGGGACTTGCTGTGGTGGCCGGGATCATCGCCAGCAACAACGGCGCGCTCGCGATTCAGAGCTGGCCGAGCTGCGGCACCGTGTTCGAAATCTGGTGGCCGCTCGAACCGGGCACCGTCGGAGATTCGGCTGAGGGCAGCGATGCCTCATTGCGCGCTGGCCCTGGCCTCTTGGGTAAGGCGGTGCTGGTGGTCGATGATAACCCTGCCGTCGTCGATACGCTGGCGGAGATGCTCGAACAGCTCGGCGTCGAAGTCGGCCCGTGCCTTGATCCGGCCGACGCGATTGCGGTGATCCGCGATGATCCAACCGGCTGGGATCTCGTGATTACCGATTACGATATGCCCGGCATGAACGGCGCGCAGCTGGCCAAGACCTTGCGCAAGTACCGCAAGGATTTGCCGATCCTGCTTTTGACCGCCCTGCCGCGGGTTCACCAGTTGCACCAGGGCCCCGACGGGGTTTTTGATGGCGTGCTGGGCAAGCCCACCAGCGCCGCGCGGCTCGCCAGTTCGGCAGCAGCGGCCATGGCGGCGGCCCGCGAACGGAGTAATGCATGCGTATCCTGATTGCCGATGACCACGAATTGCTGCGTGATGTGCTGCGCTCCTACCTCGAGGCCGAGGGCGGGTTCGCGGTCGATACGGTCGCCGATCTGCCCGCCGCGCTGGTGAACATCGCCGAGGCCGTGCCGCCTTATGATCTGGTGGTGCTCGATTACGGGATGCCGGGAATGGACGGCTATGACGGGCTCGACCGCGCGCTGGCGGCCAGCTTCGGACGGCCGGTGGCGCTGATGAGCGGTCTCGCCCCGCCGGGCGTAGCCGAGCGGGTGCTGGCCTCAGCCGCGGCGGGATACCTCCCCAAGACCCTGCCCGCACGCTCGCTCGTCAACGCGATCCGTTTCATGGCGGCGGGTGAGACCTATATGCCGATCGACCTCCACCGTCCCTCGCAGGCCCCGGTCGAGCAGGCCTCAGGCCTGTCTCCGCGTGAACGGCAGGTGCTGGCCGGCCTGTGTGCAGGTCACGCCAATAAGGAAATCGCCCGCGACCTCGATCTGCGCGAGCCGACCATCAAGCTCCACGTCAAGCTCATCTGCCGCAAACTCGGCGCGAAGAATCGCACCCACGCAGCGATGATCGCGCGCGAACGGGCGCTGTGCTGACGCCAAGCCGGATAGCGCGGCGGCCGATGCTGGACGCTGACGCCATTTGCCCTTAACTCCGCCGCGACACGAACAGGCGTGAGGGAATGGGCGTGACGAAGCCGGAACAAGATGCAGGCGCCCGCCTTACGCGCCGCGCACTGATCGCAGGCGCGGGCGGGGCCGCGCTGGCCGCGCCAGTCCTGGCGCAGGAGTTGGGGCAGATGATCGATCTCGGCCTGCCCGGCGGGCCGAGCTTGCGGCCACTTACTCCGGCCTTCCCCGGCAAGGGCGAGATGATCGTCCAGCGCATCCGGCCACCTTTGCTCGAAACGCCGATGGAGGCTTTCAGCGAAGGGACGATCACGCCCAATGACCGCATGTTTGTGCGCTGGAACTGGGATATGCCCTCGGCGGTCAAGGCTGCCGATCACCGCGTGGCGGTAGGAGGGGCGGTCAAGGCTCCGCTGTCGCTCACCCTCGACGACATCGCCAATGCGGGCGAGCATGTCGAAGTGACTGCGATCAACCAGTGCGCTGGCAACGGACGCGGGTTGTCCGAGCCGCGCGTGACCGGCACCCAGTGGGGCAACGGCGCGATGGGCTGCGCGAAGTGGACTGGCGTCCGGCTCAAGGACGTGCTCGCCAAGGCAGGGGTGGCCGCCGGGGCGACCCGCGTGCGCTTTGCCGGGCTTGATGTGCCGCTGACCGACGGCGCGCCGCAGTTCATCAAGTCGATCCCGCTGGATATCGCGATGCGCGACGATGTGCTGGTCGCTTGGGGCATGAACGGCGAACCGCTGCCGCTGCTCCATGGCTATCCCTTGCGGATCGTGGTGCCGGGGTGGTTCTCGACCTACTGGGTCAAGATGCTGAGCACGATCGAAGTGCTGACTGGCGAGGATGACAGCTACTATGTCGCCAAGTCCTACCGGATGCCTGCCGCGCCGATTACGCCCGACGACAAGGATTTCCCGACGGTTTCGATCACCACCATGCCGCCGCGCGCGTTCATCACGAGCCATGCCGATGGCGCGGCTTTGGCGCGGGGCAAACCGTTGGCGCTCGAAGGCATTGCGATGGGCGGGGATGCTGCGTTGGCGAGGGTCGATCTGGTCGGTCAGGGGCTTGAACTGCCGTGCGAGCTCGGCCCGGATGAAGGCCGCTATGCCTTTCGCCGCTGGTCGGTGACGCTGCCTGCGGTCATGCAAGACCTCGCTGGGATCGGCGTGCGTGCTGCCAATGCCAATGGCATCGTGCAGCCCGAGACCCTCGTCTGGAACCCCTCGGGCTATGCCCGCAACGTGATCGAACGCATCACTCTGAGGGCGCAATGAGAGGTCTGATCATCATCGCCGCCGCGCTGGCGCTGGCAGGCTGCGAGAGCGAGCCCAAGGTGACTTTCACCGACGCCGCGATCACGCTGCCCGACGATCCGTTGGAATTGCCCGAAGGTCCCGGACGCGAGGCGGTGCTGGAAAACTGCACCGCCTGCCATTCGCCTTCGACGATGTTGCAACAACCCAAGGTCAGCGCTGAAAAGTGGCAATCGATCGCTGAAAAGATGATCAAGGTCTACAAGGCGCCGGTCGATCCCAAGGCGATCCCGCAGATCGTCCAGTACATGGTCGCCGTCCAAGCTGCCGGGGCCGAACAGCAAGGCGCCGCGCCAGCGCCTTAAACGCGGGCCCGCGAACCTTGGAAGTCGGCGGAGAGCAGCGGGCGTGCGGCCACCTTGAACCGGGAGCGCATTGTACATGGCCGGATGGGACATTGGGCGCCCTTATGCCGATATGATGCGGCACAAGAGCTGCCGTTCGGAAGATTGTCCCCTGCCCACGGCTCGACTATCAAGGAGCCGATCGGAGAACAGAGCCCCCCAACGGGGAAGTTCGTTGGTTTTTGAACGGATTATGGCGGAGACGGAGTCCGCCTTAAATGTCCAAGTCCATTATAAATAACAGTATATTGGAAATTTTTCGGAGAGAATTTACCCACATTCTAACCCACGTTTCTGGGCGGAGAGAGCTTTTGCGGAGGTACTCTGCGAGTCGAATGATGTGGGTAAGGGGGACTAAGGTTTGTCCAAGCGGGGGGTCATACATACCGCTCACAAGGGTGGAACACAATCGGACTCCACCCGATCTTCCGGAAGCGGGTGGCTCTCCGTTGGCGACCTCCAAAACAGCGGGCGGCTCATTCAGTTGATCGCTTGTCTCCGCAAATTTCTGTGCCGGGTTTCGGTTCGTTCGTGATCTCGTTCGCTGGCAAGTGGTTCGCTCCCGATTTTCCGTTCATGAACCGGATGCTGGCGGTCTTTCTGGTTACGCTCGCGCTGGCGGTCATCGTGTCGCTCGTGCTGCCTGCAAGAACCGACCAGAACCGCACGGTGACCGCCGATGTCGATTACCGCACGTCGACTGGCTTCAATATCGCGGGGCTAGGCGTGATCCTGATCCTCGCCGCGCTCTACGCAACCTGGTGGTGAACGCATAGGCGGACAGGGACGGTCCTATGGGTCGACCAGTCGGCAAGCCTAATTTGCAGAACATTTTGAAAGTTCCCCGTTAGTGGGCTTCTTCACGCTCATAAGCTGGATGAATTTCTTCCAAGCTGGCCGAACTCCTTTCAAGGCCAGATCTCGGACTGTCTCGTTCGGCCAAGTTTGACTCGAGTCCTGATCCAAAAGCTCGATGGACAAGGCCGTCGTCCCGAACTTTTCCCAAAGCCATTGTATGTTGGTCGACTTCACCGATCCCGGAGTACCGTCCGGTTGGTTGAACAGATCATTCGCGCTTCCCGCGCGGTAGGTGTTCGCGAATCCCCTCTCATCATGAATGACCTGACGAAGGCCGTTTGCGATGTTTTGGAAGCACGCTTTTGCGACTTGGTCTTCGATATTGGGAGCCGCTATGAAATGTGCGTTCGAGTGGAAATCGAGTGCGCCGATAGGCTTGATCAGAGCTGCATAAGCCATGAAGGCTAGCACTTCCGGTTCTTGAGCCCCGTCGCTGGGCATCCATTCCTTGGCATAGGGATCTGAATCAGGGGATCTGTAGGGATCGGCGGTCGGGAATGCCCTGTTGAGGTCAATCCCGACAATACGCCCGTCAGGCGCGCGCCTTGCGTTTTTTCGCCACCCAATCCTTTCGTTCGAAAGGGCATACCCGTCAGGGTTGATGACTGGCAGCAAGACGAAGTCAAATCTCTTGCGCCATTTTGCAGCCTGCGCATCCGAGGACAACAGGTATGTGGCAATATCTTTGACCACCTCGAAGCCCATAGGCTCATTGCCGTGAATGACGCCATCGAACCAAAGCGTCGGCTTTCTTGAACCGGGTCGCCCGATTTCAATTGCCTGTAGCGGACGCCCTTCGCGGCTGTATCCGATTGTCACTAAGCGGGCCCGTCCATGCGATCCGTCCACAAGCGTCCGCATCCAGCCGTACGCCGTTTCAATCGATGGAGCGCCGGTTTGGCAAGTCGACACTTCGTCACCTGCACATATATAATCGTTGATCGCCCTTGATCGTGCATCAGCGACCGGATCCTTGTTCGCTGGTAGGTTCAACACGTGTGCGGTGAACGCCCAAGGCGATCCTCCATAAAAAGCATTCAATTCACTGATTGGACCAGCCAGCTTTGTAAGCAATTCCGCTTGCTGTGCGGGTGTTTGAGACGCCAGAATTGCCCGATAGGCACTGGAATCATCGCTTTGCACCGCTTTCAAAGCCGGCAGCGTCTTCTCGAACACGTCGACGATCTGCTGCTGTAAGCGCAAGCTGACAGGTGCGTGATTTACCGCTTGGACGACGCTGCCAGCACCCTTCGGTGCAGGTGAGTGCGCGGCCGCTTTCGGTTCAGTTTCGGCATTGGGTGCGGGGTTCGAAACCGGATCAGGCTGCGCGGTGGTGCCACACAATGGGGCGGCCAAGAGAAATAGGTACATAGCTGTGCGCAGTCCGTTCGTCACCATATCTCAGTACTTTCCACTAGCCGACCGTATTTGAAAGACGGTCGGCGGCCGCCGATCCGGTATCGGACAAGCATCCCGCGTCAGCGAGGCTCGTCGCCTGTTGCCGCAGCTACAGCCATGTCAGCCGTGACATTGCCGACAGTTCGCCACAGATCCGGAAACACCTCGACTGGGAGGAGGAGCGGCAGCAATTCCACCGGCACGCCGAGCGCGAGACTGATAGGTACGATAACGACGAAGAAACTCGCGCTGCTCGCGACGCCCACAACGGCCAAGCTGCCAACGACACCAATGGCCGCGCCAAGAGCGACCGCCCCCCATCCAAGATCGATGCCGTAGATGTGTGCGACGATCAGCACGACTGCCAAATTTCCGGCAGGACTGGTGATGCGAAACAAGGAGACAGCAAGTGGCAGCGTCAGCGCGACCGATCGCTCCGGCAGGTTCAGCGCAGTCCGGCACTGCGCAATCATCGCAGGCAAGGTGGCGAGTGACGATTGAGTAGACAGCGCAAGCGCCTGGACCGGCAACGCTGCCCTAAAGAACGTGAGCGGTGCTACGCGTCCTGCCAGGATTGCGACGGGATATGTGACGAGGAGCATCTGCAGGATCAAAACGAGGCTGACCACAGCAACATAGTGCATGATTGCGCCCGCAGCACCGAGCCCTACTCGTTCACCGACGCCTAGCGCCAAAGCGAAAATCCCGATCGGTGCAATCAGTAACACCCAGTTGACTATCACCATCATCGTTGTCGAGATGCTGTTTGCTAACGAGACGATCGGTGCGCGCAGCGCAGGTTCCACGCGTGTGACGGCAAAACCGAACAGAAGGGCGAAGAGCACGATCGGCAACATTTCGCCGCTGGAAAGCGCGGCAAAGAAGTTGCTTGGTATGATGCTGGCGATCATTTCCGTCGCACCCGGTACGCTTGGAACCGATCCGGGTACTGCCCCGGCGCGTAGCGCGGCCGTCGTTTCAATGTCGAAGGGCCACGCTGCCAGAATGGCCTCGGTTGCAACCGCCGCAATCGCTACGCCAACGATCAGCATGCCCGTGAACCAGGCTATTGCTCGTACTGCAAGGCGGCCACCTCGCGCTGCCTCGGCCGCAGAAGCGATACCGCCGATCAGCAGCGCAACAACCATCGGGATGATCGTCATCTTCAAGGCATTCAACCAGATGGTTCCGACCGGCTCTGCAACCGCCAAAATCTGGTCTGCCATTGTGCCAGGCTGAAGAGCTGCGCCCACAGAAATACCGAGCACGAGCCCAAGCAGGATCCGCCAGGTCGAATTCATTGAGCAAATCCGGTCCAACCGAGGTCTGAATCGCTCATCAGAAAACTCCATGATCAATGAAACTTCGTATGCGGCGTTCATCCTCGGCAACATCGACGCCGCGCTCTTCGAGCCACTCGTCGCTGAAGTAGCTGCTGCTATAGCGCTCGCCGCTGTCGCACAGGATTGAAACGATCGATCCCGCGACGCCATTGGCCTTCATTTCCATGATAAGGTTGGCGCAGGCCCAGACGTTCGTGCCGGTCGAGCCGCCACATGATCGGCCGAGATGCACACTTAACACTCGCGCCGCCGCGATGCTGGCGCTGTCTGACACAGCGATCATGCGATCGATTACGCTTGGTACGAATGAGCTCTCGACCCGTGGCCGGCCGATCCCCTCAATCAAAGAGGGCGGCTCTGAAACCATTGTTACAGAACGGTCGCCCCAGTGCCGGTGAAACACAGACGCAACCGGATCGGCAACACAGAGCTGTGTCGAGTGGCCATGATAGCGCACATAGCGACCAATCGTTGCTGATGTTCCTCCGGTCCCAGCACCACAGACTATCCAGCTCGGCACTGGTGCAGGCTCGCGCCCCATCTGGGTGAATATTGCCTCAGCGATGTTGTTGTTACCGCGCCAATCAGTTGCCCGCTCGGCATATGTGAACTGGTCCATGTAATGACCGCCGAGGCGTGCCGCCAGGAAGCCTGCTTCATGATGCGCTTCGGCGGCACATCCGACCAAGTGGCAAGTTCCACCATAAAACTCGATTGCGGCGATCTTGGCGGCCGCTGTCGTGCGCGGCATGACAGCGATGAACGGCAATCGAAGCATTCGCGCAAAATATGCCTCTGATATCGCGGTCGATCCGCTCGATGCCTCGACGATCGTCATGCCTTCGTCGATCCATCCATTGCACAGTCCATAGAGGAAGAGCGAGCGTGCGAGTCGGTGCTTCAAGCTGCCGGTTGGATGGCTGGCTTCATCCTTTAAATACAATGCGATGTCCGAAAAGGCGGGCAGTGGCACCGGGATCAGGTGGGTATCCGCCGATCGTTGAAAGTCCGCTTCGATCTGCGCGACGGCCCAGTCGGCCCAGCGAGCAGACATCACCGAGTGGGCCGCTTTGCGATAAGGCGACAATTGGACCTTTCTCGGAATGATACCGCGCAAGTTTCGACATGCATTGTGAGCGAAATTCCCGATGTGTTTCAGGTCCTCAAAAATAGCGGGAGGAAGCCTGATTGGCACGCAATTTACTTGATACCGGATTCGCTGACGTCCGCCGTCCTATGTTCTTTGAGTCATGCGATTCCACACGGAGAGGCAATGAAGACCACCGCGACCTTTGCTGCCATGGGGCCAGTGGCTGCACTTCTCCTTGTGCCGATCCTTGCAACGGATGCCAGCAGCCGTACGCTTGCGCTCGCTAATGCGCCGGGTGATGATTTCTATCTTTACGCAAATGCAGAGTGGATAGCGGCAGCACGAATTCCCGAGGGGGCCACGGGGATCAGCCGCAAGTCGCAGCTGGCACAACAGGTAGATGCGGCGGTCTTGTCGGCTATCCGTGATGGCCGCAATCTCGACAAGCCGGTCGGCACGCCCGAACACGCTCTGGGGTCAGCATATGCCGCGTTCATGGATACAGCGCTTATAGAGCGGAAGGGTCTTCAACCGATTGCTGCGTCTTTGGCGTGGATCGACGGGGTGCAATCGCAAGATGCGCTGGCCGGGGCACTTGGTCGAGCCTACGTTGAAAACAGCGCTTCGCCATTTACTTTCCGTGTCTATCCCGACCCTGTTGACCCGCGTCGCGCGGCACTTCACTTTATCCAGTCTGGGCTCGGTCGCGGATCGCGTGAAAGCTATGAGTCGGACGCCACGCCTGCTGGAGCTGTTCGTCGCGACTCCTATATCGCATATCTCGAAAAACTGATCGCGATCGTGGATCCGGCTGACGCCGCTTCGCGTGCTCGAGCGGTTTACGGTCTGGAAGCCAGGCTCGCGGCTTCATTCGCGACCTTTTCGGAAATGCAGGACATCACCAGGATAAACAATCCGATTGGAATGAACGATCTCGCCACATCGTACCCTGGAATGAACTGGCCGCGCTATTTCAAGGACGCCGGTTTGCCACAAGTGGATCATGTCATCGTTGCGCATCCGGGCGCGGTGAAGGGCACGATCGAGCAGATGGGAACGACGCCGCTGGCAGTGTGGCGAGATTACCTGCGAGTGCGGCTGCTTGACCAATCTGCTGAATGGCTCCCAACCGCCGTACGCGACGCGCGCTTCGCGTATGTAGGCCGCGTACTGCAGGGGCGTAGCCAACCCCGCCCCCGTGGCGAGCTGGCAGTTTCCATGCTGCAGAGCACGGTGCCGGAACTGGTTGGGCAAGTCTATGTCGGCCAGGTTGCCAGCCCCGACACAAAGGAAGCTGCACTAAGGCTTGTTTCGCAAATCCGTGGAGCGTTCCGCGCTCGGCTGGAGAAAGTCGAATGGATGGATATCGCCACGCGCAAGGAGGCAATCGCCAAGCTCGACGCGCTCGACGTCAAGGTAGGCTGGCCGGACCGCTGGACTGACTATGGCGATCAATCGCTCAAGCCCGACGATCTGGTCGGCAACATGCGCCGCATTCGAGAGGCCGTGCTCCTTGCACGAATCAAGGAGTTGAAAACGGGGCGCGACACTGCGCGCTGGCGATTGCCCGTAACAGACGTACAGGCGGCCTACGATCCGGTCGCAAACGAACTCACGATCGCTGCAGGAATTCTGCAGCCGCCCTTCTTCGATCCCAAGGCTGATCCTGCGGCGAATTTCGGGGCGATCGGCGGAATCATCGGGCACGAATTGAGCCATGGGTTCGATTCTACCGGTCGCCTGACCGATGCATTCGGCAAGAGGCGCGACTGGTGGTCGCCAGCCTCCGCTTCAGCTTTCAAAGCGCGCGCCGATAGGGTTGTCGCCGAGTACACAAGCTATCCGCAGCCTGATGGTCTCAAGATCAACGGAGCAACTACACTCGATGAGAACATCGCCGACATTGGCGGTCTATCGATCGCATTTGCCGCGTATCAGCGGGCAGTGCCTGCGCCGAAGCGCATCGACGGCTTAACCGGAGCGCAGCGCTTCTACCTCGCATGGGCGCGAATGCGGGTGATGAAACAGACCTTCGAGGGGTTGAAAGATCAACTCGAGAGCGATCCGCATGCGCCGGCTGATGCTCGGGTCAACGTCGTTGTGCGTCAGCAGGACGGTTGGTATCGGGCCTTTGCCGTGACACCGACTGCACGGCTGTATCGCACGCCTAGCCAGCGAGTGCGGCTCTGGTGACTGACAAACTCTCTCTTTCGCGCCGTTCACTGCTAAGTGCGGCTGCAATTTGTGCACTGCTGCCGGCTGCGGCACGCGGCGCTGTGCCGATGGTGCCCCCGCTTGCGCGGCGCGAACGGCGAGAATTCATGCTGCATGGTCGAACTCGGGTCGACGAATACAGCTGGATGGAAGACGATCGCTGGCCAGCAATGCTGCGGGACGGATCACCCCTCAAGCCTGAGATGCAAGCTTTCATCGACGCCGAGAACCAATACGGCGCAGATGTTCTCTCTGCAGTGAAGGAGCTTCAGGCGGACATCGCCCGGGACATGGAGCGCCGGGTCCCGGCCGCTGAAGCACCCAACATGGTGCGTGACGGAGAGTGGCTGTATTATCAGGAGGTAGCTGCGGGAGAGAACTACGCGAGATACTTCCGCAAAGCGGTAAGTGGCGGTGATGCGGAACTCCTGCTGGACGTTGTCGCCCTTGCTGCCGGGCAAAAATACTTCGACGTGTTCGACGTAATCCACAGCCCCGATCATCGTTGGATCGCCTGGGCAGTCGATGTGGTCGGCGATGAGCGCTACGATATCTTCTTGAAGAACACTTCGACTGGCGAAGTCAGGAATCATGGGATCGCGGGGGCGACCCAAGATTTCGTGTTTTCCGGCGATTCCGAATGGATCTTCTGGGTCTACCAGGACGATAAAGGCGTCCATACGAGGATTGCCCGTACCGCCGTCGCGAATGGCGAAACAGTTACAGTGCATGCAGAAACAGACCCCGGCATGTTTCTGGCCACCGCGCGCAGTCGCTCAGGAAGATATTTGGCCTTGGGCGTCCGCAATCAGGAAACCTCCGAGGTGTATCTGATCCCCGCAGATCGACCGACCGAGGTACCGCAACTTGTGAAGGCGCGGCAGGTCGGTGTTCGCTACCGCGTGGAACACTGGGAAGATCGCTTCGTCATCCACACCAATGCCGACGGTGCAAATGATTTCAAGTTGATGTGGGCGGACGAGACGGCACCGAATATCTGGCGACCTTGGTTTGTGCCACCGGCGGGCGTCAACATCGATCGCATTATGGCGTTTCGCGACTTTCTAGTTCGGGTCGATAGGGTGGATGCGTCGAACCGAATGGTGATTATCGCGCGCGAAACGCTTCAGGAGACCCCGATCGCATTCGATGAGGACACCGTAATGCTGAGCCCCCTCAACGCCAGTTCTTACGCCGACAACGAATTGCTGTTTATCTATTCATCGATGGCAACCCCGCAGCACTGGTTTGCGCAAGATTTGAATACGGGCCGCCGGACGCTGACGCGCAAGCGCGTTGTCGGCGGGGTTGATCCGAAAGATTACATCACGCGCCGACTTTTCGCCACAGCCAAAGACGGCGAAAAAGTGCCGATCACAATCCTTGCCCGCCGCGATACGAAGCTCGATGGCAGTGCGCCCCTCTACCTTGAAGGCTACGGTGCCTATGGCGTGAATACCGATCCGAGTTTCTCATCCCGCTATTTTTCCTTAGTCGATCGCGGCTGGATTTATGCGCTGGCCCATGTTCGCGGGGGGGCGGATAAGGGGTGGCGCTGGTTCCAGGACGGTCGCACGTTCAAGAAAAAGAACAGCTTCACGGACTATATCGCAGTCGCAGAGAGGCTCATTGATTTGCGCTACACGAGCAAAGGACGGATCGTCGCTTACGGTCGTTCTGCGGGCGGTCTGTTGGTGGGAGCAGTTGTCAACATGCGTCCCGATCTGTGGGGCGCGGTAGTGGCAGCGGTGCCCTTTGTGGACGTTCTCGGATCGATGATCGATCCCAACCTACCACTGACCCAGCCCGAGTTTCCCGAATGGGGCAATCCGATCGCCGATGTCCGCGCGTATGATTACATTGCAAGTTACAGCCCGTACCAGAACGTGGAGGCAAAGGCCTACCCCCCGATGTTAATCACGGGCGGAGTCGCCGATCCCCGCATTGCCTTCTGGCAGCCCGCGAAATGGACCGCCGCCCTACAGGCCCGATCAACATCGCGTTCACTGATCGTGATGCAGCTTGACGATGACGCGGGTCATTCGGGCAATTCCAGTCGTGCGGGGCAAATCGCGCGATGGGCGCGCGATTACGCCTTCGCGATCGGAAGTGTCGAGCGGCGGTGGAGCGCGTCCACAGCATGACGCGTGACGAAACGGATCGCTGGTTTGTGGAACAGGTGCTGCCACTCGAAGCCGAACTGATGCGCTATTTGCGCCGTTCGTGGGGCAACAAGGATGAACTGGCAGATCTTCGCCAGGAAACGATGGTCCGAGCCTATGAGGCGGGAATGCGCGAGCGACCGCAGCAAACGCGCCCTTTCGTATACATGATTGCCAGGAACTTGATGACCGACCGGATCCGGCATGCGCGTGTCGTATCGATCGTCTATGTGGAGGATCTTGACGCTTTGAACGTTCCATCGCGCGAGCCCTTGGCCGATCAGCTCGTATCCGCGAGGGAGGATTTGAAGCGTTTCGCGGCGGCGCTCGAAAGGCTGCCCGCGCGATGCCGCGAAGTTGTTGCCTTGCGTAAAATCGAAGGTCTCTCGCAGCGCGAAGTGGCGCAAAAGATGGGCATAACGGAGGATACAGTGGAGCGGCAGGTGTCGAAGGGCATGCGTGCGCTCGCCGCCGCTTTGGCGGAAGGATCGGCGGGAAAGTCACAGGATGCGATGCCGGCTTGGCTGCGGCGCAATCGTTGGCGGAGGCCGTAATGAGAGATACGGATCAAGATCGGGCTGCCGCCGACTGGCTCGCGCGTCGAGATGCGGGTGAGTGGACAAGCGACGATCAGGCAGCATTCGCGGAATGGTTGGAGGAATCCAGTGCGAACCGGATCGCTTTTCTGCGCCTCGATCATGTTTGGTCGAATGCGAACCGACTGGCTGCGCTAGGCGGCGGGCCGTTGCGCAGATGGAGGCGGCCATTCCGAGGCTGGCAACCGACCAAGAGTCTGGTGCGCAAGGCAGCCGCTCCGATTGTGGCAATCGCGATGGCAGGAGCGGCTGCGATGGCGTTGTTCACCATGCCTACGACCGCGTCGACCGGCATCGGCGAACGCCGCACGATCACGCTTGCAGATGGCAGTTCGCTTGAACTCGCTCCCTTGACCAAGGTTCGTTATCGGATTGACTCGACCCGGCGTTCAATCTGGATCGACGAGGGCGAAGCCTATTTCGACGTCCGTCACGACGCCGCTAACCCCTTCATTGTCTTTGCTGGAAACCGCCGAATTGTCGATGTGGGCACGCGCTTTTCGGTGCGGACCAGCAACTCCGACATAAGCGTCGTGGTCGAGGAAGGTGAGGTCGAGGTCAGCTCGATCGCTGACAAGGACGCTGAAGTGGTTACGCTCAGGCAGGGTAGCATGGCGAATGCGCGGGGAGCGGCGCAGGTCATTGTATCGAGCAACCCAGTGGCGGTCGCCCATCGATTGAGCTGGCGCGATGGGATGCTTGCGTTCGATGAAGCCAGGCTTGATGAAGTTGCCAGCGAATTCAATCGCTACAACCGGCAGCAACTTGTCATTGCCTCACCAAAGACTGCCGCGATGCGGATCGGCGGCCGTTTCAGAGCAACGAATGTCGACGGTTTCGCTAACCTTTTGCGAGACGCATACGGTCTGAAAGTTACCAAAACCGATCAGCAAATCACCGTCTCAGAATAACGATACCGGATTGTTCGCCTTAGGCCGTCCTAGCTTCCTAGGGGCAATAACTTTACCGGGGGTATTCGATAAGATGGCATTCTTGAAATCCGCGTCAGTTTTGATGGCGACGACAGCGATTGTTTGCTTGGCGCAACCGGCTGCAGCTCAAGAGCGTCCCATTTCGGTTCCTGCCGGAACGATGCAGCAAGCGCTCGATCTGCTGGCTCGCGAATCCGGAACACAGCTGATTTATCGCAGCGACGATATCCGCAGTCTTCGGACTAAGGGCGTCAAGAATGCGCCGAATGTCGAGGCAGCACTAAAGGCGCTGATCGCCGATACGCCGCTGGCTGTTCGGCGCGGAGCCGATGGCGCCTTGGTTTTAGTTCGGCAAACGGCAAAGGTAAGCGTCGAGGTTACCGAACCGGAGCCCGCGTCCGAACCGATCGAGATCGTTGTCACTGGTTCCCGCATTGCGCGATCCGCAGTCGACTCGCTTCAGCCACTGGTGGTCGACACCAAGGAATACATCCGCACGCGCGGGTTCCAGAACGTCGGCGAGGCGTTGCGCGACAATCCGCTCTTCACAGCGGGCTTGGACAGCCGTGCGGGCAGGCAGGACGAAGGCGATGTCGGTGCAACTTTTCCAAACTTGCTCGGGCTCGGCTCCAATCGGACGTTGACGCTGATCGACGGCAAACGTGCAGTGTCATCGGCGTCTTCGAGCGCTGGCGGCATAAACGGTCTGCAAGTCGATGTGAACACCATCCCGAATGTGTTGATCGAGCGCATTGAGGTGATCACTGTCGGCGGCGCGCCGATTTACGGGTCAGACGCGATTGCTGGTACTGTCAATCTGGTCCTGAAGCGCGATTTCACTGGCCTTGCGGTGGATGCGCAGGCGGGGCTCTCCGAGCAAGGTGATGCGGGCACGCAGCGAATTGGTGCTGTGTTTGGCGCCAATTTTGACGGGGGCCGTGGCAACATCACGCTCACCAGTGAATACACAAAACAGGACACACTTCTGGGTAGCCAGCGTCCCGACACGTCGGCAAACTTGCTGCTGCTGAGTGGTAGCGGCACGCCGACCAATGTGCTGGTCCGAAACAACGCATTCCCCAGTCTTTCATATTTTGGCGTCCCGTCGCAGCTCGTCGGGTTGTTTTTCCCAGACCCGACGTTTTTTGTGACTAACGCTTCAGGCCAAGCCGTTGGCTTCAACGCCAGTGGCACGCTTCAACCGATTCCGCTGGGTGTAGCGCCGGCGGATTCGGCGTCGCCCTTGCTCTCTGCGGGCATTCCCTATGATGGCGGGCAGACCTTCCGCTACGGTGACGCGACGGCGCTGCGAAACCCATCTGAGCGCTACACCTTCGGAGCGTTGGGAAGCTATGAATTCTCGCCATCGTTGCGAGCAAACATCCGCGCAAATTATTCGCATGTCGATGCGACCGCCATCGGCGATCCGGGCGACTTTTTCGACCTGCTGACCGTGCCGACGCAGTCTCCGTTCCTTGCCGCGGCCGACCGGACGCTGATCGCAAGCCAAATCCCCGGAAGCACGTTCAATCTCGGGCGAATTTTGTCCGACATCGGCAGCCCTGATCTTCATTCCGAAGCGACATCCAGGAGTGCGGTTGCAGAGCTGGCCGGGGACCTTTCCTTGGGTGCTCGTGAATTCTCATGGAACCTCAGCTACAGTTACGGGCAGACTGACCGCACCGTGCGCCGCCGCTCGATGATCGGTACAAATCTGGACCGCGCTCAAGACGTAGTGATCGCCAACGGGAACGGGTCGGGGGTATTAATCGATCCATTGACGACCAATCTGCCGGCAGGTTTCTCCTTCGCCAACTTCGCTTTCGACGCGTCGCGAGGCGGCTATATCAATTCTGCTGGTACGCAGCTGATAACCTGCCGCTCGCGCGCCACCGGGGTCGACAGGAGCTGCCTGCCGTTCAATCCGTTCGGCACTACAAATCCTGCTGCAGTGCGCGACTATATCACTGATGATGCCATCTTCCGCTCCAAGATCCAGCAGCAATTCGTCCAAGGCAATATCGAAGGCTTCCTCTTCGATTTGCCTGGCGGGCCCGTCAAGGCAGGGGCCGGTTTCGAGATCCGCCGCGAGGAATCCCGCTACGCGGTGGACGCAGCTTCAGCGGCGGGCAGTTATGTCTTCGGGTCGGGCAATCTCGGGACGCCAATCGGCATTCCGGCGTCCGCCAATGTTGGTGGCTCGTTCACGTCAAAGGAAATTTATGCCGAGGCGGTCGTTCCGCTGATCGGCCCGGACATGGACATTCCGTTGACCTACAAGCTCGAGCTGGAAGGGTCTGCGCGATACCTCGACAACACTGTCGCGGGGCGTGATGTGATCTGGACCGCTGGTGGGCGGTGGACAGTGACGCCGGGTTTGGTGGTGCACGCAAACGCAACGCGCTCGGTGCGAGCGCCGTCGATCGCTGAGCTTTTCTCGGGGGATCAAGCGGTTACCGGCAACATTCCTGATGTCTGTGGCCGAAGCCAGTTCCGGCAGAATGCTACGCGCCAGGCGAACTGCATCTCGGCTGTCATCGCGCGCGGCGTTCGACCGGATGCCGCATCTGCCTTAACCTTCCTGAATACATTCAACCCGAGCTTTTTCCCGCGCACCGGCACACAGTCGGGTAACCCCGATTTGGACAACGAAATTGCGAATTCCTGGAACGTCGGTGCGGCGATTTCGCCGAAACTTCTTCGCGGACTTTCGGGATCGGTTGATTACAACGTTATCAACTTAAAGAACACTATTCGCCTTTCGAGCATTAGCTCTGCTACACGTTTGTGTTACGATAGCAGTGATTTCCCGAACAACTTCAACTGTAATCTGTTTACGCGTGGAACCAATTTCCAGACACAGAGTGGATATCGTACTGGCCCAGTCAATGCTGGCGAAATCCGCTTCGCGGCGATTACTGCGAACCTTGGCTACCAGTTCGACCTGAACGGGATTGGATCATTCTCAATCGGCGGCTCTGGTATCTGGAATACCCACTTCGACTCGTCGCCTGACGGCGTCACGCTGGAGGACAACATCGACACGATCGGGGCGGAGAAATTCCGCGGTCGCCTCAATCTTGGGTACGATACCGGCAACCTTTCGTTGTTGTGGACCGTTAACTACGTTTCGTCGGCCTTCCTCGATGTCAATGCCAAGTCGGATCCTGATTTCTATGAAATCCGTCGGATCGATTCCTACGACACTCATGATCTGTCTGTCGCATATACGATAAACAGTGAAAGTGATCGGCAGTTTGTGCTTCGCGCGAATGTGCAGAATCTCTTCGATAAGGATCTGCCATTGGTCGCCAATGGTGCGAATTACGATGCGATCGGCCGGCGGTTCATCGTAGGCGTCAGCACCCAATTCTGAGGTGATGCCCAAGCGCCCATCTGCCGCGCCACTTGCGATGAGCCGTCGGACCTTCGGGGCGGGGGTGCTGGCGGCGTTGGCGGGCGGTTCAGCGCTGGCGATGCAATCGGAACCTTTGACGGTGATCTCCGGTGGGCGGATCGCCGACGGAAGCGGAGGTCCGCTACGCGATGCGACAATTGTCGTGCGAGGACGGCGGATACTCCACGTTCGCGATCCGCGCCACGTGCCGGAAACACCTGACCGAGTAATCGATGCCACTGGCATGATCGTCGCTCCCGGCTTCATCGATCTACATGCCCACGGCGACCCGCTGGAAGGGCCGCAACTTGCTTCGCTACGGCAGGGCGTGACAACAATCGTTGTGGGGCAGGATGGGCGCACGCCCGGCCCGTTCTTTGATGACGGGATCACTTTGCCCCAGTGGATGCAGCGCGTAGCGGCTCAAGGGTCGCACGTCCATGTCGCAGCCTTGTCGGGTCATGGGACCAATCGCATGCGATCCGGCGCCAAGTTCGCGCTCCAGGCGACGCCGCAGCAGCTTGGCGCGGCGATTGCGTTGCTGCGCGAGGATATGGCGGCAGGGGCGTTTGGAATGAGCACCGCGCTTGAATATGAACCCGGTCGCTTCACACCGTTGGACGAACTGGTGGAACTCGCGGAGATTGTCGGCGCTGGTGGCGGCGTTGTGATGAGCCACTTGCGCAGTGAGGACAGCGATCGCATCGATGGGTCAATCGACGAATTGATAGCGCAGGGACGCAAGGCTCGGGTGCACGCGTCTCACCTCAAGATCGTTTATGGTCATGATCCATTACAGGCCGTGCGAATAATCGAGAAGCTGCGCGGTGCCCGACGGCGAGGTGTCAAGGTTACGGCCGACGCCTATCCGTACAATGCCGGTTTCGGAAATCTGGCACTGCTCTATCCGGACTGGATAAGTGACGCGAGGACATGGGACACAGCATTAGCCACGCGTCGTGAAGAAACCATGTCGTACATTGCCGCGCGGATTGAGCGGCGCGGTACCGCCGATGCGATCTTGATTGGTACCGGTCCGGACGCAGGCAAGACGCTGTCACAGGTCGGCTCTGAGAAAGGGGTGTCGGCAGCACAGGCAGTCATCGACTACGGCTATGGCGGGCCAGGTGCGGCCCATTTCATCATCGACGCCAAGGTCCAAGAGGTTTTCATCATAGCCCCTGATACAGGCGTTGGAAGCGACGGCGCACCCAGTATGCGGCATCCGCGCGCCTTCGGTACGTTTCCGCGCGCGCTCCAAACGTTTCGTGAGCGCGGGCTGCCGACGGAACGAGCGGTGCACAAGATGACGGGACTGGCGGCCGATATCATCGGTTTGGAGGATCGAGGTGTGATCCGCTCGGGCGCTATGGCTGATCTCGTCATTTTCGACCCGATCAAGGTCAACGATAACGCGACTTGGTCAGCACCGGACACAACGCCCTCGGGCATCGCGATGGTGATGCTTGAGGGGAGCGTCGCGCTCGATCAAGGTCGCGAAGGTCCACCTTGTGGCCGTGTCCTCAGAAAGGGTTTGCCGAGCCTATGATCCTGTTGCGCCTGCTTTTTGTTATGGCCATCCTAGTTGCCGCACCGGCGATGGGGAAAGATCCCGCCGTATCGCTCTGGAACGAAGCACAAGTTCGATATCAGGCGAAGCTGAGGGAGGAACACGTCGTCGCCTCGACGACCGTGCTGCTCCGCGATGGCAAGGTTATCGCGGCTGCTAACTTTGGGGTGGACGACATTACCACCAACCGTCCAACTGACCTCAAATCGATCTACCACTGGGGCTCTGTCACCAAGACATTCACTTCGATTGCAATAATGCAGTTGCGCGACAGAGGACTCCTGAAGCTCGACGATCCGGTGGTGCGCTACGTCCCGAATTTCGGAAAGATATACAATCCATATGGCAAAATAGAAACGATCACGCTGCGCGATCTTCTGACGCACAGCGCAGGCTTACGTAACACTACATGGCCGTGGAATGCAGGGAAGGGCTGGGAGCCCTTTGAGCCGCCGAGTTACGCCCAAATAGAGGCGATGTTTCCTTACACGGAGATCGAATTTCAGCCCGGCAGCAAATACAGCTATTCGAACCTCGGCTATGCGGTGCTGGGTCAGGTGATTGAGGCGGTGAGTCATGAACCCTATGTCGCCTATATTGATAAGCACATCTTCAAGCCGCTGAAAATGCATGGCAGTTACTTCAATTTAACGCCTGACCACCTCAGGCCATATCGCGTACAAAGCTATGCAGTGACCGATGCTGGTGCCCTGATCGATCAGGGGGGCGATTTCGACACTGGTGCGACCGTCGCCAACGGCGGATTGAACGCACCGGTCGATGACATGATTGTCTATGCATCGTTTCTTAGTGGCGCAGGATCAGACGACAACTATCGCTTCGTTCTAAGTCGCGACAGTATCGCAGAGCTCCACACCAAGATCCTTCCGTCAGGCGAGGAGGCCGGGCTGACGACATATCGTGGGCTAGGTTTCCTGACGGGCGAAACCGCGACGCATCAATTCTTTGCCCATGGAGGATTTCAGCGGCTCTACCGGACCACCATCATGATCAGCCCAGTCAACCGCATGGCCTATATTCGTGCAGTCAACACTACCGGTCCGCGCGGCCGCAACACCGCTACCGACATCATCGATGATACGGTGATATTCAAAATCTTCGGACTAGGGCTGGAACAAAAATGAGGATAGGTCAGCGCCTTGCTGCGGCTTTGGTGTCATTTGGTGCAGCGCTGGCGCCTTGCTCCGGTCACGCTACCAGTGAAACCGACCCGCTATCGGCGAGCGAACTCAAGCAAATCGATTCGATCGTGGGTTCGCGCAGGCAGATCGTATTCGGCGAAGACGCACATCGATTGCCTTCAATTCATCGCTTGGTGGCGCAACTGTTCCGGCACTTGGTGGAAACGCAGAATGTTCGTGTCCTCGTGTTCGAATCTGCATGGGGGGTCGAGGATGCACTCGCCGATTTCATGTCTTCGGAACGGACCGCTCTCTCCGGCCGCGAGCCATTCTTCCTCAATGCCTTCGCCTCACCTGAAACGGCGGGGTTATTGGTATGGATCCGCGACTGGAATCGCGCTCACCCTCAAGACAAAGTCCGGATCAGCGGGTTTCAACCCGAACAACCGGTGACGGACTTTGCAGCCCTGCAAGCTGGACTGAAAGCCAATGGCTCGCAGTTGGAGGCCATCGGCACCGCTTGCGGTTTTGCAGATCAATACAAAACCGACATCGACTACATCGTGGCAATTTCGAGCGCTGGTGCTGACGCTCCGCTCCAAACATCTGCGGCACGGCTGGCGTGTGCTGCCGCAATCGACGAGCTGCGCGAGGCCATGCCGCCGCAAAAAGGCGCCGCTCGCGAACTCGCCCTTCATGCATACAGCCTGAGCTACTACGTGCAGAGCGTCGCCGCTGCGTTCGACGAGAAACCTGACCTGACGTTGTCCGAACGCTCAGCAGCGTTGGGGCGCGACTACGACGCCGTGGACACGGCGCGGCTGCATGTCTTCGATGAACTGGTGAAGACACGATACGGCGGAATGAAGACGTTTTTCTGGATGCACAATTGGCACGCAGCGCGGCACGCATCAGAGATCGAGACGGTCAGCACGCTCGGTTTCGGAATTCCCAAGGGCACGGTTTCATTCGGTGAACGATTGCGCCAGCGGGATGGGCAGGCAGTTGCCTATCTTGGGAGCGTCGTGCCGTGTCCCGCCAAGGGTGGATGCACCGAGCCGGCTGGCGGTGTGGAGGCGGCGCTAAAGACTCGATTTGGGGAAGCTCCTGCCATCATTCGGCTCGCCAAAACGCGCGATCCGGCTTTCTCGAGGCCGTCCACTTTAATGTCAAACAGCAACAAGATGGAGTTGCGAGACGTGGTGCTTGCCCGCCAGTTCGATGGCTTGATCTATCTTCCAGCAGAGAAATAGCGTGGAGGCACACACGTCCGGAACTGGAATCTGGAGCAGGCGTGCGCTGCTCGGCGGTGCAGCAGCATCAGTGGCAACCTCGATGGCAAGCTCCTCAGGGCTCGCCGGCAATGCAACGCGGCCGTTCGACCTGGTAATCCGCGGCGGGCTTGTCGTCGATGGAACCGGAGCACCTAAACGTCCGGCCGACATCGGCATCGTCGGCGGGCGTATTGCGATGATCGGGAAAGCGAACCCGGCCACCCGCGCAACGCGCATTATCGATGTGCAAGGCAAAGTGGTGACTCCTAGCTTCATCGATCCCCATGCTCATGGCGATCCCTTGCAGGACACTTCGTTCGCCAATTTCCTCACAATGGGTGTGACGACGATCACGCTTGGGCAGGACGGTGAGACACCCGGCTATCATCATGCGCCTGATCCCTTGCCATCGATGGACCTCGCTGCGTGGCGAGCTGCTTCTGCTGCCACAGGGCTGAGCCTGAATATCGCGCCGCTAGTCGGGCATGGCACACTACGGTGGCGAGCCGGCGTCGACCTCGCGGCCGTTCCTTCAGCGACGCAATTGGCGACCATGCGGCGTCTGCTTGATGCTGACCTTGTCGGGGGTGCGTTCGGGCTCAGTTCCGGCTTGGAGTATGTTCCGGGGATCTATTCGGAAACGCCGGAACTGGTAGCACTTGCGCAGACCGTCGGTGCGCGACGCGGCGTGGTGATGAGCCACATGCGAAGCGAGGACGACGACAAGATCGAGGGGGCGATCGATGAGTTGATTGCGCAAGGTCGGTATGCCCACGTCCATATCTCTCATCTGAAGGTCGTTCTTGGAAAAGCCGTGGAGCGCGGTCAGGCGATTCTCGAGAAGATCGCGCGAGCTCGGGCTGAGGGGATCGATCTGACCGCAGACGTTTACCCCTACAATGGTGGCTATGCCGACATCACGCTTGTGTTCCCACTGTGGGCCAAGACCGCCGATCAGCTTGCCGTGGCCCGACGTGATCGCGGTACGGAGCTTGCGGACTTCGTTCGGGCAAGGATCGTCAAGCGGAACGGCCCCGATGCGATCCTGATCGCCGAAGGGCCCTATGCGGGGCAAACGCTGGCCCAGGCGGCAGCAAAGGCCGACAAACCGTTTTGGCAATTCGCGATCGAAGATCTGGGTGCGAACCCATGGAACTGCGCACATTTTACCCAGGATGAGGCGATCCAGGAATTGTTCGCTGCCAGCCCGCTCGTTGCGATCTCAACTGATGGCGCGCCGTGGATTAGCCATCCGCGATCCTGGGCGACCTATCCCAAGGTCCTTGGCGAATTCGTGCGTGAGCGGAATCTGCTGACGCTGGAGGCTGCGATCTACAAGATGACGGGACTGGCTGCGCATTGCGTCGGGCTTACTCAGAGGGGACGGATCGCAGTCGGGCTCGCAGCGGATCTCGTCGTGTTTGATCCTGCAACAATCGCGCCGCAAGCAACCTGGACCGCGCCGCGCGCGCCAGCGGTCGGCATCGACTATGTCATCGTTGACGGCGCCCTTGCGGTTGAACGCGGCGAGGTAACGGGTGCTAGGTCAGGACGGATTCTGAAGCGAGGGAGGTCGTAATGATACGCTGGTTAATGGCTTTTCTCGCGGCCATATCATCGCTGGCGGGGACGGCGAGCGCAGCGCCGCGAGAGAACCCGGAGCCAGCCAAGTTCGCAGAGGCGTGGCGCGACCTGAGCGATGCCGTAAGTCGTGGAGCGACCGAGCAGCGGGTGGTTGGCGGCACGATTGCGTTTCGTGCAAACGGGAAAACTCTCGGCACAAGCAGTTTCGGCTATGCAGACCTCCAAGCGGGACGCGTCGCGACCGCTGATACGCTTTACCATTGGGCATCAATGACCAAGATGGTCACCGCGGTCGCGCTCTTGCAGCTACGCGATGCGGGTAAGCTCTCGCTGGACGATCCCATCGTCAAATACCTTCCCGAATTGCGCGCAGTTCATGACCCGTATGGGCCGATCGATCAGATCACGCTGAAAATGTTGCTCAACCATAGTTCGGGCTTTCGCTCGCCTACCTTCCCGTGGGGCGGCAACAAGCCCTGGCATCCGCGCGAACCGGCCGAATGGTCGCAGGTCGCAGCCATGATGCCGTATTCCGAAATCGAGTTTGAGCCAGGCACCAAATATGGCTATTCCAACCCCGGCATGAGCTTCCTCGGGCGCGTCATCGAAATTGTAAGCGGCGAAAACTATCAGCAATATGTCGAGAAGCACGTGCTGTGGCCGCTCGACATGCGCAAAACCTATTTCGACCTTACTCCTCCCTACCTGCTGCCGCTTAGATCGAACAACTATCTGATCGAGAACGGCGTACGCACTGCGCAAGGACTGGACTTCAGTACTGGGGCAACGGTGGCTAATGGCGGCTTGAACGGCCCGATCGATGATATGCTGCGGTGGGCGGATTTCCTGCTCGGCGTCAACGATAATGGTCGATACGATCTCGTCCTTTCTCGTCAAACGCTGGAGCAGATGTGGCAGCCTGTACATCCCACCGACAAATGGACCCCTCAGTTTGGCGAGAGCATGGGGCAGATGTTCTTCGTCATCGACGACCGGCCTAGTGAAGAGCAAATTCCGGTACGCTACATCGGCCATACAGGGTCGCAGCTGGGCTTCGAGTGTTTCCTTTACATCGACCCAATAAGCAAAACCGCAGCTGTCGCGGCCTGGAACACGCGTCCGCTAGATTCGGATAGGGTGGTACTTCGCGATGTGCGGAGGGGCTTCTTTGACCGGGTGTTCCCGCTGTTCAGGACAGTGCCGTGAACCGTGGCTCGTTCGACCGCAGCGCGTTGGACGCCATCCAGCGGTTCCCGTTAATCACCGCACCAACCTCGCTAGACTCTATCCGCTGCGAGATACCGGGGTTCTGCGGATCCCTGTTCATGAAACGCGACGACAATACGGGTTTCGCGATGGGTGGCAACAAGGGTCGGAAACTGGAATACACCATCGCTGATGCGCTTGCTAAGGGTGCCACTGCGGTCGTCACATCCGGGGGCATTCAGTCCAACCATGTCCGGCAAACGGCTGCGGCTGCGGCAAAGGCGGGCCTCGCCTGTCACGCGATCCTGACACCTGCATTGGCGCAGTACCCAAGAGCGCATCTCGAGTCCGGGAACGCGCTGCTTGACATGATCTTTGGAGCCCAAGTTCACGTCGCCGCAAACGAGGCGGACGCTGAACTACTCGTCCTCCAGGTGGCGAACGACCTGAGAGGCGCTGGTGGCCGACCGCATGTCGTGCCCCCAGGTGCATCGGATGGCGTCGGATCGCTTGGTTACGTGCAATGCGCCTGGGAACTGCGCGATCAATGCCAGTCGCTAGGTATCGATCCTGCGGCGGTTTTCGTGTCTACCGGCAGTGGGGGAACCCACGGCGGGCTGCTTGCCGGAGCGCGGCTGGATGGCTGGGATGTGCCAATCATCGGCATCTCGGTAAGTGAGCCAGCGGAGATCAAGCGAAGCCGTGTCCGTTCGGCAATGACTATGATCGGAGAGCGACTTGGCTGCCACATTCCGTTCAATGAAGCGGATATCATCATAGACGATACGCATACGGGAGCGGGCTACGCGCACCCCACAGAATCGGCCAATCGCTGGGTCAAGAAATTGGCCCGCTCGGACGGTATTCTTCTCGACCCGATCTACACGGGCAAAGGATTTTCAGGAATGGCCGATATAATCGGCGGGGGAAGTATAGCTGGCGACGTGGTTTTCATCCACACGGGCGGAACCCCGGCGCTGTTTGCCGATCCCCAGCTTCTTGTAACAATCGCGACTGATGCTCCCTGCTTAAAAATACTCTAAAGTTATTTCATTGATGGTGCGAAGATGATCAGCGAATATCTGTAGTTGAGTGATGAGGCGAAATTCCACCAGTTGAGGGCAAGTTATTTACTTGATATGAAAAAAATTGGATGCGATCGCAAAAAGTGCCTTGCTGCCATTGCGAGTACCGCACTTGCCGGGAGTCTGTGGGGCGTCGTTTAAAAGGGACCCCTTTGGCGGGGTGATCGGCGTCTAGAAGGGCCCCCTCATTCTGATGGTGTAGCGGATTGCCTGGTGACGTGACCCCCAGCTTTCCCCCAGCAGGGATTAGAGCCGGGCGGTTGTTTTTGCACTGCTACCCAACCTTGGACCACTCGGGTCTGGAGTTTTCCGCCTTGGTCAGATCCGGTGGGCTGGTCTCACCGGTTGAGTTTGCCAGCATGATCGGAGGGATATTCCCGACTGCGCTGTGCGGTCGCTCTTCGTTGTAGTGTCTACGCCAGGCCTCCAGCTTTTCGCAAGCCTCTTCCAGCGATAGGAACCAGTGCGCGTTCAGGCACTCGCTCCGCAGCTTGCTGTTGAACGCCTCGATGAACGCGTTGTCCGTGGGCTTACCAGGGCGGGAGAAGTCAAGGATCACACCGCGCTGGTAAGCCCACAGATCCATGTCACGAGAGATAAACTCGCTGCCGTTGTCGACCCTGATCGTCTTTGGGTAGCCGATCTGTCGGCACGCCCGGTCCAGCGTCGCGACGACGTCTTCGCCACGATAGCTGAACCGGGGATCGATCACCGGCGATAGCCGGGAGTAAGTGTCGACCACCGTCAGGATGCGCAGTTTCCGGCCGGTCGCCAGCTGGTCATGAACGAAGTCCATCGCCCACACATCGTTTGGCCGGATCGCTGGCGCACGATCCTCGTGTAGCTTCGCCTTGACCCGCCGCTTGGGCGTCTTGTTGCGGAGCTGAAGGCCCAACTCTCTGTAAAGCCGATAGACCTTCTTCATGTTTACGGCCCAACCGTCGCGGCGCAGGATGTAAAACACCCGCCGGTATCCATAGCGGACATGCGTCTCGCAGATATCCTTGATGCGCTTCTTAAGAAAGGCCGGATCGGTGCGGCGGGACTGATAATGATAACTCGAAGTGTCGAACGGCAGAACCCGGCAGGCCCTCCGGATCGACACGCCCCAGTCCAACAGCATCCCGTCGACCAGCTCGCGCTTCCGATCCGGCCTCAGAGCTTTCGCTTGATGACATCCTGCAGCATCTCGCGGTCCAGCGTCAGATCGGCGACGATCTTCTTGAGCCGGCTGTTCTCGTCCTCCAGCTCACGCAGCCGCCGCATCTCCGATGGCAGCAGCCCCGCGTATTTCTTCCTCCAGTTGAAATAGGTTGCCTGGCTGATACCCGCCTTGCGGCAGATCTCAGCGACCGGCGTCCCTTCCTCGCCCGGCTTGATGACGAACGCCTTCTGCGCGTCCGTGAACTTCGATGCCTTCACGCCAAACCTCCTCGCCCAGCCAAGGATGTCTACCGCGGAAAACTCTAGCTGCGAATGGTCCAGTTTTCAGGTGGCAGAGCATGTTTTACGCTTCATCGTCTGTCCTTCCCCCAGGCCAGACTCTAATCGCTCATGGAGGAAAGCGGGGGGGGCACGTCACCCCCTCTTGCGCCGATTGTAATCCTGAAATTGTCGATCGCCGACGGACAGAAAGTGGGGGTGGCCGGACACGCAATCTGGACTCGAATTCGCCCATTCAATATGCACCTCAAATGGATACTCTCGACATCGCCTTTGCTGAAGTCCGCCGCTATCTGGCTTCGCTTGATACTCGCCCGGTCGCGTCACGCGGCACGCCAGCGGAAATGCGTGCGCCCCTGCCGACCTCGTTTCCTGAACGCGGCATACCGGCGAGCGATGTGGTCCGCGCCATTGCTGCGGCAGCTGATCCTGGATTGACAGGCAGTGCCGGAGGACGGTTTTTCGCCTGGGTGAAGGGCGGCGCCTTGCCGGCTGCATTGGCAACCGACATCATGTGCTCTGGATGGGATCAAAATGCAGTGCTTGCTTCCACCAGCCCTGCGGGCGCAGTGCTTGAGGAAGTCGCGGGCCAATTCCTGCTTGAGGCCCTGCGACTGCCAAGCGATGCAAGCTATGCCTTTGTCACGGGCTGCCAGATGGCCCATGCGACGGCGCTGGCCGCAGCGCGTCATGCCGTGCTGGCGCGAAAGGGATGGGACGTGGAGGCCAAGGGGCTTCAGGGCGCCCCGGTCATTCGCGTGCTCGCCAACGCACACCACCATTCTTCGGTAACGCGGGCTCTGCGCCTGCTCGGCTTGGGCAGCGAATGCATCATCCCTCTCGATGCGGGCCGAACGGGTATGGTGGCGCCAGACGTGTTGCGCGCGGCGCTCGCGCAAGAGCCACATGCTCCCACGATTGTTGTTCTGAATGCGGGCGATCTCAATATTGGCGCGTGTGATGATTTCGCCGCGCTGTGCCCGATTGCGCACGCGGTAGGCGCGTGGGTTCACGTCGATGGCGCGTTCGGGCTCTGGGCCAACGCCAGTCCGCGGATGGCTTCGCTCGTCAAGGGCGTAGAGCTTGCTGACAGCTGGGCCACTGATGGCCATAAGTGGCTGAACACACCTTATGATTGCGGAATGGCGATTACTCGGGATGCGGCTGCGCACAGTGCAGCCATGCGCATGACGGCGGAATATCTGACAAGCGGCGGACCGGTGCGCGACCCGATGGATTTCACGCCCGAATGGTCTCGCCGCGCCCGCGCCTTGCCAGCGCTGGCGGCTCTCATGGAACTCGGCCGTGACGGACTGGCCGCGATGATCAAGCGGTGCTGCGACCATGCGGCAGCCATATTTGACGGCATTTCGGATTTGCCGGGAGCGACCGGCATCGCCCGGCCAACAATGAACCAGGGCCTGATCCGCTTTGATGCGGCGGATGGCACAAACATCAGCGACGCGGTCATCGCGGCAATCAATGCCGGTGGCGAAGCCTTTGTCAGCGGCGGCCTTTGGGATGGCGAGCGCGTGATGCGAATAAGTGTCTGCGGTTGGAACACGAACGCCGACGATGTGGCGCGGACGGTTGTTGCAGCAGGCGAGGCTCTTTCCCGTTTGCGGTGAGGGGATCGTAGCCCACCAGATATAGGCGGGGACTGCAAAAGCGCCCCGGGACCGACGCGGGCGAACGGGATCCGTGACGCCAACGTCCGCTTCGTGGTCGGCTACAGAATTTCCGCTTTTGCCGAAACATGCGCTGAAGCTGCGGGTCTGCTTTCGGGATCGCGGATCGACTCTGCTTATGTCTGAAGATGGGTGGAAAGCGCGCGACGTTGACCCGGTATCTCAAACGGCAAGGATCAAACCGAATAACGATAACGCCCAGGTGTCATGCCCATATACTTTCCAAACGCCGTGGTGAAACTCGCCTGACTGGAAAAGCCGCATTCGATTGCCACCTCGGCAATTGTCTTTTCGCCCGAAGCAAGCAAGCGACGCGACAAGTCCATCCGTTTGACGGTTATCGCCTGATAGGGCGTCATGCCCGTTTGCCGCTTGAAGACTCTGGCAAAATGGTAGACCGACAAATTTGCGATCTCCGCCAGTTCTGCCAAGGTCACTTTCCGCATTGCTGAGTATTCGATATATTCCATCACTTTGGCAAGCCGAGCTGGAGAGATGTAAATATGGTCGATGACTTCAGGGCTCGCCCCCGTTGAGCGCCGCATCATCGAACCGTTGATCGCGCAAAGTAGCCCGTCGATTATAAGGTCGGATGCAAACCCTGGCGCGCTTATCTCTTGCGCCAGCATATGGACCAAAGTTGCCAATTCGGCGTTTTCATAGTTGCCGAAAGGCTCCGAGGCATGATTGCCCTGCCGGTCGTCCAATTGCCCGAGCAGGCCTTTGGGTAGGCTGATCGTCATGCTGCCTATCGGACCAGATACGTCAATCAACCGACGATAGCCGGCGGGAACGAAAGCGAGAGAGCCGCGGCGTGTTATGTAATGAGCGGCTGATTTTCCATCGTACCGCCAGCAGTGCCCTCCGTCCTCAAGCACGATATTGATGAGGTCGCGCGTTTCGACTAGAATATCGATTTGGCAATGCGCAATGTTTGAGCTTTTCAAGTCTGCAATCGCGCCTTGGCCATGAAGCACAAGATCGCGGTGATTGGCTTCGAAAACTGGCGTGTCATGGGGCGATGAAAATGCGATTGCGTCAAGGCATTCGTACCCCGACGACGCATGATAGCGCTTCCAGTCAGTTGGAGGCCGACCATCAATTTGGCTTGGCGACATTATGGTGTTCCCGCCCCCGAGCACCGACGCGAGATTGTTAAGATAATGGCCGGGATCCCGCAATAACCATACAAGATTTCCGCAAGATTTCGTAAATTTTCGGTCGGGGCCGCTTTGCGAATTTCCGCTTTCGGCGGCAAAGTGAACGAAGCCGCTGGTCTGGTTCAGGTACAGCTCCTGCTCGTCACGGAATGTGGCCGGACACTGCCAAAGGGCCTTATCGGGCCTACCGATCCAGACGGGCATCCCTTTCGATAAAGCCCCTGGATCTTGCACGAAATGCGCTGCGTCTGATTGCAAGACTGTCCTGATGACAGCTTCCCGGCTTGGCTGAATGATCGCACCCTACGGCGTTGCAAAGACGCAGTCGAAATGCCGCGCGAGGTTACAGACCCTATCGATCAATCGCAGAGAGATACTGTTGCCGCTGTTCATCTACCTTATGATGGACAACCCGTACGAGGACTGGGCGATGCTAATGACTCCTGTCATTGAGGGCTGAACGACCATTTCTGTCGTGATGGGCTTGTAGGAATCGCGGCATGACGCAAACACGCGACCGCTGTTTCGACCTCTCCAAGTCCAAGATCACGGCCTTCGAGCAAAGGCCCAAGAAGCTCTGGCTCGCGACCCATCGGCCCGAGGTGGCTGAGAAAGACGAGGGTGCCGCGGCACGCTTCGCGACCGGCAACGCCGTGGGCGAGATTGTCTGCGCGCACCATCCGGGCGGCGTGATGGTCGATCCCCCGTCGCTGTGCGAGGCATTGGCGAAGACATCGTCGTTGATCGCAGACGGGCATCAAGGCGTCCGGACTGCTCGAGATGTGCTGGCACCTCTATGCCTAGGGGACGGCAGTCGAGGTTCTTCAGACCGAACGATTGCGCGAGATGGTGCACTAAAGTCGCCGGAGCTTTGGCGCTTTCCCTTGACCGATTCTCGTTGTGTTCGAAAGTCGGAACTGGCCTCGTCCGTGTAGCGGTGAAAGCGGGATGTCCGGGTCGGGAATGCCCGCAAGAACGCCTTCATAGCGCGCAATCGCGGCGTTCGGGGGACCGACCAGCGGGAACAGCGCGCCAAGATCAAGCGCGGCGGGTTGGAACGTCTATCGTGCTAGGCGACAGGCAATGGAGTCTGCGTTCGCTCATCGTCGGCAGGCGGGCGATCCGCGTGCTGCTTTTGATGATCGCCGAACAGGGTTTCGCCTACATCAAGCCGCTTTGGTGTTCACAGACGATCATCAAACCCGATGGCTATATGCTAGGCGTGAATGCCCGCGTCGACGGCGTCGATATAGGTCAACACCTCGTCCGCCCGGTTGCTCTGGACCAGATGCATCGCGGTTTGGCCGGAGAAACCCGGCAGCGGTTCTGAGCTGTACCAGGCATAGGCCAGCAGGGGTGAACCAAGGCGGGGCTCGACCTTGCCAAGCACTTCGACCATGTGGCGAATGCGACGCTGGGTGCGGGCCGAGGTGATCCGGTCCTTGCGCTGGATGGCGTCCTTGCCGAGGCCGAGCGTGCGGGCGAGTTCATCGCTGGTGGTGCGCAGCGCTGCGGCAATCTTGCGCGGGGCAAAGGTGCCATTCTCTGCGTAGGCTTGGATCGACATCGCGATGCTCCGCTACTTCACGCTCAATATAGTGCCGCAGCTAACGCGAGCCAAGCCGCGGACGGCCTGAGCGTGGTGTTCACCGCCCCGCCCCCGGCCAAGCCAATCAGGGCCGGATCCTGATGCGGAGGTCACCACAGACGCTTGATCGCGAACCCGTCAAACAGCTCCTCATTCGATACCAGAACCATGTCTTCGGCCTGCGCCTGTGCTATCAAGAAGCGATCGAACGGATCCTTGTGGGCGATGTTCATTTCACCCGCGAGCCTGGCAAGGTGGACGCTGATCGGCAATTCGCCGAAGCCCTGCTCGGCAATTATCGCTTCAAAATCCTGCGCCAGCACCGCCGCGCCGGGCAGCTTGCCGATCCGGAATTTGGTGGCGATCTCCATCGCCGAGGCGGCGCTGACAATGATCTCGTTGGCCTCATCGGCAATGGCATCGCGGGCGCGGCGGCTGAGAGCTTCGTCACCCGCCAACCACCAGATCAGCGCGTGGGTATCGAGCAGAAGCCTCAAGCGAGACCCCACCCTTCAAGCTCATCGTCAGGCAGCGGCTCATTGAACCGGGCGTCGACCGTGATCTTTCCCTTGAGCGCGCCGAAGCGGCGTTGACCGCGCGGATTGACCGGCACCAGACGCACAGCCGGCACGTTGCCGCGCGCGATCACGACCTCACCGCCTGCCAAGGCTTCCGCGATGAGGCGAGAGAGGTTGGTCTTAGCGTCGTGAACCGAGAACTGGGCCATGGGGCTACTCCTTGGCTAAATATATAGCTAAGCCAACCTCTCGAAGCAAGAAGGGGGTGGGCAGGCATGGGATAGGCCCGTGCGCATGGTGTTTCAGGCGGTGGCGTCATGGGAGAGACATGCTTACCGCCCCCGCTCCATATCGCGCTCGCGATCCAGTTCGCGCCCGACCGATCCGCGCCCGGGCTCGCTGCGCTCCAGACCCTTTTCCAGGGTGAGTTCGCGCTCTTTGTTGGTCAGGACCGCCCAAACAAACTCGGGCCCGAGCGCCGCACCAAGTCGCCGTAGCTCGTCCGTCATAGCGGGATCGCGCTTATCCGGTTCGTTCTCAACCGCTCGCCCGCGCACAACTTCGATGGCGCTGGTCTTGTCGCCGGGGTTGCGCGCCACATCGCGCTCGATCTTATGCGCATCATCGACGATCAGGACGGCGTCGCCCGTGAACCGCGTCGCGGCGACGAGGAATGAGCGCGTGCTGTTCAGCAACCGCTCGCTCTCGCTCAGCACCATGATGCCGTCCTTTGCGGTCATGCCCTGCGCGATATGGGCGTTGACCGCGTAGGCGAGGTCAAGCCGTTCCAGCATCGGGTCGCCGTGCTTGAGGTTGATCGCCTCACCATCCTTGGTGGAGACGGCAATGCCGTGTTTGCCGATGCTTTCGACCTTGGCCACATCACTATTGGCGAGGCCGCGCGCATGATCATTGGTCGTCCAGCGGATCGGATCGCCAGCGTGCAGCGCAATGCGCTTCTCGGCAAAGACCGACACGGCATCGTGCTGCAGGTTATGGGGGAGACGGCCCGGGGTGAAAGTCTGCACCCGGCCATCCTGCATCTCGAGCCTGACCCGCTCGCCATCATGGCCCACCACGCGGCCGCGCTCGCCTCGTCCAATTTTCTGAGCACGCAGGTTGCTGTTGAAGGTGACGATATGCCCCTCACGGTAGGCCCGCATTTGGCGGGCGCCTTCCCTGGTGATCGTCACCCGATCGAGGACAGTCTGCACATGTGTCTGCTTGCCGAGCTCGCCCTTGTCGGCGCGCTGTTCCTGCACCGCGGTGTTGAGCGAACTGCGCATGGCGCGGCTCAAGGTGAGAAGCAGCGTCTGCTCGCGCTCCTCCGGTGACCGGCTGACCCAAATCGCAGCTGCAGTTTCAACGCCTTCAAGGCGCGGTAGTTCGAGCGTGCGATCCTTGAGGGCGGCGAAGGCGCCTGGCAGATCTTCGCGCTCGAGCGCCGCAGCAACTGCCTTCATCTGAGGCGAGGCAGCGCGAAGGTTTTCGGTAACGGGCGAGGTCGGAGTGCCGCGCTCCTGCGCCTGTTCGAAGGGCTTGCCAGCCGCAATGGCTTGCAATTGCTTCGTGTCGCCGATCATCACCAGCCGCTCGGCTCCCGCGAGATTGGCGAGGCGGACCAGCTTTTCGAATTGCTCTGTGCCGACCAGCGAGGTTTCGTCGACCATGATCCAAGCGCCGCGCAGCTCCCTTGCCGTGTTCGCGACCTGCTCCGGACTGGCGGTGCCATCCAGCACCGGGCGGTACCGCGCGAGGAAGCTGGCGACCGATTTGCCTTCGACGCCGAGCTTTTCGCCGAAATCACGCGCCGTGCGGGTGGCGATGGCCAGCGCATGCACCTGCGTGCCCTCTTCGCGCAGGAGCGTCGCGACAGGGACCAGCGCCGCCGATTTGCCTGTACCAGCCCCGCCTTGCACCAGCTGGACCCGATCATTGGTCGCAAGAACGCCAACAGCGGCGCGTAGCTGCCCCGTGTTGAGCGGCCGCATGCCGAGGTTCGCCGCCGCTTGCTGAACGCGCAACGCGGCTGTCGGCCGGTCAGCGAAGGCTCCAACCGCTCCACGCCCTGCGGCGATCTCATGCGCGGCGCGTTGCTCCAGCGCCAGCATGCTGGCGGGCGTTACCATCCGTTCATTGCCGAGCAGCAGGCCTTTGTCCTGCAATTGCGCGATGCGCGCCTCCACGACCTCGGCATTGATGGGCCCGCGGCGCTCGAGGGCGGCGCGCACGAGATCGAGGCGGTTGAACCCGGCTTCGTTCTCGCCGAGATCGCGGACGGCAGAGGCCACGGCTTGCGCCGCCGCGAAGGCCTGCGGAGTCAGCGCCCCTTTGCGCTCCGGCACCAGAGCATCCCCGGAGCGCGGGGTCAGTCCCATTGCTGCGGCCACCTCCAGCCCTCTTGCATGGATGCCGCGAACCCCCTCAACCATCCGCGACCAGAACGTTTCTCCGCGCGCCGACCGCTCCATCGCCGCCGCAATGATCGGCTGCAGATTGAGCCCCACCCGCGCCGCCTTCTCCGCCCACACCTTTCCGCGCTCTTCACGATCCATCGCGGGTTCCTTGTCCCGCCGCGTCGCCAGGGCGGCGATCTCACGTTCTCGCGGGGAGGAACGGCCATCCTTGTCCAGCACGGCAAGGATCTGCGCGCGGCGCTCGGAGAAGGCCTCGATCTGGGCGCGCGAGATGCCTGCGATCTCGAACTCTCCCAGCACGGGATTGTTGCCCGGCACCAGTTCGTAGCCGAGTTTCTCCAAGCCCTCGCGCAGATAGGCGTTGTGCACGGCACCGAGGGTGCGCTGATGCTGATAGATCTCGTCATTCTTGAGCGAATGCCACTTGCCGTCGCTGGCCAGCGTTGCACCGGCAACCACCGCGTGGACGTGCAGTTGCGGGTCCAGTTGGCGGCTGACATCATGGGTGAAGGTGGCGACGAGAAGGTTGCCGGTGTTTTCGGTCACTTGCCGACCGTCCCGCCAGACCCGGGCCTGCGAGAGGTTCTTTTCCGCCCACACGAGCGTCTGGGCTACGGAAGCCCGAAACGCGTCCACCACCCGGTGATCCTTGCCAACGAGCGCGACCAGGCTGACTGATTTTGGCGCGCTGAAGGTCAGATCGAGGCCGGCGCGGTGCTCGCCGCGACTGGCATTGATTTCACTGCCGTCGGGCAATTTGCCTTCCAGAATGCGCTCGAAGGTGGCGGTTTCGACCTTGCCCTCAAGGCCCAGCGCCTGCGCGCCGCTGCCCTGCCAAAGGCTCTGATCGGTGCCATTCTCCAGCGAGTAGTAGTTATCCGAGGCGTAGTATTCGGCCGCACCGGCAGATGCGACGAGTCCGAGCGACATCATGGCTTCGGCTTGTCCACCATAGGCACGAGCACAGGGCAGGCTTTGGCACCATGCTTGGCCTTCCACAGTTCGCACATGGCCTGATCAGCGCTGCCGTACATGGCGCGGGCCATCGGATTGGCAATCCAGGCATCCGGGGTGAGCCGCGCGAGCATTGTGATGACAACGGCTGCCGCGAAGAGGGCAGTGATGGCGCCGACGCAGAGTTGCCAGGCAGGCATGCGCCAATCTGGTGCAATCTCATATCTGTTCACGGTGCGCGGTGTCTTTGCAGCGGCTTCGATGACGTCGAGCCTTGCGTTGAACCCGGCGATCCACTCCGGCGAGATCGCCGCCGACATGACCTGTTTGTAAAGATCCTCGACCTCTTCCAGGTGCCCATCCAGCAACTCTGAAAAGGGCGTCGCGCCTTGCGCGAACCGGGCTGCCAGCAATTCGCCGAGCCTTTTCATCGCCTCCCGGTTCGCTTCGTCGGTCGCGTTGAAGGCCTCCACCAGCCTCTTCTCACGCCGTTCCGCTGCGCGCAGGATGCGATCGAGGTCGATGCTGATCTGCTCGACTTTCAAGGCGAGGGTTACGGCTGTGCCCGGTTCGATCGGCAGTTTCGGCGGCTCGAACATTGCTCTGCCCTGTTCGCCGGCTCGCACCGCCTCCTCCGCAATGGCGCGCAGCAGGTCGGGACGAGACAGGCCGCGACCTTCCGCGACCGCGTCGAGGTGGGCGAGCAGCCGGTCCTCGTAGGCGACATTTACCTGCGCCACCGCACGCGCTCCCAGATCACCGAAATAGGCGGGAGATGGCGGAAATCCCGGCTTCTACGAGGGAAGTAGGCGCAAGCTCTACGCCGCTGTCGCAAACCGCAGAGCTTTTGCGGGCAACCTAGAGTTCTACCTAGGCCGTAGAACCGCAGAATTCCGGGACTTTCTGCTTCCCTTGGAGCAGCTAGGCAGTAGCGTGGTGCGTGCAATTCACTTTGCTCACTCAAGCCATGTGAAGATGGTCTTTGGGGGACTTGGGAACGTCTGGATTTCCCGTGGGGGTCACAGCGGCTGTTACGCCGCAACACACTGCCACCAGACCAGACGTCTGTGCTGCGAGGCCCGCTCATTGGATTGTCGGCTTTACGGGCAGGGGGAGCGTCCCCAGAACGGTCGCATCGATGGCCTCGCGGATCCTTTCCGCCAGGTTCTGCGCATGGGTGCAGCTGAGCGCGACCGAGACGTCTCCGATCCGCAAGATTCCACCGCGGCAGTCAGCCGGGCATGCGATCTGACGATCACAGATCACCGTGAGTGAAGCGACGTTCCCGATCAGAACGATCGAATGCGTCGGGACGCTGAAAAGCGGCAACCGGGCAACTGGCTCCGTCATCACAGGAGCCTCCCGAAATCGCGCGGACGCTGTGCTGGCGGCCGTGGCGGGATCGGACACACCGGATCACTGACCGGGAGCCTGTCGATCCATTCGTCAATGTCGCGCCGCTTCCAGCGCAGCTGCCCGCCGCCGAGCGCGCAGGGCTTGGGGAAGGCGCCCGCCGCCCGTTTGCGCCAGATCGTGACCCTGCTCATGCGCAGGTGCCGGACGAGATCGTCCGTGGTCATCAAGGTGCTTGTTTCCTCGCGTTCCATCGCCGTTCCTCCACGTCGCAATGCGTGCAGAGGCTTTCACAGGGCGGGGAGCGGACGAAGCCGTTTCTGGGGATTCCTCAGAATTTCTGGGAATTCATGACGTACGGAGGCACCGCATCTGGATCATCATCGGCCTTGATGGCTGGCTATGTGCCCGGGTTCGCTCCGAGTGCTTGATCGAAGCGTTCGGCAGCCGAAGCCGCTTCCTTCATCAGCCTATCGAAGCTGTCGGGCGGGCTGCCGTCATCAAGCATGCCCTTGAAAACCGCGTAGGCGTCTGTCCGGCTACCATAGGCTCGCAAGGTATCCTCATCGTTCACCCAGGCGAGGATGATGACCTTGGCACTGCTGTCGAACCTGAAAAAAAGCCGATACTGCTGGAAAAACTTCGCGCGAAACCAGTGCTTGCGCCTCTCACCCAGCGTATCGCCCTGCCGAAACCCGGGCGCGGCTGGATCGGTGGGGATGTTCTCGGTGATCAGCTTAAAGATGGCGGCGAGACGCTTTGTGCAGTTTTTCTTGCGCCAAGCCTTTGGTTCGCGGGCTTTGCGCTCCTCGGCCTGGCTGATCAGCTCTTCGAGTTGGTCCAGAAAAACGGGGTGCGCATAGATGGACCACCCGTTTACGACGAGCGGCGCCTTCGCCTTATCGTCCCCGGTCATTCGTCGTCGGGGGAGAGGGGCTGATCCAGATCGACATCGATGTCACCCACAAGCGCCTTGAGCCGATCATGCATCGCGCCGCTGAAGGCGCGAATACGTTCGGGGTGCGCCTTGATGTCGGCCTCTACGAAGTCGAGGAAGGCGGCCATAGCGGGGTCGCCACCTTCGCTGCGAACGGGTTCGATATAGACCCGGCCGTCGGCGTCGATGCTGTAACGGATCTGGTCACCCTTGTTGAGCTTGAGCCGTTTGCGCACAGAGCTGGGCACCGTCGTCTGAAAGCGATCAGTGAGCTTCGAGACATCCTGCGCGAGCGCCGGCATATTGAATTCCTCTAGACGCTAGTCGGTGTTCCGACAGCCTAGTAATGCATTTGCATTGTATCGTCAAGAGTGAGCGGCAAACGCCATTTGCGATATGATTTCTGGACCGACGGCCGAAGGGTACATTGAGTGTTGTGCTCAAATGCGCTATGTGAATGCTCAAAGGAGCAATCATGTCCACCTCTGCGACCTATAGCGACAACGTCAGAACAGCGCGCGGCAGCAAGCTTGCAACGCCCAAGCCAGGCGGCGGCTATCGCGAGCTCTTCGCCGCCTCACCTCAGGCGCGGATTGCGATGATTCGGCAAGGCGTGCCCGCTATAGAGGCCAAGCGGCTGGTGCAGGCGCTCGGGGTCGAGCAGAAGGTGTTTTATCAGGCGCTCGGGCTGAAGACAGCTACGGTCAATCGCAAGATCACCCAGAGCGAGCAGCTCGCCAGTGATGAAAGCGAGCGCCTGCTTGGCGTTGCGCGGTTGATCGGGCAGGTCGAGGCGATCGTCGCCGAGTCTGGCGATCCCAAGGGCTTCGATGCACCCGAATGGCTGTCACGCTGGCTGCGTGAGCCGCTGCCTGCGCTTGGCGGCACCCCGCCGATGGCTCTGCTTGATACGATGGAGGGTCAGGCCATGGTCGCCGAGGCGCTCGCCCGCATCCAAAGCGGAGCCTATGCGTGAGTGTATCGGTCTGGCGGATTGCGACTGACACGAAGGACTACGAAGCGGACGATCTCAGCGGCAAGGGGGCCGAGATCACCGGTGGGCGCTGGAACGACAAGGGCACGCCGCTGGTCTACACATCGACGAACCGTGCGCTCGCCGCGCTTGAGACCATCGTGCACCTCAACTCGGGCGGCCTGCCGCTCAACCGCTACCTCGTCGAGATCGTCATTCCGGATACTATCTGGAACGCGGACGAAGGGATCGATCACACGACCGCGCCGGTCGGATGGGACGCCAAACCGGCGAGCCGCACATCATCGGACTATGGCACCCGCTGGGCCAGAGCTGCGACCAGTCTGCTGCTGCGCGTCCCCTCGGTGATCGTGCCGGAGGAAAGCAATGTGCTGATCAACCCGCGGCATCCCGACATCGTGGCGATCAAAGCCCGCAAGGTTCGCAGGTGGATTTATGATCCGAGGATCGTGCGGAGCATGTGACTTACCGGACCAGACCTTGCTTGATCAGGAAGGCTTTAAAGGCCCCATAGGTGCCACTGGCTGACCTGCCGACGATTTTCCCGAGCACGTCGTCGGTGTAGTCTATGTGACGACCGCGCTTCTCGGCGCCTTCCCTGACCCTGGCGGCGATCTGACCGGTCTGGAGGCAAGGATCCCCCTGAACGATTTTCCACGTTTCCAGGTTTACATAGCGGAACTGGTCCTTTTCGCTCACCGATTTCGGCGCGGCCTCGAGGTACGTATTCAGAGCTCGGGTGAATGCGACTTCCGCGATGCCGGTAAAGGGGTGGTCGGTTTCGCGGATCGGTGCAACAGGGACAATGCTGAGGCCCAAATCATGCTCGTCACCGTGAGCCTGTGGCATCGGCGAGGCAATGGTGTCGCGCTTTCCCACCCGCTCGTTCAAGACCACCCTGGGCACCTCGACGAACAATTCCTGCGCCTTCGCACGGGCGTCAATCGCGCCGCTGCGGACGATCAATCGCAGGCCGTTGAGTCCTGCAAATTTTTCCTTCGCGATGACGGACGCGCCGTCACCACGTTGGCGCATGGCGCTGCCTTTGCCCGCTTCGAACTTTGTGCGGCAGGTTTCGAGGCGAACGAACCACTTATGCTGCTCAGATGTCCGTAAGCGTGCCTGAAGCTCTCGGTGGCTCGGTTTGCGCAGCCGCCTGTCACATTCCCACGCGGCCGCGCCAGTCAGGGCCGCCAGATACAGCCACAGGACGGGATTGCCGTCTCCGACCATTGCTAGAACCGAGAGGGCGGCGGCGAACACCGACAGACCAGCACTGGCCCATTTGCCCACATAGAGCCACGTCCACTCGCCTTGCTCAGGATCGAGCCGCTCAAGAAATGCGATGCCAAGGACCGCTTCGGGGGTCTTTTGGGGATCTTCACCGTGCTCTTGAAGCAGGGCGGACCACAGTGTGGGGAAGCGCTCCTCGCCTGTTCTCAAATCGAACGTGGCCATCGATGATTGGTCCACGGGCCCCTCCTGCTTCAGGTCCTCGTTACAGCACAATATTCAGCCCAAAGATCCATCAGCTTGCGCCGCTTTTGCAAGAGTTTTCCGCGCCGATAAGCCGCTTCAACTGGGTTCGCTATTGTGTGCGCCAGAGCCATCTCGGCAACATCGCGGTCAAAATCGGTCTCTTCCGATACCCAGTCACGAAAGCTGCTGCGGAAACCGTGCGGGACAGCATCGATCTCCGCGTCGCGGCAGATCTTCGTCAGGGTCATATCCGACATTGGCTTGCCGTGGCGTGTGCCCGGAAACACGAGGTCGTTGTCATCTTCCTTGTGAACGCGCGCCCGCCTCAACACGCCCAGCGCGGCGTCGGACAAGGGAACGACGTGCTCCACGTCGGCTTTCATGCGCTCGGCGGGGATCGTCCACGTGCGCTCCGTGAGATCGATCTCCGACCAGAGCGCTCCGCGCACTTCGCCGGAGCGGGCCGCTGTGAGGATCAGGAACTCGAAAGCGAGGCGCCCGATGCTCTCACGTTCGCGGAGCTTTCCTACGAAAGCTGCGACCTTGGAATAGTGCAAGGCCGCGAGGTGATTCTGGCGATTGCGCACTTTTGGAAGCGACTTATTGATCGCATTCATCGGCAACGGGTGCGCGCGATAGTTCTTCGCGATAGCCCAATCGATCACCATCCCTATCCGCTGACGCACCCGACGCGCGGTCTCATTCTTTTCGAGCCATATTGCGATCAGCACATCGCGGACGTGCGAACTCTCGATGTCGCTGACAGCGACGTCGCCAATCTTCGGAAAAGCGTAGGTCTGAAGCGATGTCAGCCACTGACCCCGGTGCTTCTTGTTCTTCCAGGTCTTTTTGTTCTCGGCATAGACGGCGGCGGCAGCCTCCCGGAAGGTCGGGATGCCTTCGGCCTTCTTCCGCTGAAGCACGGGGTCGATCCCTGCCTCTACCTGCGAGCGGACTTCGGCTGCCCGTTGCCGGGCCTGGGCGAGACTCACTTTCTTCGCGCTGCCGAGTCCGATATCCCTGCGGCGGCCACTTTTTTGGACTCGGCAGATCCATGAACGGGCACCGGTCGGGGTGACGTTCAGGAACAGCCCATCGCCGTCGTGATGACGTCCGGGCTTAAGCGATCCCCGGAGCATGTTAGCGGTGAGATTGCCCATTTTTCCTTCCCCACATCCTTACCCACACGAGATTGCAACGAATCGCATCGGAATGCAATAGCCCGAAACACAGGGGACGCCCTAAGGCGTTGTTTTTGGTTCATTTTGAAGCGGGGCGAAACAGCCAGAAAGGGGCTGTTGGCGGAGACGGAGGGATTCGAACCCTCGGTACCCGGATAGAGTACGGTTCCTTAGCAGGGAACTGGTTTCAGCCACTCACCCACGTCTCCGGACAGCAGCAAGGCTGTGAAGGCGGGCCTATAGTCAGCCTGACGGGCAGCGGCAAGGTGGCTTGGACAAAAAAGCCCCCTGCCGCCTTGCGCGGACTGCTGGAGCCGGGGGTGAAGGGCTGGTTCGGCGGGCGTTCAGCCTTTGCCGCGCAGTGGTTAACGGCTCGTCGCAAATCCGATTCGCTCCGGCGACGAGCGGTTGCGTCATGTGCGGGAAGCGATTCTGCTAACTGCGCAATAATCCGGGGCTGACACGTCGCTGCGAAAGGCTGCATGATGAGGATGATGACCGCCCGTTTCCCAGACTTTGGTCGCCGGATTGCGGGGTTGGCGCTCGGCGCCTTGGCCGCGCTGACATTGACGGGACCGGCAGCCGCGCAGGATCTTGAGACCTTTGATCCGGATGCCGCCTACAGCGCGCAGAATGGCGCGAGTGCGGGCGGGATTGATGGCGATCTGGCCGCGCCGGAAGCACAGTCCGCGCCGGTTGACTCGGCTCCGGCCGATCCGGCGTTCGACAACGAGTTCGGCACCTATGCCGCTGCGCCCGCCGATGCGACGGCTCCTTTGCCTGATCAGAGCGTGGCCCCTGTCACCACCGCTGCGCAGGCCACTGGCGAGACCTACGGCGAAGATGACCTGATCGGCGCTGCGGAAGGCGTGTTCGGCAAGGGCGCGGAAGGCCTCGCCAAGCTGATCGAGGATTTGCTCAAGAAGCAAGGCGAGCCCAATGGCTACATCGTCGGGCGTGAAGCGGGCGGGGCGTTCATCGTCGGCGCGCGCTATGGCTCGGGCACGTTGCACCACAAGATCGAAGGCACGCAGCAGGTCTATTGGACCGGGCCTTCGATTGGCTTTGATGTCGGTGCCAATGCCGCCAATACCTTCGTGCTGGTCTACAATCTGTACGACACCGAAGACCTCTACAAGCGCTTCCCGGCAGGTGAGGGGCAGGCCTATTTCGTCGGCGGCCTCAATGCCAGCTATCTGCGGCGCGGCGATGTCGTGCTGATCCCCATTCGCGTTGGTGCGGGGCTGCGGCTTGGGGTCAATGCGGGCTATATGAAGTTCTCCAAGGAACAGAAGTGGTCGCCTTTCTGATTGCGATGATGCGTGTTGCGCGCCATTGCGCGCAGCATGATGCTTGACCGACTCAGCCCGCAGGCGCCCGACGCCCTTCTCGCCCTGATCCGCCTCCACGCTGCCGATCCGCGTGAGGACAAGATCGACCTTGGCGTTGGTGTGTACCGCACTGAAACTGGCGCGACCCCGGTGTTTGCCGCGATCAAGACGGCAGAACAGGTGCTGGTCGATACGCAGGACAGCAAGTCCTACCTCGGCCCCGAAGGCGACATGGGCTTCGTCAATGCGCTGATGCCCTATATCTTCGGCGCTGACCCGACGATGGGCGGGCGCATCAGCGGGATGCAGACCCCGGGCGGCACCGGCGCGGTGCGCCTTGCCCTCGCTCTGGCGTTGAAGGCCGGCGTGAAGCGCGTCCACATGGGCGTGCCGAGCTGGCCCAACCACGCGCAGATCCTCGCTGATCTTGGCATGGAGCTGGCGCCCTTCGATCACGCCAACCCCGATGGCACGGCAAACCTCGATGCGGTGCTCGCCGCGATCAACGGGGCGAGCGCGGACGAAGCGGTGCTGCTGCACGCCTGCTGCCACAACCCGACCGGGATCGATTACACCGCTGAGCAATGGGCCGCGATCGCCACAGCCTTTGCGGCCAGCGGCACCTTCCCGATCATCGATTCCGCCTATCAGGGCCTCGGTCATGGGATGGAGGAAGACGCCGCCGGGATGCGCGCCGTGCTCGCTGCCGTGCCGGAAGCCTTCATCGCCTACAGCTGTGACAAGAACTTCGGCCAGTACCGTGACCGCGTCGGCGCGTTCTACGTGCTGGCGAAGGAGCAGGGCGCGCTCGACACCGCCTTCTCCAACGCCAATGCGCTGGCCCGTGCCGGCTGGTCGATGCCGCCTGACCACGGCGGCGCGGCGGTACGGATCATCCTGCGCGATCCCGACATGACCGCACAATGGCTGGCCGAGCTTGACGATATGCGCGCCCGGATGCGCGGCGTGCGCGATGCGCTCGCCCAGGCGGGCACGGCGGGCCGGATCGACCTGACGCCGCTGGCGCACCAGAACGGCCTGTTCTCGATGCTCCCCGTCACCAAGGATGAAGTCGCCACCTTGCGTGAGGAGCACGGCACCTACATGGCCGCATCGGGCCGGATCAACATTGCCGGGCTGACGCCGGGCAACCTGCCCAAGTTCATCGCTGCCCTCGCGGCGGTGGCGGCCTGAGGGCGCCGGCGTGCTTGACCGTCAGCCGGTGCTCGAAGGCGAGCATGTCCGGCTGCGGCCCTTGCGCAGCCATGACTGGGACGCGCTGTTCGCGGTCGCGTCCGACCCGCTGATCTGGGAGCAGCACCCGGCGCATGATCGTTGGCAGGAACCGGTGTTCCGGGCGTTCTTCGATGACGCGCTGGCCAACAAGGGCGCGCTGATAGCGATTGATGCGGCGAGCGGCGCGGTGATCGGTTCCTCGCGCTATCAGGGCCTTGAGGAAGCAGGCGGCGGTTCGGTCGAGATCGGCTGGACGTTTCTGGCGCGCGCGGTCTGGGGCGGGGTGCACAACCACGAAATGAAGCGGCTGATGCTGGCTCATGCGCTGGGGAGCGTGGCGGAGGTGCGCTTCCTCGTGGGCGAGAGCAACACCCGCTCGCGCCGCGCGCTGGAAAAGATCGGCGCTAAACTGACAAACCGCCGCGAGGAGCGGATTATGGCAGGCGGCAAGGTCATCCCGCATCTGACCTATATCATCACGCGCGAGCGGTTCGCGCAGGGGCCGCTGGCACGCAAGGCGTAGCGGTGGTCTGGGATTGCGGCGAACGGGCAAACACCCCGCTATCGCCCGAACCCGCTTTGGCGTAGTCTCCCCGCCAACACTGGCCGTGGGAGCCCCTTATCGAAAAGCGCCTGATTTATCGCTCGCAGCCATTCGGCTTCGATACTGCCATGCTGGCGGGTATTCTGTCAGCCGCGCGGCGCAACAATCCGCGCCTCGGTATCACTGGGGCGCTGGTCTGCCGGCATGATCTCTATCTCCAGCTGATCGAGGGGCCGGGCGAGGCGATCGACGCGCTCTATGCGCAGATTGAGGCGGATGATCGCCATTTCGATGTGCGGTTGCTGCTGTCCGAAGCGATGGGCGAACGGTTGTTTCCCAACTGGGCGATGCTCGACGATACTGCGCCATCGCAGTTCTGGTCGGCGCAGGATGTGGCCAAGGGCGCGCTTGAGACAGCCAGCCCCGAAGAACTGCGCGCGCCGTTTGTCCGGCTTGCCGCTGCCAATCCAGGCTGATTCCCGCCCGCCGCTTACCGCGCTGCGGCGAGGCTCTGCATCCGCTTGAGGTAGCGTGCCAGCACATCGATCTCGAGATTGACCCGGTCGCCCTCGGCCAGCGTGCCAAGCGTCGTGACTGCGGCGGTGTGAGGGATGATGTTGAGCAGGAAATCGCATGCGCCATCAGGCCGGTCGCGCACGTCGTTGACGGTCAGCGACACGCCATTGACCGTGATCGAGCCCTTTTCCGCAATGAAGGGCGACATATCGGCCCGCGCGCGGATCGCGATCCGCCAACTGCCGCCGTCTTGCGAGACCTTCACCACCTCGCCAACCGAATCGACATGGCCGGTGACGATATGGCCGCCGAGCTCGTCCCCGAGCCGGAGCGAGGGTTCGAGGTTGAGGAGCGCACCGGCGTTCCACATGCCGGGCACCGTGCGGCTGACGGTCTCGCCCGACAGATCGACATCGAACCACGCATCGCCCGCCGTGCCGCCGCGTTCCACCACAGTCAGGCACACGCCCGAACAGGCGATCGACGCGCCGATGTCGATCCGAGCAGGATCGAGCGGGGCGGTGATCTTGAGCCGCAGATCGCCGCGCAGCTCGGCGGCGGCGATGGTGCCGATGGCGGTGACGATGCCGGTGAACATGCTGGTGTCCTTATGAGTTTCGTGACCGCAGATAGGCGGTGAATTGGTCGCTGCCAAGCTGGCGGCGCTCATGCAGGTGCCAGCGGCCATGCGCGTCGGCGAGGCTCGCTAGCCCCAGGGCGCCAAGGCTGCGGCGGCCATCGCCGATCAGGATCGGTGCGGTGTAGAGGTGCAATTCGTCGACCAGATCGGCAGCGAGGAAGGCCGCTGCCGTCTCGGCCCCGCCTTCGACATAGAGGTGGAGCACGCTATCAAGGCCAGCGATGGCTTCGGGCGAAGAGATCGCTGTTACGCCGTCAGGTGCGGCTCCGCGGGTCAGCACCACCCGTTGAGGCGAGCGTGTTTCGAGGCCCGGCAGGCGCACATCGAGGCGCGGCGCGTCGGCGCGCCATGTCCCGCCGCCGACCAGAATCGCATCATGCCGCGCGCGCTGGGCGTGGACGTGGGCGCGAGCGGTCTCACCGGTGATCCACTGGCTCGTCCCGTCGGCGAGCGCGATGCAGCCATCGAGCGATATCGCCAGCTTCAGCGTCACCCACGGGCGGCCTGCGCGCTGGCGGGTGAGGAACCCGACAAGGCTGGCGGCGGAGGCCGGGTCGTCCAGCAGCCGCGTTTCGATCCCCGCCGTCTGCAACCGCGCAATTCCCGCGCCAGAGGTGCGCGGGTCGGGGTCGAGCTGACCGATCACCACGCGCGCAGGCCGCGCGGCAAGGATCAGGTCGGCACAGGACGGGCCGCGCGCCGATTCATGCGCGCAAGGCTCAAGCGTGACGTAGAGCGTCGCTTCGGCCAGCGCAGCGGGGGCGAGGCCCGCCAATCCCATCGCCTCGGCATGAGGGCGTCCGCCCGCCTGCGTCCAGCCTCGCGCGATGACGCGGCCGTGTTGCACCACCAAAGCGGCCACACCAGGATTGGGACGAGCGAGCGGGCGCGCGCGAGCAGCCAGCCGCGCGGTGGCGGCCATCCAGTCGTGATCGCTCGGGATCAGGCTCGCAGCTATTGTGCGGCGCTTTCGCTGGCAGGGCTGGGTGCAGGCGTCGGGGACGCGGCGGCGGCAGCTTCGGCTGCCCGTTCGGCCTCAGCCTTGCGCTCGATTTCCTCGACATCCATGCCTGCGGCAGCGCCGAGCGCCTTGTACATGTTGCGCTTCGCCTCGGCGATCCGCGCTTCCTCAGCGGCGCGCAGGTCTCTCACTTCCTGATTGGCGAGGTTCTCGGCTGCGATCTCCGCATCGGTGCGGGCCGGGTCGAGCGTGGTGATGTAGGTCACCTTGGGCCGCTCCGGCTCGCCATAGACCGTGCTGTTCATGCCCCAATAGAACATCCCGGCGACCGGCAGGATCGATAGCGCCAGAATCGGCAGACGATAGGGCTGCGGGCGCCGGATCTCGTTCCAGAAATCCGCAAAGCCGGATGCGGGATTGAAGCGCGACTTGGAGAAGGACTTGGAGAACATGGCGCGCAATATAGGGGCAGCGGGCGCGAACGCCAAATGCTTCGCGTCAGCCGAAGCTGGCATAAAGCCCGCGCCCGTGTTCCTTCAGCCAGCGGTCGGCGCTGGCGATCTCGCCTTCGAAGATGCGGGCCAGCAGCGCGTGAAAGGCCGGGCTGTGGTCGAAGTGGACCAGATGCGCGACCTCGTGCGCGACCACCGAGCGGCGGACGAAATCGGGAGCCTGCACCAGCCGCCAATTGATCCGGATGCGACTCTTGTCCGAGCATGAGCCCCAGCGACGCTGAGCGCGGGTGAGGCCCATCGGCACCGGATCAAGTCCGGCGGCGGCGCAGTAATCGTGCATATCCGCTTCGGCGAGGCGCAGGGCTTCAGCCTCCAGCCAGCGGCGGATGCGCAGTTCCAGCCCGGTTTCGGGCCCGCCGATCCGCAGCGCGTCTTCCTCGACCGCCGGACGACGCGGCGCGCGGGCGTCCCACGCCACCTTGAGCGAAGCCCCGCGATAGCGCACCTCGCCCCCGGGTTCCGGCGCGGTGCGGGCGGGCAGCTTGGCGAGCTGGTCAGCCAGCCAGCCCTTGCGCGAATGGGCAAAGGCAATCGCCTCGCGCGCCTGCGCCCAGGCGGGCAGGCTGATGCGCACCTCGCTGCCATCGGGCGCCAGCCGCAAGGTCAGCCGCCGCGCATTGTGCAGCCGCTTCAAGACGATCGGCAGGCGCTGGCCGCCAAGGTCGATCGCGGGATCAAGCGTCCGTTGGGTCGAGGCGCCGCGCAACCAGTCGATCATAGGCCCGCGTCCTCGTCGCGGGCAGGCCAATGGCGCGGGGCGGGCCACTCGGTGATGTGATGTTCGAGCGGCCCTGCGTCCACCTCGCTCACCACCCGGCCGACCACCGAAACCCCGGCGCGGCGCACTGCATCACGGTCCCCTGAAAGGAGATAGTGCCAGCCCGGCAGCGGCCGATCATCGGCGCGCAGGCGGTAGGCGCAGGTCGAAGGCAGCCAGCTTACCTGCTCCACGATCCGCAAAGTCAGCCGCAGGCAGTCAGGGACGAAGGCCTTGCGGTTGCGATAGTCGCTGCATTGCGCGGTCTGGGTGTCCAGCAACCGGCAAGCGATGTTGGTGTCGAGGATTTCGCCCGTATCCTCGTCCTCGATCTTGTGCAGGCAGCAGCGCCCACAGCCATCGCACAGCGCTTCCCATTCGGGCCGGGTCAGCTCGCCCAGCGGCAGCTCCCAGAAGCGGTCTCTCACTTCACCCATCGGTCCAGTTCCGCCGCAATGGCATCGGCGCCCTTGTCGGTCGGCAGAGTGGCCAGTGGCTCGCCATCGGGGCCGAACAGGTAGGTGATGTTGGTGTGATCGACGAGATAGCCGCCGCCTTCGACCGGCTCGCCTTTGGCATAGTAAACCTTGAACGCCTTGGCAGCGGCGGCGATCTGTTCGGGCGTGCCGGTCAGGCCGATGATGTCGGGAGAGAAGGCGGCGGCAAATTCGCCGACCACCTTTTGCGTGTCACGTTCGGGATCGATGGTGATGAAAAGCGGAGTGATCATCGCCGCCTTGGCCGGATCCTGTCCCTTCAGCACCTTCAGCCCTTGGGCGACGCGCTGCATATCGGTGGGGCAGACATCGGGGCAGAAGGCATAGCCGAAATAGACGATGCGATATTTGCCCGCAAAATCGCCCCAGCGCACGGTCTGGCCCGCACTGTTGGAGAGCGCGAAATCGCCGCCGATCGCAGCGCCGGCCAGCGGCGGTTCCTCGACTGGCCCGGCGGCGCCGCACCCGGCAAGCGACAGCGCGCCTGCAATCAGCAGGGCAAGGATGGGGGAAGGCTTGTTGATCTGGTTCATGCTCTGCTAACTGGTCGCTTGCGAAGGGCGCCGTTGACAGGCCAACGGGTCTGCCCCGCGCCCGGGCACACACAAGATGTGTGACAGGTAATGCGAAAGGATCAAACCGTGGCCTTCGATGTTTTGCGCAAATTAGGGCCTCGCCGGGGGATTGCCAGTGCTATCCTGCTGTTGCTTGCCGCCGCTGTGACGGTGCCGGCCGCGGCGCAGTTCCAGTCGGAAGGGTACAAGTTTCTCGAAGCGGTCAAGGATCGCAAGGGTGACGAGGCGACCGACATGCTCAGCAAGCCGGGCACCCAGATCGTCAACACCCGCGATATCACCAGCGGCGATACCGGGCTGCATATCGTGGTGGCCCGCAGCGACGTCTTGTGGGTCCGGTTCCTGCTGCAACGCGGCGCTGATCCGAACATCCGCAACAAGAAGGGCATCACCCCGCTCCAGCTGGCAACTTCGCTCAGCTTTACCGACGGGGTCGAGGCGCTGATCAAGGGCGGGGCGAGCGTCAATGTCTCCGACCAGACGGGTGAGACGCCGCTGATCTCGGCGGTCCATGCGCGCAATGTCGCGATGGTGCGGCTGTTGCTGGAAAAGGGCGCGGACCCGGATCACAACGACAATTCGGGCCGTTCGGCGCGGGACTATATGGAGCTGATGAGCAGCAACTCGCTGCTCAAGCAGGAATTCGCCAATGCCGATGCGAAGCGCGCCGAATCGGGAACCAAAAAGAATTACGGGCCTTCCTTCTGACATGACCCAGACAGTTGATTTTGCCGACCTTACGCTCGACGAGCTGCGCGTGGCGCTGGCGCCCGACATTGCGGCGTCCGCGATCTTTGACGGGTGGAACGAAACCGCGTTGGTCGCCGCGGCCGAGATGGCCGGGTGCGATGTCGATGTGGCGAAGTTGGCCTTCCCGGGCAGCAAGCCGATGGACATGGTCGAAGCGTGGATCACGAGCGTCGATCAGGCGATGGAGGCCGAATGGCCGCAGGAACGCCTCGCCACGCTCAAGATCCGCGAACGTATTCGCTCGCTGGTCGCTTTCCGGCTGGAGGCGGTCGCGCATATTGATGAAGCCGTGCGCCGCGCACTCGCCGTGATGGCGCAGCCGCAGAACGCGCGCCGCTCGCTGCGGCTGGGCTGGCGCTCGGCCGACATCATGTGGCGGCTCGCGGGTGATACCGCGACCGATTACAACCATTACACCAAGCGCGCGATCCTTGCGGGGATCTACTCGGCGACGCTCGCCGTGTTCGTGAACGATGACAGCGACGGCAAGGCCGATACCCACGCCTTCCTCGAACGGCGGATCGACGGCGTGATGAAGTTCGAAAAGGTCAAGGCGCAGTTCCTCGGCAAAGACCGCGAACTGCCGAGCCTGACGCGGTTCCTCGGGCGGCTGAGGTACCCGGCGCGGTAACCCGCCTCAAGCAGCGGAAGCGGTAGGCGGACAGTAACGCGTCCGAACTGGTGGATTACACCGAGACCCCGCCTCGCGCTGGGGGCAAACCTTGCCTATTGCCTGACTCGGATTCGCGGCGCATCTTGCGCCCGCAGGATCAAGACATTGATGGGAAGGGTATTTCGATGGCGGGTTCGCTCAACAAGGTCATGCTGATCGGCAATCTGGGCGCGGACCCGGAGATCCGCAGCTTCCAGAATGGCGGCAAGGTCGCCAACCTGCGGATTGCGACGTCGGAACAGTGGAAAGACAAGGCCACGGGTGAGCGCAAGGAAAAGACCGAGTGGCACACGGTCGCGATCTTTTCCGAAGGCCTCGTCAGCGTGGTGGAGCGCTACCTCAAGAAGGGCAGCAAGGTCTTCGTCGAAGGCAAGCTCCAGACCCGCAAGTGGCAGGACCAGAACGGTCAGGACCGCTACAGCACCGAAATCGTGATCCAGGGCCTCGGCGGCACACTGACCATGCTTGATGGCCCGCAGGGCGGCGCTGGCGGCGGCATGGGTGGCGGCAGCGGCGGCGGTGGCCGGTCGGGCGGCGGAAGCTATGGCGGCGGCAGTGCTGGCGGCGGTGGCGGCTGGGATCAGGGCGGCGGCAGCAGCGGCGGATCGGGTGGCGGCTTCGGCGGCGGCCCTTCGGGCGGCAGCGGTGGCGGCTACGACGATCTGGACGACGACATTCCGTTCTGAGCCCTGCGGCACCAACACACCCGAAAAGGCCCCGCAAGCGATTGCGGGGCCTTTTCTGTAAGCTCTACGTAAAAACCTTTTGACATTTTTACGCCAAATGTAAAAACATCTCGACATTAAGTGTGGTCAAAGGAGAAGAGGTCATGTCGCACCGGACGAAATACTGGATGCTGTGCGCTTTGGCGTTCGGCGCGTCGGCACTCGCGGGGGTCATCATCGGCAAGACCGTTCCCGCGGGCGGGGCGAGCGGGAATGCTGCTCTGCTGTTCCCGCTGCTGCTCGGGGTCTGCGGGTTGGTAATGGCCGCAGGCTGGCTGTGGTGGCGCAATACCGACGATCTGCAACAGCAGGGCCAGCTTATCAGCTGGTACTGGGGCGGCACCTTCGGCGCACTCGCGATGCTGGTCTATCTTGCTGTGTTCTTCGGTCGCCACAGCGACCTCAGCCTTGGGGCAACCTACCTGTTTTTCGCCCAGGTCGGCGGGTTCTTCATCGTCTGGCTGGTCTGGCGTCTGCGCGGCCGGGGGCAATCGGAGTGAAAAACTGCCTGCGCGAGCTGCGTAAGGCGCAAGGCCTCAATCAGGCGGAACTGGCAGATCGACTAGAGATCTCGCGCCAGACGATCATCGCCATCGAGGCCGATAAATATGACCCATCGCTGCCGATGGCCTATCGCATGGCGGCCTTTTTCGATGTGCCGGTGGAAACGCTGTTCCTGAACCCGTGGAAGGCTACCGGCACTGGGGTTTGACCCCTCCAGCCCCCCGAAGGCGCATTCTGGACAGCGTGTTGTCCGCGAAACTGTGGCGATCAATCCCGCTTCAACCCCGCCAGCATCGCCGCCAGCGGCCCGTCCTGTTCGCCTTCTTTCACAATCCCCGCCGCAGCCCGCACCGCTTCGGCGTTCGGCCCTTCGGCGTAAGGATCGATGGCGAGGCCCAGCGTCTGCGCGACCGCTTCGCCCAGATCGAACATGTCGCCTGAGTATTCGATCTCGTCGCAATCATCCGCTTCAAGCTCGATTTCGTCCCCCTCAGCCGCGGGGCGAGCATTGTCCTCGACAAATCTGAGGTCGACCGGCTCATCAATCGCGACAGGGAAAGGCTCGGTCGAAATCGCGCAGGGCTGCATGATCGCTGCCTTCAAACGCCCGGTCACCCTAATCGCCCGTGGCTTCTGCTCCAGCCGCATCTCAGCCCGCAGGCTTTCCACCGCGCCCAGCCCGAAGCGTACCGCCAGCGCAGCGCGTTCTTCGGGAGTAGCCTCAACCACCACTGCCCCACCCGGCAAAGGGCGGGCCTTGATCATGCGGGTGAGTTCCGACGGAGGAAGCGGCGCACTCACCAGATCGCGCTCGCTTTCAGCATTTCGGCATCGGAGAAGCGCCCGAGCCGCTCGAACAGCTTCATCACCCGCTCGGCCACGGCGCGGGCGCTGGCTGCTTCGTCGGCGCCTTCGATAAAGGTCACATTGCGCTGGATCGCAGCGGTCAGCTTGTCCAGATCGCCTGCGTTCAAGGCGCTGCGATAGGCCCCGAGCCTGCCGCCCAGCACGCTCATCAGCTTGCCGATGCGCTTGCCCACGACAACGTCATTCACGCCGAATTCGCGCAATTGCCCGTCCATGTCTTCCACGAACAACTCGGCCAGCAGCGCGCTTTCGGCCCTGAGATCAGACGCTTCGACCCGCACCATCACGGCGCTCAGCACAGCGGTGATCATGTCGAAGCGACCCGCGATCGAATCTGCCACGCCGCACTCGGCATAATATGCGGAATCGCGCGCCAGCTCGATCACGCGATGCCACAGCGGCCGCACGTTTTCGCGCGGGTCGGGAGCGGTGCCGAGCAGGCGGGAGAGGAAAGACATGGGATGCTTGGCCTTTCGCGCGGGTGTTCCAATGCAGGCGTGGGGCCGCGCGGCCCCTTCGTTCCTTACGGCAACGCACGAAGCGCGGATGCGTTCAACTGCCGTTCAACGCCAGCACGCCACCGCTTTGCCATATGGTGCGTTGCAAGCTTGCGCCTAGCCCCTTAAAGCACGTCGCCCAAGGGACAAGTGCGCGATTGTGCGTGAGTGCAGGACGGGATTGAGACGGTTTGGCGCAGATGAAAATGGCGAGCGCAATGGATTTGAGCTGGCGCAGGCTGCGTAGCCTGTTGCTGCTGGCGGGCGTGGCGGCGACGCTGCCCGCGTGCACCGCGATCCAGGAATCGCGCGGCTACATCGTCGATCCGGTTCTGACGGCCGCGATCCAGCCGCAGATCGACAACCAGCAATCGGTCGAAGGCACGCTCGGGCGGCCAACCTTCACCAGCCAGTACGGCACACCGACCTGGTATTACGTTTCCAGCATCACCGGCCAGCGCCCGTTCAACCGTCCGCGCATCCAGACCCATTCGGTCCTGGCGGTCACGTTCGACTCTGCGGGCAAGGTGACAGGCGTCAAGCGCAGCGGTGTGGATCAGGTCGTGTTCCTCGATCCCAACGGTAACAAGACTCCCACCCTCGGGCGCGAGCGTGGCTTCCTTGAAGACCTGTTCGGCAATATCGGTCAGGTCGGCGGCGGCGGTCTGCCGGGTGGCGGCGGGCCAGGCGGCCAGTAATCGGTTGGCACTTGCGCGCTTGATCCTGCGGGAAGGCGCGCCATATTCTCCGACATGACAAGCGATAATGCCAGCCATGGCCTCGTCCAATGGCACGGAACCACCATCATCGGCGTGCGGCGTGACGGCAAGACCGTCATCGCCGGAGACGGCCAGGTGTCGATGGGCAACACCGTGATGAAGCCCAATGCCCGCAAGGTCCGCAGGATCGGTGACGGCTCCGTGATCGCGGGCTTCGCCGGAGCGACGGCGGATGCCTTCACCTTGTTTGAACGGCTGGAAAAGAAGCTCGAGCAATATTCCGGCCAGCTGATGCGCGCGAGTGTGGAGCTCGCCAAGGATTGGCGCACGGACAAATACCTGCGCAACCTTGAGGCACTGATGATCGTGGCCGACCATGACACGCTGCTGGTGCTAACCGGCAACGGCGATGTGCTGGAGCCGGTAGGCGATATTGCCGCGATCGGATCGGGCGGCAATTTCGCGCTCGCCGCCGCACGGGCGATTGCCGATTACGAGGCCGATGCCGAAACCATCGCGCGCAAGGCGATGGCCGTTGCTGCTGACATCTGCGTCTTTACCAATGGCAACCTGACGGTCGAGACCGTTTAACCTACATCCGTCACCCCGGCGCAGGCCGGGGCCCAGCATCGCAACGCCGGAATCTGGGTTCCGGCCTTCGCCGGAATGACGAACAGGATTATGACCGAAAACCTCACCCCCAAAGCCATCGTCGCCGCGCTCGACGAACACATCATCGGCCAGTCCGAAGCCAAGCGCGCGGTCGCCGTTGCGCTGCGCAATCGCTGGCGGCGCCAGCGGCTCGGCGCGGATCTGCGCGATGAGGTGACGCCGAAGAACATCCTGATGATCGGGCCGACGGGCTGCGGCAAGACCGAGATCAGCCGCCGACTGGCCAAGCTCGCCGAAGCGCCGTTCATCAAGGTCGAGGCGACCAAGTTCACCGAAGTCGGCTATGTCGGCCGCGATGTCGAACAGATCGCCCGCGACCTCGTCGAAGAAGCGATCCGGCTCGAAAAGGAACGCCGCCGCGAGAAGGTGCGCGAAGCCGCGTCGGAAGCCGCGATGGACCGGCTCTTGAACGCGCTGGTCGGCGACAATGCCTCCGAAGCGACCCGCGCCAGTTTCCGCCAGCGCATCACCCAGAACGCGATGAACGATGTCGAAGTCGAGATCGAGGTGCGCGATGCCCCTGCCGCCCCGTTCGACATGGGCAACATGGGCGGTCAGATGGGGATGATCGACCTCAGCGACATGATGGGCAAGGCGCTGGGCCGCAAACCCACCCGCCGCCAGAAGCTGCGCGTGCCCGAAGCGTGGGACCGGCTGGTGGACGAAGAGGCGGACAAGCGGCTTGATCAGGACGATGTCGCCCGCGCGGCGCTGCTGAATGCCGAGACCAATGGGATCGTCTTTCTCGACGAGATCGACAAGATCGCGGTCAGCGATGTGCGCGGCGGATCGGTGTCGCGTGAGGGCGTGCAGCGCGATTTGCTGCCCTTGATCGAAGGCACCACGGTTGCGACCAAGTATGGCCCGATGAAGACCGACCATGTGCTGTTCATCGCGAGCGGCGCGTTTCACGTGGCAAAACCCAGCGATATGCTGCCCGAATTGCAGGGCCGTCTGCCGATCCGCGTCGAATTGCGCGCGCTGACCGAGGCCGATTTCGTCCGCATCCTCAGCGAAACCCGCGCCAATCTGGTCGCGCAATACAAGGCGCTGCTGGGCACCGAGCAGGTAACGCTCGAATTTGCCGACGATGCGATTGGCGAGATTGCCCGCATCGCAGCGCAGGTGAACTCCACGGTCGAGAATATCGGCGCGCGGCGGTTGCAGACGGTGATGGAACGGCTGCTTGAGGAAATCAGCTTCGAGGCGGAGGACCTTACCGGCCAGACAATCACGATCGACGCGGCCTATGTGAAGGCGCGGCTCGAAGGGCTGGCGGGCAATACCGACCTCAGCAAGTATATCCTCTGATGAGCGCAGGGCCGGTCAGCGACCTTGCGGGGATGCTGGCGGGCATGGCCCCGGTGCTGGATGCGCGGCGGTGGGAATTCGCTTTGATCACGGGCGATCCGCCGGCAGACGCCTTTGCCCTGATCCGTGAGGACGAGGGACTGACGGCGATTGTCGCTGATGCAGACGGTGCGTTCGCGCGCATCGCCCTGATGGTGCATTCCGCGCTCGACGGCGTGGGGCTGACCGCGGCGGTCGCTACCGCGCTGGCCGCAGCCGGGATCGCCTGCAATGTCGTCGCAGGCTTCCACCACGATCACCTGTTCGTGCCGTGGGAGCGGCGCGGGGAGGCACTTGCCATCCTGTCGGATATCTCCGCCCGCGCCGCCGGCTGATCCGGGCGCTTTCCTACCGGCCGGGGCGCTGGCAGGATCGCTGCCATGATCCACTCCCTCCCGTCGCCCGCCCCCTCGCTTCGGCCGTTTTGCGCAGGGGTGAGGGGGGCGGGATTTTCGTTTCTGGACAGTGTCTCATGTGTCTCCAACAGGCGGAGACGCGAGCGGTCACTCGCCCAGCAGGTGCCTCTTCCAGAACACCAGTTCAGCGAGGAAGGCGTAGTCCGAATTGGCCTTCTTGCGGAAGCCATGGCCTTCGTCAGCCGCCACCAGATGCCACACCTCCCCGCCATTGGCGCGGATCGCGGCGACCATCTGATCGGCCTCGGACTTGGGCACGCGCGGGTCATTGGCGCCGGTGATGACGAACATCGGCTTGGTGATCTCGTTCACGCGGGTCAGCGGGCTGATTTCGGTGAGCTTGGCGCGTTGCACCGGATCGCGCTCATCACCGTACTCCACCCGGCGCAGGTCCTGCCGGTACGGGTTGGTGTTCTCAAGGAAGCTGACGAAGTTGCTGATCGCCACAGTGCACTGGGTCGCAGCGAGCTTGTCCTTCAGCTGCACCGCTGCGGCATAGCACATGTAACCGCCGTAAGACCCGCCGCTGACGCCGACCTTGGCCGGATCGACTGCGGGATCGACGCGGACGGCGTCAATCAGCGCGGCCATGTCCTTGACCGAATCCTCGCGCTTGAACGGGCCATTGTCGAGGCTGACGAACGTCTTCCCGAACCCGGTCGAGCCGCGCACGTTGGGCAAGAACACCCCGATGCCGAGCTCGTTGAGGATGTAGTTGCCGGCCCCGGCAAAGCCCGTCGTGCTCTGCCCTTCCGGGCCGCCATGGACATCGACGATCAACGGGCGCTTGCCCGGGAACTTGGCCGGATCGGGGAGATAGAGCAGGCCGGAGACCTCAAGCCCGTCAAAGCTCTTGGTCGTCACGATGCGCGGTTCGACATTGACGGAAGGGTCGAGCCCGCCCGTCTCGCTGGTGGTCCAGCGGGTCAGCTGCATCGTTTTGGGATCGAGCGACCACACATCCGACGCGCTCTTGGCGCTGGAGAAGGAAAAGCCGATCTCGCCCCACGGCGCGATCTCCAAGCCGCCAATCTGGCCGGCGGGCAGGACATCGACCTTGGTCACCTTGCCGCTCGCCACATCAAGGATGCGCATCCGGTCCGATCCGGCTTCGTTGACTTCATAGACGATGGTCTTGCCGTCATCGGAGACATCGAAGCTGTCGACGTCCCATTGCTCCTTGGAGACCGGCGTGAACTTGCCCGAAGCGGGATCGAGGCGGCCGAGCCGCTGGAAATCGGAGCCGGCATCGCTGGTCGCCCACAAGGTGCCGTCGGGCGCGATCTCCATGCCGCTGAAGGCAATCTCCGCTTTCGGGTTGCCAATCGGTCTCATCGCGCCGCTGGCGAGATCGAGCCGGTAGATATCGACATCCTGCACCGAGTTGTAATCAGCGACATAGGCGAAGGTCTTGTCGGGCGAAAAGGCGATGATCGCCCAGCCGCCGCCCTTGCTTTCATGCACCAGCCGGGCCGAGGCGGGATCGCGCGGGTTCATGACATAAAGGTCGGAATCCACCCCATTGCGCCGGGTCGAGCTGAAACCGATGAGTTCGCCATCCTTGCTCCAGGCGTTGGGCTGGTTACGGCTCTTGCCGTCGGTCAGCAGCGTGAGGCGGCCATCCTTGAGGGTGTGGAGCTGGTAATACTCATCCCCGCCGCGATCCTTGGTGACGAGGATGACATCACCCTTGGTCGGGGCATAAGAGCCCGAGACCGGCTCGGCTTCGAAGCTGATCTGCGTGCGTGCGCCCATCGGCATCGCGATCCGGTGAAGCTGGCTGACATTGGCGAAGCGCGTGCTGATCAGCACCGCGCGGGTGTTCGGGTCCCACCCGGCAAAGCCGGCACCACGCGATTCGAGATAGGGGCGGACACGGGCGGCCAGTTCGAGCGGGATTTGCGGCATCTCCTCGGCGGTGAGCGCAGCGGGCACCGGCACGGTCGGCACCTCGGCGGGCGGTGCAGCGGTATCCTGCGCGGCGGCGGGGGTGAGGGCGGCGCTGCCGAGTAGCAGGGCAATCAGACGAGCGTGACGCATGTTCGTAGGTCTCTCTCCATGGGCACCCCGCACTGGGCGAGGGCAGTGGAGCACAGGTAACGCCGCCCTAGCGTGCTAGCAATCCTGCCCCGCTATTCGGCTGCCTCGGCATCAACGGTGACATCTTCGTCGCGCCGCTCCGCCGCCTGACGCGACCACATCTCCGCATAAAGCCCGCCGCGCTTGAGCAGACCGACATGATCGCCGCTCTCCACCAGCCGTCCGTGGTCGAGCACCAGGATGTTGTCAGCGTCCGCGATGGTCGACAGCCGGTGGGCAATCGCGATCGTGGTGCGGCCCTGCGCAATCCTCCGCAGAGTGCCGAGGATTTCCTGCTCGGTCCGGGTGTCGAGCGCGCTTGTCGCTTCGTCGAGCAACAGGATCGGCGGGTTCTTCACCAGCGTGCGAGCGATGGCGACGCGCTGCTTTTCTCCGCCCGATAGCTTCAAGCCGCGTTCGCCCACCATCGTCTCGAACCGGTCGGGCAAGCGTTCGATCAGCGGGGACAGCGCCGCGTCACGGGCGGCCTGTTCGACCATCGCCTGATCCGCGCCTTCCGCGCCATAGGCAATGTTATAGGAGAGGTTCTCGTTGAACAGGACCGAATCCTGCGGGACTATCCCGATGGCCGCGCGCACGCTTTCCTGCGTGACGCTGGCGATATCCTCGCCCCCCACCATGATCCGGCCTGACAGCGGGTCATAGAAGCGGAACAGCAGACGCCCGATCGTGCTCTTGCCCGCGCCTGAAGGCCCGACAATTGCGGTGGTGCTGCCAGCTGGCACTTCGAATGAAAGACCGTTCAGGATCGTGCGCCCCGGATCATAGCCGAAGGTGACATTGTCGAAGGCGACAGTGGGCGTGCGGATGATCAGCGCGGGCGCGCCGGGTGTGTCCTTTACCTCAATATCGGTGTCGATCAGACGGAACATCTCGCCCATATCGATCAATCCCTGCCGGATGGTGCGGTACACCCAGCCCAGCACATCCAATGGACGGAACAGCTGGATCAGCAGCGAATTGACCAGCACCAGATCGCCCACGGTCATGGCCCCGGTGCTCCAGCCCCAAACCGTATAGGCCATCGCCGCGCCGACCAGCGCATTGGTGATGACCGATTGCGCCATGTTGAGCAGGCCGACCGAGTTTTCGGATTTCACCGCCGCCTCGGCATAGGCGCGCGCTGCCTGACTGTAGCGCGCTTCCTCGCGCTTTTCGGCGCCGAAATATTTCACCGTCTCATAGTTCAGCAGCGAATCGACTGCGCGATACAGCGCCTTGCCGTCGAGCTCGTTCATCTCGCGCCGCAGCTTGGTGCGCCATTCCGTGATCGCGCGCGTGACCCAGACATAGGCGACCACGGTGACGGCCGTGGCCAAGACCAGCTCGATGCCGAAATTGATATAGAAGATGATCCCGACCGCGATCAGCTCGACGATGGTGGGGGCGATGTTGAACAGCAGGAAATAGAGCATCTGGTCGATGCTCTTGGTCCCGCGCTCGATGATCTTGGTGACCTCGCCGGTGCGCCGCGCCAAGTGGAAGCGCAGGGACAGGCGGTGAAGGCGGTGGAACACGTCCTCGGCCAGATGCAGCGTCGCGATTTGGCCGACTCGCTCGAAGGCGATGTTGCGAAGATTGTCGAAGGCGACCGAGGTGAAGCGCCCCAGCGCGTAGGCGGCAACCAGCGCGAGGGCGACGGTCGCACCGTCACTCGCTGCGCCCGCCCCGGCGGCTGACATGGCATCGACTGCGCCCTTATAGGCAAAGGGCAGGGCAAGTGTGACGCCCTTGGCCGCCAGCACTAGCACCATCGAAACCGCGATCCGTATCCTGAGGCCGGGATTATCCTTGGGCCACAGGTAGGGCAGGAAGCGCTTGAGCGTTGCCCAGCTTTCCACATCGCGCGCGCGAACCTTTTTACTGGCGTCGGCAGGATCGGCGGGAGCGGGGGTTTCGGGCGGCATGGCCCCTGATGTGGGCGCGCCGGTGGCTTACCGCAAGGCGAGCCTGACTCTAGAAGCGCGGGCGATAGTTCGCCGATTGCTTGGCCTGCCGCATCGCCCGGGCAACATCGGCGGGGACATCGAACAGAATGCGCTGGCGGCCAAAGTCGATCGCGACCCGGTCGAACAGCGCCAGATGCTGCATCCCGATTGAAAGCACCGGCTGATCGCGCAGCCCCAGTGCATCAAAGGCCGGGGTATCGGCGAAGGTCAGCGGTACATCGGTCAGCGCCAGGCCTTCGATGCTGAGCGAGCGGACGATCGCCATCTCACCCACGATATCGACGCCGTTGACGTCGGTGGTGATGACATCCTGCGCGCGCTTGGCCCGGATCTTGTCGCGCAGGGCCATATTGCCAAGGCTAGCCTGCGCGCCGGTATCAATGATGACCGTCACCTTGACGCCTTCGACCGTTGCGTCGGTGATCAGCAGCTGACCGAGGCGGCTACGCGCTCGCACCACGATTTCGAACCCGCCGCGCTTCTCCTTCACGCTGGCATCTTCGACCGCGATGGTCTGCTTTCGGAAATCGATGAGGACGCGGAAGTCCTGAAGGGCGTCGAGCCCGATGATCCCGTCCGCGCCGACATTCTCACGAGAGAGCACGGGGGCAGAGAAGTTGGTATAGCTGTTGGTCCCGAACTCGATACGCCTGACACTGGCAAGCTCCACCTCGCGGCGGCTCGCCATCCCGACCAGCACCGCTTTGCCCGCTGGCGCGAGATTGGCGGTGGTGCGAATCTCGTGGGTGACGGCGGTCGCCTGACTGCCGGTGTCGATCATGAAGGCGAACGGCCCGGTGCCTTCGACTAATACGGGAAGCGTCAGGCGGCTGTGGCGCTCCGTCTCAAGAGTAAGGACTTCCGCGGCAGGATCGATCGCCGCGCTGACTGGCGTGGGGATCGAAGGGCCGACAGCCGGGGTCTCAGCCATTGTGGGGGCGCTGATGGCGAGAACGGCTGCTGCCATAAGGGTGCGCGCGGACATATAAGGTATCTCCCCAATGCGGCAGGATGCTGACGGCCCTGTCCGACAACGGGCATTCTAACACCGCTGCGTAGACATCCCAACAGGTGCCAAACGGGGGGACGAATCACGGTCAAATGGTGAATCGGGTCCGTTGGACAGTTATCTCGGGGGAGACCGGGGGGGAGACAGAGGCTTTGCCCTCCAGAATGAGGCTGAAAAGGCGATTCAGACCCCCGATTCACCCGAATTCGGGCCCTCAAACCGGCGATTCACCCCGGCACGAAGGCCTGATCGGGGGGTGAATGAAGGGAAAAAATGGCAGAATTCTGCGGTTCTTGCGTGCCAGTGAAATAAAATTGCAAAAAGCCGTTGACCGAATCACGAACCCCTCATAGATGGGCTCCACCGACGCGGCGCTGACGGCTTCCACCGCCACCGCAACGACCGGTCGCCAACATAAACGGATAGCCGGTCCCCCGGTGTAAATCGGGGAACCAATCGCTGTCCGCTATTACTGTCTGGTGGCTCTTTGACATTGTTGGTTTTTGATGAAGGGACATGTGGGCGACGGCGCTCGGTCCGGGGACCTCAAGGCTCCGGTAACCGGTTAATTTAAGCCGATGCCACATTCGTCGCAGACACCACGTCTGCGCGGATGGTAAGCATGTTCATTCGTATCCATTACGTTTGACAGTGCAGGTATTGGCTCCTTGCAGCTCATGCTAGACTGGAGGGTGGGGTTTTCCCCATGCTAGTTTAGTGTGTGACACAACTTGAGAGTTTGATCCTGGCTCAGAACGAACGCTGGCGGCATGCCTAACACATGCAAGTCGAACGAACCCTTCGGGGTTAGTGGCGCACGGGTGCGTAACGCGTGGGAACCTGCCTTTTGGTTCGGAATAACAGTGAGAAATTACTGCTAATACCGGATAATGTCTTCGGACCAAAGATTTATCGCCATTAGATGGGCCCGCGTAAGATTAGCTAGTTGGTGGGGTAAAGGCCTACCAAGGCGACGATCTTTAGCTGGTCTGAGAGGATGATCAGCCACACTGGGACTGAGACACGGCCCAGACTCCTACGGGAGGCAGCAGTGGGGAATATTGGACAATGGGCGAAAGCCTGATCCAGCAATGCCGCGTGAGTGATGAAGGCCTTAGGGTTGTAAAGCTCTTTTACCCGAGATGATAATGACAGTATCGGGAGAATAAGCTCCGGCTAACTCCGTGCCAGCAGCCGCGGTAATACGGAGGGAGCTAGCGTTGTTCGGAATTACTGGGCGTAAAGCGCACGTAGGCGGCTTTTTAAGTCAGGGGTGAAATCCCGGGGCTCAACCCCGGAACTGCCCTTGAAACTGGAAAGCTAGAATCTTGGAGAGGCGAGTGGAATTCCGAGTGTAGAGGTGAAATTCGTAGATATTCGGAAGAACACCAGTGGCGAAGGCGACTCGCTGGACAAGTATTGACGCTGAGGTGCGAAAGCGTGGGGAGCAAACAGGATTAGATACCCTGGTAGTCCACGCCGTAAACGATGATAACTAGCTGTCCGGGCTCATAGAGCTTGGGTGGCGCAGCTAACGCATTAAGTTATCCGCCTGGGGAGTACGGTCGCAAGATTAAAACTCAAAGGAATTGACGGGGGCCTGCACAAGCGGTGGAGCATGTGGTTTAATTCGAAGCAACGCGCAGAACCTTACCAGCCTTTGACATCCTAGGACGACTTCTGGAGACAGATTTCTTCCCTTCGGGGACCTAGTGACAGGTGCTGCATGGCTGTCGTCAGCTCGTGTCGTGAGATGTTGGGTTAAGTCCCGCAACGAGCGCAACCCTCGTCCTTAGTTGCCATCATTCAGTTGGGCACTTTAAGGAAACTGCCGGTGATAAGCCGGAGGAAGGTGGGGATGACGTCAAGTCCTCATGGCCCTTACAGGCTGGGCTACACACGTGCTACAATGGCATCTACAGTGGGCAGCTATTCCGCAAGGATGCGCTAATCTCCAAAAGATGTCTCAGTTCGGATTGTCCTCTGCAACTCGAGGGCATGAAGGCGGAATCGCTAGTAATCGCGGATCAGCATGCCGCGGTGAATACGTTCCCAGGCCTTGTACACACCGCCCGTCACACCATGGGAGTTGGATTCACCCGAAGGCAGTGCGCTAACCGTAAGGAGGCAGCTGACCACGGTGGGTTCAGCGACTGGGGTGAAGTCGTAACAAGGTAGCCGTAGGGGAACCTGCGGCTGGATCACCTCCTTTCTAAGGATATTCACGAAAGCGCCGGGGCTAGCCTCCGGAAGAGCTTCGTGGCTTCCAAAGAACATTGCCGTCGTCCTCATGTCCTTTCATCAATCGGATACAGCTTGCAGCGCTACTGTGCCTGTAAGCTGTGTGCCTGAGCCGGCTCACGCCCACGCGGCAGCCTGTTCCTTCGGGAATGGCGGCCGGATGCGGTGGTGTGGGCCTGTAGCTCAGTTGGTTAGAGCGCACCCCTGATAAGGGTGAGGTCAGTGGTTCGAATCCACTCAGGCCCACCATTACCTGTAAGGGGCCTTAGCTCAGCTGGGAGAGCACCTGCTTTGCAAGCAGGGGGTCATCGGTTCGATCCCGATAGGCTCCACCAGGTACACATGATGCAGCGCGGCTTTATGCCAGCGCGCTAAATATATCCGATAGATGAAACGAAAACTGATCCCGCTTCGGCGGGTTAGGTAATCGCCATGTTTTGCATGGGATTGCCGTTCTTTGACATTGTGAATGGGTTTTTAAATCGATGCCGTGGCGGTATCGTCGTACTGGTGCAGACCTTTGGGTTTGTGGCTGGGCGGCGAATATCATCACATTAATCAAATTGATTATCTGGCTGAGATAATTCTCCTCACTATCGCAAGACGCTAGGCTCTATGCAGGCCTGTCGTTGATAGTGTGGATTCTCAAGCGTGAGGTAAGAGCATTTGGTGGATGCCTTGGCATGTACAGGCGAAGAAGGACGTGGCACGCTGCGATAAGCGTCGGGGAGTTGTGAGCAAACTTTGATCCGGCGATTTCCGAATGGGGAAACCCACCTTCACCATTTCTTCCAGTTGGCTTTCGGGCCAGCCGGGCGAGGTGGATAAGGTATCACCGAGCTGAATAAAATAGGCTTGGTGAAGCGAACCCGGGGAACTGAAACATCTCAGTACCCGGAGGAAAAGACATCAACAGAGATTCCCGTAGTAGTGGCGAGCGAACCGGGACCAGGCCAGTGCCTTCATTTCAACTAGCAGAACACTCTGGAAAGTGTGGCCGTAGCGGGTGACAGCCCCGTATGCGAAAGTGATGATGAAGGACTAGAGTAGGGCGGGACACGTGAAATCCTGTCTGAACATGGGGGGACCACCCTCCAAGCCTAAATACTCGTACATGACCGATAGCGAACACAGTACCGTGAGGGAAAGGTGAAAAGCACCCCGATTAGGGGAGTGAAACAGTACCTGAAACCGAATGCTTACAAGCAGTTGGAGCCCCATAGGGGGTGACAGCGTACCTCTTGCATAATGGGTCAGTGACTTAATCTAGCATGCGAGCTTAAGCCGTTAGGTGTAGGCGAAGCGAAAGCGAGTCTGAATAGGGCGACTGAGTATGTTGGATTAGACCCGAAACCCGGCGAT
>NZ_WTYB01000001.1:0-90000 GCF_009828055.1 Erythrobacter ramosus | reverse complement strand
CAGCGCTTGCGTGAGGACCGCCAGTCAAAATCGGTATCGCGGGATGGAGCAGCCCGGTAGCTCGTCAGGCTCATAACCTGAAGGTCGTTGGTTCAAATCCAACTCCCGCAACCACCGTCAAAAACCCACACATGATTTTACCCATCACGCCCGCAGCACCGCTGCCGGGCGCTATTGGCGTTTGATCTCGCCACCCAGACCAGGCCGCTCCCTTGTCGACCTCGCAGCCCCATCCATTATAAGTGCCGCCCAGCGATCGAACGAGGTCTAAGGCCGAGATGACAGTCAAATCGATCTCGGCGGGACGGTCGACCCGCCTGCAATCGACCGTCACATCTTTGTGCACGGCGTTCGCGTGTACCTCTAAGCTGAAACCATCCGCCAAAAGGCGGGTCTGAAGCTGGCCCGCGCTCACCTCCGTCGGCATATAGGGGCGATGATTGATCCAGCGCGAGATGATGAGGTAGCCCCCGTGCTCTTCCAGCACGGCAATCACCCTGCGGCTCTTGATCCTCTGCATGTCGCGCACATCAAGATGCAGGAGCTCCCGATAGACAGACCATTCCGTATCAGGGCGGTGCCCCGTGCTGTAGGCATAGGCCAGATGATCCGCCATCGCCCTCCGCGGCCGTAGCAGCGATGGGCGTGTGAGCGGCAGTATGGAGATGGAAGTCGTGGCAACCTGCCGTCGTGCAGCGCCCGGCGTGGACCGCGCCGGCTTCCGCTTTCAGGCGGGTCTCCAAGCTGCATTCGAGCGCTACGAGGTGATCAAACTCGTCTTGGCTGGACAGACTATCGGGCCGCAGCGCGTGCATCCGCTCGCTAAAATAGGCCATTATCGGCGCGCAGGTGATAGGCACACGCCGTGACAGCGCGACGTCTACAAAGGTTGAAGCAGGCAGGTCATCGACCCGCTCGGCAGAGAAATACCACCCTTCTTCAATCCCAACACCGCGCGACGCTTAAGGCGACCATGGACCCAAGTGATCTCAGGTCACAGCAGCAGTGTAGAGCGTCCGGCCATATCGGCCTCGGACGCTACCCCATCCGCACCGTCCGCAGGAACCCGCGAACCTGTTCGCCCAGATGCGAGGCTTGCGCTTCCAGCTCGTTCGCGCTCAACAACACCTGCGAGGCGGCTGCGCCGGTTGAGAGCGATAGCTGGCGCACATCCTCGATATGGCCGGAAACCTTCTCGGTCCCCCGCGCGGCCAGATCGATGCTCTGTGCCAGATCGCGCCCGGCGACGGACTGCTGATCGACCGCGGTGGCGATCGAAACCGCAGTGGATTCCAGATCCTTCACCTGTCCAGCAATCGCCCGCAGCGCCTTGACGCTGGCGCCGGTAGTGGATTGCATCGCGCGGATCTGGTCCGCGACCTTTTCGGTCGCGCGGGTGGTCTGCATCGCCAATTCCTTGACCTCGCTCGCCACCACCGCGAACCCGCGTCCTGCCTCGCCGCCGCGAGCGGCTTCAATCGAGGCGTTTAGCGCGAGCAAGTTGGTGCGCTGGGCAATCGTCTGGATCAGTTCGACGATCTGGCCCACTTCGTCAGCCGAAGCGGCGAGGGCCGAGATGGTCTCATCCGCCTCGCCAGTCGCAACTGTGGCGAGCCGTGCGAGTTCACTGGATGACGCCGCCTGACGGCTGATCTCGCTTATTGAGAGGGCGAATTCATCGCTCGCAGCCGCGGCGGCTGTGGCGCCGGCGTTGGCTTCTTCCATCGACAGCGCGACTTCGCCGGTGCGGCGGCTGGCTTCCTCGGCGCTCGATGCCATGCGGCTCGCAGTGGTGTGGAGCTGGCTCGATGCGGCGGCGACCCCATTCACGACATCGCCGACGGTGCGTTCGAACTGGCGCGCGACTTCATCCAGCAGCGCCGCCTTGCGCGCTTCGCCTTCGAGCCGCTCGCGCTCGCGTTCCTGCTGCAATTGCAATTCCTGTTCGGCTTTTTCCGAGCGTTCGCGTGCCCAGGTTTCGAGCCGCTTGCTCGCGCGTTTGAACAGTTCGAGCGCGCGGACCATTGCGCCGATCTCGTCCTTGCGATCCTCGCCCGCGATGGCGAAATTGCGGTCGCCATCGGCCAGCCGGGTCATGGCGTCGGTGATTTCGACGATCTTGCGTGAGAAATCGCGCGACAGATAGGCCAGTCCCATCAGCAGCACCGCCCCGCCGACAATGGCTAGCGCGGCGAGGATCAGGATCATGTTGAAGAAATAGCCGATGCCGGTGGCTTCCTGCGTCTCACCGCGGGCCGCCAGTTCGGCGGAAAGCCGCGCGCTGGCGCCCATCAGGGTGCTGCCCTGAGCGGAAACCTTCTCGGCTGCGGCGTTCGCGTCGGCGCCGCCGCGCACGCTTTCGCTGGCGCTGTCGAAGGTACTTTCGAAGCGGCTGAGTTCTTCGCGCAGGGCCACCACGCGCGGGGCGAGTTCGGGGGCGTCCTTGGCCAGCGCGGCTTCGATCGCCGTCACCTGGGACAACAGGGCGCTTTCGCCTTCACGCTGCTGTTCGCGCAGATCGGGGCTGCGGTCATAGAGCACGCGCACCGAGTGATAGCGCAGTTCGCCCGCGGTCGATTGCAGCTGCCCGGCCGCGACCAGTGTTTCCTGCACTCGCGCTGACGCGTTGTAGCGGTTCCAGAGTTCGCCAAGGCCTGCGCCCAGCACCAGCACCATCAGCACGCCTGTGCCAAGGAAGGTGCCGAAGATCGCGTTGATCTTCCCCGAAAGCGAGAGGTTGCGGAACCAGTCTATCCGCTCCAGCAGCGTCGCCCGCGACGCGGCGGGGCGCTCGGCTTCAACCTCGTCGCTATAATCGGAGCTGTCTTCCAATCTGATCTGGCGCACGAAGTCGGGAACAGCCTGTTCCTCACGTCGCTCCTGCAAGCTCATCATGTTCATTCCGCAATTCCCCGGGGTCCTGTTTCAAGCAATTGTGAAGGAAAATCCTTTCCAAATACTTGAGTCGCGGGGATTTATCAGCGGTTAGCCAGCGCGGACCCGCGAAAGGAAGCTCTGGACCTGAGTTCGCAAGGTGGCGGCCTGCGATTCGAGGCTGGTGGCGCTGGAAAGCACTTGGCTCGCCGCAGCGCCGGTTGACAGCGACAGCGCACGAACGTTTTCGATGTGACCAGCAACCTTCTCCGTCCCGCGCGCGGCGAGATCGATACTGCGGGCCAGATCATGTCCAGCGACCGATTGCTGATCGACCGCGCTCGCGATAGACACCGCCGTCGTTTCGAGGCTCTCGATCTGGGCTGCGATGTCGCGCAGCGCACTGACGCTGGCGCCGGTGGTGGATTGCATCGCGCGGATTTGATCGGCGACCTTTTCGGTGGCGCGGCTGGTCTGGTTGGCGAGTTCCTTGACCTCGCTAGCCACCACCGCGAACCCCCGACCCGCTTCGCCGCCGCGTGCGGCTTCGATGCTGGCGTTCAATGCGAGCAGGTTGGTGCGCTGCGCAATCGTTTGGATCAGTTCGACAATCTGGCCGACTTCCTGCGCGGATGCAGAAAGCGCGCCGATGGTGCTGTCGGCCCGCCGCGCCGAAATGCTCGCCTCGCGGGCAAGTTCGGCAGACGAGGCGGCCTGACGGCTGATCTCGCCGATCGACATGGCGAATTCGTCGCTAGCGGCCGCTGCTGCCGTTGCGCCGAGATTGGCTTCCTGCATGGCGAACGATGCCTCACCGGTACGCGCGCTGGCGTCTTCGGCGGTGGTCGCCATCAGGGTGGCGGTCGATTGCAGCTGGCTGGATGCTGTGACGACACCGGTGACGACTTCTCCCACGGTGCGTTCGAACTGGTCGGCGATGCCTTGCAGCACGCGTTCACGCTCAAGCCGCGCTTCCTCGCGCAGCACTTGCTGGCGGGCCTGTTCGTCAAGCTCGGCCTTGGCGCGTTCGGCGCGTTCGCGGCTCAGGCGTTCGAGCCTGACCCCGGCGCGGTGGAATACTTCGGTCGCGCGCGCCATCTCGCCGATTTCGTCCTGCCGGTCTTTGCCGCTGATCGCGACATCGCGCTCTCCGGCAGCGATGCGGCTCATCTGCTGGGCAATCGCATTCAGCGTCGCGCCCACGGTGCGGTTAAAATAGCGCTGGGCGAACAGAGTGATCAGCGTGAGGATGGTGGCGAGCACGATCCACATCACCAATAGGCGTGAAATCAGCGCCGCGCCGTTATCGGCCATGGTGTCGGCTTCTTCGCCCAGCGTCACGGTCATCGCGCGCGCGGCTTCGAGCACGGTGCTGCTGGTGGCGGCAATCTCGGCGGCTTGGCTACGGCGGCTGGAGCCATCGGCGTTGTCGCCATCGAAAGCGGCGACTTGGCGGCTCAAATTGGCCACGCCTTCGCGGATCAAAGCGAGCCGGCCCTGCGCGTCGATGCCAGTTGCATCGGCCCGTTCGGCCAACGCAGCAACGCTGGCGGCAGCCTGTTCAAAGGCTTCGCGCGCGGCGCGGGCGCGGGCGCTGTCACCATCGGCGACTAGCAGCTCGGCATGCCGCTGGCCTTCGGTCAGCTGGACCAGCAGCCGCTCGGCCTTGAGCGCGGCCTCGTGGGTGGTGCGAATCCGCTCCCCGCGCTGGCCGAGTTCAACATAGCCGCCGACGACGAACAGCCCGGCCAGCAGCGCGAAGGCGAGGTTGCAGCTGAAGAACAGGGTGATCTTACTGCCGATCGAAAGCGTGGCGAACCAATGCTGCGCACGGCCCATCCGGGTCGCGGGCGCGCTGTGCTCGTGCTCGGCCTGTTCGGCTTCAAGGTTGAGGGCAATATCCTGGAGCGCGCTCATGCCGCTTGTTCGTCCTTTTTGTCCGGCCCTGCGACCTGTGCGTTTGCGCGGTTCTGTTCGGCCATTAGCCGGTCGATTTCGGCGGCGGGCAGCGCGCGGTAGTAAAGCCAGCCCTGAATCTGATCGCACCCGGCAAGGCGCACCAGCTCGGCCTGCTCCTCGGTCTCTACCCCTTCGGCAGTGACGCCCATGTTGAGCGCGCGGGCCAGTGCGATGCTCGACAGCATCATCGCGCGGCTGCCTTCATCGACGCCGGCAAGTTCCACAAGGCTGCGGTCAAGCTTCAGCTTTTCGAACCGGAACCGCCGCAGGAAGCCAATCGAGGCATAGCCCGTGCCGAAATCGTCGAGCGCGATGCGCACGCCGAAGCTGCGGATCACATCGAGGGTGCGTTCGGCGACGACGGGATCGAGCACGAGGCAGGTTTCGGTCACTTCGAGTTCAAGCCGATGGGGCGGGAAGCCGGTTTCCTCCAGCACTTCGCCGAGCTTGATCGGGAATTCGGCATTGCGCAGCTGGGCTGCGGAAATATTGACCGACAGCGTTATGTCGCCCCAGCGCAGTGCATCACACACCGCCTGACGCAGCACCCACAGGCCGAGCGGGTTGATCAGGCCCGAATCCTCGGCCACCGGCACGAAGACATTAGGGCCGAGCGGGGGGCGATTGCCCCGGTCCCAGCGCAACAGTGCCTCGACTGCGACGATCCGCGCATCATCGGCGCTGACCAGCGGCTGATAGGCGAGGTTGAATTCGCCCGTGGCGATGCCGGTGCGGATCTCGTCCTCGATCTCGCGCAGGCGTTCGCGGCGGCGGTCGAAGCTTTCGTTGAACCAGGTGCAGCGCATCTTCCCGCCGCGCTTGGACATGTCCATCGCCACATCGGCGCGGCGCAGCATTTCGGACGAGGGCACGCGATTGTCGGCCATCGAGCGGGTCAGACCGATGCTCGCGCCGACCGCGATCTGGCGGTGGCCGAGTGTGACCGGGGTGCCGAGCCGTTCGAGCAGCGTGCGGCACATCCCCTCAAGGATCGTACCCGACACCTTGCCCGCCATCACGGCAGCAAATTCGTCTCCACCAAGCCGGTAGCAGCGCGCTTCCTCCCCGCAGACGTCGCGGATCAGCTGCGCGCACAGCTCGATCAGCTGATCGCCGACAGCGTGGCCATAGTGGTCGTTGACCTGCTTGAAGCTGTCGAGATCGATCATCGCCAGCGCGACTTCCTCGTTCCCATTGGAGATCTGCAGGATGTCTTCATGCAGCGCGTGCCGGTTGGGCAGGCCGGTCAGCACGTCGGTGTTGGCGCGCATTTCCAATCCGCGGACGCTTGCTATGCCGCTGCGGCCGAGGAAGAACAGGGTGGCGGTGTAGATCAGGATCGCGGCGATCATCAGCCCGCTGTGCGATCCGATGCTCCAGTGGTCACTGAAGCTCACCGCCAGCACCAGCGCGCCTGTCATGACGCTGGCCACTCCGATCGGAATGAGCACCATTCCGACCGAGGTCAGATGCAAGGGTTGCTTCGCCGTGAACACGATCAGGTTTCCCGATAGGCACGCCGTTTGGCGGGCTGTTATTCGATCATCCTAAACAGAAGCGGCTAAGGAAGGGTAAAGCCGCGCGCCCGCGTCGGCCGCTTGCTTACGCGATCTTCTGAAGCGCGGCGGCCTGGCCGGCGGGTTCGAAAAAGCTCGCGCGCCGGGCGCTGGGGACGAAGCGGTCGGTTTGGCCAACCGCAGTCTCGCCCGCGCCAAGCATCAGGAACCCGTCTGGCATCACCGCACTCGATAGGCGGGCGAAGGCTTGGGTGCGGACCTGCCGGTCGAAATAGAGCAGCACGTTGCGGCACAGCACCAGATCGAAGGGCATCCGTCCGGGGAAGGCGCCGAGGATATTATGCTGATGGAAGCGCACCTTGCAGCGCACATCTTCGCGCACCTGCCACCCGCGCGCGGTCTCGTCGAAGTGGCGCAGCATCTGGGTGACGCCGAGCCCACGCTGCACTTCGAACTGGCTGTAGCACCCGCTGCGCGCTGCGTTGATCGCGCGGTGCGACACATCGGTGCCGAGGATATCGATCGTCCAGCCCTGCCACCGTTCCGCCTGTTCGTTGAACAGCATTGCGAGCGAATAGACCTCCTGCCCCGTCGAACAGCCCGCTGACCAGATCGAAAGGCGCCGCATATCGCGGCGGCGGTGGGCGATTTCGGGGAGGATTTCCCCCGGCAGCTGATCGAAGGTCGGCTTGTCGCGGAAGAAATAGGTCTCGTTGTTGAGCAGCGCCTCGACCACTTCCTGCGACAGGTCGGGGGTCTCCGGCCCACCCGGAGGTGCGGCGAGCAGGCACACGAGTTGGTCGACATTGCTGATCCCGTGCGCGCGGAAAATCCCCGCGAGCGCCGAATTGACCCGCCAGCGGCGGCTTTCGGTCAGGTGCTGCCCGGTCCGTGCTTCGAGCAGATCGGCGATGATCTGGTGGGAGGCTTCGCTGACTTCTATCACGCGCGCGGCCTACCGCAGCGCCGGGGCGGCGGGAGCGCCGGCCCGGGCCATCACAGCATCGCCGAGCCGGTCGGGCGGTGCGATCATGCTGGCAAGGCCAGCGCGGGCGACGGCACCCGGCATGCCCCACACCGCGCTCGAATCGGCATCCTGCGCGAAAATCGTCCCGCCGGCATCGACGAGGTCCTTGGCCCCTAGCGCCCCGTCGCGGCCCATGCCGGACAGGATCACCCCCAGCGCGCGGCCTTCGCAGGCTTCAGCGAGGCTGGTCAGCATCGGATCGACTGAGGGCATGCAGCCGCTCGCCGCAGGTTCAGTGCTGACCTGAACGGTGAGGGCGGAGGCACCCTTGCGGCGCACCACCATGTGGCCATGGCCGGGCGCGATCAGGATACGCCCTGGGCTCAGGATCAGGCCATCGGTGGCAATGTCGGCAGCACGCCCGCAAGCAGCCTCAATCTGGCGCGCGAAGACCGGCATGAACGATCCGGGCAGGTGCTGAGTGATCAGGATCGGCAGATCGAAATCCGGGCCAAGCCGCCGCAGCATCAGGCCCAAAGCGTGGATCCCGCCGGTCGAAGCGCCGATCGCGATTGCCTCGGGCCGCACGCTGCGCCGGGAATAGCCGGGTCGCGCAAAGCTGGGTTCGGCAAGGCGGGCGGGCAGTCTGTCATTATCGTCGAGGCGGCTGCCCAGCGCGCGGATCTTGCCGAGCAATTGCGCGCGGTACTCATCAGTGAAGCCGCCGGGCCGCGGTTTGAGCAGAGTGTCGGCGGCGCCCATCTGCAAGGCGGCGAGCGTGTGTTCGGCCCCGTCCATCGTCAGCGACGATACGACCAGCACCTGCGGGCGGCCGGGCGTAGCGAGGATCGCGGGAAGGGCGTCCAATCCGCCGATGCCGGGCATTTCGAGATCGAGCAGCACCACATCGGCGGGCTCGGCGGCAAGCTGAGCGATGGCGCGTTCGGCGCTGCTGGCGGTGCCGACAATCATCAACGCGGGATCGCTGTCTACCATCCGCTTGAAGATTGTGCGGACCGTCAGCGAATCATCGACGATCATCACCCGGATCGCGGCAGCGGCACCGGCGCGGGCGACGAGGCGGCGATCGCTCCCGTCCGGGTTACCAGACGGGGGCATCAGGGGAATGGATGAAGAGCGGTTCACGCAAACCCGACAAGCTGCAACTTGATCTGGAGCGTCTCGTGATCAAACGGCTTCATGACATATTCGTCCGCGCCAGCCTGAATGGCCTCGCGGATATGGGCCACGTCGTTTTCCGTAGTGCAGAACACCACCTTGGGCCGCTCGCCGCCGGGGCGCTGGCGCAGGTGGACGAGGAATTCGATCCCCGTCATCACCGGCATATTCCAATCGAGCAGAACCACATCAGGCATCGACGCTTCGCAGGCGTCGAGCGCCAGCTTACCGTTTTCGGCTTCTTCCACGGCAAAACCGAGGGTTTCGAGGATATGCCTCGAAACCTTGCGGATGACCCGGGAATCATCGACGATGAGGCATGTTTTCATGGGCGTTCCTGCGGTTTGAGCCCTGAAACTAGGCGCACTTGGTAAGCATAGGATTAAACTGCGGCTTCGATTTCGTGTCTTGCGGCTTCCGGCCCGGCCAGAAGGGCGGCCAGATCGAGCATCAAGGCAGGCCCCGCCATGGTCTCGACCATGCCTGTGGCAACGCGCGACCATTCCGGCCCGAACCCGCCCGGCACCTGCCCCGCTTCGTCCGCGGCCGTGGTGATGTCTTCAATCGAATCGACCATCAGCGCATAGGAATGGCCCCCATCCGTCACCACGGCGGCGCGGTGGTCGGTCGCCCAGTCAGTGCCGTCGGACCCGCCGCCAAAGCCAAGTGCGCGGCGGCAATCGATCACGGTTAGCGCCTGACTGCGCAGTGCGGTGATGCCGGCGATCCAGACGGGCGCGCGGGGAATCGGGGTGATGGTGCCGATCTCGATCACGGATTTCACGTCGAGCGCGGAGAGCGCGCAGCGGCGACCGGCGATCTGGGCGATGACGAGGAGGTCTCCGGTCATGCGGCCTCTCCTTCGACGCGGGCGGCGCGGTTGGCTTCGGACAGCGCGGCGAGCAGGCCTTCGCGGTCATAGCGGTAGATCGTCTCGCAGCCCGGCGGCGCGTCGGGCTGATCGCGCAGGCGAATTACGCGCGCTGGCAGCGCGCGGCCCAGCGCCTCTGCGACTTCGAACACATCATCGAACACGATCCCGATGGCGGCGGGGTCATTGGTGCCTTCGGGCAGGATGTCATACCCGGCGCTGGCGACCAGCGGGGCGAGAATGGTGCGCGCCCACTCGCCATCGGGCAGCACGCAGCGCGGGCGGGCGGCGGCCAGCGGCGGCTCGCCATGCAGCGCGAACAGCGCGTGAGCATCGATCAGCGTGACCGGCTGGCCCCCAATCAGCGTCATGGCTTCGGCCAGCGGGTCTTCCGGCACCGGGTGCAACGCGTCCTTGAGCTCGACCGCATCTTCGACTTCGCGCACCGCATAAAGCAGTTCGCACGCTCCGTCCGACAGGCGCAGCAGGCGCACGCGCGCTATGGTCAAGGCTTCTTCGGGCAGGCCGATCAGCGGCAGAATCAACCCGTCGATCACCACCCGCGGTCGGGCGGCGGACCGATCGATGGCAGAGGCTGGCGCCGTCTCGATCCGCTGCACCAGTTCGAGGCGAACAGCGGAGCGGCGTCCGGCAAAATCGGTGAACAACATCGCGCGCGGCGCGTCGGCGGTGACAACCGCCTCGCCCTCCATCGGCCCGATGGCCCGCACGCGGGTATCGGACATCAGGTTGTGCTGGCTGGCGATGTTGGCGACATCGAGCAACAGCACTGGTTGGCCATCATCGAGCAGGGTCGATCCGGCATAAAGGCCCGAGCGCATTACCGCCGGTGCGAGCGGCTTGACCACCAGATCACCGTGATTGTGTATGCCCTCGACCGCCAGCGCGAACAGATCACCGCTGGCGAGCCGCAGCATCACCAGCGTCGGTTCACGCGCAGCAATCTCGCAGGTGCCGAGGCCCAGCACCTCACCCAGCATCAGGCAGGGCACCCGGTTACCGCGGAAGGTGACCAGCGCGGTCTCGCCCATCCGGGTGAAATCGAGCGCGCGGGCCGAGGCCTGAACGATTTCCTCGACATAGCTTTGCGGGATGGCGAAGCGATGCCCCCCGACGTCGACCGTCAGTCCTGCGATGATGCTGAGGGTGAGGGGGATTTGCAGGCTGAACAGCGTGCCTTGGCCCGGAACGCTGGTGACCTTGATGCTGCCGCCGACCTTTTCGAGGTTCTGGCGCACCACATCGAGGCCCACGCCGCGGCCTGAGACATTGCTGACGGTCTCGGCGGTGGAGAAGCCCGGTTCGAAGATCAGGTTGAGGATCTTGTCCCGGCTCATCGTCTGTCGCTCTGAAGCGGTGATGAGGCCGGTGGCGATCGCCTTGGCGGCGATACGGTCCTCATCCAGCCCGCGCCCATCGTCGGAAATGGCGATGCTGATCGTGTTGCCCGATTGGCGCGCGGCGATGGCGAGCAGGCCAATCTCGCGCTTGCCATGGGCGAGGCGCGCAGATGGCTGCTCGATCCCGTGGTCGACCGCGTTGCGAATAAGGTGGGTGAGCGGATCGCGGATGGTCTCGATCATTTCGCGGTCGAGTTCGACATCGCCGCCGTCGAGATCAACCATGACCTGCTTGCCGAGTTCGGCGGACAGGTCCCGCACCAGCCGGGGCAGCGCGCCGAACAGCGTCTCGATCCGCTGCATCCGCATCCGCGTGATCGCGTCGCGCACATCGGACAGGATGGTGGTGAGGCGTTCGAACGGGCCGTCGATGGTCGGCTGGTTGCCTGCTTGTCGCAGCCGGTGGGCCAGATCATTGCGCGCCAGTACCATGTCGGAGACACCGCTCATCACCCGGTCGAGCAGTTCGACCGGCAAGCGGATGGTGCGCTGGGCGGCGGCGGCATCTGCGCGGCGATAGGGTGCCGCCTGCTCCTCCCCGGTGCCGAGCATCGCGTCAGCCGGTGCGTGCAGAGGTGGGTTGGACCCCTCCTTGACCCCTGTCAGGCTCCCGCTGGGGGCTGTTTCATGGGAAGCATCGACCGCAGCGATCAGGCTTTCATCGCCGCCTTCGGGAAACTCATCGCCCGCTTCGATCGCGTCGATCATCAGGGCGATACGGTCAATGATGGCGAGGACAGCGGTGACCAGTTGCTGGTCAGGCTCACGCCGCCCAGCGCGGCAATCGGCCAGCGCGTCTTCAGCGGCATGGCTGAGGCTGGCGAGGCGCGGGAAGTCGAAGAAGCCGCAATTGCCCTTCACGGTATGGACGAAGCGGAAGATCGTATCCAGCCGCGCACGGTCAGCCGGATCCGCCTCCCACGCGACGAGTTCGCCGCCGGAAGCCTCCAACATTTCGCGAGTCTCGGCGATGAAATCCGCCAGCAGATCGTCCATCAGGTGCGCAACCTCTTAGCCCTTACGGGCAGGGCTATGCGGCAAGGTTGGTTAACAAGCGCCTAGCGCGGCACCCACGCTGGGGAATGTCTGACAAAGATATGCCGCACCAGCACCACGGCGGACACCGCGCCGAACAGATTGGCGGCGAGTTCCGCGGTGTAGATCGCTGCGCTGCCCATCGATGGCTGCAACACCAGCGCCACCGGCAGCATCACCAGAAACACCCGTGCGACCGACTGCACCAGCGCAAAGCCCGCCTTGTCGACCGCGTTCATGATCCCATTGCCGACGATCAGGAGCCCGAACCCGGCATAGCCCCATGCGGCAATTTTCAGGTAGAGCGCGAATTCGGCGATCACAGCAGGATCATCGGTGAAGACCTTGGCGAAGCTTTCGCCCGCCGCCATCATCCCTAGCGCTATCAGCAGCCCCCACACGACGCAGAAACCTGCGGCATAGAGCGCCGCCTCGCGCGCCCGGTCATAGCGGCCCGCGCCCCAGTTCTGTCCGACAATGGCCCCAATCGCGCCCGACAGGCCGAGCAGCGGAACAATCACGAAGCTCTGCAATCGCCCCGCCGCGCCGAAGCCCGCCACCGCTGCTTCGCTTTCGAGCGCCACCAGCGATGTCAAAATAGCGAGGCCCAGCGGGTTGATCGCATTGGAGAATGCCGCCGGAAGCCCAACGCGGATGATCGCCTTGGCCGGGTCGATCAGGCTGCAATTGCGCAGCAAGGAAAGGTTCAAGGGCAGGGACGTCCCACGCAGCAGCACCAGCGCGGTCAGCACGCCGATCCCCCAGCCGATCACGGTCGCATAGGCCGAGCCTGCAATCCCGAACCCCTCGAACCCGAACCCGCCCATGATCAGGATCGGGTTGAGCACCCAGTTGGCGGCAGCATAGGTGATGCTGACGGTGCTCGTCCGCTTGGCCTCGCCCTGTCCGCGCAGCACGCCGTTGAAGCCCATGATCGCCAGACTCAAGGGGAAGCCGCAGGCATAGGGCGTCATATAGGCGCGGATCAGCGGCATCAGCGCGGGCGGCGCATTCATCGCGGTGAAGATCGGGTCGATCAGCAGCCACAGGGCTAGGCCCATCACCAGGCCGCATAGGACGGCGAAGACGATCCCGAAATTGGCCCGCCGCGCAGCGCGTTCAAAATCGCCTTCGCCCAGCGCACGGGCGACGACCGAATTGATCCCGACCATCACGCCGACACCCAGCGAGGTGCTAGCCACAGCCACCGGGAAGATGAAGCTGATCGCGGCCAGCGGGGCGCTGCCCAATTGGCTGATGAAATAGGCATCGACGATCCCGATCGACATGATCGCAGCCACGCCGATGACGGCTGGCAAGGTCTGACTGAACAGATGTCCGGGAATGCTGCCGCTAACGAGTTTCGCAGAAGATAGGGCGGGCGCATTCATTGTCGCCAAGGCCTAGCGGCAGCCCTCGCGGCTTGCAAAGCATTCCCTCAGCGTGCGATAGCTTGTGCCAAGGATAGACGGAGAGGAACGGCCCATGGCAACCCAGCTCAAACCGACAATTGAATGCAGCAAGGAAGAGTGGCAGGCGCGGCTTGACCTCGCGGCGTGCTACCGCATCTTCGACCACCTCGGCTGGTCGGAATCGATTTACAACCACATCTCGCTGAAGGTGCCGGGAGAGGCTGACACCTTCCTAATCAACCCGTTCGGGCTGCTGTACAGCGAAGTGACCGCGTCGAACCTCGTCAAGATTGATGTCGAGGGCAATAATGTCGGCGGTTCGCCCTATATGGTGAACAAAGCGGGCTTCACCCAGCACGGCTATTTCCACAAGCATCTGGGCGCGCGCGCCGATGCGATCTGCCACGTCCACACGACAGCGACGATGGCTGTGGCGAGCCACAAGGACGGGCTGCTGCCGACCAATTTCTACGCCTGCAACTTCCAGGGCCAGATCGGCTATCATGATTTCGAGGGCATTACGGTGCGCGCCGAAGAAGGCGAACGGCTGGTGCAGAACCTCGGCAACCACTCCATCCTGATGCTGCGCAATCACGGCCCGGTGGTGATGGACCGCACGATCCAGGGGATGTTCGTCAAGATGTGGGCCTTGCAGCGCGCCTGCGAGATTCAGGTCGCGACGCTCAGCATGGGCAACCCCGTGCTCGTCTCGCAAGAGGTGGTCGATGTCCACCAGCGCGACCTTTCCGTGATGAGCGGGCAGGGCGGCGCGGGGATGTTCGACTTTGAGGCGTGGAAGCGCCGGGTCGACAAGATCGACGATAGCTGGCGGCAGTAAGCCCGCTTTAGGCCCACCCCATGTCCCGCATGACCGTCAACGAGCGGCCGGTCGAGTTTGACCTCGATCCCCGCATGCCGCTGCTCTACGCGCTGCGCGAGGCGATGAACCTTACCGGCACCAAGGCGTGTGGCGGCGGGGCGGAGTGTTCGGGCGCGTGCATGGTGCTGGTCGACGGGGTCGCGCTCAGATCTTGCGCGATCACTCTGGCCGAGGCTGAGGGGCGTTTGATCACGACTATCGAGGGGTTGTCGCGCGATCGTGCGCACCCCGTGCAGCAGGCGATGGTGGCGCAGCAGGCGATCCAGTGCGGGTATTGCACCCCCGGCATCGTCATCGCGGTTGCCGCGCTGCTCCAGCGCAACCCTGCGCCGACCCGCGAGGATATCGACGCCGCAATTCCCAATATCTGTCGCTGCGGGGTCTATCCGCGGCTGATCAAGGCCGTGGAGCAGGCGGGCCGCGTGGCCCAGCGGCAGGAGCGTATCAGCGCCGCGCCTGCCCCCGGCATCAGCCCCGAGGACGCCGCCAAGGCCGTCCCGGCGCTGCAGGTGCCCACGCCGGAATAGCCCTTTAGAACTGTGCCGACACCGTCAGCCGCGCGTTGATCGGCGGGGCGACTGTGAGCTCGTCAGCCGAGTGGGCATTGGGGAAATAGAGCTCATCCAGCAGGTTCTCGACGTTGAGCTGCACCCGCAGGCTGGGGTTCACATCATAGAACACCGCCATATCGACCCGCGCATAGGCGGGCAGGGTGGCGGTGTTGCCATTGTCCGCAAAAGTCTCGTCCTGCGCGGTCAGGCCCAGCCCGAAGCCGAGCTGATCGGTCGCCTGCACATTGTTCCAGATTGAGAACATATGCTCGGGCAATTCGCGCACCCGGCGCCCGGTCGGGCCCGTGCGGCTTTGCTGTTCGCCATCGAGATAGGAATAGCCGGCCGTCAGGAACCAGCCCGGGGTCACCTGCCCTTGGAACTGCGCTTCGAACCCGCGAATGCGGGAATCGATGACGTCCAGCGTATCGGGATTACTGTCCGCCACCTGCGGCGAGGATTGTTCGATCTGGAACACCGCCGCCGTAAGGGACAGGCCCGCGCGGATATCCCACTTCACGCCCGCTTCAAGGTTGGAGAAGGTATCGGGATCGAGCGCATCGTTAGGCGGATTGATATCGGCAAACTGATCGCCCGAACGCGGCAGGAAGGTTTCCGAATAGCTGCCGTAGAGAGAGAGGTTATCCTGCGGCTTGAGGATCAGGCCGACACGCGGGGTCACTTCCTCGTCCTTGCGGGTGCGCACCGCGCCAGTGCGGTTGTCGAGCACCGTGATCTCAAAGCTGTCGAACCGCGCGCCAAGCACGACCCGCAGCCAATCGGCAATCTTCACTTCGTCCTGAATATAGGCCGAGAAGACGTTCAGATCGGCTTCGGTATCATCATTGAGCGCCGTGAACCCGACCCGCGTCGTGCGCCCGCTCGCCAGTGTGCCGACCCCGCCGCGCAGGGGGAAGGGCCGCACCGCCGAAAAGAATTCCACATCGGCGCGGCGGCCATCGGCGACCGCCGTGTCGAACACCGCGTTGAAGCGGTCGTTGTTGTTGCTGGTGTCGATGTATTCGCCGCCAACGATCAGCGTGTGGCCGATGCCGCCCGTGGCAAACTCGCCGATCAGATTGCCTGACAGCACCAGGTTCTGGCGCTGGTTGGTATCGATATACCCATCCATCGCGACAATGTTGTTCGCAGGCGTGTAGCCGATCGGGAAGTAGTTGGCGTAGACCTTGGAATAGTCACCCCACGAAGCGGTGAAGTTGCCCTTGAGGTTGTCCGAGAAGCTGTGCTGCACCGCGCCGCGCAGCACGTGGGCCTTGAAGGTCGCATAATTGTTGTCGGGATCGCCAAAGGTGATGCGCTTCAGTGCGCGCACCGGATCGCCATTGTCGTCTGTCGGGATGCCGCGATCGATGAAGCGTTCGTGGTCGAGATATTCGTAGCTGAGGTCGATCGTCGTCGCGCTGCCGAGTTCGGCGCGGAAGGTCGGGTTTATGCTGATCTGCTCGCCGTCAAACAGGTCGCGGTGATTGTCGAGATGCTCGTAGGCGCCATTGATCCGCAGCGCCGAGGTGTCGCTGGTGGCCAGGTTGAGATCGGCCCAGATGTCATAGGCGCCGAAGGTATCGACCGAGGCACGCACGCCGCCGAAGGTGTCGCCCACCACGCCCTTCTTGGTCACGCGGTTGAGGATACCGCCGGTTCCGCCCCGGCCGAACAGCAGGGCGTTGGGGCCGCGCAGGATTTCGACCTGTTCCAGATTGTAGAGCCCCCGGTAGTATTCGACATCGTCGCGCACCCCGTCGACAAAGAAGTCGGCGGTGGAGCGGACGCCGCGGAACACCACGGAATCGCGGTGTCCTTCGCCCTGCGAATTGGTGACGCCGGGGGTGTAGTTGACGATATCGCCAATGCTGTCGAAGCCTTGCCGCACGATCTGGTCGGCGGTGGTGATCGAAAGCGATTGCGGCACGTCGATGATCGGGGTGGGCGTGCGCAGCGCGTTGATCTGGTCGGCATAAAGCACGTTGCCGGTAACGATGATGTTGGGGCCGCGCTCTCCTGTGTCGTCGGCCTCCGCGCTGTCCGCCGCAGCGGTTTCGCTGGCGTCCGGAGCGGTATCGGCGAGCGCCGGGAAGGCGATGCTGGCGCAGCCGAGAAACAGGGCACATCGCGCGGCGCGGAGAATCATGGGTTACCTTTCAGACGATCTTGAAGGCCGGCTATTGCAACTTACTCGCATCTGCAAGGGCTCGCGTTTGGCGAGAGTGATTATCAACAAGCTGTGGCATTCGTGTCGCGGCTCGCTTAGGAATGCGGGCGGTACAACCGCAGGAATAGCAACAATGAAGGCGACGATCTGGCACAATCCGGCTTGCGGCACGTCGAGGAAGACCTTGGCGATCCTCGAAAACCTCAGCGGGGTCGAGGTGACGATGGTCGAATATCTGAAGACCCCGCCCTCGGTCGAGAAGCTCGCGCAGCTCTATCGCGACGCCGGGATTGCGCCCCAGCAAGGGCTGCGCCTGCGCGGCACCGACGCAGCCGAGCGCGGCCTGCCGAATGCTGATGATGCAGCGGTATTGGCGGCGATGGTCGCCGACCCGATCCTGATCGAGCGGCCCTTGGTCGAGACCGACAAGGGCGTGCGCCTCTGTCGCCCTCAGGACATCGTACTGGAAATTCTCTAGCTGCGTTCCTTGGTCAATTCCCGGTCCGCCTGAAGCGCGAACCATCCGTGCACCAGCACGATGGCGCACAGGGCGACGATCAACCCGAAGCCCAGCCAGTCGGAATGGCCATAGAGCCACACGCCAAGCGCGGGGGCATAGATGTAACTCGCCCCCGCCAGTGAGGCGACGATGCCGCTTGCCTGACCCTGCTCGGCGCGGGTGACGGCGAGCGAGGTGCCTGCTGTGGTGCCGGGACGGAACAGGCCGAAGCCCAGCGAGGCGATGGCATAGCCCAGCGCGATCAGGTGGAGGTCGCCCGCAATCGCCAGAATGACCGTGCCCAAGGCCGCTGTCGCGATCCCCCATAAGGTCGCCGCGCGCGGGCCGAGATCGAAGCGTGGGATCAGGCCCCACTGCGCCAGCAGCGTGGCAATCGCTCCGCTCATCAACACCAGCCCGACCGGCCCCGCGCCCTCGGCTGGCGTATCGCGCAGGCCCAACCGGTCGAGCACCAGAAAGCCCGAAATACCCAGTACCATCGCCTGTGCATGCCCGCCGAACAGCCCCGCAAACACCCAGGGCCGCAGGCGCGGATCGCGCCAGCTAAGGCGCGGCGGCTCTGCGGCGGCATCTTCCTGCTCGGTCGTTTCCTGCGGATCGACCGGCGCACCCGACCCGCTCGAATAGGCCACCCCTTGCCCGCGCGCGGCATATTGCGGCTCGTCATTGGGCAAGCGCAGCCGCAGCAGCACCAGCGCGACGACGCCAATCGCGGCAAAGGCGAGGAACGGCCCGGTCAGCCCGAGGCCAAGGAACGGCACTACCATCAGCGGCGCCAGCGCCGGCCCGATCACGGTACCAAGGCCAAAGCTCGATGCGATCAGGGACAGCGCCTGCGTGCGTTCGGCGCGCGGGGTGCGCGAGGCGACATAGGCCTGCACTGCGGGCGGCGCGGCGCTGCCGAACCCGCCATACAGGCTTCGCGCAGCAGCAAAGGCAATCAGGGTCCAGACCGCTGACAACACGCCCGAAAGCCCGGCCCACAAGGCCGCGCCGCACAGCACGAAGGACACGATAAAGCCGGTCAGTCCCAGCGCCATCATCGCCTTGCGCCCGCGCTGGTCTGACCGCCGCGCCCAGAACGGCGCGCACACCACCCAAAGCAGCGCAGACCAGCTATAGGCAAGGCTGATCCACACATCGTCGACCTGCAACGCGGTCCCGATCGAGGGCATCACCGATTGCATCGCGGTGTTGCCCGCCGCTGTCACCAGCATGACCATGAACAACAACGCCATGCGCGAAGGCGGGATCGCGCCAGTCGGGGCGGCGGAAGTCGCGGCCGGGTCCCGGGTCAGCTTGGGGTCGGTGTCGGCCATGGGCTTGGCAGAGCGCCGCTATTCGAAGATATCGGCGGCGCGCTGGGGCAAATCGTCGCTCAGTTGGCGGTAGATCGCCACCGTCACCACCACGAACAGCGCAGTCAGCAGCGCATTGACCAACGCATTCACCGCGGCCCCGCCAATGGTCGCGACCCCGCCGCCCAGTGCCGACAGGATGAGAGTGATGATCCCGGAAACAAGCGTCGAAATGATCCCGATCACCACCACAAGCAGCGCAATGAAGACGGCAATCCGCACGCTGTTGCCCTTGGTCAGCTGCCACGACCGCACCAAGGCGGTGAAAGGATTGCGCTGGCCTTCGATCGCGATCACGGGGGCCGCCAGCGAAACCTTCACCATGATATAGATGATCGCTACCAGCGCGACCAACACCGCCAGCACCGCCACCGCCTCACCGCCCAGCGCCGAGATTAGGCCAAGCGGGAGGCCGATAGCCAGCGACGCGCCGATCACCGTGATCAATTGCGCCGCGATATAGCTTGGCAGGCCCTTGATCCCGGTCGCCAGCGCTTCGCCCACGGTCGGATTGCCGCGGTCGGTCAGCAGGGCAAACAGGCTCATCGATCCGATGAACTGCATGGCGAATACCGCGAGCAGGATCGGCCAGTTATCGGCATAAAGTGCCGTCATCTGATCGACCGCGGCCTGCATCACCACAGCCGGGTCCTCGCCTCCGCTCGATCCTGCCGGAGGAGCGGTCGTGATCGCGGTGACAGGTACGAATAGGGCGCTGGCCATCGATGGCAGGAAGAAGAATAGCCCCGCAATCGCGCCGATGGTGTCACGGTTGAGGCCCATCAGCGCCGTCGCCTGCGTCCAGGCCTTCCCCATATCGAGCTTGCCGTGTGCCATCTGCGCTGTTCCGATTCCAAGAAGTTCCAAGGCCCGCGCAAGCGCAATCGCCTCTTGATCTCGCCGCTCAATGCCCCCACCGATGCGCCATGGCAAGCACTGCTCCTGTCCCCGGCGTTGCATATCCGATTGAATGGCGGCGTGAGAGCGCGCCGGTGGCGTACTCGGCTGCGCTGGCGGCGATGGAAGCGCGCAATGCAGCTGTGCACGCGGGTGAGGCGGCGGAGCTGGTGTGGCTGCTCGAACATCCCCCGGTCTACACCGCCGGCACCAGCGCTGATCCGGCGGAGCTGGTCGATCCGCGGTTCGAAGTGGTCGAGGCGGGGCGGGGCGGACGCTACACCTACCACGGGCCGGGTCAACGGGTGGGTTATCTCGTGCTGGACCTCGCCAAGCGCGGCAAGGACGTCCGCTGCTTCGTCCACGCGATTGAAGGCTGGGTGATCGCCACCTTGGCAGGATTCGGCGTGGAAAGCTGGCGGGCCGAAGGCCGCGTCGGCATCTGGACCAAGGACATTGACGGGCGCGAGGCCAAGATCGGCGCGATCGGCGTGCGGGTGCGGCGCTGGGTCACGATGCACGGCTTTTCGGTCAATCTCGACCCTGACCTGTCGCACTTCGGCGGGATCGTGCCTTGCGGGATTGCCGAATATGGCGTCACCAGTCTGGCGCGGCTGGGCCTCAGCGTTTCGCCCGACGCATGGGACGCGGCTCTGATCGCCAGCAGCGATGATTTCCTTGACGCATTGGACGCCGCGGCGAAAAGAGCGTGCCAATGACCCGCGCCGCGATCCTTGTCCTTGCTCTTCTCGCTTCGGCCTGCTCCGAGGATGCGACCACGTCTGCCCAGCAGCGCGGAGAGGCTTCGGGCGAAGTGCTCGCCGGATCGATCAGCGATGCAATGATCCCGTTGGAGCAGCTTGAATCGCAGGCCCCCCTCGCGCCGCAACAGGCCATCCCGACCGGGGATATTGACGCCGAACAGCCCGACGTGACCCCGGTGCCGGGGATCGACGGTGCTCCGCCAAGCGAAGGGGCCGAAGCAGCGCCTGGTGCGCCCGCGCCGGATCAGCCGCGGCAATAGCCCGCCTTATCCGGCAGTCAGCCATTCTCGTCATCCCAGCGGAAGCTGGGACCTAGAGCGGCAAGCGCTGCACCATTTGGCCCTAGGCCCCAGCTTCCGCTGGGGTGACGGTAAGGGTTGGCGGCGAACATCTGGAATCCGCTGATGTCTGCAATCGAGGGCTTCCGGCTCCACAGCCTTGCTCCCGGCAGCGCCCAAGCGGACGCTGCCGGGCATCCTGTCACTCCGCCGCTTCGGCCTGTTCCTCGGCCAGCGTCGGGTAATCGACGTAGCCTTCGGGGATCGGGAAGTACCAGCTCTTGGGCACGTCCTTGTTCGGGTTCCAATGCGCGCCGACCGCGATCCGCTTTTCCAGATCGGGGTTGGAGATGTACGGGCGGCCAAAGCTCACCGCATCGCACTTGCCGCTGGTCACATCGGCAACGGCTTCCTCGGCGGTATAGTCCGAATTGAGGATCAGCGTGCCGGTGTAGATCTGGCGGATCAGCGGGCTCTGCTTGGGCACGTCGGTCTGGCCGAAGGTGCCATCCGGGCCGGGCTCGCGCAGTTCGACGAAGGCGAGGCCGAGCTCTTCGCACACCTTGGCCGCCGCGCCGAAGGTCGCTGCCGGGTTGCTGTCATCGGTGCCCTGCGAGTCGCCATTGGGCGACAGGCGGATGCCGACGCGATCCGCGCCCCACACGTCGATCAGCGCTTCCAGCACTTCGCGCATGAAGCGGGTGCGGTTTTCCGGCGAGCCGCCATATTCGTCGGTGCGCAGGTTGGTGCCATCGCGCAGGAACTGGTCGACCAGGTAGCCATTGGCGCTGTGCAATTGGACCCCGTCAAAGCCCGCCTTTTTGGCGTTTTCGGCGGCGCGGCGGTAGTCGCCAATCGTGCGCTGGATATCCTCATGCGTCATCGCACGTGCCTGCGCATAGGGCGACTTGCCGGTGGGCGTGTGAGCCTCGCCCGGCGCGGTGGTGGCGCTGGCGGAGAACGGCGGCTGGCCATCGAGGAACACCGGGTGGACGATCCGGCCCATGTGCCACAGCTGCATGACGATCAGGCCGCCTTCTTCGTGCACAGCCTTGGTGGTGGCCTTCCACGCCTCGGTCTGCTCGTCGCTCCAGATGCCCGGCGCGCTCGGCCAGCCGAGGCCTTCGCGGCTGATGCCGGTCGCTTCGGTCAGGATCATCCCGGCGCCTGCGCGCTGGCGGTAATAGGTCGCCATCAGCGCGTTGGGGGTGAACATCGGCTCAGCCGCGCGCCCACGAGTGAGCGGGGCCATGTGGATGCGGTTCTTGGCATGGAGCGCGCCCATCTGGAGCGGCTGGAACAGTGCGTCGTGCATATGTGGGTAATCCTTGTGAGCCAGTTTTGATTGGCTATCCAATTGGGGGGCGCAGGGCTAGGGCGCAAGCATGGAAATTGAGGAGCGCCCCCAAGTAGAACTTGTCGGTGAACCGCCGCGCCCGGCGGCGTGGCTGCTGCTGCTCGCGCTGTTTGGCGGCAACGTGGCGCTGGCAATCGGGCCGTGGTTCGTGCGTTTGGCGGATACCGGGCCGGTAGCCGCCGGGTTCTGGCGGCTGTTTCTGGCGTTGCCATTTCTGGTGCTGCTGGCGCGGACGAATGGCCAGCGGCTGACGGGGATGCCCGCGACAACGCTCGCGCTGGTGGCGCTGGGGGCGGTGACTTTCGCGCTCGATCTCGCCAGCTGGCACATCGGGATCGGCATGACGCGACTGGGCAATGCGACGCTGTTCGGCAATGCCGGGTCGATTGTCCTGCTGTTCTGGGGCTTCCTCGTCGCGCGCACGCTGCCCGGTCGGCTGGAGTGGCTGGCGATTGTTTTTGCCTTGGCGGGCGCGGCGATCCTGATGGGCCGCAGCCTCGAGATTTCGAACGAAACCCTGATCGGCGACCTGTTCAGCGTGGCGGCGGGGCTGCTTTACGCAGTGTACCTGCTGACCTTGCAGGGTGCGCGTGGGCAGTTCGGATCGTGGAGCCTGCTGGTATGGGTGAGCCTGTTCGGCTGCCCGGTGCTGCTGGCGATAGCCTTGGCGCTGGGCGAGCCGGTGTGGCCGCAGGCTTGGGGGCCGGTGGTGGGGCTGTTCGTGCTCAGCCAGTTGGTGGGGCAGGGGCTGATGGTGTTCGCGCTGAAATACTTCCCGCCGCTGGTGGTGGGACTGGCGCTGCTGACTCAGCCCGCGGTCGCCTCAATCTACGGCTGGCTGGCGTTCGGCGAAGTGCTGTCGCCGCTGGATATTGTGGGGATGGTGCTGGTGGGGGCTGCTTTGGCGGTGAGCAGGGCGAGGGCCACCTAGCCTCCCTCGTCACCCCAGCGAAAGCTGGGGCCTAGGGCAATCAAGCGTTGAGCGTGAGGAAGAGGTCATCCCAAGTCGGGTTCTGCCTCTCGATCGCTTCGATCTTCCAGCTGCGCTTCCAGGCCTTGATCGCCTTTTCGCGGGCGATGGCGTTTTCGATGGTCGGGTAGTGATCGACATAAACGAGCCGCGTGCATTTGTAGCGCGATGTGAACGTGCCGCCCTTGCCTTCGCGGTGTTGCGTGATGCGGGCGGGTAGGTCGCTGGTTACGCCGGTGTAGAGCACGCCATAGCGCCTGTTCGTCATGATATAGACGTAGCCACCGCGTTCCATTTCAGAGGCTTAGCATAATTCCGCCCTAGGCCCCAGCTTTCGCTGGGGTGACGAAGTTAGAATAGTACGTCATGCCAGCGAAAGCTGGCACCTAGAGCCGTCGCAGAGCTTCAATCCCCGCTGAAATGTACCTTGCCCAAATCCCCCATGCCCACAGTCCCGCTTGCCATCTCCAGCATCCGGTCGAGGCTGCGCTTGGCCTTCAGGCGGATGCCTTCCTCAATCACGATCTGCGGCTGCAAATCGCGGAGCGCCACATACAGCTTCTCCATCGTGTTCAGCGCCATGTAGGGGCAAATGTTGCACGAGCAGTTTCCGTCCGCACCGGGCGCACCGATGAAGTGCTTGTTCGGCAGCGCCTTTTCCATCTGGTGGATGATGTGCGGCTCGGTCGCGACGATCAGGGTGTCGCCTTCAAAGTCCTTGGCGAAGGCTAGGATGCCGCTGGTCGAGCCGACATAGTCCGCGTGATCGATGATCGTCGGCGGGCATTCCGGGTGCGCGGCAATCGGCGCGCCGGGATATTGCTCTTTCAGCTTGAGCAGTTCGGTTTCCGAGAACGCCTCGTGGACGATGCACACGCCCGGCCACAGCAGCATTTCGCGGTTGAACTTGCGGCTGAGGTAGCCGCCGAGGTGCCGGTCGGGGCCGAAGATGATCTTCTGCTCGGGCGGGATCTGGGCGAGGATCGTCTCGGCGCTGGAGCTGGTGACGATCACGTCCGAGAGCGCCTTCACCTCGGTCGAGCAGTTGATGTAAGTCAGCGCGATGTGATCGGGGTGGGCTTCGCGGAACGCGCGGAATTTCTCGGGCGGGCAGGAGTCCTCAAGGCTGCACCCGGCGTCCATGTCGGGCAGGATCACCGTCTTCTGCGGCGAGAGGATCTTGGCGGTGTCGGCCATGAACTTGACCCCGCAGAACGCGATCACGTCGGCATCGGTCGCCGCCGCTTTGCGCGACAATTCGAGGCTGTCCCCCACGAAGTCGGCAATGTCCTGAATGTCGGGCGTCTGATAATAATGCGCGAGGATCACCCCGTTGCGCTCTTTGCGCAAACGGTTGATCTCGGCCAGCAGATCGGTGCCGGTGGGGTTGCGGGTCAGCAGGCTCATCGGTCAGTCCCCGTTATCTCAGGAACCGCCGATATAGGGGCTCGCCCCCGATTTTCGAGCGAAAAGCTTGGGCACCCGCCCTACATCGTGAAGCCCGGCGGCAGGAACGGCCCCATCGGCCGCTCGGCCCCCGGCGTGCCGGCGATCACTGCTTCGGTGATGGCGTGGCCGATCGGCGAATAGGCCAGAGCCATCGAGGCGAGGAAGCCGCCGACATTGATCCCCATGCCCCACCAATAGGCCGGATGCACCCGGCCATTGGTCCGCCAATCGACCAGCATCGCGACCGCGCCGAACACAAAGCTCGCCGAAACCGCGATCGGCCAGGCATAGGGGATCAGCAGCGGCATCGGCAGCAGCCGCCCGAGGCCCGGCCCGGTCAGCGCGCTCATCGCCACCAGCATCAGCCGCCGGTGCCAGCCGGTGTAACGCCGCACCCTGAGCGCCCCGAGCGCGAGCCCGCCGAACACCAGCAGCCCCGCCAGATTGCTGATGAAAAACTCGTTCTGCGCGAAGAAGAACGGCCCACCCGTCTCGCGGATCGAAACGACAATGATCATCGCCCCTGCCGCCACCATCGCCGGGATGAAAACATAGGCGAGCTTGCCCAGCTGGCGGTGCAACCCGCGGTTGCCGCTCGCGATGGTCACGGCCTGCGCGAGATACAGCCCGAGCCAGCCCATGAAGATCATGCCGTGGACATGGAACGCGGCCGGCAGCGCAAAGCTTGATCGCCCCATCGCCAGATTGAGCGAGAAGCCCGCCACGATCACCAGCGCCATGACGAATGCCATGATGGTATAAAAGCGCGTGCCTTCTGTCGCCGCGCCGCGTTGTGCCAAAGTGGCCATCCCGCCCCCCAATTTCGCGCCCCGACGTAGAGGAACACCAAAATGGCAGACGGTGCAAGCGCGCTTTACACGACCCGCCAGACCTCGCCGTCGCGCCGCACCGCGCCGCGCTTTTCCAGATCGATCAGATGCGCGGTCACGCTCATCTCGGCGGCCGGGATCAGGCGCGGGTCGAGGCCCTTGTACATATCGGGGATGAAGCCGCTGACGGGCCGCGCTGTCTCGCCCAGCAGACGCAGGATCTGCGCTTCACGCTGGCGGCGGTGGCCGATCATGCCGCGTACCAGCTGGCGCGGTTTTTCAATCGCTGCACCATGGGCCGAGTGGTAGCGCACGTCATCGCGCGCCATCAGCTTTTCCAGGCTCGCCATGTAATCGCCCATGTCGCCATCAGGCGGGATCACGACGCTGGTCGACCAGCCCATTACGTGATCGCCGGTGAATAGCGCGCCGCTCTCCTCCAAAGCGAAGCACAGGTGGTTCGAGGTGTGGCCCGGCGTCGCGACGGCGGTAAGCGTCCAGCCGGTGCCGCGCATCCCTTCGCCGTCCACCAGCACGCGGTCGGGCGCATAGGTCGGATCGAAGGCTTCGTCCGAGCGCGGGCCATCCACTTGGAGCACCAGCGGCGCGCAGCCGACAATCGGCGCGCCGGTCAGCTCCGCTAGCGGCGCGGCGGCAGGCGAGTGATCGCGGTGGGTGTGGGTGCACATGATCGCGAGGATTGTGCGCCCCGCCGCAGCGGCGATGATCGCGGCGATATGTTCAGGCTCGTTCGGGCCGGGATCGATCACCGCGCAATCCGGCCCTCGCGGATCGCCGACGACATAGGTCTGCGTGCCGGTAAAGGTGTAGGGTGAGGGATTGGGCGCCAGCACGCGCAGCACCAGCGGCTCGACCGCTTCGGCAAGCCCGGTGGGCCAGGGCTGGGGAGGGATCGTGACCATGGCCTTGCATATGGCGAGCGCCGTGGCAGATGTCACGTCGGAGAGAGGAATACCCCATGGCTGATTACATCCTCGTCCTTGACGAAGGCACCACCTCCACCCGCGCGATCTTGTTTGCGAGTGACGGTGTGCTGGTAGCCTCGGCGCAGGCGCCGCTTGAGCAGCATTACCCGCAGAGCGGCTGGGTCGAGCATGATCCGCGCGAGATCTGGGACAAGACGCTGGCCTGCGCGCTGGAAGTGATCCCCAAGGCAGGCGGCGCGGCGAGCATTGCCGCCATCGGCATCACCAACCAGCGCGAAACCGTGGTGGCGTGGGACCGCAGCACCGGCGAGCCGCTGACCAACGCGATTGTCTGGCAGGACCGCCGCACCGAGCCGTTCTGCGCTGAACTGCGCGAGGCGGGCCATGAGGCTGGCGTACAAGAACGTACCGGCCTGCTGCTCGACCCCTATTTCTCGGGCACCAAGATGCGCTGGATGCTCGATAATGTGCCGGACGTGCGCGCGGCGGCGGACGCAGGCACGCTGGCGTTCGGCACGGTCGAAAGCTGGCTGACCTACAAGCTGACCGGCGGGGCGGCGCATATCACCGATGCCAGCAACGCCAGCCGCACCTTGCTGATGGGGCTGGAGGATGCGCAATTCGACGAAGGGCTGTGCGATCTGTTCGGCGTGCCACTGGCCGCGCTGCCAGGCGTGGTCGATATGGCCGGGCTGCTCGCCATGACTGATCCCAGGTTGCTGGGCCGGGCCATCCCGATCACGGGCCTCGCGGGCGATCAGCAGGCGGCGACCATCGGGCAAGCGTGCCTTGCGCCCGGCCAGACCAAGGCGACCTATGGCACCGGCGCATTTGTGCTGACCTGTCAGGGGCGCCGCATCCCGCGCTCGACCAACCGCTTGCTCGGCACGGTACTGACCCAGCTTGAAGGGCAGCGCACCTATGCCATCGAAGGCTCGGTGTTCGTGGCAGGCAGTCTGGTCCAATGGCTGCGGGATTCGCTCGGCATTGTGCAGGTGGCGGAGGAGACCGAGGCGCTCGCCCGCTCGATCCCGGATAGCGGCGGGGTGGTGATCGTGCCCGCGCTGTCAGGGCTGGGCGCGCCGCATTGGCAGGCCGAAGCGCGCGGGGTGATCGCGGGGCTCAGTTTCTCCAGCGGCAAGGCCGAGTTGGCGCGCGCCGCGCTGGAGGCGATGGCGCATCAGACGCATGATCTGTGCGCCGCCTTCACCAAGGATGGCGCACCGTGGCACACGCTCAGGATCGACGGCGGCATGGCGGCGAATGACTGGATGGCGCAGGATTTGGCCGACATGCTCGGCATCACGGTCGAGCGGCCCGGCTTTGTCGAGACGACCGCCTTGGGGGCAGCGATGCTGGCGGCGTGCGGGGTGGGGATGTACCCCGATCTGGGCGCAGCGGCGCAGGCCATGCGCGGGCGGTTGGTGACGTTCGAGCCGCAGATGGACGCCGACGTGCGCGATGCACGGCTGGGGCGGTGGCGAAAGGCGCTGAGCGCGGCTTAGCCGAAGCGCCCGAGTTCCCGTCCAATCCGATCCTGAAAGGCTCGCACCGGCGAGGCCATTTCGAAATGCTGGCGCCACGCTTCGTCGAGCCGCGCGATGCGCTGGTGCAGCTTTTCAGTGTCGGCGATCAGCTCGCGGGTTTCCGGCTCGAGCAGCGCCAACTGCTTTTCGTCCGAGCCGCGATCCGGCGGCAGCGCACCGTGCAGGCGCACCTGATTTTCGCTGAGTTCCCCCTGAAACAGCGCGCGCTGGTTCAAGAGCCATGCCAGCACATGCATCATCCGGGTGGTGGTCTTCAGCCCCTCGGTCGAAAGCGCGAGCCGCACGAAGGCGTCCTCGCCTGCCAGCGGCTCGCGCGTGCCGGCGGCAAACACCGCCCGCACGTCATCCGCCAGAACGAGCGCTTCGGTGTAGAGCGCCTCGACGATCGGGCGCGAAAGGTTGGTGGTACGAGCCATATTGCGCCGCAAGCTACGTCGCCGCGCGCCTCACCGCCATATCGCTATGGTTACTTTCCAAGCAATTTTTGGATCCGTCCCGGCAGGGCACAGAATTGCTGGCCCATTAACTATGGTTGGTTTGTCGTTCTGATGCCTCTCAGGAGGGCATCAGGATCGTTTCATTCTGTCGCTGAACGGCCGACCAGAGGTGCGCGAGCTCTTCGCGGGGTTCGAGATGGAGGAGGCTTCTCTCAGCTATCGCGCAAACGGTAAGGTGACTCCGGCGCGGGAGCTGATAATCTCGGGGCCATGAAGAGAGATATGGATCTGGTGCGAGACATCCTTCTCGCTGTTGAAGCTGCGCCAATGCACCTGAGGGATGCGGTCTTGATCGACGGGCGTGATCCGGAGCTTGTAAAGGGTCACACCCACCTCTTGGTGGAAGCTGGGTTGCTCAGGCAACCATTCAGCCGCTCCCATGGCTCTGCGGTCGTGTTTTCCGGCCTTACTCTAACGTGGGATGGGCACGAGTTCCTTGAGACCATTCGCGATGGGAAGATTTGGGAGAAGACCAAGAGCGGGGCCGGTCAGCTGGGTAGCTGGTCAATTGGCCTAATGGGCGAGCTCGCGAAAGGGGCTATCAGGCAAAAGGCTGCGGAGATCGGCCTCGCCCTCGGATAGGTTGAGGTGCTCCAGAAGCTCTTATCAAAAACACCAGAAGGCGTTGTCCCGCTACACCAAATGTAGCCGCAAACAACTACGCGATGATATCGGGCAGCAGCGTATCCTCGATAATCGCGATCTGGTCCCTCAGCCGCAGCTTGCGCTTCTTGAGGCGGGCGATCTGGAGCATGTCGGCTGATGCACTGACCCGTGCCGCCTCGGTCAAGGCGGCAATCGCGGCGTCGAGGTCGCGATGCTCGGTCTTGAGCAACTCAAGATTTTTCCTGAGCTCCTGCTCGGTCATGTTCGCCCCTGATCCTTCCACTTTGCCGCCGGCATGTCTGCCTGCGCCCAATGCACGGCGTGCGCTACGCGTTCCTGCGGCGATTTGGTAGATGGCAGGTGCAGATTTCACCCCGCTTTGGCGCGATCCGTCTGCGCTGCCCGTCTGCGCAGTTCGTCGCGCGCACGGGCAGGTGCACCGATTTACGATGTGTCAGGGCTTTGCAAGCTAGGCTGCCTGTGGTTTCAATGAAACCTGCGGCTCGGCCGCTTCGTTTGCCGAGTCGCCTTTCCGGGGGCATCCCCCCGCTTGGATAGGAGAACGCATAATGGCATCGACCGCAGTGTTGTCACACCTCCACGCCCTTCAGAGCAAGCATGCCGGCCTTGAAGCCCGGTTGCGCGATGAAATGGCCCGGCCCGTGCCCGACACCGCGATGATCCAGGCCCTCAAGAAGCAGAAATTGCGATTGAAGGAAGAAATTGCCGCCTGCTGAGCGGCACGGATTGTCCACCTGACGCCCCTGACGGGCGGTGTGCTGCAATCTGGGCTTTTGCATTTGTCGTGCGGAATGAATAGACCTGCACGGTGATGACCGCCGCAGCCGCCGCTCGCCAGATCCTGACCCGCCTGACCGAGGTGATGGCCTCGCGGTTGCACGCGCAGGCCAAGCTTGATCAGGTGGTCGAGATCATCGGCGAATGCCTGTCGAGCGAGGTCTGCTCGATCTACCTTTTGCGCGAAGGCATGCTGGAGCTGTTCGCGACCCGCGGCCTCAACCAGAGCGCGGTGCACGTCACCCGTATGGCCATCGGCGAAGGGCTGACCGGCGCGATTGCGCAAAAGGTCGAGACGTTGAACCTGGCCGAGGCCAAGGCCCATCCCGATTTCCAGTACCGCCCCGAAACGGGCGAGGAGAAGTTCCACTCCTTTGCCGGTGTCCCGATCGTCTACCGCGCCCGTGCGGTGGGCGTTCTGTGCGTCCAGCATGTCGAGCCGCGCCGCTACGAAGAGGTCGAGATCGAAGCGCTCCAGACCACGGCGATGGTGCTGAGCGAGCTGATCGCCAACGCCGAACTGGTCGACGAAGAAGAGGCGCGCGGGCTGACGCAGGAGCAGACCGGGCCGCAGACCTTGACCGGCCTGACGCTGGTGAAGGGGCTGGGCGCTGGCCATGCGGTCTATCACCAGCCGCGCGTTGAGATCACGCAGGTCATGGCCGAGGATACCGAGGCCGAGCGTCAGCGGGTGTACCGCGCCTTCGACAAGATGCGCGAGCAGATCGACACGCTCGCCAGCCAGGCCGAATTCGGCGCGGGTGGCGAGCATGAGGAGGTGCTCGAAACCTACAAGATGTTTGCCTACGACGAAGGATGGTCGCGGCGCATCAACGAAGCCATCGACAGCGGGTTGACCGCCGAAGCCGCAATCGAGCGTGTGCAGCAGCACACCCGGATGCGGATGCGCGAGATCGACGATGCGCTGCTCGCCGACCGGATGCACGATCTGGAGGATTTGGCGAACCGGCTGTTGCGGATCGTCGCAGGGCAGGTGGGCACCGCAGCTTCGCAAGGGCTACGGCGCGACACGATCCTGATCGCGCGCAATCTCGGCCCGGCAGAACTGCTCGAATATGACAAGCGGCGGCTGAAGGGCGTAATCCTCGAAGAAGGCTCGCTCACCGCGCATGTGGTGATCGTGGCGCGGGCGATGAACGTGCCGGTGATCGGCCGCACCAAAGCGGTGCGCGGCACGATCCGCGAAGGCGATGAAATCCTGCTTGATGCCACGGTCGGCAATGCCATCATCCGCCCGCTGCCGCAGGTTGCCGATGCGTTTCAGGCGCGGTTCGCCAAGAGCCGCGAAAAGCAGGCGGCCTATGCGAGCTTGCGCGACGTGGAGCCCTTCACCCGCTGCGGCACCCGCATTCAGGTGATGATGAACGCTGGCCTGCGCGATGACATGAGCGCGCTGGCGATGACCGGCGCGGACGGCGTCGGCCTGTTCCGCACCGAATTCCAGTTCCTCGTCTCCGCCACCCTGCCGCAGCGGGAACGTCAGTTGCGGCTTTACCGCGATGTGCTGGATGCGGCGGGTGACAAGCCGGTGATCTTCCGTACGGTCGATATCGGCGGTGACAAGTCGGTGCCCTATCTCGCATCCGAGATTGCCGCGCAGGATGAAAACCCCGCGATGGGCTGGCGCGCGCTGCGCCTTGCGCTGGAACGCGAAGGCCTGATGAAAATTCAGGCGCGCGCGCTGCTCGAGGCGGCGGGCGGACGCTCGCTCTATGTGATGTTCCCGATGGTCAGCGAACCGTGGGAGTTTGATGCGGCCAAGGCCGTGTTCGATGAACAGCTGATCTACCTGCGCGCCCAGAAGAAGCTGCTGCCCGAACGGATCCTGTTCGGCGCGATGCTCGAAGTGCCCGCGCTTGCCGAAGTGCTCGATCTGCTGCTGCCCAAGCTGAGCTTCCTGTCGATCGGCACCAACGATCTCACCCAGTTCCTGTTCGCCGCCGACCGGGCCAACCCCAAGCTGGCCGAGCGGTATGACTGGCTCAGCACCTCGATCCTCCGGTTCCTGCGGCGGGTGATGCAGAACGCTGTCGGCAGCGCGGTCGATATCGGCGTGTGCGGTGAAATGGGCGGGCGTCGGTTGGAAGCGCTGGCCTTGTTGGGCATCGGCTATCGCCGGCTTTCGATCACGCCTGCCGCCGTCGGCCCGATCAAGGAATTGGTGCGCAAGGTCGATCTTGCCGAGCTGACCGCAGCGATGACCGGCTGGCTCGCCGATCCTTCGCTGAACCTGCGCAAAGAATTGTCGGCCTGGGCCGATGCGCGCGATATCGAGTACGATTGACACCCGCCTTGCGGAGAAGCGTGCGCCATGCGCGCTGGCGTGTTATGGCGCTGCTTGACAGGACACCCCTGAGCGGGTGAGTCCCGTTCAAGGACAATTCACCAACACTCTTACACTCAACGCCTCGAGAAGAAGGCGCGGACCCGGGTCATGGACAGCGAAAATCACACCAGCGCCAGTAATGCGCCGGAATTGCCCCTTCACGGGCCGGGCGCAACCTTGCGCGCGGCGCGGGAGGCCTTGCGGCTCGACCTTTCGCAGGTCGCTGCCGAAACCCGCATCCCGCTGCGCCATCTCGAAGCGATCGAAGACGACAATTTCGGAAGCCTGCCCAGCCGCGCCTATGCGATCGGCTTTTCGCGCACTTTCGCCAAGGCAGTCGGGCTGGATCCTGCGGTCATCACCGATGCCGTGCGGGCAGAGCTCGCCGATGGATCGATGCGGCGCTCGGTCCCGTCGGGCGACATGGAGCCGGGCGATCCGGCGCGCTTGCCCTCGTCAGGGCTCGCCTGGGCTGCGGCGGCTGCGGTGCTGGTGCTGGCCATCGGCGCCTTCGCTTTCTTCAACACCTATTTCGCCGCCGGGACTGAGCCTGGCTCGCTGCTTTCCCCCGAGCCTGCGGCCAGCGCCGCAGCAGTTGCGGCCAAGCCTGCCGTATCCCCAACCCCCGCTACGAGCGGCCCGGTGGTGCTGACCGCGCTGGAGGATGGCGTCTGGGTGCGGCTGTATGAAGAAGGCGGGGAGCGACTGCTCGAACGCACGCTCAAGCAGGGCGAGGCGGTCACGGTTCCGGCTGCGGCTACCGATCCCCGAATCAACACCGGACGTCCCGATGCGCTGTCGGTGACAGTTGGCGGGCAAGCGGTCGCCAAGATTTCCGACCGGCCCGAGACGATCTCGGGCGTGCAGGTTTCGGCCGCAGCGCTGCTGGCGCGCGTGGCAGCTCCGGCGGATCAGGCCGCTGCCTTGCCGCAAGCGCGCTCGCCCGCTCCGTCCCGACCCACCACCACGCAGCGCACTGCGACAGCCAACCCGTCAGCGCCGACGGCAGAAGCTGCGGCAGCGCGGCAAACCGGTCCCGCCGCCGCCAGCAATCCCGCGCCAGCGGGCGAATCGGCGCCTTCACCGCGCGGTTAACCCTTTTCCCGTTGATTAGGCCCTGTGCCGCTCTCGACTTGAGAGCCCGCACAAGGCAGGGATTCGGAACACGTTCATGTGCGCCGCGCCAAGATGCGCGGCCATAGACAGGGAGCCTGACGCGCCATGACCCCCATCCTGCGAACCCCCGCTCTGCGCCTTGCCGGTGCGATGCTGCTTGCCGCTGGCACCGCCACGGTGGTGACCGCGCCTGCGCCCGCCTTGGCGCAGGACAGCACGGCGGACGCCCGCATCCGCAAGATCGAGGCCGAAGTGCGTGCGCTTCAGCGCAAGGTCTTCCCCGGCGGGGATGGTCGTTTCTTTGAACCGCAGATCGGCCCCGGTGGCGATCCGGCCGCGCCGACGACGACGTCTTCCACCGCTGCCCCGTCCAGCACGGCGGTGACCGATATCCTCGTGCGGCTCGACACGCTGGAGACGCAGCTGCGCGGGTTGACCGCCCGTTCTGAGGAACAGGCTAACGCGCTCTCACAGATGGAACTGCGGCTCGCCGCGCTGGAGACGGCGGCCAATATGCCGATCACCACCACGCCGCCGTCTGCCGCCACGCTCCCGGCGTTTCAGCCTGCCCCAACCAGTGCGCCTTCCACCACTCTCCCCGCCGTGCGCCCGCCGGTGCAGACCGCGCCGACGCCTGCGCCCGCAGCCAGCGTCGCCGCGCCGAGCGCTTCGCGCCTCGCTGCCGTGCAGGCGATCACGAAGCCGCAAACGGAAGACGCCGGGGATGATGAATACTCCTACGGGTTCCGCCTGTGGAGCGCCGGGTTCTTCCCCGAAGCGCGCCAGCAGCTCACCAAGTTTGTCGAACAATATCCCAGCCATCCGCGCATCAGCTTTGGCCGCAACCTGCTGGGCCGCGCGTTCCTCGACGACAATCTGCCGGATGAAGCCGCGCGCTGGTTCCTCAGGAACTATCAGGCCAACAAGGCGGGCGACCGCGCGCCGGACAGCCTGCTCTATCTCGGCAAGGCGATGATCGCGAAGAATGACACCCGCAAGGCCTGCATCGCGCTCGCCGAATTTGGTGAGACCTATCCGCTGGTCGCGACCGGTCGCTTGGCTGATGAATACAGGAACAGCCTCGCCAAGGTGAAGTGCAGCTAAGCGCCAAAGCGCCTCGGCGCTTCGCTGCCGATCTGGCAGCGCTGTGGCCTGAGGACACGCGTAGCGGCCCGCTGGGCCTCGCAGTTTCGGGCGGGCCGGATAGTCTGGCGCTGCTGCTGCTCGCGCACGAAGCCCTGCCGGGTGAGATCGCAGTGTGCAGCATCGATCACGGCTTGCGGCCCGAGGCTGCAGGCGAAGTCGCGCTGGTTGAACGGATCGCGGGGGAGCGCGGCATTCCCTTCACGCAGCTTGCCGTCACGCTCGCCCCCGGTAACCTTCAGGCGCAGGCCCGCGCCGTGCGCTACGCGGCTTTGGCGAGGTGGGCGAAGGACAAGGGACTGGGCGCGGTTGCCACGGCGCATCACGCCGATGATCAGGCCGAGACCTTGCTGATGCGCCTCAACCGGGGGAGCGGGCTGGCAGGGCTGGCAGGGGTGCGCGCCCGCTCAACCATCGCGGAGAGTGAGATCACCCTGCTGCGCCCGCTGCTAAGCTGGCGCAAGGCAGAGCTGGCCGCGATGGTTGCCGCCGCCGGGATCACGCCTGCCGCTGACCCCTCCAACACCAATCCCGCCTTCGACCGCGCCCGCTTGCGCGCACAACTGGCCGAGGCGGACTGGCTCGATCCGGTCGCGCTGGCGACCAGCGCCGCGCATCTGGCTGAAGGCTGGCAGGCGCTCGAATGGTATGCGGAACTCGACTGGCACGAAATGGTGATGCGCGATGACGCCGCGCCGGGCGGGCTGGGCTACACCTACTGCGCCAATGTCCCGCGCGTCATCGCGATCGAGACGATCTGCAAGATCATCGCCGCGCTCGGCGGCCATGCCACCCGCGCCGAGGCGGCGCGGGCATGGGATCGGCTTTGGGCAGGCGAGAACGCCTCATTGGGCGGAGTGTTGGCAGTGCCGGGGGTAGAGCGGGTGGAAAAGGTCGGCGTCCCCATGCGCGTCTGGCGGTTCCGGCCGGAGCCTGCGCGGGGCATTGTAAATTGAAAACATCCCCCGCCCCGGGCTTGACCCGGGGTCCAGCTGCCTATCGGGTGCTCGAGAAAAAGCGGGGCCCCGGATCAGGTCCGGGGCGGGGAGACAGATGGCATGGCGGGTGGAACTCGACTCCCCCCGTCCCTGCGGAGCAGGGAGGGACCTTTTCGATCACATTACCTTGTCGCCAATCCCGATCATCTTGCCGCGCGTGATGATCACTTTGTCCCCGCGCTTGGCGGCGGCGAACAGCTTGGCGGCGAATTCGTCCGGCACGCCGATGCAGCCGTGGCTGGCATAGCCGTTCATCACCGGCGAGCCGTGGATCGCGATCCCGTCCCAAGTCAGGCGCAGCGTGTGCGGCATCGGGGCGTTGTTGTACTTCTCCGAGACGTTATCCTTCTCCTTGGTCAGGATCGGGAAACTGCCGAGCGGGGTGGGGTGATCCTGCGTGCCGACCAGCACCACGGCGGTGCCGATTTCGTGCCCGTCACGAAAGGCGCTGATGACCCGAGCTTCGAGATCGACAGTGATGACCAGCTTGCCCGTGCGCGGCGCGGCGCTTTCATCCCAGAACCAGTCGCCATAGCGGATGCTGCCTTCGATCGGCAGGATCGACTTGATGACGAAAGGATCATTGCGGGTGAGAGCCGCCGGAGTGAGCGCGGGCGCGGGCGCAGGTGCGGGCGCTGCTGCGGGGAGCGGCTGTGCGACCTCATTGGCGATCATCCGCACGGCCGGGCCGCGGGGAGGCTCGGGCTTGAGTGCGGGCGCGGCCACCATCGCGGGCGCCTCGTCCGCCGTAAGGGGCGGAAGGCCAGCATAGGCTGCTGCCGCTTCGTCAGCCGAAGGCAAGTCGCTATCGGGATCGACCTGCTCGAACGTGCCGGTCGCCTCGGCCGCAACCGCCTCGGCGGCATCGCCGGTTTGACCGGCGGTGGTTTGCGCTGCCACCACACAGGGGGTTGCGACAAGAACAAGCGAGGCTGCGAGAATCCGGATCATGGGGCAGGTTATGCCCTGTCAGCCGTTAGCTTGCCAGAGGCTAACCGGTTTGCGTCCCTTGCGGGGACGGCGCGGCGGGAGGGGTTAACGGCGCCTCGGCCCGTCCGCACGAATTTCCTACTGGCCGACGCCGCGCTACGGTGCAGGCCTGATGTTTGAACCGGTCAATCACCCTGCGCGTGCGCGTGCCTTTTGGGCGGGAGGATTTTGCGTTCCTGGACAGTGTCTCATGTGTCTCCAACAACCCGGCCCCGGCCTGCTGGAGGCGGGCTGCGACTCAGCGCGCTGCGATCACCCCGAACAGGTCGTGCGCGTCGGCATCCTCGATCGTGGCTTCGACGATGTCGCCCGGTGCCAGCGTCTCCGGCACGTTGCGCAGATACACCGCCCCGTCGATCTCGGGCGCATCGGCCTGGGATCGCCCGGTCGCGCCGATATCGCCGTCTTCGTCGGGCTCGCCGATCTCGTCGATGATCACAGGCAGCGTGCGGCCGATCTTGGCGGTGAGCTTGGCGGCGCTGATGCGCTCGGTCACTTCCATGATCCGGGCGTAGCGTTCTTCCTTGATCGCTTCGGGCACCTGATCGGGCAGGGCATTGGCCGCCGCGCCTTCGACCGGCTCGAACCGGAATGCGCCGACGCGGTCAAGCTGGGCTTCCTCCAGCCAGTCGAGCAGGTACTGGAAGTCCTCCTCGGTCTCACCCGGGAAGCCGACCACGAAGGAGGAGCGAATGGCGATATCGGGGCAGATGGCGCGCCACGACTTCAGCCGTTCAAGCACCTTGGCCTCGTTCGCTGGGCGGCGCATCAGCTTCAGCACTTTGGGGCTAGCGTGCTGGAAGGGGATGTCGAGATAGGGCGTCAGCAGCCCGTCGGCCATCAGCGGGATGACCTGATCGACATGGGGGTAGGGGTAGACGTAATGGAGCCGCACCCACGGCGCATGGCCTTCCGGCGTGCGAAGGCCGCCCAGCTCGCGCGCCAGATCGGTCATGTGCGCGCGGACATCGCGACCCTTCCACTGGCGGGTCTCGTGGCGGATATCGACCCCATAGGCGCTGGTGTCCTGCGAGATGATGAGCAGTTCCTTGGTCCCCGCCGCGACCAGCTTCTCTGCCTCGCGCAGGCACGCATCGATCCGGCGGCTCGCCAGCTTGCCGCGCAGGTCCGGGATGATGCAGAAGGCGCAGGAGTGATTGCAGCCCTCGGAGATCTTGAGGTAGCTGTAATGGCGCGGGGTGAGCTTGATGTCCGGCTGCGGGATCAGGTCGATGAACGGGCCTTGGCTCGGCGGGGCATGGATATGGACCGCCTCGACCACCTGTTCGTACTGATGCGCCCCGGTAATCGCGAGCACCTGCGGGTGGGCAGCGCGGATCGCGTCGGCTTCCTCGCCCATGCAGCCGGTCACGATGACACGGCCGTTTTCGGCGATGGCCTCTCCAATCGCGGCAAGGCTTTCTTCCTTGGCGGAATCGAGGAAGCCGCAGGTGTTGACCAGCACGACGTCTGCGCCCGCATAATCCTCGGCAAAGGCATAGCCATCGGCGCGCAGGCGGGTGAGAATCCGCTCGGAATCGACGAGCGCCTTGGGGCAGCCTAGGCTGACCATGCCGATCTTCTTCTGGTCGGCCAGAACGGTGGGTGCGATGGTGGGGGCGGTGGACATAGCGGCGCGCCCCTACACTGTGTACGGGCTTTGCGCCAGAATATCCTCGCTACGCGGGGTTGACCGCCGGGCCGCGCCTCGGGCATCTGGGGAGCCATGATCGTCAAGCTCTTCACCGAACACCCGCGCGCCATTGGCGAAACCTATGGCCAGCACGCCCGCACGGCGCTCAGCTTCGGCTGTCGCATGGTGGTCGGCGGGCTGGCTTGCATGGTCCACGCGGTGGTTCCGGGCCTGTTCGTCAAGACCGCGAGCCGCACCGTCGTACAGCTCGACGCCGAGATGCGCGGCCGGAAGCCTTCGCCTGAGGCCGAGGAATTCGCTTATGTGATCTAGCGCGCGGGCGCCCTACACGCGGGCCGCGAACTAGGTTACAGGCCCCCCATGCGCATCGCGATCACCAAAGGGACGACGCAGGATCATGTCGCGGTAACGCGGGCCGACGGTTCGCGCACGCGCTTCGCCTTCACCAAGAAGGGCCCCTATCCGCACGATGCCTTCCACTTCTTCGTTGAGCGCGGCCTCGGGATGCAGGCTGGCTTCTGGGGTCTGGTTGCGCGCGGGATGGAGCCGGAAACCGTGCAGGCGATGGCCCTTGCAGGCGGTCATGCCAGCGCCGCGCGCGCAGCCGTGCCCGATCCGGAGATCGTCGAACTCATCCAGGCCGAGCGGCTGGTCGAATGCTTCGAGGCCGCCAGTTGGAGTGGCGGGGCGGATGACGCGGCAATCATGGCCATGGCGGAGCCGGCCTGGGCGACCTCGCTAGTGCCGCCGCCCGCCGGTGTGCCAGACAAGCTGGGCGACATCCGCGCCGCCCTTGATGCCTTTCTGAGCGACTGGCGGGACGTTGCCGTTAATGCGACGCTGGAACTCGAATGGCCTGAGGCCGAAGGAGATCAAAGATGAGTGATTTTGCCCTATGGCCGGTGCTGGCCGGATCGGCGGCGTGTTTTGCCGTGGGCGCTCTGTGGTACGGCGTGATCTTCGCCAAGCCGTGGCAGCGCGCGGCGGGGCTTTCGAACACGCAGCTGCGCAGCGGCAATATGGGCGTGATCTTCGCGCTGACCTTCGCTTTCGAGATGCTGATCGCGATGGTGCTGTGGCACCTGCTGGTCCGCACCGATCCGCCTGCCTTTGTGGTGATGATGATGGCGGTCGGTTTTGCAGTGGGCGTGATGATCCCGGCAATCGGGATCAACTACCTGCATCAGCGCAAGCCCTTGGCGCTTTTCCTGATTGATGCCGGGCATTTCCTCACCGGCATGGCGGCGATGGGCGGCGTGTTCGTGTGGTTTCGGGGATGAGGTCATTGAGGCGATGGATGGCCGCTTTTGGCGAACGCCGCGGCGGAGGCGAACGGCCGACGCTGGGTGGACGTTGGAATGGCGGTTCTGACGAGCCGACCGAGAAGAGTTGGAGCAGTGCCGGTTGGCATTCGGGCGCGTGCGACGCAATCGCTTGCTAATGCATAGCTAGCCGCGCACACTTCGCTCTGGCCGCGCTCCGGGGGGAAGCAACAATGAAATCTCGAACAGACCACTTGGTGCGCGTACTCGGGCTCGCGTTCGGGCTTGCCGCGGTCGTGGGCAGCGTAGTTGGGCAGGGAATTCTGCGTTCGCCCGGGGTCGTCGCGCAGTCCAGTGGGTCTCCGACAGTTTTGATCGGACTTTGGGTAGTAGGTGCCGCGCTCGCGATGCTTGCTGCACTCCCCTATGCTGAACTCGGCGCAGCGATCCCACAAGCGGGCGGACCGATCGCCTTTGCCGAACGCGCATTCGGCCGGCGCATGGTGGTTGTGACCGCGTTCACGCTCGTCCTGATGAACCTGTCTTCCGTCGCACTTCTGGCCTACGTCACCGCGGAGTTTCTCGCGCGCCTCGGAGTGGGCATGGAACTCGGCACCGGAACTGTCGCGACCATTCTGCTGGTGCTGTTCTTTGTCTCCAACGCTATTGGCACCCGCGTCAGCGGCGCAATCCAGGTGGCGCTGAGCAGTCTTAAAGGGCTGGTGCTGATCGCTCTCGTCATTGCGCTGTTCGCTCAGCCCGGAGCTCCCTCATCCGACACCGTACTGCCAGCTGTTAACGCCGGATGGTACGGCTTCGGCGCAGCGCTGCTGGTCATCTTCTCTGCGTACTCGGGGTGGGGCGACGTGGTGAATTACGGCGAAGATATCGCCGATCCTGGACGGGCCATCCCGCGCGCACTGTTCGGCGGCATCCTCGGAATTGCCGCGCTTTACTTGGCGGTCAATCTCGCGTTGCTGTATGCGCTCTCGCCGGCAGAGCTCGCGCGCTCGGACTTCGCCGCAGCCGATGCGGCTCGGGGCTTGCTTGGCTCGAACGGAGACATGGTGTTCACGCTCTTCGGGGTATTCTCGGTCGGGGCCATTACCAACCTCGGACTGATGACCTCAAGCCGCGTAGTCTTCGCAACCGCCCGCGAGGGAATATTGCCGCAGTGGTTTGCGCATGTTTCCGGGCGCGGCACGCCGCTGCGAGCCTTAGGCCTCGCAACCATCGCTTCCATGACGTTCCTGTGGTCAGATGCCTATATCGCGCTCATCGCGACGTCGGTCGCCTTGGCGCAGGGCGTGTTCGTGCTGGTGGCACTGGCCGCGATCAAGCTGCGCCGGTCCGAGCCCGATATGCTGCGTCCCTTTGCGATGCCGTTCTTTCCACTTACCGGATATCTGGTGTTGGGGTTCGATCTGCTCCTGCTCGCGGTGTTCGTGGCGCAGGACCCGTTTTATTCGCTGGTGGGACTGGTACTGGTTGCCGGTCTTTCAGCTGGTTATCTGCTGCTCGCGCACACTCGCAAAAGCGCGCCTGCGGCCATCACTGAACTTCCACCTGGGGGCTGACAATTGTCGGGGCGTACAGTCCCTCACTGATGTCCGATTAGGGTCGTCAGCCGAACGGCAGCTTTTTTCTCAAACATGGGCAAAGCGGCCCCATCAGGAAATCAACCACTCTCGCTCCCGGCGGTGGGGACGATTTCCACCACCACGTCGCCGGGCTGGAGCATCTGGCATTCGTCTTCCCAGAACCCGATCGCGCGACCGTTGCGGTAGACGCGCAGGCCCGTGCCGCCGCTCTCCAGCTGCTTGATCGACTTGCCGCATTCCGCCTCGGTCACCTCGCGCTCGACCAGCTGCACCCGCCCGCCAACACTCGCGAGATCGGCGAGGTAATCGGCGATATGCGCGCCCTTGACGCTGCCGGCCAGCAGCAGGCCGGTAAAGCGCACCGGATTGATGACATTGTTCGCGCCCGCCTGCCGTGCGAGCAATTCATTATCCTCGGCGCGCACCACAACGCTGATCGGCACTTTGGGGGCGAGGTGGCGCACGGTCAGCACCATCAGGATCGAGGTATCGTCACGCCCGGCGCTGACCAGCACGCTTTGCGCTTCGGCAATGCGGACGGACTTCAACGTCTCGTCACGGGTGGCATCGGCGGCCATGACGTTGACGCCGAGCTTCTCCGCTTCGGCCAGGCGTTCTTCGGACGGGTCGATCACCACGATGCAGCGCGGATCGACCCCGCGCTCGATCAGCTCGCCGACGCTCTGCGAGCCGGAGACGCCGAAGCCCAGCACCACCACGTGATCGGTGAGCTGTTCCTGGATGCGGGCCATGCGAAACTTCTCCCAGCTGCGCTTGATGACGAAATCGTAGGCGGCGCCCACGAAGATGAACAGGACCGCGATGCGAACGGGGGTGACAATCACCGCCTCGATCAGCCGCGCGCGGTCGGAAATCGGGGCGATGTCGCCAAAGCCCGTGGTGGTGATGCTGATCATGGTGAAATAGACGACGTCGAGGAAACTGATGACGTTGTCGTGATTGTCCTTGAGCCCGTCGCGGTCGAACCAGTGGATGGCCACCACCAACGCAATCAGCCCGAAGGCCAGTCCCGTGCGGATACCGAGATCGCCCCACACCGGGATCCGAACCTGACGGCGGAGCGGCCGGAACTGGTCGGCCAGCAGCGCCTTGCGCTTGAACGGATTGCGGCTGGGCGCCTCAGCCATCAGCCGCCGAACCGTTCGGCCAGAATGCCGATGGTCGAATAGTGCGTCAGGTCGAGCTGCAAGGGCGTGACCGCAATGTAGCCGTCCTCGATCGCTTCAAGGTCGGTGCCGTGATCCAATGTGTGCTCGATCTGGTCGAGCCCGAACCAGAAATAGCGATAGCCGCGCGGATCGCGCCCTTCGACGATGGTGCCGCGGGCGTAATCATGGAAGCCTTGGCGCACGACGCGGATGCCCTTCACGTCCTCGGGCGCGCGGGCCGGGAAGTTGACGTTGATCAGCGTGCGGTCGGCCATCGGTGCGTCGATCAGGGGCCTGAGCACCTTGGCGCCCCACTCGCGCGCGGCGCCGAACGGCACGTCATCGCCCATGCCTTCGCGGGCATAGACCTGACTGAACGCAATCGAGCGGATGCCCGCCAAGGCGCCCTCGATCGCGGCGGAGACGGTGCCGGAATAGGTGATGTCGTCCGCGAGGTTCGCGCCGCGGTTGACGCCCGAAAGGATGATATCGGGCGCATCGGGCATGACGGTGCGTAGCGCCATCATCACAGAATCAGTCGGTGTGCCGGTCACCGAAAAGCGCCGCTCGTCCAGCTTGTTCAGCCGCACGGGCCGCGTCAGCGTGAGCGAATGGCCCGCGCCGGACTGTTCTTCGGACGGGGCGCAGATCCAGATATCATCGGAGAACTGGCGCGCGATTTCTTCCAGCACCTTAAGGCCGGGGGCGTGGATGCCGTCGTCATTGGTGAGGAGGATTCTCAGAGATCTTCTCCAATCTTGTCATGCTGAACTTGTTTCAGCATCCATGTGTCTGCCAGTCGCTGTGCAGTGTTTGGGGCACCATGGACCCTGAAACAAGTTCAGGGTGACGAGGTGGGTCAGTTAGGCGAGATGACTTGGACGCCGCCCATATAGGGCCTGAGCGCCTCGGGCACGGTCACCGAGCCGTCGGCGTTCTGATAATTCTCGATGACCGCGACCAGCGTGCGCCCGACCGCGAGGCCCGAGCCGTTGAGGGTGTGGACGAACTCGGTGCGCCTCTCGCCCGCGACGCGGTAGCGGGTGCTCATGCGGCGCGCTTGGAAGTCGCCGGTGTTCGAACACGAGCTGATCTCGCGGAACGCGCCTTGGCCGGGAAGCCAGACTTCGAGGTCGTAGGTCTTACGCGCGCCGAAGCCCATGTCGCCGGTGCACAGCAGCAGCTTGCGATAGGGGAGGTTCAGCCGTTCGAGGATCGTTTCCGCCGCACGGACCATGCGCTGGTGTTCGGCCTCGCTGTCTTCAGGCCGCACGATGCTGACGAGCTCGCATTTCTCGAACTGGTGCTGGCGGATGAACCCCCGCGTATCGCGCCCCGCCGCACCTGCTTCGGAGCGGAAGCACAGGGTGAGCGCGGTGAGCCGCATCGGGAGTGCGGCCTCGTCGAGCAACTCGCCCATGACGCTGGCGGTGAGGCTGACTTCGCTGGTGGGGATGAGCCAACGGCCGTTGGTGGTGTTGAAGCTGTCCTCGGCAAACTTCGGCAGCTTGTCGGTCCCATACATGGCATCGTCGCCCACCAGCACCGGCGGGTTGCACTCCGCGTAACCATGCTCGCCGGTCTGCACATCCAGCATGAACTGTCCGAGCGCCCGGTGCAGCCGCGCCATGCCGCCGCGCAGGAAAGTGAAGCGCGCGCCTGACAGCCGGGTGCCGGTTTCGAAATCCATGCCGAGTGCAGGCGCGATGTCGGCGTGTTCCTTGGGCGTGAAGTCGAACACCCGCGCATCGCCCCAGCGCGAGACCTCGACATTGTCTTCCTCGCCGCCGCCGTCAGGCACGTCCGCGCCGGGGAGGTTGGGGATGATCTCCAGCGCCTCTTTCAGCTTCGTCGCCAGTTCATCGGCGCGGGCTTCCAATGCGGGCATCTGATCCTTGAGCGCCGCAACCTCGGCCTTGATCGCTTCGGCCCCGTCCTTGTCCCCCTTCGCCATCGCCGCGCCGATCAGCTTGGACGCCTCGTTGCGACGGCTCTGCGCGACCTGCACGGACGTGGTCGCCGCGCGGCGCTCTTCGTCCAGCGCAATCAGATGCGCGGCGAGCGAGGCCAGCCCGCGCCGGGAGAGGCCTGCGTCAAAAGCTTCGGGATTGTCTCGGATAAAGCGGATGTCGTGCATGGCGTGGCGCTATGCCCGCTTGGGAAGCCCAAGAAAAGCCGCAATCGCCATGGAACATCCCTGTGCTTCGGAGGGTTGATTGCGCAGGAGGTATCGCAAAATGATCCGTAAACTCATCGGCGCCGCGATTGGCGCAAGCGTCGCAAAGAAGCATCCGGCAGCAGGCGGGGCAACTGGCGTCGTGCTGGCGACCGCCGTTCCCTTCATCATCTCGCGAGTCAGCTTGCCCGCGATGGTGGCGCTGGGTGTCGGCGGCTATGTCGCTAAGCGCATCATGGACAAGAATACGGCGGAGCAGGCCACCAAGCCCACCCCGCCGACTGCTCCCGTCCAGCAGTAACCCAGTAATGGAGTAAGGGGCGGCGGTGGCAATTCAGAGGCCGCCGCCCCCTGGGGAAAGAGCGTTCAGAAGTTGACCTGCGCCGTGACGAACACGCGGCGCGGATCGCCGTAGAAGCCGGTCAGCGTACCTTCACGGCCCAGCGTCGGGATGAACGGCGCACCGCCAACCCCGCCAGCGACGAAGTTGTAACCGGCGACGATATATTCCTTGTCGAACAGGTTCTTGCCGTGGACCCCGATCGAGTAGAGCCCGCTGTCCGAGGTGTAGATGATGCTCGCATCGACCAGCACGAAACCGTCCTGATCGAGGAACGGGTTGGGCACTTCAAACTGGCTCGCATCCGACCTTAGCGAGGCGAGGCCAATGAAATCCATCATCCCGCCTGCCAGCGGCACACCCATGTTGAAGCCCATGTGTGCAGTGATGTCCGGCGTGTTCTGGAACACGCGCTGATCCGCTACGTCGCGGCCAAAGGCGTCGATGAAGGTGTTGAACTTGGCATCAAGTACACCGAGCGACCAGTTGACGCTGAAGCGGCTGCCTTCGCCCGCGAAGTCTTCCCCGACCAGCGCGTTGCCTTCAAATTCGATCCCGTTGACGTCTGCGCTCGCCGCGTTCGAGGTGATTCCGATGAAGCTTTCGTTCACCCCGTCATTATTGCCATCGAAGCCAACCGAGCCGGGGATCTGGACGTCCTTGTACTGCGCAAGGAAGCCCGCCAGGCTAATGTTCAATCGGTTGTCGAGAAGCGAGGCCTTCCAGCCCAGTTCGAAGCTGTCGACCGTTTCCGGATCGAAGGCGAGGAAATCGAACACCTCGTCCGCAGTGCAGGCTCCGCCGCGCGGATTGCGGCAGGCCGTGGTCTGGCCGCGCGGGTCGAAACCGCCGCCCTTGAAGCCCTGCGAATAGCTGAAATAGACATTGTTGTCGGCATTCGGCTGCCAGCTGATCGACGCGCGCGGGTTGAAGTCCTTGAAGGTCGCGCTGCCGTTGAAGTTGCTGGTGACCGCTGCGGCAACGCCGGTACCCCCGAACAGGTTGGAGAACCCGCCGAGGAAGGTGGTCCTCAGCACCGTGCTGGTGCGCTTGTCATTGGTGTAACGCCCGCCGACCGAGACGCTGATCGTGTCGCTGAGGTCATAGGTGAAGTCGCCGAAGACCGACCAGGTCTTGGTGTTCACATCGCCCAGCGTCTGCGCCGTCAATCCGTTGAGGGTGGTGAACAGCGCCACATCGAACGCGGTGAAGGCGTTGGCATCAAGGTAGTAGAAGCCCACGACGCCTGACAGGCTGTCGCTTTCATAAAGCAGCTGGAATTCCTGGCTCAGCTGATCATTGTTGTAGATCGCCGGCACGTCGAGATCGACGGCGGCAAGGCTGTCGAAGTCGATCGGGGTGGTCGATTTGTCCTCGCGGTAGCCGGTGATCGACTTGAAGGTCAGCGTGTCGCTGAGTTCGATCGCGACGTTCAGCGCCCCGCCATAAGCCTCGACTTCCTGATCGACGATGTTGAGCCCGGCGCGGGTGTCGAACACGTCGTCCAGCACGGGAGCGCCGCTGCGCAGGCCGGGGATGAAGCGGTGGCCTTGGCGCGCTTCGGAGCTGTCCTTGACGTAATCGCCCGACAGACGGACGAACACCGGCCCATTGTCGAATTCAATCGTGCCGCGTGCGGCCCAGACGTCCTTGTTGTAGTTTTCGGTTCCGAGCGTCAGATTGTCGCCAAAACCGCCGCGCGAAAGCCTTGCGCCGCTGGCGCCGATTTTGAGGTTGCTGGTGATCGGGGTCGAGGCGGTAACGATCAGGTCGGCCTGATCATAGGATCCATAGGTACCGCGGATCTTCACGCTGGTTTCGTCGGGTAGTTCCGCCGTCACATACTTGATCGCGCCGCCGATGGTATTGCGGCCATAGAGCGTGCCCTGCGGCCCGCGCAGCACTTCGATACGCTCGACATCATAGATATCGAGCACGGCGGCCTGCGGCCGGTTGAGGTAGACGTCATCGACATAGAGCCCGACGCCCGCTTCGAACCCGGCGACCGGATCTTGCTGGCCGACGCCGCGGATGAAGGCGGTGAGCGTGGTGTTGGTCCCGCGGCTGACTTCGAGCGTGATGTTGGGCACTTGCTGGGCGATTTGCGTGAGATCCTGCACGCCCTGCTTGACCAGATCATCGCCCGACAGCGCGGTGACGGACAGCGGCACGTCGATCAGGCGTTCTTCGCGGCGACGGGCCGTGACGTAGATCGTGTTGTCTTCTTCAGCTGCTGCTGCGGCTTCGGCGGCTATATCCGCAGCGCTGTCTTGCGCGGCGAGCGGCGCGGCGAAAGTGGCGACTCCAGCGCATCCGGCAAGCAGCAAAGCACGCGCGCAAAGATTAATGTTCATCGAGATGTTTCCTCTCCTGGCCCTCTTATGCTGATAGCAATATTGAAAGTTGAACCACCTTTCAAGTTTAGACTTGTGCACGAGTCTTGCGCCGCCTACCGAAAGCGTGGAGGGAGTAGCTGATGGGCAACACTCAGACAGCCAAGACAAAGGTCGAATCCGGAGTCGAAGACGCGGCCTGTGGTGACGCCAAAGTGCCGCGTACCGAGCGCGGGCGGCGGACCTTGCGCAAGCTGCTGGATGCTGCGGCGGAGGAGTTCGGCGAGAAGGGCTTCCACGAAGCTTCGGTCAGCTCGATCACGCGGCGGGCAGGCGTGGCGCTGGGGAGCTTCTACACATATTTCGACAGCAAGGACGCTCTGTTCCGCGCGCTGGTCGCCGACATGAGCGAGCAAGTCAAAAGCAGCGCACGCTCGGCGATCAGTGAGGGTATGGGCGCGCTCGAGATCGAGCGGGCGGGATTGCTCGCCTTCCTGAACTTCGCGGCCGAGCACAAGGAAGTCTACCGGATCATCGACGAGGCCGAATTCGTCGATCCGGCCAGCTACCGCGACCACTACGAAACGATCGCCGCGCGCTTTGTCGAGCGCCTGCAGGCAGGGGCAGCACGGGGCGAATTCCGCGACGGGTTGGGCGAGATCGAAGCTTGGGCGATGATGGGGATGAACGTCTTTGCAGGCCTGCGCTTTGCCGTGTGGGGCCTGGCCGACAAGTCGCCTGAGGAGGTCGCGGCGGGCGTCAATCGGCTGCTCGCTGAAGGGCTGCTGCGGCGGTAGAGTCGGGTGATCCGGCGAGCGTGGAGTTGCGCGCTTAAAATGCGAACGATTCTTATTTGCATTCCTTATTGACTCGCATTAGCAATAATAACATCAAGCTGGGGTTCCTTCACTCCCCCAGCAGGATGCCCTTCGCGTGTACTTTATCAACAGACTTGCCCTGACCACCGCCCCCCTCGCCCTGCTCGCAGTACCCGCTGCGGCCGAGGATCTCACATCCGAAGCAGAGGCTGAAGCGCAGCAGCAAACCGGGCGGATCACGGTCACCGCGACCCGCACTCCGGTGTTGCAGGAGGAGGCGCCCGCCACCGTCACGATCATCACTGATCAGGAAATCGCCGACCAACTTGCGACCGACATCAAGGACTTGGTCCGGTTCGAACCCGGCGTCTCCGTCCGTCGCGCGCCCGCCCGCTTCGGCGCGGCTATCGGGGCGACAGGGCGCGCGCGCAACGAAGGCTTCACCGTGCGCGGGATCGGCGGCAACCGGGTGCTGGTCCAGGTCGACGGTATCCGCGCGCCGCAGGGCTTCAGCTTCGGCCCGCAGGACGCCGGACGCGGCGGGTTTGCCGATGTTAGCTTAGTCAAGCAGGTCGAAATCCTACGTGGCCCGGCCTCGGCGCTCTACGGCTCGGATGGGCTGGCGGGCGCGATCAGCTTCGTCACCCCCGATCCGGTCGATATCATCGCGGGCGCCAGCATCGGCGGCTTCGTTACCTCGCAATACTCGAGTGACGACAATGAATTTGCCCAGACCGCCACGCTGGCCGGGCAGACCGGCAACTGGTCGGCGATGGTGGCCTATACCCGGCGCGACTTCGCCGAACTGGACAATCAAGGCACGATCAAAGGCACCGGCCCCACCCGCACCGCGCCCAACCCACAGGATGGGCGCAGCGATGCGATGCTCGCCAAGCTGGTGTGGGACAACGGCCCGTATCGCATACGCCTGACGGGCGAACATCTGGATAGTGCGGTGGAGACGCAGGTGCTGACCGGCATCGGCCCGGCTTTCACCTTTGGCCCCAATCCCGTGTGGACCGTGGACGCCCTCAACGCCCGCGACACGACCGAGCGGTTGCGCGCCTCGCTCGACTGGACCTATGACGGTTCGCCCGAGGACCCAATCGAATATGCCTTCCTCTCAGCCTATTGGCAGGACGCCGAAGACCGGCAGTTCGCGCTTGAGGAGCGGACCACGCTCACTGCGACCCCCGCCCCGGATCGTGAGCGGCTCAATACCTTCGAAAACCGCGTTTACGGCGCGGCGGGCGAGGTGCGCTCAGGCTTCGACCTCGGCGGCATGGCGCACCGCGTCGCAATCGGCGGCGATGTCAGCTGGACCCGGCAAGAGGGACTGCGCAGCGGCACGGTGCCGGGGCGGGGCGAGACGTTCCCGACCCGGGCCTTCCCGGCAACCGATTTCACGCTGGGCGGGTTGTTCGTCGCCGACGAGATCGGTCTGCTCGATGGCGCGGTGACGCTGTTCCCGGCGCTGCGGTTCGACTTCTACGATCTCAACCCGACTGAAGACCCGCTGCTGCCGACCTTCACCGCCTCAGGCCAAAGCGACAGTCGTCTCTCCCCCAAGCTGGGCGTCACCGTAAAACTCGCGCCTGATGTGATCCTGTTCGGCAATTACGCGCAAGGCTTCCTCGCGCCGACGCCAAGCCAGGTGAACAACTTCTTCGAATTCGTCGCGGGCGGCTACACCTCGATCCCCAACCCCGATCTGCGGCCCGAGACCAGCGAAAGCTGGGAGGTCGGAGCGCGTTATGTGGGCGAGGTGTTTTCGTTCCAGCTGACCGGCTTCAAGGGCGATTACGACAACTTCATCAACCAGCAGGTGGTCAGCGGCAGCTTCACCCCGCAGGATCCGGCGATCTTCCAGTTCGTCAATTTCGACGCCGTGGAGATCGAAGGGCTGGAAGCGCGGGGTGAGGTGAAGCTGGACAGCGGCTGGAACGCGCGGGTCGCGCTGGCCTATGCCAATGGCGATGTGAATGCGCCCGATGGCAGCCGCGCGCCGCTCGACACCATTGATCCGTTCAACATGAACGCAGGCGTGGGCTACCGCGCGCCTTCGGGCCGGTTCGGGGGAGAGCTGATCCTCACCCACAATGCCCGTAAGGGCGCCAATGAGCTGGAGCGCGCGGCCAATGGCGACGATCTGTTCGGGCGTCCCGATGCGTCCACCATCCTCGATCTCACCGCCTTCTACGCCGTGACCGAGCGGCTGAAGCTGCGCGCCGGCCTCTTCAACCTGACGGACGAGACCTACGCCCTGTGGTCCGATGTGCGCGGCCTCAGCGTCGCGGACGCGGGCATCGCCGATGCCTTCACCCGGCCGGGCCGCAACCTCAGCCTTTCGGCCAGCTACCGCTTCTGAACCTGAATGGAGGACCCCATGAACCGACTGACCAAAACCCTGTTTGCATCCGGGATCGCCGCGCTCGCGCTGGCTGGTGCCCCCGCCCCGGCGCTCGCCGATGGCCCGATTGTCCAGACCGCCGAAGCCGCCAAGGCTGCTTTCGAGGAAGACCGCCAGACCATCCTTGCGATGGCGGGTGACTTCAAAGTCACCTTCGACATGCAGGAATCGACCCCGTGGCTGGAGGGCTACGCGCCCTTGGAGCGCAAGATTTCCGGCGGATACGAAAGCGTCCGCGTGATTGAGGATACCGGCGCTCGCATCGTGCTCCAGCACCTGTTGGTGACGGGGGACGAGGCCAATCCCTATGTCGTCAAGCACTGGCGGCAGGACTGGGAATTTCAGCCTGAAAAGATCCTCGCCTTCACCGGCGGTGACACCTGGGAATTGACCGCCGTGCCGGAAAAGATGCGCGCCGGGCGCTGGTCGCAGACGGTGTATCAGGTCGATGACAGCCCACGTTATGCTGGGTGGGGCGAATGGGAGACGACACAGGGCATCCGCCGCTGGCGTTCCAACTGGACGGCCCGCCCGCTCGCCCGGCGCGATGCGATCCGCAATCCGGTCTACGACCATTACATGGGCATCAACCGCCACCAGCTGACCCCGAACGGGTGGATCCATTGGCAGGACAACACCAAGATGGTGACCCCCAAGGACGGCGGCGAGGCCGCGCCGGTAGTGCAGGAATATGTCCTCAACACCTACGAGCGCTTCAATGGCTACAACGTGGCCGCGGCAGAAACCTATTGGGCCAAGACCAAGGGATATTGGGACGCCGTGCGGGAGAAGTGGGAGGCAGTGGCCGAAGCCAATGGCGGCATCCGCATCGCACAAGAAGCCAGCGCCGGCACCACCATCGCCAATGAACTGATGCTGCTCGCCGACGCAATCAAGGACGGCAAGCAGACCCCCGAAGCCGCGAGCGCCAAGGCGCTGGCGCTGATCGAGGAAGGCACGTCCCGCAAGGGCGGCTAAGCGTCCCCAAATCCTCGGTGCCCCTGCCGGCGGGAAGCTGTGTCCTCGCTTCCCGCCGGCCTTCTTGCTGGGTGGCGGCCCAAGCGTTAGAGCGGAACCTATGATCCTTGTCATCAACGCGCTCGAAGATGCCGACCACCGCGCTGCCATTGCCGAGCGGATCGCGATGCTAGAATGGCGCGACGGGCGGGAGACCGCAGGATCGGTCGCGCGGCAGGTGAAGCGTAACGAGCAGGCGGCGATGAACTCGCCAGCGGGCCGGGCCTTGCAGGACGAGCTGTCCCAGCTGGTTTCGGACAATATCGTGGTGAAAGCCGCCGCGCAGCCGCGCCGCTTCTCGCCGGTGATCATCAGCCGGACGGGCGTGGGCGGCAAGTATGGCGCCCATGTCGACAATGCGCTGATGGGTCGGGGCGCGCAGCGGCTGCGCACCGATCTTTCCTTTACATTGTTCCTGACGCCGCCCGGCGAATACGAGGGCGGCGAGCTGGTGATCCACGCCGCGGGCATGACGCAGGAGCTGAAGGGCGAGGCGGGCAATTTGGTGCTCTATCCCTCGGGCAGCATCCACGAGGTCAAGCCGGTCACCAAGGGCACGCGGATCGTCTGCATCGGCTGGATCGAAAGCACGGTCGCCGATCCGGCGCAGCGTGAAATGCTGTTCGATCTCGAAAACCTGCGCACCGCACTCCGCCAGCAATTGCCCGCCCAGTCGGCCGAGCTGCTGACGCTGGACAAGACCATCGCCAACCTATTGCGGATGTGGGCGCGGTCCTGAGGTTGTGCCGGTAGCGGTGCGTTTGCCCTTCACGGTGAAGTAGAGGATCAGGCTGACGCCGATGATGCTCGGCCCGGCCCAGATCAGAGGGTTGAACACGTGTTCGGGGATCAGCCGGATCAGCCCGACCGAAAGGAAGGCGGTATAGGCCGAAATGCCCATGCCGATCAGCGCGCGGAAATGCTCGCCTATGTATGTCGTGCGGAGCGACTCGGCTGGACGCCAGATGTAAAGCTGCTGGATCATCATCGCGACAATGCCGATGAAAGCGACCAGCATCATCAGCGGGTGGCCAACCTTGAAACCGTAAATCCCGCACCACGCGCCCGAGATCACCACAGCGCCAATGATCGCCTGATACCGGACCGAACGCAGCGCCCGCCGGTCGCGGCTGTGGCGCACCACGGCGAGGCCATAGTCGACAAAGCCGATGGTGAGCACGCCAAGGTACAGCATCATCCACCCGAACAGGCCTTCATACAGCGCGCGGTCAGTGACTTCGGGGTGGCGATGGTCGGGCCCGTAGAGCGACAGCAGCGCCATCGCGATGGCGAGTGCGCCCGCGCCCAGAAATCCGTAACACGTCGCGCGGCCCCACTTGCGGTGTTTGGTGGCACCTTTGCGCGTTACGATCGGCCCCCAGAACGCCGTCAGCCCCACTGCTCCGGTGGCGACATGAAGGACTACAAGGGCTTCAAACAACGCCATCCCGGTCAAGATGACACAATCGCCGTGCCGCGCCTAGAGCCTGTCACCGCACCCGAGACGGCGCCACCATCACCGCGTTGGCGATCATCAGGTCGAGCCCTTCGAGATAGGCACGGGCCGAAGGATCATGGGCAAAGCCGATCACCAACCCGCGCCCCTGCGGCTGCGCCATCAGGTAGGGCTTATAGGCCAGCTGCCGCCGATTCTCGTCCCACACATAGCCGCTGGCGATCAGGTTGCCTGGCGCGGCGAAGCGCAAGACGTTGATCCCATTGGCCCGGTCGAGCGGGGTGAAGATCTGCGTGCCCGTCGCGAGCACCACGGCGCCATTGTCGTAACCGGCGGAGAGGAAGTGATCGGGCTCGCCCACGACATTGAGCAGCGCGCCCGGCAGCGTGTCGGGGAGTGCCTGCTGGTCCTTGATCGCTTCACGGTATTCCGCGTCGTTGCCGATCGCGACTGCTTCAGCCAGCGCGGCCTTGTCGTCATCGCCGTCGGCAGGCTCACGTCCCAGCGCCGCTTCACGCTTCACAGCCAGCAGGGGATTTTCGCCGCTGCTGAAGGTTTCCAAGCTCTCACCGATTGCCACCAGCACGCCGCCGCGCTGCACGAAGCTGCGGATCGCCCGCAGGCCCCCATCGCCGAGCACGCTCGACGGATCGCCTTCGGGCACCAGCACCACATCGTAATCCGACAGGTCTGCGCGGCCCAACCGGCTGGTGCGGATCGGGGTTACCGGCAGGCCAAGCCGTTGTTCGAGCACATAGCGCAGCGCGCCCGCGCTCAATTGCGAGACGCCGTCGTTCCATGCCACGGCGACGCGCGGCATGGTTAGCCTCACGAAATGCTCGCTGCCAAGGTTCGGCCCATCGTCGACCCAGCCATTTTCGAGCGCCACCGTATGCGCACCGACGTCTCGGGTGAGTTCGGCGAGGCGTGCCAGCTTGTCCGGGCTATTGGAGCCTGCCGGGAACACCACTGTCCCGCGCGGAAACTCGCGGCCTGCGGTGGTGAAGGCGCGGTCGGTCACGCGCCCGTCGATCCCTTCGCGCAGCGCCAAGGCGACCAGCCGCGCCTGCCCGCTGTCGGTCCACGGCACGGCAATGCCAAAGCTGCCTGATCCTTCCGCCTTGGCTGCAATCGGCGCATCGGCGCTCATTGCATCGCCGCTGACGGCCGCATTGCACAGCGCCACATCCACGCCCGCCATCGGCCCCACCGACCATGCGGTCACATCGTAAAGCTCATGCGGCAGATCGACCGAGCGGCGGCGCTCCTGTTCGGCGAGGAAATCGGGCGGCAACGGCGTGTCGCGGTCAAGCAGGCTCTTTACCAGCCGCGCGGCGGGCTGGGCCTGCGGGACGGCGAGATAGCCTGCGGGATAGGACTTTCCGCAAACACTCGCGCTGCCTTCGCGTCGGAGCACGGTGATGCCCTGTTCGGCCAAGCGGCGGCCCAGCCGCTCGGCATTCCAGCGCCGCTTCGACAGGTCGATCACATACGTGCCGCGTCCGGCCGAGCCACTGGCATTGCCGCTGCGATTGGCGGCAAAGTCGCTGAGGAACCGCGCAGGATTGTCGGCCACAGCAGCAGCGGTGGCGAGGCTGGCCGTGAAGTGGTTGGTGATGCCGTCAGCGTAGGTCAGTTCCGTCCCGTCGCGCCGTGCAAACACCAAGCCCCGCGCAGAACCCTGTTCGTAGGTGCTCCCGATCGCGCCCTGATGCGCGTTCCAGGTGTCGCCATAACCGGGGTAGAACAGGTCATAGACCTCACGCGTGAAATAGGGCTCGCCGCGCGCATCAAAGGCGGCTGCGTTGTAGCGCCCGATCAGCTCGTAACTGCGGATTTGCGCTGCCGAGAGATTGGGGTTGAAGGGCTGCGCGGCGGGGCTGAAGAAATAGGTCTCGTCCCCGCCCATTTCGTGCAGGTCGACCACCACCACCGGGTTCCACTGGCGGATCGCGGCAACCTTGCCCCGGGTCTCGGGCTGGCTGAGCGTGAACCAGTCGCGGTTGAGATCGAACATGTAGTGGTTGACCCGGCCCGAAGGCCACGGCTCGTCATGCTCGGCCGCCTGCCGGTCGGCAGCTGGGGTGATGCCGGTCGAAGCGAGGAAATTGTTCACAAACCGCGCGCGCCCGTCGGGGTTCTGCATCGGGTCGATGACGACGATGGTGCCGGCCATGATCTTGGCGGCGCGCGCGTCATCCTTGGCGGCGAGCAGGTGGTAGGCGGTCATCAGCGCCGCATCGGTCGAGGAGATCTCGTTGCCGTGGACGCCGTAGGCAAGCCATGTCACGGGCATCGCCGAGCCATTGCCGGGTCGTCCCGCAGCAATTGTCGCCATATCGGCCCGAATTGCGTCGAGTTTCGCCATGTTGGCGGGTGCGGACAGCACGAGGTAATAGAGCGGCCGCCCCTCCCAGCTCACCGCATATTGCACCAGCCGTGCCCGATCCGGCGCAGCTTCGGCAAGCGCCTTCAGATAGACATAGGTCTGGTCCGGCGAGGTAATGCGGGCGCCCGGCGCATGGCCGACCGTAGCGGTCAACGTGGGGATCGCAGGATCAAAGCTGCCCTCGGTAAAGGACTGCGCCGCGGCAGGTTGGCCTGCACTCATCAGAGCCGCCATTACGACAAGGCACTGGCCCCAGAATTTATTGCGCATGAAGAACCTCGCTTGATCGCCCGACGGCGTGAGCGACAAGCCTTGCCGCGAACACCGTTGCCCGGTCAAGGCAGGAGGGGCGAATGACGCAAGTAGGAGGCGCAGCGGGCCAAGGCGGTTCACAGTCATTCCATTTCCACTCTGCCGCAAAGGGAAGGAAATGGTGGGCGCGACAGGGATTGAACCTGTGACCACACCCGTGTGAAGGGGGCTGGTGGCCTAAGTTAATATTATGATTTTGATAGAATATCATAGCGTAGGCCTAAGCCGAGTGTACGAGCTTTGTACCTGATCATATCCAACCTGACTGCATTCGCGCTAGAACGCATCATGGACATGGAGACCTTTCAGCCCGGCCGGCGCATCATGTTCCCCTATCGCGGCAGACTGTAGAGCTGTCCCGGCAAGTCAAGGCAGTGACGGGGCCGATCGGTTACGTCTTTCCATCCGTGCGCACCTGCACCAGCCCGATGAGCGAAAACATCATCAATGCCGGTCTGCGGCGGCTGGGCTACGCTACCGATGAAATGACCGCGCACGGCTTCCGCGCGATAGCCTCCACACTGTTGAACGAAAGCGGCAAATTGAGCCCCGATGCGATCGAGCGCGCGCAAGCGACCATCCACGGCAAAGCCCCGTCGCAGCATCCAGACGCTTGAAAGCGTCCGCTATTAACTCGCCCCAATGTCGCCTTGAGCTGAAGGAGATCGGGGCCGGCAGTTGTCAGGCCTGTCAATCTTGCCGACTAGGTCATAGCCTTGAAACCGGCCGTAGCGGTGTCCAATACTATACTGCCGGAACACCTCCTCAAATTCCTTATTCGCTCGGAAGAAGCCGAGAATATCGAAACTACGTACCCCCTCCCAACTCCGGCCATATGTTGAGCTCACAAGAATGCGATCTGGAGGCAGGCAGGCGATGTCGTGTGCAGTATCAAGGCGAACCCGATCGGCAAAAGCTTCTAGTTCTGGCGAGGTCCTTTTGGCAAACGTCGGTAACATCCAGAATGCAAAATGGCGGGATGGCCAGACCAGCCCGCGTTCGTAATTCATGGGCCAAATGTCACTCGGATTTGCGCCCAGTGTCAGAACCACGTCTCCCGAACTGAGATCCTCAGTGGCGAGTTCAGCTTCGATACGTTTGCTGTTGAAATATGTGCCGCTGGCAATCGCCACGACGATCGGAAAAAGAAGCGCTAATGAAAGCATGCTTGCCCCAGCACGCTGTCGAAATGATCGGAGCCGCGCTTCCATAATCTCCATTACAATTCCAAGAAACATTAGACCGGTCGCTGGGAGCGCCTGATAGCGGAAGCCTTTTTGCTGAAGAAAGTAGGCGCCGAGAAACATCACGGATGCAACAATCAAAGCTTGCGAGAGCTTGGAAGCTGGCCATCCGTAAACGAGAAATCCAAATCCAGCAAAAAGGTAAACGCCGACGAAGGAATGCTGAAGTTGTTCGGAGAACTGCACATTATAACTGTCGTATGCGAGCCGCACCAATGGCACCATCGTTTTGATGAATTCAGGCGCGAAAATGAAGATGCAGGCGGCATATGTCAGTGCAGATGTTCCAAGCACAACAGTTTCGGCGCGCAAGGCTCTCCAATCGGCGCGTCTGGAAAGAAAGAGCAATAGCTCAAGCGCCAACGGAACCAGCACAAAATAGTGCTTCAATGCAAATCCTAGAGCAGCCAAGAGTCCGATTGCAGAAGCTAGTCTGTTTGAAGGAGATTTTCCATCAAGACGAGCAGCGATCAATGCACAATACGGAATTGAGACAATTAAGACGAAGTGCTCACGTTGGCCAAAATCATTGAGAGGTAAGACGATGGTGGCCGTCAGCACTGCGGCATAGACTGCAAATCGTTGGATTGCTCGCTTATCAGAAATCAGACGCGATAAGAGTGTGATGCTTATGCCAATAGTTAAACCAAATGCTATGATCAGCGTGCCTGTTGCAGGTGCTCTAATACTCTCAGCCAATACATTAAGGGACTGCGCAATCCAAAACCAAAGTGGCGGATTTATCTCTAGAATATCTACATACAGCTGCGCGCCAGCGGTCATCTCTCTGCCAATCCAAAGTTGCCAGACGACATCGTGATTGAGGGGAATAAGCAGAAGCGGTGGGATAGCGGCCAGAAGCAGCAAGTAGCTCGTTGCCTCCGGCCAACCGTCACGATTTGTCACAGCTAACTCCTTTAAATACAACGTAGAAAGTTCCGCAGACTATACCTGTCGGAAGCGCTGATAGCGCGCCCGTATTTTCGTTTCCAGCGGTTCGCGGCAAGAGGGCCACAGCTGCGTTTGGTGTGGGAGTAGGCTCACTTCGGACGGCGGCATGCTGCTGGCGCTGTCGCAGGTCGAGCGAATGATGAGGATCTGCGGGCGGCTTGCCGCATGTATTGCGAACCCGCGCGATCCTTCGCGGGTGGTTGATCGTCGTGAGGATATCCGCGCCCGGAACGCCTTTCAGGGGGAGAGTCTGCGGTTAGGGGGATTGTACGGTTTCGGGCCGCGTTGGCCTGCATTTTCACTCATTGTTCCGCACTGAAGCGAAGGACCATCTTTACCCACAGAGTTAAAAGACTCTGAAACCTAGGGAAAAATGGTGGGCGCGACAGGGATTGAACCTGTGACCCCACCCGTGTGAAGGGTGTGCTCTACCGCTGAGCTACGCGCCCGCCCGTGGGGCCATACGACCCGGACAGGGGGGCGCCTTTAATCGGGCCTTGCGCGCTTGGCAAGCGCTCGCGGCTAGGTAAGGTGCGATTTCGCTGATGCTTAGCCGCCTGTCAGCCACGCCAGCAGCGCCAGCATCCCCTCAGGCCGCTTGGCGGGGGAGGGCGGGTGCGCAGAGCTTGGCGGACACTCGGCACAAAATGCCTGAACACCGCGCGTTCCCAGGAGGCGTTCGGCATCGCGTGCGAGCCGTGCGCCGAGGTTCTCGCTGCGCGCCGCTGCCATGGCGAACAGATCGCCACTGTTCACGGCGCGCGCGCGCGCGGCCTGGCTGGAAACCAGCTGGCGGATCAGCGAATCGTAATTCTCGCTCTGCTCACCAAGATAGACCGCGTGCCATCCGCCGTCCTTCAAACCAGCCTTGGCCGCCGCCCAGCCGAGCGCAGCATCCATACCGCCGAATTCGTCCACGAGACCCTTCTGGCGCGCTGTCCCGCCGTCCCACACCTGACCTTGTGCAATGCTATCGACCTGGTCGACCGGCATGCGCCGCGCCTTGGAGACGAGGGTGATGAAGTCCTTGTAAGTGCCGCTGATTGAGGTCTGGAACAGCGTGTCCATTTCCGGGCTGAATCCGCCGATGAAGTCGGGCTGGCCCGAAAGCGGCGTGGTGCGATAGCCATCGGCGTTGACCCCAAGCCGGGCGGCGGCCTGTTCAAAGGTTGGCACCACGGCGAAGACGCCGATTGAGCCCGTGATGGTATCGGGCTCGGCAAAGATCCGGTCGCTTGAGGTGGCGACCCAGTAGCCGCCGCTTGCCGCGACATTGCCGAAGGATACGGCGACCGGAATCTTGCGGTCGCGGTGACGCTGGATCGCGCGGCGGATTTCCTCGGCCGCGGTAGCAGAGCCGCCGGGCGAATCGACCCGCACCACCAGCGCGGCGAAATCATCGTCGAGCGCCTCGTCGAGCAGGTCGGCGATCCGCCTGCCCCCGGCGATCCCCGGCCCGGCATCACCATCAACGATCTCGCCCGCGATGGTGATCACGCCGATCGTTTTGCCCGAACGATCCTTTCCGGCATCGGCGAGGTAGGCGCCAAGTTCGCTCGAGGCGTAGGTGCCGGGCAGGTCGCTCCACGGGTCCTTGCCCGCCAATTCCGCCACCCGCGCGCCAAACTGGACGCGGTCACCAAGCTTGTCGACCAGCCCTGCGGAGATGGCTGCTTGCGCCAGATCACCGCCCGAACTCTGGATCCAGGCGATCGGATCGCTCGTCACCCGCGCCAGTGCAAGCTTGGGACGGGCCTTGGTGACATTTGCCTGCCACTCCTCCCACATCGCGCCGTACAGGCCGCCAAGGTTTTGGCGCGCCTCGTCCGACATCGAACTGCGCGAATAGGGCTCCACCGCCGATTTGAACGCACCCACGCGGTACACCCTCGCATTGACGCTGAGCTTTTCGAGCAGGCCCGCATAGTAAAGCCGGTTGCCGCCCGGCCCGGAGATGACGGCCAAGCCCTGCGGGTCGAGCCACACCTCGCTCGCATGGGCGGCCAGCAGCATGTGATCATCTGCATAGCCGACCGCATAGGTCAGCACTGGCTTCTTCGCCTTGCGCACCCGGTCCATCGCCTCGCCGATGTCCTTGAGGTGCACCTGCCCGCCGCCGAGGAAGGTGGTGAGATCGAACACCACGGCCTTGATTCGGTCATCGCTTGCAGCAGCATCGAGCGCGCGGACAATGTCGCGGGAGCGGTATTCGCCGACCGGGGCGGTGCCTGACAGCAGGGTCTCGATCGGATCGAGCACCGATTTTTCTTCGACCACGATGCCGTCCAGATCGATCAGCAGCGCCCCTTCGCGCACCTGACCGGGGTTGGGGCGGGCCGAAAGGATGGCGAACAGTGCCACAAAGAACAGCAGCATGAACAGGAGCACCAGTCCGTCCTTGATCCCCACGAGGATCTTCCAGACCTTGCCGACAAAATTCATGCATTCGTTCCTTCAGCTTGCCCCGTCGATCTAGGGGCTTTGCACGGTAACTGCTATCGGAAACCTTACGCGATGGGTTGAGCAGCGGATGAGGCTCGACTAGGGGCATGGACTTGATGGATGCACGCGAGACTTCACCGGCACAGGGCCGCTTTCCGGCCGGGCGGTTGGCGTTTCCGCATCGCGACCTCACTGGCATCGGCCAGTTGCAGCGGCATGAGATTCTCTATCTGCTCGATCAGGCTGAACAATGGGTCGCGCTCAACCGCCGGCGGACCAAGCATACGGACCTGCTGGCGGGCCTGACGATCATCAACGCCTTCTTCGAAAACTCCACCCGCACGCTGCTCAGCTTCGAGATTGCGGGCAAGCGGCTGGGAGCGGACGTGGTCAACATGCACGCCGCGCAAAGTTCGGTGAAAAAGGGCGAGACGCTGATCGACACCGCGATCACGCTGAACGCGATGCGCGCCGATGCGATCGTGATCCGGCATGGTTCGTCCGGTGCGACGGGGTTGATCGCGGACAAGGTCGATTGCCCGGTGCTCAACGCAGGCGACGGCAGCCATGAACACCCGACCCAAGGCCTGCTCGACGCCCTGACCCTGCGCCATGCGCTGGCCGAGCGGGGCGAGGGGGCCGAAGATTTCACCGGGCTCAATATCGTGATCTGCGGTGACATCCTGCACAGCCGCGTCGCGCGCTCGAACATCCTTTGCCTCACCGCAATGGGCGCGAATGTTCGCGTCTGTGCGCCGCCTGCCTTGATGCCGACCGGGATTGGGGCGATGGGCGTGGAGGTGTTCCATCGGTTCGATGCGGCTCTGGAAGGGGCTGAGGTGGTGATGATGCTGCGGCTCCAGTCCGAGCGGATGAGCGGGCAGTTCATCCCTAGCCCGCGCGAATATCGTCACCTCTACGGGCTGACTGCCAAGCGGCTGGCGCTCGCCGCGCCGGGCGCGCTGGTGATGCACCCCGGCCCGATGAACCGTGGGGTCGAGATCGACAGCGAGATCGCCGATCTGGAGGGCCGCTCGCTGATTACCCGGCAGGTCGAGATGGGCGTCGCGATCCGCATGGCGTGCCTCGATATCTTGACGCGCGAGGCGCGTGGCGTGGCAGGGTGGGCGGCATGAAGCAGGCGCGCCCGCTCACCATCACCAATGCGCAATTGATGACCCCTGGCGGCGTCACTGCGGGCGCGCTGCGCTGCGTGGACGGGTTGATCGCTGCACTCGGAGCGGATGTCGCAGCCGAGGACGGTGACGAGGTCATCAACGCGCGCGGCAAACTGCTAGCGCCCGGCATCATCGACTTGGGCGTGTTCGCAGTCGACAAGCCTGCGTTCCATTTCGGCGGGATCACGCGTGCGGCGCTGATGCCCGATCAATCACCGCCGCTCGATCTGCCGAGCCGGGTCAATTTCATCGCCAAGAGCGGCAAGCCGGATCTCTGGGTTCATCCGCTCGCCGCTGCCACGCGCGGGTTGGAAGGGCGGGAGCTCGCTGAAATCGCGCTGATGCAGGACGCTGGCGCACGGGGTATTGCGACCGGACGGCGCTGGATTGCCGATTCGGGCGTGATGCTGCGGTTGCTGCAATATGCTGCGATGCTGGATCTGGTGGTCGTCACGCATGCCGAGGATGGCGGGCTGACCGGAGAGGCTGCGGCGACCGCGGGCGAAATCGCCACCCGGCTGGGCCTGCCAGCCGCGCCTGCCGAAGCCGAAGCGCTCGCCATTGCCCGCGATATTGCGCTCGCTGAACTGGCGGGTGCGCGCCTTCATATCCGGCAGGTCACCACCGCACGCGGGTTCGATCTGGTGCGCGAGGCCAAGGCGCGGGGCCTGCCTGTCACCTGCGGGATCACCCCGGCCCATTTCATGCTCTCGGACCTCGCGACCGCCGATTTCCGCACCTTCACCCGCATTTCGCCGCCCTTGCGCGCCGAGGCGGACCGGCAGGCGGCACTCGCAGCGATTGGTGACGGCACCGTGGACGTGATCGCCAGCGGTCATGATCCGCGCGGGCCGGAAGACAAGCGCCTGCCCTTCGCCGATGCCGCGCCGGGCATGGCCGGGGCCGAGACGCTGCTCGCGATGGTGCTGGGGTTGGTGCGTGACGAGGTTATCGATACGGCCCGCGCTTTCGATTGCCTCGCCCGCAATCCTGCGCGATTGCTCGGCGTTCCGGCCGGCGCGCTGACGGTAGGGCTGGAAGCCGACCTCGCCCTTATCGACACCGACGCGCCATGGATTATCGACCGTCGCAAGATGGAAGCGACTGCCGACAACACCCCGTTCGACCGGCAGGGCGCGCAGGGGCGGGTGCTCGGTCTGTGGAAGGGCGGGGTCAGCCTGTCCGCATAAGAAAACTCCCGGACAGCGCGAACGCTATCCGGGAGCGAGGCTTGCTCATTCCTGCCAAGGCAGGGAATTTCAGCGGCTGCGCGAGGCCATCTGCACGTCGCGCTTCACGGCACCGGCAGGCGGCGCCGACGCGGCGTAAGCAAAGCAGCCGCGACCGGATGATTTGACCGTGCCGCACATCGACTGCGCGCTTTTCGGGCCAAAGCCAGCGGCGGCAACGCGCCAGAAGTTGCGGCCGTTGACCACCGCTTCGGTGATGACCGGCTTGTGATCCTTGAGCTGCGGGAACTTCGCCTTCAGCACGTTCCAGCCGCGCTCGGCTTCAAGCTTGCTGCTGTACGATCCGAGCTGGACGAGGTGCGTGGCGGCAGCCTTGTCGCTGGCAACGGGAGCCGGAGCGGCCGCGGGGGCCATGCGGCGCTGCGGCGATACTGCGGCGACGCGCGATGCGGCAGGTGCTGCGCGCATTGGCAGTTCCTGCACCACCGGGTTCGACACGTAGCGGATGCCCGAGCTCGAAGGTTCGGACGCGGCAAAGGCCTGCGCGAAGGTGGTGCTCGGTGCGGGCTGCGCAACAGGGGTCGGCGCCGGTGCGACGTAGGCAATTGTCATCGGCGCAGGTTCACCCATCGCAAGGTCTGTCGCTGCGCCCTCTGCCGATGCGGCGGCCAGCATTTCCTGGCCCGGGAAGTTGGCGAGTGCCAATTGCTGCGGTTGGCCGCTGTCGGCGCGCGGGGTCACATCAAGCAGGGCAGCGATGCGCTGCTGGAACATCTCGGGCGCGGACATCGATGCCCATTGCGATAGACGAGCTTCCAGCTGATCGCCCGGCACATCTTCGGCCGCCATCACCCGTGCCGCGCGCCAATTGCCCGCCAGCGCATAGGTGTAGGCGAGGTTCTGGCGCAGCTTGGGCGTGGTCTGCTCGGCCGAGCGCACCGCGTTCACCAGCACATGCATCCCGCGTTCCGGCTGACCGGCCAGTGCCAACGCCAGGCCGAGGTCGGTCGGATCAATCGCCCGCGCATATTCGTCGAGCACGCTGACGGCTGCGCCCGAATCGCCCATCGCGATCTTGGCGAGCGCGAAGCTCAGGACCGTGCGCGGGTTCTCGTCACCGAGGTCGAGCGCGTCGCCGAAGCTGGTCGCAGCCGATTGGAACCGGCCGGCTTCAAGATAGGCAGCGCCCAGCAGCGCACGATAGCCGGGATTGCGCGGATCGGCACTGACCGCAGCTTCGGCGTAGGTGATCGCCTTGTTGACCTGGCCCTTGCTCAGCGCGGTCTGCGCCTTGCTGAAGGAAACCTGCGCGCCCGGCGCGGCATTGGCGGCCATGCCGGCCAGCGTCAGGCCTGCGATAGCGGTGGTGATGGCGATCGCGAGGCGCGGCGCCCGATACGGCTTGGAGCGGCTGCCGGTCTTGAAGCTGCGGTCCATTGTCATTTCCCCCGTAAATCCGGTTGGTTCAGGTCAATTTGAAAAGTTGACGATCAGTGGCGTTTCATATGGTTGGCGATGACATCGAGCTCGTCATATTCGGCCAGCAGCCGGTCGAGCGCTTCGGTCACGAGCGCCTGTGCGCTTACACCTTGCATGGTGGCAGCAAGGCGCAGCTTGAGGTGACGATCAGCATCGAGCCGAAGCGTGAAGGCAGCACGGCGGCCAGCCTGCGCGGCCGGCACGCGCGCACTGCGCACAGCGCGCGGCCGCGGGGCCGGTGCAACAATCACAGGCTCAGGCTGCGGGGCGGGGGCGAGGGCTGCGTAATCGGCACCTTCGTCTTCGTCCGCGTAGTCTTCCTCGTCGTCGAAGGCCTCACCGTAAACCGGCTCGTCTTCTTCGTCATATTCGGGATCGGCATCTTCAGGGCCGGTCATCACCGCATCGGCGAGCACGCGCTCTTCGAGGCGGCGCTGCTGGCGGCGCACGATCGGGCCGGGACCAGATACATAATCGTCCGCCGAGACATCGGCGTTGATCGGCACGATGTCCGCGCCAGCGCCATGGCCTTCTGAATCGCCCATGTCGTTCCAGCCCAAGTCTTCGAGCTGGTCTTCGCCGAGCGTGGCAATCGCCGTCTCGTCAGCCACCAGCGGCGCGACCTGGGGACGCATCGCGGGCTTCGCGCCGCCCTTGCGGGCCAGCAGCGACGGGCCAAGCGAGGCAAAACCTGGTTCGGACATGGCCTGTCGCCTCCGCTGCGCTTACTGTGCGACCCGGCGACCGAAGCCGCCGGAGGGACGTGGCAGGCCGCCGAGTTGCTGCGCCTGACCATTGGGAGTCGGGGCAAACACGGTGCGGCGGAAGTTCTTTTCGAGCCGGTCGGCGATGTAGCGCCACAGCGCGGCGATCTCCGCAGCCGAGCGGCTTTCGGGATCGACTTCCATGACGGTGCGGCCATCGATCATCGAAGCGGCAAAGTCCGTGCGGTGGTGGAGCGTGATCGGCGCAACCGTGCCGTGCTGCGACAACGCGACGGCGGCTTCCGAGGTGATCTTGGCCTTTGGGGTCGCTCCATTGACGACAAACACCAGCGGCTTGCCCGCACGCTCACACAGATCGACCGTTGCGCCGACAGCGCGCAGATCGTGCGGGCTGGGCCGGGTCGGCACGACGATCAGTTCGGCGACCGAAATCACCGACTGGATCGCCATGGTGATGGCGGGCGGCGTATCGATCACCGCGAGCTTGAAGCCCTGCTGGCGCAAGACCGCAAGGTCATTGGCAAGCCGCGCCACGGTGGTCTGGGCGAAAGCGGGATATTCCGCCTCACGCTCGTTCCACCAGTCGGCCAGCGAGCCCTGCGGGTCGATGTCGATGAGTACGACCGGGCCAGCGCCAGCGCGCTGAGCCTGGACGGCAAGATGTCCGGACAGGGTGGTCTTTCCCGATCCACCTTTCTGCGATGCCAAAGCGAGTACACGCAACGCCTGGGTCCCCCTGGATTGAACCGCCCAAGCCCGCCCTATTGCGGCACCTGATAACGGCTGGATGACCACGGGATCGCAGGATACCCCTAATTTAGGGTTAACACCGCCGACCTTCCTGCAAGGTGGCAATCGGTTTGTCACAAGGGTTTGCGCCTTGCCGCAGTCCGCCTGAGGGGCGGGCAACCATTTGCTAACCCTGTTTCGGCTATATTATGCGAGACGGAATTTTTCTCATACCCGACGAGGCATGACAGCAATGGCAAGGATTATGGCAGCAAAGTTTTCGCACAAGGCGGCAACCGGGCTGAGCGCAGTAGTGTTGGCGCTGGTGGCCGCGCCTGCCGTCGCCGACGTGAAGGCTGGGGTCGATGCGTGGAGCGCGGGTGATTTCTCGCGCGCCGTGGTTGAATGGCAGGGTCCGGCAGCGGCAGGAGATCCCGATGCGCTGTTCAACCTCGCGCAGGCCTATCGTTTGGGGCGCGGGGTCGAGATCGACAACGCGCGCGCGCGCAAGCTCTATGAACAGGCCGCCAGCCTCGGCCATGTGAAGGCGGCGGACAATTACGGCCTGCTGCTGTTTCAGGAAGGCGAGCAAGAAAAGGCGATGCCGCTGATCAAGGCGGCAGCCGAGCGCGGCGATCCGCGCGCGCAATACGTGCTGGGCCTTTCGCACTTCAACGCCGACTACGCACCGCGCGACTGGGTGCGCGCCTATGCGCTGATGACGCTAGCGAACGGCGCCGGCTTGCCGCAGGCGCGCGACGCGCTGGCGCAGATGGACAAATATATTCCGCAAGGCCAGCGTAGCCAGGCCCAGTCGCTCGCCCGGCAGATTGAGGCCGGGGCCAAGGCGCAGCGCTCGGCCGAACTGGCCGCTGCGGACCTGGGACCGCGCCCCGCCGCGGCGACTCCCGTGGTTGCGGCTGTGACGCAGCCTGTACCGAAGCCGATGACGCCCGTTCCCGTTGCTTTTGACATGACGCCCAAGGCCGCCCCCGCGCCCACCGCCGCCGCGCCCGTTCGTAAGCAGGGCAGGTGGCGCGTACAGCTGGGTGCCTTCGGGGTCGCGGCCAATGCCGACCGGCTCTGGGGCCAGCTTGGCAATCACGCGGCCCTCGCAGGCACGAAGAAGACACTGCTGCCCAGCGGTAATCTCACGCGCCTGCTTGCGACCGGCTTTGCTAGCGAGGCCGAAGCCACCCGCGCCTGCGCCGCGCTCAAGCGTGACGGGAAAGCCTGCGTCGTCGCTGGTCAGGGCTAAGCGTCCGACCAAAAGCGAAAGTGCACCGACAAGCTGCGCTTCCCAAGTGCTGTGGAAGTGATACTATCCCTTTGTTTTTAGGCCGGGGGATCAGCTATGAATGAGACGCTTTCGCCGCAAGCGGCAGGGGAAATCTTCGGCACGCAGGAGCGCGCCATCGCACCTGTCAGCGCGGCCGAACGCATCGATACGCTTGATTTCATTCGCGGCCTTGCCGTGATGGGCATTCTTGCGGCCAACATCGTCGCCTTCGGCCAGCCGTTCGAAGCCTATATGTATCCTGCTGCGTTCCTGACCGATGCGGGCGATCCGGGCGGGTGGATGTGGATAGTGCAGTTCATGTTCATCGACGGAAAGATGCGTGGGCTTTTCACCGTGCTGTTCGGCGCGGGGCTGTATCTGTTCATGGAGAAAGCCTGGGCGCGCGGCGCGACGCGCAAGTTACAGGCGTGGCGGCTGACGATCCTGATGGCCTTCGGGATGATCCACTTCTTCTTCATCTGGCCGGGCGACATCCTGTTCTATTACGGCTTGTTCGGTCTCATCGTGCTGGCCTGCCTCCGATGGAAAGTGAAAACCCAGCTGGTGGTTGGGCTGGCAGGCTACATGGTCGGGGTGGTGTTCTATGCTGCAGCGATGAGCTTTCCGTGGGCTGTGGTCGACACGCCTTTCGGCGCAAGCTCGCCCGACATGCTCGAGACGCGCGCCGATATGGTCGCAGGGATCGATGAGGCGGTGGCGCACGGCGCGGTATCCAATGATGCGATCGTCGCGGGTGATTATCCCGCTCTGATCGCGCACCGTCTGGCCGAACAGTGGATGGAGCCGTGGAGCAATGCGCTTTTCTTCTCTTTCGAGACTATTCCGCTGATGCTGATCGGGATTGCGCTTTACCGGATGGGGTTTTTTTCGGGCGCGTTTGATCGGGAAAAGATGATCCGCTGGGGCTGGATCGGGTTGATCGCCGGGGCGGCTGCGCATCTGGCAATCGGGTTGGTTATGCAGGCGGGCGGTTTCACCTTCTACGGTACACTCGCGGCGTTCATGGGCTGGAGCCCGCTGCCGCGCCTGTGGATGGTGCTGGGCATCGCCGCGCTGCTGGTTGCTTATTCGCCGAGCGCGACCGGCTGGCTGGCCGAACGGGTCCGAGCGGCGGGAAGGGCCGCGTTCACCAATTATCTCGGCACGTCGATTGTGATGATGTTCGTCTTCCAAGGCTGGGCGTTGGGGCTGTTCGGGCAATTGAACCGCCCGCAGCTCTACATCGTGGTGGCGCTGACCTGCGCCCTGATGCTGGCATGGTCGAAGCCCTGGCTTGATCGCTACCGTTATGGCCCGCTCGAATGGCTTTGGCGGTGCCTAACCTACAGGACGATCTTCCCGCTGAAGAAATAGCGGCAAGCGCCAAGCTTCGCCGACTGGCGCTGATCCGGCCTGCCGAAGGACAGGCCGCAAGGCCGACTGGCCGCCCGCAGCGACGCGGCCTTCAGGCCGTGTGAGCGAGGATTTCGCATCGCGGAGGCGATGCGCAAAAAAAGGAGTTGTTATTGCGAACAACTCGCATACATTCGCTCCTGCAAACGCTTCGCAGGAAAGATTCACACGCTCATGTACATCTGCATCTGCAATGCCATTCGTGAAACTGATTTGCGTAAGGCCGCGCTTTCTTGCGAAGGCGACGCTGAAGCGACGTATGCCTGCCTCGGCAAGCGACCCAATTGCGGCCAGTGCCTTGAAGAAGCGCAGGAAATTATCGACGCTGAACGCGCAGCGGCATCATGCGAGGAATTCGCAGTAGAAGCGGCGTGAACCGCGATTGCGAACGTCTCGCAAACCCCTGATTTGCAAACAAATTTTTCCTGAATATCCTTGCGGACATAGTCCGGCAGCGTCTATCTATGCCGCGTTGCCGCAACCCGGCTTTGATTTCTCGCAAAGGACTTCCCCATGAAGGGCGACCCCAAGGTCATCGACTATCTCAATCAGGCGCTCACGAACGAGCTGACCGCGATCAACCAGTACTGGCTCCATTACCGCGTTCTCGACAACTGGGGCATGAAGAAGCTCGCCGCTTATGAACGCCACGAATCGATCGAGGAAATGGAGCACGCCGACAAGCTTGCCGAACGCATCCTGTTCCTCGAAGCGCTGCCCAATTTCCAGGCAATCCACAAGCTGAAGGTCGGCGAGACGGTCGAGGAAGTCCTCAAGGCTGACCTTGCGCTCGAACACGAAGCGATCCCGCTGCTCAAGGACGCCGCGGAATATGCCCGGAGCGTCAAGGATCACACCTCGGCCGGATTGTTCGAGGACATCCTCAAAAACGAGGAAGAGCATGTCGACTTCCTCGAAACCCAGTTCGAGATGATCGAGCGCATGGGTCTGCACAATTACTGCCAGCTGCAAAGCGCGCCCGCTGGCGACAGCTAGGGGCATGCCGCAGGGCTGATGAAAAAGGGGGCACGGCCGGTCAGCGGCTCTGCCCCTTTTGTTTTTTGATTAGTCTTTCGGCGCCTGCGCCCCGATGGCGGCCAGCCGGGTTTCCAGGAGGAAGAAGCCTAGGCCCGTCACCAGCAGCGCCATGGTCAGCACCCACATAAAGGCAATCACAGTGCCGATTTGTGAGGTGATGTAGGCCGAGATGAACAGCAGCATGATCACCGCGCTGATCATCACCGCCGCTGCGGTGGAGAACAGGATTGCCCCCTGCATCAGCTTGCGACGCCGCATCAGCCAACCGAATTCGCGCACCTGCCGCGGGGTGCGGTGTTCTTCCATCTTGTCCTCGATGGTCTCGATCCGCTTGGCGATCCAGATCATCCGGCTCATGATGACATTCATCACCGCGCCGATCCCGGACAGCAGGAACGCTGGCGCGAGGCTCAATTGCACCACCTGCTGCACCCGCGGTGTGGAGGCGGTGCGCTCGAAAATCTCCAGCGCGAAAGGCAGGCGGGCCTCGGCGGCGGCAGCGAGCAGATCGAACAGCATTACCCGTCCTTGGCGTAGGGGTTCTTGTTGGTCTTGAGCGTGACGCGCACCGGCACAGCGTCAAAGCCGAGCTTGGCGCGGATGCCGTTCACCAGATAGCGTTCATAGCTGGTCGGCAAAAGGTCGAGCCGCGAGCCGAAGATCACAAAGCGCGGCGGGCGGGTGCCAGCCTGCGTGATATACCGCAGCTTGATCCGCTTGCCGCCGGGCGCGGGCGGCGGGTTGGCCTCCAACGCATCGTCGAACCAGCGGTTCAGCGCTGCGGTGGAAACGCGCTTGGACCACGCATCACGCAGTTCGAACGCGCCGCCGAGCATCTGATCGAGGCCCTTGCCAGTCTTGGCCGACACGGCGAACAATGGCAGCCCGCGCACCTGCGCAAGGCCATCGTCCAAGGCGGCGCGGATGCCGTTGAACAGCTTGCTCGCATCCTCGGCCACGTCCCACTTGTTGATCGCGATCATGAGCGCGCGGCCTTCTTCAAGCACGTGGCTGGCGATCTTCAAGTCCTGATGCTCAAGGCCCTGCGTCGCATCGAGCAGCAGCACCACAACCTCGGCAAAGTCCACCGCCCGGCGCGCATCGGCGACCGAGAGCTTTTCCAGCTTCTCGGTGACGTTCTTCTTCTTGCGCATCCCGGCAGTGTCGATCAGGCGAATTTCGCGCGTCTCGCCGGTCTTCGGATCGGTCCAGTCCCAGTCGATCGCGATCGAATCACGGGTGATCCCGGCTTCCGGGCCAGTCAGCAGGCGGTCTTCGCCGAGCAGGCGGTTGATGAGCGTGGATTTGCCCGCATTGGGGCGGCCAACAATCGCCAGCTTCAGGGGACCAGTGGGACGATCTTCCTCGTCCATCGCCGCGATTTCGGCGCGGGTGATATCGTTGAATTCTTCCCACTCTTCGGATGCAGCGCCAATGATCGGCCAAAGCCCGCCGAACAGGTCGGCGATGCCTTCACCATGCTCTGCCGACATCGCGAGCGGTTCTCCAAGGCCGAGCGCATAGGCTTCCATCGCGCCGGCTTCGCCGCCCTTGCCCTCGGCCTTGTTGGCAACCACCACCACCGGCACCTCCTGCTCGCGCAGGTAGCGGGCGATTTCCTCATCGAGCGGGGTCAGGCCCGCGCGCGCATCGACCACGAACACCGCAGCGTCTGCGCCTTCGAGGCTGGCTTCGGTCTGGATCCGCATCCGGCCGGGCAAGGTGTGCGCGTCCTCGTCCTCCCACCCGGCGGTGTCGACGATCGTGAACTTCAGCCCCGCGATCTCCGCATCGCCCATTCGCCGGTCGCGCGTGACGCCGGGCTGATCGTCGACGAGGGCGAGTTTCTTGCCCACCAGCCGGTTGAACAGCGTGGACTTGCCCACATTGGGGCGACCGATGATGACGACTTCAGGCTTTTTGGGGAGGGGCATAACCCGGCCCAAGTGGGCGCAAACGCCCGTTTTGGCAAGCCGGAGGGAGAATCGCCCTTGTACGTCAGGCCTTGCGGGCGACCGGCGGGTTGTCGCCAAGGTCTTCAAACCACGCTTCGACCGGGCCGGTCAGCTTCAGCGTCAGCGGTTGGCCCTTGCGGTCCATCGCCTTGCCGGCCTGCACCCGCACCCAGCCTTCGGTGATCGAGTATTCCTCGATATCGGTGCGCACGCGGTCCTTGAACCGGATGCCGACCCCGCGCTGCAGCTTTTCCGCATCGAAGAACGGGCTGCGCGGATTGACCGACAGGTGATCGGGCGGAACGTCTGCGCCAGCGGGGGCTGCGGGGACGATTTCAGGGGTTTCTTCGGTCATGCGCGCGCCCTTAATCGCCAATGCCGCTCCCTTCAAGCGTGTTGCGCTTGCCCTTTTCGGCGGAGCGGGATAGAGGCGCTCGCTAATACGCGCGGGGTGCCTTAGTCGGTTTCCCCGCGCGGCTTCGTTCGGGCATGCGGGCGTGGCGAAATTGGTAGACGCACCAGATTTAGGTTCTGGCATCGCAAGATGTGGGGGTTCGAGTCCCTTCGCCCGCACCAAATTCGCCCCGAACCAGCCCGGCTCACCGGATTTATGGCAAGAAGGCTTCAATCAGTCACCATGCAGACCAAGCAGACCGTCAACGAAGGGCTCAAGCGCGCCTATCTCATCACGATTCCGGCCGCCGATCTCACCGCGAAGATCGACGCCGAGATCAAGAAGGTTGCGCCGCAGGTGCGGATGCCCGGCTTCCGTCCGGGCAAGGTGCCCGCCAACCTTGTCAAGAAGATGCACGGCGAAGCCCTGCACGGCCAGGTGGTGAACGACACGATCCGCGAATCGGTCGACAAGCTGCTGCGCGATGAAGCGCTGCGTCCGGCGATGCAGCCTGAAATCGGCCTCAATGATGATTACGAGCAGGGCAAGGACGCCCAAATCACCGTAAGCCTCGAAGTGCTGCCCGCGATCGAAGCGCCGAGCCTTGACGGGCTGAAGCTCGAAAAGCTGGTCGTGCCGGTGACGGACGCACAGATCGACGAAGCGCTCGGCAACATTGCCTCGCAGAACAAGAGCTACAAGGACGCGCCCAAGACCAAGAAGGCGGCGGATGGCGATCAGCTGATCATCGACTTCGTCGGCAAGCTCGACGGCGTTGAGTTTGATGGCGGCAAGGCCGAAGACGCCGCGCTGGTGATCGGTTCGGGCACCTTTATTCCCGGCTTTGAAGACCAGCTGGTCGGCGTGAAGACCGGCGCGGAAAAGACGATCACCGTCACCTTCCCCGCTGATTATCAGGCCGAGCACCTCGCCGGCAAGGACGCCACTTTCGACATTACCGTGAAGGCGGTGAAGGTCGAAACCGAAACCACGCTGGACGAAGAATTCGCCAAGAGCCTCGGGCTGGACAGCCTCGACAAGCTCAAGGAGATCATGAAGGCGCAGCTGGAACAACAGACCGCTGGCCTGACCCGCACGCAGATGAAGCGTGCGCTGCTCGATCAGCTTGCCGCTGGCCACAGCTTCGAAGTCCCCGGCACCATGGTCGCCGCCGAGTTTGAACAGATCTGGGCCCAGCTCCAGCAGGAAGCCGCGCGTGACGAGGATCCCGCTGGCGCGCTCAAGCAGATCGAAGACGAGAAGGACGAATACCGGGCGATCGCCGAGCGCCGCGTGCGTTTGGGCCTACTGCTCTCGGAAATCGGCCAGGCCAATGGCGTGGAAGTGACCCAGCAGGAAATGTCCATGCTGATCCAACAGGCCGCGATGCAGTACCGCAACGAAGACCGTGAGCGCTTCGTGCAGTACATCCAGTCCGAGCCGATGGCCGCCGCCCAGCTGCGCGCCCCGCTGTATGAAGACAAGGTCGTCGACTTCCTGTTCGACAAGGCCGAAGTGACCGAGCGTGAAGTGACCGTCGAGGAACTTCAGGCCGCAATCGAAGCCGAAGACGGCGCGGAAGCCGCACCGGCTCCGAAGAAGGTCCCGGCCAAGAAGAAGGCTCCGGCCAAGAAGGCGGAAGCTGCGGCTGAAGAAGCCCCGGCGTCCGAAGAAAAGCCCGCCAAGAAGGCGCCTGCCAAGAAGAAGGCCGACGCTCCGGCTGAGGCGGCGGAAGCCAAGCCTGCTGCCGCTAAGAAGGCCCCGGCGAAGAAGGCCGAAGCTGCGGCCGAGGAAAAGCCTGCTGCCAAGAAGGCTCCAGCCAAGAAGGCGGCTGCGAAGAAGTAATCCGGCGCGGGCGGGGGACTATTCCCCCGCCGGTCGCCACGGACGGAATGTGGGCGCGGGCAGCTTGGCTGTCCGCGCTTTTTCGTAGGCCGCGCCCGCCTTCAGCACGGCATGGTCCTGCCACTGGCCGCCCATGATGCTGATTCCCACCGGCAAGCCCTCGACCCCGCCCATCGGCACGGTGAGGTGCGGATAGCCGGCAATCGCGGCGAGATAGCCTGCGCCAATCCCGCCACCGAAATTGTCGCCGTTGACGAGGTCGGTGGTCCATGCCGGGCCGGTGGTCGGCGCGACGAGGAAGGCGACTGTGTTGTCACTCAGCAGCTTGTCGATCCCCTCGGCGCGGGTCAGGCGGCGCAGGGTGGCGAGGTTCTTGGCATAGGCTTCCGCGTCGGTCGTTTCGAGCGCCTGTTCGAACAGCTCCTGCCCGAACCAGCGCATTTCCGCTGCTGCATTGGCGCGGTTGAACGCGACCACATCGGCAAGGCTGCGCGGACCTTCAGCCAGGGGACGACCGCTCAGGTACTTGTCCATCTCGACCCGCAGTTCATAGAGTAGCACCGGGAGCGAGGCGCCCCACAGGTCGCCCGGCGGGGCATATTCGATATCGACCAGCACGGCGCCTGCGCGCGTGAGATCGGCCAGCGCCGCTTCGAACAGCGCCTTCACATCCCCGCGGCTTCCCACGGCGCTGCGCAACACACCGATACGCACGCCTTGCAGCGAGGCGGCTTCCAGCCCGGCGGTGTAATCCTTCACCCGCTTGGCTTCGAGCGTGACCGGGTCGGCCTTGTCCTCGCCCGCAATCGCGGTCAGCAGCAAGGCAGCGTCCAGCACCGTGCGCGTCATCGGCCCGGCAGTGTCCTGCGTGCTCGAAATCGGCACCACATGGGTGCGGCTGACGATGCCGACGCTGGGCTTGAACCCGACGAGGCCGTTGATCGCCGCCGGGCAGGTGATCGAGCCATTGGTCTCCGTCCCGATCGCGCCCCAGGCAAAGCCCGCCGCAATCGCCGCGCCGCTGCCCGAGGAGGAGCCGCAGGTGTTGCGATCGATGGCGTAGGGGTTGCGCGTCAACCCGCCGACCGCGCTCCACCCGCTGGTTGAACCGTCGGAGCGGATATTCGCCCATTCGGACAGGTTGGTCTTGCCCAGCACCACGCCGCCATTCTTGCGCAGCAGGGCAATGAGCGTCGCATCGCGGCCCGTCGCGTTGTCCTTCAAGGCGAGGCTGCCCGCGGTCGTTGGCCATTCTGCCGTCTCGACATTGTCCTTCACCAGCACGGTGCGCCCACGCAAGGGGCCGGTGCCGAGTAATTGTCGCGCCTTGACCGAAGCGGCGGGATCATAGTCGATCACTGCATTGATGCGCGGGCCATTATCGTCGAGCGCCTGAATGCGAAGAATGTACTCATCCGCCGCCAGCAGCTCGTTCATGGCCGCCCGGTCTTGCGTGTTGTGGGCCGGGGCGGGACCTGCGGTTTGGGCTAAAGCTGCGGTGGCCGAGGTGGCGAGCAGCAGGGCTAGGGCCGGGCGGGCGAGGTGGGCTGTTTTCATCGCTTCAGGGTTTGCCACGGTTATGCGCAACAGCAAGGGGCAAAACGCCCCGGATGGCGGTGCTTATACGCCGCCAATGCACACCAATTCACAGGGACAAGGTAAACGCCCTTGAAATTGCCCCCCAGCGTCCGACATAGCCGTATCGACACCTACGAAGGACACGGCACTGACATGATCGATCTGTTCGGCAATACCGGCGAGACCCACGGCACCCAGGGACAGTTCACGCGCGACCCCATTACGGGCGCGCTGGTGCCGATGGTCGTCGAGCAGACGAGCCGCGGTGAACGCAGCTTTGACATTTTCTCGCGCCTGCTGCGTGAACGCATCGTGTTCGTGACCGGACAGGTCGAAGATGGCATGGCCTCGCTGATCGTGGCGCAGCTGCTGTTCCTCGAAAGCGAAAACCCCAGCAAGCCGATCAGCATGTACATCAACTCGCCCGGCGGGGTGGTGACAGCCGGTCTCGCGATCTTCGACACCATGCAGTACATCAAGCCGCGCGTGTCGACCGTCTGCATCGGGCAGGCCGCCAGCATGGGCAGCTTCCTGCTGGCTGCGGGCGAGCCGGGTATGCGCGTGGCGCTCCCCAATGCGCGGATCATGATCCACCAGCCTTCGGGCGGCGCACGTGGGATGGCCTCGGACATCGAGATCCAGGCACGCGAAATCCTGCGCATTCGCAGCCGCATGAACGATCTCTATGTGAAGTTCACCGGCCGCAGCCTCGAGGAAATCGAAAAGGCGATGGACCGCGACACCTTCCTCGAAGCCGAAGAAGCCAAGGCCTTTGGTCTGGTCGACAAGGTGTTCGAGACCCGGCCCGAAAATGACGAAACCGGCGATGAGCTCGGTTCGGGCGGCGCGCCTGAGTAAGGCCAGCATCAAGGCTTTGTCTGCCACCTGCACCGGGGCGGGACAGTGGCCTTGCCAGGCCGCTTTTCCCGTTCATTCGGCAGCGGTGCCGCTATGGTAACAACACGAAATATCGCGCCATGTGTTGATTCATCTGGTGCCATGGATACACTTGACGAATCCGCCATCCGCGTAGCGCAGCGTGCAGGGCTGGATTCGAGGACACAGGAATGACCAAATTGAGCGGATCCGATAGCAAGAGCACCCTCTACTGCAGCTTCTGCGGGAAGTCGCAGCACGAGGTGCGCAAGCTTATTGCCGGCCCGACCGTGTTCATCTGCGATGAATGTGTTGAGCTGTGCAACGACATCATCCGCGAGGAAACCAAGGCAGGGATCGCCGGCAAGAAAGACGGCGAGATCCCCACGCCGATGGATATCTTCACGCAGCTCAATGATTACGTGATCGGGCAGGACCGCGCGAAGCGCGTGCTCTCGGTCGCGGTGCACAATCACTACAAGCGGCTGAAGCACTCCGGCAAATCGGGCGATGTCGAACTGGCGAAGTCGAACATCCTGCTGGTCGGCCCCACCGGTTCGGGCAAGACCCTGCTGGCGCAGACGCTGGCGCGCACCTTCGATGTGCCCTTCACGATGGCCGATGCGACGACGCTGACCGAAGCGGGTTACGTGGGCGAGGACGTGGAGAACATCATCCTCAAGCTGCTGCAATCCTCCGACTACAATGTCGAAAAGGCGCAGCACGGGATCGTGTACATCGACGAGATCGACAAGATCACCCGCAAGGCTGAAAACCCCTCAATCACCCGCGACGTTTCGGGTGAAGGTGTGCAGCAGGCGCTGCTGAAGCTGATGGAAGGCACCACCGCCTCGGTCCCGCCGCAGGGCGGGCGCAAGCATCCGCAGCAGGAATTCTTGCAGGTCGACACCACCAACATCCTGTTCATTTGCGGCGGGGCCTTTGCGGGTCTGGACAAGATCATCGCGGACCGTTTGCAAAAGCGCTCGATCGGCTTCGGCGCGCATGTCGCCGATCCGGACAAGCGCCGCGTGGGCGAATTGCTCGAAAAGTCCGAGCCTGAGGATCTCCTCAAGTTTGGCCTGATCCCCGAATTCGTCGGTCGTCTGCCGGTGATCGCCACGCTGCACGATCTCGACGTGCCGGCGCTGGTGACGATCCTCAATGAGCCCAAGAACGCGCTGGTGAAGCAGTATCGCAAGCTGTTCGAGCTTGAGGATGTGGAACTCACCTTCACGCCCGACGCGCTTCAGGCGATTGCCGAGCGTGCGATCAAGCGCAAAACCGGCGCGCGCGGGCTCCGCTCGATTGTCGAAGGCCTGCTGCTCGACACGATGTTCGATCTGCCCGACATGGAAGGCGTCACCGAAATCGTGATCGACGCCGATGTGGTTGCGGGCAAGAAGGAACCGATCCGCGTGATCGGCCTGGAAAAGAAGAAGGAAGAGGCGGCGTAATTTGTTCGCCCTCGAGCGCCGGGCGCGCGCATCCGCGCGCTTGGCTTTCCTCGCATAAGCTCGGGCGGCGGTCGGCCTTGCGGTCGCTGCGCGACCGTCCCTCCTTCTGTGTCGATGGTAGCGATGCGACACTACCTGTTCGTCTGTAGCCAGAACCGCCTGCGCAGTCCCACGGCTGAGCACATCTTCGCCGAGGTGCCGGGTATCGTCACGGCCTCGGCCGGCACTAACAACGATGCTGAAAATCCGCTCACCGATGAATTGGTCGACTGGGCCGATTTCATCTTCGTCATGGAGCGGCAGCATCGAGGCAAGCTCCAGCAGAAGCATAAGGCAGCGCTCAAGGACAAGCGACTGATAGTGCTCGATATCCCGGACGATTACGCGTTCATGGACCCCGCACTCGTCCGGCTACTGCGGGCCAAGATGAAGCGTTGGCTGCCCAAGAATTAACGCTCTGGCTGGACCTGCCCAAATAGCCAAAACCCCGACCGGCCTCGGGGGGAGGCCGGACGGGGTCGGGAGAAGCGCTGCCCCTCGGATGGAGGGGATGGGGGATGAGGGACAGCGCCAGCTTGTTCGAAAAATCAGCCCGGCAGGAATACGCCGTCGGTCACGTGCACCACGCCGTTCGACGTCATGACGTCGGCCTGCGTCACGGCGGTCACGCCGCCAGTGGCATCGGTGATGACGATCTTGTCGCCCGAAAGGCGCGCGGTCAGTTCGCCGCCGGCGAGGGTCTTGATGGTCGCTTCGCCGCCGTGCTGGTTGATCAGCTTAACCAGATCGGCGCTGGTCACCTTGCCGGCGACGGCATGGTAAGTGAGGATGCCAGTCAGCATGCCCTTGTTCGCGGGCTTCACCAGCGTGGCCACGGTGCCTTCAGGCAGCTTGGCAAAGGCTGTGTCAGTCGGTGCGAAGACGGTGAAGGGGCCGGGGCCGGAGAGGGTTTCGACGAGGCCAGCGGCCTTGACGGCTGCGACCAGCGTGTTGTGCACGCCGGTGCTCATCGCCGTCTGGATGATATTCGGCGCGGCCTTGGCATGGTCGCCATGCTGATGGGCAACGGCGGGGAGTGCGGCAAAGCCGGTGGTGGCGGCCAGAGCGGCGGCGATCACGGCAGTCAGGGTGTTCTTGGGGGTCACAGTGGGGATCTCCGTAAAGGGAATGTCACGTCTGCAAGCCCTCCCGCTTGCCACGAAGCTACGCAGGCTTGCGGCAGGCGGATGCGCACTTATTGCTAATGAGGATGACTTGCCGCTTGCATACGGCGAAGCGAAATTGCTTCAGACGCGGCTGAAAGCGCCCTTGGCCACCACCGGGCCGGCGTCGACGCCCTCGGGCTTGCCGCCGATCGGTTCGCGGGTGAGCACCAGGCTCGCCCCGTCGCTAAGCTTGGCGGTGACCGCTGCGGGGAGCGCCATGCTGCGCACTTCGCCCGGCGCAACTACGCCCAGCGATTGCAACGCGGAGCCATCAGCAGGCACCAGCCACAGCTCGTGATCATGCACGCCGTCAGCGGTAAGACCGATCGCGGCGACCAGCATCTTCTCGCTTTCGGGAATATAGGTCACATCCAGCCTGAGCCCATTTTCGCCAATCGGCACCGTCGCCACCATCGGTTCAGTGGCGACAATCTGAACGGGGGGCGCGACGGGTGAGCCCAAGGGTGAGGAGAGGAACAGCGCCAGCGCCACGGCAGCCGCCATCGACGAAATCCCCGCCACCCACTGCCAGCGCCGCACCCGCGCTTCGAGCGCGACCACGTTGACGGTAGGCGCCTCGGGCGATGCGGCTGCAACACCGGCAGCGGTCTGCTGTGCGGCAATGCGGGCGGCAATGCCGTCCCAGACTTGCTCGCCCGGCTCGGCCCCGGCCATGCCATCGGTGAGCGGGGCGAACCAATCGTCCCACCATTGCTTGCGCCAAGCAAAGTCCGGATCGGTCGTGGCCTTACCGCGCGCGGCGAGCAATTCCTCGCCTTCCAGCAGGCCGAGCGCCCATTCGGCGGCGATCATCGGATCGTCCCGGGTCACTTCGGGGCCGGTATCTTCGGGGCCGCTCATGCTGCTTCACTCGCTTCGAGGCAGGCGCGCAGGCGTTGCAGGCCGCGGCGGATCCAGCTCTTCATGGTGCCGAGCGGCACGTCAGCCGCCTCGGCCAGCTGGGCATAGGTCTGCCCGTCAAAGAACGCCGCACGGATATGGCCCTGCGTGCGGGCATCCAGAGCGCCGAGGCATTTGTGGATCTGCGCGGCCTGTTCGGCATCGACCATCAGCATATCGGCGAGCGGGGTTTCATCGGCGAGCGGCGCGGCTTCCTCAACCGGCACAGCACCGCCGCGCACCTTGCCCGTGCGCAGCCGGTCAATCGCCCGGTTGCGGGCAAACGCCGCCAGCCACGCGATCGGGCTCGCGCGGGTCGGGTCATAGCGGTCGGCCCGCTGCCACAGATTGACATAGACGTCTTGCAAGGCGTCCTCGGCTTCCTTTCGATCACCCAAGATACGCAGGCAGATGCCGAACAGCTTCACCCGCGTGGCGCGATAGATTTCTTCCAGCGCCGCCTGATCGCCGGTCGCCAGCCGCGCCATGGCATCGCGCAGCGCTTCGCGCGCTTCATCAGAGGCAGGGCGGGGACGGGCAGCCATCAGCAGCAGCCTCCACAGGGGTTCTCGCCGCTTTCCACCTGAAGCGTCGCATGGCCCACGCCAAAGCGCGTTTCGAGCGAGGCGGCGATATCGCGCAGGAAAGAATCGGCTGCCGGACGGCCGGGCATCACAAGGTGGGCGGTCAGCGCGACTTCGGTGGTCGACATCGGCCAGACGTGAAGGTCGTGGACGGCGCTCACCCCGTCAAAGCTGGCGAGGTGCTGCTTGACCTCAGCCAGATCGATCCGGGCAGGAGCGGCGAGCAGGCCCATGGTGAGACTGTCACGCGCGAGGCCCCAGGTGCCCCATGCGATGACGGCGATAATCGCGAGGCTCACCATCGGATCGATCCACCACAGGCCGGTAATGACAATTGCCAGCCCCGCCACAACCACCCCGAGCGACACCAGCGCATCGGCGGCCATGTGGAGATAGGCCCCGCGGATATTGATGTCCTCTTGCCCCTTCAGAAACAGCATGGCTGTCAACGCATTGATCGCGATCCCGATCCCGGCGACGACGATCATCGCCATGCCCTGCGGTTCTTGCGGGGTCATGATCCGGTGCAGGGTTTCGAACAGGATCGCCCCAATCGCCACTGCCAGCAGCAGCGCATTGCCGAGCGCGGCGAGGATGGTGGAGCTTTTGAAACCATAGGTGAAGCGGCCCGATGGCGGCCGGCGCGCAGCGATGCTCGCGACCCAGGCCAGCACCAGCGCCAGCACATCCGACAGGTTGTGCCCGGCATCCGCAACCAACGCCATCGAACCATAGATCAGGCCCGCCGCGCCTTCGATCACGACGAAGACGATATTGAGCCCGATGCCGATCAGGAACGCATTGCCGAAATCGGCCGGCGCATGGTGGTGCCCATGCGAATTATGCAGCCCGTGGCAGTCGGAAGCGCCGCTGGCGTGATGGTGATGATGAGCGTGCGCGTGCATGTCAGATCAGTTGTAGACGCAAGCGTCGAGCCCGTCACGCCTCACGATCCCGATCCGGCGTTCGATCCGGTTGCCGTGGCGCGCGAGCCAGCCGCCGGGGCTTTTGACCGAGCGTTTCTTGGGGCTGGGCAAGGCCGCTGCCATCCGGCTCGCCTCGTCTGTTGAAAGGCGTGCGGCGGAATGGCCGAAATAGCGCTGCGTCCCCGCTTCGGCGCCATAGGTGCCGATCCCGGTCTCGGCGACGTTGAGATAGACCTCCATGATCCGCCGCTTGCCCCAGATCGTCTCGATCCAGAAGGTAAACCACGCCTCCAGCCCCTTGCGGAAGAACCCGCCGCCCTGCCACAGGAACACGTTTTTGGCAGTCTGCTGGCTGATGGTCGATCCGCCGCGGATGCGCCCGCCTTCCGCATTCTCGCGCATCGCCTGCTCGATGGCCTCGGCATCGAAGCCGTAATGCTCGCAGAAGCGCGAATCTTCCGCCGCGATCACTGCGCTCACCAGATTGCGGTCGATATTGTCGAGACTTTCCCAGTCCTTGGTGATGCCCTTATCGTCCATCAGCATAGTTGCGGTGACGGGGACAGGCAGCCATTTGAACGCCACCACCAGCACCAGCGTAAGACCGATAAAGGCGCCAAAGGCCTTGGCGATGAGGCGCAGGATCGTGATCACAGCGCAGGCTCTAGCGCAGCAATCCGGCGCAGGGAAGCATCGGCGCTTGCAGGCGGGGCCGCGCCGTGGCTACCTGTGTCCAAACCTTGGGGAGAATTCCATGCGCCTGTTCCACGCCGCCGCCGCCAGCGCCATCGCGCTTGTCCTTGCCTCGCAACCCGCGCTCGCCGAAGCGCCCGCGACCAAGGCGGCAATCGAGGCGGAGTACGACAATTACCTCGCCCCGCTGTTCCTCGACTTCCACCAGAATCCCGAGATGGGTTTCCTTGAAAATCGCACGGCGGCCAAGATGGCAGCGGAGCTGAAAGCGGCCGGGCTGGAGGTGACGACAGGCGTCGGCAAGACCGGCGTGGTCGGCATCCTGAAGAACGGCGATGGCCCGCTGATCCTGCTGCGCGCCGACATGGACGGCCTGCCGGTCGAGGAGAAAACGGGCCTCGGTTACGCCTCCAAGGCGATGCAGGTGGGCGAGGACGGCAAGGAATATCCCGTGATGCACGCCTGCGGGCATGATGTGCACATCACCTCGTTGGTTGGCACCGCGCGGCGGCTGGTGGCGATGAAAAGCCAGTGGAAGGGCACGCTGATGTTCATCGTCCAACCCGCCGAGGAAGGCGTGCGCGGGGCCAAGGCGATGATGGAGGATGGGTTGTACCAGCGCTTCGGCAAGCCCGACTATGCGCTGGCTTTCCATGTCGCCGCCGAACTGGAGACGGGCAAGGTCTCCGCCTCGGAAGGCATCCAATATTCCTCCTCGGATTCGCTCGATATTCGCGTGCCGGGGATCGGCACCCACGGCGCAGCGCCGCACTTGGGGCGCGATCCGGTGTACATCGCGTCGCAGGTGGTGACCGCGCTGCAATCCATCGACAGCCGAGAAATCTCGCCGACCAAACCGGTGGTGGTGACCGTCGGTTCGTTCCATGCCGGGTCCAAGCACAACATCATCTCGGACGAGGCGAAGCTGCAAGTCACAGTGCGCGCCAATGACGAGGAGACTCGCGAACAGGTGATCGCCACGGTCGAGCGCATCGCCGTCAATATCGGCAAGGCGCATGGCTTGCCCGACAATATGCCGGTCACCGTTACGCGCCTTCCTGGCACGCCGACCACCATCAACGACGCCGCGCTTGCCCGCCGTCTCAACGCGGTGATGCAGCGCGAATTGGGCACGGCGGCCTTCGTGCCGTTCGAGCAGAAGAATATGGGGGCCGAAGACTTCACCTATTTCGTTGCGGCCGATACGGGCGTGCCGGGTTACTACTTCGCGGTTGGCGGGACGACGCCGGAGCGGATCGCAACGGCCAAGGCGGGCGGTGCGCCGATTGCCGGGCACCACTCCCCGCTGTTCCAGGTCGCCCCGCGCGAAAGCGTGGTGCTGGGCACGCGTGCGATGGTTGCAGCGGTGCTGGATTTGGCTCCGGCGAAGTAATCGTTCCGCAAATGTTCCACGTGAAACATTGGCTGGCCTGACAGGGAAAAGGGCGCTGCGATTGCTCGCAGCGCCCCTTCAATGCCGATTTATAACCGGGCTATAACCGCGACATAACCGTGCAATAACCCGGCAAAGACGCCGCCACGGCGGCCCCGGCCGGTCAGCGCTTACGCCACTCCGGGCAGCAACCGTTCGCCAGCGATCCGCTGCATTGCCTTTTGCAGCTTTTCAAACGCCCGCACTTCGATCTGGCGGATGCGTTCGCGGCTCACGTCATAGGCTTGGCTCAGCTCTTCGAGCGTCTGCGGCTTTTCGGTCAAGCGGCGCTCGGTCAGGATGTGACGCTCACGCTCGTTGAGGCTTTCCATCGCTTCGGACAGCATCGCCATGCGCATCTGCGATTCTTCGGCATCGGCGACGGTTTCGTCCTGCAACGGGCGATCATCCGCCAGCCAATCCTGCCACTGGCCCGAGCCTTCCTCATCCCCGCGCAAGCTGACGTTGAGCGACGCATCGCCGCCCATCATCATCCGGCGGTTCATGTTGATGACTTCCTGCTCCGGCACGCCCAGATCGGTCGCGATCTTGGTCACGTCCTCGGGCGACAGGTCGCTGTCTTCGTAGGCTTCGAGCTGCTTCTTCATCCGGCGAAGGTTGAAGAACAGCTTCTTCTGCGCCGCAGTGGTCCCCATCTTGACGAGGCTCCACGAGCGCAGGATGAACTCCTGCATCGACGCCTTGATCCACCACATCGCGTAGGTCGCGAGGCGGAAACCGCGATCGGGTTCGAACTTCTTGACGCCCTGCATCAGGCCGACATTGCCTTCCGAAATCAGATCGGAGACGGGTAGGCCATAGCCGCGATACCCCATCGCGATCTTCGCGACGAGCCGCAGGTGGCTGGAGACGAGCTGGGCAGCCGCTTCGGGATCCTCATGCTCCTGATACCGCTTGGCGAGCATATATTCCTGCTCGGCGGTAAGGATCGGGAACTTGCGAATTTCCGAAAGATAGCGGTTGAGGCTCTGCTCACCGCTGAGGGCCGGGACCGAAGACGACTTCGATCGGACACTTGGGGACTTGGTCACGTTTTACCTAACCTTTCTAGCGTCGACCGCTTGCGCAGGACCCCTGATGGGCATCCCGCGGACTGGGCCACGGGTTCTATCTATACGCGAAAACGCCTCAGATGTATGCGGGTTTCATCGATTACTATGTCGCAGTTGGTCGATAAGTTCCGACATGTCTTGCGGGAGATCGCTGCTGAAACGGATCGATTCGCCCGTCACCGGATGGACAAAGCCAAGCTCGGCGGCATGCAGGGCCTGCCGGGCAAAGCCGAGTCGCTCCAGATCGGCGCGAAGGGATTTGGGGGTACGGCCATAGGCAGGGTCTCCCAGTAGCGGATGGCCGATTGACGCAAAGTGAACACGCACCTGATGGGTGCGCCCGGTTTCCAACCGGCATTCGATCACCGCGGCGTCATCCAGCCGTTCGATCACTGTGTAATGGGTGATCGCGGTTTTCCCGCGTGAGGAATTGTTGGGCAGCACCGTCATTTTCTTTCTGTCGGCATCGGACCGTCCTACGCGGGCGTTGATCGTGCCTTCGGACGGCGAGGGGTGCCCGGCGCAGACTGCGATATAGCGGCGGTGGACGGTGTGCGCGGCAAACTGAATGGCCAGCCCTTCATGCGCCGCGTCCGACTTGGCGACGACCAGCAGGCCCGAGGTATCCTTGTCGATCCGGTGGACAATGCCCGGCCGCGCGACCCCGTTGATGCCGGACAGGTTGCCCCGGCAATGGTGCAGCAGCGCGTTGACCAGCGTGCCGGTGATATTGCCCACCGCCGGGTGAACCACCATGCCCGCCGGCTTGTCGACGACGATCAGGTGCGCGTCCTCATAAGCGATGACGAGCGGGATATCCTCGGGCCGCGCCTCGGCGGGCATGGCGGCGGCGATAATGATGCGGAACGGTGTCTCGGCGGCGACCTTCATCGAGGCGGAGGTGGCGGTCTTGCCAGCGACATCGACCCGGCCTTGCTCAATCAGCCCCTGCACCCGCGCACGGGACAGGCCCGTGGCGTCTGCAAGCGCCTTGTCGAGGCGGGATGGGGCGGCGATGGTGCCAGTGATGATTTCGGGTCCGGACATGGTATGGCCATGCGTGATGCAAGTCGAAGTGACAAGCCAAGCCCTCGCCGCCATGCGCGCTGCTGCCGCTGCCGCTCACCCCTCGGAGGCGTGTGGGCTGTTGCTGGGCGAGGGCGCGCGCATCACCGAGGCCCGCGAAACCCGCAACGTCCATCCCGCGCCGCAGACCCATTTCGAAATCGACCCGCAAGCGCTGATCGATGCGCATCGCGCCGCGCGGGGCGGAACCGGGCCGGAGGTGATCGGCTATTTCCACTCGCATCCCGCAGGGCCGCCCGCGCCCTCTGCCACCGACCGCGCCTCGGCTTCAGGCGATGGCCGGGTGTGGGCGATCATCGCAGGACGCGACGTGAAGTTCTGGATGGACGGGGAACAGGGGTTTGTCGCCCTTCCCTTTACCATGATCGATGGCTAGGAAAGCGGCATGATTTCCCAGACTGATCTTGCCGCGATGCTGTGCTCGCGCCTGTGCCACGATATGCTCTCGCCGGTCGGCGCGCTCGCCAACGGGTTGGAGCTGCTTGCCGACGAGCAGGACCCCCAGATGCGCGCGCGCTGCATGGAGCTATTGGAACAGTCCGCGAGGATCAGCACCGACAAACTCAAGTTCTTCCGGCTGGCGTTCGGCGCGGCAGGCGGCTTTGGCGAAGCGATCCCGGTGGATGAGGCCAAGGCCGTGATCGACGCGCTGGCATCTGATGCCAAGCGGGTCGAGGTGCATTGGGCGATCGCGGAACCCAGCCTGCCCAAGCCGGCGGTCAAGGTGCTGCTGAACCTCGCGCAGATCGGATTGGACGCGCTGGTGCGCGGCGGGACGCTCGATATCGGGGCGGAGCGGCGCGACGGCGCGGTCGAAATCGTCGCCCGCGCGCGGGGCGAGCGGATCGCGTTCGACGAAACCATCGGCCGGGCACTGCAAGGCGACCTCGCCGAAAGCGAAATCACCAGCCGCACCGCCGCCGCCCACATGATCGCGGTCCTCGCCGAGGAAATGGAGGGCGGGCTCCAGTACAAGCTGGGCGATGGGGCATTGGTGCTGGGCGCGGTGCTGCCTGAGCCTGACGGCATGATCGGCTAGGCTGCATCGATGCTGGGGGGCGACGACGCAGAACTGGTCCACCGCGAGGTTCCCTCGCCCAATCATGGTGAGCGGACGCTGCCGATCTCGATGGTGGTGATCCACTATACGGAGATGAAGCCGGTCGAAGCCGCGCTGGAACGGATGTGCGACCCCGCCGCCTCGGTGAGCGCGCATTACTGCATCACCGAAGAGGGCGAAGTGATACGGCTGGTGCCCGAAGCCCGCCGGGCATGGCACGCGGGCGCAAGCTACTGGCGCGGCATCCCGGATGTGAACTCGGCGAGCATCGGGATCGAATTGGATCACCCCGGCCACGCGCTCGGCTATCGCGGGTTTGCAGATAGCCAGATCGACGCGCTGATCCCGCTGCTGAGCCGGATCGTCAAGCAATACGACATCCCCCGCGCCAATGTGGTCGGCCATTCCTGCGTCGCCCCGATGCGCAAGGTCGATCCGGGCGAGCTGTTCCCCTGGGACCGGCTCGCACAACACAAGCTGTGCCTGCCGCGTCCGCAAAGCCTTGCCGCGGGCAATCCGTTCCACAACGAAGGCTCGTTCTTCCTCGCTCTGGAACGCTTCGGCTACGACATCACCGATCAGACCAAGGCGGTCGAGGCGTTCGAGCGGCGCTGGCGGCCCGAACACATCACCGGCATCCCCGATGGCGAGATCGCCGCGATCCTGTGGCAATTGCTGCTTGACCGCGATCAGGGGCGGACGCGGTAGGACAGGGGTTTTTCAACGTCTGGCCGGATTGGGATCCGGCGGGCGATACGGGAGAGAGTGGGATGACGAGGAAGTTGGCAGCCGAGTTTTTCGGCACGTTCTGGCTGGTGTTCGGAGGCTGCGGGTCGGCGGTGCTGGCGGCGGGGTTTCCGGAACTGGGGATCGGCTTTGCGGGCGTATCGCTTGCCTTCGGGTTGACGGTGCTGACGATGGCCTATGCGGTCGGCGGTATTTCGGGCGGGCATTTCAATCCGGCGGTCAGCTTGGGCCTTGCGATTGGCGGGCGCTTTTCGTGGGCTGAGCTGGCACCTTACTGGGCGGCGCAGGTGATTGGTTCCTTCTGCGCGGCGGGCGTGTTGTTCGTGATCGCCAGCGGAGCACCCGGCTTTGCAGCTGGCGGATTTGCATCCAACGGCTATGGCGAGTTGTCGCCGGGCGGATATTCGATGCTGTCTGCGCTGGTGATTGAGGTGGTGCTGACGGCGGGCTTCCTGATCGTTATCCTCGGCTCGACCTCGTCAAAGGTGCCGGGCGGCTTTGCGCCGATTTCGATCGGGCTGGCGCTGACGCTGATCCACCTTATCTCGATCCCGGTCACCAACACCTCAGTCAATCCGGCGCGCTCGACCAGTGTGGCGTTCTACGCCGATACGGCGGCGGTGGGGCAGTTGTGGCTGTTCTGGGTCGCCCCGTTGGCTGGGGCCGCGATTGGTGCGCTGGTGTGGAAGCTGTTGCTGGCACCGGACGAGAGCCTCGCCAATATCGGTGGGCGTGACAGCGATCCTGCTGCGTGACGGCGGGCGAGCGGCGGGGCAGCTTTGCAAATTCCGCCGCTCCCGCCTATAGGCCGCCGGGTCAGGGGGCCTGAGGCAGCCGCGTGTCCCTTCGGGGGCGCGAGGAAAGTCCGGGCTCCACGAAACAAGGGTGGCGGGTAACGCCCGCCGGCGCTCCTTCGGGGGCGCAAGGGAAAGTGCCACAGAGAGCAAACCGCCGATGGCTTCCCGAAAGGGCGCACAGGCAAGGGTGAAAGGGTGCGGTAAGAGCGCACCGGGGGGCTGGCAACAGCAACCGCATGGCAAACCCCACCCGGAGCAAGGCCGAATAGGGGTCTCGCGCCTTTCGCAAGAAGGGTAGGCGTGTTTCGCGCCGAGAGACCCGGGTTGGCTGCTAGAGCGCCGGAGCAATCCGGCGAGCAGATGAATGGCTGCCGCCCCGGCGCTGGTCCGCAAGGATACCGTCCGGGGATACAGAACCCGGCTTATGATGGCCCCCTGATGCACCTTTGTTTTTCGAGCGCCCATCCGGGCGCTCGTCCTCGGTCCTGTTTCGATCCCTGCGGGCTCGAGCACCTGCGGGCGGCCGGTCGGCCTTGCGGCCTGTCCTTCGGCGGGCCGATCCAATGCTATGACTTGCATCTCTTTCCCCCGCCCCGGGCTTGACCCGGGGCCCCGCTCCCCTTGTTCGCGCGCCAAAAGCGGGGCCCCGGATCTCGTCCGGGGCGGGGAAGGGGGACGGATCGCCTCGTCGCAAGGGCTTGGTGCCCGCCGCCCCTTCGCGTAAACCCTTGATCGGGAGGACCTGTCGCCGATGTTCACGCTTGCCGCCGCACTTTCGCTTGCTGCCCAAGCCCCTGTGCCGGGGGATGCTGAGGACGCAGCCGAGCTTGAAGCCATCGAGTCCTGCGCGCTCCCCGGCGAGGCCCCGGGTGCCCGCGCGAAGTGGGCGATCATCGATGCGCGCGCCATGACATCGCCCGCCGACCTCGCCGCAGCGCTGCGTGCCGCGCCTGCGGGCCACCGTCGGATCGTGCGGGGCGGCAGTTTCAAGGGCGCCGACATGCGCGAGCCCGCCACGCTGCTCGCCAATGCGTGCCTGGTCTCGACCGATCTCGACGGCACCAATTGGGAAAACACCATCGTCCCGGGGCTGAGACTGGTGCGGGTCGCACTGACCAATGCCAAGGCCACTGGCGCGCGCTGGTCATGGGGCTCGATGCACGGGACGAATTTCGCAGGCACCAATTTTACCGGCGCAGACCTTTACGGCATCCGCTTCGTCTCCGCGTGGCAGGGCGCGGATTTTGGCGAGGTCAGCTTCAGGGCCGCAACCCTGACCGACGCGAGCTTCGCCTGCGGGATAACGGTCGACGAATGGTGCATCAATGCCACGCCCGACCTGACCGACGCCAATCTGACCGGAGCCGACATCAGCGCGCTGGGCCTGTGGGATGCGCGGATGAACCTCGGCGTGACCCTCGACAACACCACGGTCTCGCCGCGCTCGCTCGTCAACCTTGGCGGCGCGCGGATCAACGGCCCGCTGCGGCTGGCGACCTATTTCACCCCGACCTATCCCAACGGGGAATATGTCCCCGTCACCGCCACGATCAGCGCCGAGGAGGCGCGCACGATCATCGACGGCACGCTTGCCGCCAGCGCCGAGGTGGATCGCCCCAGCTTTGATTGCGCCAAGGCCGCAACCCCGGTCGAGACGATGATCTGCGACGAATACGAATATGTCCTGCGCCGGTATGATCTCGAACTGGCCGAGGTGTGGCGCGACCTGCGGGCGGCGGGGAAGGGCGATCTGGCCGCTCAGCGCCGCTGGCTGAAATCACGCTCCGCCTGCGAGGATCGGGCCTGCCTCAGTGATCTCTACGAAGCGCGCCTTGCCGTGCTGCGCGGCCAGCTTGGCCCCGGCATCACGCTCGCACCCGGCCAAAGCGTAACCTATCACGGCCGCCTGCTGCCGCTGCCTGAAGCGATGCGCAGCGGCGCGCTGTATGGGCGCATCGTGCCGGTGCTGATCGATGCGAGCGATCAGAGCGTGACCCTCACCGGAAACCCCGACGGCAGCATTGCCGCCACCGGCAGCGCCATCGGCGGCAATGCGCATATGTGCGATCTGGGGGTGGAGGCGGCGCGGTTTGACCGGGCCACCGGTTGGTGGAGCGCGGTCAGCGCGGAGACGGGCGCGAAGGTTCCGCTTTTCCGGATCGAGGGGCGACGCATCCTGTTCCGCTACAGCGGCAACCTCGGCGGGACGCCGGAGGAAGCGGGCGAGTTCATCAGCTGCGGCGCAAGAGCGGGCTTTGCCGACGGGCTGGATCTGACGCCGCGTTAAACCTCATCCCCGTCCCAGGCTTGACCCGGGGCCCAGCGCCCTTTTGAAACGGCAAAGAAAGCGGGGCCCCGGGTCAAGCCCGGGGCGGGGGGGCGGGGCTTAAACCCGTCCCACGCTCACATAAGTGAATCCGGCGGCGGCCATATCATCGGGGTTGTAGATGTTGCGCAGGTCGACCAGCACGGGCGCGTTGGCGAGTTCCTTGACGCGCCTCAGATCGAGCGCGCGGAAGGCGTCCCATTCAGTCACGAT
>NZ_WTYB01000010.1 GCF_009828055.1 Erythrobacter ramosus | reverse complement strand
GCGCTGATCGCGAGCGCGATCTGATCTTATTAAGTGATAAGGCAGACCTCAGCAATTCTGAACTGACTGACGCCCTCAAGCGCTACTTCGATCGTTCCTCGGTCCTTTCAAACCGCGTCCAATATTGTGGTGTAGCGCTCGTCGGCTTCGAAGCGCCCTTTTATCCCGCTGACAACGTCAAGGCGATTGCCGATGACATCGTCGATGGTGCCCGCAAGGCTCTTGCCGACTGGAGTGATAAGATCGGAGAGCGTCTTTTGGCCGAAAAGCTCTGCGACATGGAGATCCAGCTGTTCTGCATACCGCTGCCATCGGCCGATGGATTTCGAAGTGCGTTTTTAAAGGCCATGGGAATCGCCACCGCATGAGTTTGAACGAGCTGCAGTCCTGGCTACGTGCGGAGGGAATACGCGATGATCTCGATGCGATCACGCGCTTGACGGTGCGTGGAGAGATCGACAATCTCCTCCCCGACAAGAGCGATCTTGTAATCGACTGGCCCCGACTATTGCTTGCTGGCAGCATTCTTGCTCGGTCGAGCGAGCGGGTCGATCAGGAGACTGCACTGCGGATCGCAACGGCCGCCATCGCTATGACCGATAAAGCGGCGATAAAGGATGCGGGCGCCGTACTTTTTGGCAAGCTCTCTAATTTTCGTGCAGTTGCGCTCGCGGGCAAGCGCGGCCTGCTAGAACATGGACTTGAGGAGCGGCTCGGCGTCGCTCTGCGTCTTGAGGCGCAGCGTCGGGAGATGGATCGCTCGATCCTCGTAAAGTCGAGCGGATCATGGCTTCAAGTCAATGATTTCCAGCAGCGTTTCTGGACCAACGCTAGCCGGCCGAACTGGTTGTCCGCGTCCGCCCCAACCGCATCGGGAAAAACGTTTCTGGTGCTTCAATGGCTCGTCGACCAGTTGCGAATTGGTGAGGTGAAACTTGCCATTTATCTCGCGCCTACCCGCGCGCTTGTTTCAGAGATCGAGACGAGTCTCCAAGCTCTGCTGGGCAAGGGCAGTCCGATCGAAGTTTCATCGCTCCCGATACGCGGGAAGTTTGATGCGGCAGGGGCAGGTGGCAAGAGTCTGATCTTGGTCTTCACCCAAGAGCGTTTGCATCTCTTCGCTAACTCACTCGGTAGCGAATTCTCTGCGGACCTGCTCATAGTCGACGAGGCGCACAAAATAGGGGACAATCAGCGCGGCGTGATCCTTCAAGATGCGGTCGAGCGGGCGACCCGGGCAGACCCGAAGCTAAAAATAGTGTTCATCAGTCCGGCGACCCAGAACCCCGAAGAACTTCTTTCCGATGCGCCTGAGGATGTGGCTACGGTGTCGGTCGACAGTGACACACCGACAGTTCTCCAAAATGTTATCGTAGCTGATCAAGTGCCCCGCAAACCTAAGCTCTGGGCGCTAGCCGTAAGGCAAACTGACTCCGTTTTACCAATCGGGACGCTCGAATTGGCGAGCACTCCGAGTGGGGCTCGCAAGCAGCTCGCCTTCATCGCGGCCGCCGCAGGGCAGCGCGGGGGCACCTTGGTTTATGTCAACGGCGCGGCGGAGTCAGAGAAGGTCGCCGATTTAATCAGTCAGCTGCAACCGACAGCCACTGTTGTCGACCCAGAGCTCGTCGCGCTGGCCGATCTCGCACGCAAGGGCGTGCACCCACAATTTAGTCTAGCTGCAGTGGTTGAGCGAGGGGTCGCCTTCCATTTTGGCAACATGCCTTCGCTCATCAGGCTCGAGATCGAGCGGCTGTTTAGAACGGGCAAGATTCGATTTCTCGTATGTACGTCGACACTCATCGAAGGCGTCAATCTCTCGTGCCGTACTATTGTCTTGCGCGGGCCGCGGAAAGGCAAGGGGCATCCTATGGAGCCTCACGACTTTTGGAATTTAGCCGGGCGAGCTGGTCGCTGGGGCGATGAGTTCCAGGGGAACATCGTGTGTATCAGCCCAGAGGACAGGACTGCGTGGCCGACGGGCGTGCCCCACCGCGCGCGCTTTCCCATCAAGCGCGAGAGCGATGCGGTCCTTGAGCTTGGTGACCAGCTGACTCAATATCTTGCTGGCCGCGATACATCTGACTTGTCGACGCTCGAATCATCGGATCAGTTTGAACAGGTTGGAGCTTATCTGCTCACGACTTATTTGCGCCTTGGCTCAATATCGACTTCTAGTCTCGCTAAGCGCCATGATCAGGCTACCCTTAAGAAACTGGACCAAGCTCTCGAAGCCCTGGCCACTCAAATTGACATCGATATCGAACTGACCGCGCGGCACCCCGGTGTTAGCCCAATTGGTCTGCAACGCCTGCTCGATCAGTTCCGCGAATATCAGGGCGATGTAGAAAATCTACTGCCAGCCGAGGTCGCGAGTATCGATAGCTACGACCGGTTCGTCGCGATTCTCGGAAGGATCAACACATATCTGTTTCCGGCATTCGGTCCGGAGAACGTTAATCGGCTTTACGCGCTCGTCATCGTCAACTGGCTCCGTGGCCTGTCGCTGGCGTCGATGATCCGGCGAAGTATCGACTGGCATATGAGCGTAGGAAGAAGCTATCGGCTGCCGAACTTAATCCGAGAGACTATGGATCTAGTCGAGCAGATTGCGCGCTTTAAGGCGCCCAAATATCTGTCAGCCTATGTGGATGTGCTGCACTTCCATCTGCGCCAGATCGAGCGCGAGGATCTGATCGACCAACAACTCGACATTGGCACCCAACTCGAGTTAGGCGTCTCGTCACGGACCTTGCTTTCGCTGCTGGAGCTCGGTCTGTCACGGATGAGTGCTGTTGCTTTGTATGAGAAAATCGCCAGGGATGATCTAAGTGAAGCGGATTGCGTCGAGTGGGTCGCTAGCCGTCGTGATCGCTTAGAAACTTTAGAAATACCGCTGATAATCCTCCGCGAAGTGCGCGAGTGTCTGCTTCCAACCGATGATGAAAACTTGGATGAGCAGAGCGAAGGATAGGGGATCACGCTATGCCTGCGAAGCCTCTTGATTTGGGGACCATGCATTTCGCAAAGCGAGGCGACGCCGTTTCCTACCTCAACGATATGCTCCATCGCTATGACCTGGGCGACAAAGTCAGTGCACTTGACGCGGAGGTCTTGCGCGCGGCCCTTGAGCGCCATCCGGAGTCAGCGGCCAAGATCGGCTGCGGCATCACTCATTTCAGCGTTCGCACAGCAGATTTCGGAACGCGTTGCTTTTGGGTTAACCGGCCTGACGGCAGTACCGAAAAGTTCTCGCATACTGCCTGCATCTACCGAACGTGATCCCACTTTCGTAATCGGCCCGAATTTTCGAGTCCGAAGTCCCCTAAAGCGCCGGCCACCCAAAGCCGAAGCGGCCAACGTAGTAGGCCGCGTGGAGGTAAGAGAGGTCCTCCTCCCAGTGCTGGATCGCTACGCTGAAATCGGCACTTCGACGTTTCGCCGACTTCACAGCCGCAGCAATGCTTTCTGCCATCTTCTCGAGCCGCTTCGGACTGCCGCGATCACCCCATGATTCCATGTATTCAGGGCCGTTGACCGGCGGGAGCTGGCCTTCGAAAACGCGGGCAAGTAGCCTCTGGCGTTTCAGCGCCGATTGCTCACCTGTTTTGCCCACGTGGTAACCGAGGTGACTGAGCATGCCTTCATCGTGCTCGATCGAACCGAACGCACCGGTTCCGGGTGAGGCATGGGTCGTCGGCCATTTGAAGTGGCCGGGATCAAGTCGTGCGAGAATAGTTCTGCGCCGCCACTCGCCCTCGATCGCATCCACGTAATCTTGCCCGAGAGACTGCAACTTGCTCTGCCGGTCCATGGCGCGGGGCATTTGCTTGCGCCAAAGATCCAGCAGTTCGTCGTTGGTGAGCCGATGGATCGTATCGATGATTGAAGCGGCTTCCCTGCTGCGCTCTAAGTTGCGCTCCGCGCGCTCGGCCTCGGGCGTGAACCCGGCGATTTGCCAGGATTGGGGCACCTTCTTCTTTTTGACCGTCGACCTTTTTACGGAAGCCTTGGCTGGCTGAGCTGCCCTGGGCTTCTTCACCTTCTGGGCCTGCGGCTTCGGCTGAGCTGTTTCCTGGCGGAGACGCTTGGGGAA